>NZ_PGFE01000001.1 GCF_002797595.1 Sediminihabitans luteus
AGCAGGACCTCGCCGGCACCCCGGCCACCCCCAACCCCGAAGGACTTCCCACCGCACTCGAGGAGATCCGATGACCGACACCACCACCGCGACCGCGGCGACCCGCGGCAGGCTCTCGGCGCTCGACCGGGGCCTGCCCCTGTGGATCGGCCTCGCGATGGTCGGCGGGATCCTGCTGGGCCGGTTCGTGCCCGGGCTCACCGACGCCCTCGCCGCGATGGAGGTCGCGGGGATCTCCATCCCGATCGCGCTGGGCCTGCTCATCATGATGTACCCGGTCCTGGCCAAGGTCCGCTACGACAAGGTCGCCTCCGTCACGGGCGACAAGAAGCTCCTCGTCTCGTCGCTCGTGCTGAACTGGGTCGTCGGCCCGGCGCTGATGTTCACGCTCGCCTGGGCGTTCCTTCCCGACCTGCCCGAGTACCGCACGGGCCTGATCATCGTGGGGCTCGCGCGGTGCATCGCGATGGTCGTGATCTGGAACGACCTCGCGTGCGGAGACCGCGAGGCCGCCGCGGTGCTCGTCGCGATCAACTCCGTGTTCCAGGTCCTGGCCTTCTCGCTGCTCGGCTACTTCTACCTCACGGTGCTGCCGGGCTGGCTCGGCCTCGACACGCAGGGACTCGACGTCTCGGCCGGTCAGATCGCCCTCAACGTCCTGGTGTTCCTCGGGATACCACTCGTCGCCGGGTTCGCGTCCCGCGCGATCGGCGAGCGGGCACGCGGGCGCGAGTGGTACGAGGAGCGGTTCCTGCCCCGCATCGGTCCCTGGGCGCTCTACGGCCTGCTGTTCACGATCGTCCTGCTGTTCGCCCTCCAGGGCGAGGCCGTGACCTCCAACCCGCTCGACGTGGTGCGCATCGCCCTGCCGCTGCTGGTCTACTTCGCGGTCATGTGGGGCCTGGGGATGCTGCTCGGCGCCGCGCTGCGCCTCGGCTACGCGCGCACCGTGACCCTGGCCTTCACCGCAGCCGGCAACAACTTCGAGCTCGCCATCGCGGTCGCGATCGGGACGTTCGGCGCGACCTCGGGCGAGGCGCTCGCCGGGGTCGTCGGGCCCCTGATCGAGGTGCCCGTGCTCGTCGGTCTCGTCTACGTCTCGCTCTGGTGCGCCCGCTGGTTCCCCGACGGCCCGGCCGTCACGGGCACCGCGGCGTCCGAGGCCCCGCAACCGATCGACGCCCCGCAACGGATCAAGGAGTCACGATGACCGACACCATCCCCGGCACCGCCGAGGCCGTCTGCGCCCCGCAGCCCGACGCGCACGCGATCGGCAGCGACGTCGCCGCCGAGCTCGCCACGACCCTCAAGGCGCTGGCCGAGCCGCTGCGCCTGCGCATGGTGTCGTACGTCGCGACCGCCCCCGCGGGCGAGGCGTGCGTGTGCGACCTCGCGGCGCTGACCCAGGTCTCCCAGCCCACCGTGTCGCACCACCTCAAGGTGCTCAAGGACGTCGGGCTGCTGACGTCGGAGCGTCGCGGCACCTGGGTCTGGTACCGCATCGCCCCCGGGTTCACAGGCGCCGTCGCGACCGTGCTCGACGCGTTCGCCCCCGCGGTGCTCGCCCGCACGGCCGTCACCGCGGCGCCCAAGGGCCTGGCAGGCATCGCGGACGCCGACGCCGCGCTCGACCGCCTCGTCGTCGAGCTCGCCGACGCCTACCCCGTACCCCTCGACGTCGTGCGCACGACCGTGCGCGAGTCGTACGTCGGGCTCGCCCGGACCGCACACGTCAGCGCGCACCTGCTGACCCTGACCGAGCGGTTCGCTCGCCAGCGCCTGACCGACCTCGCGCGCCCCGCCGACGCACCGCCGCAGGTGCTGTTCGTCTGCGTGGCCAACGCCGGACGCTCGCAGCTCGCCGCAGCCCTCGTGCGCCGGTACGCGGGCAACCGGGTCGTGGTCCGCTCGGCCGGCTCCGCCCCCGCGGCAGACGTGCACCCGGGCGTCCGCCCCGCACTCGCCGCGCTCGGCGCCGACGAGGCGTTCTGCAAGCCACTGACCGACGACGCCGTGCGCGCCGCCGACGTCGTGGTCACCATGGGCTGCGGCGACGTCTGCCCCGTGCTGCCCGGCGTGCGCTACGAGGACTGGAAGGTCGGCGACCCCGCGCTCGCCTCCCCCGCCGGCGTCGCGGCGATCCGCGAGACGATCGACGCACGCGTGCGGGTGCTGCTCGGCGCGCTCCTGCCCGACCTCGAGCTGCCGCCCGGCCCCGCGCCGGTCGACGGCGCCACCGACGTCCACTGACGACGACTAGCGCCGTCCGCGCGCACCCACCGAACGTCCCGCCGAACGTCCCACCAACCGTCCCGCAGCACCCCGACCCCAGGAGAGACCAGTGAACGACCAGACCAGCCCTGCGCCGTCCGCCACCACGGGCAGCGCCCCGTCCGCCCTGTTCGTGTGCGTCCACAACGCCGGCCGCTCCCAGATGGCCGCGGGGTTCCTGCGCGCGCTGTCCGGCGGCGCCGTCGAGGTCCGCTCCGCCGGGTCGATGCCGGCCGACCAGATCAACCCGACCGCGGTCGAGGCCATGCTCGAGGTCGGCATCGACATCCGCGCCGAGCGGCCCAAGGTGCTCGCACCCGAGGCCGTCCAGGCCTCCGACGTCGTGATCACGATGGGCTGCGGCGACGTGTGCCCGTACTTCCCCGGCAAGCGCTACGAGGACTGGGCGCTCGAGGACCCGGCGGGCCAGGGAATCGAGGCCGTGCGCCCGATCCGCGACGAGATCCGCCGTCGCGTGCTGGGCCTGCTCGCCGAGCTCGGCGTCGAGCCCGTCCCGGCGGCCTGACCAGCACCTGCGCGGGCCTGCCGGGATCCCGGCGGGCCCGCGCAGGTACTAGGGTGGCAGGAGCGGATCGCGGGCCCCTTCTTGGCCCGTACCGACGGCCCGGTGCATGGGCCGTGGATCCCCGGCACCGGATGGCGTGCCCGACCAGACCGTCGCCGCGACCTCGCGGCCTGGCTCCCCTGGAGACGCCCCCGTGCTTCGTGCACCCCGTTCCGCCGCCCTCGCCCTGCTCGCCGTGGGAGCGCTCACGCTCAGCGCGTGCTCGGACGACGCCGCCCCCGCCGACACCGCGAGCACGTCCTCCGCGTCGACGTCCGCCGGCACGTCGTACCCGCTCACGCTCGACAACTGCGGCTTCGAGACCACGATCGACGCCGCGCCGCAGCGCGTGGTCACGATCAAGTCCTCGACCACCGAGATGATGCTCGCCCTCGGGCTCGGCGACCGGATCGTCGGCTCCGCGTTCCCCGACGGCCCGCTGCCCGACGACCTCGCCGCCGACGCGCCCGAGACCGTCACGACGCCGATGTCCGACAAGGTCCCCGGCGCCGAGGCGGTGTACGCGCTCGAGCCCGACCTCGTGTTCGCGGGCTGGGAGTCGAACCTCACGGGCGACGGCGCGGGCGAGCGCGACACGTACGAGAAGGTCGGCGTCGCGACGTACGTCGCGCCGTCCGCGTGCAAGGAGGCCGGCTACCAGCCCGACCCGCTGACCTTCGACTCGGTCTTCGACGAGATCACCCAGGCGGGCGAGATCTTCGACGTGCCGGACGCCGCGGCCGACCTCGTCGCGCAGCAGCGCGCGACGCTCGCCGACGCCACGCCCGACGACCGTGGCCTCACCGCCCTGTGGTACTCCTCGGGTTCCGACACCCCGTACGTGGGCGCCGGGATCGGCGCGCCCCAGATGATGATGGACGCGGTCGGGCTGGAGAACGTGGGCGCCGACGTCCACGACACCTGGACGTCGATGGGCTGGGAGTCCGTCGTCGCGGCCGACCCCGACGTCATCGTGCTCGTCGACTCGGTCTGGAACTCGGTCGACGACAAGATCGCCTACCTCGAGGGCAACCCCGTGACGGCTGAGCTCACGGCCGTCAAGCACCACCGGTTCCTCACGGTGCCGTTCGCCGCGTCCGAGGCTGGTGTGCGCAACGTCGACACGGTCGTGGACCTGCAGGCCCAGCTCGCGGACCTCGACGTCGAGGGCTGAGCCGACCGTGCCGACCACGACCACCCCGACCCCCGCCCCGACCACGGCAGCGGCACCGGCCCGACGCCGCGACCCGCGCGCGGCCGTCTGGGTCCCCGCCGCGCTCGTGGTCCTCGTCGCGAGCGTGGTCGGGTCGGTCATGGTCGGCGCCGCCGACCTCGGGGCCGCGGACGTCGGTCGCACCCTCGTCACGCACCTCGGGCTGGGTGGCCTGCTGGGCGTCGAGCCGCTGCCCGCGCTCCAGGACGCGACGATCTGGGAGCTGCGCATGCCGCGCGTGCTCACCGCCGCCGCCGTCGGTGCGGGCCTCGCGGTCTGCGGCGTCGTCATGCAGGCCCTGACGCGCAACCCGCTCGCCGACCCGTACCTGCTCGGCTTGTCCTCGGGCGCGTCGTTCGGGGCCGTGCTCGTGCTCGGCGCGGGCGTGGCCCTGCTGCTCCCGCTCGCCGCGTTCGTCGGGGCGCTCGCGGCGCTCGCCGCGGCGCTGCTCCTGGCGCGCGCCATGGGCGTGATGACCCCGACCCGGATCGTCCTGGCCGGTCTCGCGGTGAGCCAGCTCGCCGCCGCGGCCACGTCGTTCGTGGTGTTCTGGTCGGCCCAGGGCGACGCGTACCGCGACATCCTCTCCTGGCTCATGGGCTCGGTCGCCCGCTCGACCTGGACGTCGGTCGCGATCGCGGGCGTCGCGGTGCTCGTGGTCGGGGGGCTGCTCGCCTCGACCGGCTCGGTGCTCGACGCGTTCACGTTCGGCGACACCGCCGCCGCGGGGCTGGGCCTCGACGTGCAGCGCACCCGCTGGGTGCTCCTCGTCGGTGTCGCGCTGCTCACGGGCGCGCTCGTGTCGGTCTCGGGCGCGATCGGGTTCGTCGGCCTGACCCTCCCGCACGCCGTGCGGATGCTCACGGGCGCGCGGCACCGCCTGCTGCTGCCGCTCGCGGGCCTGTTCGGCGCGAGCTTCCTCGTGTGGGCCGACACCATCGCGCGCACGGTGTTCGCGCCGCGCGAGCTGCCCGTCGGGATCGTGACCGCCGCGATCGGCGCGCCCGTGTTCGCGGTGCTGCTGTGGCGCGGGAAGGCGGTCTGAGATGCGTGACCGGACGACGGACGGGACCAGCAGGGTCGCAGCCCCGGGGAGCACCCCCGGGCTCGAGGTCGCGCGCGTGCGCTGGTCGGTCGCGGGTCGGCTCATCGTCGACGACGTCGACTGCACCGCTCCCCCGGGCGCGTTCACGGGCCTGCTCGGACCGAACGGCTCGGGCAAGTCGAGCCTGCTGCGCCTCGTCGCGGGCATCACCGTGCCGGACGCCGGCACCGCGGCCTTCGCCGGGACCGACCTCGCGTCGGTGCGCCGTCGCGAGAGGGCCCGACGTGTCGCGTTCGTCGAGCAGGAGGCCGCTGCCGAGACGCCCCTGCGGGTGCTCGACGCCGTGCTCCTGGGGCGCATCCCGCACCGGTCGCTGCTCGCGGGCGACACCGACGCGGACCGCCACCTCGCGCGCGAGGCCCTCGCCCGCGTGGGCATGGCGGAGTTCGCCGACCGTTCGCTCGCCACTCTCTCGGGCGGCGAGCGCCAGCGCGTCCACGTGGCGCGCGCGCTCGCGCAGGAGCCCTCGCTGCTGCTGCTCGACGAGCCGACCAACCACCTGGACGTCGCCGCGCAGCTCGCGACCATGACGCTCGCGCGCAAGCTCGCCGCCGACGGCGTCACGGTGCTCGCCGCCCTGCACGACCTCAATCTCGCGGCCGCGGCGTGCGATCACGTCGTGATGCTCGACGCCGGCCGGGTCGTCGCGGCCGGGAGCGTCAAGGAGGTCCTGGTGCCCGCGGTGATCGAGCAGGTCTACGGCGTGCGCTGCGACGTGCTCGAGCACCCGGCGACCGGCCGCCCCGTGCTCGCGTTCAGCTGAGCCCGACCCGGTCTCACGCGACGAGCGAGGTCACGAGCAGCACGCACGCGACCACGCAACTCGCCGTGCGGATGTCGTTCCACGCGGTCCACCGCTCGGCATACTCGGGCCAGAACGCCCTGGCCTCGCCGATCTCGACGCGGTCGATGCGGTTGTTGAGCGGCACGTTGCCGGCGATCGTGACGCCGACGCCGCCCGCCACGTAGACGACGGCCCCCGCGATCACCCACCCGAGGACGGGCCCGCCGTCGTCCGCCGCGACCACCACGAGCACGGGAGCGACCACGACCGCGAGACCCGTGCCGAACAGCGCGACCAGGAGGGGCCACCGCACGGCCGCGTGGTTGACCGCGCGCATCGCGCCCGCCGCGAGCGCCGGGCTCGAGCGCCGCAGCGCCGGCATCACGACCGCCGAGAACGCGAAGAACACCCCGGCGACCACCCCCGTCCCGACGGCGGCGAGCACGACCACGAGCACGGCGACCACCTGCGCGACCATGCGGCCACCCTCCCAGCCGCGGCCCGACGCGACGGGACGGCGCGCCGTCCGCCCCCGGTCCCCCTCGACTTCCCGCTCGACTCCCCCTCACCGCCGACCCTCCCCGCCGACCCTCACCGCCGACCCTCACCGCCGACCCTCACCGCCGACCCGGCGATCTCGTACGTTCCCGGCCCCTGTACGGCACACGAACGCCGGGTCGGCGGACCACGATCGCCGGTTCGACGACCGCACTCGTGCTCGGCCGTCGGGTTCGGGGCAGGATGGACCCATGACCACCCCGCTCTGGATGACCGGCGACCCCGCGGCCGACGGAATCCTCGACGCCGACCCGTTCGCGCTGCTGATCGGCATGCTGCTGGACCAGCAGTACCCGATGGAGCACGCGTTCGCGGGCCCGCGCAAGATCACGGAGCGGCTCGGCACGTTGGACCCTCGCGTGATCGCGGAGACCGACCCGGCCGACTTCGCGGCGCTCTGCTCGACGCCGCCCGCGGTGCACCGCTACCCCGGCTCGATGGCCGCGCGCATCCAGGCGGTCGCGCACGTCGTGGTCGACGAGTACGACGGCGACGTCACGAGGCTCTGGCTCGGCGACGGCTCAGGCCCCGCGCCGACCGGCCGCGAGGTCCTGCGTCGCCTCAAGGCGCTGCCGGGCTTCGGCGACCAGAAGGCCAGGATCTTCCTCGCCCTGCTCGCCAAGCAGCGCGACGTCACGCCCGAGGGCTGGCGCGAGGCCGCAGGCCCCTACGGCGAGGACGGCTCGCGCCGGTCGATCGCCGACGTCACGAGCCCCGAGTCGCTCGCGCAGGTGCGGGCGACGAAGCAGGCCGCCAAGGCGGCGGCGAAGGCCGCGAAGTCCAGCTGACCCGGCGAGCCGTCAGTACGACTCGGTCACCGGGGTGTCGTCGTCGTCGCGCTCCGAGTCGAACGCCTCGGTGACCCCACGCTCGTAGCCGTCGGCGTACCCCTCCTCGTACGACTCCTCGCTGCCGGTGCGGAAGAGGTCGTCCTCGGCGGGGCGCACGAGCGCGCGGGCGCCGGGCCCGTCGTCGGGCGTCACGAACCGGCCGAGGCCGCGCACGATCGCGAGCGGCCGGGCGGTGGCCTTGCCGCGCACGAGCTCGGTCGCACCCGCGATCTCGTCGACGACGGCGCTCTGCGTGACGCGGATCTCGCGCCCGTGCGTGTCGGTCGTGCCGCGCAGGTCGTGCACGACCCGCACGCCGGCGACCCCGATCGCGATGTCGGTCTGCCCCTCGCGCCACGGGCGCCCGATGGTGTCCGAGACGACGACGCCGACCTCGACACCGAACCGCCGCACGAGCGCGGCGCGGATCGCGCGCGCCGAGGCGTCCGGGTCCTCGGGCAGCAGCAGCACGGTGCCCTCGGGCGTGTTGCTCGCGTCGACCCCGGCCGCCGCCATGACGAGCCCGAGGCGGTTTTCGACGATCCTCAGCACGCCGTGGTCCGAGCTGCGCGAGGCGACGGGCCGCACCGTCTCCTCCGTGATCGCGGCCTCGCGGTCGGCCGCCGCGCGCACGCGCCCCTCGGCCTTGGAGACGATCTTGCTCGTGACGACGACGACGTCGCCCGCCTCGAGCCCGCCGTCGCGCTCGATCGCGTCGCCCACGAGCGCACCGAGGTCGTCCCCGGGGACGACCTCGGGCAGCGCTGCGAGCGCCCAGACCGAGAACCGTGCGGGCGAGGCGACCGAGCCGGAGCTCGGCTCGAGTCCGACCGGCGTCTCGTCCGGCGCGGGGGTGACGCTCATGCGGGGTCCTCTCGTCGTGCGGGCGTGCGGAGGGCGGACGACGTCCGGGCGGACGACGCGCGTGCCGACCAGGCACGGGCCACGGCCACGGCGCTCGCCCCCGCTCGATGCACGAACGTTAGCGGCTCAGGGCCGGGAGCACCTGGCGGCCGAACGTCTCGATCCACTCGCGCTGGTTGCGGCCCACGTTGTGCAGGTAGATCCGGTCGAACCCGAGGTCGACGAACTGCTGGATGTAGGCACGGTGCACGTCGGGGTCCTCCGAGATCACGAGGCGGTCCTCGAAGTCCTCGGCGCGCACGAGCTTGGCCATCTGCTCGAGGTCGTGGGGCGAGCGGATGTCTCCCTTGGGGAACTTCATGCCGCCGTTGGGCCACTGCACGAGCGCGTTCTCGAGCGCCTCCTCGTAGGTCGACGCCCACGACATGTGGAGCTGGAGCACCTTGGGCATGGTCTCGGGGTCGCGCCCGGCGTCGCGCGCGCCCGTGTCGAACCGGTCGAACAGCATCGAGATCTTCTCGAGCGGCGCGCCCACGGTGATGAGGCCGTCGGCGACCTTGCCGGCACGCTTGGCGGTCACGGGCCCGGCGGTCGCGACGAGGATCTCGGGCGGAACCTCGGGCATGGTCCACAGCCGCGAGGACTCCATCTTGTAGAACTCGCCCGCGTGCTTGACGTCGCGGCCCTGGAGCGAGGCGTTGAACAGCTTCTTGATGATGTCGATGGCCTCGAACATGCGGTTGATCCGCTCGGGCGCCTCGGGCCAGTAGCCGGCGACGACGCGCTCGTTGAGCGCCTCGCCCGACCCGAGGCCGAGCCAGTGCCGCCCCGGGTACATCGCGGCGAGCGTGGCCGACGCCTGGGCGACCATCGCGGGGTGCCAGCGGAACGTCGGGGCGGTCACGCCCGGGCCGATGTCGCCCGTCGTGCGCTCGCCCAGCGCCGTGAGCACGTTCCACACGAACGAGGCCTCGCCCTGCGCGGGGACCCACGGCTGGAAGTGGTCGGCGGCCATGGTGCCGCTGAACCCGTGCTGCTCGGCGAGCGCGCTGAGCTCGACGGCCTCGGTGGGGTGGAACTGCTCGAGTGCGGCGGCGTAGCCGACGGTCAGGGATGCCATGCTCCGAGACTATCCCCGTCGGACCGATTACCCGAGACCTGCGGTTCTGGGTAGTGCGCGTGTCGGGCGGACGTCGCACGCGGCGTCCGCGGTCCGAGAGAGTCGCACGCGCCGCGCTCGATCTGGGACAATGGCGCCCATGAGCACCTTCTCGTCCGCGGCCGACGCCGCCCCCGCCCCGACCCCCGCCACGCCCACGACCTCGGCCACGCCCGACGTCCGCCCGGCCGGCGACGTGGTCCGCGCGACGGTCCGCGAGGTGCCGGACAAGGTGAGCACCGACGGGCTCGAGGCCAAGTACGACGCCGCGTGGACCGCGCAGGGCACGTACGCGTTCGACCGCACGCGCACGCGCGAGCAGGTCTACTCGATCGACACCCCGCCGCCGACCGTCTCCGGGTCGCTGCACGTGGGCCACGTGTTCTCGTACACGCACACCGACGTCGTCGCGCGCTTCCAGCGCATGCGCGGCAAGGAGGTGTTCTACCCCATGGGGTGGGACGACAACGGCCTGCCGACCGAGCGCCGCGTCCAGAACTACTACGGCGTGCGCTGCGACCCGACCCTGCCCTACGTCGAGGGCTACGAGCCCCCGCACGAGGGCGGCGAGGGCAAGAGCATCAAGAGCGCCGACCAGCAGCCGATCTCGCGCCGCAACTTCATCGAGCTGTGCGAGCGGCTCACGGTCGAGGACGAGCGCACGTTCGAGGAGCTGTGGCGCCGCCTCGGGCTCTCGGTCGACTGGAACCACCACTACCAGACGATCTCGGCCGACGCCCGGACCGTCGCCCAGAAGGCGTTCCTGCGCAACCTCGCGCGCGGCGAGGCCTACCAGGCCGAGGCCCCCGGCCTGTGGGACGTCACGTTCCAGACCGCGGTCGCGCAGGCCGAGCTCGAGGCCCGCGACTACCCGGGGCACTTCCACCGCGTCGCGTTCCACCCGACGTCCGACAGCCCGGCCGCGGGCACGCCCGTGATCATCGAGACCACCCGTCCCGAGCTGCTCGCGGCGTGCGTCGCGCTCATCGCGCACCCCGACGACGAGCGTTACCAGCACCTGTTCGGCACGACCGTGCGCTCGCCCCTGTTCGACGTCGAGGTGCCCGTCGTGGCGCACCCCGCCGCGCAGGCCGACAAGGGTGCGGGCATCGCGATGTGCTGCACGTTCGGCGACCTGACCGACGTGCAGTGGTGGCGTGAGCTGCGCCTGCCGACGCGCTCGATCATCAGCCGCGACGGGCGCATCACGCGCGAGACGCCGGCCTGGATCGAGACCGAGCCGGCGCGCGCGCTGTTCGCCGAGCTCGAGGGCAAGACGACGTTCTCGGCCCGCACGGCCGTGGTCGACGCGCTGCGCGCCTCGGGCGACCTCGACGGCGAGCCCGTCGCGACCCAGCGCAAGGCCAACTTCTTCGAGAAGGGCGACAAGCCGCTCGAGATCGTCACCTCGCGCCAGTGGTACATCCGCAACGGCGGCCGCGACGCCGACCTCAACGCGGCGCTCCTCGCGCGTGGCGCCGAGGTCGCGTTCCACCCCGACTTCATGCGCGTGCGCTACGACAACTGGGTCGGCGGCCTCAACGGCGACTGGCTCGTCTCGCGCCAGCGGTTCTTCGGCGTGTCCATCCCGCTGTGGTACCCGGTGCTCGACTCGGGCGAGGTCGACCACGACCACCCGATCGTGCCCGACGAGTCGGCGCTGCCCGTCGACCCGTCGTCCGACGTGCCCGCGGGCTTCACCGAGGACCAGCGCGGCGTGCCTGGCGGGTTCGTGGGCGAGGCCGACGTCATGGACACCTGGGCGACGTCGTCGCTCACGCCGCAGATCGCGGGCGGCTGGGAGCGCGACGAGGACCTCTTCGCGCGCGTGTTCCCCATGGACCTGCGCCCGCAGGGCCAGGACATCATCCGCACGTGGCTCTTCTCGACCGCGGTGCGCTCGCACCTCGAGCACGACTCCGTGCCGTGGCGCAACGCCGCGATCTCGGGCTGGATCCTGGACCCCGACCGCAAGAAGATGTCGAAGTCCAAGGGCAACGTCGTCACGCCCATGGGCCTGCTCGAGGAGCACGGCTCGGACGCGGTGCGCTACTGGGCGGCCTCGGCGCGCCTGGGCACCGACGCCGCGTTCGAGGTCGGCCAGATGAAGATCGGCCGCCGCCTCGCGATCAAGATCCTCAACGCGTCGAAGTTCGCGCTCGCGTTCGGCGACGGCGAGATCGTGCTCGACCCGGCGCTCGTGACCGAGCCGCTCGACCGGGCGATGCTCGCCGGGCTCGCCGACGTCGTGGACCGCGCCACCGAGGCGCTCGAGGCATACGACCACACGCGCGCGCTCGAGACCACCGAGACGTTCTTCTGGACGTTCTGCGACGACTACCTCGAGCTCGTCAAGGACCGCGCGTACGGCGCCGGCGCCGACAGCGACGAGGTCGACGCCGCGACCCGCTCGGCCCGCGTCGCGCTCGGCCTCGCGCTCGACGTGCTGCTGCGCCTGTTCGCCCCGGTCGTGCCGTTCGCGACCGAGGAGGTCTGGTCGTGGTGGCGCGAGGGCTCGATCCACCGCGCGCCCTGGCCCACCTCGGGCCCGCTGCGCGAGGCCGCGGGCGACGCCGACCCGGGCGTCCTCGCCGTCGCCGGCCACGCCCTCGCCGCGCTGCGCAAGATCAAGTCCGAGGCCAAGGTCTCGATGCGCACCCCGATCCTGAGCGTCGAGCTCGCGGTGCCCGCCGCCGGGGTCGCGGGCGTCGAGGCGTCCGCGGTCGATGTCCGCAACGGCGGTCGCGTCGAGGGCCCGCTCACGGTCGTCGAGGCCGCCGCGGGCCAGGGCGACCCCGCGGTCCAGGGCGGGATCGTCGTCGTCGCCTCCGAGCTCGGCGAGCCCGTGGTCCGCAACCGCGGCTGACCACCCACGACGGCCGGGCCGGGGGTTGCCCCCGACCCGGCCGTCGTGCGTGCGGCGTGCGGGGTCTCAGAGCTCGTGCAGCCGCCTGCTGTCGCCGCTCATGCTCACCGCGGACTCGCTGGGCGTGCCGTCGTCGGTCCAGCGCAGCACGGCCCCGACCCCGTCGGTCAGCGCGACGCTGCCCGCAGGTGCGAACGTGACGCCCGCGTCCTGACCGAGCGCCGCACGCACGAGCGCGACGCCGACCGGGTAGCGGTGGATCTCGTCCTCGACGCCCATCTCGGCGATCGCCTCGCGGCTCGTGCCCACGTGCAGCGGCGACGGCCCGACCCAGACCTCGCGCTGGCCGTCGCCCGCCGTCGCGAGGAGCTCGTCGCCGAGCACGAGCTCGGCGACCTGCCCGCGCGCGAGCACGGCCACGACGTCCTCGAGCGAGGACACTCCCCCGCTCGCGCGCCCCTGGCCCTCGCGCAGCGCGTCGAGGACGACGGCGCGCCGGGCGGTGCGCACCTCGTCCACGACCTCGGCGCACCGGCCCGTGAACGCCGCGGACGGCGCCTCGCCGCGGACCCCGCCCGGGACGTCGCGCACGAGGGCGAGCACGGGCCGCCCGAGCGCAGCCTTGACCAGCCCCGCGGCGCGCACGTCGCCCGTGAGGATCACGACCTCAGGACGACGCTCGGCGACCGACGCCTCCACGCGCCGTGCGACGGTCTCGGCGTTGCGCCCCCAGGAGTCCTCGGCGCGCGCCTCGACCCTGCGCTGCGCGGTGCCGCCGACCGCGGCCTTGCTGACCTCGTCGTGGTCCCCCTCGACGGTCTCGGCGCCCTGGTCGATCCCGTCGGGCCCCGAGCGCGACCAGCGCAGGTCGGCGCCCGTGCGGTCGACGACCACGACGAGCCGGTCGACCGACTGCTCGGCCGCCCGCCCCGCGGGCAGCAGCACGGGCACGGGACCGTAGGACGCAACAGGCGTCGCGGGCGGCGCCCCCACGACGCGGTCGACGAGCACGCCGTCGTCGTTCGCGACGACGACCTTCGCGTGCGGACCGCGCACGTGCGTGGGCCGCATCACGGCCTGCTCGAGCAGGTCGACGGTCGCCTGGGGGGCGCCGTCACGCACCAGGGAACGCACGACCCCGCGCCATCGGTTCTCGACCTCGCGCTCGCCCGCGTCGCCGTCCCGCGTCACGTCCAGGAAGACGGTCGCGAACGGCCCTGCGGTCCCGAGCAACGGCTTGAGCCAGTCGATCTTCATGCAGGATCCTTCCGTCGTCGACGGGGCGCGGCACGCCGCACGGCCACGCCCGAGGATCACCCCAGCGTGGGGCACGCCGCGACACCCCGCCACCCGCAGGGTCGAGACCCTCAGGCGTAGAGGTCAGGCTCCTGGTCGTCGGACGACGCGCCGTGCGCGAGCGCGATGATCCGGTGCTGGCGCTTGACCTCGCTCACGATGAACTCGCGGAACTGCTCGGCGAAGGCCGGATCGAGCCCGGACGAGGCCGCGATGCCGCCGAGGCGAGCGATCTGCGCGGCCTCGCGCGTCATGTCCGCCGGCGGCAGGCCCGCCTGCGCCTTGAGCTCGCCGACGCGGCGCGTGCACGTGAACCGCTCGGCCAGCAGGTGCATGAGCGCGGCGTCGATATTGTCGATGCTGGCGCGCAGTGCGAGGATCTCGGCGGGCACTTCGGGCGACGTCATCCGTCGATCCTACGGTCGAACTGCCTAGGACGACGCGTCCTGGGTATCGTCGCGGACGGGTAGAGTTCTGGGGCGCCCTGCCCACCCGAAGCGGAGTCCCCATGCAACGAAGCGAGTCGCCGACCCTCGTCGAGGTCGACGCCCGGACCACCATCCCGTCCCTGCTCAGCGCCCGCGTCGAGCGCTCCGCGGACCTCCCGCTCGTCGAGCGGCGCGGCCCCGACGGCACGTGGGAGCCCGTGACGGCCCGCGAGTTCGCCGACGACGTCGCCGCGGTCGCGCGCGGGTTCCTCGCGCGCGGGCTCGAGAAGGGCGACCGCGTCGCGATCATGTCGCGCACGCGCTACGAGTGGATGCTGCTCGACTTCGCGGCGTGGGCCGCGGGCCTGGTCCCCGTGCCCGTGTACGAGACCTCGTCGCCCGAGCAGGTGCGCTGGATCCTCGAGGACTCGGGCACCCGCCTCGCCGTGACCGAGACCGCCGCGCACGCCGCGACCGTCGCCGCCGTCCGCGACGCGCTGCCCTCGCTCGAGGACGTGCTCGTGCTCGACGACGGAGCCCTCGAGGCCCTGCGCTCCGCCGGGACCGCGGTGACGGCGTCCGCCCTCGAGGCGCGGCGCGACGCGTGCCAGCGCGACGACGTCGCTACGATCATCTACACCTCGGGCTCGACCGGACGCCCCAAGGGCGCCGAGCTCACGCACGGGAACTTCGTGCACCTCGCCCTCAACGGCGTCGAGGGGCTCGCCGAGATCGTCGCGCCCGCCGGCGCCCGCACGCTGCTGTTCCTGCCGCTCGCGCACGTGTTCGCGCGGTACATCCAGGTCATGGCCGTCGCCTCGCCGAGCGTGATCGGGCACTCCCCCGACACCAAGGACCTGCTGGCCGACCTCTCGACGTTCCGTCCCACCTACCTGCTCGCGGTGCCGCGCATCTTCGAGAAGGTCTACGCGGGCGCCGAGCGCAAGGCGGGCGGCGGCACGCGCGGCAAGGTCTTCGCGTGGGCCGCCGAGGCCTCACGGGCCTACTCGCGCGCGACGTCCGCAGGACGCGCGTCGTTCGGGGTGCGCGCCCGGCACGCGGTCGCGGGCCGGCTCGTGCTCCAGACCCTGCGCGACGCTCTCGGAGGGCAGGCGACCTACGCGATCTCGGGCGGCGCACCACTGGGCGAGGACCTCGGGCACTTCTTCCGCGGCGCCGGCCTGACGATCCTCGAGGGCTACGGCCTGACCGAGACGACCGCGCCCACGGCGGTCAACCGCCCGGGCAGCACGCGCGTCGGGACCGTCGGCACCGCGTTCCCCGGGACCTCGATCCGGATCGCCGACGACGGCGAGATCCAGGTCCGCGGCGCGCACGTGTTCCACGGGTACCGCAACCAGCCCGGCCTCACGGCCGAGGTGTTCGACGACGGGTGGTTCCGCACGGGCGACCTCGGCACGATCGACGACGACGGGTTCGTCCGGATCGTGGGCCGCAAGAAGGAGATCATCGTGACCGCGGGCGGCAAGAACGTCGCGCCCGCACCGCTCGAGGACCGCCTGCGCACGCACCCGCTCGTGAGCCAGGCCGTCGTGGTCGGCGACCAGCAGCCGTTCGTCGGCGCGCTCGTGACCCTCGACGCCGAGGGGCTCGAGCACTGGACGACGACGCGTGGCCGGGCCCCGCTGAGCCTCGCCGAGGCCGCGACCGACCCCGACGTGCTCGCCGAGGTCGACCGGGCCATGGCCACCGCGAACGAGATCGTCTCGCGCGCCGAGTCGATCCGGAAGGTCACGGTGCTGCCGCTCGACTTCACCGAGGAGAACGGCTACCTGACGCCATCGCTCAAGGTGCGGCGCCCCATCGTGCTCGACGCGTTCGCGGACGAGATCGCCGCGCTGTACGGCACGCCCCGGGCCTGAGGCCCGGCCTCAGGCCGACTTCTCGCGCGGGGCCCGCTTGGGCTCCGCGCGGGGCACGATCGTCGGGTTCACGTTGTCGAGCACGACGTCGCGCGAGATGACGACGCGCTCGACGTCGTCACGGCTCGGGACGTCGAACATGACCTGCTGGAGGACCTCCTCCATGATCGCCCGAAGCCCGCGCGCGCCCGTGCCGCGCAGCAGCGCCTGGTCGGCGATCGCGCCGACCGCGTCGTCCTCGAACTCGAGCTCGACGCCGTCGATCTGGAACATGCGCTGGTACTGGCGCACCAGGGCGTTCTTGGGCTCCGTGAGGATGCGCACGAGCGCGTCGCGGTCGAGCGGCGAGACCGCCGCGATGATCGGCAGGCGCCCGATGAACTCCGGGATGAGGCCGTAGGTGTGCAGGTCCTCGGGGCGGACCTCCGCGAAGAGGTCCGCGGTGTCGTCCGACTCCATCGGCGCGCCGAACCCGACGCCGCGCTTGCGCACGCGCGAGGCGACGATGTCGTCGAGCCCCGCGAACGCGCCCGCCACGATGAACAGCACGTTCGTCGTGTCGATCTGGATGAACTCCTGGTGCGGGTGCTTGCGACCGCCCTGCGGCGGCACCGAGGCGCTCGTGCCCTCGATGATCTTCAGCAGCGCCTGCTGCACGCCCTCGCCCGAGACGTCGCGCGTGATCGACGGGTTCTCGGCCTTGCGGGCCACCTTGTCGACCTCGTCGATGTAGATGATCCCGGTCTCGGCCTTCTTGACGTCGAAGTCGGCCGCCTGGATGAGCTTGAGGAGGATGTTCTCGACGTCCTCGCCCACGTAGCCGGCCTCGGTCAGCGCGGTCGCGTCGGCGATGGCGAACGGCACGTTGAGCATCTTCGCGAGCGTCTGCGCGAGGTACGTCTTGCCCGTGCCCGTCGGGCCGATGAGCAGGATGTTCGACTTCGAGATCTCGACGTCGGAGTCGTCGTGCGCGGTCCGCGGCGCCTCGGCCGCCTGGATCCGCTTGTAGTGGTTGTACACCGCGACCGCGAGGGCCCGCTTGGCGGCGTCCTGCCCGATGATGTACTGCTCGAGGAAGTCGAAGATCTCCCGAGGCTTGGGCAGGTCCACCAGGCCCAGCTCGGCCGCCTCCGTGAGCTCCTCCTGCGCGATCTCGTTGCAGAGCTCGACGCACTCGTCGCAGATGTAGACACCAGGGCCGGCGATCAGCCTCTTGACCTGCTTCTGCGACTTCCCGCAGAAAGAGCACTTGAGCAGGTCGGCGCCGTCCGAGATCCGGGCCACTATTCGTCTCCTCGCCTCTGGTCCACGCTTCCTGCCCCCATTGGACACCACCGGAGGCCCGTTGTCAGCAGGGCACTCCGGTGGGTCCGTCCCCTCATGGGGTGATCTGTCCCGTCATGAGGGGTCTTTCGTCACGGGCGGTTCTGGATGACCGGCTTGCGGCTCTCGAGCACCTGGTCGACGAGGCCGTAGTCCTTGGCCTGCGCGGCCGTGAGGATCTTGTCGCGCTCGATGTCCTGCTGCACCTGCTCGAGGCTGCGCCCCGTGTGCAAGGACAGCGTGCTCTCGAGCCACTCGCGCATGCGGATGAGCTCGTTCGCGTGGATCTCGATGTCCGAGGCCTGCGCGTAGCCGCCACCCTCCATCGCGGGCTGGTGGATCAGCACGCGCGCGTTCGGGAGCGCGAGACGCTTGCCCGGCTGACCCGCCGCGAGCAGCACCGCGGCGGCCGACGCGGCCTGCCCGAGGCACACCGTCTGGATCTGCGGCTTGATGTACTGCATCGTGTCGTACAGCGCCGTCATCGCGGTGAACGAGCCACCGGGCGAGTTGATGTACAGGATGATGTCGCGGTCCGGGTCCGAGCTCTCGAGCACGAGCAGCTGGGCCATCACGTCGTCCGCCGAGGCGTCGTCGACCTGGACGCCCAGGAAGATGATGCGGTCCTCGAACAGCTTGGTGTAGGGGTCCTGCCGCTTGTAGCCGTACGCCGTGCGCTCCTCGAACTGCGGGAGCACGTAGCGGGACGACGGCACGCCGTTCGGCAGGGCGCGCCCGCCCGCGCCGGCGAGGCGCTGGGCGGTGGAGATGTACTGGGACTCGATGCTCACGGGTTCTCTCCTCGTGGGGTGGAAGGTGTCGTGGGGACGTGGGCGCTCAGGCGCCCGTCGTCCCGCCGCCGCCGGTCACCGAGCCGGCGTGCTCGACGACGTGGTCGATGAACCCGTACTCGAGCGCCTCGGTCGCCGTGAACCAGTTGTCGCGGTCGTTATCCTTGTTGATCTGCTCGAGCGTCTTGCCGGTCTGCTCGGCCGTGAGCTCGGACAGCACGCGCTTCATGTGCATGATGAGCTGCGCGTTGATGCGCACGTCGGTCGCGGTGCCGCCGATGCCGCCCGAGGGCTGGTGCATCATGACGCGCGCGTGCGGCGTCGCGTAGCGCTTGCCCTTGGCGCCCGAGGAGAGCAGGAACTGCCCCATCGACGCGGCCATGCCCATGGCGACCGTCGCGACGTCGGGCTGGATGAACTGCATGGTGTCGTAGATCGCCATGCCCGCCGTGATCGACCCGCCCGGCGAGTTGATGTAGAGGTAGATGTCCTTCTCGGGGTCCTCCGCGGCGAGGAGCATCAGCTGGGCGCAGATCGCGTTCGCGTTCTCGTCGCGCACCTCGGAGCCGAGCCAGATGATCCGCTCCTTGAGGAGCCGGTTGTAGATGGAGTCGTTGAGCGCGAGCCCGGGTCCCTCGGCTCGTGCCATCGGCAGCTGGTCGTTCACGTCCATCTCCTTGCGTCGTCCTACGTCACCGTTGCAGTGACCCTAACGCGCGGGCACCCCGAGGATCGTCCTGATCCGGGGCCGTTTCGCTGTAGGCGCACGGAGTGCCGGACGACGCGGGGCCGGCACGCACGACGGCCCCCGCCCGTGGTGGGCGGGGGCCGTCGTGGCGGTGCGTGCACGGCCCGGCGCGAAGGCCGGGCAGGGCGGGTCAGGCCTTGGCGTCGTCCGCGGCCGGGGCCTCGTCCTCGGCCGGGGCCTCGTCCGTGGCGGTCTCGTCCGTGGCGGTCTCGGCAGCCTCGGCCGCGTCCTCCTCGTCGGAGCCCACGAAGTCGGTCAGGTCGACCTCGGCGCCCGAGGCGTCGACGACCTTGACGCCGCGCAGCGCGACGGCGAGCGCCTTGGAGCGCGCGACCTCGCCGACCATGGCCGGGATCTGGCCGTTCTGGTCGAGCGACTGGATGAACTGGTTCGGGTCCATGCCGTACTGGCGCGACGCGCTCACGAGGTACTCGAGGAGCTCGTTCTGCGCGACCTTGACCTCGAGCTTCTCGGCGAGAGTGTCGAGCAGGATCTGGTTCTTGAGGGCCTCGGTCGCCTGCTCGGTGACCTCGGCGCGGTGCTCGTCGTCCTCGAGGCGGTTCTCGCCCTCGAGGTGGCGGTGCACCTCGGCCTCGACCGCACCCTGGGGCACGGGGATCTCGACGACCTCGAGCAGGTGCGCGAGAAGCGCGTCGCGCGCCTCGACGGCCTGGTCGGAGACCTTCGCGTCGGCGACCTGCGAGCGCAGGTCGTCGGTCAGCTCGGCGAGCGTGTCGAACTCGGACGCAAGCTGCGCGAACTCGTCGTCCGCCTCGGGCAGCTCGCGCTGCTTGACCGTGGTCGCGGTGACCGTGACCTCGGCCTCCTTGCCCTCGTGGTCGCCGCCCGCGAGGGGCGCGTTGAAGGTCGTGGTCTCCTCGGCCGAGAGGCCGGTGAGCGCCTCGTCGAGGCCCTCGAGCATGTTGCCCGAGCCGATCTGGTACGACACGCCGGAGACCGAGTCGACCTCCTCGCCGTCGAGCGTCGCGGCCAGGTCGATCACGACGAAGTCGCCCTCGGCGGCCGGGCGGTCGACGCCCACGAGGGTGCCGAAGCGCTCGCGGAGCGACTCGAGGCGCTCGTTGACGTCCTCGTCGCTGACCTCCGACGCCGACACCGAGAGCTCGAGGCCCTCGAGCGACGGGATCTCGATCTCGGGGCGGACCTCGACCTCGGCGACGAAGTGGAGCGAGCCGTCGGTGCCGACCGGCACCTCGGTGACCTCGACCTCGGGCTGGCCCATGGGGCGCAGCTCGGCCTCGGTCACGGCCTGGCGGTAGAAGCCCGGGAGCGACTCGTTGATCGCGTGCTCGAGCACGGCACCACGACCGACGCGCTGGTCGATGATGCGCGGCGGGATCTTGCCCTTGCGGAAGCCCGGGACGTTCACCTGCTCCGCGATGTGCTCGTACGCGTGCGCGATGCTCGACTCGAGCTCGCTGTACTCCACCTCGACGGTCAGCTTGACCTTGGTGGGCTCGAGGGTCTCGACGGCGCTCTTCACTTCGATGATCTCCAACTGATCGGGGCTGGCCGACGTGCGGCAGAGGTACGTGCTGGCCCTGGGCACGAGAATCGGCGCACGGGCAACCGTTCCATGCTACGTCATCCGGTCGTGGCGCCGAAAAGCCCGGTCGCCACGAGGTCCTGCTCGACCTGGGGGCGCAGGAGCTCGGTCGCCGTGGCCGTGAGGTGGCTCGCGTCGCGGTAGAGCAGGACGCCGCCCAGCACGCTCGGGCACCGGTCGCCCGGCGGGCACACGAGCGCGGAGACGTCGACCACGCGGACCCCGGGCAGGTCCCCGAGCGCGACCTGCGCGAGCACGGGGTCGTCGAGCAGGCCCGTCGCCCGGTCGAACGAGCACCGCGACCAGTCGTCGAGGGCGCCCGAGACGCACGTCGGCACGTCGGCGTCTGGCGTCGGGGTGTCGCGCAGGTACACCACCGGCACGCCGGCGTCGCGGTCGCGCGGTGCAGGACGTCGCGCGGTGCGAAAGCACGAGAGCCGCGCACCCGAGGGTGCGCGGCTCTTCCGGTGTCGGGGTGACAGGATTTGAACCTGCGACCTTCCGCTCCCAAAGCGGACGCGCTACCAACCTGCGCCACACCCCGGATCGCCCGTCGCCAGCCCACCGTCGAGCTGCCGACGGCGCCTGCGAACGCGCAGGTCACAGTGTACGGGTCGGCGCGCACGGATCGCGCCGTCGTCCGCGGGTCGCACGCGCGGGTGCCCGGTCACGTCACCGCACGCGCTCCCGCACCCGCTCCCGGGCTCGGGGCCGGCGGCCGGGCGTGCGTCGCGACCGGCGATCCTTGCTAAGGTGGCCCACGCACGGACGGCATCGCCGTCGGCTGCGGGCGTAGCTCAATGGTAGAGCCTCAGTCTTCCAAACTGATCACGCGGGTTCGATTCCCGTCGCCCGCTCCAGCACGTCCCGAAGGGCGGCCCGCGAGCGCGGGCCGCCCTTCGTCGTCCGACAGCGCGGGGAATGAGACGCCATTGCGGGCGGTTGACCTGGTCGATACTGTCGTGCACGGCACGCACCCAGCACCCGCCGCACGGACCACCGGTCCGCGGCCCGAACGGAGGACCGAGGATGACCGAGCGTCACGACGACGTCCGTCCTCGCACCGTGCCCGCCCCGCGCACCGCGCAGGCTCTCGCCTGTCCGTGCTGTCGCTGTCGCTAGAGCGTCGGCACGCGGCGGTCCCCGCCCACCCCCCGGCGCTCCCCCGGCCCTGCGACGCGCAGGCCCGCCGTACGCGCACCCGCGACCCGGCCCGCCGCCGTCCGCCACGGACCCCTGGCTGAACCACCCGCACCACCCCGCCGTTCACGGCACCCACCACGGCCCCGAGGGCCTGCGAGCAGAAGAGGATGACATGGCACGCATCTACGACGACGTGACCAAGCTGGTCGGCAACACCCCGCTGGTCCGTCTCAACAAGCTGACCGAGGGCGCGGGCGCGACCGTCGTCGGCAAGCTCGAGTTCTACAACCCGGCGAACTCGGTCAAGGACCGCATCGGCGTCGCGATCATCGACGCCGCCGAGCAGTCGGGTGCCCTGAAGCCGGGCGGCACGATCGTCGAGGCGACCTCGGGCAACACGGGCATCGCGCTCGCGATGGTCGGCGCGGCCCGCGGCTACGACGTCGTCCTGACCATGCCCGAGAGCATGTCGAAGGAGCGCCGCGCGCTGCTGCGCGCGTTCGGCGCCGAGCTCATCCTCACGCCGGCCGGCGAGGGCATGAAGGGTGCGGTCAACCGCGCCGACGAGATCGTCGCCGAGCGTCCGGGCGCGATCCTCGCCAAGCAGTTCGCGAACGAGGCCAACCCGGCGATCCACCGCGCCACGACGGCCGAGGAGATCTGGGCCGACACCGACGGCGCGGTCGACATCGTCGTCGCGGGCATCGGCACGGGCGGCACCATCACGGGTGTCGGCCAGGTCCTCAAGGAGCGCAAGCCCGACGTCAAGATCGTCGCCGTCGAGCCCGAGGAGTCGCCCATCCTCAACGGCGGCGCCCCCGGCCCGCACAAGATCCAGGGCATCGGCGCGAACTTCGTGCCCGAGATCCTCGACACCGAGGTCTACGACGAGGTCATCGACGTCAACGCCGAGACCGCCGTCGAGTTCGCGCGCCGCGCCGCCAAGGAGGAGGGCCTGCTCGTGGGCATCTCCTCGGGTGCGGCCATCTCGGCCGCGCTGCAGCTCGCGAAGCGCCCCGAGAACGACGGCAAGCTCATCGTCGTGATCATCCCGTCGTTCGGCGAGCGCTACCTGACGTCGGTCCTCTACTCGGACCTGATGGACTGACGTGGGACGACTGCGCCGGTTCGTGAAGGTCCTCGACGAGGACCTCGACGCGGCGCGCCACGGTGACCCCGCGGCGCGCTCGCGCCTCGAGGTCGCCCTGCTGTACCCGGGGGTCCACGCGGTGTGGGCGTACCGGTTCGCGCACCGCCTGTGGCGGTCCCCCGCGGGCCGGTTCCCGGCGCGCGTGATCTCGCAGACCACGCGCGCCCTCACGGGTATCGAGATCCACCCGGGGGCGCTGCTCGGGCGGCGGCTGTTCATCGACCACGGCATGGGTGTCGTGATCGGCGAGACGGCCGTGGTGGGCGACGACGTCGTGCTGTTCCACGGCTCGACGCTCGGCGGGCGCTCGATGAAGAAGGGCAAGCGGCACCCGACGCTCGGCGACCGCGTGGTCGTCGGCGCGGGCGCCAAGGTGCTGGGCGCCGTCTGGATCGGTGACGACGCCCAGGTCGGCGCCAACGCGGTGGTCGTCAAGGACGTGCCGCCGGGTGGAGTCGCGGTGGGCGTGCCCGCGCGCGTGCGCATGCCACGGGCGGGCGCGGCAGGCGGCGAGGTCGTCGACCCGTCCCAGCTCATCGAGTACGTGATCTAGGGCGGCAGCGCCGGGCCGACGGGCCGTCCACCTCCGGGTGGGCGGCCCGTCCGCGTTCCCGAGCCGCACTTGTTCTAGTAGCACTAGAACAACTAGGGTGATCGCATGATCTTCCGGATCGACCCCACCGCGGGCGTGCCGCTCTACGAGCAGCTCGCCGCGCAGGTGCGCGTCGGGATCAGCCGCGGCGAGCTCACGACCGGCGAACGGCTCCCCGCGGCGCGCGACCTGGCCGATTCGCTCGACGTCAACGTGCACACCGTGCTCAAGGCCTACCAGCTGCTGCGCGACGACGGCCTCGTCGAGCTCCGGCGTGGTCGCGGCGCCGTCGTCGCCGCGACCGCCACGGGCGACACGGCCGCGCTGCACGCCGCGGTGCGCGCGCTCGCCGACGAGGCCGCCCGGCTCGGCACCAGCCCCCAGACCGTGATCTCACTCCTCGAGGAGCAGCTGCGATGACCCGTCCCGACGGCGCCCGCCCCGACCACGACCCGACAGCACGTGGCCTGCGCTCACGCCGGGTCGTCGCGCTCGCCTCGACGCTCGCGTCCCTCGCGGTGCTCGCCGTCGGCTACCTCGTCCCCCTGCGCTGGGTCGACGAGCTCCCCGACCCGGTCGCGACGCACTGGGGAACTGACGGCCCGGACGGGTTCACGTCGCTCGACGGGATCGGGCTCCTCGCACCGACCCTCGTCATGGCCGCGCTCGTCGTGCTCCTCGGCGTCCTGATCGCCGTGCTCGGGACCGCCGCGTTCGCCCGTCGCGTCCTGGCGGGGACGTCCGTGGGCCTCGCGGCGCTCGTGGCGACGCTGCAGATCGTGTCGCTCGGCACCCAGCGTGGCCTCGCCGACGCGCGCGACGCGACCGACGCGGGCATCGGTGTCTCGCTGCTCGTCGCGCTACTGGTCGGTGCGACCGTGGGTCTCGCACTGCCCCGCGACCGGCCGCTCCCGGCGACCGCACCCGTCGACCCGGATGCTCCCCGCGCGTCCCTGGACCCGCACGAGCGCGCCGCGTGGGTCGCGCGCACGCGCGGCGGCCCGGGGCTCGCGATCGGGGCGCTCGCGATCGCGGGCACCGCGGTGGTCGCGGTCGTGCTCGAGACGTGGTGGCTGCTCCTACTGCCCGTGCTGCTCGGCCTGCTGCTCGCGGCGATGCTCGAATTCGTCGTCCGGGTCGACGAGCGCGGCCTGCAGGTGTGCTCGGCCCTGGGCGTGCCGCGCACCCTCGTCCCGGCGGACGAGGTCGAGCGCGCGGGCGTCGTCGCCGTCGACCCCGTGCGGGATTTCGGCGGCTGGGGCTGGCGCGTCGGACGCGGCGGCCGGGTCGGCGTCGTCGTGCGCAAGGGACCGGGGCTGCTCGTCGAGCGCACGGGCGGACGCTCGTTCGTCGTCACGGTCGACGACCCGGACGAGGGCGCGGCCCTGCTCAACGCGCTCGCGGACCGCGCCCGCCGGTAGGGCTCAGCCCAGGATCTCGGCCATGGTCCGCACCGCGGTCGCGTCGCCCTGGACCAGAAGCGTCGTCACGGCCGTGCCCTTCCACGCCTCGACGTCCCGCGCGATCTTCTCGGCCGGCCCGACGAGCGCGATGTCCTCGACGAGCGCGGTCGGGACGGCGGCGACGGCCTCCGCGCGTCGCCCGGCGGCGTAGAGCTCGGTGATCTCGTCGGCGGCCTCGGAGTAGCCGAGCCGGTCGATCGCGTTGCGGTGGAAGTTCGCGCCCTTGGCGCCCATCCCCCCGACGTAGAGCGCGAGGAACGGGCGGACGGCGTCCGCGGCCTTCTCGACGTCGTCGTGCACCACCACGGGGACCGTCGCGGAGACCTCGAAGTCGGCGCGCGACGATCGCTCGGGCGCACGCGCCGCGAACCCGGCCTCGAGGTGCTCGCGGAACTCGGCGTCGAGGCGCGGGGTGTAGAACAGCGGGAGCCAGCCGTCGGCGATCTCGGCCGCGAGCGCGATGTTCTTGGGCCCCTCGGCGGCCAGGTGGATCGGCAGGTCGGCGCGCAGCGGGTGCACGGTCGAGCGCAGCGACTTGCCGAGCCCGGTGGCCTGCTCGGCGCGCGTGGGCAGCTGGTAGAACTCGCCGTCGTAGGCCACGGGGGCGCCGCGCTCGAGCACCTGGCGCACGATGTCGACGTACTCGCGCGTGCGGGCCAGCGGGCGCCGGTAGGGCTCGCCGTACCAGCCCTCGACGACCTGCGGGCCCGAGACGCCGAGCCCGAGGATCGCGCGGCCGCCCGAGAGGTGGTCGAGCGTGAGCGCGGCCATCGCGGTCGCCGTCGGCGTGCGGGCGTAGATCTGCGCGACGGCGGTGCCGAGGCGGATCCGGCGCGTGCGCGAGCCCCACCACGCGAGCGGCGTGAACGCGTCCGACCCGTACGCCTCGGCGGTCCAGACCGAGTCGACGCCCAGCGCGTCGGCCGCGACGATCGCGTCCTCGATGCCCGGGGGCGGGCCTGCCGACCAGTAGCCGCTGTGGATGCCGATGCGCATGGTGCTCCTCGTCGTCGAGGTCGGGGGCTCGCGGGCCCTGTCTCAAGTACCCAGAACCGAGCGTTCGAGGTACTGCGCCACCCTAACCCGTCGACGCCGTCGCGTCGTCCTCCCACGGCTCCCAGCCCGCGCGCCGCAGGTCGACCCGGGTCCCGTCCGCCGTCAGCGGGCACCCCTCGGCCCGCAGCGCGTCGAGGGCGGACGACGCGTGGTGCGCGGGCGGGGAGCCCGCAGCGTTGACCACGCGCCACCACGGCACGCCCGCACCGCCGCGCGCGAGCGCCGTCCCGACCTGCCGCGGGCCGCCCCGGCCGAGCACCGCCGCGACCGCCTCGGCCACGACGCCGTACGTCGTCGCCCGGCCCGCGGGGACGCGCTCGACCACACGGAGCACCTCGTCGAGGTACTCGAGCGCAGGGTTGATCGTGCCGGCCGGGTCCACGCCCCGACCGTACCGAAAATCTCTCGCGCCCTCGCCGGGCCGGTGCGACGCTCGTCGCATGACGCACGACGCACCCTCCGACCTCCCGTCCGGCTACCGGCTCGCGCCGCTCACGGCCGACGACAAGCGCGCCGTCCTCGACCTCGACCTGTGGGCCTTCCCCGACAGCCGCTCGGTCGACGACCTCGAGGCGCACCCACTCCCCCTGACCTGGGACCGGACCGTCGGCGTCGTCGCGGAGCACGACGACGCCGCAGCCGTCCCGGCCGACGGCGCCGTGCCCCGCGCGAGCGATCTCGTCGCGATGCACTCGTCCTACCCCTTCGCCGCCTTCCCCGTCCCCGGCGCGACCCTCCCGGTCGGCGGTCTCACGTGGGTCGGCGTGCACCCGCAGCACCGGCGCCGCGGCCTGCTGACCGCGATGATCCGCGAGCACCTGCGCCGCTGCCGCGACGCGGGCGAGCCGCTCTCGGCGCTGTTCGCCGCCGAGGCCGCGATCTACGGGCGCTTCGGGTACGGCCTCGCCGCGTACGACCTGCGCCTCACCGTCCCGCGCCGCGCCGCGCTGCGCGACGTGCCCGGCGCCGAGCGGCACACCGTGCGCGTCGAGCACGCGACGCGCGAGCGCCACGGCGACCTGGTCGCCGACCTGCACGAGCGCGCAGGCCGCACCGCCGGCGGCGCGACGGCCGACGGTACGCCCGTCAACCGCCCCGGCTGGGTCACGCGCGAGACCCCCGAGCTCGTCGAGACGTTCTGGGACGACGCCCCGGCGTTCCGGGACGGACGCGAGTCGCTGCGCATCGTCGTGGTCGAGCTCGACGGCGAGCCCCGCGGGTACGCGAGGTTCCGACGCTCGCTCACCTGGGAGGACGCCGGGCCGCGCGGCACGGTCCGCACGGGCGAGGTGGTCGCGCTCGACGCCGCCGCGGCGCGCGCCCTGTGGGGCGTGCTCGTCGACCTCGACCTCAGCCACGAGGTCGTCCCGTTCGTGCTCCCGGTGGACGACGTCGTGACGCACCTGCTCGTCGACCAGCGTTCGGCGACGCCGCGCATCGCCGACAACCAGTGGGTCCGCGTGGTCGACGTCGCCGGCGCGCTCGCCGGACGCCGCTACCCGAGCCCGGTCGACGTCGTGCTGCACGTGAGCGACGAGCTGCTGCCCGAGAACGCCGGTCACTGGCGCCTGCGCGCCGACGCGTTCGGCCCCGCGACGTGCGAGCGCACCGACGACCCGGCCGAGCTCTCGCTCGACGTGCGCGAGCTCGGCGCCGCCTACCTCGGCGGGATCTCGCTGACCGCGCTCGCCGCGGCGGGTCTGGTGACCGAGCATGCGCCGGGTGCGCTCACCCGCGCCGCGGTGGCGTTCGGGTGGCCCGTCTCCCCGGGCTCAAGCTGGACGTTCTGACACCCCGGGCGGACGTCGCGGGGCCGGGGCCGGCCGCTCACGCCTGGCAGCGCGGGCACCAGTAGAGCGTGCGTCCCGCGGCGTCGCGCACCAGGACCGTCGTGCCGCACACGCGGCACGGCAGTCCGTCGCGGTGGTAGACGTAGAACGCATCCTCGGCCGCGACCGCACCGGGCGTCGCGTCGGTGTTCTGCCGCACGCGCCGGCGGCTCCCGCCCGGTGCCGGTGCCGGTGCCGGACGACGGTCGGCGGGCCGGGTCGTGACGATCGCGCCGACCCGGGCGCCGTCGGTCATGAGGACGACGAGGTCGTCCCACAGCGCGCGCAGGTCGTCGGCCGGGACGTCCCGGCCCGGGCGCGCCGGATCGAGCCCGGCGCGGAACAGCACCTCGGCGCGGTAGATGTTGCCCACGCCCGCCACGACCGCCTGGTCCATGAGCTGCAGACCGACCGCGGTGCGCGACCTGCGCACGCGCGCGACGAACCGCTCGCGGTCCGCCGCCGCGTCCCGCTCCCCCGCGGCCGCCGCGCGGATCGGGTCGGGGCCCAGGCGCGCCTCGACCGCACGCTTGTCGTCCGCGAGCACGACCTCGCACGCCGTCGGTCCCGTGAGGTCGGCGACCGCGTGCTCGCCCACGAGGCGGACGCGGACCTGCCCGCGCGGGGCGGGCGGCGACCACGCGCCGTCCGACATGATGAGGCCTGCGTCAGCGCCGTCTGACACGGTGTCGTCCGACACGGTGTCGCCTGGCTCGGTGCCGTCCGGACGGCCGACGCCCCCGGCGTCGGGCACGGTCTCGCGCTCGCCCACGCGGCGGCGCGGCGCGCCGATCGCGTGCACGACCTCGGCGCTGCCGTCGCCCGCGAAGGTCCACGCCCCGTAGAGCCCCAGGTGCACGCGCAGCCACGTCGGCTCGCTGCCCGCCTGCCCGTGGTCGGTCAGGTCACGCTCGGCCGGCTCATGGTCGGTCAGGTCACGCTCGGCCGGCTCGGCGAAGCCCAGGAACAGGTGCTTGCCCCACGCCTCTGCGGCGACCAGGCGCCGCCCGTCGAGCCGCCGGGCGCCGGCCTCGAACCGGCCCTGCGGGCTCGACACGTCGAGGCGCTGGCCCGCGAAGAGCTCGCCGAAGGTCCGGGCGAGGCGGTGGACGGTGTGCCCCTCGGGCACCGGGGTCAGTCCGTGGGCTCGACGGTCGCCCGCGAGCGCTCGTACGCGGTGAGCTGGTCGATGCGGCGCTGGTGCCGCTCGTCTCCGCTGAAGGGCTCCGCGAGGAACGCGTCGACGAGCGCGAGCGCGTCGTCGGCGGTGTGCTGGCGCGCGCCGACCGAGATGACGTTGGCGTCGTTGTGCTGGCGCCCGAGGCGCGCGGTGTCGAGGTTCCAGGCGAGCGCGGCGCGCACGCCGTCGACCTTGTTCGCGGCGATCTGCTCGCCGTTGCCCGAGCCGCCGATCACGACGCCGAGGCTGCCCGGCTCGCTCGCCACGGCCTCGCCGGCGGCGATGCAGAACGACGGGTAGTCGTCGAGGGCGTCGTACTCGTGGGCCCCGTGGTCCACGACGTCGTGGCCCGCGGTGCGCAGGTGGTCGATCAGCTGGGTCTTGAGCTCGTAGCCCGCGTGGTCCGCGGCGATGTGAACGCGCATGACTCCATGATGCCGTACGCGGGCGATCGCGCGGGGCGTCGGTCGGCGCGGCACGGGGCCGCGCCGACCGAGGATCACCCCCAGGTGATCAGCGGCGTGCCCGCGGCGACCTCGTCGCCGGGCTCGACCAGGCGCGCGATGTGGTCGGGCCCCGCGTCGAGGCCGACCACGGGGACCACGGGCGAGCGGCCGCCCGCCTCGACCGCGGCAGGGTCCCAGCTCACGAGCACCTGCCCGAGCGCGACGTCGTCACCCTCGGCCGCGTGCAGCGTGAAGCCCTCGCCCTCGAGCTGCACCGTGTTGATGCCCAGGTGCACGAGCACGGCCCGGCCGTCCTCGCCCTGGACGACGAACGCGTGCGCGTGCATCTTGGCGATCCGTCCGGCCACGGGGGCCAGGACCTCCGAGACGGGCCCGCGCACGGGCTCGATCGCGAGCCCGGGGCCGACGAGCTCGGCCGAGAAGACCGGGTCGTCGACCTCCGCGAGCGCCACGACCACGCCGGTGACGGGTGCGAGCACGGTCAGGGGTGCGGTCACCGCAGGTCCTCGATGTCCGAGGCGAGGGTGTCCGCCTCAGGACCGACGATGACCTGCACGACCGTGCCGGAGCGCACGACCGCGACCGCGCCCGCGGCCTTGAGCGCCGCCTCGTCGACCTTGGTCGGGTCCTCGACCTCGACGCGCAGCCGCGTGATGCAGGGCTCGAGGTCGAGGACGTTGTCGTCCCCGCCGAGTCCCGCCAGGATCTGCTCTGCCTTGCTCATCCGTGCTCCATTCATCGGTGGTGCCCTGCTGCGTGCTGCTGGTTCAGGGTCGTGCTGCTGGTTCGGGTCGTGCGGCCGTGCTGTCCACGGGCGGTCGTGCGCGTCTCACCTGAGGTCGTCGAGTCACATGAGGTCGTCGAGCTCGGACGCGATGGTGTCGACGCTCGGCCCCATGACGACCTGGACGACCCGGCCGGAGACCATGACGCCGAACGCGCCGGCCGCGCGGAGCGCGGCGACGTCCACGAGCGCCGGCTCGCGCACGAGCGACCTCAGTCGCGTGGTGCACGGCTCGACCTCGTCGATGTTGTCGACGCCGCCCAGCCCTGCCAGGATCGCGGCCGCCTGGTTCTTGCCCTCGGGCTTCATCACCCCTCCCTCGTCGTTGCCTGGTCAGTTGCATGATCAGTTGCAGCCTGGTCGGACGTCGCCTGATCGACCGCCGTGTGGTCGGTCGTCGCCCGCGCAGCCCGGTCGGGCGCGCCCGCGGCGGCCCCTCCTCGCTCGCGTCCACGCGGCACGATCGCCGGGCCGGGCGCCTTGAGCGGGACCCACACGCTGTACCGGTCGCTGCGGTAGCTCGCGTGGGAGTACATGCACGGACCCGTCTCGGAGAACGTGCGCCGCTTGGCACGCAGCACCGCACGCGAGGCCCCGAGGCCGAGCAGTGACGCCTCGGCGTCGGAGGCGTCGGCCGCCTCGAGCGTCTGCTCGCCCCAGGCGGGTGCCTGCCCGTGCTCGCGCAGCGCCTCGTACACGCTCGCGGGCGGCCCGTCGCCGAAGAGCGCGGGGACGAGGGCGACGGGCACCCAGACCTGCTCGATCGACATGGGGGCGCCGTCGGCGCTGCGCACGCGGTACAGGAAATGGACGTCGTCGCCGGGCGCGATCTCGAGCTCGGTCGCGACCTCGGTCGTTGCCTCGACGGTCTGCGCGGCCAGGACCGTGGTGGTGGGCTCCATGCCGCGGCGCGCCATCTCCTCGCCGAAGGTCGTCAGGCGCAGCTCGAAGTCCATGCGCTGGGGAGCGACGAACGTGCCGCGCCCCTGCGCGCGTTCGAGGACACCCTCGGTCACGAGCGCGTCGACGGCTTGCCGCACGGTCATGCGCGAGACGCCGAACCTTTCCGTCAGCGCACGCTCGGACGGGATCGCGTCACCCACGCGCAGCTCGCGCACGACGAGGTTCGTCAGGTAGTCGCGCACGGCGAGGTACTTGTGCGTCCCCGCCCTGGCGACGGCTGACGACCCGTCCGCGGACGCGGTTCCGCGCGGGGGTCCGTTCACCGAGTTCACCGAGATGACCTGCTCCTTCGACATGACCGCCCGTGAGCGGTCGCGGTCACGCCTCGTCAGCAGTGACCCTTGACACGATGATGAGGTCTAGACCACCCTTGGCGCAACTGGTCCAGACCAGAGAGTTCCCGATCGGCTCTCCGGAACTAGACAACCACGAACGTCCGGGTTCACGAACCGGGACGACGTTCGCGAGAACCGCACAGTTCACGAACCACGCAACGAGGAGTGCTTCATGACCGCGACAGCCGTCGAGACACCACGCAAGGGGATCCCCGGATTCGCCCAGCTCCAGCGCATCGGCCGCTCGCTGATGCTGCCCATCGCATCCCTGCCCGCGGCCGCGCTGCTGCTGCGGCTCGGCCAGGCCGACATGCTGGGGGCCGACGGCGCGGCCAAGCACCTGCCGTGGATGCAGCCCGTCGCGGACGTGCTCGGCGCCGCCGGCAACGCGCTCTTCGCGAACCTCGCGATGCTCTTCGCGGTCGGTGTCGCGGTCGGGTTCGCCAAGAAGTCCGACGGGTCGACCGCGCTCGCCGCCGTCATCGGGTACTTCGTCTTCACGGGCGTGACCGACGCCCTCTCGCCGCGCGTGCTGGGGACGGCCGCCGAGGGCGAGACGCAGGAACTCATCAACTACGGGGTCCTGGGCGGCATCGTGATCGGCCTGACCGCCGCGATCCTGTTCCAGAAGTACTCGCGGATCAAGCTCCCGCCCTACCTCGCGTTCTTCGGCGGACGCCGCTTCGTGCCGATCGTGACCGCCGGCGCGGCCGTCGTGCTCGCGGTGCTTGGCGCGCTGATCTACCCGGGCTTCGACTGGCTCATCAACGAGAAGATCGGCGGCTGGGTCACCGGGTCGACCATCCTCGGCGCGTTCGTCTTCGGCACGCTCAACCGCCTGCTCGTGCCCATCGGCCTGCACCACCTGCTCAACTCGCTGCCGTGGTTCCAGTTCGGCTCCTACACCGACGCCAACGGCGAGACCTGGAACGGCGACATCGCCCGGTTCCTGCACCAGGACCCGACCGCCGGCACGTTCCTCACCGGGTTCTTCCCGATCATGATGTTCGCCCTGCCCGCCGCCGCGCTCGCGATCATCCACACCGCCAAGCCCGAGAACCGCAAGGTCATCGCGGGCGTCATGGGGTCCGCCGCGCTCGTGTCGATCGTCACCGGCGTGACCGAGCCGCTCGAGTTCTCGTTCGTGTTCGTCGCCTACCCGCTCTACGTGATCCACGCCGTGCTCACCGGCACCTCGCTCGCCCTGGTCAACGCCCTCGGCATCCGCGACGGGTTCGGCTTCTCCGCCGGCGCGATCGACTACCTCCTGAACTTCCGGATCGCCGAGATGCCGCTCCTGCTGATCCCGATCGGGCTCGGATACGCTGTCATCTACTACTTCCTGTTCCGCTGGGTGATCACGAAGTGGAACCTCAAGACCCCTGGGCGTGAGGACGACCCGGCAGCCGTGGGCGCCGACCCGACGGCCGACCAGCCGGACGCCGCGCCCGTGCGCAAGGAGGCCGCGGTGGAGTCGAGCAGCACGAGCGTCGAGTCGGGCGGATCGTCCACCGGCGATGCACCCACGAGCGATGCACCCACGAGCGATACGCCCCAGGACGGTTCCCCGGGGTACGGGGAGCGCGCATGACGGCCGGCACGCTGCGCGGCGTCGGGGTCAGCCCCGGACGCCGGGCGGCCCGGGTCGCGCGCATGCCCGACCCGGTCGCCGCCCCCTCGGACCGCCCTCTGCCCGGCGACGCGGACCGCGACGCCGCGGCCGGGACGATCGACGCGGCGTCCGCGGCGGTGCAGGCCGACCTGGCCCGCGCCGCGGCCGCGACGAGCGGCACGGCGTCCGACATCCTCACGGTCACGGCCGCCATGGCGGCCGACCCGACCCTCGTCAAGCAGGCCCGGGCCCTCGTCGTCGACGGCGGCGAGAGCCCGGCCCGCGCGGTGTGGGACGCGGCCGGGGGCGTCGCGGACCAGCTGCGGAGCCTGGGCGGCGACCTCGCCGAGCGGGCCCGCGACGTGCTCGACGTGCGCGACCGCATCATCGCGGTGCTGACCGACGCACCCACGCCGGGCGTTCCCGTGCTCGACGAGCCGTTCGTGCTCGTCGCGCACGACCTCGCGCCCGCCGACACCGCGACCCTCGACCCGGCCGGCGTCGTCGCGCTCGTCACCAGCGGCGGCGGCCCGACGTCGCACACCGCGATCCTGGCGCGCTCGCTCGGGATCCCCGCGGTCGTCGCGGCCACGGGCGCGGACGACCTGCGCGACGGCGAGCTCGTCGTCGTCGACGGGTCGACCGGCGAGGTCGTGCGCGACCCGGACGACGCCGCCGTCGAGCGTGCACGCCGCGTCGTGGACCGCCCGACGACGCTCGAGGCGCCCGGCGCGACGAGCGACGGCCACCCGGTCGCGCTGCTCGCCAACGTGGGCGACCCGTCGGGGGCGCAGGCCGCGGCCGACGCGGGCGCCGAGGGCGTCGGGCTGTTCCGCACCGAGTTCTGCTTCCTGGGGCGCACGAGCGCACCGAGCGTCGACGAGCAGGTCGCTGCCTACCGGACCGTGCTCGCGGCGTTCGCGGGAAAGAAGGTCGTGGTGCGCACGCTCGACGCGGGGGCCGACAAGCCCCTGCCGTTCGTGACCGCGGACCACGAGCCCAACCCGGCGCTCGGCGTCCGCGGCCTGCGCACCGCGGCCGACCACCCGCAGGTGCTCGAGGACCAGCTCACCGCGATCGCACGCGCGGCGGAGGCCGAGCAGGCCGAGGTGTGGGTCATGGCCCCCATGGTCGCGACCCCCGACGAGGCCGAGCGGTTCGTCGCCGCGTGCGCGGCGCACGGGCTCGAGCAGGCCGGCGTCATGGTCGAGGTGCCCGCCGCGGCCCTGCGGTCGCGGCACGTGCTCGAGCACGCCGCGTTCGCGAGCCTCGGCACGAACGACCTCACGCAGTACGCGCTCGCGGCCGACCGCGAGCTCGCCGGGGTCGCGGCGCTCTCGACGCCGTGGCAGCCCGCGGTGCTCGACCTCGTCGACGCGACCTGCCGGGGCGGGGCGGCGCACGGGCGGCCCGTCGGCGTGTGCGGCGAGGCCGCGGCCGACCCGGCGCTCGCGCCGGTGCTCGTCGGCCTCGGCGTCTCGTCGCTCTCGATGACGCCCCGCGCGCTGCCCGACGTCGCGGCCGTGCTCGCGGCGACCTCGCTCGAGCGGTGCCGCGAGCTCGCGGCGCTCGCGCTCGAGCAGCCCACCGCGGACGCCGCGCGCGCCGCGGTCCGGGACGCGCTGCCGGTCCTCGAGGAGCTGGGGCTCTAGGGGCCGGGGCCGCCCGGACTGGGGACGCCGGGCGGCCCGTGCGGTGCGTGCGGTGCGTGCAGCACGGAAATCAGCAGGAGCAGCAGGAGCAGCAGAAGGGGCGCCACCTCACGGTGGCGCCCCTTCGTCGCGGCCGGGCCGACCGGCCCGTGCGCCAGGCCATGCAGCGCAGGCGGCTCAGGCAGCTCAGGCGGCTCAGGCGGCTCAGGCGGCTGAGGTCAGGAGACGACGGCCTGCTGCAGGAACGCCTCGAGCGCGTCGAGCGAGGCCGCGGCGTCGGCGTCGTCCGCCGTGGTCGCGAGCGAGACCTCGTCCCCCGCACCGACCCCGAGCGTCATGACCCCGAGGATCGACGACGCCGCGACGGGCTCGGCCCCGGCCTTCGCGATCGTGACGTCGGCGGGCTGCCGGCCCGCCTCCGCGACGAACAGTGCTGCGGGCCGCGCGTGCAGGCCCTCCTCGATGGCGACGACGACCGAGCGGTTCATGCGTTCCTCCTGCGTGTGGGGCGACGAGCGATGCGACCACCCTACTGGTCTAGACCATCGCGCGCCACGACTCGCCGTGCGATCGCCACGATTCAACCGACCCGCGACCACGAGCGCACGCGGAACGCCCCCGTGGCTGTCCTAGGCTGGCGGTATGACGCAGACCGACGACACCGCCACCACCCCGGCACGGTCGGGGATCGACCTCACCGCGCTCGACCCCGCGACCCGCCCCCAGGACGACCTGTACCGCCACGTCAACGGACGCTGGCTCGCGACCCACGAGATCCCGGCCGACCGGTCCATCGACGGCTCCTTCCGTGCGCTGCACGACCAGGCCGAGGAGCACGTCCGCGAGATCGTCGAGGAGGCGGGCGCACTCGCCGCGACCGACCCCGACGCCGCGACCGGGGTGCAGGGCAAGATCGGCGGCCTGTACGCGAGCTTCATGGACACCGAGCGCGTCGCCGCGCTCGGCGTCACCCCGCTGCAGGCCGACCTCGCCCTCGTCGACGCCGCGACCACCCAGGCCGAGCTCACGGGCACGCTCGGCGCGCTGCAGCGCACGGGCGCCGGCGGCGCGGTCGGCTTCTGGGTCGACAACGACGCCAAGGACCCCGAGACCTACGTCGTGCACCTCACGCAGGGCGGCCTCGGCCTCCCCGACGAGGCGTACTACCGCGAGGACCAGTACGCCGAGCTGCGCGAGGCCTACGTCGCGCACCTCGCCCGCATGCTCGCGCTCGCGGGCGTCGTCGCCGAGGACGCCGCGACCGACACCGCGCAGCGCGTCATGGCGCTCGAGACCGCGCTCGCCGCCCACCACTGGGACGTCGTGCGCGACCGCGACGCCGACCTCACGTACAACCCGATGACGCTCGACGAGCTCGTCGCCTCCGCGCCCGGCTTCGACTGGGCCGCGTGGACGCTCGCGCTCGACGCCCCCGCCGACGCGTTCGCGCGCGTGATCGTGCGCGAGCCCGGCTTCACGACGGGCTTCGCGGCCCTGTGGGACGAGCTGCCTCTCGCGGACTGGAAGCTCTGGGCCGCGTACCACGCGACGTCCGCCCGCGCCCCGTACCTGACGGACGAGCTCGTCGAGGCGAACTTCGACTTCTACGGCCGCACGCTCTCGGGCGCGCAGGAGGTGCGCGACCGCTGGAAGCGCGGCGTGACCCTCGTCCAGGGCGCGCTCGGCGAGGCCGTCGGCGAGGTATACGTGGCACGGCACTTCCCGCCCGCGCACAAGGAGCGCATGGACGAGCTCGTCGCGAACCTCGTCGCGGCCTACCGCGCCTCGATCTCGACGCTCGACTGGATGACGGACGAGACCAAGGCCAAGGCGCTCGCCAAGCTCGAGAAGTTCACGCCCAAGATCGGCTACCCCGCGCGCTGGCGCGACTACTCCGCGCTCGTCGTCGACCCCGAGGACCTCCTGGGCAACGTGCGCCGCGCGACCGCGTTCGAGCACGACCGCGAGCTCGCCAAGATCGGCACGCCGCTCGACCGCGACGAGTGGTTCATGACGCCGCAGACGGTCAACGCGTACTACAACCCCGGGATGAACGAGATCGTCTTCCCCGCCGCGATCCTCCAGCCGCCGTTCTTCGACCCCGAGGCCGAGGACGCCGTCAACTACGGCGGCATCGGCTCGGTCATCGGCCACGAGATCGGGCACGGGTTCGACGACCAGGGCTCGAAGTACGACGGCGACGGACGCCTCGAGGACTGGTGGACCCCGACCGACCGCTCCGAGTTCGAGAAGCGCACCTCGGCGCTGATCGCGCAGTACGACGCGTTCCGGCCCGAGCAGCTCGCGGACGACGTCTCCCCCGGCACCCACGTCAACGGCTCGCTCACGATCGGCGAGAACATCGGCGACCTGGGCGGGCTGTCGATCGCGCTCAAGGCCTACGAGATCGCGCTCGGCACGCCGCTCGCCGAGGCCCCCGTGGTCGACGGCCTCACGGGCGCCCAGCGCGTGCTGCTCGGCTGGGCCCAGGTGTGGCAGTCCAAGGGCCGTGACGAGGAGGTCCTGCGCCGCCTCGCGACCGACCCGCACTCGCCCAACGAGTTCCGCTGCAACGGCGTGGTGCGCAACCTCGACGCGTTCCACGACGCGTACGCCGTGACGCCGGACGACGCGCTGTACCTCGCCCCCGAGGAGCGCGTGCGCATCTGGTGATGCGACCACGGTGACACCACGACGGTGACACCACGACGACGGGGACCGCACACTGTGCGGTCCCCGTCGTCGTACCGGTCAGGTCGTCGTACAGGTCAGAAGGTCGTGATGCCGGCCTTGGCGATGCTGAACCCCGCACCCGAGGAGTCCTCGCACGAGACGCCGCTCTCGGCGCTCTTGCACGTGAAGTCGCCCTCGTCGACGCTCTCGCCGTAGTCGAGCGCGTCGACGTCCTCGCCCGCCGCGGTCGGCGCGTCACCGGCCGGCGTGCACGGCTCGTCGACGCCGTCGGCCGTCAGGCGCACGACCTGGCCCACGGTCCCGTCGCACCCCTCGACCGGCGCGGGGGCGGCACCGAGCGTCGCGATGCCGCACTCGACGCCCGCCTCACCGATCACGCAGGCGATGTTCCCGCTCGGCGACCTGAACGACTCGCCGTCGATCGCGACCGGTGCCGGGGCGGCCTCGGACGGCGCGGACGACGCACCAGCGCTCGCCGACGCGTCGTTCCCGGCCGTCGTCCCGCCGTCGTCCGGGTCGCCGCCGAGCGAGAACGCCAGGACGATCGCGGTCAGCACGAGCAGGGCATCCAGCACGATGAACGCGATCCACCCCGCACCGAGCCGGCCGGCCGTGCTCCCGCCCGGGGTCCGACGACCGGAGCCCGGGCCGCCAGGTGCCTGTGAGCCCGGCGTCCGCGAACCCGGCGTCCGCGAGCCCTGCGTGCCCGGGTTCGGCGCTCCCCGGCCCTGCGCAGCGCCGCCCGCCGTGCGGGGAGCCACCGGCTGGGTCGACGTGCGCGCGGTCGGGTACCCACCCGGCGGCGTCGGCCCGGCGGGCTGCGCACCGGGCCGCCCGGCCGCCGTCTGCGCGGCGGTCGCGCCGACGGCGGTCGGGTAGCCCGCACCGACCTGCGTCGCACCCGGGTAGGCCGTCGTCCGACCTGCCGCGGACGGGTACGTGTCCGCGGCGGGCGGCGCGGCGAACGCGGACTGGCGCGGCGCCCCGGCGAAGGGCGGGCGGGGCACCGCGGACTGCGGTGCGTTGTCGCGCATCGAGGGTCCGGCCGTCCCGGGGGTCGCGTCGGGACGCGACCAGGGCGCGGGCGTCGCGGGCGTGCGCTGGACCCCGGCCGGTGGCGCGTCGTACCGCACGGGCGCCGTCGAGGGCACCGCGTCCTGGAGCTGGGTGGCGTCCGGGTCGTGGTCGACAGGGCCGACGCCGGGTCGCGGCGGGTAGGACCGCTGCGGCACGTCCGCACGGCGGTGCGGCGGTGGTGGCACTGGGGTACTGCCCGACATCACATCTCCTCGCGATGGTCCCGACGAACTGCGCAGACCGACACGCATGGTCGCACGCGGGAGCGCTCCGGGTCGAACTTGTCCACACCCGCAGGGCTGTGACCTGCGACGACGCGCGGACCGGCGGTCGGGTCAGTCGAAGACGGGTCCGCTCGTCCGGGTGCGCTTCATCTCGAAGAAGCCGGGGGTGCTCGCGACGAGCACCGCGCCGTCCCACAGCCGTCCCGCGGCCTCGCCCTTCGGGGCGGGGGTCACGACGGGACCGAAGAACGCGACGTCCCCGAACGCGACGACCGGGGTGCCGACGTCCTCGCCCACGCGGCCGATGCCCTCGGCGTGCGAGGCCCGCAGACGGTCGTCGTACGCGTCGGACGTCGCGGCGTCGGCGAGCGACGCCGGCAGGCCGACCTCGGCGAGCGCCTCAGCGATGATCTGGTCGTGGTCGTCGCGACCGCCCGGGTGGATGCGCGTGCCGATCGCGTCGTAGAGCGGCTTGACGACGTCGTCGCCGTGCTCGGCCTGAGCGGCGATCACGACGCGCACGGGACCCCACGCGCGGTCCATGAGCTCGCGGTAGTTCTCGGGCAGGTCACGACCCTCGTTGAGCACCGCGAGGCTCATCACGTGCCAGCGCACCGTGATGTCGCGCACCGTCGAGACCTCGTCCATCCACCGGCTCGTCATCCACGCCCAGGGGCACAGGGGGTCGAACCAGAAGTCGGCCTGGTTCGTCGGGGCGTCCTGCGTCGCGAGGGGCTCGCTCGCGGTCTGCTCGGCGGTCGTGGTCTCGGCGGTCATCCGGGTGCCTCCAGGGTCTGTCGTCGATGGTCTGTCGTCGGTGGGCTGTCGTCGATCGGGCGTCCATGCTCGCGGACGCGCCCACCGTGGAGCGGGCCCGCAGCCGGTGCAACCGCGCCGGTCCCCCGCGCATTCCACCGGCCGTCGCGTTCCACGGTGCGTCGCACCTGCGATCCCTCGTACACCGCGGCCCGTCACACCCCACGGCCCCTCACACCCTGCGCCCGCGACCCGACGGTGGCGCGTGGGATGATCGGAGGTGGCCGGGACCCGGCCGCCCACGAGAGACGAAGGAGCAGTCGTGCCCGGAGAGAACCTCACCCGCACCGAGGCGAGCGAGAGGGCTGCGGTCGTCGCGACGCAGTCGTACGACGTGTCGCTGGACCTCACGACCGGGCCGACGACGTTCACGTCGTCGAGCACGGTGCGCTTCACCGCGACGCCGGGCGCGTCGACGTTCATCGACCTGGTCGCGCCGTCGGTGCGCTCGGTCGTGCTCAACGGCCGTGAGTTCGACGTCGCCGCCGTCTTCGCGGACTCTCGCATCGCGCTCGACGGACTCGAGGCCGAGAACGAGCTCACGGTCGTCGCGGACTGCGCGTACACCAACTCGGGCGAGGGCCTGCACCGGTTCGTCGACCCGGCGGACGGCGAGGTGTACCTCTACACCCAGTTCGAGGTCCCGGACTCGCGCCGCATGTTCGCGGTGTTCGAGCAGCCCGACCTCAAGGCCACGTTCACGTTCACGGTCACCGCGCCGTCCGCCTGGCAGGTCGTGAGCAACCAGCCGACGCCCGAGCCCGTGCCCGCGACCCACGCGAGCGAGCCCGACGTCGCGGCGTCGACCTGGTCGTTCGGCGCGACGCCCCGCATCTCGTCGTACATCACGGCGCTCGTCGCCGGGCCGTACGTCGTCGAGCGCAGCGAGCTCACGAGCGCGGACGGCCGCACGATCCCGCTCGGCGTGTTCGCGCGCGCGTCCCTCGCGCCGTACCTCGACGCCGACTACGTGTTCGACAAGACGCGCGAGGGCTTCGCGTTCTACGAGAAGGCGTTCGAGCAGCCCTACCCGTTCGACAAGTACGACCAGCTCTTCGTGCCCGAGTTCAACATGGGCGCCATGGAGAACGCGGGCTGCGTGACCTTCACCGAGACGTACGTGTTCCGCTCCAAGGTCACCGACGCGATCAAGGAGCGTCGCGTCGTGACGATCCTGCACGAGCTCGCGCACATGTGGTTCGGCGACCTCGTCACGATGCGCTGGTGGAACGACCTGTGGCTCAACGAGTCGTTCGCCGAGTACGCCTCGACGCTCGCGACCGCCGAGGCCACGGAGTGGACCGAGGCCTGGACCACGTTCGCCGCCATGGAGAAGTCCTGGGCCTACAAGCAGGACCAGCTGCCCTCGACCCACCCCGTGGTCGCGACGATCAACGACCTCGACGACGTGCAGGTCAACTTCGACGGCATCACGTACGCCAAGGGCGGCTCGGTGCTCAAGCAGCTCGTCGCGTGGGTCGGCAAGGACGAGTTCCTCGCGGGCGTCGCGGCGTACTTCCGCAAGCACGCCTGGGGCAACACCGAGCTGGCCGACCTGCTCGTCGAGCTCGAGACGACGTCGGGTCGCGACCTGAGCGGCTGGAGCCGGCTGTGGCTCGAGACGTCGGGCGTCAACACGCTGCGCCCCGCGATCGAGGTGGACAACCACGCCCGCATCACCTCGTTCGCGGTGCAGCAGGAGGCGCACCCCGACTACCCGACGATCCGCCCGCACCGCCTCGCGATCGGCTTCTACGACCTGGTGGACGTGGACGGCGAGCAGCGCCTGACCCGCACGCACCGCGTCGAGATCGACGTCGACGGCGAGCGCACCGAGGTGCCCGAGCTCGTCGAGCTCGACCGCCCCGCGCTCGTGCTGCTCAACGACGACGACCTCGCCTACGCGAAGATCCGCCTCGACGACGACTCGCTGCGCGTCGCGCTCGAGAACCTGGGGCGGTTCACCGACCCGCTCGCCCGCTCGCTCGTGTGGGGCTCGGTGTGGGACGCGACGCGCGACGGCGAGACGCCCGCGGGCGACTACGTGCGCCTCGTGCTGGGCAACATCGGCGCCGAGACCGAGTCGACCACGATCCGCACGACGCTCAACCAGCTCGCGCTCGCGGTCAAGCAGTACGTCGCCCCCGCGCGGCGTGCCGAGACGCTCGCGGTCGCGGGCGACGCCCTGTGGTCGCTCGCGCAGGAGGCCGAGGCGGGCTCGGACGCCCAGTTCCAGTTCGTCAAGTTCTTCGCGCACCTCGCCTCGACCGACGCGCACGGCGACGTGCTCGCGGCACTCCTGGACGGCACGACGACGCTCGACGGGCTCGAGATCGACACCGACCTGCGGTGGGAGATCCTCGAGGGCCTCGTGCTCGTCGGCCGCGCCGGCCAGCCCGAGATCGACGCCCAGCTCGCGCAGGACAACACGGCCAACGGCCAGCAGTCCGCCGCACGGGCGACCGCGACGATCCCGACCCCCGAGGCCAAGGCCGCCGCGTTCGCCCGGCTCGTGGACGCCGACGACGCGCCCAACGCGATCGTGCGCGCCACGACGCTCGGGTTCACGCACGTCAACGACCCCGAGGTGCTGCGCGAGGTGGCCGAGCGCTACACCGCGTCGATCCTGCCGGTCTGGGAGTCGCGCAGCTACCACATCGCCGAGACGCTGATCGCGGGCCTCTACCCGGCCCCGCTCGCGGACGTCGCGCTGCGTGACGCGACGCAGGCCTGGCTCGACGCCCACCCGGACGTCGCGCCCGCGCTGCGCCGTCTCGTGGTCGAGAACCTCGCGGGCACGCAGCGGGCCGTCGAGGCGCAGGCCGCCGACGCCTGACCCGACGACGCCTGACCCGACGACGACGGGGCGGGACCGGCCTGGGCCGGTCCCGCCCCGTCGTCGTATCGGACCGTCGTCGACCCAGCCCGTCGTCGTCTCAGGCCGTCGTCGTCTCGGGCCGACGTCGACTCAGCCGTCGCGCACGACGGCCGCGAGCGACTGCAGCCGCGCGCTGTCGAAGATCTCCTCGAGCAGGACGACGTCGCCGCCGGGCCCGGCGAGCGGGACGTTCCAGCTCGGGTAGTCGGGGTCGTCTGGCCGGTGCTGCGCGCGCCGCTCCCCCACGGCGTCGGCGAGCGAGACCGCGACGAGCGCCGACGGCGTCGCCCGCAGGTACCGGTAGAGGCCCTCGACGAGCTCGCGCTCGGAAGGGTCCGGGCCGACGACGCCGCGCTCGACGAGGGCGAGGACCATCGCGTCGCGGGCCGCGAGACCGCGCCGCCGGGCGACGTCCGCGTCGGTGTCGACGAGGCCGTCCGGGTCGTCCTCGACCTCGAGGTGCTCGCCCGCGAGGTGCGGTCCGCTCGGCGGCATGTCGCGCGCGACGGCGCCCGCGAGCGCCCCGGCGCGGAACGTCTCGGGCGCCCGGGGGGTGCCGTGCTCGTCGGTCTCGTCCCACAGGAGCGTGGTGCCGAGCACGCCGCGCGCGGCGAGGGCGTCCCGCACGGCGGGGTCGGTCACGGTGCGGTCGTCGGCGATCAGCAGCGCGCCGGCGCGCTGCGCCTCGAGGCACAGGATCCCGACCAGGGCGTCGGCGTCGGCCTCGACCCAGGTGCCGGCGTCCGCGCGCGCGCCGCCCGGCACCCACCACGACCGGAAGAGGCCGAGGGCCTGGTCGACGCGCAGCGCCCCGGCGCCGCGCAGCGTGGCGCGCAGCACGTCCCGGTAGGGGGCGTACCCGGCGCGCCGCAGCGCGCGCGGGTCCCACGGGACGAGGGTCGAGCGCACGCCGTCGGGCCGTTCGGCGGTGGGTGGTGTGCCGAGCGTGACGCCGCGCGCGAGCAGCGGTCCCAGCGCCCAGGCGTCGGCGCCGTAGGCGGCGGGCCCGGCGGCGAGCGTGTGCACCACGCCGAGGCGCATGCCGCCTGCGGTCGCCGCGCGCTGGGCGCTCTCGCGCTGCTCGGCGGCGACCCACTGCACCCACACGTGCAGCTCGACGCGCTCGTGCAGCTCGTCGCGCATCGCGGCGACGGCGGGCGAGCGCGGGTCGTCGAGCGCGGGCGGCAGGTCGCGGCCCGCGTGGTGCTCGACGAGCGCGAACCACGTCGCGACGTCGATCAGCCCCTGGCCCTCGCGGGTGCGGAAGTCCTCGAACGCGGCCTGACGCACCACGGACCGCGGGGCCGCGAACACGACCTCGAGCGCGGCGCGCTTGGCCGCCCACGCGGCGTCCCGGTCGAGCGGGCCCGGGTCGGTCGCCAGGTCGCGGACCTCGTCGAACGACCACTCGACGAGCGAGCGGTCGGCCGCCGACAGGTAGGCGGTCTCGGGGATCTCCTCGACGCGCACCAGGAGCGGGTCGGTGCACCGGCGGCTGCTCGGCGCGTAGGGCGAGGCGGTCCGCGGGGCGACGGGCTCGGCGGCATGCACGGGGTCGACCAGCACATAGTCGGCGCCGGTCTCGTGCGCGGCGAGCCACGCGAGGTCGGCGAGGTCCGCGAGGTCGCCGAGGCCCCACGAGCGGCGCGAGCGCACCGCGTAGAGGTCGGCGACGTACCCCCAGCGCTGCTCGTCGCCGAGCCGGGCGGCCGGGTCGAGGCGGGCGGGGGTCACCACGAGGGGCGTCGACGCGGTCGTCCCGCCGGTCCGCGCGCGCAGCACGTGCCAGCCGAGCGGGAGGTCGTCCGGGAGGGCGAAGGTCGCACGACCGGTCAGGCGCCCGAGCACGGTGCGCGGCTCGGTCGGCACGTCCTGCTGCACGAGGTCCACGCGCACGGGGTCGCGGCGCACCGCGTGGGATCCCGCCCGCGGCGCCGGGGCTCGGCGGGCGGTGACCTCGAGCTCGACCCACACCTCGACCTCGTCGCCGTCGCGCACGTGCACGGCGACGCTCGATCCGACCCCCTCGACCGTGACGACGGCCTCGGGCAGCACCTGCGCCCAGGGGGCGTCGTCCGCCTCGTCGAGGCTGCGGGAGACCAGGGCGGGGGTCGCCGCGGGCACGCCCATCGCGCCGAGGACCGCGACGAGGGTCGTGTCACGCACGGCGCGTCGACCGTGCGGGCCGTCGACCTCGGTCGCCACGCCGTGCGCGGCTGCGAGGCGCTGCAGTGGCGTGGGGCTGTGGTCGGTCGTGTCGGCGTTCACCCTTCGATCCTGCCAGAGGGAGGCCCCCGACCACGCACCGGACGCGGCGAGGCGGGCGACGCGCGGCGGTTCCCGGGCGGCCCGGCTCCCCCTCCGTGCTGTTCGGAGTGCGGTTCGGGGTGCGGCTCGGGGTGCGGTTCGGGCACGGTTCCCCGGCCCCGGTAGCCTGCTGGCCATGCACCTCACGTTCCTCCCGACGGCCCCGCAGATCCTCGGCACGCTCGACGGCTCGGCACCGTCGAGCCTCGTCGCCGCGACCGATCCCCCGGCGGTGCCCGCCCTCGACGACGGCGCGGAGGCGTGGTGGCACTGGTTCCTCGGCGTGCCGCTGCGCGTGGTGCTGATCGTCGTGGTCAGCCTGGTCGTGCTCGTCGTGCTGCGCAGCGCGATCCGTCACGTCGCGGAGAAGATCGCGGCGGACGACCCGCCCGCGGCGCGCGGCCTCATGCGTGCCAACCCGCTCGCGGGCGCGCGTCGCGCCCAGCGCGCCCGGACCATCGGCTCGGTGCTGCGCTCGAGCGCGAACATCCTCGTGATCTCGATCATGCTGCTGCTCGTGCTGGACGCTCTCGGCATGAACATCGCGCCGTTCATCGCGTCGGCCGGGATCGTGGGCGTCGCGCTCGGCTTCGGCGCGCAGAGCCTCGTCAAGGACTTCTTGTCCGGCATCTTCATGCTGCTCGAGGACCAGTACGGCGTGGGCGACACGGTCGACCTGGGCGACGTCACGGGCACGGTCGAGGAGGTCCAGCTGCGCGTGACCAAGGTGCGCGACATCGAGGGCACGCTGTGGTTCGTGCGCAACGGGGAGATCCTGCGCACGGGCAACATGTCGCAGGAGTGGAGCCGCACGCTCGTCGAGATCCCGGTGCCGCTGACCGCGGACGTCGAGCAGGTGCGCGGCCTGCTCACGGGTGCGGCCGCGCGCGTCACGGCCGACCCGGTGCTCGGTGCATACGTGCTCGAGGACCCGGAGGTCACGGGCATCGAGTCGATCGCCGCGGGCCGGCTCACGTTCCGGGTGCGCATCAAGACGCAGCCGTCGATGCAGTGGGAGGTCGCCCGGGCGCTGCGGGTCGCGATCCGGGACGACTTCGCGGCGGCGGACGTCGCGCTCGCCGTCTGGTAGGGCGCGCGGTCCGCGGGACGTCAGGTCCAGCGGAGCACGGCCTCCCCGGCCTCGACCTCGCTGCCCGTCGGGACCGCGAGCGCGACGAGCGCCGGGTCCCCCTGCAGGGCGACCACGGGGCAGGCGCCGCCCGCGGACGCCGCGTCGGGCGTCCAGGTGACCAGGTGCGCGCCCGCGTCGACGACCTCGCCGGGGTCGACGTGCGTCGAGAACGTGCCGTTGCCGGCCCCGCGCGGTCCGAGCCCGAGGTGCACCAGCACGGTGCGACCGTCCGCGGACTCGACCGCGAACGCGTGCGGCAGGAGGGACACGACCCGTCCTGCCACGGGGGCGAGCACGGACCGCGGCTCGGTGCCCGCCGGGGGCACCACCGCGACGCCAGGGCCCGCGATCTGTTGCGCGAAGACCGGGTCGGAGACCTCGGTCAGGGCGACCACCCTCCCGCCGACGGGCGCGACGAGGACGAGTGGCGGCCGCTGCTCCCCCTGCACGGCGCCGTCGTCAGCGGATGTCGTCGAGCTCGGAGGCGAGCGTGTCCGCCTCCGGTCCGACGATCACCTGGACGACGCGGCCCGAGCGCACGACACCGAACGCCCCGGTCGCCTTGAGGCCGGCCTCGTCCACGCGGGAGGGGTCGGCGACCTCGACACGCAGTCGCGTGATGCAGGGCTCGAGCTCGACGACGTTCGCCGTCCCGCCGAGTGCGTCGAGGATCTGCTGTGCCTTGCTCATGTGGTGGTGCTCCTGAACGGTGAGATGCCCGGGCCCGCGCCGTCGGACGGCGACGCCGTCCGACCAGGACCTCGGGGAGTTGACACCGACAGCCTAGTCTCTGGCGAAGGGTTCCGGCTCTGCGGCGCACGGGCACGACCCCTGCCGTGGGCCTGGCGGGCCGATGCGATGATGGTCCCGTGACCGAGCACCCCGCCACCCCGCCGTCCGGCCGCGCGCCACTTCCCGTGGCGGCCGGGCCCAGCCCGTCCCGCCCCGTCGCCGACGACTCGTTCTTCGCGCAGATCGGCGGGCACGAGACCTTCGTCGCGCTGGTCGACGCGTTCTACGCGGGCGTCGCGGACGACGAGGTGCTGCGTCCCATGTACCCCGAGCAGGACCTCGGCCCGGCCCGCGAGCGCCTCACGATGTTCCTCGAGCAGTACTGGGGCGGGCCGACGACGTACTCGCAGCGCCGCGGCCACCCGCGGTTGCGCATGCGGCACGCAGGCTTCAAGGTCAACCCCGACGCCCGGGACCGGTGGCTCGCGCACATGCGCGTCGCGGTCGACTCCCTCGGGCTGTCGCCGCTGCACGAGGCGACCCTCTGGGACTACCTCGAGCGCGCGGCCCACTCGCTGATCAACACGTTCGAGGAGTGAGAGTGACGACGACCGACCCGCGGTCCGCCCGGATCCCCGCCGACGAGCTCGCCGCCGACCCCCTGGGGTCCCTGCTGCGGGTGCTCGAGCTCGAGACGCTCCCGGAGGACGACGGGCGCGCGGACGGCGCGGACGTGCACTTCTCGGGCGGGTCGCTGCACCAGCCGAACAAGCGGATCTACGGCGGCCAGGTGCTCGCCCAGTCGCTCCTGGCCGCGGGGCGCACGGTGCCCGACGGCCGGCTGCCGCACTCGATGCACGGGTACTTCCTGCGCCCGGGCGACCTCGACGTCCCGGTCGAGCTCGCGGTCGAGCGGCTGCGCGACGGGCGTTCGTTCAGCGCGCGGCGCACGCACGCGATCCAGCACGGCAAGCCGATCCTGTCGATGATCGCGTCGTTCCAGGAGTCGCAGGAGGGCGTCGAGCACACCACGACCATGCCGGCGGCGCCCGACCCGGAGACGTTGCGCTCGGCGATCGACGAGCTCGGGAGCATCCCGGTCCCGGCCGCGCGCTCGCGCTCGCACGAGAGCGCGTTCGACCTGCGCCACGTCGAGGGGTCGCTCTACCTCGACGCGGGCCCGGAGCGCACGGACCAGCAGATGGTCTGGATGCGCGCCCGCGGACCGGTCGACGGCGACCAGCTGCTGCACCGCGCCCTGCTGGCGTTCGCGTGCGACCAGATCATGCTCGAGCCGGTCATGCGGCGCGTGGGCTCGTCGTGGGCGACCCCCGGGATCTCGATCGCGTCGCTCGACCACGCGATGTGGTGGCACCGGGACGTGCGCGTCGACGAGTGGCTGCTGTACGTGCAGTCCTCGCCGAGCGCGCAGGGCGGGCGCGGGCTGGGCGCCACGCGCGTGTTCGCGCAGGACGGCACGCTCGTGGCGAGCATCGCGCAGGAGGGCATGCTCCGCCTGCCCGTGTGACGTGCCCGACCCGGCCACGGGTCCGGGTGCGCTCGACGCGCGAGTGCGGGGGCGGCGTCCGACACTCGGGGCATGCCCCGACTGCGCCGCGTGTCCGTGACGTCGCCGGGGTACGCGCGCCGCCGCGCGGGGCGCGGCTGGGTGTACCTGGACGACGGCGTGCGGATCGACGACCCGGACGTGCTCGAACGCTGCCGCGCGCTCGCGATCCCGCCCGCGTGGCGCGACGTGTGGATCTGCCGGTACCCGCAGGGGCACGTGCAGGCGTTCGGGTACGACGACGCCGGGCGGGGCCAGTACGTCTACCACCCGCAGTGGGTCGAGCGGCGCTCGCGCCGCAAGTTCGACCACGTGCTCGACGTCGCCCGCGCCCTGCCCGCCGCCCGACGACGCGTCGCCCGCGACCTCGACGAGGACGGCATGGGCCGCGACCGCGTGCTCGCGCTCGCGTTCCGGCTGCTCGACACCGCGTACTTCCGGGCCGGCAGCGAGTCGTACGCGCGCGAGAATGCGAGCTACGGGCTCGCGACCGTGCGCAAGGAGCACGCGAGCGTGCGCGCCGACGGCACGGTCCGGTTCCGGTACCCCGCGAAGTCGGGCCAGGTGCGCGACGTCGTCGTCGACGACCCCCAGGTCGCCGCCGCCGTCACGACGCTGCGCCGGCGCCGTGGCGACGGGGACCTGCTCGTGTGGCACGACGAGGCCGAGGACCGCGCCGCGGGCCACGTGGTGTGGCACGACGTCACGAGCGGCGACGTCCAGGCCCACGTCAAGGAGCTGCTCGGCCCCGACGCGACGCCCAAGGACCTGCGCACGTGGCACGCGACCGTGCTCGCGGCGCAGGCGCTCGCGCAGGCGGGCGCTCCCCCGACCTCGGAGCGCGGGCGCCGCGCCGTGCTCGCGCAGGTGTACCGCGACGTGGCCGCCGAGCTCGGCAACACGCCCGCGGTCGCGCGGTCGTCGTACGTGGACCCGCGCCTGGTCGACGAGTGGACGCGCGGCGTCACGATCGCCCGCACCCGCTCGACCGCGCGCGCCGAGCGCGAGGTCCTGGAGCTGCTCGGGTGAGCCGTGCGACCACGAGCCGTGCATCCGGGCGGGCCCCCGCGAGCGAACACCCGTGCACCACGACCTGCACCACGATCTGCACCACACCGTCCAGGAGGTACGCATGACCGACGACGCACGCACGCTCGTGGCCGTGACCGGAGCGACCGGGTACGTGGGCGGACGCCTCGTGCCCGAGCTCCTCGACGCCGGGTTCGCGGTGCGCACCATCGGTCGCAACCCCGACCGCCTCGTGGCCCGACCCTGGTACGACGACGTGGAACGGGTCGAGGCCGACGCGAGCGACGCCGACCAGATCAGGTCGGCGCTCGACGGCGTCGAGGTCGCCTACTACCTGATCCACTCGCTCGGCACGGGCAAGAAGTTCGAGTCGCGCGACCGTCGGACCGCGCTCACGTTCGCGCAGGCGGCCCGCGAGGCCGGGGTGCGGCGCATCGTGTACCTCGGCGGCCTGTACCCCGCGGGCGAGGACCTGTCGCCGCACCTGGAGTCGCGCAAGGAGGTCGGCGACATCCTGCTCGCCTCGGGCGTGCCGACGACGGTGCTGCAGGCCGCCGTGATCCTGGGCTCCGGCTCGGCGTCGTTCGAGATGATGCGCTACCTGACCGAGCGGCTGCCCGCCATGACGACGCCGCGCTGGGTCGACAACCGGGTCCAGCCCATCGCCGTGCGCGACGTGCTCCGGTACCTCGTGGGCAGCGCCTCGATGCCGGACGACGTGTCGCGGGCCTTCGACGTCGGCGGACCGGACGTCCTGACGTACCGCGAGATGATGCAGGGCTACGCGGAGGTCGCGGGGCTCCCCCGGCGGTTCATCGTCAGCGTCCCGGTGCTCACGCCGCGCCTGTCGTCGCACTGGGTCGGGATCGTCACGCCCGTGCCCGCGAGCATCGCCCGGCCGCTGGTCGAGTCGCTCCAGCACGAGGTCGTGTGCGACGAGCACGATGTCGCGGCGTACGTGCCCGACCCGCCCGAGGGCCTGCTGGGGTTCCGGGCCGCGGTCGGGCTCGCCCTCGAACGCATCCACGACGGCGAGGTCGCCACCCGCTGGTCGTCGGCGTCGGTCCCCGGCGCCCCGAGCGAACCCCTGCCGAGCGACCCCGACTGGGCGGGCGGCTCGCTGTACGTCGACGAGCGCCGCACCGTGGTCGAGGCCCCCGCCGACGTGCTGTGGGACGTCGTGCAGGGCATCGGCGGAGCCTCCGGCTGGTACTCGTGGGGGCTCGCGTGGCGCGTGCGCGGCCTCATGGACCGGGTCGTGGGAGGCCCCGGGCTGCGGCGCGGACGGCGCGACGCCAAGAGCCTGCGCGTCGACGACGCCCTCGACTTCTGGCGCGTCGAGTCGATCGACCCCGGCCGGTCGCTGCTGCTGCGGGCCGAGATGCGCCTGCCCGGCCTCGCATGGCTCGAGCTGCGCGTCGACGACGCCGCCGAGGAGGTCACGAGCGACGCGGACACGGCCGCGGACGACGTGCCCGAGCCGAGCGACGCGGCCGGCCCGCGCCGCACCTACTTCGTGCTGCGTGCTCTCTTCTACCCGCACGGTCTCGCGGGGCAGGCGTACTGGCAGTCGGTCAAGCCGTTCCACGGCGTCGTGTTCGGCGGCATGCTGCGCAATATCAAGGAGACGGCCGAGAGCGCGGCCCACGTGCGACCATCGGCCCCGTGATCTGCATCCGTCCCGCCCTGCCCACCCACCCCGCGGCCTCCACCGCCCTGCGCTCCTACCTCGCCGACGTCGCGGGCCGCTGGTACGGGCGTCCCGCGACCGCCGACGAGGTCGACGCCGCGCTGCGCGACGACCCGAGCGACGAGCTCGCGCCGCCGACGGGCGCGTTCTGGCTCGCCGAGCTCGACGGGCGCGTGGTGGGGTGCATCGGAGTGGAGAGGGTCCGGGTCGAGCAGGTCCGGGTCGGGCACGTGCCGGACGAGGGCGCAGCGATGGGCACCGCCGGTGGCAAGACCGCCCTCGTGGGCGAGGTCAAGCGCGTCTGGGTCGACGCCTCGGCGCGCGGGCGCGGCGTGGGCGCGGCGCTGCTGACAACCGTCGAGCAGCATGCCCGCGAGCACGGGCTCACGACGCTCCGGCTCGACACGCGCGACGACCTCGTCGAGTCGCACCGCCTCTACGAGCGGCACGGGTTCGTGCGGGTGCCCGCGTTCAACGCCGGTCCGTACGCGCAGCGCTGGTACGCCAAGGAGCTGGATCCCGCCGGCACCTGAACGGTGCGCGCCTGGCTGCTGCGGGCCTGGCTACTGCGCGCCTGGCTGCTGCGGGCCTGGCTACTGCGGGCCTGGCTGCTGCGGGCCCCGGGCTGCTGCACACCCCGTCGACTCCCCGGCAGGCGTCAGCGCCGACGGAACGCGATCGGTTCCTCGACGAACGGCTCCCACGCTGCACGCTCGTCGGCGGTGAGGCGCCGCGGGGTTCCCGTCGCGGCGTCGACCACGACGATCGTGGTCGACGCGCGCGCGTAGGGCGCACCGCCCGACGTCGGGCCCGTGCGGTCGAACCGGTGCGCGCCGTCGTGCACCTCGTAGCAGACCTCGAGGCTCGCGCCACCGAGTCGGCCCACCCACATCTCGACGCGCACCGGGGTGCGCGTGAACCCGAGCGGGCGCAGGTACTCGATCTCCTGGCGCGCGACCAGCGTGTGCGAGGTCGCCTGCGGCCCCGTGTCGAGCACCGCGGTGGGCCACTCCTCGAGGTCGGGCTCCCCCGCGGCGTCGTGCCGCCAGAACACCGTGATCCGCGCGTCCTCCAGGAGGCGGAACATCTCGACGTTGTTGACGTGCTGGTAGGCGTCCAGGTCGGACCACCGCAGCGCGACGGGCACGTGCAACCTCATGGTTCTCCTTCGTCGATCGACCGCACCGACCCTACTCCCGGAGCCCGTGTTGCGGGCGCGTGACGACTGGTCCCCTCGTCGCCGGCCCGACTGGTGCTGTGCACCGGGGGGCGTGGACGGAAGACTCCCTGCCAACGGCGAGACGAGGAGCACCCATGTCGGAGATCATCTGGGCCAGCGCCCACGAGACCGCGGACCGCATCGCCCGCGGCGAGCTGACCGCGCGCGAGGTCACGGCCGCGCACCTCGAGCAGACGCGAGCGCTCGAGCCCACCCTGCGATCGTTCATCACGGTCGACGAGGACGTCGCCCTCCGCTCCGCCGAGCGGGCGGACGAGCGCGTCGCGGCGGGCGAGCCGCTCGGGCCCCTGCACGGCGTCCCGATCGGGATCAAGGACAACCTGTGGACGGCCGACCTGCCCACGACCGGGGGCTCGCGCGTGTACGCGGACTTCGTGCCTCCGTCGGACGGCCTTCCCGTCGCCCGCCTGCGCGCCGCCGGGGCGGTGATCTTCGGCAAGACGCACATGCCCGAGTTCGCGGCCTGGCCCCGGACGGTCGCGCACGTGCAGGGCGACAACTGCAACCCGTGGGACCCGACCCGCATCACCGGTGCGTCGAGCGGCGGGTCGGGCTCGGCGGTCGCCGCCGCACAGGTGCCCGTCGCTCTCGGGACCGACGGTGGCGGGTCGACGCGCCTCCCGGCCGCGCTCAACGGCGTGGTCGGGGTGCAGCCCAGCCGCGGCGTCGTCCCCGCGTGGGGGCAGGTCGGGTACGGAGCCTTCGGCGCCGTCGGACCCATGACCCGCAGCGTGCGCGACGCCGCCCGGATCCTGACCGTCATCTCCGGCCCGGACGAGCGCGACCCGTCGTCCGCCGGCGTCGCCCGCCAGGACTACGAGGCCGGGCTCGACGACGGCGTGGAGGGTGTCCGGCTCGTCTGGCTCGACGGCATGGGCGAGGTCGAGCCCGACCGCGCCGTCGGTGAGGTCGTGCGCGACGCCGTCGACGACCTCGAGGACGCGGGGTGCCGGGTCGTCGAGCGGCACGACTCGTTCGCCGGCCTCGAGGAGCACTTCGTGCCGCTCAACCTCGGCAACCACCGGTACGGCGGAGGCCGTCCCGGCGCGATGCAGGAGCCCGAGGTGCGTGCGGCGTTCGCCTCGGAGCAGCGCGACGAGCTCCTGACCCCGTACATCGTCGCCTCGATGGCGGGCTCGCCCCGGATCACGCCCGAGCAGTGGGAGCGGTCGACGACCTGGGTCGAGGACTGCCGTCGTCGGCTCGACGCGCTGTTCGAGGACCACGGGTTCGTCGTGTGCCCCACGGCCCCCTACGTCGCCCCGCCCGTCCCCGCGGACCCGTGGTCCATGCCGTTCGAGACGATGGGCGCGTACATCGCCAACACAGGACTCGTGAACCTGCTGCGCCTGACCGCGGTGAGCGTCCCGGCGGGCTTCGTCGACGGGCTGCCCGTCGGGCTGCAGATCATCGGCCCGCAGGGGTCCGAGGCGGGCGCCCTGCGGGTCGCGCGCGCCCTCGAGCTCGCCCGTCCCTGGGAGCACGTGCGGCCCCGGCTCGCGACGACCGCGCTCTCCGCGTCCGGCGCCCGCTGAGTCGGGTCACGTCGCGGCGATGAGCGCGGCCGTGCGGCAGCGCGCGAGCCGCGCGAGCTCGCCGTCGATCGGGAGCCGCACGAACTCGTCGCCCACGCGCCCGACAGCCTCGCGCAGGCGCCGCCGCGCCTGAGTGGCCCGGTGTCGCGCGCCGATGCTCGCGAGAGCACGCGAGACGAGCGCGAGCAGGATCCCGGCGACGAGTGCGCCGAGCGCGAGCGCCGTCGGGACCGGCAGGTCTCCCCAGCGCGGCACGGGCAGGTCGGGCAGCTGCAGGTAGCCCGCGACCGCGATCGCGCCGAGCCACGCGAGCCCGGCCGCACCGACGGCGAGCACGACCCACTGGAGCACGTTCACCACGCGCCACCACAGCGGGACCCGCGCCGCCCCCAAGCGCGTCGAGACCACGGCCTGGTCGAGCGCCCCCGGGACCTCGTCGGCGCTCGACGCCGCGTGCGCCGCGACGGCGTTCGCCCACGGCTCGGGCAGTCCCGCGCTGAGGGTCCGCACGCACTCGCGCACCGCGAGCCGCACGTCCGCGAGCGCCGACGCCGTGGGCGGGGGCATCGAGGACGCGACGAGGTCGGGCCTGTGCACGGCCTGCTCGTCGACCGTGCGCAGGCCGAGTCGCCGCAGCGGGTCGGGGCGCAGCCGGCCGACCCATCGGGTCAGCGGCCATCCGGTCGAGGCGCGCGCGTCGCGCACGGCCGACGCGCGCACCGCGTCGACCACGGTCCGCACGCCCGCGGCGGTCTCGAGGCCGTCGACGAGCCGGGCGCGCGCGGCCTTGCTCTCGCGGTCCCGGACCGGCTCGCCGCAGGCCGCGACGACCTCGTGCGCGACGGAGACGACGTCGGCGAGCAGTCGCGCGGTCGCGGCGGAGCGGCGCCGCGCGACGTCCGCGAGCAGGTCGCGCAGCTCGTCGACGCCCGCCCCCGTGCGGGCCGACGCCGTGACGACGCGCGCCTCGGTGAGGCCGTCCTCGCGCACGAGCCGGGCGAGGTCGTCGCGCACCGCACCGACCTCCGCCGGGTCGAGGCGGTCGACCTGGTTGAGCACCACGACGACGACCGCGTCGTGGCCGACGAGCGTGCGCAGGTAGCGCTCGTGCAGGGCCGCGTCGGCGTACTTCTGCGGGTCCACGACCCACACGAGCAGGTCGGCCCGTTCGACGAGGGCCTCGGCGCGCGTCCGGTGCTCGGTCACGACGGAGTCGTGGTCGGGCAGGTCGAGCAGCACGAGCCCGGGCGTCTCGACGAGCCCGGTGGGCTCGAGCGCGACCCGGTCGCGCACGTCGAGCCAGTCGAGCAGCGCGTCCGCACCCGGCCCCCAGACGGCGGCCCGCGCGGTGGCCGTGGTCGGACGACGCGTGCCGGGCGTGGCGACCTCGACCCCGGCGACGGCGTTGACGAGCGACGACTTGCCGGACCCGGTCGAGCCGGCCACCGCGACCACGGTGTGCTCGGCCGACAGTGCCGCGCGCGCGCGGGCCCGCTCCACGACCTCGCGCCCGCGGGCGACCAGCGCGTCCGGCAGGCGACCGTCGCCCGCGCCGAGCGCGGTCTCGAGCGCGCTCGTGCGCGAGGCGAGCCCCGGCCCGGCCATCAGGCGGTCCTGCCCGGTCGACGCCCCCGCAGCCGGGCCCACAGACCGGTGCGGGGGGCGGTCGACCCGGGTCCCTGCTCCCCGGTGGAGAACCGGTCCCTCGGTCCGCGGTCCCGCGACGCGGCGTCAGGCGACAAGGCGTCAGGCGACATGTCCGGCGGCACGGCGTCGGACGGCGCGGCGGGCAGTCCGCGCCGCGCGTCGGCCGGGCGCGTGGCGCGCTCGGCCCGCGCGGCGGCGTCGAGGTCGCGGGCCGCCGCCCGCACCGCACCGCCACCGGCGACCCCGGCGAGCGCGGCGTCCAGGAGCGCCTCATAGCGGCGGCGCTGCCCGTCGAGCAGGGCCTGGACCCGGTCGTCGAGGCGCTCGTGCGCCTGCCGCGCGAGACGACGCACCGCGTCGTCCCCGAAGACCGCCTCGAGGACCTTCTGCGCGGCGACGGCCGTGCCCCCCGCGACGCCGACCTCGATGCCGGTCAGCCCGCCCGTCGAGGCGAACACCACGACCATGAGGCTCACGCCGATCCCGTTGAGACCGAACGACACGGCCCGGGCCACCCCGCGGCGTCCGGCACCCTGCTCGCGCACGAGGTCGAGCACGTCGGACTGCCAGGCCCGGATCTCGGCCGCGACGCTCGTGCGCAGGTCGGACGGCGCACGCGCGAGCGTCGGGTCGTCGACGAGCGCGCGGCCCGCCGGATCGGCGCGCCACGTCGACCACGTGCGCTCCGCGGCGGACTCGCTCGCGTCGAGCAGGACGGCCTCGAGGCCGTGCGCGATCGCCTCCTGCACCTGCGGCGCGGACGTCGGCCGGCCGCGCAGGAACCCCACGACACGGTCGCGAGCGGCCCCGACGCGACGCTCGAGCGCCCGGAAGAACTCGCCCGTGCCCACGAAGTCCTGCCAGCGGGCCAGCACCTCGCCCCGCAGCATCGACCCGTCGCTCGTGGAGCGACGCACCTGCTCACGGGCCTGCGCGTACGCGGCGTCGAGGCTCGAGCGCAGCCGCTCGACCGCCTCCGCCTGGGCGTCCGCGGCGAGCGCGAGGTCCTCGACCTGACGCAGCACGTCGTCGACCGCACCGTCGCGCGTGGCGGCCACGACCGCGGCGCCCGCCCCGGGCTCGGTCGCGAGCTGGGCGAGCCAGTCCCGCAGCGGCGCGACCACCCGGGCCGGGAGGAGGCCCGCCTCGAGCGCGGACTCGGGGATGACGAACAGCGGGGCGTCCTCGAGTCCCTGCGCGGCCACGAGCGCTCGCAGGTCGGGGACGACCTCGCCAGTCCCGGCGTCGAGCCGGTCGAGCACGAGCGCGACCTGCGCGTCGCGTCCCGCGGCGCCCGCGAGCACGTCCCAGGGCACCGCGTCCGCGTAGCGGGCCGCGGTCGTCACGAACAGCCAGAGGTCCGCCGCGGCGAGGAGCTGGGCCGCCAGGGCGCGGTTCTCGTCCGCGACCGAGTCGACGTCGGGCGCGTCGAGCAGCGCGATCCCGGCCGGCAGCGCCACGGTCGCGACCAGCGTGAGCCCCCCGCCCGCCTGCGCCGCGGCCGTCGCGGCCGCAGGGTCCGGCAGCGCCGCAGGCACCGATGCCGGGGCGCCCGACGACGCACCTGCCGCGTCCCCGGTCCTGCCGTCCGTGCCGCCGGCGGTCCTGGCGACCACGCGCGCGAGCCCCGGCAGCACACGGTCACCCGTGAACCACGGGGCGTCCTGCGGGTGGTGCGCGAGCACCGGCGACCGGGTCGTGGGGCGCAGCACGCCCGGGGCGCTCACCCGCTCGCCGAGCAGCGAGTTCACGAGCGTCGACTTGCCTGCGCCGGTCGACCCGCCGACCACGACGAGCAGCGGCGCCGCCGCCGTGCGCAGGCGCGGCAGGAGGTAGTCGTCGACCTGCGCGAGCACACCGGCGCGGGTCGCGCGCGCGGCCTGCGCCCCCGGTGCGTCGAGGGGCAGCCGGACCGCCTCGACGCGCGCGCGCAGCACCTCGAGCGCACCCGAGACCGTGTCCAGACCGGTCGCGGCGTCGTCGGCGGGGCGCTCGGGGTCGGTCATGCGGACAGTCTGCCCGAGCGGGCCCTCCCCCACAGCGCGAGCGCGAAGTCCCTGAACGGCGACGAGCGGCCGACCCGTCGGGTCGGCCGCTCGTCGCGGTGCGCGGAAGGATCAGTCGCGCGTGAGCTTGCGGTACGTGATGCGGTGCGGGCGCGCCGCGTCGGCACCGAGGCGCTCGACCTTGTTCTCCTCGTACGAGGCGAAGTTGCCCTCGAACCAGTACCAGTTCGACGGGTTCTCCTCGGTGCCCTCGTAGGCGAGGATGTGCGTCGCGACCCGGTCGAGGAACCACCGGTCGTGCGAGACCACGACGGCGCAGCCCGGGAACTCGAGCAGCGCGTTCTCGAGCGAGCCGAGCGTCTCGGTGTCGAGGTCGTTCGTCGGCTCGTCGAGCAGCAACAGGTTGCCGCCCTGCTTGAGGGTGAGCGCGAGGTTCAGGCGGTTGCGCTCACCGCCCGAGAGCACGCCGGCCGGCTTCTGCTGGTCGGGGCCCTTGAACCCGAACGCGGCGACGTACGCGCGCGAGGGCATCTCGACGTTGCCGACCTTGATGAAGTCCAGGCCGTCCGAGACGACCTCGAACAGGGTCTTCTTCGGGTCGATGCCACCGCGCGACTGGTCGACGTACGAGACCTTGACCGTCTCGCCGACCTTCAGGTCGCCGCCGTCGAGCGGCTCGAGGCCCACGATGGTCTTGAACAGCGTTGTCTTGCCGACGCCGTTGGGGCCGATCACGCCGACGATGCCGTTGCGCGGGAGCGTGAACGACAGCCCGTCGATCAGCACGCGGCCGTCGAAGCCCTTCTGCAGGTTCTCGGCCTCCAGGACCACGCTGCCCAGGCGCGGGCCCGGCGGGATCTGGATCTCCTCGAAGTCGAGCTTCCTGGTGCGGTCCGCCTCGGCGGCCATCTCCTCGTAGCGGGCCAGACGCGCCTTCGACTTGGTCTGGCGGCCCTTGGCGTTCGAGCGCACCCACTCGAGCTCGTCCTTGAGACGCTTGGCGAGCTTCGCGTCCTTCTTGCCCTGGACCTCGAGGCGCTCGCGCTTCTTCTCCAGGTACGTCGAGTAGTTGCCCTCGTACGGGTACAGGCGACCGCGGTCGACCTCGCAGATCCACTCCGCGACGTGGTCGAGGAAGTACCGGTCGTGGGTCACGGCGAGGATCGCGCCGGGGTACGACGACAGGTGCTGCTCGAGCCACAGCACCGACTCGGCGTCGAGGTGGTTGGTCGGCTCGTCGAGCAGCAGCAGGTCGGGCTTCTCGAGCAGCAGCTTGCACAGCGCGACGCGGCGACGCTCACCACCCGAGAGCACGGTCACGTCGGCGTCCGGCGGCGGGCAGCGCAGCGCGTCCATGGCCTGCTCGAGCTGCGAGTCGAGGTCCCACGCGTCGGCCGCGTCGATGGCCTCCTGGAGCTCGCCCATCTCGGCCATGAGCGCGTCGAAGTCCGCGTCGGGCTCGGCCATGAGCGCCGAGATCTCGTTGAAGCGGTCAAGCTTGCCCTTGATCTCAGCGACGCCCTCCTCGACGTTGCCGAGGACCGTCTTCTCCTCGTTGAGCGGCGGCTCCTGCATGAGGATCCCGACGCTGTAGCCCGGCGACAGGCGCGCGTCACCGTTCGACGGCTGCTCGATGCCCGCCATGATCTTCAGGATCGTCGACTTCCCGGCACCGTTGGGGCCGACGACGCCGATCTTCGCGCCGGGCAGGAAGTTCAGGGTGACGTCGTCGAGGATGACCTTGTCACCGTGCGCCTTGCGCGCCTTGTACATGGAGTAGATGAACTCAGCCACTGGCTCTGTTCCACCGTTCGCTCGCTCGCGGATGCTGTCGGACGACGCGGGCCGCGGCCCCGCCGCGCAGGTGACGACTCGTCGTGCGCGGCGGCGCGTCCCGGCCGCCCGCTCCCCTGCGCGTCGACGCGAGCCTGCGAGGCAGGACCGTGACGTGGGGGCGCGGACGGCCGAGCGCCGTCGACCCCTGAGCCTACGCGGTCGCCGCCTCGAACGCTCCCAGCCCCGCGGCGTCGTCGGGCACGAGGACGCCGGACCGTGCGTCGTCCGCCAGGTCGGGAGCCTCGGCCAGGTCGGTGACGTCGGGCAGGTCGGGAGCGTCGTCCGCGCCCGTGCTCCCGCCCGGCCCGTCGTCGGCGGCCGGCGCCCCGTGGGTCGAACGTCCCGCGCGGGCGTCGCCGTCGTCGCGCCGCATCGTGTGCGCGAACTGCGCGGTGCCGCGCGCGAGGTCGGGGCCGACGGCGGTCGCCTCGACCACGAGGTCGGTGCGGGCGCCGTCCTCCCCGGTCCACTCGTCGACCGCGAACCGGCCCGTGACGACCACGGCGTCGCCCTTGCGCAGCGACGTCGCGACGTTGCGCGCCATGCTGCGCCAGGACTTGACCGTGAACCAGACGGTCCTGCCGTCGACCCACTCGTTGCGCGTGCGGTCGAGGTAGCGCCGCGTGCTCGCGATGCGGAAGCTCGTGAAGCTCGTGCCGTTCTGCGACGTGAACAGTCGCGGGGTCGTGCCGACGAATCCCGTGAGGGTCACCGTGACGTCCGACATGCGTCCTCCTGAGGTCAGGGGCCGGCCCGTGCCGACCCTCGCGCTCAGGCTCCGCGCTGACCGGTGCCCGTGTCCTGGGTGGTCGCGGGTTCTGTGGACAGCTCGTCGAGCTCGGCGGCTGTGGGCAACCGGATCGCCCCGGTCAGCGGTGCGACGCGCTCGGACTCGCGCGCCTTGGACGCGAGCTCGCGCACCGACCGGTACTCGCCGAGAACGCTCCGGGTGGGCGCGGCGAACGACTCCTCGACGACCGCGGCGACGATCTCGCGCCCCGTCTCGACCACGCCCCGGCGCCGACGACGCGCGAGCGTGCGGCGCACGCGCGCCGCGACCAGCCACAGCACCACGCCCAGCACCAGGGCGACGGCCGCGCCGATCGACGTCGCGTCGCGGACCGCGTCGGAGACCTCGACCACCCCGGCCCAGCACAGCCCCGCGAAGATCCCCGCGAGGACGCCCAGCACGACGAACGCCGTCCCCAGCCCGCGCAGCACGGGACCCGCCGCGGGCCCCGACGTGTCGAGCGGGACGCGGCCCAGACCCTGCGCGAGCCGGTCCCCCACGTCGGTCGTCGAGGCCACCTCGGCGCCGAGCGCGTCACGCCATCCCGGGCGCAGGCCCTTGCCCGCCCGGGCGAGCCAGCGCGAGCGGCTGAGCCCGACCGCGTCGCGCTGCGGGTACCCGAACTCGGGTCGCCCGTAGCCGTTGCGGACGGCGTCCGCGACCTGCGCCGCGACCGACTCGAGGCCGGTCGCCTGCACGAGCGCCTCGACCTCGTCGTCCACGGCGCTCTGCTCGTTCCACGGCGCCTCGGCGGGCGTCTGACCGAGCAGCAGGGCACCCGCGGTGTCGAGCTCGCCCGCGACCCGGCTCGCCGCGACGCTGCGCCGGGCGACGGCCTGCTCGAGCAGCTCGAGCAGACCCGGCACGCCCTCGGCCGTGACCGCGGAGACGGACGCGACGTACACGCCCGTCAGGCCGTCCTGCGCCAGGAGCCGCTCGAGGTCGGCGACGATGCGGGGGCGCTGCGACTCGGCGACCGTGTCGATCTGGTTGATCGCCACGACCATCGACGCCTCGTACCCGACCGACTTCGCGAGGTAGTCGGTGTGCAGCGAGTCGTCGGCGTACTTCTGCGGGTCGAGCACCCACACGAGCAGGTCGACGTAGGGCAGCACGCGGTCCACGACCTGGCGGTGCGCCGCCTGGATCGAGTCGTGGTCCGGCAGGTCGAGCAGCACGAGCCCGGACAGCGCGGCCTCGTCGGCCGCGTCGAGCTCGTCGCCGCGCGCGATGCGACGCTCGGGGATCACCTCGAGCCAGTCGAGCAGGGGACCCGCGTGCGGGCTCCAGGCGCAGGCGGTGATCTGCGCGGTCGTGGGTCGCTTGACGCCCACGTCCGCGAACTCGAGCCGCGAGAGCCGGTTGAACAGGCTCGACTTGCCCGACCCGGTGCCGCCCGCGAGCGCCACGACCGTGTGGTCCACGCCCAGCGCGAGGCGCTCGCGCACCCCGGCGATCGCCTGCCGCACGCGTGCCGCGACCTCCGGGTCGAGGCGTGCTCCGGCGAGGTCGAGCGCCTTCTCGAGGTCGTCGGTGCGACCCCTCAGGTCGCTGTCGTCCGTCATGCGAGCCTCCTCAGCTCTGCGAGGCGCACCGTCAGACCGGCCCCCGCGTCGTCGTCGAGGGCGGGGTCGGCGAGCGCGTCGCGCACGTCCTGAGCCTCCGCCTCGGCCATGGTCGCGGCGCGTGCCGCGAGGTCCTCACGCATCTCGTCGACCGCGCCCGACGCGACCGGCCCCAGGAGCCGGGTCGCGAACCGCGCGGCGTCACCGTTGCCGGCCCCGGCCGCCGCGAGCACGGTCGCGAGCCCCCGGGCGCCGGTCGCGCGCACCGCCGCCGTGGCGGCGGCACCGTCGAGACGTGCCACGACGTCGTCGGCGTGCGCGAGCCAGGCGTCGACCTGCGCGGACGCGAGCGCGTCGCGCGCGACGTCACGGCGCGGGTCACCCGGGTCGGGGGCGACCGACACGCCCGCGTGCGGCGCGTCGGGGGCGGTCAGCGCCCGGCGCAAGGCGTCCTCGGTGCTCGCGCCCGCCGCGGCGAGCGAGCGTCTCGCCGAGGCGACGAGCTCGGCCCGCACCTCGTCGAGAGCCGCCTCGCGCGAGCGTCCGCGCCGCCGGCTGCTGCGCGCGACGCCGTCCTTGACCTTGACGTTCTCGACCTTGGTCGACGCGACCGAGTGCGCCCAGACCGACGCCACGGGACCCTCGCCGAGCGAGCCCGAGCGCAGCGCCGCCCGGGCCGCGGACGTCGCCACCGGCACCGTGTCGTCGACCAGCGCACCGATCGCCCGCGCGGCCGCGCCCTGCGCGTCGACCGCGTCGGCGATGCCCGTGACCCATTCGGGCAGCGCGGCGAGCGAACCCTTGAGCGTGCGCACGATGACCGAGCGCGAGCGTTCCGACCCGCCGAGCATCGACAGCCAGCGCGTGATCGGGGTGACGTGCTCGGGCGCGAGCATGCCCTCGTGCGGGCCCATGTCGGGCACCACGAAGAGCGGCACGTTGTCCATGCCGTGGTCCTTGAGCCGCTGCAGCAGGTCCGCCCGGATCGTCACGAGGTTCTTGCGCGGCACGCGGTTGAGCACCAGGGCGACGCTCGCACCACGCTCGCGCGCACGGCCGAGGGCCTGCCACGGCAGTGCGTCGCCGTACCGGGCGGCGGTCGTCGCGAACAGCCAGAGGTCGGCCGCCTCGAGCAGCGACTCGGCGGTCGACCGGTTCTCGTCGAGCAGCGAGTCGAGGTCCGGGGCGTCGACGAACGCGATGCCGCGCGGCACCGCGTCGTGCGCGACCAGGCGCGCGTCCGCGGTCGCCGGGCCCGGCGCGAGGACGTCCTGGTCGAGCGGGTTGTACGCGAGCACCGGGCGCCGGGTCGTCGGGCGCAGCACGCCCGCCGTCGAGACCTCCTCGCCCAGGATCGAGTTGTACAGCGTCGACTTGCCCGCGCCCGTCGACCCGGCGAGCACCACGAGCGCGGGCGACGACAGCTCGCGCAGCCGCGGCAGGAGGTGCTCGTCGAGCTGGATCACGAGCCGGTCGCGCGCCGACGCGGCCTCGTCGGCACCGGCCACGTCGAGCGGGAACCGGACCTCGGCCACGGCACGACGCAGGTCGCGGGCGACGTCGTGCACCGTGACCCCGAGGTCGCCGGACGCCGCCGCGGCGTCGGCGTCGCCGCGCACCGCCGCACGGTCGCCCGTCTCGGGCCGCCGCGCGCGTCGCGTCGCACGCGGTGCGGCCGCAGCCCCGGGGGCGTCGGTCGTGGTCTCACCCGTCGAGGGGACGTCTTGGCTCGTCACGGACTCATCCTGTCTGTCCCGGCGGCTGACGCAAAAGATGCGCGCCGCGCACCCACCCGATCCGCAGGGTGGACCGCGTCACGGAGCCTGCGCGGTCCCACTAGGATCGGTGTCGCGCCTCGATAGCTCAATGGATAGAGCAACGGCCTTCTAATCCGTAGGTTGCAGGTTCGAGTCCTGCTCGGGGCACCGTTCTTGCTCCCGGGCCTTGACCCCGTGAGGTGGACACGCTGATTCCGGGTCTGGCCCGGGGGAAGCGAGAACTTCTGGTCATGGCCAGGAAGACGTACACGGCGGAGTTCCGTCGTGATGCTGTCGAGTTGTATCGCTCGACGCCGACTGCCACGGTCGCGGGGATGGCCGCGGACCTGGGGATCAAGGATGCAATGTTGTCGGGCTGGATCAAGTTGTTGCGCCCCGGGTTCAGTGGAGGCTCGGAACTGACGCTTCGACGGTAGTCGCAGCGGTGTTGTGACGGTAGTAGGTGTCCTCGAGCTCGGCGGGCGGGACCATGCCGATCTCGCTGTGCAGGCGTCGGTGGTTGAACCAGTCGATGTACTCCGCGGTGGCGATCTCGAGGTCGTCGATCGTCTGCCACGGCCCCTTGTTGCGTACGAGCTCAGCCTTGAACAGCGAGTTGAACGCCTCAGCGGCGGCATTGTCATACGAGTCGCCCGTCGAGCCGACCGAGGCGACCGCGCCGGCCTCGGCCAGGCGCTGGGTGTAGCGAATAGCGACATATTGGACGCCCTCGTCGCTGTGGTGCGTCAGTCCGGTGACGTCGTGCCCGTCGTGGGTGCGGGTCCAGATCGCCATCTCCAGGGCATCCAGCGCCAGATCGGTGCGCAACGACTTCGACAGCTGCCAGCCGACCACGCGACGGGAGAAGACGTCCGTGACGAAGGCGGCATACGCCCAGCCGGAGAACGTGCGGCAGTAGGTGATGTCGCAGACCCACAACCGGTTCGGAGCCTCGGCGGTGAAGTCCCGCTCGACCAGGTCCGGGCGGGTGTCCTTTCCGCTGCCTGGGATCGTGGTGCGTGGCCCCTTGGCGCGGCTGATGCCGCGCAGCCCGGCGGCGCGCATGAGCCGTTCGACCGTGCAGCGCGCCACCGGCCGCCCGCGCCGGCGCAGCTCGGCATGGACCTTGCGGGAACCGTAGACCCCGTAGTTCTCTACGTGGACCTGCTGGATCAGGGTCGTCGTGGCCGCGCCGGTGACCGACCTGGGTGAGGGCGGCCGCGTCTTGGCCGCGTAGTACGTGCTCGGAGCGACCTGCATCCCTGCACCGGCAAGGACCCTGCAGATCGGCTCGACCCCGAACACCTCGCGGTGCTGGTCGATGTAGTCGACCAGCACCGCGGTACTGACTTGATCTTGCGGTCGAGCTCCGCCGCGGCGAAAAACGCTGACGCCGTCCGCAAGATCTCGTTCGCCCGCCGCAACTCGCGGACCTCACGCTCGACCTCGTTCATCCGCGCCTGCTCCAGCGTCGTGGTCCCGGGCCGCTCGCCAGCATCGACCTCAGCCTGGGTCACCCAGTTACGCAGCGTCTCGGGGTTAATCCCGAGTTGCTCACCGACCCTGGCCAGCGCGCCCTTGCGGGTCGCAGGGTCACGACACAGATCGACCGCCATCCGGATGGCGCGGTCCCGGAGCTCGTCCGGATACTTCCTCGGTGCAGCCATGACTCTCATCCTTCCGTGGAATGAGAGCCTCCATCAGACCCGGGGCGCAACAGACTGCGGGTCGACGCGTGGGTGACCGACCTAGTGACTTGAGTAGCTAATAGTCAGGATCGCCACCACCTTGTGCACATCACCGTCCGCATGGTTCTTGTAGTTGTCCTTGTACTGATAGTCGATCCGGCACATGCTGGACACTTCATAGTGCACGGTGCGAGACCAACCTTCACCCTTTGGCGCACCCGCCTTGCCCCGAAGTATGCAGGAACCGTTGATTTCGGGCATCTGGCCAGGAGTCATCGACACGTGATCCCAAAACTGGTTGGCGCTCTCAACGCCAACCCTATCCGCGAGCTCCATCCACTTCTGGTAAAAGCGTCGTTCGACTAGGACCCGATACTCAGGCGCAACATGCGGCTTGCCTCCTGGGCGTCCTGTTACCCATAGAGGGTGGTACGCGTGCGTCGCATCCGGCTTCACTCCCCCCTCGAACTCCCCGCGTCTACGTAACTGAGCGGGTCGAACCGCCCCGTTAGTACTGCACGGCGCACCGGGTCCTCGAGCTGAGACGCTGTCACGCGCCAAGCACGGACAACTTCGCGAATCGGCGCTGCGTCGTTGTCGGCCATTGCGATGATGAGCGTCTCCTGCAGTTCCTCCGCGAACGCGCGCATGTCGTCGCGATCGAAAGCGCGAAGCCACGCTAGAGAGCCCAGGGTAGCCACGCCGAGTTGGCCTCCAGCATCCACGAGTTGCACGAGGCGCCGATGCTCAGCCGACCAGTGCGCAAGCTGCTCAAGCACCTCTAGGTCGCTCGCAGGCAGCGCAACGATGCTCGTGCCGTCGGCATCCCGCAGATGAGCGCGTCCCGTCTTCGCGGCATCGAGGAACTGACGGCGTTTGGTGTTAGTTAGGTCACTTGCCTGGAATATAACGTCCGGCATGATTGCCTCTCCATCTCAGCAGGATCATACCTATGATCCTGCGCAGGATCGTACCGCACAACTTGTAGCACGGACGCCACTCGTGCTACAGGCCACACTTCCCTAGACTCTCGGCATGCACGAGGACCCTCGCGGGACGATCAGCCCGAGCGAACTTGCCAAGACAGGCCCTGCCGGCCTTGTCGCAACCCTGCGTGGCGTGCTTCAGCGACGAGACGGGACCACCCCTCTGGAGGATCCGAACGCGCTTGTAGTGCACGCACTGCGGGTGCTGGAGCGACACGGCATCGATGGCGAAGCGTTCGTGCGTTACGGCATGGGGCCAACTTTGGTTTGGCCCGCACTGGGCGCTGTAGCCGTGTCGGCGATCCTTGAGCACGACAAGGTGGAGTACAAGTCGCACATCGACGTGGCCGGATGGAAGGCCGCCCTCGGTTCACCCACGATCACACTCGACGACTCGATCGAGCTCGACTGGTTCGGCACGAGCACCTCGCTCCTGACAGCGTGGGCTCTATCGGCCCCCTTCAAGGACGTGTTGGCGCTCAAGCCCCCAGAGGCGAAGCACCTTCACTCCCTCCCCGCGCTCACCCAGGCCGATCACGACCTTACGGTCCGGTACCGCTGGCTCGTCGAGAGGTCGTCGGGAACCGAACTCGAAGCTTGGCACGCTGCTGAACTTCACCTCGAGTACATGTGGGCTGACGGCAAGCTCGAGGCCCCCGTGCCTGCATCGCTGATGGCGGCACGCACGGTCGATCACGATCACCTCTGCCGCCTCATTGCAGAGCACGCGGTTTACAACCCATTGGACGAAGAAGCAGCAGGCTGGCGCCGACTACTTAGCCGCATGCAGGAACAGGCACGGACCTTCCTTAAGCAACGTCGCTATGTCGAGGCCGCCGCCCTCTTCGAGTATCTTCTAACTCAGCGCCCAGGCGACCCTCAGGCTGCCAACAACTTGGGTTTCTGCCTCATCCCCGTCGACTCAACGCGAGCAGCGGCCTGCTTCCGGGAAGCGCACAACGGCGGGTTCGAAGTCGGGTCACTGCTGCTATATAACCGGCTTTGCGCCGCGCAGGACGACGACGAGCTCGGCGACCTGATCCACACAGCCGATCGGCACTGGGTTAGCACTCTCGAGGAATCGCCCGAACCCGCGCTTGTCTGGAAGCGTACCTCGGATGGGACGTGGACCGAATTCGACACGAGGGACGTCAGAGGTGAACTCGCGCGACTGGCTTTGGAGGTGGCCGAGAGTCTCGGTCGCTTCGACCGGGTAGCAACCTGGCGCGAACGCGGCGCTTCCTTCCTAACGGCTGGCGAGTAGCTCTAACCGCATCACACCTATGCGCCTCGCCCCGCTAGCCGACACTTCACAAAATCCGGACAATGCATCGCAATTGCCATTTCACTTGGCTTGGGCAATCGTCGCGCGGCACCGCGTCTCGGGACGCAAGTTCAAGCCCGCCCGATCCCTAGGTTGCAGGTTCGAGTCCTGCTCGGGGCACCACGCACGACGGGTGGCCGTACGCCACGGACGACGCCCGGGCGACCACGCGCGATCGCGTAGCATCCCAGCACCGCACGCCCCGCCCGGCCGTACCCGGCCCGCACCTCACGCACCGCACGCACTGACCGAGGACGACGATGACCGTTCCCCCGCGCGCCCCCGCCGCGGTGAGCGCCCTCGACCCCCGGCAGGCCGTCGCCGCCGGCCCTGCGATCGACGCGGCCACCGAGGCCGCCCTCGCCGACCAGGCCGCGCGTGTGGTCGCAGCCGTGCTCGCGACGACGCCGGGCACGCCCGCCCACGACCAGGCCTGCCGCGACGTGCGCACCATGGGGGACGACGACCTGCGTGCCCTCGCCGCGGCCGCGGAGCGCGTCGGCGCGCTCACGGCGCGCGCGCTCGACGGCCCCGCGCTCGCGCCGGCCGGCGTGCTCACCGCAGCCGTCGAGGCGCTGCACGCAGCCCTCGCACCTGCCGCCCCGTCGCGCCGCCGCCTGTTCGGCCTGCTGCCCGCCCGTCGTGGGCCCAGCACCCCCGCAGCACGGCTCGGCTCGGTCGCGGACGACGTGGCCGCGGCCCTGGCCTCGTTGCGCGCCGCCCGCGACGTGCTGGCCCGAGACGCCGTCGCGCTGCGTCTCGACCAGGAGCGGCACGCCGGGACCACGGGCCGTATCGCCCGCTTCGCGCGCCTCGCGGCGCTCGTCGACGCAGGCCTGCACGACGCCCCGACGTCCCCTGCCACGTCCGTCCAGAACCCGATGACTGACACAGCCCTGATGACCGACCCGACGGCAGGCCCGGCCTCGCTCGACGAGGCCCAGAGCGCCGCACGCCACCGGCACGCCGAGCTCGTGACCGCGCTCGCGGTCGCGGTCCAGGGCGACCTCGCGCTCGACCAGCTCGTGCGGACCGACGACGCGCTCGACGCCGCCGCGGATCGCGCGATCCGCACCGCGAGCGCCGCGCTCGACGCCGCGACGGCCGCCGGCGGGCTGGGCACCGCGGCACGGGAAGCGGCGGAGGCGCAGACCGCGCTCACCTCGGCGTTCGAGGCGCTCGCCGGGATCGAGGCCCTGCACGCCGACGCCCGCACCGCGGTGAGCGCGACGGGACGGGTCCTGACCACGACCGCACCGCTAGGCTCATGACGCACTCCGCGACGTCCGACACCGCGACGGGACGTCCGACACCCGAACGAGGAGCACCGCACCGCATGGGCTGGTTCCGACGCACGATGGCCCGCCTGAGCGGCACCCCGCACGAGTCCGCCGCGCCGGTCGCGCCGCCGGCTCCCGCCGCGCCGACGAGCGCCGAGATCCTCGCCGCGGTCGACCGCGTGCAGGAGCGTCTCGACGCGAGCGTGCCGCGCGCCGTCACCGCCCGGGTGCAGCGCATCAGCGACACGGTCGACGAGATGGTGCCGCGGCTCGACCGGCTCGCGGTCGGCAGCGCGCAGGCGCACACCGTGGTCGCGACCGCGACGAGCTACCTGCCCGAGGCCGTCGGCGCGTACCTGCGCCTGCCGCGCGACTTCGCGGACACGCGTCCCGTCGACCAGGGCCGCACGGCCCTGATGCTGCTGTGCGACCAGCTCGACCTGCTGGGCAGCACGCTCGACCGCATCTCGGACGCCGTCTCGCGTCAGGACGCCGACGCGCTCGTCGCGCACGGGCGGTTCCTCGCCGACACGCTCGGGCGGTCGTCGATCACGCTGCCCGACGTGCCCGCCGACCCGACCGCACCCGCAGACCCGCCCGCACCCGCACACCAGCCCGCGCACCGACCGACGAACCAGGACCCCGCATGAGCGACCGTCTCGCCCGCGCCCTCGACGCGCTCGCCGCCGCGGGCTCGCGCGCGGGCCTGCCCGCGTCCGCCGCCCGTGACGAGGGCGCCGCGCTCGCCGCCGCCGTCGCCGCGTCGGCCTCGGGCGCCGCGCCCGCGTGGCTCGCGGCGTGCGAGCTGCCCGCCGAGCCGCTGCGCCCGTTCTTCACCGCAGCGGCACGCGGCCGACGCTGGCGCGCCGCGCCGACCGACCTCCTGGCCGCGCTCGCACGCGACACGTCGCCGCACGCCGCGGCCTACGGTGCTGCGCTCGCCGACGTCGTCGACGCCGCAGCCACGCTCGGGACCCCCGGTGCCGGGCAGCAGAGCGCGGCGCTCGCAACCGCCGCGGTGCAGCGCGCGGGCGGAGCGTCGCCCCTGCCGTCCGGCGCGCTCGCGGACCTGCCCGCCGGTCCGACGTCCGGCACAGGCACGGTCGCACCCACCAGCACCAGCACCAGCACCGGCACCGGCACCGGCACCGGCACCGGCACCGGCACCAGTACCGCGGGCCGCGCTCCAGGGGTCGACCCCGCGCTCACGCGCATCCCGGGCGTCGCCGAGATCCTCGCGCGCCTCGACGAGGTCGGGGCATCGCTCGACCCGCTGAGCACCGGACCGTACGGCACGGCCCCGACCCCGCCGGTCGACGTCCGGCAGGACGCTCCGGGTGGCCAGCACGACGGGGCGACGGACCACGGGACGCCGAACCACGGGGCGACGGACCCTGCAACCACGGCCGCCGCGGGGGCGCCGTCCGACACGACCACCGAGGCCGCCGAGGCGCACCCGCCCCGCCCGCTCGCCGAGCTGCTGGCCGAGCTCGACGCGCTCGTCGGGCTCGAGGGCGTCAAGCGCGAGGTGCGCCGGCAGACCGAGATGCTGCGCATCGAGAAGCTGCGCGTCGAGGCCGGGCTCAACGCGCCCGCGCTCACGCGCCACCTGGTGTTCGTCGGCAACCCGGGCACGGGCAAGACGACGGTCGGCCGGCTCGTCGCCGAGATCTACCGCTCGCTCGGGCTGCTGAGCTCGGGGCACCTGGTCGAGGTCGACCGGTCCGAGCTGGTCGCCGGGTACCTCGGGCAGACCGCCGCGCGCACGACCGAGGTCGTCGAGCGCGCGCTCGGGGGCGTGCTGTTCATCGACGAGGCGTACTCGCTCGCGGGCGACCAGTACGGCCAGGAGGCCATCGACACGCTCGTCAAGGACATGGAGGACCACCGCGACGACCTCGTGGTCGTCGTCGCGGGCTACCCTCTGCCGATGGCCGACCTCATCGCGACGAACCCGGGGCTCGAGTCCCGGTTCTCGCGCGTCATCGGGTTCGAGGACTACGCGGTCGACGAGCTGCGCGACATCTTCGCGCGCATCGCCGCCAAGGCGGACTTCGTGCCGACCCCCGAGGCGCTCGAACGGTTCGAGCAGCTCGCGCGCGACGAGCCGCGCGGCCCGGGGTTCGGCAACGGCCGCTGGGCGCGCAACGTCCTCGACGCCGCGATGGCGCACCACGCGTGGCGGCTGCGCGACGTCGAGGCGCCCACGCTCGACGAGCTGCGCACGCTGCTGCCCGAGGACCTCGACGCCACGGACGGCACCGACGCCACGGACACGGCCAACGCACCGCCCGTAGCCGAGGCGCCGTCCGGGACGAGCACCGACGAGCAGGACCAGGCCCCCGCGCCCGAGGAGGACGCATGACCGTCACGACCACCCCGCCCGGCCCGGCGCCGTCCGCGGCCGTGGCCCCGGGTACCGACCCGGGGCCCGCGGCAGCGCCCGCTCCGCCCGGGCGCCTCGCGCGCGCGGCGCACGCGCTCGCGCGGACGCCGGGCCGGCTGCGCCTCGCGCTCGCGGTGAGCGTGCTCGCGTGCCTCCTGGTCGGCGCCCTGGCGTACGAGACCGCACGCTCGCAGGCCGACGCGGTCGAGGCCGTGCGCGGCGGCACGCAGCAGGTCGTGGGCGGCCAGTCGGTGCGCGCCGACCTCGTCGCGGCCGACGCGACCGCGACCAACGCGTTCCTGGTCGGCGGTCTCGAGCCGCCCGAGCGCCGGGCCGCGTACGACGCGTCGCTCGCCGACGCCGCCGACATGCTCCGCACGCTCGCCGCGTCACGGCTCGGGGACGGCGCCCGGACCCCGCTGCCCTTCGCCGCGCTCACCCGGTACACCGGCGAGATCGAGCAGGCGCGGGCCAACAACCGGCAGGGCTACCCCGTGGGTGCCGCCTACCTCGACTCGGCCTCGACGTCGCTGCGCAGCGACGTGCTCGCACCGCTCGCGACCGCGACGAGCGCCGAGCAGGCGCGCGTGGCCGCCGCGTTCGACGAGTCGTCGGGCGCCTCGCGCGCACTCGGCTGGTGCGCGCTCGCGATCCTCGCCCTCGTGGCCGTCCAGGTGTGGGTCGCCCGCCGCACCCGGCGCGTGCTCAACCCCTGGCTCGTGACCGCGACCGTGCTCGTGCTCGTCGTGACCGCGGGCGGGGCCGTGCTCATGGCCTCGATCGGGTCGACGACCGACGCGGTGCGCGACGGCCGCTACGCCGCCGCGAGCGCCGTGCTCTCGGCGCAGGCCGCGGCCAACGACGCGAAGTCGCAGGAGAGCGTCGGCCTGATCCGTCGCGGCAGCGGGCCCGACGTCGAGGTCGGGCTCGTCGAGTCGCTCGACGAGGCCCGGGCACACCTGGCCGACGCGGACGCGACCGGCGTGGGCGACCCCGCGCTCGGTGACGCGCTCGACGCGTGGGTCGACGCCCACGCAGGCGTGCGGGCGCTCGACGACGGCGGCGACTGGGACGCCGCGGTCGCCGCCGCGTCGTCCGACGACCCCGGGTCGTCGAACGACACCTTCGCCGCGTTCACGTCGGCCGCCGACACGTTCGTGACCGACACCGTCACCACGCTCGACGCCGACCTCGACGAGTCCGCGGCCGTCGCGGACGCCGCCGCGGTGGTCGCCGTCGTGCTCGCGGCACTGGCCGCGCTCGCGGCCTGGCGTGGCATCCACCGCCGACTCGAGGAGTACCGATGAGCCGCTGGACCGCACGGACGGGCACGCGCCCGCCGCACCGCACCGCACCGCGGACGACGGCCGGCGCCCTCGCCGGGGCGCTCGCGGCGGCGCTGCTGCTCGCCGGCTGCGCAGCCGGCGGCACGGTGGACCCCGGGACCGCGGCCGGGTCGACGGGCACGGGCACGGACTCGGCCACGGGCACGACCAAGGCCACGGACGCCGCGACCGCGGCTGCGCCGTCCGCCGCCCCGACCTGCGACGACGCGCTCGAGTCGTACGCGCCCGCGGACTCGCTGCCCGCCCCCGGGTCGATGCCCGCGGGCAGCACGATGGAGGCGATCCGCGAGAGCGGCGCGCTGCGCGTGGGCGTCTCGGCCGACACGCTGCTCATGGGGGCACGCGACCCGATCGACGGCGAGATCGAGGGCTTCGACATCGACGTCCTCGAGGACGTCGCCGAGGCGATCTTCGGCGAGCCGGGGCACCTGCGCCTCAAGGTCATCACGTCCGGTCAGCGCATCGACGTGCTCCAGGACCGCGAGGTCGACATGGTCGCCCGGGCGTTCAGCATCACGTGCGACCGCTGGGACCAGGTCGCGTTCTCGGCCGAGTACCTGCACGCCGGCCAGCGCCTGCTGGTGCCCCGCGACTCGGACGTCACGGACTTCGGCGACCTCGCCGGTCGGCGCGTGTGCGCGCCCGAGGGCACGACGACGCTCGCCAACCTCGAGCGCTACCCCGACGTCGTGCCGGTGCCCGCGAGCACGCACACGCGGTGCCTGGTCATGTTCCAGCGCGGCGAGGTCGACGCGATCACGGGCGACGACACGATCCTCGCGGGCTTCGTCGCGCAGGATCCGTACGCCAAGGTCGTGGGCGAGCCGATCAGCGACGAGGCGTACGGGGTCGGCATGAACGCCGACGACGTCGACCTCGTCCGGTTCGTCAACGGCGTCCTCGCCCAGCGCGTCGCGGACGGCGCGTGGCGCGCCTCGTACGACGAGTGGTTCGGTGTCGCGGGAGAACCCGCCCCGGCCCCGCCCACCCCGCTGTACGGGCGGACGCCGTGAGCGGCGTCGTCCCCGCGCCCGCACCCCCCGGTCGGCTGGGCGAGGCGCCGAGCGTGCTCGCGATCGAGACGTTCCTGCAGGGCCTGCGCGCGTGGTGCGCGGACCGTCGCGCGACGCTCGACCGCCTCGACGCGGCCGTCGGCACGGCCGACGACCCGTCGGCGCACACCTCCGACGTGCTGCTCGCCCTGACGCTGTGGCGCGCGGTCCAGGACCGGGCCGTCGAGCTCGACCGGACGTGGGCCGCGGGCGGCACCGACGTGCCCGCGCGCGAGACCGTGACCGGTCTGGTGTGGGGCCGGCTCGGCTCGGGCGACGGCTCGGCGCTCGTGTCGCTCGTCGAGGCCGTGCGCCTGTGCGACGCGCTCGTCACCTCCCTGTCGGCGCGGCTCGCCGGGACGCTCGACGCGAGCGAGGCGGCGACGCGGCTGCGCGCAGTGGGCGCAGCGCTCGCCCGGTGCGCCCGGCTGGGCGACGACGCGGCCGTCACCGCGCTGCGCGCACGGCTCGACCGGGTGGTCGCCGACGCGGCGCGCGGCGCCGACGTGACCGGGCCGCTCGGCGAGATCGAGCGCGACGTCGCGCGGACCGAGCGCGACCTGATCGTCGGGGCGTCGCGGCGCCACGCTCTCGGCACGGACCAGGCCTCGGCCGCGGCCCGCGCGGCAGCCCTCGAGGCACGCGAGCCCGTGCTGCGCGAGCTCGCGGAGCGCACCCGGGTCGAGGTGCTCGACCCTCCCCCGCACGCCGTGCCCGACGTCTCGCGCCTGGGCCCGGTGCCCGACGAGCGCGCCGCCCTCGACGCCTACATGAGCCGTCTCGACGCCGTCGAGCGCGCGATGGAGGTCGTCGAGGACGTCTACACCGCGCCGCTGCGCGAGCGCGCACGCCTGCGGTTCCGCATCGGTCAGCTCCTCGAGCGGGCCGTCGAGACCGGGCGCGCCGGGTCGCCGACGACGATCGCGGGCCACGCCGAGGCGCTCGCCGCCGTCGAGCGGACGCCCTGCGACCTGGCCGTCGCCCGCCACCTCACCGACCAGCTCGAGGTCGTCGTCCGGCCGTTGCCGACGACCACCCCGCACCGCACGGCGCACGCCGCCGGCCAGGAAGGACTCACCGCATGAGCGTCGAGAGCAGCACGTGCGCCACGCCCGCGTGCCCGGGCTCGATCGAGGACGGCTACTGCGACTACTGCGGCGCGCCCGAGGTCGACGCGTCCGGCGCGGGCTCCCCCGGTGACCCGCTCGACGAGGGCGCGACCCAGGCGGCGGCGTACACCGGCTCCCCCGACCCGGCCGCGCACCCCGGGTCGTGGGCGGCGTCGGCCGCGGCTGCGCCGTCCGGCACCTCTGCGGGCGGCCCTGCAGGTGGGTCTGCCGGCGGTGGACCCGCGGCAGGTCTGTCCGCGTCAGGCGCCCCGGCGGCAGGTGCCCCGGCGGCAGCCGGCCGCGGATCGTCGAGCACGCGCCAGGAGTCCGAGCACGCGACCCGCGGGAGCAGCTCGGCCCGGCTCGCCGCGACCGCTCTCGGCTCGGCGCGCACGCGCGAGACCGGCAGCCGCGCGACGCGTCGGGTCGGCACGGGCTCGACCCGGCTGCGCGAGCACCGGCTCGGCGCCGGCCTGACGACGGTGCCGCCCACGACCGTGGGCGACCCGCGCGCCGCGGTCATGGCCGTGCCCGAGGTCCCCGAGCACAAGCGCTACTGCCCGAGCTGCAGCGCGCCCGTGGGACGCTCGCGCGAGGGCGTCGAGGGGCGCACGCAAGGGTTCTGCCCGCAGTGCGGGGTCCGCTTCGACTTCACGCCGCAGCTCGCGCCGGGCGACCTCGTCGGCGGGCAGTACGAGGTCGTCGGCTGCCTCGCGCACGGCGGCCTGGGGTGGATCTACCTCGCGCAGGACAAGAACGTCTCGGACCGCTGGGTGGTGCTCAAGGGCCTGCTCAACGCGGGCGACGCCGACGCGTACGCGGCGGCGATCTCGGAGCGGCAGTTCCTCGCCGAGGTCGAGCACCCGCTGATCGTCGAGATCTACAACTTCGCGATGCACGCCGGGGCCGGGTACACGGTCATGGAGTTCGTGGGCGGGCCCTCGCTCAAGGAGCTCCTGACGGCGCGACGTGACGCGAACGGCGGCGTGCCGGACCCGATGTCGCCCGAGCACGCCCTCGCGTACGTGCACGAGGTGCTCCCCGCGTTCTCGTACCTGCACGACAAGGGGCTGCTGTTCTGCGACTTCAAGCCCGACAACGTGATCCAGCAGGGCGACGGGGTCAAGCTCATCGACCTCGGCGGCGTGCGCCGGGTCGAGGACGTCGAGTCCGCGATCTACGGCACCGTCGGGTTCCAGGCGCCCGAGATCGCGTCGCTCGGCCCGTCGGTCGCCTCGGACGTCTACACGATCGGCCGGACGCTCGCGACGCTCGTGCTGGACTTCCGCGGCAACACGACGACGTACGTCGCGGCGCTCCCCCCGGTCGAGGACACGCCGCTGTTCCAGCGCCACGACTCGCTGTACCGGCTGCTCGCCAAGGCGTGCGCGGTCGACCCGTCCGACCGGTTCGGCACGATCGACGAGATGCGCGCCCAGACCCTCGGCGTGCTGCGCGAGGTCGTCGCCGCACGGGGCGGCGGGGGCGCGGCGCCGACGTCCGCGTCCTCGGTGCACTTCCACCCGCCCGTCGCCGACGTGCCCGACCGCCCGCTGCACTGGGACGAGCTGCCCGCGCTGCGCGCGGACGACGACGACCCGGGCGCGGGGTGGCTCGCCGGGGTCAACGTGCTCGACCCCGACGACCGTGTGCGTGCCCTCTCGGCCGCCCCCGTCGAGAGCCCCGAGGTGCGCCTCGCGCGCGGCCGCGCCGCGATCGAGGCGGGACGCCCCGGGGTCGCGCGCACCGCGATCGCCGACATGCTCGCCGACGACCCGTGGGAGTGGCGTGCCGCGTGGCTCGCAGGTCTCGTCGACCTCGCGACGGGCGACGCCGCGGGCGCCTCGCGCTCGTTCAACGCCGTCTACGGCCAGGTGCCGGGCGAGCTCGCGCCCAAGCTCGCGCTCGCGACGGCGTGCGAGGGCCTGGGCGAGCTCGACGTGGCCGAGGCGCTGTACGACGTGTGCGCGCGCACCGACGCGAACTACGCCGCGCCCGCGGCGTTCGGCATGGCACGCATCCGCCTGAGCCGGGACGACGTCGACGGGGCGCTCGACGCCCTCGACAAGGTCGGCGCGACCCGCGGCTCGTACGTCGAGGCACGCCTGCGACGCGCCCGGATCCTCGCGGCCTCGGGCCGCGGGCTGCCCGCGCTCGCCGCGGCCCTCGAGAGCGTCGCGCACGTCGAGCTGCCCGCGCGCGAGGACGCCGGCCTGCGGGCCACCGTGCTCGCGTCGGCGCTCAACGTGGTCACGTCGGGCACGGTCGATCCGGGAAGCACAGTCGACCCTGCTGGCACCGCAGGCCCTGCCAGCACGGTCGGCGGTGTCCCCGCCCAGGAGGGGCCGCTGCGGGACGCGCTCGAGCGTGCCCTGCGCGACGTCGCGCTGCTCACCGACGACCACGACGAGCGGATCCGCGTCGTGGACCGCGCCAACACGGTGCGCCGCTGGACGCTGCGATGAGCGGCACGCGCACGACCCGGTGCCCCGGGTGCGACGAGGCGGCCCCGCCGGACGCCCGCTTCTGCGAGGCCTGCGGCGCCGCGCTCGACCCGTCGACCGCGCCCGACCCCGCCCCGGCCCCCGCTCCCGAGCGCTCGGTCGCGTCGTCGACGACGTGGACTCGACCTCCGAGCGCGACCTGCCGCGCGTGCGGCGGCCGCGTCTCCGCCGACGGCTACTGCGACACGTGCGGCACCCCGACGGTCCCGCCCCGCGACCACTGGGCCGAGTCGCCCGCACCGTGGGTCGCGGGCGTGTGCGACCGGGGCGTGCGGCACGCGCGCAACGAGGACGCCATGGCGATCGCCGTCACGGGCGACCGCGCGGTGCTCGTGGTGTGCGACGGCGTGTCCTCGGCCCCCGACTCCGACATCGCGAGCCTCGCGGCGGCGACCGCGGCACGCGACGCGCTGGTCGACCCCGCGGGCGCCCGGACCTCCGATGCTCTGGTCGCGGCCGCCGCCGCGGCGGAGCAGGCGATCCTGGACCACGTGGGCGACCGGGCGCAGCGGGTCGACCCGCCGTCCTGCACGTTCGTCGCGTCGGTCGTCGAGGGCTCGCGCGCCACGACGGCCTGGCTCGGCGACTCGCGCGCCTACTGGGTGCCGGACGGCGCGACGGCCGTGCCACTGACCGTCGACGACTCGTGGGTCGAGGAGATGGTCGCCCGCGGGATCGACCGCGCGCAGGCCGAGTCGTCGTCGCAGGCGCACGCCATCACGCGGTGGCTCGGACCCGACTCGGGCGACCACCCCCCGCGCGTGGTCGAGCACGACCTCGACACGCCCGGCTGGCTCCTGCTGTGCTCGGACGGGTTGTGGAACTACTGTCCGGACGCGGCAACGCTCACCGACGTCGTGCGCCAGGCCCTCGCCCCGGTGGACGGCGGACCGGCGGACGGCGGACCGGCGACCCCGGCGAGCGCCGCGCAGCGCCTGGTGCGCTGGGCGGTCGAGCAGGGCGGGGCCGACAACATCACCGTCGTCCTCGCACGGCACGACGGCGATACGCTGCACTGCGACGAAGTGTCCGACGACGCCACGAACGAGGAGCCGTGACCATGGCAGAGTTCACCGCCGAGGTCTTCCAGAACCCGTACCTCGGTCCGGGCGGCACCGACCTGCACGCGATCGTGACGATCACGGCGCAGGGTGTCGAGGGCACCTCGCCCGAGGCCGCCGAGATCATCCTGGTCGACACCTCCGGGTCGATGACGGGCCCCGCGCTCGAGGCCGCGAAGCACGCGGCGCAGGTCGCGGTGGACCAGATCGCCGACGGCACGTGGTTCGCGATCGTGAGCGGCAGCCACGTCGCGCAGCGCACGTTCCCCTACCCCAACGCACGCCTCGCGATGGTGCCCATGGAGCCGGGCGCCCGCGCCGAGGCCAAGCGCGCGATCTCGGGCATGCGCGCGCAGGGCGGCACCGCGATGAGCACGTGGCTCGCGCTCGCGGACGAGCTCTTCGCGACCGTCCCCCAGGCGACGCGACGCCACGCCGTGCTGCTGACCGACGGGCGCAACGAGTCCGAGCCGCGCGCCCGCCTGAGCGAGGTCGTCGCGCGCTGCGCAGGGCGCTTCCAGTGCGACGCGCGCGGCGTCGGGTCGCACTGGCAGGTCGACGAGCTGCGAGAGATCGCGACGGCCCTGCTGGGCACGGTCGACCTCATCGCCTCGCCGCAGGAGATCGCGGCCGACTTCGAGCAGCTCGTGCGCGCCTCGATGGCCCGCGGCGTCGCGGCGGCCGACCTGCGCGTGTGGACGCCGGCGGGCGGCCAGGTGCTGTTCGTGCGGCAGGTCGCACCGACGCTCGACGACCTCACGTACCGCCGCACCCCGGTGGACCCCCTCACGGGCGCCTACCCGACCGGGTCGTGGGCCGACGAGTCGCGCGACTACCACGTCGCCGTCAGGCTGCCGTCGAAGCCCGTGGGCTCGGAGCAGCTCGGCGCGCGCGTCCAGCTCGCGGTCGACGGCGAGGTCGTCGTCTCGGGTCTCGTCAAGGCCCTGTGGTCGGACGACGACGCGCTGACCGCCCCGATCAACGACGAGGTCGCGCACTACACCGGGCAGACCGAGCTCGCGGCCGTGATCCAGGAGGGCCTGGCCGCCAAGGCCGCCGGGGACGAGGCGACCGCGACGACACGGCTCGGGCGCGCCGTCCTGCTCGCGAAGGAGACCGGGAACGACGAGGCCACGTCACGGCTGCGGCGCGTGGTGGACATCGAGGACGAGGAGCTGGGCACCGTGCGGCTACGACGCGAGGTCGACCGTCTCGACGAGATGGCCCTCGACACGGGCTCGACCAAGACGACCCGGGTGCGACGATGACCGCGCTCGTGTGCCCGGCGGGGCACGTCACGCAGGCGACCGACTACTGCGACACGTGCGGCGCGGTGCTCGTGGCCGCGGGAACGCACGCCTCCCCCGGCACGCCGGACGGCGCGGCCCCGGCCCGCACGGGTGCGACGAGCACCTCGGCCGCACGGCCCGGCGGGATCGGGTCGACCGACGTGCTGGGTGCGACCGTCGCGAACGGGGCGTGCCCGACGTGCGGTGCCCCGGCACGCGCGCGTGCGCTGTTCTGCGAGAACTGCGGGCACGACTTCACGACCGACGCGCCGCCCGCGTCGCCGTCGAGAGCCTCGTTCTCGGGGTCTTCGCCGTCCGGGTCGTCGCCGTCCGGGTCGTCGCCGTCCGGGTCATCGGTTCCCGGGTCATCGGTTCCCGGGGCCGCCCACGCCCCGTCGTCCGACCCGGCTGCGGGAGAGGTTCCGGCGGCCGAGACGGACCTCCCGTCGTCGTCGGCCCGCCTCAGCCGCGGGTGGACGGGGTCCGCGCGCATCTCGACGCCCACGCACGCCCCCGAGTCGACGTCGCCGACCGCTCCGAGCCCGCCCGCGAGCGAGCCCTGGGTGGTCGAGGTGTGGACGGACCCGCAGTGGTACGAGGCGCAGCAGGCCGCCGAGCCGCTGCCGGCCCCGGCCCCGCCGGGACTCGTGCTGATCCGCGAGCGCAGCGTGCTCGTGGGACGCACGTCGCACTCGCGCAACATCCACCCGCAGGTCGACTGCGGCGACGACACCGGGGTCTCGCGCCGGCACTGCCAGCTCAACACCGACGGGCGTCGGTGGTGGGTCGAGGACCTGCGCTCGTCGAACGGCACCTACGTGGGCACGGCCGGGGCACGCCTGCCGTCCGAGGCCCTGCGGCCGGGCGACCGGCGTGAGGTGCTCGAGGGCGACCGCGTGTACCTCGGGGCGTGGACCCGGCTGTCGATCCGCAGGGCGCTGCCCGGCGAGTTCTGAGCCTCGGCCGAGACGTTTGTCGGTTCCGTCAACGCGCGGCCGGGACCACGGGGCGACCTTTGGACGGATCCCCCAACGGGTTGTCGGCACCTGCCAACGCACGGCACCCGGCGTCGTCGGGCACGGCGGCGCCGTGACGTCGCGCGCTGGGCAGAGTTGTCGTGGGGCGCGCACGCGCCCGCCGACCCGACGAGGAGCACCCATGACCAGCACGCCGCCCGCGCCCGGGACCTCAGCGCCCACGACCGCGACGACCGCGACGACCGCGACGGCCAAGACAGCCGAGACAGCCGCGACGACCAAGACCGCAAAGACAGCCGCGACGACCGCGACGGAGCCGACCCCGGTCGTCGCCACGCCGAGCGCGCCCACGGCCCGCCGGCCCCGCCGCTCGCGCTGGGCGCTCGACGCGCGCGACCTCGCGCACGTCGCGACGTTCGCGGCACTCACCGCCGCGCTCGGCCTGGCCCCGCCGCTGTACGTGCTCGGCGGCGCCGTGCCGATCACCGCCCAGACGCTCGGCGTGATGCTCGCGGGCACCCTCCTGGGCGCCTACCGCGGCGCGCTCGCGATGGCGACGTTCGTCGCGCTCGTCGCCGCGGGCCTCCCGCTGCTCTCGGGCGGCCGTGGCGGCCTCTCGATCCTCCTGGGCCCGTCGGGCGGGTACGTCGTCGCCTGGATCGCGGGCGCAGCGCTCGTGGGCTGGCTCGTGCAGCGTACGGTGGCCCGTCGCGGACTGTCGCACGGCGTACCGCGCAGCGCGTCGCGCACCCTTGCGCTCGACGTCCTGGTCGCGGCGCTCGTGGGCGGCGTCGCGTTCGTCTATGCGTGCGGCATCCCGTGGCAGGCCGCCATGCTCGGCCTCCCGCAGACCACGGTCGCGCTCGGGGCCCTCGCGTTCGTCCCCGGCGACCTGCTCAAGGCCGTCGTCGCGGCGTCCGTCACGGTCGCCGTCCTGCGCGCCTACCCGGCCGCACCCGTGCTGCGCGCGGCCCGGGGCTGAACCGTGCCCGTCGCCCGCGAGGTGCTCGCGCACGCCGCCGACCCCGCGACCGCGGGGCGCGCCGCGCTGCTCGCCGACACCCGCCGCCGCACGTGGTCGCAGCTCGCGGACGACGTGCGCGCGGGCGCGGTGCACCTGCAGGGTGCGGGCACGGTCGCGGGCGACCTCGTCGCGGTGAGCATCGCGGACCCGGTCGACGCGGTCGTCGCGATGCTCGCGGTCGACCTCCTCGGGGCGACGGCGCTCGTGTGCGACCCGACCTGGACGCGTCCGCACCGCGCCGAGGTGCTGCGCGCGGTCGAGCCGACGACGTTCTGCGACGTCGCGCTGCCGCGCGGGCTCCCCGGCACGGCCGGTCCCCGCGACGCGCCCGCCCCCGCGGACGACGACCGCCCGTGGGCGGGGTTCAGCTCGGGCAGCACGGGCCGTCCGCGCGCCGTGGTGCGCACGCGCGCCTCGTGGGCGGGCTCGTTCGGGGCCGCGGCCGCGTTGACGGGGACCCGCCCGGGCGACGTCGTCGTCGTGCCCGGCCCGCTCGCGTCGTCGCTGTACTGCTTCGCGACCGTGCACGCGCTCGCGACGGGCGCGAGCGTGCGCTTCGCGCGCGGCGGGGCGTCGCTCGTCGCGGCCCTCGCCGACGGGTGCGTGGTGCACACGGTCCCGGCCGACGCGGTCGAGGTGCTCGACGCGATCGAGGCGGGCGCGCCGTCGGCGCTGCGCACCCTCGTGGTGGGCGGCGCGTCGTTGCCCGAGGGCGTGCGCGAGCGCGCCGACCGGCGCGGGATCGCGACGTTCGCCTACTACGGTGCGGTCGAGCTGTCGTTCGTCGCGTACGACGACGACGGCGCCGGGCTGCGCGCGTTCCCCGGCGTCGAGCTCGACGTGCGTCCCACGCCCGGTTCACGCCTGGGCCAGGTGTGGGTGCGCTCGCCGTGGGTCGCGCTCGGCTACCTCGCGCGCGCGTCCGGGCCGTTCGTGCGCGAGGGCGGGTGGGCGAGCGTGGGCGACCTCGCCGAGGCACCCGGCGGCCCCGGCCAGGACGCCCCGCTCGTGCTGCGCGGCCGCGGCGACGGCGCGATCCTCACGGGCGGCGCGACCGTGGTGCCCGAGGACGTCGAGGTCGTGCTGCGCCGCGTGCCGGGCGTGCGCGACGTCGTCGTGGTCGGCACCGCGCACCGCCGGCTCGGCGCGGTGGTGACGGCCGTGGTGGAGTGCGACGCACGCCCGGGCCTGCGCGCGCACCTCGAACGGGTCGCACGCTCGAACCTCGCGCCCGCACAGCGCCCGCGCCGCTGGTACGGCGTGCGCACGCTCCCCCGCACCGCCTCCGGCAAGGCGGCCCGCGCGGCCGTGAGCGAGCTGCTGCTCGACGGGCCCGGCACCCTCGAGGTGCTGCGATGAGCCGCCCCGAGGTCGTGGTCGTCGCGGCCCGCCGCACCTGGATCGGGTCCATGGGTCGCGGGCACGCGGGCACGGACGCCGCGGGCCTCGCCGCCCCCGTGCTCCGCGCGGTGCATGACGATGCGGCCCCCGTCCTGCGCGCCGTGCGCGACGCCGCGGTGCACGACGACGCAGGGCTCGACGACGCAGGGCTCGACGACATGGGGCCCGACGACGCAGGGCCCGGCACGCGCGGCGCGTGCGACGACGTCGTGCTCGGCAGCAGCGCCGGGCCGGGCGGCAACGTCGCCCGCGCGGCCGCGCTCGGCGCCGGCCTCGGCGCACACGTGCCGGGGCTCACGGTCGACCGGCAGTGCGCGAGCGGCCTGGCGGCGGTGCTCGTGGGCGCGCAGGCCGTGCGCGACGGCGCCCGTGCGGTGCTCGCGGGCGGCGTGGAGAGCCCCTCGACGGCCCCCGCCCGCGCGCACCGCACCCCCGGGGGCCTCGTGCCCTTCGACCGTGCGCGCTTCACCCCCGAGGGCTGGGACGACCCCGACATGGGACCGGCGGCCGACGCGGTCGCCCGCGAGCGCGGCGTCGGGCGTGCACGCCAGGACGCCTACGCGGTGCGCTCGCACGCGCGGGCCCTCGCCGCGCACACGGCCGGTCGGTTCGCGGCCGAGACCGTGGGCGTCCCCGGTGCGCGCGTCCCGCTCGACCGCGACGAGCACGTGCGCGCGCTCGACCTGCGGCTCGCAGCCCGGCTGCGGCCCGCGTTCGGCGGGACGGCGACCGCGGCGTCGTCCGCGCCCGTGAGCGACGGCGCGGCGGCCGTCGTCCTCGTGCCGGGGGCGGCACGGGCCGCGGCGGGCGTGCCCGGCCTGCGCCTGGTCGCGGGAGCGGTGCGCGCGAGCGACCCCCGCCTGCCGGGCCTGTCCCCCGTGCCCGCGGTCGAGGCGGCCCTCGCGGCGGCGGGCTGCACGGTCCGCGACCTCGCGGTGGTCGAGGTCGTCGAGGCGTTCGCCGGGCAGGTGCTCGCCGTGACCGACGCCCTGGGCCTCGACCCGCTCGGCGCCGACGACGCGCGCGTGTGCCCCGCGGGCGGCGCGATCGCGCTCGGTCACCCGTGGGGCGCGAGCGGCGCGGTCGCCGTCGTGCGGCTGTTCACCGAGCTCGTGCGCGGCGGCGCGCCCGCCGGCACGCTCGGCCTCGCGACGGTCGCCGCGGGCGGCGGCGTCGGGGTCGCCGCGGTGCTGGAGGTGGTCCGGTGAGGTTGTTCACCCGGCGCACGGGCCAGCATCCGGTTGACGAGCGGATCGTGCTCGACGACGTCCACGTCCGGCTCGGCGAGCGCGACGTGCTGCGCGGCGTGACGCTCGACCTGCCCGAACGCCGCATCGCGGTGGTCGGGGCCAACGGCTCGGGCAAGTCGACGCTCGCTCGCCTGCTCAACGGCCTCGTCCTGCCCACCGGGGGCTCGGTGCGCGTGCACGGCCACGACACCGCGGACGACGGCGCCGCGGTGCGCCGCGCCGTCGGGTTCGTCTTCACCGACCCGGACGCGCAGATCATCATGCCGACCGTCGCCGAGGACGTCGCCTACTCGTTGCGCCGCCACGGCCTGAGCCGCGCGGAGGTCGACGACCGCGTCGCGGCGGCGCTCGACCAGGTGGGGCTCGCCGAGCACCGCGACCACCCGGCCCACCTGCTCTCGGGCGGCCAGAAGCAGCTCCTGGCGCTGACGTCGGTACTCGTGACCGGCCCTGCCGTGCTCGTCGCCGACGAGCCCACGACCCTCCTGGACCTGCGCAACACGCGCGACGTCGGACGCCGACTGTGGGACCTCGACCAGCAGGTCGTGGTCGTCACGCACGACCTCGACGTCGCGGCCGGCGCGCAGCGCGTGCTCGTGGTGGACGAGGGTCGCGTCGTGGCGGACGACGCCCCCGGCCCCGCGCTCGCGGCCTACCGTCGGCGCATGGCGTGACCGGGTCGCTCGCGGGGGCGTACTCGCCCGGCACGTCGGTGCTGCACCGTGCCCCCGCCGGGGCCAAGCTCGTCGCGCTGCTCGTCGCCTCGACCGCGCTGCTCGCGGTCCGGTCCGCGACCGGCGTCGGGGTCGCGCTCGCCGTCGTCGTCGCGCTGTACGCGCTCGCGCGTGTCCCGTGGCGGCTCGCGTGGGGTCAGGTGCGCCCCGTGCGGCTCGTGCTGGTGGTGCTCCTCGCGGTCCAGTGGTGGCTCGCGGGGCCCACGACCGCGGTCGTGACCTGCACGCGGCTCCTCGTGCTCGTCGCGCTCGCCGGGCTCGTGATGCTGACCACGCGCACGTCGGCGCTGCTCGCGGCGTTCGAGGCCGCGGCTCGTCCAGCCGCCCGCGTCGGCGTCGACCCGACGCGCGTCGGCCTCGTGCTCGCCCTCACGATCCGCAGCGTGCCCGTGCTCGTGGACCTCGTGGGCCGGGTCCGCGACGCCCAGCGGGCCCGCGGCCGCGAGAACGACCTGCGGGCGCTCGCCGTGCCCGTCGTGGTCGGGGCCCTGCGGCAGGCCGACGCGCTCGGCGAGGCGCTCGTCGCCCGCGGGCTCGACGACTGACGGGCTCGACGACCGACCGTCTCGACGACCGAGGGCGACCTCGACGGACGAGGGCGACCGTGGGCGACCTCGACGACTGACGCTCAGGCGGTCGGTGCGACGTCGTGCGAGGGCTCCCCGGCGCCCTCGCCGACCCGCAGGTCGTGCCAGCGGGTCAGCGCGACGACCCCGCCGAGCACGACGACGGCCACGCAGATCCCCGCGAGCACGTCGGTCAGGAAGTGGTACCCGAGGTACATCCGGCTGCCGCCGACGGCCGCGACCACGACGACCGACGCGAGGGCCCACAGCACGACGGCCCGCCGCGACCCCGACCGGTGCTGGATCAGGTACCCGCTGACGAGCACGAGCGTCGCCGCCCCGGTGGTGTGCCCCGACGGGAACGAGAACGTGGTCTCGAGCCCCGGCACCGCCATGAGCTCGTCGTCGGGGCGAGGACGCCCCACGAGCACCTTGAGCAGCGAGCTCAGCAGGGTCGAGACGACCATCGCGCCCGCGAGCACGAGCGGCTCCCACCACCCGCGCGCGAGCCGCGCCCACACGACGCACCCGATCGCGACCAGCACGGGCAGCACGATCGGGCCGAACGTGTCCGTGACCACCGTCATGACCGTCGTCATCCCCGGGGTGCGGTGCGCGGCGAACCACTCGACCAGCGGGGTGTCGGTCTCCCACAGGTCGTCCTGCTCGACCAGCGCGTCGTACAGCGCCACGAACGTGAGCACACCCACCGCGACGAGCACCAGACCCGGCCACACCGCTCCCAGCACACGGGCGCGCCCCGTCGTCCGACCCTCGTCCGTGTCCATCCGGCGAGGCTAGCCGTCGAAAAAGTCGTGCGCCCGCCCGGGAGGTCGTGGTTGTCTCAGATCACACCGCGGTGGCGTTCGTCCGGCTCACGACCGGGCGGTGGGGGCCCGGCCAGGCCCGACATCCCGACGTCACGAGAGGCATCACCATGCACCCTGGAACCACGTACGACATCGCCGTCCTCGAGAGACGGCTCCAGCTCGAGGAGCTCGCCCACCGCCGGGAGGCGCTGCGCCGCCTCGGCGACCGGGCACCCGCCCGCACGCGCCGCGGGCTCCTGCCGCGACGCGGCGCATGAGCGCCGCACCGCCCGCACCGCGGGCACGCACGACCCTGGGCCTCGTCCCGGACCTCGCCGTCCGGGACGAGGCCCTTGGTCTGCCCGGCGGACGGCGCGTGGCCGGGACGCGTCCCGGCACCCCGCGCCCCGACACGCTCTAGGGTGTCCCTGTGAGCCCTGTGACGCCGAACGCCAACGACCGCATCGTCTGGATCGACTGCGAGATGACCGGACTCGACCTGGGCGCCGACGCGCTCGTCGAGATCGCCGCCGTGGTCACCGACTCCGAGCTCACCGTCCTGGGCGACGGGGTCGACGTCGTCGTCCGCCCGCCCGCGGCGGCGCTCGAGCAGATGAACGACTTCGTGACCGCCATGCACACCACGTCGGGCCTCATCACCGAGCTCGACGCCGGGACCACCCTCGCCGACGCCGAGGCCCAGGTGCTCGACTACGTGCGCACCTGGGTGCCCGAGCCCGGCAAGGCGCCGCTCGCCGGCAACTCGGTCGGCACCGACAAGGCGTTCCTCGACCGCGACATGCCCGGCCTCGTCGAGCACCTGCACTACCGCATCATCGACGTGTCCTCGATCAAGGAGCTCGCACGACGCTGGTACCCGCGCGTGTACTTCGCGAGCCCCGAGAAGAACGGCGGCCACCGGGCGCTCGCGGACATCCTCGAGTCGATCGACGAGCTGCGCTACTACCGTGAGGCGCTGCTCGTCGCGCCGCCCGGCCCCGACACTGCGACCGCCCGCGCGATCGCCGCGCGCGTCAAGGAGACGAGCGTCACGCGGGGCACCGGCGCAAACCCGTCCTGACCCGGGCCGTTCCTCCGGTATGCTTTTCGACGGTTGATCATCCGTCACGAGCTAGCACGGGCGGCTGGTCTCCACCAATGGTGGGTATAGCTCAGCTGGTAGAGCACCTGGTTGTGGTCCAGGGGGTCGCGGGTTCAAGTCCCGTTACTCACCCCAGCACGAAGGCCGCCTCGCGACTGCGAGGCGGCCTTCGTCGTTCGTGGCCCGTCGTTCCGGGCCCGGCGTTCCGGGCCCGGCGGGCGCGCGGGTCAGTCGCCGGAGCCCCCCGAGACCCGCGCCGCGATCGCGTCGGCGAAGCGCTCGAGCGCCCCGGGCGCCGACGACAGGTAGAGCGAGGCCTCGGTGAGCTCGAGCTCGAGCACCGTCGCCGAGCCGTCCGCGCCCCACACGAGGTCGACGCGCGCGTACAGCAGCGGGTCGACGCCCGGCACGGACTCGGCGGCGACGGCGAGCGCCCGGCGGGCGACGTCGACCTGCGCGTCGTCGGGCTCGTGCACACGCATGGACTCCTTGCGGTACAGGCCCTGCGTGGGGCGGTGCGGCCCGGTCAGGCGCGTGCTCGTGCTGACGGCGTGCGAGAGCTCGCCGTCGACGAACACGAGACGGGCCTCGCCCTCGGTGTCGATGCTCATGACGTAGGGCTGGACCATGACGTGCCGGCCCTGCGCGAGCAGCTTCTTGGCGTGCAGGATCGCGAGGCCGCGCGACTCGGCGTCGATCGCCTCGTAGCGGCCCGTGTCCTTGGCTCCCGCGCTCACGACGGGCTTGATGACGAAGTGCCCGTGCGCGGGCATGCGCGTGTGGATCGCGCGCGAGCTGAGGTTGCGCTCGGGGTCGAGCCACACGGTCGGGATCACGGGGATCCCGGCGGTCTCGAGGTCGCGCAGGTAGAACTTGTGCGTGTTCCAGCGCAGCACGGCCTCGGGGTTGAGGATGTTCGGCACGCTCGCGGCCCAGGACACGAACTCGTCGCGGCGGGCCGAGTAGTCGTAGGTCGAGCGCACCACGACGGCGTCGAAGGACTCCCAGTCGACCCCCGGGTCGTCCCACACGGCGGGCACGGCCTCGACGCCACGCTGGTCGAGGGCTCCGACGAGCGGTGCGTCGTCCGGGTCGAGGCGCGGGAGCACCGAGCAGGTCGCGAGGGCGACGCGGGGGCGCGCGACGCTCTGGTCCGGGGCGGGGTCAGTCGTGGAGTTCGTCACGCGCCGAGCCTAGTCGGTCGCGCCGGAGGCGTCCGCCCGGCGGTCCCGGGCGGCCGGCGGTCGAGGGGTGGTCAACGCTCCCGGGCGGCCGGCGCCCGCGGGGCGGTCGACGCTCGCGGGGGCGGACGACGCCGGGCGTGGACCCGCGTCAGGCGTCGGCGGTCTGCGCGGCGTCCGCCGTCCGACGCAGGGCCGCCAGGATCCCCTCGGCCGTGAGCGAGCCGACGACGGTCCCGGCGTCGTCGACCACGGGCACGCGGCCCGTGGCGCGCGACGAGAGCGCCGCGATGGCCTCGAACGCCGTGGTAAGCGTCGACCCGAGGGTCACGGGCTCGGGCGCGGGCTCGACGACGCGGTCGGCCGGTTCGAGGTCCTCGCGCTGCACGGTCGCGAGCGAGAGCATCCGCACGGGCGCGCCCTCGCCGATGAACTCCCGCACGGGGTCGCTCGCGGGGTGCGCGAGCACCGTGAGGGGCTCGGCGAGCTGCTCGAGGTGCCCGCCCACGCTGAAGACCGCGACACGGTCGCCGAGCTGCACGGCCTCCTCGATGTCGTGCGTGACGAACATGACGGTCGTGCCGACCTCCTGCTGGATGCGCCGGAACTCGGCCTGCAGGCGCCGTCGACCCGCGGGGTCGACCGCCCCGAACGGCTCGTCCATGAGCAGCACGGGCGGGTCGGTCGCGAGCGCGCGCGCGACGCCGACGCGCTGGCGCTCGCCGCCCGAGAGCTCGTGCGGGTAGCGGCGCGCGTACGTGTCGGGGTCGAGACCGACCAGGGCGAGCAGCTCGGCGGTGCGAGCCGCGGTCCGTTTCTTGTCCCAGCCCAGCAGGCGCGGGACCGTGCCGACGTTCTGCCCGACGGTCCGGTGCGGGAACAGCCCGACGTTCTGGATCACGTACCCGATGCGTCGGCGCAGCGCGACGGGGTCGGCGTGCGTCACGTCGGTGCCCTCGAGCAGGATTCGCCCGCCGGTCGGCTCGACGAGCCGGTTCGCCATGCGCAGCGTGGTCGACTTGCCGCAGCCCGACGGACCGACGAGCGCGAGCAGCTCGTGCTCGCGCACGTCGAGCGAGAGCTCGTGGACGGCGACCGTGCCGTCCGGGTAGACCTTGCGGACGGCGTCGAACTCGATGACGGGCGTACCGACGGGCGAGCTGGCGGGCGGGCTGACGGTCTCGGCAGGCATGGCCCGCACGCTACCCGCGCACGCGGCCGCAGGCCCGTGGGACTGCGTGGTGCGCGCGCGGCGGGTACGTTCGAGCGCATGTCGTCCAACCCCTGGTTCTCGTGGGACTACGTGCAGACCAACTGGGACGACATCTCGGCCCGGCTCGTCGAGCACACGACGCTCACGATCGAAGCCGTCGTCATCGGGTTCGTCATCGCGCTGCCGCTCGCGGCGCTCGCCGCGAACGTGCGCTGGCTCTCGGGCGCGATCATCGGCACCGCGTCGGTGCTCTACACGATCCCGTCGCTCGCGCTGTTCGCGATCCTCGCGCCGATCCTCGGGATCGGGCGCACGCCCGTGCTGGTCGGGGTCGTGGTGTACGCGTTGCTCGTCATGATCCGCAACACCGTCGCGGGGCTCGCGGGCGTCGACCCGGACGTGGTCGACGCCGCGCGCGGTCTCGGCTACGGGCGCGCGCGGTTGTTCTGGACCGTCGAGATGCCCAACGCCCTGCCCGGTGTGATCACGGGCCTGCGCCTGGCGACCGTGTCGACGGTCGCGCTCGTGACGGTGGGCGTGGTGGTCGGGTACGGCGGGCTCGGCCAGCTCATGTTCCGCGGGTTCCAGACGTTCTACCGGGCCGAGATCGTGACGGCGACCCTGCTGTGCGTGCTGCTCGCGCTCGTGCTCGACCTGCTGCTGTGGGCGCTGGGTCGGGCGATGCAACCGTGGCTGCGGACGAGGAGCGTGGCATGAGCACGATCGACGACGCACTGGTCTGGCTCAACGACCCGTACAACTGGACCGGCCCGGGCGGCGTGCTCGAGCTCGGCGCCGAGCACCTGCGCATGACGGCCGCCGCGGTGGGCATCGCGGCGGTGCTCGCGCTGCCGCTGGGCGTCTGGCTCGGGCACACGGGCCGCGGCGCGGGCGTGACGATCCTCGTGGCGAACTCGACCCGGGCCGTGCCGACGTTCGGGATCATCCTGATCCTCGCCACGACCGGGCTCTTCGGCAACGGTGCGGCGATCATCGCGGCCGCGGTGTTCGCGTTCCCGGTGATCCTGGCGAACACGTTCACGGGCGTGCACGGCGTGGACCGCGACGTGCGCGACGCCGCGCGCGGCATGGGCATGTCCGGGCTCAGGATCGTGGGCCTCGTCGAGCTGCCGCTCGCGGTACCCCTCATCGCCGCGGGCCTGCGCACCACGATCGTCCAGGTCGTCGCGACGATCCCCCTGGCCGCGGTCGCGGGCGGCGGCGGCCTCGGGCAGATCATCAACTTCGGCATCGGCAACCAGCGGTACGGGCAGGTGCTCGCGGGCGGCCTGATCATCGCGGCGCTCGCGCTCGTGATCGACCTGCTGCTGGGCCTGGTCCAGCGCGCGGTCACGCCGTCGTACCTCGACGCCCCGCGCGGGGGTCGGCGCCGACGTCGGACGCCGCAGCCGGGCCCGGCTCGCCCCGTGCCCGCCGGCGAACCCGGACGTCCGTGACGTTCCGCACATGACGATCCGGTGACGGCGCCCCTCCCCCGGTTGCCGGGACGCGGGGGCGGCGGTCGAATGGCTCACGTGCGTCCGCCCCGCGGACGAGTTCTCGAGGTCGCCCCCGCGACCGCCCCGTCGAGCACCAAGGTGAAGCCATGAAGACCACACGCACGTCCCGCTCGGCCGCCGTCCTCGCGACCGCGGCCGTCCTCGCCCTCCTGACCGCGTGCGGCGACTCCGGCTCGTCCGGCACGGGCGGGGGTGCCACCGCGTCGTCCGACGGCGGCGAGGCCGCCGCGACCTGCGAGGCCGTCCCGGGCGACGAGCTCGTGGTGCTCGAGGACGACAAGAACCTGCAGACCGTCGACAACATCATCCCCGCGGTCAACGCCGCCGCGATCGAGGGCGACGACGCGATCCTGCCGCTGCTCAGCAGCGTCTCGGAGGCGCTCGACACCGACAAGCTCATCGCGCTCAACAAGGCCGTCGACGTCGAGCGCGAGAGCTCCAAGGACGTCGCCGCGCAGTTCGTCGCCGACGAGGGCCTCGCGTCCAAGGACCAGCCGGGCGACGGCACGGCCGTCGTCGTCGGGGCGGGCAACTTCTCGGAGAGCAGCACGCTCGCCGAGATCTACGCCGCGGTGCTGACCAGCGCCGGGTACGACGCGAGCACGCAGACCATCGGCAACCGCGAGACGTACCTCCCGGCGCTCGAGGACGGCACGCTGACCGTCGTCCCCGAGTACGTGGGCACGCTCACCGAGTTCATCAACAAGGCCGAGAACGGTGCGGACGCCGAGACTCTCGCGAGCAGCGACCTCGACGCGACCGTCGACGCACTGACCACGATCGGCGAGACCGTCGGCCTCACGTTCGGTACCGCGTCGCCCGCGCAGGACCAGAACGCGTTCGCGGTCACGAAGGGCTTCGCCGAGGCGAACGACCTGACGACGCTCTCCGACCTCGCCGAGGCGTGCGGTGGCGTGATCCTCGGCGCCGGCCCCGAGTGCACCGAGCGGCCCTTCTGCCAGCCGGGCCTCGAGGAGACCTACGGGATCGACGTCGCGTCGTTCGAGGCGCTCGACGCGGGCGGCCCGCTCACCAAGACCGCGCTGCAGCAGGGCAAGATCACCCTCGGCCTCGTCTTCTCCTCGGACGGCCAGCTCAGCACCGACGCCTGACGCTCCGCCGTCGGCGCGCGATCCGCGGCGGCGGCCCGCCGCGCCGACACCACGACGCCCTCGCCCCGGTTCTCCGGGGCGAGGGCGTCGTCGTCGGTGCTCGTCGTCGGTGCTCGTCGTCGGTGCTCGTCGTCGGTGCTCGTCGTCGGTGCTCGTCGTCGGTGCTCGTCGTCGGTGCTCGTCGTCGGTGCTCGCCGTCCGGGCCGGGCGGCCGCGACGTCAGAGGCCGTAGCCCTCGAGCAGCCGCAGCCAGGCCTCGCTCACGGTCGGGTAGGCGGGCACCGCGTGCCACAGGCGCTCGAGCGGGACCTCGCCGACGACGGCGACCGTGGCCGCGTGCAGCATCTCGGCGACCTCGGGGCCGGCGAACGTCGCGCCGACGATCACGTGCCGCGCCTCGTCGACGACGATCCGCGCGGTGCCGCCGTACGACGGGCCCATGAGGTACCCGCCGGCGACGCCCGCGAGGTCGACGTCGACGACGCGCACGTCGAGGCCCTCCTCGCGTGCCTGCGCCGCGGTCAGCCCGACTGCGGCCACCTGGTGCCGCGTGAACACGACCTGGGTCTTCGCGGGACCGTCGGCGGTCGACGCGTAGCGGGTCCACGGCTCGGGGTCCGTGCCGGCGGCGGGTACCGACCCGCCCCAGGCCGCGACGCCCTCGCGCTCGTCGGTGCCGAACCGGGCGGCGATCGCGTCGCCGCACACGCGCGCCTGGTACTTGCCCTGGTGCGTCGTGGCGATCGAGCCGAGCACGTCGCCCGAGGCGTAGAGCCAGTCGCCGTCGACGCCGCGCACGAGCCCGGTCGCGTCGACCCCGAGGCCGCGTGGCAGGTCCTCGAGGGCGTCGGCCGGGAGCCCTGCGGCCTCGAGCCCGAGGTCGGTCGTGCGCGGCACGCGGCCCGTTGCGACAAGGATCTCGTCGGCCTCGACGACCGCGCCACCGTCGGGCCCGTCGTACGCGACCCGCACGCGTCCGTCCGTGCGATCGACCCTGCTCGGGCTCGCCCCGAGCACGACGTCGACCCCCGCGCCACGCAGCGACTCGGCGACCTGCTCGCCCGCGAACGACTCCATCGCACCGAGCAGCCCGCTGCGGGCGAGCAGCGTGACGTGCGACCCGAGCGCGGCGAACGCGTCGGCCATCTCGACCGCCACGACCCCGCCGCCCACGACCACGAGCGACGCGGGCACGGTCTCGACGCTCGTCGCCTCGCGGCTCCCCCACGGTGCCGCCCTGAGCAGCCCGGGGACGTCCGGCAGGCGCGGGACGCTGCCCGTGGCGACGACGACCGCGCGCCGGGCGACCAGGGTGCGCGGCGCGCCGTCCGCGGATGACTCGTTCGAGGGTGATCCGTTCGAGGGTGATCCGTTCGAGGGTGATCCGTTCGAGGCTGAGTCGCCGGAGGCTGACGACGCGTCGTCCTCGACGCGCGAGACGGCGGTCGCCTCGACCTCGACGGTGCGGGGCGCGACGATCCGGCCGAAGCCCCGCACGAGCGTGATCCCGGTGCTCTCGATCCAGTCCGCCTGGCCCGAGTCGTCCCAGTCGTGCACGACCTCGTCGCGGTGCGCGAGCACCGCGGCCCCGTCGATGCTCGGGGCGCTCACGCCGGGCACGTCGCGCGCCGCGGCCGCCACGGCGCCGGGCCGCAGGAGCGCCTTGGACGGCATGCACGCCCAGTACGAGCACTCGCCGCCCGCGAGCTCGGCCTCGACGATCGCGACGCTCAGGCCGGTGCGGCTCGCCCGGTCGGCGACGTTCTCCCCGACGGGGCCCGCGCCCAGCACGACGACGTCGTACGTCTCCTGCCGGGAGTGCTCATGGCCTCTGCGGTCCTCGCCCGGCACGCCGTCGCGGGTCTGGTCCTTGTCGGTGCTGTTCGTGGTGTTCACGTTCGCCATCGTCGCCCGGGTGCGGGGTGGACGCACCCGGGCGACGACCCGGCACCGACCGGCACCGACCGGTCGGTGTCGGCCGGTCAGCGTCGGCCGGTCAGAGTCAGCCGGTCAGTGTCAGCCGGTCATTGTCGACCGGTCAGTGCTCGGTGGCCTTCTCGGCCCCCGCGCCCGTGAGCGAACGCACCTCCATCTCGGCGAACTTCTCGGGGTGCGGCTTCTCCTTCGACAGGTAGGTGCCGACCACGCCGAGGACGAACGCGAGCGGGATCGTGATGAGTCCCGGGTTCTCGAGCGAGATGAGGTGGAAGTCGATGCCCGTGTCCTTGATCATCGACAGGCTCTCGCCGGTGACGGGGTCGACCTTGCCCGAGACGACGGGCGAGAACGTGATGAGGACGATGCACGAGATCATGCCGCCGTACATGCTCCACAGCGCGCCCGAGGTGTTGAACCGCTTCCAGAACAGCGAGTAGATGATCGTGGGCAGGTTCGCGCTCGCCGCGACGGCGAACGCGAGCGCGACCAGGAACGCGACGTTCTGGCCCTGCGCGAAGATCCCGCCGACGATCGCGAGCACGCCGATCACGACGACCGTGATGCGCGCGACGCGCACCTCGCCGTCGCCCGAGACCTGGCCCTTCTTGATCACGCTCGCGTAGATGTCGTGCGCGAAGCTCGCCGCGGCGGTGATCGTGAGCCCCGCGACGACCGCGAGGATGGTCGCGAACGCGACCGCGGAGATCAGGCCGAGGAGCACCTCGCCGCCGAGCTCGTACGCGAGCAGCGGGGCCGCGGAGTTGACCCCGCCGGGGGCCGCCTTGATCGTGTCCGCACCGACGAGCGCCGCGGCCCCGTAGCCGAGGACGAGGGTGAACAGGTAGAAGATGCCGATGAGCCAGATCGCCCAGACCACGGACCGGCGCGCGGCCTTGGCGTCGGGCACCGTGTAGAAGCGCATGAGCACGTGCGGCAGACCCGCGGTGCCCAGCACGAGCGCGAGCGCGAGCGACAGGAAGTTGAGCTTCGACAGCGACGTGGCGCCGTACGCCTTACCCGGCTCGATGAGTGCCTCGCCGCCCTCGCCCGCCCGGTCGATCGCCGCCTGGAACAGGTCGGAGATGTTGAACCCGAACTTCGCGAGAACCCAGGCCGTCATGACGGCGGCGCCGATGATGAGCAGCACGGCCTTGACGATCTGGACCCAGGTGGTGCCCTTCATGCCGCCGACCAGCACGTACAGGATCATGAGCGCGCCGACCACGGCGATGACGACGCTCTGCCCGGCCGTCGAGGAGATCCCGAGCAGCAGGGCGACCAGGCCGCCCGCGCCCGCCATCTGCGCGAGCAGGTAGAAGAACACCACGAGCAGGGTCGCGAGCGCCGCGGCCATGCGCACGGGGCGCTCCTTGAGCCGGAACGACAGCACGTCGGCCATCGTGAAGCGGCCCGTGTTGCGCAGCAGCTCGGCGACGAGCAGCAGCGCGACGAGCCACGCGACGAGGAACCCGATCGAGTACAGGAACCCGTCGTACCCGTTGACGGCGATCGCGCCGCAGATACCGAGGAAGCTCGCGGCCGAGAGGTAGTCGCCCGCGATCGCGGTGCCGTTCTGGGCGCCCGTGAAGCTGCGGCCGCCGGCGTAGTAGTCCTCGGCGGACTTGTTCTGCCGCGACGCGCGCAGCACGATCACGAGCGTCACGGCGACGAACGCGCCGAAGATCGCGATGTTGACGGCCGGGTTGCCGATCTTCTCGGTCTCGGCGGCGGCGTGCAGGCCCGCGGCCAGGGTCAGGGCGCTCACAGGGCACCGTCCTCGATCTCGCGACGCAGCGCGTCAGCCGGCGGGTCGAACTTCTTGTTGGCCCAGCGCGCGTAGACCATCGTGATCACGAAGGTCGAGACGAACTGGCCGAGGCCGAGCAGCAGCCCGACCGTGATCGTGCTGTCGCCCACGCGGATCGACATGAAGTCGTGCGCGTAGTCGGCGAGCAGGACGTAGACGAGGTACCAGACGAGGAACAGCGCGGTCATCGGGAACACGAAGTTCCGGAACCGGCGCCGCAGCTCCTGGAACTCGGGTGATCGTTGGACGCGCTGGTACTCGGTCTCCTGGACGGGTACCGCGGTGTCGTCGGACATGACGCCTCCGGGTGTCGGGGTCGGTCCGCGTCGTCGCGGACCGTCGGGCTTCGTCGCCCGAGGCCACTATGACCCCGATCACACCGGGTGAGAATTCACGATCTCTCCACACATGGGCACAGGTTCTGCACCTTTGCTACAAAGCGGGTGCAGCCCCCGGCGTCACGAACGGACGTAGGTCAGGTCGACGACGTCGCGGCCGGCCTTCGCGGCCTTGTTCTCGAAGCCCGTCAGGACGCGCCCCTCGAACCGCGGCGCGTGCGCGCCCGGGCCGTGGGCGTTCGTGAACGCGCTGCTCGCCTCGACGACCTCGATCATCTGCTCGGCGTACTCGGCCCAGTCGGTCGCGAGCCGCCAGGTGCCCCCGGGGCGCAGCGCACGCGCCGCGAGCTCGACGAACGGCGGCGCGACGAGCCGTCGCTTGGTATGCCGCGCCTTGTGCCACGGGTCCGGGAAGAACACCCAGAGCTCGTCCACCGACCCCGGGGCGAGCGCGTGCTCGAGCACCTCGGGCGCGTTCGCCTGCATGAGCCGCACGTTCGTCAGACCCGCCCTGATCGAGCGGTAGACGGTCTGCCCGAGGCCCGGGGTGTAGACCTCGAGGGCGAGGAAGTCGCGCTCGGGCGTCGCCGCCGCGGCCGCGACCACGGCCTCGCCCTGGCCCGAACCGACCTCGACCACGAGCGGCGCCCGGCGCCCGAACGACGCCTCCGGGTCGAACGACCAGCGCGGGTCGACCGACGTGCGGGCCGCCAGACGCGGCACCTCGACCACGAACTCGTCGCGACGGGTGTCCCACGCCTCCTGCTGGCGCACGTTCATGCGTCCGCTGCGGCGCACGAACGACACCGGGGTCGTGCGGAACGCCGGCTGGTCGGCGGCCCCGACCGGCGGCTCGCCCGGGCGGGCGGCGTCCGGCACGAGCGACGGGAGGGACTCGACGTTCTCAGGCATCCGTCCAGGATATTCGCCGCGGAGTCGGCCGTGCCCCGGCGAGCGGACGAACGCTCGCCGGGGCACGATCTCGGTGTCGGCGACCTCGGTCGCCGCACCGGAGGGTCAGCAGGTCAGGTTCGACCCGGTCGTGGTGCCGAGGATCTGCGTGAAGCGCTGGAACGACGCGACACGGCTGTTGACCTGGGCGGTGTTGCCGCCGTTGCACTCGAGCGAGCCGTTGATCGAGCGGATGGTCTCGCCGAAGCCACGGTTGTTGACGATCGCGGCGTGCCCCGTCATCGTGCCCGGGCCGGTCTGGGTGTTCCAGTACCACAGGCCGGTCGCCATGGCGACGGCCGGGTCGGTCTGGACCAGGTTCGGGTTGTTGAGCAGGTCGATGCCGAGCGCGTCACCCGCGGCCTTGTAGTTGTAGTTCCAGCTCAGCTGGATCGGCCCGCGGCCGTAGTACATGGCCTGGCCGGCCGGGCAGCCGAACGGCTGCGTCGGGTCGCAGTAGTGCGGGTAGTTCGCCGTGTTGATCTCGGTGATGTAGCGCAGGCCACCGGTCTCGTGGTCGACGTTGGCGAGGAACGCCGCGGCCTCGCGCTTGGCGATCTCGGTGCCGCCCGTCGTCGCGAAGGCGGGGTACGACTTCGTCGCCTCGACGAGGCCCTCGTAGGTGTAGAACGCGTTGCGGTTCGGGAACATCTGCTCGAACTGCGCCTTGGACACCACGAACGAGCCCGGGTTCTGCGTGGGGCTCACGGTCGGCGTGGGCGTCACGGTCGGCTTCGGCGTCGTCGTGGGCGTGGTCGTGGGCGTCGGGGTGCTCGTGCCGCCGCACGCGCCCTGGTCGCGCCACACGCCCCACTCGCCGGTGCTGCCGGGCTTCTCGCCCGTCGTCCACCAGCCGGCGCGCCAGTTCTTGCCGTCCTGGGAGACGACGGCGCCGCCGGTGTACACCGACGACGAGGACCACGCGGCGGCGCACGCCGTCGCGGCGGCGGCGCGCTGCGGCGAGACGACGGACAGGGTCAGGGCGATCGAGGCCACGAGGCCCAGGATCGCCAGGAGCACGGACGCGCGCTGCGCGACGTGCGGGGTGGATGCGGTACGCATCGGAACCTCCGGGAGGATAGGGACGAATTCACCCGAGCCTGACCCTGCTCACCCGACGTGAGCAACCCCCGTACGCGGTTCCCCCTACGGGGACGGCGCCCGCTCCCGGTACGACGAGACTTCCGGAACGACGAGACTTCCGGGAACGACGAGACTTCCGAGAACGACGTGACTCCCGGAACGACGAAGGCCCCGGCCGGTGTCTCCACCGGCCGGGGCCTCGTGCACTGTGCGCCATCTAGGACTTGAACCTAGAACCCGCTGATTAAGAGTCAGCTGCTCTGCCAATTGAGCTAATGGCGCAACAGGAAGAACGTTAGCAGCGGTCGGGCCGCGGTGTGAAATCGGATCCGGCCACCAGCGCTGTGACCTGCACGACAACCCTTCCGGACTCGCCCGCGACGCCCTGGGAGGTCACATGTAGAGCCCGGTCCCGCCGCCGTCGTCCGGCACGTGCGCGACCCCGTGCACGTCGCGCTCGCGCAGCAGCACGAGGTCCTTGCCGCCGAGCGTGACCTCGGCACGGTCCTCGGGGTCGAACAGCACGCGGTCGCCCACCGCGACCTGGCGCACGTGCTCGCCGGCCGCGACGACCACGGCCCACGCGAGCTTCTTGGGGCCGGCCGCGGTCGCGGGGATCACGAGGCCGGCGGACGACTGCCGCTCGGAGGCGTCCTTCTCGGGGTCGACCAGGATCCGGTCGTGCAGCATCCGCACGGGAGGCGGGGTGTCGGGGGTGTTCGCGTTCACGCGGTCCACGCTACCGGCGTCGGTGCGGTCGCCTAGGCTCGTGCCGCACCCGCACACCGATCCAGGAGGACCCATGTCCGCTCGTCTCGCCGTCGGCGACGTCGCCCCCGACTTCACGCTCCCCACCGCGGACGGCGGCACGGTCAGCCTGTCCGCGCTGCGCGGCCGGTCCGTGGTGGTCTACTTCTACCCCGCCGCCGCGACGCCCGGCTGCACCACGCAGGCGTGCGACTTCCGCGACTCGCTCGCGTCGCTCGCCGGCGCCGGGTACGAGGTCGTCGGCGTCTCGCCCGACCCGGTCGCCAAGCTCGCGACGTTCGCCGCGGACGAGTCGCTCACGTTCCCGCTCGCGTCCGACGTCGAGCGGACCACGCTCGAGGCCTACGGCGCGTGGGGCGAGAAGAAGCTCTACGGCAAGGTCGTCACGGGCGTGATCCGCTCGACGGTGGTCGTGGACCCCGAGGGCAAGGTCGCGCTCGCGCAGTACAACGTCAAGGCCACGGGGCACGTCGCCAAGCTCCGCCGCGACCTCGGCATCGACGCGCGCTGAGGCGGGCCCGGCCGTCGCGGCCGGACGCGACGGAGCCCGGCCGGACGTCGTCCGGCCGGGCTCGGCGTCGTGCGCGAGGCGGGACTCGAACCCGCACGCCCGAGGGCACCAGGACCTAAACCTGGCGCGGCTGCCAGTTACGCCACTCGCGCGCGCAGCCATCCTATGCGGGACGCCCGGATGCACCGGTGCGGGCCTACGGATAGCGTCGACGGTGCCCCGGGTCCGGGGCGCACCGACACCAGGGGGCGACGATGCCGACCACACCCGTGCCTGACGGCTGGAAGGGTGGGTTCTCGACGTCGGACCCCGCCTTCGAGTACCCGGACCCCGACCTGAGCTCGCTACGGCTGCTCGACAACATGGCGAACATCGACCGCCTCACGCGCCAGCAGGCGGTGCTGTGGCCCGAGTTCAGCTGGCAGACCGTGAGGGGCGACGAGGCGTCCCGGTGCTTCCAGATGTTCGCCCCGGACATCTCGCGCCTGGGGTACGACGACGCGGGTCGGGTCTGGTCGATCATCTGCCCCCAGCAGGGCACCTGCTCGCCGACGGTCGGCGCGCTCAACGTCGAGGTCTCGGTCACCGGGCAGCGTGGCTGGGTCGACGAGCCGTCGCGCGCACGGGCCGCCGACCTCACGGTCGAGGGCAAGGTCTGGTTCTCGCCGAGCGCGACCGCCTCACCGCTCGTCGCCGTGCTGTGGCGTCTCTTCGCCGACAACGGACTCCCGTTCCCCGCGTCCAAGGAGCACGCGATCCGGGTCAGCACCCACCGCGTCGGCGTCCCGGACGACGCCGCCTTCTCGCTGCGGGACGGGCTCAGCCCGGACTTCACCAACCCGACCTTCGCCCTGCACGACGTCGAGGCGTGGGCGGTCGGCAACCTCTCGGTGCAGATCGGCGCGGTCCGGCCGAGCGGCGACGCGGTCGTCGACGAGTTCAACGCGCTCGTGATCGACGCGTTCAACCTGTGGACCGGCAACCTGCTGCGCGAGGGCAACGTGCTGACGTGGAACGTGTGGTTCAACCAGCCCGAGCTCGTGTGCGTGAAGGAGTGGAAGGACCACGCCGAGAGGTGGCGCCGGTCGATCGACGCCGACCACGGCAGCCCGGACGGTGACGGCACCCCCGCCCGCTACTTCAACGGGCGGCCCTTCGCCGCGGACGTCGCCGCCGAGGCCGCCGAGCGCGAGGCGATCGTGCGGTTCCTCGACCGTCACCTCGCGCTCGGGCGCGACTGAGGCCCAGTCAGCGGGTGCCGACCGGGCCTCGGGACGCGTGGCGACGCGGGTTCCGCCGCAGCGGGGATCAGGCCTGCGCGGCACCGTCCTGCTGCGCGGCGATCTGCTGGCGCACGTCGTCCATGTCGAGACCCTTGACGGCCTCGACGACCTGCGCGAGCTGCGGCGCGGGCAGCGCACCGGGCTGCGAGAAGACGAGGATGCCCTCGCGGAACGCCATGAGCGTCGGGATCGACGTGATGTTGGCGGCCGCGGCGAGGCCCTGCTGCGCCTCGGTGTCGATCTTGCCGTGCACGATGTCCGGGTTCGCGTCCGAGGACTTCTCGAACACGGGACCGAACTGCTTGCACGGGCCGCACCACTCGGCCCAGAAGTCGACCAGGACGATGTCGTTGTCCTTGATCGTCTGCTCGAACGTGGTGTCGGTGAGCTCCAGGGTGGGCATGGTGGTCCTTCCGTCGGTGTCACCTAGGGCAGCACGCCACGCGCGCCAGGTATTCCCGGGTGCCCCCGGGGGCTCGCCGCCAGCCGACACGCGCCCGATGGCAGCGCTCCCGCTCCGAACGCTTACCCTGCTCGCATGAACAGGCCCGCGCAGCTGCGCCCCGGCACCGTCGCCCGCTACGCCGTCGGGTCGGTCGGCACGGGCGGGTTCGCGACCCTGCCCGGGCTCGTCCTGATCTACTACCTGACCGACGCCCTCGCCGTGCCCGCGCTGCTCGCGGGCACCATCGTCACGGTCGCCAAGATCTGGGACGTGCTCGTCTCGCCCGCGGTCGGGCAGCTCAGCGACGCCGACGCCGCGCGCACCGGGTCGCGGCGGCGGCTCATGCTCGCGGGCGGGCTCACGCTGCCCGTGTTCTTCGCGCTCACGTTCGCGGTGCCGCGCTCGCTCGACCCCGGCGCGGCCGGGCTGTGGGTGCTCGTCGCGTTCCTGCTCACCGGGACGGCGTTCAGCCTCTTCCAGGTGCCGTACATCGCGCTGCCCGCCGAGATCGCGCACACCTACGACGACCGCACGCGCCTGCTCTCGTGGCGTGTGGCGATCCTCGCGGTCGCGATCCTCGCGTTCGGGGCCGGCGGGCCGCTCCTGCGCGGGGAGTCGACCGACTTCGCGGGGTACCTGCGCATGGGCGTCGTCGCGGGGCTCGTGATCGGCGTCGGCATGGTCGTCGCGGCCGGCGCCGCACCCCGCGCTCCGCTGACCGGCACGGTCGCCGCCGCGCGTCGGCCGACGGTGCGCGGGGTGCGCGAGGTCGTCGTCGCCTCGGTCCGCGAGAGCGCGGCGGCGCTGCGCCGCAGCCAGCCGTTCCGCACGCTGTTCACGACGTTCGCCCTCCAGGCGCTCGCGACCGGCCTCATGCTCGCCGGCGCGCAGTACGTCGCGACCTACGTGCTCGACTCCGAGGCCGCGGTGAGCATCCTGTTCGCGGCGCTCATCGCTCCCGCGCTGCTCACCATGCCGCTGTGGACCCGCCTCGCGGGGCGGGTCGGCAAGGAGCGCGCGTTCGTCGTCGCCACGGTCCTGTTCGTCGTCGGCGCCGCCGCGATGCTCCCGCTCGCGTGGGTGCCCGGCGTCTGGGTCTACGCGACCACGGCCCTGGTGGGCGTCGCGTACGCGGGCATGCAGGCACTGCCGCTCGCGATGCTGCCCGACGTGATCCAGGACGACGCCGAGCGCACCGGCACCGCGACGGGTGCCGACGGCGGCACGTTCAGCGGGCTGTGGACCGCGGGCGAGACGACGGGCATGGCGCTCGGCGGCGGCCTGCTCTCGCTCGTGCTCGCCGTGACCGGGTTCGTCTCGACCACGAGCGGCGTCGACGCGACCCAGCCCGGCTCCGCCGTCCTCGGCATCTCGCTCGCCTTCTCCGTGCTGCCGGCGACACTGGCCGCTGTCAGCATCGTGCCGCTCGTGCGGTACGGTCTGCGACGGGGGCACTTCGAGGAAGCCCGACCGATGGAGACCCCGTGACGCACGACGCCACCCCCCTGACCCCGACGGACGACGTGCCCGTGCGCACCGCCGGGATCCTGGACCGGCTCGCCGAGCTCCGCCGCGCCGACGCTCCCACGCACGGCGGTCGCGTGCTCTCCTACGTCTACGACCCGGGCCTCGCCGAGCTCGACGAGCTCGCCGCCGCGGCGATCCGCGCGGTCCAGCCCCTCAACGGGCTCGACCCGACGACGTTCACCTCGATCGCCGTCATGGAGCGCGAGCTCCTCGCGTTCGCCCGGACCGTGCTGCACGGCGACGACGACGTCGTGGGATCCGTGACCGCGGGCGGCACCGAGAGCTGCATGCTCGCCGTCAAGACGGCGCGCGACGCCCTGCGCACCCGTCACCGTCGCGCCGGGACCACTCCCCCGCGCCCGCGCATCGTCCTGCCGACGACGGCGCACGCGGCCTTCCGCAAGGCCGCGGCGTTCTGCGACATGGACCTCGACCTCGTCCCCGTCGACCCCGCGACCGGCGTCCCGAGCGCGGCCGACATGATCGCGAGGATCGGGGACGACGTCGCGCTCGTCGTCGTCTCCGCCCCCGCCTACCCGCACGGCGCGATCGACCCCGTCGTCGAGGTCGCCGCGGCCGGCGCCGCCGCGGGCGTGCCCGTGCACGTCGACGCCTGCGTGGGCGGGTGGGTCCTGCCGTTCTGGGACGCCGCCGGCGGCGGCGAGGTGCCCCCGTTCGACTTCCGGGTGCCAGGCGTGACGAGCATCTCGGCCGACGTGCACAAGTACGGGTACGTGCCCAAGGGCACCTCGGTGCTGCTCGTGCGCGGCCGCGACCTGCACCGGCACCAGTTCTTCGCCGTGACCGACTGGCCCGGCTACCCCGTCGTCAACGCGACCCTCGCCGGGTCCCGCTCGGCAGGCCCGCTCGCCGCCGCGTGGGCCGTGACGCAGGCCCTCGGCGTCGACGGCTACACCGCCCTGACCCGGCGCTGCGTCGAGGCGACCGCACGCCTGCGCGAGGTCGTCGACCAGATCGACGGGCTGCGCGTCGTCGGCTCCCCCACCGGCCCGCTGATCTGCGTCGCGGCCGACGAGAGCGTGTCCGCCGAGCGACAGGTCGACCCGCACGTGTGGGCCGACGAGACCAAGGCGCTCGGCTGGATCATCCAGGCCCAGCCGGGGCTCGCGCAGTCCGACGGCACCCACCTGCCGCACACCACGCACCTGACCGTGACGCCCGTGACGGCGTCCGTCGTCGACGACCTCGGGGCGGTGCTCGCGACCGCCGCCGACCGTGCGCGCGGCGTCGCCCGCCCCGCGCCCCACGACGTGCTCGCGCAGCTGCTCGCGTCGCTCGCCCCCGGCGCGACGCCCGAGCAGGCGCTCGCGCTGTTCGAGCAGGCGGGGTCGGACGACGCGTGGGCGATCGTCCAGGGAGTGCTCGGCGCCGCCGGCACGCAGCCCGCAGGCACGCTGCCCGCGCGCATGGCGCCCGTGCTCTCGCTCGTCGAGGCCCTGCCGCCGCACGTGAGCGGACGCCTGCTGGTCGAGATCATCGCGCGCCTGACCGAACCGTCCTGATCGACGTAAGGTCCCGAGCCGTGCCGTCCTGAACCGTGCCGTCCTGAACCGTGCCCTCCTGAGCGGTGAGCTTCGGAGCGCGTCCGGGTACGCCCTGGGCGGACTCGCGGCGTCGCGCGTGCGGCGACCGCGAGCCGCGGGGTAGAACAGTCGGGTGACCGACACCGCCGACTTCCCGCCCGACGACTTCGACGACTCCTACCGGCACGAGACCCCGCCCGCGGGCTGGCTCAGCCGCGAGGAGATCGCCGCGGCGCGCGCGCAGCTGCCCATCGTCTACGTCGACGCCGTCCCGGTGCGCGTGGACGACTCGGGCGACGTCGTCGCCGTCGGCCTGCTGCTGCGCGTCACGCCCGAGGGGCAGATGACGCGCGCCCTCGTCTCGGGCCGCGTCATGTACCACGAGCGGATCCGCGACGCGCTGCTGCGGCACATCGAGAAGGACCTCGGCCCCGTCGCGCTGCCGCAGATCCCCGCCTCGCCGCAGCCGTTCACGGTCGCCGAGTACTTCCCGACCCCCGGGATCACGCCGTACCACGACCCGCGCCAGCACGCGGTCTCGCTCGCGTACGTCGTGCCCGTGACCGGCGACTGCCAGCCCCAGCAGCACGCGCTCGACCTCGCGTGGCTCACGCCCGAGCAGGCGTGCGAGGACACGGTGCAGGTCGAGATGCACGGCGGCCAGGGCGCGTTGCTGCGTCAGGCCATGGCGCACGTGGGTCGTCTTGCCTGACGGGTACACGCTCTCGGACGACCCCGCGCGCCTCGACCTCGACGTCGTGTGGTCGCTGCTGCGCGAGGCCTACTGGGGGCGGTGGCGCGAGCGGGCGGACGTCGAGGCCGCGGTCGCGGGGTCGTGGCGCGTCGTCGGCGCGTACGCGGGCACCGAGCAGGTCGGGTTCGCGCGCGCCGTCTCGGACGGCGTCGACTTCGCCTACCTGGCCGACGTGATCGTCGCCCCGGCGCACCGCGGGCGCGGGCTGGGCACGCGCATCGTCGAGACCATGGTCGACGGCGGGCCCGGGGCCGACTTCCGGTGGACGCTCTTCACGCGCGACGCGCACGAGGTCTACCGACGGTTCGGCTTCACCGAGCCGGGCCCCATGGCGATGGAGCGGCCGAGCCGGCGCGTCGCGGTGCGCTGACGAGCCGTCGACCGACCCTCGGCGGGCCGCCCGTCAGCGCGAGGGCGTCAGGTCGAGCACCGGCCAGTCCGCGAGCTCGGCGCGCATGCGCCGGTCGTGCGTCGCGACGACGACGGCCGCCGGGGTCACGCGCAGCGCCTGCGTGAGCTCGTCGACGAGGTCGATCGACAGGTGGTTCGTCGGCTCGTCGAGCAGGAGCAGGTGCGGCACGTGCAGCAGCGCCCGCGCGAGGTCGAAGCGCCGACGCTGCCCGGCCGAGAGCTCCGTCAGGGGCCGGTCGAGGTCCTCCTCGGTGAGCAGCCCGAGGAACGCGACGGGCACGAGGTGGTCGGGGTCGAGCTCGCCGGCCTCGAGCAGGTCGAGGGCCTCGCGCGCGTACGCGTCGAACCCCGTGACGTCGGTCGGCACGGGCGCGCCCTCCTGGGTCACGGCCCCGACGCGCGCGCCGTCCACGACCGTGCGCGTGCCCCGGTCGAGCGGCAGCGCTCCGGCGAGCGCGGCGAGCAGGGTCGACTTGCCGCTGCCGTTGGCGCCGATCACGAGCAGGCGTCCGCTGGGCGGCACCGCGACCCGGGTGCCGGGCAGGTCGAGCCGGACCGCCCCGGACGGCGCGACGACGCGCGGGCTGCGCACCTCGAGCACCGGCTCGGCGGGGCTCCACCCCGGTGACATCGCGACGAGCTCGGGGAACACGAGCTCGAGCGGCGGCACGGGCACCTCGACCGCGGTCTCCTCGAGCTTCTGCGCGAGGCGGTCGGCGGACTTGACGTGCTGGCGCGCGCGCGTCGCACGACGGTGCTTGTCGCTGCCCTTGGGCGGGCGCCACTCGTCGGAGAGGTTCTCGTACGACCGGTCGAGGATCGCGGCGAGCTTCGCGGCCCGTTCACGCTCGCTGCGGTACCGGCGGCGCCACTTCTGCACGGCCTGGTTCTTGGCGAACCGGTAGCTCAGGTACCCGGGCTGCCCGTAGAGCACGGGGCGGCCGTCGACCGACGGGTCGAGGTCGAGGATCTCGGTCGCGACGTCGTCGAGCAGCTCGCGGTCGTGCGTCACCGCGACGACGCCGCCGCGCCACGCGAGCAGCTCGCCCGTGAGGTAGTCGAGGCCCGCGTCGTCGAGGTGGTTGGTCGGCTCGTCGAGCAGGAGCAGGTCGGAGCGTTCGGCGAGCCGGCACGCCAGGCGCACCCGGAACCGTTGGCCCACGGACAGGGTCGCGAGCTCGCGCTCGCGGTCACGGCACGCCCCGAGGCGGGTCAGGGCGACGTCGACGCGACGGTCGGCGTCCCACGCGGCGAGGTGCTCGACGCGCGCGAGGATCTCGCCGTACGCCGCGAGGTCCCCGGTCTCGTGGTCGAACGCGTCGGCCGCGGCGTCGAGCTCGGTCACGACCGCGCGCAGCGCGCGCAGCGAGGCGTCGACGACGTCGCCCACGGTCACCCCCGGCGGCGCGGCCATCTCCTGCTCGACGACGGCGAGCGAGCCCTCGCGCTGCACCGTGCCACGGCTCGGGGCGAGCTCGCCCGACAGGACCCGCAGCAGCGTCGACTTGCCCGTGCCGTTCTCGCCGACCACCCCGAGACGGGTCCCGGGAGAGACGGCGACGTCGACGTGGGAGAGGACGTCACGTCCGGGGTAGGAGAACGCGATGTCCTGGGCCACGAGCTGCACTCCCCCACCCTACGGGGCGCCGGGCTCCCAGCCGGCGGGACTACGCTCGCCGCATGACCTCCCAGCCTGCCTCCCGACGGTCCGGCGACGGTCCGGGCCGCGCCGTGCGCGTCACGGTCCTCGCGGCCGTGGCGGACGTCGCGTGCGTCGTCGCGCTCGCCCTCGGGGGCTACCGCGCCCACGACACGGGTGACGTGACCGAGGCGATCCTGCGCATCGTGTGGCCGTTCCTCGCGGGCACGGCCGTCGGCTGGGTGCTCGCGCGGGCATGGCGCCGCCCGACGGTGGTCGCGCCCGTCGGGATCATCGTCTGGGGTGCGACGTGGTCGGTCGGGCTGATCCTGCGCGCGCTGACCGACCAGGGCACGGCGCCCGCGTTCCAGCTCGTGAGCTTCGGGTTCCTCGCGGTGCTGATGCTCGGCTGGCGGGGCGTGGTGCAGCTCGTCGAGGTGCTCAGCCCGCGCGACCGCCGACGCCGCGCGGCCGAGCTCGCCGGGCGACGTCCGCCCCGCTGACCGCCGCGGCGGGGCGGGTCACGCCCCGAGCGCGCCGGCGATCGCGGGCGCGAGCGCCCGGAACGCCTGCCCGCGGTGGCTGATCGCGTTCTTCTCGGCCGCCGTGAGCTCGGCGCACGAGCGCTCCTCGCCGTCGGGCCGCAGGATCGGGTCGTACCCGAACCCGCCCGCGCCGCGCGGTGCCCGCAGGAGCATCCCGCGCAACGCGCCCTCGTACACGACCTCGGTGCCGTCGGGCGTCACGAGTGCCGCCGCGCACACGAACCCGGCGCCGCGGTGCTCGTCGCGCACGTCGGCGAGCTGGCCGAGCAGCAGGGCGAGGTTCGCCGCGTCGTCGCCGTGCGCGCCCGACCAGCGGGCCGAGAAGATGCCGGGCGCGCCGCCGAGCACGTCGACCGCGAGCCCCGAGTCGTCCGCGACCGCGGGCAGGCCGGTCGCGGCGACGAGCGCCCGCGCCTTGATGAGCGCGTTCTCGGCGAACGTGGTGCCGTCCTCGACGGGCTCGGCGGTCGCGAGGTCGGCGGCCGAGATCACGGCCTCCTCCGGCAGGTCGAGACCGGGCTGGGCGCCCAGGATCGCGCGCAGCTCGGCGAGCTTGCCGCGGTTGTGCGTCGCGAGCACGAGCCGCGCGCCCGCCGGGACCACCGCGGCGTGCGCCGTCGGACCGTCCGTGATCATCGGCGGCCCGGCTCGGCGGCGAGGGCGTCCCGCTGGATCTGCGCGAGGGTCGCGGTCCCGCCGACCGCGAGGTCGAGCAGCGCGTCGAGCTCGGCACGGTCGAACGGCGCGTGCTCGGCGGTGCCCTGCACCTCGACGAACGTGCCCGCGCCCGTCACGACGACGTTCATGTCGGTCTCGGCGCGCACGTCCTCGACGTACGGCAGGTCGAGCATCGGGGTGCCGTCAATGATCCCGACGCTCACGGCCGAGACCGAGTCGGTCAGCACCTGGTGGCCGCCCGTGACGTGCCCGTGCCGACGCCCCCACGCGATCGCGTCCGCGAGCGCGACGTACGCGCCCGTGATGGCCGCGGTGCGCGTGCCGCCGTCGGCCTGCAGCACGTCGCAGTCGAGCACGATCGTGTTCTCGCCGAGCGCCTTGACGTCGACCACGGCGCGCAGCGAGCGCCCGATCAGCCGCGAGATCTCGTGCGTGCGGCCGCCGATCTTGCCCTTGACGGACTCGCGCTGGTTCCGCGAGTCGGTCGCGCGAGGCAGCATCGCGTACTCGGCCGTGACCCAGCCCTCGCCCGAGCCCTTCTTCCAGCGCGGCACTCCCTCGGTGAACGAGGCCGCGCACAGCACGCGCGTGCCACCGAACTCGACGAGCACCGACCCCTCGGCGTGGTCGAGCCATCCCCGGGTGATGGTCACGGGGCGCAGCTGGTCGGGGGTGCGCCCGTCGGCGCGCACGACGGCGGAGGGGTTCTGAGTCATGCCGCCAGCCTATCGGGCGGTCGGACGACGGACCGCGCGGTCCCTGCGCGCGCGGGCGACCGCCGCGCCTTCGTCACCTGGCCCGCCGCGCCTGCGGCACCGAGGCAGGCCGTCACACCGTGTACGTCGCCCCCGACGTCGCGACCTCGAGCGGCCCCGCGTACTCACCCGCGGCCTCGGCGGCCGTCGCGGCGCGGTCGTTCCACGGCGGCACGTGCGTGAGCACCAGACGGCGCGCTCCGGCCTCGCGCGCGACGCGGCCCGCCCGCCGCCCCGTGAGGTGGATGCCGGGCTCGACGAGGTCGTCGCGCCCCTCGTGGAACGCGGCCTCGCACAGCAGCAGGTCGACGTCGCGCGCGAGCCCGACGACGTTCTCGCAGTAGTCGGTGTCGCCCGTGTAGGCGAGCGTCGCGCGCTCGCCCGGCCGCACGGTCGACGGACCGGTCACGCGCAGCCCGAATGCGGGCACCGGGTGGTACATCGGCACGGGCTCGACGCGCAGCGGGCCGACGTCGAAGGTGCCCGCGTACGGGCGCAGGTCGAGCTGGGCCGACATGTCCTCGTCCGGGCCGAGGCCGTACGCCTGAGCGACGCGGGCCGCGACGTCGTCCGGCCCCAGGACGGGCAGGGGCGCGCGGTGCGTGCCCCGCTCCGCCCCGGCGCCCGGGTGGTACCGCAGGTACACGTAGAGCCCGCACACGTCGACGAAGTGGTCGGGGTGCAGGTGCGAGAGCAGGACCGCGTCGAGGGCGAGCGGGTCGACGTGCCGCTGCAGCGCGCCGAGGGCGCCGTTGCCCAGGTCGAGCACGACGTTCCACGCGCGCCCGTCGGGCGAGACGTCCGCGCCGACCTGCACCAGGTGGCAGGACGCCGGGGAGTCGGGCCCGGCGAACGAGCCCGACGTGCCGACCGTCGTCAGACGCATCAGACGGCCTCAACGGTCGCGACCTCGGGGCCCAGGAACCGGCGGGCGAGGTGGTCGAACGGCTCGGCCGAGCCGGTCGCGACGAACCGGTGCTGCGGCGGGCCCGCGTCGCGCGAGCGCTCGAGGCCGTGCGCGACGAGGTTGCGGTAGACGTCCTTGGCGGTCTCCTCCGCGCTCGAGACGAGCGTGACGTCCTCCCCCATGACGTACGAGATCGCGCCGGTGAGTAGCGGGTAGTGCGTGCAGCCGAGCACGAGGGTGTCGACGCCGGCCTCGCGGACCGGGTCGAGGTACGCGTGCGCGACGTCGAGCACGTCCGGGCCCGACGTGATGCCCGCCTCGACGAACGACACGAACTCGGGGCAGGCCTGCGAGGTCAGCGTGATGCCGGGGGCGACCGCGAACGCGTCGTCGTACGAGCGCGAGCCGATCGTGGCCTGCGTGCCGATGACGCCGATCCGGCCGTTGCGCGTGGCCGCGGCGGCGCGCCGCGCCGCGGGCAGGACGACCTCGACCACGGGCAGGCCGTGCCTGCCGGTGTAGCGCTCGCGCGCGTCGTGCAGCACCGCGGACGACGCGCTGTTGCACGCGATGACGAGCATCTTGACGCCCTGGTCGACCAGGTCGTCCATGATCGCGAGCGACATCGCCCGCACGGCCGCGAGGGGCTTGGGCCCGTACGGCGAGTTCGCGGTGTCGCCGATGTAGTACAGCGACTCGTGCGGGAGCTGGTCGAGGATCGAGCGGGCGACGGTCAGACCGCCGACGCCGGAGTCGAAGATCCCGATGGGTGCGTCGTTCACGAGTTCGAGGGTAGTCGGACGCGCCGCGGCGCACGCCCCGACGACACAGGATGTCGTGGTGACGTGCGCCGCACGCGGGCCGGGGCCCCGAGGTCGTCAGACCTTGCTCTTGCCCCGGTTGACGAGCGCCAGGACGAGTCCGATCACGATCACGGCGAGCGCGATCCACAGCAGGATCTTGAGCGCAGGCACGAGCAGCCCGAACAGCGCGAGGACGACGGCGACGATGACGATGATGAGCCAGGTAGGCATGGTGTGGGTCCCTTCCACGACGCCGGGGCAAGGTGCCCCGGTCACCTGGTGACCGTCGCACCGCCGCCGGTGACTCGCACGTCGGGAGCCCCTCGGCCCCGGACGGACCCGGGCGGGTCAGCGCCGCAGGTCGGCGAGCATGAGCTCGAGCAGCGTCTCCTGGAGCCAGCCCAGGGCCAGGAACACCCCGACGAGGAAGCCCCGCGCCCCGGCGTCCGACCCCTGCGCGGCCTCGGCGTGCAGCGCCTCGGCCTGCTCGTCGGTCTCCACGCCCAGGCGCGAGGCGAGCACGAGGCGCACGTCCGTGAGCGCCGCCGCGACCGCGCGGGCCTCGCCCGGGGCCACGGCCAGCGGCGACGGCTCGCCGACGGCCGGCTCGTCCGCGAGCAGCAGGTGCGCGAGCCGCACGAGGCCCGCCGACTTGCGCTCGGCGACGTCGGCCTGCGTGAGCCGCCGGAACTCGGCCGAGACCTCGGGGTCGTCGCGCGAGGCGTCCGGGAGCAGGCGCGCGAGCGCCGGGTCGTCGGGCGGGCGCACCGCGTCCGGGGACGTGCCGTGCGGCGGGAGGTCCTCGAGCGGGACGCCCGCGCCCTCCTCGACCGGGGTGCCCGCGTCGTCGACCACGTCCTGCGGGTCGGGCAGCGCGGACTCGAGCATCTGCGCGACGTCGCCCACGACCTGCGCCAGGACGATCCGCTCGGTCGCGTCGAGCTCGGCCACGTACGCGGGCGCGCCGGCGTCGTCCGCGCCGCGGACGAACCTGCGCATCAGCGGCCCCCGCGGGTCACTCGGAGCCCCGCTGCATGGTCGCCCACAGCCCGAACCCGTGCATGGCCTGCACGTCGACCTCGACCTTCTCGCGACCGCCCGACGACACCACGGCGCGGCCCTCCTGGTGCACCTGCAGCATGAGCGCGTGCGCCTTCGCCTCGCCGTAGCCGAAGTAGCTCTGGAAGACGTAGCTCACGTACGACATCAGGTTCACGGGGTCGTTCCACACGACGGTCGCCCACGCGTCGGCCGTGCCCGTCGCCTCGTCGGTGCGCACGTCCTCGAGCACGTCCCCCGCGGGGCTGCTCGCGCGCACGTCTCGGATCCTCACCCCACCACTCTAGGTCCCGACGCGGGCTCCGCGGGCTCGGCCGTCTCGGCCCGCGGACGCCGCCCGGGCGAGGACGGCGGGGAGGCCGCGGTGGCCCTAGGGTGGCGCCATGACGAGCACCGCCCTGCTGACCGACCGGTACGAGCTGACCATGGTCCAGGCGGCGCTGGCCGACGGCACCGCGCACCGGCGCAGCGTCTTCGAGGTCTTCACGCGCAGCCTGCCCGCAGGTCGCCGTTACGGCGTGCTCGCCGGCACGGGCCGGGTGCTCGACGCGCTCGCGAGCTTCCGGTTCGGGGACGCCGAGCTCGCCTGGCTCGAGGCCGAGCGCGTCGTCGACGACCGCACGCTCGCCTGGCTCGCCGACTACCGGTTCGGCGGCACGATCGTCGGGTACGCCGAGGGCGAGACGTACGTGCCGGGCTCGCCGCTCATGGTCGTCGAGGGCACGTTCGCCGAGGCCGTGCTGCTCGAGACGCTCGTGCTGTCGATCCTCAACTTCGACTCCGCGATCGCCGCGGCCGCGTCGCGCATGACGAGCGCCGCGGTCGACCGACCGTGCCTCGAGATGGGTGCCCGGCGCGCGCACGAGGAGGCCGCGGTCGCCGCCGCGCGCGCGGCCGTCGTCGCGGGCTTCGCCGGCACGTCCAACCTCGAGGCGGGGCGCCGCTACGGGCTGCCCACGATCGGCACGGCCGCGCACGCCTACACGCTCCTGCACGACGACGAGGAGGAGGCCTTCCGCTCGCAGGTCGCCTCGATGGGCACGGGCACGACGCTCCTGGTCGACACCTACGACGTGCGCCGCGGCGTCCAGCGCGCGGTCGCCGCGGGCGGCACCGGGCTCGGCGCGGTGCGGCTCGACTCGGGCGACCTCGGGGTGCTCGCGATCGAGGTGCGGCGCCAGCTCGACGGCCTCGGGGCCCGCGACACGCAGATCGTCGTGACCTCTGACCTCGACGAGCACGCGATCGCGAGCCTCGCGGTCGCGCCCGTCGACAGCTACGGCGTCGGCACGCGGCTCGTCACGGGGTCGGGCGCGCCCACGTGCGGCATGGTCTACAAGCTCGTCGCGCGCGCCGACGACGACGGCACCATGCAGCCCGTCGCGAAGGCCTCGACGTCCAAGACGAGCGTCGGCGGTCGCAAGTCCGCAGCCCGGCGCTACGGCCCCGACGGCCGCGCGAGCGCCGAGGTCGTGGCGGGCGGGCCGGACGACGAGGTGGCCGCCTGGTCCCCCGACGACGACCTGCGCCCCCTGCACGTCCCGCTCGTGGTCGACGGCGCGATCGACCACCGCTGGACGGGGGCGACCGGCGTGCGCCTGGCCGCCGAGCGCCACCGGGCCTCGCGCGACGAGCTCCCGCGCGGCGCGCGCCGGCTCTCGGCCGGGGAGCCGACGATCCCGACCGAGCGGACGACGGTCGCCCGTCTCGCGGGCCGCCCCTGACGTCAGCGGCGGCCGACGAACCAGCCGCGCAGCACCTCGAGCCGCGCCTCGAGCTGCTCGACGGTCGCGAGCGCGACCTCCGGCCCCCCGCAGCGACGGCGCAGCTCGGTGTGCACCGAGCCGTGCGGCTGCTTGCTGCGGCGCGCCCACCCCGACACGAGCTGGGCGAGCTCCTTGCGCAGCTCGGCCGCGCGCCGGTGGTCCATCTCGGCGCGCTCCTGCTCGATCCGCTGCGCGTCCGCGCCGCGCCGCGAGCGTGCCGAGAGCTGGTCGGCCTGCCGCTGGCGCAGCAGGGTCGCGACCTGGTCGGCGTCGAGCAGGCCGGGCAGCCCGAGGAAGTCGAGCTCGTCGTCCGAGCCCGTCTCCGCGCCCGTGCCGAACTCGCCGCCGTCGAACAGCACGCGGTCGAACGTCGCCTGCGCGTCGAGGGCCTCGAACGTCCCCTGCAGGGAGTCCGACGCCTTCTCCTCCTTGTTCGCGGCCGCGAGCAGCGCGTCCTCGGGGTTGAACTCCTCGCCCTGCTCCTCGGCCGTGAGCGGACGGTCGAGCGCGTGGTCGCGCTCGATCTCCATGCCGTTGGCGAGCCCCACGAGGTGCGGGACGCTCGGCAGGAACACCGACGCCGTCTCGCCGCGACGGCGCGCGCGCACGAACCGCCCGACGGCCTGCGCGAAGAACAGCGGGGTCGACGTCGACGTCGCGTAGACCCCGACCGCGAGCCGCGGGACGTCCACGCCCTCGGAGACCATGCGCACCGCGACCATCCAGCGGTCGTCGCTCGCCGAGAACTCGTCGATGCGCGCGCTCGCGCCGTCGTCGTCCGAGAGCACGACCGTGGGCGACGTCCCCGTGATGCGCGCGAGGTGCCCCGCGTACGCGCGGGCGTCCGTCTGGTCCGTGGCGATGACCAGGGCGCCCGCGTCCGGGACCGCGCGCCGCACCTCCGAGAGACGCTTGTCCGCCGCGGCGAGCACCGACGGGATCCACTGACCGTTCGGGTCGAGCGCGGTGCGCCACGCCTGACCGGTCATGTCCTTGGTCATGTCCTCGCCGAGGCGCGCGCTGACCTCGTCGCCCGCGCGCGTGCGCCAGCGCATCTGGCCCGAGTACGTCATGAACAGCACGGGGCGCACCACGTGGTCGCGCAGCGCGTCGCCGTAGCCGTACGTGTAGTCCGCGACCGATCGGCGGATGCCCTGCTCGTCGCGCGCGTACCGCACGAACGGGATCGCCGCGGTGTCCGAGCGGAACGGCGTGCCCGTGAGCGCGAGCCGCCGCGTCGCGTCCTCGAAGGCCTCACGCACCGCGTCGCCCCACGAGAGCGCGTCGCCACCGTGGTGCACCTCGTCGAGGATCACGAGCGTCGGCGCGGCCGTCGTGCGCGCCGCGTGCAGCGCCGGCTTGGCCGCGACCTGCGCGTACGTGAGCGCCACACCGTCGTAGTGCGACCCGTGCCGCCCCTGGCTGTTCTTGAAGCTCGGGTCGATCCGGATGCCCACGCGCGCGGCGGCGTCGGCCCACTGGTGCTTGAGGTGCTCGGTCGGGGCCACCACCGTCACGCGCCGCACGACGCCCTGCTCGAGCAGCTCGGTCGCGATGCGCAGCGCGAACGTCGTCTTGCCCGCGCCCGGCGTCGCCACCGCGAGGAAGTCACGGGGCTCCGCGGCGCGGTACTGCTCGAGCGCGGCGGCCTGCCACGCGCGCAGCTTGGACGCCGTGCCCCACGGGGCGCGCCGCGGGAACGCGGGCGAGAGCGTCGAGGCGGCGAAGGACGACGCCGCCTGAGGTGCGGCGGGTGTCGGAGCGGGTGTGCGGTCGGTGCGGGGGCTGAGGCGGTCGGTCACTTGCCGGAGTCGCCGTCGCCGTCCCGGGGGCTGCGCAGGCCCTCGTAGATCTCCTTGCACGCGGGGCAGACCGGGAACTTGTTCGGGTCCCGCCCCGGCACCCAGACCTTGCCGCACAGGGCGATCACGGGCTTGCCCGTCATCGCGGACTGCATGATCTTCTCCTTGCGCACGTAGTGCGCGAAACGTTCGTGGTCGCCCGGCTCGACCTGCTCGGTCGTCTCGGTGCGCTCGAGCAGCCCCGTCGAGGTGCCCGACGACGGCTCGTCGGACGGTGCCTGGGGACCCGTGGGTGCGCTCGGTTCGCTCATGGGCACGATTCTAGGTCGCGGCACCGACGTGGCGTCGACCCCGCGCTGTGCGTCGTCTCACGATGCGCGACCCCGGGAGCACGCACGAGGGCGGGCCGGCACGTGCGTGCCGACCCGCCCTCGGGTGCTCGTGCGGACGAGGGTCAGAGACCCTGCCACGCCGGCTTGGACGCGTACGTCTGCCGGTAGTAGTCCGCGAGCTGCAGCCGGCTCGCGGCCGCGTCGTCCACCAGGACCGTCGCGTGAGGGTGCATCTGCATGACCGTGCCCGGCCACATGGCCGAGATCGGGCCCTCGACGAGCTGGTGCACGGCCTCGGCCTTGCCCTTGCCCGTCGCCAGCAGCACGAGGTGCTTGGCCGACATGATCGTCGCGAGCCCCTGCGTGAGGCAGTGCTGCGGCACCTGCGAGAGGTCGTCCTCGAAGAACCGCGCGTTGTCCTCGCGGGTCTGCTGCGTGAGCGTCTTGATCCGCGTGCGCGACGCGAGCGACGAGCCGGGCTCGTTGAACGCGATGTGCCCGTCGGTCCCGATGCCCAGGAGCTGCACGTCGACGCCGCCCGCGGCCGCGATCGCGGCCTCGTAGTCGGCGCACGCCGCGACCAGGTCGTCCGCGAGCCCGTCCGGCCCGCGCACGGCCCCCTCGGCGAAGTCCACGCGCGACGCGATCTCGGTCTCGATCACGTTGCGGTAGCGCTCGGGGTGGTCCGCGGCGATGCCCACGTACTCGTCGAGCATGAACGCCCGGGCCTTCGCGAACGACAGCCCGGTCTCGGTGTGCCGACGAGCGAGCTCGTCGTACACCTTGAGCGGGCTCGAACCCGTCGCGAGGCCCAGCACCGCGTCGGCCTTCTCACGGAGCTTGGCCTCGATCGTGTCTGCCGCGAGCCGCGCGAGCTCGTCGGCGGGAGCGATCACAACTTCCATCAGGACACCTCTTTCCGACCGGCGAGGGCAGCGCCCACCGCGGCCACAGGAACGTCGGGCGGGCACAGGGCGACCCGATCGGCGATCGCGAGCGAGGCGATGAACGGCGAACCGTCCGCCTGCCGCGCGAGCGCCTCACGGACCCCGTCGAGCAGCGGGACGCCCAGGGCGCTCACCCCGCCGCCGAGGACGACCCGGTCGACGTCGTACGTGAGCACGAGGAGCCGGACGGCGCTCGCGACCGCCGTGACGAACTCGTGCTTGATCTGGACGGCCTCGGGCACGCCCGCGGCTGCCGCGTCGAACAGCTCGGCGGGCGCCGGGCGCCCTTCGCGCGACGGCCACCGCGCGCTCAGCGCGGTCCCCGAGACGAACGTCTCGAGGCAGCCGCGCTGGCCGCACGGGCACTCGGGGCCGGCGGGGTCGACCGGCACGTGACCGATCTCCCCGGCAGCGCCCGAGACGCCGCGGCGCAGTTCGCCCGCGAGGACGATGCCCGCGGCCATGCCCGTGCCGAGCGCGAGAAAGGCGAGGTCGCCCGACGCCGACGGAGGCGCCGCGTGGGCGGCGCCGAGCGCCGCCACGTTGAGGTCGTTGTCGACGCTCACCGCGACGCCACCGAGCTCGGCCGAGACCTGCGCGGCGAGCGCGAACGGCTTGCCCTCGATGCCGAGGTTGACCGCGTGGACGACCGAACCGGTCGCCGGGTCCACCAGGCCGGGGACGCCGATGCCCACGCCGGACAGCTCCGTCGGGTCGACGCCCGCCGGCTCCGCAAGACCACGCACGGCCTCGACCGCGCTCGCGACGACGCCCTCGGGACCGTACCGGGTCGGGATGCGCAGCGTCGCGAGGACGTTCCCCTCGGGGCCGAGCAGGACGCCCAGGACCTTGGTCCCACCGACGTCGAGCCCGACCGAGAGCGCACCGGGAGGTCGGGTGGTCCCGTCGGACGATGGGACCACCGGGCTGAGTTCGCTCACGTCAGCCCTTCACCGCGCCGGAGACGAGGCCACCCGTCATCCGGCCCTGGACGATGAGGAAGAAGATCAGGACGGGGATCGACATGAGCACCGACCCCGCCATGAGCGCCGACCAGTCCGTGCCACGCGTCGCCTGCTGGAAGTAGCGCAGCCAGACCGGCAGCGTCACGTTCTCCGGGCGGGTCATGACGACGAGCGCCAGGACGAACTCGTTCCAGGCCTGGAGGAACGCGAAGATGCCGGTCGAGACGAGGCCCGGAGCGAGCAGCGGGAACGTGACCTTCCAGAACGCCTTGCCGCGCGAGCAGCCGTCGATCATCGCCGCCTCCTCGAGGTCGGCCGGCACGCCCGCGACGAACCCGCGCAGGGTCCAGATCGTGAAGGGCAGGACACCACCGACGTAGGCGAGCGCGAGCCCGAAGAAGGTGTTGGTCAGCTGCCACGAGTCGAGGATCCGGTAGAGCGAGACGAACATCGCCTCGGCCGGGAGCATCTGGACCACGAGGATCGAGATGATGAACGTGCGACGCCCCTTGAAGGTGAAGCGGGCGACGGCCAGCGCGGCCATGAAGCCGACCACGAGACACGCGACCAGCGTCATGAACGTGACGATGAGCGAGTTCTGCAGCGCGGTCGAGAACACGGCCGGGTTGGGCTCGTTGATCGCGGTGTCGAACGCCCGGAGCGTGAACTCCGTCGGGAAGAAGCTCGGCGACGACCCCATGGTGTTGCGGGCCGGCTGGAGCGAGGTGTTCAGCATCCAGTAGAACGGGAAGACCGAGAAGACGAAGACGACGAGGGCCACCAGGCCCCAGCCGACGTTGCCGACGCGTCGCTTGGTGCCCGTGCGGGAGCGTCGGGCGGCGCTCGCGGCCGACTCCTGGGACGCGCCCTTCGCGGGTGCGGGGCTGGTCATGGTCGAGCTCACAGCCCTTCCTCCTTCACGGTGCGGCGGATGTAGACGTAGGAGATCGCCATGAGTGCGATCGTCAGGATCACGCCCATCGCGCTCGCGAGGCCGTAGTTCGCGCTTGAGAACGCGGTCTGGTAGATGTACACGCCGATCGTGCTGTTCTCGGCGGCGACGCCGCCCATGCCCTGCAGGGCGTAGATCTGGGCGAAGACGCGCAGGTCCCAGATGACCGAGAGCACCACGAGGACCGCGATGATCGACGTCACGAACGGGATCTGGATGAGGCGGAAGGTCTTGACCTTCCCGGCGCCGTCGAGCTGCGCGGCCTCGAGGACCTCGCCCGGGATCTGCGTGAGGCCGGCGTACATCGTGAAGCACACGAACGGCACGGCGCCCCAGACGATGATGACGGCGGCGACCGCCAGGAACGAGATCGGGTTCGCGAGCCACGAGTGACCCGACCAGTCGTCGCCCGTGATGACGCTGAGCAGGTAGTTCAGGATGCCGTTGGGGTCGACGATCCAGCCCCACACGATCGTGGCCGTGAGGGCGGGCATGCCCCAGGCCAGCAGCAGGCCGACCGAGACCATGGTGCGCATCCCCTTGCCGAGGCGCATCATGAGCAGCGCGACGAGGGTCCCGAGCACCATGGTGAGCACGACGCAGACGATCATCAGGCCGAGGCTGCGCAGAATCACGCCGTGGAACTCGGGGTCGGTCAGCACCTCGACGTAGTTGTCGAACCCGATCCACTCGGCGGGTGTCCCGTAGAGCTGCGCCGCGGTGTACTCCTGGAACGACATGATCACCAGGCGGACCACCGGGTACGCGGTGATGATGCCGAGGATGACGAACGTGGGCACGAGAAGCACCCAGGGGAGCTTCGGCGCGCGCGCCTTGCGTGGGGACGGGACTGGCGGATCCGTGGTCGCGGTCCGGGTCCCCGCCGCTGCGGGAACGCTCATGATGATCTGACTCCCAGGAATGGTGGTGGAACGGTGTTCAGGGGGCCTCGGACGAACGGCCGGCCGGCGTGCGCCGGCCGGCCGTCGTCCTGAGGGCTGACCCGGGGCCCCCGCCCCGGGTCACGTGCTCACCAGCGTCAGCTGTTGAGCGTGTCCGCGATCTGCTGGTCGAGCGTCTTCGCGATCTCGGCCGGGTCGCCGCCCTGCGCGAGCTTGGTGAAGGCGTCCTTCAGGTAGCTCTTGGTCTCGACCTCGGACCACTTCGGCGAAGCCGGGACGGGCTTCGCGGTCTTGACGACCTCGAGGCCGATCTGCGTGGCCTCGTCGTCAGGGAGCGAGGAGAACGACGACTGGAGGGCCGGGATCATGGCCTTCTCGGCGATCATGTTCTGGTACTCGGCACCGACGATGATCTTCAGCGCACCGTAGGCGAGGTCCGTGTTCTTCGAGTTCTTCGCCACGGCGAGGTTCGAGCCACCCGAGAACGTCGGGGCGGCGGTGCCGGCCTCGTTGCCCGGGATCGCGAAGGCCTTGAGGTCCTTGCCGGCCCCGTCGGGGCAGCCCGCGGCGGGGTCGGAGATGACGCCGCCGAGCCAGCCGGCACCCGCGAGGTAACCGATCTTGCCCTCGCAGAAGGTGTCCGTGCCCTTCGACTCGTCGCCGTCGGCCGGAGCGACCTTCTGGCTGTTCGCGTTCTGCAGGACGTCCTGGGCCTGCGTCAGGCCCTTGATGCCCTCGGGCGTGTCGAAGCCACCCGTCCACTTGTTGTCGGCGTCCTGCGTCGCGATCTCGGCGCCAGCGGCCCAGACGTACGTCATGACGTTGTACCAGTCCTTGCCCGGCAGGTAGATGCCCGAGAAGTCGTCCGTCTTGAGCTCCTTGCCCTTGGCGACGTAGTCGTCGAGGGTCGTCGGGGCGTCGCCGGGCACGGCCTCGGGGCTGTAGAACGCGAGGCGCGCGGCCGAGTAGTACGGCGGGGCGTAGAAGTGGCCGTCGAGCGAGCCGATCTCCGTGAAGGCGGGGAGCAGGTCGTCGCCGCCCAGGTCCTCGTACTGCGCGGTGAGGTCGAGGAGCGCGCCGATCGCGGTGAAGGCCTGCGTGTCGGTGTTACCCATCTCGACGACGTCGGGAGCGTCCGAGCCGGCGAGCGTGGAGAGGTACTTGTCCTTGTACGTCTGCCACTGCTGCTCCTCGATGACGAGGGTGTTGCCGGGGTACTCCTTCTCGAACTCCGTCTTCAGGTACTCGTTCGCAGCCTTCTGCGAGTCACCCGGCTGGATGAGCCAGACGCGGACGGTCTGCCCGGTCTTGCCCTTGGCCGACTCCTCCCAGCCCTCGAGCTGGTCGGGGATCGACGCTGCGTCGTCGGTGGCCTTGTCGCCCGAGCCTGCTGCGTCGTCGTCGCTGGAGCATGCCGTCAGGCCAAGGCCCAACGCGAAAGCCGCGGCCACGGAGGTGGCAACGATGCGGTTCCTCTTCACTGGGGTACTTCCTCTCGGTGTTTCGCTGAGGTGACGCTGGGGACGTCACCGGAGGTGATGCGGGAGGTGTTGCGTCGGTACTGCGTTGTACGTCGTGTACCGCTGGTCACGACTCCGAGGAGCCGCGGGGTTCCGACCTGCTGCCGCGGAGGGTCATGAGACCCCCAGCTGACCGGACAGGACGAGGACTGCTGCCCCGGCGAGGACGACGTCCTCGTCGAGCGACGCCATCCGCAGGGAGAAGCCGGCGCTGACCGCCGGCATCGTCCGCACGCGGATGACCTCGAACGCCGCCTCGCGCAGGGCACCGTCGAGCAGGTCCGCCGGACCGCTCAGAAGGACCTCCGCGAGGTTGAGCGCACTCACGACAGGCGCCAGCGCGATGCCGAGCGTCCTGCCGACCGACGCCAGGTGGGCGTCGGAGTCTTGGGGGTCGAGACCCGCGATCGCGCGGCGCAGCGCCGGGACCGAGGCGATGGTCTCGAGGCATCCCTCGCGGCCGCAGCCGCAGGGCTGCCCGCCGTCGGGGACGACCGTGATGTGCCCGATCTCGCCGGCCGCGTCGCCGTGGCCGCGCATCGGCGTGCCGTCGACGAATACGCCGGCACCGACGCCCGCGCCGATCGTCACGACCATGAATCCCGTGCCCTCGGCACCGCCGAAGGTGAACTCGGCGAGCGAGGCGATGTTGGCGTCGTTGGCGACGTGGACCGGGAGCGCGAGCCGCTCCGAGAGGTCGGTGGCGAGCGGGACGCCGAACCACCCGCGGTTGGGAGCCTCGACCACCGTGCCGTCGGCGTCGATCACGCCCGGCGAGCCGATGCCCACGCCGAGCACGGGCTGGGTCGCCGACGCGATCAGGCCGCGCGTGAACCGGGCGAGGAAGTCGACGAGCTCGACGCCGCTGCGACCCTCGATCTTGAGGTTGGAGCGCACGACCACGTCGCCCGTGAGCGACATGACCGCTCCGCGCATCTCGGCGTCGTCCGTGAGGTCGACCGCGACGATCTGGTAGGCGCTCGTGCGCATCCCGACGAGGATCGCGGGCTTGCCCACGCGCTGGCCGGGACGGATCCCGAGCTCCTCGACGAGGCCCTCGGCGATGAGCACCGAGACGAGGTCCGAGATCGTGACGCGGGTCAGGGATGTCGCCCGTGCGAGGTCCGCCCGCGAGGTGGGACCCTCGTGGAAGAGGTGCTGGAGCACCAGCGAGCGGTTGTGCGCCCTGGCGTGCTCCGGGAGCACCTTGGACGTCGGCCTCAGCGTCGTGCTGAGTCCGCGTCGCTGTGCACCGCTGCGGGTGACGTCCGTCGTCATGTTTGTTAGTAGACCGCCTTTACTAAGCGCGTGTCAAGCGATCGGAAGGGCCGTGTCCAAACCGTTGCCGGGCCGAAACATTCGGGCGACGTCACGGTGAAGTCCCGTCGCACGTCAGCGCACGGATCTGCCCGGAATCGTTGAGAGATCAACGATCTTGCGCCGGCTCCGACGACGACGCCACGACCGCCGGTCCGCTGCCCCGGTCCCCTGTCCCGACCCCCGGGGCGCTTGCACGCCGCCCAGCCTCGGGCGGATCACGGATACGCCACAAACCGGTCACGATCGTGCGACCCCACGTCTCCTGGACGCACCCCGGACCTAGGCTCGAGGCATGCGCTCCCGTCGCCCCGCCACCGCGCGGCTCGCCCTCCTGGCCACCGCCGCCGTGCTCGCGACCGCGCTCGCGGGCTGCTCGTCGAGCGGCGACGAGGCCGTGAGCTCGTCGGCCGGCGACGACTCCGCGGTCGCGCAGGACGCGGTCGGCCCCGAGATCGCCGGTGTGGCCGGCGCCGACACGGACGACGGCCGGAGCATCGTCACGACCGGCTCGCTCACGGTCGTCGCCCCCGACCCGGTCGCGACCGCGCAGCAGATCGCCACGATGGTGGACACCGTGGGCGGTCGCGTCGAGTCGCGGTCGCAGTCGACCGGGCCGGACGACGAGCGCACGGCCTACGTCCGGGTGCGCCTGCCTGCCGACGCGACGGACGACACCATCCGAGCGCTGTCGAAGGCCGGCGACGTGCAGGACGTCTCGCTCGACTCGGCCGACGTGACCTCGACCGCCCAGGACCTCGACGCGCGCATCGCGGCCCTGACCACCTCGACCACGCGGCTGCGCGACCTCATGGCGGACGCCGCGAGCACGGCCGACCTGCTCGCCGCCGAGAAGGAGCTCACGAGCCGCCAGGCGGACCTCGAGAGCCTCGAGAGCCAGCGCGCGCAGCTCGCCGACCAGGTCGCGATGTCGACCCTCGACATCGCGATCGTCCCCGAGCCGCCCGCGGAGGCCGGGAGCGGCGGCTTCACCGGTGGCATGGCCGCCGGGTGGGACGCCCTCGTCGCGACCGTCGGCGTCGCCGTGGTCGTGATCGGCGTCCTTCTCCCCTGGGTCGTCGCCGGCGCGCTCGTGCTCGGCGTGGTGCTCCTGCTGCGTCGACGTTCACGGCGTGCGGCCTCCGCCGCGCCGGACGACGCGGCCCCTGACCCCGCAGCCGCGGACGTCGCGACCCCGGCACGATCCGGGAGCTGACCGTGCCCGTCGCGCGGTTGCTCGAGGACGGTCGCCCCGTCGGGTACCTCATGACGCGCGTGCGACGGCACTGGGACGTGCTCGGGCCTCGGCGGTACTGCGCGTTCGTGAACCCGCGCGACGTCGTCCAGTGGTACGTCACGTGGGACGACCCCGCGGTGCCCGCCGTCTTCAGCGACGAGGTCGAGCCCCACGACCCGCTCCCCCCGGGGGAGAACGGATGGTTCGACGTGCGAGGGCGCCGCCTCGAGCTCCGGTGGCTCGACGACGGCGCACTCGCACGCAGGTCACTGCTGGACTGGTGACCCCCGGCGTCGCGGGACCCACCACAGGAAGTACGCCGCGACGAACCACAGGAGCGCGAACACGACCGTGAAGAGCGTCATCGTCGTGCGGTACGAGTCGACGTAGGCGTCCTCGGCGGTCGAGACGATCTCGCCGAACTGCGGCGTCTGCGTCGCCCACTCGGGCAGCTCGTCGTCGCCCGCGAAGTAGCCCGTCACGACGAGCTGCTGGGACGGGGTGAGCCCCGAGTCGTCGAGCGCCTCCTGCAGCCCGTTGCCGAAGCCGCCGTACAGGAGCGTCGAGCTCAGCGCGAGGCCCAGGGCGAACGACGCCTGGCCGATCGCGGGCTTGCTCGCGACGGTCGCCCCGACGAGGTCGGGCGGCGGGACGCCCACGAAGAACTCCCCCGCCGACGTCTCGGTCAGCATGCGCGAGAAGCCGCCGACCACGAGCCCGATCCCGAAGATCCAGTACGGGGTGTCGGCGCCGGCGAACGCGAACAGCGCCATCGCGACGGTCACGCCGGCGAGCCCCGTGAGGATCGCCGTCTGCGGCGTGCCGCCGCGCGCCACGTAGCGTCCGGCGGCGAACGCACCGAGCGCCATCGCGATGGTCGCGGGGAGCTGGCCGAGCGTGACCTCGAGCGGCCCGTACGCGTAGATGTACTGCCACAGCAGCGAGAGCTGCAGCGTCATCACGGCCTGCCACATGTTGAACGAGACGTCGGCGGTGAGCGCGCCCGCGAGGTTCGGGTCCTTGAACAGGTGCACGGGCAGCGCGGGCGAGTCGTGGTGCGTCTCCCACCACAGGAACGCGACGAGCGCGACGACGCCGAGCACCACGGGGATCAGCACGCGGGCCTCGGTCCAGCCTCCGCTCGCGTTGCTCACGCCCCAGATGATCCCGACCAGCGCGACCGCGATGAGGCTCAGGCCCACCGGGTCGGCCGGCCTGAACTCCTGCGCCTTCGACCGTGGCACGAAGTGCTTGTTGAGGAAGAACGCCAGGACGCCCACGACGGGGACGACGAGGTAGCCCAGCCGCCACGAGGCGCCGATGAGCGCCCCGCCCGCGATGGTCAGCGGCAGCGCGAACCCCACCTGACCGGTGAAGTAGAGCGACATCGCCTTCGCGACCCTGTCCGGCGCGACCGTCCGGATGAGCGCCATCGACAGGCACAGCGTGCCGGCGAGGCCGACGCCCGTGATCGCGCGGCCCACGACGTAGAGCCCGAAGCCCGGGGCGACGGCCGTCAGGATGCCGCCCAGGAGCAGCGCCCCGCAGGCCCACAGCAGCGTGAGGCGCCGCCCGACGCGGTCGCCGAGGCTGCCGATCGACAGGATCGACGCCGCCATGGCGAGCGTCGCGACCGACGCCGCGAACGCCCGCTGCGAGCCGGTCATCCCGAGGTCGACCGCGGCCGACGCGATCGCGGTGTTGTGCAGCGAGACGTCGGCGGCCTGCGCGACGCCCGCGACGGTGAGCGCGAAGATCGCGAGGCCCGGGCGGTGCGCGACCCCCTCGGTCGAGCGGGTCGCGCTCGTGCCGTCGGTCGCCATCAGGCGTCAAACACCGTGACGCCCCGCTTGAGGGTGCGCACGACCTGGACGTCCTTGATGGCGTCGGTCTCGACCTCGAGCGGGTTGTCGCTGAGCACCACGAGGTCGGCGAGCTTGCCGACCTCGATCGAGCCGCGGTCGTGCTCGGTGCGGTGCTCGTACGCCGCGTCGATCGTGAGCGCCCGCAGGCCCTCAAGCGGCGTGATGCGCTCGCCCTCGCCCAGCACGACACCGTTGAGCGACGTCCGGCTGACCGAGCTCCACAGCAGCACGAGGGGGTTGATCGGCGTGATCGGGTAGTCCGAGTGGTTCGTGGGTCGCAGCCCCTTGTCGATGGCCGAGCGCATCGGCGAGATCCCGAACGCGCGCTCCTCGCCGAAGTTCTTGATGTGGATGTCGCCGAACAGGTAGGCGTGGATCGTGAACATCGACGGCTCGAAGCCCGCGGCGACGTACTCGTCGAGCTGGTCGTGCCGCATGACCTGCGAGTGGATCGGCACGGTGCGTCCCGGCGGGGTCACGCCCGCGGCCGTGACGGTCCGGTGCGCGGAGAGCAGCTGGTCGACCGCCGCGTCGCCGTTGCAGTGCGCGAACACCTGGACGCCGTTGCGGTAGGCGAGGTCGACGAAGTGGTCGGTCGTCGGCTGGTCGATCACCGCGAGGCCGTGCCAGTGCTGCTCGCCCCCGGGCCCGCCCGTCACGTACTCCTCGGTCACGTGCGCGGTCCGGCCCTGCGGCGAGCCGTCGAGGATCAGCTTGACACCCTGGACCGTGTGCCCGCCCGCCGTCGTGCCCATGAGGCCCGACTCGAGCACCTCGGGCAGCTCGTTGAAGATCGCGAGCGAGCGCACGTCGACCAGCAGCGGCTTCTTCTCGGCGAAGCCACGGATCGTCTCGATCTGCTCCGCGGTCGCCGCGCCGTCCTGGACCGTGGTCACGCCCCAGCGCGCGTACTCCGCGAGCATCGCGTCGAGCTCGGCCTCGCCGTACGACAGCAGGCTGAACACGAGCGGCATCCACGCCTGCTCCCAGAGCTCGCCCGACGGGACGTCGGTGCCCGGGAGGCGCACGATCGTCCCTCCGTCCGGGTTGGGGCTGCCCGGCCCGTACCCCGCGTCCTCGAGCACGCGCGAGTTGACGAAGCCGCCGTGGCCCGAGACGTGCACGACGGCGACCCGGTGGTCGGGGAACTCGCGGTCGAGGATCTCGGCCGTCAGCACGCCGCCGTCGTCCATCAGGTCGGGGAAGTACCCCCACCCGATCACGTACTCCCCCGGCGCCGGGTCGTTGCGCTCCTTGGCCTCGTGGAGCTTGCGGATCGCGTCCTCGACCGTGCGGGTGTCGCCGACCGGCGGGGTGTGCAGCGCGGCGTGCTTGACGTACGGCGCGCCCATCGAGACGTGGCTGTGCGCGTCGACGAAGCCGGGCACGACGGTGCGACCGCCGAGGTCGACGACCTCGGTCGCGTCGCCCGCGAGGGCGCCGATCTCGGCGGCCGTGCCGACGGCCGAGACGAGCCCGTCGGTCACGGCGACGGCCTCGGCCACGGTCGCGGCGTCGTCGACCGTGATCACGGTCGCGTTGGTCAGGATCAGGTCAGGTGTGCTCATGGTCGTTCCTTCTGCGGGAGTGGTCGTCGACGGTGCGGTCGCGGCAGGCGCTCGTCAGGCGCCGGACGGCGCGGGGCCGGCCGTCCCTGGTCCGCCCGGTCCGTCGGCGTCGGGGGTCGTCCCGCCGTCGGGGTCCGCCGTCGACGTGCCGGCGCCGCCGACGAGGGCCGCGGGCACGCCGTCGACCGTGAGCGGGCCGTCGACCAGACGACCGTCCCTGCGGAGCTTGTTCGCCCGCATGAAGAACAGCGTGCTGATCACGGCGAAGAACGTCAGGAACCCGGCGATGATGAACATCGTGCCGTTGAACGAGGTCACGAAGGCGTCCGACGCCTCGTCGATGACCTTCTGCACGACGGCGGGGTCGTACTGGTCCATGTCCCCGCCCGAGACGTAGGTCTGGATCATGCCCGTGTACTGGCCCTGCTGCGCCGGCTCGACGTTGGCCTCGGCGAACTTCTCGGCGATCGCCCGGCCGTACTGGCCGAACAGGAACGTCGACGAGAGCGCGGTGCCGAGCGCGAAGCTCGTCTGGCCGATCGCGGTCTTGGACGACGACATCGCGCCCGTGAGAGCCGCCGGCGGCTTGGCCACGAAGTACTGGCCCATGGTCGTCTCGTTGAGCATGCGGGCGAAGCCACCGACGATCATCGGGATCGCGAAGAAGATGTACGGCGAGGTCGAGGTCGAGAACCCGAACATGACCATCGTCCCGATGAGCAGCACGTGACCGATGATCAGGTTGAGGGACGCGGGGATGCCCTTGGAGAGCATCCGGCCGGCGATGGTCGCACCGACGACCATCGCGAGGCTCATCGGCAGCTGGCCGAGGCTCACCTGCAGAGGCTCGTAGCGGTAGACGTACTGCCAGAGCATCGACAGCTGGATCATCACCACGGCCTGCCACATGTTGAACGAGAAGCCCGTGGCGACCGACCCGGCGAGCTCGGGGTCCTTGAAGAGCTTGACGGGGAAGGCGGGGTCGGGGATGCGCGCCTCCCACCAGATGAAGACGACCATCGCGACGACGCCGATCGCGAGCGGGATCAGGACCGAGGACGACGTCCAGCCGTCGCCGCCCGCGTTGCTCAGGCCGTAGATCAGGCCGATGAGCGAGACGGCGATCGCGCTCAGGCCCACGTAGTCGAACTTGCCGACCTTGTCGGCCTTGGCCTCGGGGAGCCCGCGCATGCACATGAGGAACGCGACGACCGCGACGATCGGCATGGTCAGGTAGCCGAGGCGCCAGCTGATGCCGGCCATCCAGCCCGCGACGACGCCCAGCACGAGCGCGGCGGCGGTCTGCCCCGCGAGCCAGAAGGCGACGGCCTTGGGGATGTTGTTCGGGAGCACCTCGCGCAGCAGGGCGAAGCTGAGGCCGAACGACCCGGCGATGCCGATGCCGGTGACCGCACGACCGAGGATGAAGATCGCGGTGCTCGGGGCGATCGCGGTGATGACGCCGCCGATGACCGCGACGAGCAGGCCCGCGAGCATGACCTTGCGCCGGCCGAGCCGGTCGCCGAGCGCGCCCGTGGTCAGGATGAGCGCCGCGAGCGCGAGCGTGCCGACGCTCGCCGCGAACGCACGCTCGGAGCCGGACATGTCGAGGTCGACGCTGGCCCCGACGATCGAGATGTTGTTGGCGGTCGGGTCGACCACCTGGAGGCACGAGGCCGCCGTCAGCGCGATGAGCGCGGCGGTGGTCCCCTTCCTCATCGTCCCGGCGTCAGCAGTCATGCGAATCCTCCTCGGGTCGCCGGCCACCGCCGGACCTCGATGGCGGCGAACCGCCCCACGACTCGAACACTAGGGGTCAGCACGAGGCAGCGCGCGCGGAACGGACACACCGACCAGCCCGCGCGAGCCGGGCACGATCGGGACCCGCCCCCGGGCACCGCGGGCCCGTCGGCGCACGGCGGGTCCACGACGACCGGGAGGCCGACGGACGAGGCGCGGACGTCGGCTGCAGGAACGACGACGCCCCGCTCCCCCGAGAGGGGGCGGGGCGTCGCGCAGGGGTGGAGGTGCGGGGAATCGAACCCCGGTCCGGTGGCGCTTTTCCAGGACTTCTCCGGGCGCAGTCCGTTACGCCTTTCTCGGCCCCAGCATTCTCACGGACACGATGCTGACAGGCTCAGTCGGCTGAAAGTCCCCGTGACGTCACCGACGAACGTCACGAGCAGTGGCTCTCTAGCTGACGCCAGGAACCGGGGCGAGAGCATCCCCGGGCTGACGGACTTCGAAGCCTCGCTCAGGCGGCGAGGGCGAAGTCGGTGCGCTTGTTATCGGCACCTATAGGTTTGCAGACGTCGTTTACGAGATAAGTCTGCATCCTCGGCCCGCTTCTCCTCGAAGCACGACCACCGTCGAAACCGATCACCCCCTGTGCAGTTGTCAAGCACGCGCCCGGTCGACCCGAGAGCCACCGCACGCGTGCACGAACGGGCTGCCGCCCGACCGTGCACCACGATCCTACGCGCTCCCGCCGACACCCGTCACGGCATTTGCCACCGGGAGCAGCGGTTTCGCCGTCGGCGCACTACTTCTCGCGCGTCAGGGCGTCCGCGACGAGCCCGCCGCCGATGCCCAGCAGGAACACGTCCTTGGCGAGGCCGATGCCCTCGGGGGTCGGCCGCACGCCGTCCGACTGCGTCATGCCCGGGGTCCGCAGGTACATCCCCACGAGCCCGCCGGCGAAGCCCGAGAGCGCGAGCCCGACCAGGCCCGAGGGGACGAACGGCACGAGCAGCGCCGCACCCAGCGCGATCTCCGCGGTCGAGAGCGCCTTGACGAACTCCTGCGGGTCGACGTCCTCGAGGAACGGGTAGGTCCCCGCGGCCATGGCGTGCAGGCCGGCCGCGGTCTCGGCGTCCGCCCCCCGCTTGCCGAGGCCGGAGTTGAGGATGAACGCACCCGCGGCGAGACGGGGGACGTACTGACGGAGCTTGGCCACGGGGCCTCCCGGTGACGACGACGGCCGGGACGCACCCGGCATGACCGACGTACCGTACGACGCCGGCCGCGCACCCGCGACCGCTCGAGCGCGGCCGCTCAGCGCAGCTCGCGCGAGCGGATCGCGCGGTGCGCCTCGCGGTTGTCCTGCTTCTCGCGCAGCGCGTGACGCTTGTCGTACTCCTTCTTGCCCCGCCCGACGGCGACCTCGACCTTGACCCGCCCGTCGAGGAAGTACAGCTGCAGCGGGATCAGCGTGTGACCCTTCTCGCGCGTCTTGATCTCGAGCCGGTGGATCTCGTCCTTGTGCAGCAGGAGCTTGCGCCGGCGCCGGGGGGCGTGGTTGTTCCAGGTCCCCTGCGAGTACTCCTGGATGTGCACGTTCTCGAGCCACGCCTCGCCGTTGTCGATCGACGCGTAGCCGTCGGCGAGCGAGGCGCGTCCCATGCGCAGCGCCTTGACCTCGGTGCCGCTCAGGACGATGCCTGCCTCGTAGACGTCCTCGATGACGTAGTCGTGCCGGGCCTTGCGGTTCGTGGCGATCACCGCACGTCCCTTGTCCTTCGCCATCTCGGCCGGGCTCCCTCGTCGCTGCGTTCGCGCGCCGGACGGCGCGGACGACCAATCTACGCGACCCGACCGACGGAACCCAGGTCATTGCGCTGCGGGCGGACGCCGTCCCCGCCGTCGGGCAGGAACGGCGGCGTCGCACGGTTCCCGGCGGCCCGACGCGCGAGGTCGGTGCGGCTACCGCAGCATCGTCATCGGGTCGACCGTGCTGCCGTTGACGTACACCTCGAAGTGCAGGTGACAGGCGGTCGAGACCCCGCCCGTCTGGCCCGAGTAGCCCACGACCTGCCCCTTGGAGACCCGGGCGCCCGGGCTCACGGCGAAGCGCGTCAGGTGGTTGTAGCTCGTCATGATGCTCGCGCCGTCGTGGAAGCCGTGGTCGACGAGCACCTGGTTGCCGAGCCCGCCGTAGTAGCGGGTGTACAGCACGGTGCCCGCGGCCGCGGCGTAGACCGGCGTGCCGCAGTAGGCCCGGAAGTCGGTGCCGGCGTGCAGCCGGTAGATGCCCAGGACGGGCTGGAGACGGTAGCCGTAGTTCGACGTCACGTACGGCACCTTGGTCGGGTACGACAGGAACCTGCCCGTGGAGGCCCCGCCGCCTGAGGACCCGCCCGATGACGAGCCACCGCCGGACGAGCCACCGCCCGAGGAGCCACCGCCCGAGGAGCCGCCGCCCGACTGGTTCTGCTGCGCAGCCTTCTCCTCGGCGGCCTTCTTCGCCGCCGCCTCGCGCGCGGCCCGCTCGGCCGCCTCCTTGCGCAGCCGCTCGTCGCGCGCGAGCTGCTCCGCGACGACCGCCTTGAGGTCCTGCGAGAGCGCCTTCTGCTCGGCCTCGGTGGTCTCGAGGTCCTTCTGCGCCGCGGCCTTGCGCGACTCGATGACGGCCTTCTTCGCCTTCTGCTCCGCGATGAGCTTCTCGATCTCGGCCTTGCGGTCGGCCGCCGCCTGCCGGGCGACCTGCGCCGCGGCCGCGTTGTCGTCGGCCTCCTGCTTGAGGTCGGCGATCGTCTCGCGGATCGCGGTGAGCCGCACCGAGCGGTTCTTCGCGACCGACTCGGCCTCGCGCAACGCGTCGAGCGTGCGCGTCGTCGACCGCGCGGCCGACATCGCCACGGCGTACTCGTCGACGAACGCGTCGGCGTCCTGCGCGCCCGTGACGATGTCGAGGCTCGTGGTGCTGCTCCCGCCGCGCATCGCCTGCCGCGCCATCTCCGCGAGGTCGGTGCGCGCGCCGTCCGCGGCCTGCGCGCTCTCGTCGATGTCCGTGGAGATCTGCGTCTCCTCGGCCTGCGCGTCCGTCAGCCGACCCGCGAGCTGGTCCGCGACGCGCTGCGTGCGCTCGACCTCGGCCTCGGCCTCCGCGAGCTCCTGCTGCGCGACCGGCAGCCGCGTCTCGACCGCGTCGAGGTCGAGCACGGCCTGGGCGAGCTCGGCGTCGGTGTGCTCGAGCTCGGACTCGAGGGTCTCGCGGTGCGCCTCGGCCGCGGCCTGCTGGCGCTCGACCTCGGCCCGCCGGTCGTCGATGTCGTCCGCGGTGGCCGTGCCGACACCCAGCACGAGGGCGGACGCCGCGACGAGCGCGACCCAGCGCGCGCGTCGTCGGGCCGGGGCGGGGTGCGTCCCCCGGCCGGTCGTCGGTGCGTCCGCCGTGCGGCGCGTCGTCGAGCGCATGCGATCAGACCCTCGTGAATCGTCGGAGCGTGAGGAAGGACGAGACGATCGCCAGCAGGAACGCGATCCCGACGAGCACGGGGGCGATCTGCAGCACGTCCCCCGCGTCGACGTACGCGACCCAGTCGACGGACTGCTCGAGCCAGTCCACCACGAGGTACTTGACCCCGAGCAGCAGCCCGCCCACCGCGAGACCCGCGCCGAGCACGGCCGCGATCGCCCCCTCGAGCAGGAACGGCATCTGGATGAACCACGTCGAGGCGCCCACGAGCCGCATGATCCGCGTCTCGCGCCGTCGACTGTGCGCCGAGAGGCGGATCGTCGTCGTGATGAGCAGCACCGCCGCCAGGAGCATGACCCCCGCGAGGCCGGCCGCGAGGATCGACGCCCGGTTGAGCGCGTGGAACAGAGGCTCGAAGACCGCCCGCTCGTCCTCGACCGACTCGACGCCCGGCCTGCCCGTGAGCACGTCGTTGACGACCGCGTAGTCCTGCTCCGGGTCGACGAGCTTGAGCCGCAGCGACGCCTGCATGTCGTCCTCGGTGAGCGGCACGCCCTGGTAGCCGTCCGGGTAGCGCTCGGCGAACGCCTCGTACGCGTCGGCCTTGGTCTCGAGGTAGACGGTCTCGACGTCGCCCGCGAGCTGGTCGTCGACCACGGCCTGCAGCGCGGCGACCTGCTCGTCCGTCGCCTCGCCCGCGGCGCACGCCGGCTGCGGCGAGTCCTGCGGGCACAGGTACGCCGTGACCTCGACCCGGTCGTACCAGTCGTCCTTGAGCTTGTCGATCTGCGTCTGCAGCAGGATCGAGGCGCCCACGAACGTGAGCGACACGAACGTCACGAGCACCACGGACACGGTCATCGCGAGGTTGCGCCGCAACCCCTGGACCATCTCGGCCAGGACGAACGACAGGCGCACCTCAGGCCTCGCTCACGGTCAGCTCGCCGCGCGCAGGCCGCGAGGAGTCGTAGATGCCCTCGGGCTGGTCGCGCACCACGACGCCCTCGTCGAGCTCGATCACACGCTTGCGCCACTGGTTGACGATCTCCTCGTCGTGCGTGGCCATGACGACGGTCGTGCCCGTGAGGTTGATCTGGTCGAGCAGGCGCATGATGCCGAGCGACGTCGTCGGGTCGAGGTTCCCGGTGGGCTCGTCCGCCAGCAGGATCGGCGGCCGGTTCACGTAGGCGCGGGCGATCGCGACGCGCTGCTGCTCGCCGCCCGAGAGCTCGTGCGGGCGACGCTTCTCCTTGCCCGCGAGACCCACCATCTCGAGCACCTCGGGCACCGCGAGACGGATCGTGTGCCGCTTCTTGCCGATCACCTGGAGGGCGAACGCGACGTTCTCGTAGACCGTCTTGTCGGGCAGCAGCCGGAAGTCCTGGAACACGACGCCGAGCTTGCGGCGGTGCTCGGGCACCTTCCAGGCCGACATGCTCGACAGGTCACGGCCGGCGACGAACACCTTGCCGGCCGACGGGCGCTCCTCGCGCTGCACGAGCGAGATGCACGACGTCTTGCCCGAGCCCGAGGCGCCCACGAGGAACACGAACTCGCCGCGGCCGATCTCGATGCTGACGTCGTCGAGCGCAGGACGCGGGGTCCTGGCGTAGAACTTGGTCACGTTCTCGAAGCGGATCACGGCTGCTCACGGGGTGTCGGAGGAACCGGCGGGCCGGTACGGACGAACTCGACACTAAGCAGCGAACGCACGACGCGTCGTCCGACACGCCGCGCGGTTTCACCCACGCCAGGTGCCCCGGGCACCCGTCGCCCGGGGTGCGCGCGACCTACTCGGCGGCCTTCTCCATGCCACGACGCCAGCGGATGCCCGCCTCGATGAAGCCGTCGATGTCGCCGTCGAACACGCCCGACGTGTTGCCGACCTCGTGCTCGGTGCGCAGGTCCTTGACCATCTGGTACGGGTGCAGCACGTACGAGCGCATCTGATCGCCCCAGCTCGCCTTGATGTCGCCCGCGAGCTCCTTCTTCTTCGCCGCCTCCTCCTGCTGGCGCACCAGCAGCAGGCGGGACTGGAGCACGCGCAGCGCCGCCGCACGGTTCTGGATCTGCGACTTCTCGTTCTGCATCGACACGACGATGCCGGTCGGGATGTGCGTCATGCGCACCGCCGAGTCGGTCGTGTTGACGCTCTGACCACCCGGGCCCGACGAGCGGAACACGTCGACCTTGATCTCCGACTCGGGGATCTCGATCGAGTCGTCCTGCTCGATGAGCGGGATGACCTCGACCGCGGCGAACGACGTCTGGCGACGGCCCTGGTTGTCGAACGGCGAGATGCGCACGAGGCGGTGCGTACCGGCCTCGACCGACAGGTGCCCGAACGCGTACGGCGCCTTGACCTCGAACGTCGCGGACTTGAGACCCGCCTCCTCGGCGTACGAGGTGTCAAGCACCGTCGTCGGGTAGCCGTGGCGCTCGGCCCAGCGCAGGTACATGCGCATGAGCATCTCGGCGAAGTCCGCCGCGTCGACGCCGCCCGCGCCCGCGCGGATCGTGACGACCGCCTCGCGCACGTCGTACTCGCCCGACAGCAGCGTGCGGACCTCGAGCTCGCCGAGCGTCTTGCGGATCGACTCGAGCTCGGACTCCGCCTCCGCGAGGGTGTCGGCGTCGCCGCCGTCCTCGGTCGCCATCTCGACGAGCGTCTCGAGGTCGTCGATGTGGCTCTCCATCGACGTGATGCGCTCGAGCTCGTTCTGCGACTGCGACAGCGCGCTCGTGACCTTCTGCGCGGCCTCCGGGTCGTCCCAGAGGTCCGGCGCCGACGCCGCCTCCGAGAGCTCCGCGATCTTCGCGCGCAGCGCGGCGGGGTCGCTCACGGCGCTGATGGTCTCCAGCGTCGCTCGCAGGTTCTTGATCTCGTGCGGAAAGTCGATGGTGGCCACGAGGGTCAAGGGTACGCGACTCACCACGCCCGGGCCGTCGCGCCCGCACGCACCGTGACCCCGCCCGACCACGCCGCCGTGACCCACGAGACCAGCACCGGGCGCGAGACGACCGCGAGCTCGACGTGCGCCGCCCGCCCGTCCGGGGACGACGCGTCGACCAGCACGACGCCGTCGAGGCTGCTCGGGCCGACCGCCTCCGCGAGGAACTCGACCGCGGCGTCGTGCACCGAGTCGTCCGACAGCGCGAGGCCTCCCCCGGCCTCCGGGCGTGCGCCGCCCGCGTACAGGTCGTCCGCGGCGACGGCGTCCGCGGCCGCGAGCGCCGTCGCGTCGGCGAGGTCGGCGAGCCGCTTGCGGTCGAGGTGGATCGCCGTGACCGACACGACCACGGCCGTGAGCGCGAGCGCGAACGCGACGAAGGCCGCCGTGAGCACGAGCACCTGCCCGTCCTCGCCCCGGGCCCTCACGGCGCGGCCACGTGGTCGTCGACCGGCATGACCTCGGTCGCCTCGACCGGGACCGCGAGGGACGCGCCGTCGCCGATCGAGGCAGGCACGAACGGCAGCACGACGTCGTAGCGCACGCGCACCCGCACGGTGCTGCCCGGCGCGCGGCAAGGCGTGCTCGAGCAGGCGACCTCGAACGCCTGAACCGCGTCGTCGAAGCCCTGGTCGTGCAGCGCGAGCCCGACGACCTGCCGGGCGCGCGCGACGCCCTCGTCGAGGTCGTCGGCGCTCACGACCACGCGTGCGGCCTCGCGCGCCCCCGACTCGACCGCGAACGTCGCCGCCTGCACCCGGGCGAGCGTGAGCACGAGGTACAGCACGGGCAGGAGCAGCACGACCGTCGCGCCGACGAACTCGACGAGCGCGCTGCCCGTGTCGTCGCGCACGAGGGCAGCCCACCGTCGCGCGAGCGCCCGCCTCACGGCTCCGCCACCGCATGGCCGGTGACCGTCAGCGTCCCGGACGGCCCGAGCAGACCGACCACGGGCAGCGGCGCTCGGACCGTCACCTCGACGACCTCGAGACCGTCGAGGGTCGCGGTGCCCGCGCTCACGTCCTGCGCGAACCGCGCCGAGACCGCGTCGCGCACGAGCGCCCGCGTCCGGTCGACGCCGTCCGCCGGGGTACGGTCGGCGCGCGCCGCGACCCGCGCGCCCTCGCCCGCGGCGTCGACCAGCACCGCCCGCACGTGCAGCACGAGCGCGACCTGGACGACACCGAGGAACAGGGCCACGACGAGCGCCGAGACCAGCACGAAGTCGACGAGGGCCGAGCCGGCCTCTGGGCGGGCCCTGGCACTGGCACGGGCACTGGCGCTCGCTCGCACGATGCTCGCTCGGGCTGTGCGCGTTCGAGCTGTGCTCTTCCGGGCGCGGCTCAGGGGCCCGTCACGCTCGTCACGGCCTCCTCGAACAGCCGCGTCAGCAGCGGGCCCGCGACGGCCCAGAGGGCGATCACGATGCCGCAGGTCATGAGCGTGATGAGCACCCAGCCCGGCACGTCCCCCCGCTCGGCCTCGTGCGACCCGAACCGCCGACGCCACCCCGCGCGGACGGCGGCGAGGCCGGCCACCGCCGTCCGCGTCCCGCGTGCTGTTCGCGTCCCGCGTGCTGTCCGCGTCCCGTGCGTCGTCCGTCCTGCCTGCCCCATGCCCTGCTCCGTCCTCGCGGGCCTCGCGGCCCGCGTGCTTTTCCCCGCCGGCACGGTGCCGTCGTGGGCCCCTCACAACCCCACCTGGAGGGTGCTGATCCCCGGGAAGACGGCGAAGACGACGGTCACGGGCAGCACGAGCAGCACCACGGGGACCATCATCAGCACCTCCTTCTTCCCGCCCGTCTCCATGAGCGCGGCACGCCCCGCGTCGCGCACGTCCTGCGCCTGCGCGCGCAGCACGTGCGCGAGCGGCGTGCCGCGCGCGACCGCGACCGCGACCGTCTCCGCGAACCGCGCGAGGCTCGGCAGCCCGGTCCGACCCGCGAGCGCCTCGAGCGCGTCGGTGAGCCCCACACCCGCGTGGACCTCCGCGGCGACGCGGACGAACTCGCGCGCGAGCTCGCCCCGCATCGACCGCGCGACCCGCTCGATCGAGGCCGCAGGGCCCTCCCCCGCGCCGACCGCGAGCGCCACGAGCTCCGCGAAGGTCGGGAACTCCTCGAGCATCCGGGACTCGCGCGCCCGGGCCCTCGCCGTCAGGTCCCGGTCGCACCCGAGCACCCCCAGCAGGCCGCACAGACCGACGAGCAGCACGAGCGGCACGGGCTGCGCGTCGCGCAGCACCGCGAGGAGCACGGCCGCGGCCAGCCCTCCGGCGAGCCCGAGGCACCCGACCACGACCTGCCGCAGGCGGAACGCCTCGACCGTCCAGGGCAGGTCCGCACGGCGGATGCGGCGCGCGACGTCGTCCCGGCTCGCGCCGAGCCGCGCGAGGGCCCGCTCGACCGTGGCCGGGTCCGGCAGGACGAGTGCCAGCGCCGCGGCGAGACGGCCCGGGGCGTCGTCCTCGGCGAGCAGGCCCGACGTCGCGGACCGTGCCCGCAGGTACGGCGACACGCGCGCCACGAGCGACGGCCGGCGCGCCGCGAGGGCGCGCAGCACGACGAGCACGCCGAGCCCCGCACCCAGCCCGGAGCACACCCCCACGACCCACGGGTTCATCGCAGCACCCGCCGCTCCTCGGGCAGGCGACCGACCCGCAGCATCGTGCGGTAGGCCACGACCGAGCAGAGCGCGCCCGCCCCGAGGACGACGGCCCCCGCGGTCGAGTCGTAGGCCGCCGCGGCCTCGGGCCGGGTCGCGAGCAGCGCGAGCACGACCCACGGGGCGGCGCACGCGAGGCGCGCTCCGGCAACGGTCCACGACTGCCGAGACTCGAGCTCGGTGCGCGTGCGCAGGTCGTCGCGCAGGAGCGCGGACACGGTCCGCAGGAGCGGCCCGAGGTCGGTGCCGCCCACCTCGCGCGTGATCCGCAGCGACTCGACGATGCGGTCGGCCACCGGGTCGGCGAGGCGGTCCTTGAGCGCGTCGAGGCAGTCACCGAAGCGGCCGGTCACGCGGTAGTCGTCCGCGAACCGCGCGAACGGTGCGCGCAGCGCCGCCGGGCCGCGCTCACCGAGCTGGCTCACCGCCTCGGGCAGCGACAGCCCGGCGCGAACGCCCGAGGCGAGGTGGTCGACGGCGTCCGGCCACAGCTCGCGTCGGTCGCGGCGTCTGCGCGCGGCGCGCGAACGCACGAGCTGCCACGGCCCGCAGGCGGCGAGCGCTCCGAACGCGCACGCGAGCACGACCGAGCCCGCGACGCCGAGCGTGAGCACCGCGGCCAGGACGCCCGCACCCGCCCCGGCGACACCGACGACCGTCGGCGTCAGCCCCGGGACGCCCGCCTGCACCACGAGGTCGTGGCGGCGGGCGCGACGGTCACGGGTGCGCGCGCCCGGCCCCGTCGGCTCCCACCACGCGAGCCAGCACAGGGCGAGGCCCGCACCGAGCACGAGCCCCGCGACGACCCCCATCAGCGCACCCCCGCCGGGACGCCGGCCGCGACGGGCTCCTGGAGCAGGGAGGCGACGTCGATGCCCGCTCGCGCGAACCGGTCCAGGGCGGGCGGGAACCCGCGCCCGCGCACGAGCCTGCCCCCGACCCGGCGGAACAGGTCGCTCGTCTCGACCACCCCGTCCTCCGACCTCCCGGGGACCCCGACGATCTCGGCGACCCGGCGCGTGCCGTCCCGGTCGACCCGCAGGTGCACCACGAGGTCGACCACGCTCGCGACCGTCGGCACCACGAAGCGGTCGGAGATGTTCGGCCCCGCGAGCAGCGGGAGCGTACAGAGCTTGGTCAGCGCGTCGCGCGCCGAGCTCGCGTGGATCGTGCAGAGCCCCGGGATGCCCGCGTTGAGCGCCACCAGCAGGTCGAGGCTCTCGGCCTCGCGCACCTCGCCGACCACGATCCGATCGGGCCGCATGCGCAGCGCCTCCTTGACGAGACGCCGCAGCGTGACCTCGCCCGTGCCCTCGAGGCCCGCCTGGCGGCACTGCAGCGCGACGACGTCCCGTGCGGCGAAGCGCAGCTCGAAGACCTCCTCGCACGTGATGACCCGCTCGGACGCCGGGATCGACCCCGCCAGCGCGTTGAGCATGGTCGTCTTGCCCGCCTGCGTCGCGCCCGCGACAAGCACGTTGAGCCCTGCGCGCACCGAGGCGTCGAGGAACGTCGCGGCGTGCGGCGTGAGGCTGCCGCGTGCGACGAGGTGGTCCAGCCGGGTCGCACGCACGACGTGCTTGCGGATGTTGACCGCGAGGTGCTCGCGCGTGATGTCGGGCGCGACCACGTGCAGCCGCTCCCCGCCCGGGAGCGTCGCGTCGACGAACGGGCTGCTGCGGTCGAGCCGGCGACCGGAGGACTTGAGCATGCGCTCGACGAGGTCGCGCACGGCGTCCGCCGTGAGGATCGTCGTGGTCAGCTCGGGCGCCGCCCCGCGCGCGACGAACACCGCCGTGGGCGCGTTGATCCAGATCTCCTCGACCTCCGGGTCGTCGAGGTACGGCTGCAACGGGCCGAAGCCCGAGAACGTGTCGACGAGATGGCGGCCCGCCGCAGCGGGGTCCGGCAGGGGCGGCACGACCCCCGCCGCCGCCCGCGCGAGGTAGTCGGTCACGAGCTCGTGCGCGAGCGCGGTGAACGCGGGCCGGTCCGCGACCGGGTCCAGCTCGCGGCGCCGCAGCACCTCGCGCGTCTCCTCGACGAGCAGCGTCATGCTCTCCACGTCCGACCCCCTGTCGACGCGACCCCCCTCGGTCGCAGCGGCAGCATAGGACAGACCGGACATCCGGCGTCAGGGGGCTGTGGACAACATGGGGGCTGTGGACGACGTGTGGCCGGGCCGCGTGGTCGGGTCGCGTGGTCGGGTCGCGTGGTCGGGTGTTCAAGAGCGCGCGAGAGTCACGTTCCGGCCCCCTCATTGGGCCCGGAACGGGCCCGAACGTGACGCTCGGGTGACCAGGATCCCCGGGAGGTGCCGGGAGGGGCCCGAACGTGACGCTCGGGTGACCAGGATCCCCGGGAGGTGCCGGGAGGGGCCCGAAGGTGACGCTCGCGCACGGCTCGGACCGCTGCCGCACGCCCCGGGCGGTAGCGTCGCAGCGTGCCCGACACGACCCACCCCCTCCACACCGCCGTTCCCGGCCGCTGGCGAGACGCCGCCCGCGCGACCGGCCTGCTGCGCCCCGACGGGAGCGTCGCGCAGACGGTCTTCGCCGAGATGACGCAGCTCGCCGCACGCACCGGCGCGATCAACCTCGGCCAGGGGTTCCCCGACGTCGGCGGTCCGGCCTCCGTCCGGGCCGCGGCGGTGGCCGCGATCGAGGCGGGCCACAACCAGTACGCGCCCGGCCCCGGGATCCCCGAGCTGCGGCACACGATCGCCGCGCACCAGCATCGTCACTACGGTCTCGACGTCGACCCGGACACCGAGGTGCTCGTGACCACCGGCGCGACCGAGGCGCTCGCCGCGACGATCCTCGCGCTCGCCGGGCCGGGCGACGAGGTCGTGACGCTCGAACCGTTCTACGACGCGCACGCCGCGTGCATCGCGCTCGCGGGCGCGACGCACGTGCGGGTGCCGATGCTGCCCGCTCCCGCCCTGCCCGACCACGCGACGTCCGGCACCGGGAGCGCCCCCGCCCCGGGAGGGTTCCGGCTCGACGTCGCGACGCTGCGGGCCGTCGTCGGCCCGCGGACCCGCCTGATCCTCGTCAACACGCCCCACAACCCCACGGGCGCCGTGCTCACGCGCGCCGAGCTCGACGCGATCGCGGCCGTGTCCCGGGAGCACGACGCGATCGTCGTGACCGACGAGGTCTACGAGCACCTCGTGTTCGACGACGCGACGCACGTCCCGATCGCGACGCTGCCCGGCATGGCGGGGCGCACCCTGACCATCAGCTCGGCGGGCAAGACGTACTCGTTCACGGGCTGGAAGGTCGGGTGGGTGCACGGCCCCGCCGAGCTCGTGACCGCGGTGCGGACCGTCAAGCAGTTCCTCACGTACACCTCGGGCACGCCGTTCCAGCACGCGGTCGCCCAGGCGCTGGCCGACGACGACGCGCCGCGTGCGCTCGCGGCCTCGCTCGCCGCGCGCCGCGACCTGCTGTGCGAGGGCCTCGCCGACGCCGGGTTCGGGGTGAGCGTGCCGCAGGGCACCTACTTCGTGGTCGCGGACGCCGCGCCGCTCGGCTTCCCGGACGGCGTCGAGCTGTGCCGTCGCCTGCCCGAGCTCGCGGGCGTCGTCGCGGTGCCCGTCTCCGCGTTCTGCGCGACCGGGGACGACGGCACGCCGTCCGCAACCGCGAGCGCCCTGGCGTCGAGCGTGCGGTTCACGTTCGTCAAGCGCGAGGGTGTGCTGCGCGACGCGGTGGCGGGTCTGCGAAGGCTCGGCGCCGCGGGCGGGTAGGGGTCAGTCCGGGCACACGCCCGGCGCGGTGGTGGCGGACGGCGCAGGGCTGGGCGTCCCGGCCGACGGGTTTGGGTCGGTGCTCGTGCCGTCGCCGTCATCGCCCGTCTCACCGTCGCCCGTCCCGGCACCGGTGCCCGTCCCGCCGTCAGTCCCCGGCGCGGGCTCCGCACCGGGCGGCGGCTCGTCGGCGGCGATGCGCGCCCAGATCTCGTCCGCCTCGGCGGTCCACAGCACGCGGTCGTTGTCCCAGGGCGCGTCGACGACGGGCACGGCCGTGAACACGACGTTCTCGGGCGGGATGCTGCGCAGGGAGAGCGCGAGCCCGACGAGCGCGCGGGGCGAGCCGAGGTCGGGGCTCGTGCTGATGGACGCGAGGATCGACTCGACGACGCGGTAGAGCTGGGGTGTGCTCGTCAGGAGGTTCTTCGAGGTGACCTCGTGCACGGTCGCGTCGAGGAACGCCTGCTGGCGCTCGATGCGTTGCAGGTCGCTGCCGAGCTCGAGGCCGAACCCGGTGCCCTTGCGGGCGCGCAGGAAGTTGATCGCCTCGTACCCGTCGAGGCGCTGCTCGCCGGCGGGCAGGTCGAGGTCGACCTCGCGCCCGTGCACGGGCTCGGGCATGCACATGCGCACGCCACCGAGGGCGTCGACGATGGGCTCGACGCCGTTCATCTTGACCACGACGTGGTCGGTCGTGCGCACCCCGGTGAGCTGCTCGACGGTGCGTCGCGTGCAGGCGGCTGCTCCCGCGATGTCCTCCTCGGGCCCGCCACCGTAGGTGAAGGCCCGGTTGAACATGGTCGTCGAGCGTGCGGGGGTCACGGTGCCGTCGGTGCGCGTGCACGTCGGGATGTCGACGAGCGAGTCGCGCGGGATCGACACGATCTCGGCGCGCGTGCGGTCGGCCGCGACGTGCACGAGGAGCGTCGTGTCGGACCGCATGCCGTCCTCGACAGCACCGCCGGCGACCGCGATGTTCGCGGCGTCGCGCAGGTCGGTGCCCATGACGAGGATGTTGAGCGGCTGGCCGGCGTACGGGTCGGCGGGGTCGGGCGGGGCGTCCCGGGTGGGCGGTGCCACGGGGAGCTGCGCGGGGCGGTCGGCGCCGAGCAGGGGGTCGACGTCGTCGACCGTGATCTGGGACTGCAGGTCGACGTACGCCGCGACGGCGGCGGTGGTGACGAACACGACCGCGGCGGTCGCCGTCAGCGCCGTCGCGAAGAGCACGGGGTGGCGGCGGCGGGGCGGGGCGTGCCGGGGGGCGTGCGACCGGCGCGGGGGTCGCCGCGGCGACCCGGTGGTGGACGCGACGGCGCGCGGGACGTCGTCGTGGGCGTCGTCACCGGTCGTCGTCGCTGCGGCCACGTCCTGAGCGTACGACCGCCCCCGACCTGCCGCGCGGCAGGTCAGGGGCGGTCGGGGCGTTCGGCGGGGGCGGCTCAGCGTACGGCGGCGACGCCGAGGTCCGGGTCGTCGGTGAAGAACCCGTCCATCCCGGCGTCGAGGAACACCCGGATCTCCCCGGCGAGGTCGCCGACGGCGTTCGGGTCGGTGCCCTGCCGGAACTCGACGGGCAGGAAGGTGTTCTCGCGCCGGAACGTCCACCCGTGCACGTCGAGGCCCGCACGGTGCGCGTCGCGGATCACGGTGGTGGGCGTGCCGAGCGTGCCGGCCGGGGTGCGCGGGATCATGACGTCCTTGCACGCGCCGATGCCGTCGGCGTACCGCGCGATCTCCCGCAGCCCGTCACGCGTGACGAGGTCCGCGTACGTGCGAGGATCGCCCGCCGCGACGAGGTCGTACGGTGCGCCCGAGCAGCTGACGAGCTGGGCGATCGCGACCGGCGTCGCGCGGTTCAGCTCGCGCAGGTTGGCGGTCTCGAAGCTCTGCACGATCACGGGCGAGGACGCGCGGTTCATGCCGTTCGCGGCGAGCTGTGCGACGAGCGGCTCCTCGAGGGAGAGCCCGACCTGGTCGAAGTAGGTCGGGTGCTTGGTCTCGGGGTAGACACCCACGGGTCCGCCGTCGCACGTGCGCGAGTGCCGCGCGAGGTCGAGCACCTCGTCGAACGTCGGGACCGGGTAGAGGCCGTCGAACCGCACGTTGTCGGGCCGCGTGCCCGGGATGCGCTCCTTCGCCCGCAGCGTGCGCAGCTCGGCGAGCGTGAAGTCCTCGGTGAACCAGCCGGTCAGCCGCACGCCGTCGACGACCTTCGTCGTGCGGCGGGCCGCGAACTCGGGGTGGGCCGCGACGTCCGTGGTCCCGCCGATCTCGTTCTCGTGGCGCGCGACGAGCACGCCGTCCTTGGTCGGCACGAGGTCGGGCTCGATGTAGTCGGCGCACTGCAGGATCGCGGTCTCGTACGACGCGAGCGTGTGCTCGGGCCGGTACCCGCTCGCCCCGCGGTGCCCGACGACGGTCACGCCGTCGTCCTTCGGGGCGCGGACCGTGCGCAGGTCCACGATCGCCATCTCGGTGTCGTCGGGCGTGCCGGGCACGCGGGCGTCGTCGCCCGGGTAGTTGTTGTCGTTCGCGAGCAGGAGGCGGCCGTCGTGCAGCCGCACGACGGTCTCGAACGAGTTGTAGGCGAAGGCGTACGGGTCGCCCGTGCCGTCGCCGGCGCCCGCGCCGAGCCCGTCGGGGTTCGCGATGCGCAGCGCGTCGAGCACGAGGGTCTTGTCGACGTACCCGCCGCGGCCCGTGCGTGGCGAGCCGGGGACGTCCGTGCGTGCGAGGTCGATCTCATACACGCGCTTGGTCACCGCGGCGGCGCCGTCGAGGCTGTCGCGCTCGAGCACGAGCATGGTCGAGCGACCCGTCATGAACGCGTCGGCGACGAGGTTCGCGTCGGTGTCCGTCTGGTAGGCCCATGTCCGGTCGGTGTAGCGGTGCGTGCGCGTGTCGTACTGGTGGATGACGCGGCGCCGCTGGTCGTCGTCCGCCACGAGCGCTCCCTCGAGCACCGGGTAGAGGTACCGGCCGTCGTCCGACCCGGCCATGGCCTCGAAGCCCTTGCTCGCCCGGACGGTCGGGACCTCCCCCGCGGCGAGGTACGGGTTCTGCGGGGAGCGGACGCCGGGCAGCGGGACCTCGCGCTCGAGCACCTTGCCCGTGCGGTCGACGTGCACGAGGAAGGGGCCGAACTCCTCGCCGATCCAGAACGAGCCGTCCTTGGCCCGGACGATCGACTCGACGTCGAGGTCGGCCCCCGTGAGCAGCCGCTCGCGCGTGGAGCCGTTGACGATGGCGAACCCGAGCCGGCGGTCGGGGTCGCGGAGCGAGACGAACCGGTCGACGCGGATCTGCCCCGCCCCGCCGCGCGCCGTCTCCCAGCGCGGGGTCACGTGGTAGAACCGCAGCAGGAAGTCCGCCGAGTTGGCCTGCGTGCCGAACCCGTTGTCGGGCAGCGCCCAGAACGAGCCGTGGGCGTCCTCCACCATGGCCGAGAAGCCGGGCACGACCTGCCCCTCGAAGGGGCCGGTGCGCCCGTTGCCCGGGGTCGCGAGGGCACCCGAGTCGGGGCCGGGGGCCGAGTAGTCGGCCGACAGGGTCGCCCGCGCGGCAAGGGTCGGGACGACGACGGTGCGCGGCCGGTCGTGGCCCGCGGACGGCGCAGCCGCGCTGGGCGCCGCCGGTCGCGGTGCCGCGGCCGAGGCCGTCGGGACGAGGAACGAGGCGGTGAGTGCGACCGCCAGGACGGGGAGCAACGCACGGGTTCTCATGGGACTCACACAACGGGCACTCAGCCACGGCGGCGTGCACCCGCGCGGGCGCGCCGGTGAGCGTCCGGTGAACAGTGCAGACCGGGCATTCCGTCCGGACGTCAGATCTCGGTGTGCCACCCGCCACGACGGAACGCGGGCGTCGCGGTCGCGAGCACCACGAGCGAGAGCGCGACCGCACCGACCATGACGGTCGCCATGGCCGTCGCGTCGCCGCCCAGGACCCCCACGAGCGGGCTCACGACGCCCGCGACGCCCGACTGGAACGCGCCGATGACCGCCGCCGCGGTGCCCGCCATCTCGCCGTGGCGGGACAGCGCGAGCGCCGAGGCGTTCGCGGGGATCATGCCCTGCATCGACAGCACGAGCCACAGCGCGACGAGGAGCCCGACGAGCCCCCCGGCCCCGGTGAGCGCGACGACGAGCAGGACGACGGCGAACCCGGCCTGGGCCACGAGGGCGGCGCGCAGCAGCCGGATGGGTGCGACGCGACGCACGAGGGCGGCGTTGACCTGGGCGGAGATCACGAGCCCGACGCCGTTGACCGCGAACAGCACGGAGAACTGGGCGTGCGTCAGGTCGTAGCCCTCCTGCAGCACGAACGGCGAGCCGACGACGTAGCTCATGAGCACGGCCATGCCGAGGCCGGGCAGCACCGCGAGCGCGACGAAGTGCCGGTCCTTGAACAGCGAGGCGTAGCCGCGCAGCACGCTGCGCGCCCCGCCGGTGCGCCGCTTGGCGACCGGGTGCGTCTCGGGCATGAAGAACAGCACGACGAGGCCGAGCGCGACGCCGAGGATCGCGAGCACACCGAAGACCCAGCGCCACCCGCCGTCGGCGAGGATCAGCGCGCCGATCGACGGCGCGAGCAGCGGGGCCAGGCCGATCACGAGCATCAGGCGCGACAGGATCCGCGCGGCGGCGGCCCCCGTGAACTGGTCGCGGATCACGGCGATCGACACGACCTGCGAGGCGGCGTTGAAGAAGCCCTGGAGCACGCGCAGCACGATGAGCGTCTCGATCGAGGGGGCGAACGCGCACGCGATCGACGTCACGACGTGCAGCGTGAGCCCCACGAGCACGGGCAGGCGGCGACCGAACCGGTCCGAGAGTGGCCCGATGACGAACTGACCGACGGCCCCGCCCACGAGCATGCCCGAGAGCGTGAGCTGCGCCAGCGCGTCGGACGCGCCGAACTCCTCCGCGACGTCGGGCAGCGCGGGCAGGTAGGTGTCGACCGTGAACGCGGGCAGCGTTGCTAGCGCGCCGAGCAGCAGGATCCACCCGAGCATCGAGCGCGACGGTCCGGCACCGCGCGGCGGGGTCGAGGGCGGGGGTCCGGGGGTGGTCACGTCCTGATCGTACGGGCGGACGACGCTCCTGTCGTATCGTTTCGACGTGACGTCCGCGCGTGCTGCCGTGCGACTGTCGGTGGCCCGCGCCAGGCTGGGGGCATGTGCGGACGCTACGCCTCCTTCACGAGCGACCAGGACCTCGCCGACGAGTTCGCGATCGCCGAGATCGCGGACGACGCCCGGCTCCTCGGCCCGTCGTGGAACGTCGCGCCGACCGACCCCGTGCGGATCGTCGTCGAGCGCGCGCCCCGCGGGAGCGCGGACGCCGCGCCGGTCCGTTCCCTCCAGGTCGCCCGGTGGGGGCTCGTGCCCTCCTGGGCCAAGGACCCGGGCGTCGGGCCGCGCATGATCAACGCGCGCGCCGAGACGCTGCTCGACAAGGCGGCGTTCGCCAAGCCCCTCGCGGCACGGCGCTGCCTCGTCCCCGCCGACGGGTACTACGAGTGGCAGAAGCTCCCCGGGCCGGGCCGGCAGCGCAAGCAGCCCTGGTTCATCCGTGCAGCCTCCGGCCCGACGGCCTTCGCGGGGCTCTACGAGTTCTGGCGCGACCGCTCCCGCGCCGACGACGACCCCGAGCGGTGGCTCGTGTCCACCACGATCGTGACCACGGCTGCGCCGTCGGGCGCCACCGTCGCCGACGGGACCGAGCTCGCGGCGATCCACGACCGCACGCCGGCCGTGCTGCCCCGCGACGTGTGGGACGCGTGGCTCGACCCCGCGACGTCCGCCGACGAGGCGCACGCGCTGGTCGCGCGGCACGCGGACCGGCTCGTGGCGCACCGGGTGGCGGCAGGCGTCGGGAACGTCGCGAACGACTCGCCGGCGAACGTCGAGCCGGTGGACGTCGAGCCGGTGGACGTCGAGCCCGTGGACCCCGCGGCGGGTCAGCCCGCGTAGGCCCGCTGCAGGCGCACGGGCTCGATCACGCCGAGCCCCTGGACCTCGCGCTCGGGCTGCGCGGTGAGCGCGAAGCGCGGGTCCCCGCGCAGCGCCGCCGCCGTGTCGCGGTCGATGAGCACGGTCGACGGCTCCGCGATGTCGGTGAGCCGGGCCGCGAGGTTGACCGAGGTGCCGAACACGTCGCCGAACCGTGACAGCACGCGCCCCCACACGAGGCTCACGCGCACGGGCGGCACACCCGCCTCGTCGGGTCCGCCGTCCGCCCCGCCGGACACCGCGAGACGCAGCGCGACCTCGGCGCCCGTCGCGACGTCGTCCGCCACGAACAGCACCGCGTCACCGATCGTCTTGACCACGCGCCCGCCCGCGGCCGTGATCCGGTCGCGCGCCTCCGTCTCGAAGGTCTGCACGAACTCGGCGAGCTCGACCGAGCCGAGGCCAGCCGTGCGCTTGGTGAACGACACGATGTCCGCGAAGCCCACGGCCCGCGGCAGCGGGAGCCGCCCCCCGTCGTCGCCCGGCGTGATGCGCGCGCCCGAGAACTCGGTCGCGAACCGGCCCGCGACCGCCGCGAGCTGGCGCCGCCACGCGTGCAGCAGCTGGCGCTCGAGCGCGGGCGCCAGCGCGGGCAGCCGGTCGAGCACGAGCAGGCGCGCGCTCGTGTCGTCGAGGCCGAACCGCCGCGCCATGTGCTCGACGAGACCCTCGACCTGCCACAGCGCGAGCCGCTCGGTCGTGTGCCCCATCGACCGCACGAGCGTGGTCTGCGCGCGCAGGTCGAGCTCCTCGTCCGCGACGAACCGCGCGACGTCGACCAGGGCGTCCGCGTCGTCCCGCGTGAAGGCCTTCTCGGACGGGTCGGTCACGGGCAGGCCGAGCCAGCTCCAGTACGCCTCGACGTCCGACGGCGTGAGCTCGGTGACCGCCGCGAGCTCGTCGAGCGAGAGCGAGCGCTCACCGCCCAGCAGCGCCTCGTCGAGGCGTGCCGCGGTGACCTGCCCGGCCGCGAGCGTCGGGTCCGGGGTCCCGCCCCGCGGGACGGTCGGGTGCGCGTCGGCGGCGGGTCCGGCCGGGTCGGCGGCGGGTCCGGCAGCGGGGAGGTCGGGGGTGTCAGGGTGGGGCACGGCGTCCATCATAGTGACCGCCGTCACGCGCGGACGACGCCCGTCAGCGCCCGCCGTCGAGGCGCAGGTGGCGCACGTCGCCCGAGACGACGGCCACGAGGTCGTCGTCCCCGTGAGCCGATCCGTCCGGGCGCACCACGAGCTCGCCCGCCGCGCCGATCCCGACGGCCTCGCCCACGAGCACCGAGCCGTCGACGCGCTCGATCGCGACCTGCGCGCCGAGCGTCGCGCACACCTGCGCGACCTCGTCGGCCAGCCCGGCCGCGAGCGCGTCGCCGTCCGCGTCCCGCCAGCGCTCGGCCACCTGCGAGAAGGCCTCCTGCAGCGCGACGAGCAGCACCTCCCGGTCGAGCGTGGCCGCGCCGGCGAGCGCGAGCGAGGTCGCGGTGCCCACGGGCAGCTCGTCGAGGGACTGCGAGACGTTGACGCCGACGCCCAGCACGACCGTGCCGTCGGGCTGGACCTCGGTGAGGATCCCGCCCAGCTTGCGCAGCGTCCCCCACCCGTCGACGGGCTCCGCGCCGGGGATCTCGACGAGCACGTCGTTGGGCCACTTGAGCACGGCCTCGACGCCGGCGGTCGCGCGCACCGCTCGCACCGTCGCGAGCCCGGCGAGCAGCGGGAGCCAGGTGAGGGCCGCGGCGGGCACCTGCGGGCGCAGCAGGATCGAGGCCAGGAGCGCGGCCCGCGGCGCGGTCTGCCAGCTGCGGCCCGCGCGTCCCCGCCCGGCGCTCTGGTGCTCGGCGACCAGGAGCGAGGGCGTGGGCCACGCCTCGGGATCGGCGCGGCGCGCGGCGGCGAGCTCGACCATGGTCGAGGTCGACTCCTCGACCACCTCGACGCGCCGCAGGGGCAGCCCGGGGCCGACGAGCATCTGCTGCAGTACCTGGGCGCGCAGGGGCTCACGGGGCGTCGACATGCCCCCATGATGCCGTGCCGGGCGGCCCGAGACCAGGGTGCCCGCGCTGCGCCCGACCCCTCGTCGTTGTCGGGTTCCACCAACGGCGTGCGGCCCCACGCTGGTCACCCTGCTATCGATCTGGTCGTTCCCACCAACTACGCTCGGTCGGGTGAACACCGCCGCCACGCCGTCCCCGTCCGCCGCCGGCCGCTCGACGACCCGTCCCGTCGGGACCGCCGCCAAGCTCGACGACCTCGCCGCGCGCGTCGACGCCGCGACGCTCGTCCCCGAGGAGACCGCGCAGGCCAAGCAGCACGCGCGCGGCAAGAAGTCGGCCCGCGAGCGCATCGACGCCCTGCTCGACGAGGGCAGCTTCGTCGAGCTCGACGCGTTCGCGACGCACCGCTCGCAGAACTTCGGGCTCGACAAGAAGCGCGTCCCGGGCGACGGGGTCGTGGTGGGACACGGCACGATCGACGGCCGCCAGGTGTGCATCTACTCGCAGGACTTCACGGTGTTCGGCGGGAGCCTCGGCGAGGTGCACGGCCAGAAGATCGTCAAGGTCCAGGACCTGGCGCTGCGCACGGGCGTGCCGCTCATCGGCATCTCGGACGGCGGTGGCGCGCGCATCCAGGAGGGTGTCGCGGCCCTGACCCAGTTCGCGGAGATCTTCCGGCGCAACGTCGCCGCGTCGGGCGTGATCCCGCAGATCTCCCTGATCCTCGGCCCGAGCGCGGGCGGCGCCGTCTACTCCCCCGCCCTGACGGACTTCATCGTCATGGCCGACGGCACGTCGAACATGTTCATCACCGGACCGGACGTGATCCGTGCCGTGACGGGCGAGGACATCGGCTTCGAGGAGCTCGGCGGCGCGCTGACCCACAACCAGCGCTCGGGCGTCGCGCACTACATGGGCGCCGACGAGGACGACGCGCTCGACTACGTGCGCCACCTGCTCGGCTACCTGCCGCAGAACAACCTCTCGGACGCGCCCGCGTTCGTGCCCGAGGACACCGACCTGTCGATCACCGACGAGGACCTCGAGCTCGACGCGCTGGTGCCCGACTCCGACAACCAGCCCTACGACATGCGGACCGTGATCGAGCACGTGCTCGACGACGGCGCGTTACTCGAGGTCCAGCCGCTGTTCGCGAAGAACGTGATCGTCGGCTTCGGCCACGTCGAGGGCCAGTCGGTCGGGATCGTCGCGAACCAGCCCATGGCCATGGCGGGCACGCTCGACATCGACGCGTCGGAGAAGGCCGCCCGGTTCGTGCGCACGTGCGACGCGTTCAACATCCCGGTGCTCACGCTCGTGGACGTGCCCGGGTTCCTGCCGGGCGCCGACCAGGAGTGGGACGGGATCATCCGGCGCGGCGCGAAGCTCATCTACGCGTACGCCGAGGCCACGGTGCCGCTCGTCACGCTCATCACGCGCAAGGCCTACGGCGGCGCGTACATCGTCATGGGGTCCAAGCAGCTCGGGGCGGACGTCAACCTCGCCTGGCCCACGGCGCAGATCGCCGTGATGGGCTCGGGCGGCGCGGTCAACATCCTGCAGCGCTCCGCGCTCCGGAAGGTCGCGGACGACGGCGGCGACGTCGAGGCCGAGCGCGCGCGCCTGGTCGACGAGTACGAGGAGGCGATCGTCAACCCGTGGGACGCCGCGCAGCGCGGGTACGTCGACGCGGTGATCCGCCCGTCGGAGACGCGCGCGCAGATCACGCGCGCCCTGCGCGCGCTGCGCACCAAGCGTGCGAGCCTTCCTCCCAAGAAGCACGGCAACATCCCGCTGTGACGCGGACGGACCAGACCCGACCTACGAACGAGGTGCGCGCATGAGCCACGAGGACCACACGCACGGGCCCGCGCCCCTGGGGCAGGTCGAGCCCGACCCGCTGCACGCCGCGGTCGACCGCGTCGCGGCGCTGCTGCACGAGTACGTCGACACGGCCGTGGGCGTGCGCGCCGAGTTCGGCGCGGCCGAGGCCGACGAGGACCCGCGCATCCTCGCGCTCGAGTCCCGCGTGGGCACCCTCAACGCCGAGCTGTACGACGCGCTGCACGGCACGCTCGGCATGCACCCCGACCTGACGTCGACCGTCTGGTCGCCCGACGCGGACCTCGACGAGGCCGTGCCCGACGACGACGCGACCGACGCCGACGTGTTCTACCTGGGCTACGTCGTCGGCACGCCCACGGGCACGACCGACGGCACGCTCGACGGCGTGATGGGGATCATCGACGCCGCAGGCTCGGGGATCGTGCAGCAGCTCGTCGACCAGGGCTACCACGTCGGCGAGTGGGCGGTCTCGCGCGGCGAGGCCCCCGACTTCTTCGAGGACGACGAGGAGGACGACCTGTGACGCAGGAGATCCCCGACCGGCCCGCGCTGCGCGTGGTGCGCGGCGCGCCCGACGAGATCGAGGTCGCCGCGCTCGTCGCGGGGCTGAGCGCGGTCGTGGGCGATCACGAGCCCGACGACGTCGCCCCCGTCGAGGAGTGGACCAACCGCGTCCGCGTGCTGCGCGGCACGGGCGGCGGCGCGACCGCGAAGAGCTTCGGGGGTCGCGTCGGGCGCCACAACGCCGACGCGTGGCGCTGGAGCCTGCGCTCGTGAGCACCGCGGGCCCCGTGCTGCACCAGGTGGTGCTGCTCGAGCTCCCCGCGAGCGCGGCGGCGGTCGACCGGGACGTCGAGACGCTCCCGCCCCCGGCCCGCGTCGCCTGGTGGCGCGAGCACGGCTGGGCGGTGCCCGCCGGCCTCACGGTGCTCGGGCTCGTCTACCAGTGGCTCGCCGGCCACCAGGGGTGGACCGTGCCGGGCTGGGTCCCGGCGGTGACCACGGTGCTGGTCGGCCTGACGGCGCTCGCGTCGCTCGTGACGTACGCGACCCAGCTCCGGGGCCGCCGGGCGGCCCGCGGCCGGGCCGCGCTGCTCGCCGATCCCGTGCGGGCGACCGGGACGCTCCACCTCGCCACCGAGCCCGAGGTCACGCGGACCGGCGTCGTGCTGACCGGGACCTGCACGTACACGCGCACGCCCGCGCCCGACGACGACGAGGACGCGCCCCTGGTCCGGACCGTGCGGTTCACGCACACCGTGCGCGACGCCGACGGCGGAGCCGTGGTCGACCTGCTGCCGCGGCGCCGCGTCGTCGAGCCCGTCGCCGTCTGGTACGCGGCGCGCCCCGACGCGGAGGACGTGGTGCTCGTGCGCTACGCGCGCCGCTGGGCCGACGACGTGATCGCGTCCCTCGTGGCGAGCGCGCCTGACCCGCACGACGAACCCGACCCGCACGACGTCCCCGACCCGGGCGGGCAGGACCCGTCAGGCACGCAGGACCCGCCCGGCACGCAGTCCTGACGAGGACGCTCGAGCCTGACCCGGGCGCACGAGCCTGACGCGTGCAGCGCCGTCCGGTACCACCGTCGGGCGACCGTCGAGCACCGTTCACCACGGGTTCACCACCCGGACGCGGGATCCTCCTACCGTCGAACCATGAGCACGCGCGCCCGCCCACGCATCTCGGTCGTGGTCGTCGCCGAACCCGACGACACGCCCGACCCGGGCCTGGCCCGGACCCTCGCCTCGTTGTGCGTCCAGGTCGTCGACCGGGGCGAGCTCGAGGTCGTCGTCGTCGTCGTCGACGCTCCCGCTTCCGCCTCCGCTCCCGCGAGCACCGCCGCGGTGACCGCCGCGGCGTTCGCGACGGATCTCCCTCGCCTGCAGGTGCTCTCCGACGTCGCCGGCACGGGGCCCGCGAGCGCCCGGAACCTGGGACTCGCGGCGGCGTCCGGCCGCTTCGTGACCTTCGTCGACGCGGGGGACGTCCTCGCCCCGCAGCGCCTCGCGCACCTCGCGGGCGCCCTCGAGACGCTCCGCTGCGACGCCGTGCACGCGGGCGACTCACGGCTCGCGGGGCCGTCGGCGCACGACCGCTCGCCCGTGACCCCTCGCGGGGTCGTGCTCGACCCGCGGGCCGAGCTCGCGCGCGGCGTCGTCCACGACGTCCGGGGCGGCGTGTTCGACCGTGCGCTCGGGCACGACGGGCTGCTCGACCTGAGCGAGGGTCTGGGCACCGCCGCCGACCTCCCGTGGACGTGGCGGCTCCAGCTGCGCAGCCACGGTGTCGCCGTCGTGGACGCGCCGGGCCTCGCGCAGCGCCGACCTTCCCGCCCGCCCGCACCGTCAACGGTCGTCGCGTCGCTGCACCGCACGGTGCAGGTCGTCCTCGCGGACCGCTCGCCGCAACCGTTCCTGCCCCACCTGTCCGCGGTCGTGCGCGCACGCTGCGACGCGCTGCTCGCCGCGCCGGCGCCCGACCGGGCCGACCGGCGCACGCTGCGGCGGGCCGTGCGCACGACCATCGCGACCCTCCCGACCACGGCGGCGTCGGTGCAGACCGCCGGACGCTCGCCCCGGCGCGTCACGACCGAGACGCTCGCGACGTCGTCGTGGGCTCCCGCGTGACCGCCGCGTGAGCGGCGCGCGACCCGCGCACGCGCACGTCGAGTCGCCGCTGCAGCTCCTGTGCGCCGTCGAGGCACACGCCGCGGGACTCACGGGTACCGCGACCGTGGTGCACGCCCGGCGCGACGTGCCCGCGCTGCGGGCGGCCCGCGCGGAGCTCGCCGCGCTCGGGCTCCCGGCAGGGCTCGACCTCGACGGTCCGCCCGGCCCGGTCCGCCTCCCCCGCGCCGGGACGTGGGTCGTGGGCGACGCGTTCTCGGGGTCGTTCCAGTCACGGCTCGCCGCGGGCGGCGGGCCGGCGCGCCTCGTGCTCGTCGACGACGGCCTCGCGACCCTCGCGCTCGCGGACGTGCTGCTCGCCGCCGACCGGCCCGTCCAGCGCGTCGGGTCGTCGCACCACCGGCTCCGCCGGGCGCTCGGGCTGCGGACCGCGCGCCGTCTGCGGGCGCTGGCTGCGGACGGCCGGCTGACCTTGTTCACGGCCATGCCTCTCGGTGAGGATGCGGCGCGTCTCGCGGACTCGGGGATCACGGTCGTGCGGGACGATCTCGGCTGGTTGCGCTCGCGCCCGGCCGCGGCACCCGTGCCCGAGGCCACGGTCGTGCTCGGCTCGGGCCTGGTCGCCGACGGCCTCGTCGACCCGGACGCCTACGTCGCGTGGGTCGGGCGCGTGGTGGCCGAGGGGCCCGTGCGCTACCTGCCGCACCGGCGGCACGACCGCGCGGTGACGCGTCGGGTCGCGGCCCTCGGCGCGACGGTCGAGGCGCCCGGCGCCCCCGCCGAGATCCGCCTGCGCTCGCTCGGCGAAGGCCAGCGCGTGCTCATGCTGCCGTCGACCGCTCTCGTCCTGCTCGGCTCGACGCTCGCGGGCTCGGGCGCGGACGTGGTCGGCGTCCCCGTCCCCGCCGGCTGGTGGACGCGCGACGCCTCCCCGGCCCTGCGCGCCCACCTGTCGAGCGTGCTGGACCTCGCGGCCCGCCCCGGGACCGGTCGGGCCGGGGGCGCGCGATGACCCTCTCCGTCCTCGCGGTCGCGGACTCCGACTCGTACCTCAAGTGGGCCTGCGCGACGCTCGACGCGCTGCGCACCGCGCCCGAGACCGCAGGCGCGCACCTCACGGTCATGCTGCTGCGGACCCCGATCCAGCCGACCGTGGCGCAGGTCGCCGCGGCGACCGCGGCCACAGGGGTTGCGACCCCTGCGACCGTCGGCCTGCGCGGCCTGCGCCGGGCCCTGAACCGCACCCGGCCGGACGCCGTCCTCGTCGCGGCGACGGGCCCCGTGGCCGAGGTCGTCGCCCGGGTCGTGCGGGCGGCCCACCCGGGCGCGCTCCTCGTGAGCGGGCTACCTGGGATGGCGCTGCCCGCCCGGCCCGACGGCGTCGGGTACCGACGGTGGACGGACCTGCTCGTGGTCCACAGCCACGCCGAGCGTGACGCGTACGCGGCCGCGTTCGCGGCCCAGGGCCGGGCACCGGAGGTCGTGGTCTCGCGCCTACCGTTCCTCGCACCACGCCCGACGACGTCCCCGGAGGTGACCCCGGGGGCGGTCCCGGAGCCCGCGCCCGGGCCGGGCGTGCGGCACGTCGTCTTCGCCCCGCAGGCCAAGGTCCCGGCCACCCGCGCGCAGCGGGTCCGCGTGCTCGACGCGCTCGCGCGGCTCGCCCGCCCGGACCGCGACGTCGTCGTCAAGCTGCGGGCCCGTGGCGGCGAGCGGCAGACCCACGCCGAGCAGCACCCCTACGACGCGCTCTGGTCGGCGGAGCACGCGCGGCTGGGGCACCCGCGCGACGCGCTGCGCTTCGAGGACGGCCCCATGGCACGCTGGCTCGCGCCCGGGTCCGCTCTCGTGACGATCAGCTCGACCGCCGCGCTCGAAGCCATGGCGGTGGGGCTGCCGACCGCGGTCGTGGCCGACTTCGGCGTGGACGACGCGATGCTCAACGCCGTGTTCCGCGACAGCGGCTGCGTGGTCCGGCTGGACGACCTCGCCGCGGCGCTGTCGCGCGGCGGCCCGGTCGCCGACCCGGCGTGGCTGCGCGCGAACTACCTGCACCCCGAGCGCGACGAGCTGCCCGGGGCTCTGCACGCGCGCACGCACGCGCCCCGCCCGACGCCCGCGCGCTTCGAGCCGTGGTCCCGCGCGCGGCACGTACGGACCGTGCTCCGGTTCGCCGTGCCGCCCGCGGCCCTGCGCCCCGCGGCCGCCGCCAGGCTGGCCGTCGGACGCCGGAGCGCGGGGGTTCGCCGAGCCGCGCGGTGACGTTCACCCCCCGTTCGCCCGGTGCACCCCGCCCGGACGATCGCCGTGGCTACCGTCGCGTCGATGACGCTCGCCGACGCCTCCGCGGGGCACGACCCCGCCGCCACCTCCGCCGCCCGCGAGCGGCGCGCCGATCCGCGCCTTCGCGGGGTGAGCGTGATCGCGGTGGTCCGGGACGAGGGACCGCACCTGCGGGCCGCGGTCCGCTCGGCGCTCGACCAGGACTACGCGGGCGGCCTCGAGGTCGTCGTGAGCGTGGGCCCCTCGCACGACGACACCCGGGAGATCGCCGACGAGCTCGCACGCGAGGACTCCCGCGTCGTCGTCCTCGACAATCCGACCGGGGCCCGGTCGACCGGGCTGAACGCCGCGATCCGCGCGGGACGCACCGACCACGACGTCGTCGTGCGCATCGACGGCCACTCCGTGCTGCCGCGCGACTACGTGCGCCGCGTCGTCGACCGGCTCGAGTCCACCGGGGCCGTCAACGTCGGCGGCATGATGGTCCCCGTCGGGACGACGTCGGCGCAGCGCGCCGTGGCGTGCGCCATGAGCCACCCCGCCGGCATCGGCTCGGCCGCGTTCCACACGGGCGGACCCGCCGGCCCCGTCGACACGGTCTACCTCGGCGGGTTCCGGCGCGACGCGCTGCTCGCCGCCGAGGGCTACGACGAGTCGCTCGTGCGCGCCGAGGACTGGGAGCTCAACGCCCGGCTGCGCGCCCGCGGCGGGACGGTGTGGTTCGACCCCGGGCTGCACGTCGTCTACTACCCGCGCGCGACGCTGCGATCCCTCGCGCGCCAGTTCTGGCGCACCGGGATGTGGCGTCGCGAGGTCCTGCGGCGTGACCCTCGCAGCGTGCGGCTGCGGTACCTGGCACCACCCGTGCTCGTCGCGGTGCTCGCGCTGTGCGTGCCCGTCGTCGTGCTCGGCCCGCTCCTGGTCGGTCCCTGGGCTGGCCTCGGCCTCGTCCCGCCCGCGGCGTACCTCGCCGCGGTCACGGCCGCGTCCGTGCACGCGGGCGCGCGTCAGCCCGCGCCCGTGCGCCTGCTCCTGCCCGCCGTGCTCGTGACCATGCACCTCGCGTGGGGTGCCGGGTTCTGGCGGGGCATCGACGACGCCGCGACCCGCGAGCACCGGACCTGACCTGACCTGAGATTCGCGTCGCTGCGACGCACCCGCCACGGCTCGCGACGCCCGGCATCGCGCCGTCGTCGGCACGTCGTGGCGGCATCCCCACGGCCGCCGCGCACCGCGTCGGTCGCCGCCCGCACCCGGAGGAAACCGTGCCACCCACCGCCACCCTCGTCCTCGCCTACGACTCGCAGCTCAAGTGGGCGCTCGGCATCGGCGACGAGCTCGCCCGGCGGGGGTTCGCCTGCCGGTACGTCGTCCCGACCGACGTGCGCCACGCCGTCTCGGACGGCCAGGCCACCGACCACGGCGCGGGCGCTCTCGAGCGGATCACGTGGGCCGAGACGCACGTCGCCGCGGACGGGTCCGACGTCGTCGTCCTCGCGGTGCAAGGACCGCTCGCGTCGCGGTTCCTCGCCGAGCGCGCCGACCGGCCGAGTGTCGACGGCAGGGTCCCGGTCACGATCACGGGCTGGGTGGGCGTCATCATCGAGAAGCACGTCGCCGGGTACCTCGAACGGTTCGGCGCCGACGTGGTCGCGGTGAACACGCGCCACGACCTCGACCAGTTCCGCGAGGTCGCGCGCCGGCTCGAGCTGCCGACGCACAACCTCCTGCTGAGCGGGCTGCCGCTGCTGCCCGCGGCGCCCGAGCCGCCGCGCGGCGGGCCCGTGCGCACGGTCGTCTTCGCCGACCAGCCCACCGTGCCCCGGCGACGCGACGACCGCGCCTACGTGTACGCACGGCTCGTCGAGCACGCGCGCCGCCACCCCGAGCGCGAGGTGCTCCTCAAGCCACGCCACCGACCCGACGAGGACACGTTCCACGTCATGCGGCACCACCCCGCGGCGATCGTCGCCGACTGGGACCTGCCGGCGAACTTCCGCATCGACTACACGCCCGTCACCGAGCTGCTGCCGCGGACCGACCTCCTGCTCACGGTCTCGTCGACCGCGGCCATGGAGGGCGTCGCCGCGGGCGTGCGCACCGCGTTCGTGGGCGACCTCGGCGTGCACGAGCAGCACGGCAACCACATCTTCGTCCCGTCCGGGCTCATCCGGACGTTCGACCAGGTCGACCGTGACGACCTCGGCTCCCCGGCACCCGACTGGCTCGCCGACTACTTCCTCGGCGACGACCGCCGGCCGGTCGAACGGATCGTCGACCGGGCGCTCGAGGTGCTCGCGCTCGACCCCGCACAGCGCGCCTCGACCGCGGCCCGCACGACCGCGTACTTCCGTGGCCGGGTCGAGGTCGCGGAGTACCGGGACAAGCAGGCGCAGCAGGCCGGGCACTCGACGCGCCCGCGCGCGCCCCGGCCGAGGGCCGTGCGGACCGTGCGGTGGCGCCCCGGCCTGCGCGGCCGTGCGCTGCTCGTCGCGACCGCGCTCCTGCCGCACCGGACCGTCGGCTGGCTGCGCACGCACCTGTGAAATGCATGACGACGCCCGGCACGGTGGTCCGTGCCGGGCGTCGTCGTGCGTGCGGGTGCCGCGCGGACGCTCCCGCGTGGCCGGTCAGGCCTCGACGCGGCGCAGGCGAGCCATCGGTGCGAGCTCGCCCGGCATGACGCGCTTGACGCCGTCACCCATGGCCTGCTCGAGGATCCGGATGTCACGCACGAGGTGCTGCAGGCCGGTCGGCTCGAGGGACGACGCGTGGTCCGAGCCCCACATCGTGCGGTCGAGCGTGATGTGCCGCTCGACGGCGACCGCCCCGAGCGCGACGGCCGCGAGCGAGATCTGCAGCCCGCGCTCGTGCCCCGAGTACCCGACCGGGACGCCGTAGCGCTCCTGGAGCGTCGTGATCGTGCGGAGGTTGACCTCCTCGGGGGGCAGCGGGTAGGTCGACGTCGCGTGCAGGATCACGAGACCGTCGGTGCCGAGGATCTCGACGGCCGCGTCGATCTGCTCGAGCGTCGACATCCCCGTGGACAGGATCATCGGCTTGCCCGTCTCGGCGAGCGCCCGCAGGAGCTCGTGGTCGGTCACCGACGCCGACGCGATCTTGTGGGTGGGCACGCCCTGCTCCTCGAGGAACGCGACCGAGGGGACGTCCCACGGCGAGGCGAACCACTGGATCCCGCGGTCGGCGGCGTGCGCGGCGACCTTCTCGTACTCGCCCTGCTCGAACTCGACCCGGTACTTGTACTCGAGGTAGGTCATCTCGCCCCAGGGCGTCTGGCGGATCTTGTCCCGCTGGTCCTTGGGGGTACTGATCTCGGGCGTGCGCTTCTGGAACTTGACGGCCTGGCAGCCGGCCTCGGCGGCGACGTCGATGAGCTTCTTGGCGATCTCGACGTCGCCGTTGTGGTTGATGCCGATCTCGCCGATCACGTAGACGGGCTGGTCGGGGCCGACGAGGTTCTCGCCGATCGCGACGGGCTGGGCGGCGCGCGGGCTCGTGCTCATGGTGGTGGTCCTTCCGGGGTTCTGCTCGTGGGAGTCGTGCCGGGTGGTGACGTTCTGGTCGGTGGGCGCGGCCCTGCGCGCGGCCGCGACGAGGTCGCAGATCTCGCGCACGGCCCCGGTGCCGCCGGCGTGGTCGAGGACGACGCGCGCGGCGGCGCGGACCTCGGGGCGGGCGTCGGCGACCGCGACCGGCCACCCGACGACGTGCAGGGGGCCGAGGTCGTTGACGTCGTTGCCGACGTAGGCGACCCGGTCGGGGTCGAGCCGGTGAGCGGCGATCCAGTCGCGCAGCGCCGCGGCCTTGTCGTCGACCCCGTGCAGCACGTCGACGCCGAGCTTGGCCGCGCGGGCCGCGACCACGGGGTTGTGCTCGGTCGACAGGATCAGCACGGGCACGCCGGCGCGGCGCAGGGCGGCGACGCCGAGCCCGTCGCCGCGGTGCACGCGCACGCTCTCGGTGCCGTCCTGCGCGACGTAGGCGTGGTCGTCGGTGTGCACGCCGTCGAAGTCGGTCACGAGCGCGTCGACGTCGATCCGCTGCGCGGTCGCGCTCGCACGGCCCGACGGGACGGTCTCGGCGATCCGCCGGGCCTCGTCGAGGTCCTCGGGGTCGTCGATCTCGAGCGCGGTCGCCGGGTCGACGGGCTGCAGCCCGATGCTGCCGAAGAACCGGCGCCCGTTCTCGAGCAGCCCGGCGGTGCGCATGGCGTAGAACGCGCCGGTCTCGCGGTAGTGCGGGGCGCGGTCCTGACGGCGCTGGCGCTCGAGCGTCGAGTGCCCGACGGCGCGCACCTCGCCCTCGTCGTCGCGCCACTGGAAGTCGTGGGTGGGAGAGACCGCGAGGACGACGTCGTGCTCGCCCTCGGCGACGCGGCGGACCGCGGCGTCGAGGTCGGCCGGGTCGACGAAGGGCGACGTGCACTGCACGAGGACCGTCACCGGCGGCAGCGGGTCCCCGCCCGCGGCGAGGTGGTCGAGCACGTGCACGAGCGCGGACTCCGAGCTCGCGGTGCTCCCGGCGATCTCGTCCGGGCGCACGACGACCCGCGCGCCGTGCCGTCGGGCCTCGGCCGCGATGCCGTCGTGGTCGGTCGAGACGACGACCGCCCCGACCGAGGGCGCCGCGAGCGCCGTGCGCACCGCGCGGCCGACGAGGCTCGTGCCGCCGACGCGCGCGAGGTTCTTGAGCGGCACGCCCTGCGAGCCGCCGCGCGCGGGGATCACGACGACCGCGGGCCCGGGGGGCGAGGTGAACGATGGGGCTGACATGCCGCGAACGTAACGACGCCAGGTGGACGGGCGGTGACGCCGGGGTGCTGCGTCGCCGAACAGTCGCGCTGCGAGTTGAACGGTCGCTGAACGCGCGCCCGGGGCTCAGAGGGTCGCGGCGGCCTCGACGAGCGCGACGTCCGACCCCTGCGGCCCCACGAGGCACAGTCCGAGCGGGCCGTCGGTCGCGGCGTCCGGCACGGTCGCCACCCGCAGCAGCGGCGCCGAGACCGCGGGGCGTCCCGTGATGCCCGCGACGCAGGTGAGCCGCAGGGTCGCGGCGCGGGCCTCGTCGAGCCGGGCGGCGTCGTGCCACGCGCGCGGGGCCGCGGAGGCCGCCGACGGCAGCAGGAGCAGCGCGTCGCCCAGGGCGTCGTCGAGCCGCGCCCGCAGCCCGGCGAGCGCGCGACGCGCGGCGCGGTCCTCGGCCGCGCTCACGCGCGAGGCCGCGCGGAACCGTTCTGCGACGTCGCCCACGACGGCCCCGGGGTGTGCCTCGATCCAGGCCCCGTGCTGCTCCCACGCCTGCCACGCCTGGTGCGTGCGGAACGCGGCGAGCATCGCGTCCGCGACGGGCAGCTCGACCCGGACGACCTCGAGGTGCCGCGTGCCGTCGTCGAACGCGGCCCGCACGGCCGGCGCGAGCGCGTCGAGCAGCGCGGGCGCGACCGCGAGCGTCGGGCCGGGCGCCGACCCGGGCCGCGCGACGCGCCCGTCCCCCAGGTACCTCTCCCCGGCGTCGCCGAGCAGCGCCGCGGCGGCCCGCGCGAGCAGCCCGGGGTCGCGGGCCAGCAGACCGACCGTGTCGAAGTCCGGCGCGAGCGGGACCAGGCCGTCGGTCGGGACGGCGCCGTGCGTCGTCCGCAGCCCCCACAGGCCCTGGTAGGAGGCGGGCACCCGGATCGACCCCGCGGTGTCGGTGCCGAGGCCGAGCTCGGCCTCGCCGAGCGCGACGGCGGTCGCGCTGCCCGACGTCGACCCGCCGGGAAGCCCGCCGGGCACGACGGCGTTGGGCGGGGTCCCGTGGTGCGGGTTCGCCCCGGCGATCGAGTAGGCGAGCTGGTCGGTGCGGGCGATCCCCCGCACGGTCGCGCCCGCGTCGGTCAGGCGGCGGACGGCGCTCGCGCTGCGGGTCGCGGGCCGCGAGCCCTCGAGGTGGGCGGGCACGCCCGCGCCGACGCGGTGCCCCTCGACGGCGAACAGGTCCTTGACCGCGACCCCCGCGCCGTCGAGCGCCCCGGAGCCCGTCGCCGGGACGAGGGGGTCGCCCACGACCCGCCACACGCGCGGGTCGAACGCGGCGGGCGGGGGTGCGACGTGCGCGGCCTCGACCTGCCACCGGACCCCGGCGCGACGCCAGAGCTGCGTCTGCAGGCCGCGACCCCCGCGTTCGGGTGCCGTGACCGCGACCACGAGCGCGGCGTCGGGCGCGACCTGCCGCACGTGGACGTCGAGCAGCACGCGCCGGGGCGCTCCGCGGCGTGCGGCACGGAAGTCGTGGATGGTCCCGTGCCCGACGAGCAGGCCCGCCGGGTCGCCCCGGAGCGTGCCGGGGCCCGGCGCGAACAGCGCGTCCATCGCGGCCAGGTCGTCGTCCGTGAGGGCACGCTCGTAGGCGCCGAACGCCGCGAGCAGGCCCGCGGGGGCGTCGCCGTGGACCACGGGGTCGCCGGGCACGAGCGGGTCGCCGGGCACGAGCGGGCCGTCGCTCATCGCGCCGCCACCCGGGCGAAGTCGGCCTTGCGGATCCGGCAGTGCACGCCCTTGACGAGGTCGACGACCTGCGAGATGTCGAAGTCCGTCGCGGCGCTCAGGTAGGCGTAGGCGAACGCGGGGGCCATGCCGTAGCGGGCGCCGAGCAGCGCGATCGCGGCCCGCGTGCAGTCCTGCACGGCGACGTCGAGGTCGGCGTCCATGCCCGTGGGCACGAGGTGCTCGGCGGTCTCGGCGAGCGGGCCCACGAGCGCCCCGAACTGCTCGAGCGCGTCGGCCGCGGGCACCACGTCGAGCCGGAGGGTCACGCGGAGCGAGGCCTCCATCGCGGTGAGCGCGACCTCGCCGTCGCCCTGCGCGAAGTGGGGGTCGCCCACGTACGCGAGCGCCCCCGGCACCTGGACCGGGAGGTAGAGCGAGGCGCCCGTCGTCAGCAGGTTGATGTCGATGTTGCCGCCGTGCGGGCCGGGCGGGACGGAGTGCGGACGCTCGGTGCCCGCGGTCGCGACACCCATGATCCCGAGGAACGGCCGCAACGGGAACCGGACGTCGTGCGGCCCGCCCTCGACGAGCGGCAGGGTGCCGACCGCGGTGCCGTCGGCGTCCTCGTCGACGCCCGCGAAGACGCTGTACGACGTCCCCTCGACCGGGTACTCCCCCGGCAGCGCGCCGCGCCCGTGCCGGTTGGAGACCACGCCGTACGGCACGCGGCGCACGGTCTCGAGGACCGTCATGCGCAGCAGGTCGCCGGGGCGCGCGCCTGCGACCTCGATCGGGCCGGTCACGACGTGCGGACCGTCGACCCCGGCCGTGCGCAGCCCGCGCGAGGCCGCGACCGCGACCGCGTCGTCGAGCACCAGGTCGGGGTCGACGCCGTGGCGGCCGAAGAACGCGCGCGGGTCTCGGCCCTGGTCCTCGAGGATCCCCTCGTGGCTCACGGTGTCGACGGTCACCGTGCTGCCCGGGTCCACGCGGAGCACGGCGGCGTCCGCCGCGCACGGCAGGCGCCCCCACGTGAGGCGGTCGGTCGAGGCGGGCAGGTACGCGTCGCCCGGCACGGGCCCCTGCCCCGGCTGCAGCACCCTCACGCGCGCGACCGCTCGGCCGCGACGAGGCGTGCGACGTCGTCGAGGTGCGCGGTCATGGCCGCGACCGCCGCGTCCTCGTCGTGCGCGACGACGGCCTCGAGGATGGCCCTGTGCCCGTCGACCGAGGTGCGTCTGCCCTCGCGCGTGGTGTGCGAGCGCCGCCGCGTCGCCTCTGTCCACGAGCTCGCGAGCTCGGAGAGCGTGACCAGGAGCGGGTTGCCCGCCGCGCGCGCGACCTGGGTGTGGAACTGCACGTCGAGCGCGAGCGACTCCTCGGGCGAGAGGCCGGCGTGCGACGCGACGAGGATCTGCTCGAGGCGGACGACGTCCCCGTCCCCGGCGCGTCGCGCGGCGAGTCCCGCGAGCCGCGGCTCGACCACGAGACGCAGCTCGGCGACGTCCGCCTGCTCACGGTCGACGTCGGCGAGGCCGTCCTCGAGCCGGCGCGCCCGCTCCGACGGCGGCAGGACGACGGTCCCGCGGCCGGGCCGACGGTCGACCACGCGCTCCTGCTCGAGCTCGCGCATGGCCTCGCGCAGCGACGTGCGCGACACCCCGAGACGCTCGGCGAGGTCGCGCTCGCTGGGCAGCCGCTCGCCGGGCGCGAGCTCGTCGTCGATCATGCGGCGCAGGTAGGCGCCGATCTCGCCGCGCACCGAGCGCGGTCGCCGCAGGAGCGGCGACGGGGTCGTGCTGGGGGTCTCCACGCGGGCTCCGGTCTGTCGGCCGGGCCGACCGTCAGGTATGTTGGTCGGACCAAGTTCGCCCAGTATGGCCCGGGCGCACGACCGGGGGCAACCTCGACGACCCGGGCGCACGACGCGGCAGCGCCCCGAGGGACCTGCGGCCCGTGACGTCCGAGCCGTGACCGGTGACCTGGGACGCGAGACCCGCCCGACCCGCCCGAGAGAACGAGGACGACCGCATGACCCAGGCCGACCCCGCGGCACGCGCCCGCACCGTCACGAGCCACCTGCACGTGCCCCTCATGCTCGCCCTGACGTTCGCGACCGGGATCATCGACGCCGTCGGCTACCTCGGCCTCGACCGGGTCTTCACCGGCAACATGACCGGCAACGTCGTCGTGCTCGGCATGGGACTCGTGGGCGCCGACGACCTGCCCGTGCGCGGACCGTTCGTCGCGCTCGTGTGCTTCATGGCCGGCGCCGCGCTCGCGGGCGTGGTGCTGCGCCAGGAGACCGCGGGCTGGTCGTCGCGGACCACGACCCTGCTCACCGCGGGCGGGCTGCTCATGGCCGCGATCGCCGTCGCGCTCCTGGTGATCGACCTCGACCCCGGCGTCGCGCTGACCGTGACCGGCCTGCTCGGGCTCGCGATGGGGCTCCAGGCCGGCACCGCGCGGCACGTCGCCGTCAAGGACGTCACGACCGTCGTCGTGACGTCCACGCTCACCGGGCTCGCGTTCGACGCGGCACCCGGCACCGACGGCGCCGCGCTCTGGCGACGCCGCGCCGGCGCCGTCGTCCTGATCCTGCTCGGCGCCTCGGTCGGCGCCCTGCTGCTGCGCTGGCACCCCGGCGCGGGCATCGGACTGGCCGCCCTCATCACGCTCGCGGTCGCCCTGCTCGGCCACCGCGTGCTGCGCCGCACACCCCCGACCACCGCCGGAGGACCCGCATGACCACCCCGCCGCGCCGACCGGCGTCCGCCCCCGTGAACCCGCCCCCGCGCCTGCTCATGGGTCCCGGCCCCGTCAACGCCGACCCGCGCGTGCTGCGCGCGATGTCGGCGCCGCTCGTGGGGCAGTACGACCCCGTCATGACGGGCTACATGGACGAGACGTCGCAGCTGTACCGCGAGGTCCTCAGGACGTCGAACGAGGCGACCGTGCTCGTGGACGGCACCTCCCGCGCGGGCATCGAGGCCGCGCTCGTCTCCCTGCTGTCCCCCGGCGACCGCGTGCTCGTGCCCGTGCTCGGGCGGTTCGGGCACCTCCTGCGCGAGATCGCCGAGCGCTGCGGCGCGCAGGTCCACACGATCGAGACCGCCTGGGGCACCGTGTTCGAGCCCGAGCAGGTCGAGGCGGCCGTGCGGCGGGTGCGCCCGCACGTCGTCGCGCTCGTCCAGGGCGACACGTCGACCACCATGAACCAGCCCCTCGAGGCGCTCGGCGAGATCGCGCACGCGCACGGCGCGCTCCTGTACGCCGACGTGACCGCGTCCCTGGGCGGCAACACGTTCGCGATGGACGACTGGGGCGTCGACGTCGCGAGCGCCGGCCTCCAGAAGTGCCTCGGCGGACCCTCGGGCAGCGCGCCCGTGAGCCTCTCGCCCGCCGCGGTCGCCGTGCTCGACGCGCGTCGCCACGTCGAGCACGGGATCCGCGACGAGCACGACGAGGACCACGGCGTGCGCATCGCGTCGAACTACCTGGACCTCGCGATGATCCTCGACTACTGGGGGCCCCGGCGGCTCAACCACCACACCGAGGCCACCTCGATGCTCTACGCCGCGCGCGAGTGCGCGCGGCTGCTCGTCGACGAGGGCATGGACGCCGCGGTCGAACGCCACCGGCTGCACGGCGCCGCGATGCTCGCGGGCGTCCAGGCCCTCGGGCTGCGCGTGTTCGGCGACCTCGCGCACCGCATGAACAACGTCGTCGCGGTCGAGATCCCCGACGGGGTCGACGGCGACGGCGTGCGCGCGGCCATGCTCGAGGACTACGGCATCGAGATCGGCACGTCGTTCGGCCCCCTGCACGGCAGGGTCTGGCGCATCGGCACCATGGGGCACAACGCACGCCGCGACGCCGTGCTCACGACCCTCGCAGCGCTCGAGCAGGTGCTGCGCAGCGCGGGCGCGGCCCCCGTCGCGGGCTCCGGCGTCGGTGCCGCCCGGGAGGTCTACGCATGACCGGCACCCACGCACCGGCGGCCGGCCCCGCGTCGACCGGCCCCGCGTCGGCTGACGCCCATGACGCCGCCCGCAGGGCGCTCGCCCGGTGCGACGAGCTCGCGACCGTGACCGCGGTGCCCGGCCGCACCGACCGCTTCTACCTCACGCCCGAGCACGCCCGCGCCAACACGCTCGTCGCCGGCTGGATGCGCGAGGCGGGGCTGCGTACCGCGCAGGACGCGGCGGGCAACGTCTGGGGCCGCACCGGCACGCCCGACGTCCCGCTGCTCGTGCTCGGCTCGCACCTCGACACCGTGCCCGACGCCGGGCGGTACGACGGCCCGCTCGGCGTCGTCGTCGCGGTCGAGGTCGCCCGGAGGCTCGCACCGCGGGCGGCCGAGCTGCCGTTCGAGATCGGCGTCGTCGGGTTCGGGGACGAGGAGGGCGCACGGTTCGGCGCCACGCTGCTCGGCTCGCGCGCGGTCGCCGGCACCTGGGACCCGGCGTGGTTCGACCTGCCCGACGCCGCGGGCACGACGATGCGCGAGGCGTTCGTCGCGTTCGGCCTGGACCCCGCTGCCGTGGGCGACGCCGCGCTCGACCCGGGCACGACCGTCGGCTACCTCGAGGCGCACATCGAGCAGGGCGTGCGGCTCGAGGACGCCGACCGCCCGCTCGGGGTCGTGAGCTCGATCGCCGCCGCGCGCCGCTTCGAGATGGCGGTGCTCGGCGAGGCCCGGCACGCGGGCGGCACGCCCTACGACCGCCGCCGCGACGCCGCGCTCGGCGCGAGCCACGCGGTGCTCGAGATCGAGCGGATCGCCCGCGCCGCGGGCGCCATCGCCACGGTCGGCCGGCTCCAGGCCTACCCGGGCGGCGTCAACGTGATCCCCGGCCGCGTCGAGCTCAGCCTCGACCTGCGCGCCGAGACCGACGCGCTGCGCGACCACGTCTGGGACCTGATCCACGACGTGCTGCTCGCCCGATGCGTGCGGCTCGGCCTGCGGCTCGTGGTCGAGGAGACCCACCGCGCGCCCGCCGTGCCGTGCGCACCCGGCCCGAGCGCCGCCGTCGCGCGCGCGGTGACGAGCGTCGCGGGGGACGTCGCACCCCTGACCCTGTTCAGCCCCGCCGGGCACGACGCGATGTCGATGGCCGCGCTCACCGACGTCGGGATGCTGTTCGTGCGCTGCGGCGACGGCGTCTCGCACCACCCCGACGAGTCGGTGCGCGAGGACGACGTCGCGCTCGCGGTCGACGCGCTCGAGCAGGCCGTGCTCGAGCTCGCCGGCCTCGCCGGCACGGCATGACACGCACGACTCAGCACGCACGAAGTCACACGTACGAAGCAGCACGCACGAAGCAATCCGCACGAAGTAACACGCACGAAGTAACACGCACGACACCACCAGGACACGCCGCGGTGCGGGCCCCGCCGTAGCGTGACCGCTGACCCGGACCCGACGGACGGAGGCACCCCGTGACCGAGCTCGTGTTCGACACGTTGCCCGCGCACGACGCGCGCGAGGTCGTGCGGCGGTGCGCGGACGTGCCGCGCTGGTGCGACGCGCTCGTCGCGCTGCGACCGTTCGGCGACGCCGACCGGCTGCTCGCCACGGCGCGCGGCCTCGCCCGGGCCTGGACGCCCGCCGAGGTCGAGGGCGCGCTCGCGCAGCACCCGCGCATCGGCGAGCGACCGGCGGGCGACGGCGCCGAGGCCCGGATGTCGGCGCGCGAGCAGGCCGGCGTCTCGACCGACACGGACGTCGCGGCCAGGCTGCGCGCCGGGAACCTCGCGTACGAGCGTCGCTTCGGCCGGGTGTTCCTGATCCGGGCCGCGGGCCGCGACGCGCACGAGATCCTCGCGGCGCTCGAGACCCGCCTCGGGGCCGACGACGAGACCGAGGCCGCGACGACCGCGGCCGAGCTGTGCGACATCGCGCTGCTCCGCCTCGCCGCGGCCGTCGCCCCCGCACAGGTGCTGCGATGAGCGGCGCGACGACGAGCGGCGCGACGACGAGCCACCTGACCACGCACGTCCTGGACACCGCGACGGGCACGCCCGCCGTGGGCGTCGAGGTCGTGCTCGAGCGCGTCGGCACGCCCACGCCCGTCGCGACCGGCACGACCGACGCCGACGGTCGCGTCACGCGCCTCGGCCCCGACGTGCTCGAGCCCGGCACGTACCTGCTGCGCTTCGCGACGGGAGCCTGGTACGCGGCGTCCGACACCCCGACGATCTTCCCCGAGGTGTGCGTGACGCTCACCCTCGACGACCCCGCGCGGCACTACCACGTGCCGCTCCTGCTGAGCCCGTTCGCCTACTCGACCTACCGCGGGAGCTGACCATGACCACGACCGCCCCGACCCCCGCCCCGAGCAGCGCCGCGCGCACGGTCCGGCTGGGCGCGAACCAGTACGGCAAGGCCGAGGTGCGGCTCGTGCGGGTCACGCGCGACACGGCCCGGCACGAGATCGAGGACCTCACCGTCACGTCGCAGCTGCGCGGGGACTTCGCGGCGTCGCACGTCGCGGGCGACAACTCCCAGGTCGTGGCGACCGACACCCAGAAGAACACGGTCTACGCGTTCGCCCGGGACGGCGTGGGCGCGCCCGAGGCGTTCCTGCTGCGCCTCGCGGAGCACTTCACGGGCTTCGCCTGGGTCGACGGCGGCCGCTGGGAGGCGCTGTCGCACGCGTGGGACCGGATCGTGGCCGAAGGCGCCGAGCACGACCACGCGTTCGTCCGCACGGGCCAGGAGACGCGGACGGCGGTCGTGACCCGCGACGGCGACGACGTGTGGGTCCTGGGCGGGCTGACCGACCTCACGGTGCTCAAGTCGACCGGCTCGGAGTTCCACGGGTTCCCGCGCGACCGGTATACGACGCTCGGCGAGACCGACGACCGCGTGCTCGCGACGGCCGTCACGGCCCGGTGGCGGTACGCGGGCACCGACGTCGACTGGGACGCGACGTACGCGAGCGTGCGCGCGACGCTGCTCGAGGCGTTCGCGACCACCCACTCGCTCGCCCTCCAGCAGACGCTGTACGCGATGGCCGAGGCCGTGCTGGTCGCGCACCCCGCGATCGTCGAGGTCCGGCTCTCGCTGCCCAACAAGCACCACTTCCTCGTGGACCTCTCGCCGTTCGGGCTCGACAACCCGAACGAGGTCTTCTACGCCGCCGACCGCCCGTACGGGCTCATCGAGGCGAGCGTGAGCGTCGAGGACGCGCCGCCCGCGGGCCGCGCCTGGGAGTCCGTCGCGGGGTTCTGCTGAACGCCGTGACCCGGGAGGCGGGCACGCCCGGGCCCGACCTCGTCGTGCGTGCGCGCCGGGCGCTCGTCGACGGGGTGCTGCGCCCCGCCACGGTCGTGGTGCGCGGCGGCGTCGTGCACGAGATCCGGTCGGACGACGCCCCCGGCCCCACGTCCGGGGGCGCGGACCCGGCCCGCGTCGACGTCCCGGACGACGCGGTGCTGCTCCCCGGCGCGGTCGACTCGCACGTGCACGTCAACGAGCCCGGCCGCTCGCGCTGGGAGGGGTTCTGGTCGGCGACCGAGGCCGCCGCGCGCGGCGGGGTCACGACGATCGTCGACATGCCTCTCAACAGCGTCCCCGCGACCACGACGCCGGGGGCGCTGCGGTACAAGCGCGCGGCCGCCGCGCACCGCCTGCACGTCGACACGGGGTTCTGGGGCGGGGCCGTGCCCGAGTCGCTCGGCCACCTCGAACGGATGTGGGACCTCGGCGTCTACGGCTTCAAGTGCTTCCTGGCGGACTCGGGCGTCCCCGAGTTCCCCGCGCTGGACCGCAACGAGCTCGCCGCGGCGGCGCGCGAGATCGCCGGGTTCGGCGGCCTGCTGCTGGTGCACGCCGAGGACCCGGACGTGCTCGCCGCCGCCCCGCACCCGCCGAGCCGCCGGTTCGCGGACTTCGTGGCCTCGCGGCCCGACGCCGCGGAGACCTCGGCGATCGCGACCCTGATCGAGACCGTGCGCGACACCGGCGTGCGCGCGCACCTGCTGCACCTGTCGAGCGCCCGCGCCCTCGACATGATCGCCGCGGCGCGCGACGAGGGCCTGCCCCTGACCGTCGAGACGTGCCCGCACTACCTCGTGCTCGACGTCGACCACCTGCCCGACGGCGCGGCCGAGTTCAAGTGCTGCCCGCCCATCCGGGACACCGGGAACCAGGACGCGCTGTGGGACGCGCTCGTGGCCGGGGTGATCGACTGCGTCGTGAGCGACCACTCGCCCTCGACGCTCGAGCGCAAGCGTGCGGGCGGCGGCGACCTCCAGCAGGCGTGGGGCGGGATCGCGGGCCTCCAGGTCGGTGTCGTCGCGGTCGCGGACGCCGCCCGCCGGCGCGGGATCGGGATCGAGGCGGTGAGCGCCTGGACGGCCCAGGCGCCGGCACGCGTCGCGGGCCTGCACGCCAAGGGGTCGATCGCGGTCGGGAACGACGCGGACCTCGTGGTCTGGGCGCCCGACCGCGCCCTGACCGTCGACGTCGCACGGCTCGCGCACCGCAACCCGACGAGCGCCTGGGCGGGGCGCACCTTCACGGGCAGCGTGACCCGCACGCTCCTGCGCGGGCGCACGGTGTTCGACGCCGACCTGCCCGACGACGCGCAGGTCCCGCCGCCCGCGGGCCTGCGGCTCAACCGGCGCGGTCGCGACGGCGTCGCGTGGCCGGAGCCCGGCGTCGAGGAGTCGCGGCGCGATAACCTCGGTGCGTGACGGCACCCACCACGCCCCAGCCCCCCCGCACACCGAGCGCGATCGACGAGATCGCCGACGCGTACGTCCGCACGGTCGTCGAGCTCAACCCGCTCGCGGCGACCATGCTCGGGATCCCCGGCCACGACCACCTCATGCCCGACCTGTCGCCCGCAGGCCTCGCAGCCGACGCGGACGCGGCCCGGGCCACGCTCCGCGCGCTCGACGACGCGACCCCGGTGGACGACGTCGACCTCGTGACGCTCGCCGCGATGCGCGAGCGCCTCGGCCTCGAGGTCGAGCTCTACGAGGCCGACGAGTTCCACGCACGCCTCAACAACATCGCCTGCCCGGTGCAGGACCTCCGCGACGTGTTCGACGTCATGCCCACGGGCACGGTCGAGGCGTGGGAGAACGTCGCGGCGCGGCTCGCGGCGCTGCCGGGCGCGGTCGACGGCTACGTCGAGTCGCTGCGCGCGGCGGCCGCGCGCGGGCACGTCGCCGCGGCCCGTCAGGTGCGGCTGTGCGTCGAGCAGGCGCGCGAGCAGGCCGGCGACGAGTCGTTCTTCACGTCGTTCGTGCGCGGCGAGTCCGCCCGCGCGGTGCTCGACGGGTCGGCCGCGTGCCAGCTCCTCGAGGGATCGCTCGAGGCGGGCGCACGCGAGGCGCGCGCCGCGTACGGACGCCTCGCGGACTTCCTCGCCGACGAGCTGCTGCCGCAGGCGCCCGCGCAGGACGCCGTGGGCCGCGAGCGCTACACGCTGCTCTCGCGCACGTTCCTGGGCGCCGAGGTCGACCTCGACGAGACGTACGCGTGGGGCCTGGCCGAGCTCGACCGGATCGTGGCCGAGCAGGAGGAGGTCGCGCGGCGGATCGCGGGACCGGACGCGAGCGTCGAGGACGCGGTCGCGCTGCTCGACGCCGACCCGGCGCTGCAGCTCGACGGGACGCAGGCGCTGCGCGCCTGGATGCAGGAGACGTCGGACGCCGCGATCGAGGCGCTCGACGGCGTGCACTTCACGATCCCCGAGCCCGTGCGCACGCTCGAGTGCATGATCGCCCCGACGCAGACGGGCGGGATCTACTACACGCCCCCGAGCGACGACTTCTCCCGTCCCGGTCGCATGTGGTGGTCGGTGCCCGCCGACGTCACGACGTTCAACACCTGGCGCGAGAAGACGACCGTCTACCACGAGGGCGTGCCGGGTCACCACCTGCAGTTCGGCCAGGCCGTGGTCGCGCGCGAGACGCTCAACTCGTGGCGTCGGCTCGCCTGCTGGGTCTCGGGCCACGGCGAGGGCTGGGCGCTGTACGCCGAGCGGCTCATGGCCGACCTCGGCTTCATGGACGACCTCGGCGACCGCCTCGGCATGCTCGACGCGCAGCGCCTGCGTGCCGCGCGCGTGGTCGTGGACATCGGCGTGCACCTGGGCCTCGAGGCGCCCGAGCGGTGGCGCGCGGGCGCTGACGACCCGCGCTGGGACGCCGACAAGGCGTGGCCGTTCCTGCTCGCGAACGTCAACATGCCCGAGTCGTTCGTGCGGTTCGAGCTCGACCGCTACCTCGGCTGGCCCGGGCAGGCGCCGTCGTACAAGGTCGGGCAGCGCCTGTGGGAGCAGGCGCGCGACGAGGCGCGCGCGACCGCGGAGGCCGCGGGCGAGGAGTTCGACCCGCGCGCGTTCCACGCGCGCGCCCTCGCGCTCGGGTCCGTCGGCCTCGACGTGCTGCGCGGCGCGCTGGCGGGCACGCTCGCGGACGCCGACGGCGGGGCCGCCCGATGACGCTCGTGCTGGCCTCGCAGTCCCCGGCGCGCCTCGCGACCCTCCGCGCGGCCGGGATCGACCCCGCGGTGCGCGTGTCGCACGTCGACGAGGACCGTCTGCTCGCCGACGCCGCGGCCCGGCCGGGCGGCGTCGCGCCCGTCGAGGCGGTCCTGCTGCTGGCTCGTGCCAAGGCCGAGACCGTCGTCGCGGACCTCGCCGCCCGCCCGCTCGACCCGACCGAGGCCCCGGACGCCCCGCGACTCGTCGTGGGCTGCGACTCGATGCTCGAGCTCGACGGCGAGGTGCTGGGCAAGCCCCGGGACGCGGACGACGCGCGCCGCCGTTGGCACGCGATGCGCGGTCGCACCGGGGTGCTGCACACGGGGCACTGGGTCGTCGCGGTCGGCGAGCGCCCCCGGGACGAGGAGCAGGCGGACGACCCGGGCCACGGGCCGGCCGCCCGGGGCGCGACGAGCTCGACCACGGTGCACTTCGCGGACGTGAGCGACGCCGAGGTCGACGCGTACGTCGCGACGGGCGAGCCGCTGCACGTCGCGGGCGCGTTCACGACCGACGGCCTGGGCGGCGCGTTCGTGCGCGGCATCGAGGGCGACCACCACGGGGTCGTGGGCATCAGCCTGCCGTTGCTGCGCGAGCTCGTCGGCGCGCTGGGCGTGCTCTGGACCGACCTGTGGAGCGACCGCGTCCGACCCTGACCCACGGGTCCGATTGTCGGTTCACCACAACCGGACGCCGTCGGGCCACGGTCCGCACGGGCGGCCATGTGGGGAACCGACAAAAGTCTCAGGAACCGGTTGGGACCTTCTCCAATCTTGCGTCGGACGGCGCCCGGAGCGTGTCCGGGCGCCGTCCGACGCGTTACCGTGAGCCGTGCCCGACAACGCCCCCCTCGCCAGCGCCCCTGTCAGCAGCGCCCGTGTCACCAAGGTGCTCATCGCCAACCGCGGTGAGATCGCCGTCCGAGTCCTGCGTGCGTGCGCGGACGCCGGGATCGCCTCGGTCGCGGTCTACGCCGACCAGGACCGCGACGCGCAGCACGTGCGCCTGGCCGACGAGGCGTACGCGCTCGACGGGGCCCGCGCGGCCGACACCTACCTCGACATCGCCAAGATCGTCGACGTCGGGCGTCGCTCGGGCGCGGACGCCGTCCACCCGGGGTACGGGTTCCTGGCCGAGCGCGCCGACTTCGCGCAGGCCGTGATCGACGCGGGCATGACGTGGATCGGCCCCTCCCCCGCGGCGATCGACGCGCTGGGCGACAAGGTCAGCGCGCGCCACATCGCGCAGCGCGCGGGCGCCCCGCTCGTGCCGGGCACGCCCGACCCGGTCGAGAGCGCGGCCGAGGTGCACGCGTTCGCGGCCGAGCACGGCCTGCCGATCGCGATCAAGGCGGCGTTCGGCGGCGGCGGGCGCGGCATCAAGGTCGTGCGCGAGGCGAGCGAGATCGACGAGCTCTACGAGTCCGCGGTGCGCGAGGCGATCGCGAACTTCGGGCGTGGCGAGTGCTTCATCGAGCGCTACCTCGACAACCCCCGCCACGTCGAGACCCAGTGCCTCGCGGACCAGCACGGCGGCGTCGTCGTCGTCTCGACGCGCGACTGCTCGCTCCAGCGCCGCCACCAGAAGCTCGTCGAGGAGGCCCCCGCGCCGTTCCTGACGCCCGAGCAGGTGGCCGAGCTGTACCGCGCGTCCGAGGCGATCCTGCGCGAGGCCGGGTACGTGGGTGCGGGCACCTGCGAGTTCCTCGTGGGTGCCGACGGCACGATCTCGTTCCTCGAGGTCAACACGCGCCTGCAGGTCGAGCACTGCGTCTCGGAGGAGGTCACCGGGATCGACCTGGTGCGCGAGCAGCTGCGCATCGCGGCGGGCGAGGCCCTCGGGTACGACAGCACGCAGGTGCGCGGGCACTCGTTCGAGTTCCGCATCAACGGCGAGGACCCGGCCAACAACTTCATGCCCGCCCCCGGGCGCATCACGACGCTGCGCTACCCCTCGGGGCCGGGCGTGCGCGTGGACTCGGGCATCGTCGAGGGCGACACGGTCTCGGGCGCGTTCGACTCGATGATCGCCAAGCTCATCGTCACGGGCGCCACGCGCCGCCAGGCCGTCGAGCGGGCGCGCCGCGCGCTGCGCGAGCTCGAGGTCCAGGGCATCCCGACGGTGGTGCCGTTCCACCGCGCGGTGCTCGACGCCGACGACTTCGTGCCGGCCGACGACTCCCCGTTCCGGGTGCACACCCGCTGGATCGAGACGGCGTTCGCGGACGAGCTCAAGGCCCTCGCCCCCGCGCCGACGACGCCCGCGACGTCCGACGACGACGCCCCGGCCCTCGCGACCGAGCGCGTCGTGGTCGAGGTCGGCGGCAAGCGTCTCGAGGTCGTCATCCCCGCGGGGCTCGGCGGGGCCGCAGGCCGCGCACGCACCGCGAACGCGGCCCGCCGCCCGGCACGGCGCTCGGGCGGGCGGGCGGCCGCGGCGACGTCGTCCACGTCCCTCGCGTCGCCCATGCAGGGCACGATCGTCAAGGTCGCGGTCGCGGACGGCGCGCAGGTCGCCGAGGGCGACCTCGTCGTCGTCCTCGAGGCCATGAAGATGGAGCAGCCGCTGCTCGCCCACCGTGCGGGCACCGTGCGCTCGCTCGGCGCGGGCGTCGGCGCGAGCGTGAGCGCCGGGACCGTCATCTGCGACATCGTCGACTGACGGGTGCGAGAGTGGGGGGCGTGAGCATCCCCACCGTCCCCGACCCGTCCGACCCCGCCGGGCCCCGGCCGCGGCACCTGCAGCCCGGCGACGGCTGGGTCGAGTGCGTGTGCGGACGCCGGCACTGGGGCCTGCACGGCGCGGCCGGCCTGCTGCTGGGTCGGCTCGACGACGCGGGCCGGCTCGAGGTCGTGCTGCAGCACCGTGCGCCGTGGTCGGACCAGGGCGGCACCTGGGGCGTCCCCGGCGGCGCGGTCGCGCCCGACGAGACTGCGACGCAGGGCGCGCTGCGCGAGACCTCCGAGGAGGCCGGCGTCGACCCGGACGACGTCGTGCCGTTCGCCGAGCACCTGCTCGACCACGGCCCCTGGCGCTACACGACCGTGCTCGCCACGGTCCGCCCCGGGGCGCTGGTCCTCCCCCGCCCGGCCGACGCCGAGAGCGTCGACGTGCGCTGGGTGGCCGCGGACGACGTCACCGCCCTCCCGCTGCTGCCCGCGTTCGCGCAGGCCTGGCCGGGGCTCCGCGAACGGCTCGAGGCCGCCACCCGCCCCTCCCCACCGCCGACCGCGTGATCCGTCACGGATCTGGCCGCGAAAGCGTGACGGATCGCACGGTCGGCGGTGGGGTGGACGCGCCTGAGAGACTGGGGCCATGCGCATCCAGATCACCGCGGTCGAGGCCGCCCAGCTCGCGACCGCCGCCGACGCCCTCCCCCCGGGCGTGACCCGCCTGACCGGCAGCGGCCCTGCCGTGCGCGCCGAGATCGACCTGCGCGAGATCCCGGACGCCCCTGCGGGCCTGCGGTTCGCGGCGCGGCTGCTGCCGGTCGTGCACGCGACGCTCGGATTCGTGTCGTACGACAACGGGCACGCCGTGGTCCAGGTCGCGGTCGACGCCGCCGGCCTGCCCGCCGAGAAGCTCATCGGCTGGGCCCTGCCGCCGCTCGACAAGGCGCTCGTCAAGCAGGGGCTGCCGCGCGGCCTCGTGCGGCTCGCGACCGGCCCGGGCACCCGGGTCACGGTCGACGTGCGCGCGGCGCTGGCCGCGAAGGTGCCCGGCGTGACGGTCACGAGCGTGACCTACGACGACGGCATCTTCACGGTCGACGCGTCGGTCGACGCCAAGGCCGTCGCGCTGCGCCCCCGCTGACGACCGGGGCGCCCCGGTCAGCCGTGCCGGTGGTGCAGCATGCGCGCGACCTCGGCGATCGACCCGCTGAGCGACGGGTAGATCGTGAACGCCTCGGCGACGTCGTCGACGGTGAGCCGGTGCGACACCGCGAGCGTGATCGGGAAGATCAGCTCGCTCGCGCGCGGCGCCACGACGACGCCGCCGAGCACCACGCCGGCCTCCGGGTGGGCGAACAGCTTGACGAACCCGTCGCGCATGCCGAGCATCTTGGCGCGCGGGTTGCGCGCGAGCGGCAGCGTCGCGGTCACGTACTTCGACGACTGCGCCTTGAGCTGCTCCTCCGAGTACCCGACGGTCGCGATCTCGGGTGCGGTGAAGATGTTCGCGGCGACGTTGCGCAGGGTGATCGGGCTGACGGCGTCGCCGAGCGCGTGCGACATCGCGACGCGGCCCTGCATCGCGGCGACCGACGCGAGGGGCAGCACCCCCGTGCAGTCGCCGGCCGCGTACACGCCGCGCGCGGTGGTGCGCGAGACCTTGTCGACCACGACGTGCCCGCTCGGCGAGAGCTGCACCCCGGCCTCCTCGAGGCCGAGCCCCTGCGTCGAGGGGATCGACCCGACCGCGAACAGCACGTGCGAGCCCTCGACGACGCGCCCGTCGGCGAGCGTGACCGCGACGCCGTCGGCGGTGCGGACCGCGCCCTCGGCGCGCGAGCGCGACACGACGTTCATGCCGCGTGCACGGAACACGCCCTCCAGGAGCTCGGCCGCGTCGGCGTCCTCGCCCGGGAGCACCCGGTCGCGGCTCGAGACGAGCGTGACGGTGCTGCCGAGCGCGTTGTACGCGCCCGCGAACTCGGCGCCGGTGACGCCCGACCCGACCACGATCAGGTGCTTGGGCAGCTCGGTGAGCTCGTAGAGCTGGGTCCAGGTGAAGATCCGCTCGCCGTCGGGCACGGCCGTCGGCAGCACCCGCGGCGTGGTGCCGAGCGCGAGCAGGACGACGTGGGCGTCGATCCGCTCCTCGCCGGCGGCCGTGGTCACGACCACGGTCGAGGGCCCGTCGAGACGTCCGTCGCCGATGACGACGCGCACGCCCTCACGCTCGAGGCGCCCGCGGATGTCCGCGGACTGCGCCGTGGCGAGCGCGCGCACGCGGGTGTTGACGGCGTCGAGGTCGACCACGTGCTCGGCCCCGGCACCGGCCTCGGTGACCTGCGCGGCGGCCGCCGGCCGGATCCCGAGGTCCGGGCCGAGCTCGGCGTTCGTCATCCAGTCGGCGGTCGCGATGAGCGTCTTGGAGGGCACGACGTCGGTCAGCACCGCGGCGCCACCGAGACCGTTGCGCTCGACCACGGTCACGTCGGCACCGAGGCGCCGCGCGACGAGCGCGGCCTCGTACCCGCCGGGACCACCCCCGATGACGACGACGTTGCCGGACTGCATGGGTGGGGTCTCGATGCTCACGCCCTCCATTGTGTCAGCATTCGGACAGCCGGACCGCAGCCGAGCGACTAGCCTCGGGAGCATGACCACGACGCACGACTCCGACGCCCTGGACGACCCGACGACCGACCCCTTCGTCGTCGCCCGGGAGGCCGCCGCGCACATCGCCGCCACGAGCGGCATCGAGCACCACGACCTCGCCCTCGTCCTCGGCTCCGGGTGGGGCGCGGCCGCCGACCTTCTGGGCGAGACGGTCGCCGAGATCCCGACGCACGAGATCCCGGGCTTCTCGCGCCCGGCGGTCGCGGGGCACGGCTCGACGACGCGGTCGATCCGGGTCGAGCGGCCCGACGGCCAGGTGCGACACGCGCTCGTGCTCGGCTCGCGCACCCACCTGTACGAGGGCCGCGGCGTGCGGCGCGTGGTGCACGGCGTGCGCACGGCCGCCGCGGCGGGCTGCGAGACCGTGATCCTGACCAACGGCTGCGGGGGCCTGCACCCGTCGTGGAAGGCCGGCACGCCCGTGCTGATCCGCGACCACGTGAACCTCACCGCGACGTCCCCGCTCGAGGGCGCGACCTTCGTCGACCTGACGGACCTCTACACGCCGCGGCTGCGCGAGCTCGCGCGCTCGGTCGACGACACGCTCGCCGAGGGCGTGTACGCCCAGTTCCCCGGGCCCCACTACGAGACCCCGGCCGAGGTCCGCATGGCCGGGTTCCTCGGCGCCGACCTCGTGGGCATGTCCACGACGCTCGAGGCGATCGCCGCCCGCCACGCGGGCCTCGACGTGCTCGGCATCTCGCTCGTCACCAACCTCGCGGCAGGGATCAGCGTGACCCCCCTGTCGCACGCCGAGGTCATCGAGGCGGGCCAGGCCGCCGGGCCCCGGATCAGCGCCCTGCTCGCCTCGATCGCCCGGCTGGTGTGACATGACCCGAACGCCCCCCGTCTACACGTACGACGCCGACGACCCGTCCTACCGCGCAGACACCGCGGTCACGGAGGTCGACGACCTCCTGGCCCGCGTCGAGGCGTGGGTCGCGGGCGACGTCGACCCCGACGACCAGGCCGAGCTGCGCACGCTCCTCGAGCAGGCGCGACGCACCGACGTGCGGTCCCAGGACGCCCGCGCCGCCGTGCTCGACGAGCTCCGCGACCGGTTCGCGGGCGACCTCGCGTTCGGCACCGCGGGTCTGCGCGGGCGCATGGCCGCCGGGCCGCACCGGATGAACCGCGCGGTCGTGACCCGTGCGGCGGCCGGACTGGGCGCGTTCCTCCACGACGAGGTCGGGCCAGGGGCGCGCGTCGTCGTCGGATACGACGCCCGGCACCGCTCGGAGCGGTTCGCGCTCGACACCGCCGAGGTCCTGACGGCCGCGGGCGCGCAGGTGCTGCTCATGCCCAAGGCCTGGCCCACGCCGGTGCTCGCGTTCGCGGTGCGGCACCTTGACGCCGACGCGGGCGTCATGGTCACCGCGAGCCACAACCCGCCCGCGGACAACGGCTACAAGGTCTACCTCGGCGGCCGCGTCGTGACCGACGCGGGCCAGGGCGCGCAGATCGTGCCCCCGTTCGACGCGTCGATCGCGGCGGCGATCGACGCGGCTCCCCCGGCCGCGGACGTCGCGCGCGCGCCGTCCGGCTGGACGGTGCTCGACCGCAGCGTCGCGCGGGCCTACCTCGACACCCTGGGTCGTTGGGCCGACGACGGCCCGCGGCGTCTGCGCATCGTCACGACCGCGCTGCACGGCGTGGGTGGCGCGATGCTCTCGCGCGCCCTGGGCGAGGCCGGGTTCCGGGACGTCGTACCCGTCGAGGAGCAGTTCGCCCCCGACCCGACGTTCGGGTCGGTCGCGTTCCCCAACCCGGAGGAGCCGGGCGCGATCGACATGGCGCTCGCGCTCGCGCAGGACGCGGGTGCGGACCTCGTGATCGCGAACGACCCGGACGCCGACCGCTGCGCCGTCGCGGTGCTCGACCCGAGCGTCGGCACCCACCAGGGTGCGGAGACCGCGCGCAGCAACGGCTGGCGCATGCTGCACGGCGACGAGGTCGGCGCGCTCCTGGGCGAGGAGGTCGCGGCCTCGGCGCCCCCGGGGTCGGTGCTCGCGAGCTCGATCGTCTCGTCCCGGCTGCTCGCCCGGGTGGCCGCGGCGCACGGGCTCGAGCACCGCACGACGCTGACGGGGTTCAAGTGGATCTCGCGCGTCGACGGGCTGGTCTACGGGTACGAGGAGGCGCTCGGCTACTGCGTCGACCCCGCGACGGTGCGCGACAAGGACGGCATCAGCGCCGCCGTCGTCGTCGCCCGGCTCGCGGCACGGCTGCACGCCGAGGGCCGCACGCTCCTGGACGCGCTCGACGACCTCGCGCGCACGCACGGCCTGCACCTGACCGACCAGGTCTCCGCCCGGTTCAGCGACCTGTCCGAGATCCCGGCGACCATGGAGCGCCTGCGCGCCCGCCCGCCGCGCGTCCTGGGCGGCATCGGGGTGCGCGACGTCGTCGACCTCTCGCGCGGGCAGGGCGGCCTGCCGCCCACCGACGGCGTGCTGCTGCGCGCGGACGACGACACCCGGGTGATCGTCCGCCCGAGCGGGACCGAGCCCAAGGTCAAGTGCTACCTCGAGGTCGTCGTACCCGTGGACGCCGACGCGTCGCACGACGCGGTCGTGGGAGCACGCGTGCGCGCCCGTGCGCACCTCGACGCGGTCGCCGCGGACGTGCGCCGGGCGCTCGGCCTCTGAGAGCCGCCCGGCACCGCCGGGCTGGGGCACAGTCGGGCTGGGAACCGCCGGGCTGGGGCACGGCCGCGAGCGGGGCTTCCCGGAATCCCGGGACGCCCCGCTCGACTCAGACGCGCGTGAGCGTCGCGTCGTCCTGCTCGAGCGACGCCTGCCAGTCGCGCTTCTCGGCCCGCCAGCCCTCGTCGTCGCGGCCGAGCCGCCAGTAGCCCGAGACCGAGGCGTCGGCGCCGAGCAGCCCGTCCGTGCGCAGCGCTCGGCGGATGGTGCGCACCGCGCCCGCCTCGCCGTGCAGGAACACCTGCGGGACGCCGCGCTCGGCCGCGAGCGCGCCGAGGCCGAGCCGTGCGACCGCCTCGACGAGCGCGACGCCCGGCGTCGGGCTGCTCGCGGCCGTGCGGTGCGCCCAGACGACCTCCAGCTCGCCCGACGACGCGAGGGCCTGCTCGTCGGACGCGTCGCCCACCTCGACGACCGCCAGGACCCGCGCCCCCGCGGGCACGCGGGACGCGGCCACCGCGAGCGCGGGCAGCGCCGAGTCGTCGCCCACGAGCAGGTGCCACGGCGCGTCGGACGACGGGTCGTACGTCCCGCCCGGACCACGCAGGTCGATCGTGTCACCCGGCCGGGCGGCGTCCGCCCACGGCCCGGCCAGGCCCTCGTCCCCGTGCACCACGAAGTCGATCGTGAGCTCACGGGCCTCCGCGTCCCAGTCGCGCACGGTGTACGTGCGCATCACGGGGCGCGCCTCGGCACCGCTCGTGCCGAACAGCAGCTTGACGTACGCGTCCGCGCAGGTCGGCGCGAACCCGTCGAGGCCGTCGCCGCCGAGCACCAGGCGCACCATGTGCGGGGTGAGCCGCCGGGTGCGGCGCACGGTGACCGTGCGGGTCGTGCTGCCGCGCGGCGCGCGCTCGCCCGCCGCGACCGCGGCCCCGGGCACCGCTGCCATCAGTAGCCCGCCCCGCCCTCGCTGCGCGCGCCGGCGCCCTCGTCGAACCCGGCGAGCACCGCGGCGGTGCCCGAGAGCCCGAGGCGGGTCGCGCCGTGCTCGACCATCGCGAGCGCGTCGGCGAGCGTGCGGACGCCGCCCGAGGCCTTGACCCCGAGCCGGCCGCCCACGGTCTCCGACATGAGGGACACGGCGTGCGTGCTCGCGCCGCCGGCCGGGTGGAACCCGGTCGAGGTCTTGACGAAGTCGGCGCCCGCGCCGACCGCGGCACGGCAGGCCTCGACGATCTCGTGGTCGTCGAGGGCGGCCGACTCGATGATGACCTTGAGGACCTTGCCGTCCGGCACCGAGGCGCGCACGGCCTCGATGTCGGCCGCGACGTAGTCCCACGACCCTTCCTTGGCGGCACCGAGGTTGATGACCATGTCGACCTCGTCGGCGCCCGCGGCGATCGAGCGCTCGGCCTCGAAGGCCTTGACGTCGCTGTGGTGCTTGCCCGACGGGAAGCCGCACACGGTCGCCACGGCGAGGCCGCGCTCGCGCGTGGCCGCGGCGTCGAGCGGCAGCATCGACGGCGACACGCACACCGAGAACACGCCGAGCCCGACGCCCTCCTCGACGAGCGCCGCGACGTCGGCGGCCGTCGCCTCGGGCTTGAGCAGGGTGTGGTCGACGAGTCGGGCGAGCGCGGCGCGGTCGAGCGGCGCGTGCGCGGAGGTGGCGCTCACAGCTGGGCTCCTTCGATCTTCTGGTACCCGGGCAGGATCACGTCGTCGACGAGCGCGCGACGCTCGTCGTGGTGGACGAACGCGCTCCAGGCCGCGGTGATCGTGACGTCGGCGAGGTCGTCGATCGTCCATCCGGCCTCGTGCACGAGACGCGTCATCTCGTTCGTCATCGACGTGCGCGACATGAGGCGGTTGTCGGTGTTGAGCGTGACCGCGAAGTCGAGCTCCTTGAGCCGCGTGATCGGGTGGTCGCGGATCGTCTCGGCGACGCCGGTCTGCAGGTTGGAGCACGGGCACAGCTCGAGCGTGACCTGGTGGTCGCGCACCCAGTGCGCGAGGCGCCCGAACGTCGCGGTGCCGGCCTCGGCGTCGAACGCGATGTCCTCGACGATGCGCGCGCCGTGGCCCAGGCGGTCGGCCTGCCCCAGGTGCACGGCCTCGCGGATCGACTCGACGCCTGCGGCCTCACCCGCGTGGATCGTGGTCGGGAAGTCGTTCTCGGCGAGGTAGCGCCAGATCTCCGGGTGGCGGGACGGCGGGAACCCGTCCTCGGCCCCGGCGATGTCGAAGCCCACCACGCCGTTGTCGCGGTTCGCGACCGCGAGCTCGGCGATCTCCTGCCACCGGTCGGCGTGCCGCATGGCGGTGACGAGCTGGCCCACGCGGATCGTGCGGCCCTGCTCGGCGGCGAGCGCGGTGCCCTCGACGATCCCGGCCTGCACGGCGTCGACCGTCTCCTGGAGGCTCAGGCCGCGGGTCAGGTGCTGCTCGGGCGCCCAGCGCTGCTCGGCGTACACGACGCCGTCGGCCGCGAGGTCGAGCACGGCCTCGCGCGCGACACGACGCAGCGCGTCGGCGGTCTGCATGACCGCGATCGTGTGGTCGAACGTCTCGAGGTACCGCACGAGCGACCCCGAGTCGGCGGCGTCCTCGAACCAGTCGGCGAGCGCCGCGGAGTCCTGGGTGGGCAGCTCGTGGCCGGCGTCGGCCGCGAGCTCGATCACGGTCTGGGGTCGCAGGCCGCCGTCGAGGTGGTCGTGCAGCAGGACCTTGGGCAGCTCGGCGATGTGGGCCTCGAGCTCGGTGGGTGTCATGGGGTCCACGCTACCGGGGCGGCGCGTCGTCCGGGTCCTCCTCGGGCACCTCGGCGGCCTGCTCGACGACGTCGGCCTCGTCGGCGAGCCCGTCGAGGTCGGGGCGGGGTTCGTCGGGTCGGTGCTCGAGCGGGTCGCGCGCCGCGTCGACGACGCGGTCGTCGGGGGGCGTGAGCCCCGCGTCGTGGAACGACTCCTCGCCAGGGACGGTGCTCATGAGAACTCCTCGGTCCGGGGACCTTCATGGTCACGCGGCCCACGGGTGCTCGCCACCGGCAGCACCGCCCAGGTCGCGCGCGTCCAGCCGCCGAACGCCGCGCGCCGGGCCGCCGACGCGCCCGGGGCGAGCACGTCGCGCTCGGGCACCCGGTGCAGGCCGCCCGAGCCCGGTTCGAGCACGGTCCACACGGGGTCCTCGTCCAGGCCCTGCGCGGGGTCGGTGACGAGCACGACGTCGGTCACGAGCACGACGTGCCGCGGGACCGGCGCCGGCCGACCGCCGCCCACGTACAGGGGCACGGGGACGCCCTCGCGGACGGCCGCCGCCACGGCGCGCAGGGTCGCCCTCCCCCGCCGGGTCCGGTCGGCGACGGGCACGTGCCGGTAGCGCACCGGCCCCCACCGGGCCGTGCGGGCCAGCCCCCACGGCGGGGTGCCGAGGGCGCGCGGCCACGCCGGGAGACCGTGCCAGGTGGTCGCGGCGCGGTGCGCGGCCCGCTGGAGGTCCCGCCAGGCCTGCTCGCCGCCCTCCCGGACCCGCTCCTGGACGCGGACGTCGCCCGCCGCGGCCAGCGCGACGAGCACCGCCGCGCCGCACGTCGTCCCGTCCACCTGGCGGGCGCGCACACCACCGACGGTCGCGAGGCGCGGGTAGGCGTCGCGCCCGGACCGTCCGCCGCCCGACGGCACGCCCGACGGCACCCCCGACGGCACGCTCACCCGCGCAGGATCGACGCGACGACCGCGGCCGCGCCGACGAACCCGAGCGTCGCGACGAGCACGACCATACGCACGAGGAACCACCACCCGTGCAGACGCCCGTGCGAGGGCACGCCGCCCTGCGGGGCCCGGAACACGAAGGGCAGGAACGCCGCGGCGGCGATGCCGACGGCGACCACCGCGATCCAGTGCGTGTCCATGCGCACGCCGGTCGCCGCGAGCACGAGCGAGCCGATCGTCACGGACAGCACGGTGCGCTGCCAGGCGAGCGCGGTCCGCTCGGGCTGCGCGCCGGAGTCGCGCTCGACCATCAGAACGCCTCGAAGAACGCGTAGACGCAGAGCCCGAGGCCGAACCCGATGACCCCGACCACGAGCACGGGCAGCGACGTCGGCGAGGGCAGCGGCTCGCCGAGCCGCATGGCCCGCTCGTTGCGCCGCCACGCCACGAGCGACCACAGCGCAAGGCTCGCACCCCCGAGGCACGCGAGGCCCGCGACGACGTCGAGCACGCCCGAGAGGTTCGCGAACGTCGCGAACGACGTGAGCGCGACGCCCCCGGCGACCAGGCTCAGCCCGGTGCGGATCCACGCGAGCGCGGTGCGCTCGTTCGCCATCGAGAACCGGTAGTCCGGGTCGGTGCCGACGCCGTAGACGTCGTACGGGCGCCGAGCGCGCACGTGCTGCGCGGCGTGCTCGGCGGTGTGCTCGGGCACGTGCACGGGCTGCGGGTCGAGCCGCTCGGTCGGGCCGTCGGCGACGTCCGGGTCGACCGGTGCGTCGTCGTCGCGCCCGCGGTCCGTCTCGTCGTCCATGCCGCCCTCTCCGTCGGTTCAGGCCACCCGGTCGATGACGACCTCGGTGCGTCCGGCACCATCCTCGCCCACGGACCAGGCGCCCGCGAGCGCCTCGTGGGCACGGGCGAACTTCTCGGGCGTGTCGGTGTGCAGCGTGAGCAGCGGGTCGCCCGCGCGGACGACGTCGCCGGGCTTGGCGTGCATCTCGACGCCCGCGCCGGCCTGCACCGCGTCCTCGCGACGCGCGCGGCCCGCACCGAGCCGCCAGGCGGCGACGCCGACCGCGTAGGCGTCGAGCGAGGTCAGCACGCCGTCGTGCGCGGCCCGCACCACGTCGGTCTCGCGCGCGAGCGGCAGGGGCGCGTCCGGGTCGCCGTCCTGCGCGGTGATCATGCGGCGCCACACGTCCATCGCGCGCCCGTCCGCGAGGGCGGCGCGGACGTCGTCCTCGCTCGTGGGGCGGTCCGCGCCCGCGAGCATCTCGACCGCGAGGGCGACCGTGAGGTCGACGACGTCCGCCGGCCCGCCGCCCGCGAGCACCTCGACCGACTCGCGGACCTCGAGCGCGTTGCCCGCGGTCAGGCCGAGCGGCGTCGACATGTCGGTCAGGAGCGCGACGGTGCGCACGCCCGCGTCGGTGCCGAGGTCGACCATGGTGCGCGCGAGCTCGCGCGCCGCCCCGAGGTCCTTCATGAACGCGCCCGAGCCGACCTTGACGTCGAGGACGAGGGCGCTCGTGCCCTCCGCGATCTTCTTGCTCATGATCGAGCTCGCGATCAGGGGGATCGCCTCGACCGTGCCGGTCACGTCGCGCAGCGCGTAGAGCTTGCGGTCGGCGGGCGCGAGACCGCTGCCCGCCTGGCAGATCACCGCGCCGACGTCCTCGAGCTGGCGCAGCATCTCGTCGTTGCTGAGCGCGGCGCGCCAGCCGGGGACGGACTCGAGCTTGTCGAGCGTGCCGCCCGTGTGCCCCAGGCCCCGGCCGCTGAGCTGAGGGACTGCGACGCCGAACACCGCGACGAGCGGGGCCAGCGGCAGCGTGATCTTGTCGCCGACGCCGCCCGTGGAGTGCTTGTCGGCGGTCGGGCGGGACAGCCCCGCGAAGTCCATGCGCTCGCCCGAGGCGATCATGGCTGCGGTCCAGCGCGAGATCTCGGTGCGGTCCATGCCGTTGAGCAGGATCGCCATCGCGAGCGCCGACATCTGCTCCTCGGCGACCACGCCGCGGGTGTAGGCGTCGACCACCCAGTCGATCTGCGCGGCGTCGAGGGTGCCGCCGTCGCGCTTGGTCCGGATCACGTCGACCGCGTCGTGGGTCTCACTCATGCGTTCGCTCCTGCTCTGCTCGGCTCGCCGACCCGGTCGGGCCGGCCGGTGCGGGGCGCCGCGTCGGCGTCCCGGTGCTCTCGGTGTCCTGTCGTGCTCTCGCTCCCGTGACGCCGCGGACCTCGGGCGGGCGCCCGCATCACCTCACCGGGCGAGGTCCTCGGGCCCGAACGCGTCGGGCAGCACCTGCGCCATGGTCCGCAGGCCCTGCACGGTCTCGAGCACGAGGTCGCGCCCGCCGTGCTCGTGCAGGAGCTGGCGGCAGCGCCCGCAGGGCATGAGCACGGTGCCGTGCCGGTCGACGCAGGTGAACGCGACGAGCCGCCCGCCGCCGCCGGTCACGAGCGCACTCACGAGCGAGCACTCCGCGCACAGCGTGACGCCGTAGGCCGCGTTCTCGACGTTGCAGCCGACCACGACGCGCCCGTCGTCGACGAGCGCGGCCGCCCCGACGGGGAACCCCGAGTAGGGCGCGTAGGCGAGGGTCATGGCCTCGGTCGCCGCGGCACGCAGCGCGTCCCAGTCGACGTCCAGGTCGGGGGCGGGCACCCCGGTCACCCCTTCACGTACGGCTCGCCGGCCGCGGCGGGACCGCGGACGCGCCCCACGAGCCCGGCGACCGCGAAGATCGTCACGATGTACGGCAGCATCAGCATGAACTGGTTCGGGATCGGGGTCTGCAGGACTCCGAGCACCTGCTGGAGCTTGTCGGCGAAGCCGAAGAGGAGTGCCGCGGTCAGCGCGCCCACGGGCGACCAACGCCCGAGGATCATCGCCGCGAGCGCGATGTAGCCCTTGCCCGCGGTCATCTCCTCGCCGAACGCACCGACCGAGCCGATCGTGAAGAACGCGCCGCCGAGGCCTGCGACCGCGGAGCCGAGCAGGACGTTGCCCCACCGGGTGCGGTTGACGTCGATGCCCACCGTGTCGGCCGCCTGGGGATACTCGCCGACGGCGCGCACTCGCAGTCCCCACCGCGTCCGGAACAGCGCGACGGCGATCACGGCGACCGCGACGTAGAGCAGGTACACGATGATCGTCTGACGGAAGAGCACAGGACCCAGGACCGGGATCTGCGACAGCCCCGGGATCGCGATCGTCTCCAGGCGCGGCGGCGAGTTGAGCTGGGCCGCGTTGTCCTTGAGGACCGACCCGAACAGGAAGCTCGTGAGGCCCACCGCGAAGACGTTGAGCACGACCCCCACGATGATCTGGTTGACGTGGTACTTGACCGTGAACAGGGCGAGCATCGCGCCGATGACGAGCGCGAACGCGGGCGCCGCGACCAGGCCGGCGTAGGGGTTCCCCGTGACCGACCCGATCACGGCCGCACCGAAGGCACCCGTGAGCAGCTGCCCCTCGATCGCGATGTTGACGACGCCCGCGCGCTCGTTGAGCAGGCCGCCGAGCGCCCCGAAGGCGAGCGGGACGGCGAGGAGCAGCGATCCCTGGAGCAGGCTCACGAGCGAGGTCGACTTGTCGGTCACCGCCCAGGTGAGGAACGTGAGGACCCAGATCGCGCCGAACGCCGCGAGCACCCACGTGGGGACCTTCCGCCCGCCGCGGACGCGGAGCGCGCCGTAGGCGGCCAGCGCGAGCGCGACGAGCGACAGCACGATCGCGGTCGCCTTGGACGGGAGCTCGACCGGGTCGAACCGCACGAAGTCGCTCGACGTCGAGATCCCGAACGTCGTCGTGCCGCCCGAGTCCGGCAGCAGACCGAACAGCACGAGCGACAGCACGCCGAACGCGAGCATCACCACGGGGCCACGCATTGACGCGCCGGCGCCGACCGTGACGTCCTGCCGCCCGGGTGCGTCCTTGGTCTCGATCACGCTCATGCTGCGACCTCCTTCGATGCGCCGGTGCGCGGGGCGGGCAGGTGGAAGATCGCCCGCACCAGCGGGGGTGCCGCGATGAACAGCACCACGAGCGACTGGATCACGAGCACGATGTCGATGGGCGTCCCGGTCGAGACCTCCATGACGCGCCCGCCGACGTTCAGCCCGCCGTAGAGCAGGCCGGCAAGGAAGATCCCGAGCGGTCGCGAGCGGCCGAGCAGCGCCACGGTGATGGCGTCGAAGCCGAGCGAACCGGCGATCCCGTCCGTGAGGAACTTCTCGGTGCCGAGTACCTGGGTCGCCCCCGCGAGGCCCGCGAGCGCACCCGAGACGATCATGACGAGCACGAACGTCGCGGTCACGCTCATGCCCGCGGTGCGCGCGGCGTGGGCGTTCGACCCGACGGCCCGGAACCGGAACCCGATGGTCGAGCGCGACATGAGCCACCACACGAAGACGGCCGACAGGATCGCCAGCAGGAAGCCCGCGTTGAGCCGGAACCCGTCGCCGAGGAGCAGCGGGAGCTGCGCGGTGCTCTTGACGCTCGGGCTCTTGGGCTGGTTGCCGGTCGAGAAGGCGTCGGTCGTCAGCAGGAACTGCAGGAGGTACAGGGCGACGTAGTTGAGCATGATCGTGACGATCACCTCGTGCGCGCCGGTGCGTGCCTTGAGGAGGCCGGCGATCCCCGCCCACAGGCCACCGGCGATCACGCCGCCGAGCAGCGCGACGAGGAGGTGGATCCCGACCGGGAGGTTCCAGGTGAATCCCACGAACCCGGCGATCGTCGCACCCATGATCACCTGGCCCTGGGCACCGATGTTGAAGAGCCCCGCACGGAAGCCGACCGCGACGCCGAGCGCGGCGATGATCAGCGGGGTCGCGGCGGTCATCGTCTCGGTGAGCGGCTTGATCGCGCCCGAGACGGTGCTCGCCTCGTAGTTGAAGACGGCCCCGCGGAACAGTGCGGCGTACGCCTCGCTCACCGCGCTCCAGGCGGCCGTGAAGAAGTCCGCCGGACGAGCGAACAGGTACGACGCCGCGTCGGCGACGTCGTCGTCCACCGCGATGATCAGGAGGCCGCCGATGACGAGCGCCAGGACGAAGGCGAGGAAGGTGACGCCGAACGTGCCGGTGCTCACCTCGCGCAGGACCTGGGCCGCGCGGTCGCCGTTCCCGGACTTGCTCCCTGCGGGCCGCTCCGGGCCGGGCGCTGGGTCCGTCGCCCCGGAGGGCGGTGCAGGCTTCGCGGCGCTCACAGGGTGTCTCCCGTCTCGTCGGTGATCTCTGGTGCAGCGGCGTCGTCCGGGACCGGTCCGGCGTCGGACGCCGCAGGGTGCGCGCTCTCGTGGGCCGCGGCCTCACGGGTGGCTTCCGCGAGCGGGACGCCGGCCATCATGAGGCCGAGCACGGCGCGCGGGGTGTCCCCCGGCACGATCCCGACGATCCCGCCCTCGTACATGACGGCGATCCGGTCCGCGAGCTCGGAGACCTCGTCGAGCTCGGTCGAGACGATGATCACGGGTGTGCCACCGTCCCGTTCGGCGACGATCCTGCGGTGCAGGAACTCGATCGACCCGACGTCGACGCCGCGCGTCGGCTGGCTCGCGATGAAGAGCTTGAGGGGTCGCGACAGCTCGCGGGCCACCACGACCTTCTGCTGGTTACCGCCCGAGAGCCGGCCGACCTCCTGGTCGGGGCCCTGCGTGCGCACGTCGTACTCCTCGATGCGGGCGCGGGCGTTCTTGCGGATGGCGCGCAGGTCGAGGCTCACGCCGCGCGAGTACGGAGCGGTCCCGACGAGGTCGAGCACGAGGTTCTCGGCGACCGTGAAGTCGAGGACGAGCCCGTCGACCTTGCGGTCCTCCGGGACGAACCCGAGCCCCGCGCGCAGGATCTGGTCGGTGCGCAAGCCTCTCAGCTCGACGCCGTCGAGCACGATCGAGCCGGACTCAGACGCCCGGACCCCGAGGATGGCCTCGGTGAGCTCGGTCTGGCCGTTGCCCTGGACGCCGGCGACGGCGAGGATCTCGCCCTGGGCGACGGCGAAGGACACGTCGTCCACGACGGCCTGGCCCGCGGCGTCGCGCACCGTGAGGCCGTTCACGACGAACGTCTGATCGCCCGGCGTCGCGGGCGCCTTGTCGAGCCCGAGGGACACCGACCGGCCCACCATGAGCTCGGCGAGCTCGTTCTCGGACGCCGACGGGGCAGCGGTGCCGACGACCGCGCCGCGCCGGATGACCGTGATGGTGTCCGCGACCGCCTTGACCTCGCGCAGCTTGTGCGTGATGAAGACGATCGAGGTCCCCGCGACCTTGAGCTGGCGCATGATCTCGATGAGGTCGTCGGTCTCCTGCGGGGTGAGCACCGCGGTCGGCTCGTCGAGGATCAGGACCTTGGCCTCCCGGGCGAGGGCCTTGACGATCTCGACGCGCTGCTGGACCCCGACGGGGAGGTCCTCGACGACCGCGTCCGGGTCGAGCCCGAACCCGAACCTCGCCGAGAGCTCGGCGACGCGGCGCCGCGCCGTGGGCAGGTCCAGGAAACCGCCCTTGGTGTCCTCGTGCCCGAGCATCACGTTCTCGGCCACCGTGAAGACGGGGACGAGCATGAAGTGCTGATGGACCATCCCGATCCCTGCGGCGAGCGCGTCGCCGGGACCTCGGAAGGTCCGTTCGGCACCGTCGAGGAGGATCCTGCCCTCGTCGGCGGTGTAGAGGCCGAAGAGCACGTTCATGAGCGTGCTCTTGCCCGCACCGTTCTCCCCGAGCAGCGCGTGGACCTGACCCGGTTCGATCGTCAGGTCGATGCGGTCGTTGGCCACGAGCGGCCCGAAGCGCTTCGTGATCCCCTGCAGTTCGAGCTTCACCTGCGATCTCCTTCCGGGCCGCGACGTCACGACGCCGTGCTCCCGACACTAGTGCGGCATGAACGAGCCGACCCGGCGAAGGGCCGGGTCGGCTCGCTGCCCGGCGTGCGCCGGGTCGAACTGCGGGACTACTTCGGGGAGTTGTCCGACTCCACCGTGATCGTCCCGGAGATGATGTCCTGCTTGAGCTGCTCGACCTCGTCCTTCAGCTCCTGCGGGACGTCGCCGTCGAACTCGTGGTACGGGGCAAGGCCGACGCCGTCGTTCTCGAGCGTGCCGACGTAGGGCGTGTTGTCGAACTTGTCGTCGACGGCCCCGGTGATGACGTCCTCGACGCCCGGACCGATCTGCTTCATGACCGAGGTCAGGATGAGGTCGGCGGAGTCGGGGTTCGTCTCCGCGCCGTCCGAGTCGACCCAGATCACGGAGACGCCGTCGGCGTCCTTCGCCGCGGCAAGCGTGCCGAGGCCGACCGGACCCGCGACCGGGAGGATGATGTCGGCACCCTGGTCGATGAACGTCGTCGTCAGCTGCTGTCCCTGCGACTGGTCCTCGAAGCCGCCGGCGAACGAACCGTTCTGCGCCTCCTTGTCCCAGCCGAGCGTCTTGACGTCGGTCCCCTTGACCTCGTTGTACTTCGCGACGCCGTCGACGAACCCGTCCATGAACACGGTGACCGACGGGATCTGCAGACCGCCGTAGGTGGCGACCGTCCCGGTCTTGGACATGCCGGCGGCGAGGTAGCCCGCGAGGTAGGAGGCCTGGGCGGTGTCGAAGCTGATCGGCTTGACGTTGTCGAGCTCGATGGTGTTGCCGTCCGCGTCCTGCGCCGTCGAGTCGACGATGCCGAACTCCACGTCGGGGTTGGCGGTGGCCGCGTCGCCGGTGGCGGTCGCGAGCAGGAACCCGACGGTGACGACGAGGTTGCAGTCGGCCGAGATCAGGTTGTCGATGTTCGGCGCGAAGTCGGAGTTGGACTGCGACTCGGCGGTCGCCGTCTCGATGCCGAGGTTCTCCTCGGCCGACTTGAGTCCGTTGAACCCCGACTCGTTGAACGACTTGTCGTCGAACCCGCCGGCGTCCGAGACCATGCAGGCCTTGAAGTCGCTCGCGTCGGCGCCGCCGTCGCCCCCCGCCTCGTCCTCGGGCGCGGTTCCGCACGCGGACAGTGCGAGGGCTGCGATCCCAGCCAGCGCGGTGATCGTGGTCGCTCTCTTCACGTGAAGCTCCTGTCGTGTTCGTTCGCACGACCGCCGGAGTTGGAGACCGCGACCGCCCCGCGCGCCGTTGCACGGTCCGGTCACGGCGCCTGGCGGTCCGTTCGCTCGAACCCTAACCAGAGCGCGCACCGCACGACGTTACCCACGGGTAACGCGGCGGTTTCGTTACGCAAGCGTCATCGGGCGTCTCGCGACCGCCCCCGTCGTGTCCACCCAGCGAGACGCGAGGGCCGTCCGTGCATTCAGCGGTTCGTGCACTCAGCCGTCGACGCACTCAGCCGTCGATGCACTCAGCCGAGCGCGATCCGCGCCAGGAGCGCCACGCCCACGTCGATCGCCTGCTCGTCGACCCGCAGGTCGCCCTGGTGGATGTCGTACGTGCGCCCGCCGGGCGTGCGCGTGCCGAGCCGCGCGAGGGCGCCGGGCACCTTCGTCAGGTACCAGGCGAAGTCCTCGCCGCCGAGCGACTGCTCGGTCAGCACGACCGAGTCCGGGCCGACGACGTCGCGCGCCGCCGCCTCGATGCGCGAGGTCGCCGCCTCGTCGTTCTCGACGGGCGGCACGCCGCGCGTGTGGTGCACCGACACCTCGACGTCGTACGGCGCGGCGACCTGCTCGACCGCGTCGTGCAGCACCTGCGCGGCGAGCTCCCACGCGCGCACGTCGAGGCAGCGCAGCGTGCCTCGGAGGGTGCCGGTCGACGGGATCGCGTTGGGCACGTTGCCCGCGTGCACCGCCCCCCAGGTCAGGTTCACGCCCGAGCGCGGGTCGGTGCGTCGTCCGAGGATCGCCGGGACCTGCGTCACGACCTGCCCGAGCGCGTACACGAGGTCGCCCGTGAGGTGCGGGCGCGAGGTGTGCCCGCCGCGCGACGTCAGGGTCACCGAGACCTGGTCGCTCGCCGAGGTGATCGGGCCGATGCGCGTGCCCAGGAGCCCGACGTCGATCTTGGGCTCGCAGTGCAGCGCGTAGATCTCGCTCACGCCGTCGAGCGCGCCGGCGTCGATCACGTCGAGCGACCCGCCGGGCATGACCTCCTCGGCGGGCTGGAAGATCAGCCGGACGCCGCGCGAGAGCTCGCCCGCACGGTCGAGCTCGGCGAGCACGAGGCCCGCACCGAGCACGACCGTGGTGTGCACGTCGTGCCCGCACGCGTGCGCGACGCCCTCGACGGTCGAGGAGAACGGCAGGTCGCACGCGTCGTCGAGCGGCAGCGCGTCGATGTCCGCGCGCAGCGCCACGCGCCCCGCTCCGCGGTCGTCGCCGACGTCGCACACGAGGCCCGTCCCGGGCAGCAGGCGCGGGCTCAGGCCGGCGAGGCGGAGCCGCTCGGCCAGGACGGCGGTCGTGCGCACCTCGGTGCGCGCGACCTCGGGGTGCGCGTGGATGTCGCGCCGCACCTCGACGAGCTCGTCGCGCAGCGTCGCGACGAGGGCGTCGACGCGGCGGGCGGTCTCGGACTGCGGGGCTGACGCGTAGGGGCTCACACGCCCGAGGGTAGTCCTCGAGGTCAGAGCAGCTCGTCGAGTCCCAGGTCGTGGAGCGCGTCGACCATCTGCTTGACCTTCTGCGCGCGCGCCCGCGTGGTGACGAGCAGCGCGTCGGGCGTGTCGACGACCACGACGTCGTCGAGGCCGAGCACCGCCACGACCCGGTCGCCCGGCACGACGACCGACCCGGCGCTGTCGATGCGCACGACGTCCGCGCCGTCGCCGAGCACCTTGCTGCCCGCGCCGTCGACCGACGGCAGCAGCGCCGCGAGCGAGTTGAAGTCGCCGACGTCGTCCCACCCGAACGTCCCCGGCACGACCGCGACACCCCCGAGGGCGGCGACCGGCTCGGCGACCGCGTGGTCGATCGCGATCCGCTCGAGGCCCGGCCACGTCGCGGCCACGACCTCGTCGCGCGCGGGCGAGTCCCACGCGGCCGCGATGGTGCGCAGCCCGTCGTGCAGCGCGGGACGCTCGCGCGCGAGGTGGTCGAGCAGCACCGAGGTGCGCACGATGAACATGCCCGCGTTCCAGCGGTACTGGCCGGTCGCGAGGTAGGCGCGCGCGGTGTCCGCGTCGGGCTTCTCCGTGAAGCCCTGCGCGTGCAGCGCGGTCGGCGCCGAGAGCACCCCGAGGCTCTCGCCCGAGCGCACGTACCCGAACGCGGTCGACGGGCGCGAGGCCGCGATGCCGATCGTCACGACGTACCCCTCGCGCGCGGCCTCGACCGCCTCACGCACGGCCTGCTCGAACGCGTCGGTCCCCGAGATCACCTGGTCGGCGGCGAACGAGCCGATCACCACGTCGCCGTGCCGCTCCTGCAGCACGGCCGCCGCGAGACCGATCGCGGCCATCGAGTCGCGCGGCGAGGGCTCGGCCAGCACCGCGTCGTCCGACAGGCCGGGGAGCTGGGTGCGCGCCGCGGCGACGTGCCGCTCCCCCGTCACGAGCACGACGCCGTCCTCGCCCGCGAGCGGCACGAGCCGGTCGACCGTGCCCTGCAGGAGCGAGCGGCCGCTGCCCGTGAGGTCGAGGAGGAACTTGGGCGCGTCGCGGCGCGAGAGCGGCCACAGCCGGGTCCCGGCCCCTCCCGCGGGCACGACGGCGTAGAAGTCGGCGATCGGCGCGCTCGGGGTTCCCATGCCCGGAATCCTACCGACGCCAGGTGTCGGACGACGTCCCCGACCGCCGTCCGACACGTGACCACGACGCCCGGGAGGAGTTCCCGGGAGCGACGCCGGACCCCTGTGGCATCGGTCACAAACTCTGCACGAATACCTCACATCCCGGCCCTGGGGTGCCGAACCCCGCGGTCGGGTCATTAGAGTGGACGAGCAGAGAACGGACATCCGCGCTGCCGGCGCGCCCGAGATCCTCCGACGACGGAGGGGTCTGGACGCCGGGACGTGGCGGTCCATCCCCCCGGATCTCGTCACAGGAGGCCACACCGTGCCAAGTGCACCTGCTGGCACGTTGTACCGCGGCCGCGAAGGCATGTGGTCCTGGGTCGCGCATCGCGTGACCGGCGTGCTGATCTTCTTCTTCCTGCTCGTGCACGTGCTCGACACGGCGCTCGTGCGGGTCTCGCCCGAGGCGTACAACGCCGTCATCTCGACCTACCAGACCGAGATCATGGGACTCGGGGAGGCCGGCCTCGTCGCCGCGATCGTCTTCCACGCGTTCAACGGGATCCGGATCATCCTGGTCGACTTCTGGGCCAAGGGCCCGAAGTACCAGCGCGTGATGCTCTGGGTCGTGATCGGTCTGTTCGCCGTGACGATGGCCGGGTTCCTGCCCCGTCACCTCATGAACGTCTTCTCAGGGGGTCACTGATGGCTGCCGGCACCCCGGACCTCGCCGCCCCGCGCGAGGCCTACCGTCGCAAGAAGTCGACGCGCACCAACTACGAGCTCTACGGCTGGGTGTTCATGCGCGCCTCGGGCGTCGTGCTCCTGGTCCTGATCTTCGGGCACCTGTTCGTCAACCTGATGGTCGGCGACGGCGTCCACGCGATCGACTTCGCGTTCGTCGGCGGCAAGTGGACGAGCCCGTTCTGGCAGGTCTGGGACCTGCTCATGCTCTGGCTCGCGATGATCCACGGCACCAACGGCGTGCGCACGATCATCAACGACTACGCCGAGCGGGACACGACTCGCCTCGTGCTCAAGCTCGCGCTGTACCTGGCGTTCACGATCGTCGTCGTCGCCGGCACGCTCGTGATCTTCACCTTCAGCCCCTGCCCCGTGGGTGCGGACCCCAGCCTGCTGCCGTCCGTGTGCTTCTCGTGACCGTCCGGTCCGCACGCACCGCGCGCTGACGCGCGCACCCCCGCCCCCCAACCAGCTGCCAGGAGGCATCGACCCCGATGCAGACCCATCAGTACGACGTCGTCATCGTCGGCGCCGGCGGCGCAGGAATGCGCGCTGCGCTCGAGGCGTCCGGCGAGGTCCGGACCGCCGTCATCTCCAAGCTCTACCCGACCCGCTCCCACACCGGCGCCGCCCAGGGCGGCATGTGCGCCGCCCTCGCGAACGTCGAGGAGGACAACTGGGAGTGGCACACGTTCGACACGGTCAAGGGCGGCGACTACCTCGTCGACCAGGACGCCGCCGAGATCATGGCCAAGGAGGCCATCGACGCGGTGCTCGACCTCGAGCGCATGGGCCTGCCGTTCAACCGCACGCCCGAGGGCCGGATCGACCAGCGCCGGTTCGGCGGCCACACGCGCAATCACGGCGAGGCCGCCGTGCGCCGCTCGTGCTACGCCGCGGACCGCACGGGTCACATGATCCTGCAGACCCTCTACCAGAACTGCGTCAAGCAGGACGTCGAGTTCTTCAACGAGTTCTACGTCCTCGACCTCATCACGACGCACGACCTGTCCCAGGGCGACGTCGCGGACGGCGAGGAGGTGCACGCCACGGGCGTCGTCGCCTACGACCTGCAGACGGGCGAGATCCACGTCTTCCAGGCCAAGGCGATCATCTTCGCGACCGGCGGCGCGGGCAAGATCTTCAAGACCACCTCGAACGCCCACACGCTCACGGGCGACGGCATGGCGCTCGCGCTGCGCCGCGGGTTCCCGCTCGAGGACATGGAGTTCTTCCAGTTCCACCCGACAGGCCTCGCGGGCCTGGGCATCCTCCTGTCCGAGGCCGCCCGCGGCGAGGGCGGGATCCTGCGCAACTCCGAGGGCGAGCGCTTCATGGAGCGTTACGCCCCGACCATCAAGGACCTCGCGCCGCGCGACATCGTCGCCCGGTCGATGGCCAACGAGGTGCGCGAGGGCCGCGGCTGCGGCCCGAACAAGGACTACGTCCTGCTCGACCTGACGCACCTCGAGCCCGCGCACATCGACGCCAAGCTCCCGGACATCACCGAGTTCGCGCGCACGTACCTCGGCATCGAGCCCTACACCGAGCCCGTGCCCGTGTACCCCACCGCGCACTACGCGATGGGCGGCATCCCGACCAACGTCGAGGCCGAGGTGCTGCGCGACTCGCACAACGTCGTCAAGGGCCTGTACGCGGCCGGCGAGGTCGCGTGCGTGTCGGTGCACGGCTCGAACCGCCTCGGCACCAACTCGCTGCTCGACATCAACGTGTTCGGCAAGCGCGCGGGCCGCACGGCCGCCGCGTACGCCAAGACCGCGTCGTTCACCGAGCTGCCCGCCGACGCCGCGGACCGCACGGTCGCGCAGCTCGACGAGATGCGCAACCGCCCCGACGGCGACCGCGTCTCGGACGTGCGCCGCGAGCTGCAGGAGACCATGGACGCCAACGCCCAGGTGTTCCGCACGGGCGAGTCGCTCAACCAGGCGCTGAGCGACATCCGCGCGCTCCAGGCCCGGTTCAAGAACGTGTCCGTCCAGGACAAGGGCCGGCTGTTCAACACCGACCTCCTCGAGGCGCTCGAGCTGGGCTTCCTGCTCGACATCGCCGAGGTCACGGTCGTCGCGGCGATCAACCGCAAGGAGTCGCGCGGCGGTCACTACCGCGAGGACTTCCCGGACCGCGACGACACGAACTACATGCTGCACACCATGACGTACCGGCGCCCGCCGTCGGCACCCGACACCGCGGACGGCACGGTCGAGGGCTACTTCGACCACGTCGAGGAGTTCGAGGGCTACAAGGTCGTCCTCGGGTCCAAGTCCGTCACCCAGACCCGGTACGAGCCGATGGAGCGTAAGTACTGATGACCGCGACCCTCGAGAACCCCGCCACCGAGGTCGGCACCGTCCCCTCGTTCGAGGTCACGCTCCGCGTGCGCCGCTACTCCCCCGAGTCGGAGCACGGCGAGGAGTCGACCTGGGACGAGTTCACCGTGACCGCCCACGGCACCGACCGCGTGCTCGACGCCCTGCACAAGATCAAGTGGGAGCACGACGGCTCGCTCACGTTCCGCCGCTCGTGCGCCCACGGCGTGTGCGGCTCGGACGCCATGCGCATCAACGGTCGCAACCGGCTCGCCTGCAAGACGCTCCTCAAGGACGTCAACCCCGACAAGCCGATCACGGTCGAGCCCATCAAGGGCCTGCCCGTGATCAAGGACCTCGTGGTCGACATGGAGCCGTTCTTCGCCTCCTACCGCGAGATCATGCCGTTCCTCATCACCTCGGGCAACGAGCCGAGCAAGGAGCGCATCCAGTCGGCCGAGCAGCGCGAGCGCTTCGACGACACGACCAAGTGCATCCTGTGCGCCGCGTGCACGAGCTCGTGCCCGGTGTTCTGGACCGACGGGCAGTACTTCGGCCCCGCCGCGATCGTCAACGCGCACCGGTTCATCTTCGACTCGCGCGACGACGGCGCCACGCAGCGCCTCGAGATCCTCAACGACAAGGAGGGCGTGTGGCGCTGCCGCACGACCTTCAACTGCACCGAGGCGTGCCCGCGCGGCATCGAGATCACCAAGGCGATCCAGGAGGTCAAGCGCGCGATGATCCGCCGCGCGTTCTGACCTGACCCCGGGCCTCCGCCCGGCCCGCACGACGACGCCGCGTCACCCCCGCCCGGGGTGGCGCGGCGTCGTCGTTCCGGGGACGGTGGCGTCGTGCCGATACCGCGTCGTGCCGATACCGCGACGTGCCGGACGCCGCGTGGTCGGGTCGGGCGCGCGCCGTCCACGCGTGGCTCAGCGGTCGTCGGGGCGCGTCTCGGGACGCAGGGCCTCGCCCCGCGCGACAAGCCGCCGGGGGCGCGGCAGGAGCCCGCGACGCACGCCGCGCACGAGCGGGCTCCACGGGTAGCCGTTGCCCTGGCCGGCGTGCACCCGCGCCTCGCGCTCGGCGCGCTCGGCGGGCGTCTCGACGGGTGCGGGGTGCGGGTCGACGTACTCGGGGTTCGCGATCCACGCCGAGGCCAGCAGCAGCACGCGCGCGACGAAGTTGACGAGCAGCAGCAGCGTCACGAGCACCGCGAAGGATGCGAGCAGGGCGTTCTTCGAGGCGCTGCCCGCCACCACGGCGGTGCCGAGGTAGCGCAGCACGCCAAACGCGACGCCCGCCATGAGCACGCCCGACCACAGCGCGCGGGCTCGGGGTCGCGCACCCGCGAGCACCACGATGACCCCGGCGACCAGGAGCGAGTCGATCACGAGGCTCACCGCGAGGCCGGCCAGGACCACGAGCACGCCGCCGAGGTCGCCCAGGTGCAGGTACTCCTCGAGCACCTGCCCGAGCTGGGTCACGAGGATGCTCGCCGCGGTCGAGACGACGACGCCGACCGCGAGGCCGAGGAACCCGACGAGCGCCCAGACCTTCGACAGCACGAAGCTCTGCCCGACCTCCGAGAGCCCGAACATCGCGCGCACGCCGCGGCGCAGCGCGGTCATGAAGCTGATGGCCGTCCACAGCAGCACGGCGGACGCGATCACGCTGGTCCAGCTCAGGCCCTGCGCGACCACGAGGTCCTCGGGCTTGATGCCCTTCGCAGGGCCGTCGCCGTCGAGGTCGAGCAGGCCCGGGACGAACGAGTTGACCTGCTCGAGCACCGACTCCTGGAGCTCCTCGTTGTCGCCGAGGATGCTCGAGAAGATCGTGTACCCGATCGCGAGGGCCGCGAACACCGAGAAGAGCGCCGAGTAGGCGATGCCGCCGCACAGGAGCGCCCCGCGGCCCGCGGAGTAGCGCTGGAACGTGCGCCCGGGGCGGCTGCGCTTCCAGAGCTCGGTGAGCCCCTTGGCGGTCGCGACGGCGCCCGCGACCTTGCCGTCGGCGCCGTCGTCCTGCGGGAGGTCGGCGCCGGCCTTCACGGCCCGCTCACGCACCGCCTCGCGCACCGCGGTGCGGCGGGAGGCGGGTGCGTCGGTCATGACCCGACCCTATGAGGTACGGGTCGCGCTCGCAGCCTCCGCGCCGAGCGGGAAGGCGCGCACGGGTCGCCAGACGCCGTCGTCGCCGTGCTCGTACAGGTGCAGGTGCGTCACGTCGAAGACCGCCTCGTAGTCGGCCATCTCCGCGAAGGCCCGGTCGAGCGCGGCGTCGTCGAGGTCGTGCGCGACCGTGACGTGCGGGTGGTAGTTGAAGCGGACCTCCTGGTCGAGCATCCCGGACCGCACGCCCGACTCGAGGTCCTCGCACTCGGCGATGCCCTCGACGACCTGCACGAACACGACCGGCGAGACGGGCCGGAACGTCGCGCTGCCCCGCAGGTGCATGCGGAACGGAGCGCGCCCCGCGCACGCCGCCTCGAGATGCGCGTGGACCGCGGGCATCTGGTCGGCGTCGACCACGGTGGGCCCGACCACCGTCACGTGCGGAGGCACCGTCGCGGCGAGCGGGTCGCCGAAGCCGGCGCGCGACGCCTGGAGCTCGGCCCCGTAGGGCGCCGGGATCTCGATGGACACCCCGAGGCGCACCTGCCCCGGACCACGGTCGGGCAGGTTCACCGGCGCGCACCCGCCGGCAGCAGGCCGAAGCGGTCGTAGACCCGGTCGATCGTGCCCTGCGCGAGTTCCCGGGCGCGCTCGGCGCCGCGCGCGAGCACCGCGTCGAGCTCGGCCGGGTCGTCCAGGTAGCCGTTGGCACGCTCCTGGAACGGCACGAGCAGGTCGACGACGACGTCGGCCAGGTCCACCTTGAGGTGCCCGTAGCCCTTGCCCTCGTAGTCCGCGGCGATCGCGTACACGTCACGGCCCGTGAGCGCCGAGAAGATCGTCAGCAGGTTCGACACGCCGGGCTTGGCGACCGGGTCGTAGGCGACCTCGCTGCCCGAGTCCGTCGCGGCGGACCGGATCTTCTTGGCGGCGGACTTCGGGTCGTCGAGCAGGCCGATGATGCCCTTGTCGGTGCTCGACGACTTGCTCATCTTGGACGTCGGGTCCTGCAGGTCGTAGATCTTCGCGACGGCCTTGACGATGTGCGCCTCGGGGACCGCCACGGTGCCCTCGCCGAACCGCGTGTTGAGCCGGACCGCGAGGTCGCGCGTGAGCTCGAGGTGCTGGCGCTGGTCCTCGCCCACGGGCACGCGCGTCGCGTCGTAGAGCAGGATGTCGGCGGCCATGAGCACGGGGTAGGTGAACAGCCCGACGCTCGTGCCCTCGGTGCCGCGCTTGGCGGACTTGTCCTTGAACTGCGTCATGCGGGCGGCCTCGCCGTAGCCGGTCTGGCACGACAGCAACCATGCGAGCTCGGTGTGCTGCGGCACGTGCGACTGCACGAACAGCGTCGCGCGGTCGGGGTCGACGCCGCCCGCAAGGTACTGCGCGGCGGTCCGCCGCGTGCGCTCGCGCAGCCGCGCGGGCTCGGGGTTGACGGTCAGCGCGTGCAGGTCGACGACGCAGTACAGCGCGTCGTGGTCGTCCTGGAGCGCGACCCACTGCGTGAGCGCGCCGACGTAGTTGCCCAGGTGCAGGGTGTCGTCGGTCGGCTGCATCCCGGACAGGATCCGGGGGCGCTGATGCGGGGTCACGGGAGTGGCGACGTCGGTGGCGGTCTCGGCGGACATGCCATCCATTCTGACAGGTCCGCGAGGACCTCCAAGACGCGTGCCCACGGGCTCGGTCAGGTCGCCTCGTCGTCGTACGGCGCGTCGACCCCGGCGGGCAGCCGGTCGACCGACGCCGGGCCGCCGCCGACGGCCTGGCGTGCGCCCGACCCTGCCCGGACCGCACCGACCGACGCGGCCACCGCACCCCCCGCGGCTGCACCTCCCGCCACGGCCGCTGCGGCACCGGCCGCGGACGCCGCCCCCGCGGTCGGGGCGGGATCGTCGAGCAGCGCCTCACGGACAATGCGACGGGGGTCGTACTGGCGCGGGTCGAGCTTGGCCCAGTCGACGTCCTTGAGGTCGTCGCCCATCTCGTCGTCGACCCGCTTGCGGGCCGCGTCGAGGTGCTTGCGACCCGAGCGCACGAGCCGCCCGAGCTGTTCGGCGTACTCGGGCATCCGCTCGGGCCCCACGAGGAGCACCACGAGCACCGCGAGCACCACGAACTCGCTGCCGTTGATGCCGAACATGCCGCCAGACTACTCGCTCGCCTGCTCGTCCAGCACGACGCGCACGTCCCGCTCCTCGTCGCCCGTGCGGACCGTGAGGGTCACCGCGTCGCCCGGCGCCTTGGCCCGGATCGCCACGATCAGCTCGTCGCTCTGCGTCACGGGGCGCCCGTCGATCGCGAGGATCACGTCGCCCGCCCGGATGCCCGCGTCGTCGGCCGGCCCGCCCGGCACGACGGGCTGCTGGTCGCCCTCGGCCTCGGTGAGCACCTGGACGCCCTCGCCCGTGTAGCGGTCGTCGAGGAGCACGCCGATGACCGGGTACGTCGCCGTCCCCTGCTCGATGAGCTGCTCCGCGGTGCGCCGTGCCTGGTTCGAGCCGATCGCGAACCCGAGCCCGATGCTGCCGGTCGCCTGGAGCGCTCCCGGCGGCTGCGCGATCGCGGAGTTGATGCCGACGACCTCGCCGTCCATGTCGACGAGCGGCCCGCCCGAGTTGCCCGGGTTGATCGCGGCGTCGGTCTGGATCGCGTTGATGAACGCGGTGTCGGTCGACTCGCCCGCGGTGACGGGGCGGTTGAGCGCGCTCACGATGCCCGTCGTGACGGTGCCGTCGAGGCCCAGCGGGGCGCCGACCGCGACCACGGAGTCCCCGACCACGACCTTGTCGGAGTCGCCCAGCACGAGCGGCGTGAGCCCCTCGGCGTCGATCTTGACGACCGCGAGGTCGTAGTCGGACGTGCGCCCGACGATCGTCGCGGGCAGCTCGCTGCCGTCCGCGAGCAGCACGACGACGTCGCCGCCGTCCGCCCCGCCCGCGACGACGTGGTTGTTGGTGAGGATGTAGCCGTCCTCCCGGATGATGACGCCGGAGCCCGTCGCCACGCCGTCCTCCCCCGAGACCTGGAGCGAGACCACGCTCGGCAGCGTCGCGGCCGCGATCGCCGCGACCGAGCCGTCCTCGGGAGCGTCCGCGCCGGACGACGACGCGGCCGGCAGGTTCGCGTCGACGGGGCGGTAGACGCCCGTGCCGTCGGCGACGCGCTCGGCGGCCACGCCGCCCAGGGCACCGGCGACCAGCGCGATCACAGCGACGCCCGCGGTCATCCACGGACCCGTGCGGCGCGGGCGCTGCCGGGGCCAGCCCGACGTCGGCGGCTGCGGCTGCGGATAGACATGGCCGGGCGCGGCGTAGGGGTACGGGTACCCCGGCTGCGGGGGGCCGGACTGCGTGTGGTCGGACTGCGCGAATCCGTGCTGCACCCGTCCGGTCGGTGCAGGTCCGGTCGGTGCAGGTCCGGTCGGTGCAGGTCCGGTCGGTACTGGTCCGGTCGGTACTGGTCCGCTCGGGGCAGCGCCGTGCGTCGGCTGCGCCTCGCCCGTGTGCGTGCCCTGCCCGCGAGGGCCCACGGCCGGGGACGGCGTGCCTGCGGGGGCGCCGTCCGGCACGGTCGCGCTGTGCGGCGCGGGGTCCTGACCCACCGAGGCGCGTGGCTGCTCGGGGGCCGCGAACAGGTTCGCCGGAGCGTCCGGTGCCGGGGTGCCCTCGGTGCTCGCGCTGTCGCGGGTGCTTTCGCCGTCTCGGGGGCTCGTGCCGTCCTGGGTGCTCATGGTGTGTCGAGGGCTCCTGTCATCGTGGACCACCCCCGCCAGATGCGCGCAGGGACCCCGGCATCGTAGTCGTGCGCGGGGAACGCCGCGACGACCACGCCGACCGCGTCCTGCTCGTCGGGGCCGCTCGCGAGCAGCTCGACGACGTCACCGCCCGACTGCCACACGGCGTGCAGCGGGTCCTCCGAGACCACGACGACGCCCCGCTCGTCGACCCCGTGCGCGGCGACGAGCGCCGGGTCGAGCGCGCCGTGACGCTCGCGGACGAGCACCGCGTGGCCGTCGACGGTCAGGTCGAGCTCGAGCCAGCCGTCGTCGTCCGACGGCAGCCGCACCCCGGTCAGGCTCGCGCGCGTGCCGAGGCTCGTGGGAACGACCCAGCCACCGGACCCCAGGACGTCGTCGACGCTCGTGCCGGGGTCGAGCGCGGTCCCGCCGGGCGCACCCGCCTGGGAGAGCACGTCGCGCGCCTCGGCCCGCGTCGTGGGCACCGTGACACGCGGCGCTCCGCCCACCGCGGCGAGCGAGAGCAGCAGGACCCCGGAGGCGCCCAGCGCCACGACGGGCACGAGGCGACGCCGACGCGGCGCGGCCGCCGCGGTCCCGTACCACTGGCACGGCACGTCGCTCGCGAACCCCGCCTCGCGACCGGAGTCGCCCGCCGGCTCGGGGGCCATCGCGAGGATGCGCGCCACGAGGTCGTCCGCAGGGACCACGGGAGCCGCCGCGCCCACGCTCCGGCGCGCGGCGCGGACGTCGGCGACCTCCGCCGCGCACCGTTCGCACCGCACCGTGTGCGCGACCGCGCGCTCCGCGGCAGCAGGAGAGAGCTGCCCGTCGACGAGTGCGCTCGCGAGCGCACCGAGGTGGCTCATGCGACCCGCCCGTCGGCCACCACCTGGTCGCGCATCACCAGGTCGCGCCCCATCGGGTCGCCCTCCACCGGGTCGCGCTCCATGGGGGTCCGCGTCACGTCGCCGACCGTCACACCGTCGAGCGTCGTGCCGCCGGCCGTCACGCCGCCGTGCGCGGGCGTGCCCTGCGGCCGGCGCGCGCGGTGCGCGAGGGCGACGCGCAGCTGGGCACGGCCACGGTGGATGCGCGAGCGCACCGTCCCGATCTTGATGCCGAGCGTCACCGCGATCTCCTCGTACCCGAGGCCCTCGATGTCGCACAGCACGACCGCGGCGCGGTACTCGGGCGCGAGCGCGTCGAGCGCCCGCTGGACGTCGTGGTCGAGGTTCGCGTGCTCGAACCCGCGCTCGGGCTGGCCGTGGTCGCCGGTCGAGACGAGCAGCTCGTCGTGCTCACCCATCGCGTCGATCCGGATGCGCTGACGGCGGCGCGCCTGATCGAGGAACAGGTTCGTGGTGATGCGGTGCAGCCACCCCTCGAACGTGCCCGGCGTGTACGACGACAGCGCGCGGAACACCCGCACGAACGTCTCCTGCGTGAGGTCCTCGGCGTCCTGCCGGTTCCCCGTGAGCCGGTACGCGAGGCGGTACACGCGGGCGGAGTGCTCGCGGACGATCTCGTCCCACGACGGTGCGGTCCAGGGGGCGTCGGTCACGGGACCATCGTCCCAGATCGGGGGCGCCCCCGGCCGCGGGGAACCTTCTCGCCACGGTCCCCACGCAGCGCCTTCACACGACGTCCGCGCCCCGGGCCGACGCGCCTCGCACGACACCCGCCGCGTCGGGGCCGGCGTCCGGTCCTTCGACCCCCGCGACGGGTACGATCAGCGCTGACGGCCCGCTGCACGGGCATGCGGCCCGCGCGCAGCACCCCCTACCCCCGGAGGTCCCGATCACCGACATCGGCGCACGGTCCAAGATCTCGAGCTGGATGTACTGCGAGGACTTCGTCCCCGAGGACGACGTCCTCCTGCGCGCCCGCGAGCGCGCCGCCGAGCTCGGCTGCTCCGCGGTCTCGTCCGGCGTGGGCGCGACCCTCGCCGCGCTGGCCGCGGGCCTGGGCGCACGCTCGGTCGTCGAGGTCGGCACGGGCGCCGGCGTCGCGTCGCTGTGGCTCCTGCGCGGCATGCCCGAGGACGGCGTGCTCACGACGATCGACCTCGAGGTCGAGCACCAGCGCGCCGCCAAGCGCGCCTTCGCCGAGGCCGGCGTGCGCAGCACCCGGACCCGCACGATCCCCGGGCGCGCGTCCGACGTGCTGCCCCGGCTCACGGACGGCGCGTACGACCTCGTGCTCGTCGGGACCGACAAGCCGAGCTACCCGGACTACGCCGAGCAGGGGCTCCGCCTCCTGCGCCCGGGCGGGATGCTCGTGGTCGACGGCGCGCTCGCGGACGACCGCGTCGCGGACCCGGCGCGCCGCGACGAGGTCACGACCATCGTGCGCGAGGTCGGGCGCAGGCTGCGGGACGACGAGCGCGTCGTCCCGGCGCTGCTGCCGGTCGGTGACGGGCTGCTGGTCGCGGTCCGCCGCTGACATTGCCCGCAGTTTGGCGACGTTCGCCGCTGACATTGCCCGCATTTAACGAAGTTCGCCGCTGACATTGCCTGCCGCCGACCTCAGAGGTCGCGCAGGAACCGTCCCAGGAGCCGCGCGCCGAACCCCGTCGGCCCGGCGGAGAGCTCGTGCTTGTCGCTCGCGGAGCGGCCGACGCCGTTGACGTCGAGATGCACCCACGGCACGTCGGCCACGAACTGCTCGAGGAACAGCGCGGCGACGACCGACCCCGCCCCGGGCGGGTCACGGGGGACGTTGCGCAGGTCCGCGACGTCGGAGCGCAGCGCGGCCCGGTACTCGTCGACGAGCGGCATGCGCCACACGAGCTCGCCCGCGGCCTCGCCCGCGCGCTCGACGCGCGCCGCGAGGTCGTCGTCCGTCGCGTAGAGCGCGGCGTGCGTGCGACCGAGCCCCACGGCCACGGCACCGGTGAGGGTCGCGACGTCGACCATCAGGTCGGGGGCGAGCGTCGCGGCCGACCATGCGAGCGCGTCGGCGAGCACGAGGCGCCCCTCGGCGTCCGTGTTCGCGACCTCGACGGTCGCGCCCGACCAGGTGCGGATCACGTCGCCCGGACGGTACGACGCCGCGCCGAGGTGGTTCTCGGCGAGCGGGAGGACGGCGGTCACGCGGTGCGCGAGCCCGGCGCGCGCGGCGTCGAGCACGGTCGCGAGCGCGACCGCGGCCCCCGCCATGTCGGTCTTCATGGGGACCATCGACTCGCGCGGCTTGATCGAGATGCCGCCCGTGTCGTAGGTGATGCCCTTGCCCACGACGACGACGTGGCGTGCGTCCTTCGCGGACTCGACGGGGTCGTAGGAGACCGTCACGAGCCGCGGGCCGCGCTCAGCGGCGGCGCCGACCGCGAGGATCGCGCCGAACCCCTGCGCGGCGAGCTCGGCCGGGCCGAGCACGTCCACCACGAGTCCCGCGGCGGCGGCGAGCGCGCTCGCCCGTGCCGCGAACCACTCGGGCCCCTTGATGTTCGCGGGGACGTTGGCGAGGTCGCGCACGAGCCACGTGGCGGACGCCGCGGCGTTCGCCGCGTCGATCGTGGGCTGTACGTCGTCACCCAGCAGGACGAGCTGCTCGGCACCGCCCGGGATGCGTGCACCCTCGGCGTCCGCCCCGCCGAAGCGCGGCACACGGTAGGCGGCCAGGAAGTACCCCTCGACGAACGCCTCGGCGCCGTCGCCGACCTCGCGGGCCGAGGCCACGCTCACGACGCGACCGAGGCCGTCGGTCGCGCGGGCGAGGGCCGCACCCGCGCGGCGCAGGTCCCGGGGGCTGCCCGAGCCGATGCCCAGGAGCACGATCCGGGGCGGCAGGCCCGCCCAGGGCAGCGTGACCGACGAGCGCGCGTGCGCCTGCGGCAGCTCGACCGTGACGTGCTGACCGGCAGCGCCGTCGAACGACACGTCCCGGTCGGCGAGCTCGGCGAGGTCGACGCCATAGATCGTCGAGGCGTCGACCGTCCCCGAGCGCGGCTCGACGCCGTCCTCGGCCTCGAACGCCGGCGCCACGGCCACGACGACCGCGTCGACGTCGCCGTCCCGCAGGAACGCGCACGTCGCGAGCGTCCCGTCCGCGACGACGACCTCGGGGAGGTCACCGTCGACGACAGGACGCCGCCCGGCGTCGCCCGTCAGCTCGCGTGCCACAGGTCAGCCGGTGACTGCCTCGAGTGCGTCACCGAGCTCGCTCGCCTCGGTCGCGTTGAGCTCGACGACGAGCCGGCCACCACCCTCGAGGGGGACGCGCATGACGATGCCGCGACCCTCCTTGGTCACCTCGAGCGGTCCGTCACCCGTCCTCGGCTTCATCGCAGCCATTGGGGGCTCTCCATTCCTGTTGTGCGCGGTCGCGCCACCCGCCTGGTCCCAGGCGGACGCGATCCGTGCAGGCGACATCGTCCCGGACGTCCAAAGAGGTCCGCGTCACAGTCTAGTTCACCCCGGCGACAGCCTGGTCCGGCGCCCCGCCGACGACCTCGTCACACCGAACCCGTCACACGCCCAGCGCCGTCACGCCCGGACCCGTCACGCCCAGGCTCATGGCACCCATGACTCGTCACGCCCGCCGCGGCACACCTCGCACGGCACACCTCGCACGACACACCCACCGAGACGACGATCACGGCGGCCAGCCGGACGGCGGGACGAGCTGCCACAGGTTCCAGACCCAGTACCACTGCCCGTAGACGCCGGCCGCGACGACCACCGCGAGGCACGCGCGCGCCGCCCACCGGGGCCGCGGCCACGAGACCGCGACGGCGCCGAGCGGGAACGCGAGCAGCAGGAACCGCCACAGGCTCGTCCACGGCTCGATGACCGCGACGAGGTAGGCCAGGTAGGCGCCGGTCCACGCCTGCAGCTCCGGCCCGAGCCGGAACATCGGCGGGCTCAGCACGACCGCGGCGGTCGCGACCAGGATCATGCCGAGGTACCAGGGTCCGCGCTCGCCCCAGAGCATCTGCGAGATCTCGACCCAGGGGGTGAAGATCTCGACCGGGCCCGTGCCGCGCCAGGCCTGCTGCGTCAGGAAGTACGCGTCGGGCACCCCGGTGCGCGCGGCGCAGATCCACTGCCACAGGAACCCGGAGAGCACCGCGACCGCGAGCAGCGCCGCGACCCGGATCCCGTCGAGCCACGGGAACGGTGGCGGGGCCGGGCTGGCTGCGGGTGCGGCGTCCGACGCACCGACCTCCGGGGCGGAGGCGGCCGCGAGCGCGGCGCGGCGAAGCCTCCACCACCCGTAGGCGCGGTGCAGGCCGTGCCACACGACGACGCAGGCCATGGGCAGCGCGACCGCGCGCGTGAACCCGAGGCCGACGACGCTCAGCGCGGCCCACTCGTACCGGTGCCGCACGATCAGCAGGAGCGTCGTGGAGATCAGGAGCAGCGCGAGCGCCTCGGTGTACGCGACCTGCAGCACGGGCGACGAGGGCACGGTCGCGACCACGGCGACGGTCGCGAGCGGGAGCCCGGGGTGCCGGGCGACGGCTCGCGGTGCGGCGGCGACGAGCTGGTGGATCACGAGCATCGCGATCGCGCCGAGCACGAGGCACAGGATCGGCGCGACGACGTCCCACGGGAGCGTCGTGATCTCCATGAGCCCGCGCACGAGCACGGGGAACAGCGGGTAGAAGGCCCAGGCGTTCTGCTGCACGAGCCCGTCGTCGCCGCGCGGCAGCTCGGCCGGGTAGCCGTCGCGCGCGACCTGCTCGTACCAGCTCGCGTCCCACATCGACCCCGTGTACTCGAGGTAGCCGGGCTGCGCGCCCGTCCAGTAGTTCTCGGCCTGGTGCTGCGCGACGATCATGATGATCGCCGCGCTCACCGCGCGCGCGAGGCCGTAGACCGCGAGCACCCGGAGCCACCACGGCCAGCGGCCGGGCCACCTGGCGCCGCGCACGCGCGTGCCCTGCTCCTTCGCGGCGGGCGTGTCCGCCGCGCCCACGGGCGCGTCGTCCTGCGTCGTCGTCCCCGTCACGCCACTCCCCTGGTCTTCTGGCCGGTCGTCTTCTGGCCGGTCGTCGTCCGGCCGATCGTCGTCCGGCCGGTCGTCGTCGCCCGTGCGCGGCCGCGACGCGTCCGGCGGTTCACCCGAGACCGCGCAGCACGGCGGCGGGCGGCACGTCCCCGCGCACGACCGCGATCATCTCGAGCACCCGCACTGTAGCGGCGACGTCGTGCGCACGGAAGACCCGTCCGCCGAGCCAGGCCGCGAGCGCCGTCGCGGCGAGCGTGCCCTCGAGCCGCTCGTCGGCGGGCAGCCCGAGCGACTCCCCCACGAAGTCCTTGCGCGAGAGCGCCATGAGCAGCGGGAACCCGAGCCCGGCGAGCGCCTGCGTGCGGCGCAGCAGGTGCAGCGAGTGCCAGGTGTTCTTGCCGAAGTCGTGCGTGGGGTCGACCAGCACGGAGGCCGGCGGCACCCCGCACGCGACGGCGCGCGCCGCGGCCGCGCGCAGGGTCGCGAGGACGTCGAGCACGACGCCGTCGCGCGGGTCGCTGCCGGGCGGCGCGTCGTCGGGCAGGGGGTACGCGACGCGGTGCGGGTCGGTGCGCGGGCGCATGCCGCCCGTGTGCGAGCAGACGACGCCGACGCCGTGCTGCCCGGCGACCTCGACGAGCCGGGGGTCGTGCCCGGCCCAGGTGTCGTTGACGAGGTCGGCGCCCGCGAGCGCTGCCTCGTGCGCGACGTCCGCCCGCCAGGTGTCGACGCTCACGAGCAAGTCGGGGAACTCCTCGCGCACGCGCGCGACGAACGGCACGACCCGGCGGATCTCCTCGGCGGGCGTGACCTCGGGGCCGACCCCGGCCCGGACGCCACCCACGTCGACGATCGCCGCGCCCTCGCGCGCGGCCCGCTCGACGGCGCGCAGCGCGGGCGCGTCCTCGAGGGTGCGGGCGCCGGCGTAGAACGAGTCGTCGGTCCGGTTGACGATGGCCATGACCACGGGCCCGGGGCCGACGACGCGCCCCCGCAGCTCGAGGGGGGCGGACGCCGCGGGGACGGTCGGGTCCGGGGCCGCGGCCACGGCGCGGTCGGGGCGCGTCACCGTGCGGGCGGGGACGCCTCGGCGGCGGCCGTGACGTCCGCCGCCGTCTCGCGCACGGCCGCGATCTCCTCGGCCGCGAGCTCGGCGCCGCGCTCGCACACGTACTCCACGGCCTCGTCGGCGTCGTCGCACAGGTGCACGAGCTCGAGGTCGTGCTCGCCGATCATGCCGCGCGGCAGCACGACGTCGCGCGCCCAGTCGAGCAGCCCGCCCCAGTAGTCGCTGCCGACGAGCGCCACGGGGAACTCGGTCACCTTGTGGGTCTGCACGAGCGTGAGCGCCTCGAACAGCTCGTCGAACGTGCCGAACCCGCCCGGGAGCACGACGAACCCCTGCGCGTACTTGACGAACATGGTCTTGCGCGTGAAGAAGTAGCGGAAGTTGACGCCGAGGTTGACGTGCTCGTTGACGCCCTGCTCGAACGGCAGCTCGATGCCGAGGCCGATCGAGAGCCCCCCGGCGTCGTTCGCGCCCTTGTTCGCGGCCTCCATCACGCCGGGCCCGCCCCCGGTGATGACGGCGTAGCCCTCCTCGACGAGGCGGCGGCCGACGCGCTCGGCGGTCGCGTAGTCGGGGTGGTCGGGCTTGGTGCGGGCCGAGCCGAACACCGAGACCGCGGGCCCGACCTCGGCGAGCGCGCCGAACCCCTCGACGAACTCGCTCTGGATGCGCATGACCCGCCACGGGTCGGAGTGCACCCAGTCGGCGCTCTCGGCGGTGTCGAGCAGCCGCGCGTCGGTGGTCTGCTGGGGGATCTGGCCGCCGCGCAGCAGCACGGGGCCCTTGCGGTAGCCGGATCCGGTCTGCGGGAGTCCCTCGTCGCTCATGGGGCCGAGCCTACGCATGCGCGGCGGGTCAGCGCGTGAGCCACTCGCGCAGCGCGGCGTGGCAGGTCGTCACGTGCCCCACGGGGCACCGCTCGTCGTCCTTGTGCGCGAGCAGCGGGTCGCCCGGGCCGAAGTTCACGGCCGGCACGCCGAGCGCCGAGAACCGCGCGACGTCGGTCCAGCCCTGCTTGGCGGCGGGCTGCCCGCCCGTGAGCGCGAGCACCGTGTCGGCGAAGTCCTTCGCGAGCGGCGCGTCGAGCCCGGGGCGCGCGCCGGGGGCGCCGTCCGTGACCCGGACGTCGAACCCGGCGAACAGGTCGCGCACGTGCGCCTCGGCCCCGGCGAGGTCGAGGTTCGGTGCGAACCGGTAGTTGACGGTCACGACGCAGCGGTCGGGCACCACGTTGCCCGCGATGCCGCCCGAGATCGCGACCGCGCTCATGCCCTCGCGGAACACGAGCCCGTCGACCTCGACCTCCTTGGCCTCGTACGCCGCGAGCCGGTCGAGCACCTCGTGCGCGGCGTGGATCGCGTTCTCGCCGAGCCACGGGCGGCCCGAGTGCGCCGCGACGCCCGTGGTCGCGACCTCGACGCGCAGCGTGCCCTTGCAGCCGCCCTCGATGCCCGCCGCGGTCGGCTCGCCGAGCACCGCGAAGTCGCCCGCGAGCAGGTCGGGGCGGTGGCGCATGAGGCGCCCGAGCCCGTTGAGGTTGGCCGCGACCTCCTCGTGGTCGTAGAACACCCACGTGACGTCCTGCGCGGGCTCGACGAGCTCGGCCGCGAGCGCGAGCTGGATCGCGACGCCGCCGAGCATGTCGACCGTGCCCCGGCCCCAGACCTCGGCGTGCGCGCCCTCGCCGACGACGCGCGTCGGCAGGTTCGGCGGGTCCGTGAGGGGAACCGTGTCGAGGTGCCCGGCGATCACGACGCGGCGCTGGCGCCCGAGGTTCGTGCGCGCGACCACGGCGTCGCCGTCACGCACGACCTCGAGGTGCGCGTAGGGGCGCAGCGCGGCCTCGACCGCGTCGGCGAGCGCCTTCTCGTCGCCGCTGACCGACGGGACGTCGCAGATCGCACGGAACAGCGCGATCAGGTCGCCCTCGAGGTCGAGCCGCACGGGCACGGCGCCCGGCGCGGCCTCCTCGCCGGGTGCGGGACGGTCGGGGCTGCCTGCGGCGGGTGCGGACGTCATGGGCCGGACTCTACCGAGGTCGCCCGGGGCGACGGGCTCCACCCACTAGGGTTGGACCCATGACTTCCTCGATCCCGGAGAACGCCCCCGAGACCGCCCCCGCCCCCCGCACCGCCTGGGCCGACGGCCTGGCCACGGTCGCGGACGGCGTGACGCTCGACGCCTGGTACCCGACCCCGGCCCTGGGCACCGCCCCGGACGCCGCCGCGCCCGCGTCGCTCGTCGCGCTCGCGGAGGTCGACGAGGCGCGGGGCGTCGAGGTCGTCGTGGTGCGCACCGAGATCGACCTGGACGCCGCCCCCGCCGACGCCGCGGACGCGTACCTGCGGCTGCACCTGCTCTCGCACCGCCTCGTGCAGCCGCACGGGCTCAACCTCGACGGGCTGTTCGGCGTGCTCGCCAACGTGGTGTGGACCGACCAGGGCCCGTGCGCGGTCGAGGGTTTCGAGGAGACGCGCCTGCGTCTGCGCGCCGCGACCGGCCGGACCGTCACCGTCTACGGCGTCGACAAGTTCCCCCGCATGGTCGACTACGTCGTGCCCACGGGCGTCCGCGTCGCCGACGCCGACCGCGTGCGCCTGGGCGCGCACCTCGCGGCGGGCACGACGGTCATGCACGAGGGCTTCGTGAACTTCAACGCCGGCACGCTCGGCACGTCGATGGTCGAGGGCCGCATCTCGGCCGGCGTCGTGGTCGGTGACGGGTCGGACGTCGGCGGCGGCGCCTCGATCATGGGCACCCTCTCCGGCGGCGGCAAGGAGGTCATCTCGATCGGCCGCCGGTCGCTGCTCGGCGCGAACTCCGGCATCGGGATCCCCCTCGGCGACGACTGCGTCGTCGAGGCCGGCCTGTACGTCACCGCGGGCACCAAGGTCACCGTGGTCGGCGCCGAGGAGCCCACGACCGTCAAGGCGCGCGAGCTCGCGGGCCGCGACAACCTGCTGTTCCGCCGCAACTCGCTCACGGGCGGGGTCGAGGTGGTCGCGCGCGCCGGGACCGGCGTCGAGCTCAACGCCGCGCTGCACGCGAACTGACGCGCGGCTGCAGGGGGCACGCGCATGTCACGACCACCGGCGCGCCGCCGGGTCTTCCCGTGGGTCTCGACGCTCACGGTCGTCGCCGTCGGGGTGATCGGCGTGAGCGCCGTGGTCGTGCTGCTGCGCGGCCACGACGCGGCCGCGCCGCTCGTCGAGAGGTGCGTGGCGACGTCCGACGCGGGGACGTTCCCGTTGCGCCTGGGCCAGGCCGACAACGCCGCGCTGATCGGCACCACGGCCGTGCGGCGCGGCATGCCGGCGCGGGCCGCGACCGTCGGGATCGCGACCGCGATGCAGGAGTCGAGCCTCTACAACATCGACTACGGCGACCGTGACTCGGTCGGCCTGTTCCAGCAGCGCCCGTCGCAGGGCTGGGGCACGGTCGAGCAGATCATGGACCCGGTGTACTCGACCAACACGTTCTACGACGCGCTCGACGAGGTCGACGGGTGGCACGACATGGAGGTCACGGTCGCGGCGCAGACCGTGCAGCGCTCGGCCTTCCCCGACGCCTACGCCCAGCACGAGGGCATGGCGCGGGCCTGGGCGTCGGCCCTGACCGGATGGTCGCCCGCCGCGCTGGCCTGCACGCTCGACGACGTCGCGGAGCCCGCGCCCCGTGACGAGGCGGTGCGCGCGTTCACCGCGCGGGCCGAGCGCGACCTCGGGTTCGAGGTCGTCCCGGTCGACGGCGCGTCGGGCGAGGGATCGCTCGCGCTGACGATCGACGCGACCGGGTACGGCGGCGCCGCCCCGGCCGACGCGGCCCGCAGCGCGTGGGCGGTGGGCCAGTGGGCCGTCGCGGTCGCGGCGGGCACCGGCGTCACGTCGGTCGGTGTGGCGGACGACGCGTGGTCCCGAGACCTCGGGGCGTGGGCCTCGCAGGCCGCGGACGTCCCGGACGGCGATCCGCAGGACGACGAGGCGCACGACGGCGGGGGGCAGGAGAGCGGCCCGCAGGCGCTGCCCGCGGGGACCGTGCGCGTGGTGCTCGCGGTCGCGACGCCGTAGGACGGCGTCCACCGACGACGAAGGCCCCCGCCACGTGGCGGGGGCCTTCGTCGTCGTCAGCGGGTCAGCGCTGGGACAGGTCCACGTAGGGGCGCTCGGTCGCGCCCGTGTAGATCTGGCGCGGGCGTCCGATCTTGGTCTGCGGGTCGTTCATCATCTCGCGCCACTGGGCGATCCAGCCCGGCATGCGCCCGAGGGCGAACAGCGGCGTGAACATCGTCGGGCTGAAGCCCATGGCCTTGTAGATCAGGCCCGTGTAGAAGTCGACGTTCGGGTAGAGCTTGCGCTCGATGAAGTAGTCGTCGTTGAGCGCGATCTCCTCGAGGCGCTGCGCGATCTCGAGCAGCTCGTCGTTCTTGCCGAGGCTCGAGAGCACGGCGTCGGCGCTCTTCTTGACGATCGCGGCGCGCGGGTCGTAGCTCTTGTAGACGCGGTGGCCGAAGCCCATGAGCCGGACGCCGTCCTCCTTGTTCTTGACCTTGGTCATGAACGTGTCGACGTCGAAGTCGCTGCCCTGGATCTGGTGGAGCATCGAGAGCACGGCCTCGTTGGCGCCGCCGTGCGACGGGCCGGAGAGCGCGTTGACGCCCGCGGCGACCGAGGCGTACAGGTTCGCGTTGGACGAGCCGACGATCCGCACGGTCGACGTCGAGCAGTTCTGCTCGTGGTCGGCGTGCAGGATGAGGAGCTTGTCGAGCGCGTCGACGACGACCGGGTCGGACTCGTACTCCTGGTAGGGGCGCGCGAACGTCATGCGCAGGAAGTCGTCGACGTAGCCGCGCGAGTAGTCGGGGTACAGCAGCGGCTCGCCGACCGCGCGGCGGTGCAGGTACGACGTGATGGTGCGCGTCTTGGCCAGCAGCAGGACCGTCGCGAGCTCGACCGTCTCGGGGTCGTTCACGTCGAGCGACTCAGGGTAGAACGTCGACAGCGCGTTGATCGCCGAGGCGAGCACCGCCATCGGGTGCCCGTTGCGCGGGAAGGTCCCCATGAGCGTGCGGAAGTCCTCGTGCACGAACGTGTGGCGGTTGACCCGCTCGACGAACGCCTCGAGCGTGGGCGCGTCCGGCAGCTCGCCGTGGATGAGCAGGTACGCGACCTCGAGGAACGTGGACTTCTCCGCGAGCTGGTCGATCGGGTACCCGCGGTAGCGCAGGATCCCCGCGTCGCCGTCGATGTAGGTGATGTCGGACGAGCAGGACGCCGTGTTCGTGAACCCCGGGTCGACCGTCACCAGACCGGTGGTCTTCATGAGGCTCGAGACGACGATGCCGTCGTTGCCCTCGGTCGCGGGGACCACGGGGAGGTCCTGGGTCGTACCGCCGGCGACGAGCTGAACCGTCGTCGCGTGCTCCGTGCTGGTCATGGTGTCCTTCCTGCGGCCCGTCGGCGGGCACCTCGTCGAGGCCTGCCGAGAGCATGTGGTCCGAGGGGCGTCATGCGCGTCGCGGCCGCGGCGCACAAGGACGCGCGCGTGAGACGTCACTGCCCGAGGACGACGGTATCCCGTATCCCGCGTACGTGACCAATCCCGAACCCACACAGATTGCACACAACGCTGTGATGCGAGTCACAAGCGTACCCCGCGTCGACCCGTGAGCGGCCCGGTTCCGGTCAAGCACTCCCCCGCGAACGGTCAGTCCGGGGCAAGGAATCTGCAGGTCTCGACCGGCAGATGGTCAGGCCCCGGTGAGCCGTGCCACGGCCTCGGCGACCCGCTCGTCGGACGCCGTGAGCGCGATCCGCACGTGCGCGCGGCCCGCCTCGCCGTAGAAGGCGCCCGGGCCCACGAGGATCCCCCGTGCCGCGAGGTCCCCGACCAGGCCCCAGCACGGGGCCGACCCTGTGTCGCCCGGCCCTGGGCCGTCCGCGGGGACGGTGTCGCCCGGCCGTGGGCCGTCCGCGGGGACGGTGCCGCCCGGCCCTGCGCCGTCCGCTGCCCGGACCCACAGGTACAGCCCCGCCTCGGAGTGGTCGACCACGAACCCGGCGGACTCCACCGCGCCGCGCAGCGCGACGCGACGGCTCCGGTAGACCTCGCGCTGCGCGTCGACGTGCGCGTCGTCGCCGAGCGCGGCGACCATCGCGGCCTGCACGGGGGCCGGCACGATCATGCCGAGGTGCTTGCGGGTCGCCAGGAGCCGGCCGACGAGCGCGACGTCGCCCGCGACGAACGCGGCCCGGTAGCCGGCGACGTTGGACTGCTTGGAGAGCGAGTACACCGCGAGCAGCCCCTCGTGCGAGCCGTCGCAGACCTCGGGGTCGAGGATGCTCGCGACGCCGTCGGTCGCGGCGTGGCCCTCCCAGGCGAGCTCGGCGTAGCACTCGTCGCTCGCGACGACCGCGCCGATCGCGCGCGCCGCGGCGACCACGCGCGCGAGGTGCGCACGGTCCGCGACCGCGCCCGTCGGGTTGCTCGGGGAGTTGACCCACACGAGCCGCACGTCGGTGCGCCCGGCCCACGCGTCGACGTCGTCGGTCGCGAGCGGCGTCGCGCCCGCGAGGCGCGCACCCACGTTGTAGGTCGGGTAGGCGGTCGCCGGGTGCACGACGACGTCACCGGCCCCGAGTCCGAGCAGCGACGGGAGCAAGCCGACGAGCTCCTTCGAGCCGACGGTCGGCAGGACCCCGTCAGGGTCGAGGCCGGGCACGCCGCGACGCCGCGCGAACCACGAGGCCACGGCCTCGCGGAGGGCCGGCGTGCCGTGCGTCGTCGGGTAGCCGTGCGCGTCGGACGCCGCGGCGAGCGCGTCGCGCACGACGGCGGGCGTCGGGTCGACTGGGGTGCCGATCGACAGGTCGACCAGCCCGCGGGGGTGCGCCCGCGCCGTCGCGACGTACGGCGCGAGCGTGTCCCACGGGTACGCGAGACCGCTCAGGTCGGCGAGCCCCACGGGGAGGTCAGGCCTGCTGGAGCGGGAGCGCGGCGATCATCGGGTCGTCCTTGTCGATCTGACCCATCTTCGCGGCGCCGCCGGGCGAGCCGAGGTCGTTGAAGAACTCGACGTTCGCGCGGTAGTAGTCGCTCCACTCCTCCGGGACGTCGTCCTCGTAGTAGATGGCCTCGACCGGGCAGACCGGCTCGCACGCGCCGCAGTCGACGCACTCGTCAGGGTGGATGTACAGCGAGCGGCTGCCCTCGTAGATGCAGTCCACGGGACACTCCTCGATGCACGCCTTGTCCTTGACATCGACGCACGGCTGAGCGATCACGTAGGTCACTGCGCTGTCCTTCCAAGCTCTGGGCGCAACTGCGCTCGGGAGTCTCTAGTATCGCTCAGGACGCCGCCGCGTCGACCACCCGTCCATCGGCCGGACCGTGACGAGCCTCACGCCGCCGCGACCGCCCCGAGGAGGACCGTGCCCGAGACCCCCTGGCTCGACTGGCCCGTCGGGTCGCGCGTGGTCGTGCGTCGCCGCACGGGCGAGGCCGACGCCCCCTACGCGGACGTGCTCGGCACGCTGCTCGCGAGCGACGAGGACGGCGTCGTGGTGCGCCGCGACCCGCCCGCCCGGGCGCGCGGGCCGGTCAGCGCCGTCGATCCGGCGACCGACGCCGCACGGTCGGACGTCGGGTCGGCCCCCTCCCCCGCGACCGTGACCATCCCGGCGGCCGAGATCGCGCTCGGCAAGGTCGTGCCGCCCCGCCCCGTGCGCCGCCGCCCGCCCGAGCCCACGCCGCGCTGACGCGCGCCACGCGTGGCGCGCCTCGGTGCCGGTCGCGCAGGCCGGGCCGAGGCGGCATCGTGGCCCCTCGGAGCATCAGCGCCCGTGGTCAGACGATCTCAATGGCGCCCTCGCCTCAGGGATCGTTTGCGCTCCTTGCGGCTCTGGGCATCTTGCGCCACAGGAGGCAGGAGCGACGAGACGTCGACGTCGTTGTGCACCAGGATCTGGCGGATGTCGGGATCCAGACGTGCGATCTCCCACAACCACGGGAAGCGCTGCGGGATCTCCTGACTCGGGAACATGTCCATCGTGTACTCGACGAGATAGCACCTCTCGTCCTGGTCGAGCGCGAGGTCCCAGAGGATGCGGAACAGGACCTCGGTCCTCCCCGACCTCTCCCACAGCACGTCCTCCGCCTCCTGGTAGCGCACGGAGCAGTCCCAGTCCTTCTCGGTCCGGGAGACGTTCCGGAGCCCCTCCCAGATGGTGCGCGCGTAACGATGCATGAGGGCTGACTCGTCGTCAGCCATGACGTCGCTCACCTCGTCGCGCACGATGTGCCTGCACCTCCGGCTCCTCGACTCTGAATCTCTCGAGCTGAGCCGAGATCCGGTCGGCCTGGGCACGCTCAACTCATGGCGCGAATCTATCGCGCAGACGAATCCTCTTCTTCGCATTGGTGCTCGGAATCGACTCGCAGACTCCAAGGATGTCTACCCCGGTCCGCCGATCGAGGCGCACCACGACAGGTGCGCCTCAGTCGCCGAGCACGACCGCCGTACCGTGCGTGCCGACGACGACCCGCCCGTGGGTGCCCGCGTCCAGCAGCGCCAGCACGCCCGCGGCGTCCTCGACCACGAGCGTCGAGCCGCAGGCCCCAGCGCCCGTGACGTCGCGCGCGTCCAGGATCGCCCGCACCGTGGCGGGCGCGTCGAAGAACTTCTCGACCGGCGCACCCGCCTCGAGACCGTCCGCGAGCGCCAGGAGGTCGCGGGCGACGTCCCGCAGCACGGGTGCGACGTGGGCGGCGTTCTCGACGAGCATCGCCTCGGTGCGGCGCGGGTCGGTGCGGCCCACGCGGGTGCCGTCCCGGAAGCTGCCTGCTGCGAGGCCGAGCGCGACGTCGCGCACGCCCGCGAGCTCGACCTGGGTGAGCAGCGTCGTGGCGAGGGCGTGCGGCACGTGGCTCACGAGGGCCACGGCGGCGTCGTGCGCGGTGTCGGTCAGCACGCTCGCGGTGCCGCCGAGCGGGCCGGTGACGAGGCCGAGCACGACGTGCAGCGCGTCCGGGGCGGTCCGGTCGTCGGCCGTGACGGCCCAACGTGCGCCACGCACGAGCTCGGCGCTCGAGGCCGCGAACCCCGACCGCTCGGTGCCGGCCATCGGGTGCGCCCCGACGTACCGCGTCCCGAGCCCCGCTGCCTCGATCGCGGCCCGCACGGGTCCCTTGACGCTGCCCACGTCGGTCAGCACCGTCCGCTCCCCGAGCACGGGGGCGAGCGCCGCGGCCGTCGCGGCCATCGCCCGCAGGGGGACGGCGAGCACGACGACGTCGAGCGGGCGCCCGGCGAGCGCGGGGACGTCCTCGACGGCGTCGATCCCGACCTCGCGGGCCGCGGCCCGGGTCGCGGCGTCCGGGTCGACGCCCAGCACGGTCACGCCGCCGGCGACCAGGGCGCGCGCGACGGAGCCGCCGACGAGGCCCAGCCCGACGACCACGACGGTCCCCGCGTCCGCGCTCACGCCGGTCCCCCCGCCCACCACAGGAGTGCGGCGTCCGCGGCGTCCGCGGGGGCGTCGTCCTGCACCCCGCCCGGGGGGACGTGGTCGAGGTCGAGCTGGTCGTCGAGCTCGCCGCGCGCGGGGAACACCCCGAGGGTCTTGAGCGAGTCGCCGGCCGCGAGGAGGTCCTGCAGCACGCGGCGCGCGGCGGGCTCCCAGGGTGCGGCGTCGACGGTCACGACGAACGCGTACTTGCCGTCCTGCGCCTTGAGCGGCCGGGTGATGAGGCTCGACATGTTGACGTCGGCCACGCCGAACGCGGCCGTGATGCGTGACAGCACGCCCGGGCCCGTCGCGAGCGGAGTGATCGCGAGCATCGTGCGCCACCCGTGCGGGGCGTCGTGCGCGGCGAGCATCGCGCGCGCGTCGTCGCGGCGCGCGAGCGTCAGGAACCGGGTGCGGGCGCCGCGGAAGTCCTGCACCGCGCGCGCGAGGGTCTCGAGGCCGTACAGGTCTCCGCACAGGCTCGGCCCGAGGGCCACCTGGTGCTCGCCCACGTCGCGGCACGCCGCCGCGTTCGACGACGCGGGCACCGCAGCGAGGCCCTGCTCGCCGGCGAAGCGCTGGCACTGCGCGAGACCGTGCGGGTGGGCGGTGACCTCGCGCAGCTCGCCGTGCCCCGGGCGCACGAACGCGTCGAAGGTGATCTCCAGGACCGTCTCGTCGACGGCGACCACGCCCTGCGCGGCCACGATCGCGTCGAGCGACGGCACCACGTACCCCTCGACCGTGTTCTCGATCGCGACGACGCCCGCGTCGTGCTCGCCCGAGGCGACGCCCGCGTAGACCGCCGCGACGCTCGGCAGGGCGACCAGCGGGTGCCGGTCCCCCGCCCACGTCAGTGCCGCCTGGTGCGTGAACGTGCCCTCGGGCCCCAGGTACGCGACGCCCACGGGTCAGGCCCCGGTGGTCGCGGCGACGGGCCGCGCGGCGTCCCAGCGCGGCGTGAACGCGTGCGGCGAGGGCACGAACTCCCGGCCCGGCAGCACCGCGAGCACGCGCTGGGCGACCGACTGCTCGGTGAGGCGCGCGAGCAGGTCGCGCAGCAGCTGCGTCGACGAGCACCCGAACGACGCGAAGAACACGTGCGGCCCCGCGGACGACGGGTGGCTGCGCAGGTGGTCGAGGTCGATCCCGACGTCGGCGAGCACCCCAAGCACACGCTGGAGCGAACCCCGGTGGTCGTCGCTCGGGCCGAACGCGAGCCACACCTGCGCCCCGCCGTCCGTGATCGTGGCCTCCGCGCGCGACTCGACGAGCCCGTACCAGATCGGGTCGGCGTCACGCAGCCGCTCGCTGCCCGCGAGCTCGACCCACCCCGCGGGCACGCGCGACCGCTCGATCACGAGCGACCCGCCCGGACCGGCGATCTCGACGCGCTCGGCGAGCGACGTGCGCGTCGGCACCAGGTGCGGCGAGGCACCCATGGTGCGCAGCACGTGCCGGCAGTCGCGCATCCCGGCCTCGTCGACGACGACGCCCCCGGTCGCGGCAGCCGCCGGTGCCACCCACGCCCACTGCGACAGGACGGCGACGCTCGCGGTGAGCACGAGCGACGGGTCGGCCGCGAGCATCGCCCGCTCGAGCTCGTGCGCGGGCTGCTGCGGGTGCCCGACGTGCAGCACCGCCCGCAGGCCCTCGATGCGCGCGACCGTCGCGAGCGTCGCGCTCGTCGTGCCGAGGTCGAGGAGCTCGAGCTCGGCCGGGCGTGCGCCCGGCCCGGCGGCGTCGACGGGCTCGTGGTCGTCCCACCCCGCCGCGGTGACCGCGCTCCGGGCGTGCGCGCCCGACTCCCTCTCGCTGCGTCCGAGCATCGCCCTGCCTTCGACGGGGCCACCCGTGGGGCGGCCGAACCTGACGTGCCGCCGTCGGGCCGCACCCGCGGCAGTCTACCGAGCGCTACTCGCAGGCGATCGCGTTCTGCGGCTTGTACGTCCAGGTGCGGGCCTCGTCCTTGTCGACGGTGCCGTCGTGCGAGACCTTGCGGTACACGGTGACCGTGAACCCGTCGTTGCCTGCGGGCGACGCGACGCACGACGAGCTGTCGCTCTTCTGCGTCGTGGTCTTGACGACGTTGCGTCGTTCGCCCGTGCTGGACGTGACGTCCCAGTACTTGGTCGACCACGCGACGGTGTGCAGTCGGCCGTCGGCGACCCAGGCCTGCAGGACGACGCCGTACGGGGTGTCGTTGGTCCACTTCATGTCGATGCTCGGCACGAACATCGTCGACTCGCGCCCCTCGGGGTAGCGGTCGTACCAGTACGAGTGCGGCTTGTAGGCGACGCTCTCGTAGCCCGCGAAGAACCCGATGTTGTACGTGTTCGTCGCCATCTGCGACAGGCCGCCGCCCGTGCCGTCGACCACGAGACCGTCGCTCACGATGTGCGCGTCGCCGTACCCGTTCTCCTTGGTGATCGGGCTCAGCGTGTCCAGGATCGAGAACGTCTCGCCGGGCTTGACGAGCGTCCCCGTGACCTTCTGCGACCCGACCACGAGGTTCTGCGTGCGCACCGGCTCGTTCGTGATGGGGGTCGAGAAGTCGACGATCTTCTCCTTCACGCCGAGCGCCTCGAGCGCCTCGGCCGAGTTCTCCGGGTCGGTCGTGACGAGCTCGACCGTCGCGGCGCGCTCGTCGGTGACGGCTGCGGCGCCCACGCTCTTCGCGACGTCGTCCGGGTCCAGGGTGGTTCCCTCGGCGCCGCCGACGACCGTGGGTCGCCCGCCGACGAACTCGAAGTGTGCGTCCTCGGGGTCGGCCAGCAGGTCGTTCGTGCGGTCGATGATGCCGTCGACGAGCGCGTCGCCGTCCCACGTGAGGACGAGGTCGCCGTCCGTGGGGACGTACGACGCCGCGCCCGCGAGCGCCTCGGCCGGGAGCTCGACCGACTGGTCGCCGACGCTGACCGTGACCGGGCCGGAGACGACGGTCGTGGCCTCCTCGAGCGCCGCGTCGGTCTCGCCCTGCGTGATCTCGGGCTCGGACGCCGTGGTCGGCAGGTCGATCGGCCCGTCGGTCACGAGCCAGCCCTCCTCGATCGCGGTCGCGGCCTCGTCCACGACGACCGCCGTGCCGTCGACCGCGTCGGTGCTGGTCGGCTCGACCCCGTCGAACGACACCGTCCCGCCGACCGGGGCGACGTCGAGGCTCTGCGCGGCGGTCGTCACGGCGGCGTCCAGCGCCGTCGCGTCGGCGTCGACGACGGGCGCGACGTCCGTGCCGCCGAACAGGTGCTGCCACAGACGTGCCGGGCTCAGCGAGAAACCCGTGAGCGTGTCGGCGGTCGCGGTGCCGTCGACCGTGAGCCCGGCCGCGACCGGGTCGATCGAGGTGGTGCCCTCCCCCGCGGTGACCTCGACGGGCTCCTTGGCGCTCGGCGCGAGGCCCGCGTCGATCGCGTCGGCGGCGTCGTCGTGCGACATGCCGCCGACGTCGACCCCGGCGACCGTGGTCCCCGACGGGACCTTGTCGGCGAACGACCACTGGGCGCCCACGTAGAGCCCGAGCAGGACGACGACGCCCACGCCCGACCACAGCACGACCTTGGGCCACCGGCTCGGGGCCGCGTCGCTGCCCACACCCTGCAGGACGTCGTCCCCGCCGTCGGCGCCTGCACCGCTCGATGCGTCCGTGGCGGGCTGGGACGCGGCGCGGGCACGCAGCTCGGCGTAGGCCGCCGCGGCGGCCGTGGTGCCGGTCACCCCGGTGCCCGACGTCCCCGTGCCCGACGTCCCCGTGCCCGACGTCCCGGTGGACGCCGCGCCGGAGGGAGCAGTGCCGGAGGTAGCAGTGCCGGTCGGTGCCGTCCCGGACGACGCAGCGCCGGACGGTGCAGTCCCGGACGGCGCACCGGGCACCGGCGGCATCTGCGCGGTGTCCGCGGCCCGCCCTGCGACCGGGACCGTCGTGATCGGCGGGCGCGGAGCCCAGGGCTCGGCGCCGGCGGGAGTGCGCGCGGCGTCCTGGGCGATCGGCTGGGTCGCACCGGCCCCCGGCTCCCCGGCGTCGGCGGCAGCGGCCGCACCCGCGGCTGCCGCGGCGGCGGTCCCGGCGTCATCGCCGGTCGCAGCGGCGGCGGTCGCTGCAGCAGCGGTTCCAGCGGCGCCGGCCTCAGCAGATGCGGTCCCCGTGGCGTCGGACCCCGCGGAGCCGGACCCCACGGAGTCGGACCCCACGGAGTCGGACCCCGCAGTGCCCGTCGGCCGTCCACCGAAGCGGCGCGGCTCGGACGACGGACGGGGGCGGTTCTCGGTCGGCGGAACCGCGACAGGGGTCGCTGCGGGGAGCACATCTCCCGTCGAGGGGCTCTCTCCGTGGGCCGGGATCGCCTCCATCACGGCCGTCGACTCGACGTCCGGCTCGGCCTGGTCGGCAGCGGCGGGCGCGTCCGGGTCGGCGGCGGCACGCTCAGGCTGGTCAGCAGCGGCAGGCACGGTCGTGCCCGCAGGTCCGGTCGGCGCGGGCGCGGGCGCGGCCGTAGCGGTCTCGGTGGGCTCGCTCTCCTCGGCCGCAGCAGCGCCGGTCGGTGCGGCGTCCGCCCCAGCGCCCTCGGCCACGCCGGCCTCGGGCTCAGGCTCGGGCTCAGCACGCACCTCAGGCTCCGCCGAGACCTCGGCGACCGGCGCAGTCGTCTCGGGCGCAGTCGTTTCGGACTCCGCGGTCTCGGGCGCCGCGGTCTCGGGCGCAGTGGTCCCCGACGCAGTGGTCCCCGACGCGTCCTCGGGACCGGCCGCGCCGGCGCCCTGCGGCGGTTCGAACGCGAACACGCGCGGCGTGTAGGGCGCCTCGTCGTCGGACGGCGGTGTGGTCACGTCCTCGTCCCGGGGCTCCGTCGGCGTGTCCTCGTTCTCGGTGCCCATGGACGTTCTCCGTAACTGGCGGGACCTGCCCGCGACGCTGGTGCTGGTGGCCCGATCAGCTCCCCGTACCGGGACGCGTGACCGACGACACCATCCTATCCGCGCCGGGGCACCGGGCTCAGCGCGGGTCCACAGGGGCCTTGCCCGCACGCACCGGGCGTGGCTCGTCGGAGAACCACTGCGACGGCAGGAACGCGCACACGGCGACGATCGCCAGACCGGCGTACGACCACACGTACCCGATCTTGTCGACCGACGGGATCAGCACGTCCCCGCCCGGCCCTTCGAGCGCCATGAGCTGGACGACCACGAGCCATCCGACCCCGTACCCGAGCAGTCCGCTCATGCGTCCCCACGCCCGGGAGAGCACGCCGGCGGTGAGCGTCGCGGCGAGGGCGAGCACGATCCCGAGCGGGAACCAGTCGAGCACGTGCTTGCGGTGCACGACCGTCCCGAGCGCACCGATCGCCACCCCCAGCAGCAGGCAGCACAGCACGACGACGAGGACCTGCAGGAGCGAGCGGCCCGGGGCGCGCGCGCCGCGGGGAGAGGCTTCGGGGATCACCGGGCCCACGCTACCGGGCGCGGGGTCGATCGGCGGCAGCGACGTCGTCCGACCCGGGTCCGCCACCCACGGCGTCCGCGGGCGCGTCCCGGAGGTCCTCGACCCGCACGTAGTGCTCGTGCGGCGGCACCGCGGCCAGGACGTCGTTGCTCAGCGCGTAGGTCGCGACCGCGGCGTCCGTGGCGGACGCCGGGTGGTCGGCAGACCCGCCGGCCCACCGTGCGACGTCCTGCACCTGGGTCGCGTGCGACCGCAGTGCGGCGAGGACCGCGTCGAGCACGGGGGCGACGGGCACCACGACGACGTCGCCGGGCATCTCCCCGAGCACGGCGTCGGGCACCGCGACGGGCGGCAGCGGCTCGTCGGGGTCGGGCAGGCTCCGCCCCGCGGGCGGGGGCGCGGACGCGAGCGCGCGGCGTCCGGACCGCGCGAGGGACTCGGGCACGACGGCGCACCACACCTGCCCGACCGTCCCGGGGCCGTCGGCCGCGCGCGCGAGCTCGACCGCGCGCAGCACGACCTCGTGCGTGCGCACGTGGTCGGGGTGCCCGTACCCGCCGCCCGGCTCGTAGGTGGCCACGACGGCGGGACGGCGCGCGCGCAGCACCGCCGCGAGGCGCGCCGCCGCGCGGTCGAGCGGCACGCCGACGAACGCGCCCGGGGCGGGGCGGGCGGCCGACGCCGCGATGCCGGGCGCGAGCCAGGACATGCCCGAGTCCTCGAACCGCCCCGGGTCGCCCGCGGTGTCCTGCGCCGGGACCGCGTCGAGGAACACGTGGTCGCGCACCCCGAGCGCGGCCAGGGCGCCCGCGAGCTCGGTCTCGCGGTGCGCGGCGAGCGCGGGGCCGTCGCCCTCGAGGTGCGCGAGCCGGGCGCCGATGACCTCGCCCTGCTCGCCGCGCGTGCACGTCACGACCGTCACGGGCTCGCCCGCCGCCGCCCATGTCGCGAGCAGCGCGCCCGACGTGAGGGTCTCGTCGTCGGGGTGCGCGTGCACCGCGACGAGCCCTCCGGACGGCTGGACTGTCTCGGTGCGCACGGTCACTCCCCGCGGTCGCTGGTGCTCGGTGGACGACGACGGGCGCCCGGCCCGCGAGGACCGGGCGCCCGTCAGGACGTGCTGCGTCAGCTCTTGGCCGCGGCGCGGGCGCGCGAGACGGCGCGCGCACGCTCGGTCTGGTCGAGCAGGACCTTGCGGATGCGCACGAACTCGGGCGTCACCTCGACGCACTCGTCCTCGCGCGCGAACTCGAGCGACTCCTCGAGCGTGAGGTGCTTCGGGGGCGTGAGGTTCTCGAACGTGTCGCTCGACGCGGCACGCATGTTCGTGAGCTTCTTCTCCTTGGTGATGTTCACGTCCATGTCCTCGGCGCGCGAGTTCTCGCCGACGATCATGCCCTCGTAGACCTCCTGCGTGGGGTCGACGAAGAACGAGCCGCGCTCCTGCAGGTTGATCATCGCGAACGGCGTCACGACGCCCGCACGGTCGGCGACGAGCGAGCCCTGCAGGCGCGTCTCGATCGGGCCGGCCCACGGCTCGTAGCCCTCGGCGATCGACGACGCGATGCCGGTGCCGCGCGTGTCGGTGAGGAACCGGGTGCGGAACCCGATGAGGCCGCGCGCGGGGACCATGAACTCCATGCGGACCCAGCCGGTGCCGTGGTTGCTCATCGACTCCATGCGGCCCTTGCGCTGCGCGAGCAGCTGCGTGACGGCGCCGAGGTACTCCTCGGGCACGTCGATCGTCATGCGCTCCATCGGCTCGTGCAGCTTGCCGTCGATCTCCTTGGTGACGACCTGCGGCTTGCCCACGGTGAGCTCGAAGCCCTCGCGGCGCATCTGCTCGACGAGGATCGCGAGCGCGAGCTCGCCACGGCCCTGGACCTCCCACGCGTCAGGACGCGAGGTCGGCAGGACGCGCAGCGACACGTTGCCGATGAGCTCCTTGTCGAGGCGGTCCTTGACCTGGCGGGCCGTGACCTTGTGGCCCTTGCCGCCCTTGCCCGCGAGCGGCGACGTGTTGATCCCGATGGTCATCGAGATCGCGGGGTCGTCGACCGTGATGAGCGGCAGCGGGCGCGGGTCCTCGGGGTCGGTGAGCGTCTCGCCGATCGTGATGTCCTCGATGCCGGCGACCGCGACGATCTCGCCCGGCCCGGCCGAGTCGGTGGGGACGCGCTCGAGCGCCTTGGTCTCGAGCAGCTCGGTGATCTTGACGTTCTGCAGCGTGCCGTCGGCGCGCGCCCAGGCGACCGTCTGACCCTTGTGGATGCGGCCGTTGAAGATGCGCAGCAGCGCGAGGCGGCCGAGGAACGGCGACGCGTCGAGGTTCGTCACGTGCGCCTGCAGCGGGGCGCCCTCGTCGTAGGACGGCGCGGGGATCTTCTCGAGGATCGTGCGGAACAGCGGCTCGAGGTCCTCGCTCGCGGGCAGCGTGCCGTTCTCGGGCTGCTCGATCGACGCACGGCCGGCCTTGGCCGACGCGTACACGACGGGCACGTCGAGGATCGCGTCGAGGTCGAGGTCGGGCACCTCGTCCGCGAGGTCGGACGCGAGGCCCAGGAGCAGGTCCGTCGCCTCGGCGACGACCTCGTCGATGCGGCCGTCGGGGCGGTCGACCTTGTTGACCACGAGGATCACGGGGAGCTTGGCCGCGAGCGCCTTGCGGAGCACGAAGCGCGTCTGCGGGAGCGGGCCCTCGGACGCGTCGACGAGCAGAACGACGCCGTCGACCATGGACAGGCCGCGCTCGACCTCGCCGCCGAAGTCGGCGTGGCCCGGGGTGTCGATCACGTTGATCGTGATGCCCTCGGGCTCACCGACCGCCGCGGCCGCGGGGCCGGCGTACCGGACCGCGGTGTTCTTCGCGAGGATCGTGATGCCCTTCTCGCGCTCGAGCTCCCCCGAGTCCATGGCGCGCTCGTCCACGTGCTGGTGGCTCGAGAACGAGCCGGCCTGGTGGAGCATCGCGTCGACGAGCGTCGTCTTGCCGTGGTCGACGTGGGCGACGATCGCGACGTTGCGCAGGTCGTTGCGCACGGAGCGGCCGGTCGCGGTGGTGGGCACGGTCATGGAAGGGCTTCTCATCTCAGGCAGGTGGGGGGCGCGCGGACTCTGCGCACATCCATCGTACCTGCGCTCGGCGACCTGCCCCGGCACAGTGTCCGGGATCACGCCCGCCCGCTCAGTCCTTGCCGGGCGTGCCCTCCCCCGGCGTGCCCGTGCCGTGCCCGCCGCGTCCCGACCGCGGACCGTTGCCGGGACGCGGCCCGCGCCGTCCGCGGACGACGGCCGAGCCGACGCCGAAGTACTCGGGCCAGCCCTTCTGGAGGTTCTGGGTCACGTCGGTCGTCACCCGGTGCGTGAGCACCTCGCGGTTGCGCCGCCGCTCGGCGCGCAGGATCGCGCCGTGCTCGGCGCGGAACGCCTTGGCGACCGACAGCATCATCCCGATCGCGACGAACGAGAACGGCAGCGCGATGAGGATCGACGCGGTCTGCAGGGCCGGCAGCCCGCCCGCGAGCAGGAGCGCCGCGGCGACCGCGCCCTCGAGCACGGCCCAGAAGATCCGGCTCCACACGGGCGGGTTCGGGTTGCCGCCGCTCGCGAGCATGTCGACCACGAGCGAGCCCGAGTCCGACGACGTGACGAAGAACAGCGCGACGAGCAGGATCGCGAGCCCGACCCAGATCGTGCCGCCCGGCAGGTGCCCGAGCAGGTCGAACAGCGCGGTGTTCGAGTCGACCTCGCCGCCCTCGGGGACCATCGGCTCGGCCGAGAACATCTGCCGGTACAGCGCGCTGCCGCCCATGACCGAGAACCACAGGAACGTCACGACGGTCGGCACCAGGAGCGTGCCCGAGACGAACTCGCGCACCGTGCGGCCCTTGGAGATGCGGGCGATGAACACGCCGACGAAGGGCGCCCAGGAGATCCACCAGCCCCAGTAGAACGTCGTCCACGACGCCTGCCACTCGCGCCCGGCCTCGCCCTGGTAGACCGTGTTGTCGAACGTCATCTGCAGCACGTTCGACAGGTAGTAGCCGATCGACTGCACGAAGTCCTGCAGCAGGAACAGCGTGGGGCCGAGCACGAGCACGACGATCATGAGGAACGCCGCGGCGACCATGTTGCCGTTCGAGAGCCACTTGATGCCCTTGCCGAGGCCCGAGACGACGGACAGCGTCGCGACGCCCGTGATCACCGCGATCAGGACGAGCTGCAGGGCCGTGGTGGACGTCGCGATGTCGGTGAACTCGAGTCCCGCGCCGATCTGCAGCACGCCGAACCCGAGCGAGGTCGCGACGCCGAACACGGTGCCGATGATCGCGACGACGTCGATCACGTCGCCGAGCCGCCCGCGCACGCGCTCGGCGCCGAGCAGCGGCTCGAGCGCCCAGCGGATCGACACGGGCCGCCCGCGGCGGTGGATCGAGTAGGCGAGCGCGAGACCGACCACGACGTAGATCGCCCACGCGTGGATGCCCCAGTGCACGTAGCTCTGCGCCATGGCCTGCTGCGCGAGCCGCGCGGGGGTCCCCTCCACGCCGGGCTTGGGCTCCATGTAGTGGCTCAGCGGCTCCGCGACGCCCCAGTACACGAGCCCGATGCCCATGCCGGTGGCGAACAGCATCGCGAACCAGGCGGGCAGGCTGAACTCGGGCTCGTCGTCGTCCTTGCCGAGCACGATGTCGCCGAACCGGCTCACGCCCATCCAGATCGCGAACGCGACGAAGATCGCGACGAGCAGGATGTAGTACCAGCCGAACCCGCCGACCACGTCGCGCTGGAGCGTGGCCATGATCTCGGTCATCCAGTCGGTGAAGATCAGGGTGGCCGCGACGAACACGCCCACGAGGATCGCGGCGGGGAGGAACACCCCGCGCATCGCCGCCTTCTCCATCGACTGGTCGCGCTCGTCGCCCGTCGGGTCGCCGGGCAGGACCGCGACGTCCTCCATGTGCTCCGGGTGACCGTCGACCGGGTGGTGGCCGGGCACCGGCTCGATGGGTGTCTCGTCGCTGGGCACGTCGCCTCCGGGTGGTGGTCGGTGCGCCGCGCACTGCACGGCCTGCGCCCCAGACTTGCCCACTCCCCCCCGCCCGGCAACAGGAAGCCCTGGTCAGACGCTCCGACCGTCGTGCAGGGTGACCACGCGCGACGCCCGCTCGGCGAGGCCCTGGTCGTGCGTCGCGACGACGGCGGCGATGCCCCGCGAGGCGACGAGGTCGACCACGAGGTCCATGACGCCGGCCGCGGTCGTGCTGTCGAGCTGCCCGGTGGGCTCGTCGGCGACGAGCACGCGCGGCTCGGCCACGAGCGCCCGGGCGATGCCGACGCGCTGCTGCTGGCCGCCCGAGAGCTCACCGGGGCGCTGGCGCGCGTGACCCGCGAGCCCGACCGCCTCGAGCGCGCGCGCGACCCGCTCGTCCCGCTCGGGCCCCGGCACCCGCTGCAGCCGCAGCGGCACCTCGACGTTCTCGGCGGCCGAGAGCACGGGCACGAGCCCGAACCCCTGGAACACGAACCCGAAGCGGGTGCGCCGCACCTCGTCGACCTCGTCCGCAGCGAGCCCCGTGAGCTCGCGCCCGTCCGGGAGCAGCACCGTGCCGGACGTCGGCCGGTCGAGCCCGCCCAGCAGGTTCAGGAGCGTCGTCTTGCCCGCGCCCGAGCGCCCGCGCACGACCACGAGCTCGCCGGCGCGCACGTCGAGGTCGACGTCGACGAGCGCGTGCACGAGCGCGGCGCCCGTGCCGTAGGTGCGCGTGAGCCCGCGCGCGCTCAGCTCGGTCGTGCTGCCGTCCGTGCCGTCCGTGCTGCTCATCGGGCGTCCTCCTCGTCGGGGCGGTGCGGCCACACGCCCACGTGGTCCTCCTCGAGCGCGAGCCGCACGCGGTCGCGCAGCCCGAGGGTGTCGACGAACTCGGCGGGCAGCTGCAGGCGGCCCGCGCGGTCGAGCACCGCGAGCTCCTGAGCGACGTGCCGCGCCTGCCCGTGCTCGTCGACCTCGGTGCGCCGCAGCGTCTCGGTCGACGTGCGCCCGTCGCGGATCCGTACGGTGCGCGAGACGTGCTCGGCGACGCTCGCGTCGTGCGTGACCACGAGCACCGTGACGCCGAGCTCGCGCCCGACGCGCCGGATCGCCTCGAGCACCTCGGCCGAGGTCTCGTCGTCGAGCTCGCCCGTCGGCTCGTCCGCGAGCAGCACCTGCGGCCCGTTGGCGAGCGCGACGGCGATCGCGACGCGCTGCTGCTCGCCGCCCGACATCTCGGCGGGGCGGCGGTCGCGCAGGTGCGTGACGTCGAGCAGGTCGAGCATCTCGGCGGTGCGCGCCGCGCGCCCGCGCGCCCCGCCCGACGAGCGCCCCGCGAGGAGCTGCGGGACCTCGACGCTCTGCCCGGCCGTCAGGTACGGGAGCAGGTTGCGCGTGGTCTGCTGCCAGACGAACCCGACCGTGCGCCGCTGGTAGTGCACGCGCTCGCGGCGCGACATCGCGAGCAGGTCGGTGCCCGCGACCTGCGCGGTGCCTCCCGTGGGCCGGTCGAGGCCGGACAGGATGGTCAGGAGCGTCGACTTGCCCGAGCCGCTCGCACCGACGAGCGCGACGAGCTCGCCGCGCTCGATCCGCAGGTTGAGGCCCTGCAGGGCCTGGACCTCGATGCCGTCGGTCGCGTAGATCCGCACGAGGTCCTCGCACAGCACGTCGGGTGCGGTCATGCGTCCTCCTGGTGGTCGGCCGAGGCGCGCAGCGCGTCGGCGGGACCGCGGCCCGAGCCCGTGCGGGCCCCGATCGCGGCGGTGGTCGGGACGAGCAGGGCCGCGACGACGACGACGCCGAGGACGACCAGCAGGTCGACCGCGGGCTCGGGCGCCGTCCCGCCCGTGAACGGTGTGAGGTCGGTCGCGGCGGTCACGAGCCACGGGGTGGTGACGCCCGCGGCCACCCCCACGACGACCGCGACGAGCAGCCAGGGCCACGTCTCCCACGCCACGACCCGGCGCAGCGTGCGACGCGGCGCGCCCAGCGCCGCGAGGACCGCCGCGAGGCGTGCGCGGCCCGGCGCGGCCGCGACCTGCGCGAGCACGAGCGCGAGCACCGCGAGCACCGCGGCGAGGACGCTCGCGACGACGAACGCGTGCGCGACGCCCGCGGCGACGGGCGCGTCGAGCACCTCGTCGACCACGTCGTCGTGCGTCGTGACGAGCGCGTCCGGGACGACGTCGCGCACGGCGTCCGCCACCGGGCCCGGGTCGCTCGCCGCGACCAGGACGAGCCGCGGCCGAGTCTCGAGGTCGAGCGCGTCGCCCGCGAGCGCCCGGTCCACGACGACGGTCGAGCGGCCCGTGCCGAGGCCGCTGAGCCCGTCGGAGTAGCCGATCACCTCGACGTCGGCCCCCTGCTGCGCGGTCAGGCGCAGCCCCGTGGTGCCCGGCACGACGCCGAGCGCGCGCGGGACGAGCACGGGCAGCCGTCCGTCGACGGTCTCGGCGAGGGCGGCGGGCACGCGCGCGGCGCCGGGCACGTCGGCCTGCACGTCGCGCAGCGCGGCGGTGTCGACCGCGAGGGTCGACGTGCGCTCGCCCGTCGAGGGGCCGCGCAGCACGAGCGTGCCGAGGTCCGCGACCCGTGCGACGCCCTGCACCCCGTCGACCGCAGCCAGCCGGGCGGCGTCCTCGTCGTCGACGACGGGTCCGCTGACCCGCACGTCCGCGCCCACGGTCGCCCACCCCTGCGCGGCGACACCCGCGCCGAGGGTCGTCGACAGGCCTGCCGAGAACACGGTCACCCACACCCCGAGCACGAGCGCGAGCGCGGGCCAGAACCCGCCCGCGGGCGCCCGCACGGCACGCGCCGCGCCGAGGAAGGCGACCAGGCCGGTCGCGCGGTGGGCCGAGCGCTCGAGGCGCGCGAGCAGCCACGGGTAGACGCGCAGCGTCCACGCGGTCGCGGCGAGCACGCACAGCACGGGCGCGGCCACGACCCACGGGTCCGTGCCCACCGCGGGGCCGCGCAGGCACGCGCCGACGGCGAGCAGCGCGAGCACGAGCAGCGCGCCGTCGACCACGACGCGCAGCCGACCGCCCCCGGCGAGGCCTGGGCGGCGGGCACCCGTCGTCGCGCCCGCCAGGCCGTGCGTCGCGAGGGCGATCGCGAGCAGCATCGCGGCCGCCCCCACGACCACGCCCGGGAGCGAGTCCTGCACCACCGCGGCGACACGTGAGTCTCCGGGGGTCAGCACGAGCCCGAGCACGACCCCGAGGACCGTCGCGGGGACCACGAGCACCGCGGCGGAAAGACCCCCGAGCGTGCGCACCCGCCCGCGCGAGGCGCCCCGGGCCACGAGCAGGGCCGTGCGCGTCGAGCGGCGGCCCGCGGTGAGCCGCGCGGAGAGCACGAGCACCGCCGCGCCGGCCACGAGCGGACCTGCGGCGACGACCGCGAGCACCGTCCGCGCCGCGGCGAGCTGCGCGTCGACGGACTCGAGCGTGTCCCCGAGCCCGCTCGAGAACGTCAGCGACGACGCGACCTGCACGCCGTCCTGCGCGTCGGGCACCGCGGGCTCGCCCGGCAGCACGACGGGCGCGGCGGTGAACGCCCGCGTCCGGGCCAGGAGCGCGTCGACCGAACCGCCCTCGACCCGCTCCGGGTCGACCGGGTACCAGGCCCGCGACGACGACGGGACCGCGACCGTGAACTCCACGAGCCGCGTCTGCAGCACGCCGTCGACGAACCCGATCACCTCGGTGCGCTCCGCGGCCGTCCCGAGCAGCGCGACCGACGTCGGGTCGACGTAGGCCGCGGCGAGCACGCCCACGCCCGCGTTGAGGTCGTCGACCTCCTGCGGCGCGAGCGAGTACGGCCGCTCCTGCCAGTCGGGGGCCCCGGGGTCGAGCGCGGCGTACGTGCCCGCGAGCCGGACCGTCGTCGTGCGGCCCTCCGGGTCCGTCAGCGCGCGCTCGGTCCCAACCTCCCAGTCGAGCCGGCGCGCGCTCGCGTCCGCGAGCGCGACCTCGACGCCGTCCCAGTCGGACGCCGCGGGCCACGCGCCGTCGACCATCCGCACGTCGCCCTCGAGGGCCGGGTCGAGCGCGAGGGCGAGCCGCGCGGTGCGCACGTCGCTGCCGGGCGCGCTCGCGACGTCGAGCGGGTCGAGACGCACCGTGAACCGCGCAGGGGTCGTCACGCTCCGCAGGGGCTCGGGCATCGCGGCCCGCTGCTGCGCGAACGCCTCGATCACGCCGCCCCACACCGCGGCCACGTCCGCGTCCACGTCGGGCTGCGGCGTGGTGGCCGGGCCGACGGGGAGCGGCGCGGCGGCGGCCGCGACGAGGTCGCGCTGCGTCGGCGAGCTCGCGGCGACGTCGTGGCGTGCCTGCGCCGTCGCCCCGTCGTCGACCACGCGCGGCCACCCGACCACGACCGCGACCAGCACGAGCACCACCGCCGCCGTGACCAGGGGCAGCCCGGCACGGTGGCGCAGCTCGGCGAGCACGAGGGTCCAGGTGCGCACGGGGCGGCTCATCGCACGTCCTCCCGGGTCGTGGCCGTCGCGGCCTGCCGCCGCACGCGCTGGACCACGATCAGCGCGACCACGAGGACCCCGCACGCGACCGCCCCGAGCCCGAGCCCGACGACGGTGAGGTCGACGCTCGGCACGACCTCGACGCGCCCCGCGGCCCCCGGCGTCAGGGCGCGCACCAGCGCCGGGACGACCAGGTGCACGACGCCCAGGCCCGCGAGCGCCCCGGCGACCAGCGCACCGCCCGTCGCCGCGACGAGCTCGCCCGCGCGCGCCGCGCCCTGGGCGCGCGCACCGACCCCGAGGGCGCGCAGCACCGCGACCTCGCCCCGCCGCTCGCGCAGCTGCGCGAGGGCCGAGGCGAGCACGCCGAGCAGCGCGACCAGGACCACGCCGAGCATCACGGTCGCGAACACGGCCCGCACGGGCCCTGCCTGGTCGGTGCCCGTGGCGGCGAGCGTCACGTCGAGCGGCCCTGACGCGGGGCCTGCGGTGCCGGTGCGCACGAGCGCGTCGGCCGCGGCGCTCGCGACCGCGGCGGGGTCGGTGGCCGATTCTCCTGTGGGTGCCGATGATCCCGCGGGTGCCGTGGGTGCAGTGGAGTTCGTGGTGTCCGCCGAACCAGTCGTGCCCGTCGTGCCCGTGAGACCTTCGTCGAGCGTGAGCCATGCCTCGTCGGCGAGCAGCGGCGCGACGCGCGTGCGCAGCTGGAGCTCCTCGAACGCCGCGAGGTCGACCTGCACCGCGGCGAGCGCGCTCGTGCCCTGCACCGCGCGCACGACCGAGCCGACCACCACGGGGACGTCGGAGCCCGCGACCCGCAGCGTGACCGTGTCGCCCGGGGCCAGCGCGAGCGCCGACGCGAGCTCGCCCGAGGCGACCGCGGGCAGCGGCGCGACCGCGGCCGCGCCGTCGGGCATCCAGCGCACGAGGTCGGGGGCGAGCGAGCCCGCGGCGGCGAGGTCGGGCACCGCGGCCCACCCGGTGAGGTCGAGCCGATCGCCGCCGACGGTCAGGCTCGGCGCGGCCGTGCTGCCGAGCGGGAGGTCGACCGCGACGAGCCGCCACGGCACGTCGGGCGCGGGCAGCTCGACGGTGCCGCGCGCGGTCCCGTCGCCCACGGGCACGCGGGCGAGCGCGCCGTCGGGGTCGGCGAGCCAGACGACGGCCGCCCCCTCGACGCCCGGGGTGCCGCCGAGCTCGACCGCCTCCCCCGCCGGGACGGGCACCCCTGCCGTCGTGCCGGCGCCTCGGCCCAGCACCGTGACCTCGACCTCCCCCGCCGAGCCGCGCGCCCGCAGCACCGACTCGGCGTCCGTGACGCCGTCGACGCCGGCCGGCCCGCCCTCGGCCGTCCGGGACGCGCCGACCAGGCCCGAGGTGCCGGACGCCGCACCGACCGAGACCCGCGCGTCGGCGCCCGTGAGCGCCTGCTGGGTCGCGGCACGGGCGTCGACCGAGGTCGCCGCGATGCCGCCGGCGAGCGCGGACGTCCCGGCGGCCAGGGCGACGAGCAGCACCGGCACCGCGACGACCGCGACGCGGCGGGCGAGCTGGCGCGCCGCGAGGACGACCGTGAGGCCCGGGCCGCGCGCCGCGAGCGCGGCGACGCCGCGCGCGGCGGGCCCGAGGAGCGCGAGGGCGACGAGCGCCGCGAGCAGGAGCAGCGTCGTGGGCGCGAGGACCGCGAGCGGGTCGGTTCGCGTCGTCCCGTCCGCCGCCGTGCCCACCGGGGCGTCCAGCCGCAGCAGCTGCGCCGTGCACAGCGCTGCCGCGAGTGCCACCAGCACGACGCTCGTCCCCGCGAGCACGCGCGGGGCGCGCGCCCGGGCGTCGCCCGCGAGGACCGCCCGCACGTCGAGCAGCACGGCCACGGCGAGCAGCACGGTCGCCACGAGCGCGGTGGCCGCCGCCACGACCGCGGCGACCAGGACCGGCGCCACGGTCCCCCGGGGCGGGCCGTCGCTCCCGAGGACGCCGACGACCGCGCCCAGCAGCGCCCCGGCCGCCGCGACAGGGACGGCCTCGGCGACCCCGAGCGCCACGAGCCGACGCCCCGACGCCCCGCGCGCGAGCAGCAGCACCGTCTCGCCGCGGCGCGTGCCCACGAGCAGGCGAGCGAGCTGGGCGAGCGCGACGACGCCGACCACGCCGAGCAGGCCCAACGGGACCCGCGAGACGGCCGACGCCGCGGCGACCGCCGACCCGGCGGCGTCCGCCGTCGTGCCCAGGCCGCCCGTGACCGTGACACCGCGCACCGCGAACGCGTCGTCGTCGCGCAGGACGTCGCGCAGGTCCGCAGCCCCGGCCGCGAGCACGGGAAGGTCGTCCACCACCACCGACCCGGTCACGGGCGCGACGACCCAGCGCACGAACGGCGTGCCGCCGAACGCCTCGTCACCCGCGGGGGCGGGCACCACGAGCGGGCCGAACGCCGTCCCGTCGGTCCCGTGCGCCGCGAGGTCGTCACCCGACCACGCGACGTCCGCCACGTCGTCAGGGGTCCACGTGCCGACCACCCGGACGCTCACCGGCGTCCCGTCCGTCCCGGTCAGCGCGAGGTCGTCCCCCACGTCGACGCCGAGCGCCCGCGCCGCGTCGACCTGGAGCGCGCCCTCGTCGGCCGCCACCGGCCAGCCGCCCGCGACGACCGTCGCGGCGGGGGGCCGACCCAGGTCGACGACGACGCGCGCCGACCCGCCCGTCACCCGCAGCGGCTCGGTGCGTTCGGAGCGCAGCGTCGTGACCTCGACGCCGGGCAGGGTGCGCGCCAGGGCGCTCGCGAGCGCGGCGTCCTGTGCCGCGGTGTCGGCGGCCCGGCGCGTGACGACCACGAGCGTCGCGTCCTGCGCCCCGGCGGTCGCGAGGGCCTCGCGCGCGCCGAGGGTGCGCGCGGACTCGGCCCGCACCAGGGCCGACGTGAACGTCGCGACCAGGATCGCGACGAGGACCGCGACGACGACGAACGTGCCTGCACGGGCACGAGCGCGGTCGAGCGCGATCACGGGGGCTCCTTCGTCACGAGGCGGGCGGCACGAACGCGGACGGCGGCCGCGACCAGGGGTCGCGGCCGCCGTTCCGGTGCGGGCAGGGTCAGGGCGTGAAGCCGCTCATCCCGCCGCGGATCGGCGACGGGTTCTCCGGGTTGGCGCTCGGCTCGAGGGGCTCGTGCTCGCGGCCGAGACGGAGCTCGGAGACCTCGTCGCCGAGCTCGGCGAGCAGGGCGTGCCGCGCCTCGCGGCGCTCACGCTGCATCGTCGGGTCGGGCACGGGAGCCGCCGCGAGCAGACGCCGCGTGTACTCCTGCTGCGGGTCGTGCAGCACGTCGGTGCGCAGACCCTTCTCGACGATGCGGCCGTTCTGCAGCACGACCACCTGGTGCGCGAGCAGGTCGATCACGGCGAGGTCGTGGCTCACGAACACGCACGCGAACTTGTACCGCTCCTGTAGCGCGGTGAACATCTTGAGCACGCTGGCCTGCACCGACACGTCGAGCGCGGACGTCGGCTCGTCGGCCACGAGCAGCTCGGGGTCGAGCGTGAGCGCGCGCGCGATGCTCACACGCTGGCGCTGACCGCCCGAGAGCTCGTGCGGGTAGCGGTTGAGCGCCGATCGCGGCAGCTCGACCGCGTCGAGCAGCTCGAGCACGCGCTCACGACGCGACGCCTTGTCGCCCACGCCGTGCACGACCATCGGCTCGGCGACGCAGTCACCGATCGGCAGGCGCGGGTTGAGCGACGCGGCCGGGTCCTGGAACACGACACCGATGCGCTTGCGCAGCGCCTTGAGCTCGGCCTTGCGCAGCGCCCCGAAGTCCTGACCGAAGATCTCGAACGACCCGGACGCGGCAGGGATGAGACCGAGCGCGCACTTGGCGATGGTCGACTTGCCCGAGCCGGACTCGCCGACCAGGCCGACCATCTCGCCCTGACCCACGCGGAAGGACACGTCGTCGACCGCCCGGAAGGGGTCCTTGCCGACGCGCTGGTACTCGATCACGAGGTTCTTGACCTCGAGCGCGGGCACGTTCGCCTCGGAGTGCGCGACGTCGTGCTCGACCGCGGTGCCGAACTGGCCCGGGCCTGCGCCCAGGCGCGGCACCGACCCGAGCAGCTTCTTGGTGTACTCGTGCTGCGGGGCGACGAGGACCTCGGAGGCGAGCCCCTGCTCGACGATCTCGCCCTTGAGCATGACCGCGACGCGGTCGGCCATGTCGGCCACGACGCCCATGTTGTGCGTGATCAGCAGGATGCCGGTCGAGAGCTTGTCCTTGAGCGAGCGCAGCAGGTCGAGGATCTCGGCCTGGACCGTGACGTCGAGGGCCGTGGTCGGCTCGTCCGCGATGATGACCTTCGGGTCGCAGCTCAGCGCGATCGCGATGACGACGCGCTGGCGCTGACCGCCCGAGAGCTCGTGCGGGTACTGCTTGAGCCGACGCTCGGGCTCCGGGATCCCGACCATGCCGAGCAGCTCGGCGGCACGTGCGGTCGCCGCGGCGCCGTACGCGATGCCGTGCAGCTCGAGCCCCTCGCGGAGCTGGTCGCCGATCGTCAGCACCGGGTTGAGCGCGGTCATGGGCTCCTGGAACACCATGGCGACGTCGTTGCCGCGCATGCGGCGCAGACCCTTGGCGTCGAGGTCGCCGACGACGTTCTCGCCGACCTGGATGCGACCCGAGACGCGCGCGTTCTTGGGCAGCAGGCCCAGCGCCGTCATCGACGTCACGGACTTGCCCGAGCCGGACTCGCCGACGAGCGCGAGGACCTCGCCCGGGCGCACCTCGAGCGAGATGCCCTTGACCGCGTGGACGGTGCCGAACTCCGTGCCGAAGTCGACCGTGAGGTCGGTGAACGAGAGCACCGCGTCGCTCGTGGCTCCGGTGCCGGCCGTGGTGGTGGCCATCAGTCCTTGCTCCTGTTCTGGCGCGGGTCGAACGCGTCACGCAGTCCGTCGCCGATGAAGTTCACCGAGAGCGCGATCGTGAGGATCAGCATGCCGGGCCACCAGAAGAGCCACGGCCGCGTCGAGAACGCGTTCTGGTACTGCGAGATGAGCAGCCCCAGCGAGGTGTCGGGCGCCTGGACGCCGAACCCGAGGAAGCTCAGCGACGTCTCGAGCAGGATCGCGGAGGCGATCAGCAGGGTCGCCGAGACGATGATGACGCCGACCGAGTTCGGCAGGATGTGCCGCGTGATGATGCGGCTCGGGCTCGTGCCGACGGCGCGCGCCGCGAGCACGAAGTCGCGCTCGCGCAACGACAGGACCTCGCCGCGCACGAGCCGGGCGAGGCTCGTCCACGTGACGACGCCGAGCATGAGGGTCAGGCCCCAGAAGCCCCAGCCCGAGGCGATCTTGCCGAGCACGGCCGCGAGGACGAGCAGCGGGATCACGATGAGCAGGTCGGTCAGGCGCATGAGCGCCGACTCGACCCAGCCGCGGTAGTAGCCGGCGAGCGCGCCGACGACCGTGCCGATGACCGTCGAGATGAGCCCGACGCCCACGGCGATGATGATCGACTTCTGGGTGCCGCTCATGACGAGCGCGAAGTAGTCCTTGCCGACCGTGTCCTGCCCGAACGGGTGCTCCCCGATCGAGAACGGCCACAGCGTGAGCGTCGGGTGCCCGCCGTTCACGAGCGGCTGCGCGAGCCGGTAGTCCTGGCCCCACCAGCCGGGGATCGGGCCGATGCCGATCGAGCTGAAGGCCATCACGATGATGAAGCCGAGCACGATCATCGCGGCGAGCGCGCCCTTGTGGTGGAAGAAGCGACGCAGGACGAGCTGCCCCTGGCTGTACGACTTGTCGCCGTCGGCCGCGAGCGGCGTCTCGATCTCGAACTCGGTCGACTTGCCGCCGATCACGTCGGTGCCCTGGGAGCCGACGATGGGCTCGAACGACATCTTGCCGTCGGGGTTGCTCTGCTTGTCGCGCTCGCGGCGCGGGTCGTTCTCACTCATGGGAGTCTCCCGCCATCTCGGTGGCGAAGGCCGTCCCCTGCGGGACGAGCGGGTCGGTTGAGGTCGTCATCCGGGTGCTCCGGTCGAAGATCGGGTCCATGCGGGGTCACCGCCGGATCCGGGGGTCGAGGTACGCGTACGCGATGTCGGCCACGAGGTTCATGAGGATGGCCGCCACGCCGGTCACGAGGAAGAACGCCATGACGGGCGGCGGGTCGACCTGCTGCAGGCCCTGCTTGAACATCGCGCCCATGCCCTTCCAGCCGAACACCTGCTCGGTGATGACGGCACCGCCGATGAGCGCGGCGAAGTCGAAGGCGACGATGGTCGTGATCGGGATGAGCGCGTTGCGGAACGCGTGCTTGGTGATCACGGCGCGCTCGGACAGGCCCTTGGCGCGGGCCGTGCGGACGTAGTCCTGACCCATGACCTCGAGCATCGACGAGCGCGTGTAGCGGCTGTGCCCCGCGATCGAGACGAGCGCCAGGAGGATCGTGGGGAGGATGAGCTGCGTGCCCTTGTCGAGCACGTCCTCCCAGAACCCGCCCGGGAAGTTGGGGGTCTCGGAGCCGATCGTCGAGATGGGTCGGGGCTTGAGGTCGAGGAAGCTCGCCCAGTGCGAGAGCATCTGGTCGCCCGCGACGAGCAGCGACATGATGAAACCGGTGATGCTCGAGACGAACATCGCGCGCCGCTTGTCGTAGCCGCCCCAGAGCCAGCCGACGAGGTTGGACAGCGCCATCGCGAGGACGAGCAGGCCGAACAAGATCCACCAGTTCGGCTCGTCGAGCACGGGCATGAGCGCGAGGTACGAGACGCCGCCGACGACGACGGTCGTGAGAGCTGCGTAGAGCACACGACGGTTGTCGAGCCCGGTCACGAGCGCGGTCACGAGGACCGCGGCACCGGCCGCCGCGATGACGACGACGCCGACGCCGAGCGCGGGCTGACGGAACCAGTCGACGGCCTCGAAGTAGAACAGGGCGCCCGTGACGAACACCCAGGTGATGCCGAGCGTGTAGAGCCGGCGCTTGCGGCCGCCCCCGACGATCGCCTGGAGGATCAGGCCGAGGCCGAGCCCCCACAGGATCATCGCGCCCGGACTCAGCAACGGGTCGGCGATCCAGTCGTTGAAGCGGATCGCGCCGTACTCCTTGAGCAGCACGGCCGCCCAGAACACGGGGAGGGAGAAGAAGAGGAACGCGAGGAACGTCGTCACGTAGTCGAAGCCCGAGTACTGACGGATCGCGGTGAGGATACCGATCGCGACGCCGACGACGATCGCGATGAGCGTCGCGAGGACGACGAGCCTCATCGTCGAGGCTGCGGCCTGCGGCAGCAGCGAGTTCACGGACACCCCGTTGCGGGTCGTGCCGAAGTCGCACTGCAGGGCGAAGCACTTGCTCACGCCGAAGAGCCAGTTCCAGTAGCGCACGTACCAGGGGTCGTTCAGACCCATGATCTCGGTGCGCTGGTCCATGAGGTTCTGCTTGTTCTCGCTGTTCGACTCCCGGAGATCCGCCAGGGGGTCTCCGGCGTTGATCGTCAGGACGTACATGAGCAGCGAGGCACCGAGGAGGACCAGGAACGAGATCCCGATGCGGCGCGAGATGAATCTGAGCACGTGCATACCCTTCGAGGGCGACGCCCGGTGGGGCGTCGGCTCCGGACCCGCCGTGTCGGCGTTCCCGGAAGTCTAGTTCGAGCGGATGGGTGGACACGACACGGGGACCGGGGGGTCTGGGAGGACCCCCCGGTCCCACGTGCGCATCAGTGCGATGGCCTGCCGCTCACGAGCGGCGAGGTGTCATCACTCAGCGCGGACCCACTGGTCGGCGTTCCACGAGATCGTGCTCTGCGTCGCCGTGCGGCGGACGTTGGAGAGCGTCGAGTCGTAGGCCGAGACGCCCGGGTGGGCGAACACGGGGATGCCGTACAGGTTGTCCCAGAGGAGCTTCTCGATCACCTTCTGCTGCTCGAGGTGCACGGCCGGGTCGACCGTCGAGGACAGCGTGTCCCAGGCGGCGTCGACGTCGGCGTTGGAGAAGCCACCGTAGTTCTGCGGCGCGTCCGTCTTGTAGATGTTGGCACCCGAGGCGACCTGGCCGGAGCCGGCCCACGCGAAGAGCGCGACCTCGTAGTCACCGTTCGGCAGGTCCTTGTCGAAGAACTCGGCCGAACCGGTGTCCTCGACCTCGAAGCCGGCCTGGTCACAGCTCGACTTGATGAGCGCGACCTCGTCCGCACGACGCGGGTTCGGGGCCGAGTAGCCGATGCGGACCTTGATCGGGGTCGCCACGCCGGACTCCTCGACCTTCGCCTTCGCCGCGTCGAGGTCGACCGTGTCGTAGCGGCCGTCGTACGAGGCGTCCGTGACCTCCGTGTAGGTGTCCTGGAACGGGAAGACCTCGCGGGCGTTCATGACCTCCGCGTCGGGGTTGATCGGCTTGATCAGCTTCTCGACGATGTCCGCGCGCGGCACGCAGAGCGCGAAGGCCTCGCGCAGCGGGAGCGAGTCGGCGAAGTCGCCGTTGTTGAAGTTGAAGTCCAGGTGCTCCCAGGTGAGCGAGTCACCCGTGAGGACCGTGACCGAGTCGCCGAGCGCGTTGAGCTGGGCGAGGGTGTCGACCGTGGCCTGCGGCTCGATGACGTTGAGGTCACCGTTCTGGAGCGCCTGGACCTGGGCGTCGGCCGCCGTGAAGCGGAACGTCAGGTTCTTGGTCGCAGCCTGCTGGCCGTAGTACTTGTCGTTCGCCTCGAGGGTGATCGACTGGCCGGCCGACCAGCCGTCCTGCTTGAACTTGTACGGGCCCGAGGACGGGATGAGCGCGGCGTCAGGGAGCTCGCCCGGGGTCGGGGAGAGCCAGCCCGTGTTCCAGAACTCGGCGGCCTTCGTCAGGACGTCCATGTCCTTGTCCTGGATGGCCTTGACGAGGTCGGCGACCGAGACGCCGATCTGGTCCGCGACGACGTGCGCCGGGAACGGTGCGCTGACGAGGATCTCCCAGTCGGCGTAGACCTTGGCGTAGTCGAGCTCGAACGACTTGCCCTCGGCGTCGCCCTGGGGGCCGTCCGGGACGTACTCGCCGTAGGTCGTGCCGGCGACGTGGTTGAACAGCGGCGTGCCGTCGTCCTTGGTGATGGCCTGCGCGGCCCAGTCGAGGAAGAAGTCGGCGTTGGTGATCTGCGTGCCGTCCGACCACACCGCGTCGTCCGCGATCGTGTACTTGACCTTCAGCGGGTCCTCGGAGACGACCTCGTAGCTGCCGAACGAGTCGTTCTGGCAGATCGTGCCGTCGGTGCCGAAGTAGACGAAGCCCTCGAGCATGCGGTCGGTGACGACCGAGTTGTAGGTCGAGTACGTCTCGGGGGTGTAGCTGTTGTAGCCGAGGAACTCGTCCTCACCGACCGAGTACGACACGGTGTCGTCCTTGGTCGTGACGTCGCCCAGGTCCGCCTTGCAGGGACCGTCAGCGGCGGTCTCCGTGCTGCTGGACGCTGCATCCGTCGAGCTGGCGTCGTCGTCAGCGGGGCTGGTGCATGCCGAGAACAGCAGGGCTCCCGACGCGGCCACGGCAAGCGTGGCTCCAAAGCGTCTGATCTTCAAGGTTCCTCCTCCATGGGTGGTGGCCGGCGCGGTCCTGCGGAGGTGCGTGATGACGCAGTCCCCAGGGGGTCCGAACCCGGCCACCGTGGCTTGTGACCCAACGTACAGAGGAACTTGCGGCGAATTCCCGGATTCGGTGCTTGGTCCCGCCGATCGTTACTGAGTCGATACTGGCCGGTAACAATCCGAGAAGCGGGCGACACGACCGATTAACCCGGGAATGTGATATGGGAGCACTGCCGTGTGGCGCCCGTCACGAGGGGCCGCGGGCTCCTACGCTGGTCGCATGACGCTCCGGATGGACAACGTCGGCATCGTCGTCGCCGACCTCGACGCGGCGATCACCTTCTTCGCCGCCCTCGGGCTCGAGCTCGAGGGGCGCGCGACCGTGGACGGCGCATGGGCGGGCCAGGTGACCGGCCTCGGTCACCAGCAGGTCGAGATCGCCACGCTGCGCACGCCCGACGGCCACGGCCGGCTCGAGCTCTCGCGCTTCGTCGAGCCCGACGTCGTCGCCGACCACCGCAGGGCCCCGGTCAACGCGCTCGGGTACCTGCGGGTCATGTTCGCGGTCGACGACCTCGACGCGACCCTCGCCCGCCTCGACGCCCATGGGGTCGAGCTCGTGAGCACCGAGGTCGTCACCTACGAGGACGTGTACCGGCTCTGCTACGTCCGCGGGCCCGAGGGCATCCTGCTCGGGCTCGCGCAGGAGCTCCACGGGACGGGCGCCGACGGGTCGTGAACCGGCGCCGGGTCGTGAGCCGACGACGGGACCAGCGCCAGAACGGGCGCTGCCTGCCGGTCGACCTGTTGACCGCACGGCCCCGTCGGGTACACAGCCGCGTCGGCTGCACGACCCCATCGGCTACATGGCCCCACAAGCTACACAGCGACGCGGAACTCCGCCGAGCTCCGGAGCCGACGAACCTCTGCGGCGAGGTCCGCGCGCAGCGGATCGTGGGCCGGACCCAGCCGGTACCGCTCGTCGGTCCAACGGTCGGGCGGGTAGAGCCAGACCGGCTTCCTGACGAGCGCGGGCGGCTCCCAGTCGTAGCGCGGCCAGACGTGAGCGTGCAAGTAGGCGTCGGCGTTGCCAAGGATCTCGACGTTCACGCGACGGAACGTCTCGTCATGTCGAGAGCAGACGCTCTCGACCGCCGTCGCGAGGAGATCCACGTCTGCCAGGTAGCGGACGCGTTCCTCGCGCGGGAGGTCTGTCAGCCGATCCACCCCGGGAACCTTCGTGAGCGCGAGCGAGTAGCCCGGAAGCCACTGCACGTCGCCGATCACCGCGATGGAGCTGTTCAGGTGGGCCAGCACGGTGGGGTTCTCGCCGCTGAGCGCCGACCTGACCCGGTCCGACCGCCAGTCGCTCATGCGACCGCGAGAGGCGTGATCGCTGCAACCGTGTCGCGCAGTGCACGGCGCTCGAGCCGGAGCTCGTCGTTCGACTGCAGGTTCATCCAGAACTCCTCGGACGCACCGACACGACGCGCCACACACCGCTCATTCGGCGACCATGACCACACGCCAGGGCCGGACGCGCACCGCCAGCAGTCCCGAGACGACAGCCTCGTCGGCCCGCGCGAGCCTCTCAACCTCGTCGATGCCGACTGACTCGGGAAAACGCACCACCGTCATGCCCTCACCGTCGGCATCGGAGAACGAGCCGGCAGCGACGAGCCACCCCGCCTCGTCCAGCGAACGGAGGAACGCGACGTGGTGGGGGAATCGCGAGTCCTGGAACATGGGTCCGGCGGCCGTCGGTCCGGGCGTGTGCACCAGCGCTGCCCAGGCGATACCCGAACCGGCCTTTTCGGAGGTCATGACGACCACGCTATTCGTTCGGCTGGAGCGCCGCGAGAGAGGCTCGCGTCGACCGCGCTGTTGCCAGCAGGTCCCCGGTGCGCCGAATCGCTGGACGGGCGCCACCGTCGGGGATACGCCCGACCAACGTCGGCGTCGACGTGGATCATGTGGCCGGGAAGGCGGGCGCCGATCCGTCCCGGGATTCGATTCCCCGCACCGTCATCGGCCACGACTTCTCGTCGATCGCCGCCTGGATCTGTCGTATCACAGAGCCGAGCACGCCACGCGACAGAAGGCCTTCGCCGAGCGGTCCGGATTCGTCAGTCCCGAGCGGCGGGAGCCGATGCAGCGCCTCACGCTCACGATCCGTGAGCTCCGCGATCTGCCAGCGCACTTCGTCGTGCACGGCTTCCGGTCGACCGGGGTGAGCCAGCGAAACAGCCTTGGCAGCGTAGGCGGATGCCCCCAGCGCGTGGGCACCCATGTGCGCGACCGCGGCCGCCTGACCCACTGCCCGTGCTGCGGCAGCACCGGCCGGAGTCGTCGCGGCCTTGGCGGCCTTCACGGCGACGAGACGCTTCTTGATCTCTTCGCCGGCGCTGCTCTGCCCTGCGCTGTAGGCACGGGTACGGTTCACCGCATCGCGAATCTCAGCGTGCGCAGCAGCGTCGGCATCGAACTGCGGCAGCACTCGCTCGGCGCATGACAGTGCCCACCGAGCGAGCACCCTTCGATCCGCATCGCTCAAGGTCTGGATCGACACCATGCGGTGAGCATACGCGGCAAGGTCACGCCACGGGCGTCACGGCGGATGAGCGATGGCCCAGGGCCCGACTCGCTCGTCGAACCTGAATTCGACCACGTCCCGGCACACCAACCTCTGGGGGGAAAGTGCACCATATCGGCGCTCGCAGCCCCTCAAGACTCCTACGCTGCAGCGATCGTCAGGGCGTGGCTGCGGCTCACGAGGCAGGCAGCGGCTTCACCATGATCAAGCAGGGGGTGCCTTCACCCCAGAGCGCGGTCTCCTCCAGCGACAGAAAGCCCCACCGCTCGTAGAAGTGACGAGTGCGCGCATATCCGGGATCAGGGTGCGAGGCTCCGAGCGTCTTCACCTGCAACAGCCGCACCCCACGGCGAACCGCATCGTCTTCGACAGCCCTGAGCATTGCCGTGCCGACGCCGGTCCCGTGCACCGACCGGTCGACGACGATGAGGTGCACTTCAGCGACATGCGGAAAGTGGCGATCGATCAGCGTGACACCGACGACCATTCCCTCGTCGTTGCGGACCGTCCATGTCTCCTTGGACCGAGCTGCTTCGATGTACTCCTCGTTGGAGTCCGGCTGCGCGAACCACTCGGGGACCGTGGTGAGCAACCTCGCGACGTCCTCGGGCACCTGCTGGTCGAGCCCAGCAACCCATGCAGTGCTGCTCATGCGACCGCGAGAGGCGTGATCGCTGCAACCGTGTCGCGCAGTGCACGGCGTTCGAGCCGGAGCTCGTAGTTCGACTGCAGGTTCATCCAGAACTCCTCGGACGTCCCGAAGTAGCGCGCCAGACGGATCGCCGTATCAGCGGTGATCCCCCGCTTGCCGTGCACGATCTCGTTGATCCGGCGCGGCGGCACGCCGATGGACACGGCAAGCCTGTTCTGAGTGATCCCGAAGCCCTCGATGAAATCCTCCATCAGGATCTCCCCCGGGTGGATCGGTTCGATCAGGCTGCTCTCAGTGATAGTCGACGAGCTCGACATCTTCCGCACCTCCATCTCGCCAGACGAAGCAGAGACGCCATTGCGCGTTCACGCGGATGCTGTGCTGCCCGCGTCGGTCGCCGACCAGACGCTCCAGGTGGTTGCCTGGCGGGACCCTGAGGTCCTCGACATCCTTCGCCGCATGAATCAACTCGAGCTTCCGCAATGCCGCCCGCTGTACCGTCCGGTCGACGCGCTTGACGTACTGCTCGTGCCAGATGTGCTCGGTGTCCTTGCTGCCGAACGATCTGATCACACGACCAGGGTATAACGGACACCGTCAATAACGCTAGACGTTAAACCGGAACTCCACCACGTCGCCGTCCGCCATCACGTAGTCCTTGCCCTCGACGCGAGCCTTGCCCGCGGCGCGCGCGGCGGCGACCGAGCCCGCCTCGACGAGGTCGTCGAACGAGATGACCTCGGCCTTGATGAAGCCGCGCTCGAAGTCGGTGTGGATGACGCCCGCCGCCTGGGGTGCGGTCCAGCCCCGGTGGATCGTCCACGCGCGCGACTCCTTGGGGCCGGCCGTGAGGTAGGTCTGCAGGCCGAGGGTCTCGAAGCCGACGCGCGCGAGCTGGTCGAGCCCTGCCTCGTCCTGGCCCGAGTCGGCGAGCATCTCGGCGGCCTCGTCGGGCTCGAGCTCGACGAGCTCGGACTCGAACTTCGCGTCGAGGAAGATCGCCTGCGCGGGCGCCACGAGGTCGCGCAGCGCCTGCTTGCGCTCCTCGTCGGCCAGGCCCGCGTCGTCGGTGTTGAACACGTAGATGAACGGCTTGGCGGTCAGGAGCTGGAAGCTCGCGACGTCGGCCAGGTCGAGGCCTGCGGCCGCGGCGCCCTGGAAGAGCGTCGTTCCCTCCTCGAGGATCTTCTGGGCCTTCTGAGCCGCCTCGACGAGCGCCGGGTCGCCCTTCTTGATCTTGACCTCCTTCTCGAGGCGCGGCAGCGTCTTCTCGAGGGTCTGGAGGTCGGCCAGGATAAGCTCGGTGCTGATGGTCTCGATGTCGCCCGCCGAGTCGACGGACCCGTCGACGCGCAGCACGTCCGGGTCGTCGAACGCGCGCGTGACCTGGCAGATCGCCTCGGCCTCGCGGATGTTCGCGAGGAACTTGTTGCCGAGTCCCTCGCCCTCGCTCGCGCCCTTGACGATGCCCGCGATGTCGACGAACGACACGGTCGCCGGCAGGATCCGCTCGCTGCCGAAGATCTCCGCGAGCGTGCCGAGCCGCGGGTCGGGCAGCGGGACGACGCCGACGTTCGGCTCGATCGTCGCGAACGGGTAGTTCGCGGCGAGCACGTTGTTGCGCGTCAGGGCGTTGAAGAGGGTGGACTTGCCGACGTTGGGCAGGCCGACGATGCCGATAGTGAGAGCCACGTGTCCAGAGTCTACGTGCCGGGGCGCCTCAGGCGTACGACAGCACGCGCTGCAGCAGCTCGGGGCCGCGCGCGTCGAGCAGGCGCCCGCCCACGCGCACGCCCGCCACGAGCGTGCCCGCGCCGAGCACGACCCCGACCAGCGCCGTCGTCCACCCGAGGGCTCCCCCGCCCTGCCAGAGCGCGACGCCCGCGAGGACCGTGACCGGGAGCGTCACCACGCCGGAGGCGGCCAGGCCCACGAGCTGCGCCACGAGGGCCGCGGTGCCCGCACCCTGCGGCGACTTGAACGGGCTGTCCCCCGGCTTGGGCACGGGGTACGGGACGAGGGCCGAGACCACGGACGAGACCGCGAGGGACGCGCCGAGGACGCCGAGCGCGACCCCCAGCGCGACGGGGACGAGGTCCCAGCGGCCCGAGAGCGCGGCCGCCGCCAGCACGAGACCCACCACGAGCGGCGCGCCCGCGGCGAGCACAGGCACGCACCGGCCCCAGCGGTCGTCGCGACCCCGCACGCCCGCCGCGACGTGCAGCGCGAACGCGGTGTGGTCGTAGGCGATCTCGTTCGACAGCCCGAAGCCGAGGAACCACGCCACGACAGGGCCGGCGACCAGCAGCCACGGCGTGCTCAGGTCGCCCCCGGTCAGCGCGACGACGGCCACCGGGACGATCAGCAGGATCGTCAGGGACGCCGCGTAGCGCGGGTCGCGCACCCAGTACGTCGCCGCGCGCGCCGCGACCGCGCCCCAGGGCGTCGCCGGGACCCGGCCGAACCAGCCGAGCCCCTCCTGCCTGCGCGCGTCCCCCTGGTGGGCGGGCCGCTCCGCGGACCGCACGAGCGCCGCGCCCCACAGCCACCACGCCGCCGCGACGGTCGCCACGCACAGGGCCAGGCGTGCCACGAGAGCCGGCCAGGCGCCGTCCGCCACGTCGCCCGCGAGCGCCCACGGCGCACCGAACGGCGTCCAGCCGAGGACCGTCCCGAGGTCCGAGAGGAACGCGCCGACGTCGTCCGACACGATCGAGAACCCATTCGAGACGCGCACGAACCCGAGCCAGAGCGCGGCCATGACGACCACGCCCAGGATCGTGAGCGCCTCGCGGGTGCGGCGCCGCTCCAGGAGCGGCGCGAGAGCCGCCGAGAGCGCGCGCGAGCCGAGCACGCTCGTCGCGACGCCGAGCACCGCGCCGACCACGGCGACGGGGATGAGCGCGGGCCGGGCGAGCCACGCGAGGGTCGACCCGGCGGCGAGGACCACGAGCGCGGCGCCGCCGATCCCGACGAGCGCGCCGAGCGCGAGGCCGTTCACGAGCGTGCGCCGGTCGATGCCGAGCGTCACGAACCGCGCCGGGTCGAGCGTCGCGTCGCTGCCGAACGCGATGAGCGGGCCGAACCACCACCCGGCGACGAGGAGCGCGCCGAGCGCGACGACGACGTCGGGCGCGAGGTCGGGCGCGGCGAGGCCGAGCGCCGCGGAGCCGGCGGCGAGCATCACGCACACCCCCAGCACGTACAGCGCGCCGAGCACGAACAGCACGGTCTGCCAGGCGCTGCGCCGGAACCCGTTGACGAGCAGCGTGACCTTGAGCCTTACGAGGTGCGCAACCACGCGAGGCCCTCCGTGCTCTGTCGTCCGCCCACGAGCTCGACGAACCGGTCCTCGAGCGAGTCGCCCGCGCGGACCTCGTCGACCGTGCCGGCGGCCAGGACGTGGCCGGCGGCGACCACGGCCACGTGGTCGCACATGCGCTGCACGAGGTCCATGACGTGCGACGAGACGATCACGGTGCCGCCCGTGCGCACGTACGCGGTCAGGATGTCGCGGATGTTCGCGGCCGAGACCGGGTCGACCGCCTCGAACGGCTCGTCGAGCACGAGCAGCTCGGGCGCGTGCACGAGCGCGGTCGCGAGCGCGACCTTCTTGGTCATGCCCGCCGAGTAGTCGACCACGAGCCGGCCCGCGGCATCGGTCAGGTCGAGCGCGGCGAGGAGGTCGTCGGTGCGCTGCGCGACGACGTCGCGGTCCATGCCCCGCAGCAGCCCCGCGTAGGTGATGAGCTGGGCGCCGGTGAGGCGGTCGAACAGGCGCACGCCGTCGGGCAGCACGCCGAGCGTGCGCTTGACCGCGTCGGGCTCGGACCACAGGTCCCGCCCGTGCACCGCGACCGTGCCCGCATCGGGCCGCAGCAGACCCGTGGCCATCGACAGCGTGGTCGTCTTGCCCGCCCCGTTGGGGCCCACGACCCCGTAGAACGAGCCGCGCGGCACGTCGAGCGAGATGCCGTGCACCGCGATCGTGTCGCCGAACTTCTTCCACAGTCCGCGCAGCGCGAGCGCGGGCACCCCTGAGTCCATCGGCGCATCCTATGCGTCGCGCCCCGTCCGGTCCACGACGTCCGTCCCGTTCGTCCGGCCACGGGGTGTCGGACGGCGCGTCGCGGCCCGGTCTGTCGGTGGCCGCTGGCAAGGTGCGGGCCATGGACATCCCACTGCTGCTCCTCGTCGTGCTCGTCCTCGGTGCGCTGCTCGTCGGCGCGTGCGTCGGCTACCTGTGGCGCAGGGTCCAGGACGGCGACGCGCGGCGCAGCGCCGACGGCGAGATCGCCCGCCTGCGGGCCGAGCTCCAGGGCTCGCGGCGCGAGTCCGAGCTGCAGCTGCGGGCCGCGCGCGAGGAGCAGGAGATCGCGGCGCGCCGGTTCGGCGACCTCGCGTCCAAGGCGCTCGCGCAGAACAACGAGCAGTTCCTCACGCTCGCGCAGCAGCGGCTCGCGCAGTCCACGACCCGCAACGACGAGGCGCTCGCGCAGCGCGAGGCGTCGTTCCGTGCGCTGCTCGAGCCGATCGGCACGAGCCTCGAGCGCGTGCGTGCCGAGGTCGCCGCGCAGGAGAAGCAGCGCATCGCGCTCGACTCCAGGCTGACCGAGAACATGCGCGGGCTCACCGAGGTCTCGGCCGAGCTGCGCAAGGGCACGAGCGACCTCGTGACGGCGCTGCGCTCGTCGCAGGAGCGCGGTGCGTGGGGCGAGCTGCAGCTGCGCCGCGTCGTCGAGGTCGCCGGGATGATCGAGCAGGTCGACTTCGACGTCCAGGTCCAGGCGACCACGCCCGACGGCACGGTGCTGCGGCCCGACATGGTCGTGCGGCTCGCGGGCGGCAAGAGCATCGTCGTGGACTCCAAGGTCGCGTTCCTCGGCTACCTCGAGGCGCAGCAGGCCGACGACCCGGCGCGCCGCGAGGAGCGTCTCGACGCGCACGTGCGGCACGTGAGAAAGCACGTCGACGACCTCGCGTCCAAGCGCTACTGGGACCTGTTCGACCACACGCCCGAGTTCGTCGTCATGTTCGTGCCTGCCGAGGCGTTCCTCTCGGCCGCGCTCGAGCGCGACCCCTCCCTCATGGAGGACGCCGCGCGCCGCAACGTGATCCTCGCGAGCCCCATGACGCTCCTCGCGTTGCTGCGCACGGTCGCGTACTCGTGGCGCCAGCAGGCGCTCGCCGACAACGCCCAGCAGGTGCTGCGCGTCGGCAAGGAGCTGCACTCGCGGCTGGTGACCATGACGGGCCACGTGACGAAGATGGGCCGCTCGCTCGAGGCCTCGACCAAGGCCTACAACCAGATGGTCGGCTCGCTCGAGCGCAACGTGCTCACCTCGGCCCGCCGCATGGTCGAGCTGCAGGTCGTCGACCGACGTGAGGAGATCCCCGAGCCCCAGGGCATCGAGGAGACGCCGCGCCCGATCACCAAGGGCGAGCTGCTCGCCGCCGAGGAGGGCGGCGTGGTCGCGATCGGCGAGCGGGACGAGGCGTACCTCGCCGGCGAGGCTGCGGTACGCGAGCCGCGGCACCCGGGCGCGGGGCAGTCGACCCGGGCGCAGGTGAGCGGCGGGCCGTCGAACGGCGGGCACGCCGACGACGAGCACGACGACGCCGAGGCGTCCGCCTGACGCGCGGACCCTGCCCGAGGTCAGACGCCGCCCGGGGTCAGACGGGGTCGACCTGCAGCGACCGGCGCCCCTCGCGCGGCGGCATCGTGCCGCGCAGCTCGCGCGGCAGCGAGAACATGAGGTCCTCGGTCGCGGTGCGCACCTCCTGCACGTCGGCGTAGCCGCGCTCCGCGAGCTGGCGCAGCACGTCGTCGACGAGGATCTCGGGCACCGACGCGCCCGACGTGACGCCCACCGTGGTCACGCCGTCGAACCAGGCGTCCTCGATCTCGGCCGCACGGTCGACACGATACGAGGTACGCGCACCGGCGCCGAGCGCGACCTCGACGAGCCGCACCGAGTTCGACGAGTTCGCCGAGCCGACCACGATGACGAGGTCGCACTCGGGCGCGAGCTTCTTGACCGCGACCTGCCGGTTCTGCGTCGCGTAGCAGATGTCGTCCGAGGGCGGGTCCTGCAGCGTCGGGAACTTCTCGCGCAGCCGGCGCACGGTCTCCATCGTCTCGTCGACCGAGAGCGTGGTCTGCGAGATCCACACGACCTTGGACGGGTCGCGCACCACGACGTCCTCGACCGCGTCCGGGCTGTCCACGACCTGCACGTGGTCGGGCGCCTCGCCCGCGGTGCCCTCGACCTCCTCGTGGCCCTCGTGGCCGATGAGCAGGATGTCGAAGTCGTCGCGCGCGAACCGCACGGCCTCCTTGTGCACCTTGGTCACGAGCGGGCACGTCGCGTCGATCGTGTCGAGGTTGCGCGCCGCGGCGGCCTCCTTGACCGCGGGCGAGACGCCGTGCGCCGAGAACACGACCCGCGCACCCTCGGGCACCTCGTCGGTCTCGTCGACGAAGATCGCGCCGCGGTCGGCGAGCGTCTCGACGACGTGCTTGTTGTGGACGATCTCCTTGCGCACGTACACGGGCGCGCCGTAGTGCTCGAGCGCCTTCTCGACCGCGATCACGGCGCGGTCCACGCCGGCGCAGTACCCGCGCGGGGCCGCGAGAAGCACGCGCCGCGCGGGAGCCTCGGGGGCGGTCGTGGTGCGGTCGGCGGCGTCGGGGAGTGCGTCGGGGGTCGAGGAGGTCACGCCGACCAGTCTAGGAGACGTCGCGCACGCGGCGTTCGCCCGTGTCGGTGCCGTGCGGCACAGTGGTCCCCGTGAGCGACGAGACGACCGTGCCCGCGCGGCTCCCCGAGAAGGCCCTGGACACGTCGCCCGAGCACCCGTGGCCCGTGCGCCTGCTCGCGGGCAAGATCGCCGCGTACGTGGACCGCATGGCGCCCGTGTGGGTCGAGGGGCAGGTCGTGCAGCTCAACCGGCGCGCGGGCATCTCGTTCCTGACGCTGCGCGACACCGACCTCGACCAGTCGCTGTCGGTCTCGGCCCCCACACGGACGGTCGACGCGGCCGCGGTGCCCCTTGCCGAGGGATCCCACGTCGTCGTGCACGCCAAGGCGCAGTACTGGGTCAAGCGCGGCACGCTCCAGATGCAGGCCCGGGAGTTCCGCACGGTCGGGGTCGGCGAGCTGCTCGCGCGCATCGAGGCGCTGCGCCGCGTGCTCGCGGACGAGGGACTGTTCGACGCGAGCCGCAAACGACCGCTGCCGTTCCTGCCCTCGGTGGTCGGGCTCGTGTGCGGGCGCGGGTCCAAGGCCGAGCACGACGTCGTCGTCAACGCGCAGGCGCGCTGGCCGCAGGTCCGGTTCGAGACCCGCGAGGTCGCGGTCCAGGGCGCGGACGCCGTGCCTCAGGTCTCGGCCGCGATCGAGGAGCTCGACGCCCGGCCCGACGTCGACGTGATCGTGGTCGCGCGTGGCGGCGGGGCGGTCGAGGACCTCCTGCCGTTCAGCAACGAGCGCCTCGTGCGCGTCGCCGCGGCCTGCCGCACCCCGCTGGTGAGCGCGATCGGCCACGAGACCGACGCCCCCCTGCTCGACCTCGTGGCCGACTACCGCGCGTCGACACCCACCGACGCTGCCAAGCGCATCGTGCCCGACGTCGCCGAGGAGCGTCGCGGGCTGCGGCAGGCGAGCGCGCGCATGCGCTCGGCGGTCGTCTCCCGCGTCGAGCGCGAGCAGCACGGCCTCGACCAGGTCCGCTCGCGTCCCGTGCTCGCCGACCCCACGACCATCGTCACGACCCGCGAGCGCGACCTCGTCACCGGGCTGCACCGCGCCCGCCAGGCGCTCGACCACCGGCTGCTGCGCGCCGCGGGCGACGTCGGGCGGCTCGAGGCCCAGGTCCGGGCACTGTCCCCCGCGAGCGTGCTCGACCGCGGCTACGCAGTCGTGCAGGGCCCGGACGGTGCGGTGGTCCGCTCGCCCGACGACGTCGCGCCCGGCCAGGCCCTGCGCGTGCGGGTCGCGCACGGCGAGCTCGCGGCCACGGTCGCGAGCCCCTGACCACGGCACGCACGGCGCCCACGGACCGACCGACGCACGACAGCGCGCCCGACGGCACGTCCGACCACACACCCCGACCACACACCCGAGACCGCACGCCCCGACAGACCGCGCACGACCGCACCGGAGGACCGACCATGAGCGACGCCACGACGCCCACTCCCACGACGCCCACTCCCCCGACCACCACTCCCACGACTCCCATTCCCCCGATCCCCGACGCCGACGTCGCGACGCTCGGCTACGAGCAGGCGCGGGACGAGCTCGTGCAGGTCGTCGCGCGCCTCGAGTCGGGCGGCGAGCCGCTCGAGACGTCGCTCGCGCTGTGGGAGCGCGGCGAGGCGCTGGCCGCGCGGTGCCAGCAGTGGCTCGACGGCGCGCGCGCACGCCTCGACGCGGCCCGGGCCGCCGACGGCGGCGACTCCGACGGGGGTGAGCGGGCGTGAGCGAGGAGCAGACCGCCCGGCCGCACGTGCTCGTGGTCGGCGAGGCGCTGATCGACGTCGTGCGCTCGGCCGACGGCAGCGTCGACGAGCACCCCGGGGGCAGCCCCGCGAACGTCGCGATCACGCTCGGGCGGCTCGGGCGCGACGTCGAGCTCGCGACGTGGCTCGGCAACGGCCCGTACGGCGACGTGGTGCGCCGCTGGCTCGCGCGCTCGCACGTCGGCGTCACGGCCGGCAGCGACCATGCGCTGCGCACCTCGATCGCGACCGCACGCCTCGACGAGCAGGGGTCGGCGACCTACGAGTTCGAGCTCGACTGGCGGCTGCCCCCGGGCACGGCGCCCGCCCCCGGGGCGCTCGCCCTGCACACGGGGTCGATCGCGGTCGTGATCGAGCCCGGGGGCTCGGAGGTCGTCGCCGTGGTCGAGTCCGCGCGGCGGGACGTGACCGTGACGTACGACCCGAACGTCCGGCCCACGCTCATGGGGACGCCCGCGTCGGCGCGGCCCCGGATCGAGCAGCTCGTCGCCCTCGCGGACGTCGTCAAGGTCAGCGACGAGGACGTCGCGTGGCTGGCCCCGGGCGTCGACCCGCTCGACGTCGCCCGGCGGTGGGTCCAGGCGGGGCCGTCGCTCGTCGTCGTGACGCTCGGCGGCGGCGGGGCGGCCGCCGTCCTGCCCGGCGCCCGCATCGTGCGGGTCGAGGCGCCGCAGGTCGACGTGGTCGACACGGTCGGTGCCGGGGACTCGTTCATGGGTGCGCTGATCGACGGCCTGTGGACCGAGGGACTGCTGGGCGCGGCCCGGCGCGACGCGCTGCGCCACGTCGACGAGGCGACCGTGCGACGCGTCCTCGAGCACTGCGCGCGCGTCGCCGCGGTCACCGTCTCGCGCGCCGGGGCGAACCCGCCCACGCGCGCCGAGCTCGTCTGAGGATCACACCGGACACGGCTGCACGGCTCGGCCCGCACGGTTCATGATGTGGTCATGACCGACGCAACTGAAGTCCAGACCACCCCGTCCGCCCCGCCCACGCCGCGCGAGGCGTGGGAGCGGCTGCGCCACGGCAACCAGCGGTTCGTCGAGGGCACGGTCCAGCACCCCTCGCAGGACGCGGGCCGTCGCGCCGAGCTCACGGTCGCGCAGCACCCGTTCGCGGTGGTCTTCGGCTGCTCCGACTCGCGGGTCGCGGCCGAGATCATCTTCGACCAGGGCCTGGGCGACGCGTTCGTCGTGCGCACCGCGGGGCACGTGATCGACACGACCGTGCTCGGCTCGATCGAGTACGGCGTGGACATCCTCGGCGCCTCGCTCGTCGTGGTGCTCGGCCACGACTCGTGCGGGGCGGTCGCCGCCGCGGCGCACACGCTCGAGACCGGCGAGCAGGCGGGCGGGTTCGTGCGCGCCGTCGTCGACCGCGTGATCCCGTCGATCGTCAACATCACGGCCTCGGGCCGGAACGTGCGCGGCGAGGACGGCGAGGTCGACCCCGACCTCCTGCGCCGCGAGCACGTGCGGCACACCGTGTCGATGCTGCACTCGTACTCCGCGGGGCTCGCCTCCGCCGTCGCGGAGGGCCGCTGCGCCGTCGTCGGCGTCGAGTACTCGCTCACCGAGGGCCAGGCGCGCCTGGTCGAGGTGCTCGGCGACGTCGGCGAGGACCCGATCGCCTGACGCCGCTCGACGGGCCCTGTGCCGAGCACGGGGTCGTGCACACTCCCTGGTGCGGGACGTGTGCACGACCCCGTGCTCGGCCGGCCGCAACCCCGTGCTCGGCGCGGCGCCGGAGCGGTCCACCTCGTGCACGGGCGGGCGTGACGGTCCCGACGCGGTGGCACCATAGGTTCCATGACTTCCACCGACTCCGCGGTCGCCGCCGGCGCCGACACGACCGAGTACCGCATCGAGCACGACACCATGGGCGAGGTCCGCGTGCCCGTGGACGCCCTGTACCGCGCGCAGACGCAGCGCGCGGTCGAGAACTTCCCGATCTCGGGCACTCCGCTCGAGCGCAGCCACATCGAGGCCCTGGCCCGCGTCAAGAAGGCCGCCGCCCGCACGAACGCCGAGCTCGGCGTGCTCGAGCAGGACGTCGCGGACGCGATCGTCGCCGCAGCCGACGAGGTCGCCGCGGGCGCGCACGACGCGCACTTCCCGGTCGACGTGTTCCAGACCGGCTCGGGCACCTCGTCGAACATGAACACCAACGAGGTGCTCGCGACGCTCGCGACGCGCTCGCTCGGTCGCGAGGTGCACCCCAACGACCACGTCAACGCGTCGCAGTCGTCGAACGACGTGTTCCCGACCTCGGTGCACGTGGCCGCGACGTCGGGCGTCGTCAACGACCTCGTGCCCGCGCTCGAGCACCTCGCGGCGTCGCTCGAGGCCAAGGCCGTCGAGTTCAAGGACGTCGTGAAGTCGGGCCGCACGCACCTCATGGACGCGACGCCCGTGACCCTCGGCCAGGAGTTCGGCGGGTACGCCGCGGCGGTCCGCTACGGCGTCGAGCGCGTCCAGGCCGTGCTCCCCCGCGTCGCCGAGGTGCCGCAGGGCGGCACCGCCGTCGGCACCGGCATCAACACCCCGGCCGGGTTCCCGCAGCGCGTCATCGAGCTGCTCGTCGAGGACACGGGCCTGCCGCTGACCGAGGCGCGCGACCACTTCGAGGCGCAGAGCGCACGCGACGGCCTCGTCGAGCTCTCGGGCGCGCTGCGCACGATCGCGGTGTCGCTGACCAAGATCTGCAACGACATCCGCTGGATGGGCTCGGGCCCCAACACGGGCCTCGGCGAGATCTTCATCCCCGACCTGCAGCCGGGCTCGTCGATCATGCCGGGCAAGGTCAACCCCGTGATCCCCGAGGCCGTGCTCATGGTCGCGGCGCGCGTGATCGGCAACGACGCGACCGTCGCGTGGGCGGGTGCGAGCGGCTCGTTCGAGCTCAACGTGCAGATCCCCGTGATCGCGCTCGGCACGCTCGAGTCGATCCGCCTGCTGTCGAACGCGATGCGCGTGCTCGCCGACAAGACGGTCGACGGCATCACCGCGAACGTCGACAAGGCCCGCGCGTTCGCGGAGTCGTCGCCCTCGATCGTGACGCCGCTCAACCGCGTGATCGGCTACGAGGCCGCCGCCAAGGTCGCCAAGCACTCGGTCGCGCAGGGCATCACGGTCCGCGAGGCCGTCATCGCCCTCGGCTTCGTCGAGCGGGGCGAGGTCACGCCCGAGCAGCTCGACGCCGCGCTCGACGTCATGTCGATGACGCGCCCGCCGCAGGCCTGACACGCACCGACGCACGACCGGGCGCACCGACTGGCGTGCGCGCGACGGCCCGGCACCCACACGGGTGCCGGGCCGTCGTCGTCCGGCGTCCGGCGTCCCGCGTCAGCAGGTCGTGCCGGACGTCGCGCCGCCGGGCACGTCGACGTCGTGACCCCCGCCGAGGTCGGCGCAGTCGACCTCGACCACGCCGTGCGCGCGCAGGTAGGGGCCCGCGCCGACGTCGCCGTCGAGCGTCGCGGCGAGCGGTGCCCAGTGCGCGCGCCCGACGAGCACGGGGTGGCCCGGCGCCCCGTAGGTCGCGCGGGCGAGCGCCGCGGTCGCCCCGCGCTCGGGGGCCTCGGGGGTCTCGCGGCACTCGTCCCCGCGCGCCTCCGAGCGTGGCCGCCCGGCCGAACTCCGCACGGCACCGGCGCGCAGCACGCGGCGCACGGCCTCGGGCCGCAGCCCGGGCAGGTCGACGAGCGTCAGCAGGACGGCGTCGGGCGGGTCGGCCCGCCCCGCGACGTCCGCGAGCGCCGCGGCGAGCGACGCCGAGAGGCCGCGTTCCCAGCCGGTCGCGCGGACCGTCCGGACGTCGGCCGGGACGAGCCGCGCGCCGTCGTCGGCCTGCGCGCCGAGGACGACGGTCACGTCGTCGATCCCGCCCGCGCGCAGGGTCGCGCAGGCGGTCACGAGCCACGGCACGCCGTCCGCTTCGCGCGCGAGAGCCTTGGGCGCGCCGTATCGGCGGCCCGCCCCGGCCGCGAGGACCACGCCCGTCACCCGCGCGCCGGACAACCGCGCACCACTCACACGCGCACCGACGCGACCGGCGCCGCGGCACCCACGGACGCGCCGGACCGCGACCAGGACTCCCCGACGAGCCTTCCGCGCACGTAGACGGCGCGTACGGCGCGCTCGCGCAGCCCGAGCAGCAGCGCGAAGAGCTCCTGCTCGGTCGCGGTCGCGGCGTCCTGCGACCGGATCCCGTGCCGCAGGGTCGCGGCGAGCGAGGGGTGGAGCTCGGGGTCGACGAGGATCAGGTCGGCCTCCTTGCCGACGTCGAAGTTGCCGGTCACGGCCTCGAGGTCGAGCGCGCGGGCGCCCGCGAGGGTGCCTGCGAGGAGCAGTTCGGCGGGGTCGAGCGCGATGCCCGCGTCGCCGGGCTCGGACAGGTGCACCTTGAACGCGTCGGACAGCACGCGTGAGACGAGCCACTCGTCGCCCGCCCCGACGTCGGTGCCGATCGCGACGTGCACGCCCGCGTCGACGGTGCGCCGCCACGGCATGGTCCCGGAGCCGAGGAACAGCTGCGACGTGGGGCAGTGCGCGACCGACGTCCCGGTCTCGGCGAGGCGGGCGAGCTCGGCGTCCTCGCAGTGCACCGCGTGCGCCATGATCGTGCGGCGCCCGAGCAAGCTCTCGCCGCCGCGCGCGCTGCCGGGCAGGAACAGCCCGTCGTAGGTGTCGAGGTACTGGTCGACGCCGAACGCCGCGAGCACGGCGTCGACCTCGCCGATCCCGGGGCGCGCGTTCTCGCTCAGGTGCGAGTGGACGTAGACCCCGCGCTCGCGCACCTCGCCGTAGAGGTCGCCGAGCGCGTGCAGCGTGCTCGGTGTCACGGAGAGGCTGAAGCGGGGCACGACGGCGGTCTGCACGAGCGCGGTGCGCGGGTCGGCCGCGCGCACGACGTGCCCGGACGCGTCGACGTCGGTGCCGTGCCAGCGGTCGATCTCCTCGCGCACGAGCCGCAGCGCGGTCGCGTCGTCGGTCACGAGCGCCCCGGCGCTGGGCGGGCCCGCGGTCTGGATGCCGCGCCCGCTCACGGTGCGCAGGCCGAGCGCGAGGCTGCGCTCGAACAGCGCGTCCTGCGCGTGCGGGAACGCGGAGCCGAACACCATGGCGGTGGTCGTGCCCGCGGCGATGCGGTGCGCGCAGAACTGCTCGGCGACGAGGGCCGCGAAGGCGGGGTCGGCGAGGCGCTGCTCGGCGGGGAAGATGCAGCGCTCGAGCCAGTCGAGCAGCTGCCCGCCGCCGAACGAGTCGACCGAGAACGTCTGCGGCATGTGCACGTGCGTGTCGACGAACCCCGGCAGCACGTAGGGCGCGCGTACGCGCGGCCACGCGGCCCAGCGGGCCGGGGTCTCGTGCCGGGGCCCGGTCCACGCGACCCGGCCATCGGGGCCGACGACGAGCGCGCCGTCCGGCAGCGAGACGAGGTGATCGCGGGCGTGGCCGACGGCGGGGCTGCCGGCGACGTGCAGGACGTGGCCCTCGAAGACGGTGCCCGTGGAGAAGACGGTGCCCGTGGACGCGGTGCCGGGGAGGGTGCTGCCGGGCCGCTCGGTGGGGTCGCTCATGCCGGGCACGCTAGCCCGGCTCCGTGTCCGCGACGTCCCCGCCGGGTGTCCGTGACGTTTCCGGGGGCCGCCCCGGGAGCGGCGTGTCGGATCTGCGACCGAGTGGTAACACCACGGAAACCCATTGGTCCGACCAATGGAAACGTCGGGCTCCTAGTGTCCTGCCCAGCCGCACGGCAGCACCGTGCGCTCCCTCACCCCCGCAGAGAGCGAGCCCCGCATGAACATCCTGAGCACCCGCCGCCCGCGCTCCCGCGCCGCCCTCGGCGCGGCCGTCGCCGCGACCCTCGCGCTCTCGCTCGCCGCGTGCTCGTCGGACGACGCACCCGCCGACGGCGCGTCGGACGAGGCCGCGGACTACGGCGACATCTCGGTCCAGCTCTCCTGGATCAAGAACGCCGAGTTCATCGGCGAGTACATGGCCGACACCAACGGCTACTATGCCGACGCCGGCTTCGGCACGGTCAACCTCGTCGCGGGCCCCAGCACGGGCGTCGCCGAGCTCGTCTCGGGCCAGGCGCTCGTCGCGCTGAGCGACGCCGTCTCCGTCGGCACCGCGGTCGCCAACGAGGACGCGCCCGTCAAGATCATCGGCACGACGTTCCAGAAGAACCCCTTCACGGTCCTCTCGCTCAAGGACGGCGGCGACATCGCGACGCCGCAGGACATGGTCGGCAAGAAGATCGGCGTCCAGGACTCCAACGTCTCGCTGTTCAACGCGCTGCTCGCCGCCAACGGCATCTCGCCCGACGACGTGACCGTCGTGCCCGTGCAGTACGACCCGTCGGTGCTCACCAACGGCGAGGTCGACGGGTTCATCGCCTACCTGACCAACGAGTCGCTCATCGTCCAGGCGCAGGGCTTCGAGGTCACCAACCTGCCCTTCGCCGACAACGGCCTGCCGTTCGTCGCCGAGACCGTGACCGTGACCGACGAGTCGATCGCCGAGGACCGCGAGAAGCTCAAGGCGTTCCTCAAGGCCGAGATCCAGGGCTGGACCGACGCCATCGCCGACCCCGAGGCCGCGGTCCAGCTCTCGCTCGACGGCTACGGCAAGGACCTCGGCCTCGACAAGGACACCGAGATCGCGAGCGCGACCGAGCAGAACGACGAGCTCGTCGTCTCCGACGAGACCGTCGCCAACGGCCTGTTCACGATCTCGCCCGAGCTCCAGGACGAGACCGTCGCGTCGCTCGCCAACGCCGGGATCGACGTCGAGGCCGACGACATCTTCGACCTGTCGCTCCTCGACGAGGTGTACTCCGAGAACCCCGACCTCAAGGACTACGAGGGCTGATCGATGTCGACCGACGACGTGGTCGCCACGTCGGCCGTCGGTGCCCGGGGCGACGCCCCGGGCACCGGCGTGCGGATCAGCGGCCTGAGCAAGACCTTCCGCCTCGGCACCCGCAGCGTGACCGCGCTCCAGGACACCGACCTGCACACCGACCAGGGGTCGTTCCTGTCGCTCCTCGGCCCCTCGGGGTGCGGCAAGTCGACGATCCTGCGGATCCTCGCCGGGCTCGAGGCGCCCACGACCGGCGAGGTGCGGGTCGACGGGCGCACGCCCGCCGAGCTGCGCGCCGCGCACGAGCTCGGCATCGCGTTCCAGGACTCGGCGCTCCTGCCGTGGCGCAGCGTGACCGCGAACGTGCGCCTGCCGTTCGAGGTCGCCGGGATCCCCGTGGACGACGCCGCGGTGCGCGAGATGATCGAGCTCGTGGGCCTCGAAGGGTTCGAGAAGGCCAAGCCCGCCCAGCTCTCGGGCGGCATGCGCCAGCGCGTGTCGATCGCGCGGTCGCTGATCCTGCGCCCGTCGGTGCTGCTGCTCGACGAGCCGTTCGGCGCGCTCGACGACATGACCCGCCAGCGGCTGAACCTCGAGCTGCTGCGCATCTGGACCGAGAAGCCCGCGACGACCCTCATGGTCACGCACGGCATCTCCGAGGCGATCTTCCTCTCGGACCAGGTCGCGGTCATGAGCGCACGGCCCGGCCGCGTCAAGCAGGTCATGGACATCGACCTGCCGCGCCCCCGCACGCCCGAGATGCAGCGCACCCCCGAGTTCCACGCGTACGTCGACGAGGCGTCCGAGCTGCTGTTCGGGGACGCGACGTGAGCGTCGTCGGCGTCCGGGCCCGCACGCTCCCCCCGTGGGCCACGGGGCTGCTCGGCGCGCTCGTGCTCGTCGCGCTCTGGTGGGTCGGCGCCGTCACCGTCTTCGCGCACGTCGGCCCCGGCGACGCGCAGGCCATCCCGACCCCGCTCCAGGTCGTCCAGCAGTGGGCGGACGACGGGTGGGACCTGTACGCCCGCAACTTCGCGGTGACCCTGGCCGAGGCGGGCCAGGGGTTCGTGTGGGGCAACGCCCTCGCGATCGCGCTCTCCGCGTTCGTCCTCGTGGTGCCCCGGCTCGAGGGCGCGGTCATGCAGCTCGCGATCATCACCTACTGCATCCCGATCGTCGCGATCGGGCCGCTCGCGCTCATCATCATCGGCGCCCCCGAGAGCGGCGAGCCCTCGGGCACGGCGGTGTTCCTCGCCGCGCTGAGCTGCTTCTTCACGTCGGTCGTCGGGTGCCTGCTCGGGCTCAAGGCCGCCGACGCCGCCGCGCTCGACGTCGTCGCGGTCTACGGCGGCGGGCGCATCACCCAGCTGCTCAAGGTCCGCCTCGTCGCGGCCCTGCCGAGCATCGTCTCGGCCCTGCAGATCGCGGTCCCCGCGGCGTTCCTCGGGGCGATCCTCGGCGAGTACGTGGGCAAGGTCGACGTCGGCCTCGGCCCCGCCATGGTCAACGCTCAGAACTCCCTCAACGCGGCCCGCGTGTGGGGCTTCGCGCTCGCCTCGGGCGCCGTCGCGCTCGCAGGGTTCGGGTTCTTCGGCCTGGTCCGCCGCTGGGTCACGCCCTGGTCGAGAGGAGCGGGCGCATGAGCACCACCACCGCCACCACCGCCCCGCGGACGTCGCTCGCGGACGTCGCGCTCCAGCGCCGCCGCGTCCGCCGGCAGGCCGCACGCGCCGTGCTCGTCTCGCTCGGGCGCTCCCTGCTCACCTTCGCCGTGACCCTCGTCGTGGTCGTGGCGATCTGGTGGGGCGCGATCCAGCTCTTCGACGTGAGCTCGTACGTCGCCAAGGGCCCCGCCGACGTCTGGACGTGGCTCGTGACCGACGACGACGCCGCGGAGCACCGCGCGAGCGTCGCCGCCCCGCTGGGCGTGACGCTCGGGCACGCAGCGATCGGGTTCGTCGCGGGCCTCGTCGTCGCCCTCCTCGGGGCGATCGTGTTCCGGCTGTCCAAGGGCGTCGAGCACGCCCTCATGCCCGTCGCGATGCTGCTGCGCTCCGTCCCGCTCGTCGCGATGGCACCGGTCATCATCATGATCTTCGGTCGGGACACCGCGACCGTCGCCGTGATCGGCGGGATCGTCGTGCTGTTCCCCGCGCTCGTGAACATCGCCTACGGGCTCGAGTCCGCGTCGCCGCAGATGAACGACGTGGTCGCGGTCTACGGGGGCGGCCCCTGGACCGCGCTGCGCAAGGTCGCGCTGCCCGCGTCGCTCCCGTCGTTCTTCGCGGCCGTGCGGATCTCCGTCCCCGGCGCCATCACGGGCGCGCTGCTCGCCGAGTGGCTCGCGACCGGCGACGGCGTGGGCGCCGCGATCAGCCAGGCGATCACGCAGGTGCAGTTCAGCTTCCTGTGGTCGTGCGTCGTGGCCGTGACCGCGGTCTCGCTCGTGCTCTACAACCTCGTGCAGACCGCCGAGAACGTCGTGCTCGCCCGCTCGGGCGTCGTGGCGGGCCGGGCCTGACGTGCTCGACGTCGCCGCGGACCTCCTCGACCAGCTGCGCTGCGGTCGCAGCGTCGTGGTCGCGACCACGGTCGGGGTGACCGGCAGCGCGCCGCGCCCCGTCGGCACGTCGATGGTCCTGACCTCGGACGACGGGCACGGCAGCCGCGTCGTCGGCAGCCTCACGGGCGGGTGCGTCGAGGCCGCGGTGCTCGACGTCGCGCACGACGTCGCTCGCACCGGCCGACCCCGGCTTGAGCGGTTCGGGTTCGGCGACGACGCCGCGTTCGCGGTCGGTCTGGCGTGCGGCGGCGCGGTCGAGGTGCTCGTGCAGCGCCTCGACCCCGCGACCCTCCCCGCGACCGTGCGCAGCGCGCTCGAGGACGCGGTCGCCGAGCGCGACGTCCGCCTCGCGCTCGACCTGCCCTCCGGGCGCACCGTGCTGCTCGAGCGCGCCGCTCCCCCGCGATGCCTCGTAGTCGGGGCGATCGACCACGCCGCCGCCGTCGCCGAGCTCGCGGCGTTCCTCGGCTACCGGGTCACGGTCTGCGACGCGCGCGCCACGTTCGCGACGCGCGAGCGGTTCCCCGCGGCGCACGAGGTCGTCGTGGCCTGGCCCGACGCCTACCTCGCGAGCACGCCGACCGACGAACGGACCGTGCTGCTCGTGCTCACGCACGACGAGAAGTTCGACGTGCCCGTGCTCGCCGAGGCCCTCGGGCGCGACCTCGCGTTCGTCGGCGCCATGGGCTCACGCGCGACCCACGCGCGCCGCGAGGCCGCGCTGCGCGCGCTCGGGGTCGACGACGCGGCGCTCGCGCGCGTGCGCGGGCCGGTCGGGCTCGACCTCGGGGCGCTGACCCCCGCCGAGACCGCGGTCTCGATCCTGGCCGAGGTCGTCGCGGCCCGCACGGGCCGCACCGGCCGGCCGCTCACCGACGTCGCGGGCCCCATCCACGGGACCGCCGTCCAAGAGCTCGCCACGCCGGGACCGCGCCCCACGGACCCGGCCGCGCACGCGTCGTCCTGACTCACCCCTGGAGCGTGCGCCAGACTGCGTCCTTGGTCAGCGGCAGCGCGTAGGGGCGCACGCCCGTCGCGCGCGCCACCGCGTTCGCGAGCGCCGCCGCGACCGGGTTGTAGGGCGACTCGCTCATCGACTTCGCGCCGTACGGGCCGAGGTCGTCGCTCGTGGACGCGAAGTACACCTCGGTGCGCGGCACGTCGGCGATCTGCGGCACGCGGTACGCCCGGAACGCGTCGGTCACGACCGCGCCCTCGTCGTCGAGCTGCACCTCCTCGAGCAGCGCGGTGCCGAGCGCCTGCGCGACGCCGCCCTCGACCTGCCCCCGGCACTGCTCGGGATTCATGACGGTACCCGCGTCCGCGGCCTGCACGGACTGCAGGACCTTGACCTCGCCCGTGCCCACGTCGACCGCGACGCGGAACGCGTGCACGTTGAACGCGACCGAGCGCAGCTCGCCGAGCTCCGCCCCCTCGACCACGACGCGCGGCTCGCCCAGCGGCCCCGTGCGGCGCAGCGCGGCCGGGACGGCCGCGACGACGTCCGCGAACGGCACGAGCACCGCGCCGTCCGGACCAGGGACGCGGACGCCGTCCGCGACCACGACGCAGCCGGCCGGGTCGACCCCCGCCAGGGTCGCGGCGGTCTCGCGCAGCACGCGCGCGAGCTCGAGCGACGCGGCGTGCAGGGCCTTGCCCGCGACCGTCGTGCCCGCCGAGGCGAACGCCCCCGTGTCGTACCGGACCGCGTCGGTGTCGGACTGCCGCACCGCGACGCGGTCCGGCGTCGTGCCGAGCGCGGTCGCGACGATCTGCGTGTGCACGGTCGTGGTCCCGTTGCCGAACTCGGCCGTGCCCACGCCGATCTCGTAGCGCCCGTCCGGGCCGAGCGCGACGGTCACGTCGGCGCGGTGCCCGAACGGTGCCATGGTCGCGATCAGCGCGACCGCCATGCCCTCGCCGACGCGCCATCGGGGACCCCGGGGCGCCTCGACCCCGTTGCCGCGCGCGAGCGCGTCCTGCGCGAGGTCGAGGCACTGGTCGAGCCCGTACGAGCCGTACACGACGTCCGCGTGCGGCACGTCGGTCGTGGTCAGCAGCGGGTCGCCGTCACGCACCGCGTTGATGCGTCGCAGCTCGAACGGGTCGATGCCGAGGTCGAGCGCGAGCTGGTCCATCGCGGACTCGACGCCGAGGATCACCTGACCGAGGCCGTAGCCGCGGAACGCCCCCGAGGGCGGGGTGTTGGTGTAGACGGCCTCGGCGTCGACGCGCTTGTGGTCGGCCCGGTACACGCTGACCGACTCCTCGACCGCGTGGAACAGCACGCCGCGCGAGTGGTTGCCGTACGCGCCCGTGTCGCTCAGCACGACCACGTGCATCGCGGTCAGCCGCCCGTCGGCGTGCGCGCCGAGCGTGACCGAGACCCGCATCGGGTGCCGCAGCGTGGTGCGGACGAACTCCTCGGTGCGCGACATCTCGTAGCTCACGGGCCGGCCCAGGCGCAGCACCGCGAGCGCCACGAGGTCCTCCGTGAGCAGCTCCTGCTTGCCGCCGAACCCGCCGCCGACGCGCGCGGTCAGCACGCGCACGCTCGCGGGGTCGCGGTCGAACAGGCGCGCGATCTCGTCCCGCACCAGGAACGGCACCTGGCTGCTCGTGCGCAGCACGAGCCGGCCGTCCTCGAGCCAGCCGACGCTCGCGTGCGTCTCGAGCTGCGCGTGCGCGACCCGCTGGGTGCTCCAGGTGCCCGTGACCGTCGCGTCCGATGCGGCGAGCGCTGCCGTGACGTCGCCGCGCTCGGCGTGGATCGCGAGCACGACGTTGCGCGACGCGTCGTCGACGCGGTCGGCCGGGGTGCGCTCGGGGTGCACGAGCGGCGCGCCCGGCGCACGGGCCTCCTCGGGGTCCAAGACGGCGGGGAGCACCTCGTACGTGACGTCGACCAGGCGCAACGCCTCGTGCGCGAGCCGTGCCGAGGTCGCGACGACCGCGACGACGCGCTGGCCGACGAACCGCACGACGTCGTCGAGCACGCGCGTGTCGTCCGGGTCGTCCTCGCGGTGCTCGTGGCGGCCGGTCGAGAACAGCAGGTCGGGGGCGTCCCGGTGCGTGAGCACGAGCTCGACGCCGTCGAGGGCCTCGGCGCGCGAGGCGTCGACCGCGACGACGCGCGCGTGCGCGTGGGGGCTGCCGAGCACCGCGAGGTGCAGCAGCCCGGGCACGTCGAGGTCGAGCGTGTAGGGCTCGGTGCCCGCCACGACGCGGCGGGCGGCCGGCGGGTGCACCGACGTGCCGACGGTGCCGACCGTGCCGGCGGTCCCGGGCTCGTCCGACCGTCCGTCCGCGCGCCCGTCGGTCCGCAGGTCGGTGGGTCCGTCCGTCCGCGGGTCCGCGGACGCCGCGGTCCGCGCGCAGCCGCCCGTCCCGCACCCCCCGCCGACGCCGCACCGGACCGCGTCCTCGACCGCGCGGTACCCCGTGCAGCGGCACAGGTTGCCGCGCAGCAGGCGGTGCAGGCGTGACGGGTCGGCAGGGTCGTCGGGCGCGGCGAGGTCGGCCGGGGTCAGGGTCGAGGCGGTCACGACCATGCCCGGCGTGCAGAACCCGCACTGGAACCCGAAGTGCTCGACGAACGCGTCCTGGACGGGGCGCCCGGCCTCGCCGAGCCCCGCCGCGGTCGTGACCGTGGTGCCCTCGGCACGGTGCGCGGGGTAGACGCACGAGTGCACGGGCACGCCGTCGACGAGCACGGTGCACGCGCCGCAGTCCCCCGCGTCGCAGCCCTTCTTGACGGCGTACGTGCCCGTGCCGCGCAGGAGCGTGCGCAGGCACTGGCCGGGCTCGGGCGCGACTGCGTGCTCGACGCCGTCGACCGTGACCCTCATGCGACGTCCGGGGCCCCGGCCGCGAGCTCGTCGCGCACCTCGCGCGCGAGCAGGCCCGTGACCGCCCGCCGCCAGTCCGCCGAGCCGTGCGGGTCGGTGAACCACGCGTCGATCTCGCGCACGTCGTGCGCGAGACGGTCGACCGCGGGGGTGTCGTCGTAGCGCAGCACCACGGGCCGGGTGGTCGCGGCGTGCACGACGACGGTCCACGCGCCGTCCTCGTCGACCCGGCCGACGACGAGTGCCCCCGACCGCCCGACGGCCGAGAGCGCGATGCGGCGCGACGCGGTGCGGGCGCGCAGCGCGCGCTCGGGGATCTCGACCGCCCGCAGCACCTCGCCGGGCGCGAGGGTCGTGACGCCGTTGCCGACCACGAGGTCGGCGACGCGCACGCGCCGGTCGGTGCCGTCGGGGCACCACACGAGCGCGTCGGCGTCGAGCGCCGCGCACAGCGTGACGATCGCGCCCGCCGCGAAGCCGCGCGCCACGTTGCCGCCGACCGTGGCGACGGTCTGCACCTTGAACGACGCGAGCAGGGCGTCGGCGCAGCGCTGCAGGAGCGGGTGCGCCGTCCAGCCGTCGGCCGCGGGGATCGTCGCGAGGGTCGCGACCGTGCACGTCGCGGCGAGCGTGAGCCCTGCGGGCGTGCGCTCCCACGGGGTCCAGCCCATGGTCGTGAGGTCCACCAGCGCCGTGACCGCCGGCGGCTGCGGTTCGGAGAACAGCCACGTGCCCCCGGCCATGAGGCACTCCCCGCGCGCGAGCACGAGGTCCTCGCGCCGTCGTGCCCGCCGGACCGTCGCGATGCCCGTCAGATCCACTGCTGCTCCCGTCGTCGACTGCGCGCAGTCAAGCACCGGCAGGTGTCGGGCATGTGACCGGACGGTCACGGGACGGTACGACCGCGGTGCCCGGACGGGGGGCACCGCGGTCGAGGGGTTGCCACGGTCATGAGCGCAGCGGTCGAGGGGTTGCCGCGGTCATGAGCGCAGCGGTCGAGGGGTTGCCGCGGTCATGAGCGCAGCGGTCGAGGGGTTGCCGCGGTCATGAGCGCCGCGGTCGAGGGGTTGCCGCGGTCATGAGCGCAGCGGTCGTGGGTACGACCGACCTCAGACCTCGAGCGACTCGAGCATCTCCGTCACGAGCGCCGCGACGGGCGAGCGCTCGGAGCGCGTGAGCGTCACGTGCGCGAACAGCGGGTGCCCCTTGAGAGCCTCGATGACGGCCGCGACGCCGTCGTGTCGCCCGACGCGCAGGTTGTCGCGCTGCGCGACGTCGTGCGTGAGCACCACGCGCGAGGACTGCCCGATGCGCGAGAGCACGGTCAGCAGCACGTTGCGCTCGAGCGACTGCGCCTCGTCGACGATCACGAACGAGTCGTGCAGCGACCGGCCGCGGATGTGCGTCAGCGGCAGCACCTCGAGGAGCCCGCGGTCCATGACCTCCTCGAGCACCTCGGTCGACACGAGCGCGCCGAGCGTGTCGAACACGGCCTGCGCCCAGGGGCCCATCTTCTCGCCCGCGTCCCCGGGGAGGTAGCCGAGCTCCTGGCCGCCGACCGCGTAGATCGGGCGGAAGACCACGACCTTGCGGTGCTGGTTGCGCTCGAGCACGGCCTCGAGTCCCGCGCACAGCGCGAGGGCCGACTTGCCCGTGCCCGCCCGCCCGCCGAGCGAGACGATCCCGACGGACTCGTCGAGCAGCAGGTCGATCGCGACGCGCTGCTCGGCCGAGCGGCCGTGCACGCCGAACAGGTCCTGGTCGCCGCGCACGAGCTGCACGTGCTTGTCGGCGGTGACGCGCCCGAGCGCCGAGCCGCGCGGCGAGTGCACGACGAGGCCCGTGTGGCACAGCAGCGGCCCGGCTGCCTCGACCGCCTGCGGGTCGAGGCCGGCGATCTCGACGTGCTCGTGCTCCCACAGCTGGGCCATGCTCTCGTCGCTCACGTCGATCTCGCTCATGCCCGTCCAGCCCGAGTCGACCGCGAGCTCGGCCCGGTACTCCTCGGCGGGCAGGCCGACCGCGGACGCCTTGACGCGCATCGGCAGGTCCTTGGACACCACGGTCACGAGCTTGCCCTCGGCCGCGAGGTTCGCGGCGACCGACAGGATGCGCGTGTCGTTGTCGCCGAGCCGGAACCCGGCGGGCAGCACCGAGGAGTCGGTGTGGTTGAGCTCGACCCGGATCGTGCCGCCCGCGGCGCCCGCCGGGACGGGCGCGTCGAGCCGCCCGTGCGTGATCCGCAGGTCGTCGAGCATGCGCAGCGCGTTGCGCGCGAAGTACCCGAGCTCGGCGTGGTGGCGCTTGGCCTCGAGCTCGGTGATCACGACGACGGGAAGGACGACGTCGTGCTCGGCGAACCGGTAGATCGCGCGGGGGTCCGAGAGCAGGACCGACGTGTCGATGACGAAGGTGCGGCGCCCTGCCTCGGGCGACGGTGCTGCGACGTGCGTTCCTTCGGTGTGGACCACGGCAGGCTCCCTCCGGCGCGTGTCAGCGCCGTTCGTGCTGGGTGGGACGGTCGGCCGGCCCGGACGTGCGGGCCGGGGACCGGCCCTCCCGCCTGGAGCAAGACTCCATGGGTGGCCTCCCGGAGGACGGCGTGCGCCGTCCTTGCAGCAGAAGTTACGCCTGTGTCATTCAGGCGTCGACCCCAGCACGGCGAGTCGCGCGATTCGTCATCGGACGTTTACCGGGAGGTCGGCTCCTCGTGCTGGGTCGAGCTCATGAACAGCGTGCACACGAACCCGAGCACGAGCACCGCCGCGGTCACGAGCAGGGTCTGCCCGACGGCGTCCGCGAACCCCTGGTGGAACGCCGTGGTCGCGGCCTGGGTGACCTGCGCCGCGACGTCGTCCGGCACCCCCGGCGGGAGCTGGACGCTGCCCATCGAGGTCGACCCGGCGTCCGCCCCGACCGCCGAGAACCCGTCGACGAACGGCTGGCGCAGCGCCTCGGGCAGCGAGGACGCGACCTCGCGCGCGGCCGCAGGCAGCTCGACCGCGAGGCGCGAGCTCAGCGTCACGACGATCGCGGCCGAGCCGATCACGCCGCCGACCTGACGGTTGGTGTTGAACGCACCCGCGCCCGCACCCGCGGTGCGGTGGTCGAGCCCCGACGTCGCGAGGTTGGACAACGGCGAGAACACGCAGCCCGTGCCGAGGCCGAACAGCATCATGGGGGCGACGAACGCCCACGCCGAGGCGTCGGGCGCGATCACGAGGCTCAGCCAGGCGACCGCGCCGGCGATCGCGGCGAAGCCGAACGCGACGACCCACTTGGCCGGCAGGCGGTCGGACGCCCGGCCCGCGAGCGGCGCGACGACGCCCGAGACGAGGGACGACGGCAGGTTGATGAGCGCCGCCTGGATCGGCGTCAGGCCGAGGATCGTCTGCAGGAAGATCGTCAGCGGGAAGAAGATGCCGATCATCGCGAACGAGATCGCCATGCCGTCGACGTTCGCGAGCGAGAAGTTGCGCGAGCGGAACAGGCGCAGCGGGAGCAGCGCGTCGTCGCGCAGGCGGCGCTGCCACAGCACGAACGCGACGATCACGAGCACGCCGAGGCCGATGATCCCCCAGATCGAGAACGGCCCCCACACGTGGCCCCAGTCGTAGGTCTCGCCCTCCTGGATGCCGAAGATGAGCAGCCCGAGCCCGACCACCGAGAGCACGACGCCGACGACGTCGAGGCGCGCGTCCCTGGTCGCGAGGTTCGGCAGGCGCCTCGACGCCATCCACAGCGCGAGCGCGCCCACGGGGATGTTGACCCAGAAGATCCACTCCCAGCCCCACGTCTCGACGAACACGCCGCCGAGCAGCGGGCCCGCGATCGTCGCGACGCCCGCGGTCGCGCCCCACAGACCGAGCGCGGCACCGCGCTGCGCGGCCGGGAACACGCGCGTGATCATCGACATCGTCTGCGGCGTCATGAGCGCCGCGCCGACGCCCTGCACCACCCGGAACGCGATGAGGTAGCCGATCTCGGGCGTCGAGCCGAGCTCGCCCGAGAACCCGCAGAAGAACGACGAGACCGTGAAGACGACCAGGCCGACGACGAACACGGACTTGGGCCCGTACTTGTCGCCGAGGCGCCCCGCGAACAGCATGAGCACCGCGTACGAGAGCAGGTAGGAGCTGTTGACCCATCCGACCGAGGTGAGGCTCGCGTCGAACGACGACGTGAGCGTCGGGATCGCGATGTTCACGATCGTGGTGTCGACCATGATCATGAAGAAGCCGAGGATCAGCGGCGGGAGCACGCTCCACGCGGAGCGGCCGTGCAGGTCGACGAGCGGGGTCACGGGCGTGCGCCCGGCCGCCGGGGTCGAGGCGGTCATGAGGTCTCCTGGGAGTCGTGCGGGCCCGGGTCGGGCAGGGGTTCGGTGCGTCGTGCAGGTGCGGTGCCGGCGGCCGTTCCGGGCGGACGTCGCGCGGGCAGCTCCTCGGTCCAGCTCGGCGAGCCGTTCCCGAGCTCCGTGAGCAGCGCGTCGAGCCAGGCGGTCTCGGCCCGGGCCATGTGGATCTCGTGCTCCGCGTCCAGCATGAACCGGCGGGGCACGCCCCGCTCGCGAGCGGTGCGGTAGCGCGCGTCGAGGTCGGCGCGCCGGGCCTCGGTCGCGTCGCGGCGGGTGCGCAGCAGGTCGGCCACGGTGGCCGGGTCGAGCTCGTCGAGCATCGACAGGCCGACCGGGAACCGGGGGTACTCGGGCGCGAGGTCGGCGACGAGCTCGCGCACGCGCTGCACGAGCGCCTGGCGACCCGGGGCGGTGATCGCGTACGTGGTGCGCTCGGGACGGTTGCCGCCGCGGTCGGTCCCGACGGTCTCGACGAGCCCGAGCGCCCCGAGCTTGTCGACCGCGTGGTAGACCGCGCCCGGGCTGAGCCGCACGAGGCGGTCGTCGGCGCGGCGCCGCAGCGTCGCGAGGATCTCGTACGGGTGGCTCGGCCCCTCCGCGAGCGTGCTGAGCACGATCGTCGCGACGGGGGTCAGCGCGTCGCGGGTCATCCGTGCTCCGTTCCACCGGGTCGTCGGGTCGTCGGGTCGTCGGGTGCTGCTCGTCGGGCTCGCCCAGGCGATGCTCCCGGTGAATCATTCCGGGAGGAATATACCTCCGCGTCGGCGGTCCGCCCTACAGTCGAGGGATGACGTCGACCACACCGGGCTCCGGACCCTCGACCCCCGGGGGCGACGGGCATCCGCTCGCCGACCACACCGTGCTCTCGCTCGCCGCGGCGGTGCGCGCGGGCGAGATCTCCCCGCGCGAGGTGCTCGACGCGACCCTCGACGCGATCGCGAGGGTCGGGCCCCGCGTCGGCGCGTTCGTCGCGGCCGCGCAGGAGGCCAGCACCGCGCTCGCGCACGACCAGGCGCGCGCCGCCGAGGAGCGCCTCCTCGAGGCCCGCCGGGACGGCACGCTCGACGCGCTGCCTCCCCTGCTGGGCGTGCCCGTCCCCGTCAAGGACCTCGTCCAGGTCGCGGGCGTGCCGTTCGGCGCCGGGTCGCGGGCGCTCGACGGCTACGTCGCCCCCGTCGACGACGGGCTCGTCGGGCTCCTGCGCGACGCGGGCACCCTCATGGTCGGCAAGACGGCGACGCCCGAGCTCGGCATGCCCCCGTACACCGAGCCCGACACCGGACCGCCCGCCCGCACCCCGTGGGACCTGTCGCGCTCGGCGGGCGGGTCGAGCGGCGGTGCCGCGGCGGCGGTCGCGGCGCGCATCGTGCCCGCCGCGCACGGCAACGACGGCGGCGGGTCGATCCGCATCCCGGCGAGCGCGTGCGGGCTCGTGGGGCACAAGCCCTCGCGGGGACTGGTCTCGACCGGCCCGTACGGCGTCGACGGCCCGGGGCTCGCCGCGAACGGCGCGCTGACCCGCACCGTGCGCGACACGGCGGTCCTGCTCGACGTGCTCGCCGTGCCGCAGCCCGGAGACACGTACACGCCCCCGCGCCTGCCCGTCGCGGGCAGCGACCGGGCCGGCACGTTCCTCGCCGCGTGCGACGTCGCACCGCGCCGCCTGCGCGTGGGCGTGCTGACCGCGCCCGTGATCGTCGCCGACGCCCCCGTCGACCCCGCGTGCGTCGCGGCGGCCGAGCGCGCGGCCGCGACCCTGACGGACCTCGGCCACGACGTCGTCGTCGCACCCGTGCCGTTCCCCGCCGAGCGCTGGGCCGCGTTCGAGGCGCTGTGGTCCGTCGGTGCGCTCTCCGCACCGGTGCCGCCCGAGGCCGAGCCGCTGCTCGTGCCGCTCACGCGGTGGCTGCGCGAGAAGGGCCGCACGGCGTCGGGCCTCGAGGTCGCCCGCGCGTCGTCCGCGGTCCAGGAGATCACGCGCGAGGCGGCCGTCGCGTGGGCGGGGTTCGACGTCGTGCTCACCCCGACCCTCGCCCGGCTGCCCGCACCCGTCGGGTCGATGCGCGACGACCTCGACCCCGCCGCGGACTTCCGCGCGCAGATGTCCTACACGCCGTGGACGAGCGTGGCGAACCTCACGGGCCGCCCGTCGATCAGCCTGCCGCTCGGCTGGGCGACCGGGCCGACCGCGGGCACGACGCTGCCCGTCGGCGTCATGCTCACGGGCGTGCTCGGCGGTGACGCGACGCTGCTCTCCCTCGCGGCGCAGCTCGAGGCCACGACCGGCTGGGCCGACCGCCTCGCCCCGGTGCACGCGTGAGCGACCGGGTCGCCGCGCTGCTGCGCGCGGTCAACGTGGGCGGGGTCAAGGTCCCCTCGGCCGACCTGCGCGCGGCCGCGGACGACGCAGGGCTCGCCGACCCCGTGACGCACCTGGCCACGGGGAACCTCGTGGTCGGGCGGTCCGCGGGGACGACGTCCGCGGACGTGGGCGCACGGGTCACGGCCGCGCTCGCCGACCGGCTGGGCGTCGAGGTCGACGTCACGGTGCGCACGCACGCCGCGCTGCGCGCCGTCGTCGACGCCGTCCCGTTCCCCGACGCCGCGCGCGACGACCCGTCGCACCTGGTCGTGCTCTTCCACCCCGCACCGACGACCGTGCCCGCGGGCGAGGTCGACCTCGCGGGCGTGACCGGAGCGGGCCGCGAGCGGCTGTGGGCCGCGGGCGACGTGACGTACGCGTGGTACCGCGACGGCATCGGCACCTCGGGCCTCACGGCCCCGCGCCTGGCGCGGCTGCTCGGGACGTGGGGCACGGGACGCAACTGGAACACGGTGCGACGGCTGGTCGAGCTCACGGCGGGGTGAGCGGCGTCGGGCCGAGGCTCGCCGGGGTGAGTCCCGCCGCGACCGGCCGCCAGATGGCGGACCGGCCCCCGCGGGCGGACGCTGAGCACCTAGGATGGGGCGCGGTGTGCCGGGAAGTCTGGTCGGCGATACGTACCGGCGCGCGCCGATGCGTCCATCAGCCGACCGAGGGAGACCTGTGAGCACTGACCCCGACCGCACGCCCGAGACGACCGCGCCGAACGCCGCCGCGCCCGAGCCGACGGGGCAGCCCGCGAGCGACCCGTACCCGCTGCCCGAGGGCGAGGGGGTGGTCCCGGCCGTCAAGCGGGCCCGCGCCAAGACCCGCAGCTGGGTCACGCGCGAGACGACCGGTGGCGCGCTGCTCATCGGCGCCGCGCTGATCGCGCTCCTGTGGGCCAATTCCCCGTGGCGCGAGGCGTACTTCTCGCTCGCCGACACGGTCGTCGGGCCGCACTGGATGCACCTCGACCTGTCGCTCGCCGACTGGGCGGCCGACGGGCTGCTCGCGATCTTCTTCTTCGTCGTGGGTGTCGAGCTCAAGCAGGAGTTCGTCGCCGGGTCGCTGCGCAACCCGAAGCAGGCGGGCGTCCCGATGCTCGCCGCGGTCGGCGGCATGGCCGTGCCCGCGATCATCTTCGCGGTCGTCATCGCCGTGAGCGGCGACACGACCGCGGCCGACGGCTGGGCGATCCCGACCGCGACGGACATCGCGTTCGCGCTCGCGGTGCTCGCGGTGTTCGGCAAGGGACTGCCCGCGGCGATCCGCACGTTCCTGCTCACGCTCGCCGTCGTCGACGACCTCCTCGCGATCGTCATCATCGCGATCTTCTACACCGACGCGATCCACTGGGCCTACCTCGGCGGCGCGCTCGTCGCGGTCGTGCTGTTCGGCTGGGCCGCACGCATGCGACGCATGCCCTGGTACCTGCTCGCACCGCTCGCGATCGCGGCGTGGGTGCTCATGCACGCCTCGGGCGTGCACGCGACGATCGCGGGCGTGCTGCTCGGGTTCATGATCCCGGCGATCGCGATGCACGGGGAGTCCGACTCGCGCACGCACCAGCTCGAGCGCATGTGGCGGCCCATCTCGGCCGGCATCGCGCTGCCGATCTTCGCGTTCTTCGCGGCCGGCATCTCCGTGGTCGACGCGGGCGGGTTCGGCGAGCTCATCACGCAGCCCGTCGCGCTCGGCATCATCGCGGGCCTGATCCTCGGCAAGCTCATCGGCGTGCTGGGCGTGACCGCGCTGCTGACCCGGTTCACGCCGCTGCGCCTCGCGACCGGCATCGGGGTGCGCGACCTGCTGCCCGTGGGCCTGCTCGCGGGCATCGGGTTCACGGTCTCGTTGCTCATCGCCGAGCTCTCGTTCCCCGGCACGGGCGACGTCGCGAGCGAGCACACCGACGGCGCGAAGGTCGCGATCCTCGTGGCCTCGGTCATCGCCGCGGTCCTCGCCGCGCTGACGCTGCGCTGGGACGCGCGCCGCGCCCGCTCCGCGGACATGAACCGCGACGGCATCATCGACGAGATCGACGAGTTCATCGGCGACCCGGACGACGTCAACCGCTGACGCCCACTGCCCGCCGAGCACGGGGTCAGGCACACGTCGCGCGTCCCGCGGTGTGCCCGACCCCGTGCTCGGCGCGCATCTCAGGACGGCGGGGCGTGCCGTTCGAGGAACGTGTAGACCTCGGTCTGGTCGACCCCGGGGAACGCGCCGACCGGCATCGCCGCGAGCATGCTCGCGTGCGGTCGCGCGCTCGGCCACGCCTGGTCGGCCCAGCGCTCGGCGAGCGGCCCCGGCGGGCGACGGCAGCACGTCTCGTCGGGGCAGCGCGAGGCCGCACGCTCGGTGGTCTCGCGCCCCCGGAACCAGCGCACGTGCGCGAACGGCACCCCGACGCTGACCGAGAACTCTCCGTCGGCCGTGTCCTGGACGCGGGACGTGCACCAGTACGTGCCCGACGGCGTGTCGGTGTACTGGTAGTACGGGCTGAGCCGGTCCTCGACGTCGAACACGACGCGCGCGGTCCAGTGCCGGCACACGTACTGCCCCTCGACCGCCCCGAGCGCGTCCGCCGGGAACTGCACGCCGTCGTTCTCGTACGCCTTGTGGATCACGCCCGACTCGTGGATCTTCATGAAGTGCACCGGGATCGCGAGGTGCCGCGTCGCGAGGTTCGTGAACCGGTGCGCCGCGGTCTCGTAGCTCACCGCGAACGCGTCGCGGAGGTCCTCGACCGAGACCTGACGCGCCTCCTTGGCCTCGCGCAGCAGCTTGACCGCGTCGCGCTCGGGCAGCATGAGCGCCGCGCTGAGATAGTTCGACTCCACGCGCTGGCGCAGGAACTCCGCGTAGTCGCCCGGCTCGGCGTGGCCGAGCACGTGGCTCGCGAGCGCCTGGAGCAGCGCCGAGCGCGGGTCGCTCGACGCGCGGGCCGCGCTCGAGGGCAGGTAGACGCGGTGGTTGCGGTGGTCGATCACCGACCGCGTCGAGTGCGGCAGGTCGCCCACGTAGTGCAGCGTGAACCCGAGATGCGCGGCCAGGTCGGCCGCGACGCGCTGCGAGAGCGGCCCCCGCACGTGCCCGACGCTGTCGAGCAGCTCGCGCGCCTTGGCCTCGAGCTCGGGGAAGTAGTTGTCCTGCGCGCGCATGAGCGTGCGCAGCTCGGCGTTGGCGCGGCGCGCCTCCTCGGGCGTCGCGGCCCGCTCGGTGTGCAGCCGGGCGATCTCGCGCTGGAGCGCGACGATCGCCTCGAGCGCGTCGTCGGGCAGGCCCTTGCCCACGCGCACCCGGGGCAGGTCGAGCGCCGCGTAGAGCGGGCCGCGGACGGCGCGCTCGAGCTCGATCTCGAGCGCGTCCCTCCGGCTCGGGGGCTCGGGGGCGAGGAGGTCCTCGAGGGTCGCGTCGAGCGCGCGGGCGATCTGGTGGAGCTGGCTGAAGCGCGGCTCGCGCTTGCCGTTCTCGAGCATCGACACCTGCGAGGGCGCGCGGTCGATCGCGGCGCCGAGGTCCTCGAGCGTCATGCCCCGCCGCGTGCGCAGGTGGCGTATCCGGCGGCCCACGACGAGGGCGTCGGGCTCGTCGTCGAGCGGGATTCGCGGAGGTTCCGGGGTTCTCCCGGCACGTGGGGTGGTGATTGCCATGATCGAGGGTGACACACGACACATCCTGCGAACAAGAGAAGAACCCTGATTCTTTCCTCCGAGTCACGGTTGTCGGGGTGTTGCGGCGCGAAGGACAGTCGTTGTGCGGCCCCCACCGGTCGCAACGACCCGACGCCCGCTCCCAGGAGGCACCCCGTGAACAGCCCGAAGATCGTCACCCGCCGTTCCGCCGACGAGTACCCCACGCGCCGCACCGTCGCCGCGGCCGTCGCGACCGCGGGCGTCGAGGTCACCGAGCGCATCGGTGCCGACGGGCACCCCGCCGGACCGACCGCGGCGCCGACGTCCGCCACCCGGCCCCGCCCGGGCGACCAGACCCAGACGGCCGCCGAGCTCGAGCTCGAGTGGGAGACCGACCCCCGGTGGGCCGGCGTGCGCCGCGACTACACCGCGGCCGACGTCATCGCGATCCGCGGGGCCGTGCGCGAGGAGCGCACGCTCGCCCGGCGCGGCGCCGAGAAGCTCTGGCAGCTCGTCAACCGCGGTGCCGACACGCACGGCGAGCCGCAGTGGGCCGCCGCGCTCGGCGCCCTCACGGGCAACCAGGCCGTGCAGCAGGTCCGCGCCGGCCTCGAGGCCGTGTACCTCTCGGGCTGGCAGGTCGCGGGCGACGCGAACCTCTCGGGCCAGACGTACCCCGACCAGTCGCTCTACCCCGCCAACTCGGTGCCCGCCGTCGTGCGACGCATCAACAACGCGCTGCTGCGCGCCGGCCAGGTCGAGTTCGCGGAAGGGTCCGAGGGCGAGCAGTCGGGCGACGTCCGCGACTGGCTCGCGCCGATCGTCGCCGACGCCGAGGCCGGGTTCGGCGGCCCGCTCAACGCCTACGAGCTCATGCACCAGATGATCGAGGCCGGCGCCGCGGGCGTGCACTTCGAGGACCAGCTCGCGTCCGAGAAGAAGTGCGGCCACCTCGGCGGCAAGGTGCTCGTGCCCACCGCGCAGCACGTGCGCACGCTCAACGCCGCGCGCCTCGCCGCCGACGTCGCGGGCGTGCCGACCGTGATCGTCGCGCGCACCGACTCGCTCGCGGCCGACCTCATCACGAGCGACGTCGACGAGCGCGACCAGCCGTACCTGACCGGCGAGCGCACGAGCGAGGGCTTCTACCGCACGGCGCCCGGCGAGGACGTCGTCGTCGCCCGCGCCCTCGCCTACGCCGAGTACGCCGACATGATCTGGGTCGAGACGTCCGAGCCCGACCTCGAGCTCGCCCGTCGCGTCGCGGACGCCGTGCACGCGCAGTTCCCCGACAAGAAGCTCGCCTACAACTGCTCGCCGTCGTTCAACTGGAAGAAGCACCTCGACGACGAGACCATCGCGCGGTTCCAGCGGGACCTCGCCTCGTACGGCTACACGTTCCAGTTCATCACCCTCGCGGGCTTCCACGCCCTGAACCACTCGATGTTCGAGCTGGCCCGCGGCTACAACGACCGCGCCATGAGCGCGTACGTCGAGCTGCAGGAGGCCGAGTTCGCCTCCGAGCAGCACGGGTACACCGCCACCCGCCACCAGCGGGAGGTCGGCACCGGGTACTTCGACCGGGTCTCCACGGCCCTCAACCCGGCGAGCGCCACCCTCGCGCTCGCCGGGTCGACCGAGACCGCGCAGTTCCACTAGGCCCCGCCTCGCGGGCAGCCTGCACCGGCCCGCCGTCCGCGGCCTGCCGTCACCGGCCCGCCGTCCGCGGCTTGCCGTCACCGGCCCGCCGTCACCGGCCCGCCGTCCGCGAGATAGAAGCGAGGGCGCGAGGTAGAACGCAGCACGCTCTACCTCGCGCGCGGAGCTCTATCTCGCGGACGGCTCCCCCGGCGCAGACCGCCGACCGCTGCAGAGCAACCGACCGAGACGCACCCGAGACATCCCAGGAGCGCATCATGACCACGACCACCCTCACGACCGAGACCCACCGCCCGACGTCGGGCACCACCGGAGCCGGCCACGCGACGTCCGGCACCACCTCCTCCGGCCACGCGCCGTCCGACGGGCGGACGACGCGGGGCGGGCACCTGCGGGTCGAGGCCGCGCCCGGCCCGCGGTACGACGAGATCCTCACGCCCGAGGCGCTCGAGTTCCTCGCGGCCCTGCACGAGGCGTTCCTCGGTCGGCGGCACGAGCTGCTGCAGGAGCGGCAGCGCCGGCGTGCCGACGTCGCCGACGGGATCGACCCGGACTTCCGGGCCTGCACGCGCCCCGTGCGCGACGACCCGACGTGGCGCGTCGCCGGGTGGGCGCCCGGGCTCGAGGACCGGCGTGTCGAGATCACGGGCCCGACCGACCCCAAGATGACCATCAACGCGCTCAACTCGGGCGCGAAGGTCTGGCTCGCCGACGCCGAGGACGCGTCGTCGCCCACGTGGCGCAACGTGGTCGAGGGCCAGCTCTCGCTGCGCGACGCGATCCGCGGCGAGCTCGAGTTCACGAACGAGGCCGGCAAGGAGTACCGGCTCGCCTCGCGCGACATCGCCGACCTGCCGACGATCGTGTTCCGCCCGCGCGGCTGGCACCTGACCGAGGCGCACCTGCGGTACGTCGACCGCTCGGGCACCGCGACCGCGGCGTCCGGGAGCCTCGTCGACTTCGGGCTGTACCTGTTCCACAACGCGACCGAGCTCGTCGCGCGCGGTCGTGGCCCGTACTTCTACCTGCCCAAGCTCGAGGGGTACCGCGAGGCGCGGCTGTGGAACGACGTGTTCGTGCTCGCGCAGGACCTGCTCGGGATCCCGCAGGGCACGATCCGCGCGACCGTGCTGATCGAGACGCTGCCCGCGGCGTTCGAGATGGAGGAGATCCTCTACGAGCTGCGCGAGCACTCCGCGGGCCTCAACGCGGGCCGGTGGGACTACCTGTTCTCGATCATCAAGTCGTTCCGCACGCGCGGCGACCAGTACGTGCTGCCCGACCGCGACCAGCTCACCATGACCGTGCCGTTCATGCGGGCGTACACCGAGCTGCTCGTCAAGACGTGCCACCGGCGCGGGGCGCACGCGATCGGCGGAATGAGCGCGTTCATCCCCGACCGTCGGCGGCCCGACGTGACCGAGCGCGCGCTCGCCAAGGTCGCGGCCGACAAGGCGCGCGAGGCCGGCGACGGGTTCGACGGCTCGTGGGTCGCGCACCCCGACCTGATCCCCACGGCGCGCGCGCAGTTCGACGCCGTGCTCGGCGAGCTGCCCAACCAGGTGCACGTGCAGCGCGACGACGTCGAGGTCGGCCAGCACGAGCTGCTCGACATCGGCTCGGCACGCCGCGCCGGGGCGACCGTCACCGCGGCCGGCCTGCGGGCCAACGTGTCCGTCGCCGTGCGGTACCTCGACGCGTGGCTGCGCGGGAACGGTGCCGCCGCGATCGACGGGCTCATGGAGGACGCCGCGACCGCGGAGATCTCCCGCTCGCAGGTGTGGCAGTGGATCGCGTCGGGCACGCGCACCGAGGGCGGCGTGCCGATCACGCGGTCGCGGGTCGAGGCGCTGCTCGCCGAGATCGTCGACGACCTGCCGCGCACGCCCGGGAACCGCATCGAGGAGGCCGCCGCGGTGTTCCGCCAGGTCGCGCTCGCCGAGGAGTTCCCGACGTTCCTGACCCTCGCGGGCTACTCGCAGCACCTCGTCGGCTCGTCGGCGGACCAGCCCGGCTGACCGGCGTCCGCCACCGGGCCCGGCTAGCGCCGGGGCCAACCGCCGAACGCGCGATCCGTTCGCCGATTCTCGGAATCGGCGGTACGGATCGCGCGTTCGGCGGTGGTGCGACCGGGCCAGGGGTGCGAGAGTCGTGCCGCACCCCGGACCGGGGCGCCGACGACGAGAGGGGCACCGTGCGAGCCGGACGAGCCGTGGCACGGTGGTGGCGCGACGTCCGCCCCGCCACGGGCACGTTCGGCCGGTCGGCCGGCGCCGGCGTCCCCGGCGCGATCGGCGGGGTGCCCGACGGCATGGCGACCGCGACGCTCGTCGGCGTGAGCCCCATCCACGGGCTCTACGCGACCGCCGTGGGGCGCATCGCGGGCGGCCTCACCGCCGACTCGCGGCTCATGATCATCACGACCACGAGCGCCGCCGCGCTCGCCGCGGGCTCGGCGGTCGCCGGGTTCGACGCCGACGACCGGCTCGCCGCGATGATCCTCGTGACCCTGCTCGCGGGCGTCCTGATGATCGTCGCGGGCGTCGCGGGGCTCGGCCGGCTCACCGGGTTCGTCTCGCACTCGGTCATGACCGGGTTCCTCACCGGGGTGTCCGTGAACATCGTGCTCGGGCAGCTCGACGACCTCCTGGGCGCCGACGCGTCGGGCTCGGTGCCCGTGCTGCAGGCGCTGGACGTGCTGACGTCACCGGGCACCTGGAGCGTGCCGACCATGGTCGTCGGCGGCGGCTCGATCGCGATCCTGCTCGCCCTCGCGCGGACCCGCGTCGCGCCGTACGCCGCGGTCGTCGCGCTCGCCGTGACCGCCGTCGGGGTGTGGCTCGCGCACGCCGACGCGGTCGCGCTCGTGAGCGACACGGGAGCGATCCCCGTCGGCCTCCCCGTGCCCGCGCTCCCCCGCCTCACCCTGATCGACGCCGACGTCGTGGTCGGCGCGCTCGCCGTCGCCGCGATCGTGCTCGTCCAGGGCGCGGGCGTCGCCGAGTCGGCGCCCAACCCCGACGGACGGCGCGCCGACCCGAACCGGAACTTCGTCGCGCAGGGCGTCGCGAACGTGGCCGTCGGGTTCTTCCGCGGCATCCCCGTGGGCGGCTCGGTCGGCCAGACCGCGATCTCGACCGCCGCCGGGGCACGCGACCGCTGGGCCGGGATCATGTCGGGCGTGTGGGTGCTCGTCGTGCTCGTCGCGCTCTCGGGCCCCGTCGGCGCGGTCCCGTCCGCGACCCTCGCCGCGGTGCTCGTCGTCGCCTCCGTCGGGTCGATCCGCCCCACCGCGATCGCGACCGCGACCCGCACCGGCGGGCAGTCGCAGGTCGCGCTCGCGACGACGTTCCTCGCGACGCTCCTGCTGCCCGTCGCCGCGGCCGTCGGCATCGGGGCGGCGCTGTCGATCCTGCTGCAGGCCAACCGCGAGTCGCAGGACCTGCGCATCGTGCGCCTCGTGCGCGGCGACGACGGGCGCGTTCACGAGGAACCCACCCCGCGCGAGCTGCCGTCCGACGAGATCACCGTGCTCGACGTCTACGGCAGCCTCTTCTACGCGGGCGCGCGGTCGCTCGACGCCGCCCTGCCCGACCCGACCGACGCCCGCGGGGCCGTCGTCGTGCTCCGGCTGCGCGGCCGCGCGAGCCTCGGCGCGACCGCCTTCACGGTGCTCGCCGCCTACGCCGACCGCCTCGCGGAGCACGAGGGCAGGTTCTACGTCAGCGGCGTCGACCAGGTGCTCGCCGACCGGTTCGAGCACGTGATCGACCTGCGCGTGCACGAGCGCATCAAGGTGTTCCCCGCGACACCCGTGATCGGCGAGTCGACCGCCGACGCGATCCGGCACGCCGAGGCCTGGCTGCTGCGCGGCGTCGAGACCGAGCAGATCCCCGTCGTGCCCGGGCCGGGGCCGGTCGCGCGGCTGTGGGGCCGGGTGCGGGGGCTGTGGCGGCGGGGGTGAGCGCGGATCAGGCGGGCGCTTGGACGAGCGCGTGCCGCACGTTCGTGGCTTGGAGGTGGACCGTGCGGTCCTGCCAGTCGAGCGTGGTGACCCGGGCATACTGGTCGGATCCCGTCGTCGTGACGCCGCCCCCGGTGCGCTCGCCCGGGACGCGCGCGACCGCGAGCGCGCGGTCCACGAAGCGGACCGCGCGACGTGACGGCGTGTGCACGGGCGGGTTCGAGGCCGCTTTCACGATCTCGTTTGACTCCCGCAGCCGCTTGTTCTCGGCCTTGAGCCTGCGGATCTCGGCGAGCTCCTCGGTACTGACCCCGGGCCGGGTCCCGCCATCGACCGCGGCCTGCGTCACCCAGCGGCGCACCGACTCCTGGGACACGCCCAACTGCTTGGCGACCGCGATCGACGCCGCGGTCACGTTCTGGCATTCCCCGTTGTGCTCACGCAATAGACGCACCGCGCGCGCCCTCAGCTCGGGATCGATCTTCTTCGGCATGTGCTCATCCTCCTGGACTCGAACAGGAGCGGCATCAAACCTGGGACGCTTCAGCAGACCAAGGCGATCAACCGCTCCGAACCCCTATAAAAACGAACCCGGGCCCGATCCAGAGTTTTACTCGTCAAGTATCCACGTCGAATCGAAACCAAATCTTTCAAGGTCGTTCCTGACCATGTAGATGAAGGCCCGGCACGCGTCCTCGACCGTGCCCCAATCAGTCGGACGACTTACGCAATCTGGATAATACACCGATCCTATGGTCCACTTACCTTCCACTCGGCAGATCTTCACGGAACCGACTTCCTCAAAACTTTCAGATTTGAACAAGAAGTCGTCCTGATGTGGACTCTTGAGCCAGGCCAGAAGATTGCGCGCAAGCTCAGCCACCGGAAAATCCAGCTCGGAGTAGACCTGAGTGCCCCCGTCCTCGATCCGCAGGTCAGCCTCGACAGAGACCAGGTACTCCGACAGCGTGTCACCGCAGAGGTCGTCCGCGTTGAATGCGCCATACGAAATCATCATTTCATCACCTCACATTCACCGGAAATGTATTGTACGCGTGGCCTTCATTGGTCACCATGACCCTGATGGAGGTTTGCGCCGTCGGGTCCGGCCTCCTGGGCCTCGTCATCAGCCTCGCGGCCGGCGGTGGCAGCTCGACCCCCGACCTCGCGGCGGTCCCGGACCAGAGCACGGCCGCGACGTCCGACACCGAGGACGCCGCGACGGAGCCCGCCGACGACACCGCCGACGACGCGGTCGAGACGCCCGCAGCCGACGAGAAGCCCGCCGGACGCCGCGACACTCCCCCGCCCGGGACCGATATCGTGCAGGGTGCGCGGGGCACGCCCCGCGACCACGCAGCGCTGGAGGTCCCGTGTCGTACCCGCCCACCCCGCCCGGTCAGGACGGGCCCCCGCGGCCCTACGGTGCTGACCCCGACGGCACCGCTCCGCAGGGCTCTGGCCCGTCCGCGGACGACGCGCACGGCCGGGACCCGTACGCGCAGGACCCGTACGGTCCGGGCACCCCGACCGGCGCCGCCGAGTACGCGCCTCCCTACGGCACGCCCGGCGTCCCGCCCTACGGCACGCCCGACGTCCCGGCGTACGGCACCCCGACGAATCCCCTCGCGCCTGACGCCGGCCCCGGCCCCGGCGCGAGCGAGGACGAGCAGCGCGCATGGCTGCTCGCCCAGATGCGCGGGCTCGCCGCACAGGGCGGCCCGCAGGCCGCGCACGACCCGAGCCGCTACCCGGCGGCCGTGGTCGGGCAGTCCAAGCCGACGCGGGTGCGCACGGGCCCGACGATCCCGACGGGCGCCGCGGTGGCCCTGGCCTTCGGCGCGGTCGTGGTGGGCGGCCTCGGCGCCTGGTTCGTGACGACGTCGGGCGCGGGCCCCGTCCCGAACTACGCGAACCCGGTCGCGGTCGACCCGGCGGCGTCGGGCGACGGGACGCGGCTCGCGCCGTACAGGCTCGGCGAGACGGTGGCGACCGGCGACTGGACGATCACGCTGGGCGAGCCGGTCGACTCGACCGAGCAGATCCTCGCCGACAACCCGTACTTCGACGACGACCGCCCCCTGGTCGGGGAGGGCGAGCGGGCGTACCTGGTGCCCGTGACGCTCGAGAACACCTCGGACAGGACGCTGGACCCCCAGGACGTCGTGATCTCGTACTGGACGAACGACGGCATGAGGTACTCGTTCTTCTACTGCGGCGAGTTCCCGGACGCGCTCGACGAGGCCGAGCCGACCGCCCCGGGAGAGACCGTCGAGTACACCGAGTGCGTGGTCGCTCCCGCCGAGGGTCCAGGGCAGTGGATGCTCTCGACCGACCAGGCGTTCGGAACGTTCTTCACCCGATCGACCAAGGAGACCTCGTGAAGCGCGCCGACGACGGGCAGTACGTCCCGTACGAGGGGTACGTGCCGCCGCAGCAGCCGTTCTCGACCGCTCCCGCGGACGGTGCGAGCCCGCACGGGCCGGTACGTCCGGCGGCCGAGCCCGAGCCCGAGCCGCGATCCGGTGGCCGGTCGAGCCGGGCGGGCGCGCTGATGCTCGCGGTGGTCCTGGGCATGTCGGCCGCCGCCATCGGCACCGGGGTCGCGCGGGCCTACGTGAACGGCGCCGAAGACCGCGCGTTCGAGGCCTACGAGTCACCGGTGCAGGAGCCGTCCGACGCGCTGCCGACGGCGGTCGGCCCGGACGCGACAGGCTCCGGCACCTGGGACGACCCGTACGCGTTCGGCGAGACGCTCGCGACCGACGAGTGGACGATCACCGTCGGCACCCCGCGCCCGGTCACGGCCGACGACCTCGTCTACCCGGACGACGAGCGCGAGCCCGAGCCGGGCTCGTCGTTCTGGTACGTGCCGCTCGAGCTCGACTACTCAGGGCCGCGCATCGTCTCGCCGTGGTTCGGGGTGGGCGTCGAGTACCTGCTCGATCCCGACGAGTGGGCTTCGGGCGGACCGTGCCCCCGGCTCGTGGGCGACACGACGTCGCACGACAATGCGATCGCCCCCCTGCACATGTCGACAGGGGTCTGCGTCGAGCGCCGCGACACGTCGGGCGGGCTGTGGGCGCTCGACCTCGAGGAAGCTCCGTCGGTCTACTTCAGCGAGTGAGCTCCGGTCGGTCGCGCGCCGCGAGGCGGCGCGCGACCACCGCGCACACCACGAGCTGCAGCTGGTGGAACACGATGAGCGGCACCGCGACGGTTCCCGCGACAGCGACGGGGAACAGCACGTTCGCCATGGGCAGCCCCGTCGCGAGGGACTTCTTGGACCCACACATGAGCAGCGCGATGCGGTCCTCGACGCCCAGGCCGAGCGCCCGACCGCCGAACCACGTCGCGCTCAGCACGGTGGCGAGCAGCACCGCGCTCACCGCGAGCAGCCCGAGCACGCCGCCGACCGAGACCGCGTCCCACGCACCCTCGCCCGCGGCGGCCGAGACCGACGAGAAGACGATGAGCAGGATCGCGCCGCGGTCGACGCCGAGCGTGATCCAGCGCCGCGCCCGGATCCACGCCCCGACGAACGGCTGCACGAGCTGCCCCAGCACGAACGGGAGCAGCAGGTGCAGCAGGACGTCGCCCAGACCGCCGATCCCTGCGGTGCCGGCCGCGGTGCCGACGTCCGACATGAGCCACAGCACGAGCAGCGGCGTCAGGACCATGCCGACCAGGTTCGAGACCGTCGCTCCGCACACCGCCCCCGCGACGTTGCCGCGCGCGACCGACGTGAACGCGACCGACGCCTGCACGGTCGACGGCAGCAGCGACACGTAGAGCACGCCCTGCGCGAGGGCGGCACCGAGCCACGGCTCGACCACGGCCGACGCGACGAGTCCGAGCAGCGGGAACAGCACCCACGTCGAGGCGAGGATCCCGCCCTGCAGCCGCCAGTTGCGCAGCCCGTCCCAGATGTCGCGCGTGGGCAGCCGTGCGCCGTACACGAAGAACAGCACGACGACCGCGACGGTCGCCGCGCCATCGACCACCCCGCGGGCGGCGTCCGGGACGGGAACGACCAGCCCGAGCACGAGCATGGTCAGGATGCCGACGACGAACGGGTCGACCCAGCGGGTCACGAAGGCGCGCACCGGGCGAGTCTAGGTCGGCCCGGGCCCGTCACTCAGAAGTCGAAGAGGTCCTCGAGCCACGACTCCTTCTTGCGCTTCTTGTAGGCCTTGCCGGTGCGCGGGTCGATCCGCTGGTCGTAGCCGCGCTGGTCGTAAGCCCGCTGGTCCTGGCCCCGCTGGTCGTAGCCGCGCTGGTCCTGGCCCCGCTGGTCGTAGCCGCGCTGGTCGTGACCGCGCTGGTCGTAGCCGTAGTCGGGGGCGGACGTCGCAGCCGCGGTCGGCGGGTACTGCTGGGCGGGCGCGGGGCCGGGGTTCGCGGGTGGGGTGGCGGCGCCGGTCGCGGCACGCTCGACGATCTTGTCAAGCTCGCCACGGTCGAGCCACACCCCGCGGCACGTCGGGCAGTAGTCGATCTCGACGCCGCTGCGCTCGCTCATGACGAGTACGGACTGGTCCACGGGGCACTGCACGATGGGCTCCTCGGGTCGTCGGGCGAGGGCGGGAGCCCTCCGCCCGTCCAACGTCCCGCGGGCCGGGCAGGTTCCGCGGGCTGTCTGATGGGCGCCACGCGCGCGGCATCGCGGGTGCCGACGTCGGGCCCGCGGGTCAGAGCACGTCGAGGCGTTCGCGGAGCTCCTCCGCGAGGTGCACGTCGCCGTCGAGCGCGGCGAGCGCGTCGGCGACCAGCGGGAGCGCGTCGGCGCCGTCGAGGAACCGGGCCGCGGACGCGCCGTCCTGGAGCTGGAGCGCGAGGTCGGCGCGCAGCACGAGGGCCCGGAACCGCTGCCGCTCCGAGACGAGCCGACGCGGGCCCTCGGCGTCGAACGCGCGGTCGAGCACGCGGGCCGCGCCGCCGGGGTCCCCCGCCGCGCGCAGGATCCGGGCGTGGTCGACGGCACGCGCGAGGTCGAGCGTCGTGGGGGGTGTGCGTCGCGGGAGGGTGAGGTCGTCCCGCGGCTGGTCAGGGGCGGGGAGGGACGCGTCGCGCGTCGTCCGACCGTTCACCTCGACTCCCGTCCTGCCGCTCCCGCCCAGCCTAGCGCGAGGCGGGGCGCAGCCCGGCCGCGCGGCACCGACCCCAGGGTGCCGCGCGGCCGCTCGGCTCAGCGCGCGACGCGCGCCGAGCCGCCCCCGACGAGCTTGCGCACCTCGGCGAGCGACGCGGTCGAGGTGTCCCCCGGCGTCGTCATCGCGAGCGCTCCGTGCGCCGCCCCGTACTCGACCGCCTCCGCGATCGAGCCGAGCTCCATGAGGCCGTACGCGAGACCCGAGGCGAACGAGTCGCCGCCGCCGACGCGGTCGAGGATCTCGAGGTCGGGCCGGTGCGTGGCCTCGGCGAACCCCTGCGTGCGCGACCACGCGATCGCGCCCCAGTCGTTGCGCGTCGCGGTCCGCACGCCGCGCAGCGTCGTGGCGATCACCTGGAAGTTGTCGTACTCGGCGGCGGCGCGGTCGATCATCGCGCGGAACGCGCCCGTGTCCAGGTCGGTGAGCGACTCGTCGACGCCCTCGACCTCGAAGCCGAGGCTGGCCGTGAAGTCCTCCTCGTTGCCGATCATGACGTCGACGTGCCGCGCGAGGCGCCGGTTGACCTCCTGGGCGCGCTCGACGCCCCCGATGCCCTGCCAGAGCGACGGCCGGTAGTTGAGGTCGTACGAGACGACCGTGCCGTGCCGGCGCGCGGCCGACATCGCGGCCTCCGCGACGTCTGCGGCCGACTCCGAGAGCGCGGCGAAGATGCCGCCCGTGTGGAACCAGCGCACGCCGCGGGAGAACAGCGCGTCCCAGTCGACGTCGTCGGGCTGCATCTGCGAGATCGCGGTCGCCCCGCGGTCGCTCACGCCCACGGCGCCGCGCACACCGAAGCCGCGCTCGGTGAAGTTCAAGCCGTTGCGCACCGACCGGCCGATGCCGTCGTACGGGACCCAGCGCACGTGCGAGGTGTCGAGCCCGCCGGTGAGCATGAAGTCCTCGACGAGCCGGCCCACCTCGTTGTCGGCGAGCGCGGTCACGATCGCCCCGCGCAGCCCGAAGCAGCGGCGCAGGCCGCGCGCGACGTTGTACTCGCCGCCGCCCTCCCACGCGGAGAACGTGCGGGCCGTGCGGATGCGCCGCTCGCCCGGGTCGAGCCGCAGCATGACCTCGCCGAGGGCGACGACGTCGAGCGCGCACTCGTCGGCGGGACGGACCCGGAGCGCGGGGGCGCTCATGCGCGGGCCCCGGTCGCGGCGTCGTCGGCCGGGTGCGGCTGGGGGCGCGCCGCGATGACGCGCTCCGCGAGGTCGACCGCGGCGCGGCTGCGCCGGGACACCTCGTCCCAGTCCTCGCCCTGCACGAGCGCGCGGTCGACCATCCAGGAGCCGCCGACCGCGACGACCTGCTCGATCATGAGGTAGTCACCGAGGTCGTCGGCGCCGATGCCGCCCGTGGGCAGGAACCGCAGGCCAGGGAACGGTGCCGCGAGCGCCTTGACCGCGCCCGGGCCGCCGAGCGTCTTGGCCGGGAAGAGCTTGACGACGTCGATGCCGAGCGCGACGGCCCGCATGATGTCGGACGGCGTCGCGACGCCCGGCACGATCGGGACGTCGAGCTCGCGCGCCCGCTCGACGACGGCCTCGGACAGGCCGGGCGAGACGAGGAACTGCGCGCCGGCGGCGACGGCCTCGTCGACCTGCTCGACGCGCACGACGGTCCCGGCGCCGACGACGACCTCGGGGAAGTCCTCGGCGATGGCGGCGATCGCGTCGACCGCCCCGGGGAGCCGGAGCGTGACCTCGGCGACGGGCAGGTGCCCGCGCAGGAGCGCGGCGGCGAGGTTGAGCCCCTCCTCCGCGCCGCTCGCGACGACCACGGGCACGAGCCGCGTGGTCTCGAGCGCCGCGACGAGCGCGGCCTGGGTCAGTCGCGTGGTGCCCGACGTCGCCGTCGACGTGGGCTCTGGTGTGCTGCTCATGGAGCTCGCTTCCCTCATGTCGTTCGTTTCGCTATGGTGAACGTGCGTTCCTGCTGAGCGAAGACTACCCGGAGACCCGCCATGACATCCACCCCTGTGCCGAGCGATCCCTCGGGAGATCCCTCAGGCGCCCTCGCGGGCCCTTCAGGCAACGTCTCGGGCGCGGCCCCGGGCAGCCCGCTCGGCGGCGTCGACAAGGCGCTCGCCGCGCTCGACGCCCTCGCCCCCGCCGGGCGCGGCGGGCTCGCGCTCGCCGAGCTCGCCACGCGGCTCGACGTCAACAAGTCGACCCTGCACCGCACGCTCGCCGCGCTGCGGCACCGCGGGTACGTCGACCAGGACCAGGACGGCCGCTACCTCCTCGGCCCAGCCGCCCTCGCGCTCTCGGCCGCGTACCTGCGCGACGAGAACCTCCCCGCGCTCGTGCACGACGCGCTGCGCGCCCTGTGCGCCGAGGTCGACGAGCTCGTCCACCTCGGTGTGCTCGCGGGCGACCACGTCGTCTACCTCGACAAGGTCGAGCCGGCACGCCCCGTGCGCGTGTGGTCGGCGATCGGTCGGCACGTCCCGGCCGCGAGCACGGCCCTGGGCCGCGCGATGCTCGCGCACCGCCCGGGCTCCCACGTGCGGCCCGACGACGCGGGCAGCCCCGTCGAGCGAGCGCTCGCCCGCGGCTGGGCGCAGGAGGTCGAGGAGAACGAGCCGGGGATCAGCTGCGTCGCGGTCCCGCTGCTGCGCGCGGGGCACGCCGTGGCCGCGGTCAGCGTCACGGCCCCCGCCGAGCGGCTCGACGCACGGCGTCGCGCCGAGGTCGCGCGCACGCTCGTCGACGTGGTCGCGCCCCGCCTGCCCGCGACCCTCACGCTGCCGCCGCTGCACGCGCCCGGGGGCGGTCCGGACGCCGGGGCGCGCGAGGTCGCGCTGTGAGAGAGTGGGACCGCCGTACGGACAGGAGAGCGCAGCGATGACGGTTCTGGTGGCCTACAACGACTCCCCGCAGGGCGAGGCAGCGCTGCGCCGCGCCCACGGCGAGGCGGTCGGTCGCAGCACCGACCTCGCGATCATCGTGCTCACCCCGCAGCCGCCGAGCGACCCGACCCCCGCGACGCTCGCGCACGTGCTCGACACGCTCGGCAGCGAGGTCGAGGTCTCGATCGCCTACCGGTACGACGGGCTCGAGCCCGCCGACGCGATCCTCGACGAGGCCGAGCGCCTCGACGCCGATCTCGTCGTGCTCGGCTCGCGCAAGCGCTCCGCCGTCAGCAAGTTCCTGCTCGGCAGCACGACGCAGCGCGTGCTGCTCGACGCCTCGGCCCCCGTCCTCGTGGTCAAGGGCGCGTACTGACTCCTGCCGGAACAACGGTCGCCCCGCGACTGTTGACCCGGGCATGACCGCCCCCGCCGAGTCCTCGTTCACGTCTAAGTCGCGGCTCACGCCCGAGTCGCGGCTCACGCCCGAGTCGCCGCTCACGCCCGAGGCGAGCGCCCCGTCCGCCCTCGCCGCCGCGACCACGATGGACCTCGTGACGTTGCACGTCGGCGACCTCGACCTCATGACCCGCTACTACCGCGACGCCCTCACGCTCGACGTGCTCCCCGCGGACGTCTCCGCGACGGCCCTGGCCGAGCGCACCGCCGTGGCGGCGGACCCCCGCGCCGAGACCGTGGTGCTGGGCCGGGGCGACGTCCCGCTCGTCGTCCTGCGCCGTGCACGCGACCTGCCCGCGGCACGCCCCGGCCAGGCGGGCCTGTTCCACACCGCCGTGCTGTTCGACGACGCCCCGGGCCTGGCCCGCGCGGTCGCGTCGGCCGCGCGCACCGCGCCCGGGTCGTTCGTCGGCAGCGCCGACCACCTCGTCTCCGAGGCCTTCTACTTCACCGACCCCGAGGGCAACGGGGTCGAGCTCTACACCGACCGACCGCGCGAGACCTGGGGCTGGGACGCGCGCGGCGTCCGCATGGACACGCTCCGGCTCGACCCGAACGCGTACCTCGCCGAGCACCTCGACCCGGAGTCGTGGGGGCGACTGCGCGAGCGCGACACGGCCCCGCTCGCGACGTCCGACGACCGCGCGGCGCTCGGCCACGTGCACCTGCAGGTCGGGGACGTCGACGTCGCGCGCGACTTCTACGTGGGGGTGCTCGGGTTCGCCGAGACCGCGACCGTGCCGGGAGCGCTCTTCGTCTCGGCGGGCGGCTACCACCACCACATGGCCATGAACACGTGGAACAGCCGCGGCGCGGGTCCGCGCGCGGCGTCGCTCGGGCTCGGTCAGGTCGCGATCGTCGTCCCGACCGCGGACGACGTCACCGCGCTCGCCGGGCGCCTGGACGCCGCCGGGGTCGGGTCGCGTCACGACGGCGAGACGCTGCGGTTCGACGACCCGTGGCGCACGCTCGTGGAGGTCCGCGCGGCACCGGCCGCCTGAGCCCCGGTACGATCGCGACGTGGCCGCCGTGACGCTGGGCATGCCCAGCACCCGCCCGAGCACCGGGGCGCCGTCGCTCGACGGACGCCCCGACACCGACGCGCTCGTGGACAGGTTCGGCCGGGTCGCGCGCGACCTGCGGGTCTCGGTGACCGAGAAGTGCTCGCTGCGCTGCACCTACTGCATGCCCGCCGAGGGTCTGCCCTCGATCCCCCGCGACGACCTGCTCACGCCGGGCGAGATCGCCCGCCTCGTGGGGATCGCGGCGCGCCGGTTCGGGGTCACGGACGTCCGGTTCACGGGCGGCGAGCCGCTCGTGCGCCGCGAGATCGTCGAGATCGTGCGCCTCGCGCGCGAGGCCGCGCCGGAGGCGTCGCTGTCGATGACCACGAACGGGCTGGGCCTCGACAAGGTCGCCCCCGCGCTCGTCGCGGCAGGTCTCGACCGCGTCAACGTGTCGCTCGACAGCGTCGACCGGGCGCACTTCGCCGAGCTCACGCGCCGCGACCGCCTTCCCGACGTGCTCGCCGGGATCCGGGGCGCGCTCGCCGCGGGCCTCGCTCCCATCAAGCTCAACGCCGTGCTCATGCCCGAGACGCTGCGCGGTGCGCGCGACCTGCTCGCCTGGGCCGTCGAGCACGGCTGCCACCTGCGGTTCATCGAGCAGATGCCGCTCGACGCCGACAAGCGCTGGGCCCGCGAGCACATGGTCACCGCCGAGCGGCTCCTCGACGAGCTGGGTGAGCGGTTCGCGCTGCGCGCCGTGGGGCGCGACGACCCGAGCGCACCGGCCGAGGAGTGGCTCGTCGACGACGGTCCCGCGACCGTGGGGATCATCGCGTCGGTCACGCGCTCGTTCTGCGGCGCGTGCGACCGCACCCGGCTGACCGCCGAGGGCACGGTGCGCTCGTGCCTGTTCGGCGACGCCGAGACCGACCTGCGCGCCCTGCTGCGCACAGGTGCCGACGACGACGCGCTCGCCACGGCCTGGCAGGCGGCGATGTGGGCCAAGCCCTGGGCGCACGGGTTCGACGACGGAGCGCCCGACCCCGAGTCGTTCGCGCCGACCGGCCGCAGCATGGGCGCGATCGGCGGCTGAGCCCCGGCCCGCCGCGCCTTCCCGGGCGACCGCAACGTTGCGCACCGACAATGGCCTCACGAGGGTGCGGAAGGTTGCGCTCGGCGGTGGGGGCGCGGCAGCCCGTCCTGCGCTTGCGCTATTCTTCACAAGCGGGGTCCGTCCGGTCGCCCGCCGTCCGACGAGCCGAGGGAACCATGGCGCACACCGACGACGACGCCCACGGGGCGCTCGAGACCGCCGACCTCGGGCACGACCCCGAGGCGCGCCCCACAGGCTTCTTCCACTCCCGCCAGTGGCTGTTCGGCGAGATGCTCGTCGGCGCGCTCATCTCCCTGACCGCAGCGCTCGTGCTCTCGATCGACGCGGTCAAGCTCGCGGCCGACCCGGGCACGGCGCTCGCCTGCGACGTCAACACCGTGATCTCGTGCGGCAAGGTCGGCGTCTCGTGGCAGGCCGAGCTGTTCGGGTTCCCCAACGCGTTCCTCGGGCTCATGGCCGAGCCCGTCGTCATCACGCTCGCCGTGGCGGGCCTCGCGGGCGTGCGGTTCCCCCGCTGGTTCATGGTCGCCGCGCAGACGATCTACCTGTTCGGCCTCGTGTTCGCGTACTGGCTGCTCTACGCGTCGATGTTCGAGATCGGTGCGCTGTGCCCCTGGTGCCTGACCGTCACCGCCGCGACCACGCTCGTGTTCGCCTCGATGCTGCACTGGAACATCCTCGAGGACAACCTCTACTGGCCGCGCGGCCTGCAGCGCCGGGCGTTGTCGCTCGTGCGGTCCGGCGCGTTCGGGATCCTGCTCGCGACGTGGTTCGTGCTGCTCGTCGCGGCGATCCTCGCCAAGTACGGGACCGCGATCTTCGGCTGACCGCGGCCCCGTCCCACGCGTCGATCCGACTCACGCGTCGAACCGGCGCACGCATCGATCCGACTCACGCGTCGCGGCGGCGCAGCACGACCCCGGCCGCGACGAGCGGGACCACGGCCCAGACGACCATCGTCACGAACCCCGCCCACGCCGACGGGCCCGCGCCGGGCGTGCTCAGCACGGTCTCGGCCATGAACGCGCCGCCCGCGCTCACGGGCATGTGGTCCACGATCGCCCCGACCCAGGCGGAGTCAACGAGGCTCAGCACGCTCGGCAGCACGAGCACCACGGCGACCATCGCGAAGATCGCGCCGGCGGTGTGCCGCAGCAGAGCCCCCACGCCGAGCGACGTCAGCGCGACCAGCACGAGGTACACCGGCACGCCCAGCATCGCCTGCCACGTGGACCCGACCGCCTCGAGCCGGAGCCCCGCGCCGTCGAGCACGGGCCACGACGCCGCCCACCCGATCGCGAGCCCGAGCGCGGTCGTCGTGAGCACGAGGGCGCCCACCACCACGACCTTGGCGACCAGCACGGGCGTGCGCGCGGGGGTCGCCGCGAACGACGAGCGGATCATCCCGGTCGCGTACTCCCCCGTGATCGCGAGCGCGCCGAGCACGATCACGACGAGCTGGGCGAACCCGACGCCCGAGGTCACGGCCATGGTCGGCGAGAAGTAGTCGGCGGCGGCGACCGGGTCCGGGTCGTTGACGAGCGAGAGCGACGAGGCGAGCGCCATGCCCGCGATCACGAGCACGGTGCTGCCGACCACCCACCACGTCGAGCGCAGCGTCCGCAGCTTGACCCACTCCGAGCGCAGGACCCCTCCGAACGTCTGCCAGTAGTAGGGCGACGTCACGCCCGTCGCGGGGTCGAGCCGACGCGGTCCGGTCCCGGTCCGGGCGGACGGCCGGACGCCCGCCGGCGCGGTGGCCGCCGCAGTCGCACGAGTCGCCGAAGTCGCAGCAGACGTTGCCGTCGCGGCAGTCGTCGAGCTCGCAGGAGTCGCCGCAGTCGCAGCAGACGTTGCCGTCGCGGCATTCGTCGGGCTCGCATGAGTCACCGCGGTCGCGGCAGGCGTCGGGGCCGCAGCAGTCGCGGCAGTCGTCGGGGTCGCGTTCATCGTGCTGCTCCTTCGAGGACGGGCGTCGTGCGGTACTCGACCGCGTCGGCGGTCAGGGCGAGGTAGGCCTCCTCGAGCGTCGAGACCTGCGGCGTGAGCGCGTGCAGCACGGCGCGTTCGCGTGCAGCGACGGCACCGATGGCGGGCGCGTCGAGGCCGGTCACGGCGAGGAGGCCGGTGCCGTCGTCCGACACCTGGGCGCCCGCCGCGACGAGCGCGGGCGCGAGGCGGACGGCGTCGGGCGTGCGGACCTCGACGAGGCCGCGCGACGCTCCGGCGACGACGTCGGCGACGGGGGCGTCCGCGAGGATGCGACCCGCGCCGATCACGACGACGTGGTCGGCGGTGAGCGCGACCTCGCTCATGAGGTGGCTCGACAGGAACACGGTGCGCCCCTCGCCTGCGAGGTGCCGCGCGAGGTTGCGCACCCACAGCACGCCCTCGGGGTCGAGCCCGTTGACCGGCTCGTCGAGGATCACGGTGCGCGGGTCGCCCAGCAGCGCGGTCGCGATGCCGAGCCGCTGGCCCATCCCGAGGGAGAACCTGCCGGCACGCTTGCGCGCGACCGAGGTCAGGCCCGTCATCTCGAGGACCTCGTCGACGCGGCGCGCGGGCACGTGGTGCGTCGCGGCGAGCGCGCGCAGGTGGTCGCGGGCCGTGCGGCCCGGGTGGATCGCCTTGGCCTCGAGCAGCGCCCCGACCTGCGTCAGCGGCGAGGTGTGCTGGGCGTACGCGCGCCCGTTGACCTTCGCCGTGCCGGACGTCGGCCGGTCGAGTCCCATGATCATGCGCATGGTCGTGGACTTCCCTGCGCCGTTCGGGCCCACGAAGCCCGTCACCTGCCCCGGCCGGACGGTGAACGAGATCCCGTCCACCGCCGTCCGCGGCCCGTACCTCTTGGTCAGGCCCTGCACCACGATCATGGCTGTCCCCTCGACTGGTCGTGCACGACCGGTCGGTCGCGCTCGTCGTCGAGCCTAGGAACGCGCGGCTCCCGTGTGACCCTGGATCCCCCTGAGATCGACCCTGGTTCGCCCCTGAGCGTTCCCCGGGCTCAGCCCTGGAGCCGTTCGAGCGTGTGCTTGTCAGGGGCGCCGGCGCCGAGCGACCCGTGCGCGCGCCGCACGAACCCGAGCCGCTCGTAGAAGCCGAGGTTCGCCTCGGCCATGGTCTCGACGACCGCGTGCCCGTCGGGCGCGAGCTCCGCCAGCCCGGCCTGCACGAGCTCGGTCGCGACCCCGCGGCGTCGTGCCCCCGCGTCGACGCCGAGCAGGTGCAGGTACGGGTGTGGCGCCTCGGGTCGCTGCGAGCGGGTCGAGGCGATCCCGGTCAGCACGGCGTCGGCGTGCTCGGCGCCCACGAGCTCGGCGAGCAGCACGCGCGCACCCGGCAGGTAGGCGGGCAGCGGGCCCGCCGTCGTCGGGGTGGGCACCTGCCACGCAGCGGCGCCGACGACGCGTGGCCCGTCGCCCTCGGCCGTGCCGAACGTCTCGGCGACGTAGGCCGAGCCCGCGAGCACGTAGCCCTCGACCGCCGGGGCGAGCCACGCCGCGACCGCGTCGGGGCGCGGCTCGTCGCCCGGGAACACCCAGCGCATCATCGGGTCGGTCGCGAGCGCGGCCGCGAGGACGGTGCGCACCGCGGGCAGGTCGTGCGGCTCGGCCCGGCGCACGCGCACGAACGCCACGTCGTCCACCGCGCCCACGTCCGCGGGCCCGCCGCTCACAGCCCGACCCACTCCGAGTCGCCGTCGGTGAAGTGCTGACGCTTCCAGATCGGCACCTGCGCCTTGATCCGCTCGACGAGCAGCGAGCACGCGTCGAAGGCCTCGCGCCGGTGCCCGGCCGAGGCGCTCGCCACGAGCGCGACGTCCCCGATCGTGAGCACGCCGTAGCGGTGCACCGCGGCGACGCGCAGGCCCGTCTCGGCCGTGACCTGCGCGCAGCACGCGCGCAGCACGTCCGTCGCGTCGGGGTGCGCCTCGTAGTCGAGGCCCGTCACGTCGCGTCCGCCGTCGACGTCGCGCACGACCCCGCGGAACGTGACCACGGCCCCGCACTCGGGCGCGGCGACGGCGTCCTCGACCGCGCGCACGACCGCGTCGTCGAGCACGTCCTGGGTGACCCGGCTCTCGTTCACAGCTCCCACACCTCCACCTCGGCGCCCTCGTCGAGCGCCTCCACGTCCGCCGGCACGTCGATCAGCACGTCGGCGCGCGCCATCGCCGCGACCAGGTGCGACCCCGTGCCGCCGACGACGCGCACGCCGCCGCCCACGCTCAGCGCCCCGCGCAGCATCTGCCGCCGCCCGGGAGGCGACGTGACCGCGTGGTCGAGACGACGACGCGGCCGGGCGCCGTCCGCGACGCGCCCGGCCGCCGCGGCGACGAGCTCGCGGACGAACACCACGAACGAGACCTGCGCGCTCACCGGGTTGCCGGGGAACGTGAGGATCGGGGTGCCGCGGAACCTGCCGAGCCCCTGCGGGCCACCGGGCTGCATCGCGACCGTGCGGAACTCGACCGAGGTGTCGCGCAGCGCGAACGGCAGCGACGCGGCGTCCGCGTCCGGGCCGAGCACGTCCTTGACGACCTCGTACGCGCCCTGGCTCACGCCGCCCGACGTCAGCACGAGGTCGCCGAGCGCGGCGGCGTCGGCGAGCACGCCCGCGAGCACGCGCGGGTCGTCACCGCTGCGTCCCTCGAACGCGACCGTGCCGCCCGCGGCGCGCACGGCCGCCGCGAGCGCGGTGCCGTTCGCGTCGTAGACCTGGCCGGGGCCGAGGCGCTCGCCCGGCGCGACGAGCTCGGCCCCGGTCGAGACGACCGAGACGCGCAGCGGCACGACGACCTCGACGTGCGCGATCCCGCACGCCGCGAGCGCCGCGAGGCGCGTCGCGGCGAGCCGCGTCCCGGCGGGCAGCACGACGTCGCCCGCCCGCACGTCCGATCCGGCCTCGCGCACGAACGCCCCCGGGGCGGGCACCGCGCCCAGCACGACCTCGGTCACGTCCGCGCCGAAGCGACCGACCGACGTCTCCTCGACGGGCACGACGGCATCCGCGCCGTCGGGCACGGGGGCGCCCGTCATGATGCGCACGGCCGTGCCGGGGGCCAGCGGCGCGGCCGTGGACCCGGCCGCGATCTCGCCGACGACGGGCAGCGCGCGCCCCGGGACGACGTCGGCCGTGCGCACCGCGAAGCCGTCCATCTGGGAGTTGCGGAACGCGGGCACCGCGACGGGTGCGCTGACGTCGGCGCCCAGCACGCGGTCGAGCGCGTGCGCGAGCGGGAGCCGCTCGACCGGGCGGCGCGCGACGAGGGGCGCGAGCAGGGCCGCGACGTCCGCGCGGTGCTGCTCGACGCTGGTCCGGGGCGGGCGCGCGGCGCCCGCGTCGTGGGTGGTCACGGCCCCACGGTAGCCGCCCGCCGCGCGGCTCGGGCGCGCAGCCGTTGCGCGGGCGGCGCGCACGCACGACCGTTGACCCGTGACCGTGCCCACCGACCCGCCCGCGCGCCCCGGCCCCCCGCTCCGCATCACCGTGCGGCCCGTCGCGCCGCAGGTCGTGCGGTTCCTGCGCACCGAGGCGGGCAGCGCCGTGGTGCTGCTCGCCGCGACCGTCGCGGCGCTCGTGTGGGCGAACTCGCCGTGGTCCGACGCGTACACGACCTTCTGGGGGACGACGGCGGGCGTGGGCGTGGGCGGTCACGGACTCGTCATGGACTTGCACGCGTGGGTCAACGACGCCCTCATGGCCGTGTTCTTCCTCGTCATCGGCCTCGAGATCAACCGCGAGCTGACCACGGGCGAGCTGCGCAACCGCCGCACCGCGACGGTGCCCGCGCTCGGCGCGCTCGGCGGTCTCGTGGTGCCCGCGCTGCTGTTCCTGGCGATCGCGGGCCGCAGCGACGGCGCGCACGGGTGGGGCATCGTGATGTCGACCGACACCGCGTTCGTCGTCGGCGTGCTCGCGCTGTTCGGGCCACGCTGCCCCGACCAGCTGCGGCTGTTCCTGCTCACGCTCGCGGTGGTCGACGACATCGGCGCGATCACCGTCATGGCCGTGTTCTACACCGACCACGTCTCGCTCGCGTGGCTCGGGGCGTCGGTGCTGCTCGTGGTCGCGCTCGTCGTGGTGCGGCTCATGGGCGAGTGGCGCCTGACGCCGTACCTGCTGCTCGGGATCGCGCTGTGGGGCACGGTGCACGCCTCGGGCGTGCACGCGACGCTCGCGGGCGTCGTGCTCGGGCTGGTCGTGCCCGCCCGGCTCGCGCGCCGCGAGGACGTCGAGGCGGTCCCCCGGTACGCGCGCACGCTCTCGCTCGAGACGACCGCCGAGCGCGAGCACCTGACCGAGCTCGCGGCCCGGGCCGCCGTCCCGCCGGCCGAGCGGCTCCAGCGGGTGCTGCACCCGTGGTCGGCGTACGTCGTCGTCCCGCTGTTCGGTCTCGCGAACGCCGGGATCAGCCTGACCGGCGACTCGCTCGCCGCGGGCGCGACCTCGACCGTGACCGTCGCGGTGGTCGTCGCGCTCGTCGTGGGCAAGACCGTGGGCGTGTTCGCGGCGTCGAGCCTCGCGCTGCTCACCGGGATCGGCGACCTGCCGGGACGCGTGCGCTGGACCCACCTGCTCGGCGGCTCGGTGCTGACCGGGATCGGGTTCACGATCTCGCTGTTCGTCACCGAGCTCGCGTTCGACGACGAGGCCCTCGTCGCGCAGGCCAAGATCGGGGTGCTCACCGCGTCCCTGATCGCGGCCGTGCTCGGGTCGGTCACGCTCCGGTTCTTCGGGGAGCGCTCTCCCCTGTGCACGCCCGACGACGGCCCGCCCGCCGCGCTGCCGCCACGCCCCTGGGTCGCGCCGCCCGCCTAGGCTGGTCGCATGAGCCACCCGCCCCACGTGCCCCACGACGCGGCCACCCACGACGACGTCGACCGCCTCGCCGCCCGCTGGGACGCCGAGACCCCGGGGATCGCCGGGCAGTCGTTCATGCTCGCCGCGCGGGTCGAGCGGCTGCACGCGCTCCTGGACGCCGTGACCCGCGACCGTCTGCGCACGCTCGACCTCACGCGTGAGGAGTACGCGCTGCTCGCCGCGCTCCGGTCGGCCGGGCACCCGTACGAGGGCACGGTCCCGTCGGTCGAGGTGTCGGACGCCGACGCCGCGGCCTCGCTCGCCGCGCGCGGTCTGGTCGAGGTCGGGGCGGGCACGCCCGCCGTCGTGCGTCTGACCGTCGCGGGCGAGCAGCTCGCGCTCAGCGCCGTGACCGCGGTCGTCAGCGGTCAGGCCGTCGCGCTGCGCACCGTACCCGCAGGGGCTCTCCAGGAGGCCACCGCGGCCTTGCGTGCGGTGCTCGTCGCGCTCGGCTGACGGCCGCTCAGCCCGACCCGCGTAGCCGCGCGTCGACCGCCGCCTGCACGCTCTCGCGCGTGACCCGGCCCGTGAGCCGCACACCGTCGACGAACACCGTCGGCGTCCCCGCGACACCCGCGGCCAGGCCGTCGGCGTAGTCGCGCTCGACGACGCCGCCGAACCGCTGCGCCGCCTCCCCCACGAGGCCCGCCGGCTCGATCCCGAGCGTCGCGGCGGCACGCACGATCCCGGCGTCCGAGAGGTCGTCCTGCTGCGCGAACAGCGCGTCGAGCAGCGGCCAGAACCGCCCCTGCGCCGCCGCGGCCTCGACCGCGAGCGCCGCGGTCAGCGCGTGCGGGTGCACCTCGAACAACGGGAAGTGCCGGAACACGAGGCGCGCACGGCCGTCCGAGGCCTCGACCACGTCGCGCAGCACGGGGGCCGCGTCCTTGCAGTACGGGCACTCGAGGTCGCCGAACTCGACGATCGTCACGGGTGCGTCGGGCGACCCGAGCACGTGCGCGTCGGCCGGCACGAGCACCTCGCGCGGCAGCGTCGTCATCGGTCCCCGCTCCAGGGCGTCGGTCCTCGGTCGTCGCTCATGCGCCCATCGTCCGCCCGACCGCGCGGGCGCGCGCGCTCACACGAGCACGACGCGCCGCCGGTCGCCGTCCAGGTCGCGCACGTGCTCGACCAGGCCGTCGAGCCCGGCACCCGCGCTCTCGCGCCACCACCCCACGTTGACCGCGTGCTCGCGGTAGGCCGGGTCGGCGTCGTCGGCCGTGAGCCGCAGCGCGGGCCACGCGATCCGGGCCTCGTCGCGGTACCCGGGCCCCTCGCGCGCCGGCACGCCGGCGAGCACGCGCACGTCGCCGCGGAACCGCGGGTTGCGGCGCACGCGCTTGACGAGGTTGATGCACCGCCACAGCGGCGTCGGTGCGCCGACGACCTCGAACACCGGCTCGTCCTCGAGCTGCGCCGCGAGCCGCGCGTGGTCGACCACGAGCCCCTGCGACTCGGCCTCGCCGACCATCCACCGCAGCGTCACGTCCGACAACGCGGTGTGCCGGGTGCTGCCGCCCACGTCGCTGTGCACGCCAGGGAACCAGACCTGCTTGACGCGCCCCGGCCTCGCCTCGGCCTCGGGCACCTCCCACAGGCACGGCTCGAACGTGCGCCGCCGCTCGTCGATCGCGAGGGCCTGCCGCGCGCACACGACGTCCCGCCCGAGCCGGACGTCGTGGAACCGGCTGCGTCGCCGCGTCAGGCCCGGAACGCCGAGGGCCCCGACCGTGTCGAACACGCCGAGCATGCGCACCGGCACGCTCGCGTACGCGTGCTCGCGCCGGAACGCCGCCCGCACGTCCGCGGTCGCGTCGCTGCGCTCGCGGTACAGCCGCTCGGCCTCGCGCAGCCGGTTCTCGAGCACCGCCTCGGGGCGCAGCAGACCGACCGCCGCGATCATCCCGACGACGCTGCGCGCGGTGTACGCGCCCCGGGAGAACCCGAACACGAAGATCTCGTCGCCCGGCGAGTACCCGAGCGCGATCTCCCGGTAGCCCTCGACCACGTTCGTCGTGATCCCGTACCCGAACGCTCCCCCGAGCACCCGGTCGAGCAGGTACCCGCGCGACCCGACGCCCCCGACCGTGTGCACCTCCTGCACCACGCCGTCCCCGACGATCCCCGTCGCCACGGCGCGCGCGATCTTCTCGACGTTCGACACGCTCTCGCGCACCGGCGAGTTCCACGTGCCGTCGCAGCACAGCACGATCCGCTTCATCGCTCCTCCTCGAACCCGTCCCCCGCACCAGGAGGGAGGGCCTCCGCCGCCCCGTGATACCGCGGACGACGCCAGGCCGGGCCGGACCGAAAGGGTTTCGTCAGGTCCGGACCGGGATCGAGCCCCGACCGGCGGGCGTTGTGCGAGGTACGACGACGTCGAGACCGCGGCGTCCCGACCCGAGGAGCACCCGTGAGCACCCACCGCGCCAGGCCGACACCGACAGGGACCACGGCGGCCAGGACCACGCCCGCCAGAACCACATTGACCGCCGCAGGGGTCGTGGCCCTCCTCGCGCTCGCAGGGTGCGCAGCCCAGGACGCGCCGGACACCGCGGGAACGGCGGCGTCCGCCGACCAGGCCAGCACGGCGACGTCCGCCCCGACGACGCCCGAGGACCAGGCCGACCCGGCGACGTCCGACAGCCCGGAGCCCGACGTCGTCGTGCCCGCCGCGCTCGACTTCACCGGCACCACCGTCGCGGGCGACGCCTTCGACGCCGCCGAGCTCGCCGGCGGGCCGGTCGTCCTGTGGTTCTGGGCGCCGTGGTGCACCATCTGCCGCGGCGAGGCCCCCGCGGTGTCGGACGTCGCCGCCGACCTCGCGGGCGACGTGACCTTCGTCGGGGTGCCCGGGCTGGGCCAGGTCGACGCGATGCAGGGCTTCGTCGACGACACGGGCGTCGACGGGTTCGCGCACGTCGTCGACGACGACGGCGCGCTGTGGCAGAAGTTCGGCGTGGTCTCGCAGCCGTCGTACGTGCTCGTCGGCGCGGACGGCTCGACCGAGCTCGTCGTGGGCGCGCTCGGGCACGACGCGCTCGCGACGCGCGCCGCCGACCTCGTGGACGGGTGAGCCGTGGACCTCGCGGTGGTCGACCCCGTCCTGCTCGGCCTCGCCCTCGTCGCCGGGGCCGTCGCGGCGTTCAACCCGTGCGGGTTCGCGCTGCTGCCCGCCTACCTGACGCTGCTCGTCGCGACCCCGCCGACGCCCGAGGAGGGCACGCAGTCCGCCGCGATCGGCCGGGCGGCACGGTTCACCACGGGCATGACCGTGGGCTTCGTGCTCGTGTTCGGGATCTTCGGCGTGCTGCTGACGACCCTCACGGTGTCGCTCGAGCGGTACCTGCCGGTCGTCACGATCGTCGTGGGGCTCGCCCTCGTGGGGCTCGGCGTGTGGCTGCTCACCGGGAGGTCGCTCGGCATCGGCGGCCTCGCGCGCTACGGCAGGGCGCCCCGCGCGTCCTGGGGGTCGCAGGTCGGGTACGGCGCGACGTTCGCGCTCGCGTCCCTGAGCTGCACGATCGCCCCGTTCCTCGCGGTCACCGCCGGCGCCGTGCGCGACGGCGGGCCGGTCGGCGTCGTCGCGACCTACGTGGTCTACGCGCTCGGCATGGGAGCCGTCGTCGGGGTGCTCGCGCTCGCCGCCGCGACCGCGTCGACCGGGCTCGTCGCCCGCATGCGCCGCGCCGCCCCCGTGATCTCGCGGCTCTCCGGGGCGCTGCTCGTGCTCGCGGGCGCGTACGTCGCCTGGTACGGCTGGTTCGAGCTGCGGGTCTTCGCGGGCGACGCGACGAGCGACCCCGTGGTCGGCGCGGCCGTCGAGGTGCAGTCCGCGATCACGCGCGCCGTCGCGTCGGTGGGCGTCGTGACGATCGTCGTGACGGCGGTGCTGGTCGCGCTCGTGACCGTGGGCGCGATCGTCGTCCGCCGCCGACGCACCGCCTGACGCGTGCGGTGGGAGTTCAGGGAACATCGGTCGTCCAGAGCCGGGCGTTCCCAGAGACTCGGGCGCTTCCGGAGATACCGGGAACGACGAAGGCCCGGACCGTCTGGTCCGGGCCTTCGTGCTACTTCACAAGTAGCGGGGGCAGGATTTGAACCTGCGACCTCTGGGTTATGAGCCCAGCGAGCTACCGAGCTGCTCCACCCCGCGTCGGTAGGTACGACTCTACGCGACCTGGGCCGGAAGACCAAATCATCGCGGCCCTGAGCAGCGGAGACGCCCGTCACACCGGCCGATGCCGGCGTGACGGGCGTCCCGTGTCACTGCCCGGAGAGCGCGTTCTCCGCCTCGACGGCCTGCTCGATCGCCGCCTTGAGCTGGTCCTGCGCCTCGCCGTAGGCCGCCCAGTCGCCGTCCGCGAGCGCAGCGTCCGCGGCGTCGTAGGCGGTCTGCATGTCGGCGAGCGCCTGGTCGAGCTGCGCCTGCGGGTCGGTGACGTCGCCCCCGCCGCCGGTCCCGGCGGTCGGTGCCGCGCTGGGCTCGGTCGTCGCGCTCGGCTCGGTCGTGGCGCTGGGCGCCGGCGTCGGGTCGGTCGTCGCGCCGTCGCCCTCGGCGGGTGCGTCGGGCACCTCGGAGGCCTTGTCGCCGTCGGCGTCGGCCGCGTCGACGCCCGAGTCGCCCCCGAACACCTGGTCGAGCGCCTCGTCGAGCGTGTCGGCGAACCCGATGGAGTCACCGAACGACACCTGGACCTTGCGCAGCAGCGGGATCTTGGGGGTGCCGGACGACTGCACGTACACGGGCTGCACGTACAGCAGGCCGCCGCCCACGGGGAGCGTGAGCAGGTTGCCCTTGATGACCTCGGAGCCGCCGCGGTTGAGGATGTTGAGCTCGTTCGCGATGTCGGCGTCAGAGTCGAACGCCGACTGCACCTGACCGGGTCCGGGCACGGTCGAGCTGCGTGGCAGCTCGAGCAGCCTGAGGGTGCCGTAGTCCGCGGACTTCTTGCCCGCCTCGTCGCCGGCCTCGGCGTCGACCGCGAGGAACCCGGTGAGGATCTCGCGGTCGGTGGTGCCACCGGGGATGAACGTCGACGTGAGCGAGAACTCGGGCGAGTCCTGGCCCGGCATCTGCAGCGTCAGGTAGTACGGCGGCTGCAGCGGCTTGTTGTCGCCGGGCACGGTCGGGTCGGTCGGGTTCCGCCAGTAGTCCTGGCCGGTGTAGAAGTCCCGCGCGTCGGTCACGTGGTACTGGGTCAGGAGCGAGCGCTGGACCTTGAAGAGGTCCTCGGGGTAGCGCAGGTGGCTCATGAGCCCGGCGGAGATCTCGTCCATGGGCTTGACGGCGGTCGGGAAGACCTTCTCCCACGCCTGCAGGACCGGGTCCTCGGGCTCCCACGAGTACAGGTCGACCGAGCCGTCGTACGCGTCGACGGTCGCCTTGACCGAGTTGCGCATGTAGTTGACCTTCTCGGGCGCGATCGCCTGGATCGACGCCGAGGAGTTGGTCAGCGAGTCCTGCGTCGCCTCGTCGATCGCGCGCTGCGCCGAGTACGGGTAGGCGTTCGAGGTCGTGTAGCCCTCGACGATGTACTTGACGCGTCCGTCGACGACGGCCGGGTACACGCGGCCGTCGAGCGTCAGGTACGGCGCGACCTTCTGCACGCGGGTGCGCGGGTCACGGTCGTAGAGGATCTGCGAGTCCTCGGTCACGCGGTCCGAGAACAGGATCTGCTCGGAGCCGAACTTGAGCGCGTAGAGCACCTTGGTCGCGAACGACCCGATGCTCGGGCCGGCGACGGTCCCGTCGGCCCCGAAGGTCGTCTTGACCTGGCCGTCGGTGCTGTCGTCCGGGTAGTCGAGCTCCCAGGGGTCGGTGCCCTCGGGCGCGCCGACGATCGAGTAGTTCTCGGTCTGCGGGCTGAAGTAGATGCGGGGCTCGTAGCCGTCGCCGAGCTCGGTCAGCTTGCCCGTCGAGGGGATGTCGCCCTCGTAGAACGCCGGGCGCCCGCCCGAGCCGGTCTGGCTGCCGTACGCGGCGACGACGCCGTACCCGTGCGTGTAGACCGTGTGGTCGTTGACCCAGGTGCGCTGCTCGTTGCCGAGGCCGCCGAGGTTGAGCTCGCGCACCGCGATCACGGTGTCCTCGCTCTTGTCGTCGAGCGTGTAGCGGTCGACCGCGAGGGTCGCGTCGAAGTTGTAGTACTGCTTGTTCTGCTGGTACTGCCGGAACGTGGGGCTCACGACCTGCGGGTCCAGGAGGCGGATCGACGCCGTCGTGTCGGCGTCCTCGCGCAGCGCGCCCTTGGTCGCCTCGGTCGTCGCGGTGTACGGCTGCGCCTCGACCTTGTCGAGACCGAACGCGTCGCTCGTGGCGTCGATGTTGCGCTGCACGTACGGCGCCTCGAGCTCCTGCTGGTTCGGGGCCACCTGGAAGCGCTGGACGATCGCGGGGTAGATGCCGCCGATCGCGATCGCGGAGACGACCATGAGCCCGACCCCGATCGCGGGCAGGCGCCAGTTGCCGATGATCGCCGCGACGACGAAGAGCGCCGCGACGCCCACGGCCAGGATCGCGAGGATCGTCTTGGACGGGATCACGGCGTTGACGTCGGTGTAGCTCGCGCCGTCGAACTTGTCGCCCTGGGAGTTGAGGATCGAGTAGCGGTCGAGCCAGTAGTTGACCGCGACCAGCAGCATGAGCAGCGCGGCGAGCACGGCGAGCTGGATGCGCGCGGCGCGCGTCGTGCGCGGGCCCTGGTTGGGCGCCCCGCCGATGCGCAGGCCGCCGTAGAGGTAGTGGGTCACGAGCGCGCCGATGCCCGAGACGATCACGACCGCGAGCAGGAACCCGACGAGGAACGTGAGGAACGGCAGCACGAACACGTAGAACGACAGGTCGAAGCCCCACTGCGGGTCGGCCTGCCCGAACGAGACCTTGTTCATCGCGAGCAGGACGGTCTGCCACTGCCCCGAGGCCGCCGTCCCCGCGAAGAACCCGATGAGCGCGGGCGCGCCCCACGTGACGACCTTGCGCAACGGCTCGACGGCCTCGCGGTACTGGTCGAGCGTCGCCTGCTCGGGGGTCGACGGCGCGTAGACCGGCCGCGAGCGGTAGGCGACCGAGAGCGACGCGAACAGCGCACCACCCATCACGAGGAACCCGACGGCGAACAGCGCGGCCCGCACGCCCCACTCGGTCCACAGGACCGACTCGTAGCCCAGCTGCGTGAACCACAGCACCTCGGTCCAGAACTGGGCGGCGAGCATCACGACGACCACGAGCGCGGCGACCACGACGAGCGCGATCACCAGCGGACGTCGTCCTCGGGGGCGTGCCGGCGCCTGCGGCGTCCGGCGGGGTGCATCAGCGAATGACACGGTGTGCGAACCTCTTCTTCGGGTGGCGACCGGTCGCTCGCGCGACCGCCTCGCCCATGGAACGTCCAGCGGCCCACCCAGGTTCCCACACACGTTCTCCCCAGTCCTGAGGGCGCGACCGACGTCTGGGATCCTGGACGCATGGAACCCGATGCCACGCCCCCCGCTCCGAGCCCCGAGCCCGCGTTCTCGGCCGCGCAGGTCGCGCTCGCCGACGCCGTGCGCGAGATCGAGCAGCACGTCGCCACGGCGGGCTGGGACGCCCCCGTTCGCCTGTTCGCCCTGGTCGAGACGTCGCAGGCGCTCGACGCCGACCCCACGCTCGCCGACCGGCTGCCCCCCGAGGTCGTCGCGACCGCGCGCGCCGAGCCGCGCCACCTGACGTCGGTCGAGCAGGAGCTCGACCCGACCGACGACCTCGAGGCGCTGCTGGGCCGGATCGGCTGGCCGCCCGCGGTCGCGGGCGCGGCCGTGGTCGTCGAGCGGATCGTCCTGCCGCCCGAGGCCGAGGACGACGTCCCCGCGGAGCACGAGGCCGCGCTCGAGCACCTCGCGAACCACCCGGACCGTCAGGACGTGCGGATCGCCGCGGGCGTGCTGCGCGAGGGCTCGACGTGGTGCGCGCTGCGCTCGCGCTCGCACGACGCCGACGACCAGGTCGCGTTCGGCCCCGACCTCGTGCCGGGGCTCACCGAGGCGCTGCGCGCAACGTTCGAGGACTGAGCGGCGTCAGCCCTTGCCCTCGACCGCCTGCTCGCACGTCGGCAGGCCGTCGGTGTCGTCCTGCCCGATGGCCGTGACGGCCGCGAGCGCCTCGGTGAGCGTGCTCACGGCCGTGACGTGCATCCCGTCGGGGACGTTGCCCACGACCTCGTTGCAGTTGCTCGTGGGGGCGAGGAACCACGTCGCGCCGTCGCGCTGCGCGCCGTAGAGCTTCTGCCGGATCCCGCCGATCGCGCCGACCTGCCCGTCGACGCTCATGGTGCCGGTCCCGGCGATCACGTGGCCGTTCGCCTCGTCCTCGGGCGTGAGCTTGTCGATGATCCCGAGCGCAAACATCGTCCCGGCGCTCGGGCCGCCGATGTCCTCGATCTGGATCTGGACGTCGACGGGCAGGTCGAACTGCTGGTCGAGGTAGACCCCGAGCGACGTGCGGCCCTGGATGTCGCTCATGGTGACGGTGACCGTGGTCGGCTCGCCGTCGCGCGTGACGCCGAGCTCCACGTCGTCGCCGGGCGAGGTCTTCGCGAGGTCGTCCACGAGGTCGTCGTACGTCACGAGCTCGTCGCCGTCGACGCTCGTGAGCACGTCGCCGTCGGCGACCACGCCCTCGGCGCCGCTGCCCTCGACGGTCCCGACGACCGTGAGCGTCGCGGGCACGGTGTACCCGAGCTCGGTCAGCGCGGCGACGGTCGCGCTCTCCTGCGACGACGTCATCTCGGCCTGGTTCTCGGCGTCGACCTCCTCGCGCGACTGGTCGAGGTCGAACACCGACTCGACGGGCACGACGGACCGCTTCTCGTCGACCCAGCCGCGCAGCACCGTGAGCGCGTCGGCCGGGAAGCCGGGGCCGCCCGAGACCGACACGGTCACGAGCCGCAGCTCGCCCGTGGCGGGGTAGGTCTGCTCGTCCTTGATCTGGATGAGCTCCTGCCCGTCCTGCGCGCCGAGCACGTCCTCGGTCGGGCCGGGGCCGCGCACCGCGTACGGTGCCGGCAGGAACGCCATGACGGCGACGATCGCGAGCGTCGCGAGCAGCGAGGCGGCGAGCGTCGTGGCCCGTCGCGTCGCGGGCTCCGGCTCGTAGTCCTCGGTCACGTCGGTGTCGGACGCCGCAGCCGGGCCCGGGACGGGTCCCGCGGTCGGGTCGGGGGTGGGTCGCTCGTCGCTCACCCGGCCATCATCGCCGATCGGTCCGTGCTCGGGCGACACGCCGCTCATCGGCCGCCGGCGCGCCGCCGCCACACCGCCGCGGTCGCGAGCACCGCGACCGCGGCGCCGGCGGCCCCGAGCGCCGCCGCGTCGCGTGCGTCGACCTTGCGCCGCCCGGGCACGGCGGCCGCGTCGCGCACCTGGGCGACCGCCGCGGCGCTCGACGTCGTGGACCGCCACCCGGCCTCGACGAGCCGTGCTGCCGTCACGGTCCACGGGTAGACCGCGAACGCGAGGTCCTGCGCGCCCGCGGGAAGCATGCGGGCGCGGTGCAGGCTCTCGGCCATCGAGAACGCGGTCGCGGCGGGCACCGTGATGGTGCGCAGCCCCGCGGCCGCGGCGGTCTCGTCGGCCGTGAGGAGGTCGGGTGCGCCGTCCGCGTCGACCGCGCCGACGGTCACGGCGCCCGTGAGCCCTTGCTCGACCACGACCCGCACGGCCTCGACGAGGTCGTCGACGTGCAGCATCTGCCAGCGGTGCGCGGCGCCGCGCACCACGAGCAGCCGAGGCGCGGTCAGGTGCCGGGTCAGCGCGGTGTCGACGCCCGGGCCCACGAGCACGGTCGGGCGCAGCACCGTGAGCGCCGCGACGCCCGAGACCGCGAGCTCGGACTCGACGTCGAGCACCTCGGGCAGCACGCCGCGCACGCCGTCGGCCGCGGTCGGCGGAGCGTCGTCGTCGTGCGGGAGCGCTCCCGGCGCCGCGCCGTGCACCACGGCGGACGTGATCGCCACGACCCGCTCGACGCCGGCAGCACGGGCCGCGTCGAGCGCCGCCCGCACGTCCGCCAGCACCTCGCCCGGGCGTCGCGCGGGCAGCTCGGCCACGGGCACCACGAGCACGAGGACGGTCGACGGCGTGAGCGGCGGCGCGTCGTCCGGCACGAGGGCCTCGGGGGCCAGCGCGGCGCGCACGAGCCGCGCGACCTGGCCGCGCCCGAGCACGACGACGTCGCTGCGCCCTGAGCGAACCTGCCCTGCCGACATGCCTGCGCCGCCCGTCCGGTGGGTCGGATTGTGGTTACCGTGGATCAGACGCTAACCCGAGGAGCCCCGATGAGCAGCAACACACCCGACGACCCGTCCGACCGGACGCCCGACGCCTGGGAGCAGATGCTGCGCTCGATGTTCGGGGCGGACGCCGACGAGGCCATGCGGCAGATGCGCGAGCGCGGCCTCGACCCGCAGGCCCTCGCGCGCGGCGTCGGCCTCGGCGACAACCCGCAGGCCATGAGCGCCGTCCTGGCCCAGGTGCAGCGCATGCTGTCCGCCTCGGGCGACGGACCCGTCAACACCGACGTCGCGCACGACGTCGCCCGGCAGGTCGCGGTGCGCGGCGGCGACCCCGTCGTCACCGGCGCGCAGGCGAAGTCCGCGCTCTCGGCCCTGTCGGTCGCCGAGCTGTGGCTCGACGCCGTGACCGACCTCCCGCCGGCCGGCGGCCCCGCGCGGGCGTGGAGCCGCTCCGAGTGGGTCGAGGCGACCCTGCCCGCGTGGAACGCGCTCGTGGCCCCCGTCGCCGGGTCGGTCTCGGCCGCGCTCGCGACCGTCATGCGCGACCAGCTCGGTGCGCTCGGCGACGAGATCGAGATCCCGGGCCTGCCGCAGGGCGCGCTCGGCGGCGCGCTCGGCGGGCTCGACCCCGCCGCGCTCATGCGACGCCTCGGCTCGGCCGTGTTCGGCATGCAGACCGGCCAGGCCGCCGGGACGCTCTCGCGCGAGGTCTTCGGCGCGACCGACGTCGGCGTCCCGCTGCTCGACGACCCCGCCACGGTGCTGCTGCCCGCGAACGTCGAGGAGTTCGCCGAGGGCCTCGACGCCCCGCTCGACGAGGTGCGGCTGTTCCTCGCGCTGCGCGAGGTCGCCCACGCCCGCCTGTTCACGCACGTGCCGTGGCTGCGCTCGCACCTGCTCGCGATCGTCGGCTCGTACGCGCGCGGCATCACGATCGACCTCGAGGCGCTCGAGGAGCGCGTGCGCGGCGTCGACATCACCGACACCGCGGCACTGCAGTCCGCGCTCAGCGGCAACGTGTTCCGCGGGCAGAACACGCCCGAGCAGCGCGAGACGCTCGGGCGGCTCGAGACCACCCTCGCGCTCGTCGAGGGCTGGGTCGACGAGGTCACCGCGACCGCCGCGCTCCCCCACCTGCCGCACGCCGTGCCGCTGCGCGAGATGGTGCGACGCCGTCGCGCCGCGGGCGGCCCCGCCGAGCAGGTGTTCGCCTCGCTCGTGGGCCTCGAGCTGCGGCCCCGCCGCTCGCGCGACGCCGCCGCCCTGTGGGCGTTCGTCACGTCGCAGACCGGCACCGCCGGGCGCGACGCCGTGTGGGACCACCCCGACCTGCTGCCCGACGCGCAGGACCTCGACGCGCCCACGCAGTACTATGCGCGCCGCGAGGCCGAGCAGGAGGTCGAGAGCGACCTCGACCGCGCGCTCGCGCAGATCTTCGACGAGGCCGCGGCCGAGGACGGTGCGGACGACGTCGGCGGTGAGGCACCCGGCCACGCGGCGTCCGACAGTGCCGGGAACGACAGTGCCGGGGACGACGACACGACGTCCGGCAACGGGACCGACCCCGCGGCGTCCGACAGTGCCGGGAACGGCAGTGCCGGGAACGGCAGTGCCGGGGACGACAGTGCCGGGAACGGCAGTGCCGGGCACGACGACGACGCGCCGGACGACGGGTCGCCCCGCTGACCTCGCTGCCCGGCCGTGGCGCCGCTGCCGGGTCTCGCTGCTGTTGTCTCGGCGCCGGGATCTCGCGGCCGTGAGGTCCCGGCCCGCGAAATAGGGCGGCGTCCGCTTTCTCCCCCGTGGTAGGAATCCTCCAGGATTCGACCGAGGGGGCGTCGTGAGCGACGGGCAGAGCACGGGCGGGCAGGACCCGAACGAGAACAGCACGGGCAGGCAGGGCCCGAGCGGGCAGGACGCGCGCTCGCGCCCCACCCCAGGGCGACGCATCGCCGCGTGGGCTCGCCGGCGCGGCTCGCGCTGGGTGCGGCTCCTGCGACTGCTGCCGCACGCCGGGCTGCCGCTCGTGCTCGGCGGCGTCGTGCTCGCGCTCGTGCTCGCGATCGCCCCGCTCGCCGTGATCGTGCTGCTGGGCCGCCTGCTCGGCCTGGTCGGCGCCGCGGTCGCGGGCACGCCCGACCCGGCCGCGGGATGGTGGGACGACGCGTACGCGGTCCTCGGCGTCGCGGTCGCGGTGCTCGTGGTGCAGCAGGTCCTCGCGCCGTACCTGACCGGGCTCGTCGAGGTCGCCTCGCGCCGGATCGACCAGTACTGCATCGACCGGCTGCTGCGCGCGTCCCTCGGCGACGCGCCCGTCTCGGCGCTCGAGTCCCCCGAGGCGCTCGACATCCTCGCCGACGCACGCGCCGCGTTCTCCCGCTGGTCGCGCACGCCCGGGGAGGCCGCCGCCGCGCTCGTCCCGCTGCTCTCGCGCTACGTGCAGCTCGTCGGCGCCGCGGTGCTCGTCGGCGTCGTGACGTCGCCCGCCGCCGGCCTGCTGATCGGCCTGACCGCGCTGGGCGTGCGGTTCGGCGTGCGCGGCACGCTCGGCCGGTACGGCCTGCTGTTCAACTCCCTCGCCGGGCACCGCCGCAAGGTCGCGTACCTGCGCGACCTCGCGACGACGTCGGCCGTGACCAAGGAGGTCCGCCTCCTCGGGATCCTGCCGTGGCTTCGCGCACGCCTGCGGGCCGACACCCTCGCGCAGTACGAGCCGCTGTGGGCCGGGAGCCGTCGTCTGCAGTTCTGGCCGTTCGTCGGCTTCGCGGGGATCGCCCTCGTGGGTGGTGCCGTGGTGCTCGGCCTCGTCGCGGACGCCGCGGCGACGGGCGCGGTCGGGCTCTTCGGGCTCGGCGTCGCGCTGCAGGCGGTGCTCGTCGCGATGCGGTTCGGCGTGTACTTCCCCGAATGCGACGTGCAGACCCAGTACGGGCTGCAGTCGTTCGAGGCGCTCGAACGGTTCGAGGCCCTCATCGCCGAGGGCACCGCGCCGCGCTCGGTGCTCGCCCCGCCGCCCGCGCCCGCGACGTCGATCCGCTTCGAGGGCGTCGGGTTCCGGTACGGCGACGACGCGCCGTGGGTGCTGCGCGGGCTCGACCTGACGATCGACGTCGGCCGCTCGACCGCCCTCGTGGGGCTCAACGGCGCCGGCAAGACGACCCTCGTCAAGCTCCTCGCGCGGCTCTACCAGCCCACCGAGGGGCGGATCACGGTCGACGGCGTCGACCTCGCCGACGTCGACGCCGCCGCGTGGCAGCAGCACCTCGCGCTGATCTTCCAGGACTACGTGCGCTACGAGCTCACCGCGGGCGAGAACATCGGGTTCGGCGCGCCGCACCTGCTCGACGACGACGCCGCGCTGCTCGACGCCGCGACGCGCGCGGGTGCCGCCGAGCTCGTCGGCTCGCTCGCCGACGGGCTGCGCACCGAGCTCTCGAGCCGGTACACCGGCGGGCGCGACCTCTCGGGCGGCCAGTGGCAGCGCGTCGCGCTCGCCCGCGCGCTCCTCGCGGTGCGCGGCGGCGCGTCGGTGCTCGTGCTCGACGAGCCGACCGCGCAGCTCGACGTGCGGGCCGAGGCCGAGTTCTTCGACCGGTTCCTCGCGACCGCGCACGGCGTCACGTCGCTCGTGATCTCGCACCGGTTCTCGACGCTGCGCCACGCCTACCAGATCGTCGTGCTCGAGCACGGCGCGGTCGTCGAGCAGGGCGACCACGCCGAGCTCATGGCCCTCGACGGGCGGTACGCGCACCTGTTCGAGCTGCAGGCGCAGCGCTTCCGCACGCCCGGGGCGGCGACGGGATCGGGTGCGTCGACCGCTGCGGCCGCCGGGTCGACGGCCGCGAGCGCCGCGACGACCACGACCACCACGAAGGAGACCGTCCGATGAGCAAGGTCTGGGGCGCCGCCCGCTTCATCCTCGCCCACGCCTGGGCGACCGACCGCCGCCGGCTCGTGGTCGCGACGTCGCTCATGGCGGTCGGCTACCTCTCGGCACCGCTCGTCGGCATCGCGCTCGGCGCACTGACCGACGCGACGGTCGCGGCCGACGTCTCGCTCGCGGTCTCGATCGGCGTCGCGGTCGCGCTGCTGCTCGTGCTCGAGCTCATGATGGGGCACTTCGCGCACCTGACCTACTTCGAGCTCGGCGACCTCCAGCAGGCGGCGCTGACCGACGAGGTCGCGGCGATCACGCACGGCGGCGCGGGGCTCGCGCAGTTCGACCGCCCCGAGTTCGCGCAGCGGCTCACGGTCGTGACCGAGGGGCTGCTGCGCGTACGCGTCGCGCTCGAGTCGACGCTCCAGCTCGGGGGCCTCGTGCTCCAGGTGCTCGCCACGACCGCGGTCCTCGCGGTCGTCGAGCCGTGGCTCGCACTGCTCCCGCTCGCCGCGGTGCCGCCCGTGCTGCTCGCCGACCGCGCGCAGAAGGTGCTCGACGTCGCGCGCGACGCGTCGGCGCAGGACGTCCAGCGCTCGCGTCACCTCGTCGAGATCGCCACGACCGGGTCGTCGGCCAAGGAGGTGCGCCTCTTCCGTGCGGCGGCGCCGCTCGCGGCCCGTCAGCGCGCCGCGTGGGGCGCGTCGACCGACCGCCTCGCGGCCGCGCACGCCCGCTCGGCGACGCTGCGTGCGGCCGGGCAGGTGTGGTTCGCGCTCGCGTACGGCGCGGCCGTTCTGCTCGTGGTGCGCGAGGCCCTGACCGGTGCGGGCAGCGCAGGCCAGGTCGTGCTCGTCGTGACCCTCGCGGTCCAGGTGAGCGTCCAGGTCTCGGGCGCGCTCGCGCTGCTCGGCGCGCTCCAGGGCGTCGGTCGCACGGTCGAGCACATCGAGGCCCTGCGCGCGACGTCCGCGGGCCCGGACGGCGCGGACCCGGACGGCGCGGACGCGGCGGTGTCATGGGCGGCAGGACCGGCCGCCGCAGTGCATGAGGGCGAAGCCGTGCCCGCCGGTGCAGCGGTGCCCGACGGTGCAGCCGTGCCCGACGGTGCGGTGCCCGTACGCCTCGCGCGCGGCCTGCGCCTCGAGGACGTCACCTTCACCTACCCCGGCAAGGACGTCCCGGTGCTGCGCGGCGTCTCGCTCGACGTGCCCGCGGGCAGCACGCTCGCGCTCGTCGGCGAGAACGGCGCGGGCAAGTCGACGCTCGTCAAGATCCTCTGCGGCCTGTACCGCCCGACCTCGGGCCGGGTCCTGGTCGACGGCGTCGACCTCGCCACGCTGTCGGACGCCGCGTGGCAGGCCCGCGTCGCGACGTTGTTCCAGGACTTCGCACGCTTCCAGCTGCGGGTGCGCGACGACGTCGGCACGGGTCGGGTCGAGGCGCTCGACGACGACGCAGCGCTCGCCGGGGCCCTCGACCGCGCGCGGGCGACCTCGCTCGTCGACGCGATGCCGGACGGGCTCGACACGCTGCTCGGTACGGCGTACGCCGACGGGCGCGACCTCTCAGGTGGCCAGTGGCAGACGCTCGGGCTCGCGCGCACCCTCATGCGCGAGGACCCGCTGCTCGTGGTGCTCGACGAGCCGGCCGCGGCGCTCGACCCGACCGCCGAGCACGCGCTGTTCGAGCGGTTCGTGGTGCACGCCGACGCGTCGCGCGCCGCGGCCGGGGCGATCACCTGCTTCGTGTCACACCGCTTCTCGACCGTGCGCGACGCCGACCAGATCGTCGTGCTCGACGGCGGCGTGATCGTCGAGTCCGGCGACCACGCGGCGCTCGTCGCCCAGGGCGGGACCTACGCCGAGCTGTTCGCGCTGCAGGCCGAGGCGTACTCCTGAGCCCGGCGCACCCTGACCCCGGTGCACCCCGCCCCCTGACGGACGGGACACCACCGAGACGCTCATGACACCATCGCGACACCATTGCTCTTGCAGTGGTGTCGCGATGGTGTCATAGTGGCGTCATGGAACTCACGCGCTACGTCGACGAGCTGCACCACCAGCTCACCACCGCGGCCGCCGCCGGCGGCGAGGAGGCCCGCGAGACCGCCGAACGACTCACCGCCGCGCTCGACCCCGCGGTCCGGCTCGTGCTGCTCGACGCCCTCGCGACCGCGGCGGCCGAGATCACGGCCGAGCTCGCCCCGGGGTCCGTCGAGGTCCGCCTGCGCGGCCGAGAGCCCGAGCTCGTCGTCACCCCCGTCGCCGAGCCGGACCGCGCCGACCGCGTCGAGCCCTCGCCGGCACCCGCGGCACCACCCGTCCTCGACCCCGAGGACGTGAGCACCTCACGCACGACCCTCCGTCTGCCCGACCAGCTCAAGTCCCAGGTCGAGGCCACCGCCGCCCGCGAGGGCGTGTCGGTCAACACGTGGCTCGTGCGCGCCGTCGCCGCACGCCTCGCACCCGTCACCCCCGACGCACCCCGGAGCAGCACGCCCGGCCGGCTGACCGGCTGGGTCCGCTGAGCCGGGACCCCTGACACCCACGAGCACGCATCACCACGCACCACGCACCCCGCACTCCGCACTCCGCACTCCGCACTCCGCACTCCGCACCACGCACCACGCAGCACGACGACGCACCACAACGACGCACCGCCAGTATCCGGCGACCACCTCGCCGGCCCGCCGCAGGCCCACCGCCTGACCGTCGCCCCGCACCGGACCACCGGCCCGGGGACCCGCACCGAGGAGTCACCATGCCTGTTTTCGCGACCCCAGAACCGATCGTCGCCGTCGTCGACCTCGCCGGCGGCACCCTCACCGTCGTCGCCTCGGACCGCACGGACACCGAGGTCACGGTCACCCCGAGCGACCCAACCCGACCCGGCGACGTCCGCGCCGCGAACGAAGCCGTCGTCGAGCTGCACGACGACACCCTGACCGTGCGGATCAACCGGTCGTGGCGCACCTACTCGCCGTTCGGCTCGAACAGGTCGGCGGACGTGACGATCGCGCTCCCGTCCGGGTCGCGCCTCGAGGGCGGGTCGCTCGGGCCGCTCCTGGCCACCGGCCGGCTCGGCGCGTGCACGTTCACGAGCCGCGCGGGCGACGTGCGGGTCGACGAGGCCCACGCGCTCGACCTGCGGGCCAGCGCCGGCGCCGTCGTCGTCGGCCGCGCGACCGGCCCGACGTCCGTCGTCGCCTCCGCCGGTCAGGTCCGGCTGCGCGAGGTCACGGGCGACGCGGTCGTCAAGAACACCGTGGGCTCGACCGAGGTCGGCGAGAGCACGGGCACGCTGCGCGTCAACGGCGCGCACGGCGCGGTGACCGTCACGCGCTCGCTCGGCGAGACCACGGTGCGCACGGCCCACAGCGCGATCCGGGTCGAGGAGGCCGCGGGCGGCACGCTGCGCCTCGAGAACTCCTCGGGCTCGATCGACGTCGGCATCCCCGAGGGCACCGCGGCCTGGGTCGACGCGACGTCCGACAAGGGCGTCGTGCGCAACCTCCTGACCGAGGTCCCCACGCCCGACGCGGCCGACCGGACCGTCGAGGTCTGCGCCCGCAGCGGGTGGGGCGACGTCGTCGTCCGCCGCCCGCACGCCTGACCACCCAGCACCCCGCACCCAGCACCCAGCACCCAGCACCCAGCATCAGGAGGAACCATGAGCCCCACCGCTCCCGGCCCCGCGATCGAGGTCGCGGGACTGCACAAGTCGTACCGGTCGCGCGCCGGCGAGCATCCGGTGCTCACGGGCGTCGACCTCACGGTCCCCGCGGGGACCGTCACCGCCCTGCTCGGTCCCAACGGCGCGGGCAAGACCACGGCCGTCGGGGTCCTGTCGACGCTGCTGCGGCCCGACGCGGGCACCGTGCGGGTCGCGGGGCACGACGTCGTCCGCGACCCTGACGCGGTGCGCGCGAGGATCGGCGTGACCGGCCAGGTCAGCGCGGTCGACGACCTCCTCACGGGCGCGGAGAACCTGCGCCTGGTCGCCGACCTGCTGCACCTCGGGCGGGCCGCGGGCCGTCGCCGCGTCACGGACCTGCTCGACCGGTTCGGCCTCGCCGACGCGGCCGGCAAGCGCGTCGCGACCTACTCGGGCGGCATGCGCCGCAAGCTCGACCTCGCGATGACGCTCGTGGGCGAGCCCGACGTCGTGTTCCTCGACGAGCCCACCACGGGCCTCGACCCGCGCAGCCGCCGCGCGCTGTGGGACGAGGTGCGTGCGCTCGTCGCCGCGGGCACCACGATCCTGCTCACGACCCAGTACCTCGAGGAGGCCGACCACCTGGCCGACGCGGTCGCGGTGCTCGACGGCGGCCGCGTCGTCGCGCACGGCACGCCCGACGAGCTCAAGGCCGCGCACGACGCGGGCTCGCTCGACGACGTGTTCCTCGCCCTGACCGAGCCGCCCGCCGCGACGGACGGGACGACGGACGGAACGACGAGCAGCACGACGAGCGGCACGACCGACGGGACCCACGAGACCTCCGAGACCACCGAGAAGGAGACCCTGCGATGACCACCGTGGACCTCGCCGCACCGGCGACCCGCACCGCACCGCGCCCGCTCGCGGACGTCGTGACCATGACACGCCGCAACCTGCTCCGTGCGGTCCGCTACCCCGGGCTCACGATGTTCCTCGTCGCGGGCCCGCTCGTGATGCTCCTACTGTTCGTCTACGTCTTCGGCGGGGCGTTCGGCGCCGGGGTCGCCCCGGGCGTCGAGCCGGGCGCCGAGGGGCGGGCCGCCTACCTGGACTACATCGCGCCCACGCTGCTCGTGCTGACCGTGGTCGGCGCCGGGCAGTCGGTCGCGATCGGCGCCGCGATGGACGCCGCGGGCGGGATCATGGCGCGGTTCCGCACCATGGCGATCTCCCCCGGCTCGGTGCTCTCGGGGCAGGTCGTCGGCACCGTGCTCCAGTCGCTCGCCGCCGTGGCGCTCGTACTCGGCGCCGCGCTCGCGATGGGCTACCGCCCCGCCGCGGACGCCGCGGACTGGCTCGCGCTCGTCGGGTTCCTCGTCCTGCTCGGCGTCGCGCTCGCCTGGGCGTGCGTGGGCATGGGGCTCAGCGCGCGCAGCGTCGAGTCGGCCAGCAACACGCCCATGATCCTGCTGCTCTTGCCGTTCCTCGGCAGCGGGTTCGTCCCGGTCGAGACCATGCCGACCGCGGTCCGCTGGTTCGCCGAACACCAGCCGTTCACGCCGATCATCGACACGACGCGGGGGCTGCTCGCGGGCGGACCGCTCGACGCCGCGGTCACCGCGCAGGCCGTCGCCTGGTGCGTGGTCATCGGCGTGGCCGGGTACGCGTGGTCACGGTCGCTGTTCCGGCGCGAACGCCGCGCCTGAGCTCTGACCTGCTCACCCGCCTGACCTGCTCGAACAGCACTGCCCGGCGCGGGCTGGACCGTCCTGTGCCGACTACGCCGAGACCGCGCCCGCGGGCGCGAGCGCGGTCTCGGCGTCGTCCGACAGCGCGTCGTCGGACAACGCGTCGTCCGAATCAGCGTCGTCCACATCAGTGTCGTCCGAATCAGCGTCGTCCGACTCCGTGTCGGACGGCGCGTCCCCGGCCTGGTCCCGCCCGTACGCCACGCCCTCGAGGAACCCGCGGGCACGCTCGGTACGCGGGTACGACTCGAGCAGCGCCCAGAACCCCGGGCCGTGCCCCGCGTGGAGCAGGTGCGCGAGCTCGTGCAGCAGCACGTAGTCGAGCACCCACCCGGGCATGCCCTGCACGCGCGTCGAGATGCGGATCGAGCCGTCGATGAGGGTGCACGACCCCCAGCGCTTGTCCTGGTTCGCCGCCCAGCGCACGCTCGTGGGGTGGGCGCGACCGCCGAGGTACTTGGTCGCGAGATCGGTGGCGCGCTCGAGGAGCTCGTCGTCGGAGGGCCTGCGTCGGCGCTCCTTGTCCGCGAGCCGGTCGAGCATGCGCTGCACCCACTCGCGCTCCTGAGCGCGGGTGAAGCGCGCGGGGATCGCGACGATCGTGCGCTGACCGTCCCGATACGCGCTCACCGTGCTCTTGCGCCGTCGGCTGCGGCGCACCTCCACGGTCGTGTCCGTGTCGTGTGCCACCCCCCGACCGTAGCGGGTCGCGTGACGAAACGCACACCCTGACCCGGCCGTCCCTCGAGAGAACCTCGACCTGTGGAGAACCCGCGGGGCGCCTCCGGCGCGTGCGACGCTTCAGCACGACGCACCCCGAGGAGGCCAGCGATGTCCACGATCCCAGCCGTCGAGCCGTCCCCGGCCGTGCCGGTCGCCGCGGCCGGCCCGCCGTCGCACGCGGCCCGGCAGGCACCGCCGACGCAGCTCACGGGCCGGCTTCGTCAAGGGACGGTGCTGCTCCGGTCGGCGGAGTCCCAGGTCCAGGTCGGGCTCGACCCCCGCTGGGCCGTGCGGCTCGACGGCGTCCGGCAGCACGAGCTCGCCTGGCTGCAGCGGGTGGCCCTCGGCACCCGGACCGCGGAGCGCGCGGCGCTCGAGCTCGGGGTCACGCCCGAGCGCGCCGCGCACGTCTGGGCCGCGCTGCGCGACGGAGGGCTCGTGGTCGACGACCACCCCGCCGACGTCGACGGCTCACGCTCGGCCGACCTGCGCAGCCTGTGCCAGCTGCGCGAGGACGGGCAGGGGCAGGCGGTCCTCACGGCCCGCGCCCTGCGCCACGTGGGCGTCTCCGGCCTCGGTCGGCTCGGGCTCGCGATCGCCACGGCGCTCGCGACCGCGGGCGTCGGCCGGATCGTGCTCGACGACCTCGGGGTCGTGCAGAGCACCGACGTCGGGCTCGGCGGCTACGACGCGCAGGACGTGGGCACGCCACGCGTGCGCGCGGCCGAGAGGCACGTGACCCGGACGTCGCAGGCGACGTGCTCCACGACGGTCGACCGACCGCTCGACGCGCTCGTCGTCGTCGACCAGTGGGCGACCGACGCGGCACGCCACGCGCGCGCGACCGGCGACGGCGTGCCCGTGCTGTCGGCGCTGGTCGGCGAGGCGGGCGTCACGGTCGGGCCGCTCGCGGTCCCGGGGCGCACGGCGTGCCTGCGCTGCATCGAGCTCGCGCACCAGGACGCCGACCCGGGATGGCCCGCGGTCGCGGCGCAGCTGCGCGAGCGTGGTCGGCTCGAGGCGACGACCGAGACGACGACGTGCGCGACCGCCGCGGGGATCGCGGCGGCCCAGGTGCTCGTGCTGCTCGACGGCGGACTGCCGAGCACCGCGTCACGCGTCGTCGAGGTACTCGCCCCCGAGGCCGTGCCCCGCACCACGGACGTCGCCCCGCACCCGGCGTGCGGGTGCGGGGCGATCACCGGCCGCTGAGGATCGCTCGTCCGACGTCGGTGGCCCCGGGCCTCCGACGTCGCGCGAACGACTCCCAGGCGGTCGCCGTCACGCTGCTCGCGCTCAGGCGACCGCCGACGCAGCCTGCGCCGCGGCCTCCGCCTCGGCGGCGCGCTCGAGGAGCTCCGCCTTCGAGGGGCGGCCACGGCCGCGCTTGCGTGCCACGACCGCGCCGTCGACGAAGACCTCGCCGCCCCACACGCCCCAGGGCTCCTCGCGCTCGATCGCGCCCGCGAGGCAGCCGGCCCGGAGCGGGCAGTCCTGGCACAGGGCCTTGGCCTGCTCGACGTCCCGGGCCCGCTCGGCGAACCAGAGCTCAGGGTCGTTCGTGCGGCACGGCAGCACCTCGGCGAGCAGGCGGTCGAACTCCGCCGACTCCGCGAGCCGTTCGGTCGTGCGCGGCTGCGTCGCCGCGCGCTGGGTGCCCGTCGAGGCGGGACGGGCTGTCACGGGCGGGGTCGCGGACGTCGTGGTCCACGGTCCGGAGCCGCCCTCGGTGGTCAGGGTGTCGAGCAGCGCGGTGAGCCGCACGAGGTCCTCCCAAGATGTCCTGATGTGATTCGTTCGTCGTGTCAGGACCGGAAGCGACCGGGTGAGAGCCTCGTGGATGCACGAAGGCCGCGGGTCCTGGATGGACTCCGCGGCCTGGGGTGCTGGTGTCGTCAGACCAGCGACGTCCTGGAGGCGGAGTCGGGAGCGATGAGGGCAGAGTCGTACCCTGCGCGTGAGCGAGCGGGCACGAACCCATGGAGAGTCGGCATCCCCGCCGTGCTCACCAGCATGTTCTTGGTCTTCATCGCTTCGCTCACCACCTCTCACCTCGTGCCGGCACCTTTCGGCGCGCGGACCTCTTCTCGGACACGTAGAACACTAGGCGCCCTCCGTGAGGGGCGCAACGTAATTAACGACGACTTTCGAGATTCTTCTCAGGAGGCCGGCGCACGGCCCACGATCTCGAGGATCGTGGCCCCGTAGCGGTCGATCTTTGCCGGGCCGATCCCGTTGACGCGGGCCAGGTCGGCGACCGACCGGGGGCGCGACTCGGCGATGTCCGCGAGGGTCTGGTCGACCAGGACCGTGAAGGCGGGCTTGTCGGTCTCGGCCGCGACGCCGCGACGCCACTCGCGCAGCTCGTCGAAGAGCGCCTGGTCGTGCGCGCCCTCGAGCGGCTGACGCACCGAGCTCCTGCCCGCGCGGCGGGGCCGCGGCTCCTCCGGGTCCTGAGGCCACAGCCCGTCCAGGAACCGGGTCCGCTTGCGCGACGCCCTGCCCCCGGGGTTGCGCGAGCGCCCGTACGAGATCTCGAGGTGCTCGCGCGCGCGGGTGATCCCGACGTAGAGCAGCCTGCGCTCCTCGGCGACCGCGGCGTCGGTGTCGGCGAGCGAGATCGGCATGAGCCCCTCGCTCATGCCGACCAGGAACACGGCGTCCCACTCGAGGCCCTTCGCCGCGTGCAGCGACGCGAGCGTCACGCCCGCGACGGTCGGGGCGTGCTGCGACGCGGCCCGCTCGTCGAGCTCGGCGACGAACCCCGCCACCGTCGCCGGCGTGCCCTCGAGTGCCAGCGCGGCGACGTCGTCCGCGAGCGCGACCACGGCCTGCAGGGACTCCCACCGCTCCCGCGCCGCCCCGCGCGCGGCGGGTGCCTCGTGGGCCCAGCCGGCGCTCATGAGGACGTCGCGGACGGTCTCGGGCATCGGCACGAGCGGGTCGGCCGAGCGCGCCGCGCCGCGCAGCAGCAGGATCGCGTCGCGCACCTCCTTGCGCTGGAAGAACCGCTCGCCGCCCCGCACGAGGTAGCCGATCCCGGCGTCCGCGAGGGCCGCCTCGAACCCGGCGGACTGCGCGTTGGTCCGGTAGAGCACCGCGATCTCGCTCGCGGGCGTGCCCGCGTCGATCAGCCGGCCGATCCGCTGCGCGACGCCGGCGGTCTCCGTCTCGTCGTCGTCGTACGCGGTGTACGACACGGGCGGGCCCGCGGGACGCTGCGCGACGAGCTCGAGCGGGGCGCTCGGGCCCGACCGTCGACCCTTGTGCGCGAGCAGCTTGTTCGCGAGGTCGACCACCTGGGGCGTCGAGCGGTAGTCGCGCACGAGCCGCACGACGTGGGCCTTCGGGTACGTGCGCGAGAACGTGAGCAGGTGGTGCGGCGTCGCGCCCGTGAACGAGTAGATGGTCTGGCTCGGGTCGCCCACGACGCACAGCTCGTCGCGACCGCCGAGCCACTGGTCGAGCACGAACTGCTGCAGCGGCGAGACGTCCTGGTACTCGTCGACCACGAAGTGCTTGTACTGGCGGCGCACCTCGCCCGCGACGTTGGGGTGCGACGCGAGCATGTCGCCCAGCATGAGCAGGACGTCCTCGAAGTCGATCACGCTGCGCTCGGTCTTCGTGTCCTCGTACGCGGTGATCAGGCGTGCGACCGTCTTGTGGTCGTAGCCCGCGACGGGCTCACGGCCGATCGAGCTCGCGGCGTGGACGTAGTCCTCCGCCGTGACCATCGAGACCTTGGACCACTCGATCTCGGACGAGAGGTCACGGATCGCGATGCGGTCGACCGAGATCCCGACCCGTCGCGCGGCCTCCGCGACCACGGGTGCCTTGTGCTCGAGGATCCGGGGCGGCGCCCCGCCCACGACCTGCGGCCAGAAGTACGCCATCTGCCGCAGCGCGGCCGCGTGGAACGTGCGCGCCTGGACGCCTGCGACGCCGAGCTCGCGCAGCCGGGTGCGCATCTCCCCCGCGGCCCGGGCCGTGAACGTGACCGCGAGCACCGTCGTCGGGGAGTAGACCCCCGTGCGCACGCCGTAGGCGATGCGGTGCGTGATCGCGCGCGTCTTGCCCGTGCCCGCCCCGGCGAGCACGCAGACCGGCCCGCGCAGCGCGAGCGCGACCTCGCGCTGGTCCGGGTCGAGGGCGTCGAGGAGCGCGTCGGCCGGGGCCGACGCCAGGGACGTGGGGTGCGCGGTGGAGTCCATCACCGCGATTCTCGCAGGCCCCGCCGACACCGCGCGGGGCCGGCGTGCGACCCCACCCGCGACCACGCCGACGGCCGGGGTGTGGACGACGCCCGACGCCCGGACGGTCGACGTCGCGGGAACAGCCCGGCCCCCGCCGGCGTTGGCACCGTCGTGCCCGCGCGGCACACCGATCCCACGACCTTCAGGAGCCACCGTGACGACCACCGCCGCCCCCACCGTCCCCGACGCGGGCAGCGTCCTGATGTACTCGACGACCTGGTGCGGGTACTGCCGACGCCTCAAGACGCAGCTCGACTCCGCGGGCATCGCCTGGACCGAGGTCAACATCGAGGAGCACCCCGACGCCGCCTCGTACGTCGAGGCCGTCAACGGTGGCAACCAGACCGTCCCGACCGTCGTGTTCCCCGACGGCACCGCGGCGACCAACCCGTCGCTGCACGACGTCAAGGCGCGACTGGGCGCCTGACCCCCGGTGCCGGGCGGCCGCCCCGCCCGGCCACCCCGGGACGCGGCGGGTCTCCCCGGCCCCCGGCGCCCCGGGCTACCAGCCGCCCGGCAGGCCCGCGCCGTACCAGTGCTCGATCAGCGCCCGCGCGATCGACGCGCTCCCGGGCAGCGCGACCGTACCGTCGTCGACCGCCGCGGCGAGCTCGGCACGCGTGAACCACCGCGCGTGCGTGACCTCGACGCCGTCGACCCGCACGTCGACCGCACTCGCGCGCGCGACGAAGCCCAGCATCAACGACGCCGGGAACGGCCACGGCTGGCTGCCGAGGTAGGTGACCTCCCCCACCGGCACGCCGACCTCCTCCGCGACCTCGCGACGCACCGCGTCCTCGAGCGTCTCGCCCGGCTCGACGAAACCCGCGAGCGTCGAGTAGCGCCCCTCGGGCCAGCGCGCCGCGTGCCCGAGCAGCAGGCGGTCGTCGGCGTCGAGCACCGCCATGATGACAGCCGGGTCCGTGCGCGGGTGGTGCTCGCTCCCGTCCGCCGGGCAGCGACGCAACCACCCGGCGTCCGCCACCCGGGTCGGCGTGCCGCAGCGCGGGCAGCGCGGGTGCGTGCGGTGCCACGCGACCAGCGCGACCGCGGGCAGGGCCAGCGCCGCGTCGTCCGGCCCGAGGTTCGGCAGGAGGTCGCGCAGTCCGCGCCACACGGGCGGGGTCGCGTCGTCCCGCGCGGGACCGTCGACGCCGACGCCGTCGCCGTCCTCGCGGGCGACGACCGGACCCAGGTCGCCGCCCTCGACGACCAGCGCGACCGCGTCCACGCCCCCGACGCGGCCCAGGTCGATCCAGCGCACGACGTCGTCGGCCGCCGCGGCCGCCCCGGCGACGACACCGGCGACCGCGGGGTCGTCGGTCGTGAACCGTGCGAGGTCGTGCCCGCGGGCGACGAGCTCGCCGCCGCGCACCACGACGAGCACGGTCCCGGGCAGCGCGAGGAGCTCGGCGAGCAGTCCCGGCCGGCCGCGGCGCGGGCCCGCGCGGTCGGCACCCGAGGGCACGCGCGGCGCGTCGAGGGCGGACGCCGCACGCGGCGTCGGCCCGGTGGAGGACGTGGCTCGGGGGTCGGCACTCATGCACCGACCGTAAGCCCCCGCGGGCGTCCCCGAGGGCACGCCCGCGGTGCGGTCGCGGCGTCCACCGCCCGCCGCCCGCGGGCGCCCCGCCCGCCCGCCGCGAGCGCCCGCGCACCGGACACACCGCCGGGGAGGTCGGCCGCACGCGTGCGAGCGACTACCTTTGGTCGGGTGCCCCGATCCGCGCTGACGCTCGCAGCCCTCGCGACGGCCGCCGTGCCCGGGCTCGTCGCCGTCTCCGCGCGGGCCGAGCCCGCCGCCGGCCCCGACGTCGACGTCGCGCGCGTCACGGGCGAGGACGGCAGCGCGTGGATCGTGCGCGCCCCCACCCACGCCGCCGCCGGCGCGTCGCTCGAGGCCGAGGTCGGGCTGCTCGGCTCGCTCGACCACTACGTGACCAGCGGCGTGCTGTCGTTCACGGTGCCGCAGGTCGCGGGGTCCGCGCCGCTGCCCGAGGGCGGGCGCGCGATCGTGCACCGCGCCGTCTCCGGGACCCCGCTCGACATCGACGCGCTGCACCCCGGGCCGGGGCTCGCGGCCGACCTCGGCCGCGTCATCGCCGCGGTCCACGAGCTGCCGCACTCGGTGATCGAGAACGCCGCGCTGCCCGTGTACTCGAGCGACGAGTACCGCGAGCGCCGCCTCGTCGAGCTCGACCACGCGGCCGCGACGGGCAAGGTCCCGCCGACCCTGCTGCGCCGCTGGGAGCACGCGCTCGAGGACGTCTCGCTGTGGCGCTTCCAGCCCGTGGTCACGCACGGCGACCTGGGGCCCGAGCAGGTGCTCGTGCAGGGCGGTCGCGTCGTGACCGTCACTGACTGGTCGCAGGCGCGCGTCGCCGACCCGGCGGACGACCTCGCGTGGCTGCTCGTCGCCGCGCCGACCGACGCGATCGACTCGATCGTCGAGGCCTACCAGCTGCGCCGCACCGAGCTCTCGGACTCCCACCTGGCCGACCGCGCGCTGCTCGTGGGCGAGCTCGCGCTCGCGCGCTGGCTCCTGCACGGCGTGCGCAACCGGCTCGCGGACGTGGTCGCCGACGCGGTCGACATGCTCCAGGACCTCGACGAGCAGACGCGCGACGCCGACTGACGCGCCGGCGTCCCCCGTCGTCCCCGTCGTCCGTTCAGCCTCCCAGCACGAGCGCCTCCAGCCCGGCCTCGTCGAGCAGCGCGGCCGGGCGCACGGTCTCGTCGTCCGCGACGTAGTAGAACGCGGCACGGACCTTCTCGACCGGCAGCCCCGTCCAGCGCGCCCACGCGAGCCGGTAGACCGCGAGCTGGACCTCGCGCGTGCGCCGCGACTCGGCGTCGCGCGGCACGCGGCCCGTCTTCCAGTCCACGACGACGACCGCGTCCGTCGCGCCGTCCGCGTCGTCAGGGTCCTCCGGGAAGACCGCGTCGATGCGCGAGCGCAGCATGACGCCCGCGAGCGGCGTCTCGACGTCGACCTCGACCGCGACGGGCGTGCGCCGCGCCCACGGGGAGTCCAGGAACGTCTGCTTGAGCGCCTCGAGGTCGGCCGCGCCGCCGGGCTCGTCGTCGGCGCCGGGCACGTCCCACGGGTCGAGCAGCGACGAGCTCGTGAAGTACTGCTCCGCCCACAGGTGAAACGCGGTGCCCTGGCGCGCGTGCGGCGTCGGGCGTTGCGGCACGGGTCGGCGCAGCTGGAGCGTGAACGCGTCGCGGTCGGCGGCGAGCCGCACGAGCGCGGACGCCGACAGGTGCGCGGGCATCGCGACGTCGGCCTCGGCGTGCCTCCGGTCGCGCTCGGTGAGCAGCAGTCGCGCGAGCTGCACGAGGTCGGCACCCGACTCGTCGCGCAGGCCGGTGCCCTCCTCGGGGGGCGTCCCCTCGGCCGCGGCGCGCACGACGCGGTCGGCCGTCGCGCGCAGGTGGGCGACGACCCCGGTCCCGTCGCGGTCGGACCCGTCATGCGCGGCCCCGTCGCCGTGGACGCCGTCACGGTCGGTGTCGTCGCGGTCGTCACGGTCTGCGTCATCCCGGTCGACGCTGTCACCGTCGACGTCACCGTCACTGGTGACGTCGACGTCGTCCACCGTCACGGGCCAGGTCGGCGCCTCGACGTCCGCGTCGCGAGGGTTGTCGCCCTCCGGGAGCCCCGCCCACCCGCGGGCGTCGACGACGCCCGCCTCGGCGAGCTCGACGAGGAACGGTGACGGCGGCACGGGCTTGGTGCCCGAACGCCACCAGGCGCCCGCGACGAGCAGGTCGCGCCGCGCCCGCGTGAGCGCGACGTACGCGAGCCGCCGCTCCTCGAGGAGCTGGTGCGCGCCGGCGTCGTGCCGGAACGCCACGAGCCGCTCGTTGAGCGCCTTGCCGTCGCTCACCGCGTCGACGTCGAGCGCCGGGAGGTCGGCCGCGTCGCCGCGCAGCGCGTAGGGCAGCTCGCCCAGGCCGGTGAGCCAGCCCGAGTCCTTGGGTCCGTCAGACCCCTGCGTGCGCACCGACGGGAACACGCCGTCGACGAGCCCGGGCACCGCGACGACGTCCCACTCGAGGCCCTTGGACGCGTGCACCGTGATGACCTGGACCGCGTCGGGGTCGGGAGCGCGCAACGGCAGGTCGAGTCCCCGCTCCTGCGACGCGGCGGTGCCGAGCCAGGCGAGGAACGCGCCGAGCGTCGGGGTGTCGGCGGTCTGCGCGAACGTCGCGGCGACGTCGCGGAACGCGTCGAGGTGCGCCCGCCCGCGGTCCCCCGAGCCGACGGTCCGACTCGTGAGCCGGCTCGCCTCCGCGGCGAGCGCGACCTCGATGTCGAGCCCGAGGGCGTGCTCGGCCTGCGCGACGAGCTCGGGCAGCGACAGGTACGTCTGGGTGCGCAGCACGCGCAGCGTGCCCGCGAGCGCGGTCAGGCGCGCGTGGGCCGCGGGGCTCAGGGTGCGCCCGTCGAACGCCGCCTGCCCGGGACGCGGGAGGTCGTCGAGCGCGTCGACGATCGACCGGTGGTCGACGACGTCACCCTGGACGACGTCACCCTGGACGACGTCGCCGTCGGCCCCGAGGTCCACCTCGGCCCGTTCGCGCCGCGCCCGCGCCGGCGAGTCGAACCGTGCGAGGTCGGCCGACCGGCTCGCGAGCGCGTGCAGGTCTGCCGGGCCCAGGCCCACCCGGGGGCCGGTCAGGATGCGCGCGAGCGAGTCGCCGCGCGAGGGGTCGTGCGCGGCCTCGAGCAGCGCGACGACGTCGACCACCTCGGGCGTCGAGAGCAGGCCGCCGAGACCGACGACCTCGACGGGCAGGCCCTTGGCGCGCAGCGCGACCTCGATCGGCACGAACTGCGAGCGCGCACGGCACAGCACCGCGGCGCTGACCCGGCCGGCGCCGTCGGCCGAACGCGCGGGACGCCAGCGCGCGGCGACGAAGTCGGCGACCGCGGCCGCCTCCTCCTCGATCGTCGCGGCGTAGACCGACGTGACGGCGCCGTCGCCCGCACCTGGACGGGCGGCGAGCGGGGGGACCTCGACCGCGGCCCGCGGCCCGGCGTCGGCGATCGCCCGCAGCGGCGCGGCGACGACGTTCGCGGCGTCGAGCACCGCGTGGTCGTTGCGCCACGAGGTCGACAGGTAGTGCACGGGCGCGCGCGACCCGCCCGCCGGGGCGAAGCGCTCCGGGAACCTGGCGAGACCTGACGCGCTCGCCCCGCGCCACCCGTAGATGGACTGGTGCGGGTCGCCGACCGCGGTGACCGCGTGCCCTCCCCCGAACAGCGCGGCGAGCAGCTCGGTCTGCGCGTACGAGGTGTCCTGGTACTCGTCGAGGAGCACGACCCGGAACCGCGCACGCTCGGCGGCCGCGACCTGCGGCACCTCGCGCGCGAGCCGTGCGGCGATCTCGATCTGGTCGCCGAAGTCGAGGGCCTCGGCACGGCGCTTGGCCTCGCGGTACTGGCCGACGAGCTCGAGCACGCGGCGGCGGTCGTCGAGGCTCCGCACGAGCTTGAGCACGTCGGCGTAGTGGGCCGTGCGCTTCTCGCCGAGCGGCATCGTCACGATGCGGTCGACGATCGCACCGACGCCCGCGGCCGCCTCGTCGGGTTCGAGCAGGTGCTCGCCGAGCGCGCCCGAGAGCGTGAGCACGGCCTGCACGACCGTCGAGAACGACGGGTCGTCGGTGAAGTCGCCCGTCCAGGACTCGACGATCCCGGCGGCGAGCTGCCACTGGCTCGCCTCGGAGAGCAGGCGCGAGTCGGGCTCGACGCCGAGCCGCAGCGCGTGGTCCGTCACGAGCGACCCCGCGTACGCGTTGTACGTCGCGATGGTCGGCCGGTCGAGCATCGCGAGCCCGCCCGGGCGCCCCTCGGCGCGCGCGAGCTGGGCGAGCCGTGCCTGCACGCGCTCCGCGAGCTCGCCCGCGGCCTTGCGCGTGAACGTCAGCCCGAGCACCTGCTCGGGCGCGACGAACCCGTTGTCGATGAGCCACACGACGCGCGCCGCCATGGTCTCGGTCTTGCCCGAGCCGGCGCCCGCGACCACGAGCATGGGCTCGAGCGGCGCCTCGATCACGCGCTGCTGCTCGGGCGTCGGGCCGGGTCGCCCGAGCAGCGTCGCGATGTCGGACGCCGACCGCGGCGTCGCGCGGCGCACCGGCCCCTGGTCCGGGGCGCCGTCGGGCCCCGTGGTGCTGCTCTCGTCGGGGAGCGCGGGCTCGCCCGGGTCGAGGAGCGCGCCGCCCTCGAACGCGTCGCGCGCACCGCCGAGCAGCGCACCCTCGAGGTCTGCCGCGGAGTCGACCAGGGCGCGCTCGTACGCCCAGTCGTCGCGCTGCGTGCTGTCGGGGCTCATGCGATCACCTGACGTCCTTCGGGCTGTGCCGGGCAGGTGCGGCGCACCGGGCACATCGAGCACATGTCGTTCGGCGTGGCCGCGAAGCGCGCGGCGGCCATGGTGTCCGCGACGCCCTCGACGAGGTCACGGGCCCAGCTCGACCCGTCCTCGGCGACCTCGAGCGGCTTCTGGGTGCGCAGCGTCGGGTTCTTGCCGTCACCGACGAACACGAGCTGCGCGCCCGTGCTGCGCGACGGGCCGGGCAGGTCGAACGCGCCGCCCTCGACCGCGAGCTGGTAGGCGCCGAGCTGCGGGTTGGTCTCGGCCTTAGCGATCGTCGGCTTCGTCCGGCCCGTCTTGAGGTCGACCACGCGCACGCCGTCGTCGCCGTCCGCCTCGACGCGGTCGACCACGCCGCGCAGCACGGCCCGCCCGACCTCGAGCTCGAACGGCGCCTCGACGAGCACGGCCTCGCCCGCGACCTGGAAGTACGCCGCGAGACGCTCGACCATGCCCTCGGCGTGCCGTCGGGCCGCGGTCGCCGGCCAGCCGGGCGTGAGCCCGAGCTCGGGCCAGCGCCGGTCGAGCTCTGCCGCGAGCTCGTGGTGCGCGCCCGCGGGATGCGACTGCGCGATCGAGTGGATGAGGTTGCCGAGGCTCTGCGCGGTCGCGTCGGCGGCCGTCGCGCCGCCCGACTCGAGCGCCCAGCGCAGGGCACAGCGGTCGACCGACTCGACCTTCGACGGTGAGACGTGCACGGTCGCGTCGGCGTCCCACAGGGGCTCGGTCGAGCTGAGGTCGTGCACCGCGTACCAGGTGCCCGGGTCGGCCTCCGCGACCCGGGCCGCCGCGAGCTCGGCCAGCAGGGCGGCCGCCGCGTCACCGGGGGCCGAGGGCCGGCCGTCGACCTCGTCGGCGACGAGCGCTCCGCGGGCCCGCGCGACCACGCCGCGCAGGTCGAGCGGGCTGCCGACCACCGCACGTCGCGCCGCCGCGACGTCCTCGGGCTCGAGCGCGACGCCGTCGGCGCCGTCCGTCCCGCCGTCGACGAGGTCGCAGAACGGCGAGGGGACGTCCTCGGCGTCGTCGACCGCGGTCACCAGGAGCCGGCGCGAGGCGCGCGAGGTCGCGACCGCGAACGAGCGCAGCTCGTCGTCGAGCACCGCACGCCGGGCCTCGCGACCTGTGCCGTGCCCACCGCCGGACCGGCCCGCGACGAGCTCGACGAGCGCGTGGCTGCCCAGCAGCGAGTCGCGCAGGCGCAGGTCGGGCCACGAGCCGTCCTGCACGCCGACGACGGCGACGACCTGCCACTCGCGCCCCGCCGCCCCCGCGGGAGTGAGGGCGGCGACCGTCCCGCCGCCCGCCGCGGTCGCCGCGAGCGAGTCGGCCGGCAGGTCCTGCGAGTCGAGGTAGTCGACGAACGCGAGCGGCGGCGAGCCGGGCATGCGCTCGACGAACGTCTCGGCCGCCCGGAACAGGGCGAGCACCGCGTCGAGGTCGCGGTCGGCCCGCGCGCCCGCGGGGCCGCCCGCGAGCGCCGAGGCGCGCCAGCGGTCGGCGAGGCCGCTGGTCTCCCAGGCCGACCACAGCACCGACTGCGCGTCGGCGCCGGGTGCGGTGGCGACGTCCGCGACGGCGGCGATCACGCGGGACACCGCAGCCACGCCGCGGCGCACGGGGGCGGGGAGCGTCCCGGCGCGCGCCGGGTCGAGCAGCACGTCGACGAGCAGCGCGTCGGACGTGCGCCCGCCGCCGCCCGCGAGCTCCTCGGCGCGCAGGGCCCGGCGCAGGCGCCGCAGCGCGACGACGTCGGTCGCCCCGAGCGGTGAGGTCATGAGCGCGACCGCCGTGTCGGCGTCGAGGTCGGGCGCGCCCGCCGCGACCGACACCCCGACGCGCACGGCCGCCAGGAGGGGGCTCACGGCGGGCTCGTCGCGCAGCGGGACGTCGGAGCCGAGCGTCGCGACCGGCACCGACGCCGCGAGCAGGCCGCGGCGGATCGCGGCGAGCTGGGCGCCCGAGCGGGCGATCACGGCCATCTGGTCCCACGGCGTGCCGTGCAGCAGGTGCTCGGCGCGCAGCACGCGCGCGACGTGCGCGGCCTCCTGCGCCGCGGTCGGCAGCACGTCGACCGACGCGCCGCGGGGCGCGGGCACGTCGGCGATCACGTCCCCGCGCTCGGCCACGCCCCCGCGCCCGGCCACGCCCCCACGCCCGGCCACGGGCCCGGACTCGTTCCCGCTCCCGACCCCTGCCGTGGCCCCGCGGTGCAGCGCGCCGCCCACGAGCCGGATCGGCTGCGTGACCCGGCGGGTGACCTCGCGCAGCGCGGGGTCCTGCCGCCAGGCGGTCGTGAGCACCACGGGGTGCGCGGCGAGCTCGCCGTGCCAGCCGTCGACGTCGTGCCCGGGGCGGGGCCGGGGCGCGGTCGCACGCCCCACGAGCGCGGGTGACGCGCCGCGGAACCCCTGCACGGTCGAGTCCGGGTCGGCGAGCAGCAGCAGCCGCGCCCCGTCGTCGTGCAGCGCGCGCAGGAACCCGGCGGTCGCGACGGTCGCCTCGTGGTAGTCGTCGACCACGACGAGGTCCCACGACGGGCGGACGGCGCGCGGGACCTCGTCCTCCCACGCGCCGAGCGCCGCGGTGGCCTCGTCGACGACGACGGCGGGGTCGTAGCGCGCGCCGAGGTCGGGGGTGCCGGCCCGCAGCGCCGTCACGTCGAGGTACTCCTCGTACACGCGCGCCGCGGTGCACCACTCGGGGCGTTCGTGCGCGCGGCCGAGCTCGTCGAGGTCGACCGGACTGAGTCCGCGCTCCGCGGCGCGCATGAGCAGGTCGCGCAGCTCCTGACGCAGCCCGCGCAGCAGCAGCACGTCGTCGCCCACGCCCTCGAGGTTGCCGCGCATCTCGAGCGGCGGGGCGTCGCCGGCGGCGTGCCCGGCGAGGAGGTCGGCGAGCACGAGGTCCTGCTCGGGGCCGGTGATCAGGGTGGGGCTCGGCTCGGCGAGGGCCGCGGCGCGCGTGCGCAGCACCGCGAAGGCCGCCGACGCGGCGGTGCGGACCATGGGCGCGCTCGTGGTCCGGTCGGTCGCGGTCGCCACGCGCGAGCGCAGCTGCGCCGCCGAGCGCCGGGACGCACCGAGCACGAGGACGCGCGCCGGGTCGGTGCCCTGCTCGACCGCGCGCGCGGCGGCCGCGACGGCGAGGGTCGTGCGGCCCGTCCCCGCGGCCCCGACGACGAGCACGACCGGGTGCGCCTCGAGCGCGTCGAGCGCGGCGGTCTGGCTCGCGTCGAGCGTCGGCAGCGGGGCCGGGGCGGTGGGGCTGGCGAGTCGGGGCACGTCGCAGAGTCCACCACGCGCCACCGACAGCGGCGTCAGGGGTCGGGCCACCCGTTGGGCCGGCAGCCCTCGGTCGAGATCGACTGCTGCACCATGACGTCGGCGAGCTCGCCGTCGCCCGCGCAGTGCACGTGACCGTGCCCGAGCAGGTGCCCGACCTCGTGGTTGACGAGGTAGTGCCGGTAGGTGACGACGTCGCCGTCGAAGTCGGGCGCGCCCGTGACCCAGCGGCGGAAGTTCAGCACCGCGCTCGTGCCCGTGCCGCACGAGAGGTCGCCGCCCGTGTCGAGCGGGGCGCACAGGTCGTCGACGGTCCCGGGGCTCGCGAGCACCACCCGGTAGTCGGCGTCGCCGTCGGTGCGCGCGAACGTCACGCCGTCGGACGCCCCCCAGCCGCGCGGGTCGTCGAGCGTGGTCAGCACCGCGTCGGCGAAGACCTCGGGGTCCACGGGAAGGCCCTTCTCGACCTCGACCCGCACCGTGCGCACGTCGCCGTCGCCCGTGGCGCGCGTCGAGCCGGGGACGACCTCGAGCGTGCCGTCGAGGGCCTCGACGACCCGGGTCCCGGTGAGCCCGGACCCTGGCTCGGGCGTCGGCGTGGCCGCGTTCGTGGGGTATTTCGTGGGGGTCTGCGCGGGTGTCTGCGTGGGCGCCGCGCTCGGTGCGGACGTGCCACCGGGCGTCGACGCGACCGCCGGGCGGTCCGCACGGCTCGCGCTCTCGTCCCGCAGCGGGTCCGCGCCGTCGGCGAGCGGGACGGCAGCCGCCACGCCGTCGTCGGCCGGGTGGCTCCACCGGTCGCCGCGGACCCCCTCCACCACGCCGACACCGCCGACCACGACCGTGGCGGCCACGACGACGGCCAGCACGGCCCGTCTCCTGCGCGTGACGTCGCGGGGGTCGGCTCCGTCGTCCGCCCGCGTCGCACCCATACCGGACATGATCGCATCCTGACACCCCTCGACACGCCACCGTCCGCTGGCCCTAGTGTCACCGGGCATGACGAACGCCACACAGGGGGTCGAGCGGACGGCGGGCACGCCACCGGCCTCGAGCACACGCATGCCCCGGGCCCAGCGTCGCGCACAGCTGCTGCACCTCGCCGAGGAGCTCTTCGCCCGGTCCGGGTACCACCACGTCGCGATGGACGACGTCGCGGACGCCGCCGGGATCAGCAAGCCGATCCTGTACCGGCACTTCGTGTCGAAGATCGACCTGTACCTGAACGTCGTCGACGTGCAGGGCGCGCTGCTCGTCGCGGCGGTGCGCGAGGGACTGGCCCGGGCGGCGTCCGCCCCCGGCGACGGGGCCTCCGTCGACGGCGCCCACGTCGTCGACGCGGTCGTCGAGGCCTACGTCGCGTACGCGCGCGACGCCGGGCCGGCGGCGTCCCTGCTCTTCGAGTCGGACGTCATGCGCGACCCCGAGGTGCGCGCCCGCGTGCTCGCGCCGCACGAGACCGTCGCCGCCGAGCTCGCGACCGTGCTCGAGCCCCTCACGGGCCTCGACCACGGCCACGCGCTCGTCGTGGCGCGCACCTGCACGGGGATCGCGCGCTCCGCGGCCGCCGAGGTCGACCGGCGCACCGCGGACGACGCGCACCACCTCGTCCCGCAGCTGGCGTGGGGCGGGCTGCGCGGGATGCTCGGCTCGCGCTGACCCCGGGCCGACCCCGAGCCGACCCCGACGCGGGCTCGGCGGTCCTCTGCGCCGACGGCGAACGTCGGGCCCGACGGGGCCCGGCGGGCGGCGTCGGGCACCGGCACGGGACTATCGTTCACGACAGCGCCCGCCGACCGGTGGGTGACGTCGACCTGAGGAGTGTCCCGTGGAAGTCACGATCGGTGTGCAGAACCTGGGCCGTGAGCTCGTCGTCGAGACCGACGACACCGCCGAGGCCGTCGCCGCGGCCGTCGGGTCCGCGCTCGCGGACGGCACCGTGCTGCAGCTGACCGACACGAAGGGTCGGCGCGTGATCGTGCCGGCCTCCGCGCTCGGCTACGTCGAGATCGGCGCCGAGACGCAGCGCCGCGTGGGCTTCGGCTCGCTCTGACCCGACCGGCTCGGGCTCGCGCCTCAGGCGGCGAGCCCGAGCCGTCCCATGCGCCGCGTGTGCTCGGCCGTGAGCCGTGACAGCACCCACGCCTGGTCGGTGCGCGGCTGGACCGCGCCGGGACGCTCGGCGGCGTCGCGCGCCGCGCCCGCCGCGATCAGGCGGGCCAGCCCGGGTCGCGACGCGAGCAGCGCCTGCACGACACCGAGCGACTCGCCCACGAGGCGCCTGCCCCACAGGGCGAGCCGCGACGCGACCGCGGCGTCGGCCTGCGCCGCGCGCAGCAGCTCGTCCGCCGCGCTCTCGTCCGCCTCGGAGTCGAGCACGACCTCGAGGACGACGGCGCGGCTGGCCTCGTCCAGGCCGTCGACCGCGAGCCGGCAGAAGTCGTCGACGATCCCGTGCCCGACGTAGCCCTTGAGCAGGCCCTCCCACCACGTGCTCGGGGTGGTCCTGGCCTCGTAGTCGTCGTAGATCCCGTCGAAGCCCGCGATCCGCGCGGTCGGGTCCCCGCCGAGCTCGGCGATGCGCGCGAGCACCTGGCCCTGCCGCTGCACGGCGCGTGCCGCGTAGCGCGCGAGCTCGAGCCGCTCGCGCACCGCGGGCGCCTGCTCCGAGCTCGCCGCGAGCCGCGCGAAGCTCGTGAGCTCGGTGTACGCGAGCAGCCCGAGGAGGTCCAGCCGGTCCTCCGCGCGCTGGACGTCGTCGGACGTCGCGCCGGCCGCGGTACCGGCTGAGGTACCGGCCGAAGACCCGGCCGTGTCGACCACCGGGGTGCCGGGCGCCGGGACGGCCCCGCCGGGGGCGGGGTCGGGCTGCACGGACGCGTCGCGGGGCTCGTTCGTCGTCTGGCTCACCCGGTCAGCGTAGTCGCGCGGCCGCGACACGACCCGCGCGTCGCGGCCGGGGCTGGACACGGTCCTCTATCATGGACACGTACAACGGTTGCCCGGTCGTAACAACGCACACGTCATCACCTGCACCACTCGCAGATGCACACGACCGCCGGTCCCCACCGGCACGCCGTCCGCACGTTCGCCCAGGTCCACGACCCGCGGTCCACCCGACCACGGCACGGTCCCGGGGTGACGCACGGCGAGGAATCCCACGATCGGCTGCCGGCCACAGGGCGCGACGACCGCACCCGCCGGAGCATCGTGGTCCCACCACCTGGTGGCACGACCGCAGTGCCAGCGCGCGACGTCAGCCCTCGAGACGAACGAGGCACCAGCAGTGACCACGACCACCACCCCCGACGAGAGCTTCGCTCCCGCCGACGTGAGCATCATCGACGCCCCGACCCCCGACGGGTCGACCACGACGTCCGCCAGCATCCAGGCCGCCGACGTCACCTTCGCGGACTTCGACGTGCGCCCCGAGATCGTCGCGGCGCTCGCCGACTCCGGCATCGTGACGCCGTTCCCGATCCAGGCCATGACCCTCCCGGTCGCGCTCGCGGGCCACGACATCATCGGCCAGGCCAAGACCGGTACCGGCAAGACCCTCGGCTTCGGGGTGCCACTGCTGCACCGCGTCGTGGCCCCCGGCGAGCCCGGCTTCGACGAGCTGCCCGCCCCGGGCAAGCCGCAGGCCCTCGTCATCGCCCCGACGCGCGAGCTCGCCGTCCAGGTCGCGACCGACCTCGAGCGCGCCTCGACCAAGCGCTCGGTGCGTGTGCTCCAGGTCTACGGCGGCCGCGCGTACGAGCCGCAGATCGAGGCCCTCGTGCGCGGCGTCGAGGTCGTCGTCGGGACCCCCGGCCGCATGCTCGACCTGCTCAACCAGGGCCACCTCAACCTCACGCGCGCCGCGACCGTGGTGCTCGACGAGGCCGACGAGATGCTCGACCTCGGGTTCCTGCCCGACGTCGAGAAGATCCTCGCGCGCACCCCCGCCAAGCGGCACATGATGCTCTTCTCGGCGACCATGCCGGGCGCCGTGGTGTCGATGGCTCGCCGATACATGACGCAGCCGACGCACATCCGGGCCAACGACCCCGACGACGGCGGCCAGACCGTCAAGAACATCAAGCAGGTCGTCTACCGCGCGCACGCGCTCGACAAGGTCGAGGTGCTCGCGCGCATCCTGCAGTCCGAGGGCCGCGGCCGCACGATCGTGTTCGCCCGCACCAAGCGGACCGCCGCGAAGGTCTCGGACGAGCTGCGCGACCGCGGCTTCGCGGCCGGCGCGATCCACGGCGACCTGGGCCAGGGCGCACGCGAGCAGGCGCTGCGCGCGTTCCGCAACGGCAAGATCGACGTGCTCGTGGCGACCGACGTCGCCGCGCGCGGCATCGACGTCGACGACGTGACGCACGTCGTGAACTACCAGTGCCCCGAGGACGAGCGCACCTACCTGCACCGCACCGGGCGCACCGGCCGCGCGGGCAACAAGGGCACCGCGATCACGTTCGTCGACTGGGACGACACGCCCCGCTGGGGCCTGATCGACAAGGCCCTCGAGCTCGGGTTCCCCGAGCCCGTCGAGACGTACTCGACGTCGCCGCACCTGTACACCGACCTCAACATCCCCGAGGGCACCAAGGGCCGCCTGCCCCGCAGCGCCCAGCACCTCGCGGGCCTCGAGGCCGAGACTCTCGAGGACCTCGGCGAGACCGGCAAGCGCGGCGGCGGCGCCGCGCCTCGCTCGGGCGGTCGCGACGGTGGCCGCGATGGTGGCCGCGACGGCGGACGTGACGGCGGCCGTGAGCGCTCGGGCGGCGGGCGCTCCGCCTCGCGCGGCGGCCGCGCGGGCTCCGGGCGCGACGGTCAGCGGTCGGACGCCGCACGGTCCGAGGGCACCGGGCGCGCAGCGGGCGCCGGACGCACCGACGGCGGGCGCACCGACGGCGGCCGTCCTGAGGGCACGACGTCCGACGCCGCGCGCGAGGGCGCCGCGGGCGCGAGCACTGCAGGCGCGGGCACTGCAGGCGCGGGCACTGCAGGCACGAGCACTGCGGGCGAGGGCGCACCGCGCCGCCGCAGCCGCAGCCGTCGGCGCACGCGCGGCGGCCGTCCCGCGGGCGCACAGTCGACGGGCGACCAGGGCTCGACCGGACAGGGCTCGACCAGCCAGGGCTCGACCAGCCAGGGCTCGACCGGCCAGGGCGCTCCCGCCGCGGAGTGACGCGCAGGAGCGAGCGTGCGGGGTGGTCCCCAGACCCCGGTGCGCACGCTCGCTCCTGACCCTCCCGCTGCCCCTCCGGCAGCGACGTCCCCGCCGTCGTCCGGCTACGGCCAGTCGACGTCGGTCACGCGGTTCCACCCGATCTGCTGCGCGTCCCACCGCGCGGCGTGCTGCACGAGCCTCGGCACGAACGTCGCGTAGTCGCGCTGCGCCTGGGGCGTCCACGCGACTTCGGCGACCGCCGGCAGGCGCGGGTACAGCAGGTAGTCCATGTACTGCTGCACGGGCACGAAGTCGTCGGTCGAGTCCGGCAGCGCGAGCACGCCGTTCTGGTACGTGCGGTCCGACCACAGCGCGGCCTCGACGCCCACGACGCGGTCGGCCGGGACGGCGACGAGCGAGTCGTCCAGGGGCGACGTGAGCTCGGTCGCGGGATCCCAGTCGTAGGCCTGCTCGAGGTCGACGAACCCTGCCCACTGGAGGCCGTACGTGCTCCAGTCGTCGTACCGCATGTCGAGGTACGTGCGGTCGGGCGGCATCATGACCACGTCGGCGCCCTTGTCCACCGCGTCGCGCATGTACCCGACCTCGTCGGTCTCGACCTGCGTGCCGATCCCGGCGCGGTTGCGCCCGCCCACGCCCCAGTACTCGACGAGCGTCCCGGGCGGCAGGGTCTCGGACTGCGCCCACTCGTGCCACCCGATCACGGTCTTGCCGGCGGCGACGACCTCCGCGTTGGCGGCCTCGGTGTAGTTCTCGTACCAGCCGTCGGGCGGGTCGGGCACCTCGTCGCCGCCCAGGTGCAGGTACGGCCCGGGCGTCATGTCGGCGAGCGCCGTGACGACGCCGTGCAGGTAGTCGCGCACCGCGGGCATGTTCTCGTCGGACGAGCAGATCATGGGGTTGCCGACGTCGAACCCGGAGTAGGGCTCGGCGGGCGTGCCGTCGCAGCGCAGCGCGCCGATCGCGGACTGCGCCGCGAGCGTGTGGCCGGGGCCGTCGATCTCGGGCACCACGGTCACGAACCGGCGGGCCGCGTGGTCGACGATCCGCGCGTAGTCCTCGGCGGTGTAGTACCAGTCCTCGCCCGTGTCGTTCGTGCCGGGCGCGAACCCGGACTGCGTGCGCGCGCCGATCTCGGTGAGCTCGGGCATGCCGTCGATCGCGATGCGCCAGCCCTGGTCGTCGGCGAGGTGCAGGCGCAGCACGTCGAACTTGTACGACGCGGCCTGGTCGATCAGCCGCAGCACGTCCTCGACCGGGTAGAAGCGCCGCGCGACGTCGAGCCCGACGGCGCGGTAGGCGTAGCGCGGCTGGTCCTCGACGCGGACGGCGGGCACCGTCCAGCCACCGGCCGGCGCGGGCTGCTCGGAGGTGGCCGCGACGGGCGCGGGCAGCAGCTGGAGCAGCGTCTGGGTCCCGCGGAACAGCCCCGCGGGCGTCGCGGCCTCGATCGTCACCCCGTCGGACGTCGCGGCGAGCGCGTACCGCTCGGCCGCGGGGTCGGTCAGGGGCCCGTTCGGGTCCCACCCGGCGGCGTCACCCACGAGCCGGAGCGTGATGCTGCCCGGCACGACGTCGAGGTCGTCGGCGCTCACCTCGACCGTGTCACCGTCACCCGCATCACCGTCCACCGCTGCGCTCGGCCCGTCGGCCCGGGCCAGGTCGAACCCGGTCGCGGGCGCGAGCTGCTCGCCGAGGGTCTCCCCCACCCCGGTCACGGCCGCGCGGACGTCGCCCGCGACGTCCGCGTCCACGACGGTGACCACTCGCGTGGTCGGCTCGAGGACGAACGGGTCACCACCGTCCTGCTCGAGCGAGACGGGCATCGGGACCAGGCCGAGGGTCGTGCCGGAGCCGTCGGCCGCGCCGTCCGACGTCACGGCGAGCGTGACCGCGGTGGCGGCGGCGAGGCCGACGACGACCGCGGCCGCGGCGAGGGCGCGGCGGCGGCGTGGTGCGGGACGGTCGGGGGCGGGATCGGTTCTCACGTCCACGGACGCTAGACCGGGCGCGGCGTCGTCGACCCCGATCGTCCGATCGTGACCGTATCGAGACCTTTCAGGCGGCCTGGACGAACGCCGTGATGGCGTTGGCGAGCGACTGGACCGCGATCGCGGAGAGCAGCAGACCGGCGATGCGGCTCACGAGCGTCGTGCCGGACTCGCCCAGCACGCGGTGGATCACGTTCGCGAACCGCATCGCGAGGTAGAGGCACACGCACACCGCGACGAGGCCCGCGGCGATCGACACCCAGTCGCGCAGCGGGCTGCCGTCGTCGTGCGCCTGCTGCACGAACACCATGGTCGCGACGATCGCGCCGGGGCCCGCGAGCAGCGGCGTGCCGAGCGGCACGAGCGCGACGTTGCCGCCCTTGCCCGACGCCGGCTCGGGCACCTCGAACGTGCCCGTGAGGAGCTGCATCGCCACGAGCAGCAGGAGCAGACCGCCCGCAGCCTGCAGTGCGGGCAGCGACACGTGCAGGTAGTTGAGCACCTGCTGGCCGAACACCGCGAACCCCACGATCACGCCGAACGCGACAAAGATCGCTGTTCGTGCGGCCGCGGCCCGCTGGCGCGACGTCATCGCTCCCGTGAGGCCGAGGAAGATCGGCACCTGCCCGGGCGGGTCCATGATGACGAACAGCGTCACGAAGACCTCGGTGAACAGCCGGACGTCGACGACCTCGGCGAGCCCGCTCACCGCACGACGTCCGTGAACCCGCGCGCCTCGATCTCCTCGAGCACGGCGCGGTCGGTCGTGTTCTCGCCGAGCCGGTTGGGCTTGCCCGCGCCGTGGTAGTCGCTCGACCCGGTCACGAACAGCCCCAGCGCACGGGCCGTGTCCCGCAGCCGGTCGCGCTGCTCGGGCGTGTGGTCGCGATGGTCCGCCTCGAGCCCCGCGAGACCCGCCTCGACCATCGCCTCGATGGTCGCGTCGTCGACGACCCGGCCGCGCACCGTCGCCCCCGGGTGCGCGAAGACCGGCACCCCGCCCGCCGCGACGACCGCGCGGACCGCCGCGACGGCGTCCGGCGCGTAGTGCGCGACGTAGTACGGGCTGCCCGCGCGCAGGATCGTCGCGAACGCCGCCGAGCGGTCGCTCACGTGCCCCGCGGCGACGAGCGCGTCCGCGATGTGCGGGCGCCCGATCGTCGTGCCCTCGACCGTCTGCGCGAGCAGGTCGTCCCACGTGATCGGGTAGTCCTGCGCGACGAGCTCGACCATGCGGCGGGCCCGCGAGCGCCGCGACTCGCGCGCCTGCGCGAGCTCGCCGAGCAGCACGGGGTGCGTCGGGTCCTGCAGGTAGCTCAGCACGTGCACGCTCACGCCGCCGGCACGGGCCGAGACCTCGGTGCCCCGCACGAGCGCGACGCCGACCCGCTGCGCGGCGCGCGCGGCCTCGTCCCACCCGGCGGTCGTGTCGTGGTCGGTCAGCGCGACCACGTCGAGCCCGGCCGCCGCGGCGTCGGCCACCACCGTCCCGGGCGCGTCGGTGCCGTCGGACGCGCTCGAGTGCGTGTGGAGGTCGATGTTCACCTCGCCAGGATAGTGACCGCCCCCGGCCGCGCGACGCATGATGGAGGATGGCCGCGCCCCCGGACGGGCTCCCGTCCGTCGTCCTCGTGCACGGGCTGCGCACGTCCCGCGCGATCTGGGCCGCACAGCTCGCGCACCTGGGTGCCGCGGGCGTGCGGGCGGTCGCGGTCGACCTGCCGGGCCACGGCGCCCGGTTCGACGAGCCCTACACCGCGGACGCCGCGCAGCAGGTCGTCGCGGACGCCGTCGCCGCCGTCCCCGGACCCGTGGTCCTGGTCGGGCTCTCCCTGGGCGGGTACACCGTGCTGCGGTACGCGGCCGAACGTCCCGCCCGGGTGGTCGCGGTGGTCGCCGCGGCGTGCACGGCCGAGCCGCGCGGGCGCCCCGTCGCCCTCTACCGGGACGCGGCGAGCGCGGTCGTGACCGGCTGGGAGGGCACGGCCCCGGCACGGCGGGCTGCCCGCGCCGTGCTGCGGCCACGACGCGGGCGGACGCCGGCCCCGGCGTCCGACCCCGACCTGGCCCGGCAGCCGGGCTGGGAGGTCGTCACGGCCGCGCTCAGCGGGCTCGCGGGACGTTCGTCGCTCGCGACGCTCGCCGCGGTGCGCGTGCCCGTGCGACTCGTCAACGGGGTGCGCGACCCGATGCGCGTCGACGAGCGCCGGCACCTGGCGGCGAACCCGCGGGCCCGTCTGACCGTGATCCCGGGCGCCGGGCACGACGTGAGCACCGACGCGCCCGCCGCGTTCGACGCGGAGCTCGACGACGTGATCGCGCAGGTGCTCGCCGAGGCGTCCTCGGCCACGGGTGCGAGACTGGACCCATGAGCACCGACGACATCGAGTCCACACCCCAGACCATCGAGTCGCGCAACGACAACCGTTCGGCCCGGCCCGCCTCCGACGCCTTCAAGGCGTTCGTGACGAGCGGCTGGGCCCCCCGCCGTGACCTCGGCGTGCAACGGCTGCCCGTCGCGGACTTCACCCCGGCCCGCCGCGAGCTCGTCGCGTCACGGTTCCCGGGCGCCCGCCTCGTCGTGCCCGCCGGCACGCTCAAGGTGCGCTCGAACGACTGCGACTACCGGTTCCGCCCGCACAGCGCGTTCGCGCACCTGACCGGGTTCGGCACCGACCAGGAGCCCGACGCGGTGCTCGTGCTGCACCCCGTCGAGCCCGGCACGGGCGACGGCGGCTCCGACCACCACGCCGTGCTGTACGTGCGCCCGCTCGCCGCGCGCGACACCGAGGAGTTCTACGCCGACGCCCGCTACGGCGAGTTCTGGGTCGGCGCGCGCCCCACGCTCGACGACGTCGCGACCGCGACCGGCATCGAGGCCCGCCACGTCGACGAGCTGCGCGACGCGCTCGCCAAGGACGTCGGCGAGGGCGGGGTGCACCTGCTCGTCGTCGAGAACGCCGACGAGGGCATCGAGGCGCTCGTCGAGGCGATCCGCGCCGAGGCCGGGCTCGACGCCGACGCGCTCGCGGAGCACGCGCAGGACGACGCCCTGACCGAGGCGGTCTCGGAGGTGCGCCTCGTCAAGGACGACCACGAGATCGAGCAGATGCGTCTCGCGGTCGACACCACGATCGACGGGTTCGCCGAGATCGTGCGCAACCTGCGCCGTGCCGTGGGCCACCGCCGCGGCGAGCGCGTCATCGAGACCACGTTCGACGCGCACGCGCGCCTCGAGGGCAACGCCGTGGGCTACGAGACGATCGCCGCCGCGGGCGACCACGCGACCACGCTGCACTACACGACGAACGACGGCGAGGTCCGCGAGGGCGAGCTCGTGCTCGTCGACGCGGGCGTCGAGGTCGACTCGCTCTACACCGCGGACGTGACCCGCACCCTGCCCGTGGACGGCGAGTTCACCGAGGTGCAGCGCCGCGTCTACCAGGCCGTGCTCGACGCCGCCGACGCCGCGTTCGCGGTCGCGCGGCCCGGGTCGCGGTTCCGCGACCTGCACGCCGCCGCGATGGAGGTGCTCGCGGCCCGGCTCGAGGAGTGGGGCCTGCTGCCCGTGCCCGCGGCCGAGTCGCTCACGCCCGAGGGGCAGCAGCACCGCCGCTGGATGGTGCACGGCACGAGCCACCACCTCGGCATGGACGTGCACGACTGCGCGCAGGCGCGACGCGAGATGTACATGGACGCGGTGCTCGAGCCGGGCATGGTGTTCACGATCGAGCCCGGCCTGTACTTCAAGTCGGACGACATGAACGTGCCCGAGGAGTACCGCGGCATCGGGGTGCGCATCGAGGACGACGTCCTCGTGACCGAGGACGGCAACGTCAACCTCTCGGGCGCGCTCCCCCGCCACCCCGACGAGCTCGTCGCGTGGATGGCGTCCGTGCGCGACTGACCCGACGAACGACGACGCCCTCCGCACCGGTCGGTGCGGAGGGCGTCGTCGTGCGCGAGCGGCCTCAGCCCTGGCGCGGGGCGTCGTCCTCGCGATCGGTGCCGCGGTCGGCCGACTCAGCCGTGGGCTCGGCGGACGTCGGCTCGGCCGGCGTCGGCTTCGTGGGCGCCGACTCCGTGGGCGTCGGCTCGGCCGCGGACGGCTCGGCCGGCGCCGGCTCGGCGGGCGGCGCCGCGGGCGGGTTCTGGAAGTCGGAGAGCATCGCGCCGTAGCGCGGGGCGCCGGACGGCGTCACGAACCTCGGGTCGGGCGTGCGCACCGGCGGGGTCGGGGCGGGCTGCTCGCCCGTCGGCGCCTGGGTCCCCTGCGCGGGCTGGCCCGGCGTCGGCCACACCGGCGGCTGACCCGGCGTGGGCTGCTGCGGCTGCTGGCCGTACGGCGGCTGGACCGGCGGCTGCTGGCCGTACGGCGGCTGGACCGGGGGCTGCCCCGACGGTGCCGGCGGCACGGGCTTGTGCGTGCCGGCGTCCCCGGTGGGCTCACCGGTCGGGGGCACGCCCGCGACGAAGCGCTCGAGGACCTGCCGGGCCTCGCCCGCCTTCTCGGGCGCGCACAGGATCGAGTACTCGCTCGCGACGATCTGGCTCGACGACGTGAAGTCGCGCTTGCGACCCGACATCGCGAAGCTCAGCACCCCGAACAGCATGCCGAACCCGGCGCCGAGCACGATCGCGGTGATGATGACGCCGCCGATCGCGCTGCCCGAGGTGCCGCCGAAGAGCGTGAGGAGCAGTCCCACGAAGAGGCCGAACCACGCCCCCGAGGCGAGGCCCGCGAGCGCCACGCGCCCGTAGCTCAGGCGCCCGATGACTCGCTCGACCATCTTGAGGTCGGAGCCGACGATCGTCACGTACTCGACCGCGAACCGGCTGTCGGCCATGTAGTCGACCGCCTTCTGCGCCTCGAGGTACGACGTGTAGGTGGCGATGACCTGACCCTCGGGGAGGGTCGGCACCTTGAGGACGGTGTTGGGGCGCGACATGCTCATGGCCGCATTCTCCCGCAGCACGCTGCGAGAAGCGAGAGGCGCACCGCCCGGGTGACGCGCGGCACGTGCGCGCCCGGGGCGCCCACCCGGCGAGCGAGCCGCGAGCAACTAGGCTGACGGGCGTGAGCGCCCCCACCAGAGCATTCGTCGCACGGCTCGCCGGCATGCCCGTGTTCGACCCGCTCGGCGACCAGGTCGGGCGGGTGCGGGACGTCGTCGTGCTGGTGCGCCCCAAGGGTGCGCCGCGCGCGGTCGGGCTCGTGGTCGAGGTGCCCGGCAAGCGCCGCGTGTTCCTGCCCCTGACGCGGGTGACCTCGATGGACGCGGGGCAGGTCATCATCACCGGGCTGCTCAACGTGCGCCGGTTCGAGCAGCGTGCGCTCGAGACGTTGGCGGTGAGCGAGCTCCTCGAGCGCGAGGTCACGCTCGTCGACGGGTCGGGCACGGCCACGGTCGTCGACCTCTCGATCGCGCAGCAGCGCTCCGGCGACTGGCTCGTCGACAAGCTGTTCGTGCGGCGCGGTCGCACGCACAAGGGTCCGATCGGCATCCGCCGACGTGGCGAGACGCAGATGGTCGACGTCGACGCCGTGACGGGCCTCGCCTCGACGTCGGGCGACCAGGGCGCCGCGATGCTGCTCGCCGCCTACGACGACCTCAAGGCCGCAGACCTCGCGGACGTGCTGCACGACCTCGGCGACACGCGCCGCCTCGAGGTCGCGGTCGCGCTCGACAACGAGCGCCTCGCGGACGTGCTGGAGGAGCTGCCCGAGGACGACCAGGTCTCGATCCTGTCGGGGCTCGACAACGACCGCGCCGCCGACGTGCTCGAGGCCATGCAGCCCGACGACGCGGCCGACCTGCTGCACGAGCTGCCGGACGCGCGCGCGGCCGAGCTGCTCGAGCGCATGGAGCCCGAGGACGCCCGCGACGTGCGACGTCTGCTCGCCTACGACGAGGACACCGCGGGCGGTCTGATGACCACCGAGCCCGTGATCCTGTCCCCCGAGACCCCGATCGCGGCGGCCCTCGCGCACATCCGTCGCAAGGACCTCCCCGCGGCGCTCGCGACCATGGTGTTCGTGACGCGCCCGCCGCTGGAGACGCCGACCGGCAAGTTCCTGGGCGTCGTGCACTTCCAGCGCCTGCTCCGCGAGCCCCCGCACGAGCCCGTCGGGTCCGTGATCGACACCGACGTCGAGGGTGTGCCCGAGTCCGCCTCGCTCGAGCGGGTCACGCGCGAGCTCGCGACCTACGACATGCTCTCGATCCCGGTGCTCGACAGCGAGCGCCGGCTTGTGGGGGCGGTGAGCGTCGACGACGTGCTCGACCACATGCTGCCCGACGACTGGCGCGAGACCGACGACGACGACGCCCGCCAGGGGGGTCGCCGTGGCTGACCGCATCGACCAGCCGAAGGAGCCCCGTCGCAGCCTGATCCCCCGGATCTCGTTCGGCGAGGACGCCGCAGGGACGATCTCGGAGTCCGTGGCCCGGTTCCTCGGGACGCCGCGGTTCATCTTCTACCTCACACTGTTCTGCATCGTGTGGATCGCGTGGAACTCCTGGGGGCCGTCCGACCTGCGGTTCGACTCCGCCTCGAACGGGTTCACGGCCCTGACGCTCATGCTCTCGCTCCAGGCGTCGTACGCCGCGCCCCTGATCCTGCTCGCGCAGAACCGGCAGACCGACCGCGACCGCGTGCAGGCCGAGCAGGACCGTCAGCGGGCCGAGCGGAACCTCGCCGACACCGAGTACCTGGCACGCGAGATGGCGGCCCTGCGCATCGCGCTCAACGAGGTCGCGACCCGCGACTTCGTGCGCGGCGAGCTGCGCAACCTCATGGAGGAGCTCGAGGAGCAGCGCGAGCTGGAGCAGCGCGAGTCAGCCCAGCGGGACTCGGCACGGCGTGAGCTCGAGCAGCGCGAGTCGGCACAGCGGGACTCTGCACAGCGGGACTCTGCACGGCAGGACTCTGCACGGCAGGAGTCTGCCCAGCGCGCGTCGGCCCGTGAGCTCGAGCAGCGCGAGGCCGTGCAGCGCGGGAACGGCGGGCGCGACCTGCCCGCGGTCGCCGACGGCGCCCCCGACCCGACCGCGTGACCGGGGGTCGAGCCCGCCCGGCGGCGTCCGGCACCTAGGATGGTCGGTATGGCTCCCGACATCTCCCTGGCCGACCTGGAAGCCCTGACCGAGCGCGTGCGCGAGGCGCTCGGCGGGGTCATCGACCCGGAGATCCGGCGGCCGATCACCGAGCTCGGCATGGTCGCGGCGGTCGGGCTCGAGGGCCGCCCGGAGGGCGGTGCCCTGGCGGTGGTGAGCGTCGACCTCACGGTCGCGGGCTGCCCCATGAAGCAGACGCTGGTACGGGACGTGACGGCGGCGGCGCTCTCGGTCGAGGGGGTCGAGGAGGCCGAGGTCGAGCTCGGGGTCATGAGCGCCGAGCAGCGCGAGGAGCTGCGCACCATGCTCCGCGGCGGGGTCGGCGAGCCCGTGATCCCGTTCGCCCAGCCGGACTCGCTGACCAAGGTCTACGCGGTCGCGTCGGGCAAGGGCGGCGTCGGCAAGTCGACGGTGACCGCGAACCTCGCGGTCGCGATGGCCGCGCAGGGCCTCAAGGTCGGCGTGGTCGACGCCGACATCTACGGCTTCTCGATCCCCCGCATGCTCGGGGTCGACCGGCAGCCCACGCGCGTCGACTCGATGCTGCTGCCCCCGATCGCGCACGAGGTCAAGGTCGTCTCGATCGGCATGTTCGTGCCCCCGGGGCAGCCCGTGGTGTGGCGCGGGCCGATGCTGCACCGCGCGCTCCAGCAGTTCCTCGCGGACGTGTTCTGGGGTGACCTCGACGTCCTGCTGCTCGACCTGCCGCCGGGCACGGGCGACATCGCGATCTCGGTCGCGCAGCTCCTGCCGGGCAGCGAGATCCTCGTCGTGACGACGCCGCAGGTCGCGGCCGCCGAGGTCGCCGAGCGCGCCGGTTCGATCGCCACGCAGACGAACCAGGGCGTGGTGGGCGTGCTCGAGAACATGTCGTGGCTCGAGCAGCCCGACGGCACGCGCCTCGAGCTGTTCGGCGCGGGCGGCGGCGAGCGCGTCGCGCAGAACCTCACCGCGGCGGTCGGCACCGACGTGCCGCTGCTCGCGCAGGTGCCGCTCGACGTCGCGCTGCGCGAGGCGGGCGACGCGGGGACCCCGGTCGTGTTGCGCGACCCGACGTCCCCGGCCGCGGTCGCGCTGTCGGACGCCGCAGCCCGGCTCGGGTCGCGGGCACGCGGCCTGGCGGGGCGGTCGTTGGGCATCTCGCCCGTCTGAGACGTCGGAGTCAGCGGTCCCGGCGGTCCACGTGGTCGAGCTCGGCCCACGGGCAGCCCGCACGCTCGGCGCGACACGCGCCCCGGCGGAGGGGACGATCGAAGGGCCGTCCGGCGCTGGGTGGCGTTCGTCTCCCGGAGCCGGTGGGCGGCACACGCCTGCACGACCCCGAGGAGGAGCGCATCATGACGACGTTCACCGTGTGGAAGTTCGAGGACGCGGACGGCGCGACAGGCGCCGAGTCGGCCCTCAAGGCCGCAGAGAGCGACCAGCTCGTCACCGTCGTCGACCACGCGGTCCTCACCTGGCCCGAGGGCGACGAGACCCCCACCCTGCACCACAAGCACGACGGGACGAAGCACGGAGCGGCGTGGGGGACGCTGTGGGGCGTCCTCGGCGGCGCGCTCTTCGCGATCCCCGTCGCCGGCGCGGCGATCGGGGCGGGCCTCGGGGCCTTGTCGAAGGCCTCCGAGGGGACGAGCCTGCGCGAGGAGGACTTCGCCCGGATCAAGGAGCAGATCACCCCGGGGACGTCCGCCCTGTTCATGGTCACCGAGGGTGCGGACTTCGAGCGGGTCGGTGAGCGGTGGCGGGGGCGTGACGCACGGCTGCTCAGCACGAACCTCACCGAGGCCGAGCGCGACGTCCTCTTGGAGACCTTCGGCAGCGCCTGACCGGGGTCACGGTCACCGAGGCTGCGTCCGCCCGGATGTTTGAACGTGTCACCTTCTGTTCAACATGTGCCATGATGTGCACATGCTCGCCACGCAGCGTCACGACCGCATCCTGACCGCCCTGCGCCTGCACGGCGCCGTCCGCATCGCCGAGCTCGCCGAGAGCCTCGACGTCTCGGACATGACGGTGCGGCGCGACATCACCGAGCTCGCCGAGCGCGGGGTGCTGCGCAAGGTCCACGGCGGCGCCGTCCTGCCCCGCACCGCGGCGCACGAGCCCGGGTTCGCCGCGAAGTCCGCCGAGTCCGTGCCCGAGAAGGTCGCGATCGCCCGCGCCGCGCTCGCGTACGTCGAGGCGGGCGCGGCGATCGCGCTCTCGGCGGGCACCACGACGACGGCCCTGGCCTCGGTCATCGCGGAGGACCCCGCGCTGCGACCGCTGACCGTGGTGACCAACTCCGTGAGCGCGGCCGAGGTGCTGCACGCGACCGGCGACCCGCGCCTCGAGACGATCCTCACCGGCGGCGTGCGCACGCCGTCCGACGCGCTCGTCGGCCCCGTCGCGGACCGCGCGCTCGCCTCTCTGCGCGTCGACGTCGCGTTCCTCGGCGCGCACGGCGTCGGCCTCGCCGCGGGCCTCACGACGCCCAACCTCGACGAGGGCGCGACCAACGCGATGCTCGTCGCGGCCGCGTCGCGCACCGTCGTGCTCGCCGACCACACCAAGTGGCAGGAGACCGGCCTCACCCGGTTCGCCGCGCTCGAGGACGTCGACGTCCTCGTCACGGACGACGGTCTGCCGCCGGACGACCAGGCCGCGGCCCGCGACGTCGTCGACGAGCTCGTCGTCGCCACGGTCGACCCGGTCGCCGAGGCCCGGGCATGAGCGCGGCCGGGGCCGCACGCCCCCGCGTGCGGGTCACCACGACCCACCTGGCCGACGGGCGCGAGCTCGTCTACTACGACGACTCCCCCGAGTACGTCGACGGCACGCGCACGCGCCGCCTCGACGACCCGCGGCCCCTGGGCGAGCGCTTCGCACCCGTGCCGACCGCGGACGGCGGGACGGCGCCGTTCGTCGGGCCCGAGATGCGGCGCGACCCGCTCACGGGCGACTGGGTACCCATGGCCTCGCACCGCATGAACCGCACGTTCCTGCCCGCCGCCGACGCGTGCCCGCTGTGCCCCGCGACGCCCGGGGGCGCGTACTCCGACGGGGAGATCCCCGACACCGCCTACGACGTCGCGGTCTTCGAGAACCGCTTCCCCTCGCTCCTGCGCGCCCCCGACACCGCGCCGGGCGACGCCGAGCGCGTCACACGACCCGGCGACGCGCTCGACGACGACCCGTACGCCGCGCTGCACGCCGCAGCCCCGGCCGCCGGCCGGTGCGAGGTCGTGTGCTTCTCGTCCGACCACACGACGTCGTTCGGCGACCTCCCGCCCGAGCGCGTGCGCACCATCATCGAGGCGTGGGCCGACCGCACGGCCGCCCTCGGGGCGACGCCCGGCATCTCCCAGGTCTTCTGCTTCGAGAACCGTGGCCGCGAGATCGGGGTGACCCTGCCGCACCCGCACGGGCAGATCTACGGCTACCCGTACCTGACGCCACGCACGCAACGCCTGCTCGAGCAGGCCCGGGCGTACGCCGAGCGCACGGGCGGCAACCTGCTGCGCGACGTCCTGCACTCCGAGCAGGCCGCGGGCGAGCGCCTCGTGCTCACGAGCGAGCACTGGACCGCGTACGTGCCCTACGCCGCCCGCTGGCCCGTCGAGGTGCACCTCGCACCGCACCGCGACGTCGGCTCGCTGCCCGAGCTCACCGACGCCGAGCGCGACGACCTCGCGGTCGTGTACCTCGAGCTGCTGCGCCGCGCCGACCGGTTCTTCGTCGCCGAGGACGGCACACCCATCCCCCTGCCGTACATCGCCGCGTGGCACCAGGCGCCCGTGACCCGCGCGGGACACGCCACGAGCCCCGACGGCGCACCCCTGGCCCGCCTGCACCTCGAGCTCTTCTCGGTGCTGCGCGCCCCCGGCAAGCTCAAGTACCTCGCCGGGTCCGAGTCCGGCATGGGCGCGTGGATCAGCGACACGACGCCCGAGCGCATCGCGGCCCGGTTCGCCGAGCTCGGCCCCCTGCACGTCGGCGCGCCCGCACCGCGCCCCGCCTGGACGCCCGCCGAGGGCGCCGCGCGCGTGCGCTCGCTGTTCGCGCGCACGTTCGGCCCGACCCCCGAGGAGGTCGGCGTGTGGTCGGCCCCCGGGCGCGTCAACGTCGTCGGGGAGCACACCGACTACAACGCGGGGCTGTGCCTGCCCGTCGCGCTCGAGCACCGCACGTTCGTCGCGCTGCGCCCGCGCGACGACGACCGCGTGCGCCTCGCCTCGGCCCAGGAGCCCGGGGTGCGCGAGCTCGACCTCGCCGACGTCGCCCCCGGCACCGTCGACGGCTGGCCCGCGTACGTCGCGGGCGTCGCGTGGGCGCTGCGCGAGGCCGGGCACCCGGTGCGCGGCTTCGACGCCGTGGTCGACTCGTGCGTGCCGTACGGCGCCGGCCTGTCGTCGTCGGCCGCGATCGAGTGCGCGTTCGCGGTCGCGCTCGACGACGTCGCCGGCCTGGGTCTCGCGGACGACGACGCCGGCCGGGCCACGCTCGCGGCGGCATGCGTGCGCGCCGAGAACGAGATCGCGGGCGCCCCCACGGGTGGCATGGACCAGTCCGCGTCCCTGCGCTGCACCGCCGGCCACGCCCTGCTGCTCGACTGCCGACCCGGCCTCTCCCCCGCCGACGCCGCGACCGGCGTGCCGTTCGACCTCGCCGCGGCCGGGCTCGCGCTGCTCGTGATCGACACGCGCGCCGAGCACCAGCTCGTCGACGGGCAGTACGCCGACCGTCGGCGCACGTGCGAGGAGGCCGCCGCCGCGCTCGGACTGCCGCACCTGCGCGCGCTCGCGGACGACGACCCCGGCGCCCTCGACGTCGCGCTCGACAAGCTCACCGACGACGTCGCACGGCGCCGCGTGCGCCACGTGGTCACCGAGATCGGCCGGGTCCGCGAGGTCGTCGCGCTCGTCGACGCCGGCCTGGCGCACGAGATCGGCCCGCTGCTCGACGCCTCGCACGCGTCGCTGCGCGACGACTACGAGGTCTCGTGCCGCGAGCTCGACCTCGCGGTCGAGGCCGCGCGCGACGCCGGTGCGCTCGGGGCACGCATGACGGGCGGCGGGTTCGGCGGCTCCGCGATCGCCCTCGTGCGCGCCGCGGACGCCTCGCGCGTGGGCGCGGCCGTCGTCGCCGCGTTCGCCGCGGCGGGGCTGACCGCTCCGGACCTGCTGCTCGCGACGCCGTCCGGCCCCGCGGGCCGCACCGCCTGATGGCCGGGCTGCACCACGTCGAGCTCTGGGTCGCCGACCCGGCGACCGCGCTCGGGCGCTGGGACTGGCTGCTCGACCGGCTCGGCTTCGAGCGCTCGCGCTCTTGGTCGGGCGGCGCGGCGTGGCGCGCGGGCGGCGCGGAAGTCGTGGTCACCGCGAGCCCGACCCTGAGCGCGCCCGAGCACGACCGCCGACGTCCCGGCGTCAACCACCTGGCGTTCCACGGGGGCACTGCCTCCGAGGTCGACGCGATCATGGCGACCGCCCCCGCGCACGGGTGGCGTCCGCTGTACGCCGAGCGGTACCCGCACGCCGGCGGCGAGGCCCACTACGCCGGCTGGCTCGAGGACGACGACGGGTTCAAGGTCGAGGTCGTCGCCGACGCGTGACCCGCCGGTGGGCGCCGCTCGACTACAGGTCGTACGTCGCGACGACCGGCGCGTGGTCGCTGAACCGCTCCTCGTAGGACGCCGCCCGGTCGACCTCGACCTTGACCGCGCGCTCGGCGAGCGCCGGGGTCGCGAGCTGGTAGTCGATGCGCCAGCCCGAGTCGTTGACGAACGCCTGCCCACGCCACGACCACCACGTGTACGGGCCGGGACCCTCGCCGCCGTGCTGGCGCCCGAGGTCGACGTAGCCGAGCTCGTCGAGCCACGTGTCCACGTAGGCGCGCTCCTGCGGCAGGAACCCTGCAGCCTTGAGGTTGCCCTTCCAGTTCTTGATGTCGACCTCGCGGTGCGCGATGTTGACGTCGCCCGCGACGACCACGCGGGCCCCCTCCTGGGCGAGCTCGCGCATACGCGCCGTGACGCGGTCGAGGTAGGCGTACTTGTCGTCCATCGACGGCGTCCCGGCCGTGCCCGAGTGGATGTAGGTCGAGACCACGGTCACCGACCCGCCGTCGGGCAGGTCGAGGTCGGCCTCGACCCACCGGCCGGTGTCGACGGGCTGCTCGCCCTCGCCGAGACCGACGCGCACGGCCGTCACGGGCAGGCGCGTGGCGATCGCGACCCCGGCGCGCCCCTTGATCTCGCTCGCCTGGTGCACCACGTGCCAGCCCTCGAAGAGCCCGTGCAGGATCTCGTCGGGCGCGCGGACCTCCTGCAGCAGCAGGACGTCGGGCGTGCGCGCGGCGAGCCAGCCGGCCATGTCGCGCTTGAAGGCGGCACGGATGCCGTTGACGTTGACGGTCGCGATGGTGAGCACGAGGGACATCCCATCACGAGCCGGCGACAGCCCCCGCATCGCGTGCCGGCCGACGACGTGACGCCGCGGGCGTTCCGGCCTCGCGGAACCGGTGCGCGAGCAGCGCCGAGAGCGACGCGAGCACCGCGAGCACCCCGATGCCGAGCCGCAGGTGGTCGCCCGTGGCGAAGAGCCCCGTGAGCACCCCGCCGAGCACCGCGCCGACGTACGTGAACACGTTGAGGCGTGAGAGCGCCTCGTCCGTCACCCGCTCGAGGTCGCCCGGCACGGCGACCTCGCGCGCGCGGTCACCGACCGCGGCGAACGCCATGGGCGCCACGACGCCGATGCCGAGGCCGACCGCGGCGAAGCCGAGCAGCGCGAGCGTCCAGTGCGGCGCGAGTCCGACGAGCGCGAACCCGGCCGCGCCGAGCAGCCCGCCCGCGCGCACGAGACGCACCCGGCCCCAGCGCGCCACGAGCGCGTCGGCCGCGAGGCGCGACACGATCACCGCGGCCTGGTACGCCGCGTAGCCCAGGGGCAGCACCACGTCGCCCGCGTGCAGGACGTCGTCGAGGAACACCGACCCCCAGCTCGAGACCGCCGAGTCGCCGATGGGGTACGCGACCATCGCGAAGCCCAGCACGAGCACGACCCCCGCGGCGACGCCCGGTCCGCGGACGGCGGGCGACGCGGACCCGTCGGTGCCCTCCCCGGGCCCAGGGACACCGGCGTCGCCGGGCCCGGGTGCGCCGGGTGCGAGGCCGTCGGTCACGGGTGCGTCAGTCACGGGTGCGTCAACCACGGGGGCACCGGGCACATGGTCACCGGGCACATGGCTACCGGGCACATGGCCACCGGGCACATGGCTACCGGGCACATGGCCACCGGGCACATGGCTACCGGGCACATGGCCACCGGGCCCAGGCTCACCGGGCGCGAGGCCGCCCGACGACGCGGCCGTGGCTACGACGTCCGACACCTCGCCGGCCTCGACGGGGCCGACCAGGCCGCGCGAGGCCCACAGGACCACGACCACCATGACGCACGCGACGACCAGGTTCGACGTCCCGAGCCCGAGGTCGAGCGCCTCGGAGCCCGAGACGGCGAGCGCGCCGAGCACGCCGCCCGCCGCGTTGGCCGCGAAGAACGACCCGAGCAGGCTCGTGCCACGTCGCCGCTCGAGCGCGACGCCCTGCATGTTCAGGGACGCGTCGACCGCGCCCAGCGCGAGCCCGTACAGCACGAACGCGGTGAAGAACGTCCCGAGACCGCCCGCGGCGCCCACCCCGAGCATGCCGAACGCGGCGACGAGCAGACCGCCCACCACGACGCGCGCCGAACCGACCCGGGCCGCGACGAGGCCGGACAGCGCGCTGCCGGCAGCTGCGGCGACGCACACCGCGAGGATCGCGAGGGTCACGACGTCGTCGTCGATCTCGAGCGCGCGCTTGTACGCCGGGATGTGCGTGAGCATGACCGCGAAGCCCAGCCCCTGCACGGCGTACGCCGTGGTGACCGCGACGCGGGAGTGGTCGCTGAGGGTGCGCCGCGCGGCGCCGACGGTCGGCATGCCCGGGACTCTAGGCCCGCGGACGACCCCGGCGGAAGGTTGCCCGAGTCACGATCCGGTCTCGGCCGGTCAGGGGTGCAGGCGCTCCGCGGTGTCGACGACGTTCGCGAGGAGCATCGCACGGGTCATCGGGCCGACGCCGCCCGGGTTGGGCGAGATCCAGGCCGCGACCTCCGCCACGGCCGGGTCGACGTCGCCCCGCAGGCGCGCCTTGCCCGTCTCGGGGTCCACGACGCGCGAGACGCCTACGTCGAGCACGATCGCGCCGGGCTTGACGTGCTCGGGCCGCACGAACCCGGCAACCCCGGCCGCGGCGACGACCACGTCGGCCGTGCGCAGGTGGGCTGCGACGTCCGCGGTACCCGTATGCGTGAGCGTGACCGTCGCGTTGACGTCCTTGCGGGTCAGGAGCAGGCCAATCGAGCGGCCGACCGTCGTGCCGCGGCCGAGCACCACGACGTCCTTGCCGGCCAGGTCGATCCCGTGGCGCTGCACGAGCTCGATGATGCCCGCGGGCGTGCACGGCAGCGGCGACGTGATCTCCTCCGAGACGCGCAGCACGAGACGCCCGAGGTTCGTCGGGTGCAGGCCGTCCGCGTCCTTGGCGGGGTCGATGCGCTCGAGCACCGCGTTGGTGTCGACGCCCTTCGGCAGCGGGAGCTGGACGATGTAGCCGGTGCACGCCGGGTCGGCGTTGAGCCGGTCGATCGCGGCCTCGACGTCGGCCTGCGTCGCGTCGGCCGGGAGGTCCTCGCGGATCGACGCGATCCCGACCTCGGCGCAGTCGCGGTGCTTGCCCGCGACGTACGAGACCGACCCCGGGTCCTGCCCCACGAGGACCGTGCCGAGGCCCGGGACGACGCCCCGGGCGGCGAGGGCGGCGACGCGCACCGCGAGCTCGGACTTGATGGCGGCGGCCGTGGCCTTGCCGTCGAGGATCTGTGCGGTCATGGGGGCTCCCAAGGTCTGCGGCGGGTCTCGGTGTGCGGGGGTCTGCGTCTGCGGGGGTCTGCGTCTGCGGGGGTCTGCGTCTGCGGGTGCGCCGAACCGGCGATCCGGCACCGCCGAACCGGCGATCGTGGTCGTTCCAGGCCTCTGGATCGAACACGATCGCCGGTTCGGCGGCGCGAGGGTCAGGTCAGTACTGCTCGAGACCCGGGTAGAGCGGGAACTCGGCCGCGAGGCGCGTGACGCGGGCGCGCAGGGCCTCGACGTCCGCGGCCTGGCCGGCCTTGAGCGTCTCGGCGATGATCTCGGCGACCTCGGTGAACTCGGCATCGCCGAACCCGCGGGTCGCGAGCGCGGGCGTGCCGATGCGCAGGCCTGAGGTGACGCGCGGGGGGCGCGGGTCGAACGGCACCGCGTTGCGGTTCACCGTGATGCCGACGGCGTGCAGGAGGTCCTCGGCCTGCTGGCCGTCGAGGTCCGAGTGGCGCAGGTCGACGAGCACGAGGTGCACGTCCGTGCCGCCCGTGAGCACCGAGACGCCGGCCTCGGCGACGTCGGCCGCTGTGAGGCGGTCCGCGATGATGCGGGCGCCGTCGATCGTGCGCTGCTGGCGCGCCTTGAAGTCGTCGGACGCCGCGACCTTGAACGACACGGCCTTCGCCGCGACGACGTGCATGAGCGGCCCGCCCTGCTGGCCCGGGAACACGGCCGAGTCGATCTTCTTGGCGTACTCCTCCTTGCTCAGGATGAAGCCCGAGCGGGGGCCGCCGATCGTCTTGTGCACGGTCGAGGACACGACGTCCGCGAACGGCACGGGCGACGGGTGCAGGCCCGCGGCCACGAGGCCCGCGAAGTGCGCCATGTCGACCCAGAGCTTGGCGCCGACCTCGTCGGCGATCGACCGGAACGCCGCGAAGTCGAGGTGGCGCGGGTACGCGGACCAGCCGCCGATGATCACGTCGGGGCGCTCGGCGAGGGCCTTCTCGCGCACCTGGTCCATGTCGATGAGGTGCGTCTCGGGGTCGACCCCGTACGCCGCGACGTCGTACAGGCGGCCCGAGAAGTTGATCTTCATGCCGTGGGTCAGGTGGCCGCCGTGCGCGAGCTCGAGACCGAGGATCTTGTCGCCCTTGTTGATCAGGGCGTGCAGCACGGCCGCGTTCGCGGTCGCGCCCGAGTGCGGCTGGACGTTCGCGTGCTCGGCGCCGAACAGCGACTTGGCGCGCGCGATCGCGAGGTTCTCCGCGACGTCGACCTGCTCGCAGCCGCCGTAGTAGCGGCGCCCCGGGTAGCCCTCGGCGTACTTGTTCGTGAGCACCGAGCCCTGCGCCTGCAGGACGGCGCGCGGCACGAAGTTCTCCGACGCGATCATCTCGAGGGTGTCGCGCTGACGCGCGAGCTCCCCGTCGAGCACCGCGGCGATCTCGGGGTCGAGCTCGGAGAGGTTCTGGTTCAGGACGTCGGCGGAGTCGGGCTGGTCGCTCATGCTTCTCCTCGAAGGCTGTGATGCTGGTCGGTGGCCGTCGCAGACCCGTGGCGGGCAGCGTGGTCGAACAGTCCTGAGGGGGTGCTGGCCGCCGGGTTCACGCACGGGCACGCACCCTCGCAGGGTGGGTGACCGGGGCCCAGGCGAACGACCCGAAGTCTGCACAGCTCGTCGCTCCCCGGTGGTGATCCACCTCAGCGCCAGTCGCGACGGTGTCAGCCTATAGCACGCCCCTGCGCCCGGGCACCCCCGTCAGGAGCCTCCCCGATCGGTGGAACGCCGTCCGGTCGTGGTCGCGCGCCCGGCGCGCGTGTCGGGCGCGTGAACTCCCGGGGCGATCCGCGACCCCTGGGTTTCCGCAGGATTTCAGGCGTGTGGAGACTTGGCCGCACGGCGGGTGAATGCGCGCCACGGGCCTGGAAACGCTTGTCGCGGGCGCCCCGGCGACCTAGATTCGCCGCATCACGACGACGTGGCCCACATCACCGTCGCGACGCCACCGCAGCCGCCGCCCCCCTACCTCTCGGAGGCCGGCATGGCTGCAGCACGACGTCGCACCCTCGCCCGGGTGCACCACGCGACGATCCTCCCGACCGCAGGCACCCGCACCGCAGGCACCCGCATCGCGGGCAGCCCGACCGCAGGAACCCGTACCGCAGGGCTCGTCCGATGAGCGAGAGCAGGCTCGTGACCGTGCGCGTGCTCGCCACGCTCCTGGTCGCGTTCGGCCTCGCGTACGTGGGCTGGCGCTGGACCGGGACGGTCGCGTGGCACGCCTGGTGGATCGCGGTCCCGCTCGTGGTCGCCGAGACCTACTCGCTCGGCGAGTCGGTGCTGTTCGGCCTGACCATGTGGAACGCGCGCCGTCGGCCGAGCCCGCCGCCCGCGCGCGAGGGCCTCGCGGTCGACGTCTACATCGCGACCTACAACGAGCCGCTCGAGCTCGTCGCGCGCACCGCGCTCGCGGCCCGCGACATGACGTACCCGCACGAGACGTACGTGCTGGACGACGGCGACCGGCCCGAGTTCGCCCGCATGGCGGCCGCGCTCGGGGTCGGGTACGTCACGCGCGGTCCCGAGTGGGACGGCCGCGCGCGGTTCGCCAAGGCGGGCAACGTCAACAACGCGCTGTTCCGCACCACGGGCGACTTCATCGCGATCCTCGACGCCGACCAGGTGCCCGAACCGAGGTTCCTCGACCGGGTGCTCGGCTACTTCGAGGACGAGACGATCGCGTTCGTCCAGACGCCGCAGCAGTTCTGGAACGTGCCCGACGACGACCCGCTCGGCAGCCGCGCCGAGCTGTTCTACGGCCCGATCCAGCAGGGCAAGGACGGCTGGGGCGCCGCGTTCTTCTGCGGGTCGAACGCCGTGCTGCGGCGCGAGGCCCTCATGGCGCTCGGCCTCACGCGGTTCTCGCAGGAGGCCACCGGCCGGCTGCGCACCGCCCTGCGCGGGGCGCGCTCACGCGTGCAGGACCTCGAGGGCAGGCTCGCGGTGCGCGCCCCCTCGGCGCTGCCCGTCGCGGAGGAAGCCCTCGCCGCGATCCGCCGCGCCGAGGGTCGGGTGCGGCACGGCGACGTCCTCGGCGAGGTCACGTACGCGCTGCGCCAGGAGATCCACGCCGCGACGCTCGCGCACCCCGACATCGACCTGCCCGAGGACGTCACGGCCGAGCTCGACGACGTGGTCGAGCACGTCGAGGTCGTGCGCACCGACCAGGCGCTCGCGATCCAGCCCATGGAGACCTCGACCATCACCGAGGACATGGCCACGGCCATGCACCTGCACGCGATGGGCTGGTCGAGCGCCTACCACCACGAGGTGCTCGTGCTCGGCCTCGCGCCCGACGACGTGGGCACCATGCTGTCGCAGCGCCACCGCTGGGCGACCGGCTCGATGCAGGTCTTCTTCAGCGACAACCCGCTCGCCGTCAAGGGGCTCACGCTCGCGCAGCGCCTCATGTACCTGGGCACGATGACGAGCTACCTCGCCGGGTTCTCGGCGCTCGTCTACCTCGCCGCGCCGGTCGTGTTCCTGCTGACCGGGGTGTTCCCGCTCGTCGCGGACCCGGTCGCGTTCGCGCTGCGGTTCGTGCCGTTCTTCGTGTGCTGCCAGGCGATGTTCCTCGTCGCGGGGGCCGGGTCGCGCGGCCTGTGGCGCGGGCAGCAGATGTCGTTCGCGCTGTTCCCCACGTGGATCGCCGCGACGCTCTCGGGCGCCGCGGCCGTGTTCCTCGGCCGGCACGTCTCGTTCGCCGTGACGTCCAAGACCGGGACCGACGGCGCCGACGGCTGGCGGCACGTGCGCACGCAGGTCGTGCTCATGGTCCTGCTCGGCCTCGCGGCCGTGATCGGCGTGGTCCGCGCGGCGGCGGGCGACGCGTCCGTGACCGCGACCGCGGTGACGCTCGTGTGGATCGCGGTCGACCTGGCGATGCTCTGGGTCGTGGTCGGCGCCGCCCGCTACCGCGGCTTCACCGGCCCTGACCCGACCGCCCCCGCGTCGTCCGAGCTCGACGCCGCCCTCGTGCTCGCGACCGCGGACGACGGTCCCGCGGCCTCGCGGCCGCTGCCCTGACCTGCGCCGCAGACCGGCGACCACGGCCCCAGTGACCACACAACCCGTGACCACAGAACCCGTGACCACAGAACCCGGGCCACCGGCCCGGACAGCACGACCCCACAGTCAGCACCCCCACAGCCCACAAGCCCAGGAGCGCACCGTGACCGCGAAGGCCCAGACCCAGCCCCAGACCCAAGCCCCGACCCAGACCCGCACCCAGGCCAGGAACGAGAGCCGGACCCGCACGGTCTGGCCGCGCCGCCGCGTGCACGCGCTGCACCTCGACCCGGGCGCGCGCACCGCCGTGCCGCAGGGCACCCGCCTGCACGACCTCGCGGTCGACGGGCACCTCGACGCCACGGCCGTGCTTCGGCTGCGCCTGCCCGTGCTCGACGCTCTGCAGGACGGCCCGGCCGTCGTGCTGGTCGACGTGAGCGCGGTCGACCGCATCGCGCCCTCGGGCGTCGCCGGGATGCTCGACCTCGTGCGCCTCGCGCGCTCGCGCGGCGGCGACCTGCGCCTGCACGGCCGCTCGGCGGCGATCGAGCACGCGCACCGCACCGTGCGGCTCGACGCCGTGGTGCGCACCTACGCGGGTCGCGAGGAGGCGCTCGGTGTCGCCCGCGCGTGAGTCCGGCTCAGCCGAGCGCGGTGCGCAGCGCCTCCTGGGAGGCCTGGGTCGAGTTGAGGCGCCAGTCGCGCTCCTTGACGGTCTGGAACCACACGAGCCCGACCACGCCGGGCGTGGTCGCGAGCAGGTCGACGAGGTCACCGACCCAGCGCGCCTTGTCCTCGGGGCCCGGGCCCTCGACGCTCGCGACCTCGGTCACGAGCACGGGCCGGTCGCCGTCGAGCGCGTCGAGCATCGCGAGCCCCGGACCGAAGAGCTCGTCCGGGTCCTCCCAGGCGTGGCCGTCGCCGTCGCCCCAGTTGTAGCCGTCCAGGCCCAGCACGTCGACCGCGTCGGGTCCGGGGAAGGCCGCGGCGACGTCGTCCGACGCCCCGTCGAGCGGGACGTTCGGTGCCCACACGAGCTGCACCCGGGACGCCCCCGCGGCGTCGAGGACGTCGCGCAGGTGCGCCCAGGCGGCGAGGTAGTCGTCCGCGGTGTTGCCGTTGACGCCGACCGCCCACGGGTACCAGTCGCCGTTCATCTCGTGCGCGAACCGCAGCAGCACGGGCCCGTCCTGGTCCGCGAGCGCCGCGGCCCAGCGTTCGAGGTCAGCGTCGTGGTCGCCGTCCGCGACCCGCGCGAGGGCGTACCCGGGCTGGTCGACGCCCTGGCCCGGTTCCCAGGGCTCGAGCGTGACCAGGGGCGTCGCACCGCGCGCGCGGGCGTCGTCGAGCGCGGCCAGGGGCACGTCGTCCCCGGTCGCGGCGAACAGGTGCACGTAGTCGAGCGGGCGTCCCGTCATCTCGGTCACGACGTCGAGGTCGGAGGACTCCTCGCCGTCGTCGGCGACGTAGGCGCCCCACGCGAGCCGGCCGCGGGAGCCTTCGGGCTCACCCGTGGCGGACGGCGCGGGGTCGGGTGCGCCCTGCGCGGCGCAGCCGGTCAGCAGCGAGAGGGCCAGGACGAGGGCCGCGGCGACCGGCCTCGTCGGCGGCGGTGTCCACGACATGGCTCGCAGGCTACCGCCGTCATGTGTTCGGCACGTCACGATCAGGAGGACGGACGATGAACCGCTCGACCGACCACGAGGGCGGCTGGGGCCACCCGGTGCGCCGCGCACGGCGTGCGAACCTGCTCGTGCCGCTCGGGATCATGGGGGCCGCGGTCGGCGCGGTCGGCTGGGGGTTCTCAGTCGTCGACCCCGCCCCGGCGGTCGTGCCGGCGTGCGTGGTCGAGGACGCCTCGGTCGTGGTGCCCGACGAGGGCGTGCTGCTGGGGGTCAACCTCGACTGGGCGTCCGAGACCCTCGCGGAGCACCGCACGAACATGGGGCACGCCCCGGCGGTCGCGGTGCAGTTCTCGGACATCCCGTACGACGACAAGACGTGGGCGCACACCACGAGCGCGGTCACGCAGGTCAAGGCGAACGGCGGCGTCCTGCTGCTCACGCTCGAGCCGCACGCGGGCCTCGACGCGATGAGCGACGAGGTGGTGGACCGGCTGGCGAAGGACCTGCGGGCGCTCAACGAGCAGGGCGTGCCCGTCGTGCTGCGGTTCGCGCACGAGATGAACGGGTCCTGGTACGCGTGGGGGCAGCAGCCCGCGCACTACGTCGAGGTGTTCCGCCGTGTCGCGGCCGCGGTGCACGCGCAGGCGCCGGGCACGTCGATGATGTGGGCGCCCAACTACGGCGGCGGGTACCCGTTCACGGGCGGGCAGTTCGCGGCGCGCAAGGGCACCGACGACTACGCGGCGCTCGACACGGACGACGACGGCGAGCTCACGATGGCCGACGACACGTACCTGCCGTACTACCCGGGCGACGACGCGGTGGACTGGGTCGGCATCTCGCTCTACCACTGGGGCAACCAGCGCCCGTGGGGCAACAACGAGATCACGGAGGACGGCAAGTTCGCGGCCATGCTCACGGGCACGTACGACGGCACGGCGGGCGACGACGACGCGATCCCGGACTTCTACGAGGTGTACGGGGTCGAGCACGACAAGCCCGTCGCGATCCCGGAGACGTCCGCGATCTACACGCCCTCGCGCGCGGGCGAGTCGGAGCTCGACGTCAAGCGCGCGTGGTGGCGGCAGGTGTTCTCGGACGACACGCACGAGCGGTTCCCGCAGCTGAAGATGATCAACTGGTTCGAGTGGGACAAGTACGAGATCGAGATCAACGACACCGTGGACTGGCGGGCCGCGGGGTCGCCCGCGGTGCGGGACGCGTTCGTTGCCGACCTCCCGTCGTGGACGCTCGACGCGCCCGACGTGCCGGTCTGCGGCGAGGCGGTCAGGGCGCCGTGAGCGTCCCGCCCGGCGGCCCGGCGTACACCCGGACGTGGTCGACGACCATGCGCCGCGGCCAGGGTGTCGTCGCGTCCGGGCTGCCGGGCCAGCCACCGCCGACCGCGAGGTTGAGGATCAGGAAGAACGGGTGCTCGAACGGCCACGTGCCGCCCGTGTCGGCGGGCGTGCGCCGCTGGTAGACGACGCCGTCGACCGACCAGGCGATCGACCCGGGAGCCCAGTCGACCGCGTACACGTGGAAGTCGTCGGCGAACGCCTCGCCCCCGGGCAGACCGGTCGAGGCGTGCACCGCGTCGGCGCCCGAGCGCCCGGGCAGGTGCAGGCTCCCCCACACCAGGCCCGGCTCGTGGCCGACGTTCTCCATGACGTCGATCTCGCCGCTCGCGGGCCACGGGGCCGTGGTGAAGACGTCGGTGCCGAGCATCCAGAACGCGGGCCACGTGCCCTGGCCGCCGGGGATCCGCAGGCGCGCCTCGACGTGCCCGTACGTCGTCTCGACGAGGCCCGCCGTGATGAGCCGTGCGGACGTGTACGCGCACGTGCCGTACCAGCACGTCGCGCCCGGCGGGGTCTCGGCGCGGGCCGTGATCACGAGATGGCCGTCGCCGTCGAGGGCGGCGTTGGCGCGCGAGTCCGTGTAGTACTGCAGCTCGTCGTTGCCCCAGCCGCTGCCGCCCGTCTCGGCCCGCCAGCGCGACGGGTCGGGCGCGCTGCCCGCGGGCCCGTCGAACTCGTCGGACCACGCGGGTGGTCCGGCCGGGGACCAGGCCGGGCGGACGGCGTCCGCGGCCGGGACGGCGCCCGGCGCGACCAGGGCGGCGGTCGCGAGCGCGACGACGAGCGGGACGGTCACGAGAGCGACGAGTGACGTCGTGACGACGGGGGCCGTCCGGGCGCGCGCTCGACGGGTCATGCTCCATGGTTCGGGCGCGCGCCCGCGCGGGTCAAGGCCCGGGAGGTTGCCATCGCGTGACCGTCGTGTCACGCACGGCGAGGGGCCCGGGCGTCGTGCCCGGACCCCTCGCGGCGAACCGTCGTGCGACCCTCAGGCCAGGCGCGAGCGCCGCTTGCTGAGGATGTCGAACGCGACCGCGAGCAGGAGCACGAGGCCCTTGATCGCCTGCTGCCACGCGGCGTCCACGGCCATGATCGACAGTCCCATGTTGAGCACGCCCATGATGAGCGCACCGATCATGGCGCCCGAGATCCGGCCGACGCCGCCCGTGACCGCGGTGCCGCCGATGAAGCACGCGGCGATCGCGTCGAGCTCGTAGTTCATGCCGGCCGCGGCCACGCCGGCACCGGCGCGCGACGTCGTGACGATCGCCGCGACCGCGGCGAGGACGCCCATGTTGACGAAGATCCCGAAGTCGACGCGGCGCGAGTTCACGCCCGAGAGCACCGCGGCGTGGCGGTTGCCGCCCACCGCGTACACGTGGCGCCCGAACACCGTGCGGTTGAGCACGAACGAGTAGCCGATCACGAGCACGCCGACGATCAGGAGCACGATGGGCGTGCCGCCCGCGCTGAGCGAGAGCCAGTAGGTGACGATCCCGATGAGGGCGACAGCGACCACGTTCTTGGCGACGAACGCCGCCATGGGCTCGACCGTGAGCTCGTGCTTGGCGAGCGAGCGGCGCGAACGCCACTGCGACCAGACGAACGCGATGGCCGCGATCGCACCGATGCACACGGTCACGACGTCGACGTCGCCCACGAACCCGAGCCAGTTCGGCACCGAGCCGTTCGAGATCTTGTTGAACCCGCCGGGCAGGCCCGCGACGGTCGTGCCGACGAGCACGATCGCGAGGCCGCGGAAGATCAGCATGCCCGCGAGGGTCACGATGAACGCCGGGATCCCGACGTACGCGATCCAGAACCCCTGCCAGCAGCCCACGAGCGCGCCGACCACGAGCGAGAGCACGACCGCGACGAACCACGGCAGGCCCCACTGCGTCATCATGATCGCGCACAGGCCGCCGACGAACGCGACCACCGACCCCACGGACAGGTCGATGTGGCCGGCCACGATGACCATGACCATGCCGATCGCGAGGATCATGACGTACGCGTTCTGCTGGATCAGGCTCGCGATGTTGTTGGGGAAGAGCAGCTTGCCCCCCGTCAGCACCTGGAACAGCAGCACGATCACGAGCAGCGCCGCGACGATCCCGTACTGCCGCATGTTGCGGCCGACGTACTCCCGGACGGCGTTCATCGGGCGCTCACTTCCTTGTCCATCGTCATGTGTCGCATGAGCTCTTCCTGTGTCGCGTGCTCGCGGTCGACCTCGCCGGCGATCCGGCCCTGGTTCATCGCGTAGATCCGGTCGCAGAGCCCGATCAGCTCGGGCAGCTCCGACGAGATGACGACGACGGCCTTCCCGGCGTCGGCGAGCGCGTTGATGATTCCGTAGATCTCGTACTTGGCGCCGACGTCGATCCCTCGGGTCGGCTCGTCGAGGATCAGCACGTCCGGGTCCGAGTAGACCCACTTGCTGAGCACGACCTTCTGCTGGTTGCCGCCCGAGAGCTTGCCGACGACCGACTCGATCGTGGGCGCCTTGATCCGGAAGTCCTTGCGGTACTTCTCGGCGACGCCGATCTCGACGTTGTCGTCGACGACGCCCCACCGGGCGACCTTGCCGAGCGCGGAGGCGGAGATGTTCTCGCGGATGGTCTGGATCAGGTTCAGCCCGTACCGCTTGCGGTCCTCGGTCGCGTAGGCGAGGCCGTGCCCGATCGCCTCCGAGACCGTGCGCGTGCGGATCTCGGTGCCGTTCTTGAAGACCCGGCCGGAGATCCGCGAGCCGTACGACTGCCCGAACACGCTCATCGCGAACTCGGTGCGGCCCGCGCCCATGAGGCCGGCCATGCCGATGATCTCGCCCGCGCGCACGTGCAGGTCGACGTGGTCCACGACGACGCGCTCGGTGTCGATCGGGTGGTGCACGGTCCAGTCCTCGACGCGCAGCACCTCCTCGCCGATGGTGGGCGTGTGGTCGGGGAACCGGCTGTCGAGCGACCGGCCGACCATGCCCCGGATGATGCGGTCCTCGTCGACCTTCTCCGCGCCGTGCAGGTCGAGGGTCTCGATCGTGCGGCCGTCGCGGATCACGGTCACGCGGTCCGCGATGGCCTCGATCTCGTTGAGCTTGTGGCTGATGATGATGCAGGTCATGCCCTCGGCGCGGAACTGCCGGATCAGGTCGAGCAGGTGTGCCGAGTCCTCGTCGTTGAGCGCCGCGGTGGGCTCGTCGAGGATCAGCACGTCGACCTTCTTCGAGAGCGCCTTGGCGATCTCGACGAGCTGCTGACGCCCGACGCCGAGGTCCATGGCGCGGGTCTCGGGGCTGTCCGAGAGCCCGACCTTGCGCAGCAGCGCGGCGGCCTCGCTCGACGTGCGGTTCCAGTCGACGACCCCGCCCGTCGAGCGCTCGTTGCCGAGGAAGATGTTCTCGGCGATCGACAGGTGCGGGACTAGCGCGAGCTCCTGGTGGATGATGACGACGCCGCGCGCCTCGCTGTCCTTGATCCCGCGGAACTCGACCGTGCCGCCGTCGAGCAGGATGTCGCCGTCGTACGTGCCGTGCGGGTAGACGCCCGAGAGGACCTTCATGAGCGTCGACTTGCCTGCGCCGTTCTCGCCGCAGATGGCGTGGACCTCGCCCCGCCTGACCTCGAGGGTCACGTCCTCCAGGGCCTTGACCCCGGGGAACTCCTTGGTGATGCCGCGCATCTCCAGGATGTTGCTGCCGTCAGCCATCGACCGGCTCCTTCGACTCTGGCGGACGCCGCAGGGCGACGTCCGGTCGTTCGCGCGCGGCGGGTGGCCGCGCAGGGCGTCGCGCCCGGGACCTGGGGTCCCGGGCGCGAGCCGTGGGATGCTGCTGCGTCAGAGACCGAGGTCGGCCGCGCTGTAGAAGCCCGAGTCGACGAGCATCTCCTGGACCGTGTCGGCCGTGACGACCTGCGGGGGCAGGAGGTACGACGGGACGACCTTGACCCCGTTGTCGTACGTCTCGTCGTCGTTGGTCTCGGGCGTGTCGCCGTTGACGATGTCGGTGACCATCTTCGCGACCTGGTCACCCAGCGTGCGGGTGTCCTTCCAGACCGTCATCGACTGCTTGCCGGCGAGCATGTTCTTGGTGTTCGCCTGGTCGGCGTCCTGGCCCGTGATGAGCGGCCAGTCGGCCTCGGTGTAGCCGGCGCCGTCGAGCGCCTGCTCGATGCCGAGGGCGAGCGAGTCGTTGGGCGAGAGCACGACGTCGACCTTCTTGTCGGCGTAGAACGAGTTGAGGCGGTTCTCCATCTCGGACTGGGCCTTGGCGGACTCCCAGCCCTGGATGCCGATCGTCGTCCAGTCGTCGACCGTCGCGGGGGCCTTGCCCGAGGGAACGACGAGCTGACCGCTCTCGACGTAGGGGCTCAGCACGTCCCAGGCGCCCTTGAAGAAGAACTTGGCGTTGTTGTCGTCGGGCGACCCGGCGAACGGCTCGAGGTTGAACGGGCCCTCGCCGTCCTTGAGGCCGAGCTGCTCCTCGATGAACTGGCCCTGGAGCGTGCCGACGAGCTCGTTGTCGAACGTCGCGTAGTAGTCGACGTTCTCGGTGTCGTTGATGAGGCGGTCGTACGCGATGACGGGGATGTCGGCGTCGGCGGCGGTCTGCAGGACCGGGCCGAGGGCGGTGCCGTCGATCGAGGCGATGACGAGCACGTCGGCGCCGTCGTTGATCATGTTCTGGATCTGAGTGATCTGCTGGTCGACCTTGTTGTCGGCGTACTGCAGCGAGGTCTTGTAGCCCTCGTCCTGGAGCAGCTCCTGCAGGTGCGTGCCGTCGTTGTTCCAGCGCTCGAGGCTCTTGGTCGGCATCGCGATGCCGATCGTGGTGTCGCCGGCGGCAGCGCTCCCACCATCGCTCGCGTCGTCCGAACGCTCCGAGCTGCACGCAGCCAGGGATCCGAACAGCAGGGTGGCGCCGGCGAAGGCGGCGATCGTTCTGCGCAGTGACGTCATCGTCATACCTCTCGTCATCGAATCAGGGGCGGACGTGCGACGACGTCCGACGTCCCGCGGCGACGGAGGCCTGCATCGATGCAGGTCAGGCCACCACCGTGGGGCACGTCGAGAAAACTACGCATGATGCGTTTGATGGTCAAGGCCAGATCGCGCGTCGTAACCATATTGTGTTCGAGGCTCAAACTCATGAGACCGTGGGTCAGCGAGGGAAGGAGGCCCGGCGTGTACCCTTCGCGTGTGAACACCGACCGGTCCACGCCCGGGTCGCAGACCTCACTGCGCGAGGCGAACCGGCTCCGGCTCGTCGACGCCGTCAAGCGTTTCGGTGGGCTCACGCAGGTCGAGCTCGCCGCCGCGACAGGGCTGTCGACCGCCACGGTGTCGACCATCGTCAAGGAGCTCATCGCCGCCGGCGTGGTCGAGACGCACACCACCTCCCGCTCCGGCCGACGCGCCCAGAAGGTCACCATCGCGCGCCGCGTCGGCCTCGTCGCGGGCGTGCAGGTCGGCCACCGGCACCTGCAGGTCACCCTCGCCGACTTCTCCCGCACCGTCGTCGCCGAGCAGCAGATGCCCCTGCCGGCCGAGCACCGCCTCGACACCGGCCTCGACCGCGTCGCCCTGCTCATCGTCGACCTGCTCGAGCGGGTCGGCGCGCAGACCGACGAGCTGCTCGCCGTCGGCCTCGCCCTGCCCGCCCCCGTCGACTCCGCCACCGGGATGATCTCGGTGCGCGGCGTCCTGCGCGGGTGGGACGACACGCACATCGGCCAGGTGCTGTCCAAGCGCCTCGCGACGCCCGTGTTCGTCGAGAACGACGCCAACCTCGGGGCGCTCGCCGAGCACGACTTCGGGGCGGCGCGCGGCGCACGCGACTCGATCTTCGTGCGCGCCTCGTACGGCACGGGAGCGGGCCTCGTCCTCGGCGACCACCTGCACCGCGGCTACGCGGGCACCGCGGGCGAGATCGGCCACGTCCAGATCACCCCGGACGGCCCGATCTGCCGCTGCGGCAACCGCGGCTGCCTCGAGACCGTGGTCGGCGCGACCGCGCTGCTCGAGATGCTGCGCACGAGCCACGGCCCCCTGACGCTGCGCGATGTGATCGCGCAGGCCATCGAGGGGGACCCGGGCTGCCGCCGCGTAGTCGCCGACGCGGGCGCGCGCATCGGCGCCGCCGTGGCGACCCTCGCGACCGGGATCAACCCGCAGTGCGTCGTCGTCGGCGGCGAGCTCGCCGAGACGGGCGAGGTGCTCGTCGGCCCGCTGCGCGAGGCCGTGCTGCGCCACGTCGTGCCCAACACGCTCGCCCCGCTCGAGGTCGTCGTCGGCGAGCTCGGCACCCGCGCCGAGGTCATGGGGGCCGTCGCGCTCGCGCTCCGCTCGACCGACGTGGCGTCCGACGGCTCCGCTGTGCAAGGCTTCGCACCGTGAAGCGCGCCCAGGCCGCGCCGGCGCTGTCGCTGGCCGGTATCGACAAGAGCTTCGGACACGTCCAGGCGTTGTCCGAGGTCTCGCTCGAGGTGCGCGCGCACGAGGTCGTCGCGCTCGTAGGCGACAACGCCGCGGGCAAGTCGACCCTCGCGAAGATCATCGCGGGCGTGCTCCAGCCCGACGCGGGAATCATCGAGTCCGACGGCGTCCCCGTGACCATCGCGAACCCGGCCGCCGCGCACGCGCTCGGCATCGCGAGCGTGTTCCAGGACCTCGCATTGTGCGACAACCTCGACGTCGTCCAGAACCTCTACCTCGGCCGCGAGCTGCGGCGCGGGCTGCGGCTCGACGACGAGGCCATGGAGGACGAGGCGCGGCGCATCCTGCGCTCGCTCACGTCCCGCATCCCGTCGGTGCGCACCCCGCTCGCAGGTCTCTCCGCGGGCCAGCGCCAGAGCGTCGCGATCGCCCGCACGCTGCTCGGCGAGCCCCGCGTCGTCGTGCTCGACGAACCCACCGCCTCGCTCTCGGTCTCGCAGACCGCCGAGGTGCTCATGCACGTCGAGCGCCTGCGCGAGCTCGGCCACGCGGTGATCCTCATCAGCCACAACATGACCGACGTGCGCGCCGTGGCCGACCGCATCGAGGTGCTGCGGCACGGCCGCAACAACGGCTCGTTCTCGGGCGCCGACGTCGGCTACGAGGAGATCATCGCCGCGATCACCGGCGCGAGCGCTCCCCCGCGGCACGACGCGCTGCGGGACGGTCCCCGCAGCGCGTGAGGCTCAGCCCGCGTCGGCGTCGCGCTGCGGCGTGCCGTCCGCGTTGCGCACGTCGGCCTCGCCGAGGATGCGCCGCAGGTACGTGTAGGTGAGGTCGCCCGCCGTCTGGTCGAACTGCTCCTCGTACCCCTGCTGCTGGTAGAGCGCGAGGTTGCGCGCCGAGTCCTTGCCCGTGAAGACCCACACCTCGGTGGTCTCCTCGGGCAGGTAGGGCAGCACGGCGAACATCAGCTGCGTGCCGATCCCGCGGCCCTGCTGGTCGGGAGCCACGGCGAGCCGACCGAGCGTGGCCTTCTGCCCCTCGATCTCGACGCGCACGGACCCGACGAGCCGGTGGCCGTCCCACGCACCGAGGGTCACGACGCCGTCCGCGGCCATGTCGTCGCGCAGCTCGTGCAGCGTCTGCGTCAGCGGCGGGATGTTCGGGTCGTCGTGGATCTGGGCCTCCGTGACGAAGGCGGCGCGACGCAGGGTGAGGAGCTCGCCCGCAGTCTCGTCGGGAACCACGTCGATCCTGAGCTGGGTGTCCGTCATGGCCCCATCCTTCCAGACGGGCAGCCACGCCGTCCGGCCGTCCGCGGGGTGTCGTGCGGCCGTCGCCCCGGCGGGCGTGCCCGACGACGTCCCCTCGGTACGCTGGCCCCGTGACCTCCTCGACCACGGCCGCCCCGACGCACTGGGTGCTGACCCTCTCGTGCCCCGACCGCCCCGGCATCGTCCACCAGGTCGCCGGCACGCTCGCCGCGCACGGCGGCAACATCACCGAGTCGCAGCAGTTCGGCGACCCCGCCTCGGGGCTGTTCTTCATGCGCGTGCAGGTCGAGTCCGCGGCGTCGCGCGACGCGATCGAGGCGGCGCTCGCGCCCGTCGTCGCCGAGTTCGGGATGACCTGGACGCTCGACGTCGTCGGACGCCGCGTGCGCACCCTGCTCATGGTCTCCAAGGCACCGCACTGCCTGGCCGACCTGCTCTACCGCGAGCGCCACCAGGGCCTGCCGGTCGACGTCGTGGGCGTCGTCGGCAACCACCCCGACCTCGCGGGGATCGCGGCGTTCTACGACAAGCCGTTCCACCACGTGCCCGTCACCAAGGACACCAAGGCCGACGCCGAGGCGACCCTGCGGGGGCTCGTGGACGCGCTCGACGTCGAGCTCGTGGTGCTCGCGCGGTACATGCAGATCCTCTCGGACGACCTGTGCCGCGACCTGTCGGGCCAGGTCATCAACATCCACCACTCGTTCCTGCCGAGCTTCAAGGGTGCGCGCCCGTACGCGCAGGCCCTCGACCGGGGCGTCAAGCTCATCGGTGCGACGTCGCACTACGTCACGGGCGACCTCGACGAGGGGCCGATCATCGAGCAGGACGTCGAGCGCGTCGACCACTCGAACGACGAGCCTCAGCTCGTGTCGCTCGGGCAGGACGTCGAGCGTCGCGTGCTCGCGCGCGCGGTGCGCTGGCACGCCGAGCACCGGGTGCTGCTCGACGGGCACCGCACGGTCGTGTTCCGCTGACGCCGGGGCGCCCGGTCAGGTGGCGGGCGCGTAGACCAGGTGCACCACGCCCCGCGGGAACGTCTCGGACGACACGAGCCGCAGGAGCCTGAGCTCGCCGTCGTCGGGGAACAGCCGCGTGCCGCGCCCGAGCAGGGCGGGGTGCACGAACACGTGCAGCTCGTCGAGCCGTCCGGCGACGATCAGCTGCCGCACGACGGACGGCGACCCGGTGAGGAACGCGTCGTCGTCGCCCGCGCGCAGCGCGTCCGCGACGTCGAGCAGGTCGCCCTCGGCCTGCTCCGAGTTGCGCCAGGTGAAGGTCAGCGGCGAGCGCGAGACGACGATCTTGCGCTTGTCGCCGAGCTCGGCCGCGAACTCCGCGTCCTCCTCCCCCGCGGCCTCACGGGCGGGCCACGCGCCCGCGAAGCTGTCGTAGGTCACGCGCCCGAACAGCATGGTGCCGGGCGCGTGCGTCGCCGCGACCGCCGCGCCCATCGGCTCGTCGAAGAACGGGAAGTGCCACTGCGTCGGGTCCTGCGCCTCGACCTCGACGACGCCGTCGAGGGACATGAACAGGGTCGCGCTGAGCCGTGCCATCGTGCTCCTCCTCAGATCAGTCCGAGCGCGCGCACCGCGTCGCGCTCCTCGACGAGCTCGGCCACGGACGCGTCGATCCGGGCGCGCGACAGCTCGCCGTGCTCGAGCCCCTGGACGATCTGCCAGCCGTCGCCCGCGGACGTCACCGGGAACGACGACACGAGCCCCTCGGGGACGCCGTACGAGCCGTCCGACCAGATCCCGGCGCTCGTCCAGTCGCCCGCAGGGGTCCCGAGCACCCAGTCGCGCACGTGGTCGATCGCGCCGCTCGCCGCCGAGGCCGCGGACGACGCCCCCCGGGCCGCGATGATCGCGGCCCCGCGCTTGGCGACCGTGGGCACGAAGTCCTCGAGCAGCCAAGACTCGTCGGCGGCGAGCTCGGCGCCGGGGCGGCCCGCGACGTCGGCGTGGAAGATGTCGGGGTACTGGCTCGCGGAGTGGTTGCCCCAGATCGTGACGCGGCGGATCGCGGAGACCGGGACGTCGGCGCGCGCCGAGAGCTGCGACAGCGCGCGGTTGTGGTCGAGGCGCGTCATCGCGGTGAAGCGGTCCTTGGGCACGTCGGGCGCGTTCGACGCGGCGATGAGCGCGTTCGTGTTGGCCGGGTTGCCGACCACGAGCACCTTGACGTCGTCGGCCGCAACCGCGTTGATCGCCTCGCCCTGGGGCTTGAAGATCCCGCCGTTGGCCTCGAGCAGGTCGGCACGCTCCATGCCCGGCCCGCGCGGGCGGGCGCCGACGAGCAGCGCGACGTTCGCGCCGTCGAAGCCGGCGCGCGGGTCGTCGTGGATGTCGATGCCGGCCAGCAGCGGGAACGCGCAGTCCGCGAGCTCCATCGCGGTGCCCTCGGCGGCCTTGACGCCCTGCGGGATCTCGAGCAGGCGCAGGCGCACGGGGGTGTCGGGGCCGAGCATCGCGCCGGACGCGATGCGGAACAGCAGGGCGTAGCCGATCTGGCCCGCCGCGCCGGTCACGGTCACGTTGACAGGGGTCTTCGCAGCACCGGGGGTCGTCATGGCCCCACTCTGGCACAGCGGGCCGCGACGTTCCCGGCGGACCGGCCGGGCGTCGTCAGCCCGCGAGCGCGCCCCAGCGCGGCGCCAGCTCGGACCACGGGCCCGACGCCGCGACCATGCCGTCGGCGAGCACCACGACGCGGTCGGCGCGGGCGAGCGCGGCCCGCTTGGACGTGGCGCCCACGACCGTCGCGCCCTGGGCGCGCAACGACTCCCAGAGCTCGACCTCGGTCGCGGCGTCGAGCGCGCTCGAGACGTCGTCCGCGAGCACGACCTCGGCGCGCGTCGCGAGCGCGCGGGCGAGCGCGAGCCGCTGCACCTGACCGCCAGAGAGACGCACCCCGCGGTGGCCGACGAGCGCGTCGGTCCCGCCCGCCTCGCGCACGTCCTGCTCCATGCGCGCGGCGGCGAGCGGCCCGTCGACCTCGCGCGGGTGGTCGAGGCGCACGTTGTCGGCGAACGTGCCCGAGAGCACGCGCGGCACCTGCGCGACGTACGCGACGCGACCGGGGCGCAGGGTGGCCTGCGGGTCCGTGACGGTCCGCCCGTTCCACGCGATCGTGCCCGTGTGGTCGACGAGCCCGGCGAGCGCCCCGAGCAGGCTCGACTTGCCCGACCCGACCCGGCCCAGCAGCAGCACGAGCTCGCCGCGCGCGACCGTGAGGTCGACGCCCTCGACGCCGATCGTCCCGTCGGGGTGCACCGCGCGCACGTCGCGCAGCTCGAGCCGTTCGAGCCTCTCCGCGGGCTGCGGAACGGGCGCGGGCGCGGCCCCCGTGAGGAGGTCGACCCCCGCGGGCAGCGCGACCAGGTCGGCCCCGCCCGCGAGCTCGGCCGTCGCGCGCTGCCACGCGCGCGTGCCCGGCGCGTCGGTCACGACCGCACCCGCGACCACGCCGAACCAGGCGAACCCGCTGACCGCGCCCGAGACGAGCAGCGTCGTCGCGAGGTCCCACGTGCCGGCCAGGAGCAGCCCCCAGGCCGCCACGAACCCGACCTGCACGAGCACGTTCGGGACGGTCTGGAGCACGGCCTGCACGCGGTGCTCGCGCACGGCCGCGTCGACGCGCCCCGCGTCGACCTGCCGCAGGTGCGCGTGCGCGGCGTCGGTGCGACCCGCGAGCTTGACCGTGCGCGCGCCGTCGAGCACCGACACGAGCGACCGACCGAACCGTGCCCGGGCGGACGACGCGCGGGTCGCCGAGCGTCCGGCCGCGGGCCGGCCGGCGACCGCCACGAGCGCCGTGAGCACGAGCACCGCGAGCAGCACCACGCCCGCGAGCCACGACCCGCTGAGCGCGACCGTGAGCACCACGATCACGACACCGTTGATCAGGTCGACCCACCGGTCGGCGTACTGCACGAACCTGTCGGCGTCGAGGGCGCGCGCGACGACCTCCCCGGGCGGAGTGCGCGGCAGCCGGTACTGCGCGGTCTGCCCGTGCAGCACCGCGACCCGCACGCGCAGCAGCACCTCGATCCACCAGCGCGGGTACAGGATGAACGCCCCGTACCCGCACACCGGCACGAGCAGCAGGAGCACCGCGAGCACCCCGACCAGCACGCCGGGCGTGCCGCCGTCCTGGAGCGTCTCGACCGCGCGACCCCACAGGAACCCCGTGAGCACGCCCTGCGCCGCGATCACGCTCATCGCGAGGTACAGCAGCCCGCCGATCACGCCCCACCAGGGTCGGACGACGAGGGCGTGCGCGATCCCGCGCGCGAGGCTCGGCCCGTGGCCGGGCTCCGGGGCGGGCGGCGGCGTGCCCGTGCGGCGCCGGCCGACGGCGGACACCTCCGGCGGGTCGTCTCCTGCCACGTCACCACCTGCAGAGTCGTCGCCTGCTGAGTCGTCGAGGTGCGAGCCGTCCGCCTCGCGGCTCGCCTCGAGCAGCGCGCGGAACGGTCCTGCAGCGGCGACCTGCGCGCGCGGACCCTGCTGCACGACGCGCCCGTGGTCGAGCACCATGACGTGGTCGGCGCGCTCGACCGTGCCGAGGCGGTGTGCGACGAGCACGCCGGTGCGTCCGCCGAGCAGTCGCTCGGAGGCCCGCACGACGCGCGCCTCGGTCAGCGGGTCCATGCGCGCGGTCGCCTCGTCGAGCACCACGACGCGCACGTCACGCACGAGCAGGCGCGCGAACGCGACGAGCTGCTCCTCGCCCGCGGACAACGACGTGCCGCCGGGGCCGAGCGGGGTGTCGAGACCGTCGGGGAGCGTCGCGACCCAGTCGGTGAGCCCGAGGTCGGCGACCGCACGCTCGACCTGCTCGCGGGGCACGTCGGCGAACAGCGCGACGTTCTGCGCGAGCGTGCCCGCGAAGATCTCGGTGCGCTGGGTCACGACGCCCACCGCGGAGCGCAGCTCCTGCAGGTCGAGGTCGAGCACGTCGACGCCTCCGAGCAGCACGGTGCCGCGCTCGGGCTCGACCGCGCGCGAGAGCAGCGACGCGAGGGTCGACTTGCCTGACCCGGTGCGTCCCACGAGCGCGACCGTGCGGCCGGCGGGCAGCACCAGCGAGACGTCCTGCAGCGCGAACGTGCCCTCGGAGTACGCGAACCGCAGGTCGCGCAGCTCGAGGTCGAGGGTGCCCGAGGGCATCGGCAGGCCGCCCGTGGGCTCCGGCTCGGCGTCGAGCATCTGCCGGATCCGCACGATCGCGCCGACGCCCTCCTGGATGTCGGGCATGTGCCGGGCCAGCATGTCGATCTGCCCGACGAAGCTCGCGGTCACGAGGAACAGCGTGACGAGGCTCGCGACGTCGAGCTCGTCGGTGACCACGAGCACGACGCCCGCGATCGCCGTGCCGGCGAGCAGTGCGTGCAGCAGCGTGCCCGCGCGCCACGAGAGCAGCGCCTCGACGCGCACGACCCGCAGGATCGTACGGTGCACCGCGGCGGACGCCTCCGCGAGGCGGCGCAGCGCGAACGCCTGCCCGAGGCTCGTGCGCAGGTCGTCGCGCGCGGCGACGCCCTCCTCGAGCGCTGCGGCGTCGTCGGTCCAGGCGACCTCCTCGACGACCTTGCGGCGTGCGATCTCGCCGAGCAGCGGGCGCACGACCACGAACGTGGCGATCCCCAGCAGCGGGAACAGCGCCCACGCGGGCCACCAGGTGAGCCCCGCGACGACCCACAGCGGGAGGCTGCCGACCACGGCGCGGCCGGCCGACCAGAGCTGGCGGCGCACGAGCGCGCCGACCGCGTGCGTGTCGTCGTCGACACGGTCGAGCACCTCGCCCACGGCCTGCTCGCCGAGCGTCGCGAGCGGCTGGTGCAGCGCGGCGCTCAGCAGGTCCTCGCGCAGCTGGCCCTCGGCACGGTCGACGACACCCGCCCACACGACCTGGCCCGCGGCGTCGACCACCGCCGCGCCCACGACGCACAGCGCGAGCAGGAGGACGCCGGCCAGGGTCGCGGCCTCGGCGAGCTCGCCCGCGACGACGGTGCCCAGCGCTGCCCCGACCGTCCCCACCACGAGCGCCGCGAGCGCGACGACCGTGACGGGCCCGCGCAGGCGACGCGGCCCGAGCCGCCGCGCAGGGTCGGACGACGGACGGCGCGCGGGGGCGGCGTCCGCCCGGGTCACGGCGGGTGCGGAGGGCGAGGTCATGGTCCTGCGATCGTAAGGACGCGTGCCGGGCCGCGCCCGGTATTTTCCCCGGGGACGACGACGCCGACCGCCCCGGAGGGACGGCCGGCGTCGGACGTGCGAGGGATCAGGCGGCGAGGCGCGCCGCGAGGTTCTCGTCGAGGGCCGCGAGGAAGTCCTCGGTCGTGAGCCACTCCTGCTCCGGGCCGACCAGGAGCGCGAGGTCCTTGGTCATCTTGCCCGACTCGACCGTCGTGATGACGACGTTCTCGAGCGTCTCGGCGAACTCGACGACCTCGGGGGTGTTGTCGATCTTGCCGCGGTGCATGAGGCCGCGCGTCCAGGCGAAGATCGACGCGATCGGGTTGGTCGACGTCGGCTTGCCCTGCTGGTGCTGGCGGTAGTGACGGGTCACGGTGCCGTGCGCGGCCTCGGCCTCGACGGTCTGGCCGTCCGGGGTCATGAGGACCGACGTCATGAGGCCGAGCGAGCCGAAGCCCTGGGCCACGGTGTCGGACTGCACGTCGCCGTCGTAGTTCTTGCACGCCCAGACGTAGCCGCCCTCCCACTTCATGGCCGAGGCGACCATGTCGTCGATGAGGCGGTGCTCGTAGGTGAGGCCCGCGGCCTCGAACTGCTCGGCGAACTCGGCGTCGAAGACCTCCTGGAACAGGTCCTTGAACTGGCCGTCGTAGGCCTTGAGGATCGTGTTCTTGGTCGACAGGTACACCGGGTACTGGCGCTGCAGGCCGTACGCGAACGAGGCGCGCGCGAAGTCCTTGATGGACTCGTTGAAGTTGTACATGCCCATCGCGACGCCGCCCTCCTCGGGCATGGTCACGACCTCGAACTTCTGCGCCTCGGAGCCGTCGGCCGGCTCGAAGGTCATCGTGATCTTGCCGGCGCCGGGGACCTTGAAGTTCGTCGACTTGTACTGGTCGCCGTGCGCGTGGCGGCCGATGATGATCGGCTTGTTCCAGCCCGGCACGAGGCGCGGGATGTTGGAGATGATGATCGGCTCGCGGAAGACGACGCCACCGAGGATGTTGCGGATCGTGCCGTTGGGCGAGACCCACATCTTCTTCAGGCCGAACTCCTCGACGCGCGCCTCGTCGGGCGTGATCGTGGCGCACTTGACGCCGACGTGGTGCTCCTTGATCGCGTTCGCCGCGTCGATGGTCACCTGGTCGTCCGTGGCGTCACGGTTCTGGATCGACAGGTCGTAGTAGCGCAGGTCCACGTCGAGGTACGGGTGGATGAGGCGGTCCTTGATGAACTGCCAGATGATGCGCGTCATCTCGTCGCCGTCGAGCTCGACGACCGGTCCGACTACCTTGATCTTGCCCATGCGCGATGAACTCCCTGCGGGATGAGGTGTGGGTTTCCGTCGACCAGACTAACTGATCTTCTTGACGTCAAGATACTTCCGCCGAACCTGTGAAGGTCCTGGAGATCCGCGACGTTCCCGGTCAGATCGCGCATCTGAGCCCCGAACGGTGGCAAGATGCGGGACGACAGGTGGGCGCGACGTCCGACGCTGACGCGTGGGCAGGCAGTGCGTCCCACGACCACCGCCAGCTCAGACAGGAACACCATGTCCCAGGACTTCGCCGCGCCGGCCGCCACGGCCCCGGCGCCCGCCCCTGCCGTCACGGACGCCGAGACCGCGACGCCGCACGTCGGCACGCGCATGCTCGTCGAGGCGTTCGGCACCTTCTTCCTCGTGCTCGCCATCTGCGGCGTCGCGCTGTACGGCCGCTTCACCAACTCGAGCCTCACGCTCGCGGTCGCCCTCGCGGGCGGCATCGCGGTGCTCGCCGCGATCGCGGCCGTCGGTCACATCTCGGGCGGTCACTTCAACCCCGCCGTGACGCTGGGTGCCGCGATCGCCGGCCGCACCGAGTGGATCAACGTCCCGCTCTACTGGGTCTCGCAGCTCGTCGGCGGCATCGCCGCCGCGTTCGTGCTGTGGGCGACCCTGCCCTCGGGCGCGCTGCCGATCCTCGCGCAGCTCGGCGCGGTGGACCCGGACACGACCAAGGCGAAGTTCTTCGCGGGCGTCGCGAACGGCTACGGCGACAACTCGCCGCTCGCCGCCGCGACCAGCGGGGCATTCAGCTTCGACCTCACCTCGGCCCTGCTCATCGAGGTCCTCGCGACCGCCGTGTTCGTCGGCGTGATCCTGGGCGTGACGTCCAAGCGTGCCAACACCAAGCTCGCCCCGATCGCGATCGGCCTCGCGCTCGCGTCGCTCATCATGGTCACCGCGCCGTTCACCAACGCCTCGCTCAACCCCGCCCGCTCGACCGCGGCCGCCGTGTTCGCCGGCGACTGGGCGCTGAGCCAGCTCTGGCTGTTCTGGGTCGCCCCGCTCGTGGGTGGTGCGATCGCGGGTCTGTTCGCGCTGTCGTTCGCCCCGCTCAAGAACGACGTGGTCGCGGCCGGCGAGACCGACGCGCTCGCGACCGAGTACGAGGCCGCTGCCGTCAACAACGCGCCGTTCGGCGCGAGCGAGGCCGTCGTCGCGCCGACCGCGCCGGTCGCCGCTGAGCCGGTCGTCGCTGAGCCTGCCGTGGCCGAGCCTGCCGCACCGGCTCCGGCCCCCGCTGAGCCGGTCGCCGCCGCGGACGACTCCGTCGTCGACGACACGACCGTGACGCGCGCCCCGGCCGCGGACGGCTCCGCCGAGGCGCGCAGCGCCGAGGACGGCGACGAGACGCCCGAGCAGCCCAAGGCCTGACCACCGAACGGGCACCCGCCCGACGGTCGAGCCACGAGGCCCCGCGCACCCTTGGTGCGCGGGGCCTCGTCGTGCGCGGGGCTCGTCGCGTCCGGGGTGCGGGCGTCAGGCCGCCGGCGCGATGGCCGCGAGGAACACGAGCACGGCCGCGGCGCCGAGGAACAGGGTGACGTCGACCGACCGGCTCCGGTTCGTGATCCCCTCCGGGCCGGGGCCCGCGACGACGGCGCGCGCGACGCCCGCCGCGAGGCACGTCGTGGCGAGCACCGCGATGCCGAGCTTCGTGTCGACCGTGAGCGCGACCACCGTCGCGAGGACGACGCCCGCGACGACCCACCAGAGCGCCGGTGCGGGGCGCCGGCTCTGCGCGGCGGCCGGGTGCGTCCCGGCAGCGCCGGCACCCCCTGCGGGCGCCGTCTGATCCTGCGCGGTCCCGCCCGACGGCGTGCGCGGACCAGCGGGCGCACCCGCGGCGCCCGCGCGGCTCCACGGGACCGCCGTGGGGTCGATCGCGGGGCGAGGGCGGGCAGGGTCGTTCACGGGGCGAGCCTACCGCCGACCAGGGCCGCGGCTACCGTGTGACCATGCCCGACCAGCACCAGCACGCGCCGTCCGCCCCCGACACACGCACCGCGCCGCGCCCCGCGGCGACCCCTGCGCAGTCCGACGGGGACGCGTCCGACGCGACCGGCGTCGGACCGGGCGTCGACGTCCGGTCGGTCGTCGTGGTCGGCGCCGGTCTCGCGGGCGCGCAGACCGTCGCGGCCCTGCGCGCGCACGGGTTCACGGGCACGGTCACGCTGCTCGGGGCGGAGGGCGTGGCGCCCTACGACCGCCCGCCGCTGTCGAAGGAGCTCCTGAGCCGGCCCTCGCCCGTGTGGCTCGACGCCGAGATGGGCCTCGACGTGGCCGCCCTCGCCGACGTCCGCCTCGCCGCGCCGGCGACCCGGCTCGAGGTCGGCGCGACCGGGGTGCGCGTGACGACGCCCGGCGGGCTCGTCGAGGCGGACGCGGTGGTCCTCGCGTGCGGGTCCCTCCCCGTGCGTCCCCGGGGCTGGGACGCGGCCTTCGTGCTGCACACCGCGGACGACGCGGCCCGCCTGCGCCCGCATCTGACCCCGGGCGCGCGCCTGGCCGTGGTCGGCGCCGGCTGGGTCGGTGCCGAGGTCGCCGGGGTGGCCGCGGGAGCCGGGGCGCAGGTCACGGTCGTCGAGGCGCTCGACGCGCCGCTCGCGCGCCAGCTCGGCAGCGAGGTCGGTGCGCACCTCGCCGGCTGGTACGCGCAGGCCGGCGTCGCGCTGCGCACGGGAACGACCGTGACGGCCGTCCACGCGGGCGGGCTCGACCTCGCGGACGGCTCGACGGTCGACGCCGACGCGGTGCTCGTCGCGGTCGGAGCACGTCCGGCGACCGCCTGGCTCGCCGGCTCCCTGCCGCTGGACGCCGCGGGCGCGGTGCCGGTCGACGCGGACGGACGCCTCGCGACCGCGGCCGCCGCGGCCCACGGGATCCCCGGTGCAGCGGCGGCGCGGGTCTGGGCCGTGGGCGACTGCGCACGGCGCGAGCACCCCGTGCTCGGGTCCGTGCCGGGCGGGCACTGGTCGGCCGCGCTGCACGACCCCGAGCCGACCGCGCGCGCCCTGCTCGGACTCGCCCCCGAGGGCGGCACCCACGCGCCCTACGTGTTCTCGCGCCAGCTCGGGCACGACCTCGCGCTGCTCGGCCTGCCCGACCCCGCGTGCGAGGTCCACTACCGCGGCGAGCCGGGCGCGGGCCCCTGGGCCGCGCTCTACCTCGACCCGGCTGTGTCCGCCGACCCGGCCACGTCCCCCGAACCCGCTGTGTCCCCCGACCCCGCTGCGTCCCCCACCCCCGACGCGTCCCCCGACCCGGCCGTGCGTCGTCTGCGGGCCGTGCTGCTCGTCGACGCGCCGCGCGACGTCGGGGCGGCGCGACGGCTGTTCGCGCGCGACGCACGCCCGCTCGTCGACGTCGCGCGCGCCACGGACCCGGGCGTGCGCTGGCGCGACGTCGTCTGAGCGTCGGGGCGTCACGGCGTTCCCCGGTCCCGGCCGGGAACGCCGCAGGCCCGGCGTCGTGACGCCGGGCCTGCGAGGGGACGTGCCTCGTCAGTGCGCGAAGTGCCGCGTGCCCGTGAGGTAGAGCGAGACGCCCGCGGCCTGCGCGGCCGCGACGACCTCGTCGTCGCGGATCGACCCGCCGGGCTGGACGACGGCGCGCACGCCCGCGTCGAGCAGGATCTGCAGACCGTCCGCGAACGGGAAGAACGCGTCGGACGCCGCGACCGCGCCACGGGCCCGCTCCTGGCCGTCGGCGAGCGTGTTGGCCCGCTCGACCGCGAGGCGGCACGAGTCGACGCGGTTGACCTGGCCCATGCCGATGCCCACGGCCGCGCCGTCGGCGGCGAGCAGGATCGCGTTCGACTTCGCCGCGCGGACCGCGCGCCACGCGAACGACAGGTCCGCGAGCGTCGCGTCGTCGGCCGGCTCGCCCGTCACGAGCGTCCAGTGCTGCGGGTCGTCGCCGCCCGTGACGGTGCCGTCCTCGTCCGTGACGACGCCGTCGATGCGGTCGACGTCCTGCACGAGCAGGCCGCCCGAGACCGGGCGCAGCTCGACGTCGGCGGGGGCCGACTCCGGGAGCACGAGCACGCGCAGGTTCTTCTTGGCCGCGAAGACCTCGAGCGCCTCGGGCTCGTAGCCCGGCGCCACGACGACCTCGGTGAACACGGGCTTGAGAGCGAGCGCCATCTCGGCCGTCACGACCCGGTTCGCCGCGACGACGCCGCCGTACGCCGAGACCGGGTCGGTCGCGTGCGCCTTGCGGTACGCCGCGGCGATGTCGTCGCCCACGGCGACGCCGCACGGGTTGTTGTGCTTGACGACGGCGACCGCGGGGCCGTCGTGGTCGAACGCGGCACGACGGGCGGCGTCCGCGTCGACGTAGTTGTTGTAGCTCATGGCCTTGCCCTGCAGCTGCGTCGCCGACGCGAGACCGCCACGGCCGTCGGTGTAGAGCGCGGCCTGCTGGTGCGGGTTCTCGCCGTAGCGCAGCACGTCCGAGCGCTCCCAGGTCGAGCCCGCGAACGCAGGGAACCCGGCGCCGTCCGGCGCGTAGACCGACGCGAACCAGGACGCGACCGCGACGTCGTACGCCGCGGTGTGCGCGAACGCCTGCGCCGCGAGGCCCTTGCGCGCGGCGAACGTGAAGCCGCCGCCCTGGACGGCCGCGACGACCTCGCCGTACGCGGCGGGGTCGACGACCACCGCGACGCTCGGGTGGTTCTTCGCGGCGGCGCGCACCATCGACGGCCCGCCGATGTCGATCTGCTCGACGACCTCGTCCGGCCCGGCACCCGAGGCGACCGTCGCGGCGAACGGGTACAGGTTCACCACGACGAGCTCGAACGTCGCGATGTCGAGCTCGGCGAGCTGCGCGAGGTGGTCGGGCTTGCGCGTGTCGGCGAGGATCCCGGCGTGCACGCGCGGGTGCAGCGTCTTGACGCGGCCCTCGAGGCACTCGGGGAACCCGGTGAGCTCCTCGACGGGCGTCACGGGCACGCCCGCGGCGGCGACGGTCGAGGCGGTCGAGCCGGTCGAGACGAGCTCGACGCCCGCGGCGTGCAGCGCCGTGGCGAGCTCGACGAGGCCCGTCTTGTCGTAGACGGAGAGCAGGGCACGGCGCACGGGGCGCTGCGCGTCGTCGGCGATCTGGACGCCGGGAAGGGTGGGGGCGGCGGACATCGAGGGGCTCCTCTGGGTCGCGGGCGGTACCGGAATCCCAGGCGCCCAGGCGGACGACGCGCTCACAGGTCGATCAGCCGCTCCCCGGTGGTCGTTCCCACCCTCGCCAGTCGCGGCCGCTGCCGAGTCTACCGCGTGGTGTCGCGGGGGTGCGGGCCAGGGCCGGTCGCGGCCGGCGGCACGACGCCGCTGCCGTCGAGCGGGTCGCGGTAGGCGAAGGTCTGGGTCGTGGCGGCCAGGTCGTCCGAGCCGTAGACGAGCGGTCCGTAGCTGCGGCCGATCGCCAGGTCCTGGATCTCTCCCATCCCCTGGAGCCCCTCGCGGACGGCCGCCACGGGCGGCACCTGGGCACCCCGGTCGCGTGCCCAGCGGTGCAGCAGCGCGCACAGCAGCCAGACGGGGCCGAGGAAGTACGCCAGCGCGAGGTCGACCGACTCCCCCCACGGCACGGACCACCCGACGGCGGGCGCCACGAAGAACACGACGAGCAGCGCCGTCGCGACCATCCAGAGCCAGAACGTGATGCGCCTCATGGAATCCCCCCTGGACCCAGGCTATCGGTCGGCGGACGTCGCGGCCCGGCCGATCCGCGCGTGCCGGCCGTCGACGCTCAGGCCCTCCCGGGCGACGCGACCGACGGTCTCGACGAGCAGCGCACGCTCGGCCACCTTGATGCGCTCGTGCAGCGTCGCCTCGTCGTCGGCGTCCTCGACCGGCACGGTCGCCTGCGCGAGGATCACGCCCGTGTCGACGCCCGCGTCGACGAGGTGCACGGTGCAGCCGGTGACCTTGACCCCGTGCGCGAGCGCGTCGCGCACGCCGTGCGCGCCCGGGAAGGACGGCAGCAGCGCGGGGTGCGTGTTGATGATGCGCCCCGCGAACCGGTCCACGACCGTGGGCGACAGGATGCGCATGAACCCGGCGAGCACGACGTGGTCGGGCCGGAACACCGCGATCGCCTCGGCGACCCCGCGGTTCCACGCGTCGCGGTCCGCGAAGTCGGCGGGCGCGACGACGGCGCTGGGCACCCCGGCCTCCTGCGCGAGGGTCAGGGCCCCGGCGCCGGGCTTGTCGGTGATCACGCCGACGACGCGTGCGCCGTAGGCCGGGTCGTCGTGCGCGGCGAGCAGCGCGGCGAGGTTGCTGCCCCCGCCCGAGACGAGGACGACGACGCGTGCGCCGTCACCGGTCGTGGGGACGAGGTGGCCGGACGGCGTGTGCACGGGCGCTCCAGGGTCGGGGAGAATGGGGCCGGCACCAGAATCCCACACGCGCCGCACGGAAGGCCGTCATGACCGACCCGCAGGACCCGTACCGCCCGCCGCCGCCCGGGGCGACGCCGCCCGCACGGCCGACGCCGCACCGCGCACCGGTCGTCGAGCGCCCCGCGGGCCCGCCCACGCCCGAGCCCGACGCGGAGCCCGACCCCGAGGTCGTGCGCGCCTCCCTGCGCGCGGTGTTCCGGTTCGGCCTGTGGATGGTCCTGACCGTCCTGCTCGTGGGGGCCCCGCTGCCGTGGGGCGCGCTCGCGGTCGTGACGACCGTGGTCGCGGCCGTCATGGGCGTGCGTGCGCTGGTCGCGCACCGGCGCGCGCGACTGCGCGGCGGCCTCGGCGTCGCCCTCGCGGTGGGCCTCGGCCTGACCGGGTTCCTCGGCATGGAGTCCGCGGGGCGCCTGCTGACGTGGGAGATCCAGACCACGCTCCAGGAGTGCCAGGCCGGGGCGATCACCGTCCAGGCCGCGGACGCGTGCCAGTCCGCGTACGAGAGCTCGCTCGAAGGGTTCCTGACCGACCTCGGCGACGCCCGGCCGTGACCTCGCCGCGCGACGACCTCCCGGCGCTCGACGTCGTCGTGGCGCGGCTGCGCGCCGCGGGGTGCGTGTTCGCCGAGGACGAGGCCGCGCTCCTGCTCGCGGCCGCGGCGACGTCGTCCGACCTCGAGGACATGGTCGGACGTCGCGTGGCCGGGTTCCCGCTCGAGCCGATCCTGGGCTGGGCCGAGCTCTGCGGCGTGCGCGTCGCGGTCGACCCGGGCGTGTTCGTGCCCCGGGCCCGCACCGCGCTGCTCGTCGAGGAGGCCGCGCGGCTCGCGCCCCGCTCCCCCGTCGTGGTCGACCTGTGCTGCGGGTCGGGAGCGCTCGGCGTCGCGCTCGCGCACCTGCTGGGGACGGCGCCGACGTCGTCCCGGCGCCCGGACCTCACGCTCTGGGCGAGCGACGTCGAGCCCGCGGCCGTCGCGTGCGCGCGGCGCAACGTCGAGCCGCTCGGCGGCCACGTCGTCGAGGGAGACCTCGACGCCTCCCTGCCCGACCACCTCGCACGACGCGTCGACCTGCTGCTCGCCAACGTGCCCTACGTGCCGACCGACGCGATCGCCCTCATGCCGCCCGAGGCGCGCGACCACGAACCGGCCGTGACGCTCGACGGAGGCGCGGACGGGCTCGACGTGCTGCGGCGCGTGGCCGCGGCCGCACCGCGCTGGCTCGCCCCGGGCGGGCACGTGCTCGTCGAGGCGAGCACCGGCCAGGTGCCCGACGCCGTGGCCGCGTTCGAGCACCACGGGCTGACGACCCGCGTGGTCACCGACGACGAGCGCGGGGCGACGGTCCTCGTCGCACGGCGCACGGGCACTCCGTGACGGAGCGACCCGTGCGCCGTGCGGCGCTCCGGGGCGCTACCGTGCTGCGGCCTTGATCAGCGCGACCACGGCGAGTGGCTGGCTGATCATCGGCACGTGCGAGCTCCGGACCTCGACGGTCGTCGCGCCGGCCCGTGCCGCCATGGCGCGCTCCGCCTCGGGCGGGATGATCCTGTCGTTCGAGGCCACCATGTACCAGCTCGGGATGGTCTTCCAGGCGGGGACGCCCGACGCCGCGAACAGCGAGCCGATCGCGCCGGGGCGCTGGCTCCCGGCCATGGCCGTCGCGACGGGCTTCGGAAGGTCCTGCGCGAAGAGCTGCGGGAAGAACGCCGGGTCGATGTACGCGTCGCCGTCGTCCGCCGCGGCCCCGGGGAACGGCCTGACGACGAGATGGTCGGTCACGTCGGTGTGCCCGCCCCCGAGGGTGTTCGCCGCAGCCACGGACTCCCCCTCGTCGAGCGCGTACGCCGCGACGTAGACGAGGGACTTGACGTTCGGGTTGCCCGTCGCCGCGTTCGAGATGACCGCACCCCCGTAGGAGTGACCGACAAGCACGACGGGTCCGTCGATGGTGCTGAGGTAGTCGCGCAGGTAGTCGCTGTCGTAGGGGATGCCGCGCAGAGGGTTGGAGAACGCGAGCACCGGGTACCCCGCGCCCTGGAGCGCGGTGCTCACGAGAGACCAACCGCTCGAGTCGGCGAAGGCTCCGTGCACGAGCACGACGGTCGGCCGGGGCGCCTGGCCTCGGCCTGCCTCGACCGTGGTCCCGGCGTTGGCAGCGGGCCCCGCGACGCCCAGCATGGCGAGGCCGACCGCGAAGGCCGCGGCGGAGGCGACGGCAGCGCGGCGCCTCGACCTGAGGGCCGAGACGATCCGTGGGACGAAGGGCGGGATGAACGTGGACATGACCTGCTCCGATCGTTGAGGGCGAGTACTCACGCAGGCACGCCGCGAGCGCTGACGTGCGGGTGGACACGTGTGGTGGGGTCCGGACCGACGGTGGCCCGGACCCTGAGATCAGGCGACGGGTCGTGCTGCGGGCCGCGCGTGGGCGAGCGTCCACTCGAGTGCGCGGTCCGCGACCGCCTCCCACCCTGGCTCCGCACAGGTCCAGTGGGACCTTCCCGGGAACTCCTCGTACTCGGTGAGCGCGGGAGACCTCGACCAGTGCTTGGCGTTCGACCGGTTCACCGACGGCGGCATGATGTGGTCGGCCCCTCCGCCGATGAAGAGCAGCGGGGCGCGGTCCGCCGAGTAGTCGACCCAGGTCTCCTGGTGGCCGGGACGGAAGTTCGCGAGAAGGCCGTACGCCCAGATCCAGTTCCCCGGCGCAGGGATCGCGTAGCGGTCGTACGCCTCGTCGGAGTCAGCTCGCGGGACGGTGTTGGCGAACGCGTAGTGCCACTCGTCGCGCGTGAAGCCGACCGCGCGGTGGTAGTTCGCCGGGTTCTTCAGCGCGGGGAAAAGCGAGCGCGCCTGGGAGAGGGGCGTCACCCGCACCCCCTCCGTCGGGGCCGAGTTGATCGCGGCCCCCGACGCGCCGAGCCCTCGGGCGAGGAGCAGTTGGGTCAGGGTCCCCCCGAACGAGTGGCCCATGATGATGGGAGGCCTGGGCAGCGCCTCGACGACCGCCGCAAGATGGTCCACCGTCTCGGGAACCGTGAGGCGCGCGATCACCTCGGGATCCTCGCGCAGGGCCTCGACCTCGATCTCGAAGCCGGGGTAGGCAGGCGTCAGGACCTGGAATCCCCGCCCCTCGTAGTGCTCCCTCCATCCCTCCCAGCTGCGGGGCGTGACCCACAGCCCGTGGACGAGGACGATCGTGTCCGGCGTCGTGTCGCTCATCGGTTCCTCCTGCTGTCGTCGTCACCTGGTCGGGTCGGCCGCGTGCCGGCCGGCCCCGGTCGTCATTCGTCGATGAATGCGAGCAGGTCCGCGTGGAGCCGCTCGCGGGCCGTGTCGGGCAGCCCGTGCGCGCCGCCCTCGTAGACGAGGAGTCGGGCGCCGGTCACGAGCTCGGCCGAGCGCCGGCCGCTGATGTCGAACGGGACGATCTGGTCGTCGTCACCGTGGATCACGAGCGTGGGGACGTCGATCGCGGCGAGGTCCTGCCGGAAGTCCGTCGCCGAGAAGGCCTCGATGCACTCGTAGGCGTTGCGGGTCCCCGACGCGAGCCCTTGGAGCCAGAACGCGTCGCGCGTCCCCTGCGGTACCCCGCCGGCACGGTTGTGCCCGAAGAACGGCCCGTCCGCGAGCTCACGGTAGAGCTGGGACCGGTTGTGCACCTCGCCGGCACGGATGGCGTCGAACGTCTCGATCGGCAGCCCGTCCGGATCGTCGTCCGTCGCGACCATCATCGGCGGAACCGCCGACACCAGGATCACCTTGCCGACACGGGCGGTGCCGTACCGGCCGACGTAGCGGACGATCTCCCCGCCACCCGTCGAGTGCCCGACCAGCGTGACGTCCTCGAGCCCGAGCGTGTCGAGCAGGCAGGCGAGATCGTCGGCGTACGTGTCCATCTCGTTGCCCGCCCAGGACTGCGTCGACCGTCCGTGGCCCCGGCGGTCGTGGGCCACCGCGCGATGCCCGCGCTCCGCGAGGAACAACGCGGCCGCCTCCCAGGCATCGGCGTTCAAGGGCCAGCCGTGGCTGAGGAGCACAGGGCTGCCGCCGCCGTCCCAGTCCTTGTAGAAGATCTGCGTCCCGTCGTCCACCGTGATGTAGGGCATGCGGGCCTCCCCGTGCGATGCGCCCAGGACCGGCCGGCCCTGTCGCACCAGCATCACGGACGCGCCGTCGCGACGGACCACGCGTTCCTCGTAGTCCGTCGCGGCGGGCGGGCCCGCGGACCGCGCGGCGCGGACTCGTCAGCGAGTGACGCCGAGCGCCGGGGCGAGCTGACGGCGCGAGCTCACCCCGAGCTTTCGGAACACCTTGCGGAGGTGGTAGTCGACCGTGTTCGGGCTGATGTAGAGCGAGGCGCCGATCTCCGCGTTGGTAGCTCCCGCCGCGGCGAGCCGCGCGACCTGGATCTCCTGCGGGGTCAGTGCGCTCGCGCGCGAAGGCCCCACCTCGTCGTACTCCCCGGTCGCGGTCATCTCCCGGCGTGCGCGCGCCGCGAACTCGGCGGCGCCGGCGCGGTCGAGCGCCTCGATCGCGATCGCGAGCTGGCTCCGGGCGTCGCCGCGTCGCCGCACCCTGCGAAGCCACTCCCCGTACAGGAGCCGGCCCCGCGCCTGGTCGCCCTCGTGCCCCGGGCACCCGAGATGCTCGATCGACGCCAGATGGTGCGCCTCGGCGTCCGCTCCGCGCGCGAGAAGTGCACTCGCGCGCTCGGACATGCCGAGCGCCCACGGCGACCCTGTCGAGGCCGCGTACCGGTGCACGAGCTCGGCCGCCTGGTGCGCCGCCGCGGTCCGGCCCGCACGCGCAGCGGCCTCGACCAGCTCGGGGACGTGATGGAAGCTCGCCTGCAGGAACGGGTCACCCACGAGGTGGGCGAGCCTCCCGTACGCGCGCTCGTACTCCCCGCGAGCGATGTCCACGATCGCGAGCGCCCCCTCCGCCATGCGCACCGGGCCACCGAACCCGATCGCCCCCATCGCGGCGGAGAGCCGTTCGACGTCCGCCGTCGGAGCCCCCACCCATGCGAGCTGCGCGGCGTTGACCACTTGCTCGTCGACGTACCCGACCGCTCTGCGGAGCTCGGCCGCCTGGGCCAGGTACTCGCCCGAGAGCCTCGGGTTCACGCGGGAGAGCTCGATCGAGCTGAGGGTCCAGAGCGCGGCGTCGACGTCGCGGACCGCTCCCCGGGCACGCGCGAGCCGCACCGCGCGGTTCAGGAACCGCGCTCCGGTCTCGAGGTCCCACAGCGCGACCGGCGCGTAGAACGACACGTAGCTGACCGTGAGGAACTCGTCGTCGGGGAGCCCGTCGAGCATCGCCACCGCGGTACGCAGGAGCGGGACCGCCCGGGCGTACGGCTCGAGGACGAACGCGGCGAGGGCACGCAGCACCACGGCGGTCGGCGTGTGGGCCACCTCCGCCGCGTCCCGCATCCGGACGCCGAGGTCGGCGAGGCACGGCTGCGCCGCTCGGCCCTCGGTCGTCGGGGCGAAGGAGAACGCCAGGAGCGTCGCCCGCTGCTCGAGCTCGGCGTCGACGCCGTGCGCCTCAGCCGCCGCTGCGAGGAGCATCTCCGCGCCGTGGACGAGCTCCGCCGGATCCGACAGGAAGAGCCCGCACAGCGCACGCACGAGCAGGCGGCGCGCTCGGAGTGACGCGTCGAGGACCGCCTCGTCGACCTCGGCGAGAAGCTGTCGCGACAGGAGCGCGGCCCCCGCACCGATCGCCGCCTCGGCCGCCTCGATCTGCCGCTCCGCGCGCCGCGACGGCACGGGCTCGAGCTCGACGGCACGCGCGAGGAGATGGGCACTGGTCCGGAGCCCGCCCCGCGACGCCGCCGCGCGGGCAGCCTCGACGAGGCCTTCCGCGACACGCGCATCCCTGCCGGGACATGCCGCGGCCGCGTGCCACGCCGCGACCTCGGGGCGTCCACGTGCGACCGCCTGGTCCCGGAGCAACGCGTGAGCACGCCTCCTGTGCGCGTCCGGGGAGCCGTTGTAGACCGCCGACCGCACGAGCGGGTGACGGAACGTGACAGCCTCACGGACCTGGACGACGAGATCCTCCTCGACGCCGTCCGAGGCCGACTCCGGGAGGCCGGCGGCGCTCGCGGCGGCGCGCACCACCTCGGCGTCGCCCGTGGACTCGGCCGCGGCGATGAGGAGCCAGGTCCGCGCGTCGGGAGGAAGCTCGCGCAGACGCCGCAAGTAGTGGTCCTCGAGGTGGCGTCCGATCGGCATGGGTGCCCCTGCGACCGACGCCGCCGTGAGCTGGCGCGCCGTCAGCTCGCTCCCGAGGTCCCGGAGCGCGAGGGGATTTCCCTGCGTGTAGTCGAGGACGTCCGCGACCACGCCGCTGTCGATCGGCGAGCCCACCGTCCTGCGCAGGAGCTCGGAGGCGGACTCGGCGTCGAGGCCCTCGAGCGCGAGCGTCGGCACCCCCGCGAGCGCCCGGTCGACGCGTGCGTCCGGGCGTGCGGCGACGAGCAGGACGACGGACTCCGCCGAGAACCGGCGCGCGACGAATCCGAGCACCTCGAGCGACTCGACGTCGAGGTGGTGGGCGTCGTCGACGACGCAGACGAGCGGTTCGTCGTCCCCTGCCAGCGCGAGCAACGTCAGCATGGACAGTCCGACGAGCGCGAGAGCCGGGGCGTGCCCGCGGACCGAGCCCGCCGCGACGGTGAGCGCCTCCCGCTGCTCGGCGGGCAGGGACGCGAGGTACGCCTCGAGCGGCCGGCCGAGTCGGAGCAGCGCCCCGTAGGCGATCGCCGACTCCACCTCGTAGCCCGCGACGCGCAGGACCCGCACGCCGACGGCTTCCGAGACCGCGGCCTCGAGCAGGGTCGTCTTGCCCATCCCCGGGTCGCCCCGCACGAGCAGGGAGCCGCTCGAACCGTTCCGCGCGTCGGCGACGAGCGTGCGGACGGCTCGCAGCTCGTCGGCACGCCCCAGCACGGGTGGCGGGGTGTCGCTGATGAGCGTCACGCTAGCGAAGCCTCGATCGGTGCGCGACCGGTCCAGCGACACCTCCGTGCCGGAGCGGGGCGGCGCTCAGGAGGTCGATGCGTGGGACGAGTCCTCGTCGACCGCGTGCCAGCGGCGGTCGGCGCGCTCGCCCCGGGTGCGCCACGCGGCCCGCGCTCCGAGCGTCCCGACCACGAGCGCGGCGCCGAGCGCGACCTCGCCCGCGACGACGCCACCGACGAGCAGCGGGGCGGCGCCGACCTGCGCCATCGTGCCGGGCCCGACCGCGCCCGAGCCGAGGAGCAGCAGCACGGCGAGCACGAGACCGCTCCCGAGCGCGGCCGTGCCGACCCCGGTCGCGAGGTCGCGCCACGGAGGGACCTCGCCCGCGACGTCCGACGCGCGGCGCCAGACCAGGACGCCGGCCAGTGCGCCGCAGAGGACGACGGCGAGCGGGGCCGCGGCCCATGGCCCGCCCACCCAGCCGTCGCCCGGCAGCGCGCCGAGCAGCGGGAGCGCGGGCACCGGTCCGAGCACCTGCTCGGTCGGCGCGAACGTCGTGCCGGAACCGACCGCGAACCCCGGCCCCGCAAGCCACGCGACGCCCCACACCACGAGGTTCGGCACGAGCGCGAGCTGCGAGATCGCGAGCACGATCCCGCCGACGACACCGGGCGAGAGCGCGTCCGCGACGTCCGCGGACGTCGCACGCCCCGCGACCGCCCAGCACACGACCAGGACCCCGGCGAGGGCGACGAGCGAGGACGTCGCGAGCGCCGCCCCGCGCAGGCCGACGCCGACACCGTGGTCGGTCGCGCGCACGAGCCACCACGGGGCGACGTCCGCGAGCCGCGGGGACGTGGGCCGGGCAAGGATCCCGAGCGCGAACCCGAGGCCCCCGACCGCTCCCCCGCCGACCAGCGCGACGAGGACCCACCAGCCCGGGGCCTCGCGCGCCAGCATCGCCAGGAGGAAGGCCGCGACCGCGTAGACGCCCGTCGCCGCGCCCCACGACCCGAGGGTCGCGTGCGCGGTGCGCTTGGCCGCGACGTAGCAGCAGAACAGCGCGAGGAGGGTGATACCGAGGGGTGCGAGCGTCACGACGACCGGCCCGGCGGCCCACGGGACGCCATGGCCGAGCAGCCAGATGCCGAGCGCGACGTGCACGGCACCGCCCCAGCTGTCCTCGCCCGAGTCCGCGACCGCGAGGCCGGCGACGATCGCGGGGAGCACGACGATCGCGAGCGAGAGCCCGAGCGCCTGGAGCGCGGCGAACGCGCCCGCGGCGGCCGACCGCAGCTCGGCGAGGCGACCCTCGGGGCGGGCCAGGGGCTCGCCCGGGACGGTGCGCGGCGGCGTCCGCCGTGCGGTCGTGGTGGGTCGGGTGGGTGCGCTCACCCGCCCATCGTCGCCGACGGGGACGCGCGGGCGGGAGACCCGGCCCGGCGCGCCCCCGACACGCTATGCAGCCGACACGCTACGACGCCGCGTCGCGCAGCGACCGGCGCAGCGGCTCGAGCTTCGCGAGGCTGTCCTCGAGCCCGCCGGGCCGCGAGCGCCGCGCCCACAGCGTGCGCTGCGCCGCGACGAGCGCGTCGAGCGTCGCGAGCCGCTCGGCCGCGACGCCCTGCGCCCGGGTCGTGTCGTCGAGCAGGAGCTGCGCGCCGAGCCGGGCGAACCGGGCGCCGTGCGCGACCTCCTCGACGCACAGCGCGGCCTCGTCGCTGCGCGGCTCGACGCGGGCGAGGCTCGCGAGCTCGGCGTCGATCACGTCGATCACGGCCTGCACGCGCGCCGGGTCGAGCGCGTCCATCCCCATGGTGGGTCGGTCCGGGAACACGCGGTTCCACAGCGGCGACGCGTTGAGCGTCGGGACGCCGAGCTCGGCCCAGAGCCGGCCGAGACGGTCGACCGCGGCCCCGACGCGCCCGCTCGGGTCGTCGAGGACGACGCGCGAGGCGACGTCCGCGACGTCGAGGGGTTCGTTGGCGTCGACGCACCACGCGTACGCGCCACCGAGCACCATGGGCACGAACCCGAACACGGGCGGCTCGATCATGCCGTGGTCGCCCCACTGGGTGTTCAGGTACCCGCCCGAGCCGTGCCGACGTGCGGTGCGGGCGGCGTCGACCATGTTCTCGACCGCGTTGTCGATGCGCCCGACGAACGACAGCCAGGTGCTCGTTCCGGGCGCGACCCAGAACCCGATGCCGTGCTCGATGAGGGCGCCGGCACGGTCGGCGAACCCCTTGAGCATCGTCTCGGGCACCATGTCGAACGCCTCGAGGATCGCCTTGAGCTCGGCGGGCAGGGCGCGCGCCCGGTCGAACGTCGCGGGCGAGTCGTAGAGCCACACGATCGGCACGGAGCCCTCGGGCATCGTGGCCGCGTACTCGGGGTGACGGCCCAGGATGTCGGCCCAGTACTGGACCGTGAAGCCCTGCGCGACGAGCGGGTCGACGAGCCGGTGCAGGTGCTCGGCGTAGACCGCGCCGCGCCCCTCGGCCTCGACCCGCGCCGCGCTGCGCCCCATGCCGAGCTCGAACGTCTCGTCGGCGCCGATGTTGACGGTCCGGCTGCGCACCGTGCCGGTGATCTCCGCGATCAGCGCGTGCGCGAAGTCCGCGTTGTCGGGCGTGGGCTCGAGCACCGCGGACGGCATGGGGATGCCGGCCATGGTGAACCCGCCGGGCGCCTCGGCCCGGTCCTGGTACGCCGGGTGCACGAGCCAACGCTCCATGTGGCCGAACACGTTCTGGTTCGCGACCAGCTCGATGCCGTTCTCGTCGCACAGGTCGTCGAGCCAGCGCATGTCGTCGGCCGTGACCGGCGACGCGTCGCGCCACACGTCCTCGTGGTCGGCGTACGCGAACGTGTGCTCGGTGTAGAGCTGGAGCTGGTTGATCCGTGCCGCCGCGCACAGCTCGACGACCCGCGCGAGCGTCGCCCGGGTGGGCACCCGGTCGCGGCTCACGTCGAGCATGAAGCCGCGCACCAGGACGTCGGGCGAGTCCTCGACGAGCACGGGGTCCAGGAGCACTGGGGTGTCCTGCACGGCGCCGGCCTGCACGGACTCTGCCTTCGCGGCGTCGACGAGCTGGGCGTGCGTCTGCCGGCCGTACCGCAGCCCGGCGTCGTCCGCGTGCCGGAGCTCGACCGCGCCGTCCGCGACCCGCAGCACGTACCCCTGCGCGGGGACCTGCGGGTCGAGGACGACGACGGGGGCGATGTCCGCCGGGACGCCGGGGCCGTCGAGCGGCGTCAGCGCGCGAGGCGCGGGGAACAGCGCGGGCGTCATCCCTTGACCGCCCCGGCCGTGAGCCCCGCCGCCATGCGCGTCTGCACGGTCATGAACAGGATGATGACGGGCAGCGCGATGAGCACCGAACCGGCCATGATGCCTCCCCAGTTGGTCGCCTGGTTGGCCCCGGAGAAGGTCTGGAGCCACAGCGGGAGCGTCTCGTTCCCGCCACCCATGACGACGAGCGCGAGGGTGTACTCGTTCCAGGCGGTGATGATCGCGAAGATCGCGGCGGTCACCAGGCCCGGGCCGAGCAGCGGCAGCGTGACCCGGAAGAACGCGCCGAACCGCGTGCAGCCGTCGATCATCGCGGCCTGCTCGAGCTCGACCGGGACGCCGTCGATGAACCCCTTGAGGATCCAGACGTTGAACGGGACGATGATCCCGACGTACAGCAGCGTGAGGCCGAACACCGAGTTCAGCAGGCCCCAGCCGTCGAGCATCTTGTACTGCGAGATGAACAGCGCCTCGGCCGGGATCATCTGGATCACGAGCACCGTCGCGATGAGCGCGCCGCGCCCCGCGAACCGGAACCGGCTGATCGCGACGGCGGTGAGGAACGCGAGGAACACCGCGACGACGACCGCGATCGCGGTCACGCGTGCGCTCACGGACAGCGCCGACCAGAACCGGTCGTCCGAGAGCACGCCCTGGACGTGCTCGAACGTGGGGTGCAGGTTGACGAACACGGGCGTCGAGGAGCGGAACTCGGAGTTCGGCAGCAGCGCCGAGCTGATCATCCAGTAGATCGGGAAGAACCAGATCAGCCCGACGACGACCGCGAACGTGTTGGCGGCGATGCGGACCTTGCGCCCGCGGTGCGGGTTGCGCTGCGGGACGACGGCCTCGTCCTTCGCGCTCGGGGGCGCGGTCGTGGTGCTCATGCCGTCTCCTCCTTGTCGTTCTTGAAGAGCTGGTAGACGTACGGCAGGGTCACGAACACGGTCAGGAACAGCACGATCGTGGCGGTCGCCGAGGCCATGCCGAAGTCCCCCTGGCCGATGCCGAGCCGGAAGATGTACGTGCCGAGGACGTCGGTGTCCTCGAGCGAGGCGCCCGAGTCCTGCAGGATCTTGATCTGCGTGAACACCCGCAGGTCCCAGATGATCTGCAGCAGGCCGATGAGGTAGAGCACGGGCGCGATGACCGGGACGGTCACGAACCGGAACCTCTCCCAGCCGTTGGCGCCGTCGAGCTCGGCCGCCTCGTTGATCTCGTCGGGCACCTGGGCGAGGCCCGAGTAGGCCATGAACGACACGAGGGGCACGGACATCCAGGTCACGATGATCGACGCGATGACGAGCATCCCGGTGGCCTGGCCGAGCCAGTTGTAGTCGTCCTGCCACCACGGCACGGCGCGCTCGAGCACCCAGTTGACAGCGCCGAAGCGCGTGTCGAAGAGCAGCTGCCAGACCGTGAGCGACGAGACGATCGGGATCGACCACACGAGCAGCAGGATGGTCTGGATGAGCGTGCGCGCCCACCCGGACATGCGGATCATCACGAACGCGAAGAACACGCCGATGATCATCGTGACCGCGGCGGTCACGAAGCAGAAGATGAGGGACCGCGCGAACACCTCGTAGGTGTACGGGTCGCTCAGCACCTCCTGGAAGTTCTGGAGGCCGACGAACTCGGCAGGCATGCCGAACGACTGCGCGAGGCCGTACTCCTGGAACGCGAGCACGAACTGCCGCACCAGGGGGTAGCCGAGCGCGAGGGCGACCATGACGACGGCGCCCAGGACGAGCAGGTAGGGCAGCGCGGAACGGCGCTTGACGTTGCGCACGACGGGCGCGGGCGCGTCGTCGGTCGGGGGTGTCGGTCGCTTGGCGCGGACGACGGGGGCGGGGCTGGCCACGGATCACCTCCAGGGTCGGGCCGTGGTGCAGGGGGCGTCGCGGCGCGCGACGCCCCCTGCACCGTGCGGGTCACTTCTTGTTGAGCAGCTCGACCATCTTGGCGTCGTACTCCTTGGCGGTCGCGGCCGGGTCGGCCCCGGTCGCGATGGCCTTCCAGAAGTCCTTGTCGAGGTTCGCGCCCTCGACCAGGGCCCAGTTCTGCGCGGCGGGCGTCAGCTGCGAGTTCGCGGCGACGTCGGCGAGCAGCTTGGCGTTGGGGGCGGTGCCCTGCGCGTCGGCGTAGGTCGTGTTCCCGGGGACCCAGCCGTTCTGCGCCATCATGACCTGGAAGTCCTCGGAGAACAGCAGCTCGAGGACGTCGTTGGCGAGTGCCTGGTTCTTGCTCTTGGCGGCGATGCCGATGTTCGAGCCACCGGCGAACGTCTTGCCGAGCGTGCCGGCCTCGATGCCCGGCAGCGCGAAGACGCCGTAGTCGATGTCGGCCGAGATGTTCGGCTCGGCCCACGTCAGGCCGGAGAACATCGCGACGGAGCCCTCGTTGAAGTCGTTCCACGGCTCCTGCGCGGCGGCGACCGAGTCCTCGGCGCCCAGGACGCTGCCCGCGAACAGGTCAGAGACCTGCTCGAGCGCCTCCTGCGACTCGGGGCTCTCGAGGTTGCCGACCCACTCGTCGCCGTCCTGCACCGCATACTGGCCGCCGTGCGTGTAGAGCCAGCCCTCGAGCGTGTGCTGGTCGACGCCCGCGATGTAGGCGCCCTTGAACCCGTCGACCTTGTTCGGGTTCTTCTCGGTCAGGGTCTTGGCGACCTCGTTGAACTCGTCGAGCGAGGTCGGGACCTCGACGCCGGCCTTCGCGAACGTGTCCTTGTCGTAGTAGAAGATGCGCGAGCCGCCGTAGAAGGGCAGCGTGTACGCCTTGTCGCCGACCGAGCCGGCCGCGATGAACGACTGGATCAGGTCGTCGCCGCCGAGCGCGTCGACCTCGTCCGTGAGCTCGCTGAACGCGCCGACCGCGGTGTACGTGGGCGACTGCGTGTTGCCGACCTCGACGATGTCGGGGGTCTGCGACTCCGACGTCATGGCGGTCTGGATCTTCTCGACGATCCCGTCCCACTGCTGGATCTCGATCGTGAGGGTCGAGCCCTCGTGCTCCTTCTCGAACTCGGTCTTGAGCCACGCCTGGGCGTCGTCGGGGACCGAGCCGTCCATGAACCAGACCTTGAGGTCGGCCGGGGCGGCAGAGGCGCCGTCCTCGGGGGCGGCGCTGTCGTCGCCGCTGGAGCAGGCGGTGAGGGCGAACGACGCTGCGGCGAGCAGCGCGATCGCGCGGGCGGAACGGTTGATCTTCATCGGGTCAGCCTTCCTTCGAGGGCCCGGAGGGTCCGGGTGCGACGCAGCGGCGCGTCGCGGGTCGAGCCTGGTGACCCCGAGGGGTCTAGACCAGTGGTCGTCGTCACACTATGCACTGTCAGGACCCCTTCCTAAAGTCAGTTCGATAACTGTTACCGGACTGTGATCCACGCGACACCTGACCGACACGGTTCGAAACGATTCGTACATCTGCGCAGGTCAGGCCCGGGAACGACGACGGCGCCCGCCCCCTGCGAGAGGGGACGGGCGCCGTCGTGGTGCGGGCGACCGGTGGTCGCCGAGGATCAGGCGGAGAGGATCTCCCGCATGAGCGCGGCGGTCTCGGACGGCGTCTTGCCGACCTTCACGCCCGCGGCCTCGAGGGCCTCCTTCTTGGCCTGCGCGGTGCCCGACGAGCCCGAGACGATCGCGCCGGCGTGGCCCATCGTCTTGCCCTCGGGAGCCGTGAAGCCCGCGACGTAGCCGACGACCGGCTTGGTCACGTGCTCCTGGATGTACGCCGCGGCACGCTCCTCGGCGTCGCCGCCGATCTCGCCGATCATGACGATCGCCTCGGTCTCCGGGTCCGCCTCGAACGCCGCGAGGGCGTCGATGTGCGTCGTGCCGATGATCGGGTCGCCGCCGATGCCGATCGCGGTCGAGAAGCCGAAGTCCTTGAGCTCGTACATCATCTGGTACGTCAGCGTGCCCGACTTCGACACGAGGCCGATCTTGCCGGGGCCCGTGATGTCGGCCGGGATGATCCCGACGTTCGACTTCCCGGGGCTGATGATGCCGGGGCAGTTCGGGCCGACGAGGCGCACGCCCTTCTTCTCCGCGAGCGCGAAGAACTCGGCGGTGTCCTTGACCGGCACGCCCTCGGTGATGATGACCGTGAGCGGCATGCCCGCCTCGATCGCCTCGACGACCGCGGCACCCGTGAAGGCCGGCGGCACGAAGATCACGGAGACGTCGGCGCCCGTGGTCGCCATCGCGTCGGCGACCGACCCGAACACGGGGACGTCGACGGTGCCCTCGCCCGCGGGGAACGAGACCGAGGTCCCGGCCTTGCGCGGGTTCACGCCACCGACGATGTTCGTGCCCGACGCGAGCATGCGCGTCGTGTGCTTCTGCCCCTCGGCACCGGTCATGCCCTGGACGATGACCTTGGAGTCCTCGTTGATGAAGATTGCCATGTCTGTTGTCTGTTCTCTCTCGTCTCGGGCGGGTCTCAGGCGTTGGCCAGCTCGGCAGCCTTGTCGGCGCCGCCGTCCATCGTCTCGGCGAGCGTCACCAGCGGGTGGTTCGCCTCGGTGAGGATGCGACGACCCTCGACCACGTTGTTGCCGTCGAGGCGCACGACGAGCGGCTTGTTGGCCTCGTCGCCGAGGATCTCGAGCGCCTGGACGATGCCGTCGGCCACGGCGTCGCACGCCGTGATCCCGCCGAACACGTTGACGAAGACCGACTTGACCTGCGGGTCGTTGAGGATCACGTCGAGGCCGGCAGCCATGACCGCCGCGGACGCGCCGCCACCGATGTCGAGGAAGTTCGCCGGCTTGACGCCACCGTGCGCCTCGCCCGCGTAGGCGACGACGTCGAGCGTGCTCATGACGAGCCCCGCGCCGTTGCCGATGATCCCGACCTCGCCGTCGAGCTTGACGTAGTTGAGGTCGTTCGCCTTGGCCTTGGCCTCGAGCGGGTCGGCCGCGTCCTTGTCCTCGAGCGCCTCGTGGTCCGCGTGGCGGAACCCGGCGTTCTCGTCGAGCGAGACCTTGCCGTCGAGCGCGACGATCTGGCCGTCCTCGGTCTTGACGAGGGGGTTGACCTCGACGAGCGTCGCGTCCTCCTCCTTGTAGACCGTCCACAGCTTCTGGATCGCGTCGGCGACCTGCGCCTTGACGTCGTCCGCGAAGCCCGCCGCGGTCACGATCTCGTCGGCCTTGGCCTGGTCGATGCCCACGATCGGGTCGACGGCGACCTTCGCGAGCGCCTCGGGGCGCTCGACCGCGAGCTGCTCGATCTCCATGCCGCCCTCGACCGAGCACATGGCCAGGTAGGAGCGGTTCGCCCGGTCGAGCAGCACCGAGAAGTAGTACTCCTCGGCGATGCGCGCGCCCGCGGCGATCATGACGCGGTGGACCGTGTGGCCCTTGATGTCCATGCCGAGGATCTCGGACGCCTTCTCTGCGGCCTCCTCGGGTGAGTGGGCGAGCTTGACGCCGCCCGCCTTGCCGCGCCCGCCGGTCTTGACCTGGGCCTTGACGACCACGGTCCCACCGCCGAGCTGCTCTGCGCCCGCACGAGCCTCCTCCGGCGTGGTCGCGACCACGCCTCCCAGCACGGGAACGCCGTGCTTCTCGAAGATGTCGCGCGCCTGGTATTCGAACAGGTCCACCCTGTTGCGTCCTTCCGTCTGACAAGCCCTGACCGGCTATGGCTGAAGTGTCTCGACATCGAGACATCCCCCTACAGGGTAGACCGCCGCAGGGCCGCGCCCGTAGCCGGTGACCCCGATCACGGGTGTTCCGTCGGCCACATCGGGCCGCGGACGCCGCCCGCGCCCTCTCGCGGTCGACGTCGGCTGGTGCTTGACTTCGCCCGTGACCACGAACGACGCACCCGCACCCCTCGGCCCCCGCGAGACCTGGACCGTGCTCGGCTGGGCCGCGCTCGTGGGTGCGCTCGCCGCGTTCGGGGCCACCGTGTACTCGTCGCTCGTGCACGAGGCCGAGCACCTCGTGTGGGACTCCGCCCCCGAGTCGTTCGGCCACGACGACGCCCCCTGGTGGTGGGTGTTCCTCGTCCTTGCCACCGGAGCCGTCGCGGTCTGGGGCGCCAAGCACCTGCACGGGCACGGCGGCCACCACCCGCTCGACGGTCTCGCGTTCGACATCACGCCCCGCCAGCTCGGCTCGACCCTGCTCGCGGCGTTCGCGACGCTCGTGTGCGGCGCCGTGATCGGGCCCGAGGCGCCGCTGCTCGCGATCGGCACGAGCATCGGGTTCGTCGCGGTCGCGCGCGCCCGCTCGCCGCGCGCGCGCATCCTGGTGCTCGCCGGGGCCGCTGCCGCGCTGGGCGTCGTCATGGGCAACCCGCTGGTGACCGTGCTGCTCGTCCTCGAGGCCGCGCTCCTGATGCCCGGCACCAAGTCGCCGCAGCCACTCGCCCAGCTCGTGCCCGTGCTGCTCGCGCTCGGTACCGGCTACCTGGTCCACGTCGGCATCGCGGACTGGCCGGGCATGAGCACGCCCAACCTCGACGCGGGCGACCTCGGCACGTACCCGACCGTCGCGCCCGTCGACCTCGGCCTCGGGGTCGTGGTCGCCGTCGTCGCGGGCGGGCTCGTGGTGCTCGCGACCCGCTCGGCCGAGGCGCTGCGGCCGCACGCCGACCGGCGTCCGCTGCCCGTGATCCTCGGCGGGGCGCTCCTGCTCGCCGCGATCGCGGTCACGGCCCGCGCGCTCACGGGCGAGGACGTCGACACCGTGCTCTTCTCGGGGCAGTCGACCATGGCCGCGCTGACCGGGGCGAGCGGTGGGGCGCTCGTCGTCATCGCGATCGCCAAGGCCGCGGGCTACGCCCTGAGCCTCGGCACCGGGTTCCGCGGCGGGTCGATCTTCCCCGCCGTGTACCTCGGCATGGCGGTCGGCGCGCTCGGCGCACTCGTGCCGGGCGCGACCCTCCCCGGGCTCGTCGCGTGCGGCATCGCGGCCGGCAGTGCCGCGACCCTCGGCATGCCGCTCACGTCCGTGACCCTCGCGGTGCTCCTCACGGTCGGCGCCGGGCCCGCGGTCACCGTGACCGCGATCCTCGGGGCCGTCGTGGGCGTGCTGCTCAAGGTCGCTCTCGACCGCCGTCGGCGCGGCGTGCGCCCCGACCTGCCCGGCGTCGACGACGACCTGTCCCTGCGCCGCACCGGCACCGAGCCCGCCTGAGTCGGGCCATCGGCAGCGCCGCACGGTACGTTCGCGACATGCTGCCACCCGACTGGATCCCCCACCGCCGCCCCGACGACCGCGAGCCGATCGGCTGGATCCGACCCGCGGGCGACGACTGGGTCGCCGTCTCGCTCCTGGGGCGCGACGTCACCGGCCCGGTCGAGTGGCTCGAGGCCGAGGAGGCGCTCGAGGACGCGGGGCTTCGCTGGCTCGCCGACGTCTGGACCCTCGAGCCCGAGCTCCCCGGCGACCCGCCGCTGCGGGTCCGCATGGTCGAGGTCACGCCCGACCGCGTCGTCGTCCAGACCGACGACCACGGCGCGATCGACGCCCCCGTGACCCGCCACGTGCTGCCCTGGCCCGCGCCCGCACGGCTCCGCCCGCACCGGGCCGGCGACCCCGACGTGGGGAACCCCTTCGGCCGACGGGCTCCCTGAGTCGACAGGGCAATCGGGCCGGCACAGCATCAGGGCCGGCACAGCATCAGGGCCAGCACAGCATCAGGGCCGTCGAAACATCCAAGCCGCCACAGCATCCGGGCCGGCGAAACATCCGGGCCGTCGCAGCCCCCGAGCGCTGGGCGCTCGGCGTCCGGCCGCGTCCTCAGAGCTTGGTGACGGGCGAGAAGCGCAGCAGCAGTCGCTTGGTGCCGTCCGCGCCGAAGTCGACCTTGGCGACGGCGTTCTGCCCGCTGCCCTCGAGCCCCACGACCGTGCCCAGCCCGTACGCGTCGTGCGTCACCCGGTCCCCGACGGCGAGGGACGGGATCGCCCCGGACGCACGGGGCGTCGTCGTCCCGCTGCGTTGCGCCGCCCGGGCGCGCGCCGTCTGCTCGACCTCGCGCCGCGAGTAACCACCCGACGACGAACCACCCGACGACGAGCCGCCCCACGACGAACCGCCCGACGACGAGCCGCCCGCGCCACGGCTCCCCCACCCGCCCGTGAACCCGCCGGGCCCGCGCAGCGCCGACATCGACGACTCACGCCGGCGCCAGTCCCAGAGCTCCTCGGGGATCTCGTCGAGGAACCGGCTCGCGGGGAACTCGTTGGGCGTGCCCCAGGCCGAGCGCACGGCCGCCCGGGAGACGTAGAGCCGCTCGCGGGCGCGCGTGATGCCCACGTACGCGAGCCGACGCTCCTCGCTGAGCTCCGAGTCGTCGTGCAGCGACCGCATGTGCGGGAACGTGCCGTCCTCCATCCCGGTGAGGAACACGACCGGGAACTCGAGGCCCTTCGCGGTGTGCAGCGTCATGAGCGTCACGACGCCCGGGTCCACGACAGGGGCTCCCTCGTGCCCCGCGTCGTCCGAGGACGGGATCTGGTCGGCGTCCGCGACGAGCGAGACGCGCTCGAGGAAGTCCGCCAGGTCACCCTCGGGGTCGGCCTCGCTGAACTCGGTCGCCACCGCGTGCAGCTCGGCGAGGTTCTCGACGCGCGAGGCGTCCTGCGGGTCCTCGCTCGCGCGCAGCTCCGCGAGGTAGCCCGTGCGGTCGAGCACCTCGCCCAGGATTTCCGCGGGGGTCGCCCCGCCCGCGGCGATCTCCCCGAGCTCGCGCATGAGGTCGCGGAACCGGCGCAGCGGGTTGAGGGTGCGGGTGGTCAGGCCGGGGATCTCGTCGCACCGGTCGAGCGCCGCGCCGAACGACGTGCGCTCCGCGTCGGCGAACGCCGCGACCGAGGCCTCGGCGCGGTCACCCAGCCCGCGCTTGGGCACGTTGAGGACGCGACGCACGTTGACGTCGTCGTCCGGGTTGGCGATCGCCCGCAGGTACGCGACCGCGTCCTTGATCTCGCGCCGCTCGTAGAACCGGGTGCCGCCGACGACCTTGTAGGGCAGCCCGACGCGGATCAGGACCTCCTCGAGCGCGCGGGACTGCGCGTTGGTCCGGTAGAAGATCGCGACGTCGCCCGGCCGGACGCCGTCCGCGTCCCCGAGCGCGTCGATCTCCTTGGCCACGAACCGGGCCTCGTCGTGCTCGTTGTCCGCGACGTAGCCGACGATCTGGCGTCCCGGCCCGGCGTCGGTCCACAGCCGCTTGGGCCGGCGGTCCGGGTTGCGCGAGATCACGGCGTTGGCGGCGCTCAGGATGTTCTGCGTCGAGCGGTAGTTCTGCTCGAGCAGGATCGTGCGCGCGTCCGGGTAGTCGGCCTCGAACTCGAGGATGTTGCGGATCGTCGCGCCGCGGAACGCGTAGATCGACTGGTCGGCGTCGCCGACGACCGTGAGCTCGGCGGGCGCGACGTAGCCCGCCGGGACGTCCTGCGGCGCGGCGTCCGCGGGCACCTCGGCGACGCCCGTGAGCTCGCGCACGAGCACGTACTGCGCGTGGTTCGTGTCCTGGTACTCGTCGACCATGATGTGCCGGAACCGGCGGCGGTAGTGCTCGGCGACGGCCGGGTGCTCCTGCAGCAGGTGCACGGTGGTCATGATGATGTCGTCGAAGTCGAGCGCGTGCGCCTGCACGAGCCGCTGCTGGTAGCGCGTGTAGACGTCCGAGAGCACCTTGTCGAACGAGCCGCCCGAGCGTGACCCGTCCTCCGTGGCCGCGGCCTGGCGCGCGTACTCCTGCGGCCCGACGAGCTCGTTCTTGAGGTCGGAGATCTTGTTCGAGAGCGTGCGCGCCGGGTACTTCTTGACGTCCAGGTCGAGCTCGCGCGAGACCATCGTGACGAGGCGCTGCGCGTCGGCCGCGTCGTAGATCGAGAAGCTCGAGCGCAGCCCCAGCGCCTTGGCCTCCTTGCGCAGGATCCGCACGCACGCCGAGTGGAACGTCGAGACCCACATGTTCCGGGCCGCGGGTCCCACGAGGGCGGCCACGCGCTCGCGCATCTCCGCCGCGGCCTTGTTCGTGAAGGTGATCGCGAGGATCTCGCCCACGCGCGCGCGGCGCGTCGCGAGCAGGTAGCCGATGCGGTGCGTGAGCACGCGGGTCTTGCCCGACCCCGCGCCCGCGACGATCAGCAGCGGGCTGCCCGCGTGCTCGACCGCGGCGCGCTGCTGCGGGTTGAGCCCCGCGACGAGCGCCTCGGGGTCGAGGTGCGCGAACGGGCTCTGCCGCGGCGCCGACGGCTCGTCGGCGTCGCCCCAGCCCAGGGGCTCCTCGGCGTCGGGGACGTCGTCGTACCCGCCGTCGCGGTGCAGCGAGGGCAGGCGCGCGAGGTCGTCGAGGCCGGGCAGCGGAAGGTTCTCGAAGAGCGATGTCATAGCCCTCCCAGCCTAGGACCACCCGCCCACAGCGCCGCCCGCGAGCGCGGTGGCAGAATCCCGGCCCATGGACCTCACCGCACCCGTGACGCTCACCGGACGCACGGTCGAGCTCGTCCCGCTGAGCCACGAGCACCACGCGGGGCTCGTGGAGGCCGCGCGCGACGGCGAGTCGTGGCGCCTGTGGTACACGAGCGCCCCCTCGCCCGAGGGCATGACCGCCGAGATCGACCGCCGGCTCGCGCTCGCGCAGGCGGGCTCGATGCTGCCGTTCACGGTCGTGCGGCGCGAGACCGGTGAGGTCGGCGGCATGACCACCTACATGAACGTCGACGCCACGCACCGGCGCGTCGAGATCGGGTCGACCTGGCTGCGTCTCGGGGCCCGGCGCACGAGCATCAACACCGAGGCCAAGCTCCTGCTCCTGCGGCACGCGTTCGAGGAGCTGCGCGTCAACGCGGTCGAGCTGCGCACGCACTGGCACAACCAGCAGTCGCGCGCCGTGATCGAGCGGCTCGGTGCCCGGCTCGACGGCGTGCTGCGCAACCACATGGTGCTGCCCGACGGCTCGCTGCGCGACACGGTCGTGTACTCGATCCTGCCGCACGAGTGGCCCGCGGTGCGCAACGGCCTGCGGGCGGCGCTCGACCGCCACGCCTGACCCGGCCCACCCGCCGTCCGGCACGGGGCGGACGGCGGGTGGGCCGGGTCACCGCGGGTCACGGCAGGTCCGGGCCGGGTCACGGCGGGCCTGCCACGCCCGTCCGGCCTGCGTCGGTCCTCGTCAGGTCAGGACGAGCCCGACGACCCACGCGCCGGTCGCGACGAGCGCGCCCGCGAGCTCGACGAGGATCGAGATGCCCGTCGCCTGGAGCGCGACCACGGTCGCCCGCCAGGCCGGGCCCGCGGCGCGCCGTCGGACGAGCTCGGCGAGCCACACGCCTGCGACGAACCCGACGAGCAGGCCGACGACCGGGATCACGAAGAACCCGACCACGCCCGCGACGCCGCCCCACACGAGCGTCGACGACGAGATCTCGTGGCGGAGCAGGTGGCGCCCGGCGAGCAGGTACTTGACCACCGCGGCGACGACGACCGCGGCCGCCCCGACGGCGAAGCACACCCACGCCGTCGTCCCGCCGGTCACGACCGCCCACACGAGCACGGCGCCGAGGACGATCACCGATCCCGGGAGCACCTGGACGACGACGCCCGCGAGACCGACCGCGATCACGAGGCCGACGAGGACCTCCCCCCAGGCGCTCACGCGACCCGCCGATCCACGATCGACGGGCCGTGCGGGTGGGGGCTCACGGGGTTCAGACGAACACCGCGACGACGATGTTGACGAGCGTCAGCGCGCCGATCGAGTGCTTGAGCGCGGGCGAGAGGTCGTCGCCCTTGCGGGTCGCGACGAAGGCGAGCACGGCGATGACGACCGCGACGACGAGCTTGATGCCGATCTTGGTCATGCTCGGCCCGCCGTCGTCCCAGAGGCCGCCCATCTCGGCGACGCCGACCATGAGCACGCCGGCGACGGCGGCGGTGGCGGCGCCGTGGAAGACGCCCTTGCTGATGCCCGGGCCCTTGAGGCTCGCGAAGTACCCGCCGAGGACCATGGCCCAGCCGACGAAGTGCAGGACGGTGAACACGTTGTAGACGATTTCCATGCCCCGCATCCTAGTTTGCTGACACCGGTGTCGTGAAAGCGTCACAGGGGTTTCGGGGTGTGAGATCCGCCCGCCCCCGCAGCTCGCCCCGCACGCCGCCCGTGAGACGCGGGTCCACCATCCGGACCGTGTCTTCCGGCTCGCAAGACGGCCCTGTACCGTACTGGCATGCACACGGCCCGGAACCTCGACCTCACGCAGCGCCTCGCCGCGCTCTGCGTCATGTCGACGTGTCCGGACAACAGCTGTCGCTGTTGTTGATTCGCGCCTGACTCCGCGCGGCCCGAGGCCGCGCACGCACGAGTGGGCGCGCGACGCCGGCTCTCGTGCCCCACGGCCCGAGCCCTGATGCCTGCGCCCCGCGCGCCCTTGATCCCCCATCGAGGAGCACGATGACGCCGCCCGTCACCCCCGGCAGCACCACGGAGCACGCCCCCGCGCGCCCGGCACGACCCGCCCGGCCCAACGGCCAGTGGAAGGTCGACGGCACCACGCCGCTCAACCACAACGAGCAGTTCAAGCAGGACGACTCGGGCCTCAACGTCCGCCAGCGCATCATCGACGTGTACTCCAAGGAGGGGTTCGACTCGATCTCGGGAGACGACCTCCACGGACGATTCCGCTGGTGGGGCCTGTACACGCAGCGCAAGCCCGGCATCGACGGCGGCAAGACCGCGACGCTCGAGCCGCACGAGCTCGAGGACAAGTACTTCATGCTCCGCGTGCGCATCGACGGCGGTGCGCTCACGACCGAGCAGCTGCGCGTCATCGCCGGCATCTCGGAGGACTTCGGCCGCGACAGCGCCGACATCACCGACCGCCAGAACATCCAGCTGCACTGGATCGAGGTCGAGGCCGTCCCCGAGATCTGGGACCGCCTCGAGGCGGTCGGCCTCGGCACGACCGAGGCCTGCGGCGACGTTCCGCGCGTCGTCCTCGGCAGCCCGGTCGCCGGGATCGCGGCCGACGAGCTGATCGACCCCGCGCCGTCCATCGCCGCGATCACCGAGAAGTACATCGGCATCCCCGAGCTCGCGAACCTCCCGCGCAAGTTCAAGACCGCGATCACGGGGCACCCGAGCCAGGACGTCGTGCACGAGATCAACGACGTCGCGTTCGTCGCGCACGAGCACCCCGAGCTGGGCGTCGGCTACGACGTGTGGGTCGGCGGCGGCCTGTCCGCGAACCCGCGCCTGGGCGAGCGCCTCGGCGTGTTCGCGACGCCCGAGCAGGTGCCCGACGTCTGGCACGGCGTCGCCCAGATCTTCCGCGACTACGGGTTCCGCCGGCTGCGCAACAAGGCCCGCCTGAAGTTCCTGCTCGCCGACTGGGGGCCGGAGAAGTTCCGCCAGGTGCTCCAGGACGAGTACCTGGGCTACGCGCTGCCCGACGGCCCGCCCGCCCCGCAGCCGAACCAGCCGGGCGACCACATCGGCGTGCACAAGCAGCGCGACGGCCTCAACTACGTCGGCGCCGCGCCGTACGTGGGCCGGGTCTCCGGCCCGACGCTGCGTGCCGTCGCCGACCTCGCGGAGTCCGCGAGCTCGTACCGCGTGCGCCTGACCCCGCACCAGAAGCTCCTCGTGCTCGACGTGCCCGACGAGCACCTCGACCGCGTCGTCTCCGAGCTCAAGGCCCTCGGCCTCGACGCGAACCCGAGCCCGTTCCGCCGCAGCACCATCGCGTGCACGGGCATCGAGTACTGCAAGCTCGCGATCGTCGAGACCAAGGCCGCGGCGACGCGCGCCATCGACGACCTCGAGAAGCGGCTCGGCGACCTCTCGGGCATGAAGCCGCTGTCGCTGCACATCAACGGCTGCCCCAACTCGTGCGCCCGCATCCAGACCGCCGACATCGGGCTCAAGGGCCAGCTCGTCACGAACGACGACGGCGAGCAGGTCCCGGGCTTCCAGGTGCACCTGGGCGGCGGGCTGGCCTCGGACGACCGCGCGGACGCCGGCCTCGGGCGGACCGTGCGCGGCCTCAAGGTCACCAACGACGACCTCCCGGACTACGTCGAGCGCGTCGTGCGTTCCTACGAGGCGAACCACGAGGGCGACGAGACGTTCGCCCAGTGGGCTCACCGAGCCGACGAGGAGGCACTCAAGTGACCGGGACCACCCAGCCTGCGACGTCCGACCCCCTGGCAGCGCTGCGCGCCGCCGCCCAGGCCCGCACGGCCGCCCGCGAGGCCGGGCGCGCCGAGGCCGCGGCGGCGCGCGCCGCCGCGGCGCCCAAGCGCTCGGTCGACGAGCTCAAGGCGATCGTCGAGCGCGGCCAGGCCGAGCTCGGCGGCTCCGGGATCGGGGCCGACGACGAGGCGACGCCCGAGCAGGTCGTGGCGTGGGCCGCGCGCGAGTTCGGCACGTCGATCGCGGTCGCGTGCTCGATGGCGGACGCCGTGCTCCCGCACCTGGTCGCGCAGGCCGCGCCCTGGGTCGACGTGCTGTTCCTCGACACCGGCTACCACTTCGCGGAGACCTACGGCACGCGCGACGCGGTCGAGCAGACCCTCGAGGTCACGATCGTCGACGTCAAGCCCGAGCTGAGCGTGGCCGAGCAGGACGCCGCGCACGGCAAGGACCTGTTCGCGCGCGACCCGGGCCTGTGCTGCGCGATGCGCAAGGTCGAGCCGCTGCACCGCTCGCTCCAGGGCTACGAGGTGTGGGTCACGGGCGTGCGCCGCGACGAGGCGCCGACCCGCGCGAACACCCCGCTGGTCACGTGGGACGACAAGAACGGGCTGGTCAAGATCAACCCGGTCGCCGCGTGGTCGTTCGACGACCTGCTCGGCTACGCCGCGCGTCACCAGGTCACCATGAACCCGCTGCTGAACGACGGCTACCCGTCGATCGGCTGCGCCCCCTGCACCAAGCGCGTCGCCCCCGGCGACGACCCTCGCTCCGGCCGCTGGGCCGGCCTCGACAAGACGGAATGCGGGCTCCACGTATGACGATCGACCTGACCGACAAGGACGACCCGGTGACCCAGGTGACCTCGACCCTCCCGACCGACGGCGCGGCCGCGGGCACGCACCGCCTCTCGCAGCTCGACGCGCTCGAGAGCGAGGCGATCCACATCTTCCGGGAGGTGGCCGCCGAGTTCGAGCGTCCCGTGCTGCTGTTCAGCGGCGGCAAGGACTCGGTCGTGATGCTCCACCTCGCGACCAAGGCGTTCTGGCCCGCTCCCGTGCCGTTCCCCGTGATGCACGTCGACACGGGGCACAACTTCCCCGAGGTGCTCGCGTACCGTGACGCCACGGCCGACCGCCTGCGCCTGCGCCTCGAGGTGCAGCGCGTGCAGGACTACATCGACGACGGCCGCCTGCGCGAGCGCGCCGACGGCACGCGCAACCCGCTGCAGACGCAGCCGCTGCTCGACGGCATCGCCGAGCACCGGTTCGACGCCGTGTTCGGCGGCGGGCGTCGTGACGAGGAGAAGGCGCGCGCCAAGGAGCGCGTGTTCTCGCTGCGCGACGAGTTCGGCTCGTGGGACCCCCGCAACCAGCGCCCCGAGCTGTGGAACCTCTACAACGGCCGGCACCGCCCGGGCGAGCACGTGCGCGTGTTCCCGCTGAGCAACTGGACCGAGCTCGACGTGTGGCAGTACATCGCACGCGAGGGCATCGACCTGCCGGGCCTGTACTACGCGAGCGAGCGCGAGGTGTTCGAGCGCGACGGCATGCTGCTGGCCGTGGGCCCGTTCTCGCAGCCGCGCGAGGGCGAGACCGTCGAGACGCGCCTGGTGCGCTACCGCACCGTGGGCGACATGTCGTGCACGGGCGCCGTCGAGTCGGACGCGCGCGACGTCGAGGCGGTCATCGCCGAGGTCGCCGCGACCCGCATCACCGAGCGGGGCGCGACCCGCGCCGACGACCGCATCTCCGAGGCCGCCATGGAAGACCGCAAGAAGGAGGGGTACTTCTAAATGAGCGCCCAGACCGTCGAGACCATCCGCACGTCGACCCTCCTGCGCCTCGCCACGGCGGGGTCCGTCGACGACGGCAAGTCGACCCTCGTGGGTCGCCTGCTGTTCGACTCCAAGTCGGTGCTCGCCGACCAGATCGAGGCCGTCGAGCGAGTGTCGCGCGACCGCGGCCTCGAGACCGCCGACCTCGCCCTCCTCACGGACGGCCTGCGCTCGGAGCGCGAGCAGGGCATCACGATCGACGTCGCGTACCGGTACTTCGCGACCGCGCACCGCGCGTTCATCCTGGCCGACTGCCCCGGGCACGTGCAGTACACGCGCAACACGGTCACGGGCGCGTCGACCGCGGACGCGCTCGTGCTGCTGATCGACGCCCGCAAGGGCCTGCTCGAGCAGACGCGTCGCCACCTGGCGGTCGCGAGCCTGCTGCGCGTGCCGCACATCGTGGTCGCCGTGAACAAGATCGACCTGGTCGACTACTCGCAGGAGCGCTACGAGGAGCTCGCGGCCGAGATCCGTGCGACCGCCGCGTCGCTCGGCGTCGCGGACGTGCACCCGCTGCCCGTCTCGGCGCTCGTCGGCGACAACGTCGTGGACCGCCTGGGCAACACGCCCTGGTACGAGGGCCCGACGCTGCTCGAGCTGCTCGAGTCGCTGCCCACGGCCGACGAGCCCGACGTCGAGTCGTTCCGGTTCCCCGTCCAGCTCGCGATCCGCCCGCAGGGCGCCGCGATCTCGGAGGAGTACCGCGACTACCGCGGCTACGCGGGGCAGGTCGCCTCGGGCGTCGTGCGTGTCGGCGACCCGGTCGTGGTGCTCCCCTCGGGGCGCCGCACCACGGTCGAGGGCATCGACACCGCGGACGGCACGCTCGACGAGGCGTTCGCGCCGCAGTCGGTCACGCTCCGCCTCGCGGACGAGGTCGACGTCTCGCGCGGCGACCTGATCGCGGCCGCGGACGACGCCCCCGAGGTCACGCAGGACGTCGAGGGCATGGTCGCGTGGCTGGGTGACGGCACGCTTCGCCCCGGCGCGACGGTGCTGCTCAAGCACACGACCCGCACGGTGCGGGCCAAGGTCAAGGACGTCGTCGGACGCCTCGACCTGGACGCCGCCGAGCTGGTCTCGGCGGACGAGCTCGCGCTCAACGACATCGGTCGCGTGACGCTGCGCCTCGCGTCGCCGATCGCGGCCGAGGAGTACGTGGTCGCGCGCCGCACGGGCGCGTTCCTGCTGATCGACGCGCACGACGGCATGACGCTCGCGGCGGGCATGGTGGGCGACGCGCTCGCCGCCGTCCGCCACGGCGACCTGACCGCCAGCTACGCGATCTGACGTGACGACCGGACCTGCCGCGGGCGCGGCCGAGCCGCTCTACCCGCTCGGCCTGCGCGTCGCGGGCCGAGCGGTCGTCGTGGTCGGCGGCGGCCCGGTGGCCGCGCGCCGCGCGCTCGGGCTGCTCGCGGCGGGCGCCCACGTGACCGTCGTCGCGCCGTTCGCGTGCGAGGACGTGGTCGAGCGGGCCGCGGCGCACGAGCTCGTGTGGGTGCGCCGCGACTACCTCGCGGGTGACCTGGACGGCGCGTGGCTCGTGCACACCGCGACGGGCGACCCGGTCGTCGACGCGCTCGTCGCGGCCGACGCCGAGCTCGACCGGATCTTCTGCGTGACCGCGGGCGACGCCGAGGTCGGCTCGGCCTGGGTCCCGGCGGTCGCACGCACGACGCTCGAGGACGGCGCGCAGGTCACGGTCGCCGTCTCCGCGGGCCGGGACCCGCGCCGTGCGCAGCGCGTGCGCGACGCGGTCGCGGCCCAGCTCGACGCGGGCGTGCTGCCCGTGCGCCGGGTCCGCCCGACCGCGGCCGAGGGTCGGACGACGCCGGGCCGGGTCGCGCTCGTGGGCGGTGGCCCCGGCGACACGGGCCTCGTCACCGCGCGCGGTCGTGCGCTCGTCGCGCAGGCCGACGTCGTCGTGGTCGACCGTCTGGGCCCGCGCGGGCTGCTCGACGACCTCGCGGACGACGTGGTCGTCGTCGACGTCGGCAAGACGTCGGGCCACCACCCCGTCCCGCAGCACGAGATCAACGCGATCCTGGTCGAGCACGCACTCGCCGGGCGCCAGGTGGTGCGGCTCAAGGGCGGCGACCCGTACGTGTTCGGCCGCGGCGGCGAGGAGGCCGAGGCCTGCCGCGAGCACGGCATCGAGGTCGAGGTCGTGCCGGGCGTCACGAGCGCCGTGTCGGTGCCCGCGGCCGCCGGGATCCCGGTGACGCACCGGGGGCTGTCGCGCGGTTTCACGGTGCTCACGGGGCACGAGGACATCGGCCGCGTGCCGGCGGCGCCCGACCACACCGTCGTCCTGCTCATGGGGGTCTCGCGCCTCGCGGAGTCCGCGGCGGCGCTCGTCGAGGCCGGGCGGTCGCCCGAGACCCCGGTCGCCGTGGTCGAGGACGGCTACGGCCCCCGGCAGCGGACGACGGTCGGCACCCTCTCGACGATCGCCGAGGTCGCGGCCGCGGCGGGCGTGCGTCCGCCCGCGGTGACCGTGGTCGGCGAGGTCGTGCGGCTCTCCCCCGCGTGGGTCGAGGCCGGCTGACCCCGGACGTACGACGAAGGGCCCCGGCGGTGCCGGGGCCCTTCGTCGTCCGTGCTCGTGCTGCGTCAGACGTCTCTCGCGTCAGACGTTCTCGGGGATCCGCTCGTGGGTGCGGGCGTCGAGCGCCGGGGTCTCACCCTTGCTCGAGCCGAGCTTGGTGAAGGCGACGCCGACGACGCCGAACAGGACGCCGAGCCCGATCACAAGGGCCGAGACGCCGTAGGCGACGACCGAGGTGAACAGCGAGGCCCGCAGGAACGAGGCGTTCATCGCGGTGGCGCGTGCCGGGTCGTCCTGGTCGAGCTGCGCGTAGGTCAGGCCACCGGTCGCCTCGAGCGCGTGGTGGTCGATGATCTCGGCCTGCGCGTAGGCCGAGAACGGCCCGTCGACCTCGTCGCCGGCGAGGAAGTCCGCGTCCTCCGAGACGGTGATCTGCTGCTCGCTGAGCTGCGAGCTCACGGTCGCCCAGGTCACGGCCCCTGCCAGGATCATCACGACCGCCGCGACGATCGAGATGATGCCCGTCCATCGGACGAACTTCTTGGTGCTCTGCGTGGTGCTCATCATCGTTCCCCTCGTCCCCTCTAGTGAAAGTTTTCACAATTAATCTACCGCGGCAGGATGCCGTTGTACATGTGAACTCCTTCACAAGCGGCCCGGGGTGCTCCCCCGCCGCGACCGCCGACCGCCGACCGCGCCATCTGCCCGCTGAACCCGGTGAACCCACCGCCGAGCGCGCCATCTGTCCGCTGAACCCGGTGAACCCACCGCCGAGCGCGCCATCTGTACCGCAAAACGGCGAAAACCCGAGACAGATCGCGCGGTCGGCGGTGGGTCGGCAGCGGTGGGTGCCGGCCGTCAGAGCAGACGGCGCTGGGCGGCCCAGCGGGTCAGCTCGTGCCGTGAGGACAGCTGGAGCTTGCGCAGCACCGCGGAGACGTGCGTCTCGACCGTCTTGATCGAGATGAACAGCTCCGAGGCGACCTCCTTGTAGGCGTACCCGCGCGCGATGAGCCGCATGACCTCCTGCTCGCGCGCCGAGAGCCGGTCGAGCTCGTCGTCGGCGATCGCGACGTCCGCCGCCGAGGTGCCGAACGCGTCGAGCACGAACCCCGCGAGCCGCGGCGAGAAGACGGCGTCCCCGCCCGCGACCTGCACGACCGCGGCCGAGAGGTCCGGGCCCGAGATCGCCTTCGTGACGTATCCCCGGGCGCCGGCGCGGATCACCGCGACGACGTCCTCCGCGGCGTCCGAGACCGACAGCGCCAGGAACCGGGTGCCGGGCAGGAGGTCCTGCGAGCGCCGCAGCACCTCGGCGCCGCCGCCGCCCGCGCCGCCCGGCAGGTGCACGTCGAGCAGCACGACCGTGGGGCGCAGCCGATGGACGGCCTCGACCGCGTCGTCGACCGCGTCGGCCTCGCCCACGACCCGCACGCGGCCGTCGAGGCTCGCGCGCACCCCCGCCCGGAACATGTGGTGGTCGTCCACGAGGACCACGTCGACCGGTGTCACGATCCCTCTCCTGCCCGCTGCTCGCCCGTGGCCTGCGCCCGGGCCGTCGTCCGCGGCACGCTCATGCGCACCTCCGTGCCCCATCCTGGCCTGCTCACGACCTCGGTCGTCCCGCCGCGCCGCGCGACCCGGCCGCGGATCGACTCGCGCAGCCCGAACCGGTCGGGGGCGACGTCGTCGGGGTCGAACCCGTCGCCGCGGTCGCGCACGAACGCCTCGACGTGCTCGTCCCGGACCTCGACGTACACGGAGACCGGCGGGGCGCCGTGCGCGACGGCGTTGACGAGCGCCTCGCGCGTGGCCTGCAGCAGCGCCGCGGTCTGGTCGTCCGGAGCGCAGTCACCGACCACGACCACGTCGACCGCGACGGCGGCCGAGACGCCGTCGGCCTGCGCGATGCGCGTGTCCTCGACCTCGCCCACGAGCGTGCGCACCTCGGCCGCGACCGAGGTGCCGGGCGAGGGCCGGTCGTTGTAGAGCCACTCGCGCAGCTCGCGCTCCTGGCTGCGGGCCATGCGCGCGACCGCCTCGGGGTCGTGCGAGGCACGCCGGATCAGCGCGAGCGTCTGCAGCACCGAGTCGTGCAGGTGCGCCGCGATGTCGGCGCGCTCGGCCTCGCGCGCCCGCGCGGCACGCTCGTCGCCGAGCTCGCGCACGAGGCGCAGCCACCAGGGCGCGAGCACCACGACCACGCCGGCGAGCACCGCGAGCGCCGCGACGGCGGCCCGCAGCACGGTCGACACGCTCGACCCCTGCACCACGAGCAGCACGACGCCCACGACCACGAGGGCGAGGCCGCCCACGAGCCGCAGCACGCCCGCGGGCGTGCGTCCACCCGCCTGCGAGAGCCACCGGCCGCGCTGCGCGGCGTCGAGCTGGCTCCACGCGAGTCCCACGCCCGCGAGCGCGACGAGCACGGGGAGCATCCAGCTCCCGGCGACGTCGACGCCGTGGCGGGCGGCCAGGAGCAGCGCGGCCGCGCCGAGCAGGATCAGGCCGAGCGCGACGTCCCGCACCGGGAGCCGTCGCCCCGCCTCGACGGGGCGGCGGGCGAGGCGGGACAACGCGGCGGGCCGGGCGGCCGCGGCGTCGCGGTCGGCGTCCGCGCTCGGCACCGTGACCCACCAGAAGACGTAGAGGAGCACGCCCGCCCCGCCCGCGAGGCCGAGGAACACCATCGCGACGCGCACGCCGCCCAGCGGCAGGCCGAGGTGCGTGGCGAGGGCACCGCACACGCCCCCGACCACGCGCCCCTGCTCGGGGCGACGCATCGGGGGGCGGGCCACGGGCCGCGCGGTCGTCGGGTTCGGCTGCACCCCCTGATCGTCACACGTCCCGCGCGCTCAGGAGCCCGCCGGGGCCTAGGACCAGGGTGCTCGGGGGCGAGAACCAGGGTCGGCTCAGGGTGGCACCTGATGGTGCGCGCGCCCCGCGCCCGACACGATGGACGCATGACCGACCAGACCCCTCCCCCGGCACACCCCGGCCCCGACCCACGGCCGGCGGACGACGTGCCGCCGCCCCCGTCGTCCGACCCCATGGCCCGGTTCTTCGACTCGCTGCGCCGCAGCGGCCTGAGCAGGTCCGAGGACCGCTGGGTAGGTGGCGTCGCGGGTGGCCTGGCCGACCGCTTCGGCCTCGACCCCCTGCTCGTGCGCGGGCTGCTGTTCGTCTCGTTCTTCCTCTCGGGCGCCGGCCTCGTGCTGTACGGCATCGCGTGGGCGCTGCTGCCCGAGGCGCGCGACGGCCGGATCCACCTCGAGCAGACGATCCGGGGCGACGTGGACGTCGCGCTCGTGGGCGCCGCCGCGACCGTCGTGGTCGGGCTCACGTGGGGCGACGGCTGGTGGTCGCTGACGAACCGGGTCGGGCTCGGCTGGCTCAACGGGCTGTTCTGGCTCGCGGCCGTGGGCGTCGTCGTCTACCTCGTGGTGCGCTCGCGTCAGCTCGCGGGCCCCGCCCCGGACACCTGGGGCGGCCCGAAGGCCCCGCCCGCCGGGGGCGACCCCGCCTGGGGCACGGAGGCCCCCGCCGGGACGTGGACGCCGCCCGCCGCGCAGGCACCCGCCGGGACGGCGGACGCCCACGCCCGGAAGCACGACGAGATCTCCCACGCCCGGGCCGAGGCCCACCGCGCCCGCACCGACGCCCACAAGGCCCGGGCCGAGGCACGGACCGAGGCCGCGCGCCTGCGGTCCGAGGCGCAGCGCCGGCAGCACGAGGAGGCCAAGGCGCGGCGCGCCCGCAGCGCAGGCAGCTCGACCGTCGTCGCGACGCTCGGCCTCGTGCTCCTGCTCGGCGCGGTCGTGCTGCTGCTCGACCGCACGTCGGGCGCGGGCGACGCCCCGCTGCTCGTCTGGCTCGGCGCGAGCATCGTCCTCGTCGGGGCTGTCACGGTGGTCACGGGCCTGCGCGGACGCCGCTCGGGCGGGCTCACCGGCATCGCGTGGGTGCTGCTGGTGGCCTTCGTCCCGGCCGTCGCGTGGAGCGCCCTGGGTGTGGCCGAGGGCTACCGGACCGTCGTCGCCGACGGCGGCATCGACACCCGGCCGACGACGGTCGCCGAGGCCGAGGACGGCGTGTCGTTCCTCGTCGGCGACGCGACGATCGACCTGACCGCGCTCGACCTCCCCGCGGACGCCGCGAGCGACCCCGTGGAGATCGACGCGAGCTTCGGGGCGGGCCAGCTCACGGTCCGCGTGCCCGACGGCGTGCCCGTGACGGCACACGTCGACATCTGGGCCGGCGAGACCACGTGGCGCGACGAGGACGGCGGCGTGACCTCGTGGGCCGGCATCAACCCGGGCGCCGGCACGCTCTCGAGCGACGAGGTCGCGGCGGGCGAGGACCCCCGGATCGTCCTGGACATCACGGGCCGCACCGGCGCCGTGCGCATCGTGGAGGAGCAGTCATGAACCCGACCGGAACGAACGACCCGCGCGACGACGCCGCGGACCCGTCCGCGGACCCGACCGGCCCGCTGCCCGGGGACACCGGGAGGGTGGACGAGGGTGCCGCCGACGGGGGGATCGCCAGCCGCGAGGCACAGACGGACCAGACGGACCAGACCCAGGCGTACCCCGCCGACGGGCACCCGACCCAGGCCTACGGCACTGAGGGGCCCGGCTCTGAGGCGTACGGCACTGAGTCATACGGCACCGCGGCCTACGGGACCGAGGCCTATCCGACCGGGCAGCAGCCCACAGAGCAGTACCCGACCGAGCGGTACCCCACCGAGCAGTACCCCACCGAGTCGGTCCCCGCGCCCGCACCCAAGGTCGCTCCGGCGTACGGCACGGGGACTGGCACGGGGACCAGCGCCGGCGCGACGAGCTCCGCACCACCGAGCGTGCCGGACGGCGGAGCGACCGTCGCGACCATCGTCTGGGGTCTCGTGCTGGTCGCGGTGGGGGTTGGCATCGCCTCGCTGGGCCTCGGTGCACGGTTCGACCTCGACCTCGCGCTCGTGGTCGTCCTCGGCGGCGGGGGTCTCGCGCTGCTCGTCGGCTCGGTGTGGTCGGGCGTGCGTCGCAAGCGCGGCGCGGGGGCCTGACCGAGTCGCACGTGACGACGAGCTTGCGACACGACATGCTCGTGACACGACGAGGCCCGGCCCCCGGTGCTGCGGGTGGCCGGGCCTCGGTGTGCCGGGGTCAGTGCCGGGGTGTCGGCCCGTCGCCCTCGGTGCCCTCGACGGGCGTTCCCGGTGATGCCGGGGTCTCGGCCTCCGGGACGGCGTGGCCGTCCGTCGGGAGGGTGCGGGTCGCGTCGTCGGCCGGCGAGCCGGGCGACGCGGGCTCGGCCGGGACGACGGGCTCGGCCGGCGCGGCCGACGTGGGGGCAGCCTGCGCCTGGGGTGCCGCGGTCGCGGACGTGCGCTCGGGGGCGACGGGGCGCTCCGGAGCGACAGGAGCCGCAGCAGCAGGAGCAGCCGCGGGAGCCGCAGCAGCAGGGGCGGGCGGGGCGGCGTGCGCGGGGGCCCGCGTCGGCGCGGCACCCGCGTCCACCGAGATCTCCGGACCGCTGCCGAGGCGACGGAACGCGACGCCGAACAGGATGAACATGAGCCCCAGACCGATCACGAGCGCCGAGACGCCGAACGCGACGACCGACGTGAACAGCGAGGCGCGCAGGAACGAGGCGTCCATGACCGTGGCGCGCGTCGGGTCGTCCTGGTCGAGCTCGGCGTAGGTCCGGCCGTCGGCCATCTCGAGCGCGTGCTTGTTGATGACCTCGGCCTGCGCGTAGGCGGAGAAGGGCCCGTTGACGTCGTCGCCCCCGAGGAAGTCCGCGTCTTCCGAGACCGTGATGTCCTCGGCCGCGAGCTGGTCGGTCACGACGTACCAGGTGACGCCGCCCGCGATGATGAGGATGATGCCCGCGATGATGCTGAAGAGCCCGATCCCGCGTGCTCCGCGGGTCGGTCGAACGGTGACGTTGGACATTCCGGTTCCCCAATCGTGACGTGACTCCGGGGGCCGCACGGCCCCCGCCCTGCGTGAATCCACTGCACTGTCCACGTTTCACGCTAGTGCAGGTCGGGCGTTTCGTCGCGCAGAAGGAGGAACCGCCCGGACCTCACGCGTCGCCCACGCCCCACCGCCTGCGCGCACCAGCCCGCGGAACGCCGTTGACCTGCACGAACGCCCTCGATAGCGTGGCGCGTCCGCGCTCGCGGGCGGGACCCGGACGAAGGGCGGGGGGCGCGCTCGACGCGACGCAGGTCTACCTCGACGCGGGGCACTCCGCGTGGGGGGCGGTCGGCGACACCGCGGACCGCCTGCTGCGCGCGGGGGTCGCGGACGCCGACGGCAGTTCCTCAACGCGTCGAACTACCGCACGACCGCGGACGAGGTCGCGTTCGGCGCGCGTGTGAGCGCGTGCGTCGACCTGGCCCGCCGCGGCGGGGTGCACGTCACGGACTGCCCCGGGGCGGCGACGTCCTGGTACGACGACGCGTACGCGGCGGCCGGGATCGCGCGCGACCCCGCGCTCGCACCGCACCTCGTGGTCGACACCTCGCGCAACGGGCGCGGCCCGTGGACGCCGCCCGCGGGCGGGTTCGCGGACGGCGCGGACGCCGAGGCGTGGTGCAACCCGCCCGGGCGTGGGGCCGGGGCGCGACCGACGCTCGGCGTCGGCCCGGCGGGCACGGTCGGGGTGGGCACGGTCGGGGTGGGCACGGTCGAGGTCGACCCGGTGGGCACGGTCGAGGTCGACGCGTACCTCTGGGTCAAGGTCCCGGGGACGTCGGACGGCGCGTGCCTGCGCGGCACGTCGGGCACGGTCGACCCGGCGCGGGGCTCCGTCGCCCCCCGGCCGGCACGTGGTTCCCCGAGCAGGCGCGCGAGCTCGTCGAGCTCGCCGACCCGCCGCTCGCGCCCGGGCACTGATCCGCGGACGGTCAGACGCCGACGGCGCCCGACCCCTCGCGGGGGCGGACGCCGTCGGCGTGCGGGGAGGTCACTCCCACTCGATGGTGCCCGGCGGCTTGCTGGTCACGTCGAGCACCACGCGGTTGACGTCGTCGACCTCGTTCGTGATGCGCGTCGAGATGATCGAGAGCACGTCGTAGGGCAGGCGCGTCCAGTCGGCCGTCATGGCGTCCTCGGACGACACCGGGCGCAGCACGATCGGGTGGCCGTAGGTGCGGCCGTCGCCCTGCACGCCGACCGAGCGGACGTCGGCGAGCAGCACCACGGGGCACTGCCAGATCTCGCCGTCGAGGCCTGCGCGCGTGAGCTCCTCGCGGGCGATCGCGTCGGCCTTGCGCAGGATCTCGAGGCGCTCCGCGGTGACCTCGCCGACGATCCGGATGCCGAGGCCCGGGCCGGGGAACGGCTGGCGCGCGACGATCTCCTCGGGGACGCCGAGCTCGCGGCCCACCGCGCGCACCTCGTCCTTGAAGAGCGTGCGCAGCGGCTCGACGAGCTCGAACTCGAGGTCGTCGGGCAGCCCGCCCACGTTGTGGTGGCTCTTGATGTTGGCCGCGCCCTCGCCGCCGCCGGACTCGACGACGTCCGGGTACAGCGTGCCCTGCACGAGGAACTTGACCTCGGCGCCGTGCTCGCCGGCCTCGGCGACGATGTCGCGCTGCGCGTCCTCGAACACGCGGATGAACTCGCGGCCGATGATCTTGCGCTTGGTCTCGGGGTCGCTCACGCCCGCGAGCGCGGTGAGGAACCGCTCCTTCTCGTCACGGATCACGAGGTTCACGCCGGTCGCCGAGACGAAGTCGCGCTCGATCTGCTCGACCTCGCCCGCGCGCATGAGCCCGTGGTCGACGTGCACGCACGTGAGCTGGTCGCCCACGGCCTGCTGCACGAGCGCGGCCGCGACCGCCGAGTCGACGCCGCCCGAGAGCGCGCAGATCACGCGCGCGTCCCCCACCTGGGCGCGGATCGCGGCGACCTGGTCGTGCACGACGTTGCTCGGGGTCCAGTCGGGGGCGAGCCCCGCGCCCTCGTACAGGAAGTGCTCGAGCACGGTCTGCCCGTGCGCCGAGTGCTTGACCTCGGGGTGCCACTGCACGCCGTAGAGGCGGCGGGCGCCGTCCTCGAACGCCGCGACGGGCGAGCCGGCCGAGGTCGCGAGGACCTCGAAGCCCTCGGGCGCGGCGTGCACCGCGTCGCCGTGGCTCATCCAGGTGGTCTGGTTCTCGGGGGTGCCCGCGAGCAGCACGCCGGCCGAGCAGACCTCGACCTCGGTGCCGCCGTACTCGCGCCGGCCCGTCTGCGCGACCGTGCCGCCGAGCGCCGCGGCCATCGCCTGGAACCCGTAGCAGATGCCGAGCACGGGCACGCCCGCGTCGAACAGCGCCGGGTCGACGAACGGCGCCCCCGCGGCGTAGACCGACGACGGCCCGCCCGAGAGGATGATCGCCGCCGGGTCCTTGGCGAGCATCTGCTCGACCGTGAACGTGTGCGGCACGATCTCGGAGTACACGCTCGCCTCGCGCACGCGGCGCGCGATGAGCTGGGCGTACTGGGCGCCGAAGTCGACGACGAGGACGGGCCTCGGGGTCGCGGCAGCGGTGGTCGCTGAGGAATCAGGGGTGGCGGTCACGGCACCAGGATAGTTGGCCGCGCGGGCGCGGCCGAACGCGTCAGGGCGCGGGACGCATCGTGCGGAGCATCTGCTCGCCGGGCGATCCCTCGAACGTGCCCTCGGGCGCGTGCGCGGTCGCGGTCACAAGGATGCTGCCCGCGTCGTCGCGCGCGGTCACGGCGACGACGTCGACGACGCCGCCCGTCGCGTCGGCGTCCGTGGCGGTCGGGTCCTGCGTGCCGCGGACGGCGTACGCCGTGGCCCATCCCTCGAGCTCGGCGGGCGACAGCACGATGCCGTCACCGCCCTCGGCCGTGATCTCGGCCTCGGTCACGCGCGCCGAGAGGTACACGTCGCCGTCCGCCGCCTCGCGGGCCTCCGCGACGGCCAGCGTGAGCGCGACCTCGTCGCCGTCGTGGAACTCGGTCGTCGCGATGCCCTGCGAGGTCGAGGAGGTCGCCTCGTAGCCGGCCGGCACGAGCAGCGTCACACCGTCGCTGGTCCAGGGCGTGGACCCGTTGATCGCGTCGAGCGGCTCGATCACGTACGGCTCGCTGGTCTCGACGGGCTCGTCGAGCATGCTGGGCGCGTCGGCGTCGGGGTCGGGGCTGCACGCGGAGACCGCGAGCAGGGCGCCGACCGCGAGCGCGGCGAGCCGCAGGGAGGGGGTGCGCATGCGCTCAACCTAGCAAGCGTGCGGGACGCGGCCCGACGGCGTCCGCCCGGCCGTGCGCCGTCCGCGGAGGCCGGACCAGGCGCCCTGGTCGGCCGCGTCGTCGCCCGCGTCGTCAGGCGGCGGGGTCGCCCGCCGTGACCCGGGCGCGCAGGGCGCGCGCCGCGGCCTCGGGGTCGCCGGCCCCGGTGATCGCCCGCACGACGACGACCCGCCGGGCACCCGCCGCCACGACCTCGTCGACCCGGTCGAGGTCGATCCCGCCGATCGCGAACCAGGGCGTGCGGGGCGCGGACGCCGCGACGTCCCGCAGCAGGTCGAGCCCGACGGCGCTGCGGCCGGGCTTGGTCGGGGTCGCCCACAGCGGGCCGACGCAGAAGTAGTCGACGTCCGGGTCGGCCTCGGCCTGCGCGGCCTGCGCGGCCGAGTGCGTCGAACGGCCCAGCACCACGTCGGGGCCGAGCAGACGGCGCGACGCCGCGACGGGCAGGTCGTCCTGGCCGGTATGCAGCGCGGGGGCGGAGGTCAGCCGGGCGACGTCCGCCCGGTCGTTGACGCACCACAGCGCGCCGTGCTCGGCCGCGACCGCCGCCACGAGCTCGTGCAGCTCGAGCTCGCGGCGCACGTCGAGCCCCTTGTCGCGCAGCTGGACCACGTCGACTCCCCCACGCAGGGCGGCGTGCAGGAACTCCTCGAGGTCGCCCCGGTCCTCGCGCGCGTCGGTGCACAGGTACAGGCGGGCGTCCACGAGCCGCGGGTGTCCGGGTGGTGTCATGCGCCGGAGGCTAGCGCACCGACGCGATAGCCTGGCCGCTGCACGGGAGCCCCGCCGGGGCTGAGAGGGCGAAGGTCGCCGACCGTCGAACCTGATCCGGGTCATGCCGGCGAAGGGAGCGAGCGCGTGAGCGCACCAGCAGGCAGTACCTCAAGCAGCACCTCAGCAATCGGCACGTCAGCGGTCACCACCCCCGCCGGCGGCACGGTCGACGTGCTCGTCGTCGGCGGCGGCATCGTCGGCATGACCGCCGCGTGGCGGGCCGCACGGGCGGGGCTGACCGTGACGGTCCTCGACCCCGCACCCGGCGACGGCGCGACGCACGCCGCCGCGGGCATGCTCGCGGCCGTGACCGAGGCCGACTTCGGCGAGGAGCGGCTCGCGCGCCTCAACGTCGACTCGGCGCTGCGCTGGCCCGGCTTCGCGGCCGACCTCGAGCGCGAGTCGGGCCTGCCGGTGGGCCTCGTGCGCACGGGCACGCTCACGGTCGCGTACGACGCGGACGACGCGGCCGAGGTCCGTCGGCTCGTGGACCTCCAGCGGGGCTGGGGCCTCGACGCGCAGCCCTGCACGGTCGCCGAGGCGCGCCGGCGCTCGCCGTTGCTCGGCCCCGTCGCGGGCGCCGTGTGGGTGCCCGACGACCACCAGGTCGACCCGCGCGCGACCCACCGCGCGCTGCACCGCGCCGTCACGGCCCACGGCGGGACGGTCGTGCGCAGGGCCGCGACCCGGCTCGTGCGGGGGTTCGACGGCGGCCCCGTGGTCGGTGCGGTCGACGACGCGGGGCACGTGTGGCACGCGGGCGTCGTCGTCCTCGCCGCGGGCGACCGCTCCCCCGCGCTGCTGCGCGACCTGCCGGAGGTCCACGCGCCCGTACGCCCCGTCAAGGGGCTGACCCTGCGCCTCGACGCCGAGCCGTGGTTCGACCTCGACCACGTGGTCCGCGGTCGCGTGCAGGGTCGGCCCGTGTACGTCGTGCCCCGCGCGCCACGGCCCGACGGCACGCGCGAGGTCGTGGTCGGTGCGACGTCCGACGAGAAGCCCGACGACCGCCGCGCCGAGGCGGGCGGCGTGTTCGCGCTGCTGCGCGACGCGCGCGCGGTGCTGCCCGCGCTCGACGAGCTCGCGCTCGTCGAGGTCACGCCGCGCGTGCGCCCCACCTCGCCCGACAACCTGCCCTACCTGGGCGAGTCCGGCGTCGCGGGCCTCGTGCTCGCGACCGGCCACCACCGCAACGGGGTGCTCCTGGCCCCCGTGACCGCCGCCGCGGTCGACGCCGTCCTGACCGGCTCCCCGCCGCCCGACGCCGTCGCCGCGGTCGACCCGGCCCGCTTCGCCCCCGAACTCTGGAAGGTCCCATGAACCCCCGCCCCACCGCGACCGTCAACGGCGAGCCGTACGCCCTGACCGCGCCGACCGACGTCGTCACGCTCGTGACGGCGCTGCTGCCCGAGTTCGTCGCGGACGGCGCCCCGCGCGGCGTCGCGGTCGCGCTCAACGACGCCGTGCTGCCGCGCGGCGCGTGGTCCACGACCGTGCTCGCGGCGGGCGACCAGGTCGAGGTCGTGACCGCGGTGCAGGGCGGGTGAGCGCCGTGGACGACGCCCTCGTGATCGCGGGCCGACCGCTCGGCTCCCGCCTCGTCATGGGCACGGGCGGCGCCGCGAACCTGCTGACTCTCGAGGAGGCGCTGGTCGCGTCCGGCACCGAGCTCACGACCGTCGCGCTGCGCCGCGTCGCCGCACCCGGTGCGGGCGAGGACGCCGGGACGTGGGCGATGCTCGAACGGCTCGGGATCCGCGCGCTGCCCAACACCGCCGGGTGCTTCTCGGTGCGCGAGGCCGTGCTGACCGCCCAGCTCGGGCGCGAGGCGTGCGGCACCGACTGGGTCAAGCTCGAGGTCGTCGCGGACGACGTGACGCTGCTGCCCGACGTGCTCGGGCTCGTCGAGGCCGCCGAGATCCTGGTGCGCGACGGCTTCACCGTGCTGCCGTACACGACCGACGACCCGATCGTCGCGCGCCGCCTCGAGGACGTCGGTTGCGCGGCCGTCATGCCGCTCGGCGCGCCCATCGGCAGCGGCCTGGGGATCCTCAACCCGCGCAACGTCGAGGCGATCGCGGACGCCGCGCGCGTGCCCGTGATCCTCGACGCGGGGATCGGCACCGCGTCCGAGGCGGCGCTCGCGATGGAGCTCGGGTGCGACGCCGTGCTGCTCGCGACGGCCGTGACCCGCGCGGCCGACCCGGTGCGCATGGCCCGTGCGATGCGCGACGCGGTCGCGGCAGGGCGCGGGGCGCGCCTCGCCGGTCGGATCCCGCGCCGCGAGGGCGCGCTCGCGTCGTCCCCGACGGGTGGCCGGCTCGACCTCGCCCTCTGACCCGGCGTGAGTCGCCGTCCCTCGCCGAGGTAGAACCGTGCGGCCGAGATAGAGCTCTCGGAGTTCTACCTCGGCACGCTCGCCTCTATCTCGGCGACCTGAGGCCCCGGCGATCCCGAGTCTCGGTGATCCGGAGTCTCGGCGACCTGAGACCTCAGTGACGCGGGACCCGTCAGTACGTCGGCAGGTGGGGTGCGACGTCGCGCACCCAGGCGAGCACGCCGCCCTCGACGTCGTGCGCGTCGACCCCCGCCTCGCGCGCCGCCGAGACGACGCGCGCCGAGCGGGCGCCCGACTTGCACAGCACGAGCACGGGCCGGTCGAGCGGGAGGTCCGCGAGCGCCGCCATGGCCGCGGCGGAGGTGCCGAGGAACGTGCCGCTCGGCACGACGCGTGCGCCGGGGACCGCGACGATCTGCGTCTCCCACTCCTCGCGCACGTCGAGCAGCAGCGCGCCGGCGTCGACGAGCGCGTCGAGGTCCGCGGGTCGCACCGTCGTGCGGTCCGCGGTCGCGCGGTCCACCGTCGCGTCGCCCCCGGCCGCGGGACCACCCACCGTGGGCTCCCCCACGGCGGACGCCGTCGACGCGGACGCCGCCACCGCCCCCGGGAGCCCGCAGAACGCCGCGTACGCGTCGGGCCCGTCGAGCAGCGCGGTCACGGGCTCGCGCGTGGGGTCGCGGCGCACCGCGAGCTCGCGCCACGTCACGTCGAGCGCGTCGTAGACCGTGAGCCGCCCGAGGAGGGTGCGACCGGTGCCGGTCACTAGCTTGATCGCCTCGGTCGCCATGGCGGAGCCGATCGTGCCGCACATGGCGCCGAGCACGCCGCCGGTCGCGCAGTCGGGCACGGCCCCGGGGGGCGGGGGCTCAGGAAAGACGTCGCGGTAGGTGACCCCGGCCGCGAGGGCGGGGTCGAGCGGGGCCGCGGTGGCGGCGTCCGCTCCCTGCGGGTCGGTGTCGGGCGCGAGGTGGGGGGCCGCCCAGAAGGTCGAGACCTGGCCCTGGAACTGGTGGATCGACCCCCACACGACGGGGATGCCGAGCACCTCGGCGGCGTCGGAGACGAGGTAGCGGGTCGCGAAGTTGTCGGCGCCGTCGAGCACGAGGTCGTACCCGCGCAGCACGTCGAGCGCCGTGGCCGCGTCGAGGCGCAGCCGGTGCCGCTCGACCGTGACGAACGGGTTGACGGCGGCGATGGCGTCGCGCGCCGAGTCGACCTTGGGCCGGCGCACGTCCTGCCCGCGGTGGATCACCTGACGCTGCAGGTTGGACGTGTCGACGCGGTCGTCGTCGACGATCCCGATCGTGCCGACGCCCGCGGCCGCGAGGTACAGCAGCGCCGGGCTGCCGAGGCCGCCCGCACCGATCACCGCGACGCGCGCCGCGGCGAGGCGCCGCTGCCCGTCGGGCCCTACGCCGGGCAGCACGAGGTGCCGCGCGTACCGGGCGAGCTCGTCGGGGCCGAGCGGCGGCCCGGGGTCGACCAGGGGTGCCAGGCGCGGCGTGCCGGTCACGTCAGACCCGCTGCTCGAGCGCGGTGAGCTTGGCGTCGGCCTCGGCGTGGACCTTCTTCTCGAGCACGAACGACATCACGGGCACGACGCCCGCGAGCACCATCGTCACGAGACGTCCGAGGCTCCAGCGCATCTTGGACCACAGGTCGACCACCGTCACGAGGTACAGCACGTAGATCCAGCCGTGCGCGTACGGGATCCACGAGATGTACGGCAGCAGGGCGTCGGACGTCCCGAGCCCTTCGACCAGCGCGTACTTGTAGAGCATCTCGACGCAGAGGATGAGCAACATCACACCGGTGACGAGGGCCATGAACCGGTAGCGCGCGAGCGAGGCCCGCGCCTTGCGGACGGCCTCGCGGACGACGGCGTTGCCCGGGTTCCCGGGCTTCGTGCCGTCGGTCGGGGCCTGGCTCGCGGGGGCGGGGGTGTCCGGGGTGCTCATCGCTCGTCCTTCGTGCCGACTCAAAAGTGTGGATCGCGTCCGCGAACCTCACTCATGCTAGTCATGTGCGATCCCTCCCCCTCACCGACCCCGGGACCCCCGACCTCCGCGGACCCGCCGCCTACCTGCGGTGGATCGCCGGCAAGCAGTGGGGCGTCCTCACGGTCGCGACGCTGCTGTCCTCGATCACGTTCGCCGCGCAGGCCGTCCAGCCGTACCTGCTAGGCCGCGCGATCGACGACGGGCTCTCGGCAGGCTTCGGCCCCGACCTGTGGACCTGGGCAGGGGCGCTGCTGGGCGTGGGGATCGTCCTGACGGTCGCCGCCGCGCTCGGGCACCGCTGGGACCTGACGAACTGGATGCGCGCGACGTTCCGCACGTCGCAGCTCATCGGCCGGTCGGTCTCGCGCTCGGGCGACGCGATCACGGAGAAGCTCCCCACGGGCGAGGTCGTCGCGTCGGTCGCGACGGACGCGTTCCGCATGGGTGACGTGTTCCTCATGTTCCCGCGGTTCGTCGGCAGCCTCGTCGCGTACCTCGTGGTCGCCGGGATCATGCTGAGCCAGTCGTTCGAGCTCGGGCTCGTGATCGTCCTCGGGCTGCCCGCGGTCGCCGCGATCCTCGCCCTGCTGGTCAAGCCGCTGCAGCGTCGGCAGGCCGCCCAGCGCGAGGCGTCGGGCCGTCTGACGACGCTCGGTGCCGACACGGTCTCGGGCCTGCGGATCCTGCGCGGGATCGGCGGCGAGGACGTCTTCACGTCCCGCTACCGCGCGCAGTCGCAGCAGGTGCGCCGCGCGGGCGTGCGGGTCGCCGCGACCCAGTCGCTGCTCGACGCGCTCTCGGTGCTGCTGCCCGGCCTGTTCGTCGCGCTCGTGCTGTACCTCGGCGCGACCGCCGCGGTCGCGGGCGAGATCACGCCCGGCCAGCTCGCGTCGTTCTACGGCTACGCGGCGTTCCTCGCGTGGCCGCTGCAGAACGCGATGCAGATGCTCCAGATGAGCACCAAGGCGTACGTCGCGGCCAAGAAGATCGTCGGCGTGCTCTCGACCGTGCCGTCCTCGGGCTCGACCCCCGGCCGGGTGCCCGCACCGCCCGCCGGGTCGCCGCTGGTCGACGAGGTCAGCGGGCTCGAGCTCGCGCCGGGCCGCGTCGTCGCGCTCGTGAGCCAGGACCCCGACGAGTCCGCACGCATCGCGACCCGCCTGGGCCGGTTCGACGACGCAGCCGAGGTCGAGACGCCCGTGCGGCTCGGCGGCGTGCTGCTCGCCGACATCGACAAGCACGAGGTGCGCGGGCGCGTCGTCGTCGCCGAGGCCACGCCCCAGCTGTTCTCGGGCGTGCTCGCGGGCGAGCTCGACGTGCGCGGTCGCGCCACCCGGGACGACCTCATGGCCGCGATCCAGGTCGCGGACGCGCACGACGTGCTCTCCTCGGTGCCCGACGGCCTCGACGGCGAGCTCCCCGAGAAGGGCCGGTCGCTCTCGGGCGGCCAGCGCCAGCGCGTCGCGCTCGCGCGCGCCCTGCTGACCGAGCCCGAGGTGCTCGTGCTCGTCGAGCCGACCAGCGCGGTCGACGCGCACACCGAGGCGCGGATCGCGCAGCGCCTCGCCGAGGCCCGCGCCGGGCGGACGACGCTCGTGGTGACCGCGAGCCCGCTCGTGCTCGACCACGTCGACGACGTCGTCCTCGTCGAGGACGGGCGCGTGACCACGCACGGCACCCACCGCGAGCTGCTGCACCGACCGGCCGAGGCCGAGGGCGGCGCGGCCGCCGCCCGCTACCGCGCCGTCGTCGGGCGCAACCTCGACGAACCCGCCACCTCGATCGGAGCCCGCTCGTGAAGCTTCCCGTCGCCGACGCCCGCCAGGTGCGCGAGCACACGCGCGACCTGGCGCGCACCTACCGGCGTCCGCTCGTGCTCGTCGCGGTGCTGCACACCCTCGCCGCGCTCGCGGGGCTCGTCGGACCGCTGATCCTCGGCCGCCTCGTCGACGCCGTCGTCGAGGGCACGACCGACGCGTACGTCGCGAAGGTCATCGCGATCGGTCTCGTCGCGGTCGTGGCGCAGGCCGTGCTCATGCGGTTCGCGCAGCAGCGGTCGATGGTGTTCGGCGAGACCGTGTTCGCGGCGATCCGCGAGCGGTTCGTCGAGACCGTGACCCGCCTGCCGCTGTCGACCGTCGAGCGCGCCGGCACGGGCGACCTCGTGGCCCGCACGACCAACGACGTCGACCGCATCCAGCACGCCGTGCGATTCGGCGTGCCGCGCCTCATCGTCGCGGTCGTGACGGTCGCGCTGACCGTCGTCGCGTCCCTCGTCGTCGCGCCGCTCGTCGCGGTCGCGATGTTCGTCGGCCTGCCGATCATGCTCGCAACCGTGCGCTGGTACCTGCGGCGCGCGAGCGCCGGGTACCTGCGCGAGGCCGCCGCCTACGCCGAGCTCAACGGGACCATCACCGAGACCGTCGAGGGTGCGCGCACGGTCGACGCGCTCGGCCTTTCGGCCCGGCGCGAGGCACGCATCGACGCCGACATCCACGAGGCGTTCCTCTCCGAGCGGTACACCCTCAACCTGCGCACCGTGCTCAACCCGGGCATGGACCTGTCGTTCGTGATCGCCCCGATCGCGGTGCTCGTGTGGGGCGGGTGGCTCATCTCGCAGGGCCAGGTCACGCTCGGCGCGGTCACGACCGTCGCGATGTTCACGTTCCAGCTCATGGGACCCGTGTGGGAGCTCATCTTCTGGCTCGACGAGATCCAGGTCGCCGCGACCGCGCTCGCGCGCATCGTCGGGGTCGAGCTCGTCGACGACGACCGCACCGCGACCGGCGAACGCCCCGACGGCGACGCCCTCGAGGCCCGCGGAGTGCGGTACGCGTACCGCGAGGGCCATGACGTGCTGCACGGCATCGACCTCGACCTCGCGCGCGGCGAACGGCTCGCCGTGGTCGGCCCCTCGGGCGCGGGCAAGTCGACCCTGGGCCGCATGCTCGCGGGCATCCACCCGCCCACCGGCGGGACGGTCACCGTGGGCGGCGTGCCGCTCGTCGACCTGCCGCTCGCGGAGCTGCGCGGCCAGGTCGCGCTCGTGACGCAGGAGCACCACGTGTTCGTCGGGTCGCTCGCCGAGAACCTGCGCCTCGCGTCGGTCGGCGCGAGCGACGACGAGCTGCGCGGGGCCCTCGACGCGGTCGACGCGCTCGGCTGGGCCGAGTCGCTGCCCGAGGGCCTTGAGACCGCGGTCGGCTCGGGCGGGCACGTCCTCACGCCCGCCCAGGCGCAGCAGGTCGCGCTCGCCCGGCTCGTGCTGCTCGACCCGCACACGCTCGTGCTCGACGAGGCGACGTCGCTGCTCGACCCGCGCGCCGCCCGGCACCTCGAGCGCTCGCTCAACGCCGTGCTCGAGGGCCGCACCGTGGTCGCGATCGCGCACCGCCTGCACACCGCGCACGACGCCGACCGCGTCGCCGTGGTCGACGCCGGGCGCATCGCGGAGATCGGTCCGCACGACGACCTCGTCGCGGCGGGCGGCGACTACGCGCGGCTGTGGGAGTCCTGGCAGCAGGAGTAGATCGGTGTCCGGGCACGGCGCGAGCCGCCGTGCCCGGACGCCGGGTTCGGCGAGCGAGACGTCAGGAGATCCGGCAGTCGATCGACACGCTCGGCACGGAACCCGTGGCGACCGTGCTCGCGGAGTAGTTCGCGACGCGCCCCGTCCGGATGCTGACCACCGCGCCGTTGTTCGAGGTGGTCTGCTTCGTGACGCCGTTGACCGTGAGCGACACCTGCCACAGGGCCGAGGCCGTCACGACCGCGTAGCGGCCGTTCGGGCAGGAGAAGGACTTGCTGCCGGTCGAGCCCGCGCTCGCGGCGGTCGCCGGCACGACGGCGAGGCCGATCGCGACGACGCCGGCGGCGAGGGGGGCGAGGATCTTGCGCTTCATGGTGGTTCCTCTCGGTGGTGCAGTCCCGCGTCCGTCGTCGGGCGCGGTGGTTCGTGGGTGTGGCCGTTCGGGTGCAGCAGCAGGGGAGGTCAGCGCGGAAGGCACCGGAAGCTGACGGCCACGGAGCTGTCGGTCGAGCGGGCGCTGTACGTCGCGACTCCGTCGTATGCGTAGAGGGTCACGGCGGCGCCCTGCGCGGAACGCTGCGATGCCGAGTACCCGTCGACCGTGAGGCTGACCTGGGTTGGCGCGCTCGCCGTGACCGCCACGATGCGTGAACCGCAGCTGAAGGTGCCGTTCTTGACCGCGGCGCTCGCCGCGCCGGCGGGAACGACCACCATGCCGAGCGCGATCAGCGCGGCAGCGGCAGGTGCGAGGTGCTTCTTCATGTCGACTCCCCTTCGTCGGCGGACGTCGGTGTCCGCTGCAGGGCACCAGCGCCCTGCAGGAAAAGGATGGAGTCAGAACTTATCGATGCGCGAGGGGTGTCCCACGTCGTGAGACTTGTCCGCTTTCAACCCTTAGCGCAGTACGACCGGTCGGCTCAGGCGTCGACGCCCTCGGGATCGATCGCGTCAGGGTCGAGCTCGCTGATCCCCTTGCGTCCGGACGCCTCGTCCCGCACGAGCCGCACCCACAGGAGCAGCGCGAACCCGCCGAACACGAACCACTCGATCGCGTAGAACGCGTTCTGCAGGTTGAGCCCCTCGCTCCCCGACAGCGTCGGGCGCGGCAGCAGCGCGGGACCGCCCGCGGCCGCGTCGGGCTGCGCCGGGTCGGACTCCGCGAGCACCACGTAGCCCGAGTAGATCGGCGGACCCCACTGGTTCGCGAGCGCCGCGGTCGAGATCGCGTCGGTCTGCCCCGCGGGCAGCCCGCCCTGGTCGGTCGCCTCGCCCACCTGGAGGTACCCGGTGACCCGCACGGTGCCGGACGGCGGCACGAGCGCCGCGTCGTCGAGCGCGGCCGTGTCCGGGACCCAGCCGCGGACGACGGGCACCACCGGCGGCCCCGAGAGGTCGGCCCACGACGCGCCGCCGGTTCCGTCGTCCGACACCCGGAGCGGACTGAGCACGAGGTAGCCCGCGACGCCGTCGAGCACGCGGTCGACCACGAGCAGCTGGCCGTCGGGCTCGTAGGTGCCCTCGACCCAGGTCTTGCGGCCCACGAGGTCGCCGGGGAATCCCTGCTGGGGCGGCAGGAGCGTGCCGAGCCCCGCGGTCTCCTGGTCGAGCCGTTCGGCCTCGGCCTGCTTCTCGGCGAGCTGCCCGCGCTCGTGCGCGCGGTCGATCTGCCACATCCCGAGCCAGCCGCACACCGCGGCCGCGGCGAGGAACAGCACGAGCAGTCCGACCATGCGCGGCGTGCGCGCGACCTGCCAGAAGGAGCGGCGCGGGGTGTCGGGCTCGGTCACGGACCTACCGTAGCCGCCGCCCGGCACGGCTCCGGCACCGCGGGCCGGTCGACTGCGTCACGTCTCCGGGGTGCTGGTTCGTCACACGGCCGCGCGCTCCCAGGCGGGAGGCAGGCGTCTGCGGTTGGATGGAGTCACCACACCGAGCACCTGGGAGCGTGAGATGAGCACGACCACGACCACCCCCACCTCGACCGCCTGGCGCGCCGGATCGGGCGACGTCAGCACCGAGACGCTGGAGACGATCGACCGGTGGTGGCGCACCGCCAACTACCTGTCGGTCGGCCAGATCTACCTGCTCGCGAACCCGCTGCTGCGCGAGCCCCTGACGATCGAGGACGTCAAGCCGAGGCTGCTGGGCCACTGGGGCACCACGCCGGGCCTGACGTTCCTGTACGCGCACCTGAACCGCGCGATCGCGGAGCGCGAGCAGTCGACCATCTACGTGACCGGTCCTGGCCACGGCGGCCCCGGACTCGTGGCGTCCGCCTACCTCGACGGCACGTACTCCGAGGTCTACCCCGACATCACGCAGGACGCCGAGGGCGTGCGCCGGCTGTTCCGCCAGTTCTCGTTCCCGGGCGGCATCCCGTCGCACGTCGCGCCCGAGACCCCCGGGTCGATCCACGAGGGCGGCGAGCTCGGCTACGCGCTCTCGCACGCGTACGGCGCGGCGTTCGACAACCCCGACCTCCTGGTCGCGGCGGTCGTGGGCGACGGCGAGGCCGAGACCGGCCCCCTGGCCACGAGCTGGCACTCGAACAAGTTCGTCAACCCGGCCCAGGACGGCGTCGTGCTGCCGATCCTGCACCTCAACGGCTACAAGATCGCCAACCCGACCGTGCTCGCCCGGATCAGCGACGACGAGCTCGTCGCGCTGATGCGCGGGTACGGGCACGAGCCGCACGTGTTCGTCGCCGGGTTCGACGACGAGCCGCACGTCGAGGTCCACCGCCGGTTCGCGACGATGCTCGACGACGTCCTCGACGAGATCTCGGCGATCAAGGCGCGCGCTGCCGAGGGCGACCTGACCCGCCCGATGTGGCCCATGATCGTGTTCCGCACACCCAAGGGATGGACCGGGCCGGACACGATCGACGGGAAGAAGACCACGGGCTCGTGGCGCGCCCACCAGGTGCCGCTCGCCAACGCGCGCGACACCCCCGAGCACCTCGAGGTGCTGGGCGACTGGCTCGCGTCGTACAAGCCCGAGGAGCTGTTCGACGAGGACGGCAGGGTCGCGGACGACGTCCGTGGCCTCGCGCCCGCCGGCGGCCTGCGCATGAGCGACAACCCGCACGCCAACGGCGGCCTGCTGCTCAAGGACCTGCGGCTGCCCGACTTCCGCGACTACGCGGTCGACGTGCCCGTGCCGGGCGGCTCGATCAGCGAGGCGCCGAAGGTGCTCGGCCAGTGGCTCACGGACGTGATCCGCCAGAACCCGGACAACTTCAGGATCTTCGGACCGGACGAGACCGCGTCGAACCGCCTGCAGGCCGTGTTCGAGACCACCGACAAGCAGTGGAACGCGCAGTTCGAGGGCCCCGAGGTCGACGAGCACCTCGCACGGGCCGGCCGCGTCATGGAGATGCTCTCGGAGCACCAGTGCCAGGGCTGGCTCGAGGGGTACCTGCTCACGGGGCGCCACGGGCTGTTCAACTGCTACGAGGCGTTCATCCACATCATCGACTCGATGTTCAACCAGCACGCCAAGTGGCTCAAGGTCACCGACGAGATCCCGTGGCGGCGCCCCATCGCGAGCCTCAACTACCTGCTCTCGTCGCACGTGTGGCGCCAGGACCACAACGGGTTCAGCCACCAGGACCCGGGCTTCATCGACCACGTGGTCAACAAGAAGGCAGAGATCGTCCGCGTCTACCTGCCGCCGGACGCCAACACGCTCCTGTCGACGTACGACCACTGCCTGCGCAGCAAGCAGTACGTCAACGTCGTCGTGACGGGCAAGCAGCCGGCGCCGAACTTCCTGACCATGGACCAGGCCGTCGCGCACTGCACGCGCGGCCTGGGCATCTGGGACTGGGCCGGCACCGAGGTCGAGGGCGAGGAGCCCGACGTCGTGCTCGGCTGCGCGGGCGACGTCCCCACGCTCGAGGTCCTCGCCGCGGCCGACATCCTGCGCCGCGAGGTCCCCGACCTCAAGGTGCGGGTCGTGAACGTCGTCGACCTCATGCGGCTGCAGGACGAGAAGGAGCACCCGCACGGGCTCTCCGACAAGGACTTCGACACGGTGTTCACCCCGGACAAGCCCGTGATCTTCGCGTACCACGGCTACCCGTGGCTCATCCACCGCCTCACCTACCGCCGCACCGGCCACGCGAACATCCACGTGCGCGGGTACAAGGAGGAGGGCACCACGACGACGCCGTTCGACATGGTCATGCTCAACGACCTCGACCGGTTCCACCTGGTGATCGATACGATCGACCGGGTGCCGTCGCTGCGGACCCGTTACGCGGGCCTGCGCCAGCGCATGGTCGACGCCCGGCTCGAGGCCCGCCAGTACACGCGCACGCACGGCGAGGACATCCCCGCGGTGCGCGACTGGGTCTGGCCCGACGCGGGCGATTCGGGCCTCGCGCAGGACCTCGACGCGGCGGCCTCCACCGGGGGCGACAACGAGTGACCCGCACCGCGTGACCCCGGTCCGCGGACCGGGGTCACGCACCATCTCGACGAAGGACGACGAATGAGCGAGCCGGCTCGCAGCGTGTACATCACGAGCCCCGAGGGAGAGACGGGCAAGTCCACCGTCGCGCTCGGCCTCCTCGACCTCCTCGCGCGCCGTGCGCGCAACGTGGGCGTGTTCCGCCCCGTCGCGCGCACGACCTCGCGGGTCGAGGGCGAGGAGCACGACTACGTGCTCGAGCTCCTGCTCGCGCACGACGGCGTGGACCTGACCTACGAGGAGTGCGTCGGGGTCACGTACGACGAGATCCACGCCGACCCCGAGGCCGCGCTCGCGACGATCGTCGCGCGCTATCACGACGTCGCCGCGAAGTGCGAGGCCGTGGTCGTGCTCGGCACCGACTACACCGACGTCGCGGGCCCGACCGAGCTCGCGTACAACGCGCGCATCGCGGCGAACCTCGGCGCTCCCGTGCTGCTCGTGGTCTCCGGGCGGGACCGCACCGCGGCGGACGTGCGCCAGCTCGTCGACGTCTCGGTCGCCGAGCTCGTCGCGAACCACGCCCAGCTCGTGGGCGTCATCGCGAACCGGTGCGTCCCGACCTCCCTCGAGGACGTGCGCGCCGCCCTCGCGGACGGCACCACCGCGCGTCCGGACCTGCCCGCGTGGGCGATCCCCGACGAGCCGTTCCTCACGGCGCCCACGGTCGAGGCCATGATGAAGGCCGTCAACGGTCGCCTGTCGTTCGGCGACCGTGACCTGCTCAAGCGCGAGGTGCTCGACGTGCTCGTCGGCGCCATGAACCTCGAGCACCTGCTCGAACGCCTCACGGACGGCGCGCTCGTGATCACGCCGGGCGACCGCGCCGAGCTGCTCATCGGCCTCATCGCCGCGCACTCCGCGCCCGGGTTCCCGTCGCTCGCCGGGATCATCCTCAACGGCGGCTTCTACCCGCCACCCACGAGCGCCGACCTCGTGGCCGACCTCGACCCCCGACTGCCCGTGATCCGCACCGACATGGGCACGTTCCGCACCGCGAGCGCCGCGGCGGGCGTGCGCGGGCGGGTCACCAAGGACTCGCAGCGCAAGATCGACACCGCGCTCGCGCTGTTCGAGCAGAACGTCGACGGCGAGGCGCTGCTGAGCACGCTCGCGCTGCCGCGCCCGACGGCGGTCACGCCGCTCATGTTCGAGTACGAGCTGCTCTCGCGCGCCCGGGCGGACCGCAAGCGCATCGTGCTGCCCGAGGGCTCGGACGACCGGATCCTGCGGGCCGCGTCCACGCTGCTGGGCCGGCAGGTCGCGGACCTCACGATCCTGGGCGACGAGAAGGAGGTGCGGGCGCGCGCGATCGAGCTGGGCCTCAACCTCGAGGCCGCGAGCGTGCTGTCGCCGCACGACCCGGGGTACGTCGACCGGTTCGCCCAGGAGTACACGCGACTGCGGGCGCACAAGGGCATGACGGTCGAGCGCGCGCGCGAGATCGTCACGGACGTGTCGTACTTCGGCACGATGATGGTGCACCTCGGCCTCGCGGACGGGATGGTCTCGGGGGCCGCGCACACGACCGCGCACACGATCCGCCCGTCGTTCGAGATCATCAAGACGGTCCCGGGCGTCTCGGTCGTGTCGTCGGTGTTCCTCATGTGCCTGCAGGACCGCGTCCTGGTGTACGGCGACTGCGCGGTCAACCCGGACCCGACCGCGACGCAGCTCGCCGACATCGCGATCTCGTCGGCGCGCACGGCCTCGCAGTTCGGGGTCGAGCAGCGCATCGCGATGCTCAGCTACTCGACGGGCGAGTCGGGCACGGGCGTCGACGTCGACAAGGTCCGCGAGGCGACGTCGCTCGTGCGCGAGCGCGCCGGAGACCTGTTCGTCGAGGGGCCGATCCAGTACGACGCCGCGGTCGACGCGAGCGTCGCGGCGTCGAAGATGCCGGGGTCGGACGTCGCCGGCAAGGCGACGGTGTTCGTGTTCCCCGACCTCAACACGGGCAACAACACCTACAAGGCGGTGCAGCGCTCGGCGGGCGCGGTCGCGATCGGACCGGTCCTGCAGGGCCTCAACAAGCCGGTCAACGACCTGTCGCGCGGCGCGCTCGTGCAGGACATCGTCAACACGGTCGCGATCACCGCGATCCAGGCGCAGACCACCTCGACGGACGGAGACCCCGCATGAGCACCCCGACCTCCCCCGGACGCAGCGTGCGCGGCACGCACGGCTCGGTGCTCGTGCTGAACTCCGGGTCGTCGTCGCTCAAGTACCAGCTCGTGCACCCGGTGGGCGGCGAGGCGATCGCGTCGGGCCTGGTCGAGCGGATCGGCGAGTCCGGCAACGGTCGGGTCAAGCACACGTTCGCGGGCAACACGACGGTGCGCGAGGTCCCGATCGCCGACCACGGGGAGGCGTTGCGCCTCGCGCTGGGCATCTTCGACGAGATCGGTCCGTCGCTCGACGACGCGCACGTGCAAGCCGTCGGGCACCGGGTCGTGCACGGCGGCGCGGTCTTCTCGGCCCCGGTCGTGGTCGACGACGCGGTGGTGCGCCAGGTCCGCGACCTGGCGCCGCTCGCGCCGTTGCACAACCCGGCCAACGCGACGGGCATCGAGGTCGCGCGCGAGCTCATGCCCGACGTCCCGCACGTCGCGGTGTTCGACACCGCGTTCTTCGCGACCCTGCCCGAGGCCGCGTCGACGTACGCGATCGACCAGGAGGTCGCGCGCGAGCACGGGGTGCGCCGGTACGGGTTCCACGGCACGTCGCACCACTACGTCTCGGGCAAGGTCTCGCGCGTGCTGGGCCGCCCGCTCGAGAGCATCAACCAGATCGTGCTGCACCTCGGCAACGGTGCCTCGGCGTCGGCCGTGCGCGGTGGCGTCGCGGTCGAGACCTCGATGGGCCTGACACCGCTCGAGGGGCTCGTGATGGGCACGCGCACGGGCGACATCGACCCGGCGGTCGTGTTCCACCTGGTGCGCAACGCGGGCATGAGCGTCGACGAGGTCGACGACCTGTTCAACAAGCGCTCCGGCATCAAGGGGATCTCGGGCGAGAACGACTTCCGTGAGCTGCACCGGCTGATCGAGGAGGGCGACGCGTCGGCGCGCCTCGCGCTCGACGTGTACGTGCACCGGCTGCGCAAGTACGTGGGCGCGTACGCCGCGGTGCTCGGCCGCGTCGACGTCATCTCGTTCACCGCGGGCGTCGGGGAGAACGACGACGTGGTCCGCGCGGCCGTCCTCGCCGACCTCGAGGGCATGGGCTTCGCGGTCGACCCGGAGCGCAACGCCGCCCGCTCGCGCGAGCCGCGCACGATCTCGCCCGACTGGGCGCGCACGCTCGTGATGGTCGTGCCCACGAACGAGGAGCTCGCGATCGCGCGTCAGGCGGTCGAGGCGACCGCCTGACGGGTCACTCGTGCAGCACGACCTCCCGGTCGCCGAGCGGCTGGGTGGGGCGTGCGTTGTCGTCGAACGCGGCGTCGAGCGCGGCGATCTGCTCGGCCGAGAGCTCGAGGGGCGCGTCGGCGACGACCCAGGTCACGGTCTCGCTGCACGGCGGCGTGGTCAGGCTGCCGGGGTACTGCCGGTACGCGCTCACGTCGGGCGCGATACCGGCCCAGTCGACGGGCACCTCGACGCTCCTGCCCGCCGGGAGGTCGGCCGCGCTCAGGTAGGGGGCCCAGGCCACGTCCTCGACGCCCTCGGTCGCCAGGACGCCGACGACGAGCAGCCCGCCGTCGTCCGCGGCGTGGACGAAGTGCATCTCGGCCGCTGCCGGCTCGCCGTCGACCGTGTGCTCCGACGGCGCGTGGAAGTGCATCTGCACGAGGTCGTGCGCGACCCCGTCGAGGGTCGCGGTCGACCCGCCCTCCCCGACCTCGGCCTTGAGCGTGTGCCCGTCGTCCGTCACGGTGGCGGACGACGCGGTGTACGCGAGCTCGAGCGCCGCGGTCGCGCCCGCGGCGGCCCCGGCGGAGAGGTCCACGGGTGACTGCGCGTCGCCCGCGCAGGCCGCGTACGAGGCGTCGAGCTCGGCCCAGGCCTCGGGGCCCGTGTCGCCCGTGTAGCTCCAGCCGTCACTGTTCTGGCCCGAGTCGTGCCCGTCCGACTCGTTCCCGTCCGACTCATGCCCGTCCGAGGCGTACCCGTCCGAGCCCTGCCCGGACGGCTCGACGTGCGCGGACCCGGCCGAGGGCACCGGGTCGCTCTCCCCGCCGCTGCACGCGGTCAGGAGCAGCACCCCGATCCCGCCGATCGTTCCCAGCATCTGGTTGCGCATGGCGCACCTCCGTCTCCTGCGGGCGGTGGCTCCTCCCGCTGACCGGTCACAGTACGGACATCGGAGACATGCAGGGCGTTATGGTCTTTATGGTCACGCCGGTCAGGCGATGCGCAGCGCCCGCGCGACGCGCAACCCCACGGCCACGAGGTCGGCGCGCAGCGCCGCGTCGAGGCCGTCGCCCTCGAGCACCCCGCGCACCGCGCTCCCGCCACGACGCACCACGACGGTCGACGGCACGGTCACGGCCTCGACCCCCGCACGCCCGAGCAGGCGCCCGGTCCCTGCCCCGGCGCCCGCGGCGACCTCGACGGACGCGGGCGCACCGGCCGCCCCGCTCGCCGCGACCGTCACGGTCGGGGCGTCCACGTGCACGGCGATGCGCCGCGCCCGGGCGACGTCCCCCGCGACCACGGACACGCGCGCGGGCGGCACCACGGCGTCCCGGCCGAGCAGCGCGACCGCGGCCGCGTCGTCCGGCACGCGGTCGACCACGACGACGGGGCCGTCCGTGACCTCCAGGCGCACGCGCGCGTCCGGGGCCACGCGGTCCAGCACGGTCGGGGCGTAGGCCAAAGGTGCGACGTCGAGCCGGTGCACGGCGCCGGCGAGCACCCGCGCTCCCCCGCCGATCGCGTCCTCGACCTGGGCGACCACCCGGGTGAGGTCCTGCTCGGTCGGCAGCGACCCGACGTCCGCGGTGTAGTCGAGACCCGTGCCCTGCCGCAGGCCGCGCACGTCCTCGCCGAACGCGGCGAGGAACGCGTCGGCGACGTCCTCGTGCACGACGATCCGCTCGACCCGGCCGCCCGGGCCGGCAGCACCCGTGAAGCACGCGCGCACCGCGACGCGCGCGGCCGCCGACGGGTCGGCGTCCGCCGCGACGTACATCGAGTTCTGGGTGTCGGGCAGCGCGGTCACGCCGGACCACCGCCGCGCGGCGTCGGCCGCGAGCTCGCGCGCGTCGGCGTCGGCGCCGCGCACCACGAGGTGGTCGACCGCCGCCGCGAGGGCCGCCACGACGTGCTCGTCGCCCGCGACGACCTGCACGAGCCCGGACGGGAGCCCCGCCTCCTCGAGCAACGTCACGAGCCACAGCGCCGAGAGCGTGCACTGCGGGTCGGGTCGCAGCACCACCCCGTTGCCCGCGACGAGCGCGGGCGCGAGGGCGTCCACGAGCTGGGCCAGCGGCGCCGTGCGCCCCGTGAGGACGCCGACGACGCCCGCCGGGCGGCGTCGCGTGCGCGAGCTCGCGAGCACCGCGCTCGCGCGGCGCGTGCGCAGGTAGCGCGTGCCGCGCAGCCCGTAGTGCCGCACCACGCCGACCGCGTGCGCGACCTCGTCGACCGCGGCCGCGCGCGCGACGCCGCACTCCATCTGCAGCAGGTCGAGCACGGTCGACTGGCGTTCGAGCAGCAGGTCGGACCCCCGCAGGAGCACCGCGGTGCGCTCGCGCGCGCCGCGCGCGGCCCAGGCCCGGTGCGCCCCGCGCACGTGCGCGACGGCCGCGCGCGCGTCGTCGGCCGACGACAGCGGGAACGTCGCGAGCGGCGCGCCCGTGAAGGCGAGCGTGCTCGTGCGGGTGCCAGAGTCCTGCCCGCTCGCGAGGCGCCGCAGCCAGGGGGCGACGACGCACGGCTCGAGCGCGAACGCCGCGGCCGGGTCGTCGGGGTCGAGAGGTCCGGCCGCCCCCGGCGTCGTGCGGTCCCCCTGCAGAGCGTCCTCGCTGGTCATGGGGCTCAGGCTACCGGTGACCACCCACGCCGCGGACGGCGCATGGCCCGGTGGGTGGACGACCGGGCGGACCTGCAGACGTCGCACGGCGTCACGGACCAGAGGCGTCACGTGCCAGACGTGTCACGCACACGACGCGTCACGCGGGCGCGAGGTCCTTCCCGAGCACGACGCACTCCTGGTCGGCATAGCCGAGGGCCGCGTAGAAGCCCAGCACGCGCGCGTTGGTGTCGCGCACCATGAGCCGGGCCTTGCGCACGCCCTGCGCGGCGAGCCACCGCTCGCTCGCCTCGACCGCGGCACGGCCGAGACCCTGGCCCTGCACGGTCGGGTCCACCGCGACGTAGTACATCCAGCCGCGGTGGCCGTCGTGGCCGCACATGACCGACGCGACGACGCCGTCGCCGCCCCGGGCGACGAGCACGGTCGAGGTCGACGTCGCGCGTGCCCGCGCGACGTCGGCGTGCGGGTCGTTCCAGGGCCGGGTCAGGCCGCAGGTCTGCCACAGGGCGACGACGTGCGCGACGTCCTCGTCCGTGATCTCGACGAACGTGACCACGTCAGCGCGGCTGGTAGGGCGAGACCACGACCTCGACACGCTGGAACTCCTTGAGGTCCGAGTAGCCGGTGGTCGCCATGGCGCGACGCAGCGCGCCGACCATGTTGAGGGTGCCGTCGGCCTGGCGACCAGGACCGAACAGGACCTCCTCGAGCGTGCCCGCGGTGCCCACGTGCACGCGCTCGCCGCGCGGGAGCTGCGGGTGGTGCGCCTCGGGGCCCCAGTGCCAGCCCCGGCCGGGCGCCTCCTCGGCGCGGGCGAGGGCGGCGCCGATCATGACGGCGTCGGCACCGCACGCGACGGCCTTGACGAGGTCGCCCGAGCGCCCGACGCCACCGTCGGCGATCACGTGCACGTAGCGGCCGCCCGACTCGTCGAGGTAGTCGCGGCGGGCCGCGGCGACGTCCGCGACGGCCGAGGCCATGGGCGCGTGGATGCCGAGCGAGACACGCGTCGTGTGCGCCGCGCCACCCCCGAACCCGACGAGCACGCCCGCCGCGCCCGTGCGCATGAGGTGCAGCGCCGCGGTGTACGTCGACGCGCCGCCCACGATCACGGGCACGTCGAGCTCGTAGATGAAGCGCTTGAGGTTGAGCGGCTCGGCGTTGCCCGAGACGTGCTCGGCCGAGACGGTCGTGCCACGGATGACGAACAGGTCGACGCCCGCGTCGATCACGGTCTGGTAGTGCTCCTGCGTGCGCTGCGGCGACAGCGCGCCCGCGACGGTCACGCCAGCGGCGCGGATCTCCTTGAGGCGCGCGGTGATGAGGTCGGCCTTGATCGGCTCGGCGTAGACCTCCTGCATGCGGCGGGTCGCGGCCTCGGGCTCGAGCGCCGCGATCTCCGCGAGGATCGGCTCGGGCGACTCGTAGCGCGTCCACAGGCCCTCGAGGTCGAGCACGCCGAGCCCGCCCAGACGCCCGAACTGCACCGCGGTCGCGGGGCTCATGACCGAGTCCATGGGGGCCGAGATGATCGGCAGCTCGAAGTGGTACGCGTCGATCTGCCACCCGACCGAGACGTCCTTCGGGTCGCGCGTGCGCCTCGAGGGCACCACCGCGATGTCGTCGAAGGAGTATGCGCGGCGTCCGCGCTTGCCACGGCCGATCTCGATCTCGTTGCTCACGGGGCCAGCCTACCGGGGGCGGCCGACGCCCGTGTCGGTGGCTCCTGGTTGTCTCGGGCACGACGGAACCGCGGCGCCAGGGCCGCACGTCGCACGAGAGGAAGTGCACCATGGGCTGGACGGACGGACCGCTGATCGGCTTCGACACCGAGACCACGGGCGTGGACGTGACCTCCGACCGCATCGTGACCGCGGCGCTCGTGCACCGCGACCCCGCGGGCGGCACGGTCGCCCGCACGTGGCTCCTCGACCCGGGCGTCGAGATCCCCGCCGAGGCTGCCGCGATCCACGGAATCACGACCGAGCACGCCCGCGCGCACGGCCGCCCGCCGGCCGACGCCCTCGACGAGATCGCCGCCGAGCTCGCGACCGCCGCGGCGCGCGGCGTGCCGGTCGTGGCCTACAACGCGGCGTTCGACCTCACGCTCCTGGACGCCGAGCTCGTCCGGCACGGCCTGCGCACGCTCCCCGAGCGCCTCGGGCACCCCGTGCGCCCCGTGGTCGACCCGCTCGTGCTCGACCGCGCGCTCGACCGCTACCGCAAGGGCAAGCGCCGCCTCGGCGACCTGTGCGAGCACTACGGCGTCCAGGCGGGCGCCGAGGGCTTGCACACCGCGGACGTCGACGTGGTCGCGACGCTCGACGTGCTCGCCGCGATCGTCGCGGTGCATGACGACGTCACCGCGCTCGACCTCGCCGCGCTGCACTCGTTCCAGATCGACGCGCACGAGACGTGGGCGCGCAGCTTCAACGCGTGGCGCGAGCGCGAGGGGCTCCCGGGACCCGGCGCGTCGCTCGAGTGGCCCACGACGTCGCGCGAGACGGTCACCCTCGGCCGCTGACGCGGGACCTAGGACGCGGGACGCGGGACCTAGGACGCGGGACGCGGGACGCAGGACGCGTGGACGACAGTTCAGGGTCCGCACTTATCTCACGGGACGAATGTCGGATCGTGCACGTCCCGTGAAGATGTCCAAGTTCGTCCCCGGTTGCCGTTGCGAGAACTCATCCATGAGTTAGCGTCCTCGCATGACGATTCTCGACGACGCTCCCCAGCACCTCGCGCAGGTCGGCACGCTGATCCGCAGCGCGCGCCAGAACCAGGGGCTGACGCAGAGCCAGCTCGCGGAGCGCCTCGGCACGAGCCAGAGCGCGGTGCACCGCATCGAGCAGGGCGCGCAGAACATCAGCCTCGACATGGTCACCCGGATCAGCGAGGCGCTGTCCGCCGAGCTCATCACGCTCGGCGGCCCCAAGCACTCGCACCTGCGGGTCACCGGCGGCCGCAAGCTCTCGGGCAGCATCCGGGTCAACTCGTCCAAGAACGCGGCCGTCGCGCTGCTGTGCGCGTCGCTGCTCAACCGGGGCCGCACGACCCTGCGCGACGTCGCGCGCATCGTCGAGGTCGACCGCATCGTCGCGGTGCTCACGAGCATCGGCGTGCAGGCGACCTGGTCGCCCAACGGCCGTGACCTCGAGATCGTGCGGCCCGACCGCCTCGACCTCGCCGCGATCGACGCCGACGCCGCGCGCCGCACCCGGTCGATCATCATGTTCCTCGGCCCCCTGCTGGGCCTCGAGGACGAGTTCGCGCTCCCCTACGCGGGCGGCTGCGACCTCGGCACCCGCACGGTCGAGCCCCACATGATCGCCCTGCGGCCGTTCGGCCTGCACGTGAGCGCCGCCTCCGGGTTCTACGACGCCCGGGTCGCGAGCTCGAGCGGCGACCTGACCGTCGTGCTCACCGAGCGCGGCGACACCGTGACCGAGAACGCGATCATGGCCGCGGCCCGGCACGACGGCGTCACGACCATCCGCAACGCCAGCCCGAACTACATGGTCCAGGACCTCTGCTTCTACCTCGAGCTCCTGGGCGTGCGCATCGAGGGCATCGGCACCACGACGCTGCGCGTGCACGGCGTGACCGAGATCGACGCCGACGTCGAGTACGCCGTCTCGGAGGACCCGGTCGAGGCCATGAGCCTCCTGACCGCGGGCATCGTGACCGGCTCGGAGATCACGGTCGAGCGCGCCCCGATCGAGTTCCTCGAGATCGAGCTCACGACGCTCACCGAGATGGGCCTGCGGTACACGCTGTCCGAGGAGTACGTCGCGCGCAACCGTCGCACGCGCCTCGTCGACATCACCGTCCACCCGAGCGAGCTCGTCGCGCCGCTCGGCACGATCCACCCCATGCCGTTCCCCGGCCTCAACATCGACAACCTGCCGTTCTTCACCGTCATCGCGGCGTGCGCGACGGGCAGCACGCTGATCCACGACTGGGTCTACGACGGCCGGGCGATCCACCTGACCGACCTGACCCGCCTCGGCGCGAACGTGCGCCTGCTCGACGCGCACCGGCTCGACGTGACCGGGCCCACGCACTGGTCGGGCGCCGAGATCAGCTGCCCGCCGGCCCTGCGCCCCGCGGTCGTGATCCTGCTCGCGATGCTCGCCGCGAAGGGCACCTCGGTGCTGCGCAACGTCGACATCATCGCGCGCGGCTACGAGCAGCTCGCCGACCGCCTGATCGAGCTCGGCGCGCAGATCGAGACGTTCCGCGACTGACGCCGGCTGCCCGCGCACGACGAAGCCCGGCCCTCGGACGAGGGCCGGGCTTCGTCGTCCGACGCCGTGCGCGGGGCGAGCCGGGAGTGCGGCCCCGCGCCCGGTCAGCGACCCGTGTAGTTGGGCGCCTCGACGGTCATCTGGATGTCGTGCGGGTGCGACTCCTTGAGCCCGGCCGAGGTGATGCGCACGAACCGGCCGCGCTCCTGGAGCTCGGGGATCGTGTGCGCGCCGACGTAGAACATCGACTGCGCGAGCCCGCCGATGAGCTGGTGCGCGACAGCGCCGAGCGGGCCGCGGTAGGGCACCTGACCCTCGATGCCCTCGGGCACGATCTTGTCGTCGCTCGCGACGTCCGCCTGGAAGTAGCGGTCCTTGGAGTAGGACTTCTTGCCGCGCGAGGCCATGGCCCCGAGCGAGCCCATGCCGCGGTAGTGCTTGTACTGCTTGCCGTTGACGAACACGAGCTGCCCGGGCGACTCGTCGCAGCCCGCGAGGAGCGAGCCGAGCATCACGGTGTCGGCGCCCGCGACGAGCGCCTTGGCGATGTCGCCCGAGTACTGCAGGCCGCCGTCGCCGATGACCGGCACCCCGGCGGGCTTGCACGCGAGCGACGCCTCGTAGATCGCGGTGACCTGCGGGACGCCCACGCCCGCGACGACGCGCGTGGTGCAGATCGAGCCGGGACCGACGCCGACCTTGACCGCGTCGGCGCCCGCGTCGACGAGCGCCTGGGCGCCCGCGCGCGTGGCGACGTTGCCGCCGATGACCTGCACGCCGGAGAAGAACGGGTCGGCCTTGAGCTTGCGGATCATGTCGAGCATGAGGCGCGCGTGGCCGTTTGCGGTGTCGACGACGAGCACGTCGACGCCGGCCTCGCCGAGCGCGGTCGCGCGGTCCCAGGCGTCGCCGAAGAATCCGATGGCGGCGCCGACGCGCAGGCGACCCTCGCCGTCCTTGGTCGCGAGGGGGTACTGCTCGGTCTTGACGAAGTCCTTGACCGTGATGAGGCCGCTCAGGCGCCCGGCGTCGTCCACGAGCGGGAGCTTCTCGATCTTGTGCTTGGCGAGCAGCGCCTGGGCGTCGTCGCGCGAGATGCCCACGGGTGCGGTCACGAGCGGCATGCGCGTCATGACCTCGTGCACGCGCAGCGTGTCGAAGTCCTTGTGGTTCACGAACCGCAGGTCGCGGTTGGTGATGATGCCGACGAGCACGTCGCCGTCCACGACGGGCAGGCCCGAGACCCGGTACTGGCCGCACAGGCGGTCGAGCTCGGTGAGCGTCGCGTCGGGGCCGACCGTCACGGGGTCGGTGATCATGCCCGACTCGGACCGCTTGACGCGGTCGACGTGGTGGGCCTGGTCCTCGATCGACAGGTTGCGGTGGATGATCCCGATGCCGCCCTGACGGGCCATGGCGATCGCCATGCGCGCTTCGGTCACGGTGTCCATCGCAGCGGACGAGAGCGGGACGGCGACGTCGATCTCGCGCGTGAGGCGCGACGTCGTGTCGGTCTCGCTGGGGATGACGTCGGTCTCGTTCGGCAGCAGCAGGACGTCGTCGTACGTCAGACCCGTGAAGCCGAACGGGTCGTGGGCGGGCACGGGGCTGGGGGTGGTGAGCGCGTCGGTCACCACCCAATCCTACGTCTCGTGCCGGTGGGTACGGTCCGGGTCTAGCGGACGGTCGCGAGCACCTCGTGCAGCAGGCCCGTGAACGTGCGCACGCGCAGCACCGTGGGGGCGAGCGGGATCTCGGCGGTCGCCTCGTCGTGCGACATGCCGACGAAGATCGGCAGGTCCGGGTTGGCCTCGTGCACGGCGTCGACCACGTCGAGGCGCGGCATCTCGAGCGAGGTCACGGCGACCATCGCGGCGGGCCGCACCATCGTCACGATCTCGAGCGAGCGGTGCGTGTTGGCGGGGCCGGTCACGATCTTCGCGGTCGCGTCGTGGGCCGCGAGCGCCGCGGCGAGGGCGTGCGCGGCGAGCGGGAGCCGTTCCTCGGGGGCGACGAAGATCAGCACGATCTTGCGCATGCGGCTGGGGTGGTTGGCGGGCGGGCCGCCCGCGGCGACGACGGCGTCCTCCCGCTCGCGCGTGTGGCGGCGCAGCGCGTGCAGGGTCGCGTTGGCGAGCAGGACGACGGGGTCCTCACCCGGGCCGGCGAGCACGGTGCGCTCGCCCAGGCGACGGAAGGCGGGCTCGACGAGCGAGGGCCACCAGGTGCCCGGGTCGTCGTCGGGGCCGAGGTGCAGCAGGCGGTCGCACGCGGCCTGGTCGTAGGCGATGGCCGCGTCGACGACGTCGGAGACCCCGCCGCCGGACGAGGACGCGAGCCGGACGGGGTCGCGGCGGGCGGCCCCGCCGGGCTGGGCCCCGCCCTGGACGGCGCGCAGCATCGGTCGGACGGCGGGGGGTGCGGGCTCGGCGTCGGGCTCGGGCCCGTCGTCGGCGTCGTCCGCGCCCACGCGCTCGAGCTCGGCCCACGGGTCGACCTCGCTCACGTCGGCCTCGAGCGCCGCCCCGGCGGCGTCGACGGGCGCGACGCCCTCGAGCGTGAGGCCGCGCATGACGAGGAGCCGGGCGACGTCGTCGCCCGTGTAGCGGCGGTGCGAGCCCGCGGTGTGCGCCGACGGGCCGAGCCCGTACCGGCGGTCCCACGTGCGCAGGGTGGCCGGGGCGACGCCGAGGCGGCGGGCCACGGCGGCCACGGTGAGGGCGGGCCCGCGCGGCGCAGGGTCCACGGGTCCGCTGTTCTCGGGCGTGGACCGGGGAGGCGTCATGGGTCGATTGTGCCGACCGTCACCGGCACATGCCACCCCGTCCACCATGTGCGAGCAGGTCACGGGCCGTGTATGTCCGCGGGCGATCCACGCCTCCCGGAGGGCTGGCGCGATTGGGATCGATTCACCGTCGCGTGAACTTTGTCACCCGAAACCCCTTGAACAACTTCTGCAACGCTTGTAGGTTGTGCGTCATGACGGAGATCTCGAGGTTGCCCGGTCCGGTGATGGAGCTGTGGGAGTGGCAGTACCAGGGTTCGTGCAGGGACGTCGACGACACCCTGTTCTTCCACCCGGAGGGCGAGCGCGGCTCGACCCGCCGCCGCCGCGCGGAGGCCGCGAAGGCGATCTGCCACTCGTGCCCCGTGATGATGGAGTGCCGCGAGCAGTCGCTGCGCGTGCGCGAGCCCTACGGCGTGTGGGGCGGCCTCTCGGAGGACGAGCGCAGCGCGATCCTCGCGCAGCAGGCCGGCAAGGCCGTCTGAGCGTCTCCCCAACCGGCCTGACCTGGCCGGTGCAGGACCGGGGTCGGACGGCGGCACCGCCTGAGCGGCACCCCGCCTGAACAACCTCGTGACCCACCCTGAACAACTCGCTCCAGCCTGCACCAGGTCGTCAGCGACAGCACGACCCTCCAGACGCAACGGGGGCTGCGTCCGTCAGAGGTACCCGTTGGTCCGACGCACGCGCGGCGCGGCCCGGTCAGCCGGCGAGGTGATCGCCGCTCGACCGCCCGCGCGCACGCCGGACGACGAAGGCCCCCCGACCTCACGGTCGGGGGGCCTTCGTGCTGCGCGGGAGCTTGTCAGCTCACGACGACGGCGAGCACGTCGCGCGCCGAGAGGACCAGGTACTCCTGGCCGTCGTACTTGACCTCGGTGCCGCCGTACTTGCTGTAGATGACCTTGTCGCCCACGGCGACGTCCACGGGGACGCGGTTGCCGTTGTCGTCGACACGGCCCGGGCCCACGGCCAGGACCTCGCCCTCCTGGGGCTTCTCCTTGGCGGTGTCCGGGATGACGAGACCAGATGCGGTCGTGGTCTCGGCCTCGAGGGCCTTCACGACGATCCGGTCCTCGAGCGGCTTGATGGAGACCGACACGTCGGGACTCCCCTTTCGCTGTGAGAACTACGCACGGATGGGTGGCGCACTCCTTGCGTCCGGCCGTCGTCGCGGGTGCCGACCGGTCACGGTGTGTGCTCGGGACAAATCTAGGTCCGCGTTAGCACTCGGTCAACACGAGTGCCAGCCGTTCGCCCCGGGCGCAGGCCGCGCGCGCACCCGGCGTGCAAGGATTCGAGGCATGGACGCCGCGGCACTCACCAAGCTCCTGACCCCGGCAGGCTGGGAGCTCCTCAACGCGCTGCCCCCGTACGACCCCGCGCAGGCCATGTCCCTCGCGGCCGGGCTGCGCGCGCAGGGCGTCGACCCCGAGCTGGCCGCCGCGGCCATGACGCAGTCGCGGCTGCGGGCCGCCGCGCGCGGCAAGCTCGGCGAGTTCGCCGACCGCATGCTCTTCACCCAGGACGGGCTCGAGCAGGCGACGCGCCTCGTGGTCGCGGCCCGGCACGCGCAGCGGTACGTCGACGCGGGCGTCACGCGCGTCGCCGACCTCACGTGCGGGATCGGCGCCGACGCGACCGGGTTCGCGGGCCTCGGCCTCGCGGTCCTGGCGACCGACGTCGACGAGGCGACCGCCGCGATCGCGACCGTGAACCTCATGCCGTTCCCCGAGGCCGTCGTGCGGCACGCCGACGGGCTCGCGCTCGACCTCGCGGCCGAGGGGGTCGACGGCGTGTACGCCGACCCGGCCCGCCGCCAGGGCGGGCGTCGCGTGTTCGACCCGCGCGCCTACGCTCCCCCGCTCGACGACGTGTGGGCGCTGCGCGACGTCGTCCCGGCTGTCGGGATCAAGGTCGGGCCCGGGATCCCGCACGCCGGGCTCCCGGCCGACGCCGAGACCCAGTGGGTCTCGGTCGACGGCGACGTGGTCGAGGCCGGGATCTGGTTCGGCCCGCTCGCCCCCGACGGCCCGGGCCGCTCGGCCCTCGTGCTGCGGACGACCACGGCCGCGGACGGCGCCCCGCGCACCTCGGCCCGGACGCTGCGCCAGGCGGCGGGCGACCCCGAGCCCGAGCCCGAGGTCGGCCCGCTCGGGCGGTACCTGTACGAGCCCGACGGCGCGGTCATCCGCGCGGGGCTCGTCGCGCACGCCGCGGCCGAGCTCGGCGGGCGGCTCGTGGACCCGACCATCGCGTACGTCACGACGGACTCGCCGGCGCCCGAGGGTGCGGGCGGCCTCGCGGCAGGCCTCGCCACGGGCTACCGCGTGCTCGACGTCATGCCGTTCGGGCTCAAGCGGCTGCGCACCGCGCTGCGCGAGCGCGGGGTGGGGCGGCTGACGATCAAGAAGCGCGGCACCGCCGTCGTCCCCGAGCAGCTGCGCAAGCAGCTGGACCTGCGGGGAACCGCCGAGGCGACGATCATTCTCACCAGGATCGCCGGCGCGCAGCACGTCGTCGTCGTCGACCCGGTGCGCTGAGGGCCCACCACCACCGGACCGACCACGGCCCCCGGGCCACGACAGGAAGGGGCGACCATGGCGCACGCCGCACGCCCGTTCACGCTCCCGTTCGCGCAGTCGGGACGCTCCTCGATCGGGATCGAGTGGGAGCTCGCGCTCGTCGACGCCGACTCGGGCGACCTGCGCCAGGTCGCCACGACCGTGCTCGACGGCGTCCGGGGACCCGACGGCGCGGCGCACCCGAACGTCACGCAGGAGCTGCTGCTCAACACGGTCGAGGTCGTGAGCAACCCGCGCGCGACCGTGCGCGAGGCCGCGGACGACCTCGAACGCTCGATCGAGGACATCCGCGCCGTGACGGACCCGCTGCGCGTCGAGCTCATGTGCGCGGGCACGCACCCGTTCGCCCGCTGGGACCACCAGAAGGTCACCGACAAGAAGCGCTACAACGAGCTCATCGACCGCACCCAGTGGTGGGGGCGGCAGATGCTCATCTACGGCGTGCACGTGCACGTCGGCATCGAGAACCGCGACAAGGTGCTGCCGATCCAGCGCGCGATGCACACCGTGTTCGCGCACCTGCAGTCGCTCTCGGCGTCGTCGCCGTTCTGGGGCGGCAAGGACACGGGCTACGCGTCGAACCGCGCCCTGATGTTCCAGCAGCTGCCGACCGCGGGCCTCGGGTTCCAGTTCGACGAGTGGGCCGAGCTCGAGCACTACGTGGGCGACATGATGCACACGGGCGTGATCGACGGGTTCGACGAGGTGCGCTGGGACATCCGCCCCTCGCCGCGGTTCGGCACGCTCGAGATGCGCATCTGCGACGGCATCACCAACGTGACCGAGCTGCGCGCCATGGCCGCGCTCACGCACTGCCTCGTCGAGCACTTCTCGACGCTGCTCGACCGCGGCAAGGAGCTGCCGTCCCTGCCGGCGTGGTTCCTGCAGGAGAACAAGTGGCGCTCGGCGCGCTACGGCATGGACGCGATCATCATCCTCGACCGCGCGGGGGACGAGGGGCTGGTCACCGACGCCGTCGCGCGGCTGATCGACGAGCTCGCGCCGGTCGCCTCGCGGCTGGGCTGCGCGGACGAGCTCGAGGACCTGCGCATCACGCTGCGCCGTGGCGCGTCGTACCAGCGCCAGCGCGCGGTCGCCCGGCGCAACGCGGGCGAGCTCGACGCGGTCGTCGCGTCCCTCGTCAAGGAGATGCGCGCGGGCAAGCCGCTCTGATTCTTCGCATCGCGCGAACACCCTGTACGGTGCGCTGCGTGACGCAGACCACGTCGCGAGCGACGACGCTCGCCAGCCTCCTCGCCCTGCTCGTCCTCACCGTGCTCGCGGTCCTCGCCGTCCGCCCGCCCGCGCCGCACGCTGCGGACGCCCCGGCCGACGAGTTCAGCGCCCAGCGCGCGTTCGAGCACGTCGAGGCCGTGGGCCAGGAGGTCCACCCGCACGGCAGCGCGGCCGCCGACGACGTGCGCGACCACCTCGTGCGCGAGCTCGAGCACCTCGGGCTCGACCCCGAGGTCACGCGCTCGGTCGGCGAGGAGGGCAGCCTCGGCGACCAGGCCCGCGTCGCGAGCGTCCAGAACGTCGTCGCGACCATCCCCGGCACCGACCCGACCCTGCCGGTGTTCCTCGTCGCGCACTACGACTCGGCCGAGGTCTCGCACGGCGCGAACGACGACGGCGCGGGCGTCGCGACCCTGCTCGAGACCGCCCGCGCGCTGCGCGAGGGCCCCGCGCTGCGCAACGACGTCGTGCTCGTGCTGACCGACGCCGAGGAGGCCTGCCTGTGCGGCGCCGAGGCGTTCGCGACGTCCGACCCGCGCGCGGCCGACGGCGGCGTCGTGCTCAACGTCGAGGCCCGCGGGTCGTCCGGCCCGGCCATCATGTTCGAGACCTCACGCGGCAACGCCGACCTCGTCGACGAGTACGCGAAGGTCCCCTACCCCGTCGGCAGCTCGATGGCCGTCGAGGTCTACCGGATCCTGCCCAACGACACCGACTTCTCGCCGTTCCGCGACGACGACCGCTTCACCGGCCTCAACTCCGCGTACATCGACGGCTCCGCGACCTACCACGCGCCGCAGGACACGCCCGACCGCATGGACCTCGCGAGCCTCCAGCAGCACGGGTCGAACATGCTCGCGCTCGTGCGCTCGATCGGCGACGCCGACGTCGCGGCGCTCGCCCGCCCCGCGTCGTCCGACTCCACCTACTTCCCCCTGCCCGGCGGCGTGCTCGCCCGCTACCCCGGCGCCCTCGTGTGGCCGCTCGCCGCGCTCGCCGTCGTCGCGGCGCTGGGCCTCGCGGTCGTCACGGTCCGCCGGGGTCGGACGACGCCCGCCCGGGTCGCGCTCGGCACCGCGGCGGCGCTCGTACCCGTCGCGCTCGCCGCGGTCGGTGCGCAGCTCTTCTGGCTGCTGCTCGTCGCGGTCCGGCCCGGGTACGGCGAGATGCTCGACCCGTGGCGCCCGTGGTGGTTCCGCGTCGCGGTGCTCGCGATCGTCGCGACCGTGCTGACCGGATGGTTCGTCGCGTTCCGCCGCTGGCTCGGCGCGCCCGCGCTCGCGATCGGGTCGCTCGTGCTGCTCGCGCTCGTCGGCGTCGGGCTCGCGGCCGCGGTGCCGGGCGGCGCGTACCTCGCGACCCTCCCCGCGCTGGCGTGCGCGATCGGCGGCCTCGTCGCCGTACGACTGCGCGACGGCTGGGCCGCACGCGCCGCGACCACCGCGGGAGCCGCCGTCGGCGTACTCGTGCTCGTGCCCGTGACCCTGCTGTTCTTCCCCGCGCTCGGGCTCGCGACGGGCGCCGCGCCCGCGGTGTGCGCCGTGCTGCTCGGGCTCGCGCTCGTGCCGCTGCTCGGCACCCTCCTGCCGCGCGACCGGCGGTGGTCCATGAGCCTCGTCGGAGGGTTCGCGGCGCTCGCGGTCGCGTTCACCGCGACGGGCCTCGCGGTCGACGGGTTCGACGCCGACCACCCCGAGCCGACGCAGCTCATGTACGCGCTCGACGCCGACACGGGCGAGGCGCAGTGGGTCTCGGGCGAGAGCAGCCCGAGCCCGTGGACCGCGCAGTACGTGAGCACCGCGACCGACGTCTCCGCCGAGTACCCGATGGTGCACGGCGACGTCTGGACCGGCCCCGCCGAGGCCGCCGACCTGCCGGCGCCCACCGCCGAGCTCACGGCCGACATCACGTCGGGCGACACGCGCACCCTCACGTTCACTCTGCGCCCGGGCCGCGACGTCCGCTACGTCGACGTGGTCGGCGACGGCGTGCGCTCGGCGACCGTCGCCGGGCGCGACGTGCCCGTCGAGGACGGCCACCTCGACGCGCGCTACTACGCGCCCGACGCCGACGGCGTGCAGGTCGTGCTCGAGACCGCCGCGGGCGGGCCGCTCGACCTGCAGCTGTTCGACGGCGGCGAGGGGCTCGAGGACCTGCCCGGGTTCGTCGCGCGGCCCGACGACGTCGGGGTCATGGGATCGCACACCTCGGAGCTCGTGCTCGTGCGCAGGAGCGTCACGCTCTGAGGCGTCGCGCGCTGTCATCACGCTCTGAGGCCTCACGCCACGAGCGCCGTGGCCCGAGCCCTCAGGAGGCGCCCGGCGCGCGGGTGCCGCCCAGCCCGATCCAGCGCGTGAGCACCTCCTGCGCGACCTCCTCGTCCAGGGGCGGGGGGACGTCGGGCACGGCGCCCGCGCGCAGCCCCGCGGTGAACAGCGCGAGGTAGCGGCGCCACGCGTCGGGCGCGAGGTCCACGCTGTGCCGCGCGAGCTCGCTGACCATGCACCAGAGCATGCCGACGTCCTGCACCGTGACGTCGGGGCGCACCGTGCCCTCGACGCGCGCCCGGTCGACGAGGCTCTCGACGTAGGGCAGGAACAGGTGCTCGGGACCGTCGTCGAGAGGGTCCGTGCGCTGCGAGAGCAGCAGGTCGCGCAGGCCCACGTTGGACGAGAGCAGCACGAGGCCCTCCTCGAGGAGCAGCACGAGACCCGACCACGCGTCGTCCGACCGCTGGGCCGCGTCCGCGACCGCGAGCATGCGCGCGACCTCCTCGTCGAGGGCCGCCGCGACGAGGGAGTCCTTGTCCGGGAACCGCCGGTAGACCGTCCCCACCCCGACGCCCGCGTGCCGGGCGATCTCGTTGAGCCCGGCCTCGAGCCCGTGGCGGGCGAACACCTCGCGCGCGGCGTCGACGATGCGGCGTCGGTTGCGCTCGGCGTCGGCGCGCAGCGGCCGAGCGTCGACGGGGGTTCCGCGTACGGTGGGAGACGTCACACGGACATCCTACCGAGATAACTGGATAGCCCGTATCCGCTCGCCGTACAGTGGCACGCAGCACCCCCGCGCCCGACGACACGGGCACGCGGACCGGCCCCATCGAGGAGACACCTTCCATGGCAGAACTGCTGTACCGGCTCGGCCGGGGCTCGGCCCGACGGGCCTGGCTCGTCGTCGTCGTCTGGATCCTGGCGCTCGCCGCCGCCGGCGGCGCCTACGCCGCGTTCGGCGGCACGCTCTCGAGCGCCGTCACGATCCCCGGGACCCCGACCACCGACGTGACCGACATGCTCGAGGAGGAGATCCCCTCGACCTCGGGCGGCACCGCGAACATCGTGTTCACGTCGGCCGACGACGCGCCCCTCACGGACGACCAGCAGGCCGCGATCTCGACGCTGCTCGGGGACCTGACCGACGTCGACGGCGTCAGCGCCGCGATCGACCCGTTCTCGACCGAGGTCGACCGCGAGAAGCAGTCGCAGGACCTCGCCGACGGCCAGGCGCAGCTCGACGCCGGACGCGACCAGCTCACGCAGCAGCAGGCCCAGCTCGACGCCGCGGGCGTCGACATGCCCGAGCAGCAGGCCCAGCTCGACGCCGCCGCCGACGAGCTCGACGCGCAGCAGGCGCAGATCGACCAGGGCACGGCCCTGCTCGACATGGCCTCGGACATCCGCACCGTCTCGGAGGACGGCACGACCGTCGTCGGCATCCTTCAGTTCGACAAGCCCATCTTCGAGGTCAGCGAGGACGTCAAGGGCGAGGTCCGTGACGAGGTCGACGCCGCGCAGATCGACGGCGTGGAGTCGTACGTCTCGGCCGACCTCGCCGAGATGCTCCCCTCGCTCGGCATCGCCGAGGTGCTCGGCGTCGTGATCGCCGCGATCGTGCTCTTCGTCATGCTCGGCACGATCGTCGCCGCGGGCCTGCCGCTCATCAACGCGCTCGTGGGCGTCGGCGTCGCCGCGCTCGCCGCGCTCGCGCTCTCGGGCAGCGTCGAGATGATGACCGCGACCCCGATGCTCGGCGTCATGATCGGGCTCGCCGTGGGCATCGACTACTCGCTGTTCATCCTGCACCGGCACCGGCGCCAGCTCCGCGAGGGGTACACGGTCGAGGAGTCCATCGGGCTCGCGACCGGGACGTCCGGCACCGCCGTGGTGTTCGCCGGCATGACCGTGTTCATCGCCCTGCTCGCGCTCAACGTCACCGGCATCCCGTTCCTCGGCGTCATGGGCTCGGTCGCGGCCGGCGGCGTGCTCGTCGCGGTGCTCGTCGCGATCACCCTGCTGCCCGCGATGCTCGGCCTCGTCCAGGAGCGCGTGCTCAAGCGCTCCGAGCGCGCGGCCCGCGCCGAGCTCGCCGCGGCGCCCGGCCCCGCCGCCGCCGCCGAGACCGCCGCCGACCCCGCGGCGGACCGCCCCATGTCGACGCCGCGCGTCGTGCTGCGCCTCGTGCTCGGCGTCGCCGCGCTGCTCGTCATCGCGATCCCCTCGCTCGACATGCGGCTCGGCCTGCCCGACGGCTCGTCCGAGGCGGTCGACTCGCCGCAGTACCAGGCGTACGCGATCACCGCCGACAAGTTCGGCGCGGGCGTCAACGGCCCGCTGCTCGCGGTCGCCGAGCTCGACGAGGCCGTGCCGGCCGACCAGACCACCGCCGAGCAGGTCGAGCTCGGGCAGGCCCTCATGGGCCTCGACGACGTGGTCGCGGTCGCCCCAGTGGGCGTCTCCGACGACGGCACGGTGTTCGCGTTCCAGGTCGTGCCCGTCGACGGGCCGTCGAGCGTCTCGACCGAGGAGCTCGTGCACACCCTGCGCGACACGACCGTCCCCGGCACCGACGCGACGTTCGAGGTCGCGGGCGCCGCGAGCGGCAACATCGACATCTCCGAGATCCTCTCGGACTCGCTGCCGCTGTACCTGACGGTCGTGATCGGCCTGTCCCTGCTGATCCTGATCCTGGTGTTCCGCTCGATCCTGCTGCCCGTGGTCGCGACGCTCGGGTTCATCCTGTCGCTGTTCGCCGCGTTCGGCGGGGTCACCGCGATCTACCAGTGGGGCTGGCTCGGCAGCGTGTTCGGCGTGCACGACCCGGGCCCGGTGCTGAACTTCCTGCCGACGATCCTCATCGGCGTGCTGTTCGGCCTCGCGATGGACTACCAGCTGTTCATCGCCTCGGGCATGCGCGAGGCGTACGTCCACGGCGCGCCCGCCCGCGTCGCCGTGGTGCACGGCGTGCGCGCCGGCCGCGCTGTCGTCACGGCCGCCGCGATCATCATGATCTCGGTGTTCGGCGGGTTCGTGTTCTCCGACCTGTCGATGATCCGGCCCATCGGGTTCGCGCTCGCGTTCGGCGTGCTCGTCGACGCGTTCCTCGTGCGCATGACGATCATGCCCGCCGTCATGCACCTCGCCGGCGACAAGGCGTGGTGGATCCCGCGCTGGCTCGACCGGATCATGCCCGACGTCGACGTCGAGGGGGCCGCGCTCGAGCGGCACCACCCGCACGCCGAGGCCGACGCCCCGGCCGGGACGCCCGAGGAGTCGCGCGAGGCGACGCCGCGCGCCTGACCCGAGCCCGGCACGACGACGGCGCGTGACCCCCGCGGGGGTCACGCGCCGTCGTCGTCCGTCGGGCCGCCCGCGGAAACCTGCGCGGGCGGTCGGGAGGTCAGACCGTGACGGTCGTGAGCGGCATCGACGAGTCGACACCGATGCCCAGGTCGGACGGCGCGACGCCCGCGCGCACGACCGCCGAGCCGAGCGCGGCGATCATCGCCCCGTTGTCGGTGCAGTAGCGGATCGGCGGGATGCGCAGCTCGATGCCCGCCTCGGCGCAGCGCAGTGCCGCCATGTCGCGCAGCTGGCTGTTCGCCGAGAACCCGCCGCCGACCACGAGCGTGTCGACGCCGTGCCGCTGGCACGCCGCGATGGTCTTGGCCGTGAGGACGTCCGCCACGGCGTCCGCGAACGACGCCGCGACGTCCTCGAGCGAGAACGCCTCCCCAGCGTCCTGACGCGTCTCGACCCAGCGGGCGACCGCCGTCTTGAGACCCGAGAACGAGAAGTCGTACGCGTGCTCCGCCTGGTCCTTGCGCGCCGTCAGGCCGCGCGGGAACCGGATCGCGGTCGGGTCGCCCTCGCGCGCGAGCCGGTCGATGTGCGGGCCGCCGGGGTACGGCAGGCCGAGCAGGCGCCCGACCTTGTCGAACGCCTCCCCCGCGGCGTCGTCGAGCGTCGAGCCGAGCTCGGTGACCGACGTCGCGACGTCGTCGACGAGCAGCAGCGACGAGTGCCCGCCCGAGACCACGAGCGCCATGACGCGCTCGGGGAACTCGCCGTGCACGAGCTGGTCGACCGCGGCGTGCCCGATCACGTGGTTGACGCCGTACAGCGGCTTGTCGAGCGCGACCGCGAGGGACTTCGCGGCCGACACGCCGATCGTGAGCGGCCCCACGAGGCCCGGGCCCGCGGTCACCGCGATCGCGTCGACCTCGTCGAGCGAGACGCCCGCCTCGCCGAGCGACCGCTCGATCGTGGGGACCATCGCCTCGAGGTGCGCGCGCGACGCGACCTCGGGGATGATCCCGCCGTAGCGCGCGTGCTCGTCCATCGAGCTCGCGACGGCGTCGAACAGCAGGTCGTTGCCGCGCACGAGCGCGACGCCCGTCTCGTCGCACGAGGTCTCGATGCCGAGGACGAGGGGATCTCCGGATGCCATGCGTCCGAGGATAGTCGGCGCGGGCGGGCGCGGGCACGGCCCCCGGCCTCGGACGACGCCCTCGCGGGCCGCCGTGTCGCTGACGTCACACGCCGAGCAGGAATGCACCCCCGGCACCAGATCGTTGCCCGAGGCATGAGCACTGACATCCTCGCCCCCGCCGTCGACGCCCCCCACGACGACCTCCTGACGATCGACCCCGAGACGGCCGACCTCCTCTTCCGTGAGGCCCGCACCGTCGTCCGGTTCGACGACGGCGACGTGAGCGACGCCCAGGTCCAGGCCGCGTACGACCTCGTGCGCTGGGGCCCGACCATGATGAACACCCTGCCGCTGCGCCTGCTCCTGGTGCGCACCCCCGAGGCCCGCGAGCGCCTCGCCGCGCACATGAACGAGGGCAACCGCGCCAAGACCCTCGCCGCGCCGCTGACGATCGTCGCCGCCGCCGACCCGGCGTTCCACGAGCGCATGGACGTGCTCGCCCCCCACATGCCCGGTGCGCACGACATGTTCGAGGGCTACGGCGTCGACGGTCGCGCGGACGTCGCGCAGCAGTCCGCGCTCATCCAGATCGGCTACCTCGTCGTCGGCCTGCGCGCCGCGGGCCTGCACGCCGGCCCCATGGGCGGGTTCGACAAGGACGGTGTCGACGCCGAGTTCTTCGCCGAGAACGGCTGGCGCTCGCAGCTCGTGATCAACGTGGGCACGCCCGCCGCCGAGGGCGCCTCGTACCCGCGCCAGGCGCGCCTGTCGTTCGACGAGGTCTCGACCGCCGTCTGACGCACGGACCCTGCCGAGCACGAGGTCGACCACGAGGTCGAGCACGACCGAGGGGTCGGGCACGCGCGGCGCCGCCGCGCGTGCCCGACCCCCTCGGCGCGTCCCGCCGACCCTCGTGGGGCGCGCGGTGGCACACTCGGTGCGTGCTGAGCCGCAGAGGGTTTCTCGTCGCCGGCGCGTCCACCGTGCTGGTGGGCGCGGGCGTCGCCGCCGGGGTCGCGACCGACGTCCTGCCGGGCCGCGGCTGGGCGCTGCGTCACCTCGGCCTGGTGGGCGAGCCGGGCGTCGTGCCGGACGACGTCCCCGGCCCGCGTCACGACGCGACGTTCACCTCGGCCGCGCGCGGCACGGACGTCGCCTGGACCGTCGCCTACCCGCCGGGCTCGACCCCCGGCGACACGCTCGGGGTGTGCGTCGTCCTGCACGGCAAGGGAGGCGACCACACCTCGGCCTTCGACACGGGTCTGCACCTCGACCGCTACCTCGCGGCCGCCGTCGCCGCCGGGACCCCCGCCTTCGCGCTCGCGAGCGTCGACGGCGGCAACGGGTACTGGCACCCCCGCGCGTCGGGGGACGACGCCGGCGCGATGGTGCTCGACGAGCTCGTCCCCCGGCTCGCGGAGCTGGGACTGGCGACCGACCGGATCGGGTTCCTCGGCTGGTCCATGGGCGGCTACGGCGCCCTGCGCCTCGGGGCGTTGCGCGGCGCGGGCACGGCGGCCGTGGTCGCCGAGAGCCCCGCGCTCTGGGAGGACGCCGCCGACACGGCCCCGGGCGCGTTCGACGACGCCGAGGACTTTGCGGAGCACGACGTCATGGGCCACCAGGCCGACCTCGCCGGCGCGCCGGTGCGCGTCGACTGCGGCACGGCCGACCCGTTCGCTCCCGCGACGCGCGCCTACCGCGACGGGTTCGCGACGCCGCCCGCGGGCGGGTTCGAGCCGGGCGAGCACACCAACGACTACTGGCGCCGCATGGCGCCCGCGCAGCTCACGTTCCTCGGTCGGCACCTCGCCGGGTAGCGCCCGGCGGCTGAGCCGCCCGTCGTGTTCAGGTGCCGGTCGCGATCAGGCGCCGTCGTGTTCAGGCGCCCGTCGCGACCGGGCGGTCCGGGTCGTTCGACCACTGCGACCACGAGCCCGCGTAGAGCACCGCGTCGACGCCGACGATCGCGAGCGCCGCGACCTCGTGCGCGGCCGTCACGCCGGACCCGCAGTACACGCCGACCTCCCCCCGCCCCGGGACGCCGAGCGCCGCGAACCGGGCCCGCAATGCGTCGTCGGGCAGGAACGTGCCGTCGGCCGTGAGGTTGTCGGACGTCGGGGCGCTGACCGCCCCGGGGACGTGACCGGCGCGCGGGTCGACCGGCTCGACCTCGCCGCGGTAGCGCTCGCCCGCGCGGGCGTCGAGCAGGACGCCCGACGACGCGAGCCGGGCCGCGTCGTCCGCGTCGACCGTGCCCCCGGACGGCGTCACGGTCAGGTCGCCGGGCTCGGCCCGCACCTCGCCGTCCTCGACCGGGAGCCCGGCCCGCTCCCACGCGGCAAGGCCGCCGTCGAGCAGGCGGACGTCGGTGTGCCCGGCCCAGCGCAGCAGCCACCACGCGCGCGCCGCGGACGTGCCGCCCACCGCGTCGTACACCACGACGCTCGCGCCGGCGCGCACGCCCCAGCGCCGTGCGGCGGCCTCCAGCACGGCCGGGTCGGGCAGCGGGTGCCGTCCCTCGGCCGCGGACGGCGGGCCGGCGAGCTCGGTCTCGAGGTCCACGAACACCGCGCCGGGCACGTGCGCCTCGAGGTAACGCTCGCGTCCGTCGGTCTGCCCGAGCGCCCACCGCACGTCGAGCACGACGGGCGGCTCGACGTCGTCGAACGCCCCCGCGACCTGCTCCCCCGGGGCGTCGGCGAGCCCGAGCGCCGCCGCGAGCCCGGCGACGTCGACGAGCACATCGGCGCGGCTCATGCGCCGACCGGTCCGGGGCCGGCGTCGGCGGCGCGGAGCTCGAGCCGCATGACGTACGCGTCGACCCCCTCGGGCTGGTAGTACTTCTTGCGCACCGAGATGCGCGTGAACCCGTACCCCTCGTAGAGCCGGATCGCGGGCTCGTTGTCGACCCGGACCTCGAGCAGCACGGCCTGCGCGCGCACGGCACGGGACCGGTCGAGCAGCGCCTCGAGCAGCGCGCGCCCGACGCCACGGTGCTGGACCGCGGGGTCGACGCCGATGGTCATGATCTGCACGACCTCGTCGTCGAACCACAGGCCCGCGTAGCCGACGACGTCCTGCGGGCCGACCGTGTCGGGGCGTACGGGCTCGGCCGCGACGTACCAGCGACCCCAGCCCCCGAGCTCGTCGGCGAGCATCCCGTAGCTCCACGCGCCGCGCCCGAACAGCACCTGCTCGAGCTCGACGACGCGACGCAGGTCGGGCGCCTCGAGCGGCCGCAGCCGCACCTCGTACGGCGCACGGTCGGCGAGGGACGCCGGCTGCGCGGGGCCGGTCTGCGCGGGTCCAAGCTGCACAGGTCCGGTCTGCGCTGATCCAGGCTGCACAGGTACAGGCTGCACAGGGCCGGTCTGCGCGGGCGTCTCGGGCGCCGCGGGTCCGGGCTCGGGCGTCTCGGCCCGCCCCGCGTCGTCCGCGTGGACGTCGGGGGCGCCCGCGACGCTCATCGTCCTGCCGCTCCTGCGGCCGGTGCCGTCGCGCGCTTGCGCTCGGCCGGCAGCTGCACGTCGGGGCGTCGCAGGTACAGGGGTTCGGTCGGGAGGTCCTCGCCCGCGTCGCGGCGCGCGAGCGCGAGCCGCGCGAGCACGACCGGGTCGAGCGCGACGTCGGGCGCGGTGCGCAGCCCTGCGAAGGCGTCGGCGTAGAGGCCGACGCCGGGGCCGACGGCGACGGCACGGGCACCGACGCCGTCCGCCGCGAGCGCCGCGGCGTCGGACGCGGCGCACACGTCGAAGTCGTGCGTGCGTACGAGCCGCGGTACGCCGTACGGGCCGTCGGCGGTCTCGACCACGTAGTGGGCCCGGTAGACCTGCTTGCGGCGCGCGTCGGTCGCGACGAGCACCGCGTCGTCCGCCACCAGGGCGAGGTCGAGGACGGCCTGCGCGGCGACGGCGTCGAGGCTCGGCACGCCGAGCACGGGCACGCCGAGCGCGAGGGCGAAGGTCCGCGCGGTCACGAGGCCGACGCGCAGCCCGGTGAACGGCGCCGGTCCCGTGCCGCCGACCACGGCGCGCACGTCGGTGCGGGCGACGCCGGCCTCGGCGAGCAGGTCGGTGATCAGCGGGGCGAGCAGCTCGGCGTGCCGACGCTGCTCGGGGACGCTCGCGGAGGCGAGGCGGGTGCCGTCGTCGGCGACGATCGCTGCAGCGACGGATGCGGAGGTGTCGATCGATACGAGTGCCACGGCCCCAGCCTACGACCCCTGCCCCACGGCCGACCGGATCCCCCACGGCCGAACGCAACCTTGTGCACCGCGAACGGGCCGATCGTGGTGCACAAGGTTGCGTTCGGCCGGGGGTGTGGCCGGTCGGTCAGGCCGGGGCGCCCGGCAGCGCGACCGCGTCCCAGCGCGCGCCGAGCGCACGCAGCGTCACGCGCCGCACGCCCGCCTCGAGACCGTCGAGATCGGCGTCGTGCGCGGCGATCCCGCCCCGGGGGCGCGCGAGGTCGATCTCGAGCCGGTCCTCGGCGAGCGCCTCGGCGAGCCCGGCACCCCACTCGACCACGGTCACGGCCTCGTCGAGGCTCGAGTCGAGGTCGAGCGCGTCGAGCTCGTCGAGGGACCCGAGCCGGTACGCGTCGACGTGCACGAGCGCCGGACCGTCGGCGAGCGGCGGGTGCTCGCGCGCCACGATGAACGTCGGCGACGCGACCTGACCGCGCACGCCGAGCCCCGCGCCGAGGCCCTGCGTCAGGGTCGTCTTGCCCGCGCCCAGGTCGCCCGTGAGCACCACGAGGTCGCCCGCGCGCAGCACGTCGGCGAGGGCACGGCCGAACGCGCGGGTCGCGTCGGCGTCGGGCAGGTCGAAGCTCACCTCGCGCACGAGGTCCTCCTTGTTCTCGGTGGTCATGCGGTCCCCCGGTCGTACGGAACCTCGTCGTGCGGGCCCGATCCACGCGAGCTCTCGCCGTCCGGACCCTGCTCCCGCAGGTCGCCGGCGAGCCCGCCCACGTAGGTGCGCGGCACGCGCGCGCCGAGGCGGGTCACGATCTCGTAACTGATGGTGCCCGCGGCGTCCGCCCAGTCCTGCGCGGTCGGGGCACCGCCGTGCGCGAGGCCCGCGCCGGCGCCGAACAGCGTCACGACGTCACCCGCGCGCTCGGTCGCGTACGGGCCGAGGTCGAGCACGAGCTGGTCCATGCAGACGCGCCCCGCGACGTGCAGCACGCGCGCGCCGTCGGGCAGCGCCCCGCTCGCGGCGTCCGCGGCGTCCGCCCCGCCCACGAGCACGGGCCCGCCGGGGTGGCCGGGCTCGCCCGACGCGTGCCGCGGGATCCCGTCGGCGTAGCCGAGCGGGACGACGCCGAGCGTCGTCTCCTGCGTCGTGACGTACCGGTGGGCGTACGAGACGCCCTGGCCGGCGGGCACGCGCTTGACGTTCGCGAGGCGCGCCTCGAGCGTCATCGCGGGGGTCAGGCCGTGGTCGGCGGACGACGCGATCTGCGGCACGGGCGTGAGCCCGTACACCGCGATCCCGGGGCGCACGAGGTCGTAGTGCATGCGCGGCGCGGTGAGCGTGGCCGCGGAGTTCGCCAGGTGCCGCACCTCGAGCGCGGCGCCCGCCTGCTCGACGAGGCGCACCGCGTCGTCGAACACCTCGGCCTGGTGCAGCACGGTCGGGTTGCCGGGCTCGTCCGCGAACGCGAGGTGCGACCACACGCCGACGACGTCGATCAGTCCCTCGGCGCGCGCCGTCATCGCGTCGGGCAGCACGCGCGCGAGGTCGGGGGGCACGAGGCCGTTGCGACCGAGCCCGGTGTCGACCTTGAGGTGCACGCGCGCGACGCGGCCCGTCGCCCGGGCGGCCGCGACGACCTCGGCGAGCGCCCAGTCGGCGTGCACCGAGACGTCGACGTCGGCCTCGAGCAGCGCGGCCAGGGGCGCCCCGGGCGCGTACAGCCAGGTCAGCACGCGGGCGTCCGCAGCGGTGATCCCCGCGGCGCGCAGCGCGAGCGCCTCGGCGACCTGCGCGGTGCCGAGCCACGTCGCACCGCCCGCGAGCGCCGCGCGGGCGGCGGGGACGAGCCCGTGGCCGTAGGCGTCGGCCTTGACGACGGCCATGACGGCCGCGGACGGCGCGTGGGCGGCCAGCGCCGCGACGTTCCCCGCGATCGCGTCGAGGTCGACGACGGCACGGGCCGGGAACGTGGTGCTGGTGCTCACACGGTCGTCGCTCACGCCTGCGATTGTCTCACTCCGGGCCAGCGCTCCAGCGTGCGCCGGGACTCGAACCTGCGCGGGGCGCCCGTGAGGGGGTCGTCGAACTCGATCGACCGGGCGAGCAGCTGGAGCGGGTCGGTGAAGTCGTCGAGCGCGCGGCGGCGCAGCTCGGGGTAGAAGTCGTCGCCGAGGATCGGCACCCCGAGTCGCTGCATGTGCAGGCGCAGCTGGTGCGTCTTGCCGGTGCGGGGCCGCAGCCGGTAGCCCGCGAGATCGTGCCCGGCGGTCTCGATCTCGACGAGGCTCTCGGCGTTCGGCTCGCCGTCGACCTCGAACGCGCGCGGGACCCCGCGCTCCTTGACGATGCGGCTGCGCACCGTCGCGGGCAGCGCGAGGTCGGGGTCGAACCGTGCGACGGCGGCGTACTCCTTGCGCACGCGCCGCTGCGCGAACAGGGTCTGGTAGGGCCCGCGCGCCTCGGGCCGCACGGTCAGCACGAGCACGCCCGCGGTCGCGCGGTCGAGCCGGTGCGCGGGCACGAGCTCGGGCAGGTCGAGGTCGCGGCGCAGGCGCACGAGCACGGACTGCACGACCCACGCCCCGCGCGGGATGGTCGACAGGAAGTGCGGCTTGTCGACGACGAGCAGGTCGTCGTCACGGTGCAGCACGTCGACCTCGAACGGGACGTGCGGCTCGTCGGCGGGCGGGTCGCGGTGCACGAACACCGTGGCGCCGGGCCGGTAGGGAGTCGAGGCCGTCACGGGCTGCAGCCACGCGTCGAGCACCTCGCCCTCGACGACCTTCTGCGCGACCCGCGCCGCGTCGTCCGGGAACCGACCCACCAGGTAGTCGAGCACTGTCGCCGGGTCGGGCGTCCCCTCGGTCGCGAGCCCGCGCAGCACGTCGAGCGGCGGCAGGACGACGCGGGTCGGGTTGAGCCCGTCACGCAGCGGGGGGACGGGCGCACGGCGGCGCGTGGTGCGGCGGGCGGGCATGCCCCGAGCCTAAGCCGGGCCGGGGCGCCGTCAGCCCTCGGGCGTGCGCTGCACGATCAGCACCTGCATCGCGGTCGTCGCCCACGAGGTGTGCTGCTCGCCGCGCACCCACTCGACGGCGTCCCCGGCGCGGACGGGGTGCGCGACGTCGTCGTCGCCCGCGACCAGGCCCTCCCCGCCGATCACGAGGAACGTCTGGTCGGCGCCCGCGGGGTGCCGCGGCAGGCTCGCCCCGGGCTCGAGGTACGCGAGGTCGACGCGCGAGCGTGTCCCTCGCGTCCAGTCGAGGGCGAGCGTCATCGCGACCCCGTCGACGCCGATGTCGTCCTTCGTGGTGCGCCGGATCCTCATCCGCGCAGCGTAGACCGCCGGTCGCCCTCGAGGGTCACGTCCTGGCCCCCTCCTCGGGGCGGGAAGGGGCCGGGAGGTGGCGCTCGAGACCGCTGCCGTCGACCACGAGGTCGGCGCGGTCGCGCAGCGCCGCGACCACGCGCGCGTTCGCCTCGTCCGAGCGTGCGACCCAGGCCTCGGCGTCGGCCGGGGTGCGGCCGTGCGCGACGTGCCGCGCGACGAGCCGAGCCCGCCGCACGTCGTCGGGCAGGTCGAGGTACCAGACCTCGTCGAGCAGGCCGCGGACGCCGACCCACGGGTCCGCGGCGCTCGTGACCACGGTCCGGTCCGGGGTCAGCGAGCCGAGCAGGTAGTTGCCCTCGGTCACCACGACGCGCACCGCGGGCGGGACCTCGATCGCCCCGGCCACGGCGTCCTCGATCTCGCGCCGGAACTCGGGCGCCCAGACCGTCGCGCCCTCGTCGCGGAGCCGTCCCAGGAGTGCGAGGTACCCCGCGACGTCGAACGTGTCCGGCGCGCCCTTGCGCTCGCGTCGTCCGAGGCGCACGAGCGCGGCGTCGGCCAGGTGGAACCCGTCCATGGGCACGACGACGGCGGGCACGTCGCGTTCGCCGAGCGCCGCGACGAGCGCGGCCGCGACCGTCGACTTGCCCGCGCCGGGCGCTCCCGCGACGCCCACGAGCGCGCGGCGGTCGCGGGCGAGCCGGACGCACCGCTCGGCGAGCGCCGCGACGCCCGTCACTCGTCGTCCTCGAGCAGCTCCGCGATCACCCCGGGCACGGTGTCGGCCACGTCGAGCGCCGCGACGGGCCCGCCGGGGTTGAGGCGGTCGGCGGCGAGCCCGTGCACGAGCGCCGCGGACGCCGCGAGCCGCGCCACGCCCTGCGGCTCGTGCACGAGGCGCTCGGAGTACGCCGCGAGCAGGGTCGCGACGATGCCGGTGAGCACGTCGCCGGCGCCCGCGGTCGCGAGCCACGGCGGCGCGTCGGCCTGCGAGTACACGACCCCGGGCCCGACCACGACGGTCGCCGATCCCTTGAGCAGCACGGTCGCGCCCGTGCGCTCGTGCGCACGCACCGCGTGCTCGAGCGGGGCGGCCTCGACGTCCTCGCGGGTCACGCGCTGCCCGAGCGCGCGCAGCAGCCGGGCGAGCTCGCCGGCGTGCGGCGTCAGGAGCGCGGACGCCGGGAGCCGGGCCGCGTCGTCCGCGGCGAGGAGCTCGGCCACGACGTCGAGCGCGCCCGCGTCGATGACCGCGGGCACGCGCCGACGTCCGTCGCCGTCGTCGCGACCCTCGTCGCGCAGCGGCGCGGTGACGTCGGCCAGCGCGTCCTGGATCCGGGCGCGCTGCCCGGCGTCGTCCGCGCCGTCGGCGGGGACGCCGGGGCCGAGGGCCCACGCCTGGACCCGCCCGACGGCCGGCACGACCTCGGGTCGCATCGTCACCACCAGCGACCCGACCGCGTCGGGCCCGACGTACCGGACCATGCCCGCGCCCGCGCGCACGGCGGCGGTCGTGGTCAGCACGGCCGCGCCGGGGAACGACGGCGTGCCCGCGACGACGCCGACGACGCCGCGCGAGTACTTGTGGTCGTGCGGGCCGGGCACGGGCCACAGCTCGGCGACGTCGTCGTCGCGCAGACGGCGCACCGCGGGCTGGACCCCGAGCTCGACGATCGGCTGGCTCAGCCCGATGTCGACGAACCGCAGGTCTCCCGCGAGGTGGGTCGCGGGCGGCAGCAGCAGACCCGGCTTGGTCGCGCCGAACGTGACCGTGAGGTCGGCCCGGAGGACCGGGCCGGGCACCGTGCCGTCGTCGACACCGATCCCGCTGGGCACATCGACCGCGACGACCCGCGGACGCCGACGCCGGGCCGGGCGCGTGCGCGCGTCCTCGCCGTCGGTCGAGCCCTGGATCACGAAACCGGGGCCCGTGCTCGGACGGGCGGCGTCCAGCACGCGTTCGAGCTCGCCCGCACCAGTGAGCGCGCTCACGAGGTCGGCGGCTGCGCCGCGCAGGGCGCCGCGCGCACCGATGCCGAGGATCCCGTCGAACACGATGTCGGCCGCGAGCACGTCCGCGACGGCGCTCGACCAGCCGTCGGCGGCAGGCCCGCCCGAGAGGTCGACGAGCGTCCCGCCCGCCTCCGCGAGCGCCTCCCGCCCCTCGTCGTGCACCGTCGCGCTCGTCGCGAACGCCGTGACCTGCGCTCCCCTGCCCGCAAGGATCGCGCCCGCGTGCAGCGCGTCGCCGCCGTTCGACCCGCTGCCCACCAGGAGCGCGACGCGCATGCCGTCGAGGCTCGCCCCCGGGTCGCCGGCCGCCGCGACGAGCTCGGGCGACGACGCCGCGGCGAGCGCGGTCGAGGCGAGCGTCATGAGCGGCACGCCCTGCGCGAGCAGGGGCTCCTCGGCGGCGCGCACGTCGGCCGCGGTCCAGGCTTCGATCATGCGCTCATGATGCCGGTTCGGCCGGGGCCACGCAGCGCCCGCCCCGGCGCGAACGCCCGACCCGCGAGCCAGGAGGCGCCCGGGTACGTTGGACGCATGCGATTCGGACTCTTCATCCCGCAGGGCTGGCGGCACGACCTCGTCGGCATCGACCCCTCCGAGCAGTGGGAGACCATGCGTTCCCTCGCCCGGTACGCAGACACCACGGCGGCGGGCGAGGGCCTGCCGGGCGACGCGCCGGCGTTCGAGTCGGTGTGGGTGTACGACCACTTCCACACCGTGCCCGAGCCCTCGACCGAGGCCACGCACGAGGCCTGGAGCCTCATGGCCGCGTTCGCCGCGTCGACCGAGCGCGTGCGCCTCGGGCAGATGTGCACGTGCATGGCCTACCGCAACCCCGCCTACCTCGCGAAGGTCGCCGCGACGGTCGACACGATCTCGGGCGGCCGCACCGAGATGGGCATCGGGGCGGGCTGGTACGAGCACGAGTGGCGCGCGTACGGCTACGGGTTCCCGACCGCCGGGGACCGCCTCGCCGCGCTCGACGAGGGCGTGCAGATCATGGCGTCGATGTGGCGCGAGGGTTCGTCGACCTTCCACGGCTCGTACTACTCGACCGACGGCGCCCTGTGCTACCCGCAGCCGCTCCAGCACGGGGCCGGCGACGGCGTCGGGCCGTCGATCCCGCTGTGGATCGCGGGCGGCGGGGAGAAGAAGACCCTGCGGACCGCCGCGAAGTACGCGCAGTACACGAACTTCGACGGCTCGCCCGAGGGGTTCGCGCACAAGTCGTCGGTGCTCGAGGCGCACTGCACGGACGTGGGCCGGGACTTCGGCGAGATCACGCGGTCCGGCAACTACAACGTCATCATCGGGGCGGACGACGCGGCAGTGCGCGACCGCCTCGCGTGGGCCGAGGACCACTACCGTCGCGTCGTGCCCGCGAAGGCCGACGGCGAGATCGAGAGCCTGCGCAACGGTCCGCTCGTCGGCACCCCCGAGCAGATCGTCGAGACGCTGACCACGCTGCAGGGCCTCGGCATGGAGTACGCGATCACGTACTTCCCGGACGCCGCGTACGACCGCGCGTCGCTCGAGCTGTTCACGCGCGAGGTCGTCCCGGCGCTGCAGGGCTGACCGCGGTGCCCGGGACCGACCCGACCCGGGGCGCCCGGGACCGACCCGACCCGCCACACGGCCTCGCCGTCGTGCGGCGGGTCGGTACCGGACCCGGCGCCCTCGCCGCCGCGCGCGACGCCGTCCTCACGTGGCAGATGCATCGCCGTGCCGGCGTCCGCGTCCGGGCCGACGGGCCCGCCGTCGTGGGTGGGGTCGTCGCCGTCCGCCTGGGCCCGGCGCTGCTGGGCCTGCACGGGTCGTGCGTGGTGGTGCACGTCGAGGACGGCCCGGGGACCTTCACGATGACGTACCAGACCCTCGACGGTCACGCCGAGTCCGGGACGCAGACCTTCGCGCTCTTCACGACCAGCGACGGCGCGGTCTGGGGCGACGTCTCGTCGGTGTCGTCTCCCCGGCCGGTCCTGCGCCGTCTCGGCGCGGTCGGGATCCTCGGCCAGCAGGCCATCGCGCTGAGGTACCTCGGGGCGCTGCGCCGCATCGCCGAGACACCGTGACCCGCCGCCCCCTCCAGCCGCCGAACCGGCGATCGTGCTCGCTCGCGGCATCCTGAGTGATCACACGTGCCGGGTCGCCGGCCCACGACCACCGGTTCGACGGTCGGCCACAGGGCGCGCCGAGGCGCCGCCGTCCACACCCGCGTCGACACCCGCCGCACGACGACGTCCGCGCGCGCTGGGATCAGCGCATGCGCCGCACACCCCTGCCCCCTCAGATCCTCCGTCTGGCCCGTGCTCAGGCCGGACTCGTCAGCACCCGGCAGTGCGACGCCGCCGGGATCGGCCCCACCGTGCGCCGGGGCCTCGTCGCCCGCCGGGAGTGGACCCGACCAGGACGCGGGGTCTACGACACGACGCCCGGTCCGCGCTCGGTCGACGACGGACGCCGCGCGGCCGCCTGGACCGCGCTCCTCGCGTTCGGGCCCGACGCCGTGGCGGTCGGCGCGTGCGCCCTCGTGATGCACCGGGTCGCCGGGCTGCCGTCGCGCATCACGCCCGAGGTCGCGATGCCCGGGGCCGACCGACGCCGCACCCGCGACCAGATCGTGTGCCGCCACTTCGACACCGACCTGCGGACCGTCCTCGTCGCCGGACGGCGGGTCGTCGCCCTCGACCTCGCGCTGGCGCAGGCGGTCCCCGAGCTCTCCCGCGCCCACGGGCTCGCGGTCCTCGACGACGTCCTGCACCGGGGGCTGCTCGACCGGTCAGGGCTCGACCGTGTGCACGACCTCGCGCGCGGACGTCGCGGCGTCGCCTCCCGGCACGAGCTCTGGGCGTTCGCGGACGCGCGGTCGGAGTCGCCGCTCGAGTCGTTCGCGCGGCTCGACTGCATCGACGCCGGGGTGCCGCCCGACGTCCTGCAGCTGCCGGTCCTGGACCTGGCGGGTCGAGTGCGCGCCCGGGGCGACATGGCCTGGCGGCTTCCCCACGGCCGCTGGCTCGTCGCCGAGGTCGACGGGCGTGAGGTCCACGGTCTGCCCGACGCGGTCTACGCCGACCGCAGTCGGCAGAACGCCCTCGTCGGCACCGGGCGGATCGACGTGCTGCGGTTCACGTCGCACGACCTCGGGCGGATCGGGACGACGGTGCGCGGCGTGCTCGCCCGGGCGCGAACCGGCGATCCTGTCCCGCCGATCCGGTCGTCGTGGTGGTTCGACGGCCCGTGAGCGACCATGATCGCCGGTTCGGCGACAGGAGGGCGGGGCCAGCAGGAGGGCAGGGCCGGCAGGAGGGCAGGGCCGGCAGGAGGGGGCTCAGCCCTCGGCGACGACCATTGCCGAGGCGATCCCCGCGTCGTGCGAGATGCTCAGGTGGAAGCTCACGATCCCGAGCTCGGCCGCCCGGGCCGCGACCGTCCCCGTGATCTCGACCTCGGGCGGTCCGCCCGGCACCCGGTGCACGGTCGCGTCCTGCCACGACATGCCACCGGGCGCCCCGAGGGCCTTCGCGATCGCCTCCTTGGCGGCGAACCGCGCGGCGAGCGACGCGGACGCGAGCTCGCGCTCGGCGGGCGTGAAGAGCTTCTCGCGCAGCCTCGGGGTGCGCGCGAGCGTCGCCATGAACCTGTCGACGTCCACCACGTCGATCCCGACACCGATGATCATCGCGCCAGCCTACGGGTCATGATTCGCCGACCCGGCGATCGTGATCGCCCCGAGATCCGGGAACGACGACAATCGCCGGTTCGGCGCAGCAATGGTCCGTGCTACTCGACCGTGACCGACTTGGCCAGGTTGCGGGGCTGGTCGACGTCGAGGCCCTTCGCGGTCGCGAGCGCCATCGCGAAGATCTGCAGCGGCACGGTCGCGAGCAGGGGCTGCAGGAGCGTCGGCGCCTGCGGGATCCAGAAGATCTCGTCGGCGTAGGGCAGCACCGCGTCGTCGCCGTCCTCCGCGATCACGAGCGTGCGCGCCCCGCGCGCCCGGATCTCCTGGATGTTCGACACGACCTTCGAGTGCAGCGAGTCGCGCCCGCGCGGCGAGGGGACGACGACGAACACTGGCTGGCCCTCGTCGATGAGCGCGATCGGTCCGTGCTTGAGCTCGCCCGCGGCGAAGCCCTCGGCGTGGATGTACGCGAGCTCCTTGAGCTTGAGCGCGCCCTCCATCGCGACCGGGAACCCGACGTGCCGGCCGAGGAACAGCACCGACGAGGCCCCGCGCATCGACCGCGCGACCGCGCGCACGTACTCGCCGCGCTCGATCACGGTCTGGATCTTGCGGGGCATGTCGCGCAGGTCGTCGAGCAGCGTCGCGATCTCGTCGGGGAACTTGTTGCCGCGCAGCTGCGCGAGGTACAGGCCGAGCAGGTACGCGGCGGTGATCTGCGACAGGAACGCCTTGGTCGAGGCGACCGCGATCTCGGGGCCCGCGTGCGTGTAGAGCACCGCGTCGGACTCGCGCGGGATCGTCGAGCCGTGCGTGTTGACGATCGAGACGACCTTGGCGCCCTGCTCGCGCGCGTGCCGCACCGCCATGAGCGTGTCCATCGTCTCGCCGGACTGCGTGACCGCGACGACGAGGGTCTTCTCGTTCACGATCGGGTCGCGGTAGCGGAACTCGTGCGCGAGCTCGACCTCGACGGGGATGCGGCACCAGTGCTCGATCGCGTACTTGGCGACGTGCCCCGCGTAGGCGGCGGTGCCGCACGCGATCACGATGATCTTGTCGATCGAGCGCAGCACGGCCTCGTCGATGCGCACGTCGTCGAGCACGAGGCGCCCGTCCGCGTCGGTGCGTCCGAGCAGCGTGTCGCCCACGGCCTGCGGCTGGTCGTGGATCTCCTTGTCCATGAAGGACTCGAAGCCGCCCTTCTCGGCGGCCGCGGCGTCCCAGTCGACCGTGAAGTGCTTGGCCTCGGCGGGCGCGCCGTCGAAGTCGAGGACCTCGACCGCGTCGGGGCGGATCGTGACGACCTGGTCCTGGCCGAGCTCGAGGGCCTCGCTCGTGTGCGCGACGAACGCCGCGACGTCCGAGCCCATGAAGTTCTCGCCGTCGCCGAGGCCGACGACGAGGGGTGAGTCGTGGCGCGCGCCGACGACGGTGCCGGGCAGGTCGGCGTGCACCGCGAGGAGCGTGAACGTGCCCTCGAGGCGGCGCGCGACCTCGCACATCGCGGTCGTGAGGTCCTTGCTGTCGCGGTAGGCCCGCGCGAGGAGCTGGGCCGCGACCTCGGTGTCGGTCTCGGACGCGAACGTCACGCCCTCGTCGACCAGCTCGGCCTTGAGCACCGCGAAGTTCTCGACGATCCCGTTGTGGATCACGGCGAGGCGGCCGTCGTCCGCGAGGTGCGGGTGCGCGTTGCGGTCGGTCGGTCCGCCGTGCGTCGCCCAGCGCGTGTGCCCGATCGCGGCGCTGGCCGCGGGCAGCGGGTTCGCGTCGATCTCCGCGACCAGGTTGGCGAGCTTGCCCGCCTTCTTGGCCGCCGCGACCTGTCCGTCACCCGCTCCGACGAGCGCGACGCCCGCCGAGTCGTAGCCCCGGTACTCGAGCCGGCGCAGCCCTTCCAGGACGACGTCGAGGGGTCGCCCCGAGGTCTCCTGCGGCCCTACGTATCCCACGATTCCACACATGATCTGGGAGTGTATCCCGACCCCGCGACACCCTCTCGGCCGCACGATCCTGCGGTTTTTTGCGACCACCCCCAACGATTCCCGAACCTCCGACGGACGCCGCCCCGGCCCGACCGCGGCGCGCCGCCGCACGCGGATCAGGCAGAATCGGACGTGTGGCACAGCCCTTGGAGCCCCTCGCGGGCACACCGTTCGCGCACCTGAGCGAGCACCCGACCCCGTACGTCGACCTCGACCGCGCCGCGTGGAGCAGGCTCTCGTCCTCGACCCCGCTGCCGCTCACCGACACCGACGTCGAGCACCTGCGCGGCCTGGGCGACCCGATCGACCTCGCGGAGGTCGACGCGATCTACCGTCCGCTGTCGCGGCTGCTCAACCTGTACGTGCAGGCGACCTCGGGGCTGCACGACGTGACGAGCACGTTCCTGGGCGAGCACCCGGCCCGTACGCCGTACGTGATCGGCGTCGCCGGGTCGGTCGCGGTCGGCAAGTCGACGACCGCGCGCGTGCTGCGCGAGATGATGGCGCGCTGGCCCGAGACCCCGCGCGTCGAGCTCGTCACGACCGACGGGTTCCTCTACCCCAACGCCGAGCTGCGTCGGCGCGGGCTCATGGAGCGCAAGGGGTTCCCGGAGTCGTACGACCGGCGCGCGCTCGTGCGGTTCCTCTCGCGCGTCAAGGCTGGGCAGTCCGAGGTGCGCGCCCCGGTCTACGACCACCTGACGTACGACATCGTCAAGGGCGCCGAGGCGGTCGTGCACCGACCCGACGTCCTCATCGTCGAAGGACTGAACGTGCTCCAGCCCGCGCGACCGAGCGGCGCCGACGGGTCCACGGTCGCCGTGAGCGACTTCTTCGACCTGTCGATCTACGTCGACGCGCGCACGCGCAACATCCGGCAGTGGTACGTCGACCGGTTCCTCAAGCTGCGCCGGACCGCGTTCGCCGACCCGTCGTCCTACTTCAACCGCTACGCGGGCCTGAGCGACGACGAGGCCGTGGCGACCGCCAAGCGGATCTGGGACTCGATCAACGCGCCGAACCTCGAGGAGAACATCCTCCCGACGCGGGGTCGCGCGACGATCGTCATGACCAAGGGGCTGGACCACACGGTCCAAAGGGTCCGGCTGCGCAAGCTCTGAGCGTCAGCCGTCGGCGCGGGCCCGCGCCGGGGCGCGCACGGCCTCGGACGCCGCCCGGCCGGCGTGCTCGGGCGCCGTGGCGTCGACCGCGTCCGCGGTCTCGGCACCGGCCTCCGCCGCGCCGGCGACGAGCTCGGCGGGCAACGGCGGGATGGGCGAGAGCGGGCGCGCGCCGGGGCGCGAGCTCCACCAGGCGACGGCACGGTCGACCAGCAGCCCGGTCGCGACGCCCAGCACCACGCCGACCGCCATGGCGAGCAGCATGTTGTGGCCGAGCCACTGCGCGGCGACGATCCCGATCGCGACCGCGTACAGGCCCCACGCGACCGCGGCGATGCCCGAGTAGACCATGAAGCGGCGGCGCGGGAACCCGAGCGCCCCGGCCGACATGTTGACCGCGACGCGCCCCACGGGCACGTACCGGGCCGCGAGGATGAACGACGCCCCGCGCGTGGCGAGCGCGTGCCGCGCCCACACGACGGCCTTGAGGCCGCGCCGCGAGCGCAGGAACGGGATGCGCTCGGTGCCGATCCGGCGCCCGAGCCAGTAGGCGACCTGGTCGCCCGTCCAGGCGGCGACCATCGCGACCCCCAGCACGACCCAGAGGTTCGCCGCGCTCTCGCCCCACGACGCGACCGCGAGCGTGATGACGACGGACTCGCTGGGGACGGGCGGGAAGAACCCGTCGACCATGACCATGGTGAACAGCGCCGGGTACACCCACAGCGACGACGACAGCGCGATGATCCAGGTCTCGAGGTTCTCGAGGAACACAGTCAACGGGTCGTGCACGGAGGACCTCGGTTCGTCGGCCGCGCGGGACGCGGTCAGGCGGGAGTCGAGCAGGGCCGTCGGCCCTCGGGACGAGCCTAGGGAACGGTCGACCCGCGAGCATCAGGGGTCGCCCTGGCCCGACCCTGATCCTCTCGCATCCCGGGGGCCTCCACCTCGCCCCTGAGGGGGAGATCCTGTGAGAGGTCTCAGACCGTGGGCGCACCCGACGCGTCGGGCCGCTGCGCGACGTCGAACCCCAGCACGCGCGCCGCGGGCGACGGGTCGGCGGTGCCCGCCCAGAACCGGCCCATGTTCTCGTCGGTGCTCAGCGACCGCAGCTCGGCCGCGTCGACGTAGAGCACGCCGCCGAGGTGGTCGGTCTCGTGCTGCACGATCCGTGCCGGCCAACCCGTGAGCTCCTCGTCGAGCGGCGTGCCGTCGGCGTCCTGGCCCGTGAGCCGCACCGTGCGGTGCCGGGTGCGCACCGCGTGCCAGCCCGGCACGCTCAGGCAGCCCTCGTAGAACGACACCTCGTCGTCGGACGTCGCGGCGTACGCGGGGTTGACGAGCGTGCGGTGCGGCACCGGGGTGCGTTCGCGCGGGTCGGCCGGGTCCTGCGACCCGGGGTCCCAGATCACCGCGAGCCGCAGCGCGATCCCGACCTGCGGCGCGGCGAGCCCGACGCCCGGGGCGTCGAGCATAGTCGCGCGCATCGCGTCGAGCAGCGCGGGCAGGAGCGTGCCGAGCTGACCGGTGTACGTCGCGGCGGGCGTGCGCAGCACCGGGTGTCCGGCGTGCACGATCGGCAGCACGCCGTCGACCGCGGCGGCGAGCCGGCGCGCGACGTCGTCGCGCAGCGCGGGGTCGACGCGCGCGTCGTCGGCCACGACGCCGTCCCAGGCCGGGCCCGCGCCGTCCGCGGACGGCGCCGGGTGCGCGGCGCTCACAGCGCGAGCCTGTCGCTCACGACGTCCGCGAGGTCGTGCGCGACCGAGTCGGCCTGCGCCTGCGTCGCGGCCTCGACCATGACGCGCACGACGGGCTCGGTGCCCGAGGGGCGCAGCAGCACGCGACCCGTCGCGCCGAGGCGCGACTCGGCGGCAGCGACGCCCGCGAGCACGCCCTCGTCGGTCGCCGCGCGCGCCTTGTCGACCCCGCCGACGTTGAGCAGGGTCTGCGGCAGCCGGCGCACGGCCGCGGCGAGGTCGGCGAGCTTCTGCCCGGTCGCCTTGACGCGCGCCGCGAGGTGCAGCGCGGTCAGCACGCCGTCGCCCGTGGTCGCGTACTCCGAGAGGATGATGTGCCCCGACTGCTCGCCGCCGAGCGTGTAGCCGTGCGCGCGCATCTCCTCGAGCACGTAGCGGTCGCCGACGCCCGTCTGGACGGTCGCGATGCCCGCGTCCTTCATGGCGAGCAGGAGGCCGAGGTTGCTCATGACGGTGACCACGAGCGTGTCCTGCGCGAGGCGGCCCAGGTCGTGCTCGGCGAGCGCGAGGACGCCCATGATCTGGTCGCCGTCGACGAGCACGCCGCCGTGGTCGACCGCGAGGCAACGGTCCGCGTCGCCGTCGAACGCGACCCCGAAGTCGGACTCGGAGGCCACCACGACCGCCTGGAGCTGCTCGGGGTGCGTCGAGCCGCACTTCTCGTTGATGTTGCGCCCGTCCGGGCTCGCGTTGATCACGACGACGTCGGCGCCCGCGGCGCGCAGCGCGGCCGGGCCGACGTCGCTCGCCGCGCCGTTCGCGCAGTCGACCGCGATGCGCAGGCCTGCGAGCGGGCGCGAGTACTCGCCCCCGCCGATGGTCGAGATCAGGTGCTCGACGTACCGCTCGCCCATGCGTCCCGAGTCGGTCTGGATGCGCCCGACCTCGGGCCCGACGGGCCGCTCCCACGGCTCCTCGAGCCGCGCGGCGATCTGGTCCTCGATGTCGTCGTCGAGCTTGACCCCGCCACGCGCGAAGAACTTGATGCCGTTGTCCGGCATGGGGTTGTGCGACGCCGAGAGCATGACGCCCAGGTCGACGCCCGTGGTCGCGGTCAGGTACGCGACCGCGGGCGTGGGCAGCACGCCCACGTTGACGACGTCGACCCCGGCGCTCGCGAGGCCCGCGGCGACCGCGGACGACAGGAACTCGCCCGAGGCGCGCGGGTCGCGGCCGACGACGGCGCGCGGTCGGTGCCCGCCGAACTCGCCGGTCGTCCCGAGCACGTGCGCCGCGGCGACCCCGAGGTCGAGCGCGAGCTCGGCCGTGACGTCCTTGTTGGCGAGCCCTCGCACGCCGTCGGTGCCGAACAAGCGGGCCATGGGTCAGTCCTCCGTGAGGGTGATCGGGTGCCCACGATAGTGAGCAGGGCGTGCAAATGCGTCCTGGAACGCCGACGGCCCCGGCGGACAGTGTCCGTCGGGGCCGTCGAGGGTGAGGCGCTGGATCAGCGCTTCGAGTACTGCGGAGCCTTGCGGGCCTTCTTGAGACCAGCCTTCTTGCGCTCGACCGCACGGGGGTCGCGCGTCAGGAAGCCGGCCTTCTTGAGGGCGGCGCGGTTGCTGTCCTCGTCGATCGCGTTGAGCGCACGGGCGATGCCGAGGCGCAGCGCGCCGGCCTGGCCCGAGACGCCGCCACCCGTGATGCGGGCGATGACGTCGAAGCGACCCTCGACGTCGACCAGCTTGAGCGGGTCGTTGACGAGCTGCTGGTGCACCTTGTTCGGGAAGTAGTCCTCGATCGTGCGACCGTTGATCTTCCACTGACCGGTGCCGGGGATCAGGCGAACGCGAGCGATCGCCTCCTTGCGGCGACCGAGCGCCTGGCCCGGTGCGGTGATGCTCTGGCCCTGGCCCGTGGGGGCGGCGGTCTCAGAGGTGTAGCTGCTGGGGGTCTCGTCCAGCGTGTCGTTCTCGACGGTGGTCTCGGCCACTGTGTCCTCGCGTCCTAAGGGAATTCTGGGAAGTCGGGCGGCGCGTGAGCGCTGTGCTCCGGTGCTCCTGCGTTACTGAGCGACCTGGGTGATCTCGAACGTCTTCGGCTGCTGCGCGGCGTGCGGGTGCTCAGAGCCTGCGTAGACCTTGAGCTTGCCGAACTGCGCGCGCCCGAGCGACGTCTTGGGGATCATGCCGCGCACGGCCTTCTCCACAGCACGCTCGGGGTGCTTCTCGAGCAGGTCGCCGTAGGCGACGGCCCGCAGACCACCCGGGTAGCCCGAGTGGGTGTAGGCAAGCTTCTGCTCGCGCTTGTTGCCGGTCAGTGCGACCTTGTCAGCGTTGATCACGATGACGAAGTCGCCGCCGTCGACGTGCGGTGCAAAGGTCGCCTTGTGCTTGCCACGCAGCAGGGTAGCCACGTGGGTCGCGAGGCGGCCCAGGACGACGTCGGTCGCGTCGATGACGTACCAGTCACGCTGGACGTCGCCGGGCTTCGGGGTGTACGTACGCACGGTCGTAGCCTTCGTTTCGATGTCTTCGATGTCTTCTTCGGCGCAGAGGACTGCGGCCGACGAGGTCGTTGTCGGTGCTCGATCAACCGGGCTTCGTCAGACGGCGAGTGGGAGACACGCGTGACATCGGATTCCGAGCGGGAAGCACAACGGCTACCAACAATACCGGGCGGCGGGCGGGCGGGTCAAAAGCAGATAGGTCACACCCGCGCCCACGACCGCGTGTCCCGCAGCTCCGCTCCCGGGCGGACGGCGGAGCAGGCCTCGCACTGCGCGGCCCGGTGGGCCCCCACGCAGTCGTCGCAGCACAGCGTGAGCGTGCTGCACGACGGGTCGCCGCAGTTCTCGTACAGCGCGGTCGGCGCGGCGCACGTCGCGCACCGGCCCAGCGGCACGGTCGCGTCGCCGAACTCGACGTGCCGGCGCTCGTCGAACACGTACAGCGACCCGTCCCACAGGCCCGCGTCGCCGCGCTGCTCGCCGTAGCGCACGATCCCGCCGTCGAGCTGGTAGACCTCCGAGAAGCCGCGCTCGACCATGAGGGAGCTCAGCACCTCGCACCGCACCCCGCCGGTGCAGTACGTCACGACGGGCCGGGACTTGAGGTCGTCGTACCGTCCCGAGTCGAGCTCGGCGACGAAGTCCCGGGTCGTGGCGACGTCGGGGACGACGGCCCCGCGGAACCGCCCGATCGCGGCCTCGAACGCGTTGCGCCCGTCGAACAGGACGACGTCGTCCCCGCGCTCGGCGACGAGCGCGTCGAGCTCGTCGGGGGTCAGGCGCGCTCCCCCGCCGACCACCCCGCCGTCGTCGACGCGCACCGCGCCCGGGTCGCCGAAGCTCACGAGCTCGGGGCGCACCTTGACCGAGAGCCGGGGGAAGTCCCGGCCCGTGCCGTCCGACCACTTGACGTCGACGCCCGCGAACGGCGCGTAGGAGCGCGTCGTGCGGACGTACTGCTTGAGGTTCTCGACGGTCCCGCCGAGCGTCGCGTTGATGCCGTGCGCGGCGACGATCACGCGACCCGTGAGCTCCCAGCGCTCGGCGAGCGCCCGCTGCCACAGGCGCACGGCCTCCGGGTCGGCGAGCGGCGCGAAGCCGTAGAAGAGCACGATCTTGTTCACTGCCATGGCGACAAGCCTAGGCCGCGGGGGGCCGGGTCCCGGCCCCCCGCGGAGCGGGTCAGGCGCGGCGACGGCGCACGACGACCACGGTCAGACCGCCGGCCGCGACGAGCGCGAGGGCGATCCCGCCCCACAGCAGCGCGTCCGAGCCGGTGCTCGCGAGGTCGTCGGACGCGTCGAGCACCTCACCGGGCGAGGGCACCGACGTGCCGAGCACCTCGGCCGACGGCACGGCGTCGGACGGCGCGTCGGTGGCGTCCTCGCCCGAGCCGCCGACGTCCGTGGTGTCGACGTCCGTGGTGTCGGTCGTGCCGGTCGTGCCGTCGTCGGTCGTGCCCTCGTCGCAGGCCTCGTCGGTCGGTCCGGTACCGAGGTCGAACGCGTACGTGCCGTCGCCCACCGCGGTCCACCCCTCAGCGGCCTCGATCACGTGGCCGGGGGTCGCGGTCGCGATCACGGTCCACCCGCCGTCGGTCGTGTCGAGCGCGTACTCGACGCCCTCGGTCGCGAGGGGCGCGAGGCCGTCGAGGTCGGTGCCGCACTGGTCGACGAGGGCGGGCGTCGCGAGCGCGACCGGCGTGGGCGCGGGCGCCGTCGCGCACTCGAGCGAGGCCGGGTCCTGGACGGTGACGTCGAGCGTGCCGAGCGGGACGTCGCGCTTCGCCGTGCGGTCGTAGTAGACGGCGCGCAGCGCGAGCGTGCCGTACGCGGGCGTGATCCCGTGCGCGGCGAGCGCGCTCTCGAGCCCGAACCCGTCCGCGGGCACGTCCTCCATCCGGATGCGCACGGCCTCGCCGTCGACGACGGTCTCGAGGCGCACGTCGGCCGAGCGCGGCTCGACCGCGACGGTGCTCTCGGGCGCGTCGCAGGTGGGCGGGGTCACGGTGACGACCGGCACGGCCGGCGTCGTGCTCCCGCACGCGGGCAGGCCCACGAGGTCGGTGTGCTTGGCGTCCACGATCTTGTCCGCCGCCCAGCCGAACGTGATGAACGGGTACTCGACGGTCTCGGGCCAGGTGACCTCGACGTCCGCGGCGTCCTGCTGCAGGGCCCAGCCGTCGCCGCAGACGGGCGTCACGACGTCGTCGACGATCGCGGTCGCCGGCAGGAGGCCCGCCGGGAGTTCGTCGAGCCAGGTCGAGCGCTCCGTCGTGGTGAGCAGGACCTGCTCGAGCGAGTTCTCCCACGACGCGGGGCGGGCCGTGTCGTCCTTCTTGTAGAGGTAGACCGCGACCTCGTGGGACGTCGCGTCACGGTGCGCGCGGTGGATCGTGCCTCCGGGCGAGGACACCGCGTACGCGGGTGCATCGCTGGCGGGTGCATCTCCCGCGCGCGTGGTGGCGGTGTGACCGGTGGCTGCGTGACCGGTGGCGGCAGGCCCGACGGCGGTGGCCGCGGTCGCGCTCGAGGTCAGGGTCAGCGCCACGGCGAGCGCGGTCAGCAGGGCAGGGCGTCGGGTTCTCAACGTGCACGGCTCCTTGTCGGTCGCGCCGGGTCCGTTCCCGGCGCGCGAGGGCGCAGGGATCCCCTGGCCCGTGGGGCCGTTCCCGTGCGCGCGGGAACGCTACCACCGCAAAGGTGTCGTCCTCCACCATGTGCGGACGACCCGTCATGAATCACCCGCGTTCGGTCGGCTCAGCACATCCCGAGCGATCACGACGCACCACGCATCCCGGGCACGACGGCACGACACGCTGCGAGGTGCGCGGCCCGGTGCGACCGTGGAGTCATGAGCAACGACACGAGCGCCACGAGCCCCGAACCCGACGGCACGCGTGAGGGCGACAGCGACCAGCTCTCCGCGAACGACACCCTGCTCGACCGCGGGGTGGCCGACCTCCTCGACGAGGGCTACTCGCCCCCGGAGCGCGACCGGTCGAACCACCACGGTGAGACCGCCTGGGAGGAGCTGCACGGCGAGGGCCTGGACCGACGGCTCGCCGCCGAGGAGCCCGACACCGACGCTCCGCGCGACGAGCGGCGGGCGGGACGACTCGCCGAGGACCCGGACGCGGCCGACGGCCGGCAGAACGACCTCTACGCCGAGGACGCGGGGATCGACGGCGCGGGTGCGAGCGCCGAGGAGGCCTCGATGCACGTGGTCGACGAGATCTAGGACGCTGCGTCGGGCCGCGGCGCGGTCGACACGGTGCCGACCCGACGTCGTGCCGACGCGCGCTCGACGTCGGGCCGGCGGTCGGTCGACGTCGCGCCGGTAGGTGGTCGTCGCGCCGGTAGGTGGTCGACTTTCCGCGTCCGGCCCCGCGGTCGAGTGCGTCTGCGCACGACGTTCACCTCACGCACCGATCCTCTGCGGACGGAGTTCGCCCGGAGGTCACGTCCCTGCGCTGGGATGGACGCCTACGCGTGAGGGCCACGCGGGTCGGGCGGGCTGCGGATGTCGATCCTCGTCGTGAGCGACGTCGGCGCGGGCGGCACGCTCGACCTCGCGGCCGACGCCGCGCTCGCCGGGACGCTCGCCGCGCTCCGCGCGCGCGGGGAGGGCGACCTCGTCGTGAGCGCGCCACGCCCCGACCTCGTCGCGGCCCGGCACCACGTCGCGGCCGTCGGCGCCGTCGGCGGTTGGAGCGACCTCGACCGGCGGTACGCGATGCTCCGGCACCGCACGGTGCTCGACGCGGCCGCGCACGGCACGCAACGCCTCGGCGTGCACGACCCGGCACGGCTCGTGATCGAGACCGTGCGCTCGTGCGCGGGCGTTATCGTGACGGGCGCCGCTCCGCTGTCGTCACGACGCCCGTCCGCGTTGCGCGAGCGCGCGACCGTGGCCGCCGTCGCGAACCGGTTCGACGTGCCGGTCGTGCTCGTCGGCCAGTCGGTCGAGCCCGTGGTGCACCGCGCCGACGAGGCGCTCCTGACGCCCCTGCTCGCCCGTGCGGCCGCGGTGGGGGCGGTCGACGACGCGACGCTCGCGCTCGCCGCCGCGCACGGTGCGCTCGACGACCGCCTGGTGCGCACGGTCGAACCGTGGCCACGCCACGTCGCGCTCGGCGTCGGCGCCGCGTCGGTGCGGGGCACCTCCGGTGACCTGTCGCAGGATCACGCCGCCCTTCCGCAGCGGCCCGGACCGCCGGACGACGACGGTCGCCTGGCCTTCGCGTCCCACGACGTGATGTCCCACGGCGTGATGCCCCCCGACGTGTTTCTGCCGCACGGTCGGCGACCGCGCGACGGTGACGGCCCGGTCGTGCTCGCGCTGCTCTCGGGTGCAGCCCGACCCGGCGACCCCGACGCGACGACCGACGCCACCTGGGCGGCGACGCTCGTCGGGCTCGCCGCGCTGCACGGCGTCCCCGTGCTCGTCGTCCCCACGCGCGAGCGTCCGCCGGGCTCGGCCCCGACCCGCGCGCAGCGGCGCGTCGCGCGGGTGTGCGCCGTCGCGGACGACGCCCGGGTCCGGTCCGCGAGCGCCCGTGACCTCGACGTGCTGACGGACGTCGCCGCGCACGCGGCGCTCGTCGTGGGCGACGGCTACGAGGCGGCCCTCGTCGCGGGCCGCGCGCGAGCACCCTGGCTCGGCCTCGTCGACGACCCCCTACACGCCGCGCGGGTGCGCGGCACCGCCGCCCACCTCGGGCTCACGGACTACCTGCTCGGCCCGGAGAGCCGGTGGACGTCGGAGGTTTCCACGGCCGCCGCCGAGCTGCGGGACCGCGCCCCCGAGGTGCGTGCGCACCTGGCCCGGGTCGGGGCGCCCACGCGCGACGACGACGCGTGGTGGGACGCCGCCGTCGGGCGCCTGGCCCACGGTCGGCCCCTCTCGCGCGCGCTCGGGCTGAGCCCCGTGCCGTCGCTGCCGTCGCCCGGGACGTGGGCGCGACCCGCCACGCTGCTGCTCGCCGCGGCCGAGCGGCACGAGCAGGTGCGCACCGCGCACGCCTGGCAGCTGGACGAGATCGAGCACGGCGCGCGAGTCGCCGCACGCGGCGTGGACGTCGCCGCGAGGTCCGGCGTCGCCGCGAGGTCGGGCTCCGCGAGGTCGGGCTCCGCGAGGTCGGGCTCCGCGAGGTCAGGCTCCGCGAGCGGAACGTCCGCGCGGCGGTCCGCGAGCGCCGAGGATGCCGGGGCCGACCGGACCGCGGCGCCCACGCCCGTCGCCGGCCCGTCGTCGGAGAGCCCCCGGCCGCTTGCCGCGTGGCGCGCGCTCTGGCGTCGAGTCCCGCCCGGGTCCGGCAGCACCGCGCCGCGACCTGCGACCCGCTGACCCTCCGGACCGGTCACCCGGGCGATGGCGCGACGACCGGGATCCTTCCGGGACCTGCCCGCCCGCCCTGCTGAGTCCGCCCGACGACGTCCGCCAGTCCCGCGACGCCTGACAGCCTCCGCCAGGTCGCAACTCGGGCTGCTTCCGCCAGCCGCACGCCGGACGACCTACGCCCTACGCTCGACGACCGCCGCCAGGGCGCATCTCCGGATGCTTCCGCCAGCCGCACGCGACGACCTCCGCCGGGCGAGCGACGTCCGACGACCTAGGCCGGGCCTACGACCTCCGACGCGCCCGGCCGCCCCGCGACGTCCGACGCCCCAGGCCGACCGGCCGGCTCGGCGACCTCCTCGTCCATGCGGCGCGCGCGCACGCGCTCGGCGCGGGCGGCGAGCGCGTCGTCGGCCGGGTACGCGACCGCCTCGAGCACGAGACCCTGCGGCGGGACGACGGCGGGCGCGACGTCGCGCGACCGCGCGGCGAGTACCTCGGCGGGGTGCTCGACGGGGTGCCGCCCCTCCCCCACCGCGATCGCCGCGCCGACGAGCGAGCGCACCATGTTGTGGCAGAACGCGTCGGACCGCACGTGCGCGAGCACGAGCCCGTCCTCAGGGCCGCCGACGACCCGCTCCCAGTCCATGCGCAGGAGCTCGCGGATCGTGGAGGCGCCCGGGCGGGGCTTGCAGAACGACGCGAAGTCGCGCAGGCCGAGCAGCGGCTGCATCGACGCGTGCATCGCGGCGACGTCGAGCGGCCGCTTGTGCCACAGCACCCAGTCGCGGCGCAGCGGGTCGCGGCGCTCGACGTCGTCGACGATCCGGTACGTGTAGCTGCGGTCGAGCGCCGAGAACCGCGCGTCGAACCCGGCGGGTGCGAGGCACGCGCGCCGCACCACGACGTCGCCCGGCAGCACGCCCGCGAGCCGGTCGACGAGGGCCCGGCCCGGCGTGCGGTCCGACCGCCCCGGGAGTCGCTGCCACTGCTGCGCCGGGATGTCGACGTGCACGACCTGACCGCGCGCGTGCACACCCGCGTCGGTGCGCCCCGCGACCGTCACGCGCGGCGCGACGTCACGCAGGATCCGCACGAGCCCGGCCTCGAGCACGCCCTGCACGGTGCGCAGCCCCGGTTGGGTGGCCCACCCGGCGAAGTCCGTGCCGTCGTACGCGAGGTCGATGCGCACGCGCACCTGCGCGCGGTCGTCGAGAGGTCCGCCGTTCACGGGACAACGGTAGCGAGCACCGACCGGCCCGGTCACCTCGGCGGGGCTAGGGTGCGAGCATGAGCGCTCCGTCCGACGACCGGCCCGGCCCCGCGGCGTCCGGCTCTGCGGCGCCCGGCCCCCCGGCGTCCGCCTCTGCGGTGCCCGGCCCCGCGGCGTCCGACGACGCGCGGGTGCGGACGCTCTCGGTCGACTGCGGCGGCGGGTCGATCAAGGCCGGCGTGCTGGCGGCGTCGGGGACGGCGCACGCCGCGCCCGTGCGCGTGCCCACGCCCTACCCCCTGCCGCCCGAGCGGCTCGTGGAGACGATCGCCGGGATCGCCGCGGGCCTCCCCCGCGCGCACCGCGTGACCGTCGGGATGCCCGGGATGATCCGGCACGGCGTCGTCGTGCACACCCCGCACTACGTGACGCGCAGCGGGCCGCGGACCAGGGTCGACCCGGGCCTCGTCGAGGCATGGTCGAGCTTCGACGTCCAGGCGGCGCTCGGCGAGCGGCTCGGCCTGCCCGTGCTCGTGCTCAACGACGCCGAGGTGCACGGCGCGGGGGTCGTCGCGGGGACGGGACTCGAGCTCGTCCTGACCTTCGGCACCGGGCTCGGCTCGGCGCTGTTCGACGGCGGCCGGCTCGCCCCGCACCTCGAGTGGTCGCACGCTCCCGTGCGGCGCGCCACGACCTACGACGAGTACGTGGGCGAGGTCGAGCGGCGGCGCCTCGGCAACGCGCTGTGGTCGCGCCGCGTGCTGCACGTCGTCGACGGGCTGCGCCCCGTGTTCCGGTGGGACCGCGTCTACCTGGGTGGCGGCAACTCGCGTGCGATCACGCCGACGGCGCTGGGCCGGCTCGGCGACGACGTCGTCGTCGTCCCCAACTCGGCCGCACTGGTCGGTGGCTCGCGCAGCTGGGACCTGCCGGGGCGCACGCCCGCTCCCTGATCGCCGCCGTGCCCGGCGCCGTCCGCGTCGAGCAGGTGCGCGGCCTCGAGCAGCACGCGCGTGAACGCGACCGGCCGGTCGAGGCTCACGAGGTGCTTCGCCCCGGGCACGACGACGTGGCGCACCGGCGCGCCACCGGCGCGCGCGGCCTCGACGAAGCGGCGCTCGTCGAGCCGGAAGTGGTCGAACCGTCCGTTCACGAGCCACACCGGCGAGGACGCGCGCGCGAGGCTCCCGAGCGGGTCCGTCGCCCCGACGGCCTCGAGGATCGCGGCCATCGTGTCGAGCGCGAAGCCTCCGGCCGCGAGGTCCGCACGTCCCGCGGCCGGCACGGTCCGGTCGACCATCCACCGGTTGAGGCGCTCCCCCGAGTCCGCCGACGCCTCGATACGGCGCGCGGCGCGCAGCCACGCGCCGCGCAGCGGTGACGACGGGACCGTGCAGCAGCTCGCCGCGACGAGCCCCGCGACCAGGCCCGGCTCACGCGCCCGCACCTCGATCCCGAGGTACCCGCCGAGCGACAGCCCGACCAGGAGAACGGGAGCCCCCACGTCGTCCGCGACCGCCCGCACCGCGTCGACCGCGCCGTCGAGCGTGAAGGTCTCGCCGCGGCGTCGGCCGTGACCCGGAAGGTCGGGCGCGACGACGCGGCGCCCGTCGCTCTCGAGCGCGGCGACCTGGGCGCGCCACATCGTCGACGACGTGCGCGAGCCGTGCACGAGGACCACGGGCGTGCGCCCGGGCGTGCGGGTGGCTTGTCGGGGCCGTACGTCGTCGGGCTCCATCGACCCAGCCTAGGCCGGGGCCGGGCACGACGACTGCGGGAATGACGGCGCCGGGCATGACGAGGGCGGGCATGACGAGGGCGGGCATGACGACGCCGGGCATGACGACGGCCCGGCCCGAGAGGGTGTCTCGGGGCCGGGCCGTCGTGAGCGGGACCGGGGGTGCCGGCCGTTCGCTCAGTCCTCCTTGTCGGAGGAGTCCTTCTCGACCGGTGCGTCCTCGACCGGTGCGTCGGTCACGGCGGCGTCCTCGACGGGTGCCTCCTCGACCGTGGTGGCCTTCTTCTTCGCCGGGGCCTTCTTGGCGCCCTTCTCGGTGGCCTTCTCGGCCTCCTTGACGACGGCCTGCTTGGGGCTTACGGGCTCGGTCACGAGCTCGATGACCGCCATGGGCGCGTTGTCGCCCTTGCGGTTGCCGACCTTCGTGATGCGCGTGTAGCCACCCTGGCGCTCGGCCATGGTCGGCGCGATCTCCGTGAAGAGCGTGTGCACGACGCCCTTGTCACGGATGACCGTCATGACGCGACGGCGCGCGTGCAGGTCGCCGCGCTTGGCGAACGTGATGAGACGCTCGGCCAGCGGACGCAGGCGCTTGGCCTTCGTCTCGGTGGTCGTGATGCGGCCGTGCTCGAAGAGCGCGGTGGCGAGGTTCGCGAGGATGAGGCGCTCGTGAGCCGGGCCTCCGCCGAGCCGCGGACCCTTGGTGGGGGTAGGCATTGTCATGCTCCTTGTCGTGCAGGGTCAGGGGGTCCAGCCGGACCAGACCCCGCAGAGTTCGTCAGTAGTTCTGGTCGCCCGAGAAGGTCTCGTCGTCCGACTCGTAGTAGTCGGCCTTGGCGGGGTCGAAGTCGAGCGGCGAGTCCTTGAGTGCCAGACCCAGCTCGGCGAGCTTCTCCTTGACCTCCGTGATCGACTTCGCACCGAAGTTGCGGATGTCGAGCAGGTCGGCCTCGCTGCGAGCGACGAGCTCACCCACCTGGTGGATGCCCTCGCGCTTGAGGCAGTTGTACGACCGGATCGTGAGGTCGAGCTCCTCGATCGGGAGCGCGAGGTCCGCAGCGAGAGCGGCGTCCGTCGGCGACGGACCGATCTCGATGCCCTCGGCCTCGACGTTGAGCTCACGGGCCAGGCCGAACAGCTCGACCAGCGTCTTGCCCGCCGAGGCGAGCGCGTCACGCGGGCTGATCGCGTTCTTGGTCTCGACGTCCACGACGAGCTTGTCGAAGTCCGTGCGCTGCTCGACGCGGGTCGCCTCGACCTTGTACGTGACCTTGAGGACCGGCGAGTAGATCGAGTCGACCGGGATGCGGCCGATCTCGGCCTCGAACGACTTGTTCTGGTTCGCCGAGACGTAGCCGCGGCCACGCTCGACCGTGAGCTCGACCTCGAGCTTGCCCTTCTCGTTGAGCGTCGCGATCACGAGGTCGGGGTTGTGCACCTCGACACCGGCCGGCGGGACGATGTCCGCCGCGGTCGCCACGCCCGGACCCGTCTTGCGCAGGTACATCACGACGGGCTCGTCGTTCTCCGAGGAGACCACGAGGTTCTTGACGTTGAGGATGATCTCGGTGACGTCCTCCTTGACACCCGCGACCGTGGTGAACTCGTGGAGCACACCGTCGATGCGGATGGAGGTCACTGCCGCGCCCGGGATGGACGAGAGCAGCGTGCGACGCAGCGAGTTGCCGAGCGTGTAGCCGAAGCCGGGCTCGAGCGGCTCGATCGAGAACCGCGAACGGTCCTCGGAGATGACCTCTTCGGTCAGCGTGGGGCGCTGTGCGATCAGCAAGGGTCAGTTCCTTTCAGTGTGCGTCCGCCATTTGACGCATCACGGTCACGCAGGAGAAGCCGCCCGGGAGTCTCGGTCCACCCGTCGGGCGCAGGTGCGTCGTCGTCCGGTCCCGGCCTGCGGCGCAGAGCAGGACCGGACGACGACGCGTGGTGCGGGATCAGACGCGGCGACGCTTCGGGGGGCGGCAGCCGTTGTGCGCCTGGGGCGTCACGTCGGAGATCGAGCCGACCTCGAGGCCGGCGGCCTGGAGCGAGCGGATCGCGGTCTCGCGGCCCGAGCCCGGGCCCTTGACGAAGACGTCGACCTTCTTGACGCCGTGCTCGGCGGCCTTGCGGGCCGCCGCCTCGGCAGCCATGCCGGCGGCGTAGGGGGTCGACTTGCGCGAGCCCTTGAAGCCGACGTCGCCGCCGGAGGCCCACGAGATCACGGCGCCCGAGGGGTCCGTGATCGAGACGATCGTGTTGTTGAAGGTGCTCTTGATGTGCGCCTGGCCGAGCGGGACGTTCTTCTTGTCCTTGCGACGCGGCTTGCGGCCGGCGGCCGCGCGAGTCTTGGGAGGCATATCTGTGGTTCTCCTGGTCTGAGGTCTTCGGACCGCGGCGACGGGCACCGGCCGGGGCCGGTCGTCGCGCGACGGACTGCTGCTTAGCGGGCCTTCTTCTTACCGGCCACGGTGCGCTTGGGGCCCTTGCGGGTACGCGCGTTCGTCTTCGTGCGCTGACCGCGCACGGGGAGGCCGCGGCGGTGACGCAGGCCCTCGTAGCAGCCGATCTCGACCTTGCGGCGGATGTCGGCAGCAACCTCGCGGCGGAGGTCACCCTCGAGCTTGAAGTTGCCCTCGAGGTGGTCGCGGAGCGCGACGAGCTCGGCGTCGCCGAGGTCCTTCACGCGGAGGTTGGGGTCGATCCCCGTCGCTGCCAGCGTCTGCTGGGCGCGGGTACGGCCGACGCCGTAGATGTAGGTGAGCGCGATCTCGAGCCGCTTCTCGCGGGGGAGGTCGACGCCGACAAGACGTGCCATGCCTTCCGGCTCCTGTACTTCGTTCGGAGGTCTGTCGCACCGCCCTCCCGCAGTGTCGCGGGCCCCGGCCTCCGAGCCGAGGGTTCCCCCGCACCGTGCGCCGGCCGTGCCGGTGCGGTGTGCGGGTTCGTGGTGGTGCGTCGTGGTGGTGACGGATCAGGTCACCTGGTGATCAGGGCGTGACGCCCCGGCACCCAAGGAGCGAGGGCGTCAGCCCTGGCGCTGCTTGTGGCGCAGGTTGTCGCAGATCACCATGACGCGACCGTGGCGACGAATCACCTTGCAGTTGTCGCAGATCTTCTTGACGCTGGGCTTGACCTTCATCAGAGTTCCTCCGCCGCCGTGCGCAGGTCACGGTGGTCCGTGCCGTGCTGACGGCGTTCGATCGAGTGGTGGTTACTTGTAGCGGTAGACGATCCGGCCGCGGGACAGGTCGTACGGGCTGAGCTCCACCACGACCCGGTCCTCGGGGAGGATACGGATGTAGTGCTGTCGCATCTTCCCCGAGATGTGTGCGAGAACCTTGTGACCGTTGGCCAGCTCCACGCGAAACATCGCGTTCGGCAGAGCCTCGATCACGCTGCCCTCGATCTCGATGACACCGTCCTTCTTTGCCATGTCCTCCGCTAACTCTCGTCTGACTGCTTCCCCACGACGACACGACCGTACGGTCGAGGTGACGTGGTTGTTCGCGTGCGCCGTCAGCTCATGCCTTCACGCGCGGGCGCGTCGTGACGACGGCCGGTGCGGGGAGGATCGATCGAACGGACTACACCCAACGGTCTATCGTACGGCATCGCCGACGATCGGGAAACCACGCCGACCCCGCCGCGGGCAGAGAGACCGGTCACAGCAGGCGAGCGCAGCGGTCACACACAGCGGGCGGTCACAACTGGCGAACTCAGCGGGCGGTCACACCGGGCGCGCACGGCGTGCGATCGGCGGGGCGAGCGACCGACCAGTCGAGCGGCCGGTCGGTCGGTCGAACGGTCTCGGTCGGTCGGCCCCCGGCGATCCGGTCAGCCGCCGGCGATCCGGTCAGTCGAGCGAAGCGATCGTGACGCCGCGGGCCGCGAGCTCCGCCGCTCCCCCGTCGCGCGCCGTGGTCACGACCACGCCGCGCTCGGTCACGGCGACCGAGTGCTCCCAGTGCGCGGCGCGCGAGCCATCGGTCGTGACGACGGTCCAGTCGTCCGCGAGCACGGCGGTCTCCGCGCTCCCGCGCGTGATCATCGGCTCGATCGCGACGCACAGCCCCGGCCGCACGCGCGGCCCGCGGTGCCCGCTGCGGAAGTTCAGCACGTCGGGCGGCTGGTGCATCGCGGTGCCGATCCCGTGGCCCGTGTACTCCGTGACGATCCCGTACGCCGTACCGTTCTCGTCGCCGGCGGCCGTGATCGAGTCGTCGATCGCGTCGCCGACCTCGCCGAGCCGTGCGGCGGTCGCGAGCGCCGCGATCCCGTCCCACATCGAGCGCTCGGTCGCGGTCACGAGCGCGAGGTCGGCCACGACGTCGTCCGCGGACCGGGCGCCGACCGCACGCTCCGGGACGGCGGGGTCGAGCGCGCCGTCCTCCCCCAGCACGAACGAGAGCGCCGAGTCGCCGTGCCAGCCGTCCACGATCGCCCCGCAGTCGATCGACACGAGGTCGCCGACGGCGAGCACCCGGGAGCCGGGGATGCCGTGCACGACCTCCTCGTTGACCGAAGCGCAGATCACGCCCGTGAACCCGTGGTACCCCAGGAACGACGGCGACGCGCCCGCCGCGGTGATCACACCGGCGGCGAGCGCGTCGAGGTCTGCCGTGGTCATGCCCGGCCGGGCGGCCGTGCGCACGGCGTCGAGAGCGTCCGCGACGACGAGACCGGCCCGGCGCATCACGCGGACCTGCTCGAGCGTCTTGTACTCGATGCGCTCCCGACCGAACATCAGGCCGTGACGCGCGGGGCGAGGGCCGCGACCAGGCGCGCCGTCACCTCGTCGATGTCGCCGATGCCGTCCACGCGCTCGAGCAGGTCACGCTCGGCGTAGGCGGACGTGAGCGGAGCCGTCTGCTCGTCGTAGATGTCGAGGCGGCGGGCGATCGCCTCCTCGGTGTCGTCCTCGCGACCCTCGAGCTCGGCACGCTTGCGCAGACGCTCGAGCAGCTCGCCGCGCTCGGCCGTGAGCTCGAGCACCGCGTCGAGCGAGACGCCGAGGTCACCGAGGATCGCGTCGAGCTCGACGACCTGCGCCGCGTTGCGGGGGTAGCCGTCGAGGATGAAGCCCTGCGCGACGTCGTCGGCCGCGAGACGGTCGCGGACCATCGCGTTCGTGACCTCGTCGGGCACGAGCTCGCCCTTGGCCGAGTACTCCTGGGCCAGGCGACCCAGCTCGGTGCCGCCCTTGATGTTGGCCCGGAAGATGTCGCCCGTGGAGATCGCGGGGACGTCGTACCGCTCGGCGAGGCGCGCGGCCTGGGTGCCCTTGCCGGCACCCTGCGGGCCCATGATGATCAGGCGGGCGGACTTCTGGTCGTTCTGGCTCAACGCAAGAACCCTTCGTAGTGGCGCTGCTGCAGCTGCGAGTCGATCTGCTTGACGGTCTCCAGGCCGACACCGACGACGATGAGGATCGAGCTCCCACCGAACGGGATGTTGGTCGAGACGCCGAGGGCGACGAGCACCAGCGTCGGCAGCAGCGCGACGAGCGCGAGATAGATGGAACCCGCCGAGGTGATGCGGGTGATGACGTAGTCGAGGTACTCCGCCGTGGGGCGGCCCGCCCGGATCCCGGGGATGAAGCCGCCGTACTTCTTCATGTTGTCGGCGACCTCGTCCGGGTTGAACGTGATCGCGGTGTAGAAGAACGCGAAGAAGATGATCATGAGCACGTACAGCGCGATGTGCAGGGGCGCCGACTGCGGCACGAGGTTCCGCGAGACCCACTGCACCCACCCGGCGGTCGGGTCGCCGAACTGCGCGACGAGGCCCGGGACCGCCAGGATCGAGGACGCGAAGATCACGGGGATCACGCCGGCCATGTTGATCTTGATCGGGATGTACGTCGACGAGCCGCCGTACATCTTGCGGCCCACCATGCGCTTGGCGTACTGGACCGGGATCCGTCGCTGCGACTGCTCGACGAACACCACGAGCCCGATCACGATGATGATCACGACGATCACGATCGCGAACTTGCCGATGCCGCCGACGCCGGCCGAGATCGACCAGAGCGCCGCGGGGAAGCTCGCGGCGATCGACGTGAAGATGAGGAGCGACATGCCGTTGCCGATGCCGCGCTCCGAGATGAGCTCGCCGAGCCACATGATCAGGCCCGTGCCGGCGGTCATCGTGATGACCATGATCGTGAGGGTCATGAAGCTGTCGTCAGGGATGACGTCGACGCCGCAGCCCGGGAACAGCACGCCGTTGCGCGCGGTCGTGATGACCGTCGTCGACTGGAGGATCGCGAGGGCGATCGTCAGGTAGCGCGTGTACTGCGTGAGCTTCGCGGTACCCGACTGGCCCTCCTTGTGGAGCGCCTCGAAACGAGGGATCACGACGCGCAGCAGCTGCACGATGATGCTCGCGGTGATGTACGGCATGATGCCGAGCGCGAAGATCGAGAGCTGGAGCAGGGCTCCGCCGCTGAACAGGTTCACCAGACCGAGAAGGTCGTTGTTGCCCTGCTGCGCGATGCACTGCTGGACGTTCGGGTAGTCGACACCGGGCGCGGGGATGAACGAGCCGACGCGGTAGATGACGATGATTCCGAGCGTGAACAACAGCTTGCGCCGCAGGTCGGGCGTCCGGAAAGCCCGGGCGAATGCGCTGAGCACCTATCCTCCTGGCCCGCCGAAGCGGGAGCTAGTGCGCCGCGAGCGGCGAGAGCTGACACCACCGTGACGGGCGCCACAGGCACCTTAGCCCGTGCTGCACCCTCGTCGATGCGTCATGACAAGTCGAACGGTCAGAGATTCTACGTGCTCCGGGGAGCAGAGCTGCACCCGCGGCCCGTCGGACGGCCCCGGATACGCCGACAGGGCCGGCAGCGCATCGTGCGCCACCGGCCCTGTCAGTCGGTCAGTCCTCCGAGACGGAGCCACCGGCCGCGAGGATCTTCTCCTTCGCGGAACCCGAGTACGCGTCGACCGCGACCTCGAGCTTGACCGTGACCTCGCCGGTACCGAGAACCTTGACGAGCTGGCCCTTGCGGACCGCGCCCTTCGCGACCAGGTCCTCGACGGTGACGGAGCCACCCTCGGGGTACAGCGCGGAGAGCTTGTCCAGGTTCACGACCTGGTACTCGGTGCGGAACGGGTTCTTGAACCCGCGCAGCTTCGGGAGACGCATGTGGAGGGGCATCTGCCCACCCTCGAAGCGCTCCGGAACCTGGTAGCGAGCCTTCGTACCCTTGGTACCGCGACCTGCCGTCTTACCCTTCGACGCCTCACCACGACCCACGCGGGTCTTGGCGGTCTTGGCGCCCGGAGCCGGACGGAGGTGGTGCATCTTCAGCGTGCTGACGGTCTCGGCCGGAGCCTCGACGACGTCCTTCTTGGCCTTCTCAGCCATGATCAGTCGACCTCCTCAACGGCGACGAGGTGCGCCACCGTCGCGACCATGCCGCGGATCTCCGGGCGGTCCTCCTTCACGGCGGTGTCGCCGATCCGCTTGAGGCCCAGAGTGCGCAGCGTGTCGCGCTGGTTCTGCTTGCCGCCGATGGCGGACTTGGTCTGGGTGACCTTGAGACGAGCCATCACGCACCTGCCTCTGCTGCCACGGCCTTGCCCGCAGCCTGCGCACGCAGCAGCGCCGCCGGGGCGACGTGCTCGAGCGGAAGGCCACGACGCGCGGCGACCGACTCCGGCTGCTCCAGGTTACGGAGAGCCTCGACCGTTGCGTGGACGATGTTGATCGCGTTCGACGAACCGAGCGACTTGCTCAGGACGTCGTGGATGCCGGCGCACTCCAGGACGGCGCGCACCGGACCACCGGCGATCACACCGGTACCCGGGGCGGCCGGACGGAGGAACACGACGCCTGCGGCGGCCTCACCCTGGATGGGGTGAGGGATGGTGCCCTGGATGCGGGGGACGCGGAAGAAGCTCTTCTTCGCCTCCTCGACACCCTTGGCGATCGCCGCGGGCACCTCCTTGGCCTTGCCGTAGCCGACGCCGACCTGACCGTCACCGTCGCCGACGACGACGAGGGCGGTGAAGCTGAAGCGACGACCACCCTTGACGACCTTGGAGACACGGTTGATCGTGACGACGCGCTCGACGAAGGCGTTCTTCTCGGCGGCCTCGTTGCGGCGGCCGTCGCGACGACCGCCGTCACGGCCGCCCTGGCCGCGGCGGTCGCCGCGACCGGCCTGGCCGGCCGACTCGTTGGCGGCACCCTGGGGGGCGCCGGTGCTGCTGCGCTGCCCTGCAGCCATCAGAGAATCCTTTGCTTCCGTGCGGAGATGGTGAGCGTCGTCACAGGGCCAGACCGCCTTCGCGGGCCCCGTCGGCGACTGCTGCCACCCGGCCGTGGTACTTGTTGCCACCGCGGTCGAAGACGACCGAGTCGATGCCAGCGGCCTTCGCGCGCTCGGCGACGAGCTCGCCGACCTTGCGGGCCTTGGCGCTCTTGTCGCCCTCGGCCGCACGGACGTCGGCCTCGAGCGTCGAGGCCGAGGCCAGCGTGTGGCCGACGGCGTCGTCCACGACCTGAGCCGTGATGTGACGCGACGAACGGGTCACGACGAGACGCGGACGAGCCGCGGTCCCGACGACCTTCTTGCGCAGGCGCAGGTGGCGACGGCGGCGCGAGACGGCCTTGCCCTTGCCCAGAACCTTGAGAGCCATCACTTACCAGCCTTTCCGACCTTGCGGCGGACGACCTCGCCGGCGTACCGCACACCCTTGCCCTTGTACGGCTCGGGCTTGCGGATCTTGCGAATGTTCGCCGCGACCTCGCCGACCTGCTGCTTGTCGATGCCGGCGACCGAGAACTTGGTCGGCGACTCGACGGCGAAGGAGATGCCCTCCGGCGCAGCGATGACGACGGGGTGGCTGAAACCGAGCGCGAACTCGAGCTCCGAGCCCTTGGCCGCGACGCGGTAACCGGTACCGACGATCTCGAGCTTCTTCTCGTAGCCCTGGGTCACACCGGTGATGATGTTGGCCAGCAGGGTACGGGTCAGGCCGTGCAGCGAGCGCGACGCGCGCTCGTCGTCCGGACGGGACACGACGAGCGTGCCGTCCTCCTGCTCGACCGAGATGGGTGCGGGCACCGTGTGCTCAAGGGTGCCCTTGGGCCCCTTGACCGTGACGAGCGCGCCGCTGATGGTGACGTCCACTCCGGCGGGAACCGGAACGGGGATCTTGCCGATACGAGACATGGCGTATCTCTCCTTTCCGAGTTCCGATTACCAGACGTAGGCGAGGACTTCGCCGCCGACGCCCTTGGAGTGTGCCTGGCGGTCCGTGAGGAGGCCCGACGACGTGGACAGGATCGCCACGCCGAGGCCGCCACGGACGGTCGGCAGCTTGGTCGACTTCGCGTACACGCGAAGACCGGGCTTCGAGACACGGGTGATCCCGACGAGCGAGCGCTCGCGGTTCGGCCCGTACTTGAGCTCGATGGTCAGGTTCTTGCCCACGCGAGCGTCCTCGACGCTCCAGCCGGAGATGTATCCCTCGGCCTGCAGGATCTCAGCAATGTGCGACTTCAGCTTCGAGAACGGCATGGTGACCGTGTCGTGGTGCGCCGAGTTCGCGTTTCGCAGACGCGTCAGCATGTCTGCGATCGGGTCGGTCATCGTCATTGGGCTTCAGCCCTTCCTCGCCGGGGTATCTGACCTGCCGCGCTGTGGCCCCGAGGGGCCGGCGACGTCGTCAGACCTGCGACGTAGTTGTTACCAGCTGCTCTTGGTGACGCCGGGGAGCTCACCACGGTGGGCCATCTCGCGAAGGCACACGCGGCAGAGGCCGAACTTGCGGTACACCGAGTGCGGGCGACCGCACTTCTGGCACCGGGTGTAGGCACGGACCGCGAACTTGGGCTTCGCGGCCGCCTTGTTGACCAGGGCCTTCTTCGCCATGTCAGTTCTCCTTGAAGGGGAAGCCGAGCTGGCGCAGCAGGGAGCGGCCCTCAGCATCGGTCGTCGCGGTCGTGACGACCGTGATGTCCATACCGCGGACACGGTCGATCTTGTCCTGATCGATCTCGTGGAACATCGACTGCTCCGTGAGGCCGAACGTGTAGTTGCCGTGACCGTCGAACTGCTTGGCCGAGAGACCGCGGAAGTCACGGATGCGGGGCAGGGCCGTCGAGAGCAGACGGTCCAGGAACTCCCACATGCGGTCGCCGCGCAGCGTGACGTGCGCGCCGATCGGCATGCCCTCGCGCAGCTTGAACTGCGCGATGGACTTGCGGGCCTTCGTGACCTGCGGCTTCTGACCCGTGATCGCGGTCAGGTCGCGGATCGCGCCCTCGATGAGCTTGGAGTCCTTGGCGGCGTCACCGACACCCATGTTGACGACGATCTTCGACAGACCGGCGACCTGGTTGACGTTGACGTGCCCGAACTCCTCGCGGAGGCCGGCGATGATCTCCTCGCGGTACCGCGACTTGAGGCGCGGCAGGGCGGGGGCTTCGAGCGTGGTGTTCTCGCTCATCAGATGTCCTTCCCGGAACGCTTGGCGACGCGCACGCGAACGGTACGCGTACGGCCGTCACGCTCGACCTCTTCGGTGCGGTACCCGACGCGGGTGCCCTTCTTGGTCTCCGGGTCGACGACCATCACGTTGCTCACGTGGATCGGGGCCTCGACGGTCTCGATGCCGCCGGTGCGGGTGCCGCGCTGCGACTGCCCGACCTTGACGTGCTTCGTGACGCGCTGGACACCCTCGACGACCAGACGGTCGCTGTCCTTGAGGACCTCGAGGACGCGGCCCTGCTTGCCCTTGTCCTTGCCGGAGATGACGACGACGAGGTCGCCCTTCTTGATCTTCGCCATGGTCAGAGCACCTCCGGTGCCAGCGAGATGATCTTCATGAACTTCTTGTCACGAAGCTCGCGACCGACGGGGCCGAAGATGCGCGTACCGCGCGGCTCCCCGTCGTTCTTGAGGATCACGGCGGCGTTCTCGTCGAACTTGATGTAGGAACCGTCCGGACGACGGCGCTCCTTGGCGGTCCGGACGACGACGGCCTTGACCACGTCGCCCTTCTTCACGTTGCCGCCGGGGATCGCGTCCTTGACGGTGGCGACGATGGTGTCGCCGATTCCGGCGTAGCGACGGCCCGAGCCACCGAGAACGCGGATGCAGAGGATTTCCTTCGCACCCGTGTTGTCGGCGACACGAAGTCGCGACTCCTGCTGGATCATGTAGTGAACTCCTGTCGTCGAGCCGGTTCTCGCTGCGCGAGCCTTGCCGAACGGATAGCTGTCAGTGTCAGCCGCTCGCCACTGGCGTGATCGCCTCGGCGGTGGCTGGGTCAGTCACTGGGTGATCGCGGGGAGGGCCGGGTACCAGGATACGGCACCCGGCCCACCGCGATCAGGGGGTACTACTTGGCCTTCTCGAGGATCTCCACGAGCCGGAACCGCTTGGTGGCGGACAGCGGGCGGGTCTCCATGACCAGGACGAGGTCGCCGACGCCGGCAGAGTTCTGCTCGTCGTGCACCTTGACCTTGGTCGTGCGACGGATGACCTTGCCGTAGAGCGGGTGCTTGACCCGGTCCTCGACCTCGATCACCACGGTCTTGTCCATCTTGTCGCTCACCACGTACCCGCGCCGCGTCTTGCGGTTGGCCCGGGCCTCGGTGGGCTGGTCGGCCGCGACGGCGGGCGACTCAGTTGCCTTCTCGCTCATTACAGCCTCACTCACTCGGGCTCGGTGCGGTGCGGATCCCGAGCTCACGCTCACGGATGATCGTGTAGATCCGCGCGATGTCACGACGCACGGCCTTGAGACGGCCGTGGCTCTCCAGCTGGCCGGTGGCCGACTGGAAACGGAGGTTGAAAAGCTCCTCCTTGGCCTTCTTGAGCTCGGCGACGAGACGCTCGTTGTCGAACCCGTCCAGGTTGCTGGTCTCCAGCTCCTTGGTACCGACAGCCATCAGTTGCCACCACCCTCACGCACCACGAAACGGCACTTCATCGGGAGCTTGTGGATCGCGCGGCGCATGGCCTCGCGAGCCAGGTCCTCCGGGACGCCGGCCAGCTCGAAGACGATCCGGCCCGGCTTGACGTTGGCGACCCACCACTCGGGCGAACCCTTACCGGAACCCATGCGGGTCTCGGCAGGCTTCTTCGTGAGCGGACGGTCCGGGTAGATGTTGATCCAGACCTTTCCGCCACGCTTGATGTGACGGGTCATGGCGATACGCGCCGACTCGATCTGACGGTTCGTGACGTACGCAGGCTCGAGAGCCTGGATGCCGTACTCGCCGAAAGCGATCTGCGTGCCGCCCTTGGCCGCGCCGGAGCGCGACGGGTGGTGCTGCTTGCGGTGCTTGACCCTGCGAGGGATCAGCATGGTCAGGCCTCCGTTCCGGACTCAGGGGCCGCGGGTGCCTCGGCCGGGGCGGCCTGCTCTGCAGCAGGAGCCTCGGCGGCACGCTCGGCCGGACGCTCGGAGCCACGACGCGGACCACGACGGTCCCCGCCACGCTCGCCACCGCGGGGGCCGCCACGGCCCTGGCGCGGAGCGGCGGTCGCCTGCTGTGCGGCGAACTCCTTCTCGGTCATGTCGCCCTTGTAGACCCAGACCTTGACGCCGATGCGCCCGAAGGTCGTGCGGGCCTCGAAGAAGCCGTAGTCGATGTTCGCGCGCAGCGTGTGCAGCGGCACACGACCCTCGCGGTAGAACTCCGAGCGGGACATCTCGGCGCCGCCGAGACGACCCGAGACCGCCACGCGGATACCCTTCGCGCCGGCGCGCTGCGCCGACTGGATGCCCTTGCGCATGGCGCGACGGAACGACACACGGCTCGCGAGCTGCTCGGCGATGCCCTGGGCGACCAGCTGAGCGTCGATCTCGGGGTTCTTGACCTCGAGGATGTTCAGCTGGACCTGCTTGCCCGTGAGCTTCTCGAGCTCGCCGCGGATGCGGTCGGCCTCGGCGCCACGGCGACCGATGACGATGCCCGGGCGCGCCGTGTGGATGTCCACGCGGACGCGGTCACGGGTGCGCTCGATCTCGACCTTGGAGATGCCGGCGCGCTCGAGACCCGTGCTCATGAGCTTGCGGATCTGCACGTCCTCGCGGACGTAGTCGCGGTACCGCTGGCCGGGCTTGGTGCTGTCGGCGAACCAGCGCGACCGGTGGTCGGTGGTGATGCCGAGACGGTACCCGTGCGGGTGAACCTTCTGTCCCACTATCGGGCCCTTCCCTTCGTGTCTTCGCGCGGAGCCACGACCACGGTGATGTGGCTGGTCCGCTTGAGGATCTGGCTCGCGCGACCCTGCGCACGAGGCCGGAACCGCTTGAGGGTCGGGCCCTCGTCCACGAACGCCTCCGAGACGACGAGCTCCTGCTCGTCGAACCGGACGCTCGCGTTGTCGGCCTTCACCCGTGCGTTCGCGATCGCGCTCTCCACGACCTTGCGGATCGGCTCGCTCGCAGCCTGGGGTGCGAACTTGAGCACCGCCACGGCCTCAGAGGCCTGCTTGCCACGGATGAGGTCCACGACGCGCCGGGCCTTCTGGGGCGTGACACGGACGAACCGCGCCTGCGCCTTGGCTTCCATTGCTGTCCTGCCTTCTTGTCTCGTTATGACCGTCGGGGTCGTCGCTGCTGTTCTCGCGGGCAGAGCCCACGGATCAGCGGCGACGGCCCTTCTTGTCGTCCTTCACGTGGCCGCGGAAGGTCCGGGTGGGGGCGAACTCGCCGAGCTTGTGGCCGACCATCGACTCGGTGACGAACACCGGAGTGTGCTTGCGGCCGTCGTGCACGGCGAAGGTGTGGCCGAGGAAGTCGGGCGTGATGACCGACCGACGGGACCACGTCTTGATGACGTTCTTGGTCCCCTTCTCGTTCTGCACGTCCACCTTCTTCTGGAGGTGGCCGTCGACGAAGGGGCCCTTCTTGAGGCTGCGTGGCATCTTTCAGGCTCCTTGTCAGCGCTTCTTGCCGGTGCGGCGGCGGCGGACGATCATCTTGTCGCTCGCCTTGTTCGGACGACGGGTACGGCCCTCGGGCTGGCCCCACGGGCTCACCGGGTGACGTCCACCGGACGTCTTGCCCTCACCACCACCGTGCGGGTGGTCGATCGGGTTCATGGCGACACCGCGGACGGTCGGGCGCTTGCCCTTCCAGCGCATACGGCCGGCCTTGCCCCAGTTGATGTTCGACTGCTCGGCGTTGCCGACCTCGCCGATGGTCGCGCGGCAGCGCAGGTCGACGTTGCGGATCTCGCCGGACGGCATACGCAGCTGGGCGTAGGGGCCGTCCTTGGCGACGAGCTGCACCGAGGCGCCGGCCGAACGGGCGATCTTCGCACCGCCACCGGGCCGCAGCTCGATGGCGTGGATGACCGTACCGGTCGGGATGTTGCGCAGCGGCAGGTTGTTGCCGGGCTTGATGTCGGCCCCGGCACCGTTCTCGATCATGTCGCCCTGCTTGAGCTTGTTCGGCGCGACGATGTAACGCTTCTCGCCGTCCGCGTAGTGCAGGAGCGCGATGCGCGCGGTGCGGTTGGGGTCGTACTCGATGTGTGCGACCTTCGCCGGCACGCCGTCCTTGTCGTGACGACGGAAGTCGATCACGCGGTAGGCGCGCTTGTGGCCACCGCCCTTGTGGCGGGTCGTGATGCGACCGGAGTTGTTGCGGCCACCCGTCTTCGACAGGGGACGGACCAGCGACTTCTCCGGCTGCGAGCGCGTGACCTCGACGAAGTCGGCGACGCTCGAGCCGCGGCGGCCTGGCGTCGTCGGCTTGTACTTACGGATTCCCATGGGGATCTGTCCTCAATCTGCTCTCGTCGGCTCAGCCGAAGATGTCGATCGTGCCCTCGCGGAGGGTGACGATCGCACGCTTGGTGTCCTTGCGCTTACCGAGACCGAACCGCGTACGACGGGCCTTGCCCTTGCGGTTGATCGTGTTGACCGACTTGACCTTGACGTCGAAGACCTTCTCGACGGCGATCTTGATCTCGGTCTTGTTCGCGCTCGGGTGCACGATGAAGGTGTACTTGCCCTCGTCGAGCAGCCCGTAGCTCTTCTCCGAGACGACCGGCGCGATCAGGATGTCGCGCGGGTCCTTCGGGATGACGATCCGCTCGGGAGCGGTGTTCTCGGCGCTCACTTGGCGTCCTCCTCGGTAGCGACGGTCTCGTCGGCCTCGGTGGACGTGGCGACGGCCTTCGCGGAGCGACCAGCGGCCGGCCCGGCGAGGAACGCGGCGAGCGCGCCCTCGGTGAAGACGACGTCGTCGGAGACGAGCACGTCGTAGGTGTTCAGCTGGTCGGCGACCAGGAGGTGCACCTGCTCGACGTTGCGCAGCGACTTGAGCGAGAGCTCGTCGCCACGCTCGAGCACCACGAGCACGTTCGGGCGCGGCGACAGGGTCGCGATCGTCGCCAGAGCGGACTTGGTCGAGGGCACGCCGTCGATGCCGAAGCCCGACACGACGTGCACGCGACCGGCGCGAGCCCGGTCGGAGAGCGCACCGCGGAGCGCGGCAGCCTTCATCTTCTTGGGCGTCCGCTGGTCGTAGCTGCGCGGCTGCGGGCCGTGGACGGTGCCACCACCGGCGAACTGCGGAGCACGCGTCGAACCCTGACGGGCTCGGCCGGTGCCCTTCTGCTTGTACGGCTTGCGCCCACCACCGCGGACCTCGCCGCGGGTCTTGGTCGAGGCGGTGCCCTGACGCGCGGCAGCGCGCTGGGCGACGACGACCTGGTGGATCAGCGGGACGTTCGTCTGGACGTCGAACACCTCGGCGGGGAGGTCGGCGGTGCCGGCCTTCGCGCCCTTGGCGTCGAGGACGTCAACAGTCTGTGCAGCCATGAGTGTCAGGCTCCCTTCACGGCGCTGCGCACGAGAACGACGCCGCCCTTGGGGCCGGGCACTGCGCCCTTGACGAGCAGCAGACCCTTCTCGGCGTCGACCGCGTGGAGGGTCAGGTTCTGCGTGGTCTGACGGTCGAAGCCCATCCGACCCGCCATGCGCACACCCTTGAACACGCGCGACGGGGTCGAGGCCCCACCGATCGAGCCGGGCTTGCGGTGGTTGCGGTGAGCACCGTGCGAGGCGCCGACGCCGGAGAAGCCGTGACGCTTCATCACACCGGCGGTGCCCTTGCCCTTGGTGGTCCCGATGACGTCGACCTTCACGCCGGCCTCGAAGGCCGCCGCGCTGATCTCCTGGCCGAGCGTGAACTCGGCGGCGTCGCTCGTGCGGACCTCGGTCACGTGACGGCGCGGCGTGACGCCGGCCTTCTCGAAGTGACCCTTGAGGGGCTTGGTGACCTTGCGCGGATCGATCTGGCCTGCGGCCAGCTGGATCGCGGCGTAGCCGTCGGCGTCCGCGGAGCGGACCTGCGTCACCACGTTCGTGGGGACGGCCACGACGGTCACGGGCACGAGGCGACCGGCCTCGTCCCAGACCTGGGTCATCCCGAGCTTGGTCCCGAGCACGGCCTTCACGGCGCGTGCGTTCTGCTGGGGGGTAGTCATGATGTCCTCCAGCCTCAGAGCTTGATCTCGATGTTCACGTCCGCAGGCAGGTCGAGTCGCATGAGCGAGTCGACGGCCTTCGGCGTGGGATCGATGATGTCGATCAGCCGCTTGTGCGTGCGCATCTCGAAGTGCTCGCGGCTGTCCTTGTACTTGTGAGGCGATCGGATGACGCAGAAGACGTTCTTCTCCGTCGGCAGCGGCACCGGGCCCACGACCGTTGCACCAGCGCGGGTGACAGTGTCGACGATCTTGCGCGCCGAGCTGTCAATCACCTCGTGGTCGTAGGACTTGAGCCGGATGCGGATCTTCTGTCCCGCCATGGCGTCGTCTGACTCTCTCTCTCGAACCGCTAGCTGTCCGACCCCCGCGCTCGGGCGTGTCGCGTAGTGCGACCCACCTCGACGCGCACACCAGCATGATGTGGGGCCGTTGGATATGCGTCACGCCGTGCCCCGCCGGCGAACCGGTGGACGCGGCAGCGTGCCGCAACGTTTTCAGCCTGTCTCAGAACGTGTGTTCCGCGATGCGCTCGATCCTCGTCGACAGCGAGCTCAACCCGCGGCCTCGGCCGCAGCGCCTCGGTTCCCCCGAGGGCGGTTCAACACACTGTTCGAAACTTGAAAGAGCGCGCCCGTAACAGGCAACCTGACTATCTTGACACACCCGCGGCCTGAATCCAAGCCCGCCCGGGTGTGACCTCGGTCCCCCGATCCATGTCTCCGTGGTACCACCCTCGCGCCGCGCCCGTCCGAACGGTCGGACGGCGCGTGGCCGGCCTGTCGGGAGACGACGTGACCGGCGTCCGGCACGGGAACGGGCACGGGCACCCACGGGACCAGACCCTCGGGACCGGGCCCGCAAGGGATCTCCACACGAGGGCTCCCCGCACGAAGGCCCTGCACGAGGGCTCTGCACGAGGAACGTGCACGAGGCTTCTGCACGCGAGGACCGCCCGAGGGCAGGAGCGCGTGCAGGGGGACGCACGGAGGCCCGGCCCCCCGAGGGGTGCCGGGCCTCCGCCGGTGCTGATCCCCGGCCGGCGGACCGGCCGGGGATCAGCGGGAGATCACTTGAGGATCTTGGTGACGCGGCCCGAGCCCACGGTGCGGCCACCCTCACGGATGGCGAAGCCGAGGCCCTCCTCCATGGCGATCGGCTGGATCAGCTCGACCGTCATCTCGGTGTTGTCGCCGGGCATGACCATCTCGGTGCCCTCGGGCAGCGTGATGACGCCGGTGACGTCCGTGGTGCGGAAGTAGAACTGCGGGCGGTAGTTCGAGTAGAACGGGTTGTGACGCCCGCCCTCGTCCTTGCCGAGGATGTAGACCTGGGCCTCGAACTGCGTGTGCGGCGTGATCGAGCCGGGCTTGACCAGGACCTGGCCACGCTCGACGTCCTCGCGCTTGATGCCGCGCAGGAGCAGACCGGTGTTGTCGCCGGCCTGGGCCTGGTCCATCGACTTGTGGAACGTCTCGATGCCCGTGACCGTGGTCTTCTGCGGCGCGCGGATACCGACGATCTCGATCTCCGAGTTGATGTCGAGCGTGCCACGCTCGACCTTGCCGGTGACGACGGTGCCACGACCGGTGATCGTGAAGACGTCCTCGACGGGCATGAGGAACGGCTTGTCGAGCTCGCGCTCCGGCTCCGGGACGTTCTCGTCCACGGCCGTCATGAGCTCGAGAACCTTCTCGACCCACTTCTCGTCGCCCTCGAGCGCCTTGAGGCCCGAGACCTGCACGACGGGAGCGTTGTCGCCGTCGAAGCCCTGGCTCGACAGCAGCTCACGGACCTCCATCTCGACGAGCTCGAGGATCTCCTCGTCGTCGACCATGTCGGACTTGTTGAGCGCGACGAGCAGGTAGGGCACGCCGACCTGACGGGCGAGCAGGACGTGCTCACGCGTCTGGGCCATCGGGCCGTCGGTCGCGGCGACCACGAGGATGGCGCCGTCCATCTGCGCCGCACCCGTGATCATGTTCTTGATGTAGTCGGCGTGACCCGGAGCGTCGACGTGCGCGTAGTGGCGCGCAGGCGTCTCGTACTCGATGTGCGCGATGTTGATCGTGATACCGCGCTGCTTCTCCTCCGGCGCCGCGTCGATCTCGTCGAAGTTGCGCTGCTTGTTCGCCGGCAGGTCGCCGTACTTGTCAGCGAGCGTCTTCGAGATCGCAGCCGTCAGCGTCGTCTTACCGTGGTCAACGTGACCAATGGTGCCGATGTTGACGTGCGGCTTGGTCCGCTCGAACTTGGCCTTCGCCACTGGGGTCCTCCTGGGACTTGGGTAGTTGTGCCGAACGATGCAGATGCGAGATGCATCTGCGGGGCGTGCGGGTCGCTACAGGTTGATGGGTGGTGCAGGGGTCGACCTGTGGGGACTCACTCGCCCCGGGTCTTCTTGATGATCTCTTCGGCAACTGCCCGAGGAACCTCGGAGTAGCTGTCGAACTGCATCGAGTACACCGCACGGCCCTGCGTCTTGGAACGCAGGTCACCGATGTACCCGAACATCTCTGACAACGGTACCTGGGCGCGCACGACCTTCACACCCGTCGCGTCCTCCATGGACTGGATCATTCCACGACGTGAGTTCAGGTCGCCGATGACGTCGCCCATGTACTCCTCGGGCGTGCGCACCTCGACCGCCATGACCGGCTCCAGCAGGACCGGGTCGGCGCGCTTGACGCCCTCCTTCAGGACCTGGGTACCGGCGATCTTGAACGCCATCTCCGACGAGTCGACGTCGTGGTAGGCGCCGTCGAGCAGGATGGCCTTGACGCCGACGAGCGGGAAGCCCGCGAGCACGCCGTGCTGCATCGCAGCCTGGATGCCGGCGTCGACCGAGGGGATGTACTCACGCGGGATGCGACCACCGGTGACGGCGTTCTCGAACTCGTAGAGCTCGCCACCCTCGGTCATGTCGAGCGGCTCGAAGGTCACCTGGACCTTGGCGAACTGACCCGAACCACCGGTCTGCTTCTTGTGCGTGTAGTCGATCTTCTCGGCCGTGCGGCGGATCGTCTCGCGGTACGCGACCTGCGGCTTGCCGACGTTGGCCTCGACCTTGAACTCGCGACGCATGCGGTCGACGAGGATGTCGAGGTGGAGCTCGCCCATGCCGCCGATGACGGTCTGGCCGGTCTCCTCGTCGAGCTTGACGCGGAAGGTCGGGTCCTCCTCGGCGAGCTTCTGGATGGCGACCGAGAGCTTCTCCTGGTCACCCTTCGTCTTCGGCTCGATGGCCACGTCGATGACGGGCTCCGGGAAGGTCATCGACTCGAGGATCACCGGCGCGTCGAGCGCGCTCAGCGTGTCACCCGTGGTGACGTCCTTGAGGCCGATGAAGGCGTAGATGTGGCCGGCCGTGGCCTCCTCGACCGGGTTCTCCTTGTTGGAGTGCATCTGGAAGAGCTTCCCGATGCGCTCCTTCTTGCCCTTGGTCGAGTTGAGCACCTGGGCGCCCTGCGCGACCTTGCCCGAGTAGACCCGGACGTAGGTGAGCTTGCCGAAGAACGGGTGCGTGGCGACCTTGAACGCGAGGGCCGAGAACGGCTCGTTCGCGTCGGGGTGGCGCTGGATCGTGACCGTCTCGTCCTTGACGTCGAGGCCGTCCACGGCCGGGACGTCGAGGGGGGTGGGGAGGTAGTCGATGACCGCGTCGAGCATGGGCTGGACGCCCTTGTTCTTGAACGCGGAGCCGCACAGGACCGGGAACGCCTCGCTCGCGATGACGAGCTTGCGGATGCCGGCCTTGATCTCGGCGATCGAGATCTCCTCGCCACCGAGGAACTTCTCGAGCAACTCGTCGTCGGCCTCGGCGACGGCCTCCACGAGCTCGGCCCGGTACTGCTCGGCCTTCTCCTGGAGGTCGGCCGGGATCTCCTCGATGTCGTACGCCTCGCCGAGCTTGGTCTCGCCGTGCCAGACGAGCGCCTTCATCTCGAGCAGGTCGACGACGCCGGTGAAGTCGTTCTCGGAGCCGATCGGCAGCTGGATGACCAGCGGCTTGGCCTTGAGGCGGTTGATGATGGTGTCGACGGTGAAGTAGAAGTCCGCACCGAGCTTGTCCATCTTGTTGACGAAGCAGATGCGCGGGACGTTGTACTTGTCCGCCTGGCGCCAGACCGTCTCGGACTGGGGCTCGACGCCCTCCTTGCCGTCGAAGACAGCGACGGCGCCGTCGAGCACGCGCAGCGAGCGCTCGACCTCGACCGTGAAGTCCACGTGGCCCGGGGTGTCGATGATGTTGATCTGGTTGTTCTTCCAGTAGCAGGTCGTCGCGGCGGACGTGATCGTGATGCCGCGCTCCTGCTCCTGCTCCATCCAGTCCATCGTCGACGCACCGTCGTGCGTCTCACCGATCTTGTAGTTGACCCCGGTGTAGAACAGGATCCGCTCGGTGGTCGTCGTCTTCCCGGCATCGATGTGGGCCATGATGCCGATGTTGCGGACCTTGTTCAGGTCGGTCAGCACGTCAAGTGCCACGGTGAGTTCCCTTGGGTCGTGGGGTGGGTCGGGTGCGCAGGCCGCGTGGGCCCGGGGCCGGCGTCGGTTCGTGCTCGACGCCGGCCCTCGGGGTCACCAGCGGTAGTGCGCGAAGGCCTTGTTGGAGTCGGCCATCTTGTGCATGTCCTCGCGACGCTTGACCGCGGCACCGAGGCCGTTGCTCGCGTCGAGGATCTCGTTCATCAGACGCTCGGTCATCGTCTTCTCGCGACGGGCGCGCGAGTAGTCGGTGAGCCAGCGCAGGGCCAGCGTCGTGGCGCGCACGGGGCGGACCTCGACGGGCACCTGGTAGGTCGCGCCACCGACGCGGCGGCTGCGGACCTCGAGCGCGGGGCGCACGTTGTCGAGCGCACGCTTGAGCACGACGACCGGGTCGCCGTCGACCTTCGCACGGACGCCCTCGAGCGCGCCGTAGACGATGGCCTCGGCCGTGGACTTCTTGCCGTCGAGCATGATCTTGTTGATCATCTGCGTGACGACCGGGGACCCGTAGACCGGGTCGACGATGAGCGGCCGCTTCGGGGCCGGACCCTTGCGAGGCATTAGCTCTTCTCCTTCTTGGCGCCGTAGCGGCTACGAGCCTGCTTGCGACCCTTCACGCCCTGCGTGTCGAGCGCGCCGCGGACGATCTTGTAGCGCACACCCGGGAGGTCCTTCACACGACCGCCGCGCACGAGCACGATGGAGTGCTCCTGGAGGTTGTGGCCGACGCCGGGGATGTAGGCCGTGACCTCGACCTGGGAGGAGAGCTTGACGCGCGCGACCTTGCGGAGCGCGGAGTTCGGCTTCTTGGGGGTGGTGGTGTACACACGCGTGCACACGCCGCGCCGCTGCGGGGAACCCTTGAGGGCGGGAGTCTTGGACTTCCCGACCTTCGAGGTCCGCCCCTTGCGGACGAGCTGCTGGATCGTAGGCACTACGGCTCCGGTCTTCTCGAACTGCTCGGGGCCGCAGCCCCGACGGGTGGTCTGGCGGAGCCGACAGCACGACGTCCGCGCAACGCTCGCGTCGCGACAGCCACCTACCACCGGCTCGATGGTCCGGGGCTCTGCGCCGCAGCAGGCTGCGGGTCGAGCTCCGGAGCGCCCGGGCACTCACATCACGCCCTGCGGAGCTGTTCGGCGCGGTGCCCGGGGCGACCCGAGAGGACTCGGATCGGCGGGACGCGTCCACCCCGGCGACCGGGGTGCGCGACCCGGGGGTCGCGCCGACATCTTCTGGTGGGTCCGGTTGCACCGGGTTCGACCAGTTCTGTCGTGTGGAACAGCACGAAGGGCCCGACGGCGCGGGCACGGCCTCCAACGTTACTCTCCGAGGCTGCACGAGTCAACGTGCGCCCGGCCACACGCGGCGACATGCCGCGAGGGAGACACCGCGAGAGCGGTACCGCGGATCCGGGCCGGCGAGAGCGGTACCGCGTCGGGAGGGTCTCAGGTCCGTACGCCGTACGGCGCTACTGGACGCCACGGCTCCCCTGCCGTCCGACAAGCCACTGCGAGCCACGACGGCCCCGGACCCGGCGCCCGAACGCCGCGAGGCGCGGCACCCGAAGGTGCCGCGCCTCGCGGTCCAGCTCGCCGGCCGTGGCCGGCGTCGATCAGCGGAAGTCGCCGAAGTCGAGGTCCTCGAGCGGGATCGCCTCGCCGGAGCCCATGCCGAGCGCCGGGAAGTCGATCTCGTCGTAGCCGAAGCTCGGGTAGAGCTCCGTCTTCGCCTCCTCCGTCGGCTCGACGTCGACCTGGCCATAGCGCGGGAGACCCGTGCCGGCCGGGATGAGCTTACCGATGATGACGTTCTCCTTGAGGCCCAGCAGCGGGTCGCGGCGACCGCTCATGGCGGCCTCCGTGAGCACGCGCGTGGTCTCCTGGAACGACGCGGCCGAGAGCCACGAGTCGGTCGCGAGCGACGCCTTCGTGATGCCCATGAGCTCCGGACGACCGGCCGCGGGCGTGCCGCCCTCGGCGACCGTCGCACGGTTGGCGTCCTCGAACTTGGTGCGCTCCGCGAGCTCGCCCGGCAGGAGCCGGGAGTTGCTCGAGTCGAGCACCGTGACGCGCCGCAGCATCTGCCGGACGATGACCTCGATGTGCTTGTCGTGGATGTCCACGCCCTGCGAGCGGTAGACCTCCTGGACCTCGTCCACGAGGTGCTTCTGCGTCGCGCGCGGGCCGAGGATGCGCAGGACCTTCTTGGGGTCCACCGCACCCTGGACGAGCTGCGTGCCGACCTCGACGTGGTCGCCGTCGTTGATGAGCAGGCGCGCACGCTTGGTCACCGGGTAGGCGATCTCCTCCGAGCCGTCGTCCGGCGTGAGCACCAGACGGCGCGAACGCTCCGAGTCGTCGATGACGACGCGGCCCGAGAACTCGGCGATGGGCGCCTCACCCTTGGGGGTGCGGGCCTCGAAGAGCTCCGTGACACGCGGCAGACCCTGCGTGATGTCGTCGGCCGAGGCCACACCACCGGTGTGGAAGGTACGCATCGTGAGCTGCGTGCCGGGCTCACCGATCGACTGGGCCGCGATGATGCCGACGGCCTCGCCGATGTCGACGAGCTTGCCGGTCGCGAGCGACCGGCCGTAGCACTTGGCGCACGTGCCGACGCGCGACTCGCAGGTCAGGACCGAGCGGACCTTGACCGTGTCGACGCCCGCCGCGAGCAGACGCTCGATGACGTCGTCGCCCGCGTCGTCGCCCGCACCCGCGATGACGTTGCCGTCCTTGTCGGACACCTCGGTCGCGAGGGTGCGCGAGTAGATGCTCGTCTCGACCTTCGGGTGCTCCACGAGCGACCCGTCGGCGAGGCGCTCGCCCACCGGCAGGTTGAGGCCGCGCTCGGTGCCGCAGTCCTCCTCGCGGATGATGACGTCCTGCGAGACGTCCACCAGACGACGGGTCAGGTAGCCCGAGTCGGCGGTACGCAGGGCGGTGTCCGCGAGGCCCTTGCGGGCACCGTGCGTCGCGATGAAGTACTCGAGGACGGACAGGCCCTCGCGGTAGTTGGACTTGATCGGGCGAGGGATGATCTCACCCTTCGGGTTCGCCACGAGACCGCGCATACCGGCGATCTGACGGACCTGCATCCAGTTACCACGCGCGCCCGAGCCCACCATGCGGAACACGGTGTTGCGGTCGTTCGCCTCGAGGTTCTTGCGCATCGACGACGCGACCTTGTCGGTCGCCTGGGTCCAGATCTCGATGAGCTCCTGGCGGCGCTCGTCGTCCGTGATCAGACCCTTGTCGAACTCCTGCTGGACCTTGAGCGCCTTGGCCTCGTGCTCCTCGAGGATCTCGGCCTTGGCGCTCGGCGTCGCGACGTCCGAGATCGCGATCGTCACGCCCGAGCGCGTCGCCCACCGGAAGCCGGCGGCCTTGAGCGCGTCGAGCGAGGCGGCGACCTCGACCTTGGGGTAGCGCTCGGCGAGCGCGTTGACGATCGTCGAGAGCTTCTTCTTGTCGACCACGCCGTTGACGTAGCCGTACGAGACGGGGAGCGTCTCGTTGAAGAGCGCGCGGCCCAGCGTCGTCGAGAACACGAACGACTCGCCCGGGACGAAGCCCTCGGGGGCGTCGCCCTCGTCGAACACGAGGCCGTCCATGCGGATCTTGACGACCGCGTTCAGGTCGAGCGTGCCCTGGTCGAACGCCATGACGGCCTCGGCCACCGACGAGAACGCGCGGCCCTCGCCCTCGGCGCCGTCCTTGTCGCTCGTCAGGTGGAACAGACCGATGATCATGTCCTGCGAGGGCATGGTCACCGGACGGCCGTCCGACGGCTTGAGGATGTTGTTGCTCGAGAGCATGAGGATGCGGGCCTCGGCCTGCGCCTCTGCGCTCAGGGGCAGGTGGACCGCCATCTGGTCACCGTCGAAGTCGGCGTTGAACGCGCCGCACACGAGCGGGTGCAGGTGGATGGCCTTGCCCTCGACGAGCTGCGGCTCGAACGCCTGGATACCCAGGCGGTGCAGCGTGGGTGCACGGTTGAGCAGCACGGGGTGCTCGGTGATGACCTCTTCGAGGACGTCCCACACGACCGGGCGCGCGCGCTCGACCATGCGCTTGGCCGACTTGATGTTCTGCGCGTGGTTGAGGTCCACGAGGCGCTTCATCACGAACGGCTTGAACAGCTCGAGAGCCATCTGCTTGGGCAGACCGCACTGGTGCAGCTTGAGCTGCGGGCCGACCACGATGACCGAACGGCCCGAGTAGTCGACGCGCTTGCCGAGCAGGTTCTGACGGAAACGACCCTGCTTGCCCTTGAGCATGTCGGAGATCGACTTGAGCGGGCGGTTGCCCGGACCGGTCACCGGGCGTCCACGACGGCCGTTGTCGAACAGCGAGTCGACGGCCTCCTGGAGCATCCGCTTCTCGTTGTTGACGATGATCTCCGGCGCACCCAGGTCGAGCAGGCGCTTGAGCCGGTTGTTGCGGTTGATCACGCGGCGGTACAGGTCGTTGAGGTCCGACGTCGCGAACCGGCCACCGTCGAGCTGCACCATGGGGCGCAGGTCCGGCGGGATGACCGGGACGGCGTCGAGCACCATGCCGGTCGGCGAGTTCGTCGTCGTCAGGAACGCGTTGACGACCTTGAGGCGCTTGAGGGCACGCGTCTTGCGCTGGCCCTTGCCCGTCGTGATGATCTCGCGCAGCGACGCGGCCTCGGCCTCGAGGTCGAAGTCCTGCAGGCGCTTCTGGATCGCGGCAGCGCCCATCGACCCCTCGAAGTAGGTGCCGTAGCGGTCCTGCAGCGAGCGGTAGAGCATCTCGTCGCCCTCGAGGTCGGCGACCTTGAGGTTCTTGAAGCGGTCCCAGACCTGCTCGAGGCGGTCGAGCTCGGCGTCGGCACGCTTGCGCAGCTGCGCCATCTCGCGCTCGGCCGAGTCGCGCACCTTGCGGCGCGCGTCGGCCTTCGCACCCTCGGCCTCGAGCTCGGCCAGGTCGGCCTCGAGGCGCTGGGCGCGCGCGTTGATGTCGTTGTCGCGGCGGTCCGCGATCTCCTTCTTCTCCAGGTCGATCTCGTTCTGGAGGTTCGGCAGGTCCTCCTGGCGACCGTCCACGTCGACCGACGTGATCATGTACGCCGCGAAGTAGATGACCTTCTCGAGGTCCTTCGGGGCGAGGTCCAGCAGGTAGCCCAGGCGCGAGGGCACACCCTTGAAGAACCAGATGTGGGTCACGGGCGCGGCGAGCTCGATGTGGCCCATGCGCTCACGGCGCACCTTCGAGCGCGTCACCTCGACGCCGCAGCGCTCGCAGATGATGCCCTTGAAGCGCACGCGCTTGTACTTGCCGCAGTAGCACTCCCAGTCCCGGGTGGGGCCGAAGATCTTCTCGCAGAAGAGGCCGTCCTTCTCGGGCTTGAGGGTGCGGTAGTTGATGGTCTCGGGCTTCTTGACCTCACCGTGCGACCAGGCACGGATGTCATCGGCAGTGGCCAGTCCGATGCGCAGCTCGTCGAAGACATTGACGTCGAGCAAGGTGTCCTACTTCCTTCGTAGCCGACCGGTGCGTGGTGCCCGGTCGGCGCGGTGGAGTTCCAACGAGGGGAAACCCCTCGGATGAGCGGCGGTGCCGGCGGCCCGTGCTGGACGGGCCGCCGTCACCGTGCCCGAGATCAGATCTCGTCGACGCTCGAGGCGGCGTTCGGACGGCGGGAGAGGTCGATGCCGAGCTCCTCCGCGGCGCGGTACACCTCGTCGTCCGACTCGCGCATCTCGATCTGCGTCCCGTCGCTCGAGAGCACCTCGACGTTCAGGCAGAGCGACTGCATCTCCTTGAGGAGCACCTTGAAGGACTCCGGGATGCCCGAGTCGGGGATGTTCTCGCCCTTGACGATCGCCTCGTAGACCTTGACACGGCCTGGGACGTCGTCCGACTTGATCGTGAGGAGCTCCTGCAGCGTGTACGCCGCGCCGTAGGCCTCAAGGGCCCACACCTCCATCTCGCCGAAGCGCTGACCACCGAACTGCGCCTTACCACCCAGCGGCTGCTGCGTGATCATCGAGTACGGGCCGGTCGAGCGCGCGTGGATCTTGTCGTCGACCAGGTGGTGGAGCTTCAGGATGTACATGTAGCCGACCGACACGGGCTCGGGGAACGGCTCGCCGGAGCGGCCGTCGAAGAGCCGCGCCTTGCCGTCGCCCTTGACCATGCGCTCGCCGTCACGGTTCGGCAGCGTCGCGGTGAACAGGCCCGAGAGCGCGTTCTCCTGGAGGCCGTCGAACACGGGCGTCGCGACCGGGCGACCCGGCTCGGACTTCGCCGCCACCGCGGGCAGGTCGTCCTTCCAGGACAGGTCGTCGCCCTCGGCGAGCTCGACGTCCCAGCCCTGCTTCGCGATCCACCCGAGGTGGGTCTCGAGGACCTGGCCGACGTTCATGCGCCCGGGCACGCCCAGCGGGTTGAGGATGACGTCGACCGGGGTCCCGTCGGCGAGGAACGGCATGTCCTCGACCGGCAGGATCTTCGAGATGACGCCCTTGTTGCCGTGACGGCCGGCGAGCTTGTCGCCGTCCGTGATCTTGCGGCGCTGCGCGATGTACACGCGGACCAGCTGGTTCACGCCGGCGGGCAGCTCGTCGCCGTCCTCACGGTTGAACTCGCGGACGCCGATCACGGTGCCCGACTCGCCGTGGGGGACCTTGAGCGAGGTGTCGCGCACCTCGCGCGCCTTCTCGCCGAAGATCGCGCGCAGGAGGCGCTCCTCCGGGGTCAGCTCGGTCTCGCCCTTGGGCGTGACCTTCCCGACCAGGACGTCGCCCGCGCCGACCTCGGCACCGATGCGGATCACGCCGCGCTCGTCGAGGTCCGCGAGGACCTCCTCCGAGACGTTGGGGATGTCCCGCGTGATCTCCTCGGGGCCGAGCTTGGTGTCGCGCGCGTCGACCTCGTGCTCCTCGATGTGGATCGACGAGAGGATGTCGTCCTGCACGAGGCGCTGCGACAGGATGATCGCGTCCTCGTAGTTGTGGCCCTCCCACGACATGAACGCGACCATGAGGTTGCGGCCGAGCGCGAGCTCGCCGTCGTCCGTGGCCGGGCCGTCGGCGAGCACGGAGCCCACCTCGACGCGGGCGCCCTCGTCCACGAGCACGCGCTGGTTGTAGCTCGTGCCCTGGTTCGAGCGGCGGAACTTCGCGGCACGGTACGAACCGGTCGTGCCGTCGTCGTTCGCGACGAGGATCAGGTCGGCCGAGACCTCGGTCACGACACCCGCCTTGGTCGCGACGATGACGTCGCCGGCGTCGACCGCGGCACGACGCTCCATGCCGGTGCCCACGAGCGGGGCCTCCGAGCGCACGAGCGGCACGGCCTGGCGCTGCATGTTCGCACCCATGAGGGCGCGGTTCGCGTCGTCGTGCTCGAGGAACGGGATCAGGGCCGTCGCGACGGACACCATCTGGCGCGGCGAGACGTCCATGAAGTCCACGGCGGTGCCGGGGATGATGTCGACCTCGCCGCCCTTGGTGCGCACGAGCACGCGGTCGTCGACGAACGAGCCGTCCGCGTTGAGCGCCTGGTTCGCCTGGGCGATGACGTAGCGGTCCTCGTCGTCGGCGGTCAGGTACTGGACCTCGTCGGTCACCTTGCCCGCGACGACCTTGCGGTACGGCGTCTCGATGAAGCCGAACGGGTTGATGCGCCCGTACGACGCGAGCGAGCCGATGAGGCCGATGTTCGGGCCCTCAGGGGTCTCGATCGGGCACATGCGGCCGTAGTGCGACGGGTGGACGTCACGGACCTCCATGCCGGCACGGTCGCGCGAGAGACCGCCCGGGCCGAGCGCCGACAGGCGACGCTTGTGCGTCAGGCCCGCGAGCGGGTTGTTCTGGTCCATGAACTGGGACAGCTGCGACGTCCCGAAGAACTCCTTGATCGACGCCACGACGGGGCGGATGTTGATCAGGGTCTGCGGGGTGATCGCCTCGACGTCCTGCGTGGTCATGCGCTCGCGGACGACGCGCTCCATGCGGGACAGGCCGGTGCGGACCTGGTTCTGGATGAGCTCGCCCACCGCACGGATGCGACGGTTGCCGAAGTGGTCGATGTCGTCCGTCTCGACGCGGACCTCGACGGCCTCGCCGTTCTTGGTGCCGTCCATCGTCGTGCGGTCCGCGTGCAGCGACACGAGGTACTTGATCGTCGCGACGATGTCGCCGACCGACAGGGTCGAGTCGTCGATCGCGGCGTCGACGCCGAGCTTCTTGTTGGCCTTGTAGCGGCCGACCTTCGCGAGGTCGTAGCGCTTGGGGTTGAAGTAGAAGTTCTCGAGCAGCGACCGCCCCGCCTCGACCGTGGGCGGCTCGCCCGGACGGATCTTGCGGTAGAGGTCGACGAGCGCCTCCTCCTCGGTGTGGACGTGGTCCTTCTCGAGGGTGTCGAGGATCGACGGGAAGTCGGCGAACTCCTCGCGGATCGCGGCCTCGGTCAGGCCGAGCGCCTTGAGCAGCACCGTGACGGGCTGCTTGCGCTTGCGGTCGACGCGCACGCCCACGGCGTCGCGCTTGTCGATCTCGAACTCGAGCCACGCACCGCGCGAGGGGATGATCTTCGCGGAGAAGATGTCCTTGTCGCTCGTCTTGTCGGCGACGCGCTCGAAGTAGACGCCCGGCGAGCGGACGAGCTGCGAGACGACGACGCGCTCGGTGCCGTTGATGATGAACGTGCCACGCGCCGTCATGAGCGGGAAGTCGCCCATGAACACCGTCTGGCTCTTGATCTCACCGGTCGTGTAGTTGACGAACTCGGCGGTCACGAACAGCGGGGCCGCGTAGGTGAAGTCCTTCTCCTTGCACTCGTCCGCCGTGTACTTCGGCGGCTCGAAGCGGTGGTCCGAGAAGGAGAGCGACATGGAGGAGCCGAAGTCCTCGATCGGGGAGATCTCCTCGAAGATCTCCTCGAGGCCCGAGGTCGTCGGGACGTCCTGCCGGCCCGACGAGTTCGCGGCCTCGACGCGCGAGCGCCAGGCGGCGTTGCCGAGCAGCCAGTCGAAGCTCTCGGTCTGGAGGCCGAGGAGGTCGGGCACCTCGAGGGGCTCGAAGATCCTGGCGAAGGAGAGGCGACGGGATGCGGTGCGGTTCGCGATGGCGTCGGCGGACGGAGCAGAAGGGGTGCGCGAGGCAGCCAAGAGGGGTCCTTCCCTGCAGATCGATGGCACGCTGTACGCTGCGTGGCTGCAGGGTCTCTTCCGCCTGGGCCGCCTGGGGTGCACGATGGACGCACGACAGGCGAGGAGAGACGGGGACGAGGGGCCGAGGGCGCACGCGAGCGCAAAGCGTTAGCATACCCGGTCAGCGCAAGACTGTCCAGCACGTGGATGCTCGTCCCGCGCCGCCACCCCAGGGGTGACGAGGACGGGTCGTTCGCACGCGCTGCACCGCCGCGCACCGACCGGTGCGGACGTCTTCTCGGTGGCCGCCATTTGCCGCCCAAGAACACTCCCGCCCCGGGACGCACCACCCGCCGTCCGACGTCGCCGCCGGGCCGCAGGTCGCACGCGAGGGCGGGCGACAACTACGAGGAGCGCGAGGCGCTCCGTGGAGAAACATGCCACAGGCCGGACGAGGCCCGCACCCCGAAGGGTGCGGGCCTCGTCGCCTGGTGACGGGAACGTCGCGGCGGGGCCGCGTATTCCGTCAGGGTCGCCCGAAGGCGGAGGTCACTTGAGCGTGACGGTGGCGCCGGCGCCCTCGAGGGCAGCCTTGGCCTTCTCCGCGGTCTCCTTGTTGGCGCCCTCGATGACGGGCTTGGGAGCGCCGTCGACGAGGTCCTTCGCCTCCTTGAGGCCGAGGCTCGTGAGGGCGCGCACCTCCTTGATGACCTGGATCTTCTTGTCGCCGGCAGCCTCGAGGATGACGTCGAACTCGTCCTTCTCCTCCTCGGCCTCAGCGGCGGCGCCGCCACCGGCAGCGGCGGGGGCAGCAGCGGCCACGGGGGCAGCAGCGGTGACCTCGAAGGTCTCCTCGAAGGCCTTCACGAAGTCGGAGAGCTCGATGAGGGTGAGCTCCTTGAAAGCGTCGAGCAGCTCGTCGGTGCTGAGCTTCGCCATGATGGCGTTCCTTTCGGTTGGTGCTGGTCGTCGGCCCGGGACCGGGCCCGCACGAAGCAGGGTGTGGATCAGGTGATGACAGCGAGTGCCGCACGAACTCGACGGGGCGGGGCCCCGACGCGATCAGGCTGCGGCGCTCTCCGACTCCTGCTTCTGACGCAGGGCATCGATCGTGCGCACGGCCTGGGCCGTGGGCGCCGTGAACAGGTAAGCCGCCTGGTACAGCTTGCCCTTGAAAGCGCCGGCCAGCTTGGCCAGCAGCACCTCGCGGGACTCGAGGTCCGCGAGCTTGGTGATCTCCTCAGTGGTCAGGGGGCGCCCGTCGAGGACACCGCCCTTGATGACCAGTGCGGGGTTCGCCTTGGCGAAGTCACGCAGACCCTTGGCAGCCTCGACCGGGTCACCGGTCACGAAGGCGATCGCCGAGGGGCCCTCGAGGCTGGCGTCGAGACCCTCGACACCTGCCTCCTTGGCCGCGATGGACGTCAGCGTGTTCTTCACCACGGCGTAGGTTGCGTTGCCGCTGAGCGACCGACGCAGCTGCTTGAGCTGCGCGACGGTGAGCCCGCGGTACTCGGTCAGCACGGCCGCGTTCGACTCGCGGAACTTGTCCGAGAGCTCTGCGACTGCGGCTGCCTTGTCCGGCCTCGCCATGGCAATCCTTCCAGTGGTGGTGCCGCCGGCGCCCCGAGGCGGAGCCTCGTGGCGTACCGTCCCGGGCAAAGAAAAAGAGCCCCGCGCAGGCGGGGCTCTCAACGCCGCACGGAGAACCGTGCAGTCTCGGGAACATCACCTGCGCTGGTCTCCGCTGCTGCGGAACTTCGGTCGATCCCGCTCCGGGCACAGGCTCGGGGCACGATCGGACGACCGGCGGTCTTGGGTACCGGACCACTGTACGCGACGCGGGAGCGAGGACCAAATCCCGGCCGGGGCCCCGGATCGCGGGGCTAGCGCACCACGGGGGCGAAGCACACGAGCGGCACCGGGTCCTGCGCGAGCGCGAGCGCGTCGGCGAGCGCGACCTCGGGCGAGCCGGTGCGCCGCAGGCTCTCGTGCAGCGCGGGCATGAGCTCGAGCGCCTCGGCGTCGCTCAGCGGCGCGAGGGCCGAGACCACGGCGCGTGCGCCGAGCCGCAGGAGCACCTGCGTCAGGCCCAGCACCTCTCCCCCGACCCGCGTCGTGACCGCGCCCGTCTCGCACGCCGAGAGCACGACGACGCTCCCCCGCAGGGGCACCTGCTCGAGCTCGTGCGCGAACAGCGGACCGTCGGCGAGCCGGATCGACGAGAACAACGGGTTGTCCTCCTCGTGGCTCCCGTGCGCCGCGACGTGCACCACCGCGCGGCCAGCGACGCCCTCGGTCGCCGCCGCGCACGTCGCCGCGTCCCCCGCGAGCACCTCCGCGCCCGGCCACCGCGCCGCGACCCGCTCGACCTCCTCCTCGGCGCAGCGCAGTCCCGGCCCCGCGAGCGCGAGCACCCCGCCGTGGTCGGACGGCGCCCCGCCCGCCGCGCCGTCCACGAGCGGGTCCACGAGGGACGACGCGTCCAGGAGGGTCGCGTCGACCCACGAGTTGACGCTCGTGCGCAGGCCCGCGCGCGACGGCAGCGACGACCACGGCACGCCGAGCAGGTCGCCGCGCGCGACGACGTGCAGCGCGCCCGGGACGTCGAGCGGCACGAGCAGCGTGTCGTCGAGGGCGGCGAGCGAGCGCCGCAGCGACGCGCGCACCGCCCGCCGCATCTCGACGGGCAGCAGTCCGTTCGCCACGTGCGCGAGGTCCGACCGCACGCGCAGCACGCGCTCGCGCACCTCGTCGATCGGGGCGAGCCGCACCAGCCGTGCGCCGCGCGCACCCACCCGCACGGCGTGCACCGCACCGTCGTGCACCGCGAGGCTCACCACGACGAGGTCGCTGCCGCCCGCACGCAGCCGCTCGGCGACGTCGCGGGCGCTCGCCGGGGCCGGCACCCCGCCGTCCCCGGCGCGGTGCAGCGAGCGCAGGCGCGCGGCGTCCTCGTCCCGTCGTGCCGCGGCGACGAGCTCGAGCCGGCGGGCCGCGTCGTCCGGCGAGGCGTCGGGACCGATCTCGCGCGCCTCCTCGAGCGCGCGCCGCGCCGAGGCGAGCATCCCCGCGGCGACCGGGTCGGGGTGCGGCGAGACCGAGCCGAGCCCCGCGAAGGTCGCACGGCCCCGCTCCAGGGCGTCGAACACCGCACGGGCGCGCCCCGCGTCGAACGCGCGCTCGACGTCGAGCCGGCCGAGGTGCACGCCGTGCCGCGCCGAGGCCGTGACGCCCTCGACCGACCCGAGGTGCCCGCGGTGCTGGGCGAGCAGGCGCTGCCCGCGCCGCACCGCGCGCAGGGCCGTGCGGCGGTCGCCCGCGTCGAACGCGAGGCGCGCGCAGGCGAGCTCGAGCCGCACGCGCACCTGGAGCGACTCGGACCGCGTGCGCGGGCGCAGCGCCCGCACACGCTCCTGCGCGGCCTCCGCGCGGCCCGAGGCCAGGTAGGCCTCCGCCTCGACGAGCTCGGCGTGCACCCGCAGGCTGCGCGCGGTGCGCGGGTCGAGCCGCACGGCCTGCGCGACGAGCCCCTGCACCGCGGCGAGCAGCGCGTCCCACCGGGCGGGGTCGTCGGCCTGCGCGGCGCGCTCGACCTCGACCTCGGCGGCGAGCACCCCGGCCCGCACGGCCGGGACCTGGTGGTCGACGCGTGCGAAGCGGCGGGCCGCGGACGTCGCGAGCCGGGCTGCGTCGTCGAGCCGGCGCAGACCCAGGGCGCACTGGGCACGGTCGAGCTCGACGTCCGCGAGCTCGACCTCGTTGCCCTCGGCCGTGAGCAGCTCGACCGCGGTCGCGAGCGCGGCGTCGGCCTCGCGCACGAGCCCCGCCTCGAACAGCACGTAGGCGCGCCCGCGCAGCGCGACCGCCGCGGGCTGCTCGCCCGTGATCTCGGTCGCGGCGTCCATGGCCCGCAGCGCGGCCGGCAGGTCGCCCCGCAGGTAGCTCACGTAGCCCAGGTTGTGCAGGGCGCCCGCCGCGTAGACGGTGAGGCCCGCCGCGGTCGCGAGCTCCTGCGCCTCGGCGTAGTCGGCCTCGGCGCGCTCGAGCTCGCCCGCGTCCGCGAGCGCCGAGCCCCGGTTGAGGCGGAGCACGACCTGGTCCGAGACGTCGTCGTCGGGCAGGAGCGCGAGCGCCTCGTCGAACGCGGTGAGGGCGCCGGCGACGTCGCCCGTGCGCACGCGGAGCATGCCGCGCTGGCCGGCGACGACGCCCTCGAGGTCGGGGCGCCGGGCCCGGCGCGCGTGGTCGCGGGCGACGTCGAGCACCGTGCCGCTGGCGTCCATCGTGCCGCCGAGCGCGAGGGAGCACGCGGCGCGGCCCGCGAGCGCCCGCACGAGCACGGTCTGGCGGTCGTGCTCGAGCGTCGCGGCGTCGGGGGCCGCCGGGTCGGCGGCCGCACCGAGGGCGTCGAGGACCTCGTCGAATGCCTGCGCGGCGTCCGCGACCCGGGCCCGGGCGTTGAGCCCCCGGGCCCGGCCGAGCCGTTCGAGGAGCTCCTCGGTCGGCACGTGCGCCATCGGTCCTCCGGATGTCGGCCGGCGTGCTGGTGGGTCGGCGTCGGGGTCAGTCGGTCGGGGCCAGGCCCAGCACCTCCTGGACGGCGGCCCAGGCCTCGGCCACGCGGCCTGCCGCCGCGTCCACGGTATCGCGGTCCGACCGCTCGGCGCCCGTCCCGCCCGTACGCGCCGCGAGGATGCTCGCCGCGAGCTCGCCCGCGAGCACGGGCGCCGCGAACGACGTCCCGCTCCAGGTCGCGAACCCGCCGTCGAAGCCGTCCGGGTCGATCGTGGCGCGCACGCCGCTGCTGAGCCGGTCGGCGAGGCGGCGGCTCGGCGTCGCGGGACCGTCGAGCGTGGTGGGCATGGTGCTGATCACCGCGGCGCCGGGCCGGTCGCACGTGACCCAGGGGCCCTCGTTGCTGAACAGCGCCGTCGTGCCGTCGGGGTTGGCCGCGCCCACCGCGAGCAGCGGCGTGCGGTCGGCGGGCACCGTGGCGCCGTCCGCCCACCGCACCTGCGGCCCGGTCCGGTCCACGTGCTGCGCGAACGCGGCGGGGAAGAGCTCGCGCGGGCTCCCGTCGTTGCCCGACGAGACGACCACGAGGACCCCGGCGCGGCGCAGACGGCGCAGGACGCCGCGCAGGCGGGCGCGACGGCCCTCCTCGGCCTGCTCGTGGTAGTACCCCGTCGCGAGGACGAGCACGTCGACGGGCTCGCACCCGTCGACGCCCGCGAGCCCGCGCCGGTGGAACTCGAGGACGCGGCGCAGCGAGTGCGTGACGTCCCACTCGGAGACCTCGCCGCTGCCGCCGAAGGCCCGCACCGACAGGATCGTGGCGTCGGGGCACACCTGGTGCACGACGCCCGCGATGAACGTGCCGTGGCCCGCGACCGGGTCGAGCGGCCCGACGAGCGGGTTGACGCTCAGCCCGCCGATCTCGGGGTCCTCGGCCGGGTAGCGCGGGTGCGGGAACGTGCCGAGCGGTGCGCCGTCGAGCAGCGCGTCGCGCACGACGACGCCGTGCGGGCCGTCCGTCGGCGCGTCGGGGTCGTAGGTGCCGAGCCACGGGTGGGTGCCCGTGCCCGTGTCGACCACGGCCACGACGGGCCGCCGCACGCCGTCTGCCGCGACCCACGGGGAGTCGCCGTCGGCGAGGGTGCGGCGCGGCGGTGCCCCGACGCGCGCGACGGGGGCGCGCCCGCCCCAGCCCGGCTGCCCGTACTGCTCGACGCCCTCGTAGGGCCACGGCGTGGTGAACGGCTCGGCCGAGGGGACCACGGGGAACGGGAACAGGTGCCGGTGGGCGCGCATCACGTGGTCGAGGTGCGGCCGCTCCCCCGACCCGCCCGGCCGACGTCCGACGACGTCCCAGGCGTCCGGCTCGACGTCCGGGTCGCGCGGGCGCAGACGGACGACGAACCCGGCCGACGCGTCGTCGTCCGTGTCGTCGTCCGCGTCGTCGTCCGTGTCGTCGTCCGCGTCGTCGTCCACGGCGAGGCCCTGGCCCGCGGGGCTCCGGCGCACCAGGTCGTCCGCGTCGAGGACGACGACGTACCCGGCGTCGTCCGCGGCACGCCACACGTCCGCGAGGGGCGCGTCCCACGTCGGGTCGGCGGACTCCAGCTCGAGCGTGCCGTCGTCCTCGGCGAGCAGCGCGCGGCGCACCGCCGCGGGCAAGGTACCCGGCACGATCACGCGGTCCGCGACGTACGTCGTCGCCTGCACCTGACGGCGGCCGGGGCTGCGGCGCACCCGCTCGGGGTCGAGCGTGCGCACGGGGCGCGTCGCGCCGCGGCGGTCGGGCACGCCGTCGACTGGTCCTTCGGTCATGGTCGCTCCTGCTCGTCGTCGAGTGTCGGCGCGCCGGACGGCGGGCCGGGGCGTCCGCGCGGCCCTGGCGGACCGCACGGCTCAGGGCTGCGGGTGGTGCGGGTGCTGCGCGGGTGGTCAGACCTCGACGACGGGCGTGCTCATCGCCGCCCCGCCGACGGGCCGCACGACGAGGCTCACGGGGCCGTGCGCGACCTGCGGGAACGCGAAGCGGCCGTCCTCGTCGGCGCGTCCCGGGACCACGCCGTCGGTGCTGTGCAGCTCGACGTCGACGCCCTCGCCGACGGGCGCGACCCAGCCGTCGAGGCGGACCACGGACGGGCCGGACGCCTGGAACGTGATCATGACGGTCGTGGCGGCCGACGTGAACGTGACCGTGCGTGCGGGCACGGGCTCGGCGGAGCGCACGCCCGCGGGGTCGGTGACGACCTCCGCGAGCTCCATGACCTCGGTCTCGAGCGCCGCGAGCGTCATCGCGAACAGGCTGCGCTCCGCGAGGCCCGGGGGGACCGGGTCGAGCAGGTCGTGGATCCGGGCGAGGTCGTCGAGGATCGCGACGTCGACGTCGTCGACCGGTCCTCGTGCGTCGTGGACGGTCATACCTGCCCCCAGAGGTCGTCACCGTTGTGGTCGAGGATCGTGCGCAGCTTCGCCAGGCACCGGCCGCGCGTCGAGCCGATGCTCCCGACGGGCATGCCGATCGCCTCCGCGATCGCGCGGTAGTCGGGCCGGTCGGCGCGGGCCACCAGACGCAGCAGCGTCTGGCACCGCGGTGCGAGCTCGGCGACCGCCGCCCACAGGATGCGGTCGCGCTCCGAGGTGAGGACCTCCGCCTCGGGCCCCGGCTCACGGTCCGGCAGCTCGCGCGGGGCGCCGTCGTCCCTGTCGTCGGGCAGTGCCGTGGTGCGCGACTGCTCGCCGCGGTGCTTGCGCGTCGCCTCCCAGGCCGCACGCTTGGCCGCGACGAGGATCCACTTGAGGACCGCGTGCGGTTCCTGGATGGTCTCGACGTGCCGCACGAGCGCGACCCACACGCCCTGCACCACGTCGTCCGCGAGGTCGTAGGGCACGCCCTGCGAGCGCACCGTGTGCCACAGCAGCGGCGTGGCCTCGCGCACGAACTCCCCGAGCGGCTCGGTGCGGCCGTCACGGTACGCGAGCACCGCTCGCGCGCCGCGGTCGCCGAGCGTCTCGGTCGGCTCCTCCCCCGTCTGGGGCGCGTCTTCTGCGAGGCGGGTCATCGGGCGGTCTCCTCGGTGAGGGCCCCCGGTCGGTGCACGGCGTGGCGGTCCGTGGCGTCGCGGGGCCGGGCGTTCGTGCCTCGAGCCTATGGCGGCGCGCTCCACAGAGCCAACGGGTCGCATGCCCCTCCTCGGGTGCGACGTCCCCGGCCCCTGCCGGCGACGCTCGCGCACCATCACCCCGGAGAGAGGGACGGGACCCGTGTCTGATACATCCCTGACGACCGGGTTCCGGGGGTACGTGGAGTCACGTAGGTCGCGGCCAGAAGCCGTGGAATCCCTCATCCCGCCCGACCCGCGGCATGCGTACCGTCAGCACGTCCCTACCATTTCACCCCCGGCGGCCGATGTCGGACGTCGGGTGAGGAGCATCCGTGAGAAACTCCCAGACCCCCCGAGCCGGCCGGGTCGCCCGCCTGCTCGCCACGACCGCGGCCCTCGCCGTCGCGAGCCTCGGCATCGTGGGCACCGCCGGGGCGACGACGCCCTCGGTCCCCGCGGCCGCGCCCGCCGCGGTCCCCGCCGCCGCGCCGTCCGCGAACTCGCAGTGGCTCACCGGCTACTGGCACAACTTCGACAACGGCTCGGTCGTGTTCCCGCTCAGCGAGATCCCGTCCGCGTACAACCTGATCGCCGTGGCGTTCGCCGACAACAAGACCGGCACGCCGGGCGGCATCACGTTCAACCTCGCGAGCGCCGAGCTCAAGGGCTACACGGTCCCGCAGTTCAAGGCCGACATCAAGGCGATCCAGGCCCAGGGCCGCAAGGTCATCATCTCGGTCGGCGGCGAGAAGGGGAACGTGATCGTCTCCAACGCCACCGAGGCGAAGAACTTCGCCGACACCGCGTACGCCCTCATGCAGGAGTACGGCTTCGACGGCGTCGACATCGACCTCGAGCACGGCATCAACGCGACGTACATGTCGGACGCGCTGCACCAGCTGCGCGCGAAGGCCGGCAGCGACCTCATCATCGCGATGGCGCCGCAGACGATCGACTACCAGGCGACGTCGATGGGCTACTACCAGCTCACGCTCGCGATCAAGGACATCCTGACGATCGTCAACACGCAGTACTACAACTCGGGCGCGATGATGGGCTGCAACCAGCAGGTCTACAGCCAGGGCTCGGTCGACTTCCTGACGTCGCTCACCTGCATCCAGCTCGAGATGGGCCTGCGCCCCGACCAGGTCGGGATCGGCGTGCCCGCGGTGCAGAAGGCCGCGGGCGGCGGCTACCAGCCGCTCGCCAACGTCGCGAACGCCGTCGACTGCCTCGAGAAGGGCACGGGCTGCGGCTCGTTCAAGCCCGCGAAGCAGTACGGCAAGATCGGTGGCGTCATGACCTGGTCGATCAACTGGGACAAGACCAACAACTACGCGCTCGCCAACCTGTTCGGCCCCAAGCTGGGCTCGGGCAGCGGCACGCCGACCGTGACGCCGACCCCGACGACCACCCCCACGGCGACCGCGACGCCGACCGCCACGACCACGCCGAAGCCGACCGCCACGGCGACCGCGACCCCGACCCCCACGGCGACCGGCAACCCCGGCGCCTGCACCGCTCCCGCGTGGTCGGCCTCGGCCGTCTACACGGGCGGCGCGGTGGTCTCCGCGGACGGCCACCAGTGGAAGGCCAAGTGGTGGACGACGAACGAGAAGCCCGCCCCCAGCCAGTGGGGCGTGTGGACCGACCTCGGCGCCTGCTGATCCACCGCCGCCGGCGCCCCCACGGGCGCCGGCGGTCGCGGGGCCGGGGCGTTCGCCCGCCCGGCGCCCCGCGAGGGTGAACGACGAAGGCCCGGTACCTCCTGCGAGGTACCGGGCCTTCGTGCGTGCGGAGCGACCGCGAGGGGCGAGGATCAGGCCTCGTCGCCCTCGAGCAGCTTCGTCGTCTTGGACTGGTCGAGCGGGATGCCCGGGCCCATGGTCGTCGTCATGGTCGCCTTGGTGATGTAGCGACCCTTGGACGACGACGGCTTGAGACGCAGGACCTCGTCGATCGCGGCGGCGTAGTTCTCCACGAGCGCGGTCTCGGAGAACGAGACCTTGCCGATGATGAAGTGGAGGTTCGCGTGCTTGTCGACGCGGAACTCGATCTTTCCGCCCTTGATGTCGCTCACGGCCTTCGCGACGTCCATGGTCACGGTGCCGGTCTTCGGGTTCGGCATCAGGCCGCGGGGGCCGAGCACCTTTCCGAGACGACCGACCTTGCCCATGAGGTCGGGCGTGGCGACGGCCGAGTCGAAGTCGGTGTAGCCGGCCGCGACCTTGGCGATCAGGTCGTCGCCGCCGACCTCGTCCGCGCCCGCGGCGAGGGCCTGCTCGGCCTTCTCACCGTTCGCGAAGACGATGACGCGGGCGGTCTTGCCCGTGCCGTTCGGCAGGTTGACCGTGCCGCGGACCATCTGGTCGGCCTTGCGGGGGTCGACGCCCAGGCGGAACGCGACCTCGACGGTCGCGTCGTACTTGGTCGACGAGGTCTCCTTCGCGAGGCGCACGGCCTCGAGGGGGGTGTACAGGTTCTCGCGGTCGATCTTCTCGGCGGCGGAACGGTACGCCTTGCTGCGCGTTGCCATCTGCTTCTCCTTCGTGTCGAGCAGTCGTGGTGCGGGTCCGCGCGGACCCTCCCACTGCCCGGACGGACGTCCGGGCGTGCTGGTGATGCTGATGCTGCTGGTGGTGCAGGTCATGCTGGTCGTGCTGCGGTGCGGCGCCGCGAGGGCGCCGCACCGGTGGTGCGGTGACCGTGAGGTCAGCCCTCGACCGTGATGCCCATCGAGCGCGCGGTGCCCGCGATGATCTTCGAGGCGGCCTCGAGGTCGTTCGCGTTGAGGTCCTCGAGCTTGGTCGTGGCGATGGCACGGACCTGCTCGGCGGTGATCTTGGCGACCTTGACGGTGTGCGGGGTCGCGGAGCCCTTGTCGACGCCCGCGGCCTGCTTGATGAGCTCCGCAGCCGGCGGGGTCTTGGTGATGAACGTGAACGAGCGGTCCTCGTACACGGTGATCTCGACCGGCACGACGTTGCCACGCTGCGACTCGGTCGCCGCGTTGTACGCCTTGCAGAACTCCATGATGTTGACGCCGTGCTGACCGAGCGCCGGACCGATCGGCGGCGCGGGGGTGGCCGCGCCGGCCTTGATCTGGAGCTTGATGAGGCCGGAGACCTTCTTCTTGGGAGGCATGCTGTTCCCTGACTTCCTGGTGTTGTGGACCGACGCCCTGGGCGATGACCCGGTTGCAGTGCTGCCGTGCGGCTCGCGCCGCGAGGATCAGATCTTGGAGACCTGGTCGAACGACAGCTCGACCGGGGTCTCCCGGCCGAAGATGGAGACGAGGACCTTGAGCTTCTGGCTCTCCGCGTTGATCTCGGAGATCGTCGCGTCAAGGGTCTCGAAGGGACCGTCGGTGACGGTCACGGACTCGCCGACCTCGAAGTCGACCTCGACGGGCGCCTTGGACTTCTGGGCGGGCTTGCCGGCGACCGGCGCCTCCTCGAAGACCGGCGCGAGCATCGAGAACACCTCGTCGAGGGTCAGCGGCACGGGCTGGTGGGTGTGGCCGACGAAGCCGGTCACGCCGGGAGTGTGGCGCACCGCGCCCCACGACTCGTCGGTCAGGTCCATGCGCACGAGGACGTAGCCGGGGATGCGGACCCGGCGCACGATCTTCTTCTGCGCGTTCTTGATCTCCGCGACCTCTTCCATCGGCACCTCGACCTGGAAGATGTAGTCCTCCATGTTGAGGGACTGGGTGCGGTTCTCGAGGTTGACCTTGACGCGGTTCTCGTAGCCCGCGTACGAGTGGATCACGTACCAGTCGCCCGGCTGCATGCGCAGCTCGCGGCGGAACTCCTCGGCGGGGTCGACGACGGCCGGCTCGGCCTCGTCCGCGGGTGCGGTCTCGGCGTCCGGCTCGACGTTCTCAGTCTGGTCCAGCGACTCCTCGGACACGGACGACCTGCTTTCTACGTTTGGCCTGCGGATGGGACGTGAATGCCCGGGCACCCCTGGCGGGACGCTCGGGCGACGCACATCGTTCGGGCGGTTCGACGGGTGGTTACGCCCCGAAGACCCACTCGACGACCTTGCCGATGCCAAGGTCGAGGACGGTGATGAACCCCATCATGACGACGAGGAACACGAGCACGACGGCGATGTAGGTCCCGAGCTCGGAACGCGTCGGTGCGACGACCTTGCCGAGCTCGGCCACCACCTGGCGCACGAACAGGGCGATGCGGCCGAAGAACCCCGGCCGCTTCTCGCCGGAGCGCGGCTCCTTGGCGCGGGCACCCTCGGCACCGACTGCACCGGACGGCGATTCGCTCACTGATCTTCCCCACTCGGTGTGTGCGACCGAGCCCCTGCGCGGTGCCGGGTGGCACCTCGCGGACCCGCCCGCTCCGGATGACGGTCACCCGCACCGTGGTGCGACGTGCTCGCCGAGCAGGGTAGACAGGACTCGAACCTGCAACCTGCGGTTTTGGAGACCGCTGCGCTACCAATTGCGCCACTACCCTTCGCGACCGACGTCCGACGGGCAGCACCGTGTGGCGCAACTCATCATGGTGGACGTCAACCACCGAGGGACCACTGTACGCGAACCGGGGCGCTGGGTCGAACCGCCCTCCGGCGTCCGGATCCGCGCCCGGCCCGCGACCACCGTGCGTCCGCCGCGTGCCCACCGTCCGGTGGACGCCAGGACCCGCCGGGAGGTGCCTGGCGGGCGGGCCCGGCGGACGACAGCCTGGTGCCGACGCGAAGTTCGCGCGACGGCCGTCCGTGGCCGAGGCGACCGTCACGACGCACCTGCTGCGCGCCTAGGCCACGCTCGGCGCCGACGACCGCGCGCACGCGGTCACGGTCGCGACGCCGCGGGACGACCTGCCGGGCACCTGAGGGGGTGCGAGACTGCACCGGTGCGCGACCTGTCGAAGCTCCCGAAAGCCCACCTGCACCTGCACTTCACCGGCTCGATGCGGGTCGACACCCTGCGCGAGCTCGCCGCCGGGTACGGCGTGCGGCTGCCCGCCGCGCTGGTCGACGGCGACCCGCTGCGCCTGCCGCCGACCGAGCGCGGGTGGTTCCGGTTCCAGCGCCTGTACGACGCGGCACGCGCGTGCGTGCGCTCGGAGGCCGACATGCGGCGCATCGTCGACGAGGCCGCGCAGGACGACGCCGCCGAGGGCTCGGGCCGCCTCGAGATCCAGGTCGACCCGACGTCGTACGCCCCGTTCGTGGGCGGCATCACGCCCGCGGTCGAGATCGTGCTCGACGCCGCGCGGGCCGCGAGCGCCGCGCACGGGATCGAGGTCGCGGTCGTGGTCGCGGCGTCGCGCATGCGGCACCCGCTCGACGCGCGCACGCTCGCGCGGCTCGCGGCGCAGTACGCCGGGTCGGGTGCGGGCGAGGTCGTGGGGTTCGGGCTGAGCAACGACGAGCGCCGCGGCGACACGGCGGAGTTCGCGCACGCGTTCCGGATCGCCCGCGACGCGGGCCTCGCGTCGGTCCCGCACGGCGGCGAGCTCCTGGGCCCGGCGCACGTGCACGACGTCGTGCGCGACCTCGTGCCGGACCGGCTCGGTCACGGCGTGCGGGCCGCGGAGGACGCGCGCGTGCTCGACGACCTCGTGGGTCGCGGGGTCGCGCTCGAGGTGTGCCCCGCGTCGAACGTGTCGCTCGGCGTGTACGCGGACGACGCGCACGTGCCCCTGCGCACGCTCGTCGACGCGGGTGCGCAGGTCGCGCTCGGTGCCGACGACCCTCTGCTGTTCGGCTCGCGGCTCGTGGCGCAGTACGAGGCCGCGCGCACGGTGCACGGGTTCGACGACGCGGCGCTCGCGGACCTCGCGCGGTCGTCGGTGCGCGCGAGCCGGGCGACGGCCGCGACGCGCGAGCGCCTGCTGGCCGGGGTCGACGCGTGGCTCGCGCACGACCCGAGGTGAGGAGGCAGTGCTGCGTGCCGCTCACCCCTGGACACCATTTGTATCAATGATCTAGCATTTTGCTACTTACCGTCGTCCGTCCCTGGAGCTCCCCGTGGCCAACTACACCGTGCTCGTGCTGCTGCTCGCCCCGCTGTGGTGCGCGAGCGTCGTCCCCGCGATCGTCCTCGCCGTGCTGCTCGAGCGATCGTGCGGCGCCGCACCCGCGACCGGCGCGACGCCGGCCGAGACCGCGCTCGCCGCGGCCCGGCAGTCCCGGCGCCACGCGGGCCTGACCGCCGCGCTCGCGGCGGTCGCGGCCTTCGTGGTCGCCCCGCCCGTCGCGCTCGTCGTCCTCGTCGCCGTCCGGTCGTCGTGGGTCGCGGGCGCGGTGCTCGTCGGGCTCGTCCCGGCCGCCGCGAGCGCGACGTTCCTGGGCGTGCACGCGCTCGGCGAGCGTCGTCGCCCGCGCGAGCGCGGCGTGGTCCGCACCGCGTCGCTCACGCCCCCGTCCGCCGCCGACGTCGCGCCCCGCGGTCTGCGCGTCTGGCTCACGGTCGCCCTCGGCATCACCACGGTCGCGGTCGCCCTGCCCGGCGCGGTGCTGCTCGGGCTCACCGAGGGCACCGCCGAGGTCGTCGCGACCGCCGGAGGGTTCGGCGGCCTCCTCGTGGTCGCGGTCGGGACCGCGCTCGGGGCGCACCTCGTGCTCGGTGTCGTCGCCACCCGGACCGCCACCCCGGGCGTCGACGCGGGCTGGGACGCGGACCTGCGGCGCCTCGCCGCGCACCGCGTGCTGCGGGGCGCGGCGCTCCTCGTCGTGCTCGTGGGCGCGGGCTCCCTCCTCACGACCGCGGTGGCGGGCGTCCCGCTCGCCGCCGCACCCGGGGTGCTCCTGCTCCTCGTGGGCGTCGGCGTGGCGCTCGTGCCCGGGCCCGTGCCCCGCGACCCGGCACCTGCCGCACGCGCGACGGGCGGCGACCCGGCGGTCGCGGGCGCCGCCGCGGCCACGCGGTCCACGGACGCATGACGGGACCTGACGTCGCCCGCCTCGACGTCACGGTCGACCTCGCGTCGGGCGTGCCGCCCTACGAGCAGGTGCGCACCCAGGTCGTCGCGCACGTGAGCGCCGGGCACCTGCGCCCGGGCGACCGCCTGCCCACGATCCGCGCGCTCGCGACCGAGCTCGGGATCGCCCCCGGCACGGTCGCGCGCGCGTACCGCGAGCTCGAGGAGGCGGGGGTCGTGGTCGGACGCCGCCGGGCCGGGACGGTCGTCGCGGACGGCGCTGTCGCGGCCGACGTGCTCGTGCGCACCGCGGCCCGCGAGTACGTCGAGGCGGCCCGCGCCGCGGGGCTCGACGACGAGGCCGCGCTCGACGTGGTGCGCGGCGAGCTCGCACGCACGCGGGAGGACTGACCCGGGGGCAGCACCCGTTCGGCGACGGTTCTGCGACGGTTCGGTGACGGCTCGGTCACGGCTCGGCCACGACGCGGCCCGCGGGCGTGCGCGTCGTCCGAGGTGCCCTAGCGTTGTGCTGCGCCGCGCGCCGTGCGGGCGTGACCGAGGGGGATCCGTGCCAGCAGCTCCGACGCCGAGACGTCGACCCACCGCAGTCCCCGCAGGCCTGGGACTGATCCTGGCGGGCCTGCTCGCGCTCGGCGGCTGCAGCCAGGGCTCCGGGACCGCGGCACCGGACCGGTCGGCGAGCGCCTCGGCGACCAGCACGACGGCACCGACGCGGGAGGCCACCGCGACGGCCACGGCCGACCCGGCGACGTCCGCCACCCCCACCGTGCCGGCCGACGTGCCCACCGACGTGCCCACCGACGAAGCGGCCGGCGAGCCGACCGACGCACCCACGGGCGCCCCCACCGACGAGGCCGAGGGCCACGCGACCGAGCCGCCGGCCGACGCGGACGCCGGCCCGACCCCCGCGCCGACCGAGAGGCCCGACCCGACGGCGGACTACCTGCGACCCGGGTCGAGCGGCGAGCGGGTGAGCGAGCTCCAGCAGGCCCTGGTCGACCTGGGCTACCGGGGCACGGGCGTCGACGGGTCGTTCGGGGCGGGCACGACGCAGGCCGTGTGGGCGTTGCAGAAGGCGGCGGGCCTCGCGCGCGACGGCGTCGTCGGGCCCGCGACGCTCGCGGCGGTCGAGGACGGCGTGCGGCCGAAGGCCCGCTCGACGTCCGGGCACGTGCTCGAGTTCGACGTCGCCCGCCAGCTCGTGCTGCTCGTCGACGACGGCACGGTCGGCGCGATCATGAACGCGTCGTCGGGCAACGGCGACGAGTTCGAGGCCAAGGGCCACACCTACTGGGCGACGACCCCGACCGGCTCGTACGCCGTCGGGCGGCAGGTCGACGGCAACTACGCGTCCGGGCTCGAGCTCGGCGACATGTACCGCCCGAAGTTCTTCAACGGCGGCATCGCGGTGCACGGGTCGCCGTCCGTACCGGCCTGGCCCGCGTCGCACGGGTGCGTGCGCGTGACGAACGCGTCGATCAACTACATCTGGGACGTGTGGGGCGCACCTCCCGGGACCCGCGTGCTGGTCTACTGACCCCACGCGTCCCCGGAGGTCGTCGGGCTCAGAGCGACAGGCCCACGAGCACCGGCTCGGGCACGAGCTCGACCCCGAACGCGTCGAGCACGCCGTCGCGCACGGCCCGGGCGAGCTGCACGACGTCCTGCGCGCTCGCGCCGCCCCGGTTCGTCAGCGCGAGCGTGTGCCGCGTCGAGAGGCGCGCGAGGCTCGCCTCGCCGTGCACCCCCCAGCCCTTGCCGAACCCGGCGTGCTCGATGAGCCAGGCGGCCGACGTCTTGACCCACGCCGGGTCGACGACGCCCAGGCTCGGCCCGGTCGTGGTGCTCGGCAGCGGCGAGCGCACCGGGTAGCGCGGGGCGCCCTCGGGCAGACGGTCGGCGCCCTCGACCGGGATCACCGGGTTCGTGAAGAACGACCCGGCGCTCCACCGGTCGTGGTCGGGCGCGACCGTGCCGTCCGACGCCGACCCGTTGGGCCGACCCACGGACGGCGCGTCGGGCCGCACGGCCGGGTCGAGCAGCATGCCCTTGCCGGCGCGCAGCGCGAGCACCGCGGCCCGCACCTCGTCGCTCGGCGCGCGGTCGCCGACCTGCACGCCGAGCGTGCGCGCGAGCTCGGGGTACGCCACGGGCGCCGAGAGGGTGCCCAGACGCATCTGGAGCGCGACGTCGAGCACCACGAACCGCGGCGTCGGGTACCAGGGCCCACCGTCGGCGGGCGAGTACATCGACTCCTTGAGCAGGGACGTGCGGTACGCGAACCCCAGCTCGCCGAACGCGAGCGTGCGCACACGCTGCTGAGCGCGGTCGTACGTGCGCACCGACGCCACGACCCCCGCGACCTCCTGCCCGTACGCGCCGATGTTCTGCACGGGCGCGGCGCCGAGCGTGCCGGGGATGCCCGAGAGCGCCTCGAGGCCCACCCATCCCTCGCCGACCGCGCGCGCGACGAGCGCGTCCCAGTCCTGGCCCGCGGGCGCGTGGACGCTCGCGCCACCGCAGGTGTCCTGCGCGTCGACCTCGACGCCCTGGCGTCCGTCCCGCACCACGACCCCGCCGAACCCCTCGTCCGAGACGAGCAGGTTGGACCCGCCGCCGATGACGAGCACCGGGATCCCCGCGTCGTCGGCGGCACGCACCGTCTCGACCAGCTCGGCCTCGCTCGACGCGAGGACGTAGCGGTCGGCAGGTCCGCCGACGCGCAGCGACGTCATGTCCGCGAGGTAGGGGTTCGGGTCGACGTCGTCGACCGTGGGCTCGAGGTCGTGCCGGGTGTCGGGGCTCACCGGACCAGCCTAGGCCGCGGCGTCCGCCCGCGGGGAACCGGTCGTGTCGGTGGACGGCAGCGGGCGTGCCGCGCCCGCGACCACGAGACCCACGACGAGGGGGACGGCGATCACGAGCAGCGCGTGCCGGTAGCCGCCGATGTGCTCGGCGAGGAACCCGATCAGCGGCGGACCGATGAAGAACGCCGAGTAGCCGATGGTCGCGACCACGCTGACCCGCGCGGCCGCGTGCGCCGGGTCGTCCGAGGCCGCGCTCATCCCGACCGGGAAGCCCATCGCGGCGCCGAGCCCCCACAGCGCGACGCCGACGAGCGCGGCCCACAGCGACGGCACGAGCGTGAACACCAGCAGGCCCGCGAGCGCGAGGCCCGCCGAGATGCGCAGCACGGCGACGCGTCCGAACCGGTCCAGCAGGCCCGTGCCGAGCAGCCGCATGCCCGTCATCGCGGCGAGGAAGACCGCGAGGCCCAGCGCGCCGACCTCGTTGGCGGTGTCAAACCCGTCGACGACCGCGAGGCTGACCCAGTCGTTCGCCGCGCCCTCGGTCAGCGCCGCGGCGAGCACCACGAACCCGATGAGGAGCGTGCGCGGCTCGCGCCAGGCCGCGAGTGCGGCCTTCGCGGCGCTCGGCGTCGCCGTGCTCGGCGTCGCCTTGTCCGACATGGTCGCGGGGCCCGCCGCGACGTCCACGACCTCGTGCGCGTCGGACGCCGCCACCGTGCTCCCGGCGCCCGCGTCGTCCGCGGGGGCGAGGAACGCGCGCACCGCCCACGCGACGACGGCCAGGCCGGCGCCGACCGCGACGACCAGGTGGACCGTGACCGGCACCCCGGCCCACGCCGCGACGAACCCGAGGCCGGCGCCGGCGACCGTGCCGAACGAGAAGAACGCGTGGAAGCGCGGCATGATCGCGCGGCCGAGGCGCTGCTCGACCGTGGCGCCCTCGAGGTTCATCGCGGCGTCCCACACGCCGGTCCCGATGCCCGTGAGCAGCAGCGCGACGCGCACGAGCACGGGCTGCCCGAGGTCGATCGCGACGACCGTGCCGATCCAGCCGACCGCGTTGAGCCCCGCGAACGCGAGCACGGTGCGCGAGGCGCCGAGGCGCTGCACGACCATGCCCGCGAGCGGCAGCGAGACGATCGACCCGATCGCCATGAACAGCAGGAGCAGGCCCATCTGCCCCTCGCTGTAGCCGAGCTCGTCGCGCACCGCGGGGATGCGCGAGGCCCAGCTCGCGAAGCCGAAGCCGGCGACGAAGAACACGGCGAGCACGGCCCAGGTGGCGCGGCGGACCGCGGACGTGGTGGTCGTGGGGGCGGTCATGCGGAGGCTCCTTCGTGGACGGTGTCGGACGACGGCGTCCGCACGCCGGGGGCATGGCCCTCCGGGGAGGGGTTGCTCGGCACGGGTGCCGGGCGAGCGTATCCCGGCGCCTCGACGCGGCGCACGGCCCCGGCGACGAGCGTGCTCAGCAGCATCCCGGCGACGATCAGCACGAGCGCGTGGCGCGCGCCGACGTGCTCGGCGGCGAAGCCGAGCAGCGGCGGGGCGGCGAGCGACGCGACGGACGCGAACGCCGAGACGACGGACACGCGGGCGGCGGCACGGCGCGGGTCGTCCGACGCGGCCGCGATGCCGACGGGCACGGCGAGCGCGGCCCCGAAGCCCCACAGCACCACGCCGATCCCGGCGAGCCCGAGGGTCGGTGCGAAGCCGAACAGCAGGAGGCCGACGATCGAGGTGAGGCCCGAGGCGCGCAGCACCGCGACACGTCCGAACCGGTCGAGCAGGCGGGTGCCCGCGAGGCGCATGACCGTCATGGCCGCGACGAACGTGCCGAACACGAGCCCACCGACGGCCTCGGGGCTGTCGAAGCCGTCGACGACCGCGATCGAGAGCCAGTCGTTCGCGGCTCCCTCCGAGAGTGCCGCGGCGAGCACCACGAGGCCGATGAGCAGCGTGCGGGGCTCGCGCCACGCGCCGAGCGCGGCGCCCAGTCGCACGCCGCGGCCGGCCCGGGGCGCGTGGACGGTCTCGACGTCGGCGACCGCGTCGCCGAGGGTGCCGTGCACCGCGGGCTCGACGCCCGCGTCGGCACGGGAACCGGTGCCGGTGCCGGCGCCGGCACCGGCACCGCGGGCCGTGTCGTGGATGATGGCCCGCACGGCGTGCAGGCGCCACGCGGTCGCGAGCACCGCGGTCGCGACGAGCTGGACCGCGACGGGGACGTCCGCCCAGGCGCACGCGGCGCCGAGCAGCGAGCCGATCACGGCGCCGATGCTGAACGCCGCGTGGAACTGCGGCAGCACGGTGCGTCCGAGCCGCCGCTCGACGCCCGCGCTCTCGACGTTGAGCACGACGTTGCCGAGCGCGGCACCGACGCCCGAGAGGAAGATCCCGGTCGCCAGGAGCGCGACGGAACCGGTCGCGGGGCCGACGCCGAGCAGGACGAACCCGACCGCGAAGGCGGCGGCCGAGACGAGGAACGCGAGGCGCCCGCCCCAGCGGGTGACCATCGGTCCGGCGACCGTCACGGTCAGCAGGCCGCCGACCGCCCCGGCGAGCAGCACGACGCCGAGCGTGCTCGTCGACAGGTCGAGGGCGTCACGGATCGACGGGATGCGCGAGAGCCAGCTCGACATCGTGATGCCGAGCAGCGCGAACATCCCCAGCAGGGTCAGGCGGGCATGGCGCGTCTCCGCGGCAGCGTCGTCTCGAATCGATTCGGCATGATGCTGCGCTCGCGCCTTCGAATCGTTTCGAGGCATGATCAGAAGTGTCCTAGTACGCTGGCGCCGCCGTCAAGCGGAGTTTTCGCACCACGCGCCGGGCCCGACGGCGGCCCGCAGATCACGAGGGGGACCATGTCCGGCTCTGCACGACCCACGCTCGCGCGCGTCGCCGAGCGGGCCGGGGTGTCGGTCTCGACCGCCTCGCTCGCGTTCTCGGGCGCCGGCCCGATCACGCCCGAGACCCGCGACAAGGTGCTCGCCGCGGCGCAGGAGCTCGACTACGCCGGTCCCAACCCGCTCGGCCGCCAGCTCCGCTCGGGCCGCTCGGGGATCGTCGGCGTCGTCATCGGCGGCCAGCTCACGCGCACCTTCCGCGACCCGGTCGCCGTCCAGGTGCTCGACGGCCTCGTCTCGACGCTCGGCACGCACGGCCTCGGCGTGCTGCTGATCCCGGGGATCCCCTCGACCGACCCGACCGCGCGACCCGTCGACCCGCTCGTGGAGTCCGCCGCGATGGACGTCGCCGTCCTCGTGTGGGGCATCGGCCGCGACGACGCCACGCTCGACGCGATCCAGCGTCGCGGGCTCCCCGTCGTGATCGGCGAGGGACGCGCGGTCGAGGGCGTGCCGCTCGTGAGCATCCAGGACCGCGAGGGCACCGCGGACGTCGCGCGCCACCTGACGTCGCTCGGGCACACGCGCGTCGCCGAGATCTCGCTGCCCCTCGACAACACGGGCCGCACCGGCCCGGTCGACGCCGCACGGCTCGCGCAGGTCGACAAGACCCCCACCGCCAACCGGCTCGCCGGCGTGCGCGACGTGCTCGAGCCCGTCGTGACCTGGGAGACCGAGGCGTCGCTCGTCGAGCACGGCAAGGCCGCCGCCCTCGCGATCCTCGCGGGCGACGAGCGCCCGACGGCGATCCTCGCGCACTCCGACCTGCTCGCGGGCGGCGCGGTGCTCGCGGCGCACGAGCTCGGCCTGCGCGTGCCGCAGGACGTGTCGGTCGCCGGGTTCGACGGGCTCGACCTGCCCTGGCTCGCACCGGACCGCCTCACGTCCGTCGCGCAGCCGCTCGCCGAGAAGGGGGCCGAGCTCGGCCGTGCCGTGCTCGCGCTCCTGGCGGGCGAGGCACCGGCCCGCGTCGACATGCCCGTCGAGCTCGTGGTCGGCACGACGACGGGACCCGCGCCGCAGCGCTGAGCGGAGCCCTCCGGGGCAGCGTGCCGCCGTGACGCGGCACGACGAATAGCGAGTGCGCGGAGACGACGCGTGGACGGGGCGGACGGCGACGGTGGCCACGCCCTCGGCGGACCCGGCACCTGGCCGGACGGCCGTCAGAGGCGGACGACCGCCTGGGCCTTCATGAGCACGCGCTGGCCCTCGAACGTCACGGCGAGGTCGACGCGCACGGTCCCGGCCTCGGCGTCGATCGCGCCGATCGTGGCCTCGACCGCGACGGTCGCGCTGCCCGGGTCGGGCACGGGCACGGGACGCGAGAAGCGCGTCTGGTAGTCGACGACGGCCCCCGGGTCGCCGGCCCAGTCCTCGACGAGCGCGACGGCCGCACCCATGGTGAACATGCCGTGGGCGATCACGCCGGGCAGACCGACCTCGGTCGCGAAGCGCTCGTTCCAGTGGATGGGGTTGAAGTCGCCGCTCACGCCCGCGTAGCGCACGAGGCGCGCACGGTCGACGACGACCTCGCGCGAGCCGACGACGTCACCGACCGCGAGGTCGGCGATCTGCGGACGCGGAGCCTGCGTGCTCATGCGTCGTCCCCCCGGACGGCCAGCGTCGAGACGACGGTCGAGACGGGCTCGGTCGAGCCGTCGGCCGCGAGCGCCGCGATCTCGCAGCGCGTGGTCACCATCGACAGCCCGCGGCGCTCGACGATCGAGTCGACGTGCAGCACGGTCACGAGCTCGTCGCCGGCGACGATGGGACGGTGGTGCGTGAAGCGCTCGTCGGCGTGGACGACGCGCGTGAAGTCGATCCCGGCGGCCTCGTCCTCGATGAGCTGGGACTCGGCACGCTGCGCGACGACCACCGCGAAGGTGGGCGCAGCGACCAGGTCCGGATAGCCCGAACCCCGCGCCGCCACGATGTCGTGGTGCACGGGGTGGGTCGACCCGACGGCCGACGCGAACTCACGGAGCTTCTCGCGACCGACCGAGTACGGCGCGGTCGCCGGGTACTCGCGGCCGCTGTAGTCGGCGTTGATCGGCATCGGTCGTCAGCGATCGGTGTCGAGCTGCGCGGGGCGCTGGGTCAGCGGGTCTCGCGGTGCGCGGTGTGCTTGCCGCAGCGGGGGCAGAACTTCGCGAGCTCGAGCCGGTCGGGGTTGTTCCGACGGTTCTTCTTCGTGATGTAGTTGCGCTCCTTGCAGTCCACGCACGCGAGCGTGATCTTCGGGCGAACGTCTGAGCTCTTGCTAGCCATGGCAGTGCCACCTCTCGCGCCGCCGGGGGGCGCTACGTGTCTCGCGAACCGCATCGGCGCCGGCCGCCGTGCGATAGATGTCAGGTTTGGTAGCGGGGGCGGGGCTCGAACCCGCGACCTCACGATTATGAGCCGTGCGCTCTGACCAGCTGAGCTACCCCGCCGCATGGGACAACAGGCGTCTGCACCGCAGAATTCCTGCGGTGCAGACGTCCATCATCACAGAGCCCCGAAAGGGAATCGAACCCTTGACCTTCTCCTTACCATGGAGACGCTCTGCCGACTGAGCTATCGGGGCAGCGACGGAAACTCTACACGGGTTCCGGGGTGGATGAGAAATCCGCACGATCCCGCGGCTCCGGGGCCGCCCGAGGGCGCCCGCACCGTGACCCGGACCACACTCCGGGAGTCGTTCGCGCGCCGGCCCGCGTCGACGGGGTCGCACGACAACGACGACGGGGCGGCACCGTGAGGTGCCGCCCCGTCAGGCGTGGCAGGTGAGGGATTCGAACCCCCGAAGTCGATGACGGCTGATTTACAGTCAGCTCCCTTTGGCCGCTCGGGCAACCTGCCAGTGTTGAGTTGTCCCCTGCGGCCGGACCGGGCCCGCGGGAGCGAGCCAACACTACAACCCCGCGCGCCCCAAACTGAAATCGGCCCGGCCGGCCCGGCTCCTGCGGGCCGGGCCGCGCGTCGTCCGCCCCGGTCGCACGACGCCGGACGCCGCCCCCGGCCCTAGCCTGGGACCGTGACCACACCGTCCCCGTCCGCCGCCCGCCAGGGAGTCCTGCTCGGCGCGACCGCGTACCTCCTGTGGGGCGCGATGCCGTTGTTCTTCCCGCTGCTCGAGCCCGCGGGCGCGTTCGAGATCATCGCCCACCGGATCGTGTGGTCCCTGGTGTTCTGCGTCGTCCTGCTCGTGGCGACCCGGACCACCTCGCAGGTCGCCCCCGTGCTGCGCGACCGCCGGCTGCTGGGCCGCCTCGCCGTGGGCGCCGTCCTCGTCGCGGTCAACTGGACCGTGTACGTCTGGGGCGTGCTGCACGGCCACGTGCTCGACGCCGCGCTGGGGTACTTCATCAACCCGCTCGTGACGATCGGCCTCGCCGTGGTCGTGCTGCGCGAGCGCCTGCGGCCCGCGCAGTGGGTCGCGCTCGGGTTCGGCGGCGTGGCCGTCGTCGTCCTCACGGTCGGGGTGGGTACGTTCCCCTGGATCGCGATGAGCGTCGCCGTGTCCTTCGGGCTGTACGCGCTCGTCAAGAACCGCACGGGGGCGCACGTCGCGGCGCTGCCGGCCCTCGCGGTCGAGACCGGGGTGCTCGCGCCGCTCGCGCTCGCGTTCCTCGCGGTGCTCGCCGCGACCGGCAGCGGGACGTTCACGACCGAGGGCGTGGGCCACGCGCTGCTGCTCGCCTCGTGCGGCGTCGTCACCGGCCTGCCGCTGCTGCTGTTCGGGGCCGCCGCACGGCGCGTCCCCCTGCGGGTCGTCGGGATGCTGCAGTACCTCGCGCCGGTGCTGCAGTTCCTCGTCGGGCTGCTCGTGCTCCACGAGCCGATGCCGACCGCGCGCTGGGTCGGGTTCGCGCTCGTGTGGGTCGCGCTCGTGATCCTGACCGCGGACGCGCTGCGTGCCGTGCAGGGCGCCCGCCTGGCCCGACGCACTACCGTGGGACCAGAAGCGGCGGGGACCAGCAGACCCGCGCACCCCAACCCACCCGAGGGAGACAGCCATGGCTGATGCGTCGATGGACATCGTGAGCAAGGTCGACCGCCAGGAGGTCGACAACGCCGTGAACCAGGCCGCCAAGGAGGTCTCGCAGCGGTACGACTTCAAGAACATCGGGGCGTCGATCGCCTGGAGCGGCGAGAACGTCGTCATGAAGGCCAACTCGGCCGAGCGCGTGCTCGCGATCCTCGACGTGTTCCAGACCAAGCTCATCAAGCGCGGCATCTCGCTCAAGGCGTTCGACACGGGCGAGAACGAGCCGCAGCTCTCGGGCAAGGAGTACGTGCTCGCCGGGTCGCTCAAGGAGGGCCTCGCGGGCGAGAACGCCAAGAAGGTCACCAAGATCATCCGCGAGGAGGGCCCCAAGGGGGTCAAGACGCAGATCACGGGCGACGAGGTGCGCGCGACCAGCAAGTCGCGCGACGACCTCCAGGCCGTGCAGTCGCTCCTCAAGGGCGCCGACCTCGACTTCGCGGTGCAGTTCACGAACTACCGCTGAGGCACCCCGCCTCCCCCGACGCCCGGCGTGTCCCCGCGACGCGCCGGGCGTCCGTCGTCCGGCACGAGGGCCAGGCCCTACGATCCGGCCGTGACGAACGACTCCCTGGTGCGCGCCCTGCCGCTGCAGGCCGCCGACGTGGCGCTCTGGCGCGCCCGCCCGCCCCGCCTGGTGCTGCCCGCCCTCGGGTGGGCGGGGATCGTCGCGGTGTGCGCGCGCGACATCGTCGCGGAGTTCTCCCTGCCCGCGATCCCGTACCCGGCCGAGCTCGTCGAGGACCCGGTGTACTGGCTCACGGGATTGCTCGTCGGCCGCGCGCTGGGCCTGCTCGTGGTCCTGGGCGTCGCGCCCCGCGTCGGGCTGTGGCTCACGGCCCTGTGGGCCGGGGCGTTCGCGACCGTCGCGTGGCCCCCGACGGTCCCGTGGTGCGCCGTCGTCGCGCTCGCGCTCACGGTGTGCGCGCTCGTCGCGAGCTCGACGCCCGCGCGGCAGGCGTCCGCCGCCGCCGGCTGGGCGGTCCGGGCGCCCCGCGCCGTCCCCGACGGCCACCCCGGCGTGCTCGGGCACCACCTGCGCGCCTGGCCCGCGCGCGCCGTGACGGGCGTCGTCCTGCTGTCCGTGGGCGCGGCCGCGGTCGGGCTCTGGCTGCACGACGACGCCGCGGCGCGCGCGTTCCGCGCCTCGGCGACCGTCGCGCCGGGGACCGTCCTCGAGGTCGACGAGGACTCGGTCACGGTCGCCGTCGGCCCCGACGACGGCACCGCGGACGGCGCGGTCGAGCTCCAGGTCCCGACCCCCACGCTCGACCGCACGGTCGGCGAGAGCGTCGAGGTGCGCTACTCCCCCGGCCGCGCGGAGCTCGTCGACGACGTGTTCGACCCCGCGATGCCGCTCCTGGCGGTGGGCGCCCTCGTGCCGCCGGGCGCCGTCCTGCTCGTGACGGCCCGACGACGGCGCCGCGCGCGCCGGCACCTGCTCGACGACGGCGGGGCCGCCGTCCTCATGCACGCCACGTGGCACGCGGGCGGGGTCGTGCTCACGGCGGTCGACGACCCGGCGCCCGTGGTGCTCGCCGACGACGTCGAGGGGCTCGCGCTGCTCCCCGACGGCCCGGACTCCACCGACCCCTGGGAGGAGCTCGCGCACCGCGCGGTGACCGAGGTCGACGACGACGAGCTGCTCCGGATGGCCGCAGCCGGTGTCGACGATCACGACCAGGACGCGGCGCCCGGCACCGATCCTGCCGCACCCGATCACTGGGCCAGGACGCCGGTCGTGGTCGTGGGTCTCGTGCGCGACGGTGCGCCGCTCGCGCTCCAGGGGCCGGACGGCGCCTGGTACCTCGCGACCGCAGGGAACCCCGTGGCATGGCCCGGGCGGGGCGGACTCCCGCTCGCGCCGGTGAACGACGACGAGGCCGACGGGACGCTCGCCCCGGGCACCCCGAGCGTGTCGGACCTGTCCGACGACATCGGCCACGGGAACGGGGTCGATTCGCTCGACCCGACCGGCACGACCGACGAACGCACTGCTGACGAAGGCACGAGTGACGCAGGCACACCCGCCCCCACGGGCGCCGGGCCCGTCCTGCGCGCCGCGCGGCGGACCGGGTCTCTCGGGCCGTGGCTCGCGGTGCCCGTGCTGGCGCTCGTCGGCGTCCTCGTCCTCGCGGACTCGCCCTGGTACCTCGTGGCCGGCGGCGCCGCGACGGCCGCCTGGTGGGGCTCCGCGTGGTCGGGCGCGCCGCTGCCCTGGGCGCGGCCGACCTCCCGGGGCCTGGTGCTGCGCTCGGGCGTGCTCGACACCGTATTGCCCTGGTCCCGGGTCGAGCGGGTCGTCGCGGACGAGCTCTCGGTCGTCGTGCGCGTCTCGGCGACGCGCGTCTCGCCCGCCGACGCCTACTGGTGCGCGCAGCACGACCCGTCGCTGCCGCTCGTGCGCGGCACGTCGACGCCCGAGGAGGCGTGCGACGCGGTGCGGCGCGCGCAGGCGGCCGCCCCCGCGAGCGCCGACACCGACGTGCGCCGCCGCCCCTCGCGCCCCGCGGTCGTGGGTGCGCTCTGGGCCGCGGCGCTAGTGGTCGGGACGCTGCTCGCGGGCTGACGGCCGGGCGAGCGCGACCGCGGGGACGGCGGAGGGCCCGGCACCGTCGTCCGCGTCCACGGGCAGGAGCCGCGCGATCTGCTCGCGCAGCGCGCGCACCTCGGCCGTGAGCTCGGCGACCTGCGCCTGCGTCTCGTCGTGCGCGTCGTCGTCGATCTCGCTCACGCGGTCCGTGAGCCACGACGCGAGCGTCGCGGTGACCACACCGAGCAGCGCGATCCCGGTGCCCATGAGCGCCACGGCGACGCACCGGCCCGTGAACGTCACCGGGAACGTGTCGCCGTAGCCGACCGTCGTCATCGTCACGATGGCCCACCAGGTGCCGTCGCCGACGCCGTCGATCGTCGACCCCTCGGCGCCACGCTCGGCCTCGGTGATCGCGAGCCCGCCGCACACGACGAGCAGGGCCGTCGCGCCGACCGCGTACGTCACCACGCGCCCGCGCAGGCCGCCCGCCGTCGTCCGGTTGAGGACCTGGAGCAGCGTGAACAGCCGCAGCAGCCGCAGCGGGCGCAGCATGGGCAGCACGAGCATCGCGAGGTCGAAGAGATGGCTGCGCACGAACGCGCGCCGGTCGTCGCTCAGCAGGAGCCGCGCGAGGTAGTCGAGGCCGAACACGACCCACGTGATCGCGACGACCGCCGAGGCGACCCCCAAGGCCGTCGGGCTCGCGTCAGGCCACACGATCGGCACCGCGTACCCGGCGAGGAACAGCACCGCCGCCCCTGCGAGCGGCCACTCCGTCTGCTTCTCCCACTGCTCGACCCTGGTCACGGGCGACCATGGTGCCGCACGAGGCCCCCACCGGGCGAACCGCTCCGCGACGTGCGCGAGACTGTGCGGGTGCCCCGACCCTCGCGCCGTCCCCTGGTCCTCGTGCTCGCCGCCGTCACCGTCTGCGCCGCCCTCGCCGCGTGCTCGCCCGGACCCGGGTCGGACGACGGCGCGAGCCCGGCTGCGCCGTCCGACGGCGGGACGGACGACGGCGGGACGGACGACGGCGGGATGGACGGCAGCGCGACGGACGGGACGCAGCAGAGCTTCTCCTACGGCACCGCGCCCGAGCAGGTCGCCGACCTCTGGCTCCCGACCGGGACCGAGGTCGGCCCCGTGCCGGTCGTCGTGCTCGTGCACGGCGGATACTGGTCGGCGCAGTACGACCGGTCGCTCGAGGACGCGCTCGTGCGCGACCTCGTCGGCGACGGCTACGCGGTGTGGAACGTCGAGTACCGCGGCGTGGGCGCGACCGACCCGGCGTCCGAGGGGGGCTGGCCCGGCACGTTCGAGGACGTCGCCGCAGCCGTCGACCTCCTGCCCGACGCCCTCGCCGAGGCCGGGGTCGAGCGCGGCCCCACGGCCGTCGTCGGGCACTCGGCGGGCGGGACACTCGCGCTGTGGCTGGCCTCGCGGGACACGCTGCCGGACGGGGCCCCGGGCGCCGACCCGCGGCTCGTGCCCGACGTCGTGGTGAGCCAGGCGGGCGTGAACGACCTCGCCGCGGCGAGCGCCGCGGGCGCGGGCGGCGGGGCCGTGGACGCGCTCATGGGCGGCGCCCCCGACGAGGTGACCGACGACCGCTACGCGCTCGCCGACCCGGCCCGTCGCCTGCCCACGGGCGTCCCGACGCTCGTGGTCGTCGGGGCGGACGACACGACGGTCCCGGTCGCGCAGTCGACCGGGTACGCGGACGCCGCGAGCGCCGCGGGCGACGACGTGACGCTCGAGGTCGTCGACGGCGAGGAGCACTTCGCGCAGCTCGACCCGGCGTCGACCTCGTGGACGCGCACCCGCGACTGGCTCGACGCCCGGCTCACGGGCGGGTCCTGAGCCTCGCCGCCGGTCGCCGCTCGACGCCGGTCACCGCAGGTCGTCCGCTCGCCGTAGCCCGTCAGTGGTACGTGATGCCGCCGGGGCCGGTCGGGCCCGCCATGCGCTCGAGCCGCGCGACGCGGTCGGCCATGGGCGGGTGGGTCGAGAACAGCTTGCCGACGCCGCCCCCGCGGAACGGGTTCGCGATCATGGCGTGCGAGACGTCCACGAGGTCGCGGTTCTGCGGCAGCGGCGCCTTGCGCGTGCCGGCGTCGAGCTTGCGCAGCGCCGACGCGAGGGCCAGCGGGTCGCCCGTGAGCCGCGCGCCGTCCTCGTCGGCGTCGTACTCGCGCGTGCGGGAGATCGCGAGCTGGACGACGGTCGCGGCCAGCGGCGCGAGGATCACCATCGCGAGCGCCGCGAGCGGGTTGCCCCCGCCCTCGCGGTCGCGCCCGCCCCCGAAGATCAGCAGCATCTGCGCGAGCGACGTGATCACGCCCGCGAGCGCCGACGCGACCGACGCGGTCAGGATGTCGCGGTTGTAGACGTGCATGAGCTCGTGGCCGAGCACGCCGCGCAGCTCGCGCTCGTCGAGGATCGCGAGGATCCCCTCGGTGCAGCAGACCGCGGCGTTGCGGGGGTTGCGCCCGGTCGCGAACGCGTTGGGCGCGGGCGTGGGCGAGACGTACAGGCGCGGCATGGGCTGGCGTGCCGCGGTCGAGAGCTCGCGCACGATCCGGTACATCGCGGGCTGCTCGATCTCGCTCACGGGCCGTGCGCGCATGGCGCGGATCGCGATCTTGTCGGAGTTCCAGTACCCGTAGGCCGTGGTCACCAGGCCCACGGCCATGAAGATCCACAGCGTGCCGGCGCTGCGGCCGAACAGCCACCACAGACCGAGCAGGACGGCCCACATGCCGCCGAACAGCATCGCCGTCTTGAGACCGTTGTAGTGACGCCTGCCCACGGGTCCTCCTGTCGTCCTCGTCCCGCACGTGTCGTGCTCGTCCTGGTCTGCTCAACGTCCGCGCGCCGTGCGTCGTTCCCCCGGGGGGACGACGACGGCCCCCGACCCGGGCGGGGTCGGGGGCCGTCGTCGGGACGTCAGATCTCGTACGTGCCGTGCGCGATCGCGATCATCTCGTCGCGCGGGACGACCTTGACGCGCTCGCGGCCCTGCGCCTCGCCGAGCGTGCGCTCGTGCGCGTCGAGCACCTGCCAGTGGTTCCACTCGACGAACCCGACGCCGCGCTCGCGCAGGAAGTCGAGGATCGCGTCGGGCGACCCGTGCGGGGCGGTGCGGCCCTCGTCCTCGCGGGACGTGACGTCCTCGACGAGGTGGCGGATCGTCTCGGAGGCGTCCGACTTGGTGTGGCCGATGAGGCCGATCGGGCCGCGCTTGATCCAGCCGGTCGCGTACACGCCGGGGACCTGCTCGCCGTCGATGTCGACGACACGCCCCTCGCGGTTCGAGATGACGCCCTTGAGCTCGTCGAAGGGGATCTCGGGCAGCGGGGACCCGAAGTAGCCGACCGCGCGGTACACGGCATGCACGGGCCAGTCGTGGTACTCGCCGGTGCCCGAGACGGTCGCGTCGCCGTTGAGCTGCGTGCGCTCGGTGCGCAGGCCCACGACCTTGCCGTCCTCGCCGAGCACCTCGGCGGGGCGGTGCAGGAAGTGCAGGTGCAGGCGACGCGAGGCCTTCATGTCGGCCGGGTCGTTGAGGGTCCAGTCCGTGAGGGTCTTGACGACCTGCTTGGTCTGGTTCGACGAGTTGATCGCGGCGGTCGAGCCCTCGTCGAAGTCGAAGTCCTCGGGGTAGACGACGACGTCGACGTCGGGCACGTGGCCGAGCTCGCGGAGCTCGAGCGGCGAGAACTTGACCTGCGCCGGGCCGCGACGCGCGAACACGTGCACGTCGGTGACCTCGGAGGCCTTGAGGATCTCGTAGACGTTCTGCGGGATCTCGGTCGTGAGCAGGTCGTCCGCGTGCTTGGACAGGATGCGGGCGACGTCGAGCGCGACGTTGCCGGCGCCGAGCACCGCGATCTGCTGCCCCTGCAGGGGCCAGGTGCGCGGCACGTCGGGGTGCCCGTCGAACCACGAGACGAAGTCCGCGGCGCCGTGCGAGCCCTCGAGGTCGATGCCCGGGATCGGCAGCGCGGCGTCCTTGATCGCACCGGTCGAGAAGATCACGGCGTCGTAGAACTGGCGCAGGTCGTCGAGCTTGAGGTCGACTCCGTAGTCGACGTTCGCGATGAGGCGCACGTCGCCGCGGTCCAGGACCTTGTGCAGCGCGACCATGATCTGCTTGATGCGCGGGTGGTCGGGCGCGACGCCGTAGCGCACGAGGCCGAACGGCGCGGGCAGGCGCTCGAACAGGTCGATGCTCACGTCGAGGTCGGTCTTGGACAGGATGTCCGACGCGTAGATCCCGGCGGGACCCGCGCCGACGACTGCTACGCGCAAGGGACGGTTGCTGCTCACAGGGACGTGCGCCTTCCGATCGGGTGACTCGTGCACGGGGCTCCTCGGTGCGCGGCACGCGGGGAGCCGGGGGCTCCGGGCCGTCGGCGCCCCGCCCCGCGCGATCGCGCGAGCCGTGACGGCGCCCGTGGAGCCGGTTCCAGTGTACGACTGACTTAGCCGACCCTCACTCTGCCACCCGTCCCGCCGACCGGACAGGCGCCGTCCACCCGGTGGGCGAATGTAACGGTCAGGACGCGGCGTGCGGGGCGACGGACGCCCCGCCGAGCTCGACCAGCGCGCGCTCGATGCCGGCCTGGTCGCTGCCCGCGGAGTTGCGCAGCGGACGGTACGCCGGGATCACGACGAGGCCCGGGTAGCCCTCGACCAGCACGGCGACGCTCGGCACCGACCGCGACCCGTAGACGCCGGGAAGCACGCCGACCTCGGTGCTCGGACCGCGCGGCACCGACCAGCGGGGGGCCGACTCGGTGCGCACCCACACCTCGTACGCGTGCGGGAGCACGACGATCGCCACGGGACTGCCGCCCTGGCTCGCGATCCCGGCGGTCGAGGCTCCGGCCGCGCGTGCGACGTCGAGCATCTCGGACGCCGTGTAGCCGGGGATCACGACGGCGCCCGGACGGTGGGTGCGGGCGTTCGCGACGACCTTGGTGAGCCGACGGACGAGCCACGGGAAGACGCACGCGCCGATCAGCACGACCACGAGCAACGCGATGAGGAACGTCTGCCCGTCAGTGCCGTTCGTCGCGAGCCTGCCCGCCGCAAGGACGCAGAACACCACCAGCGACGTGATCCAGATCCAGCGCCTCGACTTCGCGTCCATCGTCCGCTCCCCTTCGTGCGTGCGCCCGACGGCCGCCGGGCCAGCGCATCGTCCCAGCCCGCCCCGCCCGCCGGCGTCCGCGTCCACGGCTCGAACCGCGACGGCCTCGGGAGCCGTCAGCCGATCGTGAGCGAGTCCTGGATCGCGTGGATCTCGGCGAGGGCCGGGTCGCGCTGCGCGCCCGCGCACGAGCCCATGACCTGCACCAGGTCGCGCGCGTTCTCGCGCTCGACGAGCGCGTACCGGATCGCCTGGACGAACGTGCCGCCCGCCGGGTTCTGCACGGTCGCGTCGAGCCGGAACCCCGGGTGCCCCGCGACGTCGTCGGCGTCGCGCGCGATCTCGTCGTAGCCGGGGAGCTTCTCGAGCGCCCCCGCGATCCGCATCGACGCCTCGTCGAGGCTCTCCCAGTCGCGCAGGCGCGTGACGACGACCTCGACCTTTGCGCTCGGCGTGCCCGCGTCGCGCTCGACCGTGATCGCCGGGCCGAGCCCGACCACCGGCGACCAGCCGTCCGGGATCTCGAGCCCGACCTGCGGCGGGCCGGGGAACTGCGGGCTGGGGTACGCGACGCTCGTCATAGGTCCATGATGCCGTGCGCGCCGTACCCGCCGCGCACGGCCGCGGTCAGGCCGCGGCGTCCTCGTCCGTGCGCTCGAGCAACCCCACGAGCGCGCGCCAGAGGTCGCCCGGGGCACGCCGCTCGAGAACGACGCGCGTGGCCGGGTCGGGCACGTCGAGGCCGAACGGCTCCGCAGGAGCGGTGCGCTCCCACAGCCCGAGCTCACCCGCGTCGGTCACGGCGAGCGCGCGGGTCGCCCGGCCGGGGCCGTGCACCGTCACGCGCCACGAGAGCCGCGACGCGTCGACGACGCGCGCGACGTCACCCTGCGCACCCTCGATCTCGCCGACGGTGGTCTCGATCACCGCGGGCAGGTGCTGCGCGCCCACGCCCCCGTCGCGACCCAGCGCGACCGTCGTCGCGATCCAGGGAACGACCATGCCCACGTCGACGGGCAGGTACTCGGCCTGCGCCGTGCCGGGCCAGCCCGAGCGCGCCCAGCAGACGGCGGCACCGTCGACCTGCGCGAACGCCAGCCCGTGGTAGACGATCCCGTCGTCCGCGCTGGTCTCGACGTCGACCAGCACCGACGACCCGGCGAGCGCCGCCGAGAGCTCGACCGCGGCCGGGTCGAGCCGGCCGTCCGCGTCGACGACCCCTGCCTCCACCAGCGCGTCCCGCGCGGGCGCGAGCGCCTCGTCGAGCGTCGCGCCCTCGGAGAGCAGCCCCAGCACGGCCAGGTGGTCGGGGAACAGCAGGAAACGTCGCCGACGGCGGTCCATGGCCGCCGGGAGACCGTCGGTCAGTCGAACGGGTTGAGCCATGAACCGAACTCCTTCGCCTTCTCGACGCCGGCGTCCACCGCGTCGCCCACGACCTCGGTCGTGGCGTTCCATCCGTCGGCGACCATCTCCGCGCCGTTCGCGGCGAGGTCCTCGATCTCGTCCCAGTGCGCGATGATCTCGGTCGTGCCGTAGATCGCGCCCGTGATCACGGCCGCGCCGATCGTCACAGGGTTCGGTGCGATCATCGCAGCCGTGAGGCTCACGTTGAAGCCGAGCTCCGCGACGTCCGCGACGTAGTCGATCCCGTTCTCCTTGAACGCGTCGACCGGGTTGCCCTGCGAGATCACGTTGACGGCGCTCATGCCCGTCGCCCCGACCGCGCCGACCACGCCCAGGCCGCGCAGCAGCCCCGCGCTCTTCGCGCCCGCCGTCAGCCCGGCGCGCAGCGCGCCCGAGTCCCCCGCGGCGGCCGCCGCGCCGCGAGCCGCCGCCCAGGGCGTACCGCCCGCGGTCCCCGTCACCCCGGAGGTGCCGAAGACGACGCTGCCGAACCGGTTGATGCCGCCGAACGTCTCGGCGCCGAGCCTCCCGGCGAGGCCGAGCCGCGAGCCGAGCGCGTCCAGGCGCGGGCTCAGGGCCTTGACCAGGACGCTGGACATCGAGTTCTGGGTCAGGGCCTTGTCCTTGGCCCAGTGCATCCAGAGCTTCGCGCCGTACCGCCCCGCGTAGGTCGCGGCACCCGCGACCCCGCCGGCCGAGGTCGCGGCCCAGACCGCCGAGCCCAGCGTCCCCTCGTGCCCGTCCATGCCCGGCAGCTGGCCCAGGCCCGCGACCACGATCCCGTTCACGTAGTCCTCGAACGACTCGCGGTGCCCGCGCACGAGGGCCGACCGCGTGTCCTCGAGCGCCCGCCGGCACGTGAGCGCGGCGCTCGCGAGCGTCTCGCGCGCCCGGTCCGCCGCAGCGCTCTGCGCCGCGAACGCCAGCTGCGCGTCCCAGACGGCCGACTGCCGCTGCTGGTCGGTGTAGTAGGCCATGTCGGGCGTGGTCGTCGCGTCGATCGTCCGCAGGTTCGTCGCGCAGCGCGTGGCGGCGTCGTCCGCGTGCCCCTGCGCGGTGGCGACCGTCGTGCGCGCCGTCTCGAGGGCGTCGGCGTAGGTCCGCAGAGCCCCCGCCCCGGTGGTCATCGCGGTGCTCGCCGACTCCACGAGCAGCGCGACGCCCTCGACCGCGGTCGGGGCGGCGTCCCCCGCCACCCCGACCCAGGCGTCACCCAGGGACCGCGCCCGCGCCCGCATGGACCGCATGACCGCGGCGAGCTCGTCGTGCACGGCGTCGAGCCCACGGGCGGCCGACCTGATCGCCTCGGGATCGCCGTCGACCGGCGTCAGGACCGGCGCGGACGGGGCCCACGCGCCCCCGACGTAGGTCATCGCATCTCCTGGGCGCCGCGCGCGAGCACGCGGTCCTGCTCCTCGTAGGCCGCGCCCGCGTCGCCGAACTGGGTCGCGAGCTCGCCGAGGGCGACCGCCAGCGCGCCGAGCCCGGCCCCCCAGTACTCGCCGAACTCCGTCGCGCCCGTCGTCACGTGCGGGTGCCCGGCGGCACCGGACGCCGCCGAGGCCGAGGTGACGGCGTCGCCCGCGTGGTCCGCGAGCGCCCCCGCGAGGCTGCCGAGCGACGTCGCCGCCGCGTCGATCGCCTCGGTGTCGACGCGAAGCGTCATGGTCGTCTCCTCTCGTTCGGGCGGTCGTGGACCGCGCGCCGCCATCGTGCCAGACGGCGGAGCCGCAGCACCATGGGGAGAACTCCCCTCTGCCGGTGCCCGGCCCGCGAGCGGGGCGGTAGCGTGTCGATGTGAGCGACCAGCCCGAGCACCCCGACCACCCCTCGCAGGAGCCACCGACCGGTCCAGGCACGTCGTCCGGGACCCCTCGGTCCGAGGCCGGCACAGGACGGCGTCTCGGAGGGCTCGTGCCTGGATCCCTGGTGGACCGCGGGCGCGCGGCGCTCTCGGGGGCCGGGTCCGCCCGGGCGAGCGTGAGCGCCCTCGGGCGGCGAGTGCGAGCGCCCGGCGGTCTCCTCGGGCCCGTCGCACCGGCCGTCGGGGTGCCCGCCGCCCCGGACGACGTGCTCGTGCGGGACGTGGGCGAGGTCGCGCGGCTGCTGCCACGGTCCGTGGTGCTCAGCACGTCGCTCGTGCGCGGCGACGTCGGCACGCTCGGGTGGACCGGTCGGATGTACGGGGTGGGGGCGCCGGAGTCGGTCGCCCTCGTGCGGGTCGTCCCGCCGCCGCGGGAGTCCAGGGCCTCGTCCGCCGCGAGGCTCGCGGTCGACCTGGCCGTCGACACCCTGGCCAACTCCTACGGCGGTGACGACGACCCGGCCCCGGTCGAGCTGATCGGCACGGACGGCCAGGTGCTCCTGCGGAGCACCCCGGCGCGCCGACGCCGCGGGGACCGCACGATCCGCGACGTCAGCCTCGCGGACGGCACCGTGATCGCGCACGTCGTGGCTCCCGCCGGCACGCACGGGCCCTGGGAGGTCGTCCCCGTCGTCGGTGCCGCCGCGGAGCCGATCCGCGCGGACCCGCAGGTGCTCCACCCCTCGCGGCCGTCGGCCGCGCGCGCGTGGCGCGGGTCGCGCGAGCTCGCGTCGGTCCGCACGGAGGGCAAGGAGCGCCTGCTGACGCTGGGAGACCCGCGGTCCGACGACGAGGCGCTGCTGGTCTGGTCCGCCGCGCTGAGCTGGTGGAGCGGGACCGTCTGACGGGCCTCAGGCCCGGTGCGCGTCGCCGCCCGCCAGGCACGCCTGCAGCGCTGCGACGACGCGGGGCGGAGCGCTGCACTGCACCCGGATCCAGGTCCCGTCGGTCAGGCGGAGGCGCAGCACGCCGGCACCGACCGTCGGCGCGTAGGCCCCGCCCACCAGCCGCCCGTCGGTGACGGTCGAGCCGTCCGGGAGCAGCTGCCCCGGGGCGAGCATGCCGTGGGCCGCGACGTGATCGACCACCACCGGGTCGATGGCCGACGCCGGGAAGCGCTCGCGTCCCGCCGTGAGGCCCGCGCGGTCGACCACGACCTTCTCGTACCGGCGGGTCGACCAGACGGTCAGGAGCACGATCGGCCCGACGACGAGGGCGACCATGGGCCACACGAGGGCGTCCCACCATCCCCGCACCGCGGTGTCGACGACGAATCCCAGCGCCGCGGGCACCAGGACCCAGCGCAGCGCGCGGCCGTAGCCGCCGCCCGTCTCGACGTACGGCAGGACGGCCGCCCCCACGTCGGGGCGGCCGTCCGAGGGTCGTGCCGAGGTCACCGCGCGATGGCGGAGCCGAGACGCGCGTCGAGCTCCTCCATCGAGTCGGCCGCACGCGTGAGGAACGTGTGCATCTCCACGAGGCCCTCGACGGCGTTCTTCGCGCCCAGGTTGAACTGGTCGTACGACGCCATGAACTGGGTCGAGGCCTGGTCCGTCACGAAGCCGGAGGAGACGAGCGCCGTCACCTGCTTCATGAGGTCCGCGAGGATGTCGTCGAGGTGCCCCTTGCCAATCTCCAGACGGCCCGCTGCGTCCCGCATCTCGCTGTAGGTGACGTTGACGTTCGCCATGTCGATCCCTGCCTTCTTGATCCGTCGTGGGCCGTGCGGCCCGTTGTCGTGGCAACCGTACCGAACGGCACGGCGCCTGGGTATGGGGAGTTCTCCCCATGCGCACACGTCATCCCACGGGCACCTGGACCCGTGTGACCGCACCGCGTGCGACGTAGTAGCCCCGCCCGGGCGGGAACTCCGCGCGGGAGACCCGGGGCAGAGAGGTCTTGAGCAGCGCGTCGCCGTCCATCGCCTCGGGCTGCAGCAGCAGACCGCGACGGCCGTTCTTCATCTCGGCGAGCAGTGGCCACGGCGAGCTCCACCCGGAGGACTCGGCCTCGGCGACCACGAGACCCTGGCCTCGCTGCGCCGCCTTCATGAGGGCCACGAGCGGAGCGTCCGCAGCCGACTGGAGGTACTCGTCGACGCCCTCGACGAAGATCGCGAACGGTGCGTCCGCACGATCCTGCGCGACGTCCTGGGCCAGGGCGGCGACCGCGTCGACGTCGTGCGCCGTGCGCTCCCAGGCGACGGCGTCCAGGAGCGGGGATCCCGGGCGGCCCGCGAGCACGAGCCGCACCCCGGGGACCGCGCGCACCAGCGACCGCGCGAGCGCCGCGAGCGCGGTCGTGCGACCGCTCCCGACCGGGCCCGAGACGAGGAAGGTGCCCTGCGGAGCCCAGCCCACCGGGCCGAGCGTCTCGTCGCCGATCCCGAGCACCGGCAGCCCCTCCGTCGAGCCGGGCAGGACGTCGGCGGTGTACTCGCGCGGCAGCGCACCGACGCGCGGCGCCTGCGCGACGCCGGCCCGACGCATCGACTCCCCGAGCCGCGCACACGCACGCGCCTGCTCGGCGACCGAGGTCGTGCCGCCCACGACCGCGACCTGGGTCTCGGCGCCGTCGACCACGGCGCGTCCCGGCGGCGAGGCCGGGGTGAGGACGTCGCCCGGGACGTCGAGCAGTCCGTAGCTGTCGTCGGACAGGCGCAGGACGACGTTGCGCTGCACGGCGGACCGCACCGCGGTCGGCACCGCGCCCGCGCGGTCCGCGGTGAGCGCGACGTGGATCCCGAGCTGGCGGCCCTCGGCCAGCACGTCACGGAACACGTCGAACCACGCAGCCCTGCCCGTGCCCGACTCGAAGTCGTCGCGGAACCCGCCGAAACCGTCGACCAGGAGGAGGATGCGCGGTTCGTGCACGTTCCCGGTGAGCGCCCGGTACTCGCTGATGCTCGACGCCGAGGCCTCGGCGAACAGCGGACCGCGCCGGTCCAGCTCGGAGCGCAGCATGCGCAGCAGGCGCACCACACGCTCGACGTCGTCGCCCATCACGACCGACCCGACGTGCGGGAGCGACTCGAGCATCCGCAGGCTGCCGCCCGCGAAGTCGAGCCCGTAGACGTGCACGGGCCCGCCGCGGGGCGTGATCCCGGCCGCGACCCCGAGCGTGCGCAGGACGGTGCTCTTGCCCGCACCACCCGTGCCGTACACCGCGAGGTTGCCGTCGACGTCGGGCCGGAAGTAGATGGGTTCCTGCGCCTGGACCTGCGGGAGGTCGGCGACACCCACCAGGAGCTCGGCGTCGGTGCGCTGGCGCAGCCGGAGCAGGTCGTAGGCCGTCGCGAGCTCGTCGAGCCACGGCCGGCGCGGTGGCTCGACCTGCGCGTGCTTCGCCGCCGCCACGATCGTGCGCACGAGGCGTTCCTGGTCGTTCGGGCCCAGGTCGTCCTCGATCTCGACGACCGTGCCCTCGGGCTCCTCCCAGCGCACCTCGCCGCCGAACCGCAGCGCCGCGACCTCGATCCCGGCGGTCTGCTGCTCGGCCGTCGTCCACCCGCCCGCGTAGGCGGACTGGAAGACCTGCAGGCGCCCCGGCCCGGACTTCGCGACGCCGCGCCCGGGGATGCCCGGGTCGAAGTGCGCGGCGTCGGGCACGCCGACGACGTCGCTCGAGTCGGACTCGTCGGCCATGCGCAGCGCGATGCGCAGGTTGGTGTTGGCGCGCAGGTTGTCCTTGATCACGCCCGCCGGGCGCTGCGTCGCCATCACGAGATGGATGCCGAGCGAGCGCCCTCGCTGGGCGACGTCCACGACCCCGTCGACGAACTCGGGGACGTCGCCCACGAGCGCCGCGAACTCGTCGATCACGATGACCAGCGCGGGAGGTGCGTCCGGGTCCCCGCGCTTCTCGAGCTCGAGCAGGTCCTTCGCCTTCTTGCGGTTGAACAGGTGCTCACGGTGGTGCAGCTCGGCGCGCAGGCTCGTCAGCGCGCGACGCACCAGGTGCTGCGACAGGTCGGTCACGAGACCGACGCAGTGCGGCAGGTTGGTGCACTCGGCGAACGCCGACCCGCCCTTGTAGTCGACGAACAGGAACGTCACGCGGTCGGGGCTGTACTCGGCGGCCATGCCCAGCACCCACGCCTGGAGGAACTCCGACTTGCCCGAGCCGGTGGTCCCGCCCACGAGCGCGTGCGGTCCCTGCGTGCGCAGGTCGAGCTGCATCGGGTCGACGCCGGCCGAGCCCACGATCGCGCGCAGGCTCCCCGCCTTGCGCCGCGTGGGCGGCTGGGTCCGGTCGCGCAGGGAACGGTTCTGCCGCCACCGGTCCACGACCGCGTCGGACGACTCGGCCATCTCGTGCCCCAGCAGCGTCACGAGCGACACCGAGCGCGGGATGTCCGAGGAGTCCTCGACGAGCGCGCCCGCGTCGAACACGGGCGCCATGCGGCGCGCGTACTCGAGCGCGGCGTCCGGCTCGACGACCTCGGGCACGAGGTCGTCGATGGTGCGGCCGAGGCGCACGAGACCGACCCGCGCCCCCGTGGCCGAGACCTGGACATACGTGCGGCACGCCGCCGGGAGGGACGCGACGTCTGCCCCGACCCAGATCGGGAAGACACCCGCGTCGGCCCCCGCCTCGGCGAGCTGCGCCAGGCGCGACCGGTCGACGTCGACGTCGCCCGAGACGACGACGACGATCGCGGGCAGCGGGGACTGCGTGCCGTCGACCTTGCCCTCCGACACGTCGGCGCCGCGGTCGAGGGCCGCGTCGTCCTCGCGGATCGCTCCACGGCGCGCCGCCGCCCCGCGCCGCTCGGCGAGACGCACGCGCACGATCTCTTCGAGCTGCGCCACCAGCGCGCCCGCGCTGCCCGCCGAGTCGGCGAGGTGCGTGCCCTCGATCGGGCTCTGCGCGGACGACGTGTGCGGGAGCCAGGTGAGCCACCGCAGCGACGACGTCCAGTAGGGCGAGACCATCGCGGCGACGACGAGCTCGGCGGGCGAGTGCAGCGCCGTGAGCTGCACGAGCAGCGCGTTGAGGGGGCCGACGAGGTGCTGCTGGTCGCCCGCGAGGCCGATCGCGCCGGCGTCGTGCAGGTTCTCCACGACGGGCACGCCGCTGACCTCGGTGTGCTTCGCGAGCAGGTCGTCGAGCCGCTCCTGGAACTCGGCGAGCAGCTCGCCCTTGCCCGGGGTGTCGACCGTGCAGCGGGTCGGCATCGTGCCCGTGCCGAACCGGACGTTGAGGAACGACCAGTGCTCAGGTCGGCGCGTCCACAGGACCGGTCCGCGACGCATCGCCTCGGCGTACACCAGAGGCGTGGCGGGGGCCTCGACGAGACGGGCCGAGCGCTCGAGAGTCTCCTCGGTCGCGAGCGCGTCGCGCAGCGTCTCGAGTCGCTCGTCGAACCGGGCGATCGCCTTGGCGAGCCGCCGCTTGGCGCGCTGCTTGGACGTGATGTGGCTCCCGATCAGCATGAGGGGGCTCATCAGCACGATCATGAGCGACGACACGCGCCCCGTCATCGCGAACATCGAGACACCGAGCAGGACCGGGGCGAGCAGCGCCAGGAACGGGAAGGTCTGCTCCTCCTCCTCGCGCGGAGGCTCGGGCGCGGTGAACGTCTCCCCCGGGTAGCGCGGCTCGACCTTGGGCGACCGGTTGAAGGGCACCGGCCCGGCCTTGGCGACCACGCCCGCGGTCGCCCGTGCGGCGTGCGGCTCGACCACGAGGAACGTGTCGCCGATCTGCACGGTGACCGCCTGCTCGACCCGGAGCCGGGTCACGGACGCGCCGTCCGCGACCACCCCGTTCGCCGAGCCGAGGTCGACGATCTCGATCGTGTCGCCGATGTCGATGCGCGCGTGGCGCTTGGACGCGAGCCGGTCCGACAGGATGAGGTCGACCCCGGGCGCCCGGCCGACGACGTAGCTGCCCTCCGGCAGGTCGACGGACCGCCCGGCGTCCGGCCCCTCGACCACGCGCACGCTCGCGCGCGGCGTGCGGTCCGTCACGACGCTCGACCGGTACGTGGCGTGGTCGACGAGCGAGAGCCGCGCCCCCGAGCCGATCCACGCCTCGCCGAGCGCGGCGTCGGGCGGCAGGAGCACGGGCGCGTCCTGACCGGGGAGCTGCGCGTGCAGCGTGAGCTGCGGCGGCACCTGCGTGCCGGGCACCGCGCGCGGGTCGCGCGTCGCGACCGTGCGGGCGACCTCGCCGATCGTGGTCGCGGCGTCCGCGGTCACGACCAGGTCGTCCGAGCTGTGGTCCGCACGGACCAGCGTCACCTTCAGGCGCACGAGGAGCCGTCCTTGTCGTCGAGCAGGTGCAGGTCGTCCGCCGTGACGAGACGCGACGCGACCGCGTACTCGACCAGGCGGGCGCGACGGTTGGTCGCGAGCGAGCGGGGGCCGCCGCGCAGTCCCTTGACGCCGATGCGGTCGAGCTTGTCGCAGACCGTGTCGAGCTTGCGGTTGAACGTCGTCACGGGCAGGCCGAGCCGGGCCGCGGCGTCCGCGGTCGACGGGATCTCGGACAGCCCCGTGCCGTCGCGGCGCAGGATCGCCTCGGCGAGCGCGACGATGACCTGCTTCTGGCCGGTGCTGAACCCGACCGCGCCGATCGTCGTCGCGCCGCCCACCGGGTCGTCCGAGCGGATCTCCTGGTAGGGCGCGCCCGTGAGCCGCAGCCCTAGCTCGTACGTCGTCGGGCCGGCCGTGAAGACCACGGTCGTGGTCGGGAAGACGACGGGCAGCCGGGTCCCGGGCGCGAGCCAGGACTGGACCCCGCCGACGGCGTCCGAGACGGTCGCCGAGATGCGCGAGCCTCGGTTGACGAGCCACCAGATGCCCGAGTCCTGCAGCACGCGCAGGAACTGGCGGTGCAGGTACGGGTTGTCGTCGATCGCGAGGTCGCCGTCCCGGCCGACGTCGATCGTCCCCTCGTCGTTCGGGTAGAACCACTCGCCGCAGTACTCGAGCGCGATCTCGCTCACGACGACGCCTCGCCGTCGGCGCCGACGCACAGCTTCTCCGGGTTGGCGGACTCCCGGCCGCCCACGACGACCGCGACCTCGACGCACGTGTCGCCCGACGACGCCGGCGCGACGTACGACGCGACGCTCGTGATGACGGGCGAATAGTCCTTGGCCGGGTCGAGGTTGCGGACGATGTACCGCTGGTCGTCGATCCCCTCGGGGCCCGTCCAGGTGAACTCGATCGTCGAGCCGTCCGCCGAGGGCTCGCCCTGGAGGTCGGTCACGGGCGGCACGATCCCGCCGATGTTGTCGGCGGGGACGTCGTCGACCGCGTCGGTCTCGTCGGCCGTGCGCTCGACGCCCGCCGGCTCGTCGCCCGCGTCGGACAGGAGCGCGAACGCGCCGGCCCCGAGGCCGGCGAGCACGACCGCGCCGACCGCGAACGGGACCCAGCCCGCACGCCCGCCCCGCGCCTGCTCGGGGCCCGGGTGCGCACCGGTCGTGGCGTGCGGTGCGCCCTTCGACGGGTCCTGGCCGTCGGCACCGACCGTGACCGGTCGGTAGAGCGTGTCCTCGACCGCCTCGGCGCTTGCCGGGTCGAAGTACGGCGTCGGCGCGGGCGCCGGAGGTCCGAACGCGGGCGTGGTCGGCCGGGTCCCGGTCGTGGACGGCGACGGGACCGGAGCCGGGGCAGGGGCCCGGCCCCCCGCGGGGCGCAGCACGGTCCCCTCGACCAGGCCCGGGCCGTCCGGGTCGATCGTCACGACCTGCCGGAGCCTCGTGCCCGGGTCGGCGTCGAACGGGTCGTCGGCGACGTCGTCGACCGGGTCCTGGACGACGCCCGTGTCGGCGAGCACGTCGATCGGCGTGGGGGCGAGCGAGAGCTCGGCCTGGACGCTCTGGAACGCGCGCGCGAGCGCGAGCGCCGAGCCGTAGCGGGCGCTCGGGTTCTTCGCCATCGCCGTCGCGAGCACGCGCTCGAGCGACGCCGGGACGTCGGTGCGCCCGATCGGCGGCACGGGCGACGACTCGATCCGGGCCATCATCGCGGCGTTGCCGTTGGAACCGCCCGGCACCTCGAACGGCGTGCGTCCCGCCAGGAGCGAGTACGTGGTCGCGGCGAGGGCCCACACGTCGGTCGCGACCGAGCTCGTCGGCACCTCGGCGAACGACTCGGGCGGCGACCACGGCACCGACATGCCCTCGGCGCGCTCGGCCTGCGCGACGGTCGACGAGATGCCGAAGTCCGTCAGGACCGGGTGCCCGTAGTCGGTCACGAGGAGGTTCGCGGGCTTGATGTCGCGGTGCAGGATCCCGGCGCGGTGCGCGGTCTCGACCGCCCCCGCGATGAGCACCGCGGTGCGCAGCACCTCGGGCACGCCCATCCGCTCGGTGCGGTACCGCGACCCCATGTTGGGCCGCGAGCAGTACTCCATCGCGAGGAACGGGCGGCCGTCGTCCGCGACCCGCGCCTCGTACATCGTGACGATCGACGGGTGCGTCGAGAGCGTCGCCAGGAGGTCGGCCTCGGCGTCGAACGCCGCGCGCTGCGCCTCGCTCGACCACTCCTGGAGCAGCACCTTGACCGCGACGCGACGTCGCGGTCGGTGCTGCTGGTAGCAGTAGACGTCGGAGAAGCCGCCCGACCCGATGGTCGAGACGTACTCGTAGCCGTCGATCCGCGGCGGAGGGGCCGCCACCCTGCGCGAGCTCACTGGTCGTCCTCCGTCACAGCAGGTCGTCGAAGGTCAGGGTGACGTCGTCACCCAGGTCGATCACGTCGCCCGCCGAGACGAGCTCGGGAAGGTGCGGGTGCAGTCGTCGCGGCGCCGCACCCTCGCGTCGCAGCACCGTCCCGTTGGTCGTGTCGAGGTCGTTGACGAGCACGTGCCAGCCCTCGATCCGCACCTCGACGTGCGAGCGCGAGATGTCCTGCTGCGGGCTCGCGACCGTGACCAGCCGCGGCAGGTCGGACGACGCCGCCGTCGTCGAGCGCGGACGCCGACCCACCACGAGCGGGCGGTCGAGGTCGACCGTGCGCCCGTCCGAGACCCGCACCGTGCCCAGCGAGGGCCGTGGCACCTGGACCGCGTCGGCCTCGAGCGACGCGCCGCACGCGACGCACCGCTCGTACTGCGGCGGGTTCGTGCGCCCGCACGCGCACACGCGCGCCAGGACCATCGGCCCGGACGGGCCGGGTGCCGGTGCAGGGCCGGACGCCGCGGACGCGGCCTGCGCCGCGACGCGCAGGCTCGCGATGGCCGACGAGTGCACGGTGTGCGCCTCGAGCTCGTCGTCCGTGGGCGGCGGGGGCGCGGCGGGCCGTCCGGCAGGACCACCCGCGGGGCTCGGCGAGGGCGGGCTCGGGACCGCCGCGGCGTGCACGGGCCCGGGCGTCGACAGCTCGCGCGGGATGCCCGAGATCATGCCCTCGCTCAGCGGTCGCGTCGGCGGGACGGTCGCTTCGGGGACCATCGTCTCGAGCACGACGGGGTCGGGGGCGGCGTCGCCCGCCGGGGAGGGCACGGGGCCGGGGGCTGCGCCGTGGCCCGCCGCGTCGCGGTCCTGCGCGTCGGCATCCTGCGCGTCCTCGTCCTCCTCGAGGGGGCGCACGGCCGCCGCCTCGACCGTGCTCGCGACGGTGCGGCCCCACAGGTGCGTGTAGCCGTCGATCTCGGGCTCCTCGACCGGTGCTGCCTCGACCGGCTCACCGTCGGAGGCCCCGACCTCGTCGAGAGCCTCGTCGGACGGCGCGTGGTCGGACGGCGCGTCGTCGGACGACACGTCCGTCCCGGGCGCAGTGTCGGCGGGAGCATCCGCTGCCGGAGGCTCGTCCGACGACGCGTCGCCCGCGGGCACGCCGGCGCCGGGAGCGTCGTCCGAGGGAGCGACGGCGTCGGGAGCGACGTCCGAGGGGGTGCTCTCTGACGCGGCGTCGCTGAAGGCATCGCCCGACGAGACGTCGGCGGTGGCCTGCGGCTCGGCGAAGGACGCCGGGACGCCCAGCACCGCTCCCGGAGCGAGAGCCGACGCAGGGGCCGACGGGGAGGACGCCGACGAAGGCGACGCCGACGAAGGCGACGGCGCCTCGACCTCGGACGTCGGTGCCTCGGACCCCGACACGACCTGCGTGCCGCGTCGCACGCGCCCGGCGGCCACGACCCCCGCGACCAGCGGGTACGAGCGGGAGCCGGGAATCGCGGACGCGACCACGTCGAACTCGACGACACCGTCGACGGTCCGCTCGGCCCACGTCATGACGCCGCGCCCGTCGACCTCGACGCGACCCGCCGCACCGACGAGCCGGACGTCGACGTCACCGCGCACCGCGACGTGGGTGCCGGCGCCGTCGTCGACCACGATCGCGAACGAGGGCAGGTCGCGCAGGCCTCCCGTGCCGGTCAGCACCTGGAGCAGGTCGAGCACCCCGGCGTCGGCCGTGAGCGCCTGCCACAGCGCGTCGGTGAGCGTCTGCACGGGGCGCTCGGCGAGCAGGACCACGGCCCGCTCGGTCACCAGGGCGCACCCGTCGCCGTCGTCGTAGCGGAGCATCAGCCCACTCCCTCCATCTCTCGGTTCTCGCGCGGCAGCGTGTCGTCCCAGGGGTCCTCGGCGCCCGGGACGGCGGCCGCGGCGTCGGCCCCGGCACGCCCCCGCTCGGCGACGACGTCGACCACGACGACGGTCACGTTGTCACGCCCGCCCGCGGCGAGCGCCTCGGCGACGAGCGCGTCGGCGGCCTCCTGCGGGCCCGCGTGCTCGCGCAGCACCTCCGCGATCCGCGCGTCCGCGAGCTCGCCCGTGAGCCCGTCGGAGCACACGACCATACGGTCCCCCGGCACCATCGGCACGTACCAGAGATCGGGCTCGGGGGCGGGCCACGAGCCGAGTGCGCGCGTCACGACGTGCCGGCGCGGGTGCGTCGCCGCCTCGGCGCGCGTGATCGTGCCGGCGGCGACGAGCTCCTCGACCTCGGAGTGGTCGACGCTCACCTGCTCGAGGCATCCGCCCGACATCTGGTACGTGCGGGAGTCGCCGACATTCACGACGAGCCAGTAGGGCTCGCCGTCCTGCTCGGCGACCACGACGCCCGTGAAGGTCGTCCCGGCGCCCCGCCCGGCGGCGGTGTCGATCGACCGGACCGCGGCCTGCGCGATCTCGAGGTGCGCGACGACGTCCTCCGCCGCGAGGACGCCGAGACCCACGAGCGGGCGGACGGCCTCGATGGCCGCCGCGCTCGCGACGTCGCCGGCCTCGTGCCCGCCCATGCCGTCGGCGACGACGAAGATCGAGCCCTCGGCGACGAAGCTGTCCTCGTTGAGCAGACGCCGCATGCCACGGTGCGACCGGGCGCCGGAGACCAGGTGGTGGCGCGCCCCTGCACGCGCCGTCATCGGTCCGACGCCGCTCGCACCACGAGCCTGCGGTCGCCGACCTGGACGACGGCGCCGTCCGAGACCGGGATCCGGCGGCCGTGCTCCGCGAGCACGGGAGGCCCGACCTGCGGGACCACGACGGTCCCGCTCGTCGAGCCGAGGTCCTGGACCCACCAGCCGCCGTCGACGCCGAGCTCGAGGTGCGTGCGCGACACCGTGGGGTCGTTGAGCGGGACGAGCAGCACGTAACGCGGGTCCGCGCTCCGAGGGCTGCGCCCGAGCAGCGCGGGCCCCGTGACGTCGAACCGTTCGCCCGACTCGAGCTCGATCGAGTACCCGACCGGACGCGGCGTGCCGAGCGCGCCTCCGCCGCCGAGGTGCGTGTGCTCGTCGAACTCGTCTCCGGGGGCGTTCTGTGCCTGCGGCCACGCGGGCGCGGGCGCAGGGGCGGCAGAGGGCGCAGGCGCAGGGGCCGGCACAGGAGCAGAGGCGTGCACAGGCGCAGGAGCAGGAGCGGGTGTCGGCATGGACGTCGGCACGGGTGCGGGAGCAGGAGCAGGAGCAGGAGCAGGAGCAGGAGCAGGAGCAGCGAACTGCCCGGGCGCGGGGGCCGGGGCCTGCGCGGGCACCTGACCGGACATCCCGGGGACGCCCGTGATCGGTCCCGCGATCGCGGCGGGATAGCCACCAGCCACGGGTGCGGGTGCGGGCGCCTGCAGGCCACCGGCGTTCTGACCGGCACCGCCCTGGGCACGGCCGTTCTGGAAGCCGTCGTTCTGGAACGCCTGCCCCTGCGGCCCAGGCACCGACCCGACGGGCGCTCCTGGGAAGGGCTGCCCGTAGCCCGGCCCGGGCGTGGCGATGCTCTCGAGGGACGGCGTGCGCGCGGGGGCGAAACCGCCGCCCCGCACGTCGACCACGACCGTCCCCGCGGCCTTGTCGTGCCAGCCCTGCCGACGCACGGGGTCGAACCGGGGGCTCACGAGCAGCAGCACGAGCGGGAGCAGCGCGAAGGCCGAGCCCACGGCGAGCAGGAGCCACCGCACGAGCCCGCGCCCGACGCCGGGATTCCCGAGGTTCTGCGCACCGAGCGTGCGGATGCCGAGCACGGCGCCGCCGAGCGTGCGTCCGGTCGCGCCCTCCACGACACCGAGGGCGATCGCCCACACCGCGATGACGGCGAGTGAGACGACCTGCGTGCGCGCCGGGTCCATGGCGGCGTCGGGGTCGGCCAGCAGCAGCAGGATCGCGACGACGACCTCGACCACGATCAGCGCGACGAGGTCGATCGCGAAGGCCCCCACGCGGCGTCCGACACCGGCGAGGGGGGCCGCGGCGAGCGGCGTCCCTGCCCCGGCCGGCGCACCCAGGAGGCCCTGGCCCGACGCCACGCGCGGCGGGCCGCCGAGCTTCTCGGTCGTCGCGGCGAACCGCTGCTCGGAGTGCTCCGGAGCGCTCGGCGCGGCGGGGGCCAGTGCCTGCACGGGCGAGCCACAGGTCGTGCAGTAGGTCGCGACCTCGGGTATCACGGCACCGCACGCGGCGCACACCTGGGTGCTCATCTCGTCCCCTCTCGCGTCGCGCCCGTCGCGCGCCGTCCTTGTCCTCGCAACGAGCGCAGCGACACCGCGCCCCGCACGCGCGCACGCCACCCGGCGTCCTTGCGCATGGCCCGCACCGTACCGTCCACCCCGGTCCAGTACGTCCCCGCGTCCGCCTCCGAGGGCAGCGCGGTACCGAAGACCGAGACGTCGGCCGAGTGCGCGAGCACCGCGACGGCGGACCTGTCCGCGGTCGGGAACGACTCCACGAGCTGCGCGGCACCCTCGGTCCGCGTCGCGCCCAGCGCGACCGGTCGGCCCAGGTCCGTCGCCGTGTCGACGACCTCGCTCCACCCGCCGCTGTAGCGGTCGACGGCGCGGGGCGCGGTACGGCGTCGCGTACGGCGTCGTGCCTTCGCGGCCAGGATCGCCGCGAAGGGAGCCGCCACGAGTGCGAGCGGGACGACCACGACGGTCGCGATCAGCGCGGCCCGACCCCAGTCGAAGCCCTCGGTGTCGACGATCTCGTCGTCGTCCTCGGCGTCGCCGACGTCGGCCTGCGACGGCTCCTCCGGCGGCACTGGGTCGTCGATGACCGGCGGCTTGGGCACCTTCTCGGTCTTGGGCCGCGGCTTGGCGGCGACGTCGTCGTCCGGGATCGCGTCGATCGGGACCCAGCCGTAGCCCGCGAGCGGGACCTCGATCCAGGCGTGCACGTCGCTGCCCGTCGCGACCCAGGGGGCCCCGTCGACGAGCTCGCCCTCGTCCGGGTAGAAGCCCATGACCACGCGCGCCGGGATCCCCGCCTGGCGGGCCATGAGCGCGAAGGCGACGGCGAACTGCTCGTCGTCGCCGACCATCGTGTCGCCGCCGAGCAGCTCGTCGATGCGCGCCGTCGAGTGGCCGGGGCGCGACGGGGCCTGGTTCGCGAGGCCGCTCGAGTACACGCCGTCCGCGACGATCGCGGTGCGGATGTTCAGGAGGCGCTCGACGAGGTCGGTCTCGTCCCCGCCGAACTGGCTCGCCTTGGCGACGGCCGAGTCGGGCACGTTGATCGCCTGCGGGAGCGGCTCGTCCACGACGGTCGACCCGCCGAGGTCGTCGACGCTCGGCACGTCGGGGACGAGCGCGCTGAGCGTGTAGGTGTCGCCTTCGCGGATCCCGGCCGACGCGATCGCGGTCCCCGTCGTCGAGTTGTAGTACGTCGACGCGAGCAGGTCCGCCGCACGCGGCCCCTCGTAGTCGATCGCGGTCAGGGTGCCGACGTCGGGCAGCCACGGGCCGTGATAGCCCTTGACGGTGATCCGGACGTCGGCCGGCGTGCCGGTCGCGTCGGTCAGGATCTTCGGGCCGACCCGGCTGAAGACTCCCGAGCCCGGCTCGCCGTTCGACACGTCGTAGACCACGCCGTCGTAGGTGTCGAGCGTCGCGATCCGCACGCGACCGCCCGCAGGCAGCCCCTCGACCGTGAGCATCTCGACGTCGGCGTTGGTCTTGGCGTAGTCGCGGAACCCGACGAGCGGGCTCGTGTACTCGTGCAGGTCCGGCGGTGGCACGACCGTCTCGCGCAGCACCGTGCGGTCCCCGGGAGAGATCGCCGGGGCCGCGAGCGCCGCGACCGCGACCGCGACCAGCACGAGGGACGTCCCCGTGAGCAGACGGTGTCGACGCAACCGGCTCGTCGCGTCGGCCGAGGCCTGGGTGATCTCGCCCTGTCGGGCGATGCGCGCCTCGGTCACGCGCCACGACGACCACAGCAGCCCGACCGCGACGAGCACGAGGCCCTGCGCGAGGGGCCACGCGGTTTCGGTCGTGCCGAACGCGATCACGAGCGCGAGCGTGAGAGCGGGCGGGACGACCGCCCACGCGGCGGCCCGCGCACGCCAGGCGATCGTCGCGGTCGTCACTCCCGCGAGCAGGAGCAGGAGGAACGGCAGCACCTTGAGCTCGGGGAACCCGCCGAGCGGGGGGACGTCGGTCAGCGCGTCCTTCCACACCGTCACGGACGACTCGAGCAGCTCGCGCAGCGTGTCCAGGGTGGGGACGACGCCCGCGACCGTCGTGTCGGGCAGCGCGACCGCCCCGCCGACGAGGAGGTACGCGACGACGGTCGCGGCAGCGACGGCGACGGCGGGCCAGCGGCGCACCGCCCCGACCCACGCGACGACCAGACCGAGGACGAGCCCGGCGGCGGCCGGGACGACCCACGTCGAGTCGCCCCAGACCGGGCCGAGGCCCACGGCCGCGGCAACCAGCAGCACGACGACGACGAGCCCGTCGGCCAGGCCGCCGAGCGTGAGCGCGCGCCGCGGGCGGCGTCGGCCCTGACCCGCGGGGGTCGTGGGCGCGGTGTGCGGCCCTGCGCCGCCCCACTGCGGGACGACGACCTCGTCGATCCCGGGGGGCGTCACGGCCCCCTGCACGGTGGTGGACATCAGTCGTTCAACCTCCGCATGGCCCGGGGCAGGTCGTCGAGCGTGCCGAGCGTCAGCACGACCAGGTCGGCGATCGTGTGCCGTGCGAGGGTCTCCCCCGGCACGCACTGCACCGCGATGGCGCGCACGTCGGCGGGGAGCCGCGCCGCGGCGGCTCGCAGGTCGGCAGGCGCGGGCCGCGACCCGACGACGAACGCCACCACGGACGCGTCGCGCAGGGACGCGTGGGCCGAGCGCACGACGTCCGCGAGCTGGAGCCGCGTCGCGACGGTCTGCACGGCCGAGAGGTCGTCGAGCATGCGCGTGCGGTCCGTGCCCGCGAGCGTGCCCGCGTGCGTGAGCAGCGTCAGCGCGCCCGACTCCATGAGCGCCTGGCGCCCGAGCGACCCGGCCACGCTGACCGCCATCTCGAACGACTCCGCGTCGGCAAAGTCGTCCGCACGCGTCGAGAGCACGACCGCGAGCTGCGACCGCCGCGTCTCCTCGAACTGCCGCACGACGAGCTGCCCCGTGCGCGCGGTCGACTTCCAGTGCACGTGCCGCCGGTCGTCGCCGGCGACGTAGTCGCGCAGCGCGTGGAAGGAGATGTCGGACTGCGACAGGTCGCTCGTCGCTCGTCCCTCGAGGTCACGGATGTACCCCGCCGACGTACCGCTGAGTCGCACGGTGCGTGGGTGCACCACGAGCTGGTGCGCGTCGTCCCACACGACCTCACGGCGCAGCAGGCCCAACGGGTCGGCGCGCACCGAGCGCACCGGCCCCACGGGGATCACGGCGCGTCGCGACGTCGGCACGCGGAACACGTCCTCGTGGGCGGCGCCCGCCGCGAGCCGCGGGACCGGGAACGTCGCGACGCCCCGACCCACGACGAGCTCGACGGTCGCGGGCAGCGCGGGTCGCGCGCCGGCGTTCGTCACGAGCAGGCGGCCGAACGCGCGGTCCCCGACGACGACGCGGTGGTCGGCCAGGTCGACGCCGATCTCGTAGCGCAGCCGCCCGAGCACGAACACGACCGCGCCCAGGAGCGCCACGGTGCACACGACCGCGACGACCACGAGCTCCTCCCACCCGAGCGCGAGGCCCGCAGCCCAGCAGGCGAGGGTGGCGACGAGCACGGCCCAGCCGAACGGGCTCACGAGCGCCAGGACGGGCCGCGCGGCCGCGCCGGCGCGGCGCACCGCCGCGACCGGGCGGGCCGTGACCCGCACGAGCGGGGCGCTCGCGCGCGCGAGCGTGCGACGCCCCGAGGTCACGAGGCGGGAGTCTGCGAAGGAGGGACGGGACATGGTCAGGCCGACATGCGTTCCTGCGGCGGGGCGACCGCGGCGAGCACGTCGTCGATCACGCCCTCGGCCGTCGCCCCGGCGAACTCCGCCTCGGCGTCGAGCACCACGCGGTGAGCCCACACGGGCTGGAGCAGGTGCTTGACGTCGTCCGGCAGCACGTAGTGCCGACCCTGGGTCGCGGCCCAGACCTTGGCGCAGCGCACGAGCGCGAGCGCGCCACGCACCGAGACGCCCAGCCGGGTGCTCGACGACTCGCGCGTCGCCTCCGCGAGCCGCGAGACGTAGTCGAGCACCGCACCGTCGACGTGCGTGGTCGCCGCGAGGTCGGCCATCTCGGTCACGGCCTGCGTCGTGACGATCGGGGACAGCGCCGCGCTGCGGTCTCGCACCGACGCCGCCGCGAGGAGCTCGACGGTGGCCGCGTGGTTCGGGTAGCCGATCGAGGTCTTGATCAGGAACCGGTCGAGCTGTGCCTCGGGCAGGCGGTAGGTGCCGGCCTGCTCGATCGGGTTCTGCGTCGCGACGACCATGAACGGGCGTCCCACGGAGTGCCGGACGCCGTCGACCGTGACGTTGCCCTCCTCCATGACTTCGAGCAGCGCCGACTGCGTCTTGGGCGACGCACGGTTGATCTCGTCCGCGAGCACGACCGACGCGAAGATCGGACCCTCGTGGAAGTCGAACGACCCGGTCTTCTGGTCGTAGATCGTCACGCCCGTGACGTCGGACGGCAGGAGGTCGGGCGTGAACTGGATGCGCTTGTGCGACCCCTGCACGCTCGCCGCGATGGCGCGCGCCATCGCGGTCTTGCCCGTGCCGGGCGCGTCCTCGAGCAGCAGGTGCCCCTCGGCGAGCATGCAGGTCATCGCGAGACGCACCACCTCGTCCTTGCCCAGGACGGCGGTGCCGACGTTCTGGGTCAGGCGTGTGAACGTCTGGGCGAACCAGGTCGCCTGCTCGGGAGTCATGGTCGTGGTCATCGGGAGTCCTTCTGATCGGTCGAGGTGCGGACGGTGGACCCGGAGGCGCCGCGTGGCGCCTCCGGACCTACCAGTTCGATGCCTTGCCCCACTTGTCGGTCGACGTCCACGCCGTCTCACTGACGTCGTGGTAGCAGGAGAGCTGCATCGAGGCGTAGCCGTCGGCGTTGGTGCGACCCGGGTTCGCGTAGCTGTTCGTCCAGTTGGGGTCGTGGCAATGCGCGGTGAAGTCGGTGTTGGGCTGGGCATAACGGACCGTGACCACCATGTAGGCACAGTTGTTACGGCAGTCGGACATCGAGACGCGTGACCCGGCGGACGACGTCAGCTCGACGTCGAACGCGCTCCCGCTCGCGCAGTCCTTGGCACTACCGCCCTCGCCGTTGGCCGCCGTGACGGTGATGCAGACCTCCTTGGACTGGCCCGGACCCGCCGAGACCGTCCTCGATCCGCTGGCACCCACGGTCCCGCTCGCCGCGCCCGAGAGCGTCGCGGTGTAGCTGCGCCCGTTGCCGGAGCTGCTCCAGGAGAAGGACACGCCGTTGTTCGCCCGGGACGCCGAGATCTGCGGCGTCGGGATCGGCCCGTACGTCGAGACGGACGCCGACCCGGACCCACCCGGGGTGGTCACGCCGCCGACCTTGACGACGGCACGGACGTAGACGTCCTGCGTCTTCCCGTTGGTGAAGCCGCTGACGGTCCCGCCGCTCGAGAAGGCGCTCCAGGAGTTGTTGTCGCGGGACACCTGGTACGAGAGCTCGCCGGACGCGACGCCCGCGACGGACATCGCCGAGAACGTCACCTTGGCCTGCCCGTTGGAGCCCGTCGGGGTGGCCTTGACCCCCGTGACGGTGCCCGGCTTGGCATAGGCACGCACCGCGTTCGACTTGCCCGACCACGGCGCGGTCATCTTGAGCTCCTCGGTCGCCCGGTTCTTGGCCTTGACCCGGAACTGGTAGCCCGACGTGCTGGCCTTGAGGTCCACGGCCTGCGAGGTGGTCGCGCCCTTGACCTCGAGCGTGCTCTTGAGCGAGCTGCCCTCGTAGACCTCGAGCACGTAGCCCGAGATGTCAGAGCCACCGTTGTCCGACGGCGCCTTCCACGACACCTCGGCCTGCACCGTGCTGCCGAGGCCGCCCATCGAGACGGTCGGGGTGCCCGGTGCGCTCGGCACGGTCGTGGGCGTCTCGGCCTTGGACGCGACGCTCCAGTCCGACGGCAGGGGCGCGTCGTTCACGGCCTGCACCATCACGGTGTACGGCGTGCCGTTCGCGAGGCCGTCCCACACGATCTCGGTGCCGGTCACGCCCTTCTTCTCGGCCGATCCGGTCGGCGGTGCGGGCGAGATCATGAGGTTGACGGAGTGGATGGGCGACCGGTCGGAGTAGGTCTTGTTCTCCCAGGTCACCGTGAGCTGTCCGTCGCCCAGACCCAGCGTCGGGGCGTCGGGCGCGTCGGGGCTCTGGTCCGGGCGCGCCGGTGGCGAGGGCGGCGACGGGTCGGACGGGCCGACCTTGTTCTCGGCGACGACCGTGAACGTGTAGGTCACGTCGTTCGTGAGTCCCTCGAGCGTGCACGTCGTCGTCTCGCACGCGAAGGTGTCGCCCTGGTCCGACGTCACGACGTAGCCCGTGATGGGGGTGCCGTTGTCGGCGCGCGGCTCCCACGAGAGCACCACGGTCTTGCTGCGGACGTCGTCGATCGTCGGGATGGCCGGCGCGTCGGGACGTCCCAGCACCGTGAGCGTGATCTTGCCCTCGACCTCGCGGTCAGGGTCGTGGGTCGAGTCGCCGATCCGGTACACCACGACCATCGACCCGTGGAACTCGGGGTTGGGCGTGACGACGACCGAGTCCCCGTCGATCCGGACCTCGCCGTCGGGGTTCGTCAGTCGTGCCGACTTGAGGTCCAGGCCCGTCCCCTCGTTCTTGAACGGGTCGATGTCGTTGCCGAGCACGTCGACCGTGCTCGCGATCCCCTGCGTGGCCTCCGCGACGACGTCCTCGTTCGCGACTGCGAGAGGCCGGGTCGAGGCGACCACGCTCACGCGCAGGCTCGTCGCGACGGGTTCGCTCTCGCCGTCCGTGACCGTCACGGGAACGTCCGCGACCGTGCCCTTGACCGCGCTCGGGTCGGCCTCCGCGGTGACCGTCGAGCCGACGAGCGTCAGGGTCACGCCCGCGGGCGCCCCTTGCCCGACGGTGAACGTCAACGGGTCGCCGTCGGCGTCCGTCGCGGTCTTGGCGAGGTCGAGCGTGCTGTGGTCGCCCGACGAGACGTCGAGCGCCGAGGCCTGCATCTCGGGCGGCACGTTGGCCGGCGGGAGCACCGTCACGGGCACCGAGAGCACCGAGGTGAGGCCGTCCGGATCTCCAGGCCCGTCGCCGTCGGTGACCTCGAACGAGACCGTCGCGGTCCCGGTGAACTCCGGCTGCGGCGTGAACGTGAGCGACGTGGTGTCGGGCGCCGTGACGTCCCCGTTGAGCGCGCGCAGCGAGCTCGCGCCGGTCAGGCGCACCGAGCGCCCGTCGGCGGCGACGACCTGGTCGGAGAGCGCGAAGGTCAGCTGCTCGCCGTCGAGCACCGAGAGCTCGGGCGCGCCGGGGCGGAGCATCGGCGGCTGCCGGTTCTCCGGGTCGTCCGCCGCAGCGTCCTCCGAGCCCGGCAGCGGCGGGACACGGACGAACGCCTGCCCGGCGAGACCGTCCTGGTCGGTCACCACGTAGCGCAGGAGCTGCGGGGCGTCCGTGAGCTCGACGGTCATGACCCCGTCGTCCCCGACCGTCGCGGTCGGCGCCTCGGTCGAGACCTCGAGGGCGTCCGCGGTGCCGTCGGGGTCGGCGTCGTTGTCGAGCACGTCGACCGTGACGCTCGTCGCGTCGACGACGTCCTCGTCGGGCACGACGTCGTCGTGCGGCACGGGCCGCAGGAGCGGAGCCTCGGCGTCGACGGTCACGGAGACCGCGGCCGACGCCCGCGCGCCGAACGTGTCCTCGATCGTGTAGTAGAAGCCCTGCGTGCCCTCGTCCTGCGTCGTCACGACGATCGACGTGCCCTGAGCGGTCGGCTCGAGCGTGCTGTCGTCCGAGATCTCGCTCGCCACGAGCGAGATCGCGTTGCCCTCGGGGTCGGAGTCGTTCGCGAGCGCACTGATCGCGACGTCGCGGCCCGGGCGCACGAGCGCGACGTCGTCGGTCGCGACCGGCGGCTGGTTGAACTGCGGCGGTGCCGCGATCCCGACGCGCACCGTGCCGGTCGCGCTGAGGCCGCGCGAGTCCTTGACCTCGTACGTGAAGCTGTCGGTGCCGGTCGCCGAGTCGATCGGGCTGTACACGACCGCGCCGTCGTCGACCTTGACCGATCCCATCGTGGGTGCGCTCGTGACGCGGGTCAGCCGGACCCAGTCACCGTCCGCGTCGATCCCGGCGGTCGGGATCTCGATGCGCACCTGCTGACCCGCGAGCGCCCGGGCGACGACGTCGCGCGGCTGGGGCGGCGAGTTGTCCTCACCCTCCTGGATGCGGATCGTGATCTGCGCCGAGTCGACCTGGCCGTTGACGTCGCGCACCGAGTAGACGGCGTGCGCGGTCCCCGCGTCGTCGCCCGCCTTGAAGCGCACGATGTCGCCCGAGACGAACGCGTCGCCGAGTCCGGGCTCCGTGTTCTCGGTCAGCTCGTCGACCAGCTCGATCGAGAGGCCGTCGGGGTGGGTGTCGTTGCGCAGCACGGGGATGTCGACGACGTCACCCGTGTGGACCACCACGTCGTCGGCGACCGCCTGGGGCGGGGAGAACTCCTCCGGCTCGGGCACCGGCATGACGCGCACCGTGCCCGTCGCGGTCGCCGTGCCGTTGGACACGGTGTAGCGCACGAGGACGGTCGACGCGGGTCGGCGGAGCTCGGTCACGCGCAGCACCTGGTGCGCGAGCACCGCGACCGTGACGCCCGCGTCGTCGGCGACCTCGACGTCCTGCACGACGAGAACGCCGCCTGACGGGTCCTGGTCGTTCGCGAGCACGTCCACGAGCGCGGATCCGCCGCTGGGCAGCAGCACGACGTCGTCGACGACGATGGGCGGGGCGTCCTTGGCCTCGGGGTCGACGACGTCGACCCGGACCACACCGGTGACCGTCTCGGGGCCGTCGGTCACCTTGTAGAGCACGTCGTAGGCCCCGACCTCGGGGGCGGTGAAGCGGAACGTGCCCGCGCCGACGTTCGTGCTGATCGTCGCGCCCTTCGCCTGGTCGACGCCCGCGAGCCGCAGCTCGTCCCCGTTGGGGTCGGTGTCGTTCGTCAGCGGCTCGACCGTGATCGTCTCGCCCGCGGGCACGGTCACGTGGTCGGCGACCGCGACGGGCGGGAGCGGCTCGTTGGGCTTGACCTGGACCCAGAGCTGCCCCTCGGCGACCATCTTGCCGTCGCTCACGGTGATCTTGACCTCCTTGCGCCCCGTCGACCCTCCGGCGTCGCGGAAGGTCACGGTGCCGTCGGGCCGGGCCTCGACGTCGTCCTTGCCCTCGACCTCGGCGCGCACGAGCTGGAGCGGGTCCCCGTCGGGGTCGCGGAAGTACTGCAGCACGTTGATCGAGGCGGTCGTGCCGCGCTCGAGCGTGAGCACCGGGGTGCCGATCTGCTCGGCGCCCTCGTTCTTGTCCCAGGGCGAGATCGTGAGCTTGACCGTTGCCTCGTCGGTGCCGCCGCGTCCGTCGTCGACCTGGTAGGTGAACGTCGCGGTCCCGGTCGCGTCCTCGGGGACGACGGCCTGCAGCGCACCGCCGTCGAGCACCCGCTGGACGTCGAGGTTCTCGGGGCCGTCGCCCTTGACCGTCGCGGTCATGACGTCGCCGTCCGGGTCGATGTCGTTGCCCAGCACCGGCAGCAGCGTCGACGTGCCCGGGCGGACGCCGAACGCGTCGTTCGCCGCGACCGGGTCGCGGTTCTTCTCGCCACGGTTGACCAGGAACTCGTCGGTCACCTCGGGGATGGTCTCGGACGCGTCGGACTCCTCGCCCTCGGCCGCGCTCTCGTCGACGGGGACCTCCCAGTCGTCGACCTTCTCGAACTGCTCGGCGGCCATCCACACGGTGCCCGAGGCGAGGTCGTTGAGCACGACGACCTTGCGGTTGACGCGGTACTCGAGCGGGTTGTCCTCGTCGAACCCGTCGAGGGTGCCGGCGACGTCGTGCGCGTCGCCCGCGCAGTCGCGCAGGTACTTGCCCGATCCGGACCACGCGCCGTAGTAGCAGCCCGCGACGTGCACGGGGGCGGCGGGCGTCCCGATCGCGTCGTGCACGACCGCCTCGCCGCCACCGAGCGGCTGGATCACGAAGGTCGAGCTCGTCGCGTACGCGACCTCGTCGCTCGCGGCGCTCGGCTGCTGAAGGCGGCTGCGCCCGGCGTCGCGGACCTCTACCTCGTCGCCTCCCGGCAGCGTCAGCAGGCCGCTCGTGCGGTCGAGCACCACGAGGTCGGAGCCGACCGCGGTCGCATCCAGCTCGTCACCCGCCGCGACGTCCAGGCTCGAGGTCGAGACCTCGCCCGGGTTCCCGTCCGCGTCGGTCGCGACGTGCACGACCTGGCCCGCCGCGGCCGAGACCGCGTACACGTCGCCGGTGGTCGCCCCCACGAGCAGGCTCGGCCCGCCGAGCGTCGCGGTGGGCTCGGTCTCCTCGGCGTCGAACCTGCGCAGGTCCTCGAAGGGCAGGACCCACAGCTCGTCCTTCTTCCCGTCCACGACCGCGACGGCGGCACCGGCCATCGCCACGGTCGCCTGCTCGGGGAGGTCGGCGGTCGCGGTGTAGTCGAGCCGCGCCGGGTCGATGGTCTTGGCCGCGGCCGACGACGAGTCGTCGAGCAGCACCTGGCCCGCGTCCTGGAGGACGTCAAAGGTCGCCGACCCGACCACGACCTCGCCGTCGATCGCCTGCGCCTCGTCGTTGAAGCGCGCGACCTGGGCCCCGGCCGAGCGGGTGATCCACACGCCCGAGTCGTTCAGGTCGATGTCGGCGGTCTCCTCGCCCTGCGCCGTGACGGCGAGCGCGACGAGCACGGTCGCGAAGACCGTGACGGCGCCGGCGGACGCGATCGATCGTCCACGACCACGAAGTCGTCCCAACACACCCACAGAAACCGCTCCCCCGCGCTCGCCGACGTCGACCTCCGGCATCGCTGCACAGGATGCTCCGGTCAACTGCGGCCATACCATAGCCGCTCAGGTGCTGCGAGCGTGAATCCGTCCGGTCCTCGGGCGCGCGATCTCAGACGGCAGGGGTCGACGGACTCAGGACGCGCGCTCCGCGAGCGCCTCGGCGAACGCCACCATCGACGCCTTGACCGTGCCCTCGGGCAGCCCGTCGAGCTCGGTCACCGCGTCCTGGGCCCAGCGCGCCGCGAGCGCGCGCGTCTCGTCGAGCACGGCGTGCTCGCGCAGGGAGCGCACCGCGCCGGCCAGCACCGCGTCGTCCGACAGGTCCCCGTCGAGCGTCGCGAGCAGGGCGAGGTCGTCCGCGGACGCCGTCCCCGCGGTCGCGCGGGCACGCAGCCGGAGCACGGGCATGGTCGGCACCTTCTCGCGCAGGTCGGTGCCCGGCGTCTTGCCCGACTCCGCACCCGTCGACGCGAGGTCGAGGACGTCGTCCGCGAGCTGGAACGCCACGCCGAGCTTCTCCCCGTACGCGGCGACCGTGTCGACGACGTCCTGCGGGCAGCCGCCGAACATCGCGCCCAGCCGGGCCGACGTCGCGAGCAGCGAGGCGGTCTTGTCGGCGAGCACCTGGAGGTAGTGCGCGACCGGGTCCTCGCCCTCGTCGGGGCCGGTCGTCTCGTGCAGCTGGCCGAGGCACAGTCGCTCGAACGTGCGCGACTGGATGAGCACGGCCTCGGGGCCAAGCCCCGCGACGGTCGTCGACGCACGCGCGAAGAGCAGGTCGCCCACGAGGATCGCGACGCTGTTGCCCCACACCTCGTGCGCGGCCGGCGCCCCGCGGCGCACCGGCGCGGAGTCCATGACGTCGTCGTGGTAGAGCGTCGCGAGGTGCGTGAGCTCGACCCCGACGGCGGCCTCGAGGACCTCGGGGGCCGCGCCGTCGCCCAGCTCGGCCGCGAGCAGCGCGAGCATCGGGCGCAACCGCTTGCCGCCCGCGTTGACGAGGTGGCGCGAGGCGGTGTCCGCGAGGCGGTCCGACTGCGCGACCGACGCGCGCAGCCGCGTCTCGACGAGCTCCATGCGCTCCGAGACGCGTGCCGCGAGCTCGGGGTCGGGGAGCGGGAACGCGATGGCCGAGGCGCTGGGAACGGGTGTCACGGTATGAACTTAGCGCCCTACCCGAGCAGATTCAGAACCGGCGCGGGGAACACGCCCAGACCGATCACGCCGAGCGCGCACAGCACGAGCGCCACGAGCACCGGTGCGCGCGGTCGCACGGCGCGCACGGGCACGTCCGGGACGAGGGCGTCACCGTCCGGACGCGGCGCGGCGTCGTCGTCCGCGGGGGCGTCGGCGAAGAACATGATCACGACGATCCGGACGTAGAAGAAGACCGCGACGGCCGAGGCCAGGACGCCCACGACCGCGAGCCACGCGAAGCCGCCGTCGACGCCCGCGCGGAACGCCCCGAACTTCGCGATGAAGCCTGCGGTGAGCGGGATGCCCGCCATCGAGAGCAGGAACAGCGCGAACAGCCCCGCGAGCCAGGGGCTGCGCCGGCCGAGGCCCGACCACTGCCGGATCTGCGTCGCCTCGCCGAGTACCACGCCGTCACGCGCGCCGTCCGACTCGCGCACGAGCGTCACGACCGCGAACGCCCCGATCGTCGCGAGCCCGTACGCGAGGACGTAGAACACGACCGCGCCCAGCGCATCGACCCCGGCCTCCGGCGTCGGGCGCCCCAGGAGCCCGAGGACCGCGACCAGGACGAACCCGGTGTGCGCGATCGCGGAGTAGCCGAGCACGCGCTTGATGTCGGTCTGCGGGAGCGCCACGACCGTGCCGACGACCATCGACGCGACCGCGACGACGCACAGCGCGACCTCGAGGGCCCGGAACGTGTCCGGGGCACCGGCCTGGAGGCCCGTGCCGACGTAGAGCGCGACCTGCACGAGCGCACCGAACGCGGCCGCCTTGGTGCACGCCGCCATGAACCCGGTCACGGGCGTCGGTGCGCCCTGGTAGACGTCGGGCGTCCACACGTGGAACGGCACCGCGCCGACCTTGAACAGCACGCCCGCGAGCAGCAGCAGGACGGCGACCACGACCATCCCCGTCATGCCGGCCGTGGGGCCGCCCGCCCCACCCTGGGCGAGCGCCTCGGCGATCGCCTCGAGGTTGACCGAGCCCGTCGCGCCGTACAGCAGCGCCGTGCCGAACAGGAACAGCGCCGACGCGAACGCCCCGAGCAGGAAGTACTTGAGCGCGGCCTCCTGGCTCAGCAGCCGACGCCGCCGGGCCGAGGCCGTGAGCACGTACAGCGGGAGCGAGAGCACCTCGAGCGCGACGAACATCGTCAGCAGGTCGATCGTCGCGCCGAAGATCATCATCCCGCCGACCGCGAACATCGTGAGCGGGAAGACCTCGGTCTGCACGAGCCCCTTGCGCCGCGCGAGCTCCTCGTAGGGCGAGCCCGGCACCGCCGCGGCGGTCGGCGCGAACGCGTCGAGGCCGTCCGCGCTGCGGTCCGCGACCACGAGCACCGCGACGAGCGCGAGGACGAGCACCACGGCCTGGATCCCGAGCGTCGTCACGGTCAGCCGCAGCGCGCCGCCGAGCACGTCGACGTAGCCCTGGTCGGTCACGTCCGTCCACAGGGTGCCGACGAGCACGATCGCGGCGACGAGCGCGACGAGCGCGAGCGCGAGCTGCGTCGCACGGCGGGCCGACGCGGGCACGAACGCCTCGACGAGCACGCCGACCACCCCGGCGCCGAGCACGACGACCAGGGGCGCGAGGTACGCCCAGTCGACCGTGGGGGCGAAGAACGTCGTCACTGGTCACTCCCGTCGTGCGTGGCTGTCGTGTCGTCACTGGTGGTTTCGTCAGGCCCGGCGGCCGGAAGGTCGACCGCGACGTCCTCGACCCCGACCGCGGTCAGGGTCTGCTGCGCGGGGTCGCGCAGCACGTCGAGCGCGGGCGCCGGGTAGAGGCCGAGCACGAGCAGCCCGGCGACCAGCGGCGCGACGACCCACCGCTCGCGGTGCCCGAGGTCGGGCAGGGTCTCGAGGCCTTCGGGCACCGCGCCCGTGAAGACCTTCTGGTAGGTCAGCAGCACGTAGAGCGCGGCGAGCACGACGCCGAGCGTCGCGACGAGCGCGAGCGGCTCGTGCCGGGCGAACGTGCCGAGGAACACCATGATCTCGGAGACGAACGTCGACAGGCCCGGCAACGAGAGCGCTGAGAGGCCCGCGACGAGGAACGTGCCCGCGAGCACGGGGGCGACCTTCTGCATGCCGCCGTAGTCGGCGATCCGCTGCGAGCGCCGGGGGTGCCGGGCCACGAGGAACCCGGCGAGCAGGAACAGCGCCCCCGTCGAGATGCCGTGGTTGAGCATGTACAACGACGAGCCGGTCACGGAGAGCGACGTGAACGCGAAGATCCCGAGCACGATGAACCCGAAGTGCGAGACCGACGTGAACGCCACGAGCCGCATGATGTCGGACTGCCCGATCGCCATGATCGCCCCGTACAGGATCGACACGACCGCGAGCACGAGCACCACGGGCGCGGCCCACCGGGAGGCCTCCGGGAACAACGGGAGGCACAGCGTGAGCATCCCGAACGTGCCGACCTTGTCGAGCACGCCCACCAGGAGCGCCGACGTGCCGGCGGGTGCCGACTGCGCGGCGTCCGGCAACCAGGAGTGCACCGGGAACAGGGGCGCCTTGATCGCGAAGGCCAGGAAGAAGCCGCAGAACAGCAGGCGGCCCGTGGTCTCGTCGAGCGCCAGGCCCGTGAGGTTGTCGGTGAGGAAGCCCTGGTCGCCGCCCGGCCCCTGGAGGTAGAGCGCGATGACGGCGGCGAGCATCACGAGGCCGCCCGCGAGCGAGAACATCAGGAACTTCACGGCCGCGTAGCGCCGCCGTGCCCCCTGCCCGAACCCGCCGATCATGAAGTAGACGGGGATGAGCATGGCCTCGAAGACCACGTAGAACAGGAACACGTCGCGCGCCGCGAACACCGTGACCATGAACGCCTCGAGCAGCAGCACGAGCACGAGGTACGTGCCCGTGCGGCCGAGGCCGCCGTCGGGCGTCAGGTTCTCCTTCCAGGCCGCGCCGATCACGAGCGGCACCAGGCCGACCGCGAGCGCGACCAGCAGGAGCGAAACGCCGTCGACGCCGAGCGCCCAGCTCGCACCGATCGAGGGGATCCACGACGCCGTCTCGGCGAGCTGGAACTCCTGCGCGCGCGAGGTGTCGAACTGCGTGATCGCGGCCACGAGCACCACGACCTCGACCAGCGAGAACGCGAGCGCCACGCCCCGCACACGGGTGCGTGCCCGGGTCGCGCCGAGGCCCCACACCACGAGGGCTCCGACGAACGGCACGACGACGAGCGTCGTCAGCCAGGGGAGGTCGATCATGTCGGTCACCTTCCTCAGCTCGCCAGCGCCAGAGCGACGACGACGATCACGATGAGGCCACCGAGCATGGTGGCCGCGTACGAGCGGACGTACCCGGTCTGCGCACGACGCCACCGGTCGCCCAGCAGGCCGAGCGTCCCCGCGAGCCCCGTCCACGCGCCGTCCACGACCTCGCGGTCGGCGTGCACGAGCGTGCGGGTCACGACCTGGCCGGGCAGCATCACGAGGTTCTCGTTGACGTCGTCCTGGTACAGGTCGCGGCGGGCCGCGCGGGTCAGCGCGTTCCCGTGCGGCGCGACCACGGGGACCGCCTGGACGGTGTACTGCCGCCAGGCGAGCGCGATCCCGGCGAGCACGAGCACGAGCGTCAGGACGATCAGGAGCCACGCGGGCAGCACGGGCTCGCCGTGCTCGGCGTGCCCGGTCACGGGTTCGAGCCACGTCACGAACGTGTCGCCCCAGGCGAGCAGGCCGCCGAGCGCGACCGACCCGACCGCGAGCACGACCATCGGCGCCGTCATGAGCGCGGGCGACTCGTGCGGGTGCCGCACGGGACCGTCCTGCGGCCCGGTGCCGTCGAGCGAGCCCGAGCCGTCGTTCCAGCGCCGGCGACCCGTGAACGTCATGAAGAACAGGCGCGACATGTAGTAGGCGGTGATGCCCGCGCCGACGAGCGCGACCGTGCCGAACACCCAGGCCCGCCACTCCTGACCGTCGACCGGCACGAACGCCGCCTCGATGATCTTGTCCTTGGACCAGAAGCCCGAGAAGGGCGGGACGCCGAGGATCGCGAGCCACCCCAGGCCGAACGTCACGAACGTGACCTTCATGTACCGCGACAGCCCGCCGAACCGGCGCATGTCGACCTGGTCGTCCATGCCGTGCATGACCGACCCGGCCCCGAGGAACAGCCCGGCCTTGAAGAACCCGTGCGTCACGAGGTGGAAGATCGCGAACGCGTAGCCGATCGGGCCGAGGCCCGCCGCGAGGATCATGTAGCCGATCTGCGACATGGTCGAGGCCGCGAGCGCCTTCTTGATGTCGTCCTTGGCCGACCCCACGATCGCCCCGAACACGAGGGTTACGGCGCCGACGATCACGACGACGAGCTGCGCGTCGGGCGCGGCCTCGAACACGGGGGCCGAGCGCACCACGAGGTAGACGCCGGCCGTGACCATGGTCGCGGCGTGGATGAGGGCCGAGACCGGCGTCGGGCCCGCCATGGCGTCACCGAGCCAGGCCTGGAGGGGCACCTGCGCCGACTTGCCGCAGGCCGCGAGCAGGAGCATCAGGCCGATCGCGGTCGTGATGCCCGTCGACGCCGCGGGCGCCTGCGCGTGCACGGTCGCGAAGTCGACCCCGCCGAAGTTCGCGAGCATGAGCATGAGGGCGACGATGAGCCCGATGTCGCCCACGCGGTTCATGATGAACGCCTTCTTGGCCGCGACGGCGTTCTTGCGCTCGCGGTACCAGAACCCGATGAGCAGGTAGGACGCGAGGCCCACGCCCTCCCACCCGACGAACAGCAGCAGGTAGGAGTCGGCGAGGACGAGCACGAGCATGGCCGCGACGAACAGGTTCAGGTACGCGAAGAACCGGCGACGGTCGTCGTCGTGCTCCATGTAGGCGACCGAGTACAGGTGGATGAGCGAGCCGACGAACGTCACGAGCAGCACGAACGTGACCGACAGCGGGTCGACGCGCAGGCCCGCGCTCACGTCGAGCGTGCCCGCCGGGATCCAGTCGAACAGGTGCTGGTCGTAGGCGCGCGCCTCGGCGTCCTGGCCGAGCAGGCCCACGAGCAGGACGACGCCCACGACGAACGCCCCGACCGACGCGGCGAGCCCGAGCCAGTGGCCCCAGCGGTCGCTGCGCCGGCCCGCGAGGAGCAGCACCGCGGCGCCGACCAGCGGCAGCAGGATCACGAGCGGGGCGAGCCCGATCGGGGACGGGACGTCGGTCGATACCTCGGCGGCGAGCAGCTGTGCTCCCTGCAGCATGGTGTGCCCTTCAGTTCTTCAGGAGGTTGGCGTCGTCGACCGACGCGGTGCGGCGCGTGCGGAAGATCGCGACGATGATCGCGAGCCCGACGACGACCTCGGCCGCGGCGACCGTCATGACGAAGAACGCGATGACCTGGCCGTGCGGGTCGCCGTGCATGCGGGCGAACGTCACGAACGCGAGGTTGGCGGCGTTGAGCATGAGCTCGACCCCCATGAACACGATGATCGCGTTGCGCCGCAGCAGCACCGTCGTCGCGCCGATCGCGAAGAGGATGCAGGACAGCACCACGTAGTGGGTGAGCTCCACGTCAGGCCTCCTCGTCGGTCGTGCGCGTCACGCGGTCGGGGTGCGCGTCGTCGTCGCGCCGGTCGCGGTGGCGCGTCGGCTCGTGGTCGGCGAGCACCTCGTGCTCGGCGGCGAGGATCGCCGTCGCGGACCGCTCCTGGCCGCGGATGCGCAGGATGCGCGAGACCGACTCGGGGATCGGTCGTCCGCTCGCGTCGAGCGCCGGGGTGTCCATCGCGTTGTTGCGCGCGTAGACGCCCGGGGCGGGCAGCGGCGTGAGCCGGCCGCCCGAGGGCAGCGCCGCGACCTTCGCGTCGGCCGTCTCCTTCTGCCCCACGCGCGGCTCGAGCGAGCGCCGGTGCGTGAGCACGAGCGCCGCGACCGCGGCCGTGACGAGCAGCACGCCCACGACCTCCATCGCGAACACGTAGTCGCCGAACAGCACGCGCGCGAGCGTCACGGGGTTCTCCTCGTCGGGCGACGCGAGCCCGACCGCGGGCGGGAACGTCGCCTGCGCGACGACGCCGCCGAGCACCGCGCCGAGGCCGAGGCCGAGCAGCACGCCGATCCAGCGCTGGCCGCGGATCGTCTCGACGAGCGAGTCGGACGCGTCGACGCCCACGAGCATCAGCACGAACAGGAAGAGCATCATGACCGCGCCGGTGTAGACCACGATCTGCACGACGCCGAGGAACGGTGCGTCCTGCGCGATGTACATGACCGCGAGGCTGATCATGACGAACACGACGCACACCGCGGCGTGCACGGCCTTGCGCGCGAACAGCAGCCCGAGCGCCGCGAGCACCATGAGCGGCGCGAGCACCCAGAACAGCACGTCCTCCCCCGTGCTCATCGGGTCACCCCCTCAGTGGGCTCGCCGGCGTGCCGGACGGCGTCCGCGGCGTCGGGGTGGTCGGCGACCCACTGCTCCTGCTCGGGCGTGGGGCCCGTGACCTCGCCCCGGTAGTACGCGGTGTCGTCGGTGCCGGGGACCATCGGGTGCGGGCCCTGGAGCATGCCCTCGCGCAGCGGTGCCAGGAGGTCCTGCTTCTCCCAGATCATCCCCTCGCGCGTGGGGCCGGCGAGCTCGTACTCGGTGGTCATCGTCAGGGCCCGCGTCGGGCACGCCTCGATGCACAGGCCGCAGAAGATGCAGCGCAGGTAGTTGATCTGGTAGACGCGGCCGTACCGCTCGCCGGGCGACACGTGCGCGCCGTCGGGAAGGTCGGCGTTCGACGCGCCCTCGACGTAGATCGCGTCGGCCGGGCACGCCCACGCGCACAGCTCGCACCCGATGCACTTCTCGAGCCCGTCGGCGTACCGGTTGAGCTGGTGCCGCCCGTGGTACCGCCGCTGCGGCGGCACCTTCTGGCGCGGGTACTGCTCGGTCACGACCGGCTTGAACATCGACGAGAACGTGACGCCGAACCCGGCGACCGGCGCGAAGAGCTCCTTGAGGCCCTTCGGCTGCGGCCGCAGCGGCTCGTATCCGGTGCCCTCGTCTGCGGGGCGGTCAGCCACGGGGTGCCTCCTCGGTGGTGGTCGAGACGTCCGCACGACGGCGCGGCGACGGCGGGAGCTTCTGGCCGGGCAGGGGCGGGACGGGGTAGCCGTCCGCGAACGCGTCGAACGGTGCGGTCTCGACGGGCGTGCGGTAGGGCGAGCGGCGTGCGGCCTCGGCCCGTTCCTTCTCGGCGCGGGCCACCTTGTCGGGCCAGAAGAGGATCGCGAGCATCACCACGACCGCGACGACCCCGGCGCCGATGAGGATCCCCGACGTGTCGACGTCCATGAACCGGCGCACCGCCTGGGAGATCGACAGGAGCACGACCCAGGTCAGCGCGACCGGGATGAGCACCTTCCAGCCGAACTTCATGAACTGGTCGTACCGCAGGCGCAGGAGCGTGCCGCGCACCCACACGAACACGAACATCAGGGCCCACAGCTTGACCAGGAACCACAGGATCGGCCACCAGCCCTCGTTGAACATCCCGTCGTTGACGGTCGACAGCGGCCAGGGGGCGCGCCACCCGCCGAGGAACAGCGTGGTCGCGATCGCCGAGACGTTGAGCATGTTGATGTACTCGGCGAGGAAGAACCACGCGAACTTCATCGACGAGTACTCGGTCATGTAGCCCGAGACGAGCTCGCCCTCGGCCTCGGGCAGGTCGAACGGGAGCCGGTTCGTCTCGCCGATCATCGCGATGATGTAGATGACGAACGCGGGCACGAGCGGGATCGCCCACCAGATCTGCGTCTGGGACTCGACGATCTCGGACGTCGACATCGACCCGGCCATGATGAACACCGTGACGAGCGACAGACCCATCGCGAGCTCGTAGCTGATGACCTGCGCGGTCGAGCGGACCGAGCCGAGCAGCGGGTACGTCGAGCCCGACGACCAGCCGCCGAGCACGATCCCGTACACGCCGAGCGACGCGCACGCGAGGATGTACAGCACCGCGACCGGGAAGTCGGTCAGCTGCGCGGGCGTCGTGTAGTCGGTGAACGGGATCGTGACCTCGGGCCCGAACGGGATGACGGCGAACACCAGCAGCGAGCAGAACACCGAGATCATCGGCGCGAGCAGGTAGACGAACTTGTCGGCCGCCGTGACCGTGACGTCCTCCTTGAGCAGGAGCTTCATGGCGTCGGCGAGCGACTGCAGCAGCCCGAACGGGCCGTGCACGTTCGGGCCGGGGCGCAGCTGCATGCGCGCCACGACCTTGCGCTCGAACCAGATCGCGATCAGCACGCTCGTGAGCAGGAACACGATGATCAGGACGGCCTTGACGAGGTACGACCAGAACGTGTCCTGCGAGAAGTCTGCGTGGATCCCGGGGATCCCCGGGGTGCCGTCGGCGAGCGGGGCGAGCCCCGGGGTCGCGAGCAACGCGCGCATCATGCCCCTCCCTCGGTCGTGCCGTACGGATCCGCCGTGCCGTCAGCCGCCGTGACCTGCACGACCGCGCCGGGCTCCACGCCCAGCACGTCGAGCACCGCGCTGCCGGGCGAGCGCATCGGCAGCCAGACCACGTGGTCGACCATGTCGGTGACGACGACCGGCAGCGTGACGGCCCCGCGCTCGGTCGCGACGCGCACGGGCGCGCCGGGCTCGACACCGACGCCCGCGGCGGTCGCCGCGGACATCCGCACCACGGGCCGCTTGGCGGTCCCCGCGAGGAACCGTTCGCCGTCCTGCCCCCGGCCCGCGTCGAGCAGCAGGCGCCACGACGCGAGGACGGCGTGGCCAGGGTCGACGCGCGGCGGCTCGACCGCCGCGACGTCGGGCGCGTCGGTGCGGGCGCCGTCCCACGGCCCGAACGCGCCGAGCTCCTCGCGCACCGCGTCGGGCGTCGCGAGGCCGAGCGGCGTGCCGCAGGCCTCGGCGAGCGCGTCGAGCACCCGGTGGTCGGCCATCGCGGACGAGTCGAGCACGCGGTCGAACGCGCGCACCCGCCCCTCCCAGCTCCAGTACGACCCGGCCCGCTCGGTGGGCGGGGCGACGGGGAGCACGACGTCGGCGAGCTCGGTCACGGCCGAGGCGCGCACCTCGAGCGAGACCACGAACGCGGCGGAGAGCGCACGCAGCGCGTGCGCCGGGTCGGGCAGGTCGGCGGGCTCGACGCCGCCCACGACGACGCCCGCGAGCTGGCCCACCGAGAGCGCGTCGAGGATCTCGGACGTCGACCGGCCGGGTTCGGCCGGCAGCGTCCCGACCCCCCAGGCCGCGGCCACGTCGACGCGCGCCGCGGCGTCCGCCACGGGACGACCGCCGGGCAGCAGGCCCGGGAGCGTGCCGACCTCGACGCCGCCGCGCTCACCCGCGCGCCGGGGCACCCACGCGACGCGGGCGCCCGTGCGCCCGGCGAGCCGCAGCACCGCGCTGTACCCGCCGGGCACGCCCGCGAGCCGCTCGCCCACGAGAACGACGGCACCGGGCCGCGAGAGCGCCTCGGTCGCCTCGTCCACGACGTCCGGGGTGTCGAGCGTGCCCGAGCCGGCGATGCCGTCGAGCCACTCGGCCTCAGTGCCGGGCGCGGCCGGCAGCAACGTGCCGTGCATGCGCTGCAGGCCCCGCGTCGCGTACGGCGCGACCGAGAACACCCGCACGCCGTGCCGCTCGGCGCCCTTGCGCAGCCGCAAGAACGTGACGCCGGCCTCCTCCTCGGCCTCGAGCCCGACGAGCAGCACCGCGGGAGCCTTCTCGAGGTCGGTGAACGTCACCCCGATCCCGCTGCCCGCGACGGTGTGCGCCAGGAACGCGGCCTCCTCGTCGGAGTGCGTGCGTGCCCGGTGGTCGACGTCGTTCGTGCCGAGCACGACGCGCGCGAGCTTGGCGTACGCGTAGGCGTCCTCGACCGTGAGCCGGCCGCCGGGCAGCACCGCGACGCCGCCCGCGGCCCGCGCGGCCGTGAGCCCCTCGGCCGCGAGCTCGAGCGCCTCGACCCAGCTCGCGGGGCGCAGCTCGCCACGCGTCGTCGTGCCGTCGGGCGCGACGACACGGTCGCGGACCAGGGGCGTCGTGAGCCGGTCGGGCGCGCTCTGCCACGCGAACGCGAAGCGGTCCTTGTCGGTGATCCACTCCTCGTTGACCAGGGGGTCGTCGCCCGCGAGGCGCCGCATCACGACGCCGCGGCGGTGGTCGACGCGGATCGCGGAGCCGCACGAGTCGTGCTCGCCGACCGACGGCGACGAGACGAGGTCGAACGGCCGTGCCCGGAACCGGTACGCCGCGCTCGTGAGCGCGCCCACGGGGCAGATCTGCACCGTGTTGCCCGAGAAGTACGACGCGAACGTGCGGCCCGACTCGTCGAGCAGCGCCGCGCCCACGGGCGCGTCCCCCGGGTCGCCCGCGGCCCCCGCGGGGGCCGCGGGGGCCGCGAAGTCGAGCACGTCCTCGTCGAACCGCCCGATCTGCTGGTGCGCGCCGCGCATCTGCAGGTCGATGAACGCGTCGCCCGCGATCTCCTGCGAGAACCGGGTGCAGCGCTGGCACAGCACGCAGCGCTCGCGGTCGAGCAGCACCTGCGTCGAGACCGCGATCGGCTTGGGGAACGTGCGCTTGACGTCCACGAACCGGCTCGTCGAGCGGCCGTTGCTCATGGCCTGGTTCTGCAGCGGGCACTCGCCGCCCTTGTCGCACACCGGGCAGTCGAGCGGGTGGTTCATGAGCAGCAGCTCCATGACCCCGTGCTGCGCCTTGTCCGCGACCTCGGACGTGCGCTGCGTGCTCACGACCATGCCGGGCGTCGCCTCGAGCGTGCACGAGGCCTGCGGCTTGGGCATGGGCCGCACCTGACCCGAGCGGTCCGGCGCGGCGACCTCGACGAGGCACTGCCGGCACGCCCCCGCGGGCGCGAGCAGCGGGTGGTCGCAGAACCGCGGGATCGTGATGCCGAGCTCCTCGGCCGCACGGATCACCAGGGTGCCCTTGGGCACCGAGGTCTCGATGCCGTCGATCGTGAACGTGACCTGCTCGGGCGGGGCCGAGAGCTCCGCGCCCCCGGACCCCGTGGTCGTCGCCGTCATCGGTGCACCCCCGCCCCGGTCAGGGCCTTCGGCGCGCGCGGCGTGTACTCGAACAGCGCCGAGCGCGAGTGGTCGAACGGACAGCCCCCACCGGTGATGTGGGCCTCGTACTCGTCGCGGAACAGCTGCACGCTCGAGGTCACGGGCGACGTCGCGCCGTCCCCCAGCGCGCAGAACGCCCGGCCGAGGATGTTGTCGCACAGGTCGAGCAGCAGGTCGAGGTCGGCCTCGGTGCCCTCGCCGCCCTCGATGCGGCGCAGCACCTGCTGCAGCCAGTAGGTGCCCTCGCGGCACGGCGTGCACTTGCCGCACGACTCGTGCGCGTAGAACTCCGTCCAGCGCGTGACCGCGCGCACCACGCACGTGGTCTCGTCGAAGATCTGCAGCGCGCGCGTGCCGAGCATCGACCCGGCCGCGCCGACCGACTCGTAGTCGAGCGGCACGTCGAGGTGCTCGGCCGTGAAGATCGGCGTCGACGACCCGCCCGGCGTCCAGAACTTGAGCTCGTGCCCGGGACGCACGCCCCCGGCGAGGTCGAGCAGCTCGCGCAGCGTCACCCCGAGCGGGGCCTCGTACTGCCCGGGCCGCACCACGTGCCCCGAGAGCGAGAACAGCCCGTGCCCCGCCGAGCGCTCGGTGCCCATCGCCGTGAACCAGTCGGCGCCGCGCGCCACGATCGCCGGGACGCTCGCGACCGACTCGACGTTGTTGACCACGGTGGGCCGCGCGTACAGGCCCGCGACCGCGGGGAACGGCGGCTTGAGCCGCGGCTGCCCGCGCCGGCCCTCGAGCGAGTCGAGCAGCGCGGTCTCCTCGCCGCAGATGTACGCCCCGGCGCCCGCGTGGACGGTCACGTCGAGGTCGTACCCCGTGCCGAGCACGTCCTTGCCGAGCAGGCCCGCCTCGTACGCCTCCTCGACCGCGCGCAGCAGCCGGCGGTACACGTGCAGCACCTCGCCGCGCACGTACACGAACGCGTGGTGGCAGCCGATCGCGAACGACGTGATCGCGACGCCCTCGAGCAGCAGGTGCGGCGAGGCGAGCATGAGCGGGATGTCCTTGCACGTGCCCGGCTCGGACTCGTCGGCGTTGACCACGAGGTACCGCGGCCCGCCGTCCGGGGGCGGCAGGAACCCCCACTTCATGCCCGTGGGGAACCCGGCTCCCCCGCGCCCGCGCAGGCCCGAGTCCTTGACGAGCTGGACGAGGTCGGCCGGGTCGCGCGAGAGCGCGTCGCGCAGGGCGTCGTAGCCGCCGCGCGCGCGGTAGGCGTCGAGGGTCCAGGACCGCTCGGCGTCCCAGGTGTCGCTCAGGACCGGGGTCAGCGGGGTGCTCACTCGTCGTCCTCCTTCGGCTCCGCCGTGCCGGACGCCGTGGAGGTGCCGGGGGTCGAGGTGCTGGGGGCGCCGGGCGTCTCGTCCGAGGGCGGTGGCCCGCCGGGCGTCGTGTCGGACGGGGTCGCGGGCTCCCGCTCGGCGCTCGACTGCTCGTCGCCGGGCTCGGGCGCGCTGCCTGCCGCCGCGCCGCCTGCCGCGGTTCCGTCGTCAGCCGCGCCGTCCACAGCCGCGCCGTCGGACGGCGCCGCGGGGCCGTCGTCCGCCCCCGTGCCGGTTCCCGGGCCGGGCCGGGACGGGCCGGCCTGCTCGCGCGCGATGCGCAGCCCCTCGAGCGTCGCCGGCCCGGCGCCGACGCCCTCGTCCGCCCGCCCGTCGGAGAACCCGGCGAGCACGCGGCTCATCTGCTTGAACGTGCACACCGACGCGGCGCCGCGCGTCGGGGCGACGTCCTGCCCGAGGCGCAGGCCGTCCGCGAGCGCGCGGGCCGAGTCGGGCGTCTGGTTGTCGAAGAACTCCCAGTTGACCATCACGACGGGCGCGTAGTCGCAGGCCGCGTTGCACTCGACGCGCTCGAGCGTGATCGCGCCGTCGTCGGTGGTCTCGTCGTGCCCCACGCCCAGGTGGTCGCTGAGCGCGTCGAAGATCTCGTCGCCGCCCATGACCGCGCACAGGGTGTTGGTGCACACCCCGACGGTGTAGGTGCCGTTGGGGTGCCGCTTGTACTGCGTGTAGAACGTCGCGACGGCCGAGACCTCGGCGGTGCTCAGGTCGAGCTGCTCGGCGCAGAACGCGATGCCGTCGCGCGAGACGAACCCCTCCTCGGACTGCACGAGGTGCAGCATGGGCAGCAGGCCCGAGCGGGCCTGCGGGTAGCGCGCGACGATCGCCGCGGCGTCGGCCGCGAGGCGCTCGTACGTGGCGTCGTCGTAGGCGCAGGTTCCCTCGCGCCGCGTCTCCAGAGTCATCGGTCCACCCCTCCGAGCACCGGGTCGAGCGACGCCACGGCGACGACGACGTCGGCGACCTGACCGCCCTCGCACATCGCGGCGACCGCCTGCAGGTTGTTGAACGACGGGTCCCGGAAGTGGGCCCGGTAGGGTCGCGTGCCGCCGTCCGAGACGAGGTGCACGCCGAGCTCGCCGCGCGGGTGCTCGACCGTGGTCCAGGACTGGCCGACGGGCACCCGGAACCCCTCGGTCACGAGCTTGAAGTGGTGGATCAGGGCCTCCATCGAGGTGCCCATGATCTCCCTGATGTGGTCGAGCGAGTTGCCCTGGCCGTCGCTGCCGATCGCGAGCTGCGCGGGCCACGCGATCTTCTTGTCGGCGACCATGACGGGCGCCCCGGTCGAGGCCGAGAGCCGTTCGAGGCACTGCTCGACGATGCGCAGCGACTGGTAGCACTCCTCGATGCGCAGCACGACGCGCGAGTAGCAGTCGGCGTCGGTCGACGTCGGCACGTCGAAGTCGTACGTCTCGTAGCCGCCGTAGGGCGCGGCCTTGCGCACGTCGTACGGCAGGCCGGCCGAGCGCAGCACCGGGCCGGTCACGCCGAGCGCCATGCAGCCCGCGAGCGACAGGTGGCCCACGCCGACGAGGCGCGCCTTGAAGATCGGGTTGGCGAGCATGAGGTCGCCGAGCTGGCCGAGGTAGCCGCGGATCCGCGGGAGCGCGTCGCGCACCTGCGCGTCGAGCGTGTCGGGCACGTCCTGCGCGACGCCGCCGGGGCGCACGTACGCGTGGTTCATGCGCAGGCCCGAGACAGCCTCGAGGATCCGCAGGATCTCCTCGCGCGCCGTGAACCCGAGCGTCATGACGGTCGTGGCGCCCATCTCGTTGCCTCCCGTGCCGAGGCACACGAGGTGGGACGAGACCCGGTTGAGCTCCATCATGAGCACGCGGATCACCTGCGCGCGCTCGGGCACGTCGTCGGTGATGCCGAGGATCTTCTCAACGCCCATGCAGTAGGCGGACTCCTGGAACAGTGGCGCGAGGTAGTCCATGCGGGTGCAGAACGTGACGCCCTGCGTCCACGTCCGGAACTCCATGTTCTTCTCGATGCCCGTGTGCAGGTAGCCGATGCCGCAGCGGGCCTCGCGCACGGTCTCGCCGTCGATCTCGAGCATGAGGCGCAGCACGCCGTGGGTCGAGGGGTGCTGCGGGCCCATGTTGACGACGATGCGCTCCTCGCCGAGCGCGGCCGCCTCGGCGATCGAGTCCGCGATCTCGGACCAGTCCCCGCCCGAGGCCTCGAACATGGGGGCGGACGACGCGTCGTCCGGCGCGTTCTTCGTGGCGTGGGGCGCTCCGGTGGTGCTCACGAGTACGACCTCCTCTGGTCCGCCGGGGGCACCGTGGCGCCCTTGTACTCGACGGGGATGCCGCCGAGCGGGTAGTCCTTGCGCTGCGGGTGGCCGGGCCAGTCGTCCGGCATCTCGATGCGCGCGAGCGCGGGGTGGCCGTCGAACACGAGCCCGAAGAAGTCCCAGGTCTCGCGCTCGTGCCAGTCATTGGTGGGGTACACCGCGACAGTCGACGGCACGTGCGGGTCGGCGTCGGGCGCGGTGGTCTCGAGGCGCAGGCTGCGTCCGTGCGTGACCGACGTCAGGTGGTAGACGGCGTGCAGTTCGCGGCCCGCGTCGTGCGGGTAGTGCACGCCGCTCACGCCGAGGCTCAGCTCGAACCGGAGGTCCTGGTCGTCGCGCAGTGCGCGGCACACGGCCACGAGGTGCTCGCGCCGCACGCGCAGCGTGAGCTCGGCGTGCGCGCCGGGCGGGTCGACGACGACGCCCTCGACCGCGGCGTCGAGGCTCAGCCCGCCCTCGGCGAGCACCTCGCCGAGCACGTCGACGACCTCGTCGAACCAGCCGCCGTAGGGGCGGGTCGAGGCGCCCGGCATCGCGACCGGGCGGCGCAGCCCGCCGAACCCGGACGTGTCGCCCGAGCCGTGCACGCCGAACAGCCCGGTGCGGACCTCGACGACCTCGAGCGTGCTGCGGCCCTCGCTGCCCGTGACGAGGTCGTCTGCCCGGGGGCCCTGCGCGTCGTCCGGCTGGGGCGCGCCCTGCGGGGGCGGGCCGGTCACGGCGGCGTCGGACGTCGTGCCGTCGGACGTCGCGCCGTCGGCTCCCTTCGCGCCCTCGGCGCCGTTCGCGCTCACCGCAGGAGTCCCTTCATCTGGTGCGTCGGGGTCGCCTCGAGCGCGGCGGCCTCGGCCGCCTTGGCGGCGTCGCGGCGGTTGGCGCCGAGCGGCTCGGCGCCGATCTGCTCGTGCAGGGTCGTGATCGCGTTGATGAGCATCTCGGGGCGGGGCGGGCAGCCGGGCAGGTAGATGTCGACCGGCACGATGTGGTCGACGCCCTGGACGATCGCGTAGTTGTTGAACATGCCGCCGCTCGACGCGCACACGCCCATCGAGAGCACCCACTTGGGCTCCGACATCTGGTCGTAGACCTGCCGCACGACGGGCGCCATCTTCTGGCTCACCCGGCCCGCGACGATCATGAGGTCGGCCTGGCGGGGCGAGGCGCGGAACACCTCCATGCCGTAGCGCGAGAGGTCGAACCGGGACGCGCCCGCGGCCATCATCTCGATCGCGCAGCACGCGAGCCCGAACGTCACGGGCCACAGCGAGGCCTTGCGGAAGTACCCCGCGAGGTCCTCGACGGTGGTCAGGAGGAACCCTGACGGAGCTTCTTCGATCCCCATGCGCCTCTACCTTCCAGCCCGCTGCGTGCGTGTGCGGCGGCCCGCGCGGGCCGCCCCTGGTCCGTGCCCGGTCAGTCCCACTCGAAGCCCCCGCGCCGCCACTCGTAGACGAACGGGACGGTGATGAGGGCGAGGAACGAGAGCATCGCGACGAGCCCGAACGTCGCGAGCGTCGCGAAGTCGACCGCCCAGGGGTAGAGGAACACGACCTCGATGTCGAACACGATGAACGTCATCGCGACGAGGTAGTACTTGATCGGGAAGCGGCCGCCGCCGACGGCGTGGGGAGTGGGCTCGATGCCGCACTCGTAGGCGTCGAGCTTGGCGCGGTTGTACCGGCGCGGGCCGATGACGGCGCTCGCGCCCACGCCACCGAGGGCGAGGACGGCGCCGATCGCCATGAGGACGAGGACGGGGACGTACGGGTCGGTCATCTCAAAGCTCCTCGAGCGAAGGTCTCGTGGGTGTGTCGTCGTTGACAGTGCTTCGTGACTCGGTGCGTCGGGTTCGTCAGGTCATGACGCCGGCACCACCCTGGTGAGGCCGGCGATCACGCGGTCGACCCAGTCGCCGCCGCGGGGCTCGTAGCAGTCCGACAGGAGCTTGAGCACGAACCGCATGACGACGCGCCGCGGGAGGCCGTAGCGCGTGCAGATCCTCATGATCTCGGGGTGCTCGATGAGCCGGACGAAGTACCGGCCGAGCGTGTAGTACCCGCCGAGCTCGTCGCGCATGGTGCGCGAGTACCGCGCGAGCACCCGGTCGCGCGCGGCGTCGGTGCCGCGGGCCCGGGACTGCGCGACGACGTCGGCCGCGACGCGCGCGGCCTGCATCGCGTACGCGATGCCCTCGCCGTTGAAGGGGCTGACCATGCCGCCCGAGTCGCCCACGAGCAGCATGCCGCGCGTGGCCAGGGGCTTGCGGTTGAACCCCATGGGCAGCGCGGCACCGCGCACCGGTCCGCGCTGGTTCTCGGGCGTGAACTCCCACGCGGCGGGCGCGTTGGCCATCCACCGGGCGAAGAGGTCCTTGTAGTCGACGTTCGCCGCGGACTGCCGTGCGGGCGTCGAGCTCACGGCCCCGAGGCCCACGTTCGCGGTGCCGTCACCGAGCGCGAAGATCCAGCCGTACCCGGGCAGCAGGTTCGACGCCTGGGGCTCGCCGTCCCAGAGCTCGAGGTGGCTCTCCATCCACGCGTCGTCGTGCCGCGGGGTCTCGAAGTAGGTGCGCACCGCGACGCCGATGGGGCGGTCCTCACGACGTTCGAGGCCGAGCGCGAGCGCGAAGCGCGACGAGACGCCGTCCGCGGCGATGACGACGGGCGCCCGGTAGGTCGTCTCGTCGCCCGCCCGCCGGCCCTTGCCGTCGACGGGGCGTGCCGTGACGCCGACCACGCGGCCCGTGCGCTCGTCGAGCAGGGGGCCGGTGACCGCCGTCCGCTCCTGGAGCTTGGCGCCGGTGCGCTGCGCGTGCTGCGCGAGCGTGTGGTCGAGCGTCATGCGCGACCGTGCCAGGCCGTACGAGGGGTACGAGGCGAGGTCGGGCCAGGCGAGCTCCCAGCTGCGGCCGCCCGCGACGACGCGCAGGCCCTCGTTGCGGATCCAGCCGTCCTCGGGGCGCACGGGCACGCCCATGCGCACGAGCTCGGCGACCGCGCGCGGGGTCAGACCGTCGCCGCAGATCTTGTCGCGCGGGAACTCGGCCTTCTCGAGCAGGAGCACGGAGAGACCGGCCGCGGCGCAGTAGTGCGCGGCGGTCGACCCGGCCGGGCCCGCGCCGACGACGATGACGTCGGCGTCGTCGCTCGTGCTCACCCCGACCTCCTCGCTCGTGCGGCCCGCTCACCTGCGCGGACGTCCTCGGTCCGATCCGGACGACCGTCGCGGGCCGCGCTTGCGCCCCACCCTGCTCCGGCCGTGCACGCGCCGCATCCAGACGACTTGTGAAGTCGGTCACAACGCGCAGGCGACACTCTAACCACACCCGCCGCCCGTTGTGTACCAAGGCTCACCTTGGTTGAGGCGGGCGCGGCGCGCGGACGCCGGTCGCGGCGTCCGCGGGCAGGGCGCGGTCAGGCGGGGCGGGTCCCGCGGTGCAGCGCGACGACGCCGCCCGTGACGTTGCGGTAGGCGACGGAGTCCCAGCCGGCGTCGATCATGAGGTGCGCGAGCGCGGGCTGGTCGGGCCACGAGCGGATCGACTCGGCGAGGTAGTCGTACGAGCCCGGGTCCTTGGTCACGAGTCCCGCGACGCGCGGCAGCAGGCGCATCAGGTAGCCCGTGTACACCGTACGGAACGGCTTCCAGGTGGGCTGCGAGAACTCGCAGATCACGACGCGGCCGCCCGGGCGCACGACCCGCAGCATCTCGCGCAGCGCGGCCGACGTGTCGACCACGTTGCGCAGGCCGAACGAGATCGTCACGGCGTCGAAGCTCTCGTCCGCGAACGGCAGGTGCGTCGCGTCGCCCGCGACGAACGGCAGGTCGGGGCGCCGGCGCTTGCCCTCGCGCAGCATCCCGATCGAGAAGTCGCACGGGACGACCTCGACGCCGTCGTCCGCGAACGGCTCCGACGACGTGCCCGTGCCCGCCGCGAGGTCGAGCACGCGCTCCCCCGGCAGCGCGGCGACCGCGTCGACCGTCAGGCGCCGCCACCGGCGGTCCTGCCCCAGCGACATGATGTCGTTGGTGACGTCGTACTTCGAGGCGATGCCGTCGAACATCGAGGCGACCTCGGCGGGCTTCTTGTCCAGGCTGGCGCGCGACATGCCTCCCATCGTTTCACGTCTACGCTGGATCCTGATGACTGCAGAGCACGCGTCGGCCCCCGCCCCCCGGACCAGCCCCGCCCCGGGCACGCTGGTGGTCCGCACCGTCGCGATCGACGCGCTGCCCGGCGGGCCGACCGCGCTGGTCGACCTCCTGCCCGACGCGCACCCGCTCGCGTGGGTGCGCCGCGGCGACGGGATCGTCGGCTGGGGCGAGGTCGCACGCATCGAGTCGTGGGGGCCGGGCCGGTTCGCCGACGCGGACGCCGCGTGGCGGGCCGTGCTGCGCCGCGCCGTCGTGCGCGACGAGGTCCACCTGCCCGGCACGGGCGCCGTCGCCTTCGGGTCGTTCGCGTTCGACGACGCCGGGCCGGGTGCCGCGGACGACGCCGGCACCGACGGGCCCGACGTGGCGGACGACGGCCGGCCGGACGGCGTCCTCGTCGTGCCGCGGGTGGTCGTCGGGCGACGCGGCGGCACGACGTGGATGACGACGTTCGAGACGTCGGGGTCGCTCGCGTCCCCGCCCGGGGCGCACGTGCTGCCGCGCCCCGCGCCCGTGACGTCGCCGGGCCGGGTCGTGCTGCGCGACGGGTCGGTCGCGGCGCAGGACTGGAAGGATCTCGTGGCCGAGGCCGCGCGGCGCATCCGGGCCGGGCACCTCGACAAGGTCGTGCTCGCGCGCGACGCGGTCGCCACGACCGAGCACCCCGTCGACCCGCGCTACCTGCTGGGCCGGCTCGCGGCGTCGTACGAGGCGTGCTGGACGTTCAGCGTCGACGGCATGGTCGGCGCGACGCCCGAGCTGCTCGTGCGCTCGGAGAAGGGTCTCGTGACGTCGCGCGTGCTCGCGGGGACGATCCGCCGCGAGCCCGGTGCCGGCGCGCCCCACGACCCGGCGCTGTTCCTCGCGCAGTCGTCCAAGGACCTCGAGGAGCACGAGTACGCGGTGCGCTCGGTCGCCGACGCGCTCGCGCCCTCGTGCAGCTCGATGAACGTGCCCGAGGCCCCCTTCGTGCTGCACCTGCCGAACGTGCTGCACCTCGCCTCCGACGTCACGGGCGTGCTCGCCTCGCCCGAGGACGGTCCGGCACCCACGAGCCTCGGCCTCGCCGCGGCGCTGCACCCGTCGGCCGCGGTCTGCGGCACGCCTACGGCGGACGCGCGCGCGCTGATCCGCGAGATCGAGGGCCTCGACCGGGCGCGGTACGCCGCGCCCGTGGGTTGGCTCGGCGCGGACGGCGACGGCGAGTGGGGCATCGCCCTGCGGTCGTGCGAGATCCTGCCGTCCGACCCGCTCGCGGTGCGGCTCTTCGCCGGCTGCGGGATCGTCGGCGCGTCCGACCCGGACGCGGAGCTCGCGGAGTCCGAGGCCAAGCTCGAGCCGATCACGGGGGCGCTCGGCCTCTGAGCCGACCACGTACCCGGCGCGAACATTCGCCCGAGGCGCGGCATCCCGCGACGAAACGGTGACCCACTGGTAACGTCGCCGCCGTGCCCGATTTGTCCACAGACCCCGCACCAGCCGCCTCCCTCGACGACCTGCTCGTGCGCCGCGCGACGATCGGCGACCGCGACGCCGTCTGGCCGCTCGTCCAGGAGATCCCCGGCGACGAGCCGGACCGGGCGGCGTACGACCGCTCGTTCGGCCCGCTCGTGAGCGCCCTCGACACCTACCTGGTCGTCGCGGAGGACCCTACCGAGGGCCTCGTCGGCTACCTGCTCGCCAACTACCACCGCACCATGGCGGCCGGCGGGACGGTCGTGTGGGTCGAGGAGGTCGCCGTGCTGCCCGACGTGCGCGGGCGCGGCGTCGGGCGTGCGCTCGTGGCCGCCGCGGAGACGTGGAGCCGGAGCGTCGGGGCCGTGCGCATGAGCCTCGCGACCCCGCTCAGCGGCGACTTCTACCGCGCGCTCGGGTACCGCGAGGACGCGACGTACTTCACGACCGACCTCGACTGAATCCGACGTCGCCCGAGGCGCACGACGACGGCCACCCGGCTCCTCGTGGGAGCCGGGCGGCCGTCGTCCGCCGGTCGGGCGCAGGTCAGCCGCAGGTCACCGCGGCGTAGTCCTTCGCGAACGGCGTGGTCACCGCGAGGGTGCCCACGGTGCCGGACGCCGTGACGTCGGCCTCGCCCGCCCACACCGCGTCGAGCCCGGTGTCGAAGAGCGTGTACGCGGCCTTGCCGGGCGCGACGTCCTCGACCACCGTGCTGCCCCAGGGGCTGGCGAGGGTGACGTCGGCCGGGAGCGTCCCGGTGTTGTACGCGTAGACCGCGACCGCGGCGTCACCGTTCACGCACTGGCTGCGTGCGCTGACGGAGAACGCGTACTCGGCCCCGAGCTGGTACGTCCGGGCCATGGACTGCGTGACGGTGTTGCCGTCGGAGTCCTCCATGACGACGCGCAGGTTGACGTACTGCCCGGCCTCGCCGTCGTTCGGCACGGTCGCGGTCCACGTCCCCTTGCCGGCGTTGTGCTTCATCGACGCGGTCGTCCAGCTCGCGACCTTGGTCACCTGGGTCTCGGTGCCGTAGGCGTACTCGAGGCGGACCGAGTCGAGGTCGACCGGACCGTTGTGCGCGTCGCTCACGGCGCCGAGCGCGATCTTGACCGGCTCGCCCGCGGGCAGTCGGCTGTCGAGACCGATCGGCACGTCGACCGTGGGCACGAGCAGCGGCTGCGGGCCCTCGACCGCGGTGCTCGTCGTGAAGCCCCAGGTGGTGCGGAACGACAGCCCGAACGACTGGTTGGTCGTCTCGCGCCGGTCGAAGCCCTGCTCGACCGTGACCCGGGTGGGCTCGGACGGCAGCTCGTAGGCGCCGCCCGTCGGGACCAGTCGCGTGTCGCCGACGGACACGTTCTTGAGCGTCCCGTCGCCGTACTGACCGAGCGAGTCGTGCCCCGCGGCATCACCGAAGTGAGGCACCGAGAGCGTCATCCGGTCGATGTCACGGTTCGCGAGGTCGACGCCGTCGGTGCGCAGCGTCGCCCCGTACGGGGTGTCGAACCAGGAGGTCGACTCCTTGGCGCCGGGCTCGTACGAGCGCGGGCCGTCGAACGACGCCGTGCCCTGCAGGTTGGTGCTGGCCCGCATGATCGAGGTCCACCGCACGTCGGGTGACGCCGAGAAGTACTCGGTGCGGCTCTGCGGGGCTACGGGGATGAACGAGGCGCTCGCGTAGACGGACCCGGCACCGGGCATCGAGAGCCCGAGGTCGGAGATCCACTTGCGCGCGTCGTACCCCTGCGCGTGGTAGTCGGCCGAGACCTTCGCGAGGTCCTTGTTCTTGACCTTGTGCTCGCCCGTGACGATCTTGCCCTCCTGGACGATCCCGAGGTTGTAGGCGTACGGGCTCGTCGAGAGGCCCGTGCCGTCCCACGCGACGGTCCCGCCGCCGTCCGCGAGCAACGCCTGCAGGTGCTCGGCGTCCTGCGCGGTGATCGTGAACATCGGGACGGTCGTGCCGTTGCCCGAGCTCTGGAAGCGCCCGACCGTCCCGGGCACGTAGGCCAGCACGGCCTGCGCGCCGCGGCCCTTGAGCGCGCGGTCCCAGCCCAGCGGGTTCCCGCCCGCGTTCGCGGTCGAGGCGTCGACCAGCAGGATCTTGCCACGCACGTCCGTCGCCGCGAGGTTGGCGTCCGTCCCCGGTCCGACGTCGACCACCGGGGCCGCGCCCTGGGCGTCAAGCTCGGCGCCCAGGAACATCGGGATCGGGTCGAGCGCGTAGCCGTCGTCCGCGGTCAGGGTGTGCTCGGGCGCGAACGCCCGGGTCGTGGCCTCGAACGTGAAGCGGTCGTCGACCGTGGTCGGCGTCGCGTAGAGGTGCTCGACGGTCGACGGGATCGTCGTGAGCTTGCCGGTCTTGACCCAGCCGTCCTCGGCGAGACCGTACGTGTACCCCAGCGAGTAGCCCTGCGTCTGCGATTCCTGCGGGGTCTTCCACGACAGCTCGTCGGCGTCGCGGGCGTCCAGGACGACGGTCGTGTCGCCGTCGATCTCGACGTGCGCCGCGTAGTCGAGCGTCACCGAGCGCGCGAGGCCCCCCTGGGCCGTGTCTCGCGTGATGATCGTCGCCGCGAAGTCGTACGTGCCGTGCGTGAGGTTCACCGCGAGGTCGCCGCCGGCGGCCGAGTACCCGTTGCCGGTCCCGTCGTGCCTGTTGATGATCTGCACGGCCGAGAGCGAGTCGGGTGCGTTGCCGAACCGGTCCTTGGTCACGAGGTGCACGGTCGCGTACGGCGCCTGGAACGCGATCGAGAACGGGACCGTGACCCGCACGTCGTCGCCCACGCCCACCAGTCGTCCGGTGATCGTGCCGTAGTCGTCGGCGGTGAGACCCGCGGACGGGTCGATGCGCACGGGCACGTCGGCGGTCCCGTGCGCGGGCACCACGACCGGGTCGTCGTCGACCGTGAACAGGTCGGACCCGACGGGGTCGCCGCCGTCGCCGATCGCGCTCACGGACAGGTCGAGCGTGACGTCGTGGTCGCTCAGGTTGGTCAGCGTGACGTCCTTCGTGACCGCCTCGAGGTCGGCCTGCGGGTACGTGAACGACCCGAGCCGCAGGTTCGGGGCGCCGATGACCGGCTGCGTGACGGCGCGCGCGACGTCGAGGGGCCCGGCGCCCTGCTCGAGCACGGGCGCCGCGGTCTCGGCGACCGACGACGTCAGCGCGTCCTTGAGCTCGACCGGGCTCCAGTCGGGGTGCGCCTGCTGCAGGATCGCTGCGGCGCCGGCGACGTGCGGCGTCGCCATCGACGTGCCCGAGTAGGCCACGTAGGGCTTGGTCGGGTAGCCGTTCGCACGGGCCGCGACCACGTCGACGCCCTGCGACGCGATGTCGGGCTTGGCGCTCCAGCCGTCGACCGACGGGCCGCGGCTCGAGAACGGGGCGGTCTCGCCCTCGCGGTCGATCGCGCCGACCGTGAGCGCGGCGGGCGCGCAGCCCGGCGTCGAGACGGTCTTGCGCAGCGACGCGTTGCCGGCCGCGATCACGAACAGCGCGTCCTTCGACAGCGCCTGCACCGCGTCCACGTCGGGGCCCGTGCAGGACTTCGCGCCGTCCGCGCCGAGCGACATCGACACGATGTCGGCGCCCTGGTCGACGGCCCACTGCATGCCCTGGATGATGCCCGAGGTCGAGCCCGACCCGTCGTCGCCGAGCACCTTGCCGACGATGAGGTCCGCACCCGGGGCCATGCCCGCGTACGCGCCGTCCGACGCCTCGCCCGAGCCTGCGACGGTCGACGCGGTGTGCGAGCCGTGCCCGTTGACGTCGTGCGTCGTGCCGCCGACGAAGGTCTTGGAGACGCTGACCTGGTCGGCCAGGTCGGGGTGGGTCTCGTCGAAGCCCGTGTCGAGGACGGCGACCGTGACGCCCTTGCCGTCGAACCCGGCCTCGTGCGCCGTCCCGGCGCCCGTGAGCGGGACCGTCGGGTCGGGAAGGTCGGTCACGGCCGTGCCGTGCACGACCTCGTCGAGCCAGATCTTCTCGACCGCGCCCGCGCTGCGGGCCTTCGCGGAGGACGCGGGGACCAGCGCGGCCCACGCCTGCGCCGCCTGCGCCTTGTCGACCTGCGCGCCCGCGCCGCCGATCGAGCCGAGCGAGGCCGTGACGTCGACGCCCGGGGTCGTCGTCCGCGCCTGGCGGCCGCCCGCGTACTGCAGGATCACGGGGAGGGTGTCGCGGTGAGCGTCGTCGTAGCCGCTCGTCCACAGCTTGGTGACGTTGAACAGCTCACGGTCGACCGTGCCGGCGTCGATGAGCGCCTGCACGCCGCCAGGCAGCACGTACACGTCGTCACCGTCGATCACGGTCGAGGCCAGCACCGCCTCGCCGTCCGGACCGCGCACCGCGCCGGGGGTGACCCGGCCGTCGGCGTCGACCCGGGCCTCGACGGTGTCACCCGTGACGAGCGTGAAGACCGCCGAGGACGACCCCCCGTCCTCGTCCTGCGTGGTCGGCGGCGTCCCGGACCCGGTGTCTCCCGGTCCCGCGGTCGCGGCCGTCGTCCCTGTGGCGAGCAGGGCGAGCGTGGTGACCGCCACCCCGACCTTGCGCCATCGTCGTGCATCCATGTGTGGACTCCTTTCCGCGACCAACGATCGCCCAGGGCACATGCCCGGCGGGAGACCTCACGGTGGCGGGATGACGACATGGCGGGATGTCGCCATCTGCGACAATCGCGCTGTGCTGACGGATCTTGGCCTCCCCGGGGACGCCGACGACGAGGCGGTCTACCGCGCGGTCATCACCGCGCCCGCGCCGAACGCGCACGAGGTCGCCGGCACGCTCGGCTGGGAGGTCGACGAGGTGCTCGCCGCCCTCGACCGGCTCGCCGCGCAGTCGTTCGTCGCCCGCGCCGACGAGCCGTCGGACGACCCCGCGGCACCGCACCGTGCGGACCAGCGCTGGACCGCGTCGCCCCCGGAGCTCGTGCTCGGGCCCGTGCTCGCCCGCTCGCGCGAGCGGCTGCGCCGGGCCGAGAGCGTCATGGAGGACCTCGTCGAGACCTACCACCGCGAACGTTCCCCGCGGACGGGCTCGGAGCTCGTCGAGCTCGTCGAGGGCTCGGCCGCGCAGGCCCTGCGTCTGCGGCAGCTCGAGCGCAGCGCGCGGCGCGAGATCTGCGCGCTGCAGTCGGGCAGCAACACCGTCGTACCCCTCCTGCGCCGGCCGCAGGAGGCGTCACCCGCAGGCGCGCCGGACGACCGTGGCCGCACGGGCGGCTCGAACGGTGCCGCCGACGGCACGACGCCGCCGAGCACGACCGGACGACGGCTCCGGATCGTCGTCGATCCCGCCTACCTCCGTGAACCCGGTGCGAGCCAGCGACTCGACACCTGGGTCGCCCGGGGCGAGGAGATCCGGGTCTCGGACGAGCCAGTGACCAAGCTCGCGATCGCGGACGACGACGTCGCGATGGTCCAGGTCACGCCGCGGACGTCGGTCATGCTGCGACGTCCGCTCGTGGTGCTCGCGCGCGAGCTCTTCGAGGCGACGTGGCGCTCCGCCCGCCCCTACCTCCAGGGCGGGGCCGGTCTCGAGCCCGAGGACCGCCGGATCCTCGAGCTCATGCTCGCGGGGCTCACGGACGCGGCCGTCGCGACGCACGTCGGGCTCTCGGCCCGCACGGTGCAACGGCGCGTCAAGGCGCTCATGGTGCTCGCCGGGGTGGGTTCACGGGTCCAGCTCGGCTGGCACGCGGTGCGACAGGGCTGGGTGTAGGAGCGCTCCCGCCCGAGACCTGCCGACAGAACGCGGGCCCGGCCGGTGCGCACGTGGCGCACCGGCCGGGCCCGGCACCCGAGGCGCCCCGCAGGGGGGATCGCAGGCTCCTCGGTCTCCCGCCGCGCGCAGGGGGTGCACGCGGCGGGAATCATCGGACGGTGACGTCAGCTGCCGTCACCGAAGAACTGCTTGAGCCAGTCCGGCACCTGACCGGGGTCGGTCGACCCGCCCTGGCCCTGGTCGCTCTGACCGCCCTGCGAGCCGTCGGAACCCTGCCCGTCGGAACCCTGCCCGTCGGAACCCTGCCCGTCGGAACCCTGGGACCCGTCGCCCGAGCCGCTCTGGTCGTCGCTGCTGCCCGTGACCTGCTGGTCGGCGGGCCGCGTCGCGAACGTGACGTCGACCTGGGCGGCCTTGCCGTCGCGCACGTAGGTCAGCGTCGCATCGGCACCGGCCGCACGCTCGCGCACCTGCGCGGTCAGCGACTCGGCACCGTTGACGGCCTCGTCGTCGATCGCGACGATCACGTCACCTGCCTGGAGCTTCGCGTCGGCCGCGGGCGAGCCCTCGGTCACCTCGCCGACCTCGGCGCCGCGGCGGGTCACGCCGTCGGCGGTCGCGGTCGAGTCGCGCAGCGTCACGCCGAGGAACGCGTGCTCAGCCGAGCCGTCCGCGATGAGCTGGTCGCTGATGTTCTTGGCCAGGTTGACCGGGATCGCGAAGCCGAGACCGATCGACCCGGACTGCCCCGAGGCGCCGCTCGAGAGGGTCGCGATCGACGACGTGATGCCGACGACCTCGCCGTTCTCGTTGAACAGCGGGCCCCCCGAGTTGCCCGGGTTGATCGCGGCGTCGATCTGGATCGCGTTGGTCACGACCGCGTCGCTGCCGTCCTCGCCCGAGGCCGACACGGGTCGGTCGAGCGCCGAGACGATGCCCGTGGTCGCGGTGTTCGCGAGGCCCAGCGGGTTGCCGACCGCGAGCACGGGGTCGCCGACCACGACGTCGTCGGAGTCGCCGAGCGTCGCGGGCGCGAGGTCCTTGGGCGGGTCGGTGATCTGGATGACCGCGAGGTCGGTCGTCGGGTCGGTGCCGACGATCTCCGCCTCGTACAGCCGCCCGTCGCTCAGCGTGACCTGCACGGACTCCGCCCCGGAGACCACGTGGTTGTTGGTCAGGACGTGGCCCTGGTCGTCGATGATGACGCCCGAGCCCTCCGCGCCGCCCGACTGGGTCGTGATCGCGATCGCGACGACCGACGGCGCGACGGTCGCGTCGACGGTCGACCAGTCGACCGCGGTGCCCGCGGAGTCGGAGACCGGAGGGTCGGCCTTGTCGTTCGAGCCGACGTCCGCGAGCGAGGCCGACGACGACCCTCCGTCGTCGTCGAACGCGCCCGTCGCCCAGGCCGTGCCGCCCGCGGCCAGCAGGGCCGCGACGACGGCGGTCACCGTGACCGGGAGCCACACGGACTGCTTGCGCTGCCGGGGCTCGGCCGGCGTCGGCGTCGCCGGGTCGCCCGGCCCGCCCTGCGCACCTGGACCACCCGGCGCACCCGGACCACCCGGTGCGGTGGGCTGGTAGCCCTGCTCCGGGTAGCCCGTGCCCTGCGCGAGCGGCACGGGGATCGGCGCGGTCAGGTGCTCCTGGGGACCCTGGTGCGTCGTCTGCTCAGCCTGCTGGGGCACAGCCTGCTGGGGTGCCGCCTGCGGCACGGGCGCCTGGGGCGCCGTCGGCTGGTGGGCGGACTGCTCGTACCCGGGCGCGGCCTGCGGGGCAGGGGCGGGCGGTGCCGGTGCCGGCTGGGGTGCAGCGGGCGTCGGCGTCTGCGCCGGGATCGCCTGGGTCGGCTGGTGCGTGGGGTGCTGCGGTTCGTGCGGGGCGTGGGGTGTCCTGGGATCGACCGGCTGGTCCGGCGTGGTCTCGTCGCTCATCGCGTGGCCTCCTCGTTCGGTGACTACTCCACACCCCCCGGCTGGGCCGCGGCTTGAGCGTTGCTGGGAGTTCTCTAGGAATCGAGCTCCCTAGGAATCCTGCCCCGTCGCGGTGCGGACCGCGCGCCGGACGGCGTCCGCGAGCGCCCGCCCCCGTTCGCGTCGGTCGTCGCGCGTGACCCGCACCTCGATCACCCGGGTGCCGGACGGCGGCCCCGCGGCGAGCCGGGAGACCGCGGCCGCGTCGTCGGCCAGGTCGTGCCGCACGCCGTACCCGGCGCACAGCGCGGCGAGGTCGGCGCCGTGCGGGGTGCCGAAGACGCGCTCGAACGTGCGCGCCGCGGTGGGCGAGCTGCCGGCGAGGGCGCCCTGCTCGAGGGTCGAGAAGATCGAGCCGCCGTCGTCGTTGACGACGACGACGGTCAGGTCGGCCGCGGGCTCGAGCGGGCCGCGCAGCAGCGAGCCGGCGTCGTGCAGGAACGTCAGGTCACCCACGAGCGCGCGGGTGCGGCGTCCGGACGCGAGCGCGACGCCGGTCGCGGTCGCGATGGTCCCGTCGATCCCGGCGAGGCCACGGTTCGCGAGCACCACGGGCGGGGTGTCGCCGACCACGAGGTCGAGGTCGCGCACGGGGTTGGACGAGCCGACGACGAGCACGTCGTCCGGCCCGCACGCGTCGACGACGGCGCGGGCGACGGCGACCCCGTCGGCGGCTGCGGGTCCCGTGGTCCTGACACCGGTCGTGGTCGTGGCGCCCGTCGTGGTCGTGGTGCCGGTCGTGTGGTTCGTGTCGGTCGTGCTCGCGAGCACGACGTCGCGCGCAGTCTTCCCCGCCCGGCGCCATGTCGCGAGCCACGGCGCGGGCGCCCCGGTCCCCGTGCCCCACGCCGCGGGGATGCCGGGCAGCACGAGCGCCGCGGTGCGGCTCGCGTCGGGCCAGGGCCCGGCACCGGGGGCGACGACGACGGTCGCGACGTCGTCCCGCGCGAGCAGCGCCTGCACGGGCCGGGACAGGGTCGGACGTCCGAGCACGACGGCGCGACGCACCTGCGGCCCGAGCACGTCGAGCACGATCCGGTGCACGGCGATCGCGTGCGTGCCGCCCGCGGCGCCCGACGACGCCTCGGCGAGCAGGGGCCAGCCCCGGGCCTCGGCGAGCGCCCGGGCCTCGGGACCGGCGCCGTCGCCCGCGACCACGACGGTCGGGGGCTCGTCGGGTCCGGTCGCGACGAGGGCGGGCGGCACGTCGTCCGGCAGGACGACGCTCGGTGCGCCCGGGTGTTCGGCGCTGGCGTGTCCGGCATTGGTGAACTCGACGCTGGTGAGGCCGGCGCTGGTGTGTCCGGCGCCTGCGACCTCGACGACGATGCCCTCGACGACGATGCTGCCCGGCACGTCGGGCGGGAGAACGGCGGACGTTCCCGCTCCCGACGACGGCACGACGCCGGCGGGTGGCGTGAGCGGCTCGCGGTAGGCGAGGTTCAGGTGGACGGGCCCCGGGTATGCGCTGCGCACCCCGCGGGCGGCGGCGAGCACCCGGTCGAGCGTCGCGCGCAGGTCGCGCGTCTCGCCCGTGCGGCCGTCGGGGGCGGGCACGTCGGTCGCGTCGCGCACCGCGGAGCCGTAGAGGCCGACCTGGTCGGTCGTCTGGTTCGCGCCCGAGCGCCGCAGCTCGTGCGGGCGGTCGGCCGTGAGCACGACGAGCGGCACCTGCGCGTGGTGGGCCTCGAGCACCGCGGGGTGCACGTTCGCGGCGGCGGTGCCGGAGGTCGTGACGACCGCCGCCGGGGTGGGGCGGCCGGTGCGCAGGGTCGCGCCGCGCGCGAGACCGAGCGCGAGGAACCCGGCCGAGCGTTCGTCGACGCGCACGTGCAGGCGCAGGCGCCCGGCGTCGTCGGCCGCGGCCAGGGCGTACGCCAGGGGCGCGGAGCGCGACCCGGGCGCGAGCACGACGTCCTGCACGCCGTGCGCGACGAGCGCGTCGACCGTGCGGCGGGCGGCGGTGACCGCCGGGGGCTCGGGGGTGGGGTCGGGGGTCGTGGGTGGCACGGGGTTCACGATGCCACGGCGCTCAGGCGGTCACCGCACGGGCCGCGACCCTCTCGAGCCGCTCGCGCCACCAGCGGGACGTCGCGTCGTCGGCGGCGAGGGCGTCGAGGTGCTCGTCGTCGGGCACGGGGCGGGCGACCCGGATCGCGCCGTCGACGGGCGCGAGCGGCTCGGCGACGACGTCGCGCACGAGCAGCTGGGTCGTGGCCAGCCCGCACGCGTACGGCAGCTCGGGCAGCGCGGCCGCGAGCGCGACGCCTGCCGCGATCCCCACGGACGACTCGATCGCGGACGAGACGACCACGGGCAGCCCGACGCGTTCGGCGAGCTCGAGGCAGGCCCGCACCCCGCCGAGCGGCTGGACCTTGAGCACCACGACGTCGGCGGCCTCGGCCCGCACGACCGCGAACGGGTCCTCGGCGCGGCGGATCGACTCGTCCGCGGCCACGGGCACGTCGACCGCGCGGCGTACGCGGGCCAGCCCGGCGACGTCCGCGGTCGGCTGCTCGACGTACTCGAGGCCGCCTGCGGCCCGGTCGAGCCGGCGCACGCGCGCGACGGCCTCGTCCACGTCCCAGCCACCGTTCGCGTCGATGCGGATGCGCCCGCCCGGGCCGAGCGCGTCGCGGACCGCGGCGAGACGCTCGGCCTCGACGTCGACCGGCTCGACCGTGCCGTCCGCGAGCCGCTGCGCGACCTTGACCTTGGCCGTGCGGCAGCCCCCGGAGGCCCGCACGATCGCGGCGGCCTGCTCGGGGCCGACGGCGGGCACGGTCACGTTCACGGGCACGACGTCGCGCACGGGCGCGGGCCACCCCACGTCGCACGCCTCGCGCGCCGCCCGCCACCACGCGAGGGCCTCCGCGTCGTCGTACTCGCGGAACGGCGAGAACTCGCCCCAGCCCGCGGGGCCGCGCAGCAGGACCCCCTCGCGCACCGTGATCCCCCGGAACCGCACGTGCAGGGGCGTGCTCCAGACGCGGACGTCGAGGGGCGGGGTCGTCGCCCCGGGCCGGGTCGCGGCGGGGACGGGATTCACGGGCGGCTGCACGCTCCCAGGCTATGCCGCACCTGGCGGCCGAGCCGCGGACGCGTGCGCCGCGGGCAGGCTCGGCGCGGTTATCGTCGGAGCATGGAGAACATCGAAGGCCTCGTCCACGTCCCGTCGAACCGTCCGCTCTCGACGGAGCGCGTGGCCGCCTACCTCGAGCTGCGCGAGTGGCAGTTCACCGAGGCCGGCAAGGGCGACCTCGCGGGCGCGTGGAACGGGAACACCTTCCACTTCATGGTCACGGGGCGCAACGACGAGATCCTGCAGGTGCGCGGGCAGTGGCAGCACACGCTCGACGCGTCCGAGACGGGTCGCATCGCGGGGATCACCAACGCGTGGAACCTCGAGCGGTTCTGGCCCAAGACGTTCTGGCGCTCGGCCGAGGGCACGGTGTCGGTGTTCGTCGACGTCTCGACGGACCTCGAGTTCGGTGCGGCCGACGACCAGCTCGCGCAGCACATCGAGTGCGGCCTGCAGTCGGGCCTGCAGTTCTTCCAGGTGCTCGACCACCAGTTCCCCGAGATCTCCGGGGTCGAGCGCAAGGAGACCCCGACGCCGGACGAGGCGTGATCGTCGGCGGGCGCACGGCCCGAGGGGTCAGCGGTCGAGTGCGCTGAGCAGCTGTTCCAGCAGGTCCGTCGCGTGCGCCCGCACGTCACGCCCCTCGGCGAGCGCGCTCACCGCGGCGCCGTCGACCACGGCGACGACGAGCATCTCGTCGAGGCCGAGGCCGAGCACGTCGAGCATCTGCGCGAGCGCGGCGTCGAGCGCAGCGCGTCCGCTCGCGTAGGCGGCGGCGAGCGCCGTGCTGCGCGCCGCGCCGACGAGGTGCTCGTAGAACCCGGTGGTCGCGGTCCGGTCGCCCACGGGCAGGATCGCGTCGGTCAGGAGCTCGGCACGGCGGCGATGCCCGTCGGTGCCGGGCCGGATCCCGTCGGCGACGGCCGCGCGGGCGACCTCGACGTGCTGCGCGGCGTGGTCGGCCCACCCGGCGGCGAGCACCGCGCCGGCCTCGGCGACGAGCTCGTCGAGGCCGTGGAAGTAGTACGTGGTCGCCGCGAGCGGGACGCCCGCCTCGGCCGCGACCGTGCGGTGCGTGAGCGCCGCGGGCCCGTCGCGCAGGATCACGTCGGCGGCGGCCCGCACGATCGCGTCGTGCCGGCGTGTGCCGCGGGCCTGGCGGCGCGGCGTGCTCCCGGTGGCCTCCGGGGTGCCGGCGGCCGCGGTCGTCGCGTCTGCGGCTGTCGTCGCGTCTGCTGCCGGCGCCTGTGCGGTCGAGGCGTCGGTGGTCGAGGCGTCCGTGGTCGCCGCTGCGGGCCCGGTCACCGGTCACCGCCCGAGGCGAGGTTGAGGCCGACGACCCCGGCGACGATGAGGACGATCGACATCAGCTTGAGCACGGAGACAGTCTCCCCCATCCAGATCATCCCGATCACCGCGGTGAGGGTCGCGCCGATGCCGACCCACACCGCGTAGGCGGTGCCCACGGGCAGCGTGCGCAGGGCGAACGCGAGGCCGCCCATGCTCGCGGCGAGGAGCACGACGAACGTGACGCTCGGCCACAGCCGGCTGAATCCGTCCGACGCCTTGAGGCTCAGCGCCCATCCCGCCTCGAGCATCCCCGAGACCACCAGCACGGCCCACGCCACGTCACACCTCCGGTTCGACCGTCATTTCCTGGACGACCGTACCAGATTCCCGTGCGGGCCGCCCGCACCGCGCTCCGCCGTCGACCCGTCGCCCGGCTAGGCTGAACAGGTGAGCGCACTCCCCCGCACCGTGTCCGAGACGTTCGACCCCCAGGCCTGGCGCGACGTCGCCGGGTTCGAGGACCTCACCGACGTGACCTACCACCGCGGCGTCGAGCGTGGGCCGGACGGCGAGCGCGACCTCGCGATCGTCCGCGTCGCGTTCGACCGCCCCGAGGTGCGCAACGCGTTCCGCCCGCACACCGTCGACGAGCTCTACCGCGTGCTCGACCACGCGCGCATGAGCTCGGACGTCGGGACGGTCCTGCTCACCGGCAACGGCCCCTCGCCCAAGGACGGCGGGTGGGCGTTCTGCTCGGGCGGCGACCAGCGCATCCGCGGCCGGGACGGGTACCGCTACGCGACCGCGGACGAGGACGGGACGCTCGGGACGACGTCCGACAGCATCGACCCGGCCCGGGCCGGGCGGCTGCACATCCTCGAGGTGCAGCGGCTCATCCGGACCATGCCCAAGGTCGTCGTCGCGGTCGTCGACGGCTGGGCCGCGGGCGGGGGCCACTCGCTGCACGTGGTCGCGGACCTCTCGATCGGCTGCCGCGAGCACGGGCGGTTCAAGCAGACCGACGCCGACGTCGGCTCGTTCGACGGCGGGTACGGCTCGGCCTACCTCGCCCGGCAGGTCGGCCAGAAGCGCGCCCGGGAGATCTTCTTCCTCGCCCGCGAGTACTCCGCCGAGGACGCCGAGCGCTGGGGTGCGCTCAACGAGGTCGCCGACCACGCCGAGCTCGAGCGCCTCGCGATCGAGTACGGCCGGACGATCGCGACCAAGTCGCCGCAGGCCGTGCGCATGCTCAAGTTCGCGTTCAACCTGCCCGACGACGGGCTCGTGGGCCAGCAGGTCTTCGCGGGCGAGGCCACGCGCCTGGCGTACATGACCGACGAGGCCGTCGAGGGGCGCGACGCGTTCCTCGAGCGCCGTGCGCCCGACTGGTCGGGCTTCCCGTACGCCTACTGAGCCTCAGGCGCCGCCGACCGAGCCGAGGACGCCCTCGGCGAGCTGGACCACGACCGCCGTCACCACGCCCAGGAGCACCGCGAGCGCGAGCACCGCGCCCACCACGGCCCGGACCGTCGTGCGCCGCACCGCCCGGCGCTCGTCCCGACCGTCGATCGGCGGGACGAGCGCCGGGGAGAGCGGACGGGAGGAGCGGGCGGGCGTCGTCATAGGACGATCCTCGCCCGGCGACCAGGCCCGGCACATCGTCCCCGCGGGGGATACCCGTGCGCGCACGATGGGCCCTGAGGAGGACAACCCCGCGGGCGACGGCCCCACGGAGGACCACCCCGCGGATGACGAACCCCGCGGACGACGAACCCCGCGGACGACCACCCGCCCGGGGGTGCGTCGTCAGCTCGTCGTGAACGACCCGCCCTCGCTCGGCACGAGCTCGACCCAGGTGCTGCCCGGCGCGAGCAGCGCGGGCTCGCCGTCCGGACCGGTGAGCGCGAGCACGGCCCCGACGTCGTCCTTCGACCACGCGACCTCGACGGCCTTGCCCTGCGAGAGCAGCAGGCCCGTGCCGGTCCCGACGAGCTCCGACTCCGGGACGGGGTTCCCGGCCGGGTCGAGGTATCCCGTGTCGACCATGCGGACCGAGAGCACGACGACGTTCGCCGCCGTGAGCCGCGAACCGCCCGCGTCGACGGCCGGGACGTCGCCGTCCGAGCGTTCGTACGCGCCCGACGCCCACGTCCACACCGTCGTCTGCACGCCCGAGAACCTCGCCGTGAGCGTGCCGGCCGCGTCGCCGGCCGTCGCCGCGGTCGACTCCTGCGCGGACTCGGCGAACGCGAACTGCGCGGGCGGCAGGTCGTCGTGGTCGGCGTCCGCCTGATCCCAGAAGTCCTGCGGGTCGGCGTAGACGTCGTGCGGCGCCGCACGGTCGTCCGTGCGGTAGAAGCCCGGGTCACCGTCGTCCATCACGATCGCCTGGATGCCCGCGTCCGCGACGTCCGCGAGGAACGGGTCCTGCCCGCCCGTGAACACGAACGGCCCGCCCAGCGGGGCGACGACCGCCGGGTCCATGGGACGCACCGAGCGGATCGGGCCGACCTCGCCCGGCACCTGCGAGTGGTAGACCGCCACGAAGCGCGTGATCCCGCCCTCGACGACCTCCTCCCAGACGACGTCCGCCTGGTCGAGACCCGTCTGCGGCCGGGCCGGGACCGAGTTCTCGATCTTGACCGCGAGCGCCGGACGCACCGTCACGTCGTCCGACCGCACGCCGGTCAACGGCCACGCGTCGGGAACGGCGGGCTCGGCCTCGCCGTCGTCACCGCACCCGGTGAGCGCGATCGCCCCCAACGCCACGCACGCCAGCATCGGACGGGTCCTCGTCGACCGGTTCATGGTGCTCCCTCCGCCCGCGCGGCGGGCGTGTGCGTGCCGCCCGAGGGCGAGCCTAGGCTGGGTCCGTGCCTGATCGTCCCACCACCCCCGACGCCCCGGCCGGAGGCACGCTGCGCGCGCCGTCGGACCCCCACGCGCTGCGGGCCGCGCTCGCCGCGGCGCTCGCAGGCGGCCCGTGCGTCGTCGCGGGTGACGCCCCGGTGGTCGGTGAGGTCCCTGCCGGGACCGCGCTCGTCGTCGCGACGTCCGGGTCGACGGGCACCCCGCGCGGGGTCGCGCTCGGTGCGGACGCGCTCACGGCGTCCGCGCACGCGACCCACGCGCGGCTCGGCGGGCCCGGTACCTGGGTGCTCGCGCTGCCGACGGCGCACGTCGCGGGCCTGCAGGTCGTCGTGCGCTCGGTGCTCGCCGGGACTCCGCTCGTCGCCCCGCCGCCCGGCACGCGCGTCGACCTGGGAGCGCTCGCTCGCCTCGTCGGCTCGGCGCCCGGGCCGCGCCGCTACGCGTCGCTCGTGCCGACCCAGCTGCACCGCGCGCTCGAGGCCGCCGACGCGGGCGACCCGGACGGCGCGGCGGCCCTCGCCGCGCTGCGCACCCTCGACGCGGTCCTGCTCGGCGGGGCCGCGACCCCGCCCGCGCTGCTCGCCGACGCCCGCGCGCGCGGCGTCCGGGTCGTGACGACCTACGGCATGACCGAGACCAGCGGCGGCTGCGTGTACGACGGCGTCCCGCTCGACGGCGTCCGGGTGCGGGTCGGGGACGGCGGGCTGCTCGAGATCACCGGGCCGACGCTCGCGACCGCCTACCTCGGGGACGACGACGCGACCGCGGCCGCGTTCACGACCGACGCGACGGGCGTGCGCTGGTTCCGCACGAGCGACGTGGGCACGGTCGAGGTGAGCACGGTCGATGCCAGCCCTGGTCGCGCTGCGCGCGTCACCGTGCTCGGGCGCGCCGACGACGTCGTGCTCACGGGAGGCGTCAACGTCGCGCCCGCCGCGGTCGAGGCCGCCCTCTCGGGCGTCGACGGGATCGGCGAGGTGTGCGTCGTCGGCGTCCCCGACCCCGAGTGGGGCGAGGTCGTCGTCGCGGTCGTCACGGCCACGGGCGCGTCCCGCGACGAGCAGACGCTGCTCGGGCGGGCCCGCGTGCGCGTCGCGACTACCCTGGGTTCGCCCTGGGCGCCCCGCCACCTGCTCGTCGTCGACGCGCTCTGGCACCGCGGACCGGGCAAGATCGACCGGTCGGCCGTGCGTGCCCACGCGACGCGCGCGCTCGGCCGGTGACCACGACCGACCCGCCCGGGACCCTCCCCGCCCCGGCCCGCACCACAGACAGGACACGCATGGCCTCCGCCTCCGAGTGGCTCCAGGGCGCTCGACCCCGCACGCTGCCCGCCGCCGCCGCCCCCGTGATCGTCGGGACCGGCGCCGCCGCCTACGCTGACGGGTTCGACCTGCTGCGCGCGCTGCTCGCCCTCGGCGTCGCGCTCGCCCTGCAGGTGGGCGTCAACTACGCCAACGACTACTCGGACGGCGTGCGCGGCACCGACGTCGACCGGGTCGGGCCGCTGCGGCTGACCGCCACGGGGCTCGTGCCCCCGCGTCAGGTCAAGGTCGCGGCGTTCGCCGCGTTCGGCGTCGCCGCGGTGCTCGGACTCGTCATCGTCGTGCTCAGCGGGCACTGGTGGCTGCTCGCCGTGGGTGCGGCGTGCGTGGTCGCCGCCTGGTACTACACGGGCGGCAAGACCCCGTACGGGTACCTCGGGCTCGGCGAGGTGGGGGTGTTCGTGTTCTTCGGCCTCGTCGCGACCGTGGGCACGACCTACGTGCAGGCGGACGCCGTCCCCTGGGTCGCGTGGGTGGGCGCGGTCGCGGTGGGGCTCATCGCGTGCGCGATCCTCATGGTCAACAACGTGCGCGACATCCCGACCGACGCGGTCGCGGGCAAGCGCACGCTCGCCGTGCGCCTGGGCGACCGGCGGGCGCGGTTCGCGTACGCGGCGCTCGTCTGGCTGCCGCTCGTGCTCGGGCTCACGTGCGCGGCGGTCGCGCCGTGGAGCTTCCTGCTGATCCTGCTGCTCGCCCCCGCCGCGGTGCTGACGGTGCCCGTCGTCGCGGGCGCGCGGGGACGCGCGCTCGTGCCCGTGCTCGCCGGCACGGGCATGTACGAGCTCGCGTTCGGGGTGCTGCTGGGCCTGGGGCTCGCGCTCTAGCCCGGCGTCAGGCGGACGGTCCTCAGCCCGCGGAGCGCTGCGCGTCGTCCGCGGCGTCCTCGGCGGCGTCGTCGTCCGCCAGACCGCGCTGGAACCGGCTGCCCTTGCCGTCGGCCTTGAGCTCGCGACGACGCTCGCCGCGCGTCGCGAGGTAGGTCGCCGCGGCGTCGCGGGGCTTGGCGAGCAGCAGGTACGACAGGAGCAGCGCGACGACCGCGGCCAGGAGCACGAGCAGCCAGTCGCGTACGCCCGCGAGGTAGAGACCGCCGAGGGCGGCGGCGAACAGCAGCAGGCGCAGGACGGTGTAGGTCACGAGGGGCACGCTTCCCAGGGTAGGCGCATAGGCTGGGTGCATGTTCCGCCTCGTCATGGTCCTGGCCGCCGTCGGCCTCGCCGTCTACGCCCTCGCCGACTGCGCGAGCAGCGACTCGAACGAGCGCGGGGGTGCCCCGAAGTGGCTGTGGTACCTGATCATCGTCGTGCTGCCGCTGTTCGGTCCGCTCGCCTGGATCCTCTCCCGGCGCTCGCGCACGACCCGGGTCGCCGGGACCGGCTCGCGCCCCGCACGGGGCGCCCAGCGTCGCGGCCCGGTCGCGCCCGACGACGACCCCGACTTCCTGTGGAAGCTCGAGCAGGAGCGCCGTCGCCGCGAGCGCGAGTCGGGCGGCGGCACCCCGACCGGTGACCGGACGGACGACGCGCCGTCCGGCCCCGGGTCGGACGACGCGGCCGCGGGCGGTGCGCCGTCCGACGGACCCGCCGGCGCGGGCGACGAGCCCGACGAGCGCCCGACCGACGACGACCGGCCCACGAGCGGCGGGCTCGCCTAGGCGCTTCTCCCGTAGGGGTGATGAAACGTTCGGCATGATCGCCCGCCGAGCTCCTCGCGGCCTTGCTCGTTGTCCTTCGCCTGTGGCGGCGTCGGGTGGAATGGCGTGGGGCGGAGGCGTGGACGGCGTCCCACTCATCAAGCGAGGCGCCGTCCACGCTGGGCTCAGCTGCAGCTGATGATGAGCCCCGTCAGAACGCTGCACGACGTGCTCGCCGTGTCGTTGGCCGTGTTCGGGTCGTCTGGTGATGACGACGTTCGAGTCGCAGTTGCCGAGAGCGACCCGAGTGAGAGCAACCCCAGGTTCGCGCGGAACGTCTGAGAAGCAGCGCTGCCGTTCGTGATCGCTCCTGTCACGCACGTGACGACGTCGGTGCTGCTGGTGTACCCACACCCAGCAGGGAGGTTCGAGGCTGAGGTCACTGCTGACGGGAGCTGAATGCTCACGGTTGCTCCGAGCACGTCGCCTGGACCGTCGTTGCTCGAGGTCAGCGTGTAGGTGATGTACGACGTCAGGATCGGTCCGGCGACTGCGCCCAGCGTGACTCCGACATCCGCTGATGCCGCGTTGACGGTTGTTGTGGTCGAGTCCGTGTTGTTGCCCGCGGCTGGGTCGGCGTTGCTCGCCCCGGCAATCGCCGCGTCAGCGGTGACCACCCCCACCGACGTCGTCGTCGCGTCGACCGAGATCGTCGTGGACGCTCCGTCAGCGACACTCACCGGGTAGCACTCGAGCGTCGAGCCGCTGGTCGTACATGCAGCACCTGGCGGAGTGAGGGAGCCGAGGGTGACTCCTGCGCCGGAGAAGTCCACGACGAAGCCGGCCGAGCCAGCGTCGGGCCCGTCGTTGGAGAGTTCGACCTCATAGGTGACGGTGTCGCCCACGGACACGGGGTCAGGGCTGTCAGTCACCTCGACTCCGAAATCTGACGACAGCGGTGCCGGAGAGATGGTGTAGGTCGCGCCGCGACCGTTGTCGGCGCGATACGGGTCGCTCTCGTTGAAGTACACGGTGGCGTTGAAGCCGCCCCTGCCCGCTTGCGTGAACTCGATCGAGTAGGTGGCGGTGAAGCTGTCCCCCGAGGCAAGACTCGCGAGGGTGCAGTCCGACGTGGCCCCCGACGTGCATGTGGCTGCCGTGGACGTCCCCGTGATGCTCCCCGTGGCGGCTCCGCTCCGTGTTCCCTTGAGGACCACGTCCGTCGCGGCGTCCGGCCCGTTGTTCGTCACAAGGACGTCGTAGGTGAGGGTGCCCCCCACCTGTGCCGTGGTGCCGGATGCTGTCAGCGTGACGCTGAGATCGGCGATACCGGCAGCTGTGGCCGTGCTCGCCGAAGCGACAGCGCCGCCCACCGCGACGGCGACAACTGTGAGGGCGGCAAAGAATCTGGCACGTACGCGTTTGACGCTCATGGTGAACCCTTTCAGGTGAGTCATTGCTGAGCCGGCACCGCGAGGTGGCGGCAAAGCCCGAGCTTCGTCGCCCGGACCTGAGACGAGCGGACGACGCGTTGACGCCCGCTCGCAGGACTACCCCTGGACATGTCCGGCCCCCCGACAAAGGTTCTCCACCGGCAGTCGGCTATGTCGCAGGACGCCCGAGGTCGTGCCTCAGCGCGTGTCGAGCACGGTAGAGACGTGACTTCACGGTCCCGACCGGCATCCCCAGGTATCGGGCGACGTCATTGACGCTTTGGTCGGCGAGAATGCACAGCGCCGCGACCTGAGAATCACGCGCGTCAAGCCGACCGATCGCCTGGCCAACCTTCCGTCCCAGTTCCCCTGCGACAACGATCTCCGCAGCACCGGAACCCGACGAAAGAGCGTCGCGCATGGACGCGAGCCGTGCCCACAGGCGACGCTGACGACGGGCTGCTCTCAGGTAGTTGTCGCCGACGCGGTTCGCCGTGGCGAGCAACCACGGGAGCATCGAATCCCCCAGGACGATGTCGCTACGGCGACGCCATGCGTGCAGGAACGTCTCTGACGTGATGTCCTCTGCAAACGAACTCTCCCCGGACGTGGATGCGACGCGCGCGAGCCGACGACACGTGTGGCGGTAGACGGCCTTGACGTGGCGGCGGTAGAGCGCCTCGAACGCGAGGTCGTCGCCCTGGCAGGCAGCCGTCAGGAGAGAGGCGTCGGGCGCAGTGTCATATCTCGGGCGGCCCATCGAGCTCCTTGGTATGGGTGCCGGGCGCATCACAAGTCTGCGGTCGGTCGGTGTCGCCGACGTTCACGGCCTCGGTCTCGTTGGCGGAGACCTGCAGCCGCTGCACCGAGTTCAATCGGCACCGCGTTCAACCGGCACCGCGACGATCTGCACGTGCGGACCGTCCGCAACGACGGGCTTGGTGGACATGAGTGCGAGTCAAGGTCGACGCGCCGAGCATGGACTGCCCGGTTGCTTGGCCTGGACAAGCGCTGGCGATGCGGTCGGTGCCGACGTTCGAGAGGAAGCTCGCCTTGTGAACGGCGTTGTGGACCGCCCCGTCAGACCGACCGCGCCCTCGCGTTGCGGGTCCGGCGAGCCGACTCATCCGCATGCGAACGACGGCCTGCTCTATGCCACGCCCGACCTGTGGTCATCTGAGCGCCGCCGCGTCGAGGGCTGGCGCACACACGCGCACGGCCTCCACGACGCGGTCGACTTCCTGAGACGTCAGCTCGGGGTAGCAGGGGATGCATACGAGTCGCCGCGTCAGCCCGTCCGCGACCGGGGTCGACGTCGCACGGTGCGGCATCCCGGTGAGCGCGGGCTGCTCCGCCAAGGTGGTCGGGTACACGCGCTCGCACACGACCCCGCGGCGGCCGGCCGCGAAGATGAACGCTTCCGCGTCGGCCACCTCGATCGCGAACTTGTACCAGGCGTGCCGTGCCCCGACCGGCACCTGCGGGAGCCCGACCGGGAGGCCGGCGAACGCACTCAGGTAGTGCTGCGCGATCTCGTCGCGCCGGTCCCGCCAGGCGTCGAGGCGATCGAGCTCCAAGAGAGTCACCGCCGCGGTGAGCTCGTCCATCCGTCCCCGAGTTCCCAGCTCGTGGTGGACGTAGCGATCCTCGGGATCACGCCCGAGGTCAGTGAGCCGCCGGACCCGACGCGTCGCCGACGGGTCGCGCGCGATCACGAGGCCGCCGTCCGCCAGACCGCCCGCGCACTTGCCGACCCACAGCGAGAAGCACCCGAAGTCGCCGAAGGTCCCAACCCGCCGTCCGGCGATCGAGGCACCGTGGGCCTGGGCACAGTCCTCGACCAGCGCGATGCCGTGCGAGGCCGCCAGCACGGACAGTTCAGGCAGATCCGCCGGTGCGCCGTGCATGTGCACCGGGACGATGGCTGTGGTCCTGTCCGTCACGGCCGCAGCGACGGACTCGGGGTCGAGCGTGCGCGTCAGCGGGTCGACGTCCACGAGCACCGGGACCGCGCCGATGGATGCTGCGGCGAACGCGGTCGACGCGAACGTCGTCACCGGCATCACCACCTCGTCGCCCGGACCGACGCCTGCCGCCCGCAGAGCGACCTGCAACGCGACGGTGCCGGACGAGACAGCGACCGCGTGCCCGCCCCAGGAGTCCTCGACAAAGCGTTCGAGAGCCCGCACCTGACTGCCCTTGTGGAACCTGCCCTCGTCGACGACCCGGTCGAGCGCGACATGGATGTCGTCTCGCAGGGCCGCGACCCGCCGTGAGTGCGCCTCGGACGGGATGGGTTCGATCGTTCGGATCAGCATGGACATGCCCTGCTCCTCGCGGTCCGCGAGAGGTTCCCCTGCACCAGTCGCGTCCGCGCCGTGCGCTCCCCCCGCACCCACAAGCATGAGTCACGCCCAAGTAGGCGCAAGCCGTGTGCGTGCAGCCTTCGCGGAGTCCAGCGAGGAGTCGTAGGCTCGGGGTGCGGCGATCGAGGATGGCATGCTGGCGATGGTCCAGGCAGCGAGCGCTCAATGGTGACGCAACTCGTGCGTGTCGACGCTCATCACAGTTCTTTTGCATGGGTCGATCCAACGGCCGTGCCCGGGGGGGAGGAACTTTCTGCGCCATCGGTGGCGATCCACCGCAATCGCACTGGTGGGACATCTCTTGCGAGCCGAACCGCCCTGACCCCTTCGCGGTCGGGCGACGGAAAAGGAGCACTCCCATGCATTCATCTCGCACGCGGCGACCAGGCGTCGCCCTCGCCGTCGTGGCGGCCACGCTGGCCGCACTCTTTGGCATCACGCTCGGCGCCGCACCCGCAAGCGCTGCCCCGAGCGTCACCTTCACGTCGAGCAACTTGTCTCCCGCGCCCGGCGACCAGTTCACGTTGACGATCACGGGCACGTCCGACGGCAACTACACCGACGCCAACTTCCGCATCAGCAACACCAACTCGCCCGACTTCGCGGACGTGACGTCGCTGGTTGCCTGCAGCGGTGCGGCGAGCTGCGAGGAGCACTTCGAGGCCCAGCGCGTGAACCTGGGGAACCTGACGACCGGCCAGCCGATCAACCTCACCATGACCCTGCAGGTTGACGCGGACGCGCCTTCCAGCAACGCGTTCCTGTACTACACGTTCAACGCGGGCGGCCAGACCCGCGGGTCGGGCAACGGGCCCGCGTTCAACATCACGGCACCAGCAGCCGATCTCGCAGTTGACCTCTCGGCATCGCCCAACGGAATCCTCACCTCGACGGTCAAGTACGAGCTCGACGTGGCCAACGGCGGTCCCGGCGCACTCAGCGCGGCAACGATCACGACGACCTTCTCCGGTGCGGTCACCAACGTCACATCTCCCGACGGGTGCACCTCTGCGGGTGGAACGGTCTCGTGCCCGATCGGCGCACTGGCGTCAGGGGCTTCGACGACGGCCGAGTTCTCCGTCCAGCCAGGACTCCTGGCTCTCGGCCCGTTCACGGCAACCTCCGTGCGCACGACGAGCACCCCGAACGATCCCAACCCGGCCAACGACACCGCGACGGCGAGCTGCACCGCACTCACCTCGCTCATCGTGATCTGCTGACCGCAGTCTGCTGACGCCCGCCCCGACGGCGTTCAGCACAACGCACCGGGTCGGGTGCCCCACACACCGGCACCCGACCCGGCCCACACCAGACAAGCCACGCGGCTGCCCCCAGCGCCACACCCACAGGCATCCGCTCGTGGGTCTTCGGGCGGAACTGCGGCGAGATCAGCGGCGCCAGGAAGAGACACACCTACGAGAAGGAGTCAGCGCGGCCCCGACGCAGCAGCGCGAGCGCGGCGTCGGCCGTGCTGCGGGCGAGGTCCTCGTCGAGCCCGCCGGGCCCGGGCAGCAGGGCGCGGGTCAGGATCGGCCCGACGAGCACGTCGCACACGAACGGCAGGTCGTGCGGCGGCCCGATCTCGCCGCGCGCGACGGCCCGGTCGACCACGCGCACGACCCGCACCCGCCGCGGGCCCATGAACCCCTCGCCGTACAGGCGCGCGACGTCGGGGTCCGTGCGCACCGACTCGAGGATCCCGGGCAGGTTCTTGTGCAGCAGCGGGTCCGCGAACATGAGGACCTCGCCGCGCTGGAGCTCGAGCACGTCGCCGGCGAGCGACCCGGTGTCCGGGGTGGGCTCGTTGCCGTACCGCGACGCGATGACGGCGAACGCGAGGTGCGCGACGTTCGGGAAGCGGCGGTAGAACGCCGGACGCGTCGTGCCGATCTCGCTGCACAGACTCTCCACGGTGAGCCGCGAGTAGCCGTCGGTGCGCATGACGCGCTCGCCCACGCGCAGCAGCGCGTCGGTGATCGCAGGGTCCTGGGGCCGCCCCGGCGGCGACGACGACATGCTGGTGACGCTACCAACGGCACCTCGTGTGATGCCCGCGGCACGCGAGGATCCTGCCTCCGATGGCACGGCCGACGGTTTCACGATTCGCTTACGCCTGACGGCGTAATGCGACTAACCGGAGGCGCATGGTGACGCGGACACGTGTGAGCACCCTGGAGGATCTCCTCGGACCGAGCACTGGACGCTACTTCGCCGCTGGATACCGTCACGTCGAGCATGCGCTCGAGGTGAGCGGATGGTTGCCGTCGGCGGGCGAGTATGGACCGACGTGGTCCGGCAGTGCGCGTGTCAGCTACCCGGCGGCCTGGTCGGTCGGCACCGACGGCACTCCCCGGCGTCCGCATCTGAGCTCGGTCGACGCGATCGCCCTCACCGTGCTCGCCGCCGAGAGGTTGGTCGGTGCCGATGCTCCAGGCCGCTGGGTGCGCGCGATCGAGCTGCGGGCGAGCCACGAGCCGTGCTGGGAGCTCGACGACGTCCCGCTCGCCCTCGTTGCCCAGGAGACCGATCTCGGTCTGTGTGTGCATGGCACGGTCGGGACCATCCGCACGGCCGTGATCATGACGCCGCCAGCACTGGAAGCGTCGGCAACGCCCAGTATTGGCAGCGTCTACGGCGGGTCCGCCCGGCGCACGACGAACCGCACGGTGGTCGACCCGATCGACCATGAGACGTGCAGCGTGCGGTCCGTGCGCTCGTTCGCCACGGACGACCCGACGGACCTCGGCCCAGTCGGCGGCCTCGAGTCGGCGTACCGGCCGGCACTCACCGTGATCGATCATCTCGTCACGATGGGTCAGCTCGTGCAGGCTCTCGTGCAGGGGCTCAACTCGACCGACCGCGACCGCATGAGCAACCTGTGGATGCGGACCATGCGGATCTCCGACGTCCCGCGGCCCGCACCCCTTCCGGTCGCGATCGACACGACGACACGCGTGCTGCGGGACACACTCGTCGACCGGGGAGGCGTGCGAATGCACGATCTCGTGGTCGAGTCGCTCGGGTCGGACGGCGTGCACGCGGACGCACGCCTGGCGTACCAGGAACTCCCGTGAGCGACCACGCCACCGACAGCGCGATGCAGGACCGGGTGCTACGGGCCGCGTCGACCCTTCTCGCGCGGAGTGCATTCGTCGAAGTCCGTCTCGACGACGTCGCCGCAGCCGCATGCTGCGACGTCGAGATCGTCGCACACCTGCACGGAGACATGCACGGGGTCGCTACCGCGGTGCTGCACGCCGAGGGATCGCTCATGCGGAGGGCGATGATCGAACCCGGACCGGGAATCGACCCGCTCGACGCCTTGATCCGCACCTTCGTTCAGGTCGGCTGCACCATGCGTGACCGCGTCGAGGTTCGTGCGGGCATGCGGCTCGCCGCCGAGTCGCACCGCCACTTCCCCGAGCGCTCGATCGACCCGTTCCGCACTTGGGAGACGTTCGTCCTTGCACGGCTGCACGAGGCGCGCGCAGCGGGAAGGCTCAGCGCTGACGTCGAGGTGGAGCACCTCGCATGGACTCTCGTCGCCGCAGGCATGGGCACCAAGGACCTCGTCGAGTTCCGGGATGCCTGGGACGAAGCACCGGACCGCCTCGGCCGCGTCGCGCGGGTGATTCTCTCCCGAGCAGGCGACGAGGCTATTGCGATCCACCGCAGTCCGTAACATAGTTGTCCTGGACGAAGTTCCCGGTGGCCCGTGAACTACGGTCGCGGTCCTGGACGTCGCAGGGGGACGTCCACGGCTATGCCCGCTCACGCCACCCGTACGCCGGCGACGGCACACCGCACGCGGGCAACGCCGCCCGGCCGCGGAGCACGGGAAGCACGGCTCTCCACCTTTCGGGAGATCACCCTTGCACCGCTTCACGCCGTGGACGGCCACCGCCGACGCGGCACGCCCCATCACCGCCGCCGGAATCATGGCAGCCAGCACCGCGGCGTTCGGGCGTGAACCACGCACACACATCAAGGTCGGGGCCAGCGCCCGGCTGACCGCGTCGAGGACGTCCCGGGTCAGCTCGCCTAGACCGACGCGCCCTCGCGCACGAGCGCACGCAGGTCGCCCTTGACGACCTTGCCGACGCCGTTGCGCGGCAGCGCGTCGACCACGAGCAGTCCGCGCGGCACCTTGTAGCGCGCGAGCCGCTGCGAGCAGAACTCCGCGACGTCCTCGAGCGTCAGCTCGTGCCCCGGGGCGAGCACGACGACCGCGACGGGCTGCTCGCCGTACATGTCGTCGGGCCGCCCGACGACCGCGACCTCCTGCACCGCGTCGTGCTGGTGCAGGACGTTCTCGATCTCCATCGGGTAGATGTTCTCCCCGCCACGGATGATCATGTCCTTGACCCGGTCCACGAGCCGCAGGTAGCCGTCCTCGTCGAGCACGCCGACGTCGCCCGTGGCGAGCCAGCCGTCGCGCAGCGCCGCCGCGGTGTCCTCCGGGCGGCCCAGGTAGCCGCGCATGACGTTCGGCCCCTGCACCTGGATCTCGCCCGCCTCCCCGACGGGCAGCGCGGCACCGTCGGCGTCCACGACGCGGATACGGCAGCCCGGCAGCGCGAAGCCCACCGTCCCGTCGCGGCGCTCGCCGTCGAGCGGGTTCGCGGTGCAGGCGGCCGTCGTCTCCGACAGGCCGTAGCCCTCGACCACGGGCACGCCGTAGCGGGCCCCGAACCGCTCGATCAGTCCTGGCGGCATGGGAGCCGCCCCGCAGACCGCGAACCGGAGCGTCGACGAGGACGGCGCGTCGGGCAGGGCGAGCAGCATCGCGTAGATGGTCGGGACCCCGGAGGTGTACGTGGCACCCTCGCGCTCGACCAGCGACCAGAACGCGGTCGGGTCGAACCGTGGCGCGACGTAGGACGTCCCGCCCGCGAGCAGCGGCGCGACGACGCTCACGACGATCCCGTTGATGTGGAACAGCGGCATGATGAGCAGCGACCGGTCCTCGGCGGTCAGCGCGAACCAGTCGATGACCATGCGGCCCATCGCGGCGACGTTCGCGTGGTCGAGAACGACTCCCTTGGGTCGGCCCGTGGTGCCGCTCGTGTAGATCAGCAGCGCGGTGTCGTCGTCGGCGGCGCTCGGCGCGGGGACGTCGCCCGCGACCGTGCCGAGCTCGTCGGCCGGCACGACCGGCACGGGCGCGTCGCCGAGCCGGGCGGTGCTGGGCTCGTCCGCGACGACGACGACCGCGCGCGCGTCGGTGATCTGGTAGTGCGCCTCGTCGGCCGTGAGCGCGGGGTTGAGCGGCGTGCACGCCGCGCCCAGGCGCCAGGCGGCGAACATGGTCACGACGAGCTCGACCCGGTTGGGCATCATGACGGCGACCGTGCCGCCGTGCGCGACGCCGAGCGTCGCGAGGTGCGCTGCCGCCGCGTCGACCGCGCGCGCGAAGCCTGCGTTGTCGAGGGTCGTGCCGGCGTCGGCGATGCAGGCGCCGGTGGGGTCGGCGTCGCGGCGGGCGTCGGGGATGCGTGCGACGGGGATGCCTGGGACGAGGGTCGCGTCCACGGGTCCACCTCCTTGTGGTTCGTGCTCGTGGGTTCGTGCTCGTGGGTTCGTGCAGGTCGTTCGTGCTGGTCCGGTCGCACGGTGCGTCGTCGCCCGAGCGCCTCGGGGCGCCCGTGGTCGTGGCGCTCCCGTGCTCAGGCTAGGAGCCGCAGACCTCGCAGACGATGTGCGCCCGCCCCGCGCTCTGATACCGGACTGTGCGATCGCACATCGGCGGCGCCCCCGCTCCGCGACCCGGCATCGACGAACGAGTCCTAGCATCGAAGGATGACGACGACGTCCCCGCCCTTGCCCGCACCCCTCGCCCGGACCTCCGCGCTCGTCGCGGCCGTCGCCGAGCGGCTGCTCGGGTCGGTCGAGACGGTCGTGCACGAGCTCAACGCCGAGGTCGGCGCGCGCGTCCCCGCGCTCGCGGCGGACCGAGCCATCGCGGACGACACCGCGGCGAGCAACCGCCGCACCGTGCTGCACTTCCTGCACTCCGTGGCCGCCCACCCCGACCGGCCGGTCGCCGCGCAGCCGCTGCCCGAGATCCAGCAGAAGGTCACCAACCTCGTGCGGCGCAGCGTCGACGTCGACGTCGTGATCCAGGCGTACCGGTACGGCCAGCAGGCGATCTGGGACCGCTGGATGGACGCGACCGGGGCCGTCGTCGAGGATCCCGCCGAGGTCGCCGCCGTGCTGCGGCAGGGGTCCGACCTGCTGTTCGGCCACGTCAACGACCTGCTCGCGCTCGAGGTCGCCGAGATCCAGCGCCAGCGTGACGAGATCGCCGCGCACGGCACCAACCGTCGCGCCGAGACGATCCGGCTGCTGCTCGACGCCGCGCCCGTCGACCCGGCCGCGGTGAGCGCGCGGTTCGGCTACGACGCGCGCGGACGCCACACGTGCCTCGTGCTGTGGGACGGACGCACCGACGACGCCGCGCTCGAGTCCGCTGCGAGCGCGATCGCGGCGCGGCTCGGGTGCCGGTGGGTGGGTCTTCGCGCCGGCGCGGGACAGCTGTGGGCCTGGCTGGCCGGGGACGTCGCGCGCGACGCCCTCGCGACGGCGTGGTCGTCGCTCGACGCGCCCCCGCACGTGCTGGTCGGCCCGACCCTGCGCGGCGTCGAAGGGTTCCGCACGAGCCACCACGTGGCCGTGGACGTCCAGCGCTTCGCGATGCAGGACGCCGAGCACGGCGCCCTGACCTGGTGCGACGAGCTCGGGCCGGTCGCGCTCGCGGGCGCCGACACGGCGCGGGCCCGGGCCTTCGTCGCCGAGGCCCTGGGCGGGCTCGCGGCCGACGACGCGACGCTCGACGACCTGCGGCGCACGCTCCTCGTCTACTTCGAGGAGGGCGAGTCGGCGCCGCGCGCCGCGGCCCGGCTGTTCACGCACCGCAACACGGTGCTGCAGCGCGTCGCCCGCGCGGTCACGCTCGTGGGCGCGCCGCTCGCGCAGCGGCGCCTGCGCGTGTTCCTCGCGCTCGAGCTCGCGCACCGGCTCGGACGGGACGTGCTGACCCCGACCTCGTGACCCCACGGAGCCGCCGGTCGACGTCGGTCCCGGCCGCCCCGCACCGGGGACGGCCGGGACCACCGCCTCAGCCGGCGAGCACGTGGTGCGCGGTGCGGCGCGCGAGCGTCATGACCGTGATCATCGGGTTGACCGACGAGCACGTCGGCATGCCGCTCGCGTCGGCGATCCACACGCCGCGCACGTCGTGCAGCTCGCCCCGGACGTCGGCGACGCTCGTCGCGGGGTCCGTGCCCAGCGGTGCGCTGCCCATCTGGTGCGCGCTGAACGCGACGAGCCCGCCCGCGCCGAGCGGGAGCTCCTCGAGCCGGGCGACGAACTCCTCGACGTCCTCGCCCCGGTGCCACGGCGTGCCGGGCTGACCACCGACCCAGATCGTGTCGGCACCCGACGCGGCGTGCATGCGCACGCACGCGGCGACCGCGTTGCGGAACGTGCGGCGGTCGCCCTCGTGGTCGAACGGGTACGTCGCGACCGAGCGGCCGTCGTCGTCGATGCTGATCCGGCCGCCGCCGAGGTCCTCGATGATGAACACCCAGTCGGCGCGCGAGCGGTACCGGGACGTGAGCTCCTTGTGCTCGGCGGCCGAGGTCCACGGGGTCACCGAGGCGTACAGGCCCGGGAACTGCTGCACGCCTTCGACGAGGAACGCCGATCCGCCCGTGCTCGTGCCCCCGAACTGGTCCATGATCCCGGCCTGCGCGGGCCCGTCGTAGGGCGCGAGGTCCTCGTCGCCGTACAGGCCGCTGACCAGGCCCGCCGGGTGCAGCTTGAGCCCGGCTCCCACGGCCGGGCCGCCGATGCCCGAGCGGAGCAGCAGCGCCGGCGTCTCGATGCTGCCGGCCGCGACCACGACGGTCGGTGCGGAGATCGTGACGGTGTGCGCGACCTGGCCCGCGTCGTCGAGGATCTCGACCGCGACGCCCGCGGCCGCGCCGTCCTCCACGAGCACCTCGACCGCACGCGCCCGGGGGACGAGGACCGCGCCCGCGTCCGACGCGTCCTGCAGGTAGGTGCGCATCGTGCCCTGCTTCGCCCCCGTCGCGTCGCCGAACCCGCTGAACCCGGCGGCGTGCTGCACGTACCGGTCGGGGTCGATGTTGAGCGCGGCCGTCTGGTACGACCACCCGAGCCGGTCGGCCCCCTGCGCGAGCTTGGTGTGCGGTCCGTTCTGGTACGCGACCTTGTCGTTGACCTTGAGGCGGTCCATGACGGCGCGCGCGTGCTCGAGCCACGAGTCCTCCGCGACGTCCGTCAGCCCGAACTCGCTCGCCCACCGCTCGCGCAGGCGGTCGGGCAGCGGGACGGAGTTCGACCAGTTGACAGTCGAGCCCCCACCGACGACGCCGCCCGCGACGACGTTGACCATGCCGTCCGCGGTCGGGAACACGCCGCCCTTGAGGCACAGCTGCTGGTAGGCGGCGAGCTCGGTGACCCCGAATTCGGACTCCGACCAGTAGCTGCCCGCCTCGAGGACGACGACGCGACGCCCGGCGCGGGCGAGCTCGGCAGCCGCGACGCCGCCGCCCGACCCCGAGCCGACCACGACGACGTCGCACTCGACGACCTCGCCCGGCGTGGTCTCGTGCACGGTCAGCGTGCGGCCGAGCCGGTCGGCGACGTCGGGCACGCCCGGGAAGCCCATGCCGGTCAGCAGCGGGCTGCGACCCTGCTCGTCGGTGATCGCGTACGCGAGGTTGATCGCGAGCTGACGCACGGCCGCGACGCCCACCCCCGCCTCGGGGGCGATGCGCGACACGACCCCGACGGTCGCCTCGCGCACGTGCTGCGGCTGGTTCTTGAGCCCGGTGAGCGTGAACGCGTCGAGCAGCTCGACGATCCCCGCGAGCTGCTCGGCGGGCAGCCGCGTGGTCAGGTACTGCTCGACGGCGACGTCGGCGCCGAGCGCGCTGCCGGCGGTCGCCCAGAAGCCGTGCGGGTCGTCCCCGTCGTGCGGGACGGCCGCGACGAACGTGTCGACGAGCGCCGCGAGGGTCGCGCGGCGGGCGGGGGTCAGGGTCTCAGGCATGGTGCGTCATCGCTCCTCGGTTCAGGGCCCGGCGTCGTCGCCGGGCGGGCTGACGTCGTCGTCAGCGGGGTGTGTCTCACGGGCGGACGGCGGGGCCGCCGTCCGCCCGGCGGTGCGGTCAGGGGAGCTGGAGCGAGGAGGTCACGAGGAAGTCCTCGATCCCCGCGACCCCGAGCTCACGGCCGTTGCCCGACTGCTTGACGCCGCCGAACGGCGCGTGGATGTTGAACGCGCCGTCGTTGACCTGGACCTGCCCCGAGTCGAGCCGGCGCGCGAACGCGACGGCGCGGTCGACGTCCGCGGACCACACGCCCGCGTTGAGCCCGTACTCGGTGTCGTTGGCGAGCGCGACGGCCTCGTCCTCGGTCTCGTACGTCTGGATGACGAGGACGGGACCGAAGATCTCCTCGCGCACGATCCGCATGTCGGGCGTCGTGTCCGTGAAGACCGTCGGTCGCACGTAGTAGCCCTGCGCGTCGACGCCCTCGACGGGGTCGGGACCGCCCGCGAGGAGGGTGGCCCCCTCGTCGATCCCGACCTGCACGTACTCGCGCACGCGGTCGAGCTGGGTCGCCGAGACGAGCGGCCCGATGTCGCTCGCCGGGTCGAACGGGTCCCCCACGACCACGCCCTCGGCGGCGGCCCGCGCGATGGCCTCGTACTCGGCCTTGCGCGACGCCGGGACGACGAGCCGCGTCAGCGCGATGCACGTCTGCCCGGAGTTGAGGAAGCAGTCGCTCGTGCTCGTGGTCACGACCGCGAGCGGGTCGGCGTCGTCGAGCGCGACCAGGGGCGACTTGCCGCCGAGCTCGAGCGAGACGCGCTTGACGGTGCGCGCCGCGACCTCGCCGATGCGGCGCCCGGCCCGCGTCGACCCGGTGAAGGAGACCATGTCGACGCCCGGGTGGGCGACCATGGCCTCCCCGACCGTCGGGCCGTCGCCGCTGACGAGGTTGAACACGCCCGCGGGCAGGCCGACCGCGTCGAGCACCTCGGCGAGCACGAACGCGCTCAGGGGCGCGACCTCGCTCGGCTTGGCGACCACGGTGCAGCCAACCGCGAGCGCGGGCGCGATCTTCGCGACGACCTGGTGGAGCGGGTAGTTCCAGGGGGTGATCGTCGCGACGACGCCGACGGGCTTGCTCACGACGAGCGAGTTGTAGACCTGCTGCTCGAACCGGTGCTCGAGCGCGAGCTCGGTGGTCGCGGCGAGCGACATCAGCGGCAGCCCCACCTGGACGACGTTCGACGTCGCGTACGGCATGCCGACCTCGCGGCTCACGAGAGCCGCGATCTCGTTCTGCCGGCGTGCGAGCTCCTCGGCCGCGAGCTTGAGGTAGCCGACGCGCTGCGCGACGTCGAGCGCGGCCCACGCCGGGAAGGCGGCCCGTGCGGCCTGCACCGCGAGGTCGACCTCGTGGGCCGTGCCTGCGGGGACCGTACCGATCACGGTGCCGTGGGCGGCGTCGGTCACGGTGAAGGTGTCGGGGCTCTCGGCCTCGCGCCAACGGCCGTCGACGTAGTGGGCGGTGTACGAGCTCATGGAGCGACTCCTGATCGGTGGTGACGACGTTGTCACCGACATCCTGAGCCGACGTGATCTGCGCCACAATGTGCACAGGCCCTGCTCTGGACCGCCCCGATGGGCGCTCGTCGCGCCCGGCCGCCGCTCAGGGCACCCGGGCGCCGCGGGTCACAGACCCGAGTACGAGTGCTTGCCGTCGAACAGCAGGTTGACGCCCGTGAAGTTGAACAGCACGCACGCGTAGCCGACGAGCACGAAGTACGCGGCCCGGCGGCCCGACCAGCCGCGCGTGGTGCGTGCGTGCAGGTACGCCGCGTACACGACCCACACGATGAAGCTCCACGTCTCCTTGGGGTCCCAGCCCCAGTAGCGCGCCCACGCGTGCTCGGCCCAGATCGCGCCGCCGATCACGGTGAACGTCCACAGCACGAAGCCGACCGCGTTCATCCGGAAGCTCAGCGCCTCGAGCTGCGTGGGAGCGGGCGTCACGTCGAGCCAGCCGAACGCCTTGCGGTTGAGCAGCGCGCTGCCGTTGTCGCGCGAGTCGCGCAGGAGCTGCAGCACCGACGTCACGAACGCGACCGTGAACACGCCCGTCGCGGTGATCGCGACACCCACGTGGATCACGAGCCAGTACGACTGCAGCGCGGGCTGCACGCCGTTCGCGGGCACGAAGAACGCGTTCTGCGCGAGCACCAGGAAGAGGGTCGCGAGCCCCGTGACGAACGCACCGAGGTACCGCACGTCGCGGCGCGCGTTGACGCCGAGGAACACCGCGAGCGCGACGAACGCGCCGACCATCGAGAACTCGTACATGTTGGCCCACGGCGTACGACCCGCCGCGATGCCGCGCGTGACGATCGCCGCGAGCAGCAGCACCGTCGCGAGGAACGTCGTCGAGACGCCGATGCCCGCGGCCTTCGAGCGGCGGCGGCCCTCGGCCGGGGCGCGCTCGGCGACCGCGACGCCGCCCGACGACGAGCCGCCAGACGAGGATCCACCGACCGACGATCCACCGACCGACGAGCCGTCCTCGGCGGACGCGGCCGACGCAGCAAGACCCTCCGACTCCCCCGACGAGGCCAGCTCCTCCGACTCGGCCCGTGCGGCCTCCGCGTCCTTGACCGCCTGCCGACTGCTCGAGAGCGACGCGAGGTCCCAGGCGAACGCGACGAGCGCGATCGCGAGGACGGTCGCCGCCGCCCACACGAGGTCGTAGCTCAGCTCCGCGACGGTCATGGGTCAGCCTTCCTTCGTACGGTCCGACGCGGCGTCCGCGGCGGGCTTGTCCTGTGCCGGGCCCACGGCGGGACCCTGCTGCTCGTCGGTCCCGGCGCCGGGCAGCGCCGCGACGAGCGCGTCGACCTCGGCCTGCAGGCCCGCGTCGTCGTGCCGTGCGAGACCTGCCGCCGTGATCACGGTACGCCCGGTCGCGTCGCCGGTCCCGGCGGCGACCCGCACCCAGACGCGCCGGCGCGGCGTGAACAGCGACAGCGCGAGCCCGCCGAGCGCCGAGAGCGCGAACACCAGGATCCAGGTGAGCGCCGGGTCGTGCCGCAGGTCGAGCGCGACGTAGCGCGGCAGCGCGTCGAACGAGATCGTGCCGAGCCCGTCGGGCAGCGTCACGGTGTCGCCCGGTGCGAGCTCGACCGTGAGGCGCTCGCCGTCGTCGTCGAGCACGGGCGTCATCTCGCTCGTGTCGAGCCGGTAGACGTTCTGCGGCAGCCCGTCGTCGAGCCCGAGGTCGCCCTCGTAGACGTCGAGCACGAGCATCGGGTTGTAGGGCTGCGGGAACAGCGACACGGCACCGTCGTCCGAGACCTGCGCGGTCGGCAGGAAGTACCCGACGAACCCGAGCTGCTCCTGGCCCGGCGAGACGTCGGGGACCTTGACGACGCCGCGCGAGGTGTAGACCTGGTCCTCGGGGATGAACGGGACGGCGCCCTCGAACGCGACCTCGCCCGCGCCGTCGGTCACCGTGACGGACGGCGCGAACCCGTTGCCCTGGAGGTAGATCTTGGCCCCGCCCACGTCGAGCGGGTGGTTGACCTTGATCGACTCCTCGTGCTGGGTGCCGTCCGGGTCGGTCACGCCGACGTGCGCCGTGAAGTCGCGCGCCTCGCCCGTCTCGGTGAACTCCGACTCGAACGAGTCGAGCGTCATGGTGAACGGCTCGAGCGACGACGGGTCGAACAGCGCGCCGTTCTCGAACGTGTCGTAGTCGACGACCGAGTTCGCGAACCCGCGGCCCTCGATCACGATGGCCTGGGCCCGGAAGTGCAGCAGCTGGCCCGTGGCGACCGACACGAGCAGCCCGAGCAGCGCGAGGTGGAACACGAGGTTGCCGGTCTCGCGCAGGTAGCCGCGCTCCGCGGTGACGGTCCGCTCGCCGCGCTCGCGCGCCGCGTCGGTGGTGTCCTCCACGACCCGGAACCGCGGCAGCCCGAGGAACCGCGAGCGCAGGTGGCGGACGGCGCCCTCGACCACCGCGTCGGGCGTGGCCGTGGTCGTCGCCGCGGCCTGGGCGGGGAACCGCCCGAACGTGCGCGGGGTGCGCGGCGGGGTGCTGCGCAGCGCCCGCCCGTGCGCGAGCGCGCGCGGCAGGATGCAGCCGACGAGCGAGACGAACAGCAGGATGTAGATCGCCGAGAACCACACCGACGAGTAGACCGAGAAGAACCCGAGACGGTCGAGCCACGGTCCGGTCGTGGGGTGGTCGGCGACGTACTGGACGACGGCGGCCGGGTCCTGCGCGTTCTGCGGCAGGACCGACCCGGGCACGGCGGCGACCGCGAGGAGCATGAGGAGCATGAGCGCGACGCGCATGCTCGTGAGCTGTCGCCAGGTCCAGCGCAGCGTGCCGCGCCAGCCGAGCGCCGGGAGCACGGGGGCGGTCGTGCTGCCGCTCCCGGGCGCGCCGGAGCCGCCGGGCTGGGGGGTGCCGGGCTGGGGGGTGCCGGGCTCGGGGGTGCCGGGCTCGGGGATGCTGGTGCCGTCGCTGAACGCGTCGTCGATGCCCTCGGGGCGGTAGCCGCCCGTGCTCGTGGTCTTGTCGCCCATCACAGCACCGGCTCGAACCCGGAGATCCAGACCGTCAGCTGCGAGGTCCACTCCTGCCACACGCCGGTCATGAGCGCGAGCCCGAGCAGCACGAGCAGTCCGCCGCCCGCGCGCATCACGGCGAGGCGGTGCCGGCGCAGGAACCCGACCATGCGCTTCGACGACTCGAGGCCGAGCGCGATCCCGAGGAACGGCAGGCCGAGGCCGATGCTGTAGGCGAGCCCGAGCGTGGCGCCGCGTGCGGGGCTGCCGCCGTCGAGCGAGAGCGCCATGACGGCGGCGAGGGTCGGGCCGATGCACGGGGCCCAGCCGAGGCCGAACACGAAGCCGAGCACGGGAGCTCCCCACAGCCCCGCGCGGGGGCTCACGTGGAAGCGCGCCTCGCGCTGCAGGAACGAGAACGCGCCGAGGAATACCAGGCCCATGAGCACGACCACGGCGCCGAGCACGCGCATGAGCGTGTCCTCGTACCGCAGCAGCCACGAGCCGAGCGCGCCCGCGACCACGGAGAGGCTCACGAACACGACGGCGAACCCGGCGACGAACAGCGCGACCCCGGCGACCACGCGCCGACGGTGCGGTGCGGTCGCGACCGCGGTGCCGCCGTCCGACGCCGTGCCCGACGGGCCGCCGGCGTTGGCCGCGGCCATGCCGCTCACGTAGCCGACGTAGCCGGGCACGAGCGGCAGCACGCACGGCGACGCGAACGAGACGAGCCCGGCGAGGGCGGCGACGGGGATCGCGAGCAGCAGGGAGCCCGAGTAGGCGGTGGCGGCCGGGTCCACGTCAGGCGTCCTCGGCGAGGACGTCGCCGACGATTGCGTCGAGCGTCGACGCCTCGGCCTCGCCGATCACGCGCGCCGCGACGCGGCCCTGCTGGTCGAGGACGACGGTCGTGGGGACGGCCTGGAGCGGCACCGTGCCCTGGAGCGTCGCGACCGCGGCGCCCGTGGTGTCGGCGATCGACGGGTACGGCACCGAGAAGGTCCGTTCGAAGGCCTGCGCGGCCCCGGCGTCGTCCACGCCGTTGATCCCGATGATCTGGACGTCGTCGGGGTGCTCCTCGGCGAGCGCGACGAGTGTCGGCGCCTCGGCGCGGCAGGGCGCGCAGCCCGCGTACCAGGTGTTCAGGAGCACGACCGTGCCCTGGTGGTCGCTCGTGTCGACGGGATCGCCCGCGAAGTCGGTGCCGGTCACGGTCACGGGGTCGGAGCGGTCGTCGGGGGCCCACGTCTTGACCGAGCCGTCGCCCGAGACGTAGCCCTGACCGGTGACGTCGCTGCCCTCGTTCGTCACGCCCGAGGACTGGGAGCACCCGGCGAGCGCGAGCACCCCGACGAGCGCCGCGGCGGCGAGCGCACGGTCGGCGACGGCACGGCGCGCGCGCGGGCGCGCGGACGCGTCTCGGAGGTGGGCCATGCGAGTAGGTTCCTCGACGATCCTGGGCCGAACCTGTGAACGCACGGGTCAGGCGCCGGCGGTGGTCGCGGCGCCCGGGAGGAGGTCGGCCGCAGGCTCGGTGTAGTGGATCCCCGCGAGCTCGTCACCGTCGAACCGGAACGCGGTGACCGAGGCGAGGGTGCACTCGCGCTTGCGCGGGTCGTGCCACAGGCGGCGACCCTCGAACGCGAGGCGCGTGACCCACACGGGCAGCTGGTGGCTCACGAGCACGACCTCGCGCCCGCGGTAGGCGTCGCGGGCCGCGTGGACGACCTCGTGCATGCGGGCGACCTGCGCCCGGTACGGCTCGCCCCACGACGGGCGGAACGGGTTCCACAGGAACCGCCAGTGCTCGGGGTGCCGGAGCGACCCGTCGCCGACGCCGAACGTCATGCCCTCGAAGTGGTTGCCCGCCTCGATCAGGCGTCCGTCGGTGAGCAGCTCGACGCCCGCGGCCTGCGCGATGGGGGTCGCGGTCTCCTGCGCGCGCTGCAGCGGCGACGCGATGACCGCGGCGATGTCGCGCTCGGTCTCGGGGTCGGTGAGGTGCGCGGCGACGCGGCGGGCCATCTCGTGACCGCGCTCGGACAGGTGGTAGCCGGGGATCCGTCCGTAGAGGATTCCCTCGGGGTTGTGGACCTCGCCGTGGCGCATGAGGTGGACCGTCGTGGTGACCATGCGACCAGTGTCCCAAACCTCGACCCCGGCGCCGAACCGCGGGCGTGTGACGTCAGTCGGGCTCGGCCTCGCGGCACGTGCGCGCGACCACGGCCATGGCGTCGCCGAGGGCCGCGAACTGCTCGGGCGTGAGGGCGTCGACCATGAGCCGGCGCACCGCCGCCACGTGCGCGGGCGCCTCGGACACGAGCGTGCGGCGGCCCGTGTCGGTCAGCACGCAGTCGACGCCGCGCCGGTCGCCGGGCGTGGCAACGCGCTTGACGAGCCCTCGTGCCTCCATGCGGCCCACCGTGTGCGTCACGCGGCTGCGCGAGTGCGCGAGTCCGTCGGCGAGCACCGACATGCGGACCGTGCCGGTCGGCGACTCCGACAGCCGCACGAGCAGCTCGTACTCGTTGAGCGAGACGCTCAGGTGCCGCTCGTGCTCGCGTCCGAGGGCCTCGATGAACCGGGAGACGCCCTCGAGGTAGGTGCGCCAGTGCCGCTGCTGCTCGGCGTCGAGCCAGCGGGGCTCGGCTCCGGTCCCGGTCACGGGGTCACTCATGGGGCTCCTCGGTCGTCCGGTCCCGGTCGGGATTCGTGTCGGCCAACTTTTATCAGCACATCCTGCCCCGGCCACGGCGACACGTCTCGGCGAGACGTGACGAGCGCCACGGCGCGCGGTCGGCGTGCGGTCGGGAACAAAGTCCGCTCGGGTGGTGTTGTGCAGTCGTACGTAGTTGAACGTTCAACCGACTTCGAGGAGACCATCATGACGACCCTTCCCGCAGGCCTGACCGCCGGCACCTACGCCATCGACCCGTCCCACTCGCAGGCGGCGTTCACCGTCCGCCACGCGGGCATCTCGAAGGTGCGCGGCACGCTCGCGATCACCGGCGCGACGATCACCGTCGGCGACGACCTCTCGACGTCCTCCGTGACCGCCGAGATCGACGCCGCCTCGGTCTCCACCGGCGACGAGAACCGCGACAACCACCTGCGTTCCGCCGACTTCTGGGACGCCGAGAACAAGCCGACCTGGACCTTCACCTCGACCAAGGTCGAGTCCGACGACGACGAGTTCGCCGTCCACGGCGACATGACGATCAACGGTGTGACCCGCCCCGTCGTCCTCGCGACCGAGTTCACCGGCACCGCGACCGACCCGTTCGGCAACCCCCGCGCCGGGTTCGAGGCCACGACCGAGATCTCGCGCAAGGACTTCGACCTCACCTGGAACGCCGCGCTCGAGGCCGGCGGCGTGCTCGTGGGCGACAAGATCAAGATCGTGCTCGACCTCTCGGCCATCAAGCAGGCCTGACCTCCCGCGGCCCGGCGCACCCGCCGGGCACAGGAGCGGTCCCACCGTGTGCGGAGCACCCCGCCGCACGGGATAGGATCGTCAGGACGAACGCCGGCAGCACCCCCTGGTTGCCGGCGTTCGTCCTTTTTTGTGCCCGGGGAACCCGCCGCGACGCCGGACCGTGCCCGGGCTCAGCGCCGAGCGTGACCACCCCGAGAAACGACCACCCCAGAGTCAGGCGGGTCCGCTGCGTCTGAAGGACCGGCTACGGCCGCAGCTCGCGCGCCTGGGAGTGGAACGCGAGGATCTGCAGCTCGGAGCCCACGTCGACCGCCCGCACGTCGACCTCCTCGGGCACCTGGAGCGCGATCGGCGCGAAGCTCAGCACGCTGCGCACCCCCGCCGCCACGACGCGGTCCACGGCCTCCTGCGCACCGGGCGCGGGCGTGGCGAGCAGCACCATCGTGAACCCCGTGCGCTCGCGCACCGCGGCCAGGTCGTCCGCGTGCTCGACGACCAGCCCGCCGGCCGTCGTCCCCACGACGTCCGCCGCGGTGTCGAACAGCGCGACGAGCTGGAACCCGCGCGAGGCGTAGCCGCGGTAGTTTGCGAGCGCCTGACCGAGCGAGCCGATGCCCACGATCGCGACCTTGTGCTCGGTCTCGAGGCCGAGGCGCCGCGTGATCGAGTCGGTCAGCGACCCGACGTCGTACCCCACGCCGCGCGTGCCGAACGACCCGAGGAACGACAGGTCCTTGCGCAGCTGCGCCGACCCGACGCCCGACAGCTCTGCCAGCTCGACCGACGAGGTGCGCTCGACGCCCGCCGCGACGAGCTGGTGCAGCGCCCGCAGGTACGACGGCAGCCGGTCGACCGTCGCCGCCGGGACGGGGGCCGGCACGACGTCGACCACCTCCGCCGACGCCTCGGCGTCAGCCCTGTCGACCGTCTCGTTGCTCTCCACCGTCCCACCTTCCCCGCTCGCGGCACCGTTGCCGCTGCTCCGTCGCATCATCGCAGGCTTGCGCCGTTCTTCACATCCCGTCCCGGCCGCGGACGACGCCCCCGGCGCCACGCCCGCGAGCGAGCGCCCGCGCGAGCCGGGTCGCGTCGACGCGCCAGAACCCCTGCTGCACGCCGTCGACCGTCACGACCGGCACGTGCTCGCCGTGCTCGGCCCGCAGCGCCGGGTCCGCGTCGACGTCGGTCTCGGCCCACCGCTCCCCCGCCGCGGCGCACACCTCGCGCACGACCTCGCGCGCGTCGTCGCACAGGTGGCAGCCCTCGCGGGAGAACAGGTGCACGCGGGCGTCGACCGAGGTCTGGTCCGGGAAGGTCGGGAGGGTCACCCGACCAGACTAGGCGCCGCGGCCCCGCCGCCGTGCCCGCGGCACGGCCCGGAGCAACTAGGGTGATGTCATGGCCGTCACACCCGAGCATCCCGCGCCCGGGCCCCGTGACGAGCCCACGGTCGCCGCGTTCTTCGACGTCGACAACACGATCATCCGCGGCGCGTCGGCGTTCCACCTCGCCCGCGCCCTGTACCAGCGCGAGTTCTTCGGGATCCTCGACCTCGTCGCCCTCGCCACGCACCAGTGCCGCTACCTGCTCATGGGCGAGAACAAGCGGCAGATCGACCGGGTGCGCTCGCGCGCCCTGTCGATCGTCGCGGGGCACTCGGTCGCCGAGGTCGTCGCGATCGGCGAAGAGGTCTACGACCAGGTCCTCGAGCTGCGGATCTTCCCCGGCACCAAGCGACTGCTCGACGAGCACCTCGCCGCGGGCCACGAGGTGTGGCTCGTCTCCGCGACGCCGCTGGAGATCGGCGACCTGCTCGCGCGGCGGCTCGGGGCGACCGGGGCCCTCGGCACGATCGCCGAGCACGAGGACGGCATCTACACCGGCCGGCTCGTCGGCGACATGATGCACGGTCGCGCCAAGGCCCTCGGCGTCGCGGCGCTCGCCGAACGCCGCGGGATCGACCTCGCGGCGTCGTACGCCTACGGCGACTCGCTCAACGACCTGACGATGATGCAGGCCGTCGGGCACCCGTGCGTGATCAACCCCGACGCGCGCCTACGTCGGCACGCGGCACGGCTCGGCTGGCCCGTGCGCGAGTTCCGCGGCGTGCGCAACCGTGCGGCACGCCGCAGCGCGACGACGCTCAGCTGGGCGGGCGCCGCGTGGGCCGCGGGCCTCGTGGTGCGTCAGCTGCACCGCACGCTGCGCGGCCGCTGAGCGTCGGCGAGGTCGTCAGCCGCGCCGGCGGGCGAGCGTCTCGCGCACACCGAGCGCGAACGCCCCCAGGGCGAGCACGACGGGCGTCCACGTGCCCGGGGCCATCGCGGCGGCGACCAGGGTCGCGCCCAGGACGCCACCGAACCAGGCCACCTCGCGCACCGTCGCAGGGTCCGTGCTGCGCTGCGGCTCGACGTAGACGCTCACGTCGACGGGGCGGGCGCGGAGGGCGTCGGGCACCGTCCGGCAGTCACTCACGGTCGGATCGGTGATGACGGTCGGATCGGTGCTCACCGTCGGATCGTGCCATGCCCCGCCCCGGCGCACGACTGGTCGCCGCAGCCCGACCCCCGCGCGCGCACGAGCCCCGGACGCGAACGGGGCCGGACGCGAACGGGGCCGGACGCGAACGGGGCCGGACGCGAACGGGGCCGGACGCGAACGGGGCCGGACGCGAACGAGCCCGGACGCGAACGAGCCCGGACCCTCGCGGAGGGACCGGGCTCGTGCTGTCGTCCCGGCCGTGCCGGGGGTCGACTACTTCTTGTTGCGGCGCTGGTGGCGCGTCTTGCGAAGCAGCTTGCGGTGCTTCTTCTTCGCCATACGCTTGCGGCGCTTCTTGATGACGGAGCCCATAGGTCCCTCGCAATACTGGTCGGCAGTCGGTCGAACCGAGTCGGTGATGACCGGGTCACGGATCTCGGTCGGATGCCCGACCGTGAGAAGTCCAGCGTTCATTCTACCTGCTGGCGCGAGGTGCCGGTGAACACCCGCGTGAACCTGCCTGTGGACCCGCCCGGGGACCCGCCATGGACTCGCCCAGGGCCTGCCGTGGACCGACCGCGAGCCCGCCCGTGGACCCGCCGGCGACCGCGCCGCGGCCCCCGGTCAGTGCAGCGGGTCGAGCCCGAGCAGCGGGAACGCAGCGTTGCGCGTCGCCTGCACCACGCGGTCGAGGTCCTTGTCGGGGTCGTACCCGGACGACCACGACGCGAACCCGACCTCGCCGGCGTCGAACGTCGCGGGCGCGCTCTCGCCCGAGATCTCCTCGACGTACGCGCGCCACGCCTCGGGCACGGGCGTGCCGTCCGCGATCGGGCGGTGCGCGGCCTCCGCCAGCACGTGCGTCCACGCGAACGGCACGACCTTGACCACGGCGTACCCGCCCCCGCCCAGCGCGACCCAGCGCCCGTCGCACAGCTCGTGCGCGAGCTCGTGCACCCAGCGCGCGGCCGTGCGCTGCGCGGGCACCGAGACCCGCAGGTCCGAGAGCGGGTCGAGCGAGTGCGCGTCGCACCCGTGCTGGCTCACCACCGCCTGCGGCGCGAACGCGCGCAGCGCCTCGGGGACCACGGCGTCGACGGCACGCAGCCAGCCCGCGGCGTCGGTGCGGGGCGGGAGCGCGACGTTGACGGCGCTGCCCGGCGCGCGCGGGCCGCCCGTGTCGGTCGCGTAGCCCGTGCCCGGGAACAGCGTCATGGGGCTCTGGTGCACCGAGACCGTGAGCACGCGCGGGTCGTCCCAGAACGCGGCCTCGACCCCGTCGCCGTGGTGCGCGTCGAGGTCCACGTACGCGACGCGCTCGGCGCCGTCGTCGAGCAGACGACGCACGGCCGCGGCCGCGTCGTTGTAGATGCAGAAGCCCGACGCCGCGCCCGGCATCGCGTGGTGCATGCCGCCCGCGACGTTGACCGCGTGGTCGACCTCGCCCGACCACACGAGCCGCGCCGCCTCCTGCGAGGCGCCGAAGATCCGCGCGGCGGCCTCGTGCATCGCGCCGAAGACCGGGTCGTCCTGCGTGCCGAGGCCGCGCGCGGCGTCCGGCACCCCGCCCGCCGCGGCGGCCCGCACGGCCGCGACGTACTCGGGCTCGTGGACCCGGGCCAGCGCGGCGTCGTCCGCGACCTCGGGCTCGACCAGCACGATGCCGGGGGTGTCGATGATCCCGAGCTCGCGCACGAGGCGGACCGTCAGGTCCAGCCGGGTCGGTGCCATCGGATGCCCGGGGCCGAAGTCGTAGCCCAGGAACTCCGGGGTCCACAGGACCGCGAGCCGCGACGGGGGGCCGGAGGGCGACGAAGGCATGGTTCACGGTAGCGCGCACCGCGCGCACGGCGACGGACGGTCCGTGCCGCCGCCACCCGTTCATGGCAGAGTTGTGCCGATCGGCGGCGCCCTGCCGGTCGGTGACGACCCGGGGACGGCGACCCGGCGCGAGCGGCGGGAGGACCGATGGCGTTGAACCTCTCGACCCGGCTCTTCGCCGGGCGCGAGCTCGTCGACCGCATCGCCCGCCAGGCCCCCGCGCGTCTCGCGGTCACGGTGTTCGGGGCGGTCGTGCTGCTGTTCACGGCGCTGCTCATGCCGCCGTTCGCGACCGAGACCGGCAAGGGTGCCTCGCTCGTCGACGCGCTGTTCACCGCGACGTCGGCCGTGTGCGTGACGGGGCTCGTCGTCGTGCCGACCGGCGAGTACTGGTCGACGTACGGGCACGTGGTGATCCTGCTGGGCATCAAGATCGGCGGGCTCGGGATCATGACGCTCGCGTCGATCCTCGGCATGGCCGTCTCGCGCCGCATCGGGCTCACGCAGCGGCTGCTGACCGCCGCCGAGACCAAGACCGCGAAGCTCGGCGAGGTCGGCTCGCTCGTGCGGGTCGTCATCATCACCTCGACCGCGCTCGAGCTGCTCATCGCGCTGCTGCTGTTCCCCCGGTTCCTCGTGCTCGAGGAGTCCCCCGGCGAGGCGGCCTGGCACGCGGTGTTCTACGGCATCTCGGCGTTCAACAACGCGGGGTTCGTGCCCACCGCCGAGGGCCTCGCGCCGCACGTCGGCGACTGGATGCTGTGCCTGCCGATCATCATCGGCGTGTTCATCGGGTCGCTCGGGTTCCCGGTGATCCTCAACGTCGCGCGCGCCCGGCGCGGGACGCGCGGCTGGTCGCTGCACACCAAGCTCACGCTGACCATGAGCGTCGCGCTCGTGGTGATCGCGACCGTGCTGTTCGCGACGTTCGAGTGGCGCAACGAGGGCACCCTCGGGCCGCTCGACTGGCACACCAAGCTGCTGGCGTCGCTGTTCGCGGGCGTCATGCCGCGCTCGGGCGGCTTCTCGACCATCGACGTCGGCTCGATGCACGAGTCGAGCTGGCTCATCACCGACGCCCTGATGTTCGTCGGCGGCGGCTCCGCGTCGACCGCGGGCGGCATCAAGGTCACGACCCTCGCGGTCATGCTCATCGCGATCGTCGCCGAGGCGCGCGGCGACCGCGACATGGACGTCTACGGGCGCCGGATCCCCCGCGACACGCTCCGGCTCGCGATCGCCGTGACCTTCATCGGCGCGACCGCGGTGCTGCTGTCGTCGATCCTGCTGCTCGAGATCACCGGCTGGACGCTCGACGTCGTGCTGTTCGAGGTGATCTCCGCGTTCGCGACCGTGGGCCTGTCGACCGGCGTGACCGAGTCGCTGCCCGAGGCCGGCAAGTACGTGCTCGTCGTGCTCATGTTCATCGGGCGCACCGGCACCATGACGTTCGCGGCGGCGCTCGCGCTGCGCGACCGCCGCCGCATCATCCGCATGCCCGAGGAACGGCCCATCATCGGCTGAGCCCGCCACCCGACGTCCGACACCCCACGGCCCGCCGGGCCGGAACGACACAGCCAGGAAGGCCCGCACATGCCCGACAAGAAGGCGACCGAGAAGGACGCCGGCGTGCTCGTGATCGGCCTCGGCCGGTTCGGCTCGTCCCTCGCCAAGACGCTCGAACGCCTCGGCCAGGACGTGCTCGCGGTCGAGCGCGACGCCGACCTCGTGGCCCAGTACTCGGGGCAGTTCCCGCTCGTCGAGGCCGACGCGTCGAACCCGACCGCGCTCGACCAGCTCGGGGCGAAGGACTTCCCCGTCGCCGTCGTCGGGGTCGGCACCTCGCTCGAGGCGTCCGTGCTGATCACCGGCAACCTCGTCGACATGGGCACGCCGCAGATCTGGGCCAAGGCCGTCTCGGCCGAGCACGGGCGCATCCTGCAGCGCATCGGCGCGCACCACGTCGTGTTCCCCGAGGCCGACGCGGGCAACCGCGTCGCCCACCTCGTCTCGGGCAAGCTGCTCGACTACATCGAGGTCGAGGACGGGTTCACGATCGTCAAGATGCGCCCGCCCAAGGAGACGCAGGGCTTCACGCTCGCGCAGTCGAAGATCCGCGAGCGCTACGGCGTGACCGTCATGGGGGTCAAGTCGCCCGGCGAGGACTTCGTGTACGCGACGCCCGAGACGCGGATCGCGCAGAACGACCTGCTCGTGGTGAGCGGGCACGCCGAGCTGCTCGAACGGTTCGCCGCGCGGCCGTAGGGGCCGCGCGCCAGACTGACCACGACCACCCGGCGGGGCACCGGGTCAGGCCCGACCCGGACGACGAGGAGACGCATGTCGACGCTGCTGCTGTTCGCGGTGCTGCTCGCCGGGATCGTCGTGCTCACGCCGCTCGCCGACCGGCTGCGCGTGCCCCTGCCCGTGCTGCTGACCGTGTTCGGCCTGCTCGTGCCGCTCGTGCCGGCCACCCCCGCGATCCGGGTAGACCCCGAGTACATCCTGCCGCTCGTGCTGCCGCCGCTGCTGTTCGCCGCGACGCAGCGCTCGACCGCGCGCGAGTTCAAGGACAACGCCCGGCCGATCCTGCTGCTCGCGGTCGGCCTGACGATCGCGTCGGCGGGCGCCGTGGCGTGGCTCGCACACCTGGGCGGCATCCCGTGGGGGCCGGCGTGGGTGCTGGGCGCGATCGTCGCGCCGCCCGACCCGGTCGCGGCGACCGCGGTCGCGCGGCGGCTCAAGCTGCCGGGGCGCATCGTGACCGTGCTCGAGGGCGAGGGCATGTTCAACGACGCGACCGCGCTCGTGCTCTACCACGTGGCCGTCGCGGCGGTCGTGACGGGCGAGGTCACCGCGGGCGGCGTCGGCCTCGACCTGCTCCTGGCGGTGGTCGGCGGGATCGTCGTCGGGCTCGTGGGGGGCTGGCTCGGGCACCTCGTGCTGGGGCGGCTGCACATCGCGGCGGCCGAGACGACGGTCACGCTCGCGCTGCCCTTCGCGGCGTACCTCGTGGCCGAGGAGGTGCACGGCTCGGGGGTGCTCGCGGTCCTCACGCTCGGCCTGCTGCTGCGCACCGTGAGCCACACGTCGATCACGTCGGGCGGCTGGCTGCTCGGGCGTGCGGTGTGGGAGTACGCCGACTACCTGATCACCGCGTTCGTGTTCGTGCTGATCGGGTTCGAGCTGACCGAGGTGCTCGAGAGCAGCCCCGTCGCGCGCGAGGCGCTGCCGCTCGCGCTCGGGATCGTCGCGCTGCTCGTCGTGCTGCGGTTCGTGTGGATGTTCCCCGCGGTGCTGCTCGTGCGTGCGCGCACCCGGCGCGAGGGCCACGGCGACACGTTCACCAACAAGGAGACGACCGTCATCTCGTGGGCGGGCATGCGCGGCGTCGTCACGGTCGCCTCGGCCCTCGCGCTGCCCTACCTGGCGGACGGCGGGGAGGACTTCCCGCACCGCGACGACCTGGTCTTCATCGGGCTCGTGGTGGTGCTCGCGACGCTCGTGCTCCAGGGCCTCACGCTCTCGCCCCTGGTCAAGCGGCTCGGCGTGGGCAGCGAGGTCGACGAGGCGCGCGAGGTCGCCGCGCTGCGCGAGCGCGCGTCGCGGGCCGCGCTCGCGTCGGTGCGCGAGACCGACGACGTGCCCGAGGCCGTGCGCGACTCGGTCGCCGAGCAGTACGAGGGCTACCTGCGCGCGCAGATCACGCTGCGTCGTGCCCGGGCGGCGGGCCGCGACCACGACGACGAGTACGGCCGCTACGTCGACGCGCTGCTGCGGCGCGCCAACGAGGTCGAGCGCGCGGTCGTGATCACGGCGCGCAACGCGGGCGAGGTGAGCCCCGAGGTCGCGGACGCGGTGCTCGAGGACGTCGAGGCCCGCGCGGTGCGCGACCTCGACTGACCGCGGTCGTCGCGGGCGAACACCCCGACCCGTCGCGCGGGGTAGCTACTCCGCCTCGAGCTGCGCGGACAGCTCGGTCGAGCGCGCCTTGGCCGCGGTCAGCGCGTCGACGAACGCCGCGCGCACGCCCCCGCGGTCGAGCTCGCGCAGCGCGGCGATCGTCGTGCCACCGGGCGAGGAGACCTTCTCGCGCAGGATCGCCGGGTGCTCGCCGGTCTCCTCGGCGAGCCGGGCCGCACCCAGGACGGTCGCGGTCGCGAGCCTGCTCGCGGTCGCGCGCGGCAGCCCCATGAGGGTGCCGGCCTCGGAGAGCGCGTCGAGCACGTAGAACACGTAGGCGGGGCCCGAGCCGGACAGCGCGCCGACCGCGTCCTGGTCCTTCTCCGCGACCCGGATCACGAGCCCGGTCGAGGCGAGCAGCGTCTCGACGAGCGCGAGGTGCTCCTCGGTCGCCGCGACGCCCGGGCTGATCGCCGAGACGCCCGACCCGATCGACGACGGCGTGTTGGGCATGACGCGCACGAACGGCGTGCCCGCGGGCAGCCGCTTCTCGTAGAACGCGCACGACAGGCCCACGGCGACCGTGATGACGAGCGTCCCGGGCCGCAGCGCGCCCGCGATCTGCTCGGTCAGCGCGCCGATGTCCTTGGGCTTGACGCCGAGGACGACGACGTCGGCCTCGGCCGCCGCGGCGACGTTGTCGTCCGTGGTGCGCACGCCGTGCTGCTCGCGCAGCTCGGCCGCGCGCTCGGAGCGGCGGGCGGTCGCGACGACGCGCTGCGGGTCCCAGCCCGCGGCGAGCACCCCGGTCAGGACGGTCTCGCCCATGACCCCCGTGCCGAGCACGGCGACCCGCGGCTGGTCGGACGGCGCCCCCGTCGTCGCGTCGTCCTGCTGGCCGTGCGTGGTCACCGTCGTCATCGTGCGCATCCTTCGTCTCGTGTGCGGGGTCGTCCGACCCTAGAACGGGAACCGTGCGTAGAACGACTCCATCTCGGCGCTCGGGCCGCTCGCGCGCAGCACCGCGGTGCCGTTGCGCCACAGCACGATCGTCGTCGGGCCGTCGGTGTACCGCTCGTAGGTGCCCGTGACGAGCGGATCACCCTCGGGCTGCGCGACGCTCACGTCGCCCTTCTCGACGGACGGGCCGGTCGCCTCGCGCAGCGCGTCGGCGGCCGTGTCGAACGCGCCCGCGGCCTGGCCCTCGTCGATCCACTGCCCGGCGTCGAGCGTGACGCGCGTGGCCTCGGGCCCGGCGCCGTCCGCGTAGGTGAGCGCCCAGGCCTCGTTCGGCTCGTCGACGTCGAACGCGGGCGAGTCGTCCTCGGCGACGAGCGCGAACCGGCCGACCTTGTCGGGCAGCGACAGCTCGAAGCGGGTCGCGTCCTTGGGCCGCTCGACCGGTTCGAGCGTGGGCGTGGTGGGCAGCACCGCGGCCGAGGTAGCGGACGGCGCGGGGTCGGCTGCGGCGTCCGACCCCCCGGGCAGGAGGGCGACGACGAGCGCGACGATCCCCGCGACGAGCAGAAGCGCGAGCGTGAGCACCACGAGGCGGCGGCGTCGGTAGACGGCGCGGCTCGGCGCGGGTCGCTCCGGCGTCCGGGCCGGGCGCCCGGGTCGTTCGCCCGACGGCGCAGGGCGCGGTGCGGTGCGCGTGCCCCCCGGTCCGTGCTCGCTCATGGTCCTCCCTCGTCGGGCGCCAGCCTAGTGCGGTCGCCCGCGGCGACCGGCCAGGTCGTGCGGTGTGCCGCCCGGCGCAGGGTCCGGGCCCGTGTCGGTGCCCGGCGCTAGCGTCGTCGCCGTGACGACGACCCGCACCGCCCCCAAGCAGGCACGCCCCGCCTACCGCTGCACCGAGTGCGGGTGGACCACCGCCAAGTGGGTCGGCCGCTGCGGCGAGTGCCAGGAGTGGGGCTCGGTGAGCGAGGCGGGCGCGGCTCCGTCCGGGCCGCGGACGACGGCCACGGCCCCGACCCGGAGCCCGGCCCGGCCCATCGGCGAGATCGCGGTCGACACGGCGCGCGCGGTACCGACCGGCGTCGGCGAGCTCGACCGGGTGCTCGGCGGCGGCCTCGTGCCCGGCGCGGTCGTGCTGCTCGCGGGCGAGCCGGGCGCGGGCAAGTCGACGCTCCTGCTCGACGTCGCGAGCAAGGTCGCGACCTCGGGCGGCGGGCGCCGCGTGCTGTACGTGACGGGCGAGGAGTCCGCGGGTCAGGTGCGGCTGCGCGCCGAGCGGATCGGAGCGCTCGCGCCCGGCCTGCTGCTGGCCGCCGAGACCGACCTCGCGACCGTGCTCGGGCACATCGAGGCCACCGAGCCCGCGATGCTCGTGGTCGACTCGGTCCAGACCATCGCCTCGGGCGAGGTCGACGGCGCCCCGGGCGGGGTGTCGCAGGTGCGCGAGGTCGCGGGCGCGCTCATCGCGGCCGCCAAGGAGCGCGACCTGCCCGTGATCCTCGTGGGTCACGTGACCAAGGACGGCGCGGTCGCGGGCCCGCGCACGCTCGAGCACCTGGTCGACGTGGTGTGCCAGTTCGAGGGCGACCGCCACTCGCGGCTGCGGTTCGTGCGCGCCGTCAAGAACCGGTACGGCCCGACCGACGAGGTCGGCTGCTTCGACCTCAACGAGGCCGGGATCGTGGGGCTGCCCGACCCGAGCGGGCTGTTCCTGTCGCACGCCGCGACGCCCGCGCCGGGCACGTGCCTCACGGTCACGCTCGACGGTCGCCGGCCGCTCGCGCTCGAGATCCAGTCGCTCGTCGTGCCGAGCCCGCTCGCCAACCCCCGGCGCACCACGAGCGGCGTCGAGTCGAGCCGGCTCGCGATGATCCTCGCCGTGATGCACCGGCACGCCGGCGCCCGCCTCGGGGACCACGACGTGTACGTCTCGACCATCGGCGGGGCCAAGGTGACCGAGCCCGCGGCCGACCTCGCGATGGCCGTCGCGACGTTCTCGGCCAAGGAGAACCAGGTGCTGCCGCAGGGCACGCTCGCGATCGGCGAGGTCGGGCTCGCGGGCGACATCCGGCCCGTGACGGGGCTCGAGCGGCGGCTCAGCGAGGCAGCACGCCTCGGCTTCACGCGCGCCGTGGTGCCCGCGGGCGCCGACGTGCGCGCGCCCGCGTCGATCACGCTGCTGCCCGCGCACCACCTCGCCGAGGCCGTCGAGCTCGCGCGCGGGGGCCGCCCGCCGCGCTGAGCGACGTCCTGCTAGGTCACGGTCCGGCCACACCCTGCCGCCGCGCCCGCCCCACCGGGGCCTTCGTCGGCGCCGGGCCGTAGAATTCGCCTGTGCCGATCACCCCCTCGCCCCACGACGACCGCCTCCGCGAGACCCTGGCCGCTGTCGCGCCCGGGACCGAGCTGCGCGACGGGCTCGAACGCATCCTGCGCGGGCGCACGGGCGCACTCATCGTGCTCGGCCTGGACAGCGTGGTCGAGGAGATCTGCTCGGGCGGGTTCGTGCTCGACGTCGAGTTCTCCGCGACCCGTCTGCGCGAGCTGTCGAAGATGGACGGCGCCGTCGTCGTCGACGCCGCCGCGTCGAAGATCCTGCGCGCGGCCGTGCAGCTGCTGCCCGACCCGACCATCGAGACCACCGAGTCCGGCACGCGCCACCGCACCGCGGAGCGCGTCGCCAAGCAGACCGGGCTGCCCGTCATCTCGGTCAGCCAGTCGATGAAGATCGTCGCGGTGTACCTCGAGAACCAGCGCTACGTGCTCGAGGACTCCGACACGATCCTCGGCCGCGCCAACCAGGCCCTCGCGACGCTCGAGCGCTACCGCTCGCGGCTCGACGAGGTCAGCGGGACGCTCTCGGCCCTCGAGATCGAGGACCTCGTGACGGTGCGCGACGTGTGCGCCGTGGTGCAGCGCCTCGAGATGGTCAGCCGCATCTCCGACGAGATCGCCGGGTACGTGACCGAGCTCGGCACCGACGGCCGCCTGCTCTCGCTCCAGCTCGACGAGCTGATCGGCGGCATCGGCGCGGACCGTGACTTCGTGATCCGCGACTACGTCGACATCGGCAAGAACAGCCGCTCGATCGCGGACGTCAAGAACTCCCTCGCGGTGCTCAGCTCGACGCAGCTGCTCGACCTCAGCCTCATCGGGCGCGTGCTCGAGCTCCCGGGCGGCGGCGACGCGCTCGACGCGGCCGTCGCGCCGCACGGCTACCGCCTGCTGTCGAAGGTGCCGCGCCTGCCCGGCGCGATCCTCGACCGCCTCGTGGTGCACTTCGGCAGCCTGCAGAAGATGCTCGCCGCCGGCGTCGAGGAGCTCATGGCGGTCGACGGCGTGGGCGAGCAGCGCGCCCGCGCGGTGCGCGAGGGACTCTCGCGCCTCGCCGAGTCGAGCATCCTCGAGCGGTACGTCTGACCGGTACGCCTGACCCGTCTCGCCGTCAGTCCTTCGCCGTCCCGGCGTCCTTCTCCGTCGCGCCCTTCTCCGTCGCGTCCTTCTCCGTCGAGCCATCCGTCGGCGTCGCGGTCTCGGTGGCCTTCGCGGTCTCGCCGGCCGTCGCGCTGGGCTCCGGTGTCGCCGTCGGCTCAGGCGCCGGGTCGCTCAACGTGAACCGCACGGCGTCGCTCGTGAGCCCGTCGACGCCCGCGACCGTGAGCGTCGCGACGTAGTCCCCGGCGGGCGCCGCCGCGGGCTTGCCCTTGCACCCGGGCGTCGAGGTGGTCCGGTCCCACTGGAGGGTGCGCGCGTCGACGTCGCCGTGCGCGACGAGCAGGAGCCGCTGACCCGTGCCGCAGTCGGCGCTCGACCACACGTGCTCGCCGTCGGCGGTCGCGACGGTCACGGCGCGGGTCGCGTCGGCACCGTCGACGATGCACGCGTGCCGCCCCTGCCCGGTGATCGTCACCGAGAACAGCGGCTTGTCGGGGGCGACGTAGGTGCCCTCGCTCGTGGAGAGCTCGAGCGAGAGGTCGTCGGGGCCGCAGCGCTCGGGGCTGCCGGGCGGCAGCGGGGTCGGGGGCGCCGACTTCACGGCCGCGCTCATCACGGTCGCGGGGGCGGGCGACGCGAGCCCCACCGCGACGACGACGCCGGCGACGATCCCGCCGAGCACGAGCAGGAGCACGACGAGCACCCCGATGCGGCGGGCGACGTACGTGCCGCGGCCCGGGCGTGCGCTGGACGTGGTGCTCACTGCGGCGTACCTCGCTGGGGTCGTGCGGTGCCCGGCCGGGCTCGTCCAGGTCACGGTACGGCGTGCGCGGCGCCCGGTGCGGGAGCCTCGCCACGCACCGGGCACAATGGCCCGGATGCCTGTTCACCCGACGCCGGCTGCGGCGTCCGACACCTACGCGGGCCTGCGGCGCGACGTCACGGCCTGGTTCGACGACGCCGCGCGCGACCTGCCCTGGCGGGCCGCGGACCGCACGCCGTGGGGCGTGCTCGTGAGCGAGGTCATGCTCCAGCAGACGCCCGTGGTGCGGGTCGAGCCGCGCTGGCGTGCGTGGATGGAGCGCTGGCCGACGCCGGCCGACCTCGCGGCGGCGTCGACCGCGGACGTGCTGCGCGCGTGGGACCGGCTCGGGTACCCGCGCCGCGCGCTGCGCCTGCAGGAGTGCGCGCGCGCCGTGGTCGAGCGGCACGGCGGCGTGGTCCCGTCGTCCGAGGCCGAGCTGCTCGCGCTGCCGGGCGTCGGCACGTACACCGCGGCGGCCGTGGTGGCGTTCGCGTTCGGGGGGCGCAGCGTCGTGGTCGACACCAACGTGCGCCGGGTGCTCGCCCGCACCGTCGCCGGCACCGCGCTCCCGCCGCCGTCCCCGCGCGCGGCCGAGCTGCGGCTCGCGGCGTCCCTCGTGCCGGACGACGCCACCGGCGCTGCGCGGTGGGCCGCGGCCTCGATGGAGCTGGGTGCCGTCGTCTGCACCGCGCGGGCACCGCGCTGCGACGTGTGCCCGGTGCGGGCGGCGTGCGCGTGGCGCCTCGCGGGCTCTCCCCCGGACGAGCACGGTGCCCGACGACGCACGCAGGCCTGGGAGGGCACGGACCGGCAGGTCCGGGGCCGGGTCATGGCGCTGCTGCGCGGCGCGGACGGGCCGGTGCACCAGGCGCTCGTCGAGGAGGTGTGGCCCGACGCCGCCCAACGCGAGCGGTGCGTCGCGTCGCTCGTCGAGGACGGCCTCGTCGAGCAGGACGGCGAGGTGTACCGGCTGCCCGCGTGAGCCTCAGAGCCGCACGAGCATGCGCGTGTTGCCGAGGGTGTTGGGCTTGACCCGGGCGAGGTCGAGGAACTCCGCGACGCCGTCGTCGTGCGAGCGCAGGAGCTGCGCGTAGACCTCGGTCGTGACGGGCGTCCCCTCGATCTCCTCGAAGCCGTGCGCCGCGAAGAAGTCGACCTCGAACGTCAGGCAGAAGACCCGCGCGAGGCCCAGGTCCCGTGCCCGGTCGAGCAGCGCGGCGAGGAGCTTGTGCCCGACGCCGTGGCCGCGGTACGCCGGGTCGACCGCGAGGGTGCGCACCTCGGCGAGGTCCTCCCACATGACGTGCAGCGCACCGCACCCGACGACCGCGGGGACGCCGTCGTGCACGACCTCGGCCACGACGAACTCCTGCACGGCCTCGTAGTACCCGACCATCTCCTTGGCCAGCAGGATGCGGTCGACCGCGTAGGGCTCGACGAGGCGGCTGATCGCACGCACGTCCGCGGGGCGCGCGGGGCGCAGCGTGATGGTTCCCGTCGTCGACATGCGGCCTCCTCGCGCCGTGCGCTGATGCGCATACTGATACGAGCCAACGATAATCCATGCACGAGCCGGTCCGCGTCGCGACCTACCGCTCGACGAGCGCCCGCGCGGTGACCTCGTCGATCACGAGGTGCGTCACGACCCCGGCGCGCAGCGCGGCGTGCAGGGGCGCGACCTTGTTGTCGCCGGCGACGACGCACACGCGCTGCGGGATGCGCCGCAGCTCGGCGGGCGTGGGCCCGGTCGCGCGGTCGTTGAGCGCGATGTCGCTGTAGGTGCCGTCGGCGCGCAGGAACACCGTGCACACGTCACCCACGACCCCCTCGGCGTCGAGCGTCTCGATGTCACCGGGCTCGAGGTATCCGGCGGAGTAGACGTGGCTCGGCAGGCCGCCCGAGATCGCACCGACCGAGAACAGTGCGACGTCGGCCCGGCGCTGCACGTCGAGCACCCGGCTGATCGACCGCTCGCGCCACATCGCGCTCCGGGTCTCGGCGTAGTCGAAGAACGCCGGCACCGGGAAGTAGTGCGCGTGCGCGCCGTATGCGTCGGCGAACGCCGCGATGAGGTCGCCCGCGTAGTGCACGCCCGAGGTGCGCGTGTTCGCGGCACCGTTGAGCTGCACGACCGCCGAGCCTCGCGTGGGCTTACGGGTCAGGTGCTGGGCGACCGCGGCGAGCGTCGTGCCCCAGGCGACCCCGAGCACCATCTCGGAGTCGAACCACGTGCTGAGCAGACGTGCAGCGGTCATGGACACCTGGTCGAGACGATCGATCTGGGACGTGACGTCGGGCACGGGCACGACCCACGCGTCGATCCCGTACCGAGCGGTGATCTGCTGCCCGAGGCCCGGGGCCCGACCCTGCGGCGGGCGGAGCGTGATCTCGACGACCCCCGTCTCCCGCGCACGCTTGACGAGCCGCGAGACTGTGCTGCGCGAGGTGTGCAGGTGCTTGGCGATCGCCTCCATCGTCATGTCCTGCAGGTAGTACATCGAGGCTGCGGTGAGCACGTCCTGCTCGCGTTGCACGGGTCCCCCTGGTCGGTCGGCGACGATGACCACCCATCCTTGCACGTTTGTTCATCCAGGTTGCGCGAACGTTCCCTTCGTGGTCCCGTTGACCCGTACCGACCAGTAGCCCTGCACGAAGTGCGTATCCGGTCAAGGATGGGGCGAGGGGACGGAAGTGGACGACGACGGAAGGCAGCTCATGGCATCGACCCGGCTCACCGCGGACACCCGCCGCCAGGCGCTCGAGGCGCTCGAGGCGAGCGCCGACCCCAAGAACGAGCTCGACGTGCTCGTCGTCGGCGGCGGCGTGACCGGCGCCGGGATCGCCCTCGACGCCGCGACCCGCGGCCTGTCGACCGCCATCATCGAGGGCCAGGACTGGGCGTCCGGCACCTCGTCCCGCTCGTCCAAGCTCGTGCACGGCGGGCTGCGCTACCTGCAGATGCTCGACTTCCACCTCGTGCACGAGGCGCTCACCGAGCGCGACCTGCTGCTCAAGACCATCGCGCCCCACCTCGTGCGCCCCGTGCCGTTCCTCTACCCCCTCGAGCACCGGGTCTGGGAGCGCGGCTACGTCGGCGCCGGCATCGCGCTCTACGACACCCTCGCGAGCCTCGCCCCCGGCAAGCGCGCACTCCCCCTGCACCGCCACCTCAGCAAGTCCCAGATGGTGCGCAAGTTCCCCGACCTCGCGCACGACGCCGCGATCGGCGCCGTGCAGTACTGGGACGCCAACGTCGACGACGCCCGCCTCACCGCGACCCTCGTGCGCACCGCGACCTCCTACGGCGCGCACGCCGCGACCCGCACCCAGCTCGTCCAGCTCACCAAGGGCGCGACCGGGACCGTCAACGGCGCCGTCGTCGTCGACCTCGAGACCGGCAAGGAGATCACCGTGCGCGCACGGTCGGTCATCAACGCCACCGGGGTCTGGACCGAGGACACCGAGGCGCTCGCGGGCGACGAGGGTGGCCTGCGCGTGCTCGCGTCCAAGGGCATCCACATCGTCGTGCCGCGCGAGCGCATCAAGGGCCAGGTCGGCCTCATCCTGCAGACCGAGAAGTCGGTGCTGTTCGTGATCCCGTGGTCCCGGTACTGGGTCATCGGCACGACCGACACGCCCTGGGAGCAGGAGCTCACGCACCCCGTCGCCACGGCCGCCGACATCGACTACGTGCTCGAGCACGCCAACGCGGTGCTCGCCAAGCCGCTCACCCGTGACGACATCATCGGCACCTGGGCCGGCCTGCGCCCGCTGCTGCAGCCCGGGACCAAGGAGGGCACGTCGTCCGCCAAGGTCTCGCGCGAGCACACCGTCGCGAGCCCCACGCCCGGCCTGACCGTGATCGCGGGCGGCAAGCTCACGACCTACCGCGTCATGGCCAAGGACGCCGTCGACTTCGCGATCGGCCAGCGCGCGTCCGCGCTGCCCTCGATCACCGACCAGATCCCGCTGCTCGGCGCCGTCGGCCTCAAGGCCGTGCAGCGCCAGGCGCGCACCTGGGCGCAGCAGTACGGCTGGAAGCCCTCGATGGTCGACCACCTGCTGCACCGGTACGGGTCGAACCTGCGCGAGATCGTCGAGCTGTGCCAGCAGGACCCGAGCCTCGCGCAGCCGCTCGACGCGACGTCCGCGTACCTGCGCGCCGAGATCGTCTACGGCGCGACGCACGAGGGCGCCCTGCACCTCGAGGACGTGCTGCTGCACCGCACGCGCCTCAACTACGAGGTGCCGGACCGCGGCCTGTCGGCGCTCGACGAGATCGCCGACCTCGTCGCCCCCGTCCTCGGCTGGGACGACGCGACCAGGGCCGCCGAGATCGCCGCGTACACCGCGCGCGCCGAGGCGGAGGCCGCGGCCGAGGACGAGCCCGACGACGTCTCGGCCGAGCAGACGCGCCTGGCCGCGGACGACGTCCGCCCCCTCCAGCCGCTGCGGACCACCTGACCGGGGCCGCACCCGCGGCCCACCCACCGACCGAGCACCCACCGCCCGCCCCGCCCGGGGCGGGCCCGAGCACAACTGAATCCCCGGCACCGGCCGACGCACCCCGTGGGGCAGCGGACGCGGCAGGCGCGGTGACCGGACACACGACTCGGCGCACGGTTGCGCCGACGGTTTGCGACAGCGCAGTCCCGAACAGAAAGAGAGTCCGACGATGGACGTCTGGTCCGATCTGATCGTCCCCGAGTTCCTCGGCACGATGGTCCTGCTCCTCGGTGGTGCAGGCGTCGTCGCCAACGCGATCCTCCCGAAGACCAAGGGCTTCAACGGCGGATGGCTCATGATCAACTTCGGTTGGGGCCTCGCGGTCTTCACCGGTGTGTACGTGGCCTTCAAGTCCGGAGCCCACCTGAACCCCGCCGTGACCATCGGCATCTGGGCGTCCGGCGCCGAGAACTTCGCCGCGGTCGACGGCCAGGCCGCGATCCCGGTGACCGCCGCCAACGGCTTCTACTACGTCACGGCACAGATCGCCGGTGCCGCGATCGGTGCGGCGCTCGCCTACCTCGCCTACAAGAAGCACTTCGACGAGCAGGCCGACCCGGCCGTCAAGCTCGGCGTGTTCTCGACCGGCCCCGAGATCCGCTCGTACGGCTGGAACTTCGTGACCGAGGTCATCGCGACCTTCGTGCTCGTGTTCGCGGTGCTCATGTTCGGCGGGACGCCCTCGGGCCTCGGCCCCCTCGCGGTCGCCCTGGTCGTCGTCGGTATCGGCGCGAGCCTCGGTGGCCCCACGGGCTACGCGATCAACCCCGCACGTGACTTCGGCCCCCGCATCGCGCACGCCCTGCTGCCGATCAAGGGCAAGGGCTCGAGCGACTGGGCGTACTCGTGGGTCCCGATCGCCGGCCCCCTCGCCGGTGGTGCGATCGCCGGCCTGCTGTTCCAGGCGATCAGCTGACCGCGACCCGACCCCGGCAGGCACGACACGACACACGAACGAAGGACTGAGACACACATGGCCGACTACGTCCTCGCGATCGACCAGGGAACCACGAGCTCCCGCGCGATCGTCTTCAACCACTCCGGCGAGATCGTCTCGACCGGTCAGCTCGAGCACGACCAGATCTTCCCGAAGGCGGGCTGGGTCGAGCACAACCCCGAGCAGATCTGGAACAACGTGCGCGAGGTCGTGACCCTCGCCCTGACCCGCGCCAACGCGACGTCGGACGACGTCGCCGCGGTCGGGATCACCAACCAGCGCGAGACCGCGGTGGTCTGGGACAAGAACACCGGCAAGCCCGTCTACAACGCGATCGTGTGGCAGGACACCCGCACGCAGAAGATCGTCGACGAGCTCGGCGGCGACGAGGGAGCCGACAAGTACAAGTCGATCGTGGGCCTGCCGCTGGCGACGTACTTCTCGGGCCCCAAGGTCAAGTGGATCCTCGACAACGTCGAGGGTGCGCGCGAGAAGGCCGAGGCGGGCGACCTGCTGTTCGGCAACACCGACACCTGGGTGCTGTGGAACATGACGGGCGGCCCCGAGGGCGGCGTCCACGTGACCGACGTGACCAACGCGTCGCGGACCATGCTCATGGACCTCGACACGCTGAGCTGGCGCGAGGACATCGCGGCGGACATGGGCATCCCGCTGTCGATGCTCCCCGAGATCAAGTCGTCCTCCGAGGTGTACGGCCACGGCCGTCCCCGCGGGGCGGTCCCCGGCGTGCCCATCGCGGGCATCCTCGGCGACCAGCAGGCGGCGACGTTCGGGCAGGCGTGCTTCGAGGTCGGCCAGGCCAAGAACACGTACGGCACCGGCAACTTCATGCTCATCAACACGGGCACCGAGAAGGTCATGAGCAAGAACGGCCTCCTGACGACGGTCTGCTACAAGATCGGCGACAACGCCCCCGTGTACGCGCTCGAGGGATCGATCGCCGTCACGGGCTCGCTCATCCAGTGGCTGCGCGACAACCTGGGCCTGTTCGAGGACGCTCCGGACGTCGAGTGGCTCGCGGGCAAGGTCGACGACAACGGCGGCGCGTACTTCGTGCCTGCGTTCTCGGGCCTGTTCGCGCCGTACTGGCGCTCGGACGCACGCGGTGCGCTCGTCGGCCTGACCCGGTACGTCAACCGCAACCACATCGCGCGCGCCGCTCTCGAGGCCACGGCCTACCAGACGCGCGAGGTGCTCGACGCGATGAACGCCGACTCGGGGGTCGACCTCACCGAGCTGCGCGTCGACGGCGGCATGATCGCCAACGAGCTGCTCATGCAGTTCCAGGCCGACCAGCTCGGCGTCGACGTCGTGCGCCCGCAGATCGCGGAGACCACCGCGCTCGGCGCCGCGTACGCGGCCGGCATCGCGGTCGGGTTCTGGAACGGCGAGCAGGACGTGATCGACAACTGGAACGAGGGCAAGCGCTGGTCGCCGTCCATGGACGAGACCGAGCGCGACCGCCTCTACCGCAACTGGAAGAAGGCCGTGACCAAGACGATGGACTGGGTCGACGACGACGTCGAGCAGTAGCCGACCTCGCACGTAGCCCTCGCCCGGGCACCACCGGACGGCCCCGTCGCACGCGCGGCGGGGCCGTCCGTCGTCCCCGGGGGCAAGGCCCGCGCAGGCGGATACCTACCCTCCGCAGCGCCCACCTGGGACGATGGATCGATGGACCCCCGCGCCGCCCGCACCCAGGCCCTCCTCCAGGACGCGATCTTCGCGCTCGCCGCCGAGCAGGACCTGCGCACCATCACGGTCGCCGACGTGACCGAGCGCGCGACCGTCAACCGCAGCACGTTCTACCAGCACTACGCGGACGTCGAGACGCTGCTCGCCGACGCGCTCGACCGCGAGGCGGCACGCTCTGACGCGGACGTCGCGGCGATCCAGGACGCCGCCGACCCGGCGGCCGTGCTCCCCGTGCTCGTGCGGTACTTCGAGCACCTCGCCGAGCACGCCGGCGTCTACCGGCGGGCGCTCGGACCGGCCGGCTCGCCCGTCGCGACGACCCGCCTGCGCGCCCGCATGCGCCGCACGGCCGAGGCGTCGATCCGCATGCACGGCCACGCGGTGGTCCGCTCTGGCATGCCCGTCGAGATCGCCGCCGCGGGGATCGCCGGCTCGGTCACGGGCGTCGCGATCGCCTGGCTCGAGATGGACCCGATGCCGTCCGCCGAGGTCGCGGTCGGCTGGATGTGGCAGCTCCTGACCGGTCAGTCCTGAGGCGCGTGACGCGCCAGGAACCGGTACACCTCCGCGTCGTCGACCCCGGGGAACGTGCCGCGCGGTAGCGCCGCGAGGACCTGCTGGTGCATGCGCGCGCTCGGCCACGCGGCATCCTCCCAGCGGGCGGCGTCCTGCGCGGGCGGACGGCGGCAGCAGGCCTCGTCCGGGCACGTGGACACCCGCCGGGTCGTGGTCTCACGGCCCCGGAACCACTTGGCGTGCGCGAAGGGCGCGCCGACCGTGATCGAGAACTGCCCGCCCGCGGTCGTGCCGGTCTGCGTCGAGCACCAGAACGTGCCCGCGGGGGTGTCGGTGTACTGGTACTGCTCGGTCGCGCGGTCGCGGTAGGCGAACGCCTCGCGCGCGGCCCACCGGCGGCACACGAGCTGCCCCTCGATCGCCCCGGTCGCGTCGGCCGGCAGCGGCAGGCCGTCGTTGGCGTAGCCGCGGAACAGCGCGCCGTCGTCGCCCACGCGCAGGAAGTGCAGGGGGATGCCGAGGTGGTGCGTCACCAGGTTGGTCATGCGCTGCGCCGCCGCCTCGTGGGTCACGCCGAACGCGTCGCGGAAGTCCTCGACCGCGAGGTCCTTGGCCCGCTTGCGCGCCTCGAGGAACTCGACCGCGGCCGACTCGGGCAGCAGGCAGCACGCCGCGAAGTAGGTGATCTCGACGCGCTCGCGCAGGAAGTCCGCGTACGACGTGGGCCGCTCGTGCCCGAGCACGCGGTGCGCGATCGCCTGGAGCGCGAGCGAGCGCAGCCCGTGCCCGCCCGGGATCGACGCGGGCGGCAGGTAGATGCGGCCGTGCTTGAGGTCCGTGACCGTGCGCGTCGAGTGCGGCAGGTCGGTCACGTGGTAGATCGTGAACCCGAGCTGCTCGGCCATGCGCGCGACCGTGCGGTGCGTGAGCGGCCCGACGGTGTACCCGGCGTCGCGGACCATGCGCTCGGCGAGCGCCTCGATCTCGCCCAGGTAGTTGTCGCGCGCCTGCCGTTCGAGACGCAGCTCGGTGTTGGCGCGCCGCGCCTCCTCGGGCGTCGCGATCGCCTCGGTCGCCCGGCGCGTGAGCTCGCGGTGCAGGCCGACGAGGTTCTCGAGCACCGGCAACGGCAGCCGGGTCGAGGCCTTGACCGGCGCGAGCCCGAGCGTGCCGTAGAGCGGTCCGCGCTGCGCGCGCTCGAGCTCGATCTCGAGAGCCGCACGCCGCGACGGGGCCTCGGGGGCCAGGAGGTCGGCCACGCTCGTGCCGAGCGCGCCCGCGAGGTGCTGTAGCAGGCTCAGCCGCGGTTCGCGGCGGCCGTTCTCGACCATCGACAGCAGGCTCGGTGCCGCCCCCACCGTCTCGCCCAGCGCGTCGAGCGTGAGGCCGCGCGCGGTGCGCAGATGCCGGATCCGGCGTCCGAGGGTCATGAGGTCGGTCGGTTCGTCGGCCATTCCTTGACTGTATGTGAAGATCAGCGATTCCTCACGGGCGAATCGGGCCGCAGAGGGCCCTCTGGCACGAGACGGTGAAGAGGTACCCGCTCCCGTACGCCGACACCGGAGGACCCGATGAGCATCACCACCCCCCGCCGCACCCGGCAAGCCACGACCGCCGAGGCCGACCTCGCGCCGTCCGCGTTCACGGCCGGGGCACGGCTCGAGGGCGCCCGGCGCGCGAGCGAGTGGGTGCGCGAGGTCGCCGCGCTCACGCAGCCCGACCGGATCGTGTGGTGCGACGGCTCGGCGGCCGAGAAGCAGGAGCTGCTCGACCTGCTGGTCGAGGCCGGCACGCTGCTCCCCCTCGACCCCGAGCGCAGGCCGGGAAGCTACCTGGCCCGGTCCGCGCCGTCCGACGTCGCGCGCGTCGAGTCACGGACGTTCATCTGCTCGAAGGACGAGGCCGACGCCGGCCCCACCAACAACTGGCGCAAGCCGGGCGCGATGCGCGCCGAGCTGCGCGAGGTGTTCGCCGGGTCGATGCGCGGGCGCACCATGTACGTCGTGCCGTTCTCCATGGGGCCGGTCGGCGGGCCGATCTCGCAGGTCGGCATCGAGGTCACCGACTCCCCGTACGTCGTGGTGAGCATGGGCGTGATGACGCGCGTGGGCCGCGAGGTCATGGATCTGATCGACGCGGGCGCGCCGTTCGTGCCCGCCGTGCACTCGGTCGGGGCGCCGCTCGCGCCCGGGCAGGACGACGTCGCGTGGCCGTGCAACGACACCAAGTACGTCGTGCACTTCCCCGAGAGCCGCGAGATCTGGTCGTACGGCTCCGGGTACGGCGGCAACGCGCTGCTCGGCAAGAAGTGCTTCGCGCTGCGCATCGCCTCGGCCATGGCACGCGACGAGGGCTGGCTCGCCGAGCACATGCTCGTGATCCGCGTGACGTCGCCCGAGGGCCGCCGCTACCACCTCGCCGCCGCGTTCCCGTCGGCGTGCGGCAAGACGAACCTCGCGATGCTGCGGCCCACCCTGCCCGGCTGGACCGTCGAGACCATCGGCGACGACATCGCCTGGCTGCGCCAGGGCCCCGACGGGACGCTGCGCGCGATCAACCCCGAGGCCGGGTTCTTCGGGGTCGCGCCCGGCACCGGCGTCGACACCAACCCGAACGCCGTCGCGACGTTCGACCGCGACACGATCTTCACCAACGTCGCGCTGACCGACGACGGCGACGTGTGGTGGGAGGGGCTCACGCCCGAGCCGCCGACCCACCTCGTCGACTGGCAGGGCCAGGACTGGACCCCCGCCGACGGCGCCGACGGACGCAAGGCCGCGCACCCCAACTCGCGGTTCACCGTCGCCGCGTCGCAGTGCCCCACCATCGCCGACACCTGGGACGACCCGGCCGGCGTGCCGATCGACGCGATCGTGTTCGGCGGACGCCGCGCGAGCAACGTGCCGCTCGTCGCGCAGGCCTACGGCTGGGAGCACGGCGTGTTCATGGGCGCGACCATCTCGTCCGAGCAGACCGCCGCCGCCGAGGGCACCGTCGGCGAGCTGCGCCGCGACCCGTTCGCGATGCTGCCGTTCTGCGGCATCAACATGGCCGACCACTGGGCGCACTGGCTGCGCGTCGGGGCCGCGCTCGACGCCGCGAAGCGGCCCGAGATCTTCCAGGTCAACTGGTTCCGCAAGGGCCCCGACGGGTCGTTCCTGTGGCCCGGGTTCGGGGAGAACGCGCGCGTCGTCGCGTGGATCGTCGACCAGGTGGACCGGGCGCGCGGCGCGGGGCCGAGCGCGTCGTCCGCCACGACGGGGTCGGCAGCCACGGCCACGGCCACTCCCGTGGGGCGCGTCCCGGCGCCCGGCGCGCTCGACGTCGGCGGCCTCGACCTGCCCGACGGCGCGCTCGACGCCCTGCTCGACGTGCCCGTCGCGTCGTGGCGGGCCGAGGCCGACCTGACGCAGGAGTTCTTCGACCGGTTCGGCGACCGGGTCCCGGCCGCGCTGCGCGCCGAGCTCGACGCGCTGCGCGAGCGGCTCGGCTGAGCCCACCGCGCAGAGGGTCGGCGCCCAGGGACACGGGTTCTCGGGCGCCGACCGCCTGCCCGACCGTCCGTCGGGCCGCCGTCGGGGAGAATGGACGGGTGAGCAGCCCCGAGATCCCCGCCGACGACGCGCGCGCCGTCCTCGACCTGACCCGCCTGCCGGACGACGCGGACCGCGCCACGCCCGTGCCGCACCTCGCGTTCTTCGAACCCCGGATCGCGGGCAACACGGGCAACGCGATCCGCCTCGCCGCGGTCACGGGCAGCACGCTGCACCTCGTCGAGCCGCTCGGGTTCGACCTGTCGGAACCCAAGCTCAAGCGGGCCGGGCTCGACTACCACGACCTCGCGAGCGTCGTCGTGCACCCCGACCTCGAGGCGCTGCTCGCCGCGCTGCCCGCCTCGCGCGTGCTCGCGTTCACGACCCAGGCGACCACCCGGTACACCGACGTCGAGTACCGGGCGGACGACGTCCTGCTGTTCGGCCCCGAGCCCACGGGGCTGCCGCCCGAGGTGCTCGGGCACGCGCGCGTCACCGACCAGGTGCGCATCCCGATGCTCGCCGGACGGCGCTCGCTCAACCTCACGTCGAGCGCGTCGATCGTGGCCTACGAGGCGTGGCGCCAGACAGGGTTCGCGGGCGGCGCCTGAGGCCCGCCGCAGCTCCACGGCCCGCCGCAGCTCCACCGGCGACCGCGCCATCTGTCACGGGTTTCGGCGAAAATCCGTGACCGATGGCGCGGTCGGCGGTGGGGGTTGGGTGGCCGGGAACGGGGCGGTCGCGGGGGTCAGACGAGGTCGCGGACCGCGGCGTACTGCTCCCGGATCGCCGGGACCGGCTCGGCCTCGTAGACCTGCGCCTGCGACGTGCTCCAGGACGGCGCGGAGTCGGCTCCCGAGAGCACCCACGCGGCCTGGCGGGCGGCGCCGTCCGCCACGTACTCGCCCGGCTCGGGCACCGTGACGGGCATGCCGAGCACCTGCGGGGCGATGCGCCGCACGGCCTCGGACTGCGCCCCGCCACCGATCAGCAGCAGCCGCTCGACGGGCACGCCCTGCGCGCGCAGCGCGTCGAGACCGTCCGCGAGCCCGCACAGCATGCCCTCGACGTGCGCGCGGGCGAGGTGCTCGGGCCGCGTGGTCGCCAGGCGCAGGCCGTGCAACGTCCCGGTCGCGTCGGGGCGGTTCGGGGTGCGCTCGCCCTCGAGGTACGGCACGAGCACGAGCCCCTCGGCGCCCGCCGGGGCGTTGAGCGCGAGCCGGGACAGACCCGCGTGGTCGACGCCGAGCATGCGGCGCGCGGCGTCGAGCACGCGCGAGGCATTGAGCGTGCAGGCGAGCGGCAGGTAGGCGCCCGCCGCGTCGGCGAACCCGGTGACCATGCCCGAGCCGTCCGCGGTCTGCTCGGCGGCGATCGCCGAGACCACGCCCGAGGTGCCGATCGAGACCGCGACGTCGCCGGTGACCATGCCGAGGCCGAGCGCGGCACCCGCGTTGTCGCCCGCGCCGGGGCCGATCAGCGCGCCGCCGTCGACGGCCGACCCTGCGACGTCCTGCGCCGCGACACCGCCCGAGGCGCCCGGGGCGAGCACGCGCGGCAGCACGATCCGCTCGGCGGCCTCGACGTCCACGCGCAGAGCGAGCGCGAGCAGGTCGCGGCGGTACTCCCCCGCACCACCCGCGGCCGAGGCGTCGAAGTACCCGGTCCCGGACGCGTCCGACCGGTCGGTCACGAGCGCCGAGAGGTCGGGCTCGAGGCCCTCGCTGCGCGGCCCGAAGCCTGCGACGCGCCAGGTGAGCCAGTCGTGCGGGAGCGCCACCGCCGCGACGCGAGCAGCGTTCTCGGGCTCGGCGTCGGCGAGCCAGCGCAGCTTGGTGACCGTGAGGGAGGCGACGAGCACCGAGCCGACCGCGTCGGCCCAGGCCTGCGCGCCGTCAGCGTCCGACGAGCCCTCGCCCGAGGGTGCCCCGAGCTCCCGGACCAGGTCGGCTGCGGCGTCCGCGGACCGGGTGTCGTTCCACAGCAGCGCGGGGCGGATCACCTCGCCGTCCGCGTCGAGCACGACCATGCCGTGCTGCTGCCCGCCCACCGCGATCGCGGCGACGTCGTCGAGGCCGCCCGCGGCGTCCGACGCCTCGCGGAACGCGGCCCACCAGGCCGCGGGGTCGACCTCGGTGCCGTCCGGGTGCTGCGCGGCGCCCGAGCGCACGAGGGCTCCGGTGTCGGCGTCGCGGACGACGATCTTGCAGGACTGCGTGGACGAGTCCACGCCGGCGACGAGGGGCATCGGTGCTCCAGGGTGCGGGTCGGGCGGCGGTGCGGGCGGGTGTCGGACGACGGCGGGCGGGCGGCCGGGGATCGCCCGGCCACCCGCCCGGCCGGGTCAGCCGATGAGGTGCTTGAGCGCGAGCTGGTGGAGCTTGACCAGCCCGTAGTCGCGCTCGGCGGCGGCAGTCACGTCGAACGTGTCCTGCGACGCGAGGAACGCCTCGGGCGTCTCGCCCTCGGCGAGGGTCGACTCGCCGAGCTCGAAGATCCCGGCGTGCTCGAACGCGGCCTGGACCTCGGCGTCCGCGCGGTACGCGGCGGCCTTGGCGGCGAGCATCGAGTACGTCTCCATGTTGGCCTTGGCCGACTCCCACACGCCGTCGAGGAACTCGGTGCGCGAGGGCTTGTAGTCGAAGTGACGGGGGCCCTCGTAGCGCGGGCCGCCGTTGGGGAACCCGTTCTCGAGCAGGTCGACCGTGAAGAACGCCGAGAGCAGGTCGCCGTGGCCGAACACGAGGTCCTGGTCGTAGCGGGGGCCGTGCTGGCCGTTGAGGTCGATGTGGAACAGCTTGCCGAGGTGCAGCGCGAGCGCGAGGCCGTGCGTGTAGTTCAGGCCCGCCATCTGCTCGTGCCCGGTCTCGGGGTTGAGGCCGACGATGTCGCCGTTGTCGAGCGAGTCGATGAGCGCGATCGCGTGCCCGATGGTCGGCAGGAAGATGTCGCCGCGGGGCTCGTTGGGCTTGGGCTCGAGCGCGATCCGCAGGTCGTAGCCCTTGGCCTTGATGTAGGCGGCGACGGTGTCGATGCCCTCGGCGTATCGCGCGTGCGCGGCGTTGAGGTCCTTCGAGTTGTCGTACTCGGTGCCCTCGCGGCCACCCCACATGACGAACGTGCTGGCGCCCATCTCGGCGGCGAGCTCGACGTTGGTGAGCACCTTGCGCAGGCCGTAGCGGCGCACCTCGCGGTTGTTGGACGTGAACGCGCCGTCCTTGAACACGGGGTGGGTGAACGTGTTGGTCGTGACCATCTCGCAGACCATGCCGGTGTCGGCGGCGGCCTTCTTGACCGCGTCGATGTGCGCGCGGCGCTCGGTCTCGCCCGAGCCGAACGGGAACACGTCGTTGTCGTGGAACGTGAAGCCCCACGCGCCGAGGTCGGCGAGCTTGCGCACCGACTCCGCGGGGTCGAGCTCGGGGCGCGTCGGGGTGCCGAACGGGTCGCCCGCGTTCCAGCCGACCGTCCAGAGGCCGAACGAGTACTTGATGTCCTGGGTGCTTCCAGCCACGGCTGCTCTCCTCGTCGAGACGCGCCCGTCGGGCGCCCTATTAGTTGTACCGATGAATTTATAGCGCAACGGCGGTAGGGTCAACCCGTGACCACGCCGCCGCAGCCCCTCCGCGCGGGCGACCCCGGATCCGCGCGCCCGCCGCGCGCCACGGTCCGCACCGCACGCGGCGCCTCCGCGCGCCAGGAGTCCCTGCGCGAGCACAACGTCGCGCTCGTCGCGCACGCCGTGCTGGACTCCCCCGTCCCGATCTCGCGCGCGCAGGTCGCAGCGCGCACCGGCATCACCCGCGCGACCGTCTCGACCCTGGTCGACCAGCTCGTGCGCGCCCGCGTCGTCACCGAGCTCGCACCCGCCACGCCCACGGGTGCCGGACGCCCCGCCGTCCCCCTCGCCCCCGCCGGCCGCACGCTCGTCGGGCTCGGGCTCGAGGTCAACGTCGGACACCTCGGCGCGCGCGTCGTCGACCTGCGCGGGGACGTCGTCGCCGAGCACGTCGAGGCCGCACGCCTGCACGACGCACCGCCCGCGCACGCCCTCGGACGCCTCGGCGAGATCGCCCGCGCCCTCGTCACCGAGGTCGAGGCCCAGGGCATGACCGTCACGGGCGCCGCGCTCGCGCTCCCCGGGCTCGTCGACGTCCACGCGCGCCGCCTCCAGGTCGCCCCCAACCTCGGCTGGACCACGCTCGACCCCGTGCCGCTGCTCGGCCTGCCCGCCGGCATCACGGTCGAGATCGGCAACGAGGCGAACTACGCGGGCCTCGCGCAGCTACCGCGCACGAGCCCCCCGACCGTCCCGGCCGACCACCCCGCCGGCGCCGACGACGCGCCGCACGCCCCGACGTCCTACCTCTACGTCTCCGGCGACGTCGGCATCGGCTCCGCGATCGTCCTCGACCACGAGCCCTACCTCGGGCGGCACGGCTGGAGCGGCGAGCTCGGGCACGTCGTCGTCGACCCCGCCGGGCCGCGCTGCCGGTGCGGCGCGCACGGGTGCCTCGAGCAGGTCGCGGGCAAGGAGTCCGTGCTGGTCGCGGCCGGGCTCACGCCGTCCGCCCCGCTCGCCACGCTCGTCGACGCCCTCGCCGCGGACGACGCCCCCGCCCTCGCCGCCGTGCGCGCGGCCGGTCGCGCGCTGGGCACGGCCGTGGCCGGTGCCATCAACATGCTCGACCTCGACGCCGTGCTGCTCGGCGGCACCTACGCCGAGCTCGCGCCCTGGCTCGTCGACGAGCTGCGCGCCGAGCTCGCCGGCCGGGTGCTCGGGTGGCCGTGGGCGCCCGTGAGCGTCGAGGCGGCACCCGTCGCGACCTGGGCCGCGATCACGGGCGCCGCCCGGACCGTGCTGCGGGGCGTCGTCGACCACCCCGCGCGGCTGCTCGCCGACTGACGCGACGGGTCAGCGGCGGCCCGTGCCGTCCACCGCGAACGGCTCGATCGCGGCGATCTCGTCGTCCGTGAGCGGCGGCGCCTCGAGCGCCCGCACGCTGTTCTCGAGCTGACGCGCGCTCGACGCGCCCACGAGCGCCGACGTCACGCGGCCGTCGCGCAGGAGCCACGCGAGCGCGAGCTGCGCGAGCGACTGCCCGCGACCCGCCGCGATCTCGTTCAGCGCCCGCGCACGCTCGAGGTACTCGCCCGAGAGGTTGTCGCCCGACAGGAACGGCGACGACGACCGCGCGGCGCGGGACCCCTCGGGCGCGCTGCCCGAGAGGTAACGGTCGGTCAGCAGGCCCTGCTGCAGCGGCGAGAACGTGATGACGCCGACCCCGAGGTCGCCCGCGACGTCGAGCAGCGACTCGGACTGCGGACCGTCGTAGCCGTCGTGGTGCGCCGGGTCCTCGACGTGGCGGTTGAACATCGAGTAGCTCGGCTGGTGGATCGTCAGCGGCGTCCCGAGGTCGGCGAGGATGCGGTGCGCCTCGCGCGTGCGGGCCGGCGAGTAGTTGGAGACGCCCACGTACAGCGCCTTGCCCTGCTGCACGATCGAGTGCAGCGCGCCCATCGTCTCCTCGAGCGGCGTCGCCGGGTCCGGGCGGTGGTGGTAGAAGATGTCGACGTAGTCGAGGCCCATGCGCTGCAGGGACTGGTCGAGCGACGCCGTCAGGTACTTGCGCGACCCGAAGTCGCCGTACGGTCCGGGCCACATGTCGTAGCCCGCCTTGGACGAGATGACCATCTCGTCGCGGTACGGCGCGAAGTCCTTCGCGAGGTGCCGCCCGAAGTTCTCCTCGGCCGAGCCGTAGGGCGGCCCGTAGTTGTTCGCGAGGTCGATGTGCGTGACCCCGAGGTCGAACGCGCGGCGCAGCGTCGCACGCTGGTTCTCGAACGGGTCGACGTCACCGAAGTTGTGCCACAGCCCGAGCGACAGGGCGGGCAGGTCGAGGCCGCTGCGACCGCAGCGACGGTAGGTCATGGACTCGTAGCGGTCCTCGGCAGCGAGGTACGGGGTGGCGGGCATGCAACACATCCTGCCATCGGCGAACGGGACCGAACAATGCGGGCGACGTCAGGACCATCCGCGTCTTGACAGAAGGACCGCGTAAAGGGAACCTTTACACATGACCCCTGAGGAGCGGCTGGCCGAGGCCCTCGAGCAGCTCACGCGCACCACGCCCGCGAGCACCGCCCGCGTCGCGACCCTCGATCGCCTGCGCGCACTGTCGGAGAGCCTCCTCTCTGCCGAGGTCGAAGCGGCGCGGCAGAGCGGCGTCACGTGGGCGGCCATCGGAAGCGTCCTGGGCGTCACGAGACAGGCCGCGTTCCAGAGGTTTGGGACCAGGAAGACGGACGAGAGGGCAGGACCCATGCAGGTGGACATGTTGACGGAGGCGCCCGCACGAGCACAGGCGTTGATCGAGCTGCTCGTCGCCGAGCGGTATGACGCGGCCAGGGAGGTGTTCGACCCCACGCTCGCCGACGCGCTGGACGCGAACGCGCTCGCCGAGGCCTGGACCGGGATCGGCAGGTCCTTCGGCCGCCTGGAGAGCACCGGGGATCCCGTGGTGCTGCAGACCGGTGAGGTCGTGGTCTGCGAGATGCGCCTCGAGCTCGAGGCGGGGTCCGTCACGCTGCGGACCGCGTGGAACACCGACGGAACGCTCGCGGGCCTCTACTTCGTTCCGGTGACGGAGTAGACCTGGCCTCGGCGATCGCCCGTTCGCGGCATCAGTCGACGACGGCGGCCACGGCCTCGATCTCGACGAGCTGGTCGACGTAACCGAGCACCGTCACGCCCAGGAGCGTGCTGGGCACGTCGTGCGTGCCGAACGCGTCGCGCACGACGTTCCAGGCTGCGACGAGATCGGCCTGGCGGCTCGACGCGACGAGCACACGCGTGCTGATGACGTCCTCGATCGTCGCTCCGGCCGCCTCGAGAGCGCGGGTCATCGTCTCGATGCACGCGGCCGCCTGGCCCGCGAAGTCGCCGACGGCGACGGTCGACCCGTCGGGGTCGAGCGGGCAAGCCCCTGCGAGGAAGATCAGCCGGGCTTCCTTCGGGGCGGTCGCCGCGTAGGCGTACTGGGCGACGTCGGACAGCGCGGCGGCGCGGATCAGCTCGACGGAGGAGGTCATGCCCGCAGGATGGCGCACCCAGGCGGCCTCCCGCCAGGCATTTCCCCCGGTGGGAGCGCCTCGTGCGCGTGGACGCTCGACACCGGTCGCGACGGTGCGGGGCGGCGCTCATGGAGACAGTCAGCGCTGCGGGGTCTCCACGACCTGGCCGGCCCAGGCGAAGCCGCCGCCGAACCCGAACAGCAGCGCCGGGACGCCCGCGGGGATCTTGCCCGCGTGCCACCACTTCGACAGCCCGAGCGGGATGCTCGCGGCCGAGGTGTTGCCCGACTCGGTGATGTCGGTGACGACGACCTTGTCCTCCATGCCGAGCGCCTTGGCGAGCGGCTCGATGATCCGCAGGTTCGCCTGGTGCGCGACGAGCACCTCGATGTCCGAGAGCTCGAGGCCCGAGCGCGCCACGATCTCGCGCGCACGGTCCGCGGCGCGCGTGATGGCCCAGCGGAACACCGCGCGACCGTCCTGCTCGAAGGTCCCGTGCGGCGGCTCGATGCGCACGGCCGGCGTGATGTCACGCTCCGACCCCCAGTGGACGGGACCGATGCCCGGGGTCTCGGACGCCTGGACGACGGCTGCGCCCGCGCCGTCCGCGGTGAGGATGCAGGTCGCGCGGTCGGTCCAGTCGGTCACGGCCGTGAGCTTCTCGGCCCCGATGACGAGCGCGGTGCGCGCCGAGCCGGCGCGGATCGCCTGGTCGGCGATGCCCATGGCGTGCGCGAACCCAGAGCACGCGGTGTTGACGTCGATGATCGCGGGGCGGCCCGTGGCCGGGTCGCCGAGCTCGAGCGCGTACGCGACGCGACCCGCGGTGTTCGGCGAGATCTCCTTGGCGGTCGCGGTCGCGACGACCACGAGGTCGACGTCGGCGGCGGCCACGCCCGCGTCGTCGAGCGCGTGCCGCGCGGCCGCGGTGGCCATGTCGGCGACGGTGACGTCGTCCGCGGCGACGTGCCGCGTCACGATGCCGGTGCGCGACTGGATCCACTCGTCGTTCGTCTCGACGAGCTGCGCGACGTCGTCGTTCGTCATGACGCGCTCGGGCTGGTGGTGGCCGAGGCCGACGATGCGCGAGCCGGGGGCGCCGGTGGGGATCTGCATGGCCCGATCATTCCCCCGGCGCGCGTGGATGCCAAACGCCGCCCACGACTCGGGCCGGTCGGACGACGCGCGGCCGGCTGCGACGTCCGCGGAAAGGGCGTTCCCGCTACGGTGGTCGCCATGACCGGTCCCGTGACCCTGAGCCAGGTGGCGCGCGAGGCGGGGGTGTCGCTCGCGACCGCGTCCCGCGCGATCAACGGCAGCGCGACCCGCGTGGTGCGGCCCGACCTGCGCGAGCGCGTGCTCGAGGCCGCGCGGCGGCTGCGCTACACGCCCGACGCGAACGCCCAGGCGGTCGCGCGCGGCCGCACGACGTCGGTCGGGCTGATCGTGCACGACATCACCGACCCGTACTTCTCGTCGATCGCGGCGGGCGTGACCGAGGCCGCGGACGCCGCCGGGCTCGTCGTCACGCTCGCCTCGACCCAGCACAGCGCCGAGCGCGAGCTCGCGTTCGTCGACCTCGTGCAGCGCCAGCGCGCGCGGGCCGTGATCGTCGCGGGCGGACGGCTCGACGGCGGGGAGTCGACCCCGGCGCTCGTCGCAGCGCTCGAGGCGTACCGCGCGCACGGCGGGGGCGTCGCGTTCGTCGGCCAGCGGATCAGCGACCTGCCGACCATCGAGATCGCGAACCGCGCGGGGGCGGGCGACCTCGCCCGGGCGCTGCACGGCCGGGGGTACCGCCGGTTCGCCGTGCTCGGCGGGCCGGACGGGCACCTCACGGGACGCGACCGGCGCGAGGGGTTCGCCGACGCGCTCGCGGCCCTCGGCTGCCTGCCGCCCGTGGTGCTCGGCTCGGCGTTCACGCGTGACGGCGGGTACGCAGGCATGCAGGAGGCGCTGACCCTGCCCGAGCGGCCCGAGCTCGTGTTCGCCGCGAACGACGTCATGGCCGTGGGCGCGATGGCCGCGGTGCGCGACGCGGGCCTGCGGGTGCCGGACGACGTCGCGGTGGCCGGGTTCGACGACATCGTGACCCTGCGGGACGTGTCGCCCGGGCTCACGACGGTGCGCATCCCGCTCGCCGAGGTCGGGGCACGGGCCACGCGGCTCGCGCTCGCGGAGCCGGGGACCGCGGGCGAGGGCGGGACCGCGGGCGAGGGCAGGACCGCGGGGAGCGACGTCGTGCGCGGCGAGGTCGTGCTGCGCGACTCGACGCCGCAGCGATAGCGCGCGCCCCGCCGTCCGACGCCCGACGTCCGCCGTCCGACGCCTGACGTACCGACGCCTGCCGCCTGACGTACCGACCCGCGCGCACCCCTTGACGAACGGAAAGCACTTTCCCTACGCTGTGGGAAAGCGCATTCCGGCAGTCGTCGGGCCGCGCGCCCGACGACGAGCAGGAGAGCACGATGACGAGCCCCGCCCCCACCCGCACGTTGCGGATCGCCATGAACGGCATCACCGGCCGCATGGGCTACCGCCAGCACCTCGTGCGCTCGATCCTCCCGATCCGCGACGCTGGCGGCGTCACGCTCGAGGACGGCACCAAGGTCCAGGTCGAGCCCATCCTGATCGGCCGCAACGAGTCCAAGATCCGCGAGCTCGCCGCGCTGCACGGCGTCGAGCACTGGACCACCGACCTCGACGGCGCGATCGCCGACCCGAGCGTCGACATCGTGTTCGACGCCTCGATGACGAGCCTGCGCGCCAAGACGCTCACCAAGGCCATGGAGGCCGGCAAGCACGTCTACACCGAGAAGCCCACCGCCGAGACCCTCGCCGAGGCCGTCGAGCTCGCACGGCTGCGCGAGGAGACCGGCGTGACCGCCGGCGTCGTGCACGACAAGCTCTACCTGCCGGGCCTGGTCAAGCTGCGCCGCCTCGTCGACGAGGGGTTCTTCGGCCGCATCCTGTCGCTGCGCGGCGAGTTCGGCTACTGGGTGTTCGAGGGCGAGCACCAGGCCGCGCAGCGCCCCAGCTGGAACTACCGCGCGCAGGACGGCGGCGGCATGACGACCGACATGTTCTGCCACTGGAACTACGTGCTCGAGGGCATCCTCGGCAAGGTCACGACCGTCTCGGCGCAGACCGCGACCCACATCCCGACCCGCTGGGACGAGAACGGCGACGCGTACGACGCGACCGCCGACGACGCCGCCTACGGGATCTTCGGCATCGAGACGCCGGACGGCGACCCCGTCGTCGCGCAGATCAACTCGTCCTGGGCCGTGCGCGTGTACCGCGACGAGCTCGTCGAGTTCCAGGTCGACGGCACGCACGGCTCGGCCGTCGCGGGCCTCAACAAGTGCGTCGCCCAGCAGCGCGCCCACACCCCCAAGCCCGTGTGGAACCCGGACCTGCCGGTCACCGAGTCGTTCCGCGAGCAGTGGATGGAGGTCCCCGCGAACGCCGACCTCGACAACGGGTTCAAGCTCCAGTGGGAGGAGTTCCTGCGCGACGTCGTCGCCGGGCGCGAGCACCGCTTCGACCTGCTCTCGGCCGCGCGCGGCGTGCAGCTCGCCGAGCTCGGCCTGCAGTCGTCGGCCGAGGGCCGCCGCCTCGACGTGCCGGAGATCTCGCTGTGACCCCGACGACCGGCACGACCCCCACGACCGGCACGACCCCCACGACCGGCACGCTCGGCCGGCACGTCGCCCTCCCCCTCGGCGCCTCGGGCGTGCTCGCTCACCTTCCGCGGTTCGACGACGCGGGCCGCGTCGCGGGCACCGAGGTCCTCGAGCTCGCCGAGCCCGGGCCGTGGACGACGCCGACCGCGCCGATCACCTCGCGCGTGGCCTTTGCCGCCGCGCACGTGGTGCCCGTGGTCGGTGCCGACAGCACGCCCGGCCGCCCCGCCGTCGTCGACTGGGACGCGACGCTCGCGTACCGGCACCGGATCTGGGAGCACGGGCTCGGCGTCGCGGACGCGATGGACACCGCGCAGCGCGGCATGGGGCTCGACTGGGTCGCGACCCAGGAGCTCGTGCGCCGCTCGTCCGCCGAAGCCGCGAGCGTCGGCGCGCGCATCGCGTGCGGCGCGGGCACCGACCAGCTCGACCTCGACACCCTCCCCGAGGGCGAGGCCGGCCTGGCCGCCGTGATCGACGCGTACCGCGAGCAGGTCCGCACGGTCCAGGACGCGGGCTCGCAGGTCATCGTCATGGCCTCGCGCGCCCTCGCCCGTGTCGCCCGCGGCGCGGACGACTACGCCCGGGTCTACGACGCGGTGCTCGCGGAGGCCGACCGGCCCGTCGTCCTGCACTGGCTGGGGACGATGTTCGACCCGGCGCTCGAGGGCTACTGGGGGTCGGACGACGTCGCGGCCGCGACCCGCACGTTCACCGACCTGATCCGGGCCCACCAGGGCCGGATCGACGGCGTCAAGGTCTCGCTGCTCGACGCCGCGCACGAGATCGCGCTGCGGCGCGAGCTCGCGACGCTCGACCCCGAGGCCGGGGGTGCTGTCCGCCTCTACACGGGCGACGACTTCAACTACCCCGAGCTCATCGCGGGCGACGAGCAGGGACACTCCGACGCGCTCCTGGGCATCTTCGCGGCGATCTACCCGGCCGCGTCGACCGCGCTCCAGGCGTTCGACGCGGGCGACCCGGCGCGCGGCCACGAGATCCTCGCGTCGACCGAGGCGCTCGGCCGGCACATTTTCGCCGCGCCGACGTACTACTACAAGACCGGGATCGCGTTCCTGAGCTGGCTCAACGGCCACCAGACCGGGTTCCAGATGGTCGGCGGCCTGCAGTCGGGCCGCAGCGTGCCGCACCTGGTCGAGCTGTTCCGGCTCGCCGACCGCGCGGGCCTGCTGCTCGACCCGCCGCTCGCCGCGCACCGGATGCGCAGCCTGCTCGAGGTCGCGGGGGTGACCCGATGAGCGCGGACCGCGACCTGTCGCGGTGCTCGCTCAACACCGCGAGCATCAAGCGCGCGACTCTCCCCGAGGCCGTCGACGCCGCCGCACGCGCCGGCTACGGCGCGATCGGGCTGTGGCGCGACCGCGTCCAGGAGACCGGCGCCGAGAAGGCCGCCAAGCTCGTGGCGGACGCCGGCCTGCGGGTCTCGTCGCTGTGCCGCGGCGGGTTCCTCACGGCGTCCGACGAGGCGGGGATCGCCGCGGCGCTCGACGACAACCGCGCCGCGATCGTCGAGGCCGCGACCGTCGGCACGAGCGAGCTCGTGTTCGTCGTGGGCGGCCTGCCCGGCTCGGCGCCCGAGACCGCGCCCGCCCCCGGCACCGACCGCGACGTCGTCGCCGCGCGGGCACGCGTCGCGGACCGCATCGCCGACCTCGCGCCGTTCGCGGCCGAGCACGGCGTGCGGATCGTGCTCGAGCCGCTGCACCCCATGTTCGCGGCCGACCGTGCCGTGATCTCGACGCTCGGGCAGGCGCTCGACCTGGCCGCGCCGCACCCCGCGGACGTCGTGGGCGTCGTCGTCGACACGTACCACGTGTGGTGGGACCCGGCGCTCGAGGCGTCGATCGCGCGGGCCGGCGCCGAGCAGCGCATCGCCTCGTACCAGGTGTGCGACTGGGCGCTGCCCTTCGCACCTCTCGCGCTCAACTCGCGCGGGCACGTCGGGGACGGCTACGTCGACTTCCCGACCATCAGCCGGTGGGTCGCCGCCGCGGGGTACCGCGGCGACGTCGAGACCGAGCTGTTCAACCAGGAGATCTGGGACGCACCGTTCGACGACACCGTCGCGACGATCGCGGACCGCTACCTCCGGCACGTCCAGCCGTACGTCGGCTGACGCGCCGGGGCCGACGACGGCGTCGGACCACCGTGCCGCCGCCCGGGAAGGGTGCCTTCCTCCCCCGGGCGGCGGCACGTCCGTCTGCCGGGACGCCGCGGTCCGGAGGGCCGGGCGGCCGGGCGGACCGGGGAACGCGTGCCGTACCGTCGGACGTTGGAGAGGCGTGGGGCGCACGGTCCCGCGACCGACGGAAGGCAGAGCATGGCCAAGGAACCCACCCCGCTGCGCGCCCGCGACCTCTGGGCGGGGCACGTCGGCCGCGACGTGGTGCGCGGGGTCGACCTCGAGCTCGTGCCGGGCGCCGCGCCGGTCGGCATCGCCGGCGAGTCGGGCTCGGGCAAGACGACGATCGTCCAGGCGCTGCTCGGCACGATCAAGCCCTCGCGCGGGAACGTCAGCTGGGGCGGCCAGACCGTCTCGCGGATCGGCCGCGTCGGGGCGACCAAGAAGCAGTTCAAGGCGCACGTGCGCGCGGTGCGCCAGTACGGGATCGAGGGCGCCGACGGCGTCGACCCGCACAAGAGCGTCGAGAAGGCCGTCGCGCGCGCGCTCGCCGACGCCCGCAAGGCCGGCCGCTCGTCGTCGCGCAGCGCGGTCGAGCTGCTCGAGCTCGTGGGCCTCGCCGACCGTCACCTCGACCGCGTGATGCGCACCCTCTCGGGCGGCGAGAAGCAGCGCCTCGCGCTCGCGTTCGCGCTCGCGACCCGCCCCGAGGTGCTGCTGCTCGACGAGCCGTTCACCGCGCTCGACCCGAACACGCGCGCAGAGGTCGTGGGCCGCCTGCGCGCGATCGTCGAGTCCGAGGGCATCGCGCTGCTCGTCGTGTCGCACGACCTCGAGCTTCTCGAGCGCCTGTGCCCCACGGTTCACATCCTCGCCGACGGCGTGTTCGTGCAGTCCGGCCCGCTGCGCGACGTCCTTGCGCAGCCTGCGCACCCCGCGGTCAAGGACCTGGCGGACGCCGCGCCGCTGGCCGTCCAGCGCTGGAGCTGACGGCGTCCGCCCCCGGAACGCGGGCACGCGAAAGGCCGAGCACGGGGCAGCGCACACGATCGACGCTGATCGTGTGCGCAACCCCGTGCTCGGCCGCGTTCCGTCCGGGCTCAGCTCACGTGACGGTGCCGAGCTGCCACGGCACGAACTCCTCGCCGCCCACGTCGAGGTCCTCGCTCGCGGTCGCCTCGCCCGACGCGACCGCGAGGATGCGCGCGAAGATCTCGTCGCCCACCTGCTCGAGGCTCGCGACGCCGTCGACGATCCGACCGCAGTCGATGTCGATGTCGTCGCCCATGCGCGCGTAGAGCTCGGAGTTCGTGCCGAGCTTGATCGACGGCGTCGGCTTGCAGCCGAACACCGAGCCGCGGCCGGTCGTGAAGCACACCACCGTCGCGCCACCCGCGACGATGCCCGTGACCGACACCGGGTCGTACCCCGGGGTGTCCATGAACACGAAGCCCGGGGTGTCGAGCGGCTCGGCGTACTCGTGCACCGCGGCGAGGTCGGCCTGGCCGCCCTTGGCGACCGCCCCGAGGGACTTCTCGAGGATGGTCGTCAGACCGCCCGCCTTGTTGCCCGGCGAGGGGTTGTTGTCGAGGCTCCCGCCGCCCTGCGCCGCGTACTCCTGCCACCAGTCGAGCCGGTCGAGCAGCCGCTGCGCGACCTCGGGCGTCGTCGCGCGGGCCGTGAGCAGGTGCTCGGCGCCGAACACCTCGGGCGTCTCGGCGAGCACCGACGTGCCGCCGAGCGCGACGAGGCGGTCGGACGCGAGACCGAGCGCCGGGTTCGCGGTGATGCCCGAGTAGCCGTCCGAGCCGCCGCAGTTGAGCCCGAGCACGAGCTCGCCCGCGTCGCACTCCTCGCGCTCCCACCGGTCGATCTCGGGGAGCATCTCGCGCACCGCCTCGACCCCCGCGCGCACGGTCGCCCGGATCCCGCCCTCGTCCTGGATGGTGAGGGTGCGCACCAGCGTGTCGGGCGAGAGATCCGCGCCGGCGAGCACGGTGTCGACCGCGATCATCTCGCAGCCGAGCCCGAGCACGAGCACGCCCGCGACGTTGGGGTGCTGCGCGTAGCCGCGCAGCGTGCGCAGCAGCGTCTGCGCGCCCGGGCTCGTGGGCACGAGCCCGCAGCCGCTCGCGTGCGTGAGCGCGACCACCCCGTCCACGTCGTCGTACGCGTCCATCGCGAACCCGCGGAACTGGTCCGCGATCATGCGCGCCGTGGTCGCGGAGCAGTTCACCGAGGTCAGGATCGCGACGTAGTTGCGCGTGCCGACCTTCCCGTTCGCACGGCGGTAGCCGCGGAACGTGGGCCGCGGCCCGGTCGGTGCCGGCAGCTCGGTGTGCACGGTCGCGACGGGGTGCTCGCGCTCGGCGTCGTCCATGCCGAGGTTGTGCGCGTGCACGTGCTGGCCCGCGCTGATCGCCTGCGTCGCGACGCCGATCGACTGGCCGTACTTGCGCACCTGCGCCCCGGCGGGCACGTCGCGCAGCGCGACCTTGTGGGCGCGCGGCACGTCGTCCAGCACGCGGACGACGTCGCCCGCCGCGTCCCCCGCGTCGAGCACCTCGCCCAGGGCGAGGTCCCGCGTCGCGACCGCGACGTCGTCGCCCGCGCGCAGCACGAGCAGCGGCGCGGCCGCGGTCCCGGGCGTGCACGACCCGTCAAGGGGCGTGGGGGCGTGAGCGACGGGCGTCGCGCTCTCGGGGCTCATCGTGCGGCCTCGGGGGTCCGCTCCCCCGCCGCGGCGAGCGACGGCGGACGGTCGAGCGCGAGATCCCGCACGCGCACCGAGGAGCCGCGCGCGACGGACACGTTCGCGGCGAGGCCGACCGCGGTCGCCGCGACACCGTCCACGAACCGGGCGGCGCGCCCGAGCGGGTCGACGCGCACGCCGCGGAACAGGTCGCGCAGCATCTCGGCGTCGCCGCCGCCGTGCGCGCCGGCCCCCGCGGGGATCTCGACCTCGCGCGCCGGGCCCCAGTGCTGCTGCACCACGAGCCGGTCGCCGCGCCGACGCACCGCGTCGGTCGCGAGATCCTCGACCGCGGACGGGTCGACCACGGGCCGCGAGCCGTCGCGCAGCTCGACGGCCGCGCGCTCGACGACCTCGAGCTCGGCGCGCCCGCGCGTGCCCGTCACCGAGACGCGGTACCCCTCCCACGGCCCGTACGCCGTGAGCGAGTACGAGAGCATCGCCCCGCGCCGGTACCCGACGAGCACCGCCATCGTGTCGTCGATCGTCGCGCCGGGCGCGAACGGGTCCTGGTCGCGGCGGTAGCCGTCGTGCTGCTCGGCGCCGAGGTACAGCGCCGCGAGGCGCGGGTCGTCCGTGAGGTCGAGCAGGAACGGGTCGCCCGGGGCGCCTGCGTCGGGGCCGTCGGGCGCGCCGGGCGTGCCCCGCACGGGCCGGTCGGCGGACGGCGCGTTCTCGGGTCCGTAGAACCGGCGGCGGCCGTGCGCGGTCACCGAGACCGGCTCGTCGCCGACCCACCAGTTCACGAGGTCGAAGTGGTGCGACGCCTTGTGCACGAGCAGGCCGCCCGAGACCTCGCGGTCGCGGTGCCACCGACGGAAGTAGTCGGCGCCGTGCACGGTGTCGAGCACCCACTCGAGGTGCACCGCCGTGACCTCGCCGATCTCGCCCGAGGCGATCACGCGACGCAGCGCGCTGTTGCGCGGCGAGTAGCGGTAGTTGAAGGTCAGCACGAGGTCGCGGCCTGTCTCGGCGAGCGCCGCCGAGATCGCCCGGCACCCCTCGACCGAGGTCGTCATGGGCTTCTCGAGCACGACGTCGGCGCCCGCGCGCAGCGCGCGCACCACGACGTCGGCGTGCAGCGCGTCGGGGGTCGTCACGATCACGCGGTCGACGTGCTGCTCGGCGATCATGCGCTCGAGGTCCTCGGGGGCGTAGGCCTGCGGCGCGACGCCGTCCGGGCCGGCCGCCCACTCGGGGGCGTGCCGTGCGACGAGCTCGTCGTAGTACGCGACGCGCTCGGGGTTGGGCTCGCACCACGCGACGATGCGCCCGACGTCCTCGTGCGGTCCGCACAGGGCGTCGACGTACATCTGGGCCCGGTGCCCGGTGCCGACGACGGCGTAGCGGGTCCGCGAGCCCAGCGGGCTCGGCTGGTCGGGGCGGGTGTCGGTCATGCGAGGTCTCCAGGGTCTGTACCGGGCTGTGCTGCGGGCGTCTCGTCGTCCGTGGCGGGAGTACCCACCGCGGACGACGCGGGGCGGGCGGACGACGCGTCGCGCCGTCCGCCCGCCCGTCGGGTCACTGACCGATGGCCGCAGCGGCCTCCTGCGTGAACTGCTTCGCCGCGTCCGCGGCGCTCATGCGCTCGAAGATCAGCTCGGTGTTGATGCGCGAGGTGATCTCGGGGATGTCGGCAGCGCCCTCCGGGGGCACGGCCGGGCCGTCGACGATGTCGTCGGACAGGCTGGCGAGGAAGTCCGCCGCCTGCTGGTCGGCCGGGGCCAGGTCGCCCGCGACGGCCTCACGCACGTCCGTGTTGGCCGGGAGGCCACGGTCCGAGAGGATCAGAGCGCCGGCCTCGGGGTCGTTGAGGAGGAAGTCGACGAACTTCGCGGCGGCCGCGGGGTGCTCGGTCGTCTTCGAGACCGAGTAGTACATGGCCGGCTTGAAGTACATGCCGGTGCGCTCGGCCTCGGACTCGCCCGGGGCGCGCAGCAGGACCAGGTCACGGCCCGCGGCCGCGCTGATCGCGGACAGCTGGTTCGACCACCAGAAGCCCATGGCGCCCTTGTTGGTGCCGAGCAGCGACTGCTCCGGGCCACCCTCGGCGATCTCGACGCTGCGGGCCGCGTCGGGCTCGCCACCGCCGTCGATGATGTCGAGCATCATCTGGTTCCAGTCGGTCAGCGTCTGCTCGCTGTAGCCGAGCTTGCCGTCGGCGTCGTAGAGCGACTCGCCGTGCTGGCGGGCGTAGATCGAGAAGCCCGCCTCGTTGCCGCCGAAGTCCTGGACGCCGTAGGTGCCGTCGGGGGTGTTCGCCGAGATCTCGTTGGCGATGTCGACGAAGTCCTCCCACGTCCACGTCGTGTCGTCCGGCATCTCGACGCCGGCCTCCTCGAAGATCGCGGGGTCCGCGACGATCGAGTACGCGTTGACGCCGGTCGCGACGCCGTACAGGCCGCCGTCGATCTGGCCCGACTCGAGCACCGTCGAGTCGATCTTGTCGGTCGCGATCGGCAGGTCGTTCATGTCCGCGAGGACGCCACGTGCGGCGTAGTCGGAGAGGTAGCGCTCCTCCTGCGTCATGACGTCGGGGGTGTCACCACCCGCGACGGTCGTCGCGAGCTTGTCCCAGTACCCGCCCCAGTCGGTGTAGTCGGGGGTGACCGTGATGTTCGGGTTCTTCTCCTCGAAGAGCTCGATGACCTTCTGCGTGGTCTCGTGGCGGGTGTCCGAGCCCCACCACGAGAAGCGGATGGTGACCGGGCCGGTCTCCTCGACCACGGGGGCCGCGGAGTCGTCGTCGCTGTCGGTGGCGGCTCCGTTGTCACCGCTGCACGCGGTGAGCGAAAGCGCTGCCACCGCCATGACGGCCGCGCCGGCACGCCAGCGTGCCGCGGTGCGGCCCCGGGTGAGGGAGTGCTTGCTGTTCATCGTCCTGCTCCTTGGGTACGTCGTCGTCCTGGAAGTGGGAACTCGGTGGTGAGGTACTGCTAGGGGTACTGCTCTGGGGGGTACAGCTCTGGGGGGTACAGCTCTGGGGGGTACAGCTCTGGGGGGTACTGCTCTGGGGGGGTGCTGCTACTTGATCCCCGTCGTGGCGATGCCCTTGACGAGGTACTTCTGGCCGAAGAGGAAGACCAGGAAGATGGGGACGAGCGACACGATCGACATCGCGAACAGCGAGCCCCACGAGCTCTCGCCGGTCGAGTCGATGAACGTGCGCAGCGCGATCGGCACCGTGTACATGTCGGGCCGGGTCAGGAAGATCAGCTGGCTGAAGAAGTCGTTCCACGTCCAGATGAACGTGAAGATCGCGGTCGTCGCGAGGGCCGGCACCGACAGCGGCAGCATGATGCGCCAGTAGATGCGGATGTGCCCGCAGCCGTCGAGACGCGCGGCCTCGTCGAGCTCGGTCGGGATCCCGCGGAAGAACTGGACCATGAGGAAGATGAAGAACGCGTCCGTCGCGAGCAGCTTGGGCACGATCAGCGGCAGGAACGTGTTGATCCAGCTGAGCTCGGAGAACAGGATGTACTGCGGCACGATGATCACGTGGATCGGCAGCATGATCGACATCAGCATGATCGCGAACCACAGGTTGCGACCGCGGAACTGCAGCCGGGCGAACGCGTAGGCCGCCATCGAGCACGACACCAGGTTCCCCACGAGCGACCCGACCACGATGACGGCCGAGTTGAACAGGTAGTGGTGGAACGGGTGCAGGAGCGCCGTCCACCCGTCGGTGTAGTTGCCCAGGTCGATGTCGCTCGGGATGAGTCCCGGCTCGCGGAAGATCAGGTCGTTCGGCTTGAACGAGCTCGAGAGCATCCACAGCAGCGGGTACAGCATCACGAGGCCGAAGAGGATCAGCCCGCCGTGCTTGAGCACGGACCGGCTCCGCGTGCGCCACGTGACCGGGGCCTTGTGGGGGCCGGGGACCTCGGCGGCGAGCTCCGAGAGCGACGCCTTCGAGGGGGCGCTCTTCTGGTCGGGGGTGTGCGCGTCGTCGCGCACGTCGACGTCAGTCATTGTAGAAGACCCAATACTTGGAGGCGAGGAAGTTGACGGCGGTCATGCCGGCGACGATCGCGAGCAGGAGCCAGGCCATCGCGGACGCGTAGCCCATGTCGAGCGACGCGAAGCCCTTCTGGTAGAGGTACAGGGTGTAGACCATGGTCGAGTCGGCCGGCCCACCCGTGCCGCCGCTGATGACCGCGGCCTGCGTGAAGGTCTGGAACGCGTTGATCAGCTGCAGGATCAGGTTGAAGAAGATGATCGGCGTGAGCAGCGGGACCGTGATGTTCCGGAACTTGCGCCAGCGGCCCGCGCCGTCGATCTCGGCGGCCTCGTAGTACATCTGCGGGATCTGTCGCAGACCCGCGAGGAAGATGACCATCGGGGCGCCGAACGTCCACACGTTGAGGATGATCAGCGTGCCGAGCGCGTAGTCGGGGTGCGAGACCCAGCCCTGGCCCTGGATGCCGAACAGCGCGAGGAACTGGTTCACGAGGCCCTCGGCGCCGAACACCTGGCGCCACAGGAGCGCGACCGCGACGGACCCGCCGAGCAGCGACGGCAGGTAGAACACCGAGCGGTAGAACGCGAGACCGCGCAGGCCCCGGTCCAGCAGCATGGCGAGCGCGAGCGCCGCGGCGAGCTGGAGCGGCACCGAGACGATCACGTAGGTGAACGTGACCTTCAGGGAGTTCAGGAGCCGCGGGTCGTCGAACATGCGCGTGTAGTTGTCGAGGCCGATCCAGTGCGGGGCCTCGAGCAGGCTGTAGTCGGTGAACGACAGGTAGCCCGACGCGATCATCGGTCCGAGCGTGATGACGATCAGCCCGAGGAACCAGGGGCCCAGGAAGAACAGCGCCGCCTTCGCGTCGCCTCGGTGCGCCGCGGACTTGCGCGCGGGGTCCTTGCCCTTGCCACTGGCGGACTTGCGGAGCTCAGTGACGACGGCCACGACCCACCGCCTTCCTGACAGCGCCGCACGTGCGCTGGTAGCGATGCGTCCCACTCATGGGAACCTCCGGATCTTCGTCGACCTGGCCGGCTCTCGTCGGTGAGAAACCGGTTTCGTCCGTGGAACGTATCACACCCGAAACCGGTTTCCCATGGTGTACCGTCACGGTTGGGAAACAGATTCGACCAGGCGCCCTGGGCTTCACCGACGCAGCCCCGCAGGTCGACACCGGATCCGGGAGGACCCCATGTCGAAGGTGATCAAGGATCGCCCGGTCGCGACCATCAGCGACGTCGCGACCGCGGCCGGCGTCTCGCGGGCCACCGTCTCGCGCGTCATGAACGGTCGCGCGACCGTCGATCCCGAGATCACCGAGCGCGTGCGCGCCGCGGCCTCCGAGCTGCGCTACCGGCCGTCGAACGTCGCCCGCAGCCTCTCGCTCGGCCGCACCGACACGGTCGCGCTCGTGGTCCCCGACCTCGCGAACCCGATGTTCCAACAGATCCTGCGCGGCACCACCACCGCGGCCTCGGCAGTGGGGTACCGCGTGCTCGTCGCGGACACCGCCGAGAACCCGCGCGACGAGGCCGCGATCGCGCTCGAGGCGCGCCTGCGCTGCGACGCGCTCGTGCTCGTCTCGCCGCGCATGACCGACGCCGAGCTCGCCGAGCTCGCACCCCAGGTCGCGCCCGTCGTGCTCGTCAACCGCACGAGCGCCGTCGCACCCTCGGTGCTCGTCGACTACCGCGCGGGCGCCGCCGCGGTGCTCCGGCACCTCATCGGGCTCGGGCACCGCCGCGTCGTCTACCTGGCGGGCCCCCCGAGCAGCGCGTCCGACGCGATGCGTCGCGACGGCATCGACGACGTGCTGCGCGAGCAGTCGGACCTGAAGATCCTCGAGATCCCCGGCGGCTCGACCGTCGGGGCCGGCCACGGCGCGGTCGAGGACGTCCTCGCGACCCGGGCGACCGCCGTCGTCGCCTTCAACGACATCGTGGCCTTCGGGCTGCTCGCCGGCCTCAACGAGGCCGGTGTCGCCGTCCCCGGCGACCTCACCGTGACCGGGTTCGACGACATCGAGCTCGCGCGCTATGCGACCCCGTCCCTCACGACCGTCGCCGTGCCGCAGCACGAGCTCGGTCGCCACGCCTGGCAGGAGCTGCACGCCGTGATCGACCCCCACCGCACCCCGTCCCCCGTGACCTCGTTCACGCCGCGCCTCGAGGTCCGGGCGAGCTCCGGGCCCGTGCCGCGCGCCGTCGGGGAGCCCTCGCTCGCGCCGACGTCGGCCGGCACGTCCACCGCCGGCACGTCCACGGCGGACGCAGCCACCGCCGGCACGTCCACCGCGACGACGTCCACCGCGACCACGACCCCGCGCCCCGACGGCGCCGCTGCGTTCCCGGGCCCGTCCGGTCTCCCGGGCTCGTCCGGGCTCCCGTCGGGCGTCGCCCCGGACGCCACCGACGCGTTCCGCTGGTCGCCCGACGGCGAGGCCGAGCAGCTCGTGCACGACGGCGTGCGCCTGGCCCGCTACGAGAAGGGCGACCGCCTGCCGCCCGTGCACTCGCGCCGCCCCTACCTGCACCCGGTGCACACGCTCGGCGGCGTGCCGCTGACCGACGCCGGGCCGGTCGACCACCGCCACCACTACGGCGTGTCGATGGCCGTGCCCGACGTCAACGGCACGTCCCACTGGGGCGGTCGCACGTACGTGCAGGACGTCGGCCCGACGCTGCTGCAGAACCACGGCAAGCAGGTCAGCGGCGGCGTGCGCGTCGACGCGACCGACCCGCACGTGCTGCACGACGCCGTGCGGTGGTTCGACGAGTCCGGCGTGCCGCAGCTCGACGAGGACCGCACGCTCACGGCCCGCACGCTCGACGACGGCTGGGCGCTGACGTGGCGCAGCGTGCTGCGCGCCGACCACGGCGCGCTCGTGATCGGGTCGCCCGCGACCAACGGCCGCCGCGGCGCCGGGTACGGCGGCCTGTTCTGGCGGCTGTCGACGGCCCCCGCGCACGTCCTGAGCGCTGCGGGCGAGGGCGAGGGGGCCACGCACGGCAGCGCCTCCCCGTGGGTCGCGTTCGTCCAGGACCGCCCGACGGGCCCGACGACGCTCCTGACCGTCCAGCACGGCGAGCCCCGGCACTGGTTCCTGCGCGCCGACGAGTACCCCGGCGCGTGCCCCGCCCTCGCGTGGGAGACGCCGCTGACGATCCCTGCGGGCGGCACGTTCGAGACGACGACCACCACGTTGCTGCTCGACCGCGCGGTCGACGCCGCGGAGGCCGCCGACCTCGCCGGGCGGCTCCGGTGAGCGCGGCCCCGGGCGCGGTGCCCGCGATCGCGGTCGTCGGCATCCACGGCCACGGCGCCAAGCACGTCGCGCACGTGCGCGACCTCGAGGAGCGCGGCCTGGCGCGGCTCTGCGCGCTCGTCGACCCGCGCCCCCAGGTCGACGCCCCCGCGCCCGCGACCGGCGGCGCGGGCGAGCCCCGCCACGGCGCGGCCGCGACGGGCGACGACGTGCCCTGGTACCCGACGCTCGGCGACCTGCTCTCGGCCCCCGAGGCGGACGTCCGACCGGACGTCGTGGTGCTCTCGACCCCCATCCACACGCACCTGCCGCTCGCGAGCACCGCGATGCGGGCCGGCGTCGACGTGCTGCTCGAGAAGCCGACGACCGCCTCGCTCGCGGAGCACGCCGAGCTCGTCGCGGTCGCCCAGGAGACGGGCCGCCTGTGCCAGGTGGGCTTCCAGACCTTCGGCTCGCACGCGCTCGACGTGGTCGCGCGAGCCGTCGCGGACGGCGAGATCGGCGAGGTCACCGGCATCGGCGCGGTCGGCACCTGGGTGCGCGACGCCGCCTACTGGGCCCGCGCCCCGTGGGCGGGCCGCCGTCGGCTCGACGGACGCGACGTCGTCGACGGGGTCGTGACGAACCCCCTCGCCCACGCGGTCGCGACCGCGCTGCGCGTCGCGGGGGCGACGCGCTCGCAGGACGTCGCCGAGGTCGTCGTCGACCTGCACCACGCCAACGACATCGAGGCCGACGACACCTCGTCCGTGCGCGTCGTGACGGCCGACGGCACCCGGTGCGGGTTCGGGCTCACGCTCTGCGCCCCCGAGCGCACGCCCGCGCGGGTGCTCGTGCTGGGCACCCGCGGGCGGATCGAGCTCGAGTACGAGCACGACCGCATCAGGATCGTGACGCCCACGTCCGACCTCGTGAAGACCACGACCCGCACGCCCCTGCTCGACGACCTGCTCGCCGTGCGGGCCGGTCGCGCGCGCCGGCTCGCGTGCGACGTGCGCGACACGGGCGCGTTCATGCGGGTCATGGAGGCCGTGCGCACCGCGCCCGCGCCGCGCGCGATCGACCCCGACCACGTCTCGTGGGAGGGCGAGGGCGACGCACGGCACCCCGTGGTCGACGACGTCGCCGCCTGGTGCGAGGCCGTCGCGCTCAACGCGCGGACCTTCACCGAGCTCGGTGCGCCGTGGGCCGTGGGAGCGGTCGCGCCCGCCCGATGACGCGCGCATGACGGCCGTCCTGGGTGCGCTCGCCACGATCGCGGTCGTGGTCGCGGCCGGGTGGCTCGTCCAGGTGCGGCGGTGGCTGCCGGACGGCGCGGCCGAGCTCCTCGCGACCGTGGCCTTCACGATCGCGAGCCCCTGCCTGCTGCTCGCGACCGTGGCCGAGGCCGACCTCGGCACGCTCCTGAGCCGCAGCGCGGCCGCCACCTGGGTCACGACCCTCGTGCTCGCCGCGGCGCTCGCCCTGACCGCGCGTGCCATGCGTCTGCCCGCGGGCCGCGCGACCGTCATGACGCTCTCGGGCTCGTACGTCAACGCCGGGAACCTCGGCATCCCGATCGCCGTCTACCTGTTCGGCTCCGCGATCGTCGTGGTCCCGACCATGCTCGTGCAGCTCCTCGTGCTCGCGCCGCTCGCGTTCGTGATCCTCGACCGGGCGCCCGACGCGCTGCACCGCGTCACGTCGGCGGGCGCCGCGGGCCCCCGCAGGTCCGTGCTGGCCACGGCGTTCACGAACCCGATCACCGTGGGCACGCTCGTCGGCCTCGCGCTCGCCGCCCTGCCGGGATCGGTGCCCGACGTCGTCCTCGACCCGTTCCACCTGGTCGGTGCCGCCGCTCCCCCGCTCGCGCTGCTGACCTTCGGCATGGCGCTCGCCCCGCGACGTCCCGCCGCGCCGTCCGCCCCGACCGCCGCCCCGACGTCCGCGGACGACGGCACCACGGACGACGGCACCGCGGGGCCGCCGTCCGCGGTCGTGGCGCCGGGCGTGACTTCCTCCGACGTCGGACGCCGCCACGGACCCTGGCGCACCACGCGCGGGCCGATCCTGGTGGCGACGGCCGCGCGCGCCGTCGTCGGGCCGGCGCTGGCGCTCGGCGTCGCGACGCTCGCGGGGCTCGACCCGGTCGCCCGCTCGGCGGTCGTCACGATGGCCGCGCTGCCGACCGCGCAGAACGTCGTGGTCTACGCGACGCGCTACCGGTGCGCGGTCGACGTCGCGAGCCGCGCGTGCCTGGTGACGACCGCGCTCGCCGCGCCCGTGCTGATCGTGGTGGCCGCGGTCGCCTGAGCCCCCACCGCCCCACCGCCGAACGCGCGATCCGTCTCGCAAAATCAGCAAAATCGGTGACAGAAGGCGCGTTCGGCGGTGGGCCCCGACAACGGCGGCGGGCCGACCACCGGTGGGTGGGCGGACGGCGGTGGGCGGGCGGACGGCGGTGGGTGGCCTCAGCGGGTCGCGGCCGCCGGCTCGTAGCGGCGGAGCGACGACGAGCGGCGGACCACGGTGCGCAGCGCCGCGAGGTCACCCTCGAGCGCCCCCACGGCTCGCGCCTGGACGACCAGGTTGCCGAGCGCTGCACCTTCGACCGGCCCCGCGACGACGGGCAGCCCGGTCGCCTCGGCGGTGAGGCGGCACAGCAGCTCGTTCTGGGAGCCGCCGCCGACGACGTGCAGCACGTCGACCTCGCGGCCCGAGAGCCTCACGATCTCGTCGAGCGCACGGCGGTACGCGTCGGCGAGCGAGTCGAGGACGCACCGCACGACCTCGCCGACGGTCGCGGGCACGGGCTGCCCGCTCGCGCGCGCGGCGTCCGCGAGGCGGGTCGGCATGTCGCCGGGCGGCAGGAACTCCGGCGCGTCGACGTCGACCACGGTGCGGCGCGGCTCGGCGTCCTTGGCCGCGGCGAGCGCGTCCGCGAGCGTGACCTCGGTGCCCTGCTCGCGCCAGGTCCGCAACGTCTCGGACAGCACCCACAGCCCCATGACGTTCTTGAGGTACCGCACGGTCCCGTCGACGCCGAGCTCGTTGGTCACGTTCGCGGCCCGCGACTCCTCGGTGAGCACGGGCGCGTCGAGCTCGACCCCGACCAGGGACCACGTGCCCGAGGACACGTAGGCGAACCGTGCGTCGTCCGCGGGGACGCCGACGACGGCCGAGGCCGTGTCGTGCGAGCCGACCGCGATCACGGGGACCGCGCCGAGGCCGGTGGCCTCCTGCACGCGCGCGGTCAGCGGCCCGACGACCGTGCCGGGCTCGACGAGGTCGCCGAGCCGCGACCGCAGGGTCGCGAGCTCGGGGTACGCGGCCTCGAGCGCGTCGATCACGGGCGTGGACCACTCCCGCGTGCTCGCGTCGACGAGGCCCGTGGTCGAGGCGTTCGTGACCTCCGCGACGACCTCGCCCGTGAGCCACGACGCGAGGAGGTCCGGCACGAGCCGCACCGACGCCGCGAGGGGCCACGCGGCGTCGTGCCGGCCGGCCACGAGCTGGAACTCCGTGGTGAACGGCAGCCGCTGGAGGCCGTTGACGGCGTAGTGCCCGGCCGCGCCGAGCCGGCCGAGCACCTCCTCGGCGACGCCCGCGAGCCGCGGGTCGCGGTGGTGCCGGGGGTTGCCCAGCAGCGCGCCGTCCGCGGCCACGAGCGCGTGGTCGACCGCCCACGAGTCGATGCCGACCCCGCGGACCTCGTGGCCCTGCTCGCGCGCGAGCAGGGCCGCGGCCCGCAGGCCGTCGAGCGTGCCGCGCCACAGGTGCAGCAGGTCCCAGCACAGCGCGGCACCGCCGCCGTCGGGCCCGACCTGCGGCACCTCGACGGGCCCGTTGGCGAACCGCGCGACCTCGGTCAGCGCGACGCGCTCAGCGCCCGCGTCGCCCTCGACGACGCCGAGCACGACCCGCCCGCTCGTCGCGCCGAGGTCGACCGCGACGAACGCGGGCGACCCGCTCACCGCAGGAACGCCGCGGCCACGCCCGAGTCGACGGGCACGTGCAGGCCGGTCGTCTGGGCGAGGTCCGGGCCGGTGAGCGCGAACACCGCGGCCGCGACGTGCTCGGGGAGCACCTCGCGCTTGAGCAGCGTGCGCTGCGCGTAGTACGCACCGAGGTCCTGCTCGTCGACGCCGTACACCGCGGCGCGCTTGGCTCCCCAGCCGCCGGCGAAGATCCCGGAGCCGCGCACGACGCCGTCCGGGTTGATGCCGTTGACGCGGATCTGGTGCTCGCCGAGCTCGGCCGCGAGCAGCCGCACCTGGTGCGCCTGGTCGGCCTTGGTCGCGGAGTACGCGATGTTGTTGGGTCCGGCGAACAGCGAGTTCTTGGACGCGATGTAGACGATGTCGCCGCCCATGCGCTGCGCGATCATGGCGCGCGCGGCCTCGCGGGCCACGAGGAACGACCCCTTGGCCATGACGTCGTGCTGCAGGTCCCAGTCCTTCTCGGTGGTCTCGAGCAACGGCTTGGAGATCGACAGCCCCGCGTTGTTGACCACGAGGTCGACCCCGCCGAACGCCAGCGCCGCGGCGTCGACCATCGCGGCGACGTCCTGCGCCGAGGTCACGTCCGCGCGGACGGCGACCGCGACGTCGTCCCCGCCGAGCGAGGCCGCGACCTCCTGGGCGCCGTCGAGGTTGAGGTCGGCGACGACGACGCACGCGCCCTCGGCGGCGAGCCGCTCGGCGATCGCGCGGCCGATGCCCGAGCCGGCACCCGTGACGAGCGCGACGCGCGTCGCGAGCGCCTTCGGCCTGGGCATGCGCTGGAGCTTGGCCTCCTCGAGCGCCCAGTACTCGATGCGGAACTTCTCGGCCTCGTCGATGGGCGCGTAGGTGCTGATCGCCTCGGCGCCGCGCATCACGTTGATCGCGTTGACGTAGAACTCGCCGGCGACGCGCGCGGTCTGCTTGTCGCGGCCGAACGAGAACATCCCGACGCCCGGCACCAGGACGATCGCCGGGTCGGCGCCGCGGATCGCGGGGCTGTCGGCCGTCGCGTGACGGTCGTAGTAGCCCTGGTACGCCTCGCGGTAGTCGGCGTGCAGCGCGGTGAGGCGCTCGACGGTCTCCTCGATGCCCGCGTCGGCCGGGAGGTCGACGACGAGCGGGCTGACTTTGGTGCGCAGGAAGTGGTCGGGGCAGCTCGTGCCGAGCGCCGCGAGCCGGCCCAGCTCGGTGCGGGCGACGAAGTCGAGGACGACGTCGCTGTCGGTGAAGTGGCCGACCTGCGGCGCGTCGGTCGACGCGAGCCCACGGATCACGGGCGCGAGCGCCGCGGCCTTGGCGCGCCGCTCGCCCTCGGGCAGCGCCTCGAACCCGGGGCGCACCGCGCCGAACGGGTGGCGCCCCTCGGCGGCGAGCGCCTCGGTGCGCGCCGCGACGAACTCCTCGGCACGGCGGATGATCGACAGCGAGCGCTGCTCGGCCTCGTCGCTGGTCGCGCCCCACGCGGTGATGCCGTGACCGCCCAGGATGCAGCCGATCGCCTGCGGGTTCTCGGCCTTGATCGCCGCGATGTCGAGGCCGAGCTGGAAGCCCGGACGGCGCCACGGGACCCACACGACGTCGTCCCCGTAGATCTCGCGCGTGAGCGCCTCGCCGTCGGCCGCGGTCGCGACCGCGATGCCCGCGTCGGGGTGCAGGTGGTCGACGTGCGCGGCGTCGACGAGGCCGTGCATCGCGGTGTCGATGCTCGGGGCGGCGCCGCCCTTGCCGTGCAGGCAGTAGTCGAACGCCGCGACCATCTCGTCCTCGCGCTCGACGCCCGGGTAGACGCCGACGAGGGCGCGCAGCCGGTCGAGGCGCAGGGCCGCGAGGTTCTTCTCGGTCAGGGTGCCGAGGTCGCCGCCGGAGCCCTTGACCCACAGCAGCTCGACGGGCTCGCCCGTGACCGGGTCGGTCGCGGTGCCCTTGGCGGACGTGTTGCCGCCCGCGTAGTTCGTGACGCGCGGGTCGGCGCCGAGCCGGTTCGACCGGGCGACGAGGTCGGCGACGGCGTCCGCGGCCGTGGGACGGGTGGTCTCGCTCGTGGTGGTCATGCTCATGCTCCCCATCCGGCCTGCGCGCCACCGACGCGCTCGGCCTCGATCTTCGCGGCGTAGCCCGAGGCGGCGTACGCCTGCATCGGGTTCGGGTCGAGACCCTGCTCGACGCGCAGGTCCGCGAGCAGCGGCCGCACGTCGGTGTTGTACGCGTCCATGAGGACGCCGTTCGCGCCGAGCACGTCGCCCGCGCGCTGGGCCGCGTCGAGCGCGGCCGCGTCGACCAGCAGCGCCTTGGCGGTGGCCTCCTGCACGTTCATGACCGAGCGGATCTGCCCGGGGATCTTGGCCTCGATGTTGTGGCACTGGTCGAGCATGAAGTTGACGCCCGAGTCGGGGCGCAGCACGTCGGCCTGCACGATCTCGTGCATGATCCGGAAGAGCTGGAACGGGTCGGCGGCGCCGGCCATGAGGTCGTCGTCGGCGTAGAACCGCGAGTTGAAGTCGAACGCGCCGAGGCGGCGCTGGCGCACGAGCTGCGCGACGATGAACTCGATGTTGGTGCCGGGCGCGTGGTGGCCCGTGTCGAGCACGACCTTGGCGCGGTCGCCGAGCGCGAGGCAGTGCAGGAGCGACGTGCCCCAGTCCGGGATGTCCATCGAGTAGAACGCGGGCTCGAAGAACTTGTACTCGAGCACGAGCTGGTGGTCGTCGTCGAGGGCCGCGTAGATCTCGGCGAGCGAGTCGGCGAGGCGGTCCTGCCGTGCGCGGATCGAGTCCTGGCCCGGGTAGTTGGTGCCGTCGGGCAGCCAGAGCTTGAGCTCCTTCGAGCCCGTGGCCCGCATGACGTCGACGCACTGCAGGTGGTGGTCGACGGCCTTCTTGCGCACGACGGCGTCGGGGTGCGTGAGCGACCCGAGCTTGTAGTCGTCGTCCTGGAAGAGGTTCGAGTTGATCATGCCGATGCTCACGCCGTGGTCGGCCGCGTGGCGGGCGAGGGCCTCGTAGTCGTCGACGAGGTCCCACGGGATGTGGAGCGACACGCGCGGCGCGATGCCGGTGAATGCATTCACCTGCGCCGCGTCGGCGATCTTCTCGAACGGGTCGCGCGGCGTGCCGGGCGAACCGAACACCTTGAAGCGGGTCCCCGAGTTGCCGAACGCCCAGGACGGGAGCTCGATGGTCTGCGCGCGCAGCGCGTCCCGTGCGGCTGCCGTGCCCGCCGCGGACGTCGTCGTGGTCATGGTTCTCCTCCTCGGACGCGCCTCGTCGCGCGTCGTGGGTGCCGAGCGGAACGTCGGCGCTCTTTGAATCGTTTCACACTCTAGGCCGACGACAGGTGCCGGTCAAGACGGCGCCTCACGCCTCCGCGCGGGCCGCCGCGAGCTGTGTCTCGAGGTGGAACACCTCGTCGAGCACCACGAACCCCTCGTCCGGGCGGCCGTCCGACGGCTCGAAGAAGTCGCCCATGGCGGCCTGCCACCGCTCGTTGACCTCGCGCGCGGCCATGTCCCGCTGCGCCCGCGCGTAGTCGTCGGTCTCGAGCACGCCCACGAGCAGGCCGTCCGTGCCCAGGAACAGCCGGTAGTCGCGCCAGCCGGTGTCGGCGAGCGCCTCGAGCATCTCGGGCCACACGGCCGCGTGCGCGGCCCGGTACTCGTCGACCCGCTCGGCCCGGACCTTGGACACGAAGCACACCTTCGCCATCACGTTCACCTCACTGTGAATCGGTTCATATACGATGGTGAACCTAGCACCCGCGTCCGAGCGTCGGGCCCTAGGCTGGCGACGAGCCGTGCGCGACGACGCGCACGCGAGACCCGAGGAGCCCCATGAGCACACCCGTCCAGCGACGACGCGCGTCGATCAGCGACGTCGCACGTCTCGCGGAGGTCTCGGTCGGCACGGTCTCGAACGTGCTCAACCGCCCCGACCGCGTCTCGCCCGCCACGCGCGACCGCGTGCTCGGTGCGATCGAGGACCTCGCGTTCGTGCCCAACGGCTCCGCCCGCCAGCTGCGCGCCGGCACCATCACGACCGCGGGCGCGATCGTGCTCGACGTCGCCAACCCGTTCTTCACCGACGTCGCGCGCGGCATCGAGGACCGCCTCACGCAGGACGACTTCACCGTGATGCTCGCGAGCTCCGACGAGGACCCGGCGCGCGAGGCCCGCTACCTGCGGCTCTTCGAGGAGCACGGCGTGCAGGGCGTCATGGTCGTGCCCTCGACCTCCGACATCGAGCACCTGCTCACGGTGCGCCGGCGCGGCATCGCCGTCGTGCTGCTCGACCGCCCGTCGCCCGTCGAGTCGCTGTCGTCGGTCGCGGTCGACGACGTCGCGGGCGGCGAGATGGCCGTGCAGCACCTGCTCGAGCTCGGGCACGAGCGCATCGCGTTCCTCAACGGCCCGCACAGCATCCGGCAGTGCGCCGACCGCTGGACCGGCGCGGTGCGCGCCGTGACCGCGGCCGGCCTCGACCCCGCCGACGCGCTCGTCGAGGTCACGATCCCCTCGCTCAACGCCGACGGCGGCGAGCAGGGCACGCGCGAGCTCCTCGCGATGGACCGCGTGCCGACCGCGACGTTCTGCATCAACGACCTGACCGCGCTCGGGGCGCTGCGCACCCTGCGCGCCGAGGGCGTCTCGGTGCCGCACGGCATGGCCGTCGTCGGGTACGACGACGTGTCGTTCGCCGCCGAGCTCTCGACGCCGCTGACGTCGGTGCGCCAGCCCACGCACCAGCTCGGGTTCCGGGCCGCCGACCTCCTGCTCGCGCCCGCCGACGCCCCGGCCGAGCAGATCACGTTCCAGCCCGAGCTCGTCGTGCGGACCTCGAGCACGGGCCTCGACCCGGCGTGAGCGCGACCGCGGCTGCGTCGTCCGGCACACCGGCCCCGCTGTTCCGCGACCCGGTGCACGACGCCGCGACGGACCCCGTGCTCGTGTGGCACCGCGAGCGCCGCGAGTGGTGGATGTTCTACACCCAGCGCCGCGCGGCGTCGCCCGGGCCGGGCGTGGCGTGGGTGCACGGGAGCGACGTCGGGGTCGCGACGTCGTCCGACGGCGGGCAGACCTGGACGTACCGTGGCGCGCTCGGGGCGGCCGACGGGTTCCGGCCCGCGGGCGAGCGCTGGCGCCGGGACACGTTCTGGGCGCCCGAGGTGCTGTGGGCGCACGGCGAGTACCACATGTACCTCACGACGATCGAGGGCGTGCCCGACCGCTGGGAGGGGCACACGCGACGCATCGAGCACCTCACCAGCCCCGACCTGACGACATGGACCAACCACGGCCCGCTGCCGCTGAGCTCGGACCGCGTGATCGACGCGTGCGTGCACCCGCTGCCGGACGGCGGGTGGCGGCTCTGGTACAAGGACGAGGCCGACGGCTCGACCACCTGGGCTGCGGACTCCCCCGACCTGTTCGCGTGGACCGTGCGTGGCAAGGTGATCGGCGGGCGACCGCACGAGGGCCCCAACGTGTTCGTGCTCGGCGGGTACGCGTGGATGGTCGTCGACGAGTGGCACGGGCAGCGCGTCCACCGGTCGGACGACCTCGACACCTGGACCCCGCAGGGGCTGATCCTCGAGGAGCCCGGGTCGCGCCCCGGCGACGCGACGCACGGCCTGCACGCGGACGTCGTCGTCCCCGGCCACGACGGCCCCGCCGGGCCCCGGCTCGGTGTCGTGCCGGACGACGTCACCGAGGACGAGGCGTGGATCGTGTACTTCACGCACCCGGGCTCGGGAGACGAGACGCCCGTGGCCGACGTGCTCGACGAGACGACGCTCGCGCAGCGGCGGGCCGTCGTGCAGGTGGCACGGCTGACCGTCGTGGACGGAGTGCTGCGGTGCGACCGGGACGGGGGCGCGGGGATGCGGCTGCCGGTCTGATCGGTCGGTGTGCGCCAGGGTGACGCCCTACGGCGTCCGCGCGCTCACGACGCGGAGCCGCCACCCGACGGCCGCGGCGACGAGCGCGACGCACACCCACGCGAGGCACGCGACCATCGCGTGGAAGGCGCCGGCGGCCAGGTCGAGCGCCATGTAGTCGCCGCTGTCGGCGCCGCCGAACATCGTGGAGACGTACCAGCGGTTCCCGCACCGGAACGCGTCCGCGACTGCCATCAGGACCGCGCCCACCGCCACGACCCGCGCCGTGGCGCGGACCCTCTCCCCTGTGACCCCCGTCATTCGCATGGCCGAAGGATAGGGGCATACCGGCCCTGATGGCGCGGGCGTCCCGTGCCGCGGCTCAGGCGCTCACGCCATGACGCGGTGCACGAACGCGAGGTGCTCGGCGAGCTGGAACGGCCCGCCGCCCTCGTGCCCGTTGTAGGCGTAGACCTTGATGTCCTTGTCGGTCGACCCGAGGTGGTTGTAGGCGGCGTAGACGGCGGACGGCGGGCACACCTCGTCGCGCAGCCCGACCGAGAAGAGCGCGGGCACGTCGATGCGGGGCGCGAAGTTGAGGCCGTCGAAGTACGACACGGTGCGGAACGTCTGCTCGACGTGGTCGCGGTGCGCGAACAGGTGCTGGACGATCTCGCCGTACGGGAACGCGTCGGTGATCTCGGTGCAGCGGCGCACGTGGGTCAGGAACGGCACGTCGATGATCGCGCCGCGCAGCGCGACGCCCCGCGCGGCACTCAGGGCCGCGGCGGCGAGCGTGATCGCCCCGCCCTGGCTGCCGCCGCTGACCACGACGCGCGTCGGGTCGACGCCGGGCAGCGCGCGGGCGACGTCGACGGCGCGCACGGCGTCGACGAACAGGCGGCGGTAGTAGTAGGCGTCCGGGTCCTCGATGCCCTGCGTCAGGAACCCGGCGGCGTGCGGGCCGCCCACGTGCGCGTCGCCCGTGTGGCCCACCTGGTGGCCGCTGCCCTGGCCGCGGTTGTCCATGACGAGGGTCGCGTAGCCGGCCTGCGCGAGCAGCGTGTGCTCGTGCGCCAGGCCGCGCCCACCCTGGTACCCGATGTACTCGACGACGACCCCGAGGTCGCCGTCCGCCGACGCGGGCCGGTGGAACCACGCCTTGATCGGCTGGCCGCCGAACCCGGTGAACGTGACGTCGTGCGTGACGATCTCGGTCAGCCCCGTCTCGACCCTCTCCATGCCGTGCTCGAGCGGGTGCGCGGCGTCCTGCTCGGCGAGCGTCCGCTCCCAGAAGGCGTCGAAGTCGGGCTGCTCGTCGCGCGCGGGGCGGTAGGCCACGAGCTGGTCGAGGGGCAGGTCGAACTGGGCCACGGCGGGGTCCTCCTCAGGTCGTCACCGCCCGGGGGGCGGTGGTGCGCCACGATGCGCACCTCGACATATTAAAACGATTCATGACAGGATCGAACCATGCGACGACGCACCGCCCCCGAGGCCTTCGACACCGCTGCCGTGACCCCGTGGAACGCCGACGTCCCCGGTCTCGGGTACGGCGGAGACTACAACCCCGAGCAGTGGCCGCTCGACGTCCAGCTCGAGGACGTCGAGCTCATGCAGGCCGCCGGCGTGAACCTCGTGAGCGTCGCGATCTTCTCGTGGGCCACGATCGAGCCACGCGAGGGCGAGCTCGACTGGGCCTGGCTCGACGCGACGCTCGACCGCCTGCACGCCGCCGGGGTCCGCGTGGCGCTCGCGACCGCGACCGCGTCTCCCCCGCCGTGGCTCACGCGCGCGCACCCCGAGATCCTGCCGCGCCTCGCCGACGGCACCGTGCTGCACCAGGGCGGGCGCCAGGCCTACTCGGTGCACCACCCGCTGTTCCGCGACTACGCGCTCACCATGACCGAGCGCGTCGCCGAGCGCTACGGCACCCACCCCGCGGTCGCGCTGTGGCACGTCGACAACGAGATCGGCTGCCATGTGCCGCGCGACTACTCGGACGCCGCCGCGACGGCCTTCCGGGACTGGCTCGCCGAGCGCTACGGCACCGTCGACGCGCTCAACGAGGCCTGGGGCACCGCCTTCTGGTCGCAGCGCTACGGCAGCTTCGACGACGTCCTGCCGCCCCTGGTCGCCCCCACCTACGCCAACCCGACGCAGCAGCTCGACTTCGACCGGTTCTCCTCGGCCGCGCTCCTCGACCACTACCGCGACCAGCGCGACGTGCTGCGGCGCACCGCCCCGACCGTGCCGACCACGACCAACCTCATGCTGTCGTCCGGCACCAAGGGCATGGACTACTTCGCCTGGGCCGACGACCTCGACGTGATCGCGAACGACCACTACACGCGCGCCGACGACCCGCAGCGGCACGTCGAGCTCGCGTTCAGCGCCGACCTCACGCGCGGCGTCGCGGGCGGCGCCCCGTGGATCCTCATGGAGCACTCGACCTCGGCCGTAAACTGGCAGCCGCGCAATCACACCAAGTCGCCGCAGGAGGCCCTGCGCAACTCGCTCGCGCACGTCGCGCGCGGCGCCGACTCGGTCATGTTCTTCCAGTGGCGGCAGTCCCGGGCCGGGGCCGAGAAGTTCCACTCGGCGATGGTCCCGCACGCCGGCACCGACTCCGACGTCTGGCGCACCACGCTCGCGCTCGGCGATGCCCTGCAGCGGCTCGGCGAGGTCCGCGGCTCGCGCGTGCGCGCCCGCACGGCCCTGCTCTTCGACTACGAGGCCTGGTGGGCGTCCGAGCTCGACTCGCACCCCACGCAGGCGTTCCGCTACCCCGACCAGGTGCTCGCGCTCTACCGCGCGTTCTGGGAGCGCGGTGTGACGCTCGACGTCGTCCACCCGGGTCACGACCTGGGCGGCTACCAGGCCGTCGTCGTCCCCTCGCTGTACCTCGTCACGGACGAGCACGCGGCCGCGGTGTCGGACGTCGCGCGGCGCGGCGGGCACGTGCTCGTGACCTTCTTCTCCGGCATCGTCGACGAGAACGACCACGTCCGGCTCGGCGGCTACCCCGGGGCGTTCCGCGACCTGCTCGGGGTGCGCACCGAGGAGTTCCACACGCTCCAGGAGGGCGAGACGGTGCACGCGACCGGCCGCGGGCCGCTCGCCGGCGCGACGCTCACCGCCGACCTGTGGACCGAGAAGACGCACCTCGCCGGCGCCGAGGCGGTCGCGACGTACGACGACGGCGCCCTCGCCGGGCTGCCCGCCGTGACGCGCCGCCGCACCGCGGCCGGCGGGTCGGCCTGGTACCTCGCGACCCGTCCCGACCCCGCGGGCACGCTCGCCGTGGTCGACGCGTTCCTCGCGGACGCCGGTCTCGTCGGCGAGGCGGGGGCCGGCGCGCACCCCGGGCTCGAGGTCGTGCGCCGCCACGCGGACGACGGCACGAGCTGGCTCTTCGCGATCAACCACGCCGACACCGACGCGACGCTCGACGCCACGGGCACCGAGCTGCTCACGGGCACCGAGCTGCTCACGGGCACCGAACTGGTCAGGGGCGGCGAGCTGGCCGCAGACACTGAGCTGGTCGCGGGCGACGCCGTGGGGAACCTCGTCGTGCCCGCGGGCGCGGTGCGCGTCGTCCGCGAGGCCTGACGCCCAGCCCCCACCGCCGACCGCGTCATCTGTCACCGATTTTCGCCGAATCGCGTGACGGATCGCGCGTTCGGCGGTGATCTCCCGCGATGTCGCGCGCCCCGCTGCTACGCTCGGCGCCGATCGACCGCGACGGAGCGCCGACCGCGCCGCGCGCTGGACCGAACACGTCCCTAGCCCGAAAGTTGGCACCGTGGCTGACCTGCTGGAGCGCGCCGTCGAGGCGATGTACGAGTCCACAAACCTCGACGAGCACAAGACCGCCGCCCGGGTGTACCAGAGAGCGCAGCAGCTCAGGCTCGGCGACTTCGTGCCGTTCCCCGAGCGCAGGGCGTCGGTCGACGTCGATCCCGATCTCCCCGCCATGGCGTGGACCTGCCGGGTCGCCGACGGGCAGCACGACTTCCGGGTCGGACCCTCCGTGGAGTCCGGGCCGGGTCATGTCTTCGAGGGCGTGTGGGACGGGGCGTTCACGGACCTGGCCTTCCATCGCACGGACCTGGCGTTCGGCTCGGGCGCACGCATCGGCAAGCACGTCGTCTTCGTCCCGCCCAAGCACTGTTGGGAGTACCTCTACGTCCTCCATGACCGGGAGACCGGGGTCACGACCGTCTCGAACAGCCTTCCCGCGACGTTCGTCGAGGGCCTCGTCGACGACGACGACGCGCTTCTCGACGAGGTGGGTCGCGTGCTCCGCACCTCGACGGACACGGCCAGCGCGCTCGGCTTCGACCGGTACGACCCGGTCGTCGTCGACGGACCGCGCCACACGTTCCGGCGCATGATGTTCCACAACTTCGTCGTCGGAGCAGACGGCGGGATCAAGATCTTCCCCAGCGAGCCGCACGTCCTGTTCCGGACGTTCGCCGAGTACCGCGAGTACCTGACGAGCGCGATCCGTCGCCTCGCCGAGAACGGCGCCGACCCCGGTCGCACGTGCTCGAGCCTCGTCCCGGTCACCCCGTTGTCCAACGGCTATGACTCACCGGCCGTCGCGGCTCTCGCCTCGGAGCTCGGGTTCACGCGGGCCGTGACGCTCGACGTCACCGTCAAGGGCCGTGACGACTCCGGGCGGGACGTCGGCCGTCGCCTCGGCATGGAGGTCGACGTGGTCCGGCACGTGATGGGCGACGAGGTGCCGAGCCTCGCCCTGACGATCGAGGATTCGGACCTCTCCCGCGCCGCGGAGTTCGTGGCGACCGCCGGCCTCGGTGACGACGTCATGCTCACCACGATGGAGAGCAGCCTTCGCAGCGGGATCCTTCTCAGCGGCGCGATGGGCGACTCCGCCTGGAAGCGCGCGTGCACCCTTCCGCCCGGCCTGCCGGTGCGCGTGATCTACGGGAAGAGCTTCACCGAGTTCAGGCTGCGGACCGGGTACGCGTTCGTCCCTGTCCCCGCCATCGGTGCGAGGTTCGTCGCCCCGATCCGACGGGTCACGCGGAGCGAGGAGATGGCGCCCTGGACGCTGAACCAGCCCTACGACCGTCCCGTGCCACGCCGGATCGTCGAGGAGGCAGGAGTTCCTCGGGGCACGTTCGCCAAGGCGAAGGCGGCGACGAACCCGACGGTGCTGAACAACCAGGAGATCTTCGGCACCGCCCTTCGGCAGGTCATGGAGCGGTACCGGACCGCCGACCGCGCCATCCGTCACGGATTCTCGCCGGATCGCGTGACGGATCGCGCGGTCGGCGGTGGGCGGGACGCGCCCACGGCGATGGCGAGGTACGCCCCGACGGGCATGACGAGGAGCGCGGGCGAGACCTCCCAGCCGAGGTAGTACAGGAAGAACGAGACGTAGACGACGAGGTTCAGCGCGAGCGTGACCTGCGAGGCCCAGGTCCACACGACCTTCGGGTCCTCCCCCAGCGTCGCGGCGAGCTGGTCCAACGTGCCGCGGACCGCTCCCGACAACGTGCTCGTGCTGAATCCCAGCGCGACGAACGCGACCACGCAGACCGTCGTCCGCCAAGGAGGCGCCAGGTCGGCCGACGCCGCCATCCACACCACGAGGGCGCACGCGGCGCCGAGCGCGCTCCAGCCGACCGTGGCGCGTCCGGGACGCCGGGTACGTCCGGCGAGCGCACGCACCAGCACGACCCCACCACCGATCCCGTACGCGCTCATGAGCCAGCCGAACTCGCGCTCGCCCAGCCGCAGCGACTCGAAGATCACGGGCGTCTCGAGCGCGTTGACCGTCGCCCCGGCCGCGAGCAAGAGCATCCAGCTCCGGGCGGCGGGGACGAGCCAGACCGCGACGGGCTCGCGCGCACCCTCGATGGTCGCGAGCGACCTGAACCCGGGGACGCGGACGAACCGCTTCGCACCGCGCTCGCGCACCGTCGGCAGCGGCGTCGGCGCCGTGGGCACGGCGGGCATCCGGCGGACCGCGAGGGCCACTGCCACGACGAGGTACCCGACGCCGTTGATCACGAGCACGGCGGCCGGGCCGTACGTGGCCATGAGGAGCCCGCCGAGGGCCGGGCCGACAGCGAGCGTGATCGCCGACGACGAGCTCACGGCCGTGAGCGTCGCCCCCCGCACCGCCTCAGGGACGTGCGCGCTGATCATCGACAGCAGCAGCGGGCTCGCGGTCGCCCGCACGAGCATCGACACGCCCGCGTACACGAACAGCAGCGGGACCACGTGCGTGAACCCTGCGATCGCGAACGTCATGCCGGCCAGCGCGACCTGCAGGGCGACCCACACCGGGCGCACCGCGTGCGCCGGGACCCGCCGGGCGGCCTGGCCCGCTAGGAGCAGCGCCGGGAGCGTCTGGCACACGAAGAACAGCGCGCTGCTGCTCGACCCCTCCGTGAGCTGGACGTGCACGAGGAGGGCGAAGAAGGTCATCCAGTTGCCGAGGTTCGTCAGCAGGGCGACCGCGACGAACGTGAGCCTCATCGCCCCGCCCTCCGGTCGCCTGTCGTTCCCCACCTCGACCGCACGCCTCCGGGCGATCGCGCACCGACACTCTACGCACCGCCGACCGCGCGATCTGTCACGGGTTTTCACCGAATCGCGTGACGGATCGCGCGGTCGGCGGTGGGGGCCCGGGCGGCGGTGGGACGGTGAGGCGGTGGGACGGTCAGGCGGTCGGCACCGACCACTGGCGCAGCCGCCCGCACATGCCGTACCGGCGCGGGCCGGGCAGCGCGTCACGCTCGGCGACCGTGCCCGCGGCGAGGTGCGCGACGGCGTCCGCTCCCCCGGCCACCAGGGCCGCGAGCGCCGCGGTGGTCGCCCCGGCGGCGGCCACGACCGCGGGAGCCTCGGCCCAGCCGGGCAGCCGAGGTCCGACGAGTCGCGCGGCGGCGGCGTGCAGCGGCGCGAGGGCACCGGGCCCGTCGGCGACCACGGCGTCGCGCAGCGCGAGGTACCCCTCGAGCGCGAGGTCGCGCCGGGCACGCGCCGCGACGGCGAGCAGGCTGTCGGACGACGCCCCGGCGCCCGCCCCCGCAGCGGGCAGCGTCGCCGCGGCGCGGTAGGCGTCGGGGTCGGCGAGCACCGCGGGCGGGAACGTGAGCACCGCGTCGCCGGCCTCGGGGAGCCCGGCGTCGGACATGAGCACGACGAGCTCGAGGCCACCGTGGTTCACGAGCCGGTGCACCACCCCGGGCGTGAACCACACGACCCGCCCGGGTTCGAGGGGCCGCTCGGCGTACCCGTCGGCGGAGAGTGTCTGGACCGCGCCCGCGCCGGCGGTCACGACGTACGCCTCCGAGGCGACGGTGTGCAGGTGGGGGCTGCCGCTGCCGCCCGGGGCGTCGGCGGCCGGCCAGTCGTAGACGCGCAGGTGGCTCGCCGAGGTGCCGCCGGGCAGCAGCGGGTCGCTCACGCGGGGGGTCCGGGGCGTTCGGCGACGCGGAGCGCCACGGCCGCGAGGTCGGCGGCCCGCGCAGGGTCGCCCGCGCCGTCCGCCACCGCGACCGCGTAGCGGAAGGTCAGCTCGCCGCCGGGCGCGAACGGGACCTCGTGCGAGAAGGCGGGCGCGGGGCACAGGCACGCGAAGTTCTCGGTGCGTGCGAACCACTGCGGCTGCCCGCCGGGGTTGCCGGGCACGTCGACCATGACGACCGTCGAGGCGGTCGTCGTGCCGTCGTGCACGCCCGAGAAGCCCATCCACGGCAGCCGCTGCCCGCGCAGCTCCTCGCCGCCGGCCTGCCCGGGCGCGAGCAGCGTCCCGCCCGTGAACGAGCGCGGCCCGCGCCAGAACAGTCCCCCGTACCCGGCGTTCTCGCGACCGTTGGTCGTGGGGCTGCCGACGGGCAGGTCGCGGCCCGAGACGTTCGTCAGGTGCGACGTGAACGCGAGGACCCATGCGTCGTCCGCGACCTCGACCCGGACGCGTCGCTCCTCGCGGACGACGACCTCGCGGCCCGCGTCGCCGGGCGGCGTGCGCCAGGCGAGGTCCTCGACGAAGGTCACGCCCGCGTCGTCCGCGGTCACGTCGCGGAACACCTGGTGCTCCATCGATCCGTCGTTGTCGAGCCACACGTAGCCCTCGTCGCGCACGTACGTGGGACCGCCCCAGAAGTTGTACGGCCCGACGTTCGGCAGCGACCACGCGATCCCCTTGTGCCACACGTGGTCGTGCGGGCGGAACAGCGACACGAGGTCGCCGTCGAGCGTGCGCAGGGGGTGGAAGTACGGACGCGGGCTCTCGACCTGGGCGTCGTCGGGCCGGTACACGTACTCGACCAGGGTCGTCCCCCGGTGTCGGACGGCGATCGCCCGGCCGTCGTCGTCGACCGCGGTGAGCGCGCGGGCCGTGGCGTCGGCCGTCATCGCGACGCCCCCGTCGTGGCTGCGACCGCGGCCCAGGGGGCACCGTCGCCCGCCATCGACGCGTGGAACGGGTCGCCCGCGACGATGGTGCCCGCGTGCACGGTCTCGCCCGTGAACGCCGACCGGTAGATCGAGGCCGCGAGGTCGAGCGTGCGGCGCGCGTCGGCGCTCGTGACGGGCGGCGCCTGGCCCGCGGCGAACGCGGCGTAGGTGGGTTCGAGCTGGCCGAGGTGGCCGGACTCGGGTGCGTCCGGGTCGCTCGTCCACAGGTGCGCGACGTCCTCGCCCGGGGCGGGCGTGAACGTCCACGCCGAGTCGTCGTAGCCGTAGAGGTGCTCGAGCTCGATGGTGGCGCGCTGCGTGTCGATGCGGATCTGCGAGGTCTCGCGCGGCGAGAGCACCGAGTTCACGATCGACGCGACCGCGCCGTTCTCGAACGTCACGAGCGCCATCGAGACGTCCTCGGTCTCGGTGTCGCGGTCCTGACGCGCGGCCACGGCCCGCACCTCGGCCCACGGGCCGAGCAGCGACAGCAGCAGGTCGAACTGGTGGATCCCGTGCCCCATGGTCGGGCCGCCGCCCTCGGTCTCCCAGCGACCGCGCCACGGCACCGCGAAGTACGCGGGGTCGCGGAACCAGAGCGTGTCGCACGTCGCGACGAGCGGCCGCCCGAGCGCACCCCGGTCGAGCAGGTCGCGCAGGCGCACGGCCCCGCTGCCGAACCGGTGCTGCACGATCACGGTCAGGCTCGCGCTCGACGCGGCCTCGGCGGTGACGAGCTCGTCCATCTGCGCGAGCGAGAGCACGGGCGGCTTCTCGAGCACGACGTGCACGCCGACCGCGAGCGCGGTCAGCGCGGCCTCGAGGTGCGCGGTCGGCGGGGTGCACACGTGCAGCACGTCGACGTCGCCCGTCGCGAGCGCCGCGCTCACGTCGGTGCCCGCGTGCGGCGCGCCGAACTCGTCGGCGAGCGCGCGGGCGCGGTCGGGGTCGAGGTCGACGACGCGCGTGAGCTCGGCCCCGTCGATCGCGGCGATCGCGTGGGCGTGGGCGTGGGCGATCGCGCCCGCACCGACGATGGTGGCCCTCATGCGGTGCGCTCCGTCACGGTCGTGGTCGAGAGGTCGACCCCGAGGTCGAGATCGGCGACCGTCACGGGCTGCCCCGTGGCGAGCGACGCGTTCGCGGCGTACCCGACGCTCGACGCGCGGATCCCGTCGAGATAGCCGGCGGCGCGGCCGAGCGGGTCGTGGGCGGGCGGGCCCGTGAAGACGTCGGCGAGCAGGTAGGCGTCGCCGCCGCCGTGCCCCCCGATGCCGGCGGGGATCTCGCGCTCCTGCGCGCGCTCCCAGTGCTTCTGCACCACGAGCCGCTCGACGTGCGGGCGTACCGCGTCGCCCGCGAACGCCTCGGGCGTGGCGGACGGGTCGAGCACCGAGCGGCCCGCGTCGTCGAACTCGACCGAGCCGCGCTCGACGACCTCGAGCTCCGCGCGGCCCTTGGTGCCGTTGACCGTGACGCGGTACCCCTCCCAGGGCGAGTGCGCGACGAGCGAGTACGTCATGACGGCACCGGACTCGTACTCGACGAGCACCGCGAGCGTGTCCTCCGCCTCGATGTCGGGGTCGAACACGTCGCGGTCGCGCACGTAGCCGTCGTGCGCGCGCGCCTCGGGCCCGTAGAGCGCGGCGAGCCTCGGGTCGGCCTCGAGGTCGATGCCCCACGGCTCGATGCCGCGCTCGCGCAGCCCCTGCTCGGCGGAGGACGTCTCGCCCGAGCGCGCGTGCGCGCCGTCCGCCCCGTAGAAGCGGCGGCCGCCCGCGGCGGTCACGCGGCGCGGGACGCCGTCGATCCACCAGCTCACGAGGTCGAAGTGGTGGCTCGACTTGTGCACGAGCAGGCCGCCCGAGACGTCCTTGTCGCGGTGCCAGCGACGGAAGTAGTCGGCGCCGTGCACGGTGTCCAGGGCCCACTCGAAGTGGACCGAGAGAACCGTGCCGATCTCGCCCGACGCGACGACCTCGCGCAGGGCGGCGTTGCGGGGCGCGTACCGGTAGTTGAACGTCATCGTGAGGTCGCGGCCGGTCTCGCGCACGGCCTCGGCGATGCGCCGCGCCTGCTCGGCGGTCGCGGCGAGGGGCTTCTCGACGACGACGTCCGCGCCGGCCCGCAGCGCGCGGCACACGAGGTCGGCGTGGGTGCGGTCGGGCGAGGTGACGATCACGCGGTCGAGGTGCTGCTCGGCGATCGCCCGTTCGAGGTCGTCGGGCCCGTAGACGGGCCGGGCGGGGCCGCCGAGCACGGGTGCGACCGTGCTCTCGTGGTAGGCGGCGCGCACCGGGTTCGGCTCGACCCAGGCGACGAGCTCGCCGTCGGCGGCGTGAGCGCCCGTGAGCGCCGCGACGTACATCCCGGCGCGGTGGCCGGTGCCCAGGACCGCGTAGCGGGTGCGCGGGGCGGGGGTGTCGGAGGGTGTGGTGGCGGACGTCGTGGACGCCGTGGCTGCGGTCATCGGGGTGGCGATTCCTCATCGAAGTGCCGGTCTGGACCTGGTGCGGCGGCGTCGTCGCCCCGCGGGTGTTGAAACGATACAAGCACAGTCCGCGCCGGGACTCAAGGGGCACCGCCGTTCCGCCGGGACGCCCGGGGTCGAGTCCGGCCCCGCCGCTCGAAGGGCGGACGCCGCGGGGTGCGATCGCCTAGGATGGCGGGGTTGAATCGATGCAACGCGGCATCGGAGCCGCGCGCACTCCACCACCGACGCTGGGAGCACCGTGCCGAACCCCGGGACGACGACACTGACCCTCCACCCCGACTTCCGGCGCGGCGCGCTCGACCGCCGCCTCTTCGGCTCGTTCGTCGAGCACCTCGGCCGCGCCGTCTACACGGGCGTCTACGAACCCGGCCACGCGACGTCCGACGAGCACGGGTTCCGCGGCGACGTCGTCGACCTCACGCGCGAGCTCGGCGCGACGATCGTGCGCTACCCCGGCGGCAACTTCGTGTCCAACTACCGCTGGGAGGACGGCGTCGGGCCGCGCGAGCAGCGCACGCCCTTCCTCGACCTCGCCTGGCGCACCGTCGAGCCCAACGACGTCGGCACCGACGAGTTCCTGCAGTACTGCGAGCGCACCGGGATCGAACCCATGATGGCCGTCAACCTCGGCACCCGCGGCGTCGAGGCGGCCGCCGCGCTCGTCGAGTACTGCAACGGCGAGGCCGGCACCCGCTGGGCCGACCTGCGCATCGCGAACGGCCGCACCGAGCCCTACGGCGTGCGCCTGTGGTGCCTCGGCAACGAGATGGACGGCCCGTGGCAGATCGGCCACAAGGACGCCGACGCGTACGGGCGGCTCGCGGCCGAGGCCGGCAAGGCCATGCGGCTCGTCGACCCGACGATCGAGCTCGTCGCGTGCGGGTCGTCGTCGATGCAGATGGACACGTTCGGCGAGTGGGAGCGCGTCGTGCTCGGGCACACGTTCGACGTCGTCGACCACATCTCGATGCACGCCTACTACGAGGAGACCGACGGCGACCGCGCGAGCTTCCTCGCCTCGGGCACCGCGATGGACCGGTTCGTCGAGCGCGTCGTCGCGACCGCCGACGCCGTCTCCGCCCAGCGCCGCTCCGACAAGCGGTTCACGATCTCGTTCGACGAGTGGAACGTCTGGTACCTGCAGTCCCGGTTCGTCGGCGAGAAGAACCTGCCGATCCAGCGCGACGCGCCCCGCATCATCGAGGACGTCTACTCCGCGCTCGACGCCGTCGTCGTCGGCGACCTGCTCGTCACCCTGCTCAACCACGCCGACCGCATCGGCGTCGCATGCCTCGCGCAGCTCGTCAACGTGATCGCGCCGATCATAACCGAGCCCGGCGGCCCCGCCTGGAAGCAGCCCACGTTCCACCCGTTCGCCCGCACCGCCGCGACCGCGCGCGGCGAGGTGCTCGACCTGCGCGTCGACACCGCCACCACCACGACCGCCGCGCACGGCGACGTGCCGCTCGTGACCGCCGCGGCGACCATCGACCCCGCCACGGGCCACCTCGCGCTGTTCGTGACCAACCGCTCCCCCGAGCCGCAGACCCTCGTGCTGCGCACCCCCGGTGCTCGGCTCACGCTCGTCGACGCCCTCGAGGTCACCGCGGACGACGTCCCCGCGGTCGCCGGGCCCGAGCACGCGGCGTCCGTGGCCGAGAAGCACGTGCGGACGTTCGAGCTCGGCGGGGATGACGGGGTCGACGGTGGCGAAGGGGTCGGCGGGGAGCCCGCCGCGACGAGGACCGTCACGCTCGCGCCCGAGTCGTGGACGGCGTTCACGGGAACTCTGGCTCGGGCCTGACCGCGGGCCATACCCGCCGAGCGTCACGTTCTGGCCCGTTCGCCTCACTCTGAGGGGGCCAGAACGTGACCCTCGCGGGCATGGGGGCCGGAACGTGGCGCTCGCGCCGAGACCCAGGACTCGGGCCCCAGGCCCCAGGCCCCAGGCCCTGGGCCCTGGGCGCCGGGCCCCAGGCCATGTGCGCAACAAGCAGCGCCGAGCGTCACGTTCTGGCCCGTTCGACTCACGCTGATGGGGCTCGAACGTGACCCTCGCGAGCGTGAGGGCCGGAACGTGGCGCTCGCGGGGTCGAGAGCGCGGCGCCGACGAGCGTGAGGGCCGGAACGTGGCGCTCGCACCGAGACCCAGGCCTCGGGCCTCAGGCCTCAGGTCCTCAGGCCCTGGGCCCCGGGCCCCGGGCCCCGGGCCCCGGGCAATGTGCGCGACAAGCACCGCCGAGGGTCACGTTCTGGCCCGTGCGACTCACTCTGAGGGGGCCAGATCGTGACGCTCGCGGGGTCGGGAGCGCGGCGCTGACGGGCGCGCAGGGAGCCCGGCGCGGCGGGGAGCTCCGCGCTGGTCAGACGCCTGCGGCGCGGGATCGCGACGCGACGGCGAGGGTCGCCATGCACAGGAGTCCGCCGACGACGACGGCGAGCGGCACGAGCATCCAGACGAGCACCGCGCAGGCACCCACGGCGGCGAGCAGCAGCACCGAGCCGCTGCGGTCGTCGCTCGCGGCGGTCACCCCGACGCGCAGCGCCCGCCCCGCCCGACGGACCGGACCCTCGCCCGGGGCGTCGAGCGGACCGCCCGACCACCCGACGTCCGCGGCCGAGGCGTCACCGCCTGCAATGTCACTGCCTGCAATGTCACCGCCCGAACCGTCACTGACCGAGCGATCACGACCTGAACTGGTCCGACCCGAGCTGGTCCGACCCGAGCCGTCGTTCCAGCGGCCCGCCGACCACGCGGCCGTGGCCCGCAGCAGGACGACGACGCACACGCCGGCGGCGAGCAGCACGAGGAGCCGCACGTACCCGCCACCCGGCAGGGCGGACGAGCCGAGCGCCACGAGGTCGAGCGCGAGGAACGCCCCGACCAGGAGCGTCACGACGCCGAGGGCCCAGAGGTCGCGCAGCGCGCGCCACCAGTCCGCGAACAGCGTGCCGATCCCGTCGTCGACCCCGGCGACGTGGCGCCGCAGGTGCGCGGAGCCCGCCGCGAGGGAGGCGGGGACGGTGATCACCGGGATGCTCGTGACCAGCACGAACGCGCCGACGAGCAGCACCTCCGCGAAGAGCGCGAACGCGTTGCCGCGGGCCGCCGGACCGCGGCGCGGCCGGGACTCGTCGGTCGGGTCCTCGGGCCACCCGCCAGCGTCGCCCGCGGGGGCGTCACGCCCGTCGGCGTCGCGCCCGAAGCCGCGCCCACCCGCGCCGTCCTCGTCGGGAACCCGTCCGCCGGGAGCTCGTCCGTCGTCCTGCACGTCGCCACCTCTCCTCGGGCTCTCCGTCGAGCCCGTCGTCGTGACCATGGTCAGCCCTTGAGGCCCTGGGTCGCGACGCCGTCCACGATGTAGCGCTGGAACACGATGAAGAACAGCAGCACGGGCACGAGCGCGAGGACCGCCATCGCCATCTGTGCGCCGTAGTCGGAGACGGAGGTCTGGTCGACGTAGAGGCGCAGCGCGATCGGCAGCGAGTAGAGGTCGGGCTTCTTGAGGTAGAGCAGCGGCCCGAGGAAGTCGTTCCACGACCAGATGAACGCGAAGATCGACGCGGTGATGATGGGCGGGCGCATGAGCGGCAGCATGATCGAGCGGAAGATCCGCACGTGCCCGGCGCCGTCGATGCGCGCGGCCTCGTCGAGCTCGCGCGGCAGGTTGCGCATGAACTGCACCATGAGGAACACGAAGAACGCCTCGGACGCGAGGAACTTGCCGAGCAGCAGCGGCCAGAACGTGTTCACCATGCCGAGATTGTTGAAGATGATGTACTGCGGGATGATCACGACGTGGAACGGCAGCAGGAGCGTGCCGATCATGAGGCCGAACCAGATGTTCCGGCCGGGGAACTCGATGCGCGAGAACGCGTAGGCCGACACGGTCGCGGAGAGCACGATCCCGATCACGGACAGCACCGCGAGGATCAGCGAGTTGCCGAAGAACGTCCAGAACGAGACGCCGCCGATGCCCGAGAGGGCCTTGGTGAAGTTGTCCAGGGTCCAGTCGGTCGGGATCGGGTTGACCTCGCCGATGATGTCGCTCGACGGCTTGAACGCCGAGAGGAACATCCACACGGCCGGGTAGAGGATCACGACGGTCAGCGCGAGGACGAACGCGTGGAAGCCGAGCCCCTTGAGGCCCTTGCGCCGGCGGGCGGACCGTCGGAGCGTCGCGGCGGCGCCGGTGTCGCGCACGGGCGGCTCGGTGATCAGGTGCTGGGCGCCGACGTGCTCGACGGCGATCGTGTTCTCGGTCATCGGGCATCTCCGCTGTAGTGGACCCACGACTTCGAGGTCTTGAAGAAGATCGCGGTGATGACGCCGACCACGATCACGAGGACCCACGCCATGGCGGACGCGTAGCCCATCCGGAAGTCGTTGAAGCCACGGATGTACAGGTACAGGGTGTAGAAGAGGGTCGATCCGGCGGGCCCGCCCGAACCGCCCGAGATGATGAACGCCGAGCTGAAGACCTGGAACGCGGCGATGGTCTCGAGCAGCAGGTTGAAGAAGATCACCGGCGAGAGCATCGGGAGCGTGATGCGCAGGAACTTGCGCACGGGCCCGGCGCCGTCGACCGACGCGGCCTCGTAGAGCTCGGCGGGGACCTGCTTGAGGCCCGCGAGGAAGATGACCATCGGGGCGCCGAACTGCCACACCGCGAGCAGGATCATCATGGGCATCGTCATGTCGGGGTTGCCGACCCAGCCGCCGGCCTGCATGCCGAAGAACTGCCCGACGGTGTCGACGATCCCGTCGTCGATGAACATCGCCTTCCAGACGATGGCGATCGAGACCGAGGCGCCGATGAGCGAGGGTGCGTAGAAGATCGAGCGGTACGCGCCCTGGCCGCGGTGCTTCATGTTGAGGAGCATCGCGACGGCGAGGGCGGCGACGAGCTTGACGGGGGTCCCGACGAGCACGTAGATCGCGGTGACCTTCGCGGACTGCAGGAACCGCGGGTCCTGGAAGAGCTGCGTGAAGTTGTCGAACCCGACCCACTGCGGGTCGGTGAACAGGTTGTAGTCCGTGAACGCCAGGTAGAGCGAGGCGATCATGGGGCCGGCGGTCAGCAGGAAGAAGCCGAGCAGCCAGGGTGTCAGGAACGCGTACCCCGCACGGACCTCCGACGGCTTCCAGCGCCGTGCGCGCTTCGCGGGAGCCGACGACGGCGCGGCGTCGCGGGTGAGGGTGGTCACGATCAGGGTCCGATCAGTCGTCGTTGTCCATCGGGTATGTCTCGTCAATCAGGTGTGGCTCGTCCATCCGGTGTGGCTCGCCCATCCGTCATGGCAGCGCTGCCACGAGGCAGCACCGTACGGGGTGCGGTCGGCACGAGGCCAACCGCACCCCGGGCGGGTCAGCTCTGGGGGATGTTCTGCTCCGCGTTGGCCCACCACTGCTCGACGAACTCGTCGACCGTGATGTTGCCGTACTGCAGCTCCTCGCCGAGGCGCTTGAACTCGGCCTCGATCGCACCGAAGCCCTGGACCGGGATCGGGGCGGACTCGGTGACGATGTCGGCGACCGAGTCCTCGTAGGCGACGACCTTCTCGTCGATCGAACCGGCCTCGACGTCCATCGCGTCACGCTGGGCGGCCACGGCCGGGACGCCCTTCGAGGTGCCGAAGATCGTGCCGACCTCGGGGTCGTTGATCAGGAAGTCGATGAGCGCCGCGGCGGCGTCCGGGTGCTCGGAGCTCGACGAGGGCGCGAGCAGCATCGACGGCTTGTAGAACAGGTGCTGCTGGCCGTCGTCGCCCGCCGGGATCGGGAGCATCTCGATGTTCTCGGTGCCCGAGTCGGCGACGTAGCCCGCGAGGAAGTTGTCCCAGCTGACCTCGGCCGCGGCCTCGTTCGTGGTGAAGCCGGTGAGGGGCTCGAGCTGCTTGGCCTTCTCGACCGGGTAGACGGCCTTCGCGTCGCGCAGGTCGGCGGTCGAGTTGAGCCACTCCTTCATGTCGTCCTGCGTGAAGTTGAGCTGGCCGTCCTCGGTGAAGGGCTGCTCGCCGGACTGCATGAACCACTGCAGGAAGAACCAGAAGGTGACCGCGTAGTCGGCGCCGCCGTAGACGGCCGGGTCCTCGCTCGCGCCGGCCTTGGCGACGTCGAGGAACCACTGGTCGAACTCGTCCCACGTGTAACCGTCGGCCGGGGGCTCCATGCCGAGCGCGTCGGTGATGTCGGCGTTGTAGAAGAGCGCGAGCGTGTTGGTGCTCGTCGGGATCGCGTACTGCTTGCCGTCGATCGCGCCCGACTCGAGCAGCGACTCGTCGAGGCCCGAGACGTCGAGGTTGACGCCCTCCTGCGCGCTCAGGTCGCCGAGCTGGCCGGTGGCGGCGTACTGGCGCAGGTACGACAGGTCCATCTGCATGACGTCGGGCAGTGCCTTGCCGGCGGCCTCGGTGTTGCGCGCGGTCCAGTAGTCGTCCCAGGCCTGGAACTGGGTCTGGACGGTGATGTTCGGGTGCGCCTTCTCGAACAGGTCGACCGCCTGCTCGTACTTGGCGGCGCGGTCGTCGTTGCCCCACCACGCGAGCGAGATGGTGATGTCCTCGTCGGTCGAGACGGCGGCGGCGTCGCCGCCGGACCCGCTGTCGTCGCTCGAGGAGCAGCCGCTCAGGGCGAGTGCGAACACCGTGGTGACACCGAGTGCCATGGTGAGCTTGTTCCTGGTCTTCATGTGAGCCTCCTTGCTCGTTCCAACGTCGTCGTCGACGTCGTCCAGGCCCTGGGAGCCCCCTCGGCCGGTTCGACTGAAACGATACAACACCCTCCCGACCACTCCTGTCCACCTCTGTGCGGACGATGTTTGGTAACGATTCAATTCATCGCCGCGAATCGCAGGAAAGGGCTTACCTGATCGGGTTCCGACCACGTAGCGTCGTCGGGTGACCAGCCACCCTCCCCCGACCCGCCTGCGCTCGCTGCGCGGCTACCGGCTCTTCGTCGCCGCGCAGTTCGTCAACGTCTCGTCGGTCGGCATGCAGCGGATCGTCCAGGACTGGCTCGTGCTCGAGCTCACCGACAGCCCCGCCGCCGTCGGCGTCGCCGTGGCCCTGCAGTTCTTCCCCCTGCTGCTCGTCGGCCCCGCGGCCGGCGTCCTCGCCGACCGCCACGACAAGCGCCGCATCGTGCGCGCCACCACGACCCTCAGCGCGACGCTCGGACTCGTGCTCGCCGTGCTCGCCCTGACCGGCACGATCGAGGCCTGGCACCTGTACGCGGTCGCGGTCCTCCTGGGCCTCGTCCAGGCCGTCGACGGCCCTGCCCGCCAGGCCCTGGTCTCCGAGCTCGTGGGCGACGGGTCGCTGCGCACCGCGATCAGCACCAACAACGTGGTCGCCCAGCTCGCGGGCATGGTCGCCCCCGCGGTGGGCGGCGTGCTCATCGTCGTCGTCGGGGAGGGGTGGACCTTCGCGCTCACCGCCGTCCTCGCGCTCGCCGCGCTCGCCCTCCTGGCGGCGATCCGGTCGGACGACGTGCGCGAACCCTCGCGCGTCGCGCGCGCTCGCGGCCAGGTACGCGAGGGCCTGCGGTACGTCGCGTCGCACCCGACCCTCGGCTGGTTGGTCGTGCTCGCGGGCTGCCTCGGGGCGTTCGGCATGAACGGCCCCGTGGTGCTCGCCGCGTTCGCCGACGAGGTGTGGCACACGGGGTCGGGCGGCTTCGGCTTCTACAACTCGGTCGCAGCCGTCGGCGCGGTCGGCGGCATCGTGCTCGGCGCCCGCCTGCGCGCGCTCGACGCGCGCCTCGTCGTGCTCGCCGCGGGTGCGTTCGGCGCGGTCGAGATCGTGGCGGCGCTCATGCCCGTGCAGTGGGCGTTCGTGGTCTCGATCGCGCTCGTCGGCGCGGCCACGATGCTGTTCATCACGAGCGCCGCGACGCTCGTGCAGCTCCTGGCTCCCCGCGAGATGCGCGGCCGCGTGCTCGCGATCTACTCCCCCGTGCTGCTCGGCGGCCACGCCGCGGGCGGCCTGCTCGCGGGCCAGCTCACCGAGCACCTCGGGGTCCGGGTGGGACTCGTCATGGTCGGGCTCGCGGCGATCGCCTCGGCGGTCGTCGTGGGCGTCGCGCTCGCGCGCCGCGGCGTGCTGCGGCTGACGGCCGAGGCGCACGCCTCAGCGACGCTCGCCCCGTCGGACGCCGCCCGACCGTCGGACGCCGCCGCCCCGTCGGACGTCGCAGGGCCGGCAGGCGCCGTCATCCCCGCGGACGCCGCACGGCCCGCCCGCCCGGCGTCGTCGGGCAAGCCCGTGGCGGACGTCGCCCGCGGCGTCGACCCTCAGAGCCCGGCCTCGTCGTAGAACCCGAGGATGTGGGCGCGCACGCGCTCGCACGCCTGCTCGGCCCGGCCCGCCTCGACGGCGTCGAGGATCCCGCGGTGCTCGGCACGCAGCCGCTCGGCCGTGCTCGTCCACGACGGCAGCGCCCGGCTGCCGACCGCGACGTACTGCGCGATCGCGCTGCGCAGCCCGGCCATGATCGCCTCGACGAGGCCGTTGCCCGCGAGCGCCACGAGCTCGACGTGGAACCGGGCGTCGAGGTCCTGGAACTCCTCGGCGCTCAGCCCGGGCGCGTCCATGCGGTCGAGCAGGTCGTGCGCCTCGGCGAGCCGCGCGGCCACCGTTGCGGACGGAGGACTCGTGTCGGCCGTCGCGCCCGTGCTGGACGTCGCCACCGTGTCGGACGTCGCCCCCGTGCCGGACGTCGCGGGGGCACCTGGCACCCCGGCGACCTCGCGTCGCGCGGCCTCGCCCACGGCCCAGGTCTCGAGCAGCACACGGGTGCCGACGACGTCCGCGACGGGCAGCGTCCCGGACGCGACGTGCAGGCGCACGGCGGCGCCGAGCCCGGCGGCGGGGCGGTCGATCACGGTCGCGCCGGCCTCGGGGCCGGAGCCGACGGCGGTGCGCACGATCCCCATGGCCTCGAGGATGCGGACGGCCTCGCGCACCGAGGGGCGTGAGACGCCGAGCTCCTCGGCGAGCGCGCGCTCGGAGGGCAGGCGGGCGCCGAGGGCCCAGCGCCCTGCGGCGAGGTCGTGCTCGATCGCGGCGAGGACTCGTTCGTGGGTGCGCACGGGCTCACTGTAACGACCGCCGTCCGCGTCCCGGGTCCGCGAGCGCCATGTGGTCTGACCACATGGGCTACAGTGGGCCGCTGTGGTCAGACCACAGCGCGGCCGACCGGTCCGCGCGGGTCGGGCGCACAGCGCGGACGGCCCCGTCCGCACCGGACGGTCCGGCGTACCGCGCGCGCGACGGCGCACCGCGCGGCACGCTCGGAGTCTCGACGAGGAGGTTCTTCCATGCGCATCGCCCTGACCGCGACGTGCGTCGCGGACGCGATGTTCCCGCAGGCACCGCGCGCGACCGTGCGGCTGCTCGAGCGCCTGGGCCACGAGGTCCACTTCCCCCAGTCGCAGACCTGCTGCGGGCAGATGCACGTCAACACCGGGTACATGGACGAGGCCGTGCCCGTGGTGCGCAACCACGTCGAGTCCTTCTCGCCCGTGCTCGACGGCGAGTGGGACGCGATCGTCGTCCCCTCGGGCTCGTGCACCGGATCGATCCGGCACCAGCAGGGCATGGTCTGCCGCCGCGCCGGCCTCGACGCGCTCGGCGCGACCGCGGACGCCGTGGCCGCCAAGACCTACGAGCTCTCCGAGCTGCTCGTCGACGTGCTCGGGCTGACCGACGTGGGCGCGTACTTCCCGCACCGCGTCACGTTCCACCCCACCTGCCACTCGCTGCGCATGCTGCGCGTGGGCGACCGCCCCGAGCGCCTGCTGCGCGCGGTCGAGGGCATCGACCTCGTCGAGCTGCCGGACGCCGACGGCTGCTGCGGGTTCGGCGGCACGTTCGCGCTCAAGAACGCCCCGACGTCGTCCGCGATGCTCGACGACAAGGTCGACGCGGTCCGCTCGACCGGGGCGACCGTGCTCGCGGCGGGCGACTACTCGTGCCTCATGCACATCGGGGGCGGCCTGCACCGGCAGCAGGTCCCGACCCGCACCATGCACCTCGCGGAGATCCTCGCGAGCACGCGCGAGCACCCCGTGTCACCGCCCACGAGCATGTCGAGCGGCAGCGCGTCGGGCACCAGCACGGTGAGCGCCCGATGAGCACGTTCCTGGGCCTGCCGACCCGGCGCCGCGGCACCCCGACGACCGACGGGCCGCTCGGCCCCGTCCCGCACCCCGACGAGCCGCTGCGCTGGGGCGCGACCTTCCCCGAGGCCGCCCGCGCCGCCCTCGGCGACGCCCAGCTGCGCCGCAACCTCGGCCACGCGACGTCGACCATCCGGGCCAAGCGCGCGGCCGTCGTCGGCGAGGTGAGCGACTGGGAGGCGCTGCGCGACGCGGGGTCCGCCGTCAAGGGACGCGTCATGGCCGACCTCCCGGCGCTGCTGGAACGGCTCGAGCAGAACGTGACCGCGCGGGGCGGCGTCGTGCACTGGGCGCGCGACGCGACCGAGGCGAACCGGATCGTCACCGAGATCGTGCAGGCCAAGGGCGTCGACGAGGTCGTCAAGGTCAAGTCGATGGCGACGCAGGAGATCGGCCTCAACGAGGCGCTCGCCGAGGCCGGGATCGCGGCGACCGAGACCGACCTGGCCGAGCTCATCGTGCAGCTCGCCGACGACATGCCGTCGCACATCCTCGTGCCCGCGATCCACCGCAACCGCGAGGAGATCCGGCGGATCTTCCTCGAACGCATGGGCGACGCGCCCGCCGACCTGACCGACGCCCCGCGCGAGCTCGCGATGGCCGCCCGCGCGCACCTGCGCCGCAAGTTCCTCGCGGCGAAGGTCGCGATCAGCGGCGCGAACTTCGGGGTCGCCGACACGGGCACGCTCGCCGTCGTCGAGTCCGAGGGCAACGGCCGCATGTGCCTCACGCTCCCCGAGACCCTGATCACGGTCATGGGCATCGAGAAGCTCGTCCCCACGTACGACGACCTCGAGGTGTTCCTCCAGCTCCTGCCGCGCTCGTCGACGGGAGAGCGCATGAACCCCTACACGTCGCTGTGGACGGGCGTCACGCCGGGCGACGGACCGCAGGAGTTCCACCTCGTGCTGCTCGACAACGGCCGCACCCGGGCGCTCGCGGACGACGTGGGCCGGGCCGCGCTGCACTGCATCCGCTGCTCGGCCTGCCTCAACGTGTGCCCCGTGTACGAGCGGGTCGGCGGGCACGCGTACGGCTCGGTCTACCCCGGCCCGATCGGGGCCGTGCTGACCCCGCTGCTGACCGGCGGCGCACCCGGCGAGGGGCTGGGCCACGACGACCCGAACGCTTCGCTGCCGTACGCGTCGACGCTGTGCGGCGCGTGCTTCGACGCGTGCCCCGTCAAGATCGACATCCCGTCGCTGCTCGTGCACCTGCGGGCGCGCGAGGTCGACGCGGACCGCGACCGCACCGTCCCCTCGGGCTGGGACGCGGCCATGCGCGCGGCCTCGGTCGTGATGGCGGACGCCGGTCGGTTCGCCCTCGCCGAGAAGGCGGCCGTGGTCGGTCGCGTCGTCGCCGGCCGCAAGGGGTACGTGCGCCGGCTCCCGCCGCCGCTGTCGGCGTGGACGTCGTCGCGCGACCTCCCGGCGCCCGCGCGCCAGACGTTCCGCGACTGGTGGCGCGACGAGCACGAGGCTCCCCCGGGCGGGAATGTCCTCGGCGACGGCGTCCCGGGCGGCGGCACACCGAGCACCGTGCCCGACAGCAGTGCACCCACGAGCACTGCACCTACGAGCAGCGCACCCACGAGCAGTGCACCCACAAGCAGTGAGGACGAGCGATGAGCGCGCGCGCAGAGATCCTGGCGAAGGTCCGCGAGGCCCTCGGCGCCGACCCCCTCGAGGTCCCCGTGCCGCGGGAGTACCGCGAGCGCGGCGACCTCAAGCCCGGTTCGGCCGCGGTCGTCGAGCTGCTCGTCGACCGGCTGGTCGACTACCGCGCGCACGTGCACCACGCGTCGGCCGCGGACGTCGCCGACGTCGTGGCCACGCTCCTGGCGGACGCCGGCACCGTCGTCGTCCCCGACGGCCTCGACGCGTCGTGGCTGGGCGCCCTGCCCGCGGCGACGACGGTGCTGCACGACTCGCGCTCCGCGCCGCAGCCGGTCGAGGCCCTCGACGCGGCCGACGCCGTGGTCACCGCGGCGCGCGTCGCGTGCGCCGACACGGGCACGATCGTGCTCGACGGCGAGAGCGACCAGGGCCGGCGCGCGATCAGCCTCGTGCCCGACGTGCACGTGTGCGTGGTGCGCACCGCGCAGGTCGTGCACCTGCTGCCCGAGGCCGTGCGTCTGCTCTCGGCGCACCCCGCGCGACCGCAGACGTGGATCTCGGGGCCGAGCGCGACGTCCGACATCGAGCTCCAGCGCGTCGAGGGCGTGCACGGGCCGCGCACGCTGCACGTGGTGCTGCTCGGCGCGTAGCCGCCACGCGCACGCGCCCAGGGCCCGGCGCGCTCAGGGTCCAGCGCGCTCAGCGTCCAGCACGTCCAGGATCCAGCGCGCCCCGGGCCCGGCGAACCCCGTCGCTCAGACGGCGAGCGGCACGTGCGCGCGCAGGGTCGCGGCGTGCGCGAGCACCGCGGCGACGACGTCCGGGTGCTCGCCGAGCGCGTCGGGCAGCAGCCCGGGCAGCGCGACGAGCGAGCGCACCGCGGCCTCGACGTCGCCGTCGGCCGCGCGCACGAGGGCGCGCAGCTCGTCGGCGCGCGGGTCGGCGAGCTCGGCGGCGTGCGCGGCGTCGAGGGTCGCGCGCACCACGAACAGCGCCCACGCGGCGAGGCCGTACGTCGCGCCGTCGGGCACCTGCCCCGCGGCGACGCGCTCGGCGAGCACCCCGCCCCAGCGCACCGGGATCTTCTGCGTGCCGTCCATCGCGACCTGCACGGTCGTGTGCCCGGTCGCGGGGTTCGCGAAGCGGGCGCGCAGCGCCGCCGCGTACGCCGGCAGGTCGAGCGGGCTGCCGTCGAGCGTCGCGGGGGCCTCGCGCTCGAGGTGCGCGTCGGCGTGCTCCATCACGGCGGCGTCGCCTACGACCTCGGCGATGGTGGTGCGGCCGGCGAGCGCACCCGCGTACGCGAGGATCGAGTGGGTGCCGTTGAGCATGCGCAGCTTGGCCCGCTCGTAGGGCAGCACGTCGCCCGTGATCGTGGCCCCGGCGCGCTCCCACGCGGGCCGCGGGCCCGCGAAGTCGTCCTCGACGACCCACTGGAAGAACGTCTCGGCCGCGACGAGGCCCTCGTCGCGGAAACCGCCGATCTCCTGCGCGAGCTCGTGGTGCGCGGGCGTGGTCGCGGGCACGATCCGGTCGACCATGCTGCACGGGAAGGTCACGGACGCCGCGATCCACGCCCGCAGCGGGTCGCCCGCGCGGCCCGGCAGGGCGGCGTCGACGGCCTCCCGGACGAGGCGCCCGAGCACACGGCCGTTGTCGGTCAGGTTGTCGCAGCTCAGCACCGTCAGCGGCAAGCCGTCGCTCGTGCGGCGGGCTGCCGCGTGCCGGGCCGCGAGCCCGCGCACGAGCATCCCGACCGCGCTCGTCGCGGGCGTCGCACGGTCCTCGGCGACGAGCGCGTCGAGGTCGGCGCGCACCGCGGCGAGGTCGAGCGACCCGTCGCCCGTGCGCGTGTAGCCCTTCTCGGTCACGGTGAGCGTCACGACGTGCGTCGTCGGCGCGGCGATCGTCTCGAGCACGCGGGCCGTCTCGCCCGGCGACGCGACGTCGACGACCGCACCGACCACGCGCAGCGACGTCTCGTCGTGCTCGGTGCTCAGCAGCCCGTACCGGCCGCCCTGCGGCGCGAGCTGGTCGACCACGGTGCGCGAGCGCTGCGTGACGCCGAGGATCCCCCAGCGCGTGTCGCCCGTCGCCCGCGCGGCGTCCTCGGTGCACACCGCCTGGTGGGCGCGGTGGAACGCGCCGATCCCGAGGTGCACGATCCCGACCGAGGTCGGCGCGGGGTCCGGGTGGCCGACCCCCGCGGGGAGCACGGTGCTGCGGTCGAGGCGGGGCAACGCTGCCGCGCGGTCGTTCGTGGTCATGATGTCCTCGGGGTCGGGTGCGTTCGGTGGGTCTGGTGCGGATGGGTCTGGTGCGGATGGGTCGGGTGCGGGTGGGTCGGGTGCGTGCGGTGGGTCTGGTGCGGCTGAGTCGGCTGCCCGCGGTGGGTCGGTGCGTCCGGCGCGGCTGCGTGCCGGGTGGTCATGGGGCAACGGCCGGGCTCGGCACGAGCACGCGGGGGGCGTCGGCCGTCGAGGCGCGCACCACGAGCTCGGCGGGCAGCACGACGCGCGGGGCCTCGGGCTCGTTCCCGGGCCGCAGCAGGTCGGCGAGCAGGTCGACCGCGGTCGCGCCCATGCCCCGCAGGTCGGTGCGCACTGTCGTCAGGGGCGTCGCGGCGAGCCCCGCGACGAAGGTGTCGTCGCAGCCGACGACGCTCACGTCGTCCGGCACCCGGATGCCACGGCCGGCGAGGCGGCGGACGAGGCCGAGCGCCTGGAGGTCGTTGAACGCCAGGACGGCGGTCGCCCCGGTCGCGACGGCGGCGTCGGCCGCGGAGTACCCGCCGTCGACGTGCGGCCGGTAGGCGCCGAGCTCGACCACGTCGAGGTCGTCGAACCGCTCGACCGCGCGCCGCACGCCGTCCGCGCGACGTTCCTGGGACCAGGACCGCTCGGGGCCGCCGACGACCGCGACGCGCGCGTGCCCGAGCGCCCGCAGGTGCTCGATCGCGAGCTCGGTGCCGCGCGCGTGGTCGGTGCAGACCGACGGGACGCCGGCGACCTCCCGGTTGACGAGGACGACGCGGGCCCGGCCTGCGGCGTCGCGCACCGCCGCGTCGTCCTGGCGCGGGGAGCACAGCAGCAGCCCGTCGGTCTGCGGCGCGAGGCTCGCCACGAGGTCGGCCTCGAGGTGCGGGTCCTCCTCGGCGTCGACCACGAAGACCGCGAGCCCCGCGGCGCGCGCGCGGGCCTGCACGCCCTTGGTCACGGACGCGAAGTACGGGTTCTCGAGGTCCGGCACGACGAGCCCGACCGCGCTGGTCCGGCCCGCGCGCAGTCCGCTCGCGGCGCGGTTCGGGACGTAGCCGAGCGCGTCGGCCGCGGCCTGGACGCGGGCGCGGGTCGCAGCGGCGACGCGTTCGGGCGCCGCGAGCGCACGGGACACGGTCGAGATCGACACGCCGGCGACGCGGGCGACGTCGTGCACGGTGACCACGGGACCTCCTCGTCGGCGACGCGGCCGTCGCGTCTGCAAACGATTGTAGCCGCTGCTCCGCCGCGCTGCCACGACCTGCTCGCCACGTACTCGTACTGGCGATCCCGCCGCGCGACGCCTACGATGCAAACGTTCGCAACCATCGCCGTCCGCACCGTCCGGTCGACGCCCCGCTCGAAGGAGAGCCCCGTGCCCGCCACGCCCTGGACCCTGCACCCCGACCGTGCGCTGCCCGCCGACCCCGCGGTGCGCGCCGCGGCGCGCGAGATCCTCGCCGAGACCGCTCCCCTGCCGATCGTCGCGATGCACGGGCACGTCGAGGCATCGCTCCTGGCGGACGACGCACCCTTCGGCGACCCGGCCACGCTGCTCGTGACGCCCGACCACTACCTCGTGCGCATGCTCGTCTCGCAGGCCGGCGGCGCGCGCGCCGTGCCCGGCGTGCGCGGCCCGCAGGACCTCGGCGTGCGCCCGCGCGACCCCGGCGCGCCCTACGAGACCGACCCGCGCGAGATCTGGCGCCGGTTCTGCACCGCCTGGCCGCTGTTCCGCGGCACGCCCACCCGGTTCTGGCTCGAGCACACGTTCGCCGAGGTGCTCGAGGCGCCCGTGCGACCGTCCGCCGAGACCGCCGACGAGCTCTACGACCACGTCACCGCACGCCTCGCGCTCCCCGCGATGCGGCCCCGCGCGCTGTTCGAGCGGTTCGGCATCGAGATCCTCTCGACGACCGACCCCGCGCACGCGCGCCTCGACCATCACGCGGCGCTCGCCGCCGAGGGGTGGGGCGAGCGCGTCGTCCCGACGTTCCGCCCCGACCCGCTGCTGCACCTCGACCGTGCCGACTGGCCCGCGCAGGTCGCCGCGCTCGGCGAGGCCGCGGGCACCGAGGTCGTCGACTACGCGAGCTACCTCGCGGCGATCCGTGACCGCCGCGCGGCGTTCGTCGCCGCGGGCGCCCGCGCGACCGACCACGGGCACCTGGGTGCCGACACGACGCCGCTCGACGACGCCGAGGCCGCCCGCATCCTCGCCGCGGGCCTCGCACGCACCGTGACCGCCGACGAGGCGCGGGCGTTCAGCGCCCACATGCTGTTCCAGATGGCCGCGATGTCGGTCGAGGACGGCCTCGTGATGCAGCTGCACCCCGGCGTGCTGCGCGACCACGACCGCGACGTCGTCGAGCGCCTCGGTCCCGACGTCGGGTACGACATCCCCGTCGCGACCGAGTACGCGCGCTCGCTGCGGCCCGTGCTCGAGGCGTTCGGCCACCACCCCGGGTTCCGGCTTGTCGTCTTCACGATCGACGAGACCGTGTTCTCGCGCGAGCTCGCCCCGCTCGCGGGCGTCTACCCCGCGATGCGGCTCGGCGCACCGTGGTGGTTCCTCGACTCGCCCGACGGCATGCGCCGGTACCGCGAGGCCGTGACCGAGACCGCGGGCTTCGCCAACACGAGCGGGTTCGTCGACGACACCCGCGCCTACCTGTCGATCCCCGCGCGGCACGACCTCGCCCGGCGCGTCGACGCGGGCTACCTCGCGCGGCTCGTCGTCGAGCACCGCCTCGACCTCGACGAGGCCGTCGAGACCGGGATCGACCTCGCCTACCGCCTGCCGCGCGAGACGTACCCCGCGATCGGCTGACGTCTGCCCAACCGTCGGTTCGGCCCGGGTTCGGTGTCGGACGCCGCCCGGCCGGGCGGCGTCCGACAGTGCTCCGGGTCCGGGCGGGGGCTGCGTCAGCCGGCCGCGCGGGCCAGCACGAGCATGCGCTCCTCGATGGTCGCGGGCACGGCCTCGACGTCGGCCTCGAGGCCGGCGCGCGCGAGCGTGGCCCGCACGTCGTCGAGGTCGACGTCCGCGACGCGCACCGCGCGCCCGTCGAGGATCACGGGCAGCCGGGCCGCGTTGAGCGCCGAGAACGCCGCGGCCCAGTCGTCGGTGCGGACCGCGCAGGCCCGCGTGTCGCCGACGACGTCGGCCTCGCTGCCCTGCGCCACGAGCCGCCCGTGCGACATGAGCAGCAGGCGGTCGCACTGCTGCGCCTCCTGCATGTAGTGCGTGGTCACGAGCACCCCCACGCCCGCGTCGGACTGCTCGCGGATCGTGTCCCACAGCCGTGCGCGCGCGAGCGCGTCGACGCCCGACGTCGGCTCGTCGAGCAGCACCGCCTCGGGCGCGTGCGACAGCGCGGCGCAGAACGCGGCCTGCCGCTGCGCGCCGAGCGGCATCGCACCGACGAGCGTGCGCGCGTAGCCCGCGATCTCGTCGGGCAGCGCGGGCACCGGGGTCCCGTACGAGCCCGCGACGAACTCGAGGTTCTCGGTCAGCGTCATGTCGGTGTACAGGCCGAGGTTCTGCGGCACGTACCCGAGGCGCTTGCGCCGCGCCCGGTTCGGCGGGCCGCCGAGCATGCGCGCCGCGCCCGCGCTCGTGGGCAGCAGGCCCAGGAGCATGCGCATGAGCGTCGTCTTGCCCGCGCCGTTCGCGCCGAGGAGCCCGACGACCTCGCCCGGCTCGACGTGCATCGTGACGTCGTCGACCGCGGTGAAGGTGCCGAACCGGCGGCTCACGCCGCGCGCCTCGACCACGGGCCCGGTCGCGCGGCTCACGCGCCCACCCCCGCGCCCAGGCGACGCACGAGGGACAGCGCGATCACGACGTCCTCGAGGTCGGGGTCGACGACCTCGAGACCGGCGGGCGCGTCGCCGGCGGGCCAGTACTCGTGCCGCGCGCGACCACGGCGCCACGACCACTCGGGCCGGCGCGCGACGTCCGCCCGCGTGACCGTCCCGGCGAACCCCGCCCGGACGTCGTCGTACGAGCCCTGGACGAGCACCTCGCCGTCGTCGAGCACCACGAGGTGCCCGGCGCGTTCGGCCTCGTCGAGGTAGGTCGTCGACATGACCACGCCCGCGCCCTGCGCCGCGGTCTCCGCGATCATGCGCCACAGGTCGATCCGGCTCACGGGGTCGACGCCCGTGCTCGGCTCGTCGAGCACCACGAGCCGCGGGCTGTGCACGATCGCCATGCAGAACCCGAGCTTGCGCCGCATGCCGCCCGAGAGCTGCGACGCGAGCCGGTCCGCGGCCGCGTCGAGGTCGGCCGCGTCGAGCAGCCGCGCCCGGCGCTCGGCGAGCTCGTCGCCCGTGAGGCCGTAGACGCCGCCCGCGAAGTCGAGGTTCTGCGCGACGCTCAGCGCGGCCCAGCTGCCCGACGACGCGGGCAGGAATCCGAGGTCGGCCTTGGACGGCGCCACGACACGACCGGCGTCGGGGTGCACCTCGCGCACGAGGGCGCGCAGGAGCGTCGACTTCCCGGCGCCGTCGCCGCCGACGACCGCGACGACCTGGCCGGCGGGCACCTCGAGCGTCACGTCGCGCAGTGCGTCAACGTCGCCGAAGCTCACGCTCACGCGGTCGAGCGCCGCGACGGGATCGCGGCTCACGCGACGTCCCCGGTCGTCCGGGCGGCGTCATCGTTTGGGTTGTCATCGTTTGAGTTGTCATTGCTTGAGTTGTCATTGCTTGAGTTGTCATTGCTTGAGGTGTCATTGCTTGAGGTGTCATCGCCGGGGGTGTCATCGCCGGGGGTGTCATCGCCGGACTCGGCAGCAGCGCCCGTCGACCGGCGCTCGGGCGCGAGGTCGCGCCGGAACCGGAGCGTCGCGGCCGTGAAGATCACGACCGCCATGACCGTGAGCACGGCGAACGAGACCCACAGCGACGAGAGCGGGGCGCCGCGCAGCATGACGCCCTGCGAGATCTTGGTGAAGTAGGTCAGGGGCAGCAGGTAGCCGATCCAGCGCACGCCCGCGGCCATGGCCTCGAGCGGGAAGATCATCCCCGAGAGCAGGATCTGCGGCAGCAGCACGAAGAACGCGCTCTGGATGGCCTGCCCCGCGGTCTTCGAGATGGTCGAGATGAACACGCCGATGCCGAGCACCACGAACAGGAAGATCGCGGCGCCGAGCGCGAACGTGAGCACGCTGCCGTTGAACGGCACGTCGAACAGCACCATGCCGAGCACGGTCACGATCACCATGTCGAGGGCCGCGAGCAGGAAGTACGGCGTGATCTTGCCGAGGATCACGGTGCTGGGCGCGATCGGCATGACCGCGAGCTGCTCGAGCGTGCCCGCCTCGCGCTCGCGCACGAGACCGATGCTCGTGATGATCGTGCCGATGAACGTCAGGATCAGCCCGATGATCGCGGGCACCATGACCCAGGCGGTCGTGAGGTCGGGGTTGTAGAGCACCTCGAGGTCGAGGTCGGCGCCCGAGGCCTTGATCGCCGCGACGGCGGACTGCGCCGCGAACAGGTTCGACCCGTCGACGAGCGCGAGCGTGGTCGCGTCGCCCGTCACGAACGCGACGTCGACCTCGTCGTCGCGCAGCAGGTCGCGGGCGGCGTCCTGCCCGTCGGACGGCGCGGTCGTCGTCACGTCGAAGACGTCGGGCAGCGTGTCGGCGAGCTGGCTCGCCTGCGGCCCGACGACCGCTGTCTCGACGCTGTCGACGTAGAAGTTGGCCGCGTACCCGAAGATCACGAGCAGCAGCAGGGGCATGCCGACGAGCAGGCCCACGGTGCGCCGGTCGCGCGCGAGCTCGCGGAACTCCTTGCGGATCATCGCTCTCATGCGCGTCACGCTACGCCGGTCACGCCGCGAGTTCAACAGGTGTTGAGCGGTGTGTCGTCAGGGGGCGTCGGGCGTGTCCAGGTGCAGCTGGACCGCGGGCGCGACGCGCTCGACCAGCACCTCGAGGTCGAACGACGAGACAGGGGGAACTCGTGCGACGTACCGCACGACCGCGAGGCCGACCAGGTGCGTCATCGCGAGCAGGAAACCCTGGCGCCGCCCCTCGATCGCCCGCGCGACGCCCGGCCCCGCGATGGTGACCCCGAGAATGTCGCGCAAGCGGTCGGTGCCCTGCGCGCTGCCGATCGCGACCCGCGCGAGCGCGACCATCTGCTCTCCCGTCGCCGGGTCCTCCCAGAGCCCCAGGTAGGCGCGAGCGAGGCGCGCTCCCTGCGTGGGACGCGGCCCCGAGAGCACGTCGGCGACCGCCTGCGCGGCCCCCGCGGGCAGGTCGACCGTCGCGGCGAAGAGGCCGTCCTTGTTCCCGAAGTAGTGCGGCAGCAGCGCGACGTCGACCCCGGCCGCGGTCGCGATCGAGCGCATCGTGGCCCCGCGGAACCCCTGGGTCGCGAACTCCTGACGGGCCGCCGCGACGATCCGGGCTCGCGTGCGCGCAGCGTCCCGGCCCGCGGGGACCGTCTCGTCGTCGGTGTGCACCCGCCCATGCTAGGCGCCGCGTCCCGGCCCGGTCGGCGACAATGGACGCGTGCCCACCGACGACGCCCTCTTCGACCTGCCGGACGGCGCGCGCTCGCCCCGCCGCCGCGTCGTGCTGCTCACCGGGGCGTCCGGCTCGGGCAAGACGTCGCTGACCCGCCGCCTCGGCCTGCCCGTGGTCCAGCTCGACGACTTCTACCGCGACCTCGACCACCCCGCGATGCCCGTGCGTTTCGGGATCGTCGACTGGGACGACCCCGCGAGCTGGGACGCCGACGCCGCGCTCGACGCGCTCGACGCGCTGTGCCGTGACGGCGCCGCCGACGTGCCCGTGTACGACATCCCGACCTCGCGCCGCACCGGCACGACCCGGCTCGACGTGGGCGACGCCCCGCTCGTGGTCGCCGAGGGCATCTTCGCGGCGCACCTCGTGACCGCCGTGCGCGAGCGCGGGATCCTCGCCGACGCGATCTGCCTCGCCCGGCCCGCGGTCGTGACCGCGTGGTTCCGCCTGCTGCGCGACCTCGGCGAGATGCGCAAGCCCCCGCTCACGCTCGTGCGGCGCGGGTGGGGGCTCATGCGCGACGAGCCGCGGCTCGTGCGCGAGTGGACCGCGCTCGGGTGCCGGCCGCTCACGCCCGCCGAGGCCGAACGGACCGTGCGCGGTCTCTGAGGCACGCGCCGTCCGGCACGGGACGGTTGGCACGCGCCGCCCGGCACGAGACGGCCGCCCGCCCCCGGGGGGACGGGCGGCCGTGGCCCGACGGCGGTCAGCGCTTGACCGTGACCCTCACCTCCGTGCTCGCCGTGGCGCCCGCGGCGTTCGACAGCTCGGCGCGGTAGACGTACGTGCCGGGCACGCGGTCACGCACCCCGGTCGACGCCTGCTGCGCGGCCGTGCCGTTGGCGGTGAGCGACTGCGTGTCGATCAGCACGTCGTCCTCGTACAGGCGGTACTCGGTCGCGTTGGTGCCCCACCACATGTTTGTGGTGACCGTGTAGTCGCCGTCGCCGTCCCAGTTGTCGCTGCTCACGACCGGGGTCCCGGGGGTCGCCCGGGACACGTTGACCGTGAGCTCGCGGGTCGTCGTCGTGCCGTGCTGGTTGGTCAGCTCGGCCGTGTAGACGTACGTCCCGTTCTTCTTGCCCGAGACCTTGAGCGCCTCGACCTGCGCCGTGGGGCTCAGGTCGGGGAGCTCGGTCGACTGCACCTCTTCGCCGTTCTCGAAGAACGTGACGCTCTGGGCGTTCTGGCCCCACCACATGTTCATCGAGACCGTGAAGTCGCCGTCGCCGTCCCAGTTGTCGCTCGAGAGCACGCCCTGGCCGGGCGCCGCGGTCGCGGGCCCGTCCACGCGCTCGCCCGGCGTCGCCGCCGTCGTGTACGCGATGCTCGGGGCCGCGGGCGTGGCCATGTCCGGCCCGATCGCGTACCCGGTGTGCGGGGGCTGGTTGTAGCCGGTGTTCTGCCAGGCGACGCCGAGGCGGTACGTCGGGTCGGACTGCAGCGTGCGCAGGCGGTGGTCCGTGAGGTCCACCGTCGTCGCGATCCGCAGCGCCGTCGAGTCGTCCGTGCGCGAGACGATCTCCTCGCGCCAGTCGCCGAACAGGTCGGCCTGGAGCGCCACGGTGCCCTTGGTGTCGTTGTTCGACAGGGTGCCCGCCGCGCGGTAGATCTCCTCGGCCTTGCCGGTCTCCCAGTTCCACTTCTCGATCACGGGCACACCGGTGCGCGTGGTCTCGTCGAAGTCGTGGTCACCGATCTCCCGCAGCAGGTCCCCGTCCCAGTAGGTCAGGAAGTTCGCCGCGGGGATGTCGGTCGTGATGAGGGTGCCGTCGGCGGCCCGCATCTCGCCCGACGGCGAGTTCCACGCGCCGTCCGTCACGACGGCCCACGACTCCGACCCCGCGTACCGCGGGTCGATGTCGCCCGACGCCGCCCGGCCCGTGTCCTTCGCGGCCGGCATCGACCACAGGATCTCGCCCGTCGCGGCGTCGCGGAACGTCGCCCCGATGCCCTGGGCGGACGGCGCCTCCTCCTGCGCCGCGAACACCTCGAGACCCGGACGGGCCGGGTCGAGGTCGCCCACGTGGAGCGCGTCGCCGTGCCCCAGCTCCGTGGAGTAGAGGCCGGTGCCGTCGTCGTCGATCGTCATGGACCCGAAGACGATCTCGTCCTTCTGGTCGCCGTCGACGTCGTTGACCGACAGGTTGTGGTTGCCCTGCCCGGCCCACTCCTCGCCCGCGACGTCCGAGTCGAAGACCCAGCGCTGCGTGAGCTCCGAACCGTCGAAGTCGTACGCCGCGACGACGCTGCGGGTGTAGTACCCGCGGCTGACGATCACGCTCGGGTGCTCGCCGTCGAGGTACGCGGTGCCCGCGAGGAACCGGTCGACGCGGTTGCCGTACGTGTCGCCCCAGGCGCCGACGTCCCCGCGCGGCGGCGTGTAGTCGATCGTGTCGACCGCGGCACCCGTGCGGCCCGAGAAGACCGTGAGGTACTCCGGTCCGGTCAGCACGTAGCCGGTCGAGTTCCGGTAGTCGGCGCGCGCGTCGCCGATCACCGTGCCCTGGCCGTCGACGGTGCCGTCCGCGGTCTTCATCGTGACCTCGGCCGTGCCGTCACCGTCCAGGTCGTACACCTGGAACTGCGTGTAGTGCGCCCCGGCGCGGATGTTCTTGCCGAGGTCGATGCGCCACAGGCGCGTCCCGTCGAGCTCGTAGGCGTCGACGAGCACGTTCCCGGTGTACCCGGCCTGCGAGTTGTCGTGCGAGTTGGTCGGGTCCCACTTGAGCACGATCTCGTACTGGCCGTCACCGTCGACGTCGCCGATCGACGCGTCGTTGGCACGGTACGAGTACGGCTGACCGTCCTTGGTGTACGCGTCCGCGGGCTTGTCGATCGGGACGTCGAGCGTCTGGTCGTCCCAGACCGTGAATTCCTCGGTCGCCCAGCGCTCGACACCGTTGACGACCGAGCTGATCCGGTACGTCGAGTCCTTCGTGCCGTCGGCGTCGAGCACGTTGGTCGAGCCCGTCACCGGGGTGTCGGTGATCTTGACCCCGTCGCGGTAGACGTCGAACGCGATCGACCCCGGGTCGAGGCCGAGCATCCGCCACCCCAGGTACACGCCGGAGTCGGTGTCGACCGCGACCGGCGACCGGTCGAGGCGCTCGGCCTGGCGCACGAGCGTCGTGACCGCACCCGAGGTGACGGTCTCCGAGCGCTCCGAGACGCCGCCCGCGTTGACCGACGCGACCGCGTACGTGTACTCGATCGTCGTGAGCACGTCGGTGTCGGTGAACGTCGGCCCGTCGGCGCGGCCGACGAGCTCGAGGTCGCCGCCCGCGTCTCCGCGGAACACCTGGTAGAACAGCGCGCCGTCGGCGTCGTCCCAGCTGATCGTCACGTCGTTCTTGTTCACGGCGCCGAGGGTCAGGCCCGTCGGGACGGGGGCCGTCGCGACGTCCGGGTCGACCGTCGTGAGCTCGAGCGCGTTCGACGCGACCGACTCGGTGCCCGCCGCGTCGAGCGCGACGACCGTGTACGTGTACTCGAGGCCCACGTCGGCGGTCGTGTCGACGAACGACGTGCCCTCGACGTCGCCCAGCGCCTCGGGCGCGGTGGCCGTCGCCGACTTCCGGTACACCCGGTAGCCCGCGGCGTCGTCCGTGCCGGTCCACGACAGCGAGACCTCCACGTCGGCGCCGTCGATCGCGATGTCGTCGAGCACGAGGTCGGACGGCGCGACGAGCAGCGGCGTGATCTCGATGCCGTTGAGCCGCGAGGACGACCCCGTCATGACGAGGCTGAGCTGACCGTCGGTCACGAGCACGGGCTGGCTGATCTTCTGCGCCACCGCACCCTTGCCGGCGTTCGCGGCACCGAAGTCCTTGCCCTCGATCTGGACGTTCGAGCGGCTCGTGCCGATCCAGTCCCCGTTGTACGTCTTGACCGCGTAGGTGCCGTTCGGAACGTCGACCGCGAACACGTTCGACGTCGACGGGAGCAGGAAGTCCCGCTCGACGTCGTTCGGCGCGGGGTCGAAGCCCACGCCGCGGTCACGGCCGCCCATGCCTGCGGTGAGCCAGCCCCACCCCTTCTCCTTCGTGTACAGCGACTTCTCGCTCGCCTCGGTGTAGCCGGGCATGAGCGGGTTCCCCGCGAGCTGCACGTCGAACTTGTACAGCGGTGCCTTGGTCTCGACCCGGACGGTCGCGGACGGCGCGGAGTCGCCCTTGCCGTTGACCGCGACGACCCGGAAGTCGTACGCGGCGCCCTCGTCGAGTCCCGTGACCGCGGCCTGCGCGATCGTCGACGTCGTCACCAGCGTGAACGCGTCGTCCCCCGCGTCGGCGTCCTTGCGGAACACCTTGTAGACGTCGGCACCCTCGGACGCCGTCCACGTGAGCTGCGCGCCCGCGTTCGACACGTTCGAGACGACGACGCCGGCCGGCGCGGCCGGGACCTCGGCGGGCGGCGCGACGTCCGCGACGTCGTCCGCCAGCGGGACGTCGAGCGTCGCGACCTCGGTCGCCACCAGGCGGGCCATCTGGATCGCGCCGTACTCCTGGAAGTGCGTGTCGTCGGCGGTCCCCGTGGGACGCCCCGGGTAGACCCCGGCCGGCACGTGCAGGAACACCGACAGCGCGGCCTCTGGGCCGATCGAGTCGAGGTAGACCTTGCTCGCGGCCGAGAGGTCGACCAGCGGCGTGCCCGTCTCCGCGGCGAGGTCCTTGGCGGCCTCGACGTAGTCCGGGAACGCGACGGTGAACGTGCCCGACGCCGCGTCGTACGCGTTGCGCAGCATCGGCGTGACGATCACGGGCGTCGCACCGCGCTGGACCGCCCCGTCGACGAACGTGCGCAGGTACTCGTAGTAGTCGCCCGGTGCCGCCCAGCGGTCGTCGACGCCGTACGAGTTGTCGTTGTGCCCGAACTGCACGAACAGGTAGTCACCGGGGCGGATGTCGAGCAGCACCGTGTCGAGCCGGCCCTGGCTGATGAAGTTCTTCGAGCTGCGCCCGCCGATCGCCTGGTTGTCGACCGTGACGTCGTCCGTGAGGAACCGGTCGATCATCTGGCCCCAGCCGGCCTGCGGCGCGTAGTCGTCGGTGTACGTCTGGACCGTCGAGTCGCCCGTGATCCACACGGTCGGCGTCGCACCGGCCTCGCGCGGGCTCTGCTGCGTCAGCACGAGCGAGTTGAGGTTGGCCGCCGTGCCCGCGAACCGCAGGTTCAGCTGGCCGTCGACCACCGCGATGTCGAACGACATCTCGAGGTACTGCCCCGCGGACTTCGCGGTCGGCTGCACCTTGGCCATCTCCTCGGCCGTGATCGCCACGTCGGTCGAGCCCTGCGCGTCGCCCGCGATCAGGTCGACCGTGTAGTCGCCGTCCGGGACGTCGATCACGAGCTCGGTGTCGCCCACGGTCACGAAGTCCGAGCGCACGGCGTCGTCAGTGCCCCGGTCGGTCGCGGTGACCTCGTCGACGTCCACGAAGCCCGCGCGGTTCTCGGCCGTGTAGGCGGTGCCCGCGTCGATGCGGGTCGACCCCGGCGCGGTCTCCCCCGAGCCGAGGTCGAAGCTCAGCACCCCGTCGTCGGGCAGGCTCGGCTCGGGAGCGCTCAGGCTCGACACCGTCGCCGCGGACGGCGCCGAGAGCCCGGCGGCGTCCTTGGCCTGCACGCGGTAGTAGTGCGTCACCGTCGTGTCGACCGGGTCGCTCGTGTAGACGACCTTGGCCGCGGTCTGCGCGACCTGCGTCCACGGTCCGTCGAGGGTCTCGGCCCGCGAGACGACGTAGCCCGTCGCCCCCGCGACCTCGTCCCAGCGCAGCGTGACCGCGTCGTCGGTCACGTGCGACATGCGGACGTCGGTCGGTGCGGCGATCGACGACGTGCCCGGCTCGGCGGTGGGCTCGGTCGTGGGGCCCGTGGTCGGCTCGTCGGTGGGCTCGCCGGTGGGTTCGGTCGGCTCGCCCGTGGGCTCGGTCGCCGGACCGGACGGCGTCACGACGAGCGCGTTGACGTACCCGCCCGCGCCTGCACCGGTCACGTCGACCGTGAGCTGGCCGTCCTCGACGACCGTGCCGAACGTGCTCTCGGTGATGCCCTGGCGGGCCTGGATCGTTCCCGCCTCGGCGCCCTCGAGCGCGATGGTCGTCTTGGTCGTGCTCGTGCCCGCGAGCATGTCGCCCGACGTCACGCGGACGTCGTACGCGCCGTCCGGCACGTCGACCACGAAGCGCCACGCGGCCCCGAGCACGAAGTCGCCACCCACGGGGTCGGTCGCCGAGGCGCGGTCGCGCGAGACCGGCGCGGCGCCGGTCTGGACGATCCCGAAGCCGGCGCCCGCGGCGTAGCGGTTCGACTCGGGGACGGCGGTCCAGCCCTCGCCGACCGCGCTCGTCGCGGTGCCGAAGTCGAACGACAGGGCGCCCACGGACGCGTCGCCCGGGGCTGGCTCGGCCGCGAGGGCCGGCGCGGCCCCCGCGACGCCGAGCGCGAGGATCGTGGCCCCCGCGATGATCGGGCGCGTGGTCCACGCGCGTGCTGACGGGGTTCTCATGGCATCACCGTTGTCTCGTCGTTGAGCGTCTCGTCGGGTACTGCGTCGCACTGCATCTCGTGAGCGCACGGGCGTGGTCCGTTCCGCGCCCGGCAGGTCTGGATCGATTCAACCTCGTTGTGAATCGTTTCAAGCCCTGTGCTCCGATGTGTCCTTTTGTTTCTATACGGTGGACTGTGGTTGGTCAAGTGCTTGCGGTGACGAAACGGTCACGGACTCGACGGTGGTCGACGCTGCACGGCCAGCGGACGTAGGGCGGCCCCGCGCACGCAGAACAGGCCGTACACGCAGGACTGGCCGGACACGCAGAACGGCCCCGCACCGAGGTGCGGGGCCGTCCAAATCAAGCGGTCAAGCGGTCATGCGGTCAAGAGGTCACGCGGCGTCGCGTCGGACGCCGTCCGGTCGGCTCAGGCGCCGGCCTCGAGCTCCCCCGTGGGCGGGAGGTCCGAGACGTGCACGCCCTCGGGCGACTTGAGCAGGTCGATCGCGCCCACGCTCACCGGGCCGCGCTCGTGGTCCGCCTTCGCGACGCCACGGAACGTGAACTCGCCGAGCAGGCCCTCGCCCTCGCCGTCGACCAGCACGACCTCGCCGGCCTTGAGCTCGCCGAAGAGGATCTTCTCCGACAGCACGTCCTCGATCTCGCGCTGGATCGCCCGGCGCAGCGGACGCGCACCGAGCACCGGGTCGTAGCCCTTCTCCGACAGCAGCGTCTTGGCGGCCGGCGTGAGCTCGATGCCCATGTCCTTGTCGCGCAGACGACGGTCGAGCTTCGCGATCTCGAGGTCGACGATCTGCACGATCTCGTCCTGCGAGAGCTGCGGGAACACGACCACGTCGTCGACGCGGTTGAGGAACTCGGGGCGGAAGTGCTGCTTGAGCTCGTCGTTGACCTTGGCCTTCATGCGGTCGTAGGACGTGCCCAGGTCGCCGCCGGCGTTGAAGCCGGTCTGGACGCCCTTGGCGATGTCCCGCGTGCCGAGGTTCGTCGTCATGATGATCACGGTGTTCTTGAAGTCGACCACACGACCCTGCGAGTCGGTGAGGCGGCCGTCCTCGAGCACCTGCAGCAGCGAGTTGAAGATGTCCGCGTGCGCCTTCTCGACCTCGTCGAACAGCACGACCGAGAACGGCTTGCGGCGCACCTTCTCGGTGAGCTGCCCACCCTCGTCGTAGCCGACGTACCCGGGGGGCGAGCCGAACAGGCGCGAGACCGTGTGCTTCTCCGAGAACTCCGACATGTCGAGCTGGATCAGCGCGTCCTCGTCGTCGAACAGGAACTCCGCGAGCGCCTTCGCGAGCTCGGTCTTCCCGACGCCCGTGGGGCCGGCGAAGATGAACGAGCCACCCGGACGCTTGGGGTCCTTGAGCCCGGCGCGCGTGCGGCGGATCGCCTGCGAGAGCGCCTTGATGGCGGCCTCCTGCCCGACGACGCGCCGGTGCAGCTCGGCCTCCATGTTGAGCAGGCGCGTGGACTCCTGCTCGGTGAGCTTGACGACGGGGATGCCGGTGCTCATGGCGAGCACCTCGGCGATGAGCTCCTCGTCGACCTCGGAGACGGTGTCGAGGTCGCCCGCCTTCCAGGCCTTCTCGCGCTCGGCGCGCTGCGCGGTGAGCTGCTTCTCGGTGTCGCGCAGGCGCGCGGCACGCTCGAAGTCCTGCTCGTCGATCGCGGACTCCTTGTCGCGTCGCGCGTCGGCGATGCGGTCGTCCATCTCCTTGAGCTCGGGCGGCGCGGTCATGCGACGGATGCGCAGGCGCGCGCCGGCCTCGTCGATCAGGTCGATCGCCTTGTCCGGCAGGAACCGGTCGTTGACGTAGCGGTCGGCGAGCGTCGCGGCGGCGACGAGCGCGGCGTCCGTGATCGAGACGCGGTGGTGCGCCTCGTAGCGGTCGCGCAGACCCTTGAGGATCTCGATCGCGTGCGGCAGCGACGGCTCGTTGACGTGGATCGGCTGGAAGCGGCGCTCGAGCGCCGCGTCCTTCTCGATGTGCTTGCGGTACTCGTCGAGCGTCGTGGCGCCGATGGTCTGGAGCTCACCGCGCGCGAGCATGGGCTTGAGGATCGAGGCCGCGTCGATCGCGCCCTCGGCCGCGCCCGCACCGACGAGCGTGTGGATCTCGTCGATGAACAGGATGATGTCGCCGCGCGTGCGGATCTCCTTGAGCACCTTCTTGAGGCGCTCCTCGAAGTCTCCGCGGTAGCGGGACCCGGCGACGAGCGCACCGAGGTCGAGCGTGTAGAGCTGCTTGTCCTTGAGCGTCTCGGGCACGTCGCCGCGCACGATGTCCTGCGCGAGGCCCTCGACGACGGCGGTCTTGCCGACGCCGGGCTCGCCGATCAGCACCGGGTTGTTCTTGGTGCGACGGCTCAGCACCTGCATGACGCGCTCGATCTCCTGCGCGCGGCCGATGACCGGGTCGAGCTTGCCCTCGCGGGCCGCCTGCGTGAGGTTGCGGCCGAACTGGTCGAGGACGGCCGAGCCCGAGGGCTGGCCCTCGGCGGGGCCGCCCGCGGCGACGGGCTCCTTGCCCTGGTAGCCCGACAGCAGCTGGATGACCTGCTGGCGCACCTTGTTGAGGTCGGCGCCCATCTTCGTCAGGACCTGTGCGGCGACACCCTCGCCCTCACGGATGAGGCCGAGCAGGATGTGCTCGGTGCCGATGTAGTTGTGGCCGAGCTGGAGCGCCTCGCGCAGCGACAGCTCGAGCACCTTCTTGGCGCGCGGCGTGAACGGGATGTGCCCGCTCGGCGCCTGCTGGCCCTCACCGATGATCTCGGTGACCTGCGAGCGCACGCCGTCGAGCGAGATGTTGAGGGACTCGAGGGCCTTGGCCGCGACTCCCTCACCCTCGTGGATGAGACCCAGGAGGATGTGCTCGGTGCCGATGTAGTTGTGGTTGAGCATCCGCGCCTCTTCTTGGGCGAGGACGACGACGCGACGGGCTCGGTCGGTGAATCTCTCGAACATGGCTGCTCCTCACGAGCGGCGTACACCTGCACCGGTGGTGCTCAGGCCTGACCGCAACGACTCTATAGGCGCACAACTGGCTGCACCCCCTCCGTATGCCGTTGTTCGCCAGCGGCATACGCCGGGGGTCGTCCCGTGACCTTCGTGCGCGGCGCACGGGCGGTTTCGCCCGCTTGTCCCGCGCGTTCGCCGCGCGCTGCGCGCCGCGCGGGTGGAACCTGTACCCACACGCACCGTGGTCCGTCGTCCGGGCGGCGGAGCGTGGGACGCTCGGTTTGGGCAGGTCGGCGCACGTGAGACCCGGGGAGTAGCGATGGACACCGCACCAGAGCAGCCGTCGGAGCAGCGCGGTCCCGGCGCGGAGGGCACGGCCCGCCACGCCAGACCGGAGGCGTGGGCCGACCTCGCGGAACGCATGGCCCGGTTCGAGGGTCTCGTGGGTGAGGTCGCCGACCCGCTCGCGTGGGGCATGGATCTCGTCGAGGAGTCGCTCGCCGGCCCGGACGAGTCCGAGCAGGCCGACACCGAGCGCTTCTACCGCTCGTACGAGACGTTCGCGGGCGAGCCCTTCGGCGTCGAGACGCTGCGCGAGGCCGCCGAGGCCGAGGAGCGCGACGAGGTGCTGCGCGCCGCGCTGAGCACCGCGATCGCGGCCCCGCTGCACGGCGACCTGCGGACGTCGCCCGGCGTGACGACGTCCGACGGCGACCCGGCCCCGGCCGAGGACTTCGCGGACGCCTACCAGGACTACCGCTCGGCGATGCGCGCGGTGTTCGACGACGTCGGGCGGGCCGTGATCGAGACGTCGCCCCGGCGCGACGGCGGGATCGGGCCGGCCGCGCGCGTGAGCGCGCGCGGGATCACCGCGCAGTACGTCGAGGTCGCGCAGCGCGCGCTGCTCGTGACCGGACCGACCGACCTCGTCGAGCGCGTGCAGGTCGTCATGCGGCCCGTGCACAACCTGCTGCACGGCGACGAGGGCCCGCGCTTCTGAGCCCGACGGATCCCGGCACCACGGGGCGAGGGCCGACGTCCCGCCGTCCGCAGGGGCTGCTGCTGACCCCGGGCGCCGGGGCGGGCGCCGACCACCACACGCTCGTGACCGTCGCCGAGGCCGTCGGGTCGGCGCTGGGCATCCCCGTGCTGCGCCTCGACTTCCCTGCCCGCCTCGCGGGGCGCCGCGCACCCGACCGCGCACCCGTCGCAGTCGCGCACGTGCACGAGCAGGCCGCCGCGTTCTGCGCCGAGCACCGGATCGAGCCCGACGCGCTGCTGCTCGGCGGACGCTCCTACGGCGGCCGGATGTGCTCGATGGCCGTCGCCGAGGGCCTGCCGTGCGCGGGCCTCGCGCTCCTGAGCTATCCGTTGCACCCGCCCGGCAAGCCCGAGCGGCTGCGCGTCGAGCACTTCGGGGCGCTCGTCGTGCCCGTCCTGTGGGTCTCGGGCGAGCGCGACCCGTTCGGCCGCCCGGACGAGGTCGACGCGCACGTCGGGGCGATCCCGGGGCCGGTCACCCGCGTGCACCTGCCCGGCGCGCACGACGTGCGCGGAAAGGACGCCGAGGTCGCGGCCGCGGTCGTCGACTGGGCCGCACGACTCTGAGCCACGCCTCCCGACCGGTCTCCCGGCGGCCCGCCAGCACCACGCGGCCGTGGTTTCGTCATCGTTCCTGCGAAACGTAGAATCCCGCTGCACCACCCGGTGCGCCGACCGCTGGAGCTCCTCATGCTGCGTGCCACCGTCGCGAGCCTCGCGCTCGCGGTCGTCCTCGTGGGCGGCGCCGCCCCCGCGGTCGCCGCCGACGCCCCGACCGCACGGGACCGGGACACGTCGTCGTACACCGTGTCGCTGGACGGGGCGCAGGTCACGACGAGCTCGAGGTCCACGACCCAGATCTGGTACGGCGTCAGCGCGATCGGCGGTGGGTACGAGCGCACCTACGTCGCGAAGGTGCCCGCGCGCGGCGGGTTCGTGGAGTTCAGCGGCACGCGCCAGTACCCCGACGGCTACTGCATCACCTGGGTCATGTACTCGACGTTCACGGGCTTCTACGACACCCCCCTGTGCACGTCGTCCGCGACCGGCGGGGCGTCGTCCACGCCCGACGCCGCCCCCGCAGCGACCCCGACCGCCGTGTCGACGCCCGCGCCGGCCACGACGGCGACGAGCACGCCCACGCGCACCGCCCGCCCGACCGCCACCCCGACCCCCACGCGCAGCGCGACGCCGACGGCCGCGCCGGTCACGCCCACGCCCACGCCGACGCCCACCGCGACCGTGACGCCCACGCCGACACCCACCGCGGTCGCGCCGGTCGACGTCGTGCTGCCCGACGACACCGCGCTCGTGGACGCCGGCACGACGATGCGCGACTCTTTCTCCGCGATGTCGGGCCAGGCGGCGCAGGACTCCGCGAACGCCGTCGGCACCGACAGCTCGATGGGCTACGTGGTGGGCGGCGCGGCCGGGCTCGTGGCCGCGGCCGGCGGCGCCGGGATCCTGCTGCTGCGGCTCGGCCGGCGCGGGTAGCGCCCGACGACGCGTCGCAGCGCCCGCCCGAAGACCGCAGGGTCGCCGGTCGCGTGCGCGAGCACGAGCCCGCCCTGGACGGCAGCCAGCGTCTCCTCCGCGAGGTCGGCCGCGTCGTCCGCGGTCGCACCCCGGGCCCGGAGCGCGACGTCGAGCGCGACGCGCCAGCGGTCGAACCACGCCGCGAGACGGCGTGCGAGCACGTCGTCGACCGGCTCGAGCGCGACCCGGCCCACGAGGCACAGCCGCCCACCCGACCGGAAGTACGCGTCGACCGCGTCGACCATGCGCTCGATCCCGTCGCCGTCGTCCCGCAGCGGCGCGAACACCTCGCGCTCGAACCACGCGTCGACGTCGTCGAGTACGGCCGCGAGCATCTGGGGCTTGCCGTCGGGGAACAGGTGGTACAGACTCCCGCGGCCGAGCCCGGTCGCTGCCGTGACGTCCGCGAGGGACGACGTCGCGTAGCCGCGCTCACGGAACAGCTCCCCGAGCCGTCGGACGACGGCCGCGCGGTCAGCCACGGGTCGCACCTCTCGGCGCGGGCAGCGGGTACACCGCGGAGCCGCGCGAGGCGAGCCGGTGGTGCACGACCCCGACCGCGACGACCACGAGCGCGCCGACGAGCACGGGCGCCACGAGGTACGCCCAGCCGGCGCCCACCGTCATCACGACGATCGGGTTGGCGCCCGCGGGCGGGTGCGTGACGCGCAGCACCGCCATCGCGGCGATCGCGAGGCCGACCGCGAGCGCGACGCTCCACCACGTCACCGGGAGCACCGTCGCGACCGCCAGACCCACCGCCGCGCTGAGCACGTGGCCCGCGACCACGTTGACGGGCTGCGAGACGGGCGCGGCAGGGAGCGAGAACACGAGCACGCACGAGGCTCCGAGCGGGGCGGCGATCCACGGCCAGCCCGTCCCGACCGCGACGAGCCCGAGCAGCGCGATCGCGACCGCTCCCCCGAGGCCGGCGAGGGCCGCGCGGTGCAGCGCGACGGGCGCCTGGTGGCGCGTGAGCAGGTGGGTCATCCGGGGCTCCTCGTGGTCCGTGGTCCGTCAGCGTCTCGGGCTGCTCGCGCCCGGGCTGTACCGATCGGTACAAGTCTGCCACGGATCTGTACCGATCGATACAGGAGCGACCGATCGATACAGGAGCGTCGGCGCCGCGACCGCGGGTGCTCACGCGCACCCGCCGCACCACCGCACCCGCACCCGCACCCGCACCCGCACCCGCACCCGCACCCGCGAGCGTCACGTTCCGGCCCGTTCGGGCGCCCGGGAAGGGGCCAGAACGTGACGCTCGCGCAGCGGACGCCGAGCGCCGAGCTCGCGGAGGCTCGTCAGAGGGCCAGAACGTGACGCTCGCGGAGTCCGGGGCGAGGCCCGCACGGGCACCCCGACCCCCGCACCTGGACGCGAGGGCGCTCGACCGCCAGTCGGCAGGAAACGCAGAAGGCCCGGAACCGTTGAGGTTCCGGGCCTTCTGGACTGAGCCGCCTATCAGAATCGAACTGATGACCTATTCATTACGAGTGGGTAGTTCGCTATACTGTTTCCGGGGTGGCAAGCCTCTGACCTGCATGTTTGCACCGTAGGCAATAGCGTACGGTGGCTGGCAATGGCTCCCCGCATGGCTCCCACGGAAGGCACCCGATGACGAGACGCCCACACGGCACCGGCAGCGTCTACTACGACCCCGACCGCGACCGATGGATCGGTACCTACGAAGCCGGATTCACCGAGCGCGGTACCCGCCGCCGGCGGAAGGTCACGGCGACGACCGAACGCGGTGCGCGGCAGAAGCTCCTCGCGGCCCTGCGCGCAGCCGAGGCTGCCGAGGCGCCCACCGCTGGCGGGAAGCCGAACGTGAAGCGCTGGGCCGAGACCTGGCTCGACATCACCAAGACGCGGCTGCGACCGAACGCATGGAACGCGAACCGCTCCCTCGTGAACCGGTGGATCGTCCCGACCATCGGTCACAAGCGCCTCGACACGCTCTCCCCCGGCGACGTCCGGTCCGTGACTCGGGCGATCGACGCCGCCGGCCTCGCTCCGTCGACCGCTCTGCGCGCGCACGTCGTCCTGCAGAAGATGCTCCGGGACGCGATCGTCGAGGGCTACCAGGTCCCACAGTCCGCGCGCCTCGTGCTCGCGCCCACCAAGGGCGAGACCGACCGCGACGCGATCCCCCTCACCGATGCCCTTGCGCTGCTCGAGGTCGCCGCAGACCGCCCCGACGGCTCGCGGTGGGTCGCGGCGCTCCTCCAGGGCATGCGCCAGGGCGAGTGCCTCGGCCTCACGTGGGACGCCGTGAACCTCGAGGCCGGGACGCTCGACGTCTCGTGGCAGCTCCAGCCGCTGCCGTACAACGTCCCGCGCGACCGCGCGTCGGGGTTCCGCACGCCTGTCGGGTACAAGGCCGTGCAGCTCGAGGGCGCGATGCACCTGGTGCGCCCGAAGTCGAAGAGCGGGACGCGCGTGATCCCGCTGGTGCCGTGGATGACAGCCGCTCTGACCGCGTGGAAGGACGTCGCCCCGGAGTCGCCTCACGGGCTCGTGTGGCCGCGAGCCAAGGGGCGGCCGCAGACAGCGGCCGCGGACCGGGCGGCATGGGTAGAGCTGCAGGAGGCCGCGGGGGTGCGCCGCAACGAGGAGCGGTTCTACGTCCCGCACGAGGCCCGGCACACGACCGCGACCCTCCTCATGGAGGCAGGGCAGTCCGAGGCGACGATCATCGCGATCATGGGGCACTCGTCGATCGCGGTCACCCGCGGCTACCAGCACGTCTCGCAGACCCTGGCCCGCAAGGCAATGGAGGACGTCGCCGCGCGTCTCGGCCTTGTCGCCGGGTAGCTATTCAGCGTCGATTGTGAAGCCGGCGTCGACGCAGTAGGACATCACCGCGGTGATGTCCTCCCTGACGTGCGAGGTGTCGGCGCTCAGGTCGCCACCTCCTGCTGCGACGACGTCCGCGACGGCCTGGAAGGGTTCGTCGAGCGTCATGATCAGTTCGGCGAGATCGTCGGGTGCAGTCTCGGCGGCGTGGAGCAGTTCGGTGTGGATCGAGGTGAGTTCGTCGAGCTGCTCACCAGCGAGCTCTGCGCCGATCCCCGTCAGCGCGGCGGGGATGCGGTCCATGAGCGAGTCGCCTCCACCGTTGAAGACCAGCCCGCACGCGACGTCCGGGTCGCGTTCGATCACCGGTTCCGCGATGTCTGTCGCAGTCGGGCTCGGAGTGCTGCTCGCGGGCGGCGGTGTGGACGCCGGTTCGCTCCCGTCTGCGCTGCACGCGCCGAGGGCGAGCGTCAGCGCGGCGGTAGCGCCAAGCACGGTCAGGGCGGTGGGTCGTTTCATGCCAGGACCGTAGCTGCCTGTGGCTGCAGCCAAGGTCCTGGCACTGAGACTTCACCCGCCGCGGCGAGCACGAGCAGGCCCGGTCAGGCCGGGTTGCCGCGGCGCAGCACGGCGTCGGCGAGGCGGGCCTGCTCGCGCTCGGTCAGGACCCCGAGCCGATCCATGAGCACGTCCTCGGTCACGTGCAGCTCGTCGGCGACGTCGTGCAGGCTCGAGGCCCACTGCCACGCGACGATCAGGTCCGGCATGCTGATCAGGCGGCGGGCGGTCTCCTCCACGACCGCCTTCTCCACGGCCGGGTCGCAGGCGTGCTTGTCACCGCGCTCCATGTGCACGAGCTCGTGCGCGAGCGTGCACCTCTGCTCGACCTCGTACTGGTCGGGCTCGAGCCAGATCTTGTCGTGCCCGTTGGACTGGCCGAGGCGTCCACGTAGTGGCGCCCACACCAGCTCGACGTGCGGGAGGGTTGCGAGGACACGCCAGGGATCGAACATCGGCTACGCCTGCTCATCGGCGGCCACCTGCCCGTTCGCGCGGGCGGTCATGCGCCTCCCCCGGTCTCGACGTCGTCGTCCCAGGCGGCGCGCTCCTGCGCCTTGCGGGAGGTGCCGGCGCGCGCGGCGAGGCTGTAGTCGGTCTGGTCCTGCTCGCGCTCCTCGTAGCCGGTGTCGGCTAGCGCCGCACCGAGGACGCTGCGATACGGAACGCCGGCAAGCCGCGCGAGTGACCGCAGGTTCTCGACGTCGGGCAGCCGCTTCGGCTCGCGCCACTTCGCGAGCGCTGTGGGGCTGATCCCAAGCCGGGCCGCGACCTGTCGCTCCGACGGCGGGTAGGGAGCCGAGTCGATGTGGGCCTGCACAATGTCCCAGAGCTGCCCCATCGAGGTGATTCCTTCCGTGGTTCTCGTCATGGGCACCACCGTGGCGGTAGCGCTCATCCTGGTCCAGGAGCGTGGGCACCCGAGAATGCAACCCCCCTAAGCGCCCCCTGGGCACCAACATACAACCGCTCGCCACCCGCAACACCCCTGGTCGGTGTGAACTCTTGCCTCGTTCGGGTTGACGAGTGGGCACCAGTGGAGACATGCTTGCACTCCAACAGTGGACACTATGACGCAGGATGGATTACAGTGAGCATCACAACACGGACACCGATTGGAGCGATCTGGATGGTCCTCAACGACCGCAAGAAGCTCGCCAAGCTGATGGTGATCCAGGGCGTGTCGCAACGGGAGCTCGCGCAAGCGGCGGGCTGGAAGTCGCACTCCTACCTGGGTCGACTGCTACGAGGCGACGTGAACACTCTCGACGTCGAGCCTGCGATCCGGATCGCCATGTACCTCGGCGTCGGTACCGACGACCTCTTCATGTCGCGAGCGTCCACTCACAGTGGGCGAAACGCTTCCCCTCGGAGAACGCTGGCTCACGCCTCGTAGCCCGCCTCACATCGACGAAAGGAGAGAGCAATGACCAGCAGCATCACCCCGTTCGACTTCGACGGCACCGCGGTGCGCGTCGTCACCGACGAGGGTGGCGAGCCGTGGTTCGTGCTCGCCGACCTCTGCCGGATCCTCGGCCTCGTGCAGCCTGGCGCAGTCGCGCGGCGCCTCGCGGACGACGAGAAGGGTGTGCGCCTGACGCACACCCCTGGTGGCGAGCAGCAGATGCTGCACGTCAACGAGGCCGGCATGTGGACCGTGATCCTCCGCAGCGACTCCCCCGCCGCCGAGCCGGTCCGCCGCTGGGTCACGCACGAGGTGCTCCCGACCATCCGCCGCACCGGCCAGTACGGCTCGGCCCCCGCGCAGTTCGACCTCACGAGCATGGAGAACGTCGCGCTCGTCATCGAGGCCGCGCAGCAGGCGCTCGCCCGGGTCCGCGTGCTCGAGGCTCCGGCCGCGGCGTGGGAGAGCCTCGCGGACGCCGCGGGCGACTACTCGCTGCGGGACGCCGCGCAGATCCTCGACCGCGACCCCGCGATCGCGACCGGGCAGAACCGGCTCGCCCGGTACCTGCGCACGGTGCGGTGGCTCGACGCGTCGGGAACCCCGTACCAGCGGTACGTCGAGCAGGGCCTCCTGTGCTCGCGCGCCCGGCACTACGACCACCCGCGCACGGGTGAGCGGATGCTCTCGACGCAGGTCCGGGTCACCGCGAAGGGCCTCGGGCGCCTGCACGAGCTGCTCGGCGGCGACGCCCCCCTCGACGCGAGCATGCGCGCCCTCTCGGTCGTGACGGCATGAGCGTCCCGACGATCGCGCCCGTGTCGTTCGACTACGCCGGAGCGGCCGCGGCGACTGGCTGTTCGCGCGACGTGATCCAGCGCGCGGTCCGTGCTGGTGACCTGCCGGCGCACTACCCGAAGATCGCGGGCCGAGCGATCGCCAAGCCGCTCATCGACGCCGACGACCTGCGCGCGTGGGTCCGCGCCGGGGACGCCGAGAAGTCCAAGACCAACCCCTGACAGCAAGAAGCCCCGCCGTAGGCATGCAGGCCTGGCGGGGCAACTCGATCCGAGAGGAACAGTAGCAATGAAGCTGAGGAAGATCATCCGCCGGGCGGTGTCCCGGCGTACGGAGAGCGTGCTGAGCGTGCTCGTGCCGCGTGTGCCGGCGTCGCCGTCGCGGCTGGACCTGACGTGCCCGACGTTCCGCGCTGTGGGCGTGCACGAGGTCGTGTCGCCGCTGGCGGACACGACGCTGCTCGCCGAGGCGCTGTCGTCTGGTGACCGTCACGACCGCGACGAGCTGCGGGCCGCGGTACGGGTCCAGGGCGGCGCGATCATCACGGGCGGTGCGCGATGAGCCACGGGCCGGAGGACTTCGACGCGCTCGAGGCGAAGGGCAACGCGACGACGGAGGACGTCGCGGCGATGTTCTTCGCGGCGACGGAGCACGGGCACGTGCGCGCGGTGCGCGTCCCGAGGTACGCGGGCCGGGCGGGGATGAGCCAGGCCGCTGTGCTCGACGTCGCGACCCGGGCCCTGTGCACGGGCACGCGCCCGTCGGACGTCATGAGCGAGGCCGAGTCGCCGTACGGGTGGCCGGTGCAGAACTCGATCGTGCAGCTGGACATGGACGAGCAGGAAGCGATCGCCGCGTGCCAGGAGCGGTCCGTCGCGACGGTGCGGCGCGAGCGCGCGCGGATCCGCTTGGAGGAGGCGGCGTTCGCGTGGGCTGACGCGGAGAACCACCACCCGTCGCAGATCCTCGCGCGGACCGCTGAGACCGCCGCGGCGCTGCGGGCCGCGATCACCGAGCTGCGAGAGGCGGAGGGCCGATGAACGAGGACTTCCAGATGGAGATCGAGAGGGAGCGGCGCACGGCCCGGGACGAGTTCCTGGACCGGGTCGGTGACCAGGACGACGCGTGCGAGCGGTGCGGCACTGCGCACGTGCGCCGCGACCTCGACGAGCACGGCTGGTGCCTGCCGTGCCAGGACGTGGACGGGTTCGGTCTCGGCGCGCTGCTGAGCATCCCGGGCTTGCCTGGGATGTGGGAGGCGTGGGCATGGTCGCGGGTCGACGGGGCGTACACGATGCGCGCGAAGGACGGCGCCGCGCGCGCCGCGATCATGCACGCCGCAGCGCACGGGTTCCTCGTGGCCGGCGGGTACGTCGTCGTGCTCCCGCACGAGGTCGCGGCGGTGGCCCGATGAGCGCCCCGACCGTGCTCGCGGAGTACGCGCCCGGCATCCACGCGAGCATCCCCGAGCTCGAGTACCACACCCTGCCGGGCCTGTCGTCGACCGGGATCAAGCACCTCCTGGACTGCCCGGCCCGGTACGAGCACGAGCGCACGCACCGCACCGAGAAGAAGGCGTTCGACCTCGGGCACGCGGTGCACGAGCTCGTGCTCGGCGAGGGCATGGGCATCGAGGTCGTCGAGGCGGACTCGTGGCGGACGAAGGCGGCGCAGGAGGCCCGGGACGCTGCTCGTGCGGCTGGCCTGGTCCCGATGCTCGTCGCGGATCACGCCCGGGCCCGGGTCGCGGCGGACGCCGTGCTCGCGCACCCCGACGCGGGGCGGCTCCTGACCGGCGGCATGCCGGAGGTCTCGGTCCTGTGGGACGACCCCACGACCGGGGTCCGCTGCCGCGGGCGCCTCGACTACTGGCACGAGGGCGCGCACGTCGTCGTGGACCTCAAGACCACGGCCCGCTCGGCGGCGCCGCGGGGCATCGACCGGCTCGCGCAGTCCCTCGGCTGGCACACGCAGGCCGCGCACTACCGCGCCGGCGTCGAGCACCTGACCGGGCGTGCGCCCCGGTTCCTGCATGTCGTCGTCGAGGTCGACGCCCCGCACCTCGTGTCCGTCGTCGAGCTCGACGCCGACTACCTCGCGATCGGCGCCGCGGACGTGCGCCACGCGATCGACACCTACGCCCACTGCGCCGAGTCCGGTGAGTGGCCTGGGTACGCCCCTGGCGTGCACCAGATCGCCCCGCCGCGCTGGCTCGACAGCACCCCCACGGAGGAAGCATGAGCACCGACCTGACGACCCAGGGCGCCCCGACCGCGCCCGCCATCACGACCGAGAGCATGGCGCTCATCGAGTCGACCGCCGCGTCTCTCGGGCACGCGCACCAGATCGCGTCCGCGCTGTGCAAGACCGCGTTCGCCCCGGCGCACCTCAAGAACAAGCCGGAGGAGGCCGCGGCCGCGATCCTGTACGGCGCGCAGGTCGGCCTCGACCCGCTCGCCGCGATGCAGAACGTGTACGTGATCGGCGGGAAGCCTGCCCTGTACTCGCGCACCATGGTCGCGATCGTCCTCGCCGCGGGGCACGCGATCTGGACGGACGAGTCGACGAACAGCCGCGTCACGGTCTCCGGGCGACGCCGCGGGTCCGACGTCATCGAGACCGTCACGTGGGACACCGCGCGAGCCGAGCTCGCCGGGTACACGACGAACAAGAAGTACCGCACCGACCCGCAGGCCATGCTCTACGCCCGTGCCGCTGGTGACGTCGCGCGCCGCATCGCGCCCGACGCGCTGCTCGGCATGGCGTACACCGCGGAGGAAATGCAGGTCCTCGAGGCGCGCGACGTGACGCCGCGCCGCGAGTCCGCGACGGACATCCTCGCCGTGCCCGCCCCGGCCGCGCTCGCCGAGAGCGCTTCCCCGAGCGCTCCGGACGTCATCACGCCCGCGCAGTCTCGCGCGCTGCACGCCGGGCTCCGCGAGCACGACCTCACCGACCGTGACGCGGGCCTCGCGTTCGTCAGCGAGATCCTCGGCCGCGACGTCGAGTCGACGAAGACCCTCACCCAGGCAGAGGCCGGGCAGGTCCTCGACGCGCTCGCCGCGTGGCCGACCGACCCGCCCGAGAGCAGAGCCCTCGAGCTGGACGTCGCGGACGTGGAGGGCCAGGCGTGAGCGCGAACCTCACCATGACGGACCTGTTCTGTGGCGCTGGCGGGTCGTCCACGGGCGCGGTCTCGGTCCCAGGCGTCGAGGTCCGCCTCGCCGCGAACCACTGGGACCGCGCGATCGAGACCCACAACCAGAACCACCCCGACACCGATCACCTGCAGGCTGACATCTCGAACACGGACCCGCGGTACGTCCCGACGACCGACCTGCTCTGGGCGTCGCCCGAGTGCACGAACCACTCCCGCGCGAAGGGGAGGAAGCTCGCCGGCCAGCAGCCCGACCTGTTCGGCGACGTCCTGCCCGAGGAGGCTGCCGAGCGGTCCCGCGCGACGATGTGGGACGTCGTCCGGTTCGCCGAGGCGCACCACTACAAGGCGGTCCTGGTCGAGAACGTCGTCGAGGTCGTCGACTGGTCGTCGCCGTGGGGCGAGCGGGGCGGGCTGTTCCGGTCGTGGCTCGGCGCGATGCACGCCCTCGGCTACCGGCACCGCGTCGTGTCGATGAACTCGATGCACGCCCAGGCGCACGGTCTGCCTGCACCGCAGTCCCGGGACCGGGTCTACATCGCGTTCTGGCGTGCGGGCGACCGGGCGCCGGACTTCGAGCGGATGCAGCGCCCGAAGGCGTACTGCGCGCGCTGCGACCAGATCGTCGACGCGATGCAGTGGTGGAAGAAGGGCGACGGGCAGGCTCGCCCGGGCCGCTACCGGTCGCAGTACCTCTACCGGTGCCCGAACATCGCGTGCCGCAACGACGTCGTCGAGCCCGCGTGGCTCCCGGCGGCGTCGATCATCGACTGGTCGAACCCGGGCACGCGGATCGGTGACCGGGCCAAGCCCCTGGCCGAGAAGACGATGCGGCGCATCCAGGTCGGGATCGAGCGGTACTGGTCCCCGATCCACGTCGAGCACGGCGGCAACCAGTACGACGCCGCCGACCCGAAGCACCCGGGGTTCGGCGACCCGGGCTCGTACTACCGGGCTTGGCCCGCGTCCGAGCCGCTGCGGACCATGCACACGCGCGAGTCCAAGGCGATCGCCTACACGCCCGTCATGGTCCCGGTCGAGGGTCGCGACGGGAAGCAGCCCATGACGATGGTCGATCCGCTGCGCACGCAGACGACGCGCAACGAGTCCGGCCTCGCGTTCCCGCCGTTCCTCGCCGAGCTGCGCGGGGGCGGGTCGACGGCTCGGCGTGCGTCCGACCCGCTCGCCACGGTCACCGCGTCGGGCAACCACCACGGGCTCGTCATGACGAACGCCCACTCGAACCGCGCACGCCCCGTCTCGGAGGCCATGCCGACCATGACGACCGCGGGCGGCGGCGGGCACGCGCTCATCCACCGGCACAACGGCGGCGGGCCGGAGATGACGACTCCCGCGGGCGAGCCGATCCGCACCGTCACCACGACCGGCCACCAGTCCGTGCTCACCGGGCAGACCGTCGACATCGCCGACGTCCGCTTCCGGATGCTCGAGCCCGACGAGATCAAGCAGGCCATGGCCTTCCCCCGCGAGTACCTCATGGCCGGCAACCGCCGCGAGCAGGTCAAGCTCTCCGGCAACGCCGTCACCCCGCCCGCCGCACGCGACCTCATCGCGACCGTCACCACGGCCCTCACAGGAGAGGAAGCAGCATGATCCCCCGCTACACCGCGCGACCGACGACGAGCAGCGCGCCCAGCACCCGCGAGCCCGAGGACTGGCGCATGGAGGCCGCGTGCCTCGGCGTCGACCCCGAGTCCGTCGGGTTCCACGACGACGGCCTGCGCGGCACCGCCAAGGAGCGTCAGGTCGCCGCCGCGAAGGCCCTCTGCGCGACCTGCGACGTCGCGACCGCGTGCCTCGAGTTCGCGCTGGCTGCCGAGGGCCGGGCCAACTCGGGCCGGTACGGGATCTTCGGCGGCCTCGACGGCGACGAGCGCGGCCTGCTCTCCCAGCAGCGGCGCGCGGCCCGCACGACGGCGGTGGCATCATGAGCGCCCTCACCCCGACCCACGTCTACCTGTGCCGAGAGTGCAGGCGGTACGGATCGCTGCCCGGCTGCCACGAGTGCGCCGCGATCATGCTGGCCCGCCGGAACGCGATCCTCCGGCACCGCGAGCTCACGCTCGAACCTGCAGAGGTCTGCGCACGACGGCGCCAGGCCCTGACGGTGACGTCATGACGCGCTCCCGAGCGTCCGCGAAGGCCGCCGGCACCCGCCACGAGACCTCCGTCGCGGCATACCTCGCCGACCACGTCGACGACCGCATCGAGCGCCGCCGCCAGACCGGCGCGAAGGACCGCGGCGACCTGTCCGGGATCCGGCACATGGGCGGCCGAATCGTCGCCGAGTGCAAGGACTACGGCGGGCGCGTGCAGGTCGGGCCCTGGCTCGACGAGACCGACGTCGAGCGCGGCAACGACGACGCCATGGCCGGGTTCGTGGTCGCGAAGCGTCGCGGCACCACGGACCCCGGCAAGCAGATCGTCCTGATGACCCTCGCCGACCTCGTCGCGCTCCTGACCGGGACGCGGCCCGGGGAGAGGTCAGGTGAGCGGCTCGAAGAGCTCGAGGCCAACGACTCGGAAGTCGTCCCGCTCGCTCTCACGCGCGAGGTCGACCTCGACGTCATCGCCCACGCCAGCGGCGTCGGCGGCTCGGACCAGGGCGCGGAGCTCGCCCCACGTGCCGCCGTCGAAGTGGAACGTCGTCGTCTTCCCAAGGCCCATGCGGCCATCGTGCCAGAGGAGGCCCGCAATGGCTCGTGACCACGCACGCATCCGGCTCGACATCTGGACCGACGACGACTGGCGTGAGCTGTCGTCGGGGGCGCAGTGGCTCTACATGCGCCTGCTGTCGGACGGCACGACGTCGTTCGCAGGCGTCGCGGACTGGCGGCCGGCGCGCATCGCCGCGGCGACCGCCGACCTGACCGCTCGCGACGTCGAGATGTACGCCGTCGAGCTCGAGGACGGGCGCTTCATCCTGCCCGACCGTGACAGCGAGGAGGTCATGGTCCGGTCGTTCGTGAAGCACGACGGCCTGATGCGGTCTCCCAACGTCGCGGCGGCGTTCGTGAAGGCTCACGCGGCGATCGCGTCTCGGGTCCTGCGCGCGGTCGTCGTGGACCAGGTGACACGTCTGCAGGAGGCTCAGCCCGACCTCAAGGGGTGGACGCGGTCAGAGGTGCAGCGGGTCCTGTCGAAGCGGTCGATGACGTTCGAGGAAGGGCTCGCCGCACTGCCCGCCAACCCCTCGCGGAACCCTTCGGGGAAGGGTTCGGGAAACCCCTTCGGCATCCCTTCGATCATCCTTCCCGATCCCGCCTCGAACCCTTCCGGAAGGGGTTCGGTCAACCCTTCGGTAACTCCTGCTCCTACTCCTACTCCCTCTCCATCTCCTTCATCATCCGCTGGAACTTCATCTGACCAGGGCCTCGAGAAGCGGGTCGGATGATGAACGAAATCACGGCTGACGGGGCCCGAGCACTCGCTGCGCTCGTCTCGACCATCCGCCCCGCCTGGGGTGCCGCCGGAGTCCTCGCAGCGCTCGCCGACGCCCGCCACCGCGGCACCGCCGCCGAGCTCGCACACGCCGCCATCACCGCCGCCACCACCCCCGAAGCCCGCACCCCCGCCGTCATCGCGATGGACGGCCCGCACTGGCACACCACCCACCACCCCGCCTCGAGCACGGACTACGACCGGTGCACCCAGCCCGGCCACGGGTCCTTCCCCGCTTGGAACTGCGGAGCGTGCCGCTCCGAGGACCTCGAGGGCCAGCGCCCGACCACCCCGCCCCGCGCGGAACCGTCCGTGAGCTACGAGCACGGGCCGCGCATCGTCCGCGCCGCGATGACCGCCGCCGGCATCCCCACCACCCGCACCCAGGAGGACCGATGAGGCTCGCGATCGCGGACCCGCCCTACCTCGGGCGCGCGCACCGCTGGTACGGCGTCGGCGGCCGCGGGCACGGCGGCGGACGCGGCCGAGCCGACGAGCACGACGGCGCACGCGCATGGGACACCCCCGCCCGACATCAGCAGCTCGTCACCGACCTCACCGCCGGATTCGACGGGTGGGCGATCGCCCTCCCGCCGTCGTCCCTGCCGACGTACCTCGCGGTCGCGCCGCCCGCCGCGCGCGTCATGGTCTGGCACCGCACCAACGCGGTCCCGTCCGGGCAGCGCGTGCGCGCCGCGTGGGAGGCCGTGCTCGTCCTGACCCCCGAGTCCCGGCGCGCGCACGGCACCGGCCTGCCGCTCGACGACGTCCTGACCGCGCCCTGCCCGCGAACGGGCTTCACCGGCGCGAAGCCGGCGGTGTGGACCCGGTGGGTGCTCGACGCGCTCGGCCACCAGTCCGACGACGACGTCGTCGACCTGTTCGCAGGGTCCGGCGCCGTCACCGCAGCACTCAACCAAGGCGTGCTCGAGCTCGCCACCACCCCCGAGGAGACCCGATGAACCTCGCCGCCGCGTGCAACACACCCGGCGCCAATGCCGCAGCACTCGACAGCAACCAAGGATCAGGGAACGTCCGCCGGATCGTCCGTCCTGCCCTCTCCAGGCCCCGAAAGAGCCTGCAGGGACTTAGCGATCGATTCAAGGTCATCTCGCATTCCTCGGAAGTAGTTGGCACTCCGATCCGCCCCGTTGAGGTGCCTGAGTTCCTTCCTGATCTGACTCAACCTGCCGAGGATCGAGTTGTCCGACGTCGCGTAGGTGTGCTGGGCATACAACGACGTGTCCAGGCGGAACCGGTCCTTGTAACGGCGTACTCGGCCCCTCCGGTAGCTGATCGTGACGGTCAGATCGAGAGGAAGGTCGCTGTTGCTCTGATCGCTCAGGTCAGCACTGATCGCGTTGGTCAACTCCTGTCCAGGGCCGAGGTTCGCGATCCGGCGCTCGTACCGCCGGATGATGAAGGGCCGGAGCGACTGCGTTGGAAGCACAGGGGTCAACCCTGGATCGAACTCAACCGCGATCTCTCTCGCAACGGAACCACCAATGTTCCTCACGACGAACTCAAGTCGCTCGTGGGGACTCTCTGTGGGGATTCGATACTCCGCGATGACTACCGGCCGCGTCCGCTCACGACTATCACGACCGGCGTGAATCAGCGTCCAGATCGCCACGAGAGCCGTAGCACCGGCAGCAAGACCACCCACTGCAGCCCAATCGACGCCCCAGAGGCTAGCCGCAGCCGTGTCCGACGGGTCAACTCCTACTACGACCTCTACAAGTCTCATCACGCGGCGCACTTTAGCGCCGCGGGCGGACGTGGGAGAGGACGCCCCGCCCGTGCCCGACTCACCCCCGCGGCACGTACCGCCCCGGTGGCGCGCGTGTCCGACCCCGGGGAGGACGCATGAGCACGCACCGGGGCCGTGTCCGCAAGAGCTCGGGCATCTGGTGGGTCGAGTGCTCCGGCACCCTGACCTGCTGCTGGCGCAGCGTCGACGGCACCCTCGCCGCCGCGTGCGACCAGATCCGCGAGCACATCCGCAACGAGCACCAGGAGACCCCGTGAGCACGCCCGCACGCATCAACCCCGACACGACCGCGGCGCTCCTCGTCGCGGTGCTCGCCACCAGCGGCCTCGTCGGCATCAGCTTCGTCCTGTCGTTCGCCGGCCTGTCCGCCCTCGCGCCGTGGGTCGCGGTCGAGCCGCACCTCGCCTGGCTGCTGCCGCTGTTCATCGACGGCGCGATCCTCGTCTACACGTACAGCGCCCTCGCGGCCCGGGCCCGGCACGAGTCCGCCGCGCGCCCGTGGACGTGGGTCGCGCTCTGGACCGCCGTCTCGTCCGCAGCGAACGGCGCGCACGCACTCGAGTACGGCACCCACGACACCACGGTCGCTCTCGTCGTCGGCGTCGCCCTGGCCGCGCTCATCCCCGTCGGGTCCCTCCTCGGCACCCACGAGATCGCCGACCGGATGATCGCCCGCCCCACCACCCCCGACGCCCTCGACGTCGAGTACGCCCAGCTCTGCGACCACCACGAGGCCGGACGGGACACGTTCGGCATCCCGGCGGGGCTGCTGTGCACCACCACCCCCGTCGGCCTCGGGCGCCTCGCCACGGCCCGTCAGGCGTCCCATCCCGCCCTCCCGGATGGAACACCCCACGGCACACCCACCGAGCCCGCGGCCGGGCACGACGACACCCCTACGGCGTCCCCGCGACGACGCCGCCTCACCACCCGCCAGCGCAACAGGATCCACACCCTCGCCCGCGACGGCATGAGCGTGCGCGGCATCGCCGACAAGGTCGGCGTCAGCGCATCCACCGTGTCCCGCCACCTCACCCAGCAGGAGGACTGACCCCGTGACCACCCCCGAGCAGCTCTACACCGCCGCCCGCGAAACCCTCACCCTCCTGCCCCGCACGCAGGCCCTCATCACCCACACCACCAACCAGGTCGACGAATCCCAGATCAAGCGCACCAAGACCGTGCACCGCATCCCCTGGAACAACGACGCCGCCACCCTCTACTTCGACATCCACGCCGCCGTCCGCCGCCACGAAGCCGCCCTCACCCTGCTCCTGTTCGGCCACGCCCGATACCGCGGCGGCGACGACCAGAACACCCTCGACGCCGTGTCCCGCCTCCCCGTCCTCCTCGACCGTGCCCACACCGCCGGCCACCAGCACCACGACACCGTCACCACCGCGACCACCGACCTCACCGCCTGGCCCCGCCAGCTCCGCGCCCTCCTCGACGAGCCCCGCGACGGCGAAACCCCCTGGACCAAGGCCCCCGGCAACCTCGTCTGCCCCCACTGCGAGCAGCGCCTCCACCTCGCCCCCGGCTGGCGCGACCGCCCCGACCACGCCGACCTCGTGTGCCGCACCCCCGACTGCGCGGACGAGCACGGCCACCAGCCCCGCTGGGCGCCCTCCGCCTGGGTCGGCCTCGTCCAGCCCGACCCCGCACCCGCCCCGCCCGGCGTCACCCTCACCGCCTACGCGACCATGCACAATATGCGCCGCAACACGCTCGACGTCTGGGCGCACCGCGGCCTCGAGCCCGTCGGACACGACCCCGCCGGTGTCGCCCTGTACGACGTCAACCATCTCGACCAACGCCGCGCTGCCTCCACTGGTCGGTGTAGCCTCCAGGTGGTGCACCTCTGAGCCTTCGCTCTATGCGTCGGGAGCCGTCGCCGCCGGCATCATCATGATTCTCGCAATGAGCAGTCGCTGCACCCGTCTCTGGACGACTGCAACAGCGGAAGGAGGTCAGACCATGACACGAGTCCTTACAACGCTTGGGTTCCTGGCCGATATGACCACACTGATCATGGCCGGCGGCGCGGTACTCAGGCCTGAATGACACCCGTGTAATTTCGCTGTAAGGTCGTGCACGGCACCCCATGCCCACACGACATCAGCCCCCGGAACGCGAGACAGCGCCCGGGGGCTTCGTCGTACTCGCCGCTGTCGGCACACCTCGCTACTGTCAGCGCATGGATCTTCATGAACTGCGCGAAACGATCAGCAACTCGCGGTACGAGGACGACTGGCACCATGTCGTCACCGGGCCGTTCTACACCGACGCCCCCGACGTGGACGAGGACACCGTCGAGCAGCACGACGAGCTTCTCGTCTACACGCCCAACGTCGATATCACGATCCAGCACGGCCTCCGCGCGCGTGGGTTCGACCACATCAAGACGGCCGATCAGCTCTGGCAGGACGCCAGCTTCCCTGACCCGAAGGCGACCGTCGACTTCGTCGACGTCTTCTGGCGAGGCGTCCTGGTCGACCGCGAGTGCGTCGTGAACGTCGACGGGGGACGCGCGACCATCCCGCTGGGAACCCAGAAGCCCCTGAACTACAGTTCGAGTGGCCCTCGACCCGAGAAGTACGAGTTCGAGTACACCGCCACCAAGTGGCAGGTCGCACTTGCCCGGATCGCTGACCGCGACCACGACTGGGCGAGCTACATGGAGCAGGCCGGCATCATCATCAAGTAGCGCATGACACCGACGAGCCCCGCGGAATCGAAACCGCGGGGCTTCGTCGTACCCAAACTCCCCTGTCCGGCCGCTGGACCCGCGACCAACCACCAGGAGCGAGCGCGGCGAGCCCAGCCCGACAGGGGCCACCACCCACCCCACGAGCGCGAACAGCCACCCAGGCGGTGTGACGCGACCCCGAGGCAGGTGACCCCCGATGGCCGCCAACCCCTGGACCCCCACCGACGACCAGCACCTGCGCGACATGGCCGACGCCACCCCGCCCGTCCCCGTCCGCGAGCAAGCCAAGCAACTCGGCCGCACCCTCGCCGCCGTAGCCCGCCGCCGCCGCGACCTCGGCATCACGTCCGACCGGACCCGCACCGCCGCCGCCACCCAAGCGAAGGTCGCCGACGCCAAGGCACGCCGCGCAGCGCTCGAGCTCCGCGCCCTCACCCGCGTCGAGCACCTCTACGACCGCCTCGAAGCCCGCACGTTCACGACCCTGATCCGCGGCGCCGGCGCGGCCGAGGAAGAAGCCACCCTCCCGTTCGTCCCACCCGCCGACGAACGCCAGATCGCCGCGACCATCAGCCAGCACCTCAACGCGTCCCTGCGGATCGCCGAGCACGACGCCGACGACGGCCACACCGCCGTCATCGGGATGATCGACGCGATCACGACCGCGATCACCGCAGCCGCCGACGCCATGCCCGACCCCGAGGCCACCCCATGACCGCGGTCGTCGTCACCCAAGCCGTCATCACCGCGGTCCTCGCCGGCCTCTCCCCCCTGCAGGTCTGGTCCATCGCCCGCTCCACAGCCCGCGTGAACCTCTGGACCGGCAGCATCCGCTCCGGCAAGACCATCGCGTCCCTGCTCCGCTGGGTCCTCTATGTCGCCCGCGCGCCCCGCGGCGGCGAGCTCGTCGTCGTCGGTCGCACCCGCGAGTCCATCGCGCGCAACGTCTTCGGGCCCCTGCAGGACCCGCAGCTGTTCGGCATGATCGCCCGGCATGTCTCGTACACCGCCGGAGCGCCCACCGCACGCATCCTCGGCCGCACCATCCACGTCCTCGGTGCGTCCGACTCCCGCGCCGAGAACGTCCTGCGAGGCCTCACCTGCGCCGGCGCGTACGTCGACGAAGCAACCCTCGTCAGCGAGGCGTTCTGGACGCAGCTCCTCGGCCGCATGTCGGTCCCCGGCGCGATGCTGTTCGCCACCACCAACCCCGACGGGCCCTCGCACTGGCTCAAGAAGCAGGTCATCGACCGCGCCGTCGAGCTCGGCTACCGCGTCTTCCGGTTCCGCCTCACCGACAACACGCACCTGCCCGCCGAGTACGTCGCGCAGGTCTCCCGCGAGTACGTCGGCCTCTGGTTCCGCCGCTTCATCCTCGGCGAGTGGGTCCAGGCCGCCGGCGCGATCTTCGACTCCTGGGACCCCGCCCGCCACGTCATCCCCACCACGGACCTCCCCCCGATGGACCGCGTCCTCGCGATGGGCGTCGACTACGGCGACCAGCACGCCACCCGCGGCTACCTCATCGGCATCGGCCCCGACACCCGTCCCGGCCACGACGGCGAGCACCGCCTCTACACGCTCGCCGAGTGGGCGCCCGGCCGCATGACCATCGGCGAGCACTCCACCGACCTTCGCCGGTGGCTCGCCAGCCAGCCCGTCGACGCGTGGCGCACCCCCGAGTGGGTCGCCGTCGACTCCGCCGCGAGCTCGTTCCGCCACCAGCTGTTCCACGACGGGCAACCCGGCGTCCGCAACGCCCACAAGGCCGTCCTGCCCGGCATCCGCACCCTCGCCGGGCTCCTCGCCGTCGACAAGATGGTCGTCGCCGACACGTGCACCCACCTGATCGCCGGGATCCCCGGGTACGTGTGGGACGAGAAGGCCACAGCACGCGGCGTCGACGCGCCCGTGAAGGCCGACGACGACGAGGTCGACGCCTGGCGGTACGGCATCTACACCACCCGCCTCGACTGGACCTCGCTCATCCCCCTCGCCCCCGCCCTCACGGACGCACCCGGCGACACCACCGACTGACAGGAGGCCGCGATGCCGCTGCCAGCGAACGGGACCGCGTGGCCCCCGAAGGACCTCGCGACGATCACCACCACCCTCGCCGAGTGGTCCGCCTGGTTCGAGGGCACCGCCGCCGCCCTCACGAAGGCGTACCTGAACGTCGCGACGACCACGACGACGAAGCGCTCCTGGTGGGGCCGCACCACGACCAGCACCAGCACCGCGGAGCGCCCCGACCAGCTGCACGTCCCGATCGCCGCGGACCTCTGCCGCGCCTCAGCGGACCTGCTGTACGCCGAGCCGCCCACGTTCAAGATCGACGGCAACGAGGAGGCGCAGGCACGCCTCGACGACCTCCGCGAGGACGCCCACCAGGTCCTCGCCTCCGGCGCCGAGGTCGGGGCCGCGCTCGGCGGGCGCTTCCACCGAGTCACCTGGGACCGCGCCCTCGAGCCCGACGGCGCGTTCCTCACGACCGTCGACGCGGACTCCGCCGCCCCCGAGTTCCGGTGGGGTCGCCTCGTCGCCGTGACGTTCTGGCACGTCCTGCCCAGCCCGGCCGGGTCCGTGATCCGCCACCTCGAGCGGCACGAGCTCGACCGCGACGGGAACGGGCTCATCCTGCACGGCCTGTACGACGGCACCGCGAACGACCTCGGCCACGCTGTGCCCCTGGCCGACCACCCCGCGACCGCGGGCCTCGCCACCGCCGTCGACGAGACCGGCGCGATCATCGAGGGCCGCACCCCCGGCCTCTGCGTCGTCTACGTCCCGAACCAGACCCCGCAGCGCCGCTGGCGCAAGGACCCCGTCGGCCGGAACCTCGGCCGCTCCGACCTCGACGGCGTCGAACCCCTCATGGACGCCCTCGACGAGGCCTACGGGTCCCTCATGCGCGACGTCCGCCTCGGCAAGGGCCGCATCATCGTGCCCGCGTTCATGCTGCAGGACAACGGCCCCGGCAAGGGCGCGTCGTTCGACCTCGACCGCGAGGTCTACGACAGCCTGAACATCCCGATGCCCGAGGACGGCACCCCGCCGATCGTCGCGCAGCAGTTCCAGATCCGTGTGACCGAGCACCTCGAGCTCATCACCGACCTGATCGGCCGTATCCTGACGACGTCGGGGTACTCCGCGCAGACGTTCGGTGCGGGCCCTGACGGGGCCGCGATCACCGCGACGGAGGTCCAGGCCCGGGAGCGGCGTTCGTTCCTCACGCGGGCACGCAAGGCCCGCATCGAGGAGCGTGCGGTCTCCCGCCTCCTGACGAAGCTCCTGAGCATCGACCAGGCCCTGTTCAACGGGCCCGCGCTCGTCGACGGGCAGCGCATCGCGGTCGAGTTCGGCGACAGCGTGCAGGACTCCCTCCTGACGCTCGCGCAGACGGCGCAGGCCATGGCGAACGCCCGCGCCGCGAGCATCGCCGAGCGGGTCCGCACCCTGCACCCCGACTGGACCGATGAGCAGGTCGAGAAGGAGGTCGACGCGATCAGCCAGGAGGACGCGGTCGCCGACCCGTTCGCCCCGCCGCCCGGCGCGGAGTAGCGCGTGCCTGTCGACCCGGGCCTCGGGGAGTTCCTCGCCGGCCGCGTGTCCGCCCTGTACGCCGACGCCGAACTCCGGCTCCTGCGCATCATCCGCGACAGCCTCGCCCGCGACCTCGGCGCACCCGCCTGGGCCGTGCTCAAGCTGACCGAACTCGAACGAGTCCGTGCCGCGCTCGGCGCGACCCTGCGCCCCCTCACCGCGCAGGCCCTCGACCTCGTGATCGAGACCGTCGCCGAGGCGTACGAGGCCGGGCAGGGCGCCGCCGCGACCGAGCTCGGCGCCAAGACGGCCGCGACCGTAGCCGCGCCAGCGCAGGCTCGAGCGATCGCGACCGTCGCAGAGGAGACGATCAGCACCCTGATCCCGCTCCGCGCCCGACTCCTGCGCTCCGCGGTCGACGTCTACCAGCGCACCGCCGCAGCGCCCGTCGCAGGCGTCCTCGCCGGCGCCGACACGACCCGCACCGCCGCACAGACCATGCTCAACCGGCTCGTCTCGCAGAACGTCCTCGGCTTCACCGACAAGTCCGGGCGCCGCTGGGCCCTCGACTCGTACGTCGAGATGGCCGTGCGCACCGGCACCGGGAAGGCAGCCGTCCAGGGGCACGTCGACACGCTCGCCGCGAACGGCCTCGACCTCGTCGTCGTGTCCGACGCCCCGCGCGAGTGCCCCCTGTGCCGCCCCTACGAGGGCAAGGTCCTGTCGACCCGGTCCGGGCGCACCGGCCGGGTCACGGTCCGCTCCGAGACCAGCGACGAGCCCGTGACGGTCGAGGTGACCGCGACCCTGAACGAGGCCCGCGCAAACGGCTTCCAGCACCCCAACTGCCGGCACAGCCTCTCCGCGTACGTCCCGGGCGCGACCCGCCTGCGCGAGCCCCGCACCGACCCAGACGGGTACGAGGCCGGGCAGCGGCAGCGCGCGATCGAACGGAACATCCGGAAGTGGAAGCAGCGCGAGGCCGTCGCGCTCGACGGGCCCGCGACCGCGATCGCACGGGCGAAGGTCCGCGAGCACCAGGCCGTGATGCGCGACCACCTCGCCGACCACCCCGAGCTGCGGCGGCTGCGGCACCGGGAGCAGGCCCGCGGCGTGACGCACACGCCGGCCGCGGGCCCGTCCCAGGCTGTCGACGCCGAGGTCCGTCGCCTCCTACGCCGCTCCTAACCCCATCCCCTCGCGCGCCTGGTGCGCGTGACGCGCCCGCAGCCCGTGGCCGCAACCGACACCGACACGAGTCCAGGAGGCTCCGTCATGCGCAAGGCACCCACGATGTTCCCGATCCTGCCCACCCCGGGCCTGTCCCACCCCCGCTTCACCCGTCTGCGCTTCATCACCGACGGCGCGACGGACGGTACGCCAGGCGCGACGCCCAGCACCGAGCCCAAGGGCGACGACACGGGAACGCCTTCCGGACAGGACTCGGCAGGCGCCGACGCACCGAAGACCTACGACGAGGCCTACGTCGCCAAGCTCCGCGAGGAGAACGCCGCGAACCGGGTCAAGGCCCGCGACGCCGAGACCGCCGCCACGACCGCCGCCGAAGCCAAGATCAAGGCAGCGCTCGAGGCGCTCGGGATCAAGCCCGACGGCGACGACACCGACCCCGTCAAGCTCGCCGAGAAGGCCGCGGCCGAGCGCGACGCCGCGACCGCGCAGGCCCGCGCCGCGCAGGTCGAGCTCGCCGTGTACCGCGCCGCGAGCACCGCGAACGCCGACGCGACCGCACTCCTCGACTCCAACAGCTTCCTCGCGACCGTCCGGGACATCGACCCGACCGACAGCGAGGCCATCGTCGCCGCCATCAAGACGGCGACCAGCACGAACCCCAGGCTCCGCGCGACCCAGGCGGTCGGGGCGAGCAGCGTCGACCACGCCGGCGGGACCGGCGAAGGCGCGATCACGGCGGAGAAGTTCGCCGCCATGACCCCTGCGGACAAGAACGACCTGTTCCGCAAGAACCCCACCCTGTACCGCCAGCTCACCGGCCGCTGAGCCGGAGAAAGCAGAGGCCACCATGGCTACCACCACCCGCGCGGACCTGTACGCGCCCGAGGTCTGGGAGGACCTCGCCCAGGCCGCGTTCACCGGCGCCGCGATCGTCGGCACCTCGACCGCCGTCGTCGCCGACGACACGCTCGCCGGGCAGCCCGGCGACACCGTCAACTTCCCCGCCTGGATGGCGCTGTCCGAGATGAGCGACCTCACCGAGGGCGTCGCGATCGTCCCGGAGAAGCTCACCCAGAAGAACTCGAAGGCCACCATCAAGGAGGCCGGCAAGGGCGTCGAGTTCACCGACAAGGCGAAGCTCACCGGCCTGGGCAACGGCCAGGACGAGGCGATCCGCCAGTTCGGTCTCCTCTCCGCCCGGAAGGTCGACGCGGACCTCATCACGTCCGCGCAGGCCGTCGTCGCCGGCGGCATCACCTACGCCGACGGGACGGCCGCGACCGCGTCCACGCCGCTCCTGCACACCATCAGCGGCGGCGCGATCACCTGGCCCGGCCTCGTCGACGGCCTCGAGAAGTTCGGCGACGACTTCGAGCCGTCGGAGTTCTCCGGCCTGTACATCCGCGCCGAGCAGCGGTCGCAGATCATGAAGGACGACACCTTCATCAAGGCGTCCGACCTCGGTGCGGGCGGCGAGGGCACCATGGTGCGCCGCGGCTTCATCGGCGAGGTCGCGGGCCTGCCCGTGTACGTCACGAACCGCCTCGCGACCGGCAAGGCCCTCGTGCTCAAGCGGAACTCGCTCGGCCTGATGTACAAGCGCCGCCCCGTCGTCGAGCAGGACCGCGACATCCTCGCCCGCACGGACGTCGTCACGACGAACCTGCACTACGCGACCAAGCGCCTCGACGACAAGGGCGTCCTGGTCGTCACGATCGGCGCCTGACCATGGGCATGCTCATGCGCCGGCACTACGAGAAGGCCGGCCCCGACGCCCCCGTGGCGGACGGGCCGGCCGTGCCGGACGGCGACCCGACCGAGACGTGGAAGGCCGACCAGCTCAAGGCCTACGCGGCCGAGCACGACGTCGACCTCGCCGGCGCGACGAAGAAGGCCGACGTCCTCGCGGCCATCCTCGCCGCCACGACGCCGCCCACGAACCCGGACGGCGAGGGCACCACCCCCGCCGCCGACGAGACCCCGACGGACGACGCCCCCACGTCCTGACGGGCACGACGGCGAGCACCCCGACCACCCCACCGGGGTGCTCGCCGCCCCTGCACCCGTGGTGGGTGCGTCAACGCCGACCGGGCACCTCACCTGCATCGCGGCGAAGGCCGTTCGGGGCCGTCAGCGCCCGGGACTCCCGGCCCTGCCATGAACGCGACCTGCGCACCCACCACCACCCCCAGGAGGACGACGTGAGCCTGACCTACGCGACCCCCGCCGACCTCGCGACCTGGACCGGCAGCACGACACCCGAGAACGCGACCGAGCTCCTGCGGTCCGCGTCCGGGCTCGTCACCGCGGCGACCCGCACCGCGGTCTACGACGTCGATCCTGACGGTCAGCCCACCGCCCCCGACGTCGTCGCCGCGTTCCGGGACGCGACCTGCGCGCAGGCAGCGACCTGGGCCGCGCTCGGCATCGACCCGGCGACCCTCGGCCTCACCCCGACCGGCAGCGGAGGCCCTGTCGCGTCGATGAGCCGCGGCTCCGCGTCCATCACCTACGCCGGCGCCGAGGCCGCGGCCGCGACCCGCGCGAGCATCACTACCCAGCTCACGCCCGAGGCGCGAACCATCCTCGCGAGCGCGAACCTCCCGGCCAGCGTCCAGGTCCGCGGATGATCACCGACCCGTTCGCCGCGTTCTACGACCAGGAGATCACCGTCCGCCCGTACCTCGGGTCGGGCGCGTACGGCGACACGTACGGCGCCCCCGTGACCGTGATCGTGCTCCTCGACGAGTCCGCGACGCTCGTGCGCGACCGCACCGGCGCGGAGGTCGTCGCGTCCGCGACCGCGTCCACCGGCCCTGACGCACCGGACGCCCCGCCCGGGTCCGAGGTCACCCTCCCGAGCGGGCGCGTCACGACCGTCATCACGCAGTCCCGGCACGGTGCGCACCCGCTCAGCCTGCCCACGGGCACCGACTGGACCCTCGCATGACGAGCATGCAGTTCACGCCCGGGCGCAGCCCTGACGGGGCCGTGCAGGACGCCGTCGAGCGCGGCCTGTACCTCGCCGCCGAGCACGTCCTCGGCGTCGCCCGCGACCGCGTCCCCCACGAGGAGGGCACCCTCGAACGCTCCGGCGTCACGAAGGTCGACCGGGACCAGGCCACGATCGCGTTCGACACCCCGTACGCGGTCCGCCAGCACGAGGAGATCGGCTGGCGGCACGACGACGGCCGGCAGGCGAAGTACCTCGAGTCCGCGATGAACGAGAACGTCGACGTCGTCCGCGACCTCGTCGCGACCCAGGTCCGACGCTCGCTCGGTCAGTAGCTGGTCGACGCCCCCAGCGCGAACAGCCCGATCCACATCCAGACCACGAAGAACCCGGCGATCGCTCCGAGGATGCCGATCACGATCCCCGCGATCGCCATGCCCTGCCCGCCCTTGCCCTTCTTCGCGTCGTTGAGACCGATGAGGCCGAGGATCACGGCTGCGACGGACCCGACGCCCGCGAACCACAGCAGGGACAGGACGAGCGACCAGATGCTCGCGGCCGAGGTGGGGCGCGGCGGGGCGTAGGCGACCGCAGGCTGCACCCACACGCCGCGCTGGGCGTCCCACACCGGCTGCGGTGCGTACGTGCCGCTGTACGGGGCATCGACAGGCGTCTCGGGGGTCTTCTCCGTCATCCGCCCAGGCTCCCACGACACACCCCCGGAGGTGCAGCATGGCAACGATTCTTCACCCGGACCCCAAGTTCACCGGGCCCGTCCAGGTCGGCGCCCGCACGGCCCGGTTCGAACACGGCGCCGCCCCGGTCACCGTGCCGCACGTCCTCGCCGAGCTGCGCCGCCGCGGCTTCAAGGAGCGCACCGTCGACCTCGCGAAGCCGAAGCGAGAGAAGGCCGCCGATGTCGTGGACGAGTGACCTCGAGGCCGGGCTCGCCGAGCACCTCGCCGCCGCCGGACTCGGCGTGTGGCGCCCCACCGGGCCCGCGTACACGACCGCCGAAGTCGGCATCGTCACCGGCCGTGTCCCCACCGCCCCGGACCGCGTCATCGTGATCAACGCGTACAACGTCACCTCCGGGCTCCTGTCGCACGTGACCCTCGGCCTGCAGATCAAGGTCCGCGGCCCCAAGAGCGCCGACCCGCGCCCCGCCCAGGACCTCACCGACGCGATCTACGACCGCCTCCACGGCGCCCGCGACCTCACGCTCGCCGGCATCCCCGTCGCCCTCCTCTGGCGGCAGTCCTGGGCCTGGCTCGGGCCCGACGCGAACGGCCGCGACGAGACCACGAGCAACTACTACGCCGAGACCGCGCACCCCAGCGCCCACGTCACGGACTGACCGCACCCCCTGGCACCGTGCGCCCACCGGGCGGCACGGCACCGCGCGCACCCCGCGCGCACCGCTCCCGCCCGACCGTCTGAAAGGACACCCCCATGAGCGCCGAGACCCTCACCCCGACCGTGAACACCACCTGGTGCCTCGAGGTCGACACGTCCGCGACCGAGACCCCCGCGTACACCCAGGTTCGCTCCCTGAACCAGCTCACGCCCCCGGTCGTCGCGTACACCACCCAGGACGCCACCGACTACGACAGCGAGGGCTGGGGCTCCGACGCCATCACGCTCCGCAAGTGGTCGTGCACCGCGACCGCACTCCGCAAGACGAACCTGGCCGGCGCCTACGACCCCGGCCAGGAGGCCCTGCGCGCCGCCGCAGAGACCGGCGAGCTCGTGCACGTCCGCCTCTACGAGCGTCGCACCGGCGGCGAGGCGTACGAGGGCTCCGCGCAGGTCCAGTGGACGCCCGTCGGCGGCGACCCGACGGGCCTCAACGCGGCGACCGTGACCCTCATGGGTCAGGGCCCGCGCGTCGAGATCACGAACCCGACGACCGTCACGCCCTGATGCCGAAGTTCGCTGACCTCGGGGACCTGCTCACCGAGGGCCTGACCCTGACGGCGGCGGGGGTCACCATCACGGTTCCCTCGCCGCCGGCCAGGGTCGGCCTGCGCCTCCAGGCGCTCTGGGCGGGCGACACCGACCACGACTACACGAGCCGCGAGGCGTACCGCCGCGACATCCTCTCCGACCGGGTCTACGACCAGCTGATCGCCGCCGACGTCGGACTCCCCGTGCTCGAGCACATCGTCACGACCGCGCTCGTGTGGCATTGCGTCGGGGCGGAGGCCGCGGCCGTGCAGTGGCAGGCCCCCGCGGGAAAAGCACCAGCCCGGGAGGCCTCGACGCCTACGGCCGAGGCGAGTACGACCCCGACACCGGGCTCTACGAGTGGTACGAGGACGCGCCAGCGCACGTCGTCGCGCAAGCCACCGGCCAAGGCACCAGCTGGGCCGACATCCTCGACCACTGGTCCCTGATCGAGACCGACCTCCACGACCTCGGCGTCGACGTCGACGACCTCGACGCCCGGTCGTGGCGGTGGCTCCGCGTCCGCATCGTCGGGCTCATCTCCTCCCCCGCCAGCCGCCTGGCTCGCGCCCTGACACCCCGGAGGTAGCACGATGAGTGGACTCGACCTCGGAACCCTGCGCGGTCACATCGCGATCGACGGGGCCCGCGAGGCCGAGCAGGGCATCGGGTCCGTGCAGGACGCGATGCGGGCCCTCGGCCGCACCCCGGCGCCCGAGGTGCAGGTCACCGCCGACGTCGCGCAGGCGCAGCAGCGGCTCGCCGCGACGTCGGCCGACGTGCGCGGCCTCAACGGCCTCGACGCCGAGGTCGCGGTCACCGCCGACACGTCGCAGGCCGACCGCGCCCTCGACGGCATGGCCGACACCGCGGGCGACGCCGGCGCCGGGGCCGGGGCCGCGGCCGGCGACAACCTCGTCGCCGGGATGAGCGACAAGCTCGGCGCCCTGTCGTCGAAGGCTGGCCCGATCGTCGGGTCCGTCATCGGCGCGGTCGCGGTCATCGCGTCCCTGCACCCGGGCGTGAAGATCATGGAGGGGATCGTCGCCGACATGTCCCGGGCGCGCGCCGGGATGTTCTCCGCGCGCACCGGCCTCGACACGGGCACCGCCCGGAAGTTCGGTGCCGCCGCGGGCGAGGCCTACGCGCAGAACTTCGGCGAGTCCGTCGACGGGAACCTCGACGCCGCCAGAGCCGCCCTGCAGTCCGGGCTCATCGGCGGCGACGCGACCCAGGCCGAGATCACGACGGTCATCAACCAGCTCTCGACCGTGGCCGACATCATCGGCGCGGACGTCCCCGAGCTGTCGCGCGCGGCTGGGCAGGCCATCAAGACCGGGCTCGCGGAGAACACCGAGGACGCGCTCGGGCTCGTCACGAAGGCGTACCAGGGGGGCCTCGACGTGTCGGGCGACCTCCTCGAGGTCATCAGCGAGTACGGCACCCAGTTCCGGAAGATCGGCCTCGACGGGCCGACCGCGTTCGGGCTCGTGTCGCAGGCCGTGCAGGCCGGCGCCCGGGACACGGACATCGCGGCCGACGCGATCAAGGAGTTCTCGATCCGGTCGATCGACGGCAGCAAGACGACCGTCGAGGCGTACGAGGCGATCGGCCTCAACGCCGCGAAGATGCAGGAGCAGATCGCTGGTGGCGGGGAGCCCGCCCAGGAGGCCCTGCAGCAGGTGTTCGACGGGATCGCGGCGATCGAGGACCCGGCCCTCAAGGCTCAGGTCGCGACCGGCCTGTTCGGCACCCAGGCCGAGGACCTCGGTGCCGCGCTCGACAGCATGGACCTGTCCAAGGCCCGCGCCGAGTTCGGCGACACCGCCGGGGTCGTCGCGACCGCCATGGTCCAGATCAACGACAACGCGGGCGCCAAGGTCGAGGCTGCGAAGCGGTCCATCGAGTCCGCCGCGACCGGCGTGCAGACGGCCCTCGCAGAGGCGTTCTCCCCCCAGCTCGGCGAGCTCGCCGACTGGATCAGCACCCACCGTGGGGCGATCACCGAGTTCGTGCTGTCCTTCGGTGAGGGGATCATCACCGCGGCCCGCGGCGCTGCGCAGTTCGCTTCCTCGTCTCTGCAGGCGTTCGCGCCGGTGCTCTCGGGCTTCGGCGACCTCACGGACGCCGCGTTCGGGTTCGCGGACGGGCTCCTGCTCGCCGCGCAGCTCGCCGCCGCGGCGACTGGGCAGCACGGCCTCGCTGGGTCCCTCGGTGAGGCCCGGACGAGCCTCGGCGAGACCCGCGAGGCCGCGGTCGGGTTCTTTGACGGTGCCGCTGCAGGGGCCGAGGCTGCGGCCGACACGATCGAGAACACGGTCATCCCCGGCATCGACGCCATGCACACCGAGTTCCAGGACGTCGCGGACTCCGCGCAGGCGCAGGCAGACCTGTCCGACGCCGTCACCGGCACCGCGACCGCTCTCGAGGACCTCGGCACCCGCGCCGACGGGACGAAGGTCTCGATGGCCGGGATGAAGGGCGAGGTCGACACGACGACCGAGTCGGGGAAGCTGTTCGACCAGCAGGCCCGCGCGATCTCGTCGTCGCTGCAGGACCAGGCGCAGTCCGCGTGGGACCTGGGCGAGAACCAGAAGGACCTGCGCGGGCGTGTGCAGACCGTCCGGGACGCGTTCATCGAGCAGGCGCAGGAGCTCGGGTACACGAAGGCGGAGGCGAAGAAGCTCGCCGACCAGTACGGCCTCATCCCGGACAAGGTCACGACGAAGATCACCGCGAACTCGCGCGAGGCCCGCCGCGAGGGCGAGTCCGTCACGGACTACCTGAACCGGCTCAAGGCGTCGATCTCCGTCGTGGCCGACACGACGAGCGCTCAGTGGGCGGTCAACGAGTTCATCAACACGAAGCGGCGCATCGTGGTCGGGATCGGGTCGACCACGGCCATGGCCGACGGCGGGGTCCTCGCGTTCGCGGACGGCGGTGAGCACCACGTCGCGCAGATCGCGCCCGCGGGCGCGATGCGCCTGTGGGCGGAGCCCGAGACCGGTGGGGAGGCGTACATCCCGCTCGCGGAGTCCAAGCGCTCGCGCTCCCTCGGGATCCTCGAGGACGTCGCCACGCGCTTCGGGAAGGTCGTCGTGCCGTCCGGGCAGTCCGCGCCGGCGGCGAGCACGACCGTGTCGCAGACGTCGCGCACGTTCGCGCCCGTGATCCACAACTACGAGCGCCCGCTCACCGCCGCCGACGTCGTGCACGCGGGTCGGTACGCCGAGCTCCTCGACGTCTACTAGGAGGGGCACCGCATGACGTACGTCATCTACGCGACCGTCCGCACGCCAGAGGTCCCCGAGCGCCCCGTGCTCGACTCGCGGCGCATCTGGCTCGAGTCCCTCGACGGGACGCAGCAGATCGACTTCCCGACGGACCGTCGCACTCGGCGGCTGCGGCTCCTGCGCGGGATGCAGGGCGCCGGGGTCCCGCCGATTGACCTGACGACCGGGGTCGTGCCGGGCACCGCTGGCGGGTTCGTCGAGGACGTCACGACGGCTGCGCGGCCGATGCTGCTGCCGTTCGCGGTGCGGACGCGGGACCAGGCGCAGCAGTGGGAGGCGGTCCAGGCGCTGCGGGACCTGACCGACCCAACCAAGGGGATGACCCGGGACGGGAACTTCCGGCTCGTGTGCTCGTCGGCGTCCGGGGTCCGGCAGCTCACCCTCGCCTACCGATCCGGGCTCGAGGGGCACGACCTCGCGAACCCGCGGTACGACGAGCTCGTGCTCGACGTCGTCGCGATGGACCCGTTCGCGCGCGACCGTGAGGAGCGCTCGCTCGAGTTCTTCCTCGGCACCGGGGCGCCGTTCCTCGACGGCCCGGCCGGCGCGGGCGGGCTCTGGGGTTCGATCGGCCTCGCCCCGTCGACCGTGATCGGTGAGGGCATGGCCGTCGCCATGGACTCGACGATCCCGTTCTACCCGACCATCAGCATCACCGGCCCCGCGGACTCGGTCCTGATCACCGCGGACTCGGGGCTGCGGATCGACGTCCCCGCCGGTGTCCCTGCCGGGTCGACGCTCGTCATCGTGACCGACCCGCGCGGGAAGTCGACGCGCCTCGACGGCGCGCTCGCTGCGGGCAGGGTCGCGCGCGGTTCGCTCTACCGCCCGTTCGTGCCAGGCACCAACGTCATCGACGTGACCGCACCTGGCGCGACCTCGGCGACCCGGCTGGCGCTGTCGTGGCGCGGCGGATACCGGAGCCTGTGGTGACGGCCGCGTGGTCCATCGTCCCCAGGGACGCCGACCTGGGCCGCACCCGGGACGACGTGACCAGGTGGACGCGCCTGACCCTCGTCGAGCGGTACGGCAAGGCCGACTCGTGGGCGCTGACCGGACCCTCGTCGGCCCTGTCGACGTTCACCGCCGGCACGGGATGCATCCTCGACCGCAACGGCGAGCAGGTCGTCTCGGGCCAGGTCTCCGCGATCACCCGGACCGCGCAGACGGACCCCCGGACCGGGCGCTTCCAGGACACCATGACCGTCGGGTTCATCTCCGACGACGACGAGCTGTGGTCACGGCTGATCTACCAGGACCCCGCCGACGAGATCGGCGTAGCCCCGGAGGCGTTCGGCGAGGTGTACGACCGCCGCACGGGCTCGCGAGAGGCCCTGATCCTCGGCTACATCGCGTCCCACCTCGGCCCCGGCGCGGCGATCCCCGGCCGCCAGCAGCACGACCTCGTGCTCCCGGCGTCGCTCGGACGTGGCGGCACGACGACCGTCTCGGCGCGCATGGACAGCCTCGGCGACGTCGTCGCGACCCTCGCCGAGGCCGCGGGCCTGCGCGTGACCGTGCGGCACGACGAGTCCACCGGCACCCCGCGGCTCCTGGTCGCGATCACCGAGGTGCCGGACGTGTCTGCGGACGTGCGCTTCGGCCCCGCAGAGTCGTCCGCGACCGGCCTCATCACGGGCTGGTCGTACTCGCTCGCGCGCCCCGACCTGACCGACGTGATCGTGGCCGGCGGCGGCGAGAAGCTCGCCCGGGTCTACGCGCGCTTCACCGACGCGGGTGCACGGTCGCTGTGGGGTCGACGCCGTGAGGCGTACCGCGACCAGCGGCAGACCTCGGAGACCGACGAGCTCACCGCCGCCGGGGTCGAGGCCCTCGCGGACGGTGCAACGCCCGTCACGACGTCGTTCACCGTCGCGGACTCCGAGGACGTGCAGTACCGCCGCGACTACACGGTCGGGTCCCGGGTCGGCGTCGAGCTGCCCGGACTCCCGGACGCGGTCTCGGACAACGTCGTGCGCGAGGTCACCACGACCGTCGAGCAGTCCGGCGAGCAGATCGAGGTCGTCGTCGGCACGCCCGGCGTCACCGCCCGCTCCACCAAGCAGGCACAGCGGCTCACGCGCGCACAGGCGCGCCTCAACCTCCTCGAACGGAGCACATGATGGCTCAGGAATCCGGCCCGCTCGCCGGGCAGCCCTTCCCCGACAGCGTGTGGCGGTCGATCTTCGGGGGTGAGCCCGCGATCGTGGGCGACTCCACCGGGGGCGCGTACACGCTGACCCTCCCGACGTCGACGAACGACGTGCTGCTCGGCTCGCCCACCGTCGACTCCACGGCGGTCGTCGCGGGGTTCCTGCACCGCATCGCTGCGGGGCAGACGCAGGCGGTCACGATCCCCGCGTCGACGAACGCGAGCATCGGGCGCACCGACCTGATCGTCGTGCGGTACGACCCCGCGTACACGAGCGCGCCGGGCCCGTGCCGGCTCGCGCGCGTTCCGGGCGTCGAGGGCGCCGACACGCGTCCTGCGCACGCGACCGGTGCGACCGGCATCCGGGACCTCCCGCTGTTCGCGATCACCCGCAAGAAGGACAAGGCCCTGAACCAGTCGACGTTCGTCGACCTGCGCTCGTGGTCTGGTCCGTCGACCACCGCCAGCGAGCTCCCCGCGACGGCGGCGCTCGGGACGCTCGTGTGCCTCACGGGCGACGAGGACAACGGCACCCGCCTGCGCACCCTCGTCTCGGGCGCACCGCAGTGGAAGACCGTCAAGTCCGGGATCTCTGCCGAGCAGAACGCCTTCGTCGCCGAGCAGTCCTGGTCGGGCCCGATGAGCGCCTCGTCGATGATCCGCGAGGGGCGCCGCCGCGCGATGTACGTCGAGCAGTACGCGGCCGACGCGCTCCTGGTCGCGTCGAACTCGGGCGGCAACGTCTCCGACATCAAGACGCTTCGCCTCAGGTGGATGGGCGACTGGCCGGTGCGTGATGTGCAGGTGCGGGTCGCGTACCGGTACAGCGAGGGGTCCGGCATCGCGTTCGGTGACGGCGTGCTCGGCACGGACGGGTTCTTCCGCATCACAAACCTCGCCCCGAACCTCGACCTGCACGGGCGAGGCTCCGGCGCGGGCTCGTGGGACATCCGCTTCTACGTGGAGTACACGGTCGCATGATGGCCGACGCCCCGCCGGATGGCACCCCGTGGTGGGCGTGGTTCATCGTCGCCGTGGTCGTCGCGACGGGGCCCGCTCTCGCGATCTTCGGGCCCTCGCTGGTGCGCCGGCTGAACCGGCCGATCGCTGAGCAGGTCGAGGTCGTGCGCGAGCAGGTCCAGAACAGCCACGAGACGAACTTCCGTGATGATCTCGACCGGGTGCTCGCCGCGGTCGAGCGGATCGAGCAGAACCAGCACCGCCACGACGGAGAGATCGCCGGAATCCGCGACGACGTGCGCGCCGTCGCTGCGGACGGGCGCCAGACCCGCGTCGACGTCGAGGTCGTCGCCCGTCGCATCGACGAGGTGCAGGCCTCCTCGCGCGTGCAGCACACCGCGCTCGCGCGCCACATCGACAACACCTGAACCCACCCCAGACCGCCCCGGACGCGCACCGCGCCCGGGGCTTCGTCATGCCAGGAGGCACCCATGACCACGAAGACCTTCGCCGGCATCGCCTACGCGAACGGCGCGGTCCCGGCCGCGCTGCTCGCTCCCGTGCCGGGGCAGTCGTCCGCGACACTGCGCCTGGACGCCGCGGCCGCGCTCGGGCGACTGCTCGACGAGCACGAGCGCCGGTACGGCAAGCGGCTCGTCCTGCGCGGCTGGTCGCGGTCGCTCGCCGAGCAGAAGAAGTTCTTCCTCGAGCGGTACACCCGGTCGTGGACTGCTCGCGGTGACGTGCGCTGGTACAAGGGCCTGCGGTACGTGCGCACCTCGGGCGCTGCCGCGGCGATCCCCGGCACGTCGAACCACGGCTGGGGGCTCGCGATCGACGTGGCCGACTTCGGCGGCGTCGGGGACTTCACCCACCCCGACCGTGTTCGGTTCGCCGAGCTCGCGGGCCGGTACGGGTGGACCGACGCCGAGGGCCGGTCCATCTCGGAGCCGTGGCACTGGGTGTACGAGCCGACGCTCGACACCAGCAACCGCCCCCGCCGCGCGCGCACCGTCCGCATCCCCGCCGTGACGAAGCGCGCATGGCAGCGCCAGCTCGGCGTCGCCGACGACGGCGACCTCGGCACGAACTCGTGGGCGGCCGTGCAGCGGCGCATCAACGACCTGAACGTCAAGGGCCGGTTCCTGCGCAAGGGCCCGCTCAAGGTCGACGGCGTGTACGGCGACCGCACGCAGCAGGCCCTGATCTCGGCCCTGAACTACGCCCACCGCATCGGCCGCGTGAAGTACGCGCAGGGCTACCTCGACCCCGACGTCGACCGGTTCGGCTACCGGCGCCTGGGCGCGCTGCGCCAGACCCTGCACGCCGGCTTCTGGTCCTGACGTGCGCCGCGACGTCTTGGCCGTGCTCGCGGCCGCTGCCGTCGGCGCGGTGATCGGCCTCGTGCTGCTCGCCGTGCTCGTCGGCGCGGTCGCGCTCCTCGCGACCGACACCCTCACCTACCTGATCGGAGCCTGACCCATGAACCTGTCCGACCGTATGACGTCGTTCCTGCGCACCGCCGTGCCCGTCCTCTGGGGCTGGCTCTGGTCCCTGCTGCTCGGCCGCTTCACCGGCCTCGGGGACGTCCTGACCGACCTCGGCGTCGACCTCACCAGCCCCGCGGTCGTCGGCGCGATCACCGGCGCCGTCGTGCTCGCCTGGTACGCGCTGTGGCGGTGGGCCGAGCCGCGCCTGCCCGACTGGGCCACCCGCCTCGTGCTCGGCGCCGCGACCGCGCCTGCCTACCGCGCCGGAGTCGTCGAGCCCCTCGCTGACGACGAGCTCCGCCTGCTCGAGGACTACCGGCTCGTGCGCGGGGATGACGAGTAGCCATGCCCGCTGACGACGAGGGCTTCGTCTGCCCGTACTGCACCGCCCGACACGACTCCGAGCGCGCTCGCGAGTACTGCTGCACCGAGACCGACTAGGAGATCCCCGTGGCGATGATCCGCTTCCGCGCGCAGATCGCGACCGACCCCGCGACCGGCATGGGCCGCCCCGAGCTCGTCGGCGCGACCGTGACGATCGTGCAGGCCGGCACGACGACGCCCGTCCCGATCTGGGAAGACGCGGCGAAGGGCATCCCGATCGCCTCGTCGCAGCTCACGGTCACCCCGGACGTCTTCGTGCCGCAGTTCTGGGCGGACGGCTTCGAGGAGCTCGACGCGATCTCCGGGTCCAACCGCGTCCCGATCGACTCGAACGTCGGCACCCGCAACGCCGCGATCGCCGCACAGGCCGCGGCCGAGGAGGCGCGTGACGCAGCGCTCTCGGGTGCTGGCGGCGTCGCTTCGGACTCGGGAATCGCAGACCTCGTGTCCGACCCGGCGTCGGACACGTCGGCCGCGCTCGAGGCGCGGTACGGCCCCGGCATCCTCGTGCTCGACCTCGACGCCGTGCTGCCGCCCGGCACGCCCGACGGCACCCTCGTGGCGCGCGTCGGCTCCGGCGCTCCGCCCATCACGGTCTACGCGGCCGACGAGTTCGCTCGCGCGGGCACGGGCGGCTGGGGCAGCGCCGACACGGGCGGCGTCTGGACCGTGTCGCATCCGGCGCAGATGTCGACCGTCACGGCCGACGGCGGCCAGGGGCGCATCTCCGTCGAGGCCACGAGTGCGTACCGGTTCGCCAACCTGGCGTCGGTGATCGAGCTCAACCAGGAGATCCTGGTGACCTTCTCGCGCGACACCGTCGGCACGGGCGGCTGCGTCTTTCTGGTGCGCGGACGCGCGTCGGGCGGCGGCGTCACGTTCTACCAGGCCGTCGTGCGGATCTACGCCTCGACGCACTCGGGCAACCCCGGCCGCGTCGACGTCGCGCTCGGCAAGTCCGGCCTCAACGACCTGCAGGACTACGTGCTCGGCGCCCTCACCGGCTACACCGAGGGTCGCAAGATCAAGGTCCGCCTGCGTCTCGAGGGCACCAACCCGACCGTCGTGTCGACGCGAGCCTGGTACGCCGACGCCGCGGAGCCGACGACGTGGACGCGACAGGCGTCCGACTCGACCGCCGCGACGCAGGTCGCCGGACAGCCGATGGTCGGCGGCTACCTGACAGGCTCTGAGGGCACGCTCCCGCAGACCGTCTCGGTCCACGACATCCTCATGACGGGCATCTGACATGGTCGACGTGATCTCCCCGGTCCGTCGCGCCTGGGGCGCCACGCAGGGGGCCAGCGTGACGTCGCTGAACGTCACCCCGCCCGCGGGCGCGGCCGTCGGCGACCTGCTCATCTTCACGGTGTTCTGCTCCGACCCTGCCGCGACCACGGTCACCCCGCCCGCGGGTGTCGCGACCGTGCTCGCGCGCACCACCGTTGGCACCCGGGTCGGCTACATCTTCGCCGTCACGCACACCGCGGTGTCGTCCTACACCTTCACGATGTCGTCGGCGGTCAGCATCCACGTCGCGACTTCCGTGATCCGCACGACCGCGTCGCCTGCGGCGATCACCGTCGGCACGGTCTGGAAGCGCGCCTCGTCGACCACGTCCAACAAGGCGCCGTCAATCAACGTCGTCACCGCAGGGTCGCTCGCGCTCGCGTTCATGCTCGAGGCGTCGAACACGGGCGAGAAGGAGACCGACGTCAGCCCGACCGGCCTGCCGCGGTGGTTCTTCTCGCGCCAAGCGACCGCGATCGAGTCCATCCAGGCACAGTACGTCGACAACGCCCCGGTCGGCCTGACGTCCGAGGCAAACGCGACCTACCTCAACGCGGCCAGCTCCGGCATTGGCGTGCAGATCGTCGTGCCGCCCGCGCCCGCTGGCGCCGTCGCACCCCCCACCGCGGCCTACGCGACGATCACCGCGCAGACGTACAACTCGCTGCGCATCGGCGCCAAGGTCACCGACGCCGACACCGTCACCGCGACAGCTGTGCCGGTCGGCGGCGGCGCGACCGTCGGAGCCTCGCCCGTCGTGCCGTCAGCGTCCGGCTGGGTGTCGGTGAAGCTGGTCGGCCTCAACGCGGGCGTCGAGTACGACGTCACGCTGACGTCGGCCGGGGTCGCGCTTACGACCGTGAGCGGGTCCACCCTGACTCCGCAGCGCTCGTCGTTCGTCGTGGTCACCGGATCCTGCCAGGGCAACGCGACCGACCCGGTCGTCTTCAACCAGATGGCGACCGACAACGCCGACTTCTTCGTCCACCAGGGCGACCTGCACTACCGCGACACGCAGGACGAGACCACCTGGCGCGCCGGGGTCGACATGGCGCTGGCGACGGCACGGATGAAGGCGTTCATCGCGAGCACGCCGATGTTCTACCGGTGGGACAACCACGACTGGGGCGGCTCGCTGACCTGGCGCGACTCCCCAGTGTCGGCGTTCGCACCGTCGGCGATCCGCGAGCTCTTCGGCTCGGACTTCCCGCACCCGAAGGCGCTCTACCAGACGTTCACGCACCGCGGTGTGCGTTTCGTCGACACCGACCAGTGGACGCTGCGCGACGAGGCGCTGACCACGCCGTCGTCGGACGGGGCGCCGGGCAAGAGTATGTGGTCGATCGAGCAGCGCGAGTGGTTCTTCGACACGCTCACCTCGAGCACCGAGGCGCTGATCGTCTGGTTCACCTCGTTCCCGCTCTACTCGAACCGGATCGGCGGCGGACGCTGGGGCAACTACCTCGAAGAGATCAGCGTCATCGAGAACTTCTTCGACACGCACCCGGAGATCCGGGCGCGCATCGTCGCGGTCGGCGGCGACTCGCACTCGGTATGCGCCGACGACGGCGCGAGCGCGATGTGGCACGTCCCCTCGCTCAACGCCTCGCCGTTCTCGCAGTCGGGCGGCCTCGCGTCCGGTGCCTGGAACATCGCGAACCTCGACGTGCCGGACGACCGCGGGTACTACTCGCGGCTCTCGTTCGACTGGACGGGCCCCGACGAGCTCGGCTTCACCTGGGAGGCCGTCCAGGACGACGGCGACGTCGTCGCGACGTGGTCGAACACCTACCCGCGCGAGTGGGAGGACCCCTGGACGCACGCCGACGGCACTGGCCCGGCGGTCATCGTCGATGGCGTGGAGACGCCGGCAACGTGGACCATCATCCAGGACGGGGTAGAGGTTCCGGTCACGTCCTGGTCGGTCATGCGCGACGGGGTCGAAAGCCCCATCGCCTAACCCCTGTGGACAGCACGAGTCGACACCCGTCGCCTCGCTAGCCTGAATCCCGCCGCTCCCCCTGAGCGGCACGACGGCCCCCGCCCGGCTCCCCCTGAGCCGACGCGGGGGCCGTTCTCGTCGCGCCCGGACGGTCGAACGCCCCACTAGGAGGCTGGCAAGCAGCCGCGGAACATTATGGGCGAAACAAGCAAGTTGGGTACTTGCGGTGTCATCCTTGACTACCAATCGAAACGAATCGACAGAGAGGTTCCAATGGACTCTCAGGCGCACCATCGAGCTGATCCTCGATGCTGATCCTTCTCGGCATCACCCTCGTCACACTCGGGGCACTGCTGCTAGTTCGCGTGGTTGTCGTTGCCCACAGGCAGCGCGCCCGACGCACGACCGGGGCCCACGGCATGGGCATCGCCATGGGCGGAAGCCTCGTCTTCTGGGGGGCGCTCATCGTCGTCGTCGACCCATAGGCCGCCCGAGTCCACGGACGTCACACATCACATGACCAGCAGGCCCGGCACCCATTGAGGGGCGCCGGGCCTGCCTACGCTTGGTGACCTGCTCGACTGCCGCTCGCGGCAGGCGCCCGTCGCACCCGCGGCGTGAGCTCTCGTAGCGGCTGCGATCAGGCCTCACGTCCATTGCTGATGCGAGCTTGGGGGGTCAGGTAAGGAACCTCGAGATCCGCCTCGGGGCTGCTCGCAGCCAATCTTCGGACACTCGCTGCCGCGGCGTCATAAAGCACGTGAGTAGCCCAAGGACCCAGCCACTCGATTGCGGCAGCTGCCTTCTCTGGTTCGTGCGTCGCGAAGTCGACATCTCGAAATTCGACGATCGCGACGACGGTCGTCCCAGCGAACCAGCCCTCGGAGGTCACAATCAGGTCGCCAAAGAGCAGGTAGGGGGGCACCTGCGCTCCGGTTGGACCGCCGTAGATTTGCCACTGGACAGGCTCTGAGTCATCGAACTCGGCCTCCCCCTCGACGTCGAATCGCTGGGTAATCGTCGCGCGCGCGACCGAAAGCCCGCAGATCGCTACGTCCGGCCCACCTGGGACGAAGAGCTCGCCGTGGACACGCTTCCTGTGCTCTTCCGGAGTCTCCTCATCGAATTCTGCACTCATCGCGCTACCTTTGCGAAGGCACGGGCACGATCAGGCTCGATCGAGCTCCAGTTCCGTGGCGTGATCGGCGGTCGGCTGATGCCACGCCGAATTGCTGCAGCCGTCTCATGCTGGCTCACGCCGCGGTCACTCACGTGAGCGATGAAGTGAGAGTCGCCGCACTCCGTGTCGACATCGACGAGGTGCCGGACCATGACTCCGAGCGCGCGCGCGTAGCGACGGACGGTCGAGAGGCGCGGATCGTTCCCGATTCGCTCGAACGCACTGATGGTTGGCTGAGACAGGCCCATCAACTCAGCCAGGGCAGCCTGGCTGATCCCAGCTCTCTCTCGATACTCCACCAGGCGAACGATCAGTTGCTGGTCCTCGCGCGCAAGCTCCATCGCTAGCCGCGCTTGTGGTGTGAGAAACTCGTCGTCCAACATGTTCTCCATAGACCAGACTCTATAGCCTAACTAGTCGATGCACACACACTAGGGCGACCCCGAGCTCGGCTACACAAGACCCCATGCACTGGGGCGGCCTTCGATCCAGCGTGCGGTCGCTACGTCGATCTGCTCGTTCTGGAGGTCAGCGATCTCCTCCGGACGCACATCGACGACCTTCTGATGCGCGTGCAAGAGAACGATGTGCGCGGGTAGTTCACGTACCTCGGTCTCGTAGATGCGGATGATGAGACCCCAGGTGTCAAGATGGAACCGCATCTCCCAAAGGTCTCGGTTGCGGGTGATGTTCTTGATGTCGCTGGGGTCCACGGCAGCGCACTGCTCGATACGCTCGAGCACCGCCCGGAGGTCAGCGATGGCATCGATAAGCGCGTTCGGGTGCACCTGCGCCTTAATCGCCGTCGCCAGCTCGTTGAAGACGAATCGCGGGTCCCCGCCGATCACTGCCCAGTGGAGCCGCTGCGGAGCATTTGCACTCTCCGTGCAGCGCGAGAACCGATACTCGCTCATCTGCTCCCTGCCATGCGGAAGAACGTACCAGCGCGGCGCCCTCGTGGACCCCACTCGCCGCCCGCTGCGTAGGCGAGACGTCACAAACTTCACCCGCCACCGCACCGGATCCCGTCCCAACGCGCGCCCCGTCGAAACATGATACGCCCGCGGCTTGCTCACGCGGGTCAGGTTGGCCGACGGCGGGCGCGGACGATGACCATCCCCCAGACGCGCGTCCACGTCGTCGCCGTCGACGGCCGGGTCCTCCACGAGTTCGCCGGCCGCGCGGTCGACGTGCAGCAGCAGCTCGACGTCGGTTCGTGGCCGGCCGATGTCGCCGCGCACCCGGGCGGCGAGGTGTTCGTGCAACTACACCTCGGCGGGGCTGGCTGGGTGACGATCAAGGTCGTCGCCGCTGAACAGCACTGACAGGGCCGATGCAGATTGGCCCCCCACTTGGCTCCCCGCACTCATTCATTTGCTCACAACAGAAGGCCCGGAACCGTTGAGGTTCCGGGCCTACTGGACTGAGCCGCCTATCAGAATCGAACTGATGACCTATTCATTACGAGTGAATCGCTCTACCGACTGAGCTAAGGCGGCGGTGCTCACCGAGGCGAGCGGGACAACTGTACCCAACGCAAGGGCCAGTCACCAAAACGAGCGGCGGCGACGTCGTCCGGCACGTCGCAGCGGGTGCCGATCAGCAGGTCAGGCCGTCCTTGGGCACGGTGCCGTCGACGAGGTAGTCGTCGACGGCGTCGCCCACGCAGTCGTTCGAGCTGCCGTAGGCGGTGTGGCCCTCGCCCTCGAAGGTCACGAGGGTCGCGGAGTCGAGCGTCTTGGCGAGGCCCTGCGCCCACACGTAGGGCGTCGCGGGGTCGTTCGTGGTGCCGACCACGACGATCGGCGCGGCGCCCGACGCGTGCAGGTCGAACTGCTGCTCGACCTCGGGCACCGGCCAGTCGGCGCACGTGAGGCCCGAGTAGGTGAAGAACTCGCCCATGGTCGGCGCGGCGGCCTCGATCTCCTCGGCCTGCTCGGCCATGAAGTCCGGGTCGGGGTTGCCGCGGTCGTCGAGGCAGTTGATCGCGCGGAACGCCTCGGCCGAGTTCGACGAGAACGAGCCGTCGGGCTGGCGGTCGTTGTAGAAGTCCGCGAGGTACAGGAGGGTCGAGCCGTCGCCGTCCTCGAGGGCATCGCTCAGCGCGTTCGTCAGGAGCGACCAGTTCGCCTTCGAGTACAGCGGGAGCGCGATCCCATAGAACGTGAGCGACTGCGTGAGGTCACGGTCCGAGTCGGTCGGCAGCGGGTCCTCGAGCGTGCGGTCGAGGAGGTCGCGGATCTGCTGCATGCCGCCGTCGACCGAGCCCGACAGCGGGCAGGCGCGACCTCCGAGGCAGTCCGTGACGTAGGCGCGCAGCGCGTTCTCGAAGCCGACGGCCTGCTCGGCGCTGATCTCGTCCGCGTCGAGCGTCGTGTCGATCGCGCCATCGAGCACCATGCGGCCGACGGTCTGCGGGAACAGGCCCGCGTACGTGGCGCCGAGCTGGGTGCCGTACGAGAAGCCGAGGTAGTGCAGCTGCTCGTCGCCGAGCACCGCGCGGAGCATGTCCATGTCGCGGGCGGCGCTCTGCGTGTCGACCGTCGCGAGCTGCTCGCCCGTGTTCTCGTCGCACGCCTGCGCCCACGCCTCGAGGTCGTCGGCCATGGCCGCGATGCCCTCGGTCGTGTGGGGGTACGACGCCGAGAGCGAGGCGTCCTTGTCGGCGTCGTCGAGGCACTTCACGGGGGCCGAGCCGCCCACCCCGCGCGGGTCGAACCCGACGAGGTCGTACGCACCCTTGACGCGGTCGCCGATGATCGACGCGGCGCTCGTCACGAACTCGACGCCCGACGAGCCGGGGCCGCCCGGGTTGATGAGCAACGATCCCTGACGGTCGCCCGAGGCCGGCAGCCGCTTGAGCGCGAGCTGGATGCTCCCGAGGTCCGGGTCCTGCCACGAGATCGGGGCGTCCGCGTCGGTGCACTCGTACCCGCCGCCGCAGCTCTCCCACTCGAGCGTCTGCCCGTAGTAGCTCTCGTAGCCGGCGGGGGCACCCGCCAGCGGGTCGGCGCCCTGGGTGCTCGACGCCGACGGGTCGAGCGTCGGCGTCTGCTCCTTGCCCGGCGCGTCGCAGCCCGCGAGGAGGGCTGTCACGAGGGCGGCGACGACGACGGCGACGGTCGCGGGACGAGAGGTGCGCATGCTCACGCCGTAACGGTAGTGGGTCGGCACGTCGCCCACCGACGGACGGCCGGATCCGGGCGCTGCTTCACGAGGTCTTCACGCGCGTCAGGAGCCGGGCCACAGCGCCACGGCCATCGCCTCGAGCGCGAGCAGCGGGGCCACGTTCCCGGCGAGCCGCTCGCGCGCGACGCCGATCGCGTCCATGCGGCGCAGCGTCTGGGCGGGCGACGCCTCGCCCGCGAGCGTGCGGACGACGGCCGCGTGGCCCGTGTTGACGAGCTCGACGTCCGAGCCGAGCTGGACCACGAGCACGTCCCGGTAGAGCGAGAGCAGGTCGATCATGGCGCGGTCCAGGACGTCGCGCTGGTGGCGCGTCGCTCGACGCTTCTGCTCGGCCTCGAGCTGCGTGACCTGCGAGCGCAGCCGCGGCGGGAGCGTCTCGCCCGCCTCGGCGCCGAGCGCGCGCAGCAGCGCCGCCTTCTCGTCGGCGTCGCGCTCCTCGGTCGCGGCCTTCGCCTCGGCCTGCGCGACCTCGACGAGCCGGCCGGCCGCGACGACCGCGTCGCCGACGCCGCGGATCGACCGGGGGATGTCGAGCACCTGGTCGCGCCGGGCGCGCGCGCCCGGGTCGCGCGCGAGCCGCCGCGCGAGGCCGACGTGGCTCTGCGCGGCGCGCGCGGCGTCGAGCGCGACGTCCCGCTCGACGCCGTCGCGCGCGACCACGAGGTCCGCGACCGCCTCGACGGGCGGCACGCGCAGCACCACGGACCGGCAGCGCGAACGGATCGTGGGCAGCACGTCCTCGGTCGAGGGTGCGCACAGGATCCAGACGGTCTGCGGCGGCGGCTCCTCGATCGACTTGAGCAGCACGTTGGTCGTGCGCTCGAGCATGCGGTCGGCGTCCTCGACCACGATGACCTGCCAGCGCCCGCCCGAGGGGCGGCGGCTCGCCCGACCCACGAGCTCGCGCACCTCGTCGATCGTGATGGTGACCTTCTCGGTCGCGAGGACCGTGAGGTCCGCGTGCGTGCCCGCGAGCGTCGTCGTGCACGCCTGGCAGTGGCCGCACCCGCCCTCGGTGCACTGCAGCGCCGCGGCGAACGCGCGCGCCGCGACCGAGCGGCCCGAGCCGGGCGGGCCCGTGAACAACCACGCGTGGGTCATGGCGCGCGGCTCGGCGACCGCCCCGCGCAGCACGTCGATCACGTGCTCCTGACCGACGACGTCGTCCCAGACGCTCACCCGAGCACCTCGTCGCTCGCGACGGCCTCGTCGACCACGGGCGTCAGGTCGAGCCGCGCGGCGAGGTCGACGCGCACCTGGCTCTGGATGTCCGCGACGCCGCCGGACGCGTCGACCACGACCCACCGCTCGGGCTCGGCCGCCGCGCGCGACAGGAACGTCTCGCGCGTGCGCCGGTGGAACTCGTCGCCCGCGCGCTCGAGCCGGTCCGGGTCGCCCGTGCGCCGGGCCGCGGCCTCGTGCGGGTCGAGGTCGAGCAGCACGGTCGCGTCGGGCATGAGGTCCTGCACCCCCCAGCGGTTGATGAGCTCGACCCCGTCGTCGCCCAGACCGCGCCCGCCCGACTGGTACGCGATCGAGGAGTCGAGGTAGCGGTCGGTGATGACGACCGCGCCGCGTTCGAGGGCCGGGCGCACGAGGGTCGCCACGTGGTGCGCGCGGTCCGCGGCGTACAGCAGGGCCTCGGCGCGCGGGTCGACGTGGTCGCCGTGGAGCACGGCCTCGCGCAGCACCGCCCCGAGGGGCGTGCCGCCCGGTTCGCGCGTGAGCACGACCTCCCGGCCCGTCACCTCGCCGATCCAGTCGCCCAGCAGGCGCACCTGCGTGGACTTGCCGACGCCGTCGCCGCCCTCGAACGAGATGAAGTACCCGGGTGAGCTCACGCGCCCACGATAGCCGCGGCGTCCGACGTCCGACCCCCCGACCGGGCGGGCGGGTGTGCCGCACCTCACCGCCCGGTCCGCGCACGGCGGGCGCGCACGGTGGGACGCTGGAGGTACGGCCCGGCGCCGTACCGGACCCCGAGGAGAGGGACCGCCATGACCGCTCGAGAGACCGAGCCGTTCGAGCTCGACGAGGCCGAGTGCCTGCGTCTGCTCGCGTCGCAGCCCGTCGTCCGCCTCGCCGTGAGCGTCGCGGGCGAGGTCGACCTGTTCCCCGTCAACCACGTCGTGGACGGCCGCGACGTGCTGTTCACGACCGCGCCCGGCAGCAAGCTCGTCGAGCTGACGGTGCACGCGCGCGTCGTGCTGGAGTCGGACGGCTGGGACGACGCCGAGGCGTGGAGCGTCGTCGTCAAGGGCGTCGCGTCCGTGCTGCCCGAGGCGGAGGTCGCGCGCGCGGAGACGCTCGGGCTCGAGTCCTGGTCCGCGACGCCGAAGCCCGTGTGGGTGCGCGTGACGCCGACGCGGGTCACCGGGCGGCGCTTCGCCCGCACGGACGGTGGCCGCGCCTGAGCACGTAGCCTCGGGGCATGACCCTCGACCTCGGGCCGCTCGCCGGCCGCACGTTCGACGCCGTCCTGTTCGACATGGACGGCACGCTCATCGACTCGGTGCCGGCGGTCGACCGGAGCTGGCGCCGCTGGGCCGCCGAGGTCGGCCTGCCCGACCCCGAGAACTTCCAGGTCTCCCACGGCACGCCCGCGCGCACCGCGATCGCCCGGCTGCTGCCGGCCGACCGGGTCGAGACGGAGTTCCGGCGCATCGAACAGCTCGAGCTCGAGGACGCCGACGGGGTCGTCCTGCTCGACGGCGTGCACGAGGCCTTCGCGGCCCTCGGCGACGCGCGCACCGCGATCGTGACCTCGTGCACCGACGCGCTCATGCGGGTCCGCGTCGACGCCGCGGGCGTCCCCGTGCCGCGGGTCTTCGTGACCGCGGACGACGTCAGCCGCGGCAAGCCCGACCCCGAACCCTTCGCCCGGGCGGCCTCGCTGCTCGGCGTCGACCCCGCACGGTGCCTCGTGGTCGAGGACGCCCCGGCCGGCCTTCTCTCGGGCCGTGCCGCGGGCGCCGCGACGCTCGCAGTGCTCGGCACGCACCGCGCGGACGAGCTCGACGCCGACGCGGTCGTGCCCGCGCTCGCGTCGGTGCGCTTCACGGTCGCGGACGACGGCGTGCGGGTCGTCGCCGCGGACTGACCGCTGGTGGCCGGACGCCACAGGGCGGCCGCCGCGGGCTATCCGGCGAGCGCGCCGCCGCGCCGGGCGGCGTCCACCACGAGCGACGCGGCCCGGTGCACATGCTCGAGCTCGTCGAGGCTCAACCCGGTCGCGGCCACGATCGCGGGCGGCACGTCGCGTGCGCGCTCGCGCAGCGCGCGCCCTTCGGCCGTGAGCGCGACGGTCACGACGCGCGCGTCGGCCACGGCGCGCTCGCGCCGAACCAGCCCGTGGGACTCGAGGCGCTTGAGCAGGGGCGAGAGGGTGCCGGCGTCGAGGTGCAGCCGGTCAGCGAGGTGCGTCACGGTCGCGGGCGCGTCCGCGGCGTCACCGTCCCAGAGCGCGAGCATCACGAGGTACTGCGGGTGCGTGAGGCCGAGCGGGTCGAGCAGCGGCCGGTAGAGCGCCACGAGGCCACGCGAGGCGGCGGAGAGCGCGAAGCAAACCTGTGCCTCGAGCGCCAGGGGGTCGGTGGTCACGTTGCCATCGTAGCGATGCCTGGATATCTTTGGTGCGCAAATAGTTGGCGCACCAAAGATTACCCACGCAGCGGCCGGTCGACCGGCAGGACCACCGAACACCGGACGGACCCCATGCGCACCGATGCCGCACGACCTGACCGCCCCGGCTGGGGCATGCGCCTCATGGACCGCCTGTACCCGATCCTCGGCCCTGCGCAGATCCGCCGGCACGACGCCGTCGGCCGAGGCGTGGACGCCGACGACCTCGCGCGCGACGCGGCCCTCCGTGCGGCCTACGTACGCGAGGTCGGTCCGGATGGGCGCGCTCGCGTCGTGCGCCGCGAGCCCTGACCGCCGGACCTCACTCCCCCGGGTACACGACCCCGACCTGGCGTCGGACCTCGTCCATCGTGCGCAGGACGGCGAGCGTGTCGTCCCACGTCATGCGCGGGCTCTGCGTCAGCCCCGCCGCGACGCACCGGGCGACCTCGGCCGCCTGGTACTGCTTGCCCTCGCCGGTCACACCCGCGTACGTCCACGTCGAGCCGTCCGACCGCACGACCCGGAAGCCGGTCGGCGTGTAGAACCACGGGTCGACCTCGATGCGCCCGCGCGTGCCGGAGATCGTGGCGCCGTTGCGGGTCTGCGCCCACAGCGTGGTCGAGAGCGTCGAGCGCTGCTCCTCGCCCCGCGCGCCCGGGGACCCGTGCGTGAACGTCATGCTGATCTGCCCGTCGACGCCGGTCGGCGTGAGCGACCCGACCGCCGTGATCGCGGTGGGTTCGCCGAGCACGTCGAGCGCGAACGACACCGGGTAGACGCCGAGGTCGAGCAGCGCCCCGCCCGCGAGCGCCGGGTCGTACAACCGGTGCGTCGGGTCGAAGTCGAAGTGCTGGCCGTGGTCGGCGCTGACCTCGATCACGTCGCCGATCTCGCCGCGCGCGACGACGGCGCGCAGCGCGGCCACGTGCGGCAGGAACCTCGTCCACATGGCCTCCATGACGAACACGCCGGCCTCGCGCGCGGCGTCGAGCACGTCATGGGCCTCGGCCTCGTTGCGCGTGAACGCCTTCTCGACGAGGAGGTGCTTGCCGGCCGCGATGGCGAGCAGCGCGTGCTCGCGGTGGTGGCTGTGGGGCGTCGCGACGTACACGACGTCGACATCAGGGTCGGCGACGAGCTGCTCGTACGAGCCGTGCGCCGTGGCCCCGGGGGCGAACTCGTCGGCGAACGCCTGCGCCTTGGCCTCGTCGCGCGAGCCGACCGCGACGACCGTGCTCGCGGTGTGCTCGCGCACGGCCTGCGAGAACGTGGAGGCGATCCATCCGGCCCCGAGGATGCCCCAGCGAATCGCGGGAGCGCTCCCAGGGTCAGGGACGACGTCCGACACGTGCGGCGGGACGGCGGCGGACTGGTCGACGGCTGGCAGGTCAACGGCTGGCAGGTCAGCGGCCGGCTGAGCGGTCGCGGACTGAGCGGTCGTGGACTGAGCGGCGGCGGGCGAGTCGGTCATGCGGCCACGCTAGCCGAGAACCCCCACCCGAGAACCCCCACCGCCGAACGCAACCTTGCGCACCACGGTCGGCCCCGGCGTGGTGCGCAAGGTTGCGTTCGGCCGCGGGTGCTACTCGCCCGGGTAGACGACGCCCAGCTGGGCGCGCGCGGCGTCGAGCACCGCCATGAGGTCGAGGGTGTCCTGCCACGTCATGCGGTCCGACTCGGTGCGGCCCTCCGCGACGCAGCGCGCGACCTCGGCCGCCTCGTACTGCTTGCCGTCGGGCACGAACCCGTCGAACTCCTTGCGCGCGCCGTCCGCCCACTCGACCACGAACCCCGCGGGCGCCGAGAAGTGCGACGGCAGGTGCACGAACCCGCCCGTCCCGCCGATCGTGAGCGACACGGGTGTGCGCGCGAGCACCGACGTCGTGAGCGACGCGACCGCCCGCGTGCCGTACCGCAGCGCGACGTTCGCCTGCGCGTCGACCCCCGTCGCGGTGAGGAACCCGGTCGCGCGGACGTCGTCCGGCACCCCGAGCAGGTCCATCGCGAACCCGATCGGGTACACCCCGATGTCGAGCAGCGCCCCGCCCGCGAGCGCCGGGTCGAAGATCCGCGACGACGGGTCGTGCGGGAACGCCGCCTCGTAGCTGCCCGTGACCGACACGACGTCGCCGATCTCGCCGCGCGCGATCATGGTGCGGATCGCGGCGACGTGCGGCAGGTGACGGGTCTTGAGCGCCTCCATGACGAACACCCCGGCGGCGCGCGCGGCGTCGAGCACGTCGCGGGCCTCGGCGGCGTTGCGGGTGAAGGCCTTCTCGACGAGCACGTGCTTGCCGGCCGCGATCGCGAGCAGCGCGTGCTCGCGGTGGTGGCTGTGCGGCGTCGCGACGTACACGACGTCGACGTCCGGGTCACCCACGAGGTCCTCGTAGGACCCGTGCGCCCGGGCGTCGTCGGTGTGCCGCTCGGCGAGGTCCTGCGCGCGGCCGACGTCGCGCGAGCCGACGGCGGTCACGCGGCCCCGGGTCGAGGTGCGCACGGCCTCGGCGAACGACCGCGCGATGCTTCCCGGGCCGAGGATCCCCCAGCGGATCGCGGGGGCGAACATCGGGTCGGGCGCGGCGTCGAGCACGGAGACGGCGGTCATGTGTCCACGCTAGCCGCTGCCCTGCGCGCCCACCGGCCGACCACGGGATCAGGCACCGCCGAGCACGGGGTTGGGCACACCCGGACGGCGTGTGGGTGTGCCCAACCCCGTGCTCGGCGCGCCGTGCCGCACGTCGTGCAGCGTCGTCGCGCCGAGCAGCGTCGTCGCGCCGTGCTACTTCTTGGCGGCTGCCTTCGCCGCAGGCTTCTTCGCGGCCGGCTTCCTGGCCGGGGCCTTCTTCGCCGCAGGCTTCTTCTTGGGCCCCTGCGCGCGCTTCTCGGCGAGCAGCTCGTACGCGCGCTCGGGCGTGATCGAGTCGGGCGTGACGTCGCGGGGCAGGGTCCGGTTCGTCTCGCCGTCGGTCACGTAGGCCCCGAACCGGCCGTCCTTGATCACGACTGGCTTGTCGGTCTCCGGGTCCTGACCGAGCTCGCGCAGCGGCGGCGTGGCGGTGCGACCGCGCCCGCGCTTGGGCTGCTTGTAGAGCTCGATCGCCTCGTCGAGCGTGACCGTGAACATGGCCTCCTCGCTCGGGAGCGTGCGCGAGTCCGTGCCCTTCTTCAGGTACGGCCCGTACCGGCCGTTCTGCGCGGTGATCTCCTCGCCCGACTCGGGGTCGGTGCCGACCACCCGGGGCAGCGACAGGAGCTTGAGCGCGTCGTCGAGCGTCACGGTCTCGAGCGTCATGGTCGACAGCAGCGAGCCGGTGCGCGGCTTGGGCTGCGCGGCCTTGGCCTTCTTCTGAGCCGCGGCCGAGAGCGTCTCGTCGATGGGCGGCAGGTCGAGCACCTCGGTCACGTAGGGCCCGTACCGTCCGGCCTTGGCGATGATCTGGTTGCCCGAGACCGGGTCGGTGCCGAGCACCTTGCCGTCGTCGGCACCGGCCGCGATGAGCTCGCGCGCCTTGGCGGGCGTGAGCTCGTCCGGCGCGACGTCGTCGGGCACCGAGGCGCGCGGCGGGTTCTTGCCCTCCTCGACCTCGACCGCGAGGTCCTCGACGTACGGCCCGTACCGGCCGACGCGCAGCTGGACGCCGTCGCCCACGGGGATCGAGTTGATCTCGCGCGCGTCGATGTCGCCGAGCCCCTCGAGCAGCCCGCGCAGACCGCCGGTCGCGGCCGTGCCGCTGTGGTCGCCGCGGTAGAAGCCCTCGAGCCAGGTGACACGGTCCTTGGTGCCGGCCGCGATCTCGTCGAGGTCGGCCTCCATGGCGGCCGTGAAGTCGTAGTCGATGAGTCGCCCGAAGTGCTCCTCGAGCAGCCGCACCACGGCGAACGCGACCCAGCTCGGCACGAGCGCTTGCCCGCGCGTGAGCACGTAGCCGCGGTCCTGGATGGTCGAGATGGTCGACGCGTACGTCGACGGACGGCCGATCCCGAGCTCCTCGAGCGCCTTGACGATGCTCGCCTCGGTGTACCGCGGCGGGGCCGACGTCGAGTGCCCGTCGGCGCTCAGGTCCGTGCCGGTCAGGGCGTCGCCCTGGGACATCTGCGGCAGCCGCGCGTCCTTCTCGGCAGCCTTGGCGGGCTCGTCCTCGGCGTACCGGTCGACGTCCGACGACTCCTCGTAGGCCGCGAGGAACCCGCGGAACGTGATGACCGTGCCGGACGCCGCGAAGACCGCGTCCCCGAGGTCGCCGGCGGGAGCGACGAGACGCACCGACGCCGTCGAGCCCTTGGCGTCGGCCATCTGCGAGGCGACCGTGCGCTTCCAGATGAGCTCGTACAGCCGGAACTGGTCGCCCGAGATCTCCTTGGCGACCTGCGCGGGCGTGCGGAACGTGTCGCCCGCGGGACGGATCGCCTCGTGGGCCTCCTGCGCGCCCTTCGACTTGTTCGCGTACGTGCGCGGCGAGCCGGGCACGAACTCCGCGCCGTAGAGCTCGGCGGCCTGGCGCCGGGCGGCGTCCGTCGCCTCGCTCGACAGCGCCGGCGAGTCGGTACGCATGTAGGTGATGTAGCCGTTCTCGTACAGCGCCTGCGCGGTGCGCATGGCCGAGCGCGACGACATCCGCAGCTTGCGGCTCGCCTCCTGCTGCAGCGTCGAGGTGGTGAACGGTGCTGCCGGACGGCGCGTGTACGGCTTGGTCTCGAGGCTGGCCACGGTGAAGCCGACCCCGTCGAGCCCGCGCACGACCGCCGAGGCGGTCGCCTCGTCGAGGTGCCGCACGTTCTTCGCCGACGCCTTGAGCTCACCCGTGTCGTCGAAGTCACGGCCCGCGGCGACGCGGCGGCCGTCGAGCTCGACCAGGCGCGCCCCGAACGACTTGTCGGCGTCCTCGTGCGCGCGGTCCGCGAGCCCGAACGTGCCCGTGACGTCCCAGTACTCGGCCGGGACGAACGCCATGCGCTCGCGCTCGCGCTCGACCACGAGGCGCGTCGCGACGGACTGCACGCGGCCCGCGGACAGCCCCTGGCGCACCTTGCGCCACAGCACCGGCGAGACCTCGTACCCGTACAGGCGGTCGAGGATACGGCGGGTCTCCTGCGCGTCGACGAGGTCGGTGTCGAGCTCGCGCGTGTTCTCGAGCGCCCGGGTGATCGCGTCGCGCGTGATCTCGTGGAAGACCATGCGCTTGACCGGCACCTTGGGCTTGAGCGCCTCGATGAGGTGCCACGCGATGGCCTCGCCCTCGCGGTCCTCGTCGGTCGCGAGGTAGAGCTCGTCGGCGTCCTTAAGGTACCGCTTGAGCTCGGTGACCTTCTTCTTCTTGTCGCCGTAGACCTCGTAGTAGGGGTCGAAGCCGTTGTCGACGTCCACGGCGAACTTGCCGTAGGGGCCCTTCTTCATGTCGGCCGGCATGTCGGACGGCTGCGGGAGGTCGCGGATGTGCCCGACGCTCGCCTCGACCACGTAGTCGTCACCGAGATAGCCCTGGATCTTGCGAGCCTTGGTCGGGGACTCGACGATCACGAGCTTGCGTCCCTGGGGCATCCGAACCTGCTTCCTTCACGACCTGCGCCGGCACGTGCGTGCGACGGTCTTCGACGGTACGCCACTCGACGGGCGAGCACGCACGCCGCACACTACTGCGCCCCCGCGGCCCCTGCCGGAGTTCTCCACGGGTGCGCGGTCGCCTGGCGCAGCACGAGCAGCACCGCCGAGGTGAGGGCCGCGACGCCGATCACCCCGAAGGCCCCGCCCGCGTACGCGGTCACGGTCGGCCGCGCCCAGTCCGCCGCCTCGTACACCTGGTAGGCCGACCAGCCGGCGAGCGCGAGCGCGACCGCTCCGCCCAGCGCGAGCAACGACGCGACCGCCCAGGACGTGCCGTCGACCCGGCCCGCCCCGCGGCGTCCGCCACCGACCGGGTCACGGTCCAGGCCCGAGCGCGGCGTCGCGGCGAGCACGAACCCTCCCCAGGCCAGGACGACGAGGAGCGCGGCGACGACGTCCGACGGTCGGTGCCACTGCCCGACGAGCGTCGAGACGCCCGTGAGCGCGGCGTACGTGCCGCCGAGCAGCGCGACGAGCGGCCGGCTGCGGCGCGGCATCGCGAGCAGCAGCGCGGCCGCGACCGACGCCGCGACGGTCGTGTGGCCGCTCGGCAGCGTGTTGGCGTAGTCGTAGCCGCCGACGAGGTTCTCCCGGCCGAGCACGACGTTCTTGAGCACCTGCGTCGTCACGTTCGCCCCGGCGACGAGCACCGCGACCTGCACGGCGAGCGCCCACCGGCGGCGGATCAGCGCGATCGCCATGGCCGCACCGATGCCGAGCACGACGAACGCGACCGAGACCACGTCGAGCACGGGCTCCGCGAGACGCCACAGCGCGTTCTGGCCGAACTCGGCGCCGTCGAACGCGGCCTTGTCGAGCCGCTGCCCCGCGTACGTGCCGACGAAGAACCTCCACACGACCCACACGAGCACGCTCGCCACGACACCCGTCACGCCCGCCACGACCCGGGGGCCGACGGGGGCTTCGGGCAGGCGGGCGGTCGCGACGGGCACGGCCGGGGCGTCGGTCATGGCCACACGGTATGCCACGGTCGCGGGGGCCGTGCGTGCACCGTGTGGAGAACTGTGCGCGGGACGGCGGCCCGGGTCACACCGCGAGCGACGCGGGCAGCTCGACCCCCTCGGCCGTGCGGACCTGCGGGTCGTGCAGCAGGCACGCGACGCTGCGCTGCTCCTCGCCCAGCGCGGTCGGCCCGAGCTCGGGATGCACCCGGGCGCACGACGGCATCGCGTGCGGGCAGCGCACCCGGAACGGGCAGCCGCTCGGCAGCGACTGGAGGTCGGGCGGCGCCCCGGGGATGCCCTGGAGCTCGCGCCGCGGCCCGTGCAGGGGCGGGAACGAGGTGAGCAGCCCGTGCGAGTACGGGTGACGCGGGTGCCGGTAGACCTCGTCGGCGGTGGCCTGCTCGACGATCTCGCCCGCGTACATGATCGCGATGCGGTCGGCGATCTCGACGAGCAGTGACACGTCGTGCGTGATGAACACGACCGAGAAACCCAGCCGGTCGCGCAGGTCGACGATCTGCTCGACGATCTGCCGCTGCATGACGACGTCGAGGGCCGTGGTCGGCTCGTCCATGATGAGCACCTTGGGCTCGAGCGCGAGCGCCATCGCGATCATGACGCGCTGGCGCATGCCGCCCGAGAGCTCGTGCGGGTACGCCGTGATGCGACCCGCCGCGATGCCGACCATCTCGAGCAGCTCGCGGGCCCGCTCGTCGCGGCGCGCCCGCGACCAGCCGGGCCGGTGGGCCTTGATCGCGTCGGTGATCTGCCGCCCGATCCGGTGGACCGGGTTGAGCGAGTTCATCGCGCCCTGGAACACGATCGCGGTGTCCTGCCAGCGGGTCGCGCGCAGCTCGGCGTCGCTCATGCGCAGCACGTCGACCGGACCCTCGTCGCCGTGCAGGATCACCTCGCCGCCCGTGATGATCCCGGGCGGGGGCAGCAGCCGAGTCGCGGCGTACACGAGGGTCGACTTGCCGCAGCCGGACTCGCCCGCGAGGCCGAGCACCTCGCCCTGGTGGAGGGTCAGGTCGACGCCGCGCAGGGCCCGGACCGCGGAGTCCGAGTAGCCGTAGGAGACCTCGAGCCCGCGGATCTCGAGCACGGGCGGGTTCTGCGACCCCGACGACGCGGGGTGTCGGACGCCGGTGGGCGCGGTCGGGGTCATCGTGCGGCCTCCGTGTCGGTGGGGTTGCTGCCCTGGTGGGTGGGGGTGCTGCCCGTGCCTGGGGGCTTGCTGCTGGCGGTGCTGCCCTGGGCGGTGGGCGCGCCCGGGGCACGCGCGCCGACCGGGTCGAGGCGCACGGCCGTGAAGCCGATGCGCGGGGTGATCTTCTGCTTGCGCAGACCGCGGCCCGAGAGACCTGCGGCACGCAGCCGCGGGTTGACGAACTCGTCGATGCCGAAGTTCACGAGCGTGAGCGCCATGCCGAGCGTCGCGATGAGCAGCCCCGCGGGGATGAACCACCACCACGCGCCGCGCGAGAGCGCCTGGTTGGCCTGCGCCCAGTAGAGCACCGTGCCCCACGACCAGTCGGAGCTCGACGTGACGCCGATGAACGCGAGCGTCGTCTGTGAGAGCACCGCGAACGTCACCGTGCTGACGAAGCTCGACGCGATGATCGCGGTGAGGTTCGGCAGCGTCTCGAACCAGACGATCCGCGCCGTCGACTCGCCGTTGGCGCGCGCGGCCTCGATGAAGTCGCGCTTGCGCAGCGAGAGGGTCTGCGCGCGCAGCACGCGCGCCCCCCAGGCCCAACCCGTGGCCGCCAGCACGATTGCGACCAGCAGGTTGCCTGCGTCGGGCGCCTGGCTCGCGACGATGATGATGAGCGGCAGCGCGGGGATCACGAGGAACACGTTGGACAGCGCCGAGAGGATCTCGTCGCCGACCCCGCCGAGGAACCCGGCCGAGACCCCGACGAGGATCGCGAGCAGCGTCGCGAAGACGCCGGCCAGGACGCCCACGAGCAGCACGGACCGGGTCCCGACGAGCAGCTGCGAGAGCACGTCGCGGCCGAGGTGGTCGGTGCCGAGCCAGTGCGCGCCCGAGGGTGGGAGCAGCAGGTCGACCGTGACCTCGTTCGGGTCGTACGGGGCGACCCAGGGGCCGATGATCGCGAAGACCGCGAACAGCACGAGGATCACGAGGCCCGCGGTGGCCTTGCCGCTCGACAGGAAGGCGACGCGCGACCGCTTGGCCCGGGCCCCCGGCGTCCTCGTGGGCTCGACCGGGGCGAGGATCTCGGACTCGGCGTCGACGACGCCGACGGGCATGCTGGACATGTCAGGCCTCCTGACGGGTGCGGGGGTCGAGGAGCACGTAGGCGACGTCCGCGAGGACGTTCGCGACGAGCACCGCGAGCGTGATGATCAGGAAGATGCCCTGCATGAGGGGGTAGTCCTTGCCGCCGATCGCGTTGAACAGCTGCAGGCCGATGCCCGGGTAGGAGAAGACCATCTCCATGACGAGCGTGCCGGAGACGACGAACCCGAGCGAGAGCGCGAAGCCCGAGACCTGCGGCAGGATCGCGTTGCGCGCGGCGTAGCCGAACATGACGCGCCGCTCGCTCAGGCCCTTGGCGTGCGCGACGGTCACGTAGTCCTCGGACGTGACGGTGACCATCATGTTGCGCATCCCGAGGATCCAACCCGAGATCGAGGCGAGCACGATCGTCAGGCCGGGCAGGATGGCGTGCTCGAGCACCGACGAGACGAACTCCCAGCTCCACCCCGGGATCAGCCCGCCGTCGTACGCGCCGCCGAGCGGGAGCACGGGCCACCAGATCGCGAACACCGAGATCGCGATGAGCCCGAGCCAGAAGTACGGCACGGACGAGAAGAACGTCGTCACGGGCAGGATCGCGTCCATCCAGGTGCCACGCCGCCAGCCGATGAGGATCCCGACGAGCGAGCCGCCGACCACCGCGATCACGGTCGCGACGCCCACGAGCCCGAGGGTCCACGGCAGCGAGTCGCCGATGACCTCGGTCACGGGCGTCGGGAAGCTCGTGAACGAGATCCCGAAGTTCCCGTGCAGGATCTCTCCCCAGTAGTCGACGTACTGCTGCCAGAGGCTCTCCTGCGTGTCGAGCCCGAACAGCACGTACAGCGAGTGCTCGGCCTCGGTCGAGATCTGGCCCTGGTAGCGGTTGATGAGCGACTGGACGGGGTCGCCCTTCATGACGCGCGGGATGAAGAAGTTGATCGTCACGGCGGCCCAGGCCGTGAGCAGGTAGAACGCGAGACGGCGTCCGAGGAACTTCATCGGGTCACGTCCTTCGGGCTGGCGGGTTCGACCGGCACGGCGTCGGCGCCGAGGTCGGGCAGGGGCGCGTCGGCGGGCACGCCGTCGAGCGCTCCGGGCACGCGCGCCGCGTAGCCCCAGCAGGCGGCCTGGCGCCCCGGGGCGATCGTCAGCAGCGGCGGGGTCTGGGTGCGGCACAGGTCGGTCGCGAACGGGCACCGCGGGTTGAACCGGCACCCGGCGGGCGGCGTCACCATGTTCGGCGGCTCGCCGCCGGCCGTGACCCGGCTCGTCGAGGCGAGGTTCTCGGGGTCGGGCGCGGAGCGCACGAGGAGCTGCGTGTACGGGTGCGCGGGCGTCTGCGTCACGGACTCGCTGTCGCCCGCCTCGACCGTGCGTCCGGCGTACATGACCTGGGTGCGGTCGGCGAAGTAGCGGGCCGAGGCGATGTCGTGCGTGATGTAGAGGACCGCGATGCCGAGTCGGTCGCGCAGGTCCTGGAGCAGGTTGAGCACGCCGACCCGGATCGACACGTCGAGCATCGAGATCGGCTCGTCGGCGAGCAGCACCTCGGGGTCGGCCGCGAGCGCCCGAGCGATGGCGACGCGCTGGCGCTGACCGCCCGAGAGCTCGTGCGGGAACTTCTCGACGAACCGCTCGGGCGCGAGCTGGACGCGCTCGAGCAGCGCGTGCAGCGCGGCCTCGAGGGCGTCGCCGCGCAGCGTCGGCTGGTGGATCCGCAGCGAGCGCGTGAGCACGTAGCGCACGGTGTGCACGGGGTTCAGGGACGCGAACGGGTCCTGGAAGATCATCTGCACGCGGCGGCTGTAGGCGCGGAACGCGCGGCCGCGGTGCGCCGTGACCTGCTCTCCGTGCAGCAGCACGTCGCCGCTGGTCTGGGTGTGCAGGCGGGCCAGGAGCCGCGCGACGGTCGACTTGCCCGAGCCGGACTCGCCGACGAGCGCGACGACCTGCCCGGCCCGCAGCGCGACGTCGACCGCGTCGACGGCGTGCACGGCGGCGCCGCGCGAGCGCAGGCCGCGCACCGGGAAGTGCTTGGTCAGGGAGACGGCCTCGAGCACGGGGGCGTCGGACGTCGGGGGCGGGGCGGCTGGACCGCTGCGCACCGTCGTTGCTTCACTCATGGTCACCTGGGGGGAAGTGCGGGTCCGGGGGGCGGGGCCCGGCCGGCCGGTCGCGAGGACCGGCCGGCCGGGGAAGGTCACGAGGCGGGCTGGAGCTTCGTGAGGATGAGCGAGACGCCCGGCGTCGTCGGCTGCGGGTTCGCGTAGTCGTCGTCGTCCGACGGCCAGCCGGTGTAGAACTTCTGCGAGAACTCGGCGCCCGCGGGGCGGGCGTCGATGCCGAGCACGGGGACGTCCTCGACGTAGATCTTCTGCAGCGCGTCGAGCGCGGCCTTGCGCCCGGCGTCGTCGGTCGCGTCGGTGTAGGCGACGAACTGCGCCGCGGCGTCGTCGTCCTGGTAGCGGCCGTAGTTCCACGACGCGTTCTCGCCCACGGGGGCGTAGTACGCGGGGTCGAACATGTTCGCGTACATCTCGTAGGGCGTCACGCCGCCGTTGGTCCAGTGCAGCGCGGCGTCGAAGTTGCCGCTGTTGAGGTTGGCGGTCCAGGCGTCGGCGTTGGGCGTCTCGACCTTGACGGCGAACCCGATCGACTGCAGCGAGTCGGAGATCAGCTGCAGCGACGTGATGTAGTCGTTCCAGCCCGACGGGTCCTGCAGCGTGACGGAGACCTGCTGGCCGTCCTTGCCGATGAGCTTGTCGCCGTCGTACGTGTAGCCCGCGTCGGTCAGGACCTTCTTGGCGCCCTCGACGTCGACCTCGTAGCTCTGGTCCTTGTACTCGTCGGCGATGAAGTCGTCGCCCGCGGGCGTCGGGATCGCGGTGATGCTCGTGAGCTCCGGGAAGATCCCCGACTCGGCGATCTTCGAGGCCTTCTCCCGGTCGACGACCATGTTCGCGGCCTGCCGGACCGCGACGTCGTCGAACGGCGCCTTGGTCGTGTTGAGCACGAGCATGTCGATGCCGAGGCCGGCCGGGAAGTACGCGAGGTTGTTCTCGGGGTCCTTCGCGATGAACGTGTTCTCGTAGTCCGCGATGAACGTCCAGCCCCACTGCGCCTGGCCGGTCGCGAGCGCCGGGGTGAGCGTGTCGTTGCCGCTGTACGACGTGTACTGCAGCTGCGGCGCGGCGAGCTCGCCGCCCCAGTAGTCGGGGTTCGCGTCGAGCGTCACGGCCTGGTTGGTCCAGCTCGTGAGCGTGTACGGGCCCGTGCCGACGGGCTCCTGGTTGGTGTCCTTCGACGGGTCGGCGATGCCCTCCCAGATGTGCTTGGGCACGACGAACATCTGCAGGACCTTGATCTGGTTGACGAACTGCCCGGACGTGAACGTCACGGTCACGGTGTCGCCGTCGGTCGTGATGTCGCCGTAGGGCAGGCCCTCGGTGTTGAGCGCGTCGTTGTCCTTGCGCATCTGGAGCGAGAACGCGATGTCCTCGGCCGTGAAGTCCTCGCCGTCCGACCACGTCACGCCGTCGCGCGCGGTGAGGGTGAGCTGCGTGTAGTCCTCGTTCCACTCGAACGCCTTGGCGAGCCACGGGATCGGGTCCTGCGAGGGGCGCGTGTCGTTGACCTGCGCGAGCGGCTCGTAGATCGCGAACGCGTAGCCGAGCGACCGCGCGGCCGACGTGTTGAGGAACGGGTTCGAGTTGTTCGTCTGCGGCCCGTTCGGCATGCCGATCGTCAGGGCCTGGGTGCCCTGCGACGTGCCTGACGCCGACGTGGTCGTCGTCTTCGGGTCGTCGCTGCTGCCGGAGCAGCCGCTGGCCACGAGGGCCAGGGACAGCGCGCCGACGGCGACGGCGCTGAGCGTGCGGATCTTCACGGGTGCCTCCTTGCACGGGATGAGGGGTCTCATCGGTGATGGATCTCGGGTCGTTCGTTCTCTGGGGTCGTGTCGGTCGTTCGGTGGGGCGTTCGTCGGGTCGGTTCGGGTCGGGTCAGGCGTGCGGCACGACGGCGCGCAGCCGCAGGTCGCGGACGGAGCGGCCCACGCGCAGCGCGTGGTCGCCGGGGGGTGTGGTCCACCGGTGGTGCTCGGCGTCCCAGGTCTCGAACGCGCGCCGGGGCACGCGCACGTGCGCGGTCACGGTCTCGCCGGCGTCGGCGTCGACCGTGGCGAAGCCGCCGAGCCAGCGCACCGGCCGGGCGGGGTTGCCGTGCGGGTCGGTGGCCCCGGGCTCGGGCCCGTCGGCGGGCTCGACGTACACCTGGACGACCTCGCGCCCGCGGCGCGCGCCGTCGTTGCGCAGGACGACGGAGACGACCACGTCCCCGCCGCGCGCGGTCGGGTGCGTGCTCGGCTGCTCGCCCGGGTGCTCCGCCGGGCCGTCGTCCTGCACGCCGTCGTCCTGCACGGCCACGTCGTCGTACGTCCACGTCGTCCAGCCGAGCCCGTGGCCGAACGGCGCCGCGGGCGTCGTGCCCGCGAGCTCCCAGCCGCGGTACCCCACGTGGATGCCCTCGGTGTACGCGACGACCCCGTCGACGGGGATCGCGTGCGGCACGGGGACGTCCTCGGCGCGCGCGGGCAGCGTCCAGGGCAGACGTCCCGAGGGTTCGGTCACGCCCGTGAGCACGTCGGCGAGCGCGGCGCCGCCCTCCTGCCCGGGGAGCCACGCCCACAGCACGGTCGGCGCCCGGTCGAGCCACGGCAGGAGCACGGGGGCTCCCGCGTTGACGACGACGACGGTGCGCGGGTTCGCGGCGAGCACCCGGGCGACGAGCTCGTCCTGGTTGCCGGGGAGCGCGAGCGAGGGGCGGTCGTAGCCCTCGGACTCGACCTCCTCGGTCGTGCCGACCACGACGATGGCGACGTCGGCGGCGGCCGCGGCGGCGACGGCCTCGGCGATCTCCTCCTCGGCGCTCGGCCCGGGGTGGCCGTGCACGAGCTCGGCCCGCACGAACGAGTCGTAGCCCACGGGGTGCACGACCTGCAGGTCGGCGTGGAGCCGCACGACGCGACCGCCCGCGGGGACCTCGACCTCGCGCACCACGGCGACCGGGTGGTTGTGCCCCGAGCCGAGCACGATCTCGACGCCCACATGCTGGTCGCCGCGGGTGAGGAGCTCGTCGTCGAGGCGCACCTCGTGCACGCCGATCGTCCCGACCCCGAGCGCGTGCGTGCCGGGGGTCGTCAGGTGCAGCTCGGCGCTCAGGCGCAGGGTCGCGGCGTCGGGGCGCAGGTCCTTGCCCCAGCCGTCCCAGGGCTGCTCGGCACGCGTCGCGAGCACCTCGCCCGCGGCGTCGAGCAGCTCGACGCGCACGCCCGCTCCCCCGGTGCGGGGGTCGCGGCACGTCGCGGCGACGTCGAGCGCGGGCGGGTTGTGCCGCGGGCGGGCGCCGGCGTGAACCGTCACGTCGACCCCGGGCAGTGCCGCACGCAGCTCGGCGACGGGGTCGCTCACGTGGTCGGGCACCACGAACGACGAGCCGCCGCCCTGGAGGAACAGGTCGACCGCGCCCGGCCCGAGCAGCGAGACCGTGGGCCGACCCGTCCCTCCTGCGCCTCCCGCGACGTCGAGCGGGAGGAGTCCGGCGTCGTCCTTGAGGACGACCATGGCGCGTGCGGTGAGCTCGCGCAGGTAGGCGGACGACGCGGACGTCGTCCCGAACTCGCCGAACGTCCCGGGGTGGCGGGCCGCGGCCGGGTCGGACGCCGCCGCGTCGTCGGGCGCGAGCGCTCCCACCCGCACCGCGAGCCGGAGCAGGCGCAGCACCTTGTCGTCGAGCTCGTGCTCGGCGACGTCGCCCGCGCGCACCGCGGCGAGCAGACCGTCGCCCCACGCACCGTCCGGCCCGGGCATCTGCAGGTCGAGGCCGCCGCGCACGGCCGGGCCGACGGTCTTGGTCGCGACCCAGTCGGAGACGACGACGCCGTCGAACCCCCACTCGTCCTTGAGGACGCCGGTCAGCAGGGGTCGGTGCTCGAGCGCGGGCGCCGCGGCGGTGCCGTCGTCGACGCCCGAGTAGGCGCCCATGACGCTCCACGCGCGGGCGTCGTGCACGAGCCGCTCGAACGGCGCGAGGTAGACCTCGCGCAGCGTGCGCTCGTCGACCTGCGCGAGGTAGCGCGTGCGCTCGGTCTCGGAGTCGTTGGCGACGTAGTGCTTGACCGACATGCCGACCCCGCAGTCCTGCGCGGCCGCGACGAGCGCGACGGCGACCTCGGCGGTCAGGTGCGGGTCCTCGGAGTAGCACTCGAAGTGCCGTCCGCCCACGGGCGTGCGCTGGAGGTTGACCTGCGGGGCGAGGACGACGTCGACGTCGTGCCGGCGCGCCTCGGCCGCGAAGAGCTCGCCCGCGCGGCGGGCGAGGTCGAGGTCCCACGTCGCGGCGAGCGCGCTCGGCGCGGGGAACATCGCGGACGTGCGCACCGCGCCGTCGGCGTGCTCGGGCGTGACGGGCCGCACGCCCACGGGGCCGTCGGACATCGTGACGGCGCGCAGGCCGATGCGGTCGATCGCGGTCGTGGCCCACATGCCGGCGCCGACGACGAGCGCGACCTTCTCCTCGAGGGTCAGCGTGGCGACGAGCCGGTCGAGCGTCGCCGCGGGCACGGGCCGCGGGTCCTGCCCGGCCGTGCGATCGGTGGTCTCCAGTGACACCCGGGTGCTCCAGTCCGACGTCGTCGTCATCGTTGCGGTGATGTTTCCGAATCACTTACTGACATGTCAGTAAGCGACTCGCGTCACATCCAAGCACACTTACTGACGGGTTAGTAAGTTGTCGGAGGTCACAGTATGGTTGCGGCATGAGCGACGCGATGGAGACGGTCGACGACGACCGCACGGCCGGCGACGGCAGCACCCCGGACTCCCCCGGGGCGCGTCCCGCGAGCGCCCGGACCAGCAACGCGGCGCGCGCACGCAAGCCCCGCAAGGCCACGGCCGAGCGACGCGAGGAGATCCTGCAGGCCGCCATCCGCACCTTCGGGTCGAAGGGCTACCACAACGGCTCGCTGACCGAGGTCGCCGAGCAGGTCGGGATCACGCACGCGGGCGTCCTGCACCACTTCGGGTCCAAGGACAAGCTCCTGATCGAGGTGCTCGAGTTCCGCGACAAGGTCGACGTCGAGCACCTCGAGGGCCAGCACCTGCCGGGCGGCGTCGACATGTTCCGCCACCTCGTGACCACCGCACGCCTCAACGCCGCGCGCCGCGGGATCGTGCAGGCCTACACCGTGATCACCGCCGAGTCCGTGACCGACGGCCACCCCGCGGCACCCTGGGCGACGAACCGCTTCGCGGGCCTGCGTGAGGACCTCGTCGACGGCCTGCGCGAGATGCTGCGCGGCGCACCCGACGCCCCCGAGGACCCGTCGCGCCCCGAGCAGTCGGACGCCGCGCTCGACGTCGCCGCGAGCGCCGTCATCGCGGTCATGGACGGGCTGCAGACCCAGTGGCTGCTCGACCCCGACGCGGTCGACCTCGCCGGGACCACGCGGTTCGCGATCGAGGCGATCCTCGCCTCGGTCGTCGCCGGGGCGGACCGCCCGCGACCGCTCGACTAGGCACGGGCGGTTCGGGCAGGATGCGCACGTGACCGGCTCGTCCGGCGTCGGGCCGTCGGTCGCTCGCGGCACGCCGCTCGCTGAGCACGTCGCCATCGGACCGGCCCGCGAGGGACGCGGCATTCACGACCATCGGGCACGGACAGCTTCGAGTTCGAGAACGTGCGCGCCTGGTGGCTGGACCGGATTCAGAGCACGATGCGCCTGGCGGAGCGTCAGGCCGAGAAGAGCGGCATCGCCCCGCCGTGGTGACCTGACACCCGGCACCTCCGAGCGGATGCCCGCCCAGCGACCCCGCCCGCCCCACAGCGACCGCACAGCATCACCACAGGCGCCCCGCACCCGCGCGCGCCACGATGGACGACGTGACCGCACCGACCGACGTCCTCGCCCGCCCCGACGGCAGCCCCCTGCGCGTCCTCGTCGTCGACGACGAGCCCAACCTCGCCGAGCTGCTGACCTCGGCGCTGCGGTACGAGGGGTGGGACGTGTCGACCGCGCTCGACGGGCAGTCCGCGATCCGGCTCGCGCGCGACGTCGAACCAGACGTGATCGTGCTCGACGTGATGCTCCCCGACCTCGACGGCCTGAGCGTCATGCGCCGCATCCGCTCGCGCAGCCCCGAGGTCCCGGTGCTGTTCCTCACCGCGCGGGACTCGGTCGAGGACCGCGTCGCGGGACTCACCGCGGGCGGCGACGACTACGTGACCAAGCCGTTCAGCCTCGAGGAGGTCGTGGCCCGCCTGCGCGGCCTCATGCGCCGCGCGGGCGCCGCCGCGGCCCGCAGCGACGCGACCCTCGTCGTCGGCGACCTCGTGCTCGACGAGGACTCGCACGAGGTCTCGCGCGGTGGCGACGACGTGCAGCTCACCGCGACAGAGTTCGAGCTGCTGCGCTACCTCATGCGCAACCCGCGCCGCGCGCTGTCCAAGGCGCAGATCCTCGACCGGGTGTGGAACTACGACTTCGGCGGGCAGGCCAACATCGTCGAGCTCTACGTCTCGTACCTGCGGCGCAAGATCGACGCGGGCCGCGAGCCCATGATCCACACGCTGCGCGGCGTCGGGTACGTCCTCAAGCCCGCACCCGGCACGGAGACGCCCGGTGCCTGACGCCGCCCCGCCACCTCCGCCCCCGGACGCCGCCCCGCCTCCCCCGCCCCCCGTCGTCGGACCGCCGCCCCCGCCGCCGGCCGACCCTGCCAGCAGCCCGACCCCGGAGCCCCCGGCCGGTCGCGGCCCCCGCACCCTGCGGCGCCGGCTCGTGCTCGTGCTCGTCGCGGTGCTCGTCGCGTTCAGCGGCGCGCTCGGCGTCGCCTCGACCCTCGCGGTGCACGACAACCTCTCCGGCCAGCTCGACGACGAGCTCCGCTCCGCCTCCGAGCGCGCCGCACGCTTCCCGTTCGGCGCGCAGGCCGGGCCCGCCGACGGCCTCGGCGACCCCGGCGCGGGCCTGCCCGACGACGCCGAGCCGCCCCGCGGCCAGGGCGCCGGCACGATCAACGTCCTGGTCACCCCCGACGCCGCGGGCGGCGGCTACGTCGACGACGACGGCACCTGGGTCGCGCTCGACGCCGACCAGGCGGCGGCGCTCGCGACCGTCCCGGCCGACGGGTCGTCGCACGACGTCGACGTGCCCGGCCTGGGTGGGTACCGGGCGCTGTCGGTGCCCTCGGGCAGCGACCCCGGCGCCCGGCAGACCGGGACGACCACGGCGGACGACGTCCGCGTCGTCACCGCCATGAGCACCGACCCGCTCGACGCGGCGGTGCGGCGGTACGTGCTCGTCGAGGTCGGCCTCGCGGTCGCGGGCGTCGCGCTCGCCGGCCTGGCGGGGGCCTGGCTCGTGCGGCGCTCGCTGCGCCCGCTCGACGCGGTCGCTGCCGCCGCGACGCGCGTCTCGGAGCTCCCGCTCGACCGCGGCGAGGTCGCGGCGATCCCGCGGCTCGACGCGAGCCTCGCGGACGACCGCACCGAGGTCGGCAGCGTCGGTGCCGCCCTCAACCGCATGCTCGGCCACGTCGAGTCGTCGCTGACCGCGCGGCACGAGTCCGAGACGCAGGTACGCCAGTTCGTCGCGGACGCCTCGCACGAGCTGCGCACCCCGCTCGCGTCGATCCGCGGCTACGCCGAGCTCGTGCGCCGCTCGCCCGACGACGTGCCGCCCGACACGCTGCGCGCGCTCGACCGCATCGAGTCCGAGTCGACGCGCATGGGGACCCTCGTCGAGGACCTCCTGCTGCTCGCGCGCCTCGACGCCGGGCGCCCGCTCGACGCCGCGCCCGTGGACCTCGCGGGCCTCGCGGTCGACGCGGTCATGGACGCCCACGCCGCGGGCCCCGACCACGTGTGGTCGCTCGACCTGCCCGGCGAGGACGACGGGCCCGACGACGCGCTGACCGTGCCCGGCGACGAGGCCCGCCTGCGCCAGGTGTTCACCAACCTCGTCGGCAACGCCCGCGTGCACACCCCGCCCGGCACCCGGGTCACGGTCGGGGTGCGGGCCGAGCCCGGCGTCGTCGTCCTCTCGGTGGCGGACGACGGACCCGGGATCCCGGCCGCGCTCGTGCCGTCGCTGTTCCAGCGGTTCAGCCGCGGCGACTCCGCACGGAACCGGGTGGGCGGGTCGACGGGGCTGGGCCTCGCGATCGCGCAGGCCGTGGTCCAGGCGCACGGCGGCACGATCACGGTGCGCTCGAGCACGGCGCCACCGGCCGCCGAGACGGCGGACCCGGCGCCGTCCGGCACGACGTTCGAGGTACGGATCCCCCGCTGACCCCGCCCGGAACCCCACCGCCGACCGTGCGATCTGTTCGCCGTTTCGCGCCCGAACGCGGTACAGATCGCGCGGTCGGCGGTGGGGCGGGACGGCGTGGGGCGGGCAGCGGTGGGGCGACCCGCGTCAGGCGGGCGCGAGGAACCCGTCGCGCACGAGTCCGCGCACCGCGGGCAGCAGCTCGGCCGCGAGCGCGTCGGCCGGGACCTCGAACAGCGCGGCGAGCGCCCCCACGATCTGCCCGACGGTGAGCTCGCCGTCGCACGCGCCCACGAGCGCGGCGAGCGGGGACGACGCGTGCACGCCGCGCCCGAACCCGCCGCCCTGACGCACCACGACCACGTTCGGGTCGCCCACGCCCGGGGTGTGGAACCGCTCCTCGGTCACGTCGGGCGCCACGACGAGCCGGGTCTGCGCGAGCTGCGCGTCCGAGAGAGCCCCGACCAGGTCGTGCGCCGCGAGCGACGCCGCGACGTGCGCGCCGAGCGGCTGGTGCACCGACCCGGTGTGCTCCTCGAGCCGCCGCAGCGTGGGCCGGGCGCCGTCGAGCGGACGGCGCAGGGTGACGATCCCGAACCCGACGCCCTCGACGTCGCGCGACGCGAAGTCGTCGAGCCACGCCCCGTACGCCGCCGCCCACGCGCCGGGCTCGCGCTCGGCGGTCGTGCCCCCGTCGCGGATCCAGGTCTCGGCGTACTCGGCCGGGTCGAGCAGCTCGCGCTGGACGACCCAGCCGTCGAGCCCCGACTCGTCGAGCCACGCCCCGACCCGCTCGGTCCACGGCTCGCCGCGCCGGTGCTCCCAGTTGCCGAGCATCTGCGCGACGCCGCCCGGCGCGAGCACCGCCCCGACGCCCGTGACGAGGTCGCGCACGAGGTCGTCGCCCGCGCGCCCGCCGTCGCGGTACTCGTACGTGGGCAGCACGGTGCCGGACGACGTCCCCGCACCTCCCGCCGCCCGCGGGGTGATGACGAACGGCGGGTTCGACACGACGAGGTCGAACGTCTCGCCCGCGACGGGCTCGAGCATCGACCCCTCGCGCAGCGTGACCACGCCCGGCGCCGACGCACCCGCACCCGCACCCGCACCCGCACCCGCACCCGCACCGAGGTTGAGGTCGGCGTTGAGCCGTGCGAACGCGAGCGCGCGCCGCGAGACGTCCGTCGCGACGACCTCGCGCGCGTGCCGGGCCGCGTGCAGCGCCTGGATGCCGCAGCCGGTGCCGAGGTCGAGCACGCGCCCGACCGGGGTGCGCGCGGTGACCTGCGCGAGCGTGATCGACGCCCCGCCCGCGCCGAGCACGTGGTCCGCAGCGAGCCGTCGTCCCGTCACGAGCTCGCCGAGGTCGGAGGCCAACCACCAGTCGACCGCCCCCGCGGCGTCCGCGGCGGCGTAGGGGCGCACGTCGACCAGGGCCTGCACGGCGTCGCCCGCCCCCTGGCCGGCGCGGCGGACCAGCCCGAGCCGGGCCGCGCCGTCCACCCCGAGCGACGGCAGGGCCTGCTCGACCGCGGACGCGGCGACCTCGTCGCCCAGCAGGAACAGCGACGCGAGCACCGCGACGGGGTCCGGCTCCGAGCGCAGCGCCGGGGCGAGCACGCGGCGCGCCGGCACCGACTGCTCGCGGTGCAGGGCTGCGGCGGCGAGCGGGCCCAGGAACGACTCGACGCCGTCGACCGTGTAGGTCGCGGCGTCGAGGTCGTCGCGCAGGGCGTCGACGAGCTCCCGGTCGTGGCCGGGAGCGGTGTGCTGGTCGGGGCGCGCGGTGTCCATGACCCTATGGTCCCGGACGTCGCGCGCCCCGGCGGGTCATGCCGTGCAGTTCTCGTTCTCGAAGTCGGTGATGTTCGTGGTGGCGGTCGTGAACTCGTCACCCATGAGGTCGCCCAGCTTGCCGGCGGTCTCGTTGAACTCGTCGCTCCCCGGCTCGACGCCGTCGAGCTCGTGGAAGACGTCGCTGGCCTGGCGCAGCCCGTCGAGGACCACGTCGAGGTCGTCCGCGATCTCCTCGGGAGCCTCGACGTCCTCGATCTCGCCGATCATGTCGTCGAACGCGTCGGCCGTCGCCCCGGGGTCGCTCGGGTCGACGTCGTCCATGGCGGAGCCGTTGGCGAGGTCGGCACCGGCGTCGCAGTACGCCTCGACGGTCGAGTCGCCGCCGCAGGCGGTGAGGCTGATCGCGAGGAGTGCAGCGGTGGACAGGGCAGCCGCGGAGCGGCGGAGGTTCGTGGTCATGCGCGCCATCCTGCCGTACTCCCCGACCCTCCACAGCCAGGTCTCAGCAACTGGGGAGTTCTCCCCTGCCGCCGCGACCTGTCACGGGCAGTTCGTGGTGACGTAGGTGCCGACGTTCTGCCCGGCCTCGAGGTAGGCGTCGTCCGACATCGTCGTGAGGACGTCCTGGAGCGAGTCCTGCGCGTCGGCCGAGTTCGCGGGGTCGTCGAGGACGTCCTGCATCGCGTCCGCGATGACCGTGAACGGAGCGGCGAACGTCGCCCAGTCGTCGGCGATCTCGGCCGGTGGGTCGGCCTCGACGAGCGCGTCCGCGAGATCCTTGTAGGCCTTCGCGGCCGCCTGCGGGTCGGTCGAGTCGATCGTGGACGAGTCCTCGATCGCGCGCGCCGCCGAGCAGAACTCGGGGTCGGCCGCGCTCGCCTCGACGTCGTCGTCCGCGCTGTCGGCCGCACCCTCGCTCGCGTCGTCGGTGGCCTCGGCGCTCGCCCCGCCCGTCGCGGCCTCCGACGCGGCGTCGGAGGAGTCGTCGGCCGTCGTGCTGGTCGCGCTCGGCGCGGGCGCGGCGTCGTCGTCCGAGTCGCCGCTGCACGCGGCGAGACCGAGCGTGAGGATCGCGGCGGCGGTCACGGCTGCGGCGCCACGGCGCCAGGGGGTCGTCGTCATGGCTCCATCCTCACCCACGGACGGCGTCCGGGGAACCGCGGGGCGCCCCGCAGGGCGCCCCGTGGCGTCAGACCCGTGCGCCGACGGCGGCCGTGCCCTCGGACTCCTGCTCGCGGTCGACGCGCGACGCGCGCAGCCGCGACGCGATCACGGCGCCGAACGCGATGCCCGCCGCGAGCACCGCGATCCCGATGCGCACGACCGGGTTCGCGTCGGCGGGGACGCTCGTCGCGACGACCGCCGGGGCGATGAGCACCGCCACGAGGTTCATGACCTTGATGAGCGGGTTGATCGCAGGGCCGGCGGTGTCCTTGAACGGGTCGCCCACGGTGTCGCCGATGATGGTCGCCTCGTGCGCGGGCGAACCCTTGCCGCCGTACGCGCCGTCCTCGACGATCTTCTTCGCGTTGTCCCACGCGCCGCCCGAGTTCGCGAGGAACACGGCCATGAGCACGCCAGCGCCGATCGCCCCGGCGAGGAACCCGGCGAGCGGCCCGACCCCGAGCCCGAACCCGACCGCGATGGGCGCGAACGCGGCGAGCAGTCCGGGCGTCGCGAGCTCGCGCAGCGAGTCGCGCGTGCAGATGTCGACCACGCGTCCGTACTCGGGGCGCTCCTGGTACGTCATGATCCCGGGGTGCTCGCGGAACTGGCGCCGCACCTCGTACACGATGGCCCCCGCGGCGCGGGTCACGGCGTCGACCGCGAGGCCCGAGAACAGGAAGACCGTCGCGGCGCCGAGGATCACGCCCACGAGCGTCACGGGCGAGATGATCTGGTAGTCGAGCATCGACGTCACGAGCCCCGTGCCGACCTCGTCGACGTCGTCGAACGCCTTCTCGACCGCGTCGGCGTACGAGCCGAACAGGGCGGTCGCGGCGAGCACGGCCGTCGCGATCGCGATGCCCTTGGTGATGGCCTTGGTCGTGTTGCCCACCGCGTCGAGGTCGGTGAGGATCTGCGCGCCCTCGTCGTCGGCGCCGCCGAGCTCGCCCGACGCCCCGCCCGCCATCTCGTAGATCCCCTGCGCGTTGTCGCTCACCGGGCCGAACGTGTCCATCGCGACGATCACGCCGACCGTCGTCAGCAGCCCGCAGCCCGCGAGCGCGACGAGGAACAGCGAGAGCCACACCGAGCCGCCCGCGATGAGGAACACGCCGCAGATCGCGGCGGCGATGATGCCGGCGGTGTAGACGGCGGACTCGAACCCGACGCCGATGCCGGACAGGACGACGGTCGCCGCGCCGGTCCGGGAGGTCGCGGCGACGTGCAGGGTCGGCTTCGACGTCGTGCCCGTGAAGTAGCCCGTGACCCACAGGATCACGCCCGCGAGGAGCACGCCGACCACGACGGCGGCGCCCGAGACGATCCGCGGGTCGCCCGAGACGTCGGACAGGTCGGCCGTGCCGCCCATCCCGTCGAACGACGACGGGAGGTAGACGAACGCGGCGACGGCCGCGAGCACCGCGCCGATGACCGCCGAGACGTAGAAGCCGCGGTAGATGGCCCGCAGGCCCGACTCGGTGCCGCGCACGCGCGTGATGAACACCCCGAGCACCGCGACGACCGCCCCGATCGCGGTCACGATCAGCGGGAACACCAGGCCGTCCTCGCCCATGACGGCCTTGCCGAGGATCAGCGCCGCGACGAGCGTGACCGCGTAGGACTCGAAGAGGTCGGCGGCCATGCCCGCGCAGTCGCCGACGTTGTCGCCCACGTTGTCGGCGATCGTGGCCGCGTTGCGCGGGTCGTCCTCAGGGATGCCCTGCTCGACCTTGCCGACGAGGTCGGCCCCGACGTCCGCGGCCTTGGTGAAGATCCCGCCACCCACACGCATGAACATCGCGAGCAGGGCGGCCCCGAACCCGAAGCCCTCGAGCACCGACGGCGCGTCGCCCTGGTAGATCAGCACGACGCCCGCGGCGCCGAGCAGCCCGAGACCCACGACCGACATCCCGACGACGCCGCCCGTGCGGAACGCGATCCGCGCGCCCTCGGCACGGCCGCCGGGACGGGTCGCGGCCGAGGCGACGCGCACGTTCGCACGCACCGCGAGCCACATGCCGAGGTAGCCGATCGCGGCCGAGAACCCGGCGCCCACGAGGAACGCGACCGATCGACCGACGCGCACCCCGCCGTCCCCGGGGAGCAGGAACAGCAGCCCGAACACGACGACCGCGAACAGCGCGAGCGTGCGGAACTGCCGGCTGAGGTAGGCCGACGCCCCCTCCTGCACGGCCTGCCCGATGTCGTTCATCTTCTCGGTGCCGACGGGCGCCGCGAGCACCTGGCGGCGCAGCACCATCGCGAACGCGAGCGAGGCGAGCGCGATCAGCGCGATCACGACGACCACGGTGGTACTGGTGGTTCCTAGCTCGAGCATCCGTCCTCCTTGACGACTGCCGGACCTGCCGGGAGCGGGACGCACCGACCCCCTGTCGGCGCGATGCGCCCGAGTGTACGCGTTTCGTGACGTACGTCACGTGATGGCCGCCCCCGCGTGGTGCGCGGGGGCGGCCGACCCGCCGCGCTACCCCAGCGTGACCGTCACGGGGCTCGAGACGAGGAACCCCGAGGGGATCTCGGCGCCCGTGAGCTCCTGCAGCTCGCCCCACGAGTGGTCGGTCTGACGCAGCGAGTAGGAGTACACCTGCCACGCCACGACGGCCTGCACCTGGTACTGCCCGGCGGGCAACGGCGCCCCGTCGCAGGTGAGGTTCTCCTCGTCGGGGGTGAGGCCCAGCGAGTCCACCCGGGCGGCGAACGTCTCGCCCGCCTCGAGGGTCGCGTACGCGTCGCCGCTGCCCGCGTACTGGGGGTAGCTCCCGACGACGACCCCGTCCTGGGTCACGAGGAGCCCGTCCGCCGCGGGCGCGGTGAGGAAGTCCCGCACCTCGACGCGGGCGTCGACGTCGGCCCTGATCTCGTAGTCGAACGCCTGGAGCCGGGAGTCGGTGAGCTCCTGCGCGCTGCTCGTGAGCGTGAGCGACGCCAGCTGCTCGGGCCCGCTCGGCGTCGGGGCCGGCGCCCCGCACACGAACGTCGGCTGCTCGTCCGCGGGGAACGCGGCGAGCGGCGACGCGAAGCCCGGCCCCGCGCCCTGGTCCGCCGGGACGGGGAGAGCACCGAGCCGCGTCGGTGCGTCGACGGCCGCGGTGAGGCTCCGCACGCTGATCCTGCCCGCGGAGTCCACCCGGATCTGCGCCGAGTACGCCGTGTCGAGCGAGCTCGCCCTGCGCACCGACGCGCCGTCCACCACGAGCTGCGCCTCGGCGTACGGGCCGGGCGCGACGAGGCCGGACCCGTCGCACGCGACGAGGACGGCGTGCTCGTCCGCGATCGACCGCACGGCCTCGGGCCCGCCGTCGGTCTGCGCGTCGAACGGTGCGCGCGAGACCGCGACGACCGTGCCGTCCTGCACCGCGCCGACCGCGAAGGTCGCCCCCGCGTCGAGCGCGTCGACGAGATCCGTGCCGCCCGTCAGCAGCGCACCGTTCTCGTCCGTCTGGCCCGAGTACGTCGTGTACGGCCCCGCCGCGCGGTACTGGTAGACGGAGTCGTCCCCCACGGGGTCGAGGGTCGCGACCTCGACCCCGCACGCCGCGGCGAGCGTCGGGTCGACCGTCGGCGTGCCGTCCGCGGACGGCGCCGGGCTCGGGTCGGACGTCGGCCCCGCGGTCGCGTCCGGCGTCGGGCTCGACGTCGTGGCCGGCAGCACGGGGGCGTCCCCGCCCGGCAGGCCCGTGACGAGCGCACCACCGACCACGAGGCAGGCGGCGACCACCCCCGTCACGGCGACGCCCGAGCGGTAGTGCCGGCGTCCGGCGGCCGCCCGGCCGCGCAGGTCCGCGAGGTCGCCCGCGGTGGCGTGGGTGCCCGCGGCGTCCGCCACGGAGCTCAGTGCCGACCGCAGGTCGCGGCCGTGGTCGTCGGTGGTCATGAGGCACCTTCCGTCGTGGTCGCGGGGAACTGCGGTGCGAACGGCCGGGCGGCGCCCGGGCGAGGTCCGAGCTCGCGGGCGAGCTTCGCGTTCGCGTCGTGCAGGTAACGCTTGGCGGTGCCCTCGCGCATACCGAGCCGGCGCGCGACCTCGGGCACCGTGAGGTCGTCGTAGTAGCGCAGGACGACGCACGCGCGCTCACGGGGCGACAGGCAGCGCAGCGCCGCCTGCACGTCGACGCGCGTGTCGACCGTCGGCGCGAGCGAGGCCCGCGCCGGGTCGTCGACGAGGCGCACCTGCGTGTCGCGCAGCCGCGACGACGCGCGCCGCGAGTCGATGAAGATCGTCAGGATCGCGCGGCGCACGTACGCCTCCGCGAGCGGGAGGTCGTTCGCGCGGCGGCCCCGGCGGAACGTCTTGACGAACGCGTCCTGCACCACGTCGTCCGCCTCGTGCATGTTGCCCGTGAGCAGGTAGGCGTAGCCCACCAGTGCTCTGCGTCTGGTGCGGAACATCTCGTCCAGCACCTCGTCCCACTGCGCCATCGCCCGTCCCCAGGGTTCGTCGTCGATCGTCCGGAGTCGATCGTCCGGAACATCTGTCGGAGCCTCAACGGCCGCCACGCCTCGATCGTTGGGGTTCGGTGCCGCATCGTACGGGGACGACGTCGCCGGGCTGTGCCGCCGGATGCCCCGGACCAGCCGACCGACCATGATGGGGGCATGCCCACGGCGCCCGACGACCACGAGATCGAGCTGATCCGCCGCTCCGGGGTGGCGCTGCGGGCAGGCCGGCTGAGCCTGTCCGCCGGGACGGGCTCGTACCGGGTCAAGGCGTCGATGGCCCGCGTCGCCCGCGCCGTCGGCATCGAACGGCACCACGCGCTCGTCACGCTCACCGAGATCACCGCGACCTCGCACCTGGGCGCGAGCTTTCGCACCGAGGTCACCGAGGTGCGCTCCGTCGGCATCAACGCCGACCGCCTGACCGAGCTCGAACGCCTCGCGCAGCGCCTCGAGGACAAGGGCCGGCGCAGCACGGTCGAGGAGGTCGCGCACGAGCTCGACCGCATCCAGGACAAGCCGCCGTTGTACCCCGTCGCCGTCAACGCCCTCTGGGCCGCACTCGCGTGCGCCGGGTTCGCGTTCCTCAACAACGGCGGCTGGGTCGAGCTGCTCGGCGTGTTCGTCGGCGCGGGCGTCGGGCAGGCCGTGCGCCGCACCATGATCCACCGTGGCTGGAACCAGTTCGGCGTCACCATGCTCGCCGCGACCGTCGCGTGCCTGCTGTACGTGCTCGTGCTGCTGGGGCTCCAGGGCCTCGGCGCGGACGCCGCCAACCACGAGGCCGGGTACACCTCGGCCGTGCTGTTCCTCGTGCCCGGGTTCCCGCTCGTGACCGGGGCGCTCGACCTCGCCAAGCTCGACTTCTCGGCGGGCGTGGCCCGCCTGACCTACGCGCTCATGATCCTCACGTCCGCGGCGCTCGCGGTGTGGGCGGTCTCGGAGGTCGCGGGACTCGACCCGGTGCCCGCCGCCCCGCTCGGGCTCGACACCGGCCTGCTCGTCGTCCTGCGGGTCCTCGCGAGCTTCGTGGCGGCGGCCGGGTTCGCGCTCATGTTCAACAGCACGTGGTCGGTCGCGCTCGCCGCGGGGTGCATCGGCGCGGTCGCGAACGTCCTGCGGCTCGCGCTCGTCGACGCCGACTTCCCCGTCCAGGGCGCCGCTGCGGTCGCCGCGCTCGTCGTGGGCCTCGTCACCGCGCTCGTGGCGCCCCGCATGAACGTGCCGCGCGTGACGACCTCCGTCCCCGCCGTCGTCATCATGGTGCCCGGCGCGGCCGCCTACCGGGCGATCTTCCACCTGTCCAACGGCGAGACGACCCAGGCCCTCGCGTACGGCGTCGAGGCCGGCCTCGTCGTCGCGTCGCTCGCGATCGGGCTGGCGTTCGCCCGTATGCTGACCGACCGCGAGTGGGGATTCGAACGCTGACCCCAACGGTCGCGGCAACCCGTGCGTCGACCAGGGTGTGAAGCATTCGAGAGGTGCCCGATGACACGGCACGACGACCGGCTGAGCGCCCTCGTGGCGGGCCGCGGCGATGCGCTCGTGCGGTACGCGTTCCTGCTCTGCGGGGACCGCGGGACCGCCGAGGACCTCGTCCAGGACGCCCTGGTGCGGGCGTTCTCGCGGTTGCGCCCGCCGCCCGAACCACCACGCTCGCCCGACGAGCTGACCCTGCACGGGCCCGACGGCCGCACCACGATCGAGCACCTCGAGGCGTACGTGCGGGCGACGATCCTGCGCGGCTACCTCGACTCCTACCGGCGGCGGCAGCGCTGGACGGTCCGGCTCCCGCTCGTCGCCGGCCCCGACCGGCACGAGGGGCCCGAGGCCGCCGTCGCGGACCGCACCGACCTCGAGGCCGGCCTCGCCCGGCTCAGCCCACGGCAGCGCGCGTGCGTCGTGCTGCGGTTCCACGAGGACATGACCGTGCCGCAGGTCGCGCACGAGCTCGGCATCGCCGAGGGGACCGTCAAGCGGCACCTGCACGACGCGATGAACGCCCTCAAGACGACGATCGGCACCCCGACCGGAAAGGTCACGCGATGAGCGCCCACGACAGCACCCCGCAGCAGGACCCGTTCGAGGCCGAGCTCCGCGCAGGGCTCGGGCGCCTCGGCGCGACCGCACCCGCCGGCGCCCTCGACGCGCACCTCCCCACGATCGCCCGGACCGCGCGCCGTCGCCGCGCCGCCAAGCGCACGTCGGCCGGCGCGCTCGGCGTCGCCGCGGTCGCCGCGGTCGCGGTCGTCGGGATCCAGCTCCCGGGCGACGACGGCGCGATCCCCGCCGGCCCGAGCCCGACCTCGACCTCGACGGTCGCCCCGACCGGCGGGTTCGTGGACGGGTCCGTCCCCGCCTGGCTCGAGGGCACGAGCCTCGCGTGCGGCGCGGACGCTACCCTGCTCGCGGCCGTCCCCACGACCGCCGCCGGGACCGACGTGACGATCACCGCGACCGCACCGCTCGCCGCGACCCGCGCCGACGACGGCGGGTGGGAGTACCGGCTCCCCTACGCCTTTCCCGCGCAGGAGGGCACGGAGCGGCTGCACGGGGTCCGGCCGACGCTCGCCTGGGTCCAGCACGGACGCGTCGTGGGCCTGGGTGCCGCGCCCGACCCCGCCACGGCCACCTCGTGGCCCGCCGACGTCCGCATCGACGGCGAGGCGCTCGCGGACGCGACCGACTACTGCGCCCCCGGGCCGGACGGGACCTACCCCGCGACCATGCCCGCGGGGGAATACACCGTCGTCGCCTACGGTCCCGTCTGGACGGACGAGCACACCCCCGGCGACGAGGTCTGGACCACGACGGCGCAGGCCTCGGCCCTGGTCACGCTCGGGGCGGACGGCGCGGTGACGTCGTCCGCGATCGCCGGGGAGGCCGGAGCGCCCGTGGTCCCGGGAGAGATCGCCCGCGACGTCACCGACGACCGCGGCGTGATCCCGACGAGCACGGGCACGGCGGTCGACGTCGCCCGGGCCGGGACGACGTACGAGGTGCGGGCGGCGTGCGCCGGCCGGGACCTCGGGACCGGGGAGGCGCTCCTGCGGTGGTCCCTGCTCGACGCCGCCACAGGTTCCGGTGCCCCCGACGACGCCGACCGCGAGGTCGCGGCCGGGACCGTCCGGTGCGTCGGCGGGCAACCCGGCGACCCGGTCGCGGCGGACGGCACGCCGGTCGTGGCGCTCACGGCGGGCCACCCGTACCAGCTCGTGCTGCGCGCCCTGCCGGAGGACGTCACGACCGCGACCGTGGTGCTCGCGCCCGCCGGCGACTGAGCCGCGTCAGGAGGTGCGCGACGCCCGGGCCTGCACGTCGGCCCGGGCGTCGACCATCGCCGCGACCCCCGCGACGACCCGGTCGATCCCGAACTCGAGGTCCGTCGTCGCGGACCACGCGGCCGCCTGCGCCTCGCCGACCGCCGCGCCCACGCGGGCCGCACGCTCGTACGGGCTGAGCTCGCCGATCGCGACGAGCACGTCCTCGTTCTCGGTCCACCACGCGTCGTCGGGCTGCTCGGCGTCCGACCGCAGGCGCTCGGCCTCGCGGTAGCGCCGTGCGGCGCTCGCCGCGGTGCTGACCACGAGCGTCACGGTCGCGTCGACCGTGACGTCGTCGAGCCCCGTGCCGTCGAGGGCGCCGAGCTCGAGGTCGTACTTGCGGGTCTCGCCGGGGCCGAGCACGGGGCGCGCGAGGTCGACGTCGAGCAGCCACGGGTGCTCGGTGAGCAGCGTCCAGTTCTCGTGCCCGACGGCCCGCAGCCGCTCCTGCCACGTCGCGCCCGGCACCTCGTGCGACGCGCGGTACATCGCGGCGTACGCGCGGTCGACGACGAGGTCGACGAGGTCGTCCTTGTTCTGCACGTACGTGTACACGCTCATCGTCCCGAGGCCGAGCGACTGCGCGAGGCGTCGCATCGAGAGCCCGTCGAGGCCGTGCGCGTCGGCGAGCGCGAGCGCGGCGTCGGCCACCTCGGCGGCCGTGCGCGAGGGCCGGGGGCCGCGCGTGGCGCGGTCGCCCACACCCCAGAGCATCGCGAGCGTGCGGGCGGGGTCGCGCGGCCGGGCGGGCGTCGCGCCGCTCGCGTTCCTCGCGGTCGTTCTGCTGGATGTCCCGGCGCTGGTGGGCGCGCTGCTGGACGGCGTGCTGCTGTCGGCGGATGTCACGCCCACACTCTGGCAGACGTGCGGCCCCGCACCGGGGAGCGCCGGGCCCGGAGCCGCTTGTCGACCCCGGAACGGGCAGACTGGACCCGTGACCGACCAGACCACGTCCCCCGTCCCCGCCGCCGCCCGCACCCACGTCGACGACCTCGCCCGGTTCGTGACGGCGTCCCCCTCCTCGTTCCACGCCGCCGCCGAGATCGCGCGCCGCTGCGTCGACGCGGGCTTCGTCCGCCTCGACGAGGCCGACGCCTGGCCCACGGGGCCCGGCCGGTACGTCGTCGTGCGCGACGGCGCGGCCGTCGCCTGGGTCGTGCCGGACGGCGCGACGCCGACCACGGGCGTCACGGTGCTCGGCGCGCACACCGACTCGCCCGGGTTCAAGCTCAAGCCGCGCCCGACGACGGGCCGTGCGGGCTGGTGGCAGGCCGGCGTCGAGGTCTACGGCGGGCCGCTGCTCAACTCGTGGCTCGACCGCGAGCTCGAGCTCGCGGGGCGCCTCGTGAGCACGGACGGCACCGAGCACCTCGTGCGCACCGGCCCGATGCTGCGCATCCCGCAGCTCGCCGTGCACCTCGACCGTGCGGTCAACGACGGGCTCGCGCTCGACAAGCAGCGCCACACCCAGCCCGTGTGGGGGCTGGGCGAGCTCGCCGGGGCGGACGTCGTCGCCGCGCTCGCCGCGCAGGCCGGCCTCGAGGGGTCGGACGTCGCGGGGTACGACGTCGTCGTCGCGGACACCCAGGAACCGCGGACCTTCGGCGCCGACGCGGCGCTGCTCGCGTCGGGGCGGCTCGACAACCTGCTCTCGACGCACGCGGGGCTCGTCGCGCTGCTCGACGTCGCCGACGGCGCCGGGGTCGAGCTCACCACGATCCCGGTGCTCGCGGCGTTCGACCACGAGGAGATCGGCTCCGGGTCGCGCTCGGGCGCGGCCGGCCCGTTCCTCGAGGACGTGCTCGCCCGGATCGGCGACGCGCTCGGCGCGGACGCGCAGGACAGGCACCGGGCGCTCGCCGCGTCGCTGTGCGTCTCGAGCGACGTCGGGCACGCGGTGCACCCGAACTACCCCGAGCGGCACGACCCGGCGAACCAGCCGCTCGCGGGCGGCGGGCCGATCCTCAAGATCAACGCCAACCAGCGGTACTCGACCGACGCCGTGGGCGCGGCGCTGTGGAACCGCGCGTGCACGGCCGCGGGCGTGCCGTCGCAGGAGTTCGTCTCGAACAACACGATCCCGTGCGGCTCGACGATCGGCCCGATCACCGCGACGCGCCTCGGCATGCGGACGGTCGACGTCGGCGTGCCGATCCTGTCGATGCACTCGGCGCGCGAGCTCTGCGCGGTGCTCGACCCGTGGTTCCTGACGCGCGCGGTGCGGGAGCTGTTCGCGCGCTGAGCGGGCGCGCGTGTCGGCGTCCGCGGACCTGGTCCGGGGCGACGCCGCTCCGTGGCGACTGTGTATAGTGACCTATCCGTATAGGTCACTATACGGATAGGTCACCATCCCTGGAGGAACCGTGCTCGCACGCTGGTCGTGGGCCGTGCTGATCGGTCTCGGCATCACCGGAGCCGTCGCGCTGCTCGCCTGGACCCTCTCCCCGGAGCACCCCGGAACCTCCGCGGTCGTCTTCGCGGCGACGGCCCTGCCGTTCGGCGTGCTGGTCGGCTGGGTCGTCGCGGTCGCACGGCCGCCCGCGTCGACCACAGGGGACTCGGCCGAGTCCGCGTGGCTCGGCACGGCGCTGTCCGGGGCCGCGACCGACGTGGTCGTCGCGGCCGGGCTCGCGCTCGCCGTGGTGTCGGTCGCCGGGCTCGACCTGCCGGCGCAGCTCGTGCTCCTGGGCGTGCTGCTCGTGGTGCTCGCCTCGGCCACCACGCGCTACGCCCTGGCCCGCGCCCGGGCGGTCGGGGCGTGAGGAACAGCGTCCGCGCCCGGCGGCTCGCCGCCGGCTGGTCCCAGGCCCGCCTCGCCGAGCTGCTGGGCGTGACACGGCTGACCGTGATCTCGATCGAGAAGGAGCGGTTCGACCCGAGCCTCCCCCTGGCCTTCCGGATCTCGTCCGTCTTCGACGCACCGATCGAGGAGATCTTCGACCCCGAGGGTGCCGCACCCTGACCCGCGCGGCGCAGCGTCTCAGGCGGTCTCCGTGAGCTCCAGCCGGTAGCCGCGCTTGACCACGGTCTTGACGAGCGCGCGGTTGCCTGCGGCCTCGCGCAGCCGCGCGATCGCGACCTCGGCCGCGTGCGGGTCGAGCGACGCCCCCGGCAGGATCTCGAGCACGCGGTCGCGCGGGACGACGTCGCCGCGGGCCTCGGCGAGCGCGCGCAGCACCGCGAGCCCCGAGGGCGACAGCGGGAGAACGGCGCCGTCGAGCACCGCGGTGCGCGACCGGATGAGCAAGCGCCCCGCGACCGTGCACAGCGCGAGCGTCTCGGCGTGCTCGTAGTGCCCCACGAGGGTGCGAACGAGCGCGCCGAGGCGACCGCGGTCGGGCTGGAGCGTGGGCACGCCGCGCTCGGCGAGCGGAGCCGCGGTGATCGGGCCGACGGCGGCGGCGACCATGGACCCGTTGCCGAACCTGCCGACCACGGCCGCGAGCAGCCCGGCCTCCTCGACCGCGCGCATCCACGCCTCGGCGCCGGGCGCGGACGTGAACGCGACCGCGTCGATCTCGCCCGACGCGGCGGCCTCGACCGAGGCGACGAGCGCGGCCGGGTCGGGCGGCGGGCCCCACCGGTACACCACGAGGCTCGACACGCGCGCCCCCGCCTCGGCGAACACGACGTCGAGCCCGTCCGCGCCCGCGCCGTGGTGCTGCACCGCGACGCGCAGCCCCTCGACGCCCTCGCTCAGCAGCACCTCGGCGATCTCGGCCGACGTCTCCGACTCGGCGACCCAGTCGGCCTGGAGCCCCGCGGCCTGGATGGCGCCGCGCGCCTTGGGCCCGCGCGCCACGATCCGCGCGTCGGCGAGCACCTCGAGCAGCCGGTCGGCCAGGCCGTGCGCGTCGGCGGCCTCGACCCAGGCACGGAACCCGATGCCGGTCGTGACGACGAGGACGTCGGGCGGGGTCTCGATGAGCGCGCGCGTGCCGGCGATCAGCGTCTCGTCGTCGACGTGCGGGATCATGCTCAGCGCGGGCGCGTGCACGATCGTCGCCCCGCGTCGTTCCAGGGCAGCCGCGAGCTCGCCCGCGCGCCGCTCGGCCGTGACGAGCACGGTGCACCCCGCCATGACCTGACCGAGCGCTGGCCGCGCCGCCTCCGACTGCTCCGTCACGCTCTCCCTCTCGATGGCACTGCACTGGTCGTGCCGGCCCGCCCGCTCACGCGAGGTCCAGCGCCGCGACGTCGCCGACGACGATCACGGCCGGTGCCCGGACCCCGACTTCCCCGGCCCGCCGGGCGACGTCCGCGAGCGTCGACCGAGTGACGCGCTGCTGCGGCGTCGAGCCCCGCTCGACGATCGCGACGGGCGTCGCGGCGTCCGCGCCGGCGGCGGTAAGCTGCGCGGCGATCGCGTCGAGCGCCGAGACCCCCATGAGCACGACCAGCGTAGCCGCGCGCTCGACCACGGACGCGACCGCCGCGGCGTCGAGCGTGGCGCGCCCGGCCGAGTCGTGGCCGGTCACGACGTGGAACGCGGCGACGGTGCCGCGGTGCGTGAGCGGGATCCCCGCGAGCGCGGGCACGGACAGCGCGCTGCTGATGCCGGGCACGACCTCGACCGCGACCCCGGCCTCGCGGCACGCGTCGACCTCCTCGCCGCCCCGACCGAAGACGAACGGGTCGCCGCCCTTGAGGCGCACCACGCGGCGTCCGCGGCGGGCCTGCTCGACGAGGATCGCGTTGATCTCGTGCTGCGGGACGGCGTGGTGGCCGGGCGTCTTGCCGACGTCGACGACCTCGACGCCGGGCGCGAGCTCGTCGAGCACGCCGGTGGGGCCGAGGCGGTCGGTCACGACGACGTCCGCCTCGGCGAGCGCGCGACGGCCGCGCACCGTGAGCAGGTCGACCGCGCCCGGTCCGCCGCCGACGAGGACGACGCTCCCGGGCCCGGTGCGGCGGCGACGCTGGTCGACGCCCGTGCGCAGGTGCTCGGCGATCGCGTCGCGTACGCCGCGCGCCCGGCGCGGGTCGGCGCCGTGGGCGCTGACGACGCCCACGACGACGTCGCCCGAGCGGGTCACGGCGGGCGTGCGCGCGGTGCCGTCGTCGACCTCGCTCGCGACGACGCACCAGGTGCGTCGGGCCTCGGCCCAGCGTGCGACGTCCCGGTTCACGGTCGTGCTGTCGGTCGCGGCATGCACGAGCCACGCGCCGTCGACGTCGGCCTCGACGACCTCGCGCTCGTCCCACCGGACCGTTCCCCGGCCCGGCCCGACCGCGTCGGGCGTCGCGACGAGGTCGCGCAGGTCCTCGCACGCCCACGGCGCGACGACGCGCACGTGCGCGCCGTCCGCCACGAGGGCACGGGCGCGGCGGGCCGCGACAGGGCCGCCGCCAGCGACGAGCACGTCGCGTCCGGCGACGTCCACGCCCAGGAGGGTGGTCACGCGAGGCCCACGTGCACGACGCCGTCCCGCACCTCGACCCGGTGCGCGACCAGGTCCGGGCCGTGGCCTGGCCGGGGCGAGTACCCGACCGGGTCGAGGCACTCGCCCGTCAGGAGCGAGAAGACCTGCTTGTACATGGGGCCCGCGACCGTCGGGACGTCGCCGCGCGTGCCCACGATGCCGCGCGACATGACGTTCGCGCCGCTGTACGGGTCGAGCTGCTGCACGGCGCGGACGGTGCCGTCCGCGAGCCGGAACAGCGCGACCTGGACGCCGTCGACGAGCGCCGCGGCGCCGCGCTCGGGGGCGAGGTCCGCGAGCGCGCACACGGGCACGGTCATCGGGGTGCTGGTCATCGGGGTGGTTGTCGTCGGGCTGCTGGCCGTCGGGCTGCTGGCCGTCGTGGTGCTTGTCGTCGTCACGAGCGTCCTCTCGATCGGCGTCGCGCTCATGCGCGCACCTCCAGCCTGGGTCCGGCGATCACGGGGGCGTCGGCGGCCCGCTCCTCGGGCGTCGCGGGCCGTCGCTGACCGCGCTCGGCGACGTATGCGAGGTCGGGGTCGGCGACCGTGGGCGCGTTGACGAACGACCCGAACCGGCGCAGCTTGTCCGGGTCCTCGAGCACGGCCCGCCACTCGTCCTCGTACGCGTCGACGTGCGAGGCCATCGCGGCGTCGAGGTCCGCGCAGATGCCCAGCGAGTCCTCGAGGATCACCGCGCGCAGCCCGTCGAGGCCGCCCTCGACGTCGTCGACCCACGGCGCGGTGCGCTGCAGGCGGTCGGCGGTGCGCACGTAGTACATGAGGAACCGGTCGATCGTGCGCAGCAGCTCGGCGCTCGTGAGGTCCTCCGCGAAGAGCTGCGCGTGCCGCGGCGTGAACCCGCCGTTGCCGCCCACGTACATGTTCCAGCCCTTGTCGGTCGCGATCACGCCGACGTCCTTGCCGCGCGCCTCGGCGCACTCGCGCGCGCAGCCCGAGACGCCGAGCTTGATCTTGTGCGGCGAGCGCAGGCCCCGGTAGCGCAGCTCGAGCTCGACGGCCATGCCGACCGAGTCCTGCACGCCGTACCGGCACCACGTGGACCCGACGCACGACTTCACGGTGCGCAGCGACTTGCCGTACGCGTGCCCGGACTCGAAGCCGTGCTCGACCAGGCGCCGCCAGATGTCGGGCAGCTGCTCGATGCGGGCGCCGAACATGTCGATGCGCTGGCCGCCCGTGATCTTGGTGTAGAGCCCGAAGTCCTTGGCGACCTGCCCGATCACGAGCAGCCCGTCGGGCGTGATCTCACCGCCGGGGATGCGCGGGACGACCGAGTAGGTGCCGTCCTTCTGCATGTTCGCCATGACGTGGTCGTTGGTGTCCTGGAGCGCCGCCTGCTCGCCCGCGAGGATGTGCCCGTTGCCCTGCGAGGCGAGGATCGACGCGACGGTCGGCTTGCAGATGTCGCAGCCGCGCGTGCCCTCGACCCCGAACCGGCCGATGATCTCGCTGAACGTGTGCAGGTCGGCGACGCGCACCGCGTCGAACAGCTGCGCCCGCGACATCTCGAAGTGCTCGCACAGCGCGTTCGACACCTCGATGCCGGCCCGCTCGAGCTCGGTCGTGGTGATCTTCTTGACGAGCGGCAGGCACGACCCGCAGCTCGTGCCGGCCCGCGTGCAGGCCTTGACCGACGCGACGTCGGTGCAGTCGTGGTCGGTCACCGCGGCGCGGATCGTGCCCGCCGAGACGTTGTTGCACGAGCACACCGCCGCGTCGTCGGGCAGCTCGAGGGTGGGCGCCCCGCCGGTGCCCTCGGGCAGCAGGAACGCGCCCGGGTCGCCCGGCAGCGCGCTGCCGAGCATGGGCCGCAGCGACGCGTACGGGGTCGCGTCGCCCACGAACACGCCGCCGAGGAGGGTGCGCGCGTCGTCCGAGAGCACGAGCTTCTTGTAGACGCCCGCGACCGGGTCGGCCCACACGAGCTCCATCGCGCCCTCGGTGCGGGCGAACGCGTCGCCGAAGCTCGCGACGTCGACGCCCTGGAGCTTGAGCTTGGTCGCGGTGTCCGCGCCGGGGAACGTCGCGTCGCCGCCGAGCAGCCGGTCCGCGACGACCTCGGCCATCGCGTACCCGGGGGCCACGAGGCCGATGCACCGACCCTCGATGCACGCGACCTCGCCGACCGCGAAGACGTGCGGGTCCGACGTCCGGCACCCGAGGTCGACGACCACGCCGCCGCGCTCGCCGATCTCGAGGCCCGCGTCGCGCGCGACCTCGTCGCGCGGCCGCACGCCGGTCGCGACGACGACGACGTCGACACCCAGCTTGCCGCCGTCACCGAACTGGAGCCGGCTCACGCGGCCGCTGCGCCGGTCGGCGACCATCTTCTCGGTCGCCGAGCCGGGGCGGACGGCGATCCCGAGCTCGTTGATGAGTCGCTTGAGCGCCTGCCCGCCGCCCAGGTCGATCTGCGCGCCCATGAGGTGCGTGCCGAACTCGATCACGGTCGCCTGCGCGCCGAGCGCCTTGAGCGCGCCCGCTGCCTCGAGGCCGAGGAGCCCGCCGCCGATGACCGCGCCGCGCACCGGGCGGTCGACCCCGTCGCCCCGCGACGACCGGACCTGCTCGACCCACCCGCGCAGCGCGGCGACGTCGTCGACCGTGCGGTAGACGAACACGCCCGGCAGGTCGTGGCCGGGGATGGGCGGCATGAACGCGTACGAGCCGGTCGCGAGCACCAGCTCGTCGTACGCGTGCACGCGGCCGAGCCGGTCGGTCACGGTGCGCGCGTCGCGGTCGACCGCGTCGACCTTGCAGTCGCGGTGCAGCGTGACGCGCGGGTCGTCCCACATGCTCGCGTCGCCGAGCACGAGCTCCTCGGGGTCGCGCGCCGAGAAGTACGACGTGAGCGCGACGCGGTCGTACGGCAGCCGCGGCTCCTCCGCGAAGACCGTGACGTGCCACGCGCCCGCGCCGGGGGCGGCGTCGAGCCGGGCGAGGAACGCCTCGACGAGCCGCTGCGCGACCATCCCGCCGCCGACGACGACGAGCTCGTGCGCTGCGACGAGCTGGCTGGGTGTGCCCTCGGGCAGGGGTCCTGTGCTCATGGCTCGACGCTAGAGAGCCACGGTTTCGGCCCGTGCAGGGCGCGGTTTCGGTGCCGTAATGCTTTTCTCACCGGCACGGTCCGTCTCGCGTGAGAACTCCGTGCCCTGCTCGGGCGAGGCCTCGCGCAGCCAGTCGACGATCCCGCACACGGCCTCGGTGCAGCCGCCGCAGCCCGTCGTGGCGCGGGTCGCGCGCGCGACGTCCTCGACGCTGCGCGCGCCGCCCTCGTGCCAGCACGCGACCAGGTCGCCCTTGCTGACGCCGTTGCACCGGCACACCGTGGTCGCGTCGGGCATCGTCGTGGGGGACGACGCCGGCGCCGCGGTCGGCATGACCGTCGCCGTGAGCAGGTGGGCCGGGTCGGCCGGCACGGGCGTGCGCCGCGTGTACGCGGCCGTCAGGTCTGCCGCGATGCGGGGGTCGCCCACGCAGGTGGCGCCCACGAGCACCCCGTCGGCGACGACGACCTCGACCCACCGGCCCGCGTCGGGGTCGTCGAGCCGTACGGTCCGCGACGCCGGGTCGGGCGTGCGGCGCGTGCCGCACACGCCCATCGCGACCGCGTCGAGGCCCTTGACCTTGACGACGTCGGTGCCACGCGTCGTCGGCCCGGTCCCTCCTCGGCCGGGCGACCGGCTCGCGAGCGCCGTGCCGAGGCGCACCGCCATCGAGGGGCGGTCGGAGCCGCCGGGGAGCCGCAGGTGGACGGTCGGCCCGGTCGTGTCGCCTGGGCTGGGGCTGGGGCCGGACCGGCCCCGGGCGTCGACCCGGTCGTCGCGCGCGAAGCCCTCGGCGAGGCTCTCGGCGAGGCGGCGCGACTGGTCCCAGCCTTGCGCGACGAGCCCCTGCGAGCCACCCGGCGGCTGCGCGCAGTCGCCGATCGCGTGGATCGTGGGGTCGTCGGGGCTCGCGAGGTCGTGCCCGACGACGACGCCGTGGTCGACCGCGAGCCCTGCGGCGTCCGCTAGCGCGACCTCGGGCACCGTGCCGCACGCGAGCACCACGAGCTGCGCCTCGACGACCTCGCCGGGGGTCCGGGTGTGCCCGTCGAGGCGCAGCCCGTGCACGTGACCGTCGTGCACGAGCACCTCGCTGGGGCGCGCGCCCGTGCGCACGTCGACGCCCGCACGGGCGAGCTGCGCCGCGAGCACCTCCCCCGCGCCGGCCGCGAGCTGCCGGTCCATGGGCGTCGTGGCGCCGTGCACGAGCGACACCGCGAGACCGCGGGCCGCGAGACCGGCCGCCGCCTCGACCCCGAGCACTCCCCCGCCGACGACGACCGCGCGCGTCGCGGTGAGCGTCGCGGCGACGATCTCGCGCGCGTCGTCGAGCGTGCGCAGCGCGTGCACGCCCGCGGGGAGCGGGTCGAGACCGGGCAGGTCGGGGATCCGCGCGGCCGAGCCGGTCGCGAGGACCAGCACGTCGTACGGGTGCGCGGTGCCGTCGTCCGCGAGGACGCAACGCGAGGTCCGGTCGACGCCGACCGCGCCCACGCCCGCGTGCACCGCGACGCGCGGGTCGCGCGCGCTCGCGAGGGTGATGCGCGCGACGTCGGCCCGACCCGCGACGACGTCGCTCAGCAGCACCCGGTTGTACGGCTCGTACCCCTCGGCGCCGAGCACGGTGACCGCGAGGGGCGCGGTGCCGCGCCGCTGGAGGAGGTCCTCGACGAATCGCGACCCGACCATGCCGTGCCCGACGACGACGACGCGCGGGGTCCGGGCCTGCGGGGAATGGGCCTGCGGGATCGGAGGCTGCGGCGTCACGTCCGTGCCCCCGCATCCGTCGGGGGTGTCGCCGAGATAGAAGTGAGCGCGCGAGATAGAACGTCCGGGGTTCTATCTCGGCCGCTCGGTTCTATCTCGGCGGTGGGGCGGTCGGCAGGGTCGTCGGCGGACGGGTTCACCGCGGACACCGCGACCGCGCACACCTTGAACTCGGGCATCGCGGAGATCGGGTCGACCGCGTCGGTCGTGAGGCGGTTGACGCTGCCGTCGCCGCTCCAGTGGAACGGCACGAACACCGTGTCGGGACGCACCCGGTCGGTCCAGCGCGCCTCGGCGACCATGACGCCGCGGCGCGACTCGAGCCGCACCGGGGCGCCGTCGTCGACCCCGAGACGCGACGCGAGGACGGGGTGGATCTCGACGAACGGCGCGGGCACCGCGCGCTCGAGCTCGGCGACGCGGTGCGTCTGCGCGCCCGACTGGTAGTGCTGCAGCACGCGCCCCGTGACGAGGTAGACCGGCGCCTCGTCGCGCACGTCGTCGCTGGGCCCGACGTGGTCGACGACCGTCATACGGGCCCGCCCGTCGGGCGTCGCGAACCGGTCGAGGAACATCCGCGGCGTGCCCGGGTGCGGCCCCTGCCCTTGCCCCTGCCCCGTGGTGTCGGACGACGGAGCCGGGCACGGCCAGAACAGCCCGGTGCCGCCGGGAGCCGCGTCGTCAGGCTCCGCGGTGCCGTGCTCTGCAGCACCGAGCTCTGCGGCGTCGAGCCGCGCGTGGCTGAGCCCGCTGTAGTCGGCGGGCCCGCCGGCCGAGGCGCGCGCGAGCTCGTCGAACACGACGGCCGGGTCGGTCGGGAGATCGACGGTCGACCCGAGCCGGCGGGCGAGCTCGGCGAGGATCCACAGCTCCGACCGTGCCTCGCCCGGGGCGTCGAGCACCTTGCGGCGGCGGATCACTCGGCCCTCGAGCGAGGTCATCGTGCCCTCTTCCTCGGCCCACTGCGTGACGGGCAGCACGACGTCGGCGAGCATCGCCGTCTCGGACGGCACCGTGTCGCACACGACGAGCAGGTCGAGGGAGCGCAGCCGCTCGACGACCCTGCTCGCGTCGGGGGCGCTGACCACGAGGTTCGAGCCGTGCACGAGCAGCGCGCGCGGCCCGCCCGGAGTGCCGAGCGACCGCAGCAGCGCGACCGCGGGCATCCCCGGGCCCGGCAGGGTCGCGGGGTCGACGCCCCACACGCGCGCGACGTGCTCACGCGCCGCAGGGTCGTCGATGCGCCGGTAGCCGGGCAGCTGGTCGGCCTTCTGCCCGTGCTCGCGACCGCCCTGCCCGTTGCCCTGACCCGTCACGGCCCCGAACCCGCTGCCCGCGCGTCCGGGCAGACCGAGCGCTAGCGCGAGGTTGATCGCCGCGGTCACGGTCGCGGTCCCCTGCGTCGACTGCTCGACGCCGCGCCCCGTGAGCACGTACGCACCGCGCCCGCCGCGCGCGGGCGATGCCGCCGCGAGCAGCCGCGCCGCACGTCGCAGCTCGTCGGCCGGCACCCCGCACACCCCCTCGGCCCGCTCGGGCCACCACGCGGCGCAGGCCCGCAGGACGTCGTCCGCGCCCGTGGTCCGCTCGGCCAGGTACGCGACGTCCTCGAGCGACTCGGACCACACGACGTGCAGCAGCGCGAGCAGCACGACCATGTCGGTGCCCGGCACGGGCTGCAGGTGGATGCCGCGGCCGTCGTCCGCGAGGCCCGCGGTCACGCTGCGTCGCGGGTCGACGACGACCAGGCCGCCCGCGGCACGCGCACCCTCGAGGTGCTGCACCGACGGCGGCATCGTCTCGGCGAGGTTGGAGCCGAGCAGCAGCACGGCCTGCGCGCCGCCCAGGTCGGCGAGCGGGAACGGCAGACCTCGGTCCACGCCGAACGCTCGGTTCATGCCCGCCGCCGCGCTCGCCATGCAGAACCGGCCGTTGTAGTCGATGTTCGGCGTGCGCAGCACCGTGCGCGCGAACTTGCCCAGCGCGTACGCCTTCTCGTTCGTCAGCCCCCCGCCGCCGAACACCGCGACCGACGCCGGACCGTGCTCGGCCGCGAGCGCGCCGAGGCGCCCGGCCACCAGGCCGAGCGCCTCGTCCCACGACGCGGGGCGCAGCGCGCCGTCCGCGCCACGCAGCAGCGGCGTCGTGATGCGGTCGCTCGCCCGCAGGACGCTCGCACTCGTCCACCCCTTCTGGCACAGCCCACCCCGGTTGGTCGGGAACTGCCGCGGCTGGACGTCCACGACCGGGCGGACGTCGGGTGCGACGTCCGCCCCCGACGCGGCGGCTCCCGGCCCGGCGCCGTCCGCGGGGATGCCCGGCACCGGGGTCTGTGACTGCGGTGCGGGCGTCGACGGTGCGGGCGTCGACGGTGTCGGCAACGTCGGCGTCAACGACATCGCGCACTGCAGCGCGCAGTACGGGCAGTGCGTGCTCGTCGTGCCCGTGCTGCGAGAGCCCGTACCCGTCGTGCCGCTGCTCGTCGTGCTCGGGGGAGCTGCCGCGTCCGCGCGGGCCGTGGTGCTGGTCGTCATGTCAGACCTTCGCCGCGCCCATGACCGAGCCGCGGCGCGAGTACACGGCCCAGCACACGACCGCCATGACCGCGTAGACCCCGATGAAGGTCCACAGCGCCGGGACGATGCTGCCGGTCGCCGACGTCGACGCCGCGAACCCGCGCGGGATCAAGAACCCGCCGAACGCCCCGACCGAGCCGGCGATGCCGAGGCAGCCCGCCGCGGCCTTGCGGGCGGCGGTGCGCGCGGCCGCGACCGCTGCGTCGTCCTGCCCGGCGGTCGCCCGGCCCGCGCTCACCTGGAACACGGCCGGGATCATGCGGTAGACCGACCCGTTGCCCACGCCCGTCGCGACGAACAGCCACAGGAACGACCCGAAGAACAGCCAGAAGCTGTGCGAGCCGAGCGCCGCGATCGCCCCGACCGCGCCCAGCGCCATCGCCGCGTACGCGACGATCGTGACGCGCGCACCGCCCACGCGGTCGGCGAGGATCCCGCCGAGCGGACGCGTGACCGACCCGACGAGCGCCCCCATGAACGCGATCGACAGCGCCATCTCGGGGAACTGGCCCTTGAGCAGCAGCGGGAACACGCCCGCGTAGCCGATGAACGAGCCGAACGTCCCGATGTACAGGAACGAGATGACCCAGGTGTGCTTCTCGCGGGTCGCCGCCCCGAACGAACGCGGGTCCGACTTCGCCGAGGCGAGGTTGTCCATGCACCGCCACGCGAGGAACGCCGCGAGCAGGATGAACGGGATCATCATCAGGCCGGCCCGCTCGAGCGAGACGCCCGCGCCGACCGTGATGACGATCGGCACCGCGAGCTGCACCGCGGCGCTGCCGAGGTTGCCGCCCGCCGCGTTCAGGCCCAGTGCCCGACCCTTCTCGCGCTCGGGGTAGAAGAACGAGATGTTCGCCATCGACGAGGCGAAGTTGCCGCCGCCGAACCCTGCGAGCGCCGCGACCAGGAGCATCACGCCGAACGACGTGTCGGGGCGCTGCACCGCCCACGCGAGGGCGATCGTCGGCACGAGCAGCAGCAGCGCCGAGACGATCGTCCAGTTGCGACCGCCGATGAGCGGCACCGCGAACGTGTACGGGATGCGCAGCGTCGCCCCGACGAGGCTCGGCGCCGCGATGAGCCAGAACAGCTGGTCGGTCGTGAACGCGAAGCCCGCGTCGGCGAGCTGCGGCACGACGATCGACCACAGGCCCCACACCGCGAAGCCGAGGAACTCCGCGAAGATCGAGATCCACAGGTTCCGGTTGGCGATGCGCTTGCCGCCGTCGTGCCAGAACGTCTCGTCCTCGGGGTCCCAGTGGTCGATCCAGCGCCCCCCGAGCCGCGCGCGCGGCGCGGCTCCAGCGGTGGCGCTCGCGCTCGGGGACGTGCTCGGGGACGTCGCCGTCGTCGGGCTCACGGCCGGCGTGACGGTGGCGCCCGCAGGCGGTGCGTCCTGCACGGTCGCGGCACTCGACCCGGTCAGTGGCTCGGGCGAGGCGTCGTGGTTCGGTCCTGACATGTCCGGTCCTCCGGTGCGTCGAGGTGCTGGGCGGGAACGTCCCTGTGGCAGCGACGCTAAGGACGGCGTGTTTCCCCGCCCGGCCGATGCCGTTAAGTCGCCGTAAGGAACTCCGCACAGCGCCGTCGTGCGGGGTGTGAGACGGCGCGTGGGCGCTCCCGGGTGGCTACGGTGAGCGCATGCCTGCCCGACCGACCGACCGCACGCTCAGCGACCGCACGCTCCCTGGCAGCCCGCTCGCTCACGGCGCTCGCGCCCACGACGTGATCGGGCTCGACGCTCGCGCCAACGACGTGATCGGGCTCGGCGCTCGCGCCCACGCGGCGATCATGCTCGACGCGATCGTGCTCGCCGGCGGACGGTCCTCGCGGCTCGACGGCGCGCCCAAGCCCGAGATCGTCGTCGCCGGGTCGACGCTGCTCGACCACGTGCTCGCCGCGACGGCGTCGGCCGCGGGCGTGGTCGTCGTCGGCCCGGACGACCTGCGCCGCCCGGGCGTCCGGGTCGTGCGGGAAGACCCGCCGTTCGGTGGACCGGTCGCCGCGATCGGCGCGGGCCTCGCAGCGCTCGACGCACCCGCACCGTGGGTCCTGGTGCTCGCGTGCGACGTCCCGCGCGCCGCACGAGCCGTGCCTGCGCTGATCGCGGCCGTGGCCGGCACGGGTGCCGGAACCGACGCCCGGGCGGACGCCGACGCGCGATCTGACGCAGGATCCGACACCGAGACCGAGTCCGAGGCCGAGGCCGACGGCGCGTACCTCGTGCGCGACGGCCGTGCGCAATGGCTCGTGGGCCTGTACCGCCGGTCGGCGCTCGACGCGCGGCTCGCCTCGCTCGCCCGCCCCACGGGCGCCCTCGACGGGCTCCCCGTGCGCAGGCTCGTCGACGGGCTGCGCTGCGTCGAGGTGCCCGACGACGCCGGGCTGAGCGTCGACCTCGACACGTGGGACGACGTCGCCCGGTACGAGGCGCAGCACGACGAGGCGCAGCCGAGCGATGTGCGTCCCGGCCGCAAGCACCCCGACCGCCAGCACGCCGAAGGCAAGCGCTCCGACGACATGCACGACGGCGACGCAGGCCAGGACGGCACGCACCACGACGACGCGGGCACCCCGTGACGCACCCGCTGCTCGACGTGCTGCTCGCGAACGGCCGCCGCGCCGACCGCCTGACGCACGTGCGCACGCTGCCGCCCCGCGAGGCCGTGCACGCCGACTGGCCGTCGTGGGCCGACCCGTCGATCGTCGGCGGCTATCGCGCCCTGGGCGTGGACCGCCCGTGGCGTCATCAGGTCGAGGCCGCGGACGCCGCATGGTCGGGCAGGCACGTCGCGCTCGCGACGTCCACGGGGTCGGGCAAGTCGCTCGGCTTCTGGTTGCCCGCGCTGTCGTCGGTGCGCGTCGACACCGCACGCGGGGTGCTGGACGCGGGCCGCATCGAGTCCGCGGTGGGGCGCGGCGCGGTGCTGTACGTCTGCCCGACGAAGGCCCTCGCGGCCGACCAGCTCGCCTCGCTCTCGCGCCTGGTCGACGCCTCGGGTGCGCGCGACCTGCGCGTCGCGACGTGCGACGGCGACACGGGCTTCGACGAGCGCTCCTGGGTGCGCGACCATGCCGACGTCGTGCTCACCAACCCGGACTTCCTGCACTTCTCCCTGCTGCCGAACCATCAGCGGTGGGCGCGGCTGCTGCGGAGCCTGCGCTACGTCGTCGTCGACGAGGGCCACGCCTACCGGGGCGTGTTCGGCGCGCACGTGTCGCTCGTGCTGCGCCGCCTCGCACGCCTCGCACGCCACTACGCGCCCCGCCGTCCGGGCGAGGAGCCGCGCGGCCTCACGTTCGTGGTCGCGTCGGCCACGTCCGCGGACCCGGGCGTGACCGCGGCCCGTCTCGCCGGGGTCGACCCGCACGACGTCGTCGTCGTCGCGGACGACGCGTCGCCCGCCGGGTCGACCACGTTCGCCCTGTGGGAGCCGCCCGAGATCACCGGCTACCGACCGCCGGACGACGCGGCTGCTCCCCGGCCGGACGGCGCACCCGGGTCGGACGACGCATTCCCGCCGGACGCATTCCCGCCGGACGCAGGCGAGCCGGATGCACACGAGCCGGGTGCCCCCGGGCCGGACGACGCCCCCGACGTGCTCGTGCCCACCGACCAGCCCGAGTATCCGCGCCGCACCGCGACGGCCGAGACCGCGGACCTCCTGGCCGACCTCGTCGCGCACGGCGCCCGCACGCTCGCGTTCACGCGCTCGCGCCGCGGCGCCGAGACCGTTGCGAGCGCGACGCGCGACCACCTGCGGCGCATCGACCCGGACCTCGCCCGGCGCGTCGCCGCGTACCGGGGCGGGTACCTGCCCGAGGAGCGCCGCGAGCTCGAGCAGGCAGTGCGCTCGGGGGCCGTACGCGCGCTCGCGACGACCAACGCGCTCGAGCTCGGCGTCGACATCTCGGGGCTCGACGCGGTGCTCATCGCGGGCTGGCCGGGCACCCGGATGTCGGTGTGGCAGCAGGCGGGCCGTGCCGGTCGGGCCGGCGCCGACGGGTTCGTGGCGTTCGTCGCGCGCGAGGACCCGCTCGACACCTACCTCGTGCACCACCCCGAGGCCGTCTTCAACGCCCCGCTCGAGGCCACCGTGTTCGACCCCGCGAACCCGTACGTGCTCGCCCCGCACCTGTGCGCGGCCGCGGCCGAGCTACCGGTACGCACTGACGACCTGACCGCGTTCGGCCGACCCGCGGACGTGCGGTCGGTCCTGGACGTCCTCGTCGCCCGCGGCGCGCTGCGCCGCCGTCCGTCCGGCTGGTACTGGACGCACCCGCAGGGCGCGGCCCGCCTGACCGACCTGCGGGGCACCGGCGGTGCGCCCGTCCGCGTCGTCGAGGCCGCGACGGGCCGCGTGCTCGGGACGGTCGACGCCGGCTCGGCCGACGGCCAGGTGCACGACGGCGCGGTGTACGTCCACCAGGGCGAGACCTACGTGATCGGGCACCTCGACCTCACGGACGGCGTCGCGACCGCGACCCGCCGCGACGTCGGGCACGGCACCTGGTCGCGCGACGTCACGAGCATCACGGTCGACGACCTGCACGAGCGTGACGACAGCGCCGATAGCGGGCACGACGGCGCTGACGGGCAGGACGGGGCCGTCGGGCAGGACGGGGCCGTCGGCGCAGACGGGCACGACGTGGTCAACGGGCACGGTGGTGCCTCCGCGCGTCCCGGGAACGCCCCGGCCGACGAGCCCCGGCCCACCACGTACCGACGCTGGGGCCCGGTCACGTGGGGCGTCGGGCCGGTCGAGGTGCGGTCGCAGGTCGTCGGGTTCCAGCGTCGGCGGCTGCCCGACCTGCAGGTGCTCAGCGACGAGCCCCTCGACCTGCCCGAGCACGTGCTGCCCACGACAGCGGTCTGGTGGAGCGTCCCCGACGCTCTGCTCGACGACGCGGCGATCGGCCCCGACCTCGCGCCCGGTGCGCTGCACGCGGCCGAGCACGCCGCGATCGGTCTGCTCCCGCTGCTCGCGACGTGCGACCGGTGGGACCTGGGCGGCGTCTCGACGGCTCTGCACGTCGACACCGAGCAGGCGACCGTCTTCGTGTACGACGCCTACCCGGGCGGTGCGGGGTTCGCCGAGCGCGGCTACGAGCTCGGGGCGACGTGGTTGCGCGCGACCCGTGACGCGATCGACGCGTGCCCCTGCACCGACGGCTGCCCCGCGTGCGTGCAGTCCCCCAAGTGCGGCACGTTCAACAGCCCGCTCGAGAAGGCCGCCGCCGTGCGACTGCTCGACGCCGTCCTCGCGCACGCGCCCCGCTGACCCGGCACGCGCCGCCCGGGACCGCGCCGTCCAGGACCGGGCCGTCCAGGACCGGGCACCCTCGGCACCCACGACCCCGGCATCTCCTGCCCGGGTGCGGCCCGCCGCGCTCCCCAGCACGCCCCCGGCGCTCGGACCGGCAGAGCGGGCCGACGCCGGACCTGCCCGCGCGACCGCGCGCGCCACACCCAGGTCGAGGGTCCCGACGGCCACGTCGACCGACACCTCGACCCGCACGACCCCTGCCCCCTCGTCGACGCACGCGTCGAGGACGCCCCCGTTGCGGCGCACCGCCTCGGACACGACCGCGCACGCCGCAAGACCGTCACGCGCGGCCTCGGCGCCCGCGAGCGCCGCGAGGTCGGCTGCCGACTGCGCGGCGCCCCGTGCCGCCTGCGCCCGGGCAAGCCACGAGACGCCAGCCCCGAGCACCAGCACCGCGAGCACGAGAGCAAGCACCAGGACGGTGCCGGCGCCCCGCTCATGCCAACCGCCGCTCGCCCGCTCGCCGCCCTGCCCGTGCCCGTGCCCGTGCCTGTGTCTGCGCCTGTGCTCATGCCCGGCCTCGAGGTCTGGCTCGGGCAAGGGCTCGGGATCGCGCCCTGGCTCGGCCTCGCGATCGCGCTCTCGCAGGAACCACGCTGCGCTCACGGCTCGGCCCGCGCGACGGCCTCGGCGCTCGCCGTGAGCGGCACGGCGGAGAGCCACCCGACGACCGGCGCCTCGACACGCACGGTGACCCAGTCCCCGTCGCTGCGCGTGCTCGACGTCGCCCCGGCCCCTGCGACGCGCGCCACGACGTCGTGCTGCACCGCGGCGTCCTCGCCGAGGGCGACCGACCGTGCGGCGGCACGCGCGGCATCGGCGCACCGCATCTGCGCGGTCGCCGCCGCCACGAGCATGAGCACCGCGGCGAGCACGACCACCACGACGGGCAGGCCGAGGGCGAGCTCGGCGGTCACCGCCCCGCGGTCTCGCGAGTCTCCGGGGCCCTGCGGGTGCACGGTCGGTCGCACCGGTCAGCCGATCGACAGTGCGCTGCGCACGATGCCGAGGAGCAGCCCGCGCACCTCGTTGCTCTTGAGCACCACGATGAGCAGCCCGGCGAACCCGACGGCTGCGACCGTCGCGACCGCGTACTCCGCGGTCGCCATCCCCTGCTCGGCCGCACCCGCGAGCCGGCGCCACCGCCGTGCGACCTCGCCGCGCAGTCGTGCCGTGCGATCCCCCGTGATGCTCCTGGTCGTCGTCCGCCCCTGCATGTCGTCCTCCGTCCTTCGGCGCCGTGCGCCGAGTTCGTTCGGCACGCCTCCTGCGTGCCGTGCTCCGAGGGTGCCCGGGTCGGGACCACGCGCGCCGGTGCTCGCGGGGCACCGGTGGACGACTCCCCGCGCGGGCCGCTTGTGGACGACCGTCGCGGGACCGACCGCCCCGCCGCGTTCCCGAGTCGTCCGAGAACGCCACGTCGTACGAAACGCCGGGCCGTCCGAGAACGCCGAGCTGCTGGAGGACGCCACGTCGCGCGGGAGCGCCGCGGAGCGCTGGTCCTGCCGCGTCGGGCCAAGCGGTCAGCCGACGAGCGCGGTCCGGAGCGCGGTCAGCCGACGAGCCCGATGCCGAGCGCGACGAGCACCGGCACGAGCCCGACGAGCACGAACGCGGGCAGGAAGCACGCCCCGAGGGGCAGCACCAGATGCACGCCGAGCCGTCCCGCCGCCGTCCTCGCTCGTGCGGCGGCGGCCTGCCGCGACTGCTCGGCTGCGACGCGCAGCGCCTCGGCGGGCGACGCCCCGGCCTCCCAGGTGGGCCGCAGCGCGGCGGCGAGCACCTCGAGCCGGGGCGGCGCGCCGGCCCACGCCTCGTCCCAGGGCGATCCGAGCACGAGCGCGTCCGCGGCCCGTGCGAGGGCAGCACCGTCGGCGGTGCTCACCCCGAGCGCCCCGCCGACCGCGGCGAGCGCACGCGGGACGCCCGCGCCCGCGCGGATCGCGGCCCCCACGAGCTCGAGCAGCACGGGGACGGGCACGCGCGGGCCCTGCGCCGTCCTCGTGACGCCGAGCGCCCGGACGCGCCTCGACGCCTGTCGCCCCGACGCCCCCGCGAGCAGCGCGACCACCATCGACGGGGCCAGGACCGCTGCGGTCACGACCCCCGTCACGCGGGCGCTCCGTCCCGGCGCGCCCGGTCGACGAGCCGGGCGGTCCAGGCGCGCCCGGCGCACAGCAGCACGATCCCGCCGAGCAGGCATCCCGTCCCGATCCCGCCGTCGAGCAGGGTCGTCGGGTCGGCTCCGAGCACTGCGCCGAGCAGGATCCCGACGAGCGGGAGCCAGGTCAGCACCGTGACCGTCGCGCGCGGTCCCGCGAGCGCCGCCTCGCGGTCGTCGTGCGCCCGCGCGTCGGCGGCGAGGGCCGCGCCGACGGCGTCGAGCACGCCGCCGAGCGGTGCGCCGGTCTCGCCCGAGACCCGGCAGGCGGCGACGACGGCCGCCGCCTGCCGGGACTCGCGGGGTCCGCCGTCGGTGCGCAGGCACCGGTCGAGTGCGTGCGCGTCGGGCACCCCGTACGCGTCGACCGGGACGCCGAGCGCGGACTGCCAGGCGTCGGCGGGTCGGCCGCCCGCGCGCACGAGCGACGCGACGTGCGCGAGGGCGCTCGCGGCGTCGGGCGTACCGCGGCGGCGCGAGCGCCGGACGCCGCGCCAGCGCACCGCGCTCCTGTCGACGCGCGCGAGCCGGCGCACCCGTCGGTCACGCTCGGCGCGACGCGACGTGCCGAGCACCGCGAGGAGCAGGAGCGTGAGCGGGAGGTACGTCCCGGTCATCGGGCGGCCCACCGGGTGACGAACGCGGGCCAGGCGGGTGCGGTGCAGGGCGCGTCGACGCCGTCCCAGGTCGCGACGGGGACGACGCGCAGCCCGTCGCCGTCGCGCTCGACGCACGCGATCTCGGCGACGAACCGCCGTCCGCCGACCCGGCGCACGTGCAGCACGGCGTCGAGCGCACCGACCGCCTGGGCGGCGACTGCCGCGCGGCTCATGCCGGCGAGGGCGCCGAGCGCCTCGAGGCGCGCGGGCACGTGCCCGGCGGTGTTGGCGTGGATCGTCGCGAGGCCGCCGTCGTGGCCCGTGTTCATCGCCATGAGCACCTCGCGCACCTCGGCGCCGCGGCACTCGCCGAGCACGATCCGGTCGGGGCGCATGCGGAGCGCGGCCCGCACGAGCGCGTCGAGACCCACCGCTCCGGCACCCTCGACGTTGGCTCGACGCGCGGTGAGCGGCACGACGTGCGGGTGCGCGGGGACGAGCTCGCGGGCCTCCTCGACGCACACGACCCGCTCGTTCGTGGGGACCGCGGCGAGCAGTGCCGCGAGCAGCGTGGTCTTGCCCGTGCCGGTGCCGCCCGAGACGAGCACGTTGGCGCGGCGCAGCACGAGGCCGCGCACGAGCGGTTCCCAGGCGGTGGGCACCGAGCCGCCGCGCACGAGCGCGTCGAGCGTGAAGGCCCGGGTGCGCAGCACGCGCAGCGAGATCACGGCGCCCTCGGCGCACAGCGGGGCGACGACGGCGTGGAGCCGGGTCCCGTCCGGGAGTCTCGCGTCGACGGTCGGCGCGGCGTCGTCGAGGCGTTGGCCCCCGGCCGCGGCGAGCCGCACTGCGAGGGCGCGCACCGCGGCGGCGTCGGCGAACCGGACCCCGACGCGCTCGACGCCGCGACCGCGGTCGATCCAGACGTCGTCGGGTCCGTTGACGAGCACGTCGGTCACGCCGTCGACCTCGAGCAGGGCCTGCAGCGGTCCGGCCCCGAAGATGTCGGCGTGCGCGCGTCGTGCGAGCGCGTCGGCCGCGGTGCTGCCGAGCAGGCGACCGGCGCCCTCGACGGAACGGCGCACCGCCTCGCCGCGTTCGCGCGGACCCGTGCCGGGCCGCAGCAGGTCGCGTCGCACGTGAGCGACGACGTCGTGCGCGTCGTCGCTCACCACGGCGTGGGTGCCAGCCGGGCGGGACCGTCGAGGCCGAGTCGCGCGCCGACGGGTCCGGTCCCGAGCGCGTGGGCGAGCCGGCCGAGGGTCGAGCGGCGCCCGAGCGCGGGCGCCGCGGCGGCGTTCCTGCCGAGGCGACGGTCGTCGGGGACGGCGCACAGGGTCGGGACCTGCAGGACGTCCTCCACCTCGACCGGGTGGACCCCGCCCCGGACGCCCCGCACCACGGTCCCCGCGACCCCGGCCCCGGCGTCCGACAGCGTGGCGAGGGCCGCGATGGCCCCGGCCACGCCGCGCAGGTCGGCGGGGACGACGAGCACGACGGCGCTGCACCGGGCGAGGACGTCGGACGGCGCGGCGCCACGTCCCGCGTCGAGAACGGTGACGTCGTGGGCGCGCGCGAGCGCGCGCAGGACGTCGACGAGCACCTCGGCGTCGAGCCGACGGGGGCGGTGCCGGTCGGCGCTGAGCACCGGTGTGCCGCGCCACCGCGGCAGTGCCGCGGCGAGCTCGGCGCCGGAGATCTCCCCGCGCACGTCCCCGAGCTCAGGCCAGCGGGCGCCGGGCTCGTCCTCGATCCCGACGTGCACGTCGACGCCTCCCCCGCCGCCGTCGAGGTCCACGAGGACGCCCGCGTGGCCCGCACGGCGCACGGCGTGGGCGACGGCGGTCGCGACGGTCGTGGCGCCGGCTCCCCCGCACGCGCCGACGACCGCGACGGCGCGGCCCGGTGGCGGCGCCGCGCCCGCGGCTGCTGCGAGTGGTTGGTCGATGGTGGTCGGCATGCCGACACGATCGAGGGGCCGGCGCGTCGCCCGCGACCTCGGTGCGGGCGTCTGGGGACAATGCCTTCCTGTGGACGACCGTCGTGCCGCTGATCCCCTGGACGGCACCCCCGTGCGGAACCCGACAGGCAGGCTGCACGAACGTGCAGTGCCTCGACAAGGACGTGCGACCTGTCGCTGGCTAGGCTCGGCGGCGTGACCGAGCACGCGGCGACGACGCCCCCGCCCACCGCCCCCGGGACTCCCGGGGGTCGCGTCGCGGCGTTCTTCGACCTCGACAAGACGATCATCGCGACGTCGTCCGCGGCGGCCTTCTCCCGCCCGTTCCTGCGCGGCGGGCTGCTCTCGCGCGGCGACGCGCTGCGCAGCGCGTACACGCACTTCCTGTTCATGCTCGGCAGCGCCGACGCCGACCAGACCGAGCGCATGCGCGCGATGCTCTCGACCATGGTCACGGGCTGGGACGTCGCGACGGTCTCGCGGATCGTCGCCGAGACCCTGCACGAGCACATCGACCCGGTCGTCTACGCCGAGGCCGTCGCCCTCATCGAGAAGCATCACGCGCAGGGCCACGACGTGGTCGTGGTCTCCGCCTCGGGCGCCGAGCTCGTCGACCCGATCGCGGCCGTCCTCGGCGCCGACCACGCGATCGCGACCCGGATGACCGTGGCGGACGGCGCGTACACCGGCGAGATCGAGTTCTACGCCTACGGCCCGTACAAGGCCGAGGCGATCGAGCGGCTCGCGGCGGCCGAGGGGTACGACCTCGCGGCGTCGTACGCGTACTCCGACTCGGTGACCGACGCCCCCATGCTCGCGATCGTGGGCCACCCGGCGGTGGTCAACCCGGACCGCGGCCTGCGACGCGTCGCGGACGAGAACGGCTGGGAGGTGCTGCGGTTCGTGCGGCCCGTGCGCCTGCGCCCGGTCGTGCGCCCCGTGCCGACCGCGATCGTCGTGGGCACGGCCGTCGCGGCGGTCGCTGGGGTGCTGGTCTGGCGAGCGGTCCGCCGACGGTCAGCGCGCGGGCAGCTCGACGGCTAGCCCTGCACCGAGCGCCATCGTCTGCACGGTGACGTCGAACAGCCGCGACGGATCGGTCGTCACGTCCGCGTAGTGGCCCGCCAGCTCCGTGGTGACCGCCCCGACCAGCCCTGCGTAGAGCGCGACCGACCGCGCCGCCGCGTCCGCGACGTGCGGCGGCGCGGACTGCCCCGCGGGCACGCCCGCGACCTCGAGGACGACGGGGCGAAGCAGGTCACGGGTCTCGGGTGACGTAGCGCGCGGCGTCAGCTCGTCCCGGGCGAGCGCCTCCCCGAGCACCGAGGCGATGACGCGCCAGAGCCGGAGCGCCGGGGCGACGGTGTCCTGCGGTGCGTCGTACCCGCGCACGGGGGTGCCGTAGACCAGGTCGAAGCTCGCCCGGTTCTCGAGCGCCCACGACCGGTACGAACGAGCGACGGCGAGCCAGACCGGGCCCGGGCCGGCCCCGGCGGCCCGAGCGTCCGCGGCCGACGCCTCGGCGACGTCGCCGACCGCGTCGTAGGCGTCGATCACGAGCGCGGTCAGGAGCGCGTCACGTGACGGGAAGTACCGGTACATCGCCGACGACGCCATGCCGAGGTCCCGCGCGATCGATCGCAGCGAGAGGTCGGCGGCGCCGTCGGCGGCGAGCTTCGTGCGCGCGGCGGCGAGGATCTCGCCCACGAGCTGCGCGCGAGCACGCTCCCTGACCCCGGCGGCTCTCGTCGGCACGGCTCTCTCCCTCGACGGTCGACGGCCTTCCCCGGTGCGGGACGACCTCTGCCGACCCTAGACGAGAGCAGTGCTCTTGACGCTCCACCAGCGTTGTGTGAGCATTGATCTTTAACGAGAGCAGTGCTCACACAACGGCTCGTCCGCCGAACACCTCGGCACCTCCTCGACCGTCACCACCGGGAGAACCCCATGAACCAGCGCGACCTCGTCCTCGGCAAGGGCCCGCTCGGCAGCGCGATCGTCGACCACCTCCTCGAGCACGGCCGGACCGTCACGGTCGTCAGCCGCACCGGACCGTCAGGGCCTCCCCGTCGAGGGGTCGAGCACCTCGCGATCGACGTGCGCGACCACACCGCGCTCGTCGCAGCCGCGCACGGGGTCGACGCGATCTACCACTCCGCCGCCCCGGCGTACGGCCGCTGGGCGCACGAGCTGCCGGCCCTCAACCGGGCCGCGATCGGCGCGGCGCGCGAGTCCGGCGCCGTCCTGTGCGCCGTCGGGAACCTCTACGGTTACGGCCCCGGGTCGAGCCCGATGCGCGAGACGACGCCTGAGCGCGCGACCGACGCGAAAGGTCGCCTGCGCATCCGCCTGAGCCGGGAGATGCGCGCGGCCCACGACCGCGGGGAGATCCGCGCGGTCGAGGTTCGCGGCTCGGACTACGTAGGGCCCCGCGCCGGCCACCAGGCGCACGCGGGCGAGCGGATGCTCGGCCCGCTGCGCGAGGGCAGACCCCTGCGCCCGATCGGGTCGGCCGACCAGCCCCACACCTGGACGTACCTGCCCGACTTCGCCGCGACGCTCGTGACCGCCGCGACGACCAGGTCGGCATGGGGGAAGGTCTGGCACGCCCCCTCGCCCGACCCACTGACGTTCCGCGACCTCGCGACGCGCATCGCCACGGCGCTGGGCGCTCGCGAGCCGAGGTTCGCGGTGCTCGGCACGCGCGCGATGGGGCTCGTCGGCGTCTTCTCCCCCGCCGTCCGTGAGCTGCGCCCCCTCGCGTACCAGTTCGACGCGCCCTTCGTGATGGACTCGGGCTCGACGCAGGCCGCGCTCGGCGTGACGCCGACCTCGTGGGACCGGATCGTGACCGCGGTCGTCGCCGCCGAGCGCCTCGGGCACGAGCGCCCGCGACCCTAGAACGGCGCCCGAGCGTACTGCGGCTGCCACGGCACGGCGTCGGCGACCCCGAGCTCCGCCGCGGCGCGCAGCGGCCACATCGGGTCGCGCAGACCCTCCCGACCGATCATGACCGCGTCGGCGGCCCCCGCGACGAGCGTCTGCTCGGCCTGCTGCGCCGAGGTGATGAGCCCGACCGCGCTCACGGGCAGCCCCGAGACCTCGCGCACCGTGCGCGCCGCGGGCACCTGGTACCCGGGCGCGACGGGGATCGTCGCGGGCGCGTTGCCACCGGTCGAGACGTCGACGAGGTCGACCCCGTGGTCGGCCAGCACGCGCGAGACCTCGGCGACGTCGTCGACCGTCAGGCCGCCGGAGACCCAGTCGGTCGCCGAGAGCCGCACGAGCAGCGGCTTGTCGTCGGGCCACGCGGCGCGGACGGCGCCCACGACCTCGACGAGAAGGCGTGACCTGTTCTCGAGCGACCCGCCGTACACGTCGTCGCGCGCGTTCGACAGCGGCGACAGGAACTGGTGGATCAGGTAGCCGTGCGCGGCGTGCACCTCGACGACGTCGAACCCGGCCTCGTGCGAGCGACGCGCGGCCTGCGCGAACTGGCCGGGCACCGCCGCGATCTGGTCCGCGGTCATCTCGGCGGGCGTCGCGTACCCGGGGTAGGGCTCGGCGGACGGCGCGAGCGTGGCCCACCCGCCGTCGTCCGCGGGCACGGAGCCGCGCTGCTCGGACCACGGCCGGAAGGTCGAGGCCTTGCGGCCGGCGTGCGCGAGCTGGATGCCGATCTTCGCGCCGCGCGCCTGCACGAACTCGACGATCGGCGCCCAGGCGTCGCGCTGCGCGTCGTCCCAGATCCCGGCGTCCTGGGGGCTGATACGCCCCTCGGGGACGACGGCCGCGGCCTCGGTGAGGATCAGGCCGAAGCCGCCCGCGGCGCGCGCGCCGAGGTGCACGAGGTGCCAGGCGTCGGGCACGCCGTCGGTCGCGGAGTACTGGCACATGGGGGCGAGCCAGACACGGTTGTCGAACGTGGTGCCGCGCAGCGTCAGCGGCTCGAAGAGACGGGTCACGATGGAGCGAACCCCGCGGGGGCCGCCCCCATTCCACGGGGCGTGCGCGCGGCGCGCGACCGCTTTGTCAGCACTCCCGCCGAATCCTGGAAGCCAGTGACACCCGTCACCGGAACGGGTCTAGACTCGCGCCCGTCGGGACGATCGGTCCCACGACCGCACCAGAGTCGATGCGCACCGGAGGTCAGCGTGCCAGAGAACGAAACCACCACCACGGCCGAGCCCGGCCTGGAGAACCTGCTCCACGAGTCGCGGACCTTCGCGCCCTCCGCCGAGTTCGCCGCGCAGGCCAACGCGCAGCCGGGCATCTACGACGAGGCCAAGGCCGACCGCCTGGCGTTCTGGGCGAAGCAGGCCACCGAGCTCGTGAGCTGGCACAAGCCGTTCACCGAGGTGCTCGACTGGTCGAACGCGCCCGTCGCGCGCTGGTTCGGCGACGGACAGCTCAACGCGGCGTACAACGCGGTCGACCGCCACGTCGAGGCCGGCCACGGCGACCGCGTCGCGATCCACTTCGAGGGCGAGCCCGGCGACACTCGCACCGTGACGTACGCGGACCTCCAGCGCGAGGTCTCCCGCGCGGCGAACGCGCTCAACGCGCTGGGCGTCGTCAAGGGCGACCGCGTCGTGATCTACCTGCCGATGATCGTCGAGGCCGTCGTCGCGATGCTCGCGTGCGCGCGCATCGGCGCGGCCCACTCGGTCGTGTTCGGCGGGTTCTCGGCCGACGCGCTGCGCAGCCGCATCGCCGACGCCGAGGCGAAGGTCGTCATCACCGCGGACGGCGGCTACCGCCGCGGGTCCGCGAGCGCCCTCAAGCCCGCGGTCGACGAGGCCCTCGCCCCGAAGGACGGCGCGGAGCCGACCACGGTCGAGCACGTGCTCGTCGTCAAGCGCACCGGGCAGGACACCGCGTGGACCGAGCACCGCGACGTGTGGTGGCACGACGCGCTCGAGGCCGCGGACGTGCAGCACACGCCCGTGTGGGTCGACGCCGAGCACCCGCTGTTCATCCTGTACACGTCGGGCACGACGGGGAAGCCCAAGGGCATCCTGCACACCACGGGCGGCTACCTCACGCAGGCCGCGTACACGCACAAGAACGTGTTCGACCTCAAGCCCGAGTCGGACGTCTACTGGTGCACGGCCGACATCGGCTGGGTCACCGGGCACTCGTACGTGACGTACGGGCCGCTGGTCAACGGTGCGACGCAGGTCATCTACGAGGGCACGCCCGACAGCCCGCACCAGGGCCGCTGGTGGGAGATCGTCGAGAAGTACAAGGTGTCGCTGTTCTACACGGCCCCGACCGCGATCCGCGCCTGCATGAAGTGGGGCGAAGAGATCCCGAACAAGTTCGACCTGTCCTCGCTGCGCGTGCTCGGCTCGGTGGGCGAGTCGATCAACCCCGAGGCCTGGATGTGGTACCGCCGCGTCATCGGTGCCGACAAGGCGCCGATCGTCGACACGTGGTGGCAGACGGAGACCGGCGCGATGATGATCTCGCCGCTGCCGGGCGTCACCGCGACCAAGCCGGGCTCGGCGCAGGTGCCGCTGCCGGGCATCGTCGCGGACGTCGTGGACGACGAGGCCAAGCCCGTGCCGAACGGTGGCGGCGGGTACCTCGTGCTCTCGGAGCCGTGGCCGTCGATGCTGCGCGGCATCTGGGGCGACCTCGAGCGTTTCAAGGACACCTACTGGTCTCGGTTCCAGGGCATCTACTTCGCGGGCGACGGCGCCAAGAAGGACGAGGACGGCAACATCTGGCTCCTCGGCCGCGTCGACGACGTCATGAACGTCTCGGGCCACCGCCTGTCGACGACCGAGATCGAGTCGGCGCTCGTGTCGAACCCGCTCGTGGCCGAGGCCGCGGTCGTGGGTGCCGCGGACGAGATGACGGGCCAGGCCGTGGTCGCGTTCGTGATCCTGCGCGGCGAGCACGCCGAGAAGGCCTCGACCGACGAGGGCTCGAAGGAGATCGAGACGACGCTGCGCAACCACGTCGCCAAGGAGATCGGCCCGATCGCCAAGCCGCGCAAGATCCTCGTGGTGCCCGAGCTGCCCAAGACCCGCTCGGGCAAGATCATGCGCCGTCTGCTGCGCGACGTCGCCGAGAACCGCACCGTGGGTGACGCGACGACCCTCGCGGACTCGTCGGTCATGAACCTCATCTCGGCGGGGCTCGCCAAGCCCGCCGGCGCGGAGGACTGACCCGCACGTCACCGGCCGCGGGTCCCCCGGCCGTGCCCCTCGGGGTGCGGCCAGGGGGCTCGCGGCCTTCGTGCGTGCCGACCCTGCGCGGTCCGCGCGCGCGACCTCCCAGGGCTACGCAGCGCCGCCTCTCAGGGCTACGCAGCGTCTCTCCGGGCTACGCAGCGCCGTGGGCCGGGCGCACCGGCCGCAGGCGCAGGCCGAGCGCCACGAGCCCGACCGCGACCACGAGCGCGGCACCCCAGCCGAGCGCGGCGTACGACGCGACCGCGATCACGGCTCCCGCGACCAGACCGCCCACGGCACCGCCGACGTTCATGACGAGGTCCGAGAGCCCCTGGACGGAGGTGCGCGCGGAGGGCGTCGCGTCGACGAGCAGCGCGGACCCTGCGACGAGCCCGCACGACCACCCGACGCCCAGCAGCACGAGCCCCACGGTCAGGCGGACCGAGTCGTCGCTGGGCGCGCCCGCCACAGTCACCGCGGACACGAGCAGGATCGCGGCACCGAGCACGAGCACGCGCGCGTGCCCCCAGACGTCGGCGAGGCGCCCGATCACGGGACTCAGCGCGTACATCCCGGCGATGTGCGCGCTGATGACGACCCCGACGACCTCGAGGCTCGCTCCCCCGTGGTCCATGTGCACGGGGGTCATGGACATGAGCGCGACCATGACCGTGTGGCTCAGGACGATCGCGGCGAGCGCGGACGTCGCGGCCCGCGACCCGCGCACGGCGGCCCAGCCCTCCGCGATCCCGTCGCCTCGCACCGGGGCCGAGGCGGTGGCCGGGGCGGTGGCCGACGCCGCGGCCCGCGCGACGTGCAGGGGGTCGGGCCGCAGCGCGAGCCACAGCACGAGCCCGGCGAGGGCGAACGCGACGGCCGAGAGCACGTACGGGAACGCCGTCGGCGCGGGAGAGCCGTGCGTCGGCTCCCCGACCTGGGCGAGGCCGAGGTACGCGCCGAGCCGGTTCATGGGGCCCGCGAGGTTGGGGCCGAGCACCGAGCCGACCGTGGTCGCCCAGATCACGACCGACAGGTCGGTCGCGCGCCGCTGCGGCGTCGCGAGATCGGTCGCGGTGAAGCGCGACGCGAGCCCGCTCGCCGTCCCGGCGCCGAACGCGAGCATCGCGACGACGAGCAGCGGCCAGCTGCCGACCGTGGTCGCGACGGCCGCGAGCACCGCCCCGACCGTCGCGGTCGCGTACCCCGTCACGAGCGAGACCCGGCGCCCGGACCGCGCGGCGGCCCGGGACAGCGGCACGGCCGCGAGCGCGGCCCCGACGACGCCCGCGGTCTGCGTGAGCCCGGCGACGACGTCCGACCCGGAGAGCCGCGACGCGATCAGGGCGCTCACGGAGATGCCCGTCGCGACGCCGATCCCGCCGAGGACCTGCGACGTGGCGAGCACGCGGACGGTGCGGCGCTGGACGGGGGCGAGGTCGCCGGGGTCGGTCACGCCCGCAGCCTAGCGGCGCTCCCTCGCGCGGCCGCGTGTGGTGGGATGGGCGCATGCCCCTCGCGCTCGACATCGGCCCCCTCGACGCCCCGACCGCCGCGCAGGTGCGCGCCCTCGCCGACGCGGCCGAGCGCGCCGACGGCGTCGCGCCGCTCTCGGAGCAGCCGCTGCTGCGCCTCGGCACGGACTCCGAGCTCCTGACCCACGTGGTGGTCCGCAGCGCGGGGCAGGTCGTCGGGTACGCGCAGGTCGACCGCGGCGGCGACGACGCGAGCGCCGAGATCGTCGTCCACCCCGAGCACCGCCGCCGCGGGACGGGCCGCACGCTGCTGCGCACCGCGGTGCGCGACGCGCGTCTGCCCGCCTACTCGGGCACGCCCGGCCAGCACGGCAAGGCGCTGCACGTGTGGGCGCACGGCGACCTGCCGCCCGCGCAGGGGCTCGCCGCGGCCGAGGGGCTCGTGGTCGTGCGCGAGCTCCTGCGCCTGGGTCTCGACCTCGCCCCGGACCGCCCGCGCCCGCAGGTCCCGCCCGGCTACGTCGTCCGACCGTTCGTCCCGGGTGCGGACGACGCGGCCTGGCTCGCGCTCAACGCCCGGGCGTTCGCGCACCACCCCGAGCAGGGGCGCACGACCCTCGACGACCTGCGGGCGCGGCAGCACGAGGACTGGTTCGACGCGTCCGGGTTCTGGCTGCTCGAGCGCGCCGACGGCACGCTCGCGGGCTTCCACTGGACCAAGGTGCCGGCCGGGCAGACCCCGGCGCCCGACGGCCGCGTGCCCGAGGGCGAGGTGTACGTCGTGGGCGTCGACCCCGACGCGCAGGGGCAGGGCCTGGGCGCCGTGCTGACCGAGGTCGGTCTCGCGCACCTCGCGCGCACGTGCGTGCGCGCCGTGCTGTACGTCGACGGCGACAACACGGCCGCGGTCCGCACCTACGAGCGGGCCGGGTTCGCCCGCGACGCGGTCGACGTGCAGTACGGCCCGGCCACGACGACGGGCGGCTCGGACACCCACAGTTCATCAACTGGTGCCACGATGGGCCTATGACGGACTCGACCGCGCAGAGCACCCTGGACCCGGACCTCGCCGCCCACATCGCCGAGCACATCGCGGAGGAGACGGGTGCGCCCGAGCCGACGCCGCTCGCCGAGCTCGAGCCGCTGCCCGACGACCGCTTCGCGGACCGGGAGATCAGCTGGCTCGCGTTCAACCAGCGCGTCCTGGAGCTCGCGGAGGACCCGCACCAGCCGCTGCTCGAGCGCGTGCGGTTCCTCGGGATCTTCGCGTCGAACCTCGACGAGTTCTTCATGGTGCGCGTCGCGGGCCTCAAGCGACGCATCGCGACGGGCCTCGCGGTGACCGCCGCGTCGGGCCTGCGCCCGCGCGAGGTGCTCGCCGCGATCGGCGAGCGCGCGCACGAGCTCATGGACCGGCACGCGCGCGTGTTCCGCGACGAGGTGCAGCCCGCGCTCGCGAACGAGGGCATCACGCTCGTGCACTGGGACGAGCTCGAGACGCGCGAGCAGGAACGCCTGCACAAGTACTTCCGCAAGCAGATCTTCCCGGTGCTCACGCCGCTCGCGGTCGACCCGGCGCACCCGTTCCCGTACATCTCGGGGCTCTCGCTCAACCTCGCCGTCGTCGTCGCGAACCCGACCACGAACAAGGAGCACTTCGCGCGGGTCAAGGTGCCGCCGCTGCTGCCCCGGTTCATCGCGGTCGACGCGAAGGGCCGGCCCAGCGCCCCGACGTCCGCGACCCCCACGCCCGGCAAGGGCCAGATGTCCTACGTGCCCGTCGAGGAGGTCATCGCCCAGCACCTCGACCACCTGTTCCCCGGCATGGACGTGCTCGAGCACCACACGTTCCGGGTCACCCGCAACGAGGACGTCGAGGTCGAGGAGGACGACGCCGAGAACCTCCTGCAGGCCATGGAGAAGGAGCTCCTGCGCCGCCGTTTCGGTCCGCCCGTGCGGCTCGAGCTCGCGACCGGGATCAGCCCGCGCATCCGCGAGCTGCTGGTGCGCGAGCTCGGCGTCGCCGAGGACGAGGTGTACGAGCTGCCCGCGCCGCTCGACCTGACCGGCCTCAACGTGATCGCCGACCTCGACCGCGCCGACCTGCACTTCCCGCCGTTCGTGCCGACGACGCACCGGTTCCTCGCCGAGGTCGAGTCGGCCAGCCCGACCGACGTGTTCGCCGCGATCCGTGAGCGCGACATCCTGCTGCACCACCCGTACGACTCGTTCTCGACGTCGGTCCAGACGTTCCTCGAGCAGGCGGCGAACGACCCCAAGGTGCTCGCGATCAAGCAGACCCTCTACCGCACCTCGGGCGACTCCCCCATCGTCGACGCGCTCATCGACGCGGCCGAGGCCGGCAAGCAGGTGCTCGCGCTCGTCGAGATCAAGGCCCGGTTCGACGAGCAGGCCAACATCTCGTGGGCGCGCAAGCTCGAGCAGGCCGGCGTGCACGTCGTCTACGGGATCGTGGGCCTCAAGACGCACTGCAAGCTCTCGCTCGTGGTCCGCCAGGAGTCCGACGGCCTGCGCCGCTACTGCCACGTCGGCACGGGCAACTACCACCCCAAGACCGCCCGCCTGTACACCGACCACGGTCTGCTGACGTGCGACCCGGACGTCGGCCAGGACCTCACCCGGCTGTTCAACCAGCTCAGCGGGTACGCCCCGCAGTCGCGGTTCCACCGCCTCCTGGTCGCGCCGCGCACCGTGCGCACGGGCCTCATCGAGCGCATCGAGCGCGAGCGCCAGGCCGCGCTCACGGGGCGCGAGGCGTGGGTGCGCATCAAGGTCAACTCGGCCGTCGACGAGACGACGATCGACGCGCTGTACCGCGCGTCGCAGGCGGGCGTGAAGGTCGACCTCGTGGTGCGCGGCATCTGCGCGGTGCGCCCCGGCGTGCCGGGCCTGAGCGAGAACATCCGCGTGCGGTCGATCCTCGGGCGGTTCCTCGAGCACTCGCGGCTGTTCGCGTTCGCGAACTCCTCGGGGCCCGCGATCGGCGAGGGCGCGGAGTCCGGCCCCGAGGTGTTCATCGGCTCGGCCGACCTCATGCACCGCAACCTCGACCGCCGCGTCGAGACGCTCGTGCGCATCGCCGACCCCGACCAGGTCGCCGAGATCCTCGAGCTGCTCGAGACGTCGATGGACGACTCGACCGCGTCGTGGCACCTGCACGACTCGGCCTGGACCCGCCACCCCGACACGGCCGCGGGCGACGACCCCGACCGGTTCACCGACCTGCAGGCCTCGCTCGTGCAGCGCCAGCGCCGCCGGATGAGCGCGGGACGCTGAGCGGATGGTCGCTGCCGCCGTCACCGCCTCGCCGCTGCGCGCCGCGCTCGGACCGACCCGGGTCGAGCACGCCCGCGTGATCGAGACCGCGGGCGCGCTCGTGTGGCGCGTGCGCGAGGGCGAGCTCCAGGTGCGCCTCGTGCACCGCCCGCGCTACGACGACTGGTCGTGGCCCAAGGGCAAGCTCGACCCGGGCGAGGCGTTCCCCACGGCCGCGGTGCGCGAGGTCGCGGAGGAGACGGGCCGGTCGATCGTGCTCGGGCAGCCGCTGCCCGGCCTGCAGTACCTGACGCCCGAGGGGCGGGTCAAGCGCGTGCACTACTGGGCCGCGCAGCGTGCGACCAAGCGGGACGACGCCGCGGCGATCACCGCCCGCGCGCCCGTGCACCCCGTCTCGCCCGAGGAGATCGACGCCTCGGTATGGCTCTCCGCCGAGGACGCCGCGCGGCGTCTGACCCGCAAGGTCGACCGGGTGCCGCTCGCGGCGCTCGTCGCCGAGCACGAGCACGGCCGGCTCTCGACGCACCCCGTCGTCATCGCCCGGCACGGCAAGGCGCAGGCACGCTCGACCTGGTACGGCGACGAGCGCGACCGCCCGCTCACGCCGATGGGGCACGCGCAGGCCGCCGCGATGGTGCCCGTGCTCGCCGCCTACGGCGTCGGCCGGGTCGTCACGAGCCGCTGGGAGCGGTGCGCGACGACGATCGCGCCGTTCGCGCACGCGGCGGGCATCATGACCACGCGCAGCGAGCAGCTCACCGAGGCGCAGCACGAGCGCTCGCCCGGGCGCGTCGGGGCCGTGGTGCGCGCGATGCTCGAGGACCCGCAGCCGTCGGTGCTGTGCACCCACCGCCCGGTGCTGCCCACGGTGCTCGACGTGCTGGGCCAGCACGCGCGCCGCAGCGTCGCGAACGCCCTGCCCACGACCGACCCGTTCCTCGAGCCGGGCGAGCTGATCGTGGCGCACGTCGCGCAGACGGACAAGGGCCCCCGCGTCGTCGCGGCCGAGCGCGTCAGCCCGCCGCTGCACTGACCAGCCGGATGCCCCGACGCCGCACCCGGGCACGCGTCGTCCGACCGTGTGTGCGGACGGCGCGTGGCCGGGCGGCCCGGGAACCGCCGGACGACGCGTGGCCGGGCGGCCCGGGAAGCGCCGGACGACGCGTGGCGAGGTCAGCGCAGGATGGGCCAGAGGATCCAGTACATGACGGCGGCGACGAGCGCCGCGGCCGGGATCGTCATGACCCAGGCGGCGCCGATGCTCTTGGCGACGCCCCAGCGCACCGCGGAGACGCGCTTGGTCGCGCCCACGCCCATGACGGCCGAGGTGATGGTGTGCGTGGTCGACACGGGTGCGTGCAGCGCGAACGCGTTGACGTACAGCACCACGGCCGAGACCGTCTCGGCGACGAAGCCGCGCGCGGGGTCGAGCTCGATGATGCGGCGTCCGAGGGTGCGCATGATGCGCCAGCCGCCCGAGTAGGTGCCGAGCGAGATCGCCGTCGCCGCCGAGATCTTGACCCACAGGGGGATGTCGCCGTCGTCGGGGTGGTACCCGCCGGCCACGAGCGCGAGCAGGATCACGCCCATGGTCTTCTGCGCGTCCTGCAGGCCGTGCCCGAGCGCCATGCCGGCGGCCGAGGCGGTCTGCGCGATGCGGAACCGGCGGAACGTCTTGGCGGGGGCGGCGTTGCGGAACAGCCAGAGCACGCCGACCATGACCGCGAACGCGCCGAAGAACCCGATGATCGGCGAGAACACCATCGGCAGGACGACCTTGTCCCAGATCGACGTCCAGAACACCGTGACGCCCGACGCGAGCCCCGCGCCCGTGAGCCCGCCGATGATCGCGTGGGTCGAGGACGAGGGCAGGCCGAGCCGCCAGGTGATGAGGTTCCAGGTGATCGCGCCGACGAGCGCGGCGAGCACCACGACGAGGGCCTCGTGCGCGTCGACCGAGCCGATGTCGATGATCTCCTCGGCGATGGTCGTCGCGACCTCGGTGCCCAGGAGCGCGCCGACGAGGTTGAAGAACGCCGCCATGAGCAGGGCGGCCCGCGGGGTCAGCGCACGGGTCGAGACCGACGTCGCGATGGCGTTCGCGGCGTCGTGGAAGCCGTTGGTGTAGTCGAACCCGAGAGCCAGGGCGACGACGACGACGACGAGGACGAGCTCCACGGCGTCAGGACTCCTTGAGGACGATCGTCTCGACGGTGTTCGCGACCTTCTCGAACGCGTCGGCGGCGTGCTCCAGGATCTCGACGACCTCCTTGAGCTTCATGAGCTCGATCGGGTCGGTGATCTCGTCGAAGAGCTGGGCGAGGAGCTTGCGGTGCACCTTGTCGGCCTGGTTCTCGAGGCGGTTGACCTCGACCCAGTAGTCGGAGAGGTCCTTCATGGTGCGCAGCCGCGGCATGGCCTCGCACGTGAGCTCGGCGGCGCGCTCGAGCACCTGGACCTGGTCGGCGACGCGCGCCGGGAGCTCCTCGATCCGGTACAGGACGATGAGGTCGGCGGCCTCCTCCATGAAGTCCATGCAGTCGTCGAGGGCCGACGCGAGCTCGTAGATGTCGTCGCGGTCGAACGGCGTGACGAACGTCTGGTTGAGCCGACGCATGATCGCGTGCGTCGCCTCGTCGGCGTCGTGCTCGGTGTCGGAGAGCTGCTTGGCGATCTCCTTGCGCGTCTTGCGGTCGGCACCGAGCAGCTCCGCGAGGAGCTTGCTGCCGGTCACCAGGTGCTCGGCGGATGCGGTGAGGAGGTCGAAGAACGACGAGTCGCGCGGGGTCAGACGCATGCGCACGGTGGGCTCCGGTCAGCGGGGGCGTTGTCGTGCCAAGCGTAGGGCAGGGTCTGCGCGCCGGGCCACACCAGGTGGACGGGAGGTTGCCGTGCGGTGAACGCGGGCGGTCCGGCCGGGTGGGAGGAGTGCGACGCCGGGCCGGGAGCGCCTCTCGGCGCGGGGCCGCTCGTAGCGGCTCAAGATGGAGCCCGGGGCTACCTCGACCCGACGTCGCCCGACCATCGTACGCCCGCTCCCCGGGCCTCGGGGTGGGCGGTGAGAAGCCTCACTCGAGCATCCCCGCGCGGTGCAGGGCGGCGGCGTGGACGAGCTCGTCGGCGGTGCGCTGGAGCGACGCGGCGCCGTGCGTGACGCGCCGCGCGGCCTCGGGGTCGGCGACCTCGCGCGCGTCCGCGTCCTGCGCCGCGCCCGCCGCGACGATCCGGCAGAACGCCCCCGCGCGGTCGAGCGCGACGTCGAGCTCGCCCGCGAAGACGCCCGAGAGCACCGCGTCGGCGAGGTCGCGCACGTCATCCGGCCCGGGCGGGCGGACGACGCCCGCGACGGCCTCGCTCACGGGCGCGGCGTCGACCCCGAGCCGGTAGCGCAGGGCCACGCCCTCGGGGTCGCGCCGCGTCCACTCGCGCAGCACGTAGAGCCGCCAGAGCGCTCCCGGGAGCGAGTTCGGGGCGGCGTCGGCCCACAGGCCCGCGACGACGTCGAGGCCCTCGGTCTCGACGAGCCGCACGAGGCGGTCGACGACGTCCGGGTCCTCCGCGGCACGCGCCCGGCGCACGATCACCGCGGCCGTCGTGTGCGCGATCTCGTCGCGCGTGCGCGGGTCGACGTCGTCGGGCAGCTCGGCCGCCGCGCGCGGGTCGAGCATCGCGGGGCGGCGGGGCGGGCGCGGAGGTGTCGGGCTCATCGTCCGATTCTCGCGCGCCGACCGTCCGGCGGTCGAGGCGACCGGGGACCACCACGGGGCCGATCCGGTTGCTTCACACAATAATTGCTTTGGGCAATGAATGCGCGTAAGGTCTCCACGAATCCCGAGGAGAGCCATGACCGCCACCGCGCCGAGCACCACGCGCACCCCCGCCGACGAGTGCCCGGCAGCCGCGCCGCACGCCGGCCTGCGCACGCTCGTCGTCGCGCTCGAGCAGCTCTCGCGCGCCCAGCGCGAGGTCAGCGCGGCCACGGCCCGCGCGCTCGACGTGTCCCGCTCGACGCTCGCCGCGGTCCGCATCCTCGAGGTCTGCGGCACGAGCCACGTCGGCGACCTCGCCGAGGCCCTGCGCGTCGACCTCTCGGTCGCGAGCCGCAACGTCAGCGCGCTGCTCGAGGCCGGGCTCATCGAACGCACCGTGCCCGACGACGACCGCCGCGCCCGCGTCGTGAGCCTGACCCCCGCGGGTCACGACCTCGCGGCCCGCGCGCAGACGACGATCGAACGACTGACCGTCACGTCGTTCGCGGACTGGGAGGCCGACGACCTCGACGTCGCCGCGCACGCCCTGGCCCGCGTGAGCGAGACCGTCTGCCAGATCGCCAACCGCCTCGCGACCGACCCGGTCACCGCCGAGCCGCACCGCCCACCGGGCCGCACCGCCTGACCGCACGGCCGGGACGCACGGCCCGGAGCGCACGACCCAGAACGCCATCGACCAGCACGAAGAAGAACACCTCCGGACGACGACGTCCCACCGCCCACGGACGTCACCACGTCCCGTCCCAGGAAGAGAACGCCATGCCGAGCACGCCCGAGACCACGGGACCACGCGCCACGGACGCCACCGCGCCCGACAGCACGACGACGCCCGCGCCGTCCGACACCACGACCAGCCCCGCCGGCGAGGCGGCCGCCACGACGACGCCCGCCACGACGGACCGCGACTCCGCGGCGCCCGACGTGTCGGCCGCGGTCGAGGGGCGCATGACCCGCCGCGAGGTGCTCGAGTCCCTCTCGGGCATCCTGCTCGGCATGTTCGTGTCGATCCTCGCCACGTCCGTCGTGTCGTCGTCGCTGCCGAAGATCGTGAGCGACCTCGAGGGCTCGCAGTCGTCGTACACCTGGGTCGTCGTCGCGACGCTCCTGACCACGACCATCTCGACCCCGATCTGGGGCAAGCTCGCCGACCTCACGAGCCGCAAGCTGCTCATCCAGATCGCCCTCACGATCTCCGTCGTCTCGGCCGCGCTCGCCGGGATCTCGCACAACGTCGGCACGCTCATCACGTTCCGTGCGTTCCAGGGCATCGGCGCGGGCGGCCTCACCGCCCTCGCGACCGTGCTGATCGCCGACATCATCTCGCCGCGCGAGCGCGGCAAGTACATGGGCCTCATGGGCGCGATCATGGGCGTGTCGATGGTCGGCGGCCCGCTGCTCGGCGGCGTCATCACCGACTCGCCCCTGACCTGGCGTGCGAACTTCTTCGTCGGCATCCCGTTCGCGGTCGCCGCGATCGTCGTGCTCCAGCGCACCCTGCACCTGCCCGCGGTCGCCCGTCGCGTCGTCCGCATCGACTACTGGGGCGCGATCCTCATCTCGGCCGGCATCGGCACGCTGCTCCTGTGGGTCACGTTCGCGGGCGACAAGTTCGACTGGATCTCGTGGCAGACCGGCGCGATGATCGGCGCCTCGCTCGTGCTCCTCGTCGTCGCGGTCGTCGTCGAGCTCCACGCCGCGGAGCCGATGATCCCGATGCACCTGTTCCGCAACCGCACGCTCGTGCTCGCGGTCGTCGCGAGCGTCTCGGTCGGCGTCGCGATGTTCGGCACGTCGGTGTTCCTGTCGCAGTACATGCAGATCGCGCGCGGCAAGACGCCCACGCAGTCCGGCCTGCTCACCATCCCCATGGTCGTCGGCCTCTTCCTCACCTCGGCGCTCATCGGCCAGGTCATCTCGCGCACCGGCCGCTACAAGCGCTACATGCTCGCGGGCGGGGTGCTCCTGACCGCCGGCCTCGTGCTGCTGTCGACCATCGACTACCAGACCTCGCTCGTGATCGTGAGCGTCTACCTGTTCGTGCTCGGCGCCGGCGTCGGCATGCTCATGCAGAACCTCGTGCTCGCGGTGCAGAACACGCTCGCGATCACCGAGATCGGGTCCGGCACCGCGACGGTCGCGTTCTTCCGCACCCTCGGCGGCGCGATCGGCGTCTCGGCGCTCGGCGCGGTGCTCGCGACCGACGTGCGCGACTCGCTCGCGGCCGGCCTCGCCAAGCTCGGCGTGGCGGCCGACGCGATGGGTGGCGGCGCGCTGCCCGACCTCGCGACGCTCCCCGCCCCCGTGCGCGACCTCGTCGAGCGCTCGTACGGCGACGGGATCGCCGACATCTTCCTGTGGGCCGCGCCCCTCGCGTTCGTCGCGCTCGTGTGCGTCGTGTTCATGAAGGAGGTGCCGCTCGGCACCAAGTCCGGCGTCGAGCAGCTCCTCGAGGAGCAGCGCGCGGCCGAGGACGCCCGGGAGGGTGCCGCGGTCTGACCCCGGACCCACGCCCCACGCACGACCCCGCCACGCCCCCGGCCCGCGCCTGCGGACCGGGGGCGTGCGCGTCGTCCGCCGCCAAGGCCTGCGTCGAAGGGGCCGATGCGGCCGTGCGGGCCTCGGCACGGCATCATTGGTCCATGGAGCACCCTGACGAGACCCCCTTCGCCGACCTCGAGCGAGAGCTGCGCGTGCTGATCCGCCGCGCGTCGTCCTCCGGCGCGGCGATCGCGCGCCGCGTCCACCCCGACCTCGAGGCGAGCGCGTACCCGCTGCTCGCGCACGTCGACTCGAACCCGGGGGTGCGGGGCTCCGACCTCGCGACGCACTTCGGCGTGGGTCGCGCGACCGTCTCGCGCCAGCTCGCCCGGCTCGAGGAGCTCGGCCTGATCCAGCGCGAGGTCGACCCCGAGGACTCGCGTGGGCAGCTGCTGACGCTCACCGACGAGGGCGCCGCCCGGTTCGCCGACGCGCGCGAGCGGCGCATCGCGTCGCTCTCGCAGGGGCTCGCGACCTGGGACGTGGCCGACGTCGCGACCCTCGCGGGGCTCCTGCACCGCTACTCCGAGGACGTCGTGCGCTGGCAGAGCGAGAACCCCGCCTGACGCGCCGTCCGCGACACGCCGCACCAACCTGCCCGTTCAGGCTGTGGCGCGCGTCACCCGTGGCTATGCTCCGGGAATGATCAAGTTCCTCATCCGGACGGCCATCTTCCTGCTCGCCGCGGCGATCGGGATCCTTCTCACGGACTGGATCTTCAGCATCTTCGATCTGGAGACGTTCGACATCAACTGGAGCAACCCGCTCGCGTTCGTGCTCGCGGTCCTGATCTTCGGTGCAGCGCAGGGGATCCTGTCGCCGTTCATCGCGAAGGTCGCCCGCAACAACGCGCCCGCGCTGCTCGGCGCCGTCGGACTGGTCACGACCTACATCTCGCTGCTCATCGCGTGGCTCATCGCGAGCGACGGGCTCGACATCGGCGGCTGGCAGGGCTGGATCATCGGCCCGCTCGTGGTCTGGCTCGTGTCGATGCTCGCGACCCTGCTCCTGCCGATCTTCCTCGTCAAGGAGGGCGTCGAGAAGGTCCGCGAGAACAACGAGTGACGCCGCACGGGGAGCGTCGCGGCGCCTGACGCCGCAGCACCCGAGGCTGCTGGACGAGAACGCACGAGGCCCGGACGGTTCGACCGTCCGGGCCTCGTGCGCGTCAGCGTCCCGCGAGCGTCAGCCGGCCTGCTCGGCCGGCGTGAACTCCAGGCTCACCGAGTTCATGCAGTAGCGGTCCCCCGTGGGCGTCTGCGGGGCGTCGGGGAACACGTGCCCCAGGTGCGAGCCGCACCGTGCGCAGCGCACCTCGGTGCGCAGCATCCCGTGCGTGCGGTCCTCGATGAGCTCGACCGTCCCGGGCTTCGCCTCGTAGAAGCTCGGCCACCCGCAGTGCGAGTCGAACTTGGTGCCCGCGCCGAACAGCTCGTTGCCGCACGCGCGACACGCGTACGTGCCCTCACGCTTCTCGTCGAGCAGCTCGCCCGTCCAGGGACGCTCGGTCCCCGCCTGCCGCAGCACCGCGAACTCCTGCGCCGAGAGCTTCTCGCGCCACTGCGCGTCGGTCCAGGTCACGTCGTACGTCATGTCGTTACCCCTACCTTTGTCGAGTCCATACGTGCTCCAGGCTCAACCGTGGCGACCGGCAGGACATTCCCCGGTCCCGCCGCCCGGCCGCCGCCCACCGCCGAACGCGCCATCCGTCACCGTTCTGCGCCCGGATCCGTGACAGATCGCGCGGTCGGCAGCGGGGTTCGAGGCGGACCACGTCGTCCACAGGCGGCCGCCTCGCACCGTCGTGACAGGACGCGGACGCCGCAGGGTGCGCCACGCCCCCGCGTGCTGCTTCGGTCGGCCCATGCAGACGTCGCCTCGTCCCGGACCTCTCGCCGGAATCGCTCCCCACTCCTCCAGATCGCCCGCGCGCAGGAGCGCCTGGTGGCGCTCGCGCAGTGCACAGCCCACGGGATCAGTCGTGCCACGGCCGCACGTCGGGTCGCCGCGGGCTCCTGGGCGCGGCCCGTCAGCGGCGTCTACGACCTCGCGCCCGACGGTCCTGGCGATGACCACGAGGCCAGACGCCGACGCGCGGCCTGGCTCGGCGTCCTGGCCTACGGGCCGCACGCGATCGCCGTCGGTCCGAGCGCTCTCACCATGCTCGGCGTCGCGGGCCTCCCGCTCGAGCCGCGGTCCGAGGTCACCCTGCCCGGTGGCCAGGCACGCCGGTCGAGAGGGCCGGTCCGATTCCGCCGGTTCGACGACGGCATGCGGACCGTCACGGTCCAGGGCATGCGAGTCGCGGCGCCGCGGTGGGCGATCGCCCAGTGCGTGCCCGAGCTGTCGCGGGCCCGCGCGCTCGCCGTGCTCGACTCGGCCCTCGCGCGTGGGGTGATCGACGCGGCAGGGCTCGACCTCGCGCACGCCGTGGCACGCGGACGCCGGGGCGTGGCGACGCACCACGACCTCTGGGCGTTGGCCGATTCCCGGGCCGAGTCGCCGCTCGAGTCGTACGGGCGTCTCGCGTGCGTCGAGGCGGGCGTTCCCCCGCACGTCCTCCAGCTCGTCGTGCGCGACGCGACGGGCGCGTTCGTCGGGCGTGCCGACATGGCGTGGCGCCTCGGGGGCGGTCGGTGGCTCGTCGTCGAGATGGACGGTCGCGACGTGCACGGTGCGCCCCGGGCGGTCTACGCCGACCGCGCCCGGCAGAACGCGATGCTCGCGACCGGCAGGGTCGAGATGCTGCGGTTCACGGGCCAGGACTCGCCCGAGCAGATCGGGGCGGTCGTCCGGCGGACCCTCATGCAGCTGCGCCGGCCGACCGCCTGATCCGTCCCGCACGCCCCAGCCGACCGCGCGATCCGTCACGCACCGGCGCCGACCGCGCCATCCGTCACCCGCCGCCGCCGACCGCGCCATCTGTCACCCGCAGCCGCCGACCGCGCCATCTGTCACCGAAATCGGCGAAAACCCGTGACGGATCGCGCGGTCGGCGGTGACAGATCGCGCGGTCGGCGGTGGGGACGCACGACGGTAGGGCCGCACGGCGGTGACAGATCGCACGGTCGGCGGTGGGGACGCACGACGGTAGCGCCGAACGACGTAGGCCGAACGACGTAGGGCCGCACGACGGCGTCCCGGGCGCGTCAGCGCGAGCTCGGAGCTCCCGAGTCGCGCGTGGCACGACCGCGCCCGCGGCCGCCGCGGCGCGGCTGACGGGGCTGAGCCGCGTCGTCCGCGCGCGTGCCCGACGACGACGCCGGGCCGTGCGAGGCCCCGCCGGTCGAGGACGACCATGCGAGGGCCGAGCCGCCGGCACGCTGACCGCGCGACGAGCCCTGACCCGCGCCCGCGCCGCCGCCCGAGCGACGACGCTGGCCGCCGGCAGAACCACCGGCCGAGCCGCCACGCTGACCGCCCGTGGAGCTCTTGCCGCCCGCCGGGCCGCCCTGCTGGCCGGACGCCGCAGCCTGCGCCGCGGTCTGACCGCGACCACGGCCGCGACCGCGCGAGGCGCCGCCACCGGCCGAGGTGCTCTTGCGTGCGGGCTGCACCTGCGTGTGCACGGGCGCCGGCTTGACGTACGGCGCGACCTCGGGGACGAACGACGTCACGAGCTCGTCGCCGGGCGTGACCTGCACGGGCTGCGCGGAGATTCGCGCCTTGCGGGTCAGGTCGCGCACGTCGTTGCGCTGCTCGGGGAGCATGATCGTGACGACCACGCCTTCCTCGCCGGCACGCGCGGTGCGGCCCGAGCGGTGCAGGTACGCCTTGTGCTCGGCCGGCGGGTCGACGTGCACGACGAGCTCGATCTCGTCGACGTGGATCCCGCGCGCCGCGATGTCGGTGGCGACCATGACCTTGACGTCGCCGTTCGAGAACGCCTCGAGGTTGCGCTCGCGCGCGCCCTGGCCGAGGTTGCCGTGCAGGTCGACCGCGGGGATGCCCGACGCGGTGAGCTGCTTGGCGAGCTTCTTGGCCTGGTGCTTGGTGCGCATGAACAGGATGCGTCGGCCCGTGCCCGAGGCGAGGGTCTCGACGACCTGCTTCTTCGCGTCGGCGTCCTTGACCGCGAGGATGTGGTGCGTCATCTTCGGCGGGGCCGAGGCGGCGTCGTCGACCGAGTGCTTGACGGGGTTCGACAGGTAGCGCTTGACGAGCTGGTCCACGCCGTTGTCGAGCGTCGCCGAGAACAGCATGCGCTGCCCGACCTTGGGCGTGCGGTCCATGATGCGCTTGACGCCGGGCAGGAACCCGAGGTCGGCCATGTGGTCGGCCTCGTCGAGGATCGTGATCTCGATGCCGTCGAGCGTCAGGAGGTTCTGCTTGAGCAGGTCCTCGAGGCGGCCGGGGCAGGCGATGACGATGTCGACGCCCGCGTTGAGCGCGGAGACCTGGCGCGACTGCGCGACGCCGCCGAAGATCGTGGTCGTCACGAGCCCGAGCGCCTTGGCGATGGGCTCCATGGTCGCGTTGATCTGGTTGGCGAGTTCGCGCGTGGGGCACAGCACGAGCGCCCGCGGACGCCGCGGGTGCCGGCTCGTGCGCGAGATGTCGAGCCGCGTCACGGCGGGCAGCGAGAACGCGAGCGTCTTGCCCGAGCCGGTGCGCCCGCGACCGAGCACGTCGCGACCGGCGACGGAGTCGGGCAGCGTCGCGACCTGGATCGGGAACGGGGTGGTGATGCCCTGCCGCGCCAGCACGTTGACGACGGGCGTGGGCAGGGAGAAGTCAGCAAAGGTGGTCAAGGAAATGAGCCTCTCGGGGCAGAAAACTGCTCGGTCGGAGTCCGCCGCACGACAATCCGCCGGGGACCTCTACGACGCGGGGCGCGCAGGTGTGCGCCGCCCTCGGACCTCCAGTCTCTCACGGCTCGCGCCCGGAACGCCCCGACTGTGACGAACCACGCCCCGCGGCGCGGGACGGACGTGGTTCGATGGCCCGCGTGAGCTTCTTCGAGAACGTCGGCGACGTGGTCTCCCAGATCTGGGACGCGGCGACGACGCCGGTCGACGCGCCCGCGCCGTCCGTGGTCCTGGTCTGCGCCGCGGTCGCGGCGGCCGTGGTGCTCGTGCGCCCGACGTGGCACGTCGCGCGGCACCTGATCACGATCGCGCACGAGGGCGGTCACGCGGTCGCGGCGCTCCTGAGCGGCCGACAGCTCAGCGGCATCCGGCTGCACTCGGACACCTCGGGCCTCACGGTGTCGAAGGGTCGCCCGCGCGGGCTCGGCATGATCGTCACCGCGTTCATGGGGTACGTCGCGCCGGGGCTGGTCGGCCTGGGCGCGGCGGCGCTGCTGCACGCCGGGTACGCGGTCGGGCTGCTGTGGCTGCTCGTGCTGCTGCTCGCGCTCCTGCTGCTGCAGATCCGCAACTGGTTCGGCCTGTGGTCGGTGCTCGTGAGCGGCACCGCGCTCGTGCTGGTCTCGTGGTTCCTCGACGGCCCGGCGCAGTCGGCGGTCGCGTACGCGGTCACGTGGTTCCTGCTCCTGGGCGCGGTCCGCCCGGTGCTCGAGCTGCAGGCGCAGCGCCGCCGTGGCCGCGGCTCCCGCTCGGACGCGGACGTGCTCGCGCGCCTGACCCCGCTGCCCGGCATCGTCTGGGTCGGGATCTTCCTCGTCGTGACGGTGGGCGCGGCGGTGCTCGGCGGCTCGTGGATCTGGGCGCCCGTCGACTGACGCGCCCGACCGGCGAGCGGACGCCGGGGCCGCTAGCGTCGCGGTCATGCCACGAGATTCCCGCCCCCTGCCTGCGCTGGCCCTCGCCGGCGCGCTCACCGCGACCGGCGTGCTGCACCTCGTGCGGCCGCGCACGTTCGAGCCGCTGATCCCGCGCCGACTGGGCTCGCCGCGCGCGTGGGTGCTCGGCAGCGGCGTCGCCGAGCTCGCGTGCGCCGCGGCCGTGGCCGCCCCGGCGACCCGCCGCGCGGGCGGGCTCGCGACCGCCGCGCTGTTCGTCGCCGTGTTCCCGGGCAACGTGACGATGGCGCTGGCCTCGCACCCGGGCGCCCGCTCGTGGGCGATGCGGCCTGCGGTCGCCTGGGGGCGCCTGCCGTTCCAGGTGCCGCTCGTGGCGTGGGCGCTGCGCGTGGCACGCACGGCCGGGGGTGCGTCGTGATCGCGCGGCGCGGGACCGCCGCCGCGACGGCGGTCGTGCTCGCGCTCGCGCTCGCCGCGTGCGGCGACTCCGAGCCGTCGGACGTCGGCACCGACGCCCCGGCGGAGAGCGGGGAGCAGGCCGGGACGGGCTCGGGTCACGTCGAGGCGGGGGCCGACGACGCGGCGTCCGCCACGCTCGTCCTCACGGGCGGCGGCGACTCGATCACGCTCGGCACGGACCCGGACGGCGGCCCCGCGGTGGCCGCCGACGCGACCAACGTGCCGGGCGACGCGGACGACGGCGGGCTCGTGCTCACCACGCCCGCCCCTGACGCGGACGACGCGGGGCCGCGCTACCAGGTCGCGCTCGACGGCGGCGACGTCGCGGTGCGCCTCGACCCGGACGTGCGCTGGACGGTGCTGATCCAGGCGGGCACGGACGCCTGGGACGTCGACCTGACCGCGACGCACGTCGACCGGATCACGATCGAGGCAGGCGCGGGCAAGGGCACGTTCCGGCTGCCCGCGCCGGACGACGTCGTCCCCATCGACCAGACCGCGGGGCTGGGCGACGTCACGGTCCAGGTGCCCGACGGCACGGGGCTGCGGTGGACGACGTCCGCCGGGGCGGGCACCGCGACACTCCTGGGCGAGACGACGGAGGGCATCGCGGCGCAGACCGAGCTGACCACGCCCGACCTCGACGAGTCCGGCCCGTACTACGACCTGCGCAGCGCGGCCGGGATCGGGTCGCTCACGGTCACGAACCCGTAGCGCCCGCACGACGAGCGCCCGCACGACGACGGCCCGCCCGCTCCTCGAGGGAGCGGGCGGGCCGTCGGGTGCTGCGGGCTCAGGCCTGGGGCGTGAGCACGAACGCCGGACCCTGCGCGTTCGGGTCGGTGTCGAGCGTCAGGTGGTCGAGCGTGGGCACCGTCGCGGAGTCCACGAACACCTTGGCGTCGCCGTTCTCGACGACCTGGTCGTCGGGCTGGGGCGCAGGCACGAGCGCGAGCTCGAAGCTGCCGGACTGCGGCGCGGACTCCGCGATGCGCAGGCCCCCGCCCTCCGGCACGCCGGCCTGGGTCGTGAGGTCGTTGACTGCGGTGCGAGCGTTGTCGGTCAGGGTGAGCACGAGAGCTCCTCTCGTCGCCGGGCGAGACCTCACGGAACACCATGCGGTGCACCCGTCCGTGGGCCTCTCGGTCCCCTCCAACCAAGCAAGGTCCGGCGTCGCTGGCAAGCGTGGACGCCGATGTCGCCCGAATCTCTCACTGGGCAAGACCGCGCGTGACATCCGCGCCCGTGGCGCCTACGGTGCGCCCCCGGGAGCCGCCGGCGGGGTCAGGAGGTGGCGGACGGCGTCGCCGCGGCCGTCGGCGCGGCGCTCGGGAAGTCGAAGCCGGCGTCGGCACAGAGGTCGCGGATCTCGGTGAGGCCCTCGGTCGCGCTCGCGATGTCGATCTCGGTGCTCTCGGTCCCCTGGTCGAGCCCTTCCTGGACCTGGAGGAACGGCTGCTCGACCTTCTGGATCGCGGCCGTGAACGAGGTCGGCGCGCTCTTCTCGAGCTCCTGCAGGCGCTTGCCCACGGCGTTCATGGACGACGCGACCGTGCCGTCGAAGCCCTGGCTCGCGCGGATCAGCACGTCGCCCACGGCCCGCTCGAGCGGGTCTCCCCCGCCGACGTACATCTCGGTGCAGGTCTCGGTCACGGGGGTCGACGCGGCGGTGTCGTCGGCGTCGGCGCTGCAGCCGACGAGCAGCACCGCGGAGGCAAGGGTGATCGCGGAGGCGGCGGCGAGGGTTCTGCGTTCCATGCCCTCCATTGGACCAGACGAACCTGCGTGCGGGTTTTCACCCGCTGCCCGTGCATCACCCGGCCCGGCCCCGGTGTCGTTCCAGGTGGCGCGAACGCGCCGACCACGGCCGCGCCGTCGGCGACGCGACCCTTCTGAGCTGGAGGGTTTCATGAGGGCTGTCTACCGGGTGCTCGCGTGGGCGATACCCGTCCTGGTGCTGGTGCAGGCTGCGGCGATCGCGTTCGCCCTGTTCGGTCTGGGCAAGTGGGTCGAGGACGGCAACGACCTCACGAGCTCGACCTTCGACAGCGACTCCCCGGACGTCGGGGGCATCGCTGGGTTCGCCGTGCACGGCATGAACGGGATGATGCTCATCCCGCTCGTCGCGCTGCTGCTGCTCGTCGTGTCGTTCTTCGCGAAGGTCCCGCGGGGCACGTTCTGGGCGCTGCTCGTCGTGGTCGACGTCGTGCTGCAGATCGGCATCGCGTTCGCGGCGTTCGGCGCGCCGGTCGTGGGCGCGTTCCACGGGATCAACGCGTTCGTGCTCGCGGGCCTCGGCGTCGCGGCGGCCCGCGCGGCCCGCCCGGGCCGGACGACGGCGACCGTGCCCGAGCGCGCGACGACGTGACCACCGGGCGCGGGGCGGGCGGCCGCGTCGGCCTGCTGGTCGCCTGCGCCGCGACGCTGCTCGTGCTCGCGCCGATCGCGTGGTTCTGGCACGCGTCGCTCCTGCCGGGGACGTACGCGGTGACGTCGGTGGGCTACGTCGACACGGGCACCGCGGGCACCGCAGGAACGGGCACGGGCACAGGCACCGGCACGGACCCGGCCGACCCGGCCACGCGCCCGGGCGACGGCGTCGGGCCGCGCGGCGCGACGCCGCTCGCCCACCGGCACGAGGCGGTCGCCGCGGGCCGCGAGGTCTCGGTGACCGACCTCGACACGGACCCGACGCGGCGGGCCGACGTCACGGTCGACCTGGTCGCGCGTGCGGGGACGGTCCGGCTGGCCTCGGGCCGCACGGTCGAGGGGTACACGCTGAACGGCACGTCCCCGGGGCCGCTGATCGAGGTCGTGCAGGGCCAGCTGCTCGAGGTGCACCTGCGCAACGAGTCGGTCGGGTCCGGCCTGACGCTGCACTGGCACGGCGTGGACGTGCCCAACGCGCAGGACGGCGTCGCGGGCGTCACGCAGGACGCGGTGCCCGTGGGCGGTGAGCACACGTACCGGTTCGTCGCCCCGGACTCGGGGACCTACTGGTACCACTCGCACCAGGTCTCGCACGAGCAGGTCGTGGGCGGGCTGCTCGGCGCGCTCGTGGTGCACCCGGCGACCCCGACGCGGCCGGTCGACGTCGACCGCGTGGTCGTGGCGCACACGTACGGCGGCGCGCTCACGCTCGACGGTCAGGAGGGCGACGTGCGCGTGCCCGCCGAGCCCGGCGACGTCGTCCGCCTCCGGCTGGTCGACACGGACGACGGCACGCTCACGGCGTGGGCGTCGGTCCCGTACCGGGTGGTCGCGGTGGACGGCCACGACGTGCACGAGCCACCGGCCGTCGAGCGCGCGACGGTCGGCGTCGGGGCGGGCGGCCGGGTCGACCTCGAGGTCGTGGTGCCGGACGACGGCACCGCGGCCCGCGTCCAGGTCGGGTCGTCCGACGCCCTGGTCGTGGGACCGGCGCAGGCGCAGGCTCCCCCGGTCGAGCGGCCGGACGACGCGGTCGACCTCCTCGCGTACGGGACGCCGGCGCCGCTCGGGATCGACCCGGCGTCGCCCGACCGGAGCTTCGAGTACGCGATCGGGCGCCGGCCCGGGTTCGTCGGCGGGCGTCCGGGCATGTGGTGGTCGGTCAACGGGCACGTGTTCCCGGACCTGCCGATGTTCATGGTGCGCGAGGGCGACGTCGTGCGAATCACGATCAGCAACGACAGCGGCGCGGTCCACCCGATCCACCTGCACGGGCACCATGCGGTCGTGCTCTCGCGCGACGGCGTCGCGGCCACGGGCAGCCCGTGGTGGTTCGACACGCTCGACGTGCGCGACGGCGAGACGTACGAGGTCGCGTTCGTCGCGGACAACCCGGGGATCTGGATGGACCACTGCCACAACCTGCAGCACGCGGCCGACGGCCTGGTGACCCACCTGATGTACGAGGGGGTCACGACGCCGTACGTCGTCGGGGGCGACACGGGCAACGAGCCCGAGTGAGCCCGGGCGGTCGGGCGGGCCGCACCGGCCCGCCCGACGGGTGCCGGGGGTCAGGCGGCGGCGTACCCGCCGCTGCGCCCGGCGGTGCGCTGCGGGCCGACGTGGCTCCCTGCGGGCAGCGCCTCGTCGTCGGGCACGAGCGCGCCCGGGTCGACGACCGACTCGGCGCCGAGCCGCGCACGGGCCCCGACGCGCGCACCACGGTGCACCACGGCGCGCGGGCCGACGTGCGCCGCGCGCCCGACCACCGCGTCGGTGCCGACGCGGGCGTCCTCGTCGACCCATGCGGCCGCCTCGACGTGGGCGCGGGCGCCCACGACCGCCCCGGGCTCGACGTAGGCGCTCTCGGCGACCCACGCGTCCGGGTGCACGTCGGCGCGCGTCGAGACGGGACCGCCCCCGTTGGGGTGCCTGACGTACTTCACGACGCGACCGTCGTCGTGCTCGACCTCGACGTTGCGTGCGAGCCTCACCATGCGGACCTCCTGTCGGATGGACATGATTCTCAGCATCGTCAACGTACGAGCCCGCCCGAGGATTCCCGGGCGGATTGTCCGCACGGTCCCCGCGCGCCATATCCTCGTCCCACGGGCCTCTAGCTCAACTGGCAGAGCTGCGGACTTTTAATCCGTAGGTTGTGGGTTCGAACCCCACGGGGCCCACCAGTGTTTCCAACGGTTCCGACCTCCTGACTGCCCCGCAGGTGTAGCCACACGTGTAGCCGAGACCCCTTCGAAGGCCCCGAAACCGCCCTGCGGTGTAGCCACGAAGCCACAGCCGCGAATCGGGCACGTCAGGCCGTGTTGCCGCGGCGCAGCACGGCGTCGGCGAGGCGGGCCTGCTCGTCACCACGATCCATAGGCACGAGCTCGTGCGCGGGCGTGCCCCTCTGGCGGCCACCTGCCCGTTCGCGCGAGCGGTCATGCGCCTCCCCCGGCCTCGACGTCGTCGTCCCAGGCGGCGCGCTCCTGCGCCTTGCGGGACGAGCCGGCGCGCGCGGCGAGGCTGTAGTCGGTCTGGTCCTGCTCCGGCCCGGGCTCCACAACACCAACACCGGGTGCCGCCTCGCGCAGGGCGAGCACTTCGCGGTTCGCGCGAGCGAACTGACGCACGACGTCGATCACCGTGCGGCGCTGATCGGCGGAGAGCAGGTCAGCGTCTGGGGGCAGCTGGTCGGCGAGCGACGCGAGCGGCATCGGAAGGTCGGCGGCGGCGTAGACGCGCTCGATCGGGTAGCCGGAGAGAACTGCGAGGGCCTCGAGGGTCTTGCCCGAGGGCCGGGAGAGGTAGTTGCCGGCGAGGATCTTGTCGACGGTCGTGTACGAGAGGGTGAGGCCTCGCTGCTCGGCGAGGCGCCCGAGGGCTCGACCGCGGACGCCGCCATGCTGGTCGGATGCTGTCTGCGCCACGTCGCGGAGCGTGAGTGCGCTGTCTGAGTTCATAGGGCGGAACCTTCCGGCGCTAGTCCCGCTGATCCGAGCAAGCAAGCGGATTCATCGACAAATGACAAGTCCACGGTATCGGCCTTCCCACGGGTCACCACCGCTGACATGACCTGCCTCGCACGCAGCCGCGGACGACCCGCGCGAGGCAGGTCGATCGGGCAGCATTTCACCCGGCACGACTGCTTCTGTCCGCATTCTTGGCATGGGACGAATGGAATACTGACGCCGCGTCGCACCAGGCCGCAGACGCAGACCCTTCGATTCACGCACACGAACGGACGCCATGTCGACGCCGCCCCCTCCCCCGCCGCCCCCTCACGACCACGCGGTCGCCACCGCTCCGGCCACGCACCGACGCTGGTTCTCACGTGGCCGGCAGCGCACGATCACGATCGTGCTGCTCGCCGTGCTGCTCGCCGCCACGGTCACGTCGACCGCGCTCTGGATCGTGAACTACCAGAGCGCGCAGTCCTGGGTCGCCAAGGCGGACGACCTGCAGGCGGAGCTCGACGACGCGCTCGTCGACGTCGAGCGCGCCCAGGATGCCACCGCGAGCAAGGACCAGCGCGTGCGAGAGCTCACGGAGCAGGTCGAGGCGCTCGACGCGGACGCGTCATCGGTCGAGGCGCTGCGCCTGGAGCTCGAGTCGCGAGCCTCTGAGCTCGACGAGCGAGAGAAGACCGTGACGACCACGGAGGAGCGGATCGCTGCGTCGACCATCACGGAGGGCACCTGGACCGTAGGCACGGATATCGCTCCCGGCACCTACCGGACGACGGCAGCCGTCGGAGGCGAGTGCTACTGGAGCATCGAGCGCTCCGGCAGCAACGGGAGCGACATCGTCGAGAACGACATCGTGACCGGAGGATTCCCTACGGTCGTGCTCTCCGAGGGCCAGGACTTCACGACCAACCGCTGCGGGTCCTGGGCCAAGCAGTAGCGCGGTCACACCGCGGGCAACCGCTCCGGCTCGACGTCGGGCAGCAGCCGCGGGCCGTCGTCGACGACGATCGGCTCGCGCGCCGTCTTGGCCCAGCCGTGGCGGCGCAGGAGCTGCCGCCCGAGCGCCCGCCACACCACGGGGTAGGTGATGAGCGAGTAGAGCATGTAGGGCAGGACGACGATCAGTGCGGTCGCGACCTCGCGCCGGGTCCCGCCGCGCAGCAGCACCCCGAGCGGGGCGGGGCCGAGCGCCGCGACGACGAACAGGACCATCGCGGGGATCACGCGCGGCAGGATCGCGACGTCCTCGACGACCCAGTACCAGAAGGTCATGGTCATGCCGACCGCGACGGCGGCCTGCACCACGGGCGTGAGCAGGTACATCACGGCGTCGAGCCGCGCGACGAGCGAGACGTGCCGCATGCGCCGCACGCCGAGCACGTCGGGCACGACCTGCCACCCGCCCTGCGCCCACCGCGTGCGCTGCCGGTACAGGCGGCGCAGGTTGGGCACGCCCTGCTGCTCGACCACGGCCGCGTTGGTCTGCTCGCCGCGCCAGCCGGCCTGGACCATCCGGACGCCGAGGTCCTGGTCCTCGGTGAGCTTGTCGCGCCACGGGCCGCGCGCCACGCCCTCGGGCATCTGCTCGTCGACGACGAGGTCGTCGAGCGCCGAGAGCCGGTTGAACTGCCCGTTGCCGCCCATGTTCGCGGTGCCCCACCACGACCGCGCGAGCTGCATGACGCGCCCGAACACCGAGAACTCGAGGCCCTGCGCCCAGGTGAGGTAGCCCGTCTGGTTGTAGATGCGCACGAGCGTCTGCACCCCGCCGACGCGGGGGTCGGCGAAGTGCTGCGCGAGCACGGACGGCGCCCCGGGGTCGAGGCGACCGTCCGCGTCGACGACGCCCACGATCACGCGGTCGCGCGGCACCCCCGCGAGCTCCTCGCCGATCATGCGCCACGCGAGGTCGAGCACCGCGGCCTTGCCGATGCGCGCCTCGGGCAGCTCGCGACGCACCACGCGCAGGTCGGGCACGTCGAGGCCCGCGAGCACGGTCGGGGTCGCGTCGGCCGAGGCGTCGTCCACGACGACGATGCGGCGGTGCGTCGCGCGGACGTCCGCGAGGCGACCCACCGAGTCGGCGATCGTGACCTCCTCGTCCATCGCGGGCACGACGAACACCCACATGAAGTCGGACTCGTCGGCGCGGGGCGTGCGGTCGGCACGACGGCGCCGGCGGCGCTCGCGCGCGGCGAGCACGACCAGCAGGAGGGTCCAGGCGACGGCGCCGAGCGCGACCGCGAGCAGGACGCTCAGGACGATCGCGGGGATCAGCGGGATACCGGTGAAGAGGGAGAAGGCGCTCACGGGAGGCGCACACGTGTCAGCACAGCCCGGGACACTATGTTTCGCATCGGGAGAACTTTCGCGCGTCCGTCGCGCTCCCGGTGCGCGCGGCGTGGAGGTCCCGTGAGAATGGGACCAGCGCGACGTGACGTGCGCGACACCTGTCGTGAAGGACCGGCAATCGGCCCAATTCACGGCCCGCACGGGGTGACCGGCGAGTAGCCTGCGGAACAACGGTCCTCCCGGGGCCGTTGTGCCCCGACGGGCCGCCTCGCGCGGCCGGCCAGGGCTCGCACGCCTCTCGTGCGCCGTCGACAGAAGGCACCCCGCATGCTCCACACGCTCGCCCAGACCGGGCTGCTCGACCCCGAGTCGTGGCTGTCCGGCGGCGGGACGACCGCCCTCGCCCTGGTCTGCGCGATCGTCTTCGCGGAGGTCGGCCTTCTGCTCGGCTTCTTCCTCCCGGGCGACACCCTGCTGTTCTTCACCGGCATCATCACGCTCAGCGGCCAGATCACCCAGCCGCTGTGGCTCGTGGTCCTGCTCGTGACGGCCGCGACGACGCTCGGCGGCGAGCTCGGCTACGAGATCGGACGTCGCTCGGGCCCGGCGGTGTTCGACAAGCGCGAGAGCGGTCTGTTCAGCCGCGCGAGCGTGGCCCGCGCCGAGGGGTTCTTCGAGCGCTTCGGTCCCGCGACGGTCGCGATCGCCCGGTTCGTCGCGATCGTGCGGACGTTCGTGCCCGTGGTCGCGGGCGTCGCCGTCATGCGCCGCCGCACGTTCTCGTTCTTCAACCTCGTCGGTGCCGCCGCCTGGAGCACCACCCTGATCGTGCTCGGCTACGAGCTCGGCAAGATCCCCGTGGTCTCGGACTTCGTCTCCGCGTACCTCGACCTGATCCTCGTCGCGCTCATCGTCGTGTGCGTGACCCCCGTGCTCGTGCGCGTCGTGCGCACGCGCCGCGCCGCACGCGCCTGACGGCCCCGGCAGCACCCGACAGAACCCGCCAGCACCCGGCAGAACCCGGCAGAACCCGACTGAACCCGCCGTGACGTACCGGCTGGTTGACTGACCCCATGCTCCTGCACCCCGGCCGACCCTCCGTCGTCGGGCACCGCGGCGCCTCCGCGGACGCCCCCCAGAACACCCTCGCCGCCTTCCGGCTCGCGCTCGCCGAGGGCGCCGACGGGATCGAGACCGACCTGCGCCTGACCGCGGACGGCGCGCCCGCCGTCATCCACGACGCGCGGGTCGACGCCACGACCGACGGCCGGGGGCTCGTCGCCGACCTCACGCTCGCGCAGGTGCGCGCGCTCGACGCGGGCACGTCGTTCGACGCCCGGTTCGCCGGGCAGCGCGTGCCCACCCTCGACGACCTCGTGACGCTCCTGGCGGACCACCCGACCACGGAGCTCCTGCTCGAGCTCAAGGGCGTCTGGGCGGCGTCCGAGGTCGCGCCCGTCGTCCGCGCGCTGCAGGACGCGGACGTCGCCGGGCGGGTCGTCGTCAAGGGCTTCCGGCGCGAGACCGTCGAGGCCGTGCGCACCGCGGCACCCGGCGTGCGGCGCGGCCTGCTCGTCGAGCACCCGACGCCCGACCTCCTCGACGCGTGCGCCCGCCTGGACGTGTGGACGTGCAACCCCGCGGTGGCGCTCGTCGCGGCCGACCCCGGCCTGGTCGCCGCGCTGCACGACGCCGGTCACCACGTCATGGTCTGGGACGCCGACACCCCCGAGGAGTGGGAGCTGTGCACGGCGCTCGGGGTCGACGCGATCATGACCGACCACCCCGGCGCCCTCGCGCGGTGGTTCGACGCGCGGGCGGAGGGCGCCCGCGCCTAGTCTCGGCAGGGATGAGCAGCGAACCGCCCCGCAGGGCGCCCAGCACCCCGGCCACCGCGCCGGCCGAGCCCGCCCGCACGCCGCGCGTGTGCGTCCTCGCGGTCACGCCGCAGCTCACGGTCGAGATCGAGCCGTCCGGCCCCACCGAGTCCACCCCCGAGGTCCACGTGCACCCGGGCGGGCAGGGTCTCTGGCTCGCCCGCATGGCGTACTCGCTCGGCGCCGAGGTCGTGGTCTGCGGCCCGTTCGGCGGCGAGACCGGGTCGGTCGCCGCGCACCTCGCGCGCGCCGAGAACCTCGAGCTACGACCCACGACCACCGCGGGCAACGGCGCCTACGTGCACGACCGCACGGACGGCGTCCGCCGCGAGATCGCGCTCATGCCGCCCCGCCCGCTCGACCGGCACGAGCTCGACGACCTCTACGGCACCGTCCTCGTCTCGGCGCTCGAGGCCGACGTCTGCATCGTGACGGGCGCCGAGCCCGCGGTCGGCGTCCCCGCGTCGTTCTTCGGCCGGCTCGTGCGCGACCTGCACGCGTCCGACAAGCTCACGGTCGCCGACCTCTCGGGCAGGCAGGCCGCGGCCGCCGCGAGCGCCCCGGGCGCGGTGCTCAAGATCAGCCACGAGGAGCTCGTGGACGGCGGGTTCTCGGCCGACGACTCGCTCGACGCGCTGCGCGCCGCCGGCCGGGCGCTGCTCGACGGCGGGCCGCGCGCCGTCGTCGTCTCGCGCGCCGAGAAGCCGTCCCTGCTCCTGACCGCCGACACGGCGCACCTGGTCACGACGCCGCGCATCACGACGGTCGACCACCGGGGCGCAGGCGACTCGATGACCGCCGGGATCGCGGTCGGTCTCGGGCGGGGCCTCGCCCTGCCGGACGCCGTCCGGCTGGGTGCCGCCGCGGGCGCGCTCAACGTGACACGACGCGGGCTCGGCACGGGCCGGCGCGACCAGATCGAACGCTTCGCGCGGCGCGTGAGCGTGCGCGAGCTGACCTGACCGGGCTCGTCGCCCGCCGACCGACCGGAGGAGCACCGTGCGAGCACTCATCACGAACGACGACGGGATCATGTCGGAGGGCCTCGCGGTGCTCGCCGCGAGCGCCGTCGAGGCCGGGTACGAGGTCGTGGTCGCGGCCCCCGCACGCGAGTCGTCGGGCGCGAGCGCGTCGCTGCTCGGTGCAGAGAAGGACGGTCGGCTCGTGGTCGAGTCGGTGCGCGCACCCGGGCTGCCCGACGGCGTGACGTCGCTCGCGGTGCGCGCGGCGCCCGCGCTCATCGCGTTCGTCGCGGCGTACGGCGGGTTCGGGCCCAAGCCCGACCTCGTGCTCTCGGGCGTCAACAAGGGCGCGAACACGGGCAACGCGGTGCTGCACTCGGGCACGGTGGGGGCCGCGCTGTCGGCGACGACGCACGGCATCACGTCGGTCGCGGTGTCGATCGACGCCGCCGCACCGACCCACTGGGACACCGCACGGCGCGTGACCGACCACGGCCTCGCGTGGGCGACGTCGCACGACCTCGCGGGTCGCGTGCTCAACCTCAACGTGCCCGACCTGCCGCTCGACCGCGTGCGCGGGCTGCGGCAGGCGCCGCTCGCGACGTTCGGCGCGGTCTCGGCGCGCATCCACCAGGACGACGACCGCAACCTCACGCTGCGTTACACGGGCACCGACGCGTCGGGCGAGCCAGAGTCGGACGCCGGGCTGCTCGTGCGCGGGTGGGCGACCGCGACGCTCCTGCGCGCACCGTTCGCGGACGTATCCGCGGTGTTCCCGGGCTTCGGGCCCGTCGCGGGTCAGTAGTCCCCGCCGCCACCGTCCCCGCTGCCGCCGTCCCCGCCGTCGCTCGAGCCCGTCGGGTCGCCGCCCCGGGGTGCGCGCCGGGCACGCTCGTCGGGCGTCTCGTGGGGCGTCTCGTGGGGCGTCTCGTCGGGAGTCTCCTCGGACGTCGAACCCTCTGGCGCGTCCCGCGCGTCGCCGCCCGCGCGGCCGTCCTCGTGTCCGTGCCCAGAGCCGTCGCCGCGCGGGTGAACGTCGCCGTGGGAATGGCCGTCGCCGCGCGGGTGAGCGTCGCCGTGCGGGTCCTCCGCGTTCCGGATGGCTGTCTCCTCGCGCTCGTCCCAGACCTCCTGGCCCGGTCCCGAGAACGCGCGCGACCGCTCGATGCCTTCGCGCGTGCCGCTGAACAGCGCGGACTCGCTCGCGGTCGACACCTCCTCCATGACGACGGTCGCGTCGTCGCTCGGCGTGGGCATCGCGGCGGCGTCCACCGGCACGACCGCGGGCACGGGCGGCACGTCGACGGCGCCGTCGGCCCCGCGGTGCAGGCGCGGGACCCGGACGGGACCGCGCTTGCGCCCCTTGCCCTTGCGTCCGGTCGCTCCGGACAGGTCGAACCGCGGGCCGTCCTGCCCGTCGCCCCCGGCGCCGGGCGCCCCGTGCGCGTCGCCGTCGGACGTCGCCCCGCCGGGCCGGTCCTCGGCGTCGAGGTCGTCCGGGCCGGTCGGCGACCCTCCGGAAGCTGCGGCTCCGGCGGCAGTAGTTCCGGTTGCCGTAGTTCCGGTGGCAGTAGCTCCGGTGGGCGTCGCGCCCGTCGTCGTCCCGACCGCCCCGGTCGTCGCGGCGCCCACCGGCTCGCGCCCGGGCTCCTCGCTGAACCGTACGCGCGGCAGCGCCTGGGGCGCCTCGCGCTGGAGCCAGTCGACGAGTCCCTCGCGCACGTAGCAGCGCAGGTCGAACAGCGTGGGCGCGTCGGCCGCCGAGACGAGCGCGCGCACCTGAACGCGGCCGCCCGTGGCCTCAGTGACCTGCAGGATCCCGACGCGCTCGTCCCAGAGGCCGGACTCGGCGAGCAGCGCCTTGAGCGCGCCGCGCATGCGACCCACGGGCACCTCCCAGTCGAGGTCGACCTCGACGGTGCCGAGCAGCTCGGACTGCCGCCGGGTCCAGTTCTCGAACGGTGTCGTGGTGAAGTAGGTCGAGGGCAGGATGAGCCGTCGGTCGTCCCACAGGTGCACCACGACGTACGTCATGGTGATCTCCTCGATGCGACCCCACTCGCCCTCGAGCACCACGACGTCGTCCGAGCGGATCGCGTCGGTGAACGCGATCTGCATGCCCGCGAACACGTTGGCGAGCGACGTCTGCGCGGCGAGGCCCGCGACGATCGAGATGAGGCCCGCAGAGGCGAGGATGCTCGCCCCGGCGGCCCGCGCCGCGGGGAAGGTCATGAGGATCCCGGCGATCGCGCAGACCACGAGGATCGCGACGGTGAGGCGTCGCACGACGACGATCTGCGTGCGGGCGCGGCGCGCGTGCCGGTCGTCCGATGTGTTCTCGGACGAGAACCGCACGAGCAGACGGTCCTCGAGCACGAACGCTACCGAGCCGACGAGCCACGCACCCGCGGCGATGAGCCCGATGTCGAGCAGGTGCACGAGCGGTGCGCGCCACCACAGCCCGGTCCCGTCGCGCGGCACCGTGACCTGGACCGCGACGAGCACCGCGAGCACGAGCAGCACCGTCCGGGTAGGGCGCCGCATGCGCACCGACATGTCCCGCGCGACGTCGCTGCGCCGTCCGATCCTGCCCACGACGAGGCGGAGCACCACCGCGACGAGCAGGGCAGCGACGACCGCGATCGCGACCGCGCCGAGCGTCAGCACGACGCTGTACGCCTCCTGGGCTGCTTCAGAGATCTCCGGGTCGTCCATGCGTCCACCCTAGGAGCGGGCGTCTGCCCCGCGACCTGAGACCGTGGTCCCCGGGCGTGCGTCGGGTCACGTCCTGCGCGGCGCCGTGAGCCACGGGCGCAGCAGCCGCGTGACCCACGGGATGAGCAGGTACGTCATGATCGGCGTGAGCAGCAGGGTCGTGCCGAGCACGCGCAGCACCACGGGCACGTCCTCGAACCCGTCGACGTGCCCGAGCAGGACCGTCACGAGCAGGTTGAGCGGGAAGAACGCGAGCCAGATCGACACGGACTGCTTCCATCGCGGAGGGACGACGACGGCGGGCGGGGCGTCGTCCTCGCGCGCGGGCGCGTCGAACCACCCTTCGATGCCGGTGCGGCGGACGACCCTCTGCTCCTCGACCAGGCCACGGCCGCGCGCGAGCCAGGCCGCGCGCTCGTCCGACGTCTCCCATGCGGCGAGCCGCGCGGCGTCGGCGAACCGGTAGAGCAGGTGCCAGTCGTGCGAGTCCTCGCCGTCGCGCACCCAGCCCGACCCGAGGAACCCCGGGTAGCGGTTCGCGAGGTTCACGCCCGCCTGGACCCACCGGGTCGCCTCGGGCACGTGCTCGGGGCTCACACGGCGGTGCACGGAGACCGTGACGGTGCGCGTCACGGAGCCGCCGTCCGGGGATGGTGTCGTCATGCGACGAGTCAACGCTCCGCGCGGCCCGCCGCGCCCGCGGGACCGATGGCGTGGGACTCGGCGTCCCGAGGGGCGGGAACCTCCGGCCAGGACCACCGGAGGTCGCGGACGTCGGCGCAGGACCACCGAGGGGCGGGAAGGTAGCGACGACCAGGTCGCCCCGCACGGCGGGCGGACCCTGTTCGCACCGATCTCCACAGGTGCCGCACGAGCCCACCACGGGACCGGCGAGGAACCTTCTCCCCGTGCTGACGGGACGCCCAGGCTCGGGGAGCAGGATGGATCTCGAGCCCGCGACGACGAACTGTCCCCCCCCTTGTGTTCGGCGTCGCGGGCTCATGCCATGCCCCGACGGACGGACCCCCTGCGTGACCACCCCACCCGGAACCAGCCCATCGCCCGAGAACACCCCGGCACCTGTGAACGCCACGGCACCCGTGACCGACCCCGCACCCATGACCGACCCGGCACGCCGAGGCTCGACGCCAGGCCGCCACCGCGCCGACGCGACCTCCCGCACGAGGGGTGCGCGCTCCCGCGACGACCGCCGCGCGACCACCAGCACCGACTCCCGCGAGGACGGCGCGACGAGCCGCGAAGGTCGCCGCGCGGCGTCCCGCACCATCGTGATGCGCCGACGACGGTCGACCGGCATCACCGCGGGCGTCGCAGCCGTCATCATCACCTCGGCCGGCACCGCCGCCATGGCCCCCCAGCAGTCGCCCGACGCCGCGGCCGCCGACCTCGTCACGTCGCAGACCGGGCAGCATGTCTCCGAGGAGCACGTCGAGGTCGCGAGCGAGCTCGTCGACGAGGCGACCGCCGAGGTCGACCGGGCCGCGTACCTTGCGGACTCCGAGCACGTCGACGCAGCGACGCGCACCGAGATCACGCAGGCGCAGGCCGAGGTCGAGTCCCTCGCCGCCGAGGTCGCCGACGCGACGCCGGTGCTGGCCGCGTCGGCGGAGGGCGACCACTCGGCGGAGCCCGTCACGTCCGCGACCACGACGACCATGGAGCCCGCCACGACCGAGGCGGCCGCGTCGTCCGCCACGACGTCGTCCGCCACCGAGTCGTCCGCCACCGACCCGACGACCGACCCGACCACCGAGGTCGCACAGGAGATCGCCGACCTGACGGCCGGGGCGCGCACTGACGAGGCCCCGGAGACCGGCTCGACCGTCGTCGACTCCGCGCTGGCCGACGCGACCGACGACTCCGCGCCTGCGGACGAGGAGGTCCTCACCGAGGTCGTCGAGACCTTGCCGCAGGCCGACGAGCTCGCCGTCGCGACGACCGAGCTCACCGCGGTGCTCGACCAGGCCGAGGACGCGAGCACTCCGGTCGTGATCGCCGGCCCGACGCCCGAGGAGATCGCCGCCCAGGAGGCGGCCGAGGCGAAGGCTGCCGCGGAGGCCGAGGCGGCCCGCATCGCCGACCTGTCGGCCCAGGCCGCCGCGTACGGCAACGGCGAGATCCCGAGCAACCTCCTGTGCGACGTGTCGTTCGACGCGTCCGTCCTGCTGCGGTGCGACGCGGCGGCGGCCCTCGAGGACCTCGACGCGGCGTACGCGAACCAGTTCGGCGGGCACCTCGCGATCAACTCGACCTATCGCTCGTACGCAGCCCAGGTGTCGACCAAGGCGGCCAAGGGCTACCTCGCGGCCACGCCCGGCACCTCGAACCATGGTGACGCGGTCGCTGTCGACCTCAGCATCGGCGGCTACGGCTCGGCCGAGTACGTGTGGCTGCTGGCGAACGCCCCCGCCTTCGGGTGGGACAACCCTTCGTGGGCGCGGGCGGGCGGCTCGAAGGCCGAGCCGTGGCACTGGGAGTTCGGCACGAACGACTGATCAGGGCCAGTTCGCTGCGATGAGCAGCATGGTCACGCAGAACCCGGTCACGAGATTGAGCCACAGGAACGCGCGCCACCCGGCGTTGGCGCGTTCCGCGTCGTCGTCGGTGAGGCGTCGGAACCGCAGCACGTTGACCGCGTAGGGCAGCGGCAGGATCGCCGCGAGCGCGCCCGGCCAGCCGAGCACGAGGAGCACGAGCGCCGCGACGACGTAGGCGCCGGCCGCGACGAGCACCGTCGCCCGCGCCCCGATCACGGTCGCGACCGATCCGAGGCCGGCCGCACGGTCGGCGCGCACGTCCTGCACGGCGCCGAACGCCTGCGACGCGGCGCCCCAGAGCACGAAGGCGACGAGCACCGGCCAGGTGCTGCGCGCGTCGAGCGGGGCGTCGACGAGCACGAGCGCGTAGAGCAGCGGACCGACGAAGTGCATCGCTGACGTGAACGAGTCGACGAACGCACGCTCCTTGAACCGCAGCACGGGCGCCGAGTAGGCGATCACGAGGAACACCACGACCGCGAGCACCAGGTTCGCGGCGAGGTCGCCCCACGCGACGAGCAGTGCCAGGAACGGCACGTTGGTCACGACCGTCGCCCACAGGATCCGCCGGTGCAGCGTGCGTGCGCGCTCGGGCGCCACGAGCGCGCCCTCGATCCCACCCTTGCGCGGGTTGCGCAGGTCGGACTCGTAGTCGAACACGTCGTTGATGCCGTACATGAGCACGTTGTATGGCACCAGGAAGTACAGGGTGCCGACGACGAGCGCGGCGTCGACCCGGCCGCCCGTGGCCACGAGGTATCCCGCGGCGAAGGGGTACGCGGTGTTGACCCACGAGAAGGGCCGCGACGCGGCGAGCACCGCGCGCACGGTCTCCAGCGCGCCGTACCCGTCGCGCGCGCCGACGCCGTCCGGCTCGTCGTCCTGCGACCGGCCCGCCGCCCGCTCCTCGCGCGCCGTCCGACGGCCCCGACGCTCGAGCCACGTCCACAGCGCCGGCACCATGAGCACCGCCGCGACCGGGTAGAAGAAGTCCTCGAGCGGAGCTCCCCAGAGCCACACGCCGAGGATCTTGTCGGGGTCGAACGTGTAGAGGCCGACGTCGATCATGATCGTGTCGAACACGAGCGTGAGCGCGCACATGACGCCCGCCGCGACGAGCAGCGGGACGAGCCGCGTCCCGCGCGGTCGCCGGAGGATCACCGGGACGCACACGAGCGCGAGCACCCCGACCACGACGATGTTGAGCACCACGTTGGTCACGCCGCACCCCCCACGTCCGGCTTCGCGCCGCCGCCAGCACCGCCGTCGCCAGCACCGCCGCCGTCCGCTGCGTCCTCCCCGACGCCCTGCCGCCGGCGCCACCAGCGGTCCGTGCCGCGCCACGCGAGCAGCGTCGTGTACGACAGGAGGGTCAGGAACACGGCCTCCTCGACCGGCAGCTCGGGCGCGAGCAGCAGACCCGTCTGGTGGGGCGAGTCGCCGCGCGCGAAGATCCCGAGGGCGAGCCCGGCGACGTCCCACGCGAGGAACACGACGACCGCGACGAGCAGCACGACCGCGCTGCGCCGCGGCGCGTGCCAGAACGCGAGCCGCAGCCGCCGGTCGATCAGCGCGAGCCCGCCGAGCGAGACCGCGAGCGCCGTGAGGTACGCCAGGCCCGTGAGGTCGAGGCTCACCCACGCACCCCCAGGTAGCCGCGTCGCAGGGGCACGGGCAGGGGGCGCGCGGACGTCTCGCCGAGCAGCCGCTTGGCGACGAGCTCGGCGCTGATCACGCACATGGGCAGGCCGACGCCGGGGACGGTGCCGCTGCCCGCGCGGTAGAGCCCTTCGACGCGCCGCGAGGCGTTCCCGGGCCGGAACATGGCCGACTGGCGCAGCGTGTGCTCCATGCCGAGCGCGGTCCCGCGCCACGCGTGGAACGTCTCGTGGAAGTGCGCGGGCCCGACGACGCGCCGCGTGACCACGCGTTCGCGCAGGTCGTCGACGCCGGCCCACGCCGCGACCTGGTCGAGCGCGGCGTCGGCGAGCCGTTCGAGCCTCTCCTGCGAGGCGTCGTCGGCCCCGAGGCTCTCGTCGGCCGGGAACGGCACGAGCACGAACAGGTTCTCGTGGCCGGCCGGGGCGGCGGGCCGCGCGGTCCCGGCGTGGTCGGTGGCCGACGTCCGCGACACGTAGAGCGACGCGGGCGAGGGCACGTCGAGGCCGCGGACGGCGGAGGCGCGGTCGTCGCCGAGCACCGCGGCGAAGTTGCCGGGCCAGTCGCGCGTGAAGAACAGCGAGTGGTGCGCGAGCTCGGGCAGCTCGCCGCGCACGCCCGCCATGACGAGCATCGCGGAGATCCCGGGGCCCGAGCGGTCCCACGTGGGCGCCGGCAGGTCGGCGTACCGCTGCGGGAGCAGCGCCGTCTCGGTGTGGTGCAGGTCGGCGGCCGAGACGACGACGTCGGCGGCGAGCTCCTCGCCACCGGCGAGCCGCACGCCCCGGGCACGACCGCGGGGCCGCCGTCCGAGGTGACGCAGCCCGACTCGACGGAACGCATCCCGGCGCGGGCGGCCGTCGGGGTCCTCGGGCGCGTCGACGAGGATCTCCTCGACCTCGGTCGAGGTACGGATCGTCACGCCCCGCTCGCGCGCGAGGCGTTCGAGCGCCTCGACGAGCGTGTACATGCCACCGCGCGGGTACTGCACCCCGTCGACGAGGTCGAGGTGGCTCATGAGGCTGTACAGCGCGGGCACCCGGTAGGGCGACGATCCGAGGAACACCGCGTGGTATCCGAGCACCTGGCGCAGCCGGGGGTCGCGGACGGCGCGTGCGGCCTCCTGCGCGAGCGTGCGGGTCAGGAGGGTCGCGAGCCGGGGCAGACGGCGCAGCACGGCACCGTCGACCGCGCGGTCGAGGCGCGCGAACGTCGTGTAGAGGAAGTGGTCGAGCGCGAGCCGGTAGGCCTCGCTCGCGCGTCGCGCGTACGCGGTCACGCGTTCGCCCGCGCCCGGTTCGAGCCGGTCGAACGTCGCGGCGTTGGCGACCGGGTCGCGCGTCACGTCGAGGCGGTCGTCGCCCGTGCTCGGTCCGTCGCCCGAGGGCTCGAAGAACACGCGGTAGCCGGGGTCGAGCGGCACGAGGTCGAGGTGGTCGGCGACGTCCTCGCCGAGCATCGCGAAGTAGTGCTCGAACACCTCGGGCATGAAGTACCACGACGGTCCCGTGTCGAACCGGAACCCGTCGACCTCGAGCGTGCCCGCCCGCCCGCCGACGCTCTCGCCCCGCTCGACGACCGTGACCTGTGCGCCGCCGTGCGCGAGCAGGGCCGCGGTCGCGAGGCCCGCGACGCCACCGCCGACGACCACGACGCGCAGAGCCTCTCCGTGCGTACCGCCCGCGTGCGTGCTGCCCCCGTGAGACGCAGCCGCCCGGCGGCTCACGCGTGCACCCGCACGAGCTCGCGCACCGCGGCGCGTCCGGCCACGAGCGCCTTCTCGGCGTCGGGGACGCGCACGCGGCGGGTCAGGAGCTCGGTGGGCGGGGTCGCGGCGAGCCGCACGAGCAGGCGGTCGTAGAGCGCGAGGGTCGCCGCGACGGCGGCGCGGGCGCGGCGCGGCAGCCCGGGCATGCTCGTCCGGGCGACCTCGACGTCGTCCCGGATCTCGGCGAGCAACACCGCGAGGCAGGCGTCGTCGAGCGTCTCGGGCGTGACGCCAGGGAAGTAGCAGCGGCCGAGGTCGGCGTAGTCGGCCCGTAGGTCGCGCAGGAAGTTGATCTTCTGGAACGCCGCCCCGAGGGCGCGCGCCCCGCGCACGAGCTCCGCGTCGGGAGTCACGACGGGCGCGCCCTCGGGCCGCTCGACCGCGAGGAATACCGCGAGGCACATGAGCCCGACCACCTCGGCCGAGCCGTACACGTAGCGCTCGTAGCTCGCCTTGTCGTGCACGAGCACGGTGAGGTCGGCGCGCATGGACGCGAAGAACGGGTCGAGCGTGCTGCGGTCGATGCCCACCTCGGCGGCGGTGCGCGCGAACGCGTGCACCACGAGGTTGGCCGACCAGCCGCTCACGAGCGCCGCGCGGGCCTCCGCCTCGAGCGCGTCGAGCGCCTGCGCGGCGTCGGGCCCGAGGCGCGTGTCGACGATCTCGTCGGCGACGCGCACGAGCCCGTACACCGCGTCGATGTGCGCGCGGGCGCGACGACCCAGCAGGCGCGCTCCGAGGCCGAACGACGTCGAGTACTCCGCGAGCACGCCGTGGCTCGCGCGGTACGCGGCCCGGTCGTAGAGCGCCGCTCCCACCGCGCGGCTCACGCGGACCGCTCCACGAGCGTGCGGGCACGCTCGGCGAGGTGGTCGCGCAGGGGGGCGGGGAGGCTGTCGAGCGCGACCGTGGCCGCGGCGACGCGGGCGTCGACCTCGCGGTGCAGCGCGTCGACGGCGCCCGTCGCGCGCAGGACGGCGCAGACCCGGGCCGCGTCGGTGGCGTCAAGGTCGGGCCGGCCGAGGTGGGCATCGAGCGTGCGCCGCTGGGCGTCGTCCGCGAGCGCGTGGGCGAGCGCGACCAGGTGCGTCCGCTTGCCCTCGCGCAGGTCGGAGAGCACCGACTTGCCGGTCACGGCGGGGTCCCCGAGCACGCCGAGCTCGTCGTCGACGAGCTGGAAGGCGACACCCATGTGCAGACCGTAGGTGGTCAGCGCGTCTCTGGCCTCCGCGGACGCGCCCGCGAGCGCCGCGCCGGCGAGCAGCGGGACGACGCACGTGTAGGTCGCGGTCTTGAGCTCGGCGACGAGCAGCGCGTCGGTGCGGCCCGGGAGCTCGGACGACGCCGCGACGTCGAGGAGCTCGCCCGCGACGGTCGTGTGGATCGAACGGACCAGGAGACCGACTACCTCGGTCGCGACGGCGGGCGCAAGCGGGGCGCGCAGGACGACGTCGACCGCCGCGGCGATCGCGAGGTCGCCCCCGAGCAGCGCCGCGGCGTCGCCCTGGGCGCGTGCGACCTCGGGCGCGACGCCCTCGGCGGCGAGGCGGGCGCGCGTGGCACCGGCGATGTTGGGCCGCCCGCGCCGGACGTCGTCGTGGTCGAGCACGTCGTCGTGCACGAGCATGGCGGTGTGCAGGATCTCCTGCGCGAGCGCGACGGGGACGACCGCGTCGAGGTCGTCCCCACCGAGGCCGAGGTAGGCCGCGAGCGTGAGGCGCGGGCGCAGCATCTTGCCGCCCACCTGGTCACCGAGGTCGGCCCAGAGCTGCGCGGCGCGCGGGTCCAGGGCCAGCGCGCGGCGTCGGGCACCCTCGACGTAGAGCACGCCGGACGCACGGACGCGCCCCATCGCCTGGTCGACCGCCGACGCCACGTCGGACCGCGCAGGTCGGACGCGCCGTCGGACATCCTGCTCGAGCACCCGCACCACCCCTCTCGTGAATGCTCAGCATACTGAGTAATCAGGCCGGGGGCAGCACGGCACGTCAGCCGGCAGGCAGATCGATCGGCCGCGGGCCCTGCTGCCAGGCCTCCCAGGCGGAGGCGACGATCTCGTCGAGCGCGTAGCTCGCGCGCCACCCGAGCACCTGCTCGATGCGCTCGACCGAGGCGACGAGGCGAGCTGGGTCGCCGGGGCGCCGCTCGACGACGTCCGCGGTCACGTCGAGTCCGCTCGCCCGGCCGACCGCCTCGATCACCTCGCGCACCGACGAGCCGGTCCCCGTCCCCACGTTGAACACGTCGAACGGGCGGTCGTCCTCGCCGAGGTGGTCGAGAGCCGCGAGGTGCGCGTGCGCGAGATCCAGCACGTGCACGTAGTCACGGACGCACGTGCCGTCGGCGGTCGGGTAGTCGTCGCCGAAGATCTTCGGCCGCTCGCCCCGCTCGAGGCGGTCGAGGACCATCGGCACGAGGTTGAGGATCGCCGGGTCACCGAGCTCGGGCCAGCCTGCGCCGGCGACGTTGAAGTAGCGCAGCGCGACGAAGCGCAGGCCCCAGGCGCGCGACGCGGCGCGGCCGAGCCACTCCCCCGCGAGCTTGGTCTCCCCGTAGGGGTTCAACGTCTCGGTGTGGAGCTTCTCGTCCAGGATCGCCGAGGCCTGGTTGCCGTAGAGCGTCGCGCTCGACGAGAACACCAGCCGGTCCACCCCGGCCGACTCCATGGCCGTGACCAGGTTAGTGAAGCCCCCCACGTTCTGCTGGTAGTACCAGGCCGGCCTCTCGACCGACTCGCCGACCTGCTTGCGCCCGGCGAAGTGGACGACGGCGGTGACCGCGCGCTCTCGCATGACCCGCTCGAGCACCTCGACGGCCTCCGGCGCGGACACGTCGACCTCGACGAGCGTCGCGCCCTCGACCCGCTCGGCGCGCCCCGTGCTGAGGTCGTCCACGACGACGACGTCGTCACCGCGCTCCTGCAGGAGCCTCACCACGTGAGCGCCGATGTACCCCGCCCCGCCCGTCACCAGAATCGTCATGTCACGGATCCTAGCGCGAGTGAGCGATTCTGTGCATTCATGTTCGCTCTTGTCCGGGATTGCGGCTCAGCCCCAGCCGAGCGCGTGCAGACGGTCGTCGTCGATCCCGAAGTGGTGCGCGATCTCGTGCACGACCGTCACGGCGACCTCCTCCACGACCTCCTCGATCGTGTCGCAGATCGCGAGCGTCGGGTTGCGGAAGATCGTGATGCGGTCGGGCAGCGACCCCGCGGCCCACCCGCCGTCCCGCTCGGTCAGCGGCACCCCTTCGTACAGACCGAGCAGCTCGGGGTCGTCGTCGGGCGCGTCGTCCTCGACCAGCACGACCACGTTGTCCATGCGCGCCGCGAGCTCGGGCGGCACCAGGTCGAGGCCGTCGCCGACGGCCTCCTCGAACGCCTCGCGCGTCATCTCCACCACGCACGCCATCCTGCCCCATCCGACGGCGTGACGGACGACCGCCCCGCACGCCCGGGGACGCGTCTTTGCGCGGCTGCGGGCGCCCACCGTATGCTTGTCCCGGCCAGTCCAGCCCCCATCGTCTAGCGGCCCAGGACCCCGCCCTTTCACGGCGGTAGCACGGGTTCGAATCCCGTTGGGGGTACGCAGCACCACATGGGACCGGCCTCACACCGAGCGGATTTCAGATTCGCCGCGAGGGTGGGGTAAGGTTCTCACGGTTCGGAAACGGATCAGCAAGGCCCTGTAGCGCAGTTGGTTAGCGCGCCGCCCTGTCACGGCGGAGGTCGCGGGTTCAAGTCCCGTCAGGGTCGCACTGCACATCCGCCCGGTCATCATGACCGGGCGTTCGTGTCAGGGCTCTGTAGCTCAGTTGGTAGAGCGTTCGACTGAAAATCGAAAGGTCACCGGATCGACGCCGGTCGGAGCCACCACCGAAACCCCCAGGTCATCGACCTGGGGGTTTCTCGCGTCCCGGGACAGCCCCTGTCGGACGGCGGTGTGCGCGGCCTCACGTCGCCCCGACCGGGCCGCGTGGCGCGGTGAGTTGCGGCGACCAAACCTTCACTGTTGAGTGGGGACAGATCCACGCCGAGGAAGAGGTGAGACATGAGCGACTGGGACGACGGACACGAGCCGCCCCGACCGTCGATCGGCCAGCTCGTCGAGAAGCTCACCGAGCAGACGACGCGCCTGGTGCGGTCCGAGATCGCCCTGGTCAAGGCCGAGCTGACGACCAAGCTCACGCACGCGGGCATCGCGATCGGACTCTTCGTCGTCGCCGGCGTCCTCGCGCTGTACGCGCTCGGGTGGCTGCTGTACGCCGCGTTCGCCGGACTCGCCGAGGCGTTCGCACCATGGCTCGCCGCGCTGATCCTCGGCGTCGCGCTGCTCGTCGTGATCGCGATCATGGCGCTCGTCGGCAAGGCGCAGCTCAAGCGCGGCATGCCGCCGACGCCCGAGGCCGCGATGCAGAGCATCAAGGACGACATCGCGACGCTCAAGGGCGGGACCTCCGCCTCGGCGACGCCGACCGCGTCCGCGAAGGCGTCCGCAAAGCCTGCGTCCTCCGCAAGCACCGCGAAGCCGACGCCGGGAACCGCGTCGACCGGCACCACGTCGACGACGTCCGCCTCGAACCCTGGGGAGAAGACCGCATGAGCGCCCAGCAGGAGGCCATCGAGGCCGAGATCCGCCGCACGCGCGCCGAGCTAGCCCGCACGGTGGACGAGCTGACCGCCCGCCTCGACCCGCGGGTGCAGGCCAAGAACGTCGCCGGCTCGGCCAAGGCCGCCGTCGACGACACGCGCACGTTCGTGACCGGTGGGGGGCTGCCCGCCGACGGCTCGCGCGCCCGCAACGTCAAGGTCGCGCTCGGTGCAGCCCTGGGTGTCGTGGTGCTCGCCGCCGTCGTGGTGCTGCGCGCACGACGCTGACTCCGCAGGCTCACGCGCTGCAGGGCTCGGCCGCTGAGCCGATCGACCGCACGTCGGCCGCTGCACGGATCGGATCATCGGCCACGGCGGGAAGTCCACGGCGCCTGCGGTTCTCGCGCTGCGACACTGCGTCGCTGGTCGACGCGGTCTCGCACGTCGCGTCTCCACCCGAGTGCTCGCGCCGTCGTCCGGCTGCCCATCCAGCACGGTCCGTCCTGGCACCACGGTCCGTCGTGGCAGCACGAATCAGCGGATCCGGTCAGCCGGACCCGCTCGTTCCCCTCGCCTGGTGAAGCTCCGCCGGACCCGTGGGGCCCGGCCGTGACGTCTGACGTCGCGCCCGGCGCGATCCCCGTCGCCGGGCCGCGCGCGACGTCAGTCGTCGGACTTCTTCATCTCCTCGCTCGCCGCACCCAGGAGCGCCCGAACCTCGGACTCCTTGTAGCGGCGGTGACCACCGAGCGTCCGGATCGACGAGAGCTTTCCAGCCTTCGCCCATCGTGTGACGGTCTTCGGGTCGACCCGGAACAGGCTGGCCACCTCGGCCGGCGTGAGCAGGACTTCGGAGTCGCCATGCACAGACATACGCTGCACCTCCTCGCGGCCGCGAACTGCTCCAGCTGAGGCGCCGGACGACATGACAGTTCGTGCCAGTCCATCCATTGTCACAGGATGGGGCAATTCCACGACTTGGGAACAGGGTGAAATAGGACGGTATTGCCCTGTAAGAGTGCTCACATTCCGCGGATCTCGGGGGTTCCGGGCCCTTCCGGGCGTGTGAGCCGCGTCCCAGGCGTGGTCATCAGGTGGAGAGAATCCCCCGGGAGGTTGTATCGTTGCCAGCGAACAGACGTACAGAACACTCCGGGGCCGCACGTGACAGCACGTTGCCGCCCCGCTCCTAGTTGAGGGGGGTCGGAGCCATGGGCCGCGGCCGTCAGAAGGCAAAGCACACCAAGGTCGCACGGGAGCTGAAGTACTACAGCCCCGAGACCAACTATGCGGCGCTCGAGCGTGAACTGTCCCATCCCAACACCGACGTCGTGACCGAGTCGCGGTACTCCGCGGACGATGACGACGACGACCAGGGCTACGCGAACTGGTCCGACGAGCGCTGACGCTCCCCACACCCCCGCTCGCGCGGGGCCATGCACGAACCCGACGCCCGGTGCGCGGAACACCTGTTCCGCCGCCGGGCGATCGTCGTGCGGTGAGGTCGTCGCGCTGTGAGGTCATCGATCTGTCGGCTGACCGGCGTGCCAGCAGCGGTCATCGCGCCACGAGCTGAACATCGCCGTCGGGCGATCGCCCCGGCGCGGCGGGCGGCTGCCCGCCGCCGGGCGATCGTCGTGCGGTGAGGTCGTCGCCGCCAGTGACCGCTGGCGATCGTGACCGCCGGCGACCGTGCGCGTCAGCGGTAGTCGTTGACCAGGCGCACGGCGCCCGCGGTCACGCCCTTGGTGCCGGCGACGAGGCCGGACCGGTCCGCATCGTCGGCGAGCTCGTCGACCTGGCCGAGCACCCAGGCCGGCAGGCCGAGGGCCGCGCAGCGCGCGAGGGCGGCGTCCACGCCGTCCGCCCCGACGACCGCGACCATGCCGACACCCAGGTTGAGGGTGTTCTCGAGGTCGGTGCGCGGCACGCCACCGAGCTCGCGGACGACCTGGAACACCGCCGGGACCTCCCAGCTCGCCCGGTCGACGGTCGCGACGAGGCCCTGCGGGAGCACGCGCGCGAGGTTCGCCGCGAGCCCACCACCGGTCACGTGCGTGTAAGCGTGCACCTGCGCGGCCTCGTCGCGGGCGAGGGCGAGGCAGTCGCTCGCGTAGACGCGGGTCGGGGTGAGGAGCTCCTCGCCGAGGGTGCGGCCGAACTCCTCGACCTCGCGCTCGAGGCCCCAGCCGGCGTGGTTGATCACGGCGCGCACGAGTGAGAACCCGTTCGAGTGCAGGCCCGAGGCGGCGAGGCCGATCAGCACGTCGCCCGCGCGCACGCGCTCGGGGCCGAGCAGGTCGTCGGCCTCGACCACACCGGTCGCGGCGCCCGCGACGTCGTACTCGTCGACGCCGAGCAGCCCGGGGTGCTCCGCGGTCTCGCCGCCCACGAGGGCGGTGCCCGCGACCTCGCACGCCGCCGCGATGCCGCGCACGACGTCGGCGATGCGCTCGGGCACGACCTTGCCGCACGCGATGTAGTCGGTCATGAACAGCGGCTCGGCGCCGACCACGACGATGTCGTCGACGACCATGCCCACGAGGTCGAACCCGATGGTGTCGTGGATGTCGAGCGCCTGCGCGATCGCGACCTTGGTGCCGACGCCGTCGGTCGAGGTCGCGAGCAGCGGGCGGCGGTACTTCTGCACGGCGCTGAAGTCGTACAGCCCGGCGAACCCGCCGACGCCCCCGAGCACGGCCGGGCCCTGGGTGCGCCGCACGGCGTCCTTCATGAGCTCGACGGCCCGGTCGCCCGCCTCGGTGTCGACCCCGGCTGCTGCGTAGGTCAGGCCCTCGTTCGTCACGTGCTGTCTCCTGCTGTCGTCTGGTCGGGCGGTGGTCGCGGCGGCCGGCAGGCTCACGGCTGCTGGAGCGCGGTGCCGCCCCCGGCGCCGACGCTCAGGTGGCGCAGGCCGTCCTCGGGGGCGCCGAGCGGCAGCTCGGCCTGCTCGAGGAGGTGCTTGCCGAGCTGCTCCTCGGGCGGCAGCTCGATCGGGTACGTGCCCGTGAAGCACGCGGTGCACAGCTGCGAGGCGGGCTGCTCGGTCGCAGCGATCATGCCCTCCTCGGAGATGTAGCCGAGCGAGTCCGCGCCGAGCGAGGCCCCGATCTCGTCGGGGGTCAGGCCGTTCGCGATGAGCTCGGCGCGCGACGCGAAGTCGATGCCGTAGAAGCACGGCCACTTGACCGGCGGGGAGCTGATGCGCACGTGCACCTCGGCGGCGCCGGCCTCGCGGAGCATCCGCACGAGCGCGCGCTGGGTGTTGCCGCGCACGATCGAGTCGTCGACCACGACGAGGCGCTTGCCGCGGATCACGTCGCGCAGCGGGTTGAGCTTGAGCCGGATCCCGAGCTGGCGGAGCGTGTCGGACGGCTGGATGAACGTGCGCCCGACGTACGCGTTCTTGGTCAGGCCCTGCCCGAACGGGATGCCCGACTCGGCGGCGTACCCGACCGCGGCGGGCGTGCCCGACTCGGGCACCGGGATCACGAGGTCGGCGTCGACGTGGTGCTCGCGGGCGAGCTGGCGGCCCATCTCGACGCGCGCCGCGTGCACGGAACGGCCGTTGATCGCGGTGTCGGGGCGCGCGAGGTAGACGTACTCGAACACGCAGCCGGCACGCTCGACGGGCGCGAACCGCTGCGAGCGCAGACCGTCGCCGTCGATCGCGATGAGCTCGCCCGGCTCGATCTCGCGCACGAACGACGCGCCCACGATGTCGAGGGCCGGGGTCTCGGAGGCGACGACCCAGCCGCGCTCGAGCCGCCCGAGCACGAGCGGGCGCACGCCCTGCGGGTCACGCGCCGCGTACAGCGTGTGCTCGTCCATGAACACGAGCGAGAACGCGCCGCGCAGGCGCGGGAGCACCTCGAGCGCGGTCGCCTCGAGCGTGTGGTCGGCGTCGCCCGCGAACAGGGCGGTGATGAGAGCGGTGTCGGTCGTGTTGCCGCGCGCGAGCTCGCCGCGACGCTGTGCGCCGTAGCGCTCGGCGACGAGGTCGACGAGCTCGGCGGAGTTCGTGAGGTTGCCGTTGTGGCCGAGCGCGACCGTGCCGGCGGTCGTCGCGCCGAGCGTGGGCTGCGCGTTCTCCCAGGTGACGCCGCCCGTGGTCGAGTAGCGGCAGTGCCCGACGGCGATGTGTCCCGTCAGGGCGTCGAGCGCGGTCTCGTCGAAGACCTGGGACACGAGCCCCATGTCCTTGTAGACGAGGATCTGCTCCCCGTTGCTGGTCGCGATGCCTGCGGACTCCTGCCCCCGGTGCTGCAGGGAGTAGAGCCCGAAGTATGCGAGCTTGGCGACCTCTTCCCCGGGAGCCCAGACCCCGAAGACGCCGCAAGCGTCCTGAGGGCCCTTCTCACCGGGCATGAGGTCGTGGTTGAGACGTCCATCTCCGCGAGGTGCCACGGCTCAATTGTCACACACGCGCCAGGACCGCAAGCGGGGCGGGCAGCCCGTGGGACGCGTCGTCCCGCGGGTCAGCGCCCGCGACGCCGCAGGCTGCGGCGATCCGCGAGGATTGCGAGGAAACCCGCGAGGAGCACGGTGACGGTCGTCACGCTCAGCGTGATCACCGTGAAGTAGACCCCCGGCTTGAGCAGGCCCTCGGCCTCGTCCTGCAGCAGCAGGTACGTCGCGAACGTCGCGCCGAGCACGATCCCGACGTACGTGCCGGCCTGGAAGAACGCCTTGTAGCGGGGCGCCCGGCGCACGGTCGTCGGGTCGACGACGTCCTCGATCTCGACCTCGTCGACGGGCTCGTCCGCCTCGACCTCGTCGGTCGGCTTCTCGTCGCGGGGTGCCGTCTGGTCGCTGGGTGCCGTCTCGTCGCGCTCGGGCTCGTCGTGGGGATCGGTCGTGCTCACGCGACGACGATACCCGGCCCTGCGGCGATACCCGGCCCTGCGGCGATACCCGGCCCTGCGCCGTCCGCGGTCACGGTCGCGGACGGCGCAGGGCGGGCGTCGTCCGCCGGTGGACGGCCGGGGGTGGTTCCGCACCACCCCCGGCCGCCACGGTCATGCGGTCGGGCAGGCCCCCAGGTCCTTCCACGGGCCCCACGGCGAGGCGCCGGGCTCCTGGTTGCGGGTCCACCAGCTCGCCGACCAGCGGTGGCCGTCGTGCGAGACGACCTCGCCGCCCGTGTAGACCATGCTCGACGTCCACGCGACGCCGCACACGGGCACCGAGCCGTCGGCCGGGCCGACCTCGACCCATGCGCCCCACGACGTCGAGCCGGGCGTCGTGCCCTGCGTCCACCACAGCGCGCGGTAGACGACGCCCTGGTAGACGACCTCGTCACCGGCCACGTACACCGTGCCCGGCTGGTAGGTGTCCACGACCACGGGGGCGGTCACGGTCAGCGGGACCCGCACCGTGGTCCCGCTCGGGCTCGCCACGACCCACAGGTCGTACTCCCCCGCCGCGGTGCCGGTGGGCACCGTGACGTCGAGCGTCGCGGAGCCCGAGGTGACCGGGGCGGTGCCGACGGGCTGGCCCGGGGCGTCCGCGTCGAACGCGTCGTCCCGTGCCACGAGGTACCCGGAGACCCCGGTGTTCGCGGGGCTGCCGATCGAGGTGAGGTCGAGCGACGACACGGTGACCGACGTCGTCCCGCCGGCCTCGACGTCGCCCGGGAGCTCCGGGACGACGGCGCGGGTGCGGGCGAACGACGGCGCGAGGTCCGGGTTGTCGCCCAGGTACGCCATCCACGCGTCGCGGTCGACGAGACCCGAGTCCTTCGCGTCCGTGCCCTGCGTGAAGACCCGGAAGTTGTCCCCGCCGGTCGCGAGGAACGAGAACGTCGCGACCCGGTACTCGCCGGCCGGGTCGATCGGCTCGCCGTCGATCGTGACCGAGGTGACGTGACCGCCCGGTGCCGCGGTCCCGTCGGCCGTGTCGACCGTGTAGCTCACGTTGTCCGAGAGCCCGAGCGCGAGGTACGGCCGCGACGGACGGGTGCCGTCCGCGTTGGTCTGCCACTGCTGCTCGAGCATCTCGACGACCTGCTCGCCCGTGAGGGTCACGGTCCACAGGTTGTTGACGAACGGCAGGACGGCGTTCGCCTCGGCGAACGTGACCGTGCCGTCAGGGGCGTAGAAGAGCTCGTTGCGCAGGCCGCCCGGGTTGACGACGCCGAAGTCGGCACCGCCACGGTCCGGGTCGGCGAGCGTCTCGCGCAGCGAGTTCGCGACGAGGTTGCCGAGCGTCGACTCCGACATGCGGTCGTCACGACCCGTGCTCGCGGCCGGGCCGGGCCCCTGGTAGACGCCGTCGACGTACTTCCCGCCCGTGAACGCCGTCGTGATGTCGGCGCTCACCGAACCCACGGGCTTCGAGCCGATCACCGCGGCCTCGGCCAGCGCGTCGTCGACGATCGTCTTGACCTCGCCGACCACCGGGTAGCTCGCGACGAGCTGGCTCCACGGCGCCTTGGACGCCGCGACGTTCTCGGCGGTGTGGTCGACGACGTCGCCCGACGCGGTGTCGACCGTGAGCGAGATGTGCCCGACGTACTCGCCGTAGCTCCCGGTCTGGACGACCGGACGCGTGCGGTCGGTGCCGGTGATGGGGGCGTCCCACGCGTACTGCTTGTGGGTGTGTCCCGTGAAGAAGGCCGCGACCCGGGGGTCGGTGTCCTCGACCAGCTCGGCGAACGCGCCACCTGCGGCGACCTCGTCGTCGATCGACGCACCGTCCGGCGTTCCCGCCCCCGCGCCCTCGTGGACCAGCGCGACGACGACGTCCGCCTCGCCGTTCGCGTCGTCACCGTCGAGCAGGTCGTCGGTGACGCGGTTCAGGGCGTCGACCGGGTCGCCGAAGTCGAGGTCCGCGATGCCCGCGGGCGTCACGAGCGTCGGGGTCTCCTGGGTCACGACGCCGACGAACCCGACCTGGACGCCGTCCACGTCGATCACGTCGAACTCCGGCAGGGCCGGGGTCGTGGTGCCCTTCTCGTAGACGTTCGCACCGAGGTACGACCAGTCGGCCGCGTCCGTGACCCGACCCGTGAGGTCCGAGAACCCCTGGTCGAACTCGTGGTTGCCGACCGCGGAGGTCGCCAGCCCGAGAGCGTTCAGCACGTCGATCGTCGGCTGGTCCTGCTGGAGCGACGACGCGAACAGCGAGGCGCCGATGTTGTCGCCTGCCGAGACGAACGCCGTCCCGTCAGGGTTCTGCGCCTTGAGGGCCTCGACGGTGCCCGCGAACCCGAGCGTCGGGTTCGTCGTGCCGTCGTTCGAGTACGGCTGGATGCGACCGTGGAAGTCGTTGATCGAGACCAGGTCGATCGTGGTCGTGGTGTCGGCCGCGAGGTCGAGACCCACGAGGATCGGGTCGTGGTCGGACGAGCGGAACGGCGTCTCGTCGTAGAGGTTCACGACGTTGTAGTCGTACCGCGAGTACTCGTTCGCGATCGGCTCGACCGAGTTGATGTTCCAGACGTCGGTCCCGGCGACGGCGGCCGTGGCGGCCGGCGACGCGAGCACGTGGTCGAGCGAGCCGACCATCCCGTCGAACTGGTACGTCTCCTTGCCCGTGGTCGCGCCGAGGTCGGTGTACCCGGCCTCGTGCAGCACGACCATCGGGTCCTCCTGCGCGTAGGAGTTGAAGTCACCCACGAGCAGGACCTTCTCGGTGCCCGCCGCGGCGGCGACGTCGTCCGCGAACGCCGTCAGGGCCGTCGCCTGGGCCACGCGCGACGCGTTGGACGCGCCCTGCCCGTCGCCCTGGTCGGCGTCCGCCCCCGAGCCGGAACCCTTGGACTTGAAGTGGTTCGCGATCACGACGACGTCCTGCGCGGCGGTGCCGCCCGCGGGACGGAACGTCTGCGCGAGCGGCTCGCGCGCGTTGTCGAACGCGGGGTCGTCGACGAGGATCGTCGAGTCCCCCACGGGCTCGGCCGTGGCCGTGCGGTACACGAACGCCGTCCGGATCACGTCCTCGCTGCTCGGCAGCGCGTCGGGCGAGGCCACGAAGGCCCAGGTGCCCGCGCCGTCGGCCGCGTTCAGCGCGTCGACGAGGTCACCGAGCGCGGTGTCGCGGTCCTTGCCGAACGCCGCCGAGTTCTCGATCTCCTCGAGCGAGACGACGTCGGCGCCGAGCGCGGAGATCGCCGCGACGATCTTCGTCTCCTGGCGGTCGAGGTTCTCCGCGTCCCACGCACCGCGGGCGTCGCACCCGCCGCTGACCGTGACGGGGTTGCCGAACCGGTCCTTGTACGAGGTGCAGCCGGTGAGCTCGTCACCCGTCGTCGTGAAGTAGTTGAGCACGTTGAACGTGCCCACCGTCAGGTCGCCGCCGACGTCCTCGGGCTGCGCCTCGCGCGTGTCCTCGAACGTCGCGGGCTGGACCGTGCCCGCGACCGCGGGCGTGAGCGCCGCGAGCGGCTGGAGGTTCCACGTCCCGTAGCGCTGGTCGAGCACGACCGGCGTCGTGAACGTCACCGCGGCCCCGACCCGGACCGGTGCGTCCTTCGTCAGGTACGGCAGCGGAGCCGTCTTGGTCGAGTTGAAGTTGGTCGTCGCGCCGTCGTCGAGCACGATCGCGCGGGCCGCGTTGTCGGCGGCGGCCGCCGTCGCCTCGGCGCTACCCGGCCGACCGACCGAGGTCGGCTGCACGAGCGGCGAGCTGCCCGCCGCGAGCCCGATCGACCCGTAGTAGTTGGTCGAGTAGTTGTCGGTGACCGTGAAGTCGCCCTGCGGCGCGAGCAGCATCTCCTCGAGGCTCTCGCGCTGCGCGTCGGACGCGGGCCACGTGACCGTGGCGGGCTTGACGGCCTCGGCCGGCTCGGCGAGCACCGTCCAGCCGCCCGCCGCGGGCGAGATCTCCGTCAGCGAGCCGTTCGCGGGCGAGGTCGAGGTCTCCTTCGAGTCGTACTCGGAGATCTTGCCCGTCACCTCGACGTGGTCACCGATCTCGAGCGCTGCGGCCGCTGCCGACGAGTACACGAAGATCGCGTCGGACGCCGTGTGCTCGGCCAGGTCGAGGTCGCCACCCGTGCCCTCGGTCTGGATCGTCACGCCGTTGAGGCCGCCCGTGGGGTACGCGGCCGTGACGACGCCGCGCGTCGTGACGGTCTGCCCGACGAGCGGGCTGCGCTCGCCCGAACCCTGGATCTGGGCGATCGGGACGACGTCGCCCGGCGTCGTCGTCTGCGTGGGCGTCGGGGTGGCCGTCTGCGTCGGCTCCGGGTCCGGGTCGGTCCCGTCGCCCGCGGAGTTCTCCGGGGTGACCTCGGCCGAGAAGGTGAAGTCGGCCGAGTTGTCGTTGCCGAAGGCCGTGCGCTCGAGCGCACCGACCGTGCCGGTGCCCTGGCCCGCCGGGCCGGGAGCGACCTCGAAGACGTCCGCCGCGCCGTAGCCGAGGAGGTCGACGAACGCCGGGTCGGCGGTGTGCGACCCCTTGGCCGGGTTGGCCACGAGGGTCTGCGACGCGACGAGGGCGACCACGCCGCTCGACCCGCCGAGGGAGGTCGCGCCCACGGCGTCGGGCGTGGGCAGCGCCGCCCCGGCCGCACCGTTCGACCCCTGCTGCACGAGGTAGTGGCCACCCGCGGGGATGGACCCGCTCAGGCGCGTGATGCCGGAGAAGCTGGCACCGCTCGACGACTTGTACTGCACGGACCACGAGGAGAGGTCGACCGCCGAGCCCGTGGGGTTGTAGAGCTCGACGAACTTGTTCGTGAAGGGCTGCCCCGCGGAACCGCCGACGAGGTACGCCTCGCTGATGACGACGTGCGCGCCGTCCGGGTCTCCGGGAGCGGGGGTGGCGCCGAGTGCGGCGCCCGCGGTCGGGACGGCGAGGGCGAGCGCGGCGCATGACGCCACCGCTGCCCTCCGTCCGCCCGAGAACAACTGGTGACGACTGATCACGCTGACTTCCCTCCGTGTCGAGCCGGGATCTCCGGCGCACCTTCGCGCCGCGTGAGCGACGGGTCGCAGCGGCCCTCCGAGCCAACACGCCGGGTGTGAACAACACATGACTCCGGTGTCACGTGCCCGAAAACTCCCGGGTGGCGGAGATCGCCCGGGTGAGGGCGTCCCCGGCGCTCGGCCGCTGGTCGCACGAACCTAGCCCGGACCGTCGGACGTCGCGCGGCGACGCGCGGACGGCAGGCGGGCATGCAGGCGGGCCGGCCGGGACCGACCTCGCTGCGGGCGGTGCACCTAGCGCCGGCGCGCCGCCTGGAGCGGGAGCACCTCGCGCAGGTCGGCCCGCTCGCCCGACGCGCTGACCCGCGTCGAGCCCACGGCGTCGGCCCAGGTCAGGGAGCCGGAGGCGAGCTCGAGCCACGTCGTCGGGTCCGTCTCGACGACGTTCGGCGGGGTGCCGCGCGTGTGTCGCGGCCCGGCGATGCACTGCGTCGCTCCCGCCGGGGGCACGCGCACCTCGACCGTGTGCCCGGGCGCGACGTCCGCGAGCTCTTCGAGCGTGAACCGGACCGCGGTCGTCACGGTCGTGCGGTCACGGGCGCCGTCCTGCCATGCGGCGAGGGCGGCACGGCCGACCGCGGGGTCGGTGCGTCGTCGGGCGGGCATGGCACGAGGGTACGGGCCGCGCGGGGCACCCGGCACCGCCCGGCACGCGCAGGCGCGACGTCGGGCGACGAGCTCACGGGCCGACGCCGGACGCACGGCGGGCTCCCCCCGACGTCGTCGGGAGGAGCCCGTGGTGCTTCGTGCGGGGTCAGAGCCCGCGGGTACCGAACCTGTCGCGCCCGGCGTCGAGGGTCTCGCCCTCGGCGAGGCCCGCGAGCTCGGCGCGCACCTCGTCGCGCATCTTGCCGAGGTTCTCCGGGTTCGGCGCGGCCTGCAGGAGCAGCTTGGTGTAGTCGTGCTGCGGGTTGAGGATCACCTCGTCCGCCGGCCCACGCTCGACCACGTCACCGCGGAACATCACGATGATCTCGTCGCTGAAGTGCCGCGCGGTCGCGAGGTCGTGCGTGATGTACAGGACCCCGAGGTTCTCCTCGCGCTGGAGGTCGGCGAGCAGGTTGAGCACCCCGAGCCGGATCGACACGTCGAGCATCGACACCGGCTCGTCCGCGATCAGGAACCGCGCACCCGGGGCGAGTGCGCGGGCGATCGCGACGCGCTGGCGCTGGCCGCCCGAGAGCTCGTGCGGCTTGCGCCGGGCGAACTCCTCGGCGGGCGACAGCCGCACGCGCTCGAGCAGCTCGAGCACCCGTGCGTCGATCTGCTCGCGGCTGAGCTCCCGCTTGTGCAGGCGCAGCGGGCGCTCGAGGTGATGGGCGATCGTGTGGAACGGGTTGAGCGACGCGAACGGGTCCTGGAAGACCATCTGGACGTTCGACCGGTACCGGTCGAGCGCTCGACCGCCGCGGGGCTGCGGCTTGCCGTCGAGCAGGATCTCACCGGTCGTCGGTGTCTCGAGCTTCGCGATCATGCGCGCGACGGTCGACTTGCCCGAGCCCGACTCGCCCACGACGGCGATCGTCTTGCCCGGCTCGAGCGTGAAGGACACGTCCTTGACGGCGTGCAGCGTCGACCGCTTGAAGCCCTGCCGCAGCGTGAAGTCCTTGTGAACCCCCCGGAGCTCGAGCGTGGCAGCACCCGGTGCTTCTCCCGCGGGCCGTGGCGTGCTGGTGGTGTCGGTCGCCATGGTCAGGCCGCTCCTTCGGTGCTGTCGCCCCGGCGCACGAAGTCGCCGCGCGTCCCGGTCAGGCTGGGGAACGAGCTCAGGAGCTTGCGGGTGTAGGGGTGCTGGGCGTTGCGGTAGATCTCCTGCGCGGTGCCCATCTCGACGATCTCGCCCTGCAGCATGACGGCGATGCGGTCGGAGATCTCGAGCAGCATCGGCAGGTCGTGCGTGATGAACACGACCGCGAAGTTGAACTGCTCGCGCAGCCGCATGATCTCGCGGATGATGCCGCGCTGGACCACCACGTCGAGCGCGGTCGTGGGCTCGTCCATGATCATGATCTGCGGCTCGAGGGCGAGCGCCATCGCGATCATGACGCGCTGGCGCATACCGCCGGAGAGCTCGTGCGCGTAGCTGTTGATACGGGAGGGGTCCACGCCGACGAGCGTGAGCAGCTCGACGCTTCGTGCCTCCTTCTCGTCCTTGCTCATGCCGGGGCGGTGCGTCGTCAGGACGTCGTGGAGCTGCGCACGGATGCTGATGACCGGGTTGAGCGAGTTCATCGCGCCCTGGAAGACCATCGAGATCTTGTCCCAGCGGAAGGCGCGCAGACCGTCGCCGTCGAGCGCCCGGACGTCGACGTCCTCACCGCTCCTGTCGTGGAAGACGATCTCTCCGGACGTCATGAGCGCCGGCGCCTTGAGCAGTCGGTTCAGGCCGTACGCAAGCGTCGTCTTGCCGCAGCCGGACTCGCCGGCGAGACCCAGGATCTCGCCGCGGTTGAGCGTCAGGGAGACGTCCTTGACCGCCTTGACGACCGGATCCACCTCGTACTCGATGGAGACGTTCCTCGCGGTCAGCACCGGCTCCGGCGTCACGCCGACGGTCTGGTCGCTGGTCAGCTCGGCGCTCACGCGGCCGCCTCCTCGGTGCTGCGCTGCGCGTCGCGCTCGCGACGCGCCTTGCGGACGTTGCGCTGGGCAGCGGGTGCGATGCGCAGCTTGGGGTTGATGATCTCGTCGATGGTGAAGTTGATGAGCGAGAGCCCGCAGCCGAACAGGGCGATCACGAGGCCCGGCGGGATGAACCACCACCACGCTCCGCGCGACAGGGCGGAGCCTGCCTGTGCCTCGTTGAGCATCGTGCCGAGCGTGACCGACCCGGACGGGCCGAGGCCGAGGTACGAGAGCCCCGCCTCGGCGAGGATCGCGAGGATCACGCCGAACAGGAACTGCGCGGTCAGGAGGGGCAGGAGGTTGGGCAGGATCTCGACCGCGATGATCCGGGGAGCCTTCTCACCCGCGACACGGGCGGCGGAGACGTAGTCACGGTTCCGCAGGGACTTCGCCTGCATGCGCAGGATCACTGCTGAGCCGGACCAGCTCGTGAGACCGAGGACGACCGCCACGACGAGCATGCTGCGCACCTCGAGGAACGCCGAGATGACGATGACGAGGGGCAGACCAGGGATCACGAGCATGACGTTGGTGACGAACGAGAGGACCTCGTCGGTCATCCCGGCCCGGTACCCCGCGACGATGCCGAAGACGAGGGAGAGCACGACCGCGATGGAGCCTGCGAGGAGCCCGACCCAGAGCGAGGCGCGCGTGCCGATCGCGAGCTGCGCGAGCACGTCGTAGCCGAGGGCCGTGGTGCCCAGCAGGTGGTCGCCTCCCGGAGGGAGCATCGCGGGGTTCTCGGTGTTCGCCGGGTCCTGCGTGAAGAAGGGGCCGACGAGCCCGAGCAGGACCACGCCGATCACCAGGACGAGGCCCACGACGAGCTTGCCCGAGAACCGCGGGAGGGCGAATCGCGGGACCGCGCGCGGCGGTGTCGGCGAGGTCGGCGAAGGGCTGGACGCGACCTCGACGGTGCGCGCCACGCCGACCGCCTCGCGTGCGCTCGCCGTGGGCACCTCGGGGACGGTGTCGCCGCTCGCGGCCGTCTCGGGAACGGTCAGTTCGGTTCGGATGTCCTCAGGCATTGGATCGGGTCCTCGGGTCGATGAAGCCATAGACGATGTCCATGATGAAGTTCGCCGCGAGCACGGTGAGCGTGATCACCAGGAAGAGGCCCTGCATGAGGGCGTAGTCGTTGCCACGCACCGCCGTGATCATGAGCTTGCCGAGGCCGGGGTAGCTGAACACCTGCTCCATGACGATCGACCCGGCGACGACGAACGCGAGCGTGATGCCGAAGCCGGAGATCGAGGGCAGTGCCGCGTTGCGAGTCGCGTAGGTCATGAGGATCCGCGACTTGCGCAGCCCCTTGGCCTCGGCCGTGACGATGTAGTCCTCGGACATCGTCGAGACCATCATGTTGCGCATGCCGAGCAGCCATCCCCCGACCGAGCTGATGACGATCGTCAGCGCCGGGAGGGTGCCGTGGTAGATCACGTCACCCACGAACGCCCAGCTCCACTCGGGTCCGCCGAACTCTCGGATGTCGTAGCCGTTGCCGACCGGGAACACGGGGTTCTGCACCGCGAGCAGGTAGATCAGCAGCAGCGCGAGCCAGAAGTACGGCAGCGACTGGATGAGGGTGGTCGACGGCACGATGTGGTCGACCCAGGTGCCCCGGCGCCATCCGATGATGGCGCCGGCGCCGACGCCCACGAGGAACGAGATGACGGTCGCGAGACCGACCAGCCCGATCGTCCACGGGAGCGCCTGGGAGATGAGCTCGGTGACCGGGGCCGGAAACTTCGTGACCGACGTTCCCAGGTCCCAGTGGATCACCTGGTTGAGGTACTGCACGTACGCGTCCCAGAGGGACTGGTCCGAGTCGCCGCCGAAGAGGCGCTGGATGGTTGCGATCTGTTCCGGGGTGACTTCGCCGCCACGACTCATCTTGTCGATCATGATCTGGGCCGGGTCTCCGGGAGACAACCTCGGGAGGAGGAAGTTCAAGGAGATCGCGACCCACAACGTCAACACGTAGAAGACGATGCGTCGTGTGTAGTACTTCACCGTTCTGCCCCAGTCTGCGGCGCGCTCTGCGCCACACAGTTCTTCACCGTCTCAGCGCCTCTCCGGCGGACGATCACTCGGTGCCGCCGAGCTGGCTCAGGATGAGGCCAGAGGCGCCCGCGCCCCACGCCGGCGGGAAGGCGTACAGGTTGTCCTCGGTCGGCCAGCCCGTGTAGTCCTTCGCGTTCCAGAAGGTCTCGGTCGCGTTGACGACGACCGGGATGTACGGCAGGTCCTCGGTGATCTCGGCCTGCACCTTGGCGTAGGCGTCCTTCTTCGCGGCCTCGTCGTTCGTCGCCGCGGCAGCATTGACGGCCTCGTCGACCGCGGGGTTGCTGTAGCGCGTGAAGTTCCAGTCACCCGGCTCGAGCGTCTCGCCGACCTTGATCGTCGCGTCGGTCGTGAACCAGTCCTTGTAGATCTGGAACGGGTCGGGCACGGACGTGCCGACGATGCCGCCGAGCGTGAGCTGGAAGTTGCCCGAGAAGCGCGCGTCGCCCCACTCCTGCTGGGTCGGCTCGGTCACGTCGATCTTGATCCCGGCCTTGAGCGCCTGCGCGGCGACGAGCTTGTTGGTGCTGTTGTAGTCCGTCCACGTCGCGGGCGACGTGAGGGTCATCTCGACCTTCTGGCCGTCCTTCTCGTAGATGCCGTCCGCACCCTTGGTGTAGCCGGCGTCCTCGAGGATCTTCATGGCCTCCTCCGCGTTCGCGGTCTGGGGGCTCTCCTTGGGCATGCCGTCGGCGATCCACTTGTCGTCACGGCCGAGCAGCGCGAAGGTCGGCGAGACCGGTGCCGCGAGGTCCACGAACGCCTTGTTGTTGATCTCGGTGCGGTCGATCGCGACGTTGAGCGCCTGGCGGACGGCCACGTCGGTCTGCGGGCCCTCGCACCCGAGGTCCACGTTCGCGCAGGTGTAGATGGCGGTCGGGTCCTGCGGGGTGTTGACGTAGCCCACGGCGTCGCCCGAGGAGCTGACGATCGAGTCCGGGTCAGGGATGAACATGCCGGTCCAGTCGATCTGGCCGGTCGTGAGCATGTCCTGGGCGGACTGGTTGCCTGCGACGCCGATGTAGCGGGCCTGCGCGACCTTGGGCTTGCCGCCCCAGTAGTCCGGGTTCGCCTCGAACGTGTACGAGTCGGCCGAGGTCTCGCCGACCGTGTAGGGGCCGGTGCCGACAGGGGCGTCCTCGTTCGTCCACGTGAGGGCGGCCTCGACATCGGCCTCCTTCTCGGCCCAGACGTGCTCGGGGACCATGAGCGTCGTGCCGAGCACCGAGAATTCGTTCGTGAACTCGGGTCCGTCGAACGAGACCTTGACCGTCAGCGGGTCGACCGCCTCGGCACCCGTGATGTACGCACGCGTGGTGAACTTGTTCGTCAGCGAGAAGACGACGTCGTCCGCGGTGAAGTCCTCACCGTCGTTCCACTTGACGCCCTCACGGAGCTTGATCGTGAGCTCCGTGCCGTCCTCGTTCCACTCGAACGACTCACCCAGCATCGGGCGCGGCGCCTCGGCCGACGTCTTGTTGTAGTAGAAGAGCGTCTCGTAGATGACGCCGTTCGTCCCGGCGAGCAGCGTGGGCGAGAAGGGGTTGAAGTTCGCCGTGATGGGCGGCTCAGCACCAGCCCAGACGATGAGCGTGCGATCGGTGTCGGTGCCCTCGGCGGCGGCCGGGGACTTGGTCCCGTCGCCGCTGCCCTCGTCGTCCCCGCCACCGCAGCCGGCTGCCAGGAGGGTCACGCCGGCAACCAGGGAGGTCACGGCAAGGAGGCGCTTGCGCCCCGTGCTTCGGATCATCATCGGTCCTCTCGAAGAAGGTCGATGGTCGGCGCTTCGCGCCGCACATCTTCGTGCGTCCACCCCCCTGCGGGGCGTCGTGCAGGAACACTAACGAATTGATCCACATCACAGCCAGATTCATCAGGAAAGTTACCTAACTGAAACTCGACGGCAACGCTCCCATCGGGACGGACCGCCCGGAACCCCCGGGATCCCCGGCAGAACGGGCCGGTCAGGCGTGCGCGAGCGCCTCCGCGGCAGCCGCCGCGACGGTCTCGTCCGTGACCTCGAAACCCGCGTCACCCCCGCCACCCGGCCCGCCGGCGTCCGACACCACGGCCTTGGCCGAGAGGTGGACCGCGTCGACGCCCGTCGCGACGAGCGCCGCGACGTCGTCCGGTCGGACGCCGCCACCGGCCATGACCTGCACGCGCCCCGCCGCTCGGGCGACGGTCGCGGCGAGGCGGTCGAGGCCCTGCGGCGCGGTCGCCGCGCCGCCCGAGGTGAGCACGCGCGCGACGCCGAGGCGTGCGAGCACGTCGAGGGCGGCGGCGACGTCGTCGACCACGTCGAACGCGCGGTGGAACGTCACCTCGCGACCCTGCGCGGCCTCGACGAGCAGGCCCAGCGCGTCCTCGTCGACCGTGCCGTCGGCGCGCAGGACGCCCACGACCACGCCGTGCGCGCCCGCGGCGACCGCGTCGCGCACGTCGCGCACCTGCACGTCGAGCTCGTCGGCCGAGTACACGAACCCGCCCGGTCGCGGCCGCACGAGCGGGTGCACCTCGACCTCGCCGGCGGCGGCGAGCACCGCGCGCAGCAGGCCCGCGCTCGGCGTCAGGCCACCGGTCGCACCGAGCGCCGAGCAGAGCTCGACCCGGGCCGCGCCCACGCGCGCGGCGACGCGCACGCCCTCGACGTCCTGCACAGCGATCTCGAGCACGCGTGCGCCCATGGTGTCCTCCCCGGTTCGTCCGACCGGGTGATCCTAGAACGTCGCGGCGGGCGGCCCTGCTACCAGGACCAGCCGCGGGCGCTCAGCTCGAGCTCCTCGCGCATGCGTTCGTCGGGGTCGTCGAGCATCCCCGCCTGCAGCGCGGGGGCGTCGAGCGAGAGGCCTGCCAGCGCGCAGGCCTCGCGCAGCAGGCCGTCGTACGCGCCGCGCACCGCGCGGTAGTGGTGCACACGGCCGTAGAGGTCCGGATCGGCCTCGATGCGGCGCAGCTCGGCCGCGAGCTCCGACAGGCGGACCTGCACGCGGAGCGCCACGAGCGGGTCGGGCCCGAGCACGGGCTCGACACGGGCGCGTGACAGGACGGCGTGGACGAGAACGACCACCATCACCGCAGCGCTCGCCAAGACGGGCCACCAGCCCGCCAACCACGTCGTCATCCACCCGGTCATCAGCCACGTCCCCACGACGTGCGCCTCGGGCGCCGCCTCGGCACCGGTCCCGGACCCCCGCGTCCGGGACGCCGTCACGTCCCTCCCAGCCTAGTCAGCCGAGGCCAGGACGACCACAGGGCGCCGTCCCGGAGGACGGCGCCCTGCGGCTGACGATCGGGGTCAGCCGAAGATCGCGGGCAGCGTGGCCCGGAACGCGGCGTCGGCCTCGGCGAGCGGGAGGCTGAACTGCCCGACGACCTCGAGCGCCTCGACGTCCTCGCCGTCGACCTCGACCGTGCGTCCCGTCTCGCCGAGCTTGACGTAGGGCACGCCGCGCGCGACGCACGCGTCGACGAGCTTCTGCGCCTCGGAGCGCGGCACCGTGACGATCGCGCGTGCGGTCGACTCCGAGAACAGCGCCTCGAACGGCGTCACGCCGTCGCGCTCGCACAGCGCGTCGAGCGAGACGCTCGCGCCCGTGCCGAACCGCAGCGACGACTCGAGCAGCGCCTGCGCGAGGCCACCCTCCGAGAGGTCGTGCGCCGCCGTCACGATGTGGTCGCGGCTCGCGGTCACGAGCACGTCGGCGAGCGCCTTCTCGGCCGCGAGGTCGAGGCGCGGCGGGAGCCCGCCCAGGTGGCCGTGCACGACGTCGGCCCAGGCCGAGCCGTCGAGCTCGGCGCGCGTCGCACCGAGCAGCACGACGACCTCGCCGGCCTCGCGGAAGCCCGACGTCGTGGCCTGCGCGACGTCGTCGAGCACCCCGAGGACGCCGACGACCGGGGTCGGGTGGATCGAGGAGTCGATCTGCCCGGGCTCGCCCGTGCCGTTGTAGAGCGACACGTTGCCGCCGGTCACGGGCACCGCGAGCTCCATGCAGCCGTCCGCGAGGCCCTCGATGGCCTCGACGAGCTGCCACATCGAGTCCGGGTCCTCGGGCGAGCCGAAGTTGAGGCAGTCGGTCACGGCGAGCGGGCGCGCGCCCGTCGCGGCGACGTTGCGGAACGCCTCGGCGAGCGCGAGCTGGGCGCCCGTGCGCGGGTCGAGCTTGGCGTAGCGGCCGTTCGCGTCGGTCGCGAGCGCGACGCCGAGGCCCGTGGTCTCGTCGACGCGCACGACGCCGCCGTCGTCGGGCTGCGCGAGCGCGGTGTTGCCCTGCACGAACCGGTCGTACTGGTTGGTCACCCACTCCTTGCTCGCGAGGTTGGGCGAGGAGAGCAGGCGCAGCGCGGTCGCACGCAGCTCGTCGCCACTCTCCGGGCGGGCGAGGGAGTCGGCGGTGTCGGCGTTGAGCGCGTCCATCCAGGCCGGGCGCGCGTACGGGCGGTCGTAGACCGGGCCCTCGTGCGCGACGGTCTTCGGGTCGACGTCGACGATGCGCTGGCCGTGGTGGTCGATCGTGAGGCGGCCCGTGCCGTTGACCTCGCCGATGACGGACGTCTCGACGTCCCACTTGCCCGTGATCGCGAGGAACTCCTCGAGCTTCTCGGGCCGCACGACCGCCATCATGCGCTCCTGCGACTCCGACATGAGGATCTCGCCCGCGTTGAGCGACGGGTCGCGCAGCAGCACGTCGTCGAGGTCGACGTGCATGCCGCCGTCGCCGTTGGACGCGAGCTCGGACGTCGCGCACGAGATGCCGGCCGCACCGAGGTCCTGGATGCCCTCGACGACCTTCGCCGCGTACAGCTCGAGGCAGCACTCGATGAGCACCTTCTCCATGAACGGGTCGCCGACCTGCACGCTCGGGCGCTTGGCGGGCACGCCGTCCTCGAACGTCTCGGACGCGAGGATCGACGCGCCACCGATGCCGTCGCCGCCCGTGCGGGCGCCGAACAGGATGACCTTGTTGCCCGTGCCCGAGGCGTTGGCGAGGTGGATGTCCTCGTGCCGCAGCACGCCGAGGCAGAGCGCGTTGACGAGCGGGTTGCCCTGGTACGACGAGTCGAACACGAGCTCGCCGCCGATGTTGGGCAGGCCGAGCGAGTTGCCGTAGCCGCCGACGCCGGAGACGACGCCGTGCACGACGCGCGCGGTGTCGGGGTGGTCGACGGCGCCGAAGCGCAGCTGGTCCATGACGGCCACGGGGCGCGCGCCCATCGAGATGATGTCGCGCACGATCCCGCCGACGCCCGTCGCGGCACCCTGGTAGGGCTCGACGTAGCTCGGGTGGTTGTGCGACTCGACCTTGAACGTCACGGCCCAGCCGTCACCGATGTCGACGACGCCCGCGTTCTCGCCGATCCCGACGAGGAGGTGCTTCTTCATCTCGTCGGTCACCTTGTCGCCGAACTTGCGCAGGTGGTTCTTCGACGACTTGTACGAGCAGTGCTCGGACCACATGACCGAGTACATCGCGAGCTCGGCGGCCGTGGGACGGCGGTCCAGGATGTCCTTGATCCGCTGGTACTCGTCGGGCTTGAGCCCGAGCTCCGCGAACGGCTGGGACTCCTCGGGCGTCGCGGCGGCGTTCTCGACCGTGTCGAGGACGGGGCGGGGCGTACCGGGGCGGGCGGTCGCGTCGTTCGTGGGGGCGCTCATCGGATCCCTCGTCGGTGGCGTGCCGACGGCGCGCAGGCGCCGGGCACAGGGGTGCTGGGACACCGCCAGTTTACCGGCCCGCGCGCACGTGCCGCGCCGCCGTCCGGGAGCACGCCGGGACGCCCGTCGCCCACCCGGTCGGCACGACGACATCGCGTGGTCCGGCGCCCCGCACCCGGCGTTCGGGTGCGCTAGCGTGCGCGACGTGAGACGTCCCGATCGCCCCGCCCGGCGGCACCTGCTCGCGGTGTCGCTCGCGGTCACGCTGACCGTGGGCCTCGCCGCGTGCTCGGACGACGCGCCCGCGGTCTCCCCGTCGTCCGCGGACGACGGCACCGCGGTCGCGTCGGAGGGCGCGGCTCCCGGCGGTGCCGAGATGCCGGCGATCGACCTCGGCATGGTCGTCGGCGCTGCCGGTCCGGACCAGGTCGTCGCCGACGTGCACGCGACCGGAACCACCACGGCCCCGCACGGCACGCTCGGTGACGGACCCGCGACGAGCCGCACCGCGACGGTCGACGGCGCCGCGACCGTCGTCATCACCGTCACGAACCCGGCCGGCGCGACGCTCGCCCGGAACGCCGACGGCACGATCTCCGTGCGCGTCGGTGCGACACCGGACGGCGCAAGCGCGTCGGACGTGAGCACCATGGACACTGCCACGACGGACGGGACGACGGTGGGCGGCATCACGGTCGACGCCCCGGGGGCGGACGTCGAGGTCGACGGCGCGTCGCTCCTGATCACGACCGCCGAGGGAACGGCCGCCGAGGGAACGACCACCGACGACGCGCCCGCGTCGGACGACGGCGCCGCGGCTGCGTCGTCCGACCCCGGAAGCACTGCGCCCGGGACGACAGGGCCGGGCGCGCCCGTCGTCGTGACGCTCGGCGCCGACGCGCTCGTCTCGGCGACGTGGGGCGAGGCCGAGGGCGGCCGGTCGCTCGCGGTCGACCCGTCGCCCTGGGCGCGCGGCGCGGGCATGGCGGGCGTCGACGCGACGTGGAGCGCGGTGGTCGCGGCGGAGCCCGACGCCGACGTGCCGGGCATGCGCGACCAGCTCGACTGCCACGCGGTCGGCGCACCCGACAAGGCGACGTGGAACCTCGAGCCGTGGCGGCCCGACGTCGGGCTGCTGGCCGTGATGGTGGCGCGCTGCAACCCGACGTAGTCGGACGGTTGGGCCCGGCCGGGACGCACCGCCGTCCCGGCGCAGGTCACCGGCCCGGGTCACCGGCTCGGGACGGGGCGTCCGACGTACCGCGCAGGCGGTCGCGCACGGCCGCGACGGCGGGCGAAGCGGTCATGCTCGCGCGCCACACGACGTCGACGGGTCGGGTCGGCTCGGGGTCGCGCACGGGGACGGCGACGACGTCGGCGGGCAGGCGCCCCCGCCCGAGCCGTGGCACGAGCGCGACCGCGAGGCCGCGCTCGACGAGGGCGACCTGCGACGCGAACTCGACGCACCGATAGTCGACCCGCGGCGCGCGCTCGGCCCCGCGGAACATGTGGTCGAACCACGCGTGGCAGATCGTGCCGGGCGGCGTCGAGACCCAGGCGTGGTCGGCGAGCTCGGTCGGGGTCACCCACGCACGGCCCGCGAGCGGGTCGTCGCTGTGCACGAGCACGTCGGCGGTGTCGACCAGCACGCGCTCCGACCGCAGTCCTGCCGGGATGCGCAGCCCGATGCCCTCCCAGTGGTGCACGAGCGCGACGTCGCAGCGGCCCGCGGCGACCTCGGCGACGGCGTCCCACGGGTCGATCTCGCGGACCTCGACGTCGAGGCCGGGGGCGGACTCGCGCAACCCCGCGAGGAGGTCGGGCACGAGCCCGCGCACCGCGGTCGCGAACGCCGCGAGTCGCACGAGCCCGACCGGGCGGCCCTCGTCGGCGTGCAGCCGGGAGCGGAGCTCCTCGACCTGGGCCGCGAGCGCGCGCCCCTCGGCGGCCAGGCGCCGGCCCGCGGCGGTCAGCACGACGCCGCGCCCCGCGCGCTCGAGCAGCACCGCGTCGACCTGTCGCTCGAGCCGCTTGACCTGCTGCGAGACCGCGGACGGCGTGAACCCGAGCTCGGTCGCGGCGCCGCCCACGGACCCGCAGCGGTCGACGGCCACGAGCGCCTCGACGGCGACAAGATCGATCATGCAGCGATGCTACCGAGTTCTGCTCACGAAGGTTTGCTGGACCTGCACGGTCAACGGCGACCAGGATCAGCCCATGCCCCCTCGCCACGTCGCCCTCGCCACCCTCGTCGCCGTGATCTGGGGCGTGAACTTCGTCGTGATCGACCTCGGGCTCGACGGGTTCCCGCCGATGCTGCTGCTCGCCGTGCGGTTCGTCGTCGTCCTCGTCCCCGCACTCTGGCTCGTCCCACGACCACAGGTCCCGTGGCGCGACGTCGTGCTCGTCGGGGCGTGCATGAGCCTCGGACAGTTCACGCTGCTGTACACGGCGATCGCCGTGGGCTTGCCCGCGGGGCTCGCGTCGCTGCTGCTCCAGGCGCAGGTCGTGCTGACGATCGTGCTCTCGGCGGGCGTGCTGCACGAGCGGCCGACACGTCCCCAGGTGATCGGGGTCGCGATCGGCGCAGTCGGGCTCGGGATCGTCGCCGTCGGACGCGCCGCCACGACCCCCGCGCTCGGCGTCGTGCTCGTGGTCGGCGCCGCGACCTCGTGGGCGCTGGGCAACGTCGCGGCCCGGCGGGCCGCCGCACGCGGCACCGGCACCCGGCCGCCCGGCGACACCTCCACGCGGACGCCGGACGCCGCACCCGCGCGCGGCGCCGGGCTCTCGATGACGGTGTGGTCGGCGACCGTGGTCCCGGTGCCGCTCCTACTGCTCTCGCTCGTGGTGGACGGTCCGGCCGAGGTCGCCCACGCGCTCGCCCACCCGACGCTCGCCGCGGCGCTCGCGACCGCGTACACCGCGTGGGTCGCGACCCTCGTCGGCTACGGGATCTGGAACACCCTGCTCGCGCACCACGCGTCGTCCGCGGTCGTGCCGTTCGCGATGCTCGTGCCGGTCGTCGGGCTCGCGTCCGCCTGGGCCGTGCTCGACGAGCTGCCCAACGCGTGGGAGGCCACGGGCGGTGCGGTGCTGCTGCTCGGGGTCGCCGTCGCGACGCTCGTGCGTCCACGACCACGACCGCGGTCACGCCCGCGCACCCGGCCCCGCCCGCGGGCGCGAGCCGGACACGCCGAGGGCGGCACCGCGCCCGCAGGCACGGCGCCGCCCTCGGCGGTGCGGGTCAGGCGCGCTTCGCGGCCTTCTTCTGCGACTTCTCGCTGACGGGCGCGTCGCCGCTCGCCCGCAGCGCGCGGTAGTACGCGCGCGCCTCGTCCTGGCGCTCGGCCTCGGCGCCCGAGGCGATCTTGGCGCGCAGGTGCTCGGGGCCGAACCCCCAGGCGTCGACGAGGTCCTGCGCGTGCGGACGCAGGCGCACGAGCAGACGGTCGATGTAGCTCGTCACGGTACGTGCGCGCTGCGACGAGATGCGGCCGTTGATCAGGTACCAGGCGAGGTTGCGCTCGACCAGCGTGAGGCCGAACAGGTCGCGCACCGTGGTCAGCACGGCTCGCGTGCCCTCGTCCTCGATCCCGGCGAGGGCCTGCGTGAACGCCTCCCAGCGCAGCAGGTCGGCATGGGCCTTCGCGGCGTCCACGAGCGCGACCTGGTGCTGGTTGAAGATCTCGGCGGCCTTGACCGGGTCGGCCTTCTGCGCGGGGCGCAGCGCGAGCGCGACCTCCTCGACCATCGCGTCGACACGCTCGGTCAGCAGCGCACGCTGCGTCTCCTCCTCGCGCAGGTGGCCCGCGGCGCGGCGCACCGAGCCCGAGTCGGCGAGCGCCTGCGCGGCGCGGCGCAGCGGCGTGCGGTGCATCGCGGCGTCCGCGGCCTTCTCGACCACGTACCGGGCCATGCCGCCGGGCGTGATGCCCTTCATGGCGCGCGCGTAGTCCGAGAGCAGGCGCTTGCCGACGAGCTGGAGCAGCACCGTGTTGTCGCCCTCGAACGTCGCGTAGACGTCCATGTCGGCGTGCAGGCTCGTGATGCGGTTCTCGGTGAGGAACCCCGCCCCGCCGCACGCCTCGCGCGTCTCCTGCAGGGTGTCGAGGGCGAACCGCGTGCTGGTCGCCTTGAGCGCGGCGGCGGTCGTCTCGAGGTCCTCGCGCGTCTCGGGCGTGTCCTGCTCGCCCGAGAACACCGAGTGGAACAGGTCGAGCAGGCGGTCGTGCGCGAAGTGCGTCGCGTAGGTCTCGGCGACGCGCGGGAGCAGGCGGCGCAGGTGCGTGCCGTAGTCCATGATCACGACCTCGTCGGTGCCCGGGCCTGCGAACTGGCGCCGCTGGTTCGCGTAGGTCACGGCGATCTGCAGCCCGATCTTCGACGCGTTGGACGCGGCGCCGTCGAGCGAGACGCGGCCCTGCACGAGCGAGCCGAGCATCGTGAAGAACCGGCGCCCGGGGCTGTCGATCGACGACGAGTAGGTGCCGTCCTCGGCGACCGCGCCGTAGCGCGAGAGCAGGTCGGCGCGCGGCACGCGCACGTGGTCGAAGTGCAGCCGGCCGTTGTCGACGCCGTTGAGGCCGCCCTTCTGGCCGTCGTCCTCGCCGCCGATGCCCGGCAGGAACGCGCCGGCCGTGCCGTCGGCGGCCACCTCGCGGATCGGGACGTAGAAGCAGTGCACCCCGTGGTTGACGCCGCGGGTGATGAGCTGCGCGAACACGGTCGCTGCCGTGGCGTGCACCGCCGCGTTGCCGAGGTAGTCCTTCCAGGCGGCGCGGAACGGCGTGTGGAGGTCGAACTCCTGCGTCTCGGGGTCGTACGTCGCGGTCGTGGCCACGGCGGCGACGTCCGAGCCGTGCCCGGTCTCCGTCATGGCGAACGCGCCCGGGACGCTCAGGTCCATCGCGGCGGGCAGCAGGCGGTCCTGCTGCTCCTCGACGCCGAGGTGCAGGATCGCCGAGGCGAACAGGCCCCACTGCACGCCGGCCTTGATCTGGAGCGACGGGTCGGCCGCGACGAGCTCCTCGAACCCGGCGAGGTTGGCGCCCGGGTTGTTCCCGCCACCGAGGCGCTCGGGGAACGCGAGGTGCACCTGGCCCTTGGCGGCGAGCGCCCGGCACTGCTCGAGCACGCGCTCGCGGTGCTCCTCCTTGCTCTGGCCCTCGATCTTGTGGAACGCGCTCTCGCCGGCGGTGGCGCGCGCGCTCGCGCGCAGGTCGGCCCAGCGGCCGAGCAGGTGGGTCGAGAGCCACGCGACGTCGACGCGGCCCTCGGCGGCCTCGTGGTGCAGGGCGGACGACGTCGCGCGCCCGGTCCCGGCGGTGCCCGTCGTGGTGTTGGTGGTGGTCTCGACCGGTCGGTCCGACGTGGTGGTCATGAGTTCTCCCTGGCTGTGGTGGTCGCCGTGGTGCTGTCGTGGTGGTCGGAGAGGACGCCGACGGGCCCGAACCAGAGCCAGTCCGAGACCTGCTCGGTGAGCGCCTCGCGCGTCGGGGTGCCCGGCCGGTCGCGGTGGCCGAGCCACCACTCCCCCGCGCCGCGGACGAAGCCCACGGCCCCGGCGGCCCAGGCTGCGGCGTCCGCGGGCGCGACGTGCGCGACCTGCGCGAACGGCTGCGCGACGAGCTCGGTCACGGACTCGAGGAACGCGTCCAGCGGCGCCTTGACGGGGGCGCCGTCGCCGTCGGTGCCGACGATCACGCCGGTCCGCGTGACGAACCAGTAGACGTGCGGCGACTGCTCGATCATCTCGAGGTAGACGCGGACCATGGCGCGCAGCGCGCGCTTGGGGGTGCCGGCCTCCTCGGCCGCGCGGGTCAGCGCGTGGTGCATCTGGACGCCGACGTCGTTGCCGATCGCGACCTGGAGCCCGACCTTGTCGTCGAAGTAGCGGTAGATGATCGACTTGGAGGTCCCGGACTCGGCCGCGATCTCGTCCATCGACACGCCCGGGCCCTTCTTGTGGACGGCCTTGCGCGCGGCCTGCACGAGCTCATGCCGGCGCGCGGCGCGGTGGTCGTCCCACCGGGTCGACCGGCCGTCGGTCGACGGCGGCGCGGACCCCGGCCTGGTCCTGGTGGTCTCGTTGCTCACGGTGCGGCTCCTCGTGCCCGACGTCGGTGTCGTCCCTAGGCTGGCGGCGTCGGCCGCGCTCGGGGCGCGGGCCTGTGACGGGCCTCACGCGAAACTCAGAGTATCAGGTACTGTGAGTCAAGGACACCCCGTGACGTCGTCGTGCGCGCACGAGGCAGGGACGACACCGACGACGCACCACGACCACCCGCACAACGATGCGAAGGAGCACGACGCCGTGGCCCCCAGGAACCCAGCCCAGCCCTCCCCCACCCCGGGGCAGCCGACCGGAGGTCTCCGCGACGCGGTGATCGTCGGCGGCAACCGCGTGCCGTTCGCACGCGCGGGCGGCAAGTACTCGCGATCGAGCAACCAGGAGCTCTTCACCGCCGCCCTCGAGGGGCTCGTCGCACGCTTCGGGCTCCAGGGCGAGCGGATCGGCGAGGTCGTCGGCGGCGCGGTGCTCAAGCACTCCCGCGACTTCAACCTCGTGCGCGAGTCGGTGCTCGGCTCGTCGCTGTCGCCCCAGACCCCCGCGTACGACCTCCAGCAGGCCTGCGCGACCGGCCTCGAGGCCGTCGTCACGATCGCCAACAAGATCCGGCTCGGCCAGGTCGAGTCCGGCATCGCCGGCGGCACCGACACCGTCTCGGACGCGCCGATCGCCGTGAGCGAGGGCCTGCGCCGAGCGCTGCTCGAGGCGAGCCACGCCAAGAGCGCGGGCGCCCGCGTCAAGGCGTTCACGAAGGTCCGCCCCAAGGACCTCGCACCCCTGACGCCGTCGACCGACGAGCCCCGCACCGGGCTCTCGATGGGCGAGCACCAGGCCATCACGACCGCCCGCTGGGGAATCACGCGCGAGGCGCAGGACGCGCTCGCGCTCGCGAGCCACCAGCACCTCGCCGCCGCCTGGGACTCCGGGTTCTTCGACGACCTCGTGACCCCGCACCGCGGCCTGGTGCGCGACCAGAACCTGCGCGCCGACACCTCGCTCGAGAAGCTCGGCGGCCTCAAGCCCGTGTTCGGCACGCGCCTGGAGACCGCACCCACCATGACCGCCGGGAACTCCACACCGCTGACCGACGGCGCGTCCGCCGTCCTGCTCGCCTCGCGCGAGTGGGCCGCGCAGCGCAACCTGCCCGTGCTCGCGCGCGTCGTGGACGCCGAGACCGCGGCCGTCGACTACGTGCACGGCCACGAGGGCCTCCTCATGGCGCCCGCGCACGCCGTCCCCCGCCTGCTCGCGCGCCAGGGGCTCGGCCTCGAGGACTTCGACTTCTACGAGATCCACGAGGCGTTCGCCTCGACCGTGCTCACCACGCTCGCCGCGTGGGAGGACGACGAGTACTGCCGCACCGAGCTCGGCCTCGACGGCGCGCTCGGCAGCATCGACCGCGAGCGCCTCAACGTCAACGGCTCGTCCGTGGCCGCGGGTCACCCGTTCGCCGCGACCGGCGGGCGGATCGTCGCGACCGCCGCCAAGCTCGTCGCGGCCCGCGCCGCGCAGACGGGCCGCCCGGCCCGCGCCCTGATCTCGGTGTGCGCCGCGGGCGGCCTCGGCGTCGCCGCGGTCGTCGAGTCCGCTGGCGGCGTCGAGCCCACCGCCACGACCACCACGACGTCCACCGAGACGGAGGCCTGAGCCATGACCGACTCCTACCTCAACGCCGTCAACGCGGGGTTCACCAAGACCCTCGCCAAGAAGCTCGGGCTGCCGCAGCCGGCCGTGCTGCGCCGGTACGAGCCGGGTGCGCCGCTCGTGCCCGGCCCGGTCCTCGTCGTCGGCGGCACGCCCGGCGTCCACGACGACGCGGACGACGTCGCCGCGGCCCTGCTGCGCTGGGACCTCGACGTGCGCCAGGCGCCCGCCGACGCGTCCGAGCGCTGGGGCGCCGTGGTCGTCGTCCTCACGGGGGCCGAGCGACCGGGCGACGTGTCGCAGGCCGTGCTGGCGGTCGCCGGGCACCTGCGCTCGCTCGCGCGCGGCGGTCGAGTCGTGGTGCTCTCGCGCGCTCCCGGGGACGACGACGCGCCCGCGATCGCCGCGACCCGGCAGGGCGTCGACGGGTTCGTGCGCTCGCTCGCCAAGGAGCTGCGCGGCGGCGCGACCGGCAACGGCGTGCAGCTCACCGCGGGCGCGCAGGTCGGCGACCCGGCCGTGCTCGCGGCGCTGCACTTCTTCCTGTCGGCGAAGTCCGCGTTCGTGGACGGCCAGCTGCTGCGCGTCGGCGACGGTCCGGCGTGGGACGCGAGCGGGTTCGACTGGTCGCAGCCGCTCGCGGGGCGCGTCGCGGTCGTCACCGGGGCCGCCCGGGGCATCGGCGCCGAGGTCGCGCGCACGCTCGCGCGCGACGGCGCGAAGGTCGTCGTGGTCGACGTCCCCGCGGCGGGCGAGGCCCTGACCGCGGTCGCCAACGAGATCAAGGGGACCGCGCTCCAGCTCGACGTGACCGCGGACGACGCGGGTGCGCGCATCCTCGAGCACGCGCGCGCACGCCACGGCGGCCTGCACGTGCTCGTGCACAACGCCGGGATCCTGCGCGACAAGCTGCTCGCGAACATGACGCCCGAGAAGTGGGACGCGGTGATCGCGGTCAACCTCGAGTCGCAGCTGCGCATCACGGAGCACCTCCTCGAGGTCGGCGGGTTCTCCGAGACCCCGCACGTCGTGTCGCTCGCCTCGACGTCCGGCATCGCGGGCAACCGGGGGCAGACCAACTACGGGTTCTCGAAGGCCGGCGTGATCGGCCACACGCGCGCGCACGCCCGGCTGCTCGCTCCGCTCGGCGGCACCGCGAACGCGGTCGCCCCCGGGTTCATCGAGACCGACATGACCGCTTCGATCCCGCTCGTGCCGCGCCAGGTAGCGCGTCGCGCGTCCTCGCTCCAGCAGGGCGGGCAGCCGATCGACGTCGCCGAGGCCATCGCGTTCCTCGCCTCGCCCGGCACGACCGGCATCAGCGGTCAGGTGCTGCGCGTGTGCGGGCAGAACCTGGTGGGCGCGTGACGGCCCCTGCGGGCACGCGGGTCGAGATCCTCGCCGAGGTCCCCGCGCTCGGGCGGTCGTTCGCCCGCGGCGCGGCGGGCTCGGCGGTCGACGCCGCCCGGCGCACGCTCCCGGGCGCCCCGGGCGGTCTCGCGCTGCCCGAGGTCGCGTACCGGGTCGAGCACGTCGCGACCGACCTGCCGGACGTCGCGGCCCGGCTCGCCGCGTACCGGCGGGTCGTGGGCGAGCCGCCGCCGACCGGCCCCGTCGATCACCTGCCCGCGGGGTTCCTGCACGTGCTCGGGTTCCCCGTCGCGACGGCGCTCATGGTGCGCGGCGACTTCCCGCTGCCGCTCGTCGGCCTGGTGCACCTCGCCAACGCGGTCACGCTCACGCGCCCGGTCGCGCTCGGCGAGACCCTGCGCGTGACGGCGTGGGCCGAGAACCTGCGCCCGCACCGGCGGGGCGTGCAGGTCGACCTCGTGACCGAGGTCGCGACGTCCGGCGAGACGGCCTACCGCGGCGTGTCGACGTACCTGGCCAAGGGCTTCACCCTGCCGGACGACGTCACTGCGGCTGCGTCGTCCGGCACCGACGACCGACGCGAGACCTTCGTCGCTCCGGTGCCCACCGCACGCTGGCGGCTGGACGCGGGCACCGGGCGCGCGTACGGCGCGGTCTCGGGCGACCGCAACCCGATCCACACGTCGGCGCTGGGCGCGAAGGCGTTCGGGTTCCGGCGGGCCATCGCGCACGGCATGTACACCGCGGCGCGCGCGCTCGCTGAGGTCGGCCCCGCGCGGGGCGACGCCTACGACTGGTCGGTCGAGTTCGCCACGCCCGTGCTGCTGCCCGGCACGGTCGACGTCGCGATCACGCGCGGCCCGGCAGGGTTCGACTACGTCGGCTGGGACGCACGGCACGGTCGGCCGCACCTCACCGGGACGGTCACGCCCCGCGCGTGACCGTCCTGCCCGCGGTCAGGTCGCTCGTCAGCCTCCTGACTGCGGGTTCTCCTCGAGGTAGCGGGCGCACTCGTGAGCGCCGAAGCGTTCTCCGTCGACCGTGAACGACTCCAGCACCCCGTCAGCGACGACCGATCCCGGGGACACGAGCTCCCATCCATCGACGAGATCGCTGACTGGTGCGCCGAGGAGCACGCAGCCTGCCGCGACGAGACCGTCCCGCGGGATGTCACCCGCATCGACGACGTAGGTCGTGTCGCCCTCGGCGGTAGTCACGACGAGCTCGTGGCTCGCGTCCCCCGCCTGGCACCCGCCGACGAGGAGCGCGGCAGCGACCACGAACGCGCCGCAGGACGGCCCCCGCACGAGCACACGTCTCACTCTGCTCAGCCCTTCGTGGCGAGCCGGTACGCCGCGACCTGGCGCTCGTAGTAGCCGACCTCCGCGCTGCACAGCCGCACCACGATCACGATCGCGAGCACCGCGCCGCCGATCGTCAGGAGCACCGCGAAGCCCGACGTCCCGCTGAAGAGCTGGACGACGTCCTCCACGACGCCGACCAGGAGCAGCACCACGAGCGTCACGCGGGCCCACCGACGCCCGCGCAGGGCCAGCACCGCGAGCCAGAGCTCGAGCCCGACCAGGACGAGCGTCGTCACCGCGGCCACCCACAGCGACGCGATCAGCGACGCGGGCGCGCCGTACTCGGCGGCGATCGAGCCGATGATCGCGAGCGAGATGAGCCCGAGAGGCGTCGCGATCGCAATCCACACGCGGAGCATCCGGATCGCCTTGCACAGCACGTCGGGCTGCATCGGCGCACGCGGGCCCGGGGTGCCCTTCGGCGCGTCGGGTTCCTGGGGCCAGCTCAGTCCGTAGCCCTGCGAGCCGTGCGACTGCGGTCCGTAGCCCTGCGTTCGGTCGGTCTGCGGTCCGTAGCCCTGCGTCCCGTTGCCCTGCGGATACGTGCTCACGTCGTCCCCCTGCGTCGATGGTGCGGGCCCGGCCGGGCCACGCGGCCATCCCATCGAACGTGCGGCACGGCCCGCTCGGGCGCCCACGGAGCAAGACGCCGCGTCGTGAGGTCGGCGCCCGCCAGGCGGTGCGCCTCGGAGCCGCCTACGCGATGTCGGGCATCGCCAGCACGTTCGTGCCGAGGATGCGCCCGAGCAGGCCGAGCTCGACGCCCGGCCACTCGGGGGCGAGGATCGAGAAGCACACCGAGTCGGCGCGCGAGCCGTCCCACGCGGTGCGGTGCGCCCGCATCACGCCCTCCTCGTAGGCGCCGAGGCGCCGCATCGCGGCGAGCGAGCGCGTGTTGCGCACGTCGACGCGGAACCCGACGCGGTGCACGTCCCACACCTCGAACGCGTGCTGCAGCATGAGCCACTTCGCGACCGGGTTGACGAGCGTCCCCCACGTCGAGCGCGCGTAGAAGGTGCGCCCGATCTCGACGCGACGGTCGTCGGCCGAGTGGTCGCGGAAAGCGGTGCTGCCGACGACCTCGCCGGTGTCGGTGCGCAGCACCGCGAACGCGACCACGTCGGCCGCTGCCTGGTTGCGCAGCACGTACTCGACCATGCCCGGGATCCCCACGGGCAGGGGACCGCTCATGCCCGCCCACATCGCCTCGTCGACGATCCCGGCGAGCGCGGGGGCATGGCTCAGGGCCAGCGGTTCCAGGCGGAATCCGTGGCCGTCGAGGTGGACGTGGTGCTCCATGAGGAAAATGGGAGCACACCGCAGGCCCTCTCGACTAGAGGGTTCGAGGTACCTGTTCGCAACGCCCGGTGAACTCTCGCGCTACGACGAGGTGGACGCCGCGTGAACCGCCTGGCCGCAGGGGGTCTGCGCGACCGGGAGCAGCACCGCGGTGCGCCCGTGGAGCAGGCCGCGCTCGCCCGTGAGCACCACCTGCCGGCGCGTGAAGATCCCCTCCCGGAGCCAGCTGTCGACCTCCCAGCGACCCCGCACGGACGGGTCGGCCAGGAGGCGTGCGGCGCGCTCCCGGTGCTCGTGCGCCGCCGCGCGCTCGACGACGGCCTGGGCGAGGGCGCGCTCGCACAGCTCGTCGCCGAGGTGGTCGGCGGCGTCGTCGTCGGTGCCGACCGCCGTCTCGAGGTCGCTCGGCGGGTACATCACGTCGAACGGCCCCTCGGGGCACGTCGAGCAGCCGACGCCCGAGCCGACGAGCTGGAGCGTCGACCCGTGCCCGGCCTGCGCGGGGGTGACGACGAACTCGCGTCGGCTCGCCGCCTGCTCGAGGCGCAGCGCGACGCCCTCGTGCGTCGCGGCGTACCGGCGCAGCGCGAGGGACGCGCGCGCCGGGTCGGCCGGGCCGGTCGCGATCGCGCAGCTCGCGAGCCCCGCCGGGCCGACGACGGACTCGGTCCGCCCGTCGGGCAAGCGGACGGCGTAGGTGAACTGGGGGAGATCGGGGGTCGCCGACGGCAGGACGTGGCTCATGAGGGTCTCCGGGGTGCGGGAGGGGTCGCGACGTCGCGCAGGGTCGCGGAGGGGACCGAGCGCGGGACGGCGTGCAGGGTCGTGCGCGGGGCCGCGCGTGCAGGGGTCGTGCGCGCGACGGCGTGTGCGGGTGGCGCCGGTCAGGCCCGGCGCGGGCGTGGTGCGGGTCAGCCGTCGGCGGGCAGCGGGCCGCAGCCCGCGGACTCCGCGATGAAGCCCGCGGCGGCGGTCGCGAAGAGCCCGCTGAGCCCGGAGCCGGCAGGCACGGGACGCGGGTCGTCGACGACGGTCCAGAGGTTCTCGACGATCGCGTACTGCGCACGCGGGCCGTCGGCGACGAACGACGCGAGCGCGCCGATGAGCCGCTCGACCTCCTCGCCCGCGGTCCCGACGCCCACCGAGGCGCGGATCGCCCCACCGTCGAGCCCGAGGCGCGAGAGCAGCGGGTGCGCGCAGAACCGACCGTCGCGCACCCCGATGCCGTGCTCGGCCGAGAGGTACGCGGCGACGAGCCCCGGGTCGTGGTCCTCGACCACGAACGTCACGACGCCGACCGGGTCGGTCGCGTCGTCCCACGCGTGCACGACGTGCACGCCCTCGAGAGCGTCCAGGCCGTCGACGAGCCGTGCGCGCAGCGTCGCCTCGTGCTCGGCGAGCGACGCCGGGTCGACGGTCGCGAGCGCCTCGCACGCGGCGGCGAGCGCGACGGCCCCGATCACGTTGGGCGAGCCGGCCTCGTGCCGCGCGGGCGCGGGGTGCCACGTCGTGGCGTCGACGCGCACGTTGCGCACCGCGCCGCCGCCCGCGAGGAACGGCGTGCCGGTGTCGAGCCAGTCGCGGCGGCCCACGAGGGCACCGGCCCCGAACGGCGCGTAGGTCTTGTGGCCCGAGAACGCGACGTAGTCGACGCCCGTGGCCTCGAGCGAGAAGCGGCGGTGCGGCACGAGCTGGGCGCCGTCGAGCAGCACGCGCGCCCCGGCGTCGTGCGCGAGGCGCACGAGGTCGGCGACGGGCAGCGACTCGCCCGTGACGTTCGAGGCGCCCGTGACGGCCAGCAGCGCGTAGGGGGTGCGCGCGAGCTCGCCCTCGATCGCGTCGAGGGTCGCGGCGACGGTCGCCCCGCCCGTCAGGACCGTCGCGGCGCCCGTGCGCTGCCAGGGCAGGAAGTTCGCGTGGTGCTCGACGTCGAGCACGAGCACGCGCCCGGGCGTGCCGTCGGCCTGGGCGGGCACGCAGCCCGCGAGGAGGTTGAGCGAGTCGGTCGTGTTGCGCGTGACGATCGTGACGTCGTCCGCGCGCGCCCCGACGAACGCACCGATGCTCTGCCGCGACGCCTCGTAGAGGGCGGTCGAGACCTGCGAGAGGTAGCCCGCGCCGCGGTGGACGCTCGCGTACAGCGGGAGCACCTCGCTCACGCGTGCCGCGACACTCGCGAGCGCCGGAGCCGAGGCCGCCACGTCGAGGTTCGCGTACCGCACGCTCGTGCCGTCGACGAGGGGGACGAACGTGTCGCCGCTCGCGACGGGAAGGACGGGTGCGACGTCCTGCACCGTGCCGGGGGCCGACGGACAGGTCGTGTCGATGGTCTGTGCGCTCATGGTGCTCCTCCGAGATCTCGGGGACGCACCCACCGGCGTTTCCCCGCGCTTGCCCCACGCCTCGTGGCGAGCGGCCGGGTCGTCACCCGGGGCACCCCACCGCGAGTGGAGGGTTGCCGGCCAGCAAACCGGGGTTTTGCGCTGGCACTCATGACCTGCGTCAAGCATCCGCGAGCGCCGTCGAGCGTGTCAACCGGTGGTCGCGGCGTCTCGCATCGTGGGCACGAGTTCTGGACACGGGCGTCGGACGCCGCCCGGCGTGGCGTAGCATCCGAGCAACCATCCAGAGCGGCCGAGTGACTTGGCACGATGACGCCGCAGCAACCCCCTGGTCCCCGCGCTCCGGCGCGGCGAGCGGGCGAGGGTGCTACCGCCACGACCGATGGAGGAGACATCATGGTCGAACCCCGCATCACGCCCCAGCCCGCCGACGGCTTCGCCGGCCACCTCACCGTGACCGACGCGTGGGAGCTGCTCCGCACCGACCCGGAGGCCGTCATCGTCGACGTGCGCACCGAGGGCGAGTGGCGCACGATCGGCGTCCCGGACGTCGCGCAGCTCGGCAAGACCGTCGGGTTCGCGCAGTGGGTCACGCCGCAGGGACCGAACCCCGCGTTCGTCGACGAGGTCCTCGCGACCGGCGTCCGCCCCGGCCAGCCCATCGTCTTCCTGTGCCGCTCCGGGCAGCGCTCGATCGGCGCGTCCGCCGCGCTGACGGCCGCCGGGTACGGGCCCGCCTACAACGTGCTGCACGGGTTCGAGGGCGACGTCGGCCCCGACGGTCGCCGCGGGCACACCGGCTGGCAGGCCGCGGGCCTGCCCACGACCACCTGGCCGTCGGACGCCGCGACGGGCGCGACCCCGGACGAGGCCCGGGCATGAGCGGGTTCGGGAGCGTCACCGGCTCGTCCGGGCCGGGCGAGATCCCCGGCGGCTCGGGTCGCGGCCCGCTGCCCGCCTCGGCGCGCCCCGCGACGCTCGCGGTGCGCGGCGGTCACCGCCGGTCCGAGTTCGGCGAGACGAGCGAGGCGCTGTTCCTCACGCAGGGCTTCGTCTACGGCCACGCCGCCGACGCCGAGGCCGCGTTCAAGGGCGACCTCGACCGCTTCATCTACTCGCGCTACGGCAACCCGACCGTGCACGCGTTCGAGGAGCGCATGCGCCTCGTCGAGGGGGCCGACGCGTGCTACGCGACCGCCTCGGGCATGTCGGCCGTGTTCACGGCGCTCGCCGCGCTCGTCGGCTCGGGGTCGCGCATCGTCGCCGCCCGCGCGCTGTTCGGCTCGTCGCTCGTGATCTTCGACGAGATCTTCGCCAAGTGGGGCGTGCGCACCGACTACGTCGACGGGCACGTGCTCGCGCAGTGGGAGGAGGCGCTCTCGACGCCGGCGGACGTCGTGTTCTTCGAGACGCCGTCCAACCCCATGCAGGACATCGTCGACGTGCGCCGCGTGAGCGAGCTCGCGCACGCCGCGGGCGCGACCGTGGTGCTCGACAACGTGTTCGCGACTCCCCTGCTGCAGAAGCCGCTCGAGCTCGGCGCCGACGTGGTCGTGTACTCCGCGACCAAGCACATCGACGGCCAGGGCCGCGTGCTCGGCGGCGCGATCCTCGGCAGCGAGGACTACGTCTACGGGCCCGTCCAGACCTTCATCCGCAACACCGGCCCGTCGCTCTCCGCGTTCAACGCGTGGACGCTGCTCAAGGGCCTCGAGACACTGCCTGTGCGCGTGGCCGCGCAGAACGCCAACGCCGCGCAGGTCGCGGCCGCGCTCGAGCAGCTGCCCGGGATCGCGCAGGTGCGCTACCCGTTCCTCGACTCGCACCCGCAGGTCGAGCTCGCGCGCTCGCAACAGACCGGCGGCGGCACGGTCGTGACGCTCGACATCGCGGTGCCCGAGGGCACCGACCCCGAGACGGCCAAGAAGCGCTCGTTCGCGTTCCTCGACGCACTGCGGATCGTCGACATCTCGAACAACCTCGGCGACGCCAAGTCGCTCGTGACGCACCCCGCGACGACGACGCACCGCAAGCTCGGCCCCGAGGGCCGCGCCGCCGTGGGCATCGCGGAGACCACGGTCCGCCTGAGCGTCGGGCTCGAGGACCCGCTGGACATCATCGAGGACGTGGAACAAGCGCTGGGTGCGAGGTAGGCACAGCGCTCGGTGCGCCTCGACCCGCGAGGGTCACGTCCGGGCCCCTTCACGCCTCCGGGAACGGGCCAGAACGTGACGCTCGCGGGGACGAGGGCCAGAACGTGACCGTCGCGAGGCATTGGGCCGGGTCGCGCCTCGTGGCTCGTAGCTCGTGCGTGGTTCCGGCTGCGGCCCGGGGCACGCGCTCACCTGGTCAGCGCGCAGGTCGCCCGCTGACGAGCGCCCCGACGACGACCCCCAGCGGCACGAGCGACTGCGCCCCGGCGACGAGCCGCTCGGTCAGACCGACCGCGGCACCGTCGTCCGGCAGGACGCGCGTCAGCTCGAGGAAGAACACGCCCAGGAGGGCGGCGAGCGCGGCCGTCGTGCCGATGGCGACGGGCGCGGGCAGACCTGCGACGCCCGGCCCTGGCCCGCCGCTCTCCCGACGCGCGGACGCCGCGGGCCACGCCGCGAGCGCCACGAAGCCGACGGTCGCGGCGACCGTGTGTCCTGCAGGGTGCAGGTCGACCGGGAGTGCCGCGACCGCTGCGGTCGCGACACCTCCGAGGGCGAGCAGCACCCGCCCGGGCCGGGGCAGGCCCGTGAGCCCGAGCGCGGTGACCACGTGACTCGCGCCGGTGAGCGCGAGTCCGGCGGTCATGATCCAGGTGTCGGACGACGGCGCCGCGGCCAGTGCGGAGATCGTCTGGGCCACCGGGTCGAACGCGGGCTGCTGCGCCGCGGCGAGCCGCCACCCGCCGATCATCGCGACCGGTGCGAGCACGGCCGGGACGAGCGCCCAGGCCCGGGGGCGGGTGCGCAGGCTCACGCGAGCCTCTTGCCGAAGCAGAGCGCGTCGCCGTAGGAGTCGTACGGCGGGTAGCCGTCGATGCGCGCGTAGCCGTGCCGCACGTACGCCGCGGCCGCCTCGGGCTGGCGCGGGCCGGTGCCGAGGACCAGGAGCCGCGCGCCGCGCGCCCGGGCGGCGTCCTCGAGAGCGACGAGCAGCGCGCTCGCGACACCGGTGCGCCGAGCCTCGGCGCGCACGTAGACCTTGGAGACCTCGAGCGCGCCCGCGGGGGCGCCGTCGTCGGGCGTCCGCAGCGCCGCGTGACCCACGGGAGCCCCACCGCGGGTCACGACGAGCGAGACGACGCACGTCAGCCCGAGCGCGGTGTCGTCGGCCTCCCAGGCGCCGGGCGCCGCGAGGTGCCCGAACCCGTCGGGGTACAGCGCGAGGTTGGTGCGCTCGAACATCTCGCGGCGCAGCGCCGTACCGGCCGGGTCGGCCCACGGCACGCTCGTCAGCACCAGCGGGACGGCACCTCGAGCGTTCGAGGTCACGCGTGGACGAGCGACCCGAGCACCGAGGTGAAGAACCCGAGCCCGTCCGTGCCGGCGCGGGCGCCCGCCTCGGACGCGGGGCCGAAGCCTGCCTCGACCGCGTGCTCGGGGTGCGGCATGAGCCCGACGACGTTGCCCGCGGCGTTCGTGATGCCGGCGATGTCGCGGCGCGAGCCGTTCGGGTTGCCGTCGGTGTAGCGGAACGCGACGCGGCCCTCACCCTCGAGCTCGTCGAGCGTGCGCTCGTCGGCGACGAACTGGCCGTCCTGGTTCTTGAGCGGGATCGTGATCCGCTGCCCCTGCGCGTAGTCGCGCGTCCAGGCGGTCTCGGCGTTCTCGACCGTGAGCACCTGCTCCTTGCACACGAAGTGCAGGTGGTCGTTCTTGATCATCGACCCGGGCAGCAGGTGCGCCTCGGTCAGCACCTGGAAGCCGTTGCAGATCCCGAGGATCGGCAGGCCACCCTTGGCGGCGTCGACGAGCGTGTCGAGCACGGGCGCGAAGCGGCTGATCGCGCCGGCGCGCAGGTAGTCGCCGTACGAGAACCCGCCCGGCAGCACCACGGCGTCGACGCCGTGCAGGTCGGCGTCCGCGTGCCACAGCGACACGGGCTCGCCACCGGCGAGGCGGACGGCGCGTGCGGCGTCGCGGTCGTCGAGCGTCCCGGGGAAGGTGACGACGCCGATCCGTGCGGAGGCGAGCGTCGCGCTCATCAGGCCGTGACCTCGGTGGTCACGTCCGAGATGTCGGCCACGCGGACGACGTCCTCGATGATCGGGTTCGACAGCAGGGTCTCGGCGGCCTCGCGGGCCGCGGCGAGGACCTCGGGCGTGACGTCGCCCTCGACCTCGAGCTCGAACCGCTTGCCCTGGCGGGCGCCGGTGAACTGGGTGAAACCGAGGCGCGGCAGCGCCCCGACGACAGCCTTGCCCTGCGGGTCCAGGATCTCGGGCTTGGGCATGACCTCGACGACGACGCGTCCCACGGGGGCTCCTCGAGCACTTGGGTGTGAGGGCACCGGCCTGCGCGACCGCTGCACCGAGCCGGGAGGGCTCGCGAGCGGGGACAGAGCACGGCGCCGGGATTCCGGGGCCAGTCTACCGGCCTTGCGCCACGGCCCCGGACGGCGTCCGCGACCCGGTCGTCCACACGTGCGCGCACCCCTGGCGCACGCGCCGACGAGACCCTATGCTCGAACACATGTTCGAGCGACGCCCTTCCCCCTGACGTCGTCGCCGATCTACTGCGGGAGCGGGCGCACCCCCTGGCGCTCGCTCCCGCAGGTCCACGCGTGCGGGCCCGTCGCAGCGGGTTCCGTCGGCACAGCAGGTCCGTCAGCGCAGCCGGGCGGACGCCGCAGCCGGGCGGACGCCGCAGCCGGGCGGACGCCGCAGCCGGGCGGACGCCGCAGCCGGGCGGACGCCGCGCGGCGCCGCAGGTCCGTCAGTGCAGCGCCGACCCCGTGAGCCGCTCGTACGCCTCGAGATAGCGGTCGCGCGTGCGCTCGACCACGGTCCCGGGCAGCGCGGGCGGTGCGACGTCGGACGCCTTGTCCCAGCCCGACTCCGCGGACGTGAGCCAGTCCCGCACGAACTGCTTGTCGAAGCTCGGCTGCGCGTGCCCCGGCTCCCACTGGTCGGCGGGCCAGAAGCGCGAGGAGTCGGGCGTGAGCACCTCGTCGCCGAGGACGACCGCCCCCGACTCGGGGTCGATCCCGAACTCGAGCTTGGTGTCGGCGAGGATCACGCCGCGCTCGCGCGCGATCGACTCGGCCCGCGCGTACACCGCGAGCGTGAGGTCGCGCAGGCGCGTGGCCGCCTCGTCGCCGATCGTCGCGGCGACCTGATCGAACGTCACGTTCTCGTCGTGGTCGCCGATCTCGGCCTTGGTCGCGGGCGTGAAGATCGGCTCCGGGAGCCGCGAGCCGTCCACGAGCCCCGCGGGCAGCGGGACGCCGCACACGTTCTGCCCCGCGCGGTACTCGACCAGGCCCGAGCCCGTGAGGTAGCCGCGCACGACGCACTCGACCGGGAACATCTGCAGCCGCCGGCACACCATCGCCCGGCCGGCGACGACGTCGGGCACGAGGCCGTCGCCCGGCTCGGCCGAGACCTCGGTCGACACGACGTGGTTCGGCACGAGGTCCGCGAGCTGCTCGAACCACCACAGGCTCAGCTGCGTCAGGACCGTGCCCTTGTCGGGGATCCCGGGGCTCAGCACGTGGTCGTACGCCGAGACGCGGTCGCTCGCGACGACGAGCACGACGTCGCCGAGCGGGTGCGCGCCACCGAGCGCCGGGAGGTCGGGCTCGTACAGGTCACGGACCTTGCCCGAGTAGACGTGCCGCCACCCGGGCAGGTCGAGCGACGCGGTGTCGAGGCCGCGCACGGCGTCCGCGCTCACAGGGCCACGACCTGACCGGCCGCGGCCTTCGCGGCGATGTCGGTGCGGTGGTGCGAGCCGTCGAGCGCGATCTGCGCGACGCCCGCGTACGCGCGCTCGCGCGCGGCGTCGAGGTCGGCGCCCTGCCCGACCACGGACAGGACCCGGCCGCCCGCGCTCACGAGCGCGCCGCCGTCCGCGGTCGACGTGCCGGCGTGCAGCACGTGCACGGCGTCGAGGGCCTCGGCCGCGTCGATCCCGGTGATCGCGTCGCCCGTGCGGGGGGACTCGGGGTAGCCGTGCGAGGCGACGACGACGGTCACCGCGGTGCCGTCGGACCACCGCAGCCGCGGCTGGTCGGCGAGCTCGCCGCGCGCCGCCGCGAGCAGCACCGCCGAGAGCGGGGTCTGCAGCCGGGCGAGCACGACCTGCGTCTCCGGGTCGCCGAACCGCGCGTTGAACTCGACCACACGGGTGCCGCGGCTCGTCAGCGCGAGGCCCACGTAGAGCACGCCCTGGAACGGCGTGCCGCGACGCGCCATCTCGTCGACCGTGGGCTGCGCGATGCGCGTCACGACCTCCTCGGTGAGCCCCTCGGGCGCCCACGTCAGCGGGCTGTACGCGCCCATGCCGCCCGTGTTGGGCCCGGCGTCGTCGTCGCCCACGCGCTTGAAGTCCTGGGCGGGCGCGAGCGGCACGACCGTCGTCCCGTCGCAGATGCAGAACAGCGAGACCTCGGGCCCGTCGAGGAACTCCTCGATCACGACGCGGCCGTCGGTGCCGCGCGCCTCGAAGCACGCTGCGGCGTGCGCGAGCGCCTCGTCACGGTCCGACGTCACGACGACGCCCTTGCCGGCGGCGAGGCCGTCGTCCTTGACGACGTACGGGGCGCCGAACGCGTCGAGCGCCTCGGCGACCTGCGCGACGTCGGTGCACACGTGCGCGAGCGCGGTCGGCACCGACGCGGCGGCCATGACGTCCTTGGCGAAGGCCTTCGACCCCTCGAGGCGCGCGGCCTCGGCGCTCGGGCCGAAGCAGGGGATCCCGGCCGCGCGCACCGCGTCGGCCACGCCTGCGACGAGCGGGGCCTCGGGGCCGACCACGACGAGCTCGACGCCCAGCGAGGTCGCGAGCGCCGCGACCGCGGCGCCGTCGAGGGCGTCGACCGCGTGCAGCTCCGCGAGCGCCGCGATGCCCGGGTTCCCGGGTGCGGCGTGCAGCTCGTGCGTCTCACCGCCCGCGAGCGCGGCCTCGTGCGCGAGGGCGTGGACGATGGCGTGCTCTCGGGCACCGGTTCCGACGACGAGGATCTTCACGGGAGGCGAGTCTACCGGCGAGCGTCCGCCAGCCCCTGGGACGTCTCAGTCCAGGGGCCGTCTCGGTCCGGGGCCGTCTCAGTCCAGGGGGACGTCTCAGTCCAGGGGGACGTCGTCGACCTGGAACGAGAGGCCGGAACCGTCCGCGGCGGGCTCGTCGACGGTCGTCGTCATGCCGAACCGCGTCTCGGTGTTCGGGTCGGTGACCGTGCAGCGCAGGGTCTGGCCGGCCTCGAGCACGATCGCGCTCGGGCACTCGACCTCGGGGCGCACGCCCACGCTCTTCTCGAGCGCGTCGGCGGCGGACGCCTCGACCGCCCCGGCCGAGAGCGTCGGCGAGCCTGCGTCGGCGTCCGCGTCGTCGGCCGCGTCGTCGGTCGTCCCTGCGCCCTTGGCCTCGTCGTCGACCTGGAAGTGCAGGCCCGACCCGTCCGCGGCATCGTCCTGGACGAGCACCGTCATGCCGTACTCGGTGCCCGACGACGGGTCGGTGAGCGTGCACCGCATGGTCTCGTCGATCGTGAGCGCGAGCGACTCGGGGCACTCGACCTCGGGACGCTGCCCGATCTGCTCCTCGAACGTGTCCTCGGCGAGGTTCGCGACGGTGCTCCCCGAGACGGTCTTGTTGACCGAGACCGAGCACCCGCCGAGCCCTGCGGCCAGGCCGACGACGATCAGGGCGAGGGTCGCGCGGCGGGCGGGGGTCGACGTCGTTGGCCTCATGGGAAGGAACGTACCAACGCGGCCTCCCGACGGGTCCGGGCACCCCACAGTGTGGGACGCCCGGACGCGTCAGCGACCGTGGATGAGGTCGTGGATCGGGATGATCTCGTCGCGACGCGGGCCCACGCCGATCGCCGAGACGCGGGTGCCCGACATCTCCTCGAGCGCGCGCACGTAGCGCTGCGCGTTGACCGGCAGGTCCTCGAACGTGCGGCAGGCGGAGATGTCCTCCCACCAGCCGTCGAGCTCCTCGTAGATCGGCTTCGCGTGGTGGAACGCGGTCTGGTCGATCGGCATCTCGTCGTGACGCACGCCGTCGACGTCGTACGCGACGCACACGGGCACCTTCTCCATGCCGGTGAGCACGTCGAGCTTGGTCAGCACGATGTCCGTGAGCCCGTTGACGCGCGAGGAGTACCGCGCGATCACGGCGTCGTACCAGCCGCAGCGGCGCGCGCGGCCGGTCGTGACGCCGAACTCCGCGCCGGTCTTGCGCAGGTACTCGCCCTTGTCGTCGAACAGCTCGGTCGGGAACGGCCCCTCGCCCACGCGCGTCGTGTACGCCTTGATGACGCCGATCACGGAGTCGACGCGCGTCGGCCCGATGCCCGAGCCCGTCACGGCGCCGCCCGCGGTCGCGTTGGACGACGTCACGAACGGGTAGGTGCCGTGGTCGACGTCGAGCATGGTCGCCTGACCGCCCTCGAACAGGACCGTCTTGTCGTCGTCGAGCGCCTTGTTGAGCACGAGGCCGGTGTCGGTGACCATCGGCTTGAGGCGTTCGGCGTTGGCGAGCAGCTCGTCGAGCGTCTCCTGCACCGTGATCGCGCGGCGGTTGTAGACCTTGACCAGCAGGTGGTTCTTCTGGTCGAGCGCGCCCTCGATCTTCTCGGCGAGGATCTTCTCGTCGAACAGGTCGGCGATGCGCAGGCCGACGCGGTTGATCTTGTCCGCGTAGGCGGGCCCGATGCCCCGGCCCGTGGTGCCGATGCGGCGCTTGCCGAGGAACCGCTCCGAGACCTTGTCGATCGTGCGGTGGTAGCCGGCGATGACGTGCGCGCCCTGCGAGATGAGCAGCTTCGAGACGTCGACGTCGCGCGCGATGAGCGCGTCGAGCTCCTCGAAGAGCACGTCGATGTCGACGACCACGCCGTTGGAGATCACGGGCGTGACGCCGGGAGACAGGATCCCGGACGGCAGCAGGTGCAGCGCGTACTTCTCGTCGCCGATGACGACCGTGTGGCCGGCGTTGTTGCCGCCGTTGAACTTCACCACGTAGTCGACGCGCGAGCCGAGGAGGTCGGTCGCCTTCCCCTTGCCCTCGTCACCCCACTGCGCCCCGACGAGCACGACGGCTGGCATGCGATCCCTACTTCCGGTTGCCGAGATTCCGGGCCCGAGGCCCGCGGGCTCGCGGGCCGAGCGCCCGACGAACCTGCACGAGTTTACAAGTCTTTGACCCGAGGGCGCGTTGCCGCCGCCGGTGCGCCGCCGAGGGTTCCGCCGGGGTTCCGCGTGCCGGACGACGCCGGGCGGGGTCAGCGCAGCGTGCGCACCTCGTCGGCCGAGGTGCCCGAGTCGACGAGGAACTGTGTGCAGCGTGCCGCCTCGTCGTCCTCGCCGATCTCCTCGGCGGCGTCCGCGAGCGCGAGGAGCGCCCGCAGGAACCCCTGGTTGGCGGCGTGGTCTGCCGGGATCGGCCCCTGGCCCCGCCAGCCCGCACGGCGCAGCGCGTCGAGCCCGCGGTGGTACCCGGCGCGCGCGTACGCGTAGGCCGCGACCGGGTCGTCGCCGTCGAGCGCGATCTCGGCGAGCACCGCCCACACGTAGGACGACGCGGGGTGCGTGCGTGTGACGGCGTCGAGCGCCTCCCCGGCGGCGAGCGCGGCCCGGGCCGCGACGTCCGGGTGGGTGTCGGGCAGGAGCGTCGGTGCGGGACCGCCGAGGAGGTTCTGCGCGGGGTGGGCGGGCCGGGGTGCGGGGGTCGACGTCATGCCCCCATCCTCGCAGGCGACGGGCGTCACACCCGCACGGGCCACCACCGTGTGCGGGCACCACCCCGACTGTCTACAGTTCGGTGCATGATCGAGATCGCGACGTCGCCGGCCACGACCACGCTCGTGATCGCCGGTGATCTCGACCTCGCCGAGCGGGACCAGTTCCCCGAGATCGCGGCCCGCGTGGTCGGCCTGCGCCGCCAGCTCCTCGTGATCGACATGTGCCGCGTGACGTTCATGGACTCGACCGGCGCGGCGTTCCTCATCTCGCTCGCCGACTCGGGCCGCAAGCGCGGCGGCGCGACCGTGCTGCGCGGCTGCGACGACCGCGACCTGTTCGTTCTCGAGGTGTGCGGGGCGCTCGAGCTGTTCCGGGTCGACTCCGAGCACCGCTGCGCACCCACGTCCACGCGCACGGACTCCTCGGCCGACTGACGGCTACCCCCGGCGGAGTCCGACCCGGGTCGGACGCCGCCGGCCTTGCGGTCAGGCCGGGCGCGGGGGCGTGGCGCGCAGTCGCTCGATGTAGGCCTTGGTCTCCTCGACGTCGAGCGGCCGGTACATGCGCATCCCGTGGAAGAAGCGCTGCCCCTCCTGGGTCTCGATCGTGTTGGGGTGGTCGCACCGGCCGTCGCCGAAGCAGATCGTGATCCGCCCGTCGTCGTCGCGCACGATCTCGGTGTCGGACAACCCCGGCCGGGCGACGTCGAGCCAGCCCGAGTCGGTGTACTTGATCACGGAGAAGTAGCCGTTGTTGGCGTAGTCGAGGGGCGGCACGTCGAACGTCCACAGGTCGCAGCCGGTCCCGGTCGCCAGGGCCTGGAAGTACTGCGCGTGCTCGGGAGGCAGCCCTCCCCACCCGAGCTCGGCGGCGAGCGCATGGTTCACGGGGTCGGTCGACGCGGGGGTGCCGAAGCCCCGCGAGAAGTCCGCCTCGGCGGCGCGCGACTCGATCTCGGCGCGCATCGCGACGAGGCTGTCCTGGTCGTACTCGGGCGCGACGTACGCGTTCGAGGTCGCCGCGGTGATGCGGCGGGCGTCCTGCAGCTCGTGCGCGCGCTCGACCCCGCCCGTGATCGCGGTACGGCCGAGGACGTACACGTGCGTGCCCGTCGAGAGGTCGTCGTTGCGCACGGTCAGGGTCTCTCCCGGGTAGACCACGCCCACGACGTAGTGGTTCTCGTCGATGATCTGGTCCACCTGGTACTCGGCGGACGGCGCGACCGAGAACGTCGCCTCGTCGGTCACGTCGACCACGGCGTACGAGTAGATGAGGTCCACGTTGGACCGGATGATGACCTGGTTCTCGACGTCCACGGGGACCCGGTTGTGGAAGTACTCGTTGACGGGAGCCTTCTCGAGCTGCTTGAGGAGGTAGGACGACGTCTCCGCGTGCGCGAAGCTCTCGAGTGTGACGCGCGTTCCTGGCACGGTCTGTCTCCTTGCTCGACGGCGCCGACGCGGCCTCCCCACGCGGCGATCCACAGCGTAGGGGCGCCCGCGCCGGGGCGCGCGGCCGGCGTACGACCCGTCGGAGGCGGGCGTCGGCGCGTGCCCGCTCCCCCGGCGCGCACGCGCGCACGTCGCTAGCCTGGCCGTCGTGACGACCTCCCCTCCTGCACGCCCATACTCGTCGCCCTCGCGCCGCGACTCGCTGCGCTCGGGCGTCGCGGCAGGCTTCGCGACGGGGGTGTTCTCGATCCCCGAGGGCATGGCGTACGCGCAGCTCGCGGGCGTCGACCCCGTCTACGGGCTCTACTCGGGGATCGTCGCGACGCTCGTCGCCGCGCTCACGACCGGCTCGGTGCTCATGATCTCGACCCTCACGAGCGCGATCGCGCTCTCGACCGGGAGCGTCCTGAGCGCGGCCGCGATCACCGACGCCCAGATGCCCGGGGCGCTGTTCACGGTCACCCTCCTGACCGGCGCGGTCATGTTCCTGCTGGGGGTGCTGCGGCTCGGCAGCCTCGTGAACTTCGTGTCGAGCTCCGTCATGACGGGGTTCGTCGCGGGCGCGTCGGTGCTGATCATCCTCGGCGAGCTGGGCGACTTCTCGGGCTACGAGCCCGAGGGCGGCAACAAGCTCACGCAGACGTGGGACTGGTTGACGCACGTCGGCTCGTGGGACCTGCCGACCACGCTCGTCGCCGTCGCGAGCCTCGCGCTCGTGATCGTGGGCAAGCGCTTCTCGCTGACCGCCAAGCTCGCCCCCGTGCTCGTGCTCGTCGTCATGACGGTCGTCGTCGCGCTGGCCGACCTGGGTTCGGTCGCGACCGTGGGCGACATCGCGAGCATCCCGCGCGGGCTGCCCGGGCCGGAGGCGCCCGCGTTCGACCTCGTGCCGACGCTCGCGCTCGGTGCCGTCTCGGTCGCGCTCGTCGCGCTCGTGCAGGGCGCCGGCATCAGCACCGCCTACCCGAACCCGGACGGCTCGCCCGCCCCGCCGAGCCGCGACTTCCTCGGGCAGGGCCTCGGGAACCTCGCGGGCAGCTTCTTCCAGTCGATGCCCACGGGCGGGTCGCTCTCGCGCACGGGCATCTCCGTCAGCGGCGGCGCCCGGTCGCGCTGGGGCGGCGTGCTCGCGGCGGTCTGGCTCGCGGCGCTGCTCGTGCTGCTCGGCAGCCTCGCCGAGCGCGTGCCGCTCGCCGTGATCGCCGGGCTGCTGTTCGTCATCGCGGGCGAGCTCGTGCTGGGCCGCGTCGCGTACGTGCGCATGGCCTTCGAGACGTCGTACGTGTCGTTCGCCGCCGGTGCGCTGACCTTCGTCTCGGCGCTGTTCGTCCCGCTGCAGTGGACGATCTTCCTCGGCGCCGGCCTCTCGATCGCGGTCTTCGTCGCGTCGTCGTCGCGCGCGGGCCGCGTCGACGGGCTCGTGCGCGGCGACGACGGCTACTGGCAGGAGGGCCCCGTGCCGGACGTCGTCCGGCCGGGCGAGGTCGTCGTGCTCGGCCTGCGCGGGTGGAGCTTCTTCGCCGAGTTCCCGCGTCTCGCCGGGCTGCTGCCGGACCCGCGGGGTGCGCGCGGCGCGGTCGTGGTGCTGCGCCTGCACGCGGTGCCCGACATGAACATGACGGGCCTGCGGGCGCTCGACGCATACCGGCACGCGCTCGCCCAGGAGCACGCGACGCTCGTGCTCGCCGGGGTGCAGCCACGGCTCGCGGCCAAGCTCGAGCGGACCGGCGTCGGCCGGGGCGTCGGGACCGCGAACGTGTTCGCCGCGCGCCCCGGGATCACGCAGTCGCTCGACGCGGCCGTGCAGCACGCGCGGCGGCTCGCGTCCCCGCCCGCAGGCTGAGGCGCGTCAGCCGACCGGCGTCGCGTCGGTCGCGACCGGCGTGCGTTCCGGGGCCGGACGCAGCTTGGCCCACACGACCTTGCCCGCGCGCGAGGGACGCCACCCCCACTCCGCGAGCCGCTCCACGATCTGCATCCCGAACCCGCCCGCACGGTTGGCGTGCCCGTCGGTCGTGACCGGCGGCGCCGGGTTGGAGTCCTCGACCTCGATGCGCAGGCCCTCGCCCGTCTCGAACAGCCGCAGCGCGATGTGCCCCCACCCGTGCAGCACGCCGTTGGCGACGAGCTCCGAGACCACGAGCTCGGCGTTCGCGACGTCGGGGAGCTCCCACGCGGCGCACGTGCGCTGCACCGCGTGACGCGCGCGGCCGATCGACGCGGCCTCGCTCGGCAGCAGCCAGCGGCGGCTGCGCGGGCTCGCGGCCGGCGAACCGCCGGTACCCGTCGGGTCGGGCACGCGCACGACGACGAGCGCGACGTCGTCCTCGGGCGCCTCGGCGAGGCGCGACAGGAGCTCCTCGCCGATCCCCGCGGCGTCGGTCGCCTCGATCACCGCGGACGTCTCGACCAGCGCGTCGAGCCCGACGCGCAGCGCACGGTCGCGCCGCTCGATCAGGCCGTCCGTGTAGAACAGCAGCGTGTCGCCCGGCTCGAGGTCGGCCCGGCCCGTCGACCGCGGCCGCGAGCCGAACCCGACGAGCGGGCCGCCCGCCTCGCCGAGCAGCCGCACCTCGCCGTCGCGCACGAGCAGCGGCGGCAGGTGCCCGGCCCGCGAGTACTCCAGGATCCAGCGCTGCCCCGTGGCGTCGACGTCCTCCTCGGGCGGCACGGCCGAGCGCACGAGCGTCGCGTACACGAGGCTCGCCGAGCGCGGGATGCGCATGCCCGCGACGAGCGCGTCCACACGCTCGAGCACCGGGCCGGGCGTCGTGCGCTCGTACGCGTACGAGCGCACGACCGACCGCAGCTGGCCCATCGCCGCGGCGGCCTCGACGTCGTGACCCACGACGTCGCCGATCACGATCCCGACGACGTCCTGCGTGATCTGCAGGACGTCGTACCAGTCGCCCCCGACCTGCGCGTGCTCCGAGTTCGGGGCGTAGTACGTCCACACGTCGAGCCCCGGCACGTCCGCCTGCTCGGGCAGCATCGCGCGCTGCAGCGTCTCCGCGAGCCGGTGCTCGCGCGCGTAGAGGCGTGCGTTGTCGATCGCGAGGCCCGCGCGGCGCGCGGTCACGCCCAGGACGGCGGGCACGTTGACGTCGTCCGCGGCCGAGGCCCGGGCCACGACCACGAGGAGGCCCAGCACGCGGCGTCGGCCCGGCACGGGGTGCACCGAGACGTCACGGTCCCCGAGACCCGCGGGCAGGCGCTCGCGCAGGTCGGCGGCGAGCCACGCGGACGCCGACGAGCGCTGGTACTCGCCGTCGAGGTCGAAGTGCACGGGCTGGTCGTCCGCGCCGTCGAGGAGCATCTGCACCGCGTCGTCGACGTCCGCGCCGTCGATCGACACCGACGAGACCGCGCCCGGGCGCACCGGGTCGCCCAGCGCGTCCATCTCGCCCGTCGCCGGCGGGTTCTCCGGGCGCGTGCTGGGCCGCCACTCGTGCTGGCGCCCACGACCCGAGGGCGGGGCGGCGACGTCGATCCCCTCGGCGTGCCGCAGCCCGCCGTCGTTCATGTAGAAGCCCGCCCACGCCACGACCGGACCGCTCACGTGCTCCGCGATCTCGCGCAGCACGAACGGGTACTCGAGGTCGGCCAGGAGGTCCGAGACCTGCGCGATCACGTCGAGGCCCGTGCGTGCGCGGCGCTCGACCTCGAGCGTCGCGCTCTGCTCGGCCTGGCGCCGCATGTGCGACGACACGTCGAGCAGCACGCCCACCCAGTAGCGGGGCGGGCCGTCGCCGTCCGGGTCCGCGATCGGGTCGAGCGTCTGCTGGATCCACGCGGGCGTGCCGTCGGCGCGCAGGGCGTGGAAGATCTCGGTCGAGCCGCGCCCCTGCGCGACCGCCGTGCGCATCGCGTCGACGTCGAACGACTCGACCAGGCGCCCGACGAGCACCTCGGGGCCGCGACCCCGCCCCGCGACGTCCTCGAGGGTGAAACCCGTCTCCCGGACGAACGCGTCGTTGACCCACAGGATCGGCATTCCCTCGGCCCGCGAGCCCGTGAGGAACATCGCGACCGACGACGCCGACATGGCGTGCGCGCGCGCCTCGAGCGGCACCCCGACACCGCCTCCGGGCCGCGGCATGGGCAACGGCAGACCCTTCCTGGGGGTCGGCACCTGCGCCGCCCCGGAGGGTGATCCGTCGTCCACGTCGTCCTCCGTCGTCAGCTCGTCCGCGCGCGTTGCTATCCCGAACGGTCATTCAACCGTAGATTGGTTCCCTGTGGGACCCGGAGCAACCCCCGGGCCGCGACAGGAAGGGAGCATCGTGCGCGACGGACGTGCATCGACGCCGGGCAGCGCCCCGGACCAGGGCGCCAGCGCCCCGACCGCACCCGCGGGGGACCCCGCGAGCGTCCACGTGATCGTGGGGTCGGCACGCGCCCGGATCGTGCTCTCGGGCGAGGTCGACGCGGACCTCGCGGGCGAGCTCACCGAGGCCACCGCGCACGCCGAGGCCACGGGACTGCCCGTCGAGATCGACGCGCACCACGTGACCTTCATGGACTCCTCGGGCGTCGCGTTCCTCGCTCGGCTCGCGTCACGCAGCGCGCACCCCGTGCGGATCCTGCGGGCACCGCCGACCGTGCGGTTCCTGCTCGACGTGACCCGCATCGGCGAGCTCCTCGAGATCGCCGACGACGACCCGGGCTTCGAGGTCAGCGGGCCCGTGCCGATCGAGCGCGGTCGCCGCGAGCCGCAGGACTGAGCAGGCCGCAGGGCTGGGCGGGCGCCGACTCGCCCGCAGCACGCACGAGGGCCCCGGCCCGCCAGGTGGCGGACCGGGGCCCTCGTCATCCGGTCAGGGCGCGAACGCCCGGGGACCGTGGGTCAGAGCTTGTTGCCGGCCGAGCGCAGCTGCTGCGACGCCTCGACGATGCGCTGGGCCATGCCGGCCTCGGCGAGCTTGCCCCAGGCGCGCGGGTCGTAGGCCTTCTTGTTGCCCACCTCGCCGTCGACCTTGAGGACGCCGTCGTAGTTGCTGAAGAAGTGGCCGGCGACCGGGCGCGAGAACGCGTACTGCGTGTCCGTGTCGATGTTCATCTTGATGACGCCGTTGTCGACCGCCTCGGAGATCTCCTCGGCCGTCGAGCCCGAGCCGCCGTGGAACACGAGGTCGAACGGGTTCTCCTTGCCGATGGCCTGGCCGACGCCGTCCTGGATCTCGCGCAGGAGGCTCGGGCGCAGCTTGACGGCACCCGGCTTGTACACGCCGTGCACGTTGCCGAACGTCAGGGCCGTCAGGTAGCGGCCCTTCTCGCCCGCACCGAGGGCCTTGACCGTCGCGAGGCCGTCCTCGACCGAGGTGTAGAGCTTCTCGTTGATCTCGGCCTCGTGGCCGTCCTCCTCGCCACCGACGACGCCGACCTCGATCTCGAGGATGGTGCGCGCGGCGACCGAGAGCTCGAGGAGCTCCTCGGCGATCACGAGGTTCTCGTCGAGCGGCACGGACGAGCCGTCCCACATGTGCGACTGGAACGTGGGGAGCTTGCCGGCCTTGACCTGCTCGGCCTCGAGGGCGAGCAGCGGGCGGACCCACGAGTCGAGGTTCTGCTTGGCGCAGTGGTCGGTGTGCAGGGCGACGGTGATGCCGTAGCCCTTGGCGACCTCGGCGGCGTACGCGGCGAGCGCGAGCGACCCGGCGACACGGTCCTTGACGGTCGAGCCGGACGCGTACTCGGCGCCACCCACGGAGACCTGGATGATGCCGTCGGACTCGGCCTCGGCGAAGCCCTGGAGCGCGGCGGTCACGGTCTGCGACGACGTGATGTTGACGGCGGGGTAGGCGAACTTGCCTGCCTTCGCCCGGTCGATCATCTCGGCGTAGACCTCGGGGGTTGCGATAGGCATCTGCTGAGCTCCAAACGACGGGAGGGGTACGGGCGACGACGTCCCGCGCGTCGACGCGGCGGCGAGCACACCCGGTTGTCGTCCCCATCTTGTCACGTCCACCTGGGAACGCTCCGAGCGTCTACTGGTCGGACGCCGGGTGCCCGGCCCGCGTCGCGGACCTGTGCCGCGGGCCCGTGGCTCGGGCCCCGTGGCTCGGGCCCCGTGGCTCAGGCCCCGTGGCTCGGGCCCCGTGGCTCAGGCCCGCGAGATAGAAGCGAGCGCCCGAGGTAGAACCCCGAGGCCTCTATCTCGCGCGCTCGCTTCTACCTCGGTGGATGCATCGCAGGGCACGGTGACTGCACGAGGTCACGGACGCACCGCCCGGGCGATCACGTGGAACACGTGCCAGTGCTTGGTCCCGGACCAGCACGGCCCCTCGGCGTCCTCCTCCTCGGACCACAGCACCTCGAGACCGTCGAGCAGCGCGTCGACCTCCGCGCGACGCAGGTACGTCTCGCCCGGCGCACCCGCCCACCCGTCGCGGTCACCGAAGAGGTCGACCGCGACGATCCCGCCGGGGCGCAGGCACGCGCGCACCGCGGCCCAGACCTGCTCGAACACGTCGGGCGGGGCGTACGGCAAGGAGTACGACGCGTGCACGAGGTCGGCGTCGGGCAGCGGCCCGAGGTCCTCGAAGCCGGCGACCCGCACCTCGAGCCGCGGCGTCCCGCTCTCGGGCCGTTCCCCGTCGGACGACGGCGCGCGGCCTTCCAGCAGCTCCGCGGTCCCCGGGGCGGGATCGATCGCGAGCACGTCGTACCCCGCGGCGAGCAGCGCCGACGTCTCGACCCCTGCGCCGCACCCGAGATCGATCGCCTGCCGAGCACCGCTCGGCGAGGGAACGACCGCGAACGCACCAGGCGTCGGCGTGCGGCCCAGCGCGATCGCGCGCAGCACGAGATCGCGCGGCCCACGCCCGACTTGTGCGGCGTTGTAGGCGGGCCACCGTCCCGCACCCCGCGCAGCCCCGGCCTCGCCGCCTCCCCCGCCCTCGTCTCCCGCCTCGGCCTCGTCGCCTGCCCCAGCCACGTCTCCCGCCCCGGTGCCACCCGCCGAGATAGAACCGAGCGGCCGAGATAGAACCCCGAGGCCTCTATCTCGCGCGCTCGGTTCTATCTCGGCGTCAGGGGGATCGCCCGCCACCTCTCCCTCGGCGTCAGGGGGATCGCCCGCCGCCCCTCCGTCGGCGTCGGGGGGATCGACCGTCACCGCGGCACGTCCGCCTGCTGGGTCGCCCAGGCGTGCATCGCGACGGCGGCGGCCGCTCCCGCGTTGATCGAGCGCGTCGAGCCGAACTGCGTGATGTGCAGCACCGCCCGGCTCGCCGCGAGCGCCTCGGGGCTCAGGCCCGCGGACTCCTGCCCGAACAGCAGCACGCACGCGCGCGGCAGCGCGAAGCCCTCGATCGGGACCGACCCGGGCACGTTGTCGACGCCCAGCACGGGCAGCGACTCCCCCGCGGCCCACGCGAGCAGCGCGTCCACGTCAGGATGGTGGTGCACGTGCAGGTAGCGGTCGGTCACCATCGCGCCGCGCCGGTTCCAGCGGCGACGGCCCACGACGTGCACGCCCGCGACGTTGAACGCGTTCGCGGTCCGCACGACCGAGCCGATGTTGAGGTCGTGCCCCCAGTTCTCGATCGCGACGTGCAGCGGGTGCCGGCGCGTGTCGAGCTCGGCGACGATCGCCTCGACCGTGAGGTAGCGGAACGCGTCGACGACGTTGCGCCGGTCTCCGCCCGCGAGCAGCTCGGGGTCGTAGCGGGGGTCGGGGGCGCCGTCCGCCGTCCGCGGCCACGTCGCCTCGCCGCCCGGCCACGGGCCGACGCCCACCTCACGCGCGTCGTCGTGCGCGTCGTCCGCCGTCCCGTCCATGGCGACCATCATGCCGTCCGTGGCTACCACGGCGACCACGGCCACCAGCGTGGTCGATCCCGTACGGCGGGCCGCACTAGGCTCGGGACATGAGCGAATCCGAGCGCGTGATCGAGAGCTGGCTGACGGACATGGACGGCGTGCTCGTCCACGAGGGCCACGCGATCCCCGGGGCGCCCGAGTTCATCCGGGCGCTGCGCGACAAGCAGCGCCCGTTCCTGATCCTGACGAACAACTCGATCTTCACGCCGCGCGACCTGCGCGCGCGCCTGCGCACCTCGGGCATCGACGTGCCCGAGGAGTCGATCTGGACGTCCGCGCTCGCCACGGCGCAGTTCCTGCACGACCAGATCCCGGGCGGGTCGGCGTACGCGATCGGCGAGGCCGGGCTCACGACGGCCCTGTACGAGGCCGGGTACACGCTGACCGAGTCGAGCCCCGACTACGTGGTGCTCGGCGAGACCCGCACGTACTCGTTCGAGGCGATCACCAAGGCCGTGCGGCTGGTCAAGGACGGCGCCCGGTTCATCTGCACCAACCCGGACACGACCGGGCCGTCGCAGGAGGGTCCGCTGCCCGCGACGGGCGCGGTCGCCGCGATGATCACCGCGGCGACGGGCCGCAAGCCGTACTTCGTCGGCAAGCCGAACCCGATGATGTTCCGCTCGGCGCTCAACCGGATCGACGCGCACTCCGAGTCGACCGCGATGGTGGGCGACCGCATGGACACCGACGTGGTCGCGGGCATCGAGGCCGGCCTGCTGACCTACCTCGTGCTGACCGGTTCCACGCGGCTCAGCGAGGTCGAGAAGTACCCGTTCCGACCGAGCGTGGTCAAGGACTCGGTCGCGGACCTCGTCGACCTCGTCTAGTCGTCGACCTCGTCTAGTCCGAGGTGCCGTAGTCGGGCGTGCCGTGCCCGGAGATGCCGTACCCGGTGGTGCCGTAGTCGGGCGTACCGCCGTCCGGGGTGCCGTAGTCCGGCATGCCCGACGACGCGGGGCCGGGGATCCCGCCCCGCGGCGCGGCGGGCGGCGGGGCGTCGTGCACCGCGTCGGGCCGCAGCCCGAGCGCCTGCGCGAGCTCGGCGACCTGGTCGACGCGGTGGTCGAGCCCCGCGACGTCGGTCGGGCCCGAGACCCAGGTGAGCAGCGAGTGCCCTTCGAGCCGGACCGGCCGGCCGAGCACGTCGGGCTGCACGAGCCGCTGCGTCGCGCGGGCGTCCAGGATCGACCGCGCGTGGTGCTCGTCGCTCGTGCGCACCCGCCACGCGTCGTCGAACGGCGGCCAGCCGACCTCGACGTCCTGCCCGCCGAAGAAGGTCGCGATGCGCGAGCCCAGCCCCTGCGGGGTGAGCTCGACCGTCGGCAGGCTCGGCGGCACGTCGAGCGCGACGACGTGCGCGTGGTGGTTCGTGCGCGACGTGCGCCGCCCGCCGTCGCCGTCGCTCGTGGTCGAGACGGTCGTCCACCGGTACGTGAACGACACGATCGAGTACCCGTGGCGGACGCCGCGCACGACGTCGGTCGCGCGCCTGTCGTCGCCCTCGCCGAAGGGTGTGCCGGCCCACCGGCCCGGCAGGTACGGGTCCTGGTCGAGCGAGCGCCACCCTCGGGCGAGCGCCCACGCGGCGAGCGCCTCGCCGCGCTCGCGCGCCCGGACGCGCGCGATCTGGTTGACGGCGATGGCACCGCCGAAGGCGGCCAGCACGATCAGGGCGAAGATGCCGGCGAACGGGTCCATGGCCGGAGAATAGCGCCTCCCGGGCGTACCGGGACAAGCTGCCCGGACGGCTCAGACGAGGTCGAGGTCCGCGAGGTCGAACAGGTAGCGGTAGGGCACCCCGAGCGCCTCGATCTTCTCGCCCGCGCCGGTCGCGCGGTCCACGATGGTCGCGCACGCGACGACCTCGGCGCCCTGCGCGCGCGCCGCCTCGATCGCGGTGATCGGCGAGCCGCCCGTGGTCGTCGTGTCCTCGAGCACCACGACCTTGCGGCCCGCGATGTCCGGGCCCTCGATCTGGCGCTGCATGCCGTGCGCCTTGGCGGCCTTGCGTACCACGAACGCGTCGAGGTCGAGCCCGCGCGACGCGGCGGCGTGCAGCAGCGCGGTCGCGATCGGGTCGGCGCCGAGGGTGAGCCCGCCGACGGCCTGGACCTCCGCCGTGCCGAAGCCCCACTCCTCGAGCGCGTCGAGCAGCACGTGGCCGATCAGGGGCGCAGCCCGGTGGTGCAGGGTGGTGCGGCGCAGGTCGACGTAGTAGTCGGCCTCCTTGCCCGAGGACAGCGTGACCTTGCCGTGCACGACGGCGAGCTCCTTGATCAGGTCGCGGAGCTGCTCGCGGGGGGTCGCGCCGAAGGCGGCGGTCTCGTTCGTCATGGCGCCACGATATCGCCCGGGGCGGGCAGGACCCGCGCCGCGACGAGCGCGACGTCGTCGTCACCACCGCCGTCTCCCGCGCCCAGCACCGCGTCGCACAGCACCTCGGGCGGGACGTCGACCATCGCCGCCACGTCGTCGCGCAGCCGTTCCAGCGACGTGCAGCAGCTCTCGTCCCGCCGCTCGACCAGGCCGTCGGTGAACATCAGCAGGGTCCCGCCCGGGCACAGGTGCGTGACCGCCTCGGGTCGCGGCCCCGGGAGCCGTAGCCCAAACAGCGCGCCGGGAGGCGCGTCGAACAGCTCGGCCGAACGGTCGGCGCGCCGCAGCAACGGCGGCAAGGACCCGGCCCGCGCGCACACGAGACGCCGGCTCCCGTCGTCCGCGGGCGGGTCGAGCGCGACCACGCCGACCGCCGCGAACGCGTCGATGCCGAGGCCCGCGGCGACACGCTCGGCACGGTCGAGCACCTGCGCGGGCGACCCCGCGGAGTCGTAGGCGACGGTGCGCAGCACGCCCCGCAGGTGCGCCATGGTCGCCGCCGCGTCGACGTCGTGGCCCGTGACGTCCCCGACCACGAGCACCGTCCGCCCGTCGGGCAGCGTGATCACGTCGTACCAGTCACCGCCGAGGCGCGTCTCGGTCGACGCCGGCCGGTACCGCACGTCCAGCACGAGACCGGGCGTCGCGGGCGGGGCCGTGAGCACGGAGTCCTGGAGGCGTCGCGCCGCGACCCGCTCGCGCGCGACGTCGCGGCGCATCCGGGCGAGCGACGCGCGGATCGCGAGCACGTCGTCCGTGCCCGCCCCGGCGTGCGCGGGGCTCAGCATGCCGGTGACGTCCTCGAGGCGCAGGATCAGCGCCTCGACCTCCATGGTCGCGGCGACCACCGGCATGACCGTGACGAGCACGTAGCGCTCGCGCATCGTGCCGTCGGGGCCGGGCACGTCGAGACGATGGGGCTCGACGATCTCGTACCGGCCGGTGCGGCGGGCCCGCTGCAGGGCGCTCACGACGCGTGCGACGCTCTCCGGGGCTCGCTCGCGCTGCTGCGGGTCGGTGTCGGCGAGGTGCCGGCCGACGATCGACGCGCGCGTGCGCCGGCGACTCGCGAGGTAGGCGTCGTTCGCGTCGAGCACCACGAGGTCGGGGCTCAGCACGAGCTTGGGGGCCGAGAGCGCGGTGAACACCGCGCGATAGTCGACGTCGCGCCGGTCCGGCGCCAGGGTCGTGCCGATCCTCGCGTCCACGTCCCGCATGCTACGTCCACCCCGGCCGCGCCCCGCGCGTTCTCGCCGGGCGAGACGCGCGCATCCGCGCTGCGGTCAGCGCCGCCCGCGCCGCCCGCCCTCGAGCGCACGCACCGCGCGGCGCGGCAGCGCCCGCAGCAGCCCCGAGGCGAGGGTGTAGCGCAGCGACGGGGTCGAGATGACGACGCCGCGACGCACGTCCGCGAGCGCCCGCGCCACCACGGCGTCGGCGCTGAGCCACGCGATCTCGGGGTAGCCGTCGACGCGCATCTCGGCGCGCTCGTGGAACTCGGTGTGCACGAAACCCGGGCAGAGCGCGGTCGCCGTCACCCCGGTGCCCGTGAGCTCGACCGCGAGCCCCTCGGTGAAGGTGCGCACCCAGGCCTTGTGCGCCGAGTACGTGCCGCCGGCCATGAGCGCGGCGACCGACGCGACGTTGAGGATCGCCCCGCGCCCCCGACCGACCATCTGCTCGGCCGCGGCCCGCGAGAGCTCGAGCACCGCGCGCACCATGACGTCGAGGGCCGCGAGCTCGCGGTCGAGGTCGCCGGTGACGAACCGCTGCCGCTGCCCGTACCCGGCGTTGTTGACGAGCAGACCCACGGGGCGCTCCTCGGGTGCCGAGACCGCGAGCCGCGACGCGACCCGGGCGACGTCGTCCGGCACCGAGAGGTCGGCCGGGAGGACCTCGACGTGCACGCCGGCCGCGGCCCGGAGCTGGCCCGCGAGCAGGTCGAGCCGGGCCTCGTCGCGCGCGACGAGCACGAGGTCGTGCCGGGCGGTGGCGAGCTGCCACGCGAACTCGAGACCGAGGCCGGCGCTCGCGCCGGTGATGAGTGCTGTGCCCATGGCGTCAGCCTACGGGCAGGCGGGGACCTCACCGGGGCAGCGCGTCGTCGGGCGGCGTCGCGGGGACCGCGAGCACGGGGCAGCGCGCGTCGAGCAGGATCCGCTGCGCGGTCGAGCCGAGCACGAGCTTGCCCACGGGCGAGCGGCGGCGCACCCCGATGACGATGAGCGCGGCCCCCACCTCGGCCGCGACGTCGAGCACGACCTCGGCCGCGAGGCGGTCGTCGGCGGCGTGCCGCACCTCGTGCGCGACACCGCCGCGCCGCAGGAGCGCCACGACCTCGGCGACCTGCTGCTCGTCGGCCCAGCGCAGGTCGACGAGCCGGTCGGCCCGGGTCGTGTTGACGACGACGACGCGCGCCCCGGTGAGCGCCGCCTGGTCGCGGGCCACGCGGGCCGCCTCGCGCCCGAGCGCGCTCGGGACGAAGGCCAGGACGATCGTGCGGCGCGGTCCGGTCATCGGTTCGTCTCCTCGGACGTCGCAGCGTGGGATGGGCGGGTCCCCGACCCGGGGTCGTGACCGGCGTCCTGCTCGCTGCCGGACGCCGGGCCGGACACGTCGTCGGACGCGTGGCCGGACGCGTCGTCGGACGAGTGGCCGGACGTGTCGTCGGACGAGTGGCCGGACGTGACGGCACCCGCGGCCCGCTCGCGGCGCTTGAGCCACAGCCCGGCCACGAGCAGGAGCGCCATGACGCCGTACGCGGTCGCGGCGAAGGGGCTCGCGACGAGGGTCGTGAGGTCGCCCTGGCTGATCGCGAGCGACCGGCGCAGCCGGTCCTCGGCCATGGGGCCGAGGATCATGCCGACCACGAGCGGTGCGACGGGGTAGCCGTAGCGCCGCATGACGAAGCCGAGCAGACCCACGCCGAGCAGCACGAGCACGTCGACCGGCGCGAAGTTGAGCGCGAACGAGCCGAGCGCGCCGAACAGCAGGATCCCGGCGTAGAGGTAGTGCCGCGGGATCTGCAGCACCTTGACCCACATGCCCACGAGCGGGAGGTTGAGCACCACGAGCATGAGGTTGCCGACGTAGAGGCTCGCGACGAGCGCCCACACGAGCGACGACTGGCTCTCGAAGAGCAGGGGCCCGGGCTGGATCCCGTACGACTGGAACGCGACGATGATGATCGCCGCGGTCGCGGTGGTCGGCAGGCCGAGCGTGAGCAGCGGCACGAGCACGCCCGACGCGGCCGCGTTGTTGGCCGACTCGGGCCCGGCGACGCCCTCGATGGCGCCCTTGCCGAACTCGGCACGGTGGGGACCGGCGAGCTTCTTCTCGGTCGCGTACGACAGGAACGTCGCGACGTCGGCACCGCCCGCGGGGATGGTCCCGACCGGGAACCCGATCGCGGTGCCCCGCAGCCAGGGCTTCCACGAGCGTCGCCAGTCCTCGCGGCGCATCCACGAGCGCCAGCCGCGCTCGACGGGCACGAGGTGCACCGGTCCGTGCCGCAGGCGTGACCCGACGTGCAGGGCCTCCCCCACCGCGAACAGCCCGACCGCGACGACGACCACGTCGACGCCGTCGGCGAAGCTCGGCACGCCGAACGTGAACCGCTGCTGCCCCGTGAGGGTGTCGGTGCCGACGAGGCCCAGGAACAGCCCGAGCGCGAGGGCCGCGAGCCCGCGGGACACGGACGAGCCGAGCAGCGCCCCGACGGTCACGAACGCCACGACCATGAGCGCGAAGTAGTCGGGCTCGCCGAGCTGCACGGCCCAGCGCGCCACGACCGGCGCGACGAACGTCAGGGCGACGGTCGCGATGGTGCCGGCCACGAACGAGCCGATCGCGGCCGTCGCGAGCGCCGCGGCGCCCCGCCCGAGCCTGGCCATCTTGTGGCCCTCGAGCGCCGTGACGATCGACGCCGACTCCCCGGGGGTGTTGAGGAGGATCGACGTCGTGGAACCGCCGTACATGCCGCCGTAGTAGATGCCGGCGAACACGATGATGGCCGCGGTGGCGTCCAACGAGTAGGTGAGCGGGAGCAGGAGCGCGATCGTCATGGCCGGGCCGATGCCGGGCAGGACGCCGACGGCGGTCCCGACGAACACGCCGAACAGCGCGTAGAGCAGGTACTGGGGCTGGGCGACGGTCGCGAACCCGTCGAGCAGCGCGGCGAGGTTATCCACGGAACACCGCCACGGACTCGAACAGCGGGCCGGGCGGGAGCGACAGGCCGAGCAGCCCGCCGAACACGACCTGGACGGTCACGGCGAGCACGAGCCCGAGCGCGAGCGCGCGCCACCACGGCCGGGCGCCGAGCACGATCGCCGAGCCGCCGAACAGCAGGGTCGCCGCGAGCGGCCACCCGATCGTGGTGATCGTGAGCACGTGCGCCAGGAACACCGCGACGAGCAGGGCCACGGTGCGCCAGTCGGTCGGGACGGACGCGTCGACGTCCTCGCCGCCCTCTTCCTCGCCGTGCCGGCCGCGGGCGAGCCCGACGAGCAGCGTGATCCCGGCGCCGACGAGCAGCGCCCCCACAAGGTACGGGAACGCGCGCGGGCCGAGCGTGTTCGCCGAGCCGGGCACGACGATCGTGCGCGTGTCGACGAGCACGAAGATCCCGAGCGCGAGCACGCCGAGCGCGGCCACGAGCTCGCCGGGCCTGCGGCGCAGGGCCGCGAGCGCCGTCCGCCCGTCGTCGGGGGACGTCGCCACGGAGGTCGGCGTGGTCACTGCACGAGCCCGAGGTCGGTCAGCGTGACCTTGACCTCGGCGATCGACTCGTCGAGGAACGTCTCGAACTCGGCGCCGCCGAGGTAGGCGTCGGCCCAGCCCTTCTCGTCGAGCGTCGCCTGCCAGGCGTCGGACGTCGCGAGCTCCTCGACCGCGTGCTCGAGCGCGGCGCGCTCGCCGTCGCTGATCCCCCCGGGGGCGACGACGCCGCGCCAGTTGGTGAGCTCGACGTCGTACCCGGCCTCGGTGATGGTCGGGACGCCGGGGAGCATGTCGACGGGCTCGGCGCCCGAGACGGCGAGCGCGCGAACCGTGCCGGCCTCGACCTGCTCGGCGTACTCGCCGACGCCCGAGATGCCGGCGTCGACCTTGCTGCCGAGCAGCGCGGCGAGCGACTCGCCGCCGCCCGAGTAGGCGATGTAGTTGAGCGTCCCGGGGATCTCCTCGGACGGCGTCCCCGCGGCCTGCAGGAGCATCGCGGCGAGGATGTGGTCGGCACCGCCCGCCGAGCCGCCCGTGATCGCGACGTCCTTGCCGTTGGCCTGCACGTCCGCGACGAGGTCCTCGAGCGTCTCGTACGGGGAGTCGGCGGGCACGACGACGACGAGCGCCTCGTCCGTGAGCCGGGCGATGGGCGTCGTGTCCTCGAGCCGGGCCTGCGCCTGGTTGGTCTCGACCGCACCGACCATGACGAGCCCCATGACCATGAGCGTCTCGGGGTCGGTGGTGCTCGCGAGCGACGCGAGTCCCACGGTCCCGCCCGCGCCGCCGACGTTGGTCACGGTCACCGTGCCGGCGAGGTCCTGCGCCTGGAGGTCCTTCTGCAGCGCGCGGCCGGTCTGGTCCCAGCCGCCGCCCGGGTCGGCCGGCACCACGACGTCGAGCGAGCCGAGCGCCGCGGCGCCGTCGTCGGTCCCGGCCGGCGTCTGCGGGTCGAGGCTCGCGCAGGCGGTCAGGGAGAGCGCGATCCCGCCGGCGCACAGGATCGCGGTCAGGGGGCGGTGGACGTGTCGCATGGCTCCTCCTCGAGCGTGGCCCGCGACGGTGCGGGCCGGGTCCGGCGAACGCTAGGGCCGCGCGCCGGGCACGCCCGGCTTGTGGTCGTCGTGGTCGTTGCGGTCGTTCCGGTCACGGTCCCCGTCGTGGTCCGGGTCGTGGTTCCGGTCGTTTCGGTCGCACCCCCGGACCGACCTCGGCGTGACCTGGGGCACACTGGTGCGGTGATTCGGGCAATGCCGCTCCGGTTGCAGCTCCTGGTGCTGCAGCTCGCCGTCGTGCTCCTGGTCGTGTCCGTCACGGGCGCGGTCGCCACGGCCCTCCAGGAGAAGCAGCTGCGCGACGCGTACCTCGACCGCATGACGGGGGTCGCGCTGTCCGTCGCCCGGCTGCCGGCGATCGTCGACGCGTTCGACGACGCCGATCCCTCGGCGACGGTCCAGCCGATCGCCGAGGTGATCCGCGAGGCCTCGGACGTGACCTACGTGGTCGTGACCGACGACGCGGGCCTGCGCCTGTCGCACCCCGACCCCGACCGGATCGGGGAGCTCGTCTCGACCGACCCGTCCGTGCCGCTCTCGGGCGAGGTCTGGGTCGGCACGCAGACCGGCACGCTCGGCGAGTCCTGGCGGGTCAAGGTGCCGATCTTCGACGCCGCAGGGCAGGTCGTGGGGACCGCGAGCGTGGGCGTGCTCGAGTCGGAGCTCCAGGACGACCTGTTCGAGGAGGTCGGCTGGCTGTGGGGCGCGGTCGGCGGCGCGGTCGTCACGGGCGTCGTGTGCGCGTGGTGGGTCACGCGGCTCGTGCGACGACGGATCTTCGGGCTCGAGCCCGAGGAGATCGCGGCGCTGCTCGAGACCCGCAGCGCGATGCTGCACGCGATCTCGGAGGGCGTGGTCGCGGTCGACGGCGACGGGCGCGTGGCGCTCGTCAACGACGAGGCGCGGCGGCTGCTCGGCCTGGACAGGGACGTCGTGGGCTCGCCCGCCCACGAGGTGCTCGACCCGCGCCTATGCGACCTGCCCGAGGCCGGCGAGCTCGTGCTCGTCGGCGAGCGCGTGCTCCTGGCCCGCGCCGACCACGCCCGCGCGCACGACCGCGACGTGGGCACGGTGCTCGTGCTGCGCGACCACACCGAGCTGCACGCGCTGCTGCGCGACCTCGACGGCGCGCGCGGCCTCACCGACGCGCTGCGCGCGCAGTCGCACGAGTTCACGAACAAGCTGCACGTCGTCTCGGGCCTGCTCGAGCTCGGGCAGGTCGACGAGGCGGTCGCGTTCATCGAGCGGGTCGGCCACGGCGGCCTGCTCACGGCGTCGTCGACGGCGCCGCACGTCGGCTCGCCCGAGGTCGCGGCGCTGCTCCTGGTCAAGGCGTCGACGTGCCGCGAGCGCGGGGTCGACCTCGACGTCGACCCGGCGTCGCGGCTCGCCGCCCCCGCGGGCGCGGCGGCCGAGCGCCTGCACGCCGACCTCCTGACGGTGCTCGGCAACCTCGTCGACAACGCGGTCGACGCGGCCGGTCCGGGCGGGCACGTGCGCGTCCTGGTCGACGACTCCGCCTCCGGTGTCCGGCTCGAGGTGGACGACGACGGCGCGGGCGTCCCCCGGGCCCTGCGCGAGGCCGTGTGGGTGGCCGGGTTCTCGACGAAGGCGTTGCGCGGCCCGGGCCGCGGGGCTCCGGGCCGCGGGATCGGGCTGACGCTCGTGCGCCGGATCGTGGAGCGACGCGGCGGGGACGTGCGGCTCACGGCCTCTCCCCTGGGCGGCGCGCGGGTCGCGGTCGTGCTGCCGGCCCCGGCCGTCGCCGCAGACCCGCACGCCCCGCTCGCGGCGGTCGCGCCGTGAGCCCGCGGACCGACGAGCGCGTGCGCACGCTCGTCGTCGAGGACGACCGCACGATCGCCCGCCTGCACCGCGGGTTCGTCGAGTCGCACCCCGGGTTCGTCGTCGTCGCCGAGGCACACACGGGCGACGAGGCGCTGCGCGCGGTCACGCTGTTCGACCCCGAGCTCGTGCTGCTCGACATCTACCTGCCCGACACCACGGGACTGCACGTGCTGCGGCAGATCCGGCGTCGACCCGGCCCGCCCGTCGACGTCATCGCGACGACCGCGGCGCGCGAGCTCGACACCGTGCGCGAGGCCATGGCGGGCGGCGTGCAGCACTACCTCGTCAAGCCGTTCACCGCCGCCGCGCTGCGCGAGCGGCTCGACGAGGTGCTGCGCTTCCGTGCCGGGGTGCGGGCGGTGCACGGCGAGCTCGACCAGGCCGGCGTCGACGCGCTCGTGCAGGGGCGCGGACCGACGCCGACGCTGCCCAAGGGCCTGTCGCCCCGCAGCCTCGACCGTGTCGCGGCCGCGCTCGCGCACGCCCCCGCGGACGCCGGGCTCTCGGCCGCCGAGGTGGCTGCGGCGACCGGCATGGCGCGGGTCAGCGCGCGCCGTTACCTCGAGCACCTCGTGGCGTGCGGGCGCGCGAGCGTCGACCCCCGCTACGGGGGCACCGGACGGCCCGAGAACGGCTTCCGCCCGGTCTGACGCCGCCGCGTACGCTGGCCCGATGCGCATCGCCTCCTGGAACGTGAACTCCGTCCGCACCCGCGTCGACCGCGTGGTCGCGTGGCTCGAGCGCACCGGCACCGACGTGCTTGCGATCCAGGAGACCAAGGCGCGCGACGACCAGTTCCCGTACCTCGCGTTCGAGGCCGCCGGGTACGAGGTCGAGCACCTCGGGTCGAACCAGTGGAACGGGGTCGCGATCGCGTCCCGCGTCGGGTTCGACGACGTCGTGCGGCACTTCCCCGGTCAGCCGGCCTTCGGCGACCCCGCGGTGCTCGAGCCGCGCGCGATCGGCGCGACGTGCGGCGGCGTGCGGGTGTGGAGCCTGTACGTGCCCAACGGGCGCGAGCTCGACCACCCCCACTACGCGTACAAGCTCGACTGGCTCGCCCGCCTGCGCGACCAGGCCGAGGCGTGGCTCGCCGACGACCCGGCCGCGCAGATCTGCCTCATGGGCGACTGGAACGTCGCCCCGCTCGACACCGACGTGTGGGACCCCGCGGTCTTCGCGGGCAAGACGCACGTCTCGGCCGCCGAGCGCGATGCGTTCGCGGCCTTCGGCGCCGCCGGGTACACCGAGATGACGCGAGAGATCCTCCCGGCCGAGAACACGTACACCTACTGGGACTACCAGCAGCTCGCGTTCCCCCGGAACAAGGGGCTGCGCATCGACTTCGCCTACGCCTCCCCGGCGCTGCGCGAGCGCGTGACCGGCGCCGTGATCGACCGCGACGAGCGCAAGGGCAAGGGCGCGTCCGACCACGTGCCGATCGTGCTCGACCTGGCGGACTGAGCACCGATACGGTCCTGCCATGACGAACCCGTACCCGCCGCACGACCCGTACGGCGACGACACGCCGCCGAACCCGTACGCCACGCCAGCCGGTACGGGCGGCACTGCGTCCGGTACCCCTGCGTCCGGGACCCCTCCGTACGGGGGCGAGCCCGCGGCGACCGCACCGTACGGGACCCCGCCCTACGGCCAGGCCCCCTACGGCCAGGCCCCCTACGGCCAGGCTCCCTACGGCCAGGCTCCCTACGGCCAGGGGCAGGCCCCCTACGGCCAGCAGCCCGTCCCCGGGCACTACGGCTACCCGTACGCCCCCGCCAAGCGCCCGACGAGCGGCCTCGCGATCGCGTCGATGGTCACCTCGATCGCCGGCTTCGTCATCTACGCCATCCCGGCCGTCGTCGGCCTCGTCCTCGGGATCGTCGCGCTGCGGCAGATCAAGCGCGACGGGCTCGAGGGACGCGGCATGGCGATCGCCGGCGTGGTCATCGGCGCGGCCGGGATCGCGATCTGGGTGATCTTCGTCGGGCTCTGGGGCCTGCTGCTCTCCGGGACCTCCTCCTACTGACCCTCCCGGACACCCCCACCGACCGCGAAGGGCCGGGTCGCGCACGCGACCCGGCCCTTCGTCGTCCGACGCCCGAGGACCTCGGGCGGCCGGTCAGCCCAGCGTGACGACGACCGAGACCTCGGCGCCCTCGGGCTGCACGGGGATCGGCTGCGTCGGGTCGACCTCAACGCCGTCGACCGTCACGGAGCGCACGCCCTTGGAGACGTGGTCGGGGTTCTTGACCTCGATCTGGTAGACCGCGCCGCGCCACTCACGACGCACCTCGAAGCCGTCCCAGTCCTTGGGGATCGACGGGTCGACGACGAGCCCGTCGAGCGCGAGGCGGACGCCGAGGATGTACTTGGTCGCGGCCGTGTACATCCAGCCCGCGGTACCCGTGAGCCACGGGTTCTGCGCCTTGCCGAACCACTCGTGGTCGCGGCCGTACAGGAACTGCACGTAGGCGTAGGGCTCGGCGCCGCGCACCTCGATGTTGTCGTTCTGGTTGTACGGCAGGATCGAGTCGTAGAACTGCACGGCCTCGTCACCGCGGCCGAGCATGGCCTCGGCGATGATCGGCCACGCGTTCGGGTGGCTGAAGATCGCGGCGTTCTCCTTGATGCCCGGGTACACGCGGGTCACGAACCCGACCGTGTCGTCGACGGTCGTGAACGCCGGCCAGTTCAGGTGGTTGCCGTACTCCGAGCCGAGGAGCTCGCGCACCGAGTCCATCGACTGCTCGCCGCGCTCCTGCGACGTGATGCCCGCGATCACGGGCCAGGCCTGGTGCTCGAGGAAGATCTTGCCCTCGGCGTTCTCGTTCGAGCCGACCTTGACGCCGTCGCGCGTGTAGCCGCGGATCCACCACTTGCCGTCCCACAGCTCGGTGTCCGCGACCTTGGTGATGCGCTCGAGCTCGGCCTCGTACTTGCGCACGTCGTCCTCGCGGCCCAGCGGGCGCGCGATCTCGAGGAACGAGCGGATCGCCCAGGCGTGCAGGAACGTCACGAGCGACGTCTGCCCGCCGCCGAGGTTGAGGCAGTCGTTCCAGTCGGCGCGCAGGCCCAGGGCCACGCCGTTCTCGCCGACCTGCTGCGTCGAGAAGTCGAGCGCGCGCGTGAGGTGCTCGTAGACCGTCGCCGGGGTGCCCTCCGCGAACGGGATGACCTCGTCGAGGAACTCGAGACGACCCGTCTCCTTGACGTACTCCACGACCGACGGCACGAGCCACAGGTGGTCGTCGGAGCAGGTGTCCTCGAGGCCGTGGATGAGGTCGGCCAGGTTCGGCGTCGGCACGATCGTCGGCGACGGAACGTCGGGGAGCTTCGGCGCGTCGGGGTCGAAGGTCTTCGGGTCGAACAGGTGCAGCCCGTACCCGGCCTCGGTCTGCGCACGCAGGAGCTCGACGATGCGCTGACGCGTCTTGGTCGGGTTCGAGTGGATCACGCTCATGACGTCCTGCGCGGTGTCGCGGTAGCCGAGGCCCGCACGGCCGCCGACCTCGACGAACGACGCGAAGCGCGACCACACGACGCACGTCTCGGCCTGGAGCAGCGTCCACGAGTTGATCATGGTGTTCATGCCCTCGTGGGGCGTGCGGATGCGGAGCTTGTCCTGCTTGTCCGTCCAGTACTTCTTGAGGCGCGCGCGCTCGGCGTCGACGTTCGCGACGTCCGCGTACTTCTCCTGCAGCGGGCGGCCGGCCTCGTCGCGCGAGCCGTAGCCCAGCATGTAGACGAGGCGCGTGGTCTCGCCCGGCTGGAGCGTGATCTTGTGCTGCAGCGAGCCGCAGTGGTTCTGCGTGGTCGCGCTCTGGTTCGAGCCCTCGCCGCGCTCGATCGCGATCGGGTTGGCCTCGGAGCGGTAGGGGCCGATGAAGTTGTCGCGCAGCGAGTCGTACGACGACGGGGTCCGGCTCGACCCGAACCAGTGGAACGTCCACGGCTCGTAGTAGAAGTCGTACTCGATGATGCCGTCCTCGTACGACGAGCCCGACGCGTAGAGCGACATCTGCAGGTTCTGGTTGTCGATCGTGATCGTGTGGAAGCTGAACTCCACGTACGAGCCGACCGTGAGCTCACGGACCTCGTCGGTCGTGTTCGTCAGCGTGACGTCCCACAGCTCGACGTCGTCGTCCAGGGGGATGAAGATCGTCTGCTCGGCGTCGATGCCCTTGTACTTCGCCTCGAACGTCGAGTAGCTCAGGCCGTGGCGCGTCGTGTACTCCGCGGCGTCGGGGTGGCCGTCCGCCTTGAGGCCCTTGCCCACCGGCTGCCACGACACCGACCAGTAGTCGCCGTCGGCCTCGTCGCGCAGGTACACGTAGTGCCCCGGGCGGTCGAGCGGCACGCCGTTCTGACGGAACCGCGAGATGCGGCCGTACTGCGACGACTTGTAGTACGAGTACCCGCCGCCGTTGTGCGACAGGACCGTGCAGAAGTCCTTGGTGCCGAGGTAGTTCGTCCACGACACCGGCACGTCCGGCCGGTCGATGACGTACTCGTCGCGATCTGTGTCGAAGTGGCCGTAGCGCATCGTCGGGCGGTTCCTGTCTGTGAGGTCGTGCTGCTGGTGCTGGTGCGCCCCGCGGGGCCGCGGGGTCGTGCAGGTCGTGCTGGTCGTGCGGGGTGCGGTACGGCCGCGCGGGCCGCGGGGTCAGACGCCCGCGGTAACGAAGCCCTTGAGCCAGTCGAGCAGCTCGGCAGCCTTCTCGGGCGAGTCCGCCTCGACGAACATGCGCAGGACCGGCTCGGTGCCGGAGAAGCGCAGGAGCGCCCAGTTGTCGTTCTCGAGCAGGATCTTGGTCCCGTCGAGGTGCGAGACGCTGACGACGGGGTACGGGCCGACGTGCGTGAGCGGCTCGGCCTCGAGCCGGCGCGGCACGGCCACGCGCATCTCGGGGGTCGAGTCGACGTTCGCCTCGAGCGTGTACAGGCGGCCCGTGATCTCGTAGATCATCTCGCGCAGCTCGGAGATGCGCTTACCCGTGCGGGCGAGCATCTCGACGACGAGCGCGCACGCGAAGATGCCGTCCTTGCCGAGGATCCAGCCGCGGATGGTCAGGCCGCCTGAGGACTCGCCGCCGAGCACCGCGCCGATCTTCTCCATGCCCGCGGTGACGTGCTTGAAGCCGACCTTGCACTCGTACGACTCCTCGCCGAAGTGCGCCGCGAGGCGGTCGAGCAGGTGCGTCGTCGCGAGGTTGCGCACGACGCCGCCCTTCTCGCCGCGCACCTCGTGCAGGTACCAGAAGAGCAGGAGCAGCAGGTCGTTCGTGGTGATGTACTCGCCGGTCTCGTCGACGATCCCGATGCGGTCCGAGTCGCCGTCGGTCGCCATGCCGAGGTCGTAGCGGCCGCCGCCCTGCTCGATCATCGTGATGAGCGTGCTCAGGCGCTGCAGGTCGGGCGCGGGCGCGATGCCGCCGAACAGCGGGTTGTGCGCGGCGTGGATGAACTCCGAGCGCACGCGCATGTCGTTGAGGATCGTGCCGAGCGTGAGCTGGCTCGTGCCGTACATCGGGTCGACGATCACGCGCAGGTCGGAGCCGCGCACCGAGTCGACGTCGACGATCTTCTCGATCGCGTCGACGTAGGGCTCGGTGAGCACCTTGTCGGTGACCATGCCGGTGCGGCGCGCGAGCGCGAGGTCGAGCGTGATGACGTCGTCGACCGCCAGGGCGTTGGCCTCGTCCTGGTAGCGGTCGGTCTCGTCGTCGAGCGGCAGCGAGCCGTCGGCGCGGAAGACCTTCATGCCGTTCCACTCGGGCGGGTTGTGGCTCGACGTGATGATGATGCCGAGCGCCGAGCCCAGGTGCGGGGCGGCGAACGTCACGAGCGGCGTCGGGACGTCGTCGGGCAGCAGGACGACGGGGATGTTGTTGCCCGCGAACACCTCGGCCGCGGCCTCGGCGGACTCGCGCGACAGGAACCGGCGGTCGCCGCCGATCACGACGCCCTGCGTCTCGATGCCCTGGCGCACGACCTGGTTCGCGATGGCCTGGCACAGCCGGCGCACGTTCGCGAGCGTGTAGCCCTCGCCGATCACGGCGCGCCAGCCGCCCGTGCCGAACACGATCTTGGTGTCGGTGTTCTTCTTCGGCATGAACAGGCGCTTGAGGACGACGTCCGCGGCCTCGGCGAGCTCGGCGTCGGTGTTGACGCCGCGCACCTCGTCGGTGTCGTAGATGCGGTACGACGAGATGCGGCGACCGTGCGCGATGACGCGGCGCGCGAGCTCGGTGAGGCGGTTCTCGCCGTCGGCGACCATCGCGTCGAGCTCGTCGAACAGCAGGCCCGGCGCGGCGACGTACGCGCCGACGTTGATCTCGGTGGGGCCGTCGACCTCGACGTCGGGGCGGTCCTCGGGCTCGAGGATCGCGCTGATCTCGCCGTCGGTGCGCACGATGCGGCCGTCGGTCGCGCGGGGCGCGTCGACCACGGCGGACAGCAGCGAGAGGTCGGCGCCCGTGAGCAGGTGCCGGGTCATGAGGCCGCGCAGCGACTGCGAGCGCAGCAGCGGCGTGTCGGCGTACGCGACGAGCACCGACGCGTCGGCCGCGTCGTCCCCGAGCGCGGCGAGCACCGCGGCGCGGGCCGTGAGCGCGGCGTCGCCGGTGCCGCAGGCCTCGGCCTGCTCGACGTACGTGAGGTCGTCCCCCAGGAGGTCGCGCACGGTCCGGTCCCCCGCGGCGACCACCACGACGATCCGGTCGGCGTCGACGATGCGGCGCACGTTGTCGACCGCGGTCTCGACGACCGTCGCGTCACCGAGCGGCTGCGAGAGCAGGGCGCGCGACGCGTCGTCGTTGCCCGCGGCGAGGACGACCGCGGCGCGCGGGCCCGTCGGGGTCAGGGTGGGGCTGGACTGTGCACGCTGCGGGGCCATGGCGTCCTCACTCGTCGGGTGACGCTGTCTCGACGACGCCGTCGTGGTGACGACGTCGACGCTGTCTGGGTGACGTCGCGCGACCCTGCGACCGCGTTCCGCCGCGGCACCAGGGCCGGCTCCTACCGTGAGGCGGGTGCGACGCGACGGGCTGACGACGCCCGGTACCACTGGCGATCATATGCCGTTAGGACGCCTTCCTTGCAAACCTCGTCCTGCGGCGTCCGCCCGCGCGGGGGCGCGCTCCCGGTAGCGTGAGCCCGTGACGCCCGACGAGCACCTGTACCCCGCGCCGCACCGGGCGCCCGGGTGGGCCCCCGAGCCCGACGTCGCGGCCACGGCCGGGCGACGACGCCGGACCGCGCGGACCGTCGCGCTGGCCGCCGCAGGCCTCGTGGTCGTCGCAGGGGCGACGTGGGCCGGGCTCGCGTGGTCGCACCACGCGTCGACGGCCCCGCTACCCGCGGATGTCGCCTCACCGACCTCGGCCGCGAGCCGCCAGCTCGTGCTGGGCAGCTGCCTCGCCACGCTGCCGGACGACGGTGCGCTGGGTCGCGTCGACGTCGTGCCGTGCGCCGACGCGCACGAGGCGCAGGTCGTGGCGCGCACCGACTGGTCGGACGCCGCCGTGTGGCCCGGGGAGCGCGACGCGCAGCGCCGCGCCGCGCGCGTGTGCACCGACCGGACGCTGACCGCCGACGGCGTCGACCCGGCAGAGTTCCGCCTCGTGCTGTGGATCCCGACCGAGGCCTCGTGGGCCGACGGCGACCGGACCGCGCTGTGCGTCGCGGCCGGCGAGTCGCGCGAGGGCTCGCTGCTCGACTGAGGTCAGGCGCCCGCTGCGCCCGGACCGAGCAGGCCCAGGCGCTGGAGGTGCGCGCGCACCTCGGCTGCCATGTCGACCGCAGGCTTGTCGACCGGAAGCCCGTCGACCGGAAGCCCGTCGACCGGAAGCCCGTCGACCGCAGGCGCGTCGACGGCCGACGTGCCGCCGCTGCGCTCGAGCAGCCACTGGACCTGCAGGCCGTCGAGCAGCGCGACGACCGCCCGGGCGATCGACGTGGCGTCGGTGCCCGGCGCGAGGGCCCCCGCCTCGACCCGGGCCTCGACGGCGGCGGCCACGGTCGCGACGCTCCGCGCGTACCGCGCACGGAAGTACCCGTTCGCGGGGTGGTCGGGCGAGGTGGCCTCGGTCGAGAGCACCGCGAAGAGCTCGACGATCCGGGGCCGGGCGGCGTTGCGCTCGACCAGGCGGACGAGGGCCTCGAAGAAGTCGACGCCCGCCGCGAGGTCCGCGTCGATCGCGGCGTCGTCGACCTCGTCGCGCCGTGCGAGCACCGCGGCGAGGAGGTCGGCCTTGGTCGGGTAGTGGTGCAGCAGCCCGGGGTGCGAGATCTGCGCCCGCGCGGCGATGTCCCGCAGCGACGCGCCGTGGTAGCCGACCTCGCCGAACACGTCGCCCGCCGCGGCGACGAGCGCCGCGCACGTCGCCTGCCCCTTGGCGTACCGGCGGGTGGGGCGCGGCCCGGCAGGGGTGCCGGGCGCGCTCTCGGACGGGCTCTCGCTCACGTCGCGACCCTACAGCGCGGCGTCCTGGGGGTGCCCGTCGGGTCGGGTCCCGGGGCGGGGCGCACCGCCCCGCGTCGCGCGCCAGGCCCACCAGGCGACGCACGCCGCGACGAGCGTCCAGGCCACGGCGGTCATGACCCCGGTCAGCAGCACGAACCCGCTCGCCCGCGCTCCCCCGACCCCGAGGACGACCGCCGTGCCGAGCACCGCGACCACGCAGGCCGCCGCGAGCACGCCCCACGCGACCTCGCGCCGCACCGGCAGCGCGGGCGGTCGGACGACGCGGGGCGGGGTGCGTCGGCGTCGGACCTCGAGCCACCATGCCGTGCCGACGAGTCCGACCGCGCTCGAGACGAGCTGGAGCCACGCGGAGCCCGCGACCCCGGCGTGCGACTGCGCGATCCACGGCACGTGCTGCGCCCCGAGCCCGCCCGGGTGGGTCAGCTCGTCCCACGCGACGTGCGACCAGGCGCCCAGCAGCACCGAGACCACGGCCACGGCGGCGAGCGCGAGCCAGGCCCGCGTCGTCCGCGGCCGGGGGACGGGGTCGACGCGCGAGCGCACGACGTCGGGCGCGAGCTCGAGCAGCGGGGTGCGCAGCACGGCGAGCCAGAGCGCGACGAGCACGAGGCCGACCACGAGGTCGGTCGTGACGACCCCGCGTGCGGTGTGCATGCCGAGCGAGTGGTCGATCGAGACGCCGGGCACGTAGTAGGTGATGTCGGGGACGACGGTGCCGGCGACCAGGGCGGACGGCAGCAGCAGCGCGGCACGGCGCGAGCCGCGTGGTCCGATGCCGGGCAGGACGGCGAGCACGTGGCTCGGGGTGAACGGCACGGCCGCACCTCTTTCCTGGGGGCGAGGTGCCGGGTGATCAAGGATTCAACCAATCGGCGGCTCGTGAAGACGGCGCAATGTATCGCGGCCAGGGGCAAGCCGGACACACCGTTTCGCGCGGAACGCCCCGCTCCCACGAGGCCTTCACACAAACCGTCGGCAATCCTCGTTATCGAATAGTGACCTCCCCTGCGTATCGGGCTACGTTCGCTGGACCGTCCTCGACCCCGAAGGCGGAAGATCCGGGCCGCACGCCGAGCGCTGCCGACGGTCACGGACGACGACGACACGCACGGCAGCGGCGGGGGACCCACCTCTCCACCGGGCGACCGACAGGTCACCCTCGGGGTGAAGTCTCACGGACGATCACGGTCCACGAGACCGGGCCACACCTCCGGCCCGAACCCGACAGCTCACCTCGAAGGCGTCGAGAGGTCACGCATGTCCACCACCCAGACCCTGGCCGAGCCGCGCCCCGACGCGCACGGCGAGGCACCGCGTCGCCGCCGGCTCTCCGTCGCGCTGGCCCTCGCCGCCTCCCTCATCGGCGGGACCGCCCTCGCGGCGAACCCCCTGGCCGCGGCCCCCGCCGAGGCCGCAGTCAAGCGCCCTGCCATCACGGTCACGGCGAGCACGTCGACGATCGTCAAGTACAAGAGCTCGCCGATGATCCGCCTCAAGGCGACCTACAAGGGCAAGCCGGTCCGCGGCGTCGCCTACTTCAAGATCGACGGGCACACGTTCCGCAAGATGTCGTTCGACAGCCGCGGATACGCCTGGTACCGCCCCTCGAACCGCCACTCCTACGGCAACCACACGCTCACCGCGGTGGCGATCCCGTCGAGCAGCACCGGGCTGCGCGGGATCCAGAAGTCGCAGCGCATCACCGTCTCGAAGTACTCCTCGCGCGTGCTCAACGTCGCCTCGAAGTACGTGGGGACCAAGTACCGCTACGGGGGCGGCACCCCCGCCGGCTTCGACTGCAGCGGCTTCACGAGCTACGTCTACAAGAAGGCCGGGGTCAAGACCCTCTCGCGCTCGTCCTCGGCGCAGCGCCACCAGGGCAAGAAGATCTCGCGCAGCGCAGCGCGCCCCGGCGACCTCATCTGGAGCCCCGGGCACGTCGCGATCTACGCGGGCGGCAACACCATGATCGACGCGCCACGCCCCGGCAAGACCGTGCAGTTCCGCCAGATCTGGCAGTCGAGCCCGACGTTCCTGCGGGTGTCGTCCAAGGCGATCACGGTCTGACGCGCACGGACACGCCGACGGCGTCCGACCTCGAGGGTCGGGCGCCGTCGTGTCAGCACTGGCGTTTCCCGTCGGCCGCGGCGACGAGCGAGACCACGACGCCCTCGGGGTCCGGGGAGACCTCGAGCGCGATCGACCGGCCGTCGCGGTCGACCGACGTGCAGGTCGAACCGCCGGCGGTCGTGCGGGTGAACCCCTGCGCGGTCGCCGCCGCGAGGTAGTACGCGTCGGCCGTCTCGACGTCGATCCCCTCGACCACGACGTACGCGAAGCGGTACCGGTCGTCGGTGTCGCAGCCGGACTCGACCGGTCCGACCGTCGCATCGGGCGGCACCAGGGCGAGCAGGGCGTCCGTCGCGAGCACGCCCTCCGTGTCGTCCGGGTCGCACGCGTACGCCTCGTCGTACATCTCGGCGTGCGCCTCGCCCGAGACGACGGCGTAGAGGACGAGCGGCCCGACGAGGACCACGAGGCCGAGCAGCACCCCGAGCACCACGAGCACGACCCGACCGGGGCGCCGCGGGTCCGCGTAGGCACCGACGTCGACGGCACGCGCCCGCGGTGCTCCCCCGGTGATCATCGACGCCCTGCGCTCATGCTCGCCCTGCGCTGTTCATCGGTCCCCTGCGCTCATGGCACCGGAGCGTACACAGGTCCCTTCCCCGGCCCGCGCTCGCCGCACGGGCCCGCCGACGGCGTCCGGCCCGGGGGTCGGACGCCGTCGGGCCCCAGGTCAGGCGGTGGTCACGGGCAGGTAGACGCGCCCGCCGGCGTCCGCGAACTCGGCCGACTTCTCGGCCATGCCCGCCTCGATCGCCTCGACCGTGTCGAGGCCGTTCTTCTCGGCGTACTCGCGCACGTCGGCGCTGATGCGCATCGAGCAGAACTTCGGCCCGCACATCGAGCAGAAGTGCGCGGTCTTGGCGGGCTCGGCCGGGAGCGTCTCGTCGTGGAACTCGCGCGCCGTGTCCGGGTCGAGCGAGAGCGCGAACTGGTCGTGCCAACGGAACTCGAAGCGCGCCCGGCTCAGCGCGTCGTCCCGCAGCTGGGCGCGGGGGTGCCCCTTCGCGAGGTCGGCCGAGTGCGCCGCGATCCGGTACGTGATGACGCCGGTCTTGACGTCGTCACGGTTCGGCAGCCCGAGGTGCTCCTTGGGCGTGACGTAGCAGAGCATCGCGGTGCCGGCCTGCGCGATGATCGCCGCGCCGATCGCCGAGGTGATGTGGTCGTACGCCGGGGCGATGTCGGTCGCGAGCGGGCCGAGCGTGTAGAACGGCGCCTCCTCGCAGAGCTCCTCCTCGAGGCGCACGTTCTCGACGATCTTGTGCATCGGCACGTGCCCGGGGCCCTCGATCATGACCTGCACGCCGTACGACTTCGCGATCTTCGTGAGCTCGCCGAGGGTGCGCAGCTCCGCGAACTGCGCGGCGTCGTTCGCGTCCGCGATCGACCCGGGGCGCAGGCCGTCGCCGAGCGAGAACGTGATGTCGTACTCGCGGAAGATCTCGCACAGCTCACGGAAGTGCCTGTAGAGGAACGACTCCTGGTGGTGCGCGAGGCACCACGCCGCCATGATCGACCCGCCGCGGCTCACGATCCCCGTGACGCGGCGCGCGGTCAGCGGCACGTAGCGCAGCAGCACGCCCGCGTGCACGGTCATGTAGTCGACGCCCTGCTCGGCCTGCTCGATCACCGTGTCGCGGTAGACCTCCCACGTGAGCGCCGCCGGGTCGCCCTTGACCTTCTCGAGCGCCTGGTACATCGGCACCGTGCCGACCGGGATGGGCGAGTTGCGCATGATCCACTCGCGCGTCTCGTGGATGTCCTTGCCCGTCGAGAGGTCCATGAGCGTGTCCGCGCCCCAGCGCGCCGCCCAGACCATCTTCTCGACCTCCTCCTCGATCGAGGAGGTCACCGCCGAGTTGCCGATGTTCGCATTGATCTTCACGCCGAACGCCTTGCCGATGATCATCGGCTCGGACTCGGGGTGGCGGTGGTTCGCGGGGATGACGGCGCGCCCGCGCGCGACCTCGTCGAGCACGAGCTGCACGTCGACGCCCTCGCGGGCCGCGACGTACCGCATCTCATCCGTGACGATCCCGGCCCGCGCCCAGGCGAGCTGCGTGCTCGCGCCGTCGACCGGGGCGGGGCGGGTCCACGCGTCCCGGGTACGGGGCAGGCCCGCGCGGACGTCGATCGACGGGGCCGGGGCCTCGGCGGTGCCCTCGGTGTACGGGCCCGAGGTGTCGTACAGGTCGAGGTGCTCGCCGTTGCTCAGGTGCACGCGACGCTCGGGGACCTTCAGGTGCGGGGCTCCCGGGACCTCGAGGTAGACCTTGGACGAGCCCGCGACGGGGCCGGTGGTGAGACGGTGCTCGCCGTTCTCGGCGATGGCGCCGCCGCGCGTGGCGGCGGCTTCGGGGCGTGCGGAAGTCATCTGACTCTCTCCCTACGTCGGCATGATCCGAACAGGTTCAGACGGTCGGCGGCGTGGCATCAGCCGCCCTCTCAGTCCGCTGCCGCGGACTCCCGTGGGCTGTGTTCTCTTGTGGTCGATCGTGCAGGCGTACGCCTGCGGCACTGCTCGGCGATTCGGGTGAATCGGGTGGTACGCGCCCACGGTACCGCAGGTGCGCGACGACCCGGCCGACCGGCGTCCGACCGGTCAGTACCCGAACTCCTGCACCCAGTACGTGCCCGAGCGCGCCGTACCCAGGCGCACGAACGAGCAGCGGACGACGTTCGCCCGGTGCGTCGTCGACGCCATGAGGTCCGTGATGACCTGCGTCCGCGTCGTCTGGCCGCGCGCGAGGTTCTCGCCGCCCGGGGACGGGTATCCGGCAGCCTTGATGCGCTGCACGAACGTGCTGCCGTCGCGGCCCGTGTGCGAGAAGTACCCGTGCGTCGCCATGTCGGTCGCGTAGCGCTGCGCGGCGCTCGTGAGCCGTGCGTCCGCGACCAGGGGCTTGCAGCCGGCGCGCACCCGGTACCAGTTGGTCATCGCGAAGAGCGATCCGTGGAGCGTCGCGGGCGGCGTCTTCGCGGGCGACCTGCCCAGGGCGGCCCACGTCTTGGGTCCGACGACTCCCCCGGAGCCGAGCCCGACGGACCGCTGGAAGCTCCGCACCGCGGCCAGGGTCTTGGACCCGAAGACGCCGTCCGCGGCGACGTACCAGCCGTGCACCCGCAGGCGCTTCTGGAGCACCACGACGGTCGACCCGCGGGACCCGAGGCGCACCGTCGGCCGGGTCGCGGCGTGCAGCACCACGGCGGGCGTGACCGTCGAGGGGACCGAGGCGGTCACGCCCGAGCCGGAGACGACCGCGGCGGAGGGGACCGCCCGGGCGGCGTGACCCTGGGCGGACGCCGCAGGTGCGACCCCGCAGAGGAGCGCGAGGACGAGCGCGAGGACGAGCGGTGCGCGGCGCATCAGTACCCGAAGTCCTGTGCCCAGTAGCTGCCCGACTGCCCGACACCGATGGTGCGGAACGCGCAGTTGACGATGTTCGCCCGGTGCCCCGGCGAGGCCATCCAGTCGCGCAGCACCTGCGTCGCGCTCGACTGCCCGCGCGCGAGGTTCTCCCCGCCCGGTGCGCCGTAGCCGGCGCGGCGGATGCGCTGGTCGAACGTCGTGCCGTCGAGGCTGTCGTGCGCGAAGTAGCCCTTGGCCGCCATGTCGTTCACGTGCCCCTGCGCCGCGGCGCCGAGCCGGGAGTCGACGCTCAGCGGCCCGCAGCCGGCCTGCGCGCGGTACCAGTTGGTCTGCGCGACCACGCCGCCGCTCGGGGCCGACGCGGCCTGGGGCGCCGACTTCGCCGGGGCGCCAGACCCGCCCGACGAGCCGCCCGACGACGATCCGCCGGACGACGCGCTCCCCGTGCCACCGCTCGTCGCCCGCGGCGCCGCGTTCAGCGCCGCGACGGTCCGGTCCCCCGCGACGCCGTCGGCCGTGAGACCACGGGAGGACTGGAACGCGCGCAGCGCGCGGTCGGTGGCCGGCCCGAAGTCGCCGTCGGCCGCGACGCGCCACCCGTGGGCCACGAGCCGCTTCTGCACCGCGAGGGTCTTCGCGCCGCGCGCCCCGAGGCGGGCGGGCCCGGCGTCGAGCGCCGCCTGCTTCTCCGCGGCCTTCTGTGCCGCCTGCTTCTTCGCCGCAGCCGTCTGAGCCGCAGCCGTCTGAGCCGCAGCCGCCTTCTCAGCGGCCGCCTTCTCGGACGCGGCGTCCGTGGCCTTTTGCTGCGCGGCCCGTGCGGCCGCCTCCGACGCGGCGGCCTCCCTCTCCGCAGTCCGCTCGGCAGCGTCCGCCACAGCCGCGGCCTCGGCCGCGAGCGCGGCGGCGTCGCGACTGCTCGACCGCTCCGCCACGAGCGCCGTGGTCGCTGGCCGTCCCGACGCTGCCGCTCTGTCGCTCGCCGTGGGAGGGTCCGCGGGCAGGCTCTGCTGCGCGACCACCGCCCCGGGCACCGGGGCGAAACCTGCCGCCACGACGAGGACGAGCACGAGGCCGCTCACCCGCCGTCGGTGTCGCCACGGAGAGACGGGGGCGTCATGCGCGTGCGGTTCCGGAACGGCGAGCGGCATGCTGCCCCCAGCAGATCGACGATCGCCCCTGCCCTCGGGGCCGTGACTCGATTCACACTAGGAGCGCCACGTCAATACCGCGCGGGGAACGATTCGCCCGCCTCCCGGGTGAACTCCGGACGCACGAGGGCGGGCCGGGGTGCTGCTGCACCCCGGCCCGCCGCCGGTGCCCGTGACCGAGCGCACCACCCACCAGATCGAGCTAAGAGAGCGTCCAGCTGACGTAGTACGGAACGGCGACCGTGGCGGGGTGTCCGATGCTGGCAGGCCCGACCCACCGCGAGGTCACGACACCTGTGGTCGGGTGCCGGTAGTAGACCCGGACAGACACCGGGTAGTTGCAGGAGATGTTGTAGACCGTGAACTTGCCGTTGGCATAACCACCGACGACCTGGCACCCGGTGCTGGTCGTCGCGGCGTTGGCCGGAGCCGCCACGGCAACGCCCCCGAGCGCGATCACCGCCGCCATCGCCGCACCCAGAATCTTGCGCTTCATCAATGCCCCCTTTGGCATTCCCAGCTCCCCCTGCGGAAGCGTTGGCGGAAGCGTTGCACCTCCGGGACCCGGGCGCAACACATCCGCTCAAATCACCCTTTATACGGTGACGAGCAGGCTGGCCAGGGGCGCGGATGCCCCTGGCCAGCCGACGTCAGGCCTGACGGACCCCGACCTCGAGCCCGTCGTCGCCCGACGTGACGACGACGGTCGCGCCGTCCGACACCTCGCCCGCGAGCAGGAGCCGGGCCAGCCGGTCCCCGATCTCGCGCTGCACGAGGCGGCGCAGCGGGCGGGCGCCGTACGCCGGGTCGAACCCGTCGAGCGCGAGCCGCTCGCGCGCCTCGGGCGTCACGTCGAGCGTGATGCGCCGGTCCGCGAGCCGCGCGGCGAGGCGGTCGACCGCGATGTCCACGATCCGGCCCAGCTGGTCGATCGTGAGCGGGTCGAACACCACGACGTCGTCGAGGCGGTTGACGAACTCGGGCTTGAAGCTCGCCCGCACGGCCCCCATGACGGCCTCGCGCCGGGCGTCGTCGTCGAGCGTCGGGTCGACGAGGAACTGCGACCCCAGGTTCGAGGTCAGCACGAGGATCACGTTGCGCAGGTCGACCGTGCGGCCCTGGCCGTCGGTCAGGCGCCCGTCGTCGAGCACCTGCAGCAGCACGTCGAACACCTCGGGGTGGGCCTTCTCGACCTCGTCGAGCAGCACGACCGAGTACGGACGTCGCCGCACGGCCTCGGTCAGCTGGCCGCCCTCCTCGTACCCGACGTACCCCGGGGGCGCGCCGACGAGGCGCGCGACCGAGTGCTTCTCGGAGTACTCCGACATGTCGATGCGCACCATGGCGCGCTCGTCGTCGAACAGGAAGTCCGCGAGCGCCTTCGCGAGCTCGGTCTTGCCGACGCCCGTGGGGCCGAGGAACAGGAACGAGCCCGTGGGCCGGTCCGGGTCGGCGACGCCCGCGCGGGCGCGCCGCACCGCGTCCGAGACGGCCTCGACCGCGGTGCGCTGCCCGATGAGCCGCTCGCCGATGACCTCCTCCATGTGCAGGAGCTTCTCGGACTCGCCCTGGAGCATGCGCCCGGCGGGGATGCCCGTCCAGGCGGAGACGACCTCGGCGATCTCGTCGGCCCCGACCTTGTCGGCGATCATGGGCGGCACGTCCGTGTCCCCGTGCTCGGCGGACGACGCGGCCGCCCTCGACTCCTCCTCCGCGGCCTCAGCCTCGGCGAGCTCGCGCTGGACCTGCGGGATCTCGCCGTAGGTCAGCCGTCCCGCGGCCTCGAGGTCGCCCTCGCGCACCGCGCGCTCGGCGGCGGTGCGCAGCTCGTCGAGGCGGGCGCGCAGGTCGCCGACGCGGTTGTGGCCGGCCTTCTCGGACTCCCAGCGCGCGGTCAGCGCGGCGAGCTCCTCGCGGCGGTCGGCGAGGTCCTTGCGCAGGCGTTCAAGACGCTCCGCGGACGCAGCGTCGTCGGAGTCCTTGAGCACGACCTCCTCCATCTCGAGGCGCGTGACGGCACGCTGGAGCTCGTCGATCTCGACGGGCGACGAGTCCATCTCCATGCGCAGGCGCGACGCGGCCTCGTCGACGAGGTCGATGGCCTTGTCGGGCAGCTGGCGGCCCGTGATGTACCGGTCGGAGAGAGTCGCGGCGGCCACGAGCGCCGAGTCGGCGATCGTCACCTTGTGGTGCGCCTCGTAGCGCTCCTTGAGCCCGCGCAGGATCGCGACCGTGTCCTCGACGGTCGGCTCGCCCACGTAGACCTGCTGGAAGCGCCGCTCGAGGGCCGGGTCCTTCTCGACGTGCTCGCGGTACTCGTCGAGCGTGGTCGCGCCGACGAGGCGCAGCTCGCCGCGGGCGAGCATGGGCTTGAGCATGTTGCCCGCGTCCATCGCGCCCTCGCCGCCGGCACCTGCGCCGACGACCGTGTGCAGCTCGTCGATGAAGGTCACGACCTCGCCGTCCGACGCCGTGATCTCCTCGAGGACGGCCTTGAGCCGCTCCTCGAACTCGCCGCGGTACTTGGCGCCCGCGACCATGGCCGCGAGGTCGAGCGACACGAGGCGCTTGCCCTGCAGCGACGTCGGGACGTCGCCCGCGACGATGCGCTGCGCGAGGCCCTCGACGACGGCGGTCTTGCCGACGCCCGGGTCGCCGATGAGCACGGGGTTGTTCTTGGTGCGGCGGCTGAGCACCTGCACGACGCGCCGGATCTCGGCGTCGCGGCCGATCACCGGGTCGAGCCTGCCCTCGCGGGCGCGCTCGGTCAGGTCGACGCCGTACTGGGCGAGCGCCTTGAACGTCCCCTCGGGGTTGGGGCTGGTCACGCGCCCCGAGCCGCGGACGGCGGGCAGCGCGGACCGCAGGGCGTCCGCGGTCGCGCCCGCGCCGGCGAGCGCGTCGGTCGCGGGGGACGACGACGCGGCGAGGCCGATCAGCAGGTGCTCGGTCGAGACGTACTCGTCGCCGAGCGACTCCGCCTCCTTGCCCGCGAGCTCGAGCACGACGGACGTGCCGCGCGAGGCGGTCGGGCGCGCGACGGCCGAGCCGTTCGCGGACGGCAGGGCGACGAGCTGGGCGCGGACCTTCTGGCCGATCGCCTGCGCGTCGGCGCCCACGGCGTCGAGCAGCCCCATCGCGACGCCGCCGGGCTGGGCGAGCAGCGCCGAGAGCAGGTGGACGGGCTCGAGCTGCGGGTTGCCGGCGGCCGACGCCTGCTGGATCGCGTCGCCGATCGCCTGCTGCGACATGGTCGTGAACTTGGTGTCCATGGCACTCCCTGGTGTGTCGGTCGGGTGGTCTGATCACGTCAACGGGACCAGAGTTGAGTCTATTCCGCTCAACCCTGAGGAGCGGCGGAGGCCACGGGCGCGACGCCGCCCCCGATTGCACCCGCCGCAGATGCGCTCATGCTGGAACCATGACCGCACACCGGCGTGCCCTCCTCGCGACCCTCGCCGCAGCCTGCGCGCTGCTGCTGTCCGGCTGCATGCGCATGCACGTCGACTACACGCTCCACGAGGACGACACCGCGAGCGGCTCGCTCGTGATCGCGTTCTCCGACGAGGTCGCCGACGCCCTGGGCACCACGCCCGAGGAGCTCGCCGACCAGTCCGGCGCGGGCGTCGACACCGACGACCTGCCCGAGGGCGCGACGTCCGAGCCGTACGCCGAAGACGGCTACACGGGCACCAAGGTCACCTTCGAGGACACACCCATCGACGAGGTCTCCGAGGGCAGCGGGGCCGACGACCTCAGCGTCACGCGCGAGGGCGACGAGTACGTCGTCAGCGGCGAGATGGACCTGACCGACGACTCGGGCACCGCGGTGCCCGACGGCATGCTCGACTCGCTCGACGTCCGCGTGTCGATCACGTTCCCCGGCGAGGTGACCGAGCACACCGGGGAGCTCGAGGGCGACAACACCGTCGTGTGGACGCCCGCCTACGGCGAGGTCACCGAGATCAGCGCGCGCGGGTCGGCCGTCGAGGGCGGCAGCGGGCTGGGCACCGGGTGGATCATCGCGATCGCCGTGATCGTGCTCGCGGCCATCGTCGCGCTCGCCGTGTGGCTCGTGCGCCGCAGCTCGCGCCAGGACGCCGCCCGGTCCGCGGACGCCGGAGCCGGCGTCGGGTCGTACGCGCCGCCGCCCCCGCCCCCGCCCGGGGCTCCAGTGGGCTACCAGCCCGCACCGGGCCCGCCGACTGCTGCCGCACCGTCCGACGCCGCGCCCTCCGCGCCGTCCGACGCCGTGTCCCCCGTCCCCGAGACACCGGGCACCCCCGAGGCGCCGACGACGCCGCCGGCACCCGTGACCCCGTCCGCGCCCACGGCACCGACGAGCCCCGCGGCACCGACGAACCCCGCCGCACCGTCGAGCCCCGGAGAGCCCCCGAGCCCGGCGGCACCCACCACGCCCACGGACCCCACCACGCCGCCCGCGCCCGACGCTCCCCCGCCGCCGCCCGGCACGCCCGGTGACGACCCGGACGCACCGCGTTCCTGAGCGCGGACGCCCGCTAGCCCCCGACGGTCTCCGTGAGCGTGCCCGCGAGCGCCGTGAGCGCCCCCGGCACGAGGGAGTAGTACGCCCAGCGGCCGCGCTGCTCGCGGTGCAGGAGTCCGGCGTCGACGAGGATCTTGAGGTGGTGGCTCACGGTCGGCTGGGAGAGGCCGACAGGTTCGGTGAGGTCGCACACGCAGGCCTCGCCCCCCGCGCCGGCGGCGACGATCGAGAGCAGCTGCACGCGCGTGGGGTCGGCGAGGGCCTTGAAGGTGCGCGCGAGGTCGCGCGCGGTCCCGGGGTCGACGGTCCGTAGCACGGGGGCGCAGCAGGAGGTCGTGGCCGGCTCGGCCGACAGGTGCAGCTCGGTCGTCGTCATGCACCCATCTTGCCACGTATCGAAGTTTGTGGATACGTTGGGTCCGAGCAACCCATTGATCGTTCTCGATGCAAGGAGTGAAGATGAGCGACGTCGTGCGCGCCGACCTGCCGGTCGTGGTCATCGGTGCAGGGCCCGTCGGGCTGGCCGCCGCCGCCCACCTGCTGGAGCGAGGCATCGAACCGGTCGTGATCGAGGCCGGCGACGGCGCCGGAGCCGCGGTCGCGTCGTGGGGCCACGTGCGCCTGTTCTCGCCCTGGCGCTACGACGTCGACGAGGCGGCGCGACGCCTGCTCGCCCCGACCGGGTGGACCACGCCCGACCTCGACACCCTCCCCACCGGCGGCGACCTGGTCAGCGAGTACCTCGCGCCGCTCGCCGCGACCCCGCAGATCGCCGCACGGCTGCGCACCCGCACCCGCGTCCTGGCCGTCGCGCGCGACGGCGCCGACAAGACCCGCAGCCTCGGCCGCGACCGCCGCGCGTACCGCGTGCGCACCGTGACCGGCGACGGCCGCGTCGAGGACGTCCTCGCGCGCGCCGTGATCGACGCGTCCGGCACGTTCACGACCTCCAACCCGCTCGGCACGAGCGGCCTGCCCGCACTCGGCGAGGCGCAGGCCCAGCGGTTCGTCACGGGCCCGCTGCCCGACGTCCTCGGCGGCGCCCGCGATCGGTTCGCCGGCAAGCACACGCTCGTGGTCGGCATGGGCCACTCCGCGGCCAACACCCTGCTGTCGCTCGTCGAGCTCGCCGAGTCCGCCCCCGGCACCACGATCACCTGGGCGATCCGCGGCGGCTCGCCGCGACGCCTGTTCGGCGGCGGCACCGACGACGAGCTGCCCGCGCGAGGACTGCTCGGCACCCGCCTGCGTGACGCCCTCGACGCCGGCCGCCTCACCCTCGTCCGCTGGATCTCGATCGAGCAGCTCGTCGCGCGCGACGACACCGTGCGCGTCCTCGGCCGCTCGCGCGACGAGACCGTCGACCTCGACGTGCACGCGATCGTCAACGCCACCGGGTTCCGCCCCGACCTCGACATGCTGCGCGAGGTGCGCCTCGACCTCGACCCCGTCGTCGAGTCGCCGAGCGGCCTCGCCGAGCTGATCGACCCCAACCTGCACTCGTGCGGCACCGTCCCCCCACACGGCGAGACGCTCCTGCGGCACCCCGACGACGGGTTCTACCTCGCCGGCATGAAGTCCTACGGCCGCGCGCCGACGTTCCTCCTCGCGACCGGCTACGAGCAGGTCCGGTCCGTCGCGGCGGCACTCGCGGGCGACCGGGTCGCGGCCGACGCCGTCCGGCTGAACCTGCCCGCGACCGGGGTCTGCTCGACCGACCTCGTCGAGGACGACGCCGCGGGCGGGTCCTGCTGCGGCGGCACGACGCCGGAGCCGCAGCTCGTCACGCTCGGCGTCGGGGACCCCACCGCGACGTCCGAATCCCGCTAGCCCGGGTGCCCGCGCGCGGGTGACGATGGGGGCATGAGCACCCCGACGAGCTTCGACGAGCGCTACCGCGCGATCAGCGCGCGCGACCGCCGGTTCGACGGGCAGTTCATCACCGCGGTGCGCACGACGGGCATCTACTGCCGCCCGTCGTGCCCCGCGCGCACCCCGAAACCCGAGAACGTCGCGTTCTACCTGACGTCGGCCGCGGCCCACGAGGCCGGCTTCCGCGCGTGCAAGCGCTGCCTGCCGGACGCCGTCCCGGGCACCCCCGCGTGGAACGCGGCGCACGACCTCGCGGCCCGCGCGATGCGGCTCGTCGCGGACGGCGTCGTCGACCGCGAGGGCGTGCCCGGGCTCGCCGCACGGCTCGGCTACTCCGAGCGGCACCTCGGGCGCGTCATGCGCGCCGAGCTCGGCGCGGGCCCGCTCGCCGTGGCCCGCGCGGTGCGCGCGCAGACCGCCCGCACCCTGGTCACGGCCACCGACCTGCCGTTCGCGGACGTCGCGTTCGCCGCCGGGTTCGGGAGCATCCGGCAGTTCAACGACACCGTCGCCGAGGTGTTCGGGATGTCCCCGACCGTGCTGCGCGCCACCCGCCGCGCGGGCCACCGGACCCCGGGCAGGCCTCCGGACCCCGCGCCGACGGCGCCCGGGCGTCCCGTCACGGTCGACCTCACGCTCCCCGTGCGCGCGCCGTTCGACGCCGCGGGCGTGCTCGCGTTCCTCGACGCGCGGGCGGTCGACGGCGTCGAGCAGGGCGGGACGACGACGTACGCGCGCACCCTGGCGCTCCCCCACGGCCCCGCCGCGGTCGAGGTCCACGCCGACGGCGACCGGTTTGCGGTGCGCCTGCACGTCACGGGCCTGGCCGACCTGCCCGTCGCGATCGCCCGCGTGCGCCGCCTGTTCGACCTCGACGCCGACCCGCTCGCCGTCGACGAGGTGCTCGGCGCCGACCCCGCGCTCGCCGCGAGCGTGCGCGCCACGCCCGGGATCCGCCTGCCCGGCGCCGTCGACCCGCACGAGGTCGTGCTGCGCGCCATGATCGGGCAGCAGATCTCCGTCAAGGCCGCCCGCACGCACCTCGGACGGCTCGCGACCCTCGGCACCCCGGCCGACCTCGGCCCCGACCTCGCCGCCCGTGGCCTCGGGCGCCTGTTCCCCACCGCGGCCCAGGTCGCCGAGCACGGCCACGCGGTGCTGGGCGGCCCGCGCGCCCGTGTCGAGGCGATCCTCGGCGTCGCCGCCGCCCTCGCCGACGGCTCGCTCGACGTCTCGGCCGCGAGCGACCCCGACGAGCTGCGCGCCGCGCTGCTCGCCCGGCGGGGCGTCGGACCCTGGACCGCCGGGTACGTCGCGATGCGCGTGCTCGGCGACCCCGACGTGCTGCTCGGCTCCGACCTCGCGCTGCGCGCCGGCGCCCGACGCCTCGGGCTCCCCGACCCCCTGACCGACGCGACGACGGCCCGCTGGGCGCCCTGGCGCTCGTACGCCGGCATGCACCTGTGGCGCGCCGCCGCGCCCGCACCACAGCAGCCTGCCCGGTAGCACCCTGACCCTCAGCATCCCGACCCGCAGGGCCCCGACCTGCGGCATCCCGACCGAGGAGCACCATGACCACGACCAGTACCGCGGCCCCGACCGACACCGCGGCGACCGACCACGCGACGAGCACGCCCGCGACGAGCACGACGCTCTCCACCCCCGACGGACCCTTCACGATCGTCGCGGACGCCGCGGGCGCCGTCCTCGCCTCGGGCTGGACCGACGACGTCGCGTCGCTCGTCGCGCTCGTCCACCCGAGCCTGCGCCCCACCCGCGTCGACGAGGTGGCGGACGACGCCCCCGCCGTCCGCCCGGCCGTGACCGCGGTGCGGGCGTACTACGCGGGCGACCTCGACGCGCCGCGCGCGGTCGCCGTGACCCAGGTCTCCGGCCCGTTCCGGGCGCACGCGTGGGAGGTGCTGCGCGACGTCCGACCCGGTGCGCCCGTGACGTACACCGAGTACGCGGGGCGAGCGGGTCGGCCCGCGGCCGTGCGCGCGGCGGCGGGGGCGTGTGCGATGAACGCGGCCGCGCTGTTCGTGCCGTGCCACCGCGTGCTGCGCACCGACGGGACGCTCGGCGGCTTCCGCTACGGGCTCGAGGTCAAGGAGTCGCTGCTCGCGCGCGAGGCCGCGACGCCTTGACCCCGCCACCTCTGTCGCCGAGGTAGAACCGAGCGCGCGAGATAGAACGTTGCACGTTCTATCTCGCGCGCTCGGTTCTACCTCGCGGGGATGGGGGGACGCGGACGAGCACGGCTACGCGGACGAGCACGGCTACGGCGCGAGCGACACGTCCTCGGGGGCCGACAGGGTGAGCACGCAGCCGACGATCGCCTTCTCCGCGACGATGGCCCGCTCGAGGCGCGCGAGGGTGCGTGCGACGTCCGACTCGACCTCGTCGCCCACGATGTCGACCGCCGCGACCACGTACAGCGAGCGCGGCCCGACGAACTCGATGCGCAGGTACGTCACGCGCTCGACCACGGGCGCGTCGAGCAGCCGCTCGAGCACGAGCGACCGGGTGCGCGGCTCGACGCCCTGGCCCACGAGGAACCGCCGGTTGCGGTCGATCAGCACCACGGCGACGACGCCGAGCACGAGGCCGACGACGATCGACCCGATCGCGTCGGGCACGGGCGAGCCCGTGACCTGGTGCAGCACGATCCCGACGAACGCGACCACGAGCCCGATCAGCGCCGCGGCGTCCTCGGCGAACACCGCGCGCACGGTCGGGTCGGACGTCCGCAGCACGTGCTTGAGCAGCTCGCGCTCGCCACGCGCCGCCTCGGCGCGGGTCTGGCGCACCGCCTGCAAGAAGGAGAAGCCCTCGAGCAGGAACGCGAGGGCGAGCACCGCGTACGCGACGCCGTAGTCGGTCGCGGGCTCGGGGTGCACGAGCTCCTGGATGCCGTGCGTGATCGACACGCCCGCCCCGATCGCGAACAGCCCGATCGCCGCGAACATCGACCACACGTACGCCTCGCGGCCGTGACCGAGCGGGTGGTCGGCGTTCGCGGGACGCCGCGAGCGCCGGCCCGCGATGAGCAGGAACACCTCGTTGCCCGTGTCGGCCCACGAGTGGACGGCCTCGGCGACCATCGACGCCGAGCCGGTCAGCATCGCGGCGAACGTCTTCGCGACGGCGATGAGCGCGTTCGCAGCGAAGGCGATCACGACGGTCGTGGTCGACTCGTCGCCGCCCTCGTCGTCGTCGGTGCCCACGGCCCCGGCCAGGCGGGCGGACACGTCGTGCGGGCGCGGGGCGTCGGTCATGGGGTCCGGTCTACCACGCGCACGCGGCCCCGCGCCCTACCGCGGGTCGGCGTCCGCCTGCTCGGTCTCGCCGTCCGCCTCGTCCTGCGCCGCACGCTCGGCAGCCTCCTGGTCGGGCGTCAGCTCGTCGAGCGCGAGCAGGCTCGTGTCGACCTTGCCCGTGCGGTACCCGGCACGGCCGACCATGTGCGCCGCGACGGGCGCGGTCAGCAGCTGGAAGACCGCGACGAGGAACAGCATCCCGGCGACGTCCCACGCGTGCACGCGCAGGCCCACGCCCGTGAGCAGCAGCACCAGGCCGAGCACCTGGGGCTTGGTCGCGGCGTGCATGCGCCCGAGCAGGTCCGGGAACCGGGCCACGCCCACCCCGGCGGCGAGCACGAGGAACGCGCCGCAGAGCATGAGCACGGCGGCGACGACGTCGGCCACGGCGATCCAGTCCATCAGCGCACCTCTCCCTCGGGGTAGCCGCCGTGGCTCTCGGGGTCGGCCGCCGAGGTCCGGTCGTGCTCGATCGCCTCGGCGCGCTCGGCGTCCTCGGCGGCGATCTCCTCGGCCGTGCGGATGCGCCCCTCGCCCTCGGGCTCGACCGCGGCGAACCGCGCAATCGCGACCGACCCGACGAACCCCACGAGCGAGAGCACCACGAGGATCGGGATGGTCTCGGCGCGCCGCGAGAACGCGGCCTCGACCGCGATCACGCCGACCAGGGTCGCGGTGAACACGTCGAGCCCGATGGTGCGGTCGAGCATCGACGGCCCGCGCTCGACGCGCACGAGCGCGAGCACGCCGCCCGTGGCGACGAGCACGGCGCAGACGATCGCGACGACGATCATGGTCGGTCCTCCTCGGGCGTCACCGACGGGGCGCCGGGGTCGACGTCCCCCGCCATGGCCTCGACGGCGCGCGCGTCGGCCACCGCCGTCCCCTGCGGGCCGAGGCCCGCGTGCGCGAGCTCGTCGTCGGACGCGAGCGCGCGCAGCACCCGCTCCTCGAGCTCGTGGATGTGGTGCCGCACCGCGTCGGCCCCGCCGGACGACTCGAGGTCGAGCACGTGCACGTACAGCGTGCCCGTGATCCGGTGCGCCTCGACGATCACCGTGCCGGGCACGAGCGACGTGAGCACCGACGTGACCGTGAGGTAGAGGTCGCCCGTGTCGCGCATGGGCACGCGCACGACCGCCCCGTGCGGCGTCCAGCCGAACCGCAGCGCCTGGAACGACACCTGGACCGAGGCCACGAGCAGGTCGCGCACGAAGAACCCGAGCAGGCGCAGCGCCGCGACGGGCCGCACGCGCCCCCGGTAGTCGATGCTCGGCAGCGCCATGACGGAGATCAGCAGGAACCCGACGAGCGTCCCGGCGAGCACGTTCGCGACCGACACGCCGCCCCACAGCAGCACCCACACGACCATGAGCCACAGCGCGGCGTGCCACTGCGTGCGCATCCGGTGGCGCCACCGCGCCCACCAGCCGGCGTCCTGCGGCGTCGCGGGGCTCACGGCGTGCCTCCCGTCGTGGCGTCGGACGACGGCACCGCGGTCGGCGACGCGGGTGCGGGGTCGTCGTCCTGCACCTTCGCGGTGTCGCCGACCTTGTCGGACTGGCCCTGGCCCCGCTCCGCACCGCCCGGGAAGACCGCCTCGACGTACGAGCGGCCGTCCATGAGGGTCGAGGCCGCACGGTCGGTGTACGCGTACAGCGGCCCGGCGGCGACGGTCAGCGCGACGCCGAACACGACGAGGCCCGCCGCGGGGCCGACCATGGTCGCGGGCATCGTGACCTCCGGGAGGTCCTCGGGCGGCGCCTGCCAGAACGCCTTGTTCCAGGCCTTGACGATCGCGTAGAGCGTGAGCAGCGACGTGAGCACGGACCCGACCACGAGCACCCACACGAGCGCGCCGCCCTCGGTCACGCCCGCCTCGAGCAGACCGACCTTGCCGAGGAACCCGGACAGCGGCGGGATGCCGGCGAGGTTCATCGCGGGCACGAAGAACAGGATCGCGAGGCCGGGCGCGACCTTCGCGAGGCCGCCGAGCCGGTCGAGCGACGTCGACCCGCCGCGCCGCTCGACGAGGCCCACGACGAGGAACAGCGTCGTCTGCACCGTGATGTGGTGCACCACGTAGAAGATCGCGGCCGACATGCCCGCCTCGGAGGCGAGCGAGATGCCGAACAGCATGAACCCGATGTGGCTCACGAGCGTGAACGACAGCAGACGCTTGATGTCGTTCTGCGCGACCGCGCCCAGGATCCCGACGACCATCGTCAGCAGCGCGAGCACCATGAGGACGTCGTCGACCCGGCCGTCCGGGAACAGCAGCGTCTGGGTGCGGATGATCGCGTAGACGCCGACCTTGGTCAGCAGGCCCGCGAACACCGCCGTCACGGGCGCCGGCGCCGTCGGGTAGGAGTCGGGCAGCCACGCCGAGAGCGGGAAGATCGCCGCCTTGATGCCGAACGCGAGCAGCAGCATGAGCTGGATGCCGAGCCGCACGTCCGGGTCGATCTCGGGCAGACGTTGCGAGAGCTGCGCGAGGTTCACGGTGCCCGCGGCCGCGTACGTGAGCGCGATCGCGGCGAGGAAGATCACCGACGACACGAGGCCCACGACCACGTAGATCGACCCGGCCCGGATCCGCTCGCCCGTGCCCCCGAGGGTCAGCAGCACGTAGCTCGCGGCGAGCAGCACCTCGAAGCCGACGTACAGGTTGAACAGGTCGCCCGAGAGGAACGCGTTCGACACGCCCGCGGCGAGCACGAGGTAGGTCGGGTGGTAGATCGCGACCGGGATCGACTCGACCGAGTCGTCGGCGTCGTCCGCGATGCCCTGGCCCAGCGAGTACAGCAGGACCGCCAGGAGCATGGTCGAGGACACCACGAGCATGAGCGCCGAGAGCCGGTCGGCGACCAGGTCGATGCCCACGGGCGCGGCCCACCCGCCGACGTCGACCACGACGGGCCCGGAGTCGGCCCCGATCAGCAGGCCCACCGACGCCGCGAGGACGAGCGCGAGCGTCACGACCGAGATCACGCGCTGCGCGCGCGGGAACCGGTACAGCGCGAGCGCGAGCCCCGCCGCGAACAGCGGCAGCAGAACGGGCAGGGGGACGAGGGTCTGGACGCCGTAGCTCATGCGCGCCCCCCGTCGTCGTGCCGACGTCGGTCGCCCGAGCCGAGCTCGCTCGTGTCGTCGCGCACGGTGCTGGCCTCGTCGTCGAGCGTGCTCGCGTCGGACGCGTCCGTGTCGTCGTACACGGGCGCGTTCTCGGCCGCGATGCGCGCGATCCGGCGGTCCTCGAGGTCGTCCTGGACCTCGTCGTGCCCGTGCAGCTGCCACGACCGGTAGGCCATCGCGAGCACGAACGCCGTGATGCCGAGCGTGATGACGATCGCGGTGAGGATCATGGCCTGCACGAGCGGGTCGCTCATGCGCTCGGTCGCCGTGAGGCCGACGATCGGCGCGCCGCCCGCCCGTCCGCCCGCGACGAGCAGCAGCAGGTTCGCGCCGTTGCCCACGAGCACGAACCCGATGAGCACGCGCGTGAGGCTGCGCTCGAGCAGCAGGTACACGCCCGTGGTGAACAGCACGCCGATCGCGAGCACGAGCGCGAGGCTCGGCACCATCGACAGGCCCAGGTCGGGCGGGTTGGGCACGGACTCCGCGGAGATCACAGCACCTCACCCCCGGCCTCGACCTGGCGGTCGATCTCGGCGCCGAGCGAGCGCAGGATGTCGAGCACCAGACCGACCACGAGCAGGAAGACCCCCACGTCGAAGAACAGCGACGTCACGAGGTGGATGTCGCCCAGGAGCGGCACGTGCAGGTCGACGATCACCGACTGCAGCACCTCGCCGCCCGCGAGCAGCGCGATGAGCCCCACCCCGGCCGACAGGAACAGGCCCGTGCCGAGCAGCAGGCCGGGGTTGATCGGCGCCGCCTCGCCGAGCTCGTAGCGGCCGCCCGCGAGGTAGCGCACGAGCAGCGCGATGCCCACGAGCAGGCCGGCCGCGAACCCGCCGCCCGGCGAGTTGTGGCCCGAGAACAGCAGGTACAGCGCGAACACGATCATCGAGTGGAACACCAGGCGCGTGACGACCTCGAAGATGACCGACCGGCGCTGCGGCGCGAGGGTCCCCTCGGCGCGCAACCAGGGGCGCACCGCGGTCGTCGTGGCGCTCGTCCTGCCGTCCGGGCCCGGGACCGGCCGCACGGCACGACGGCGCAGCGCCGACCCGCCGTCCGACGGCTCGCTCCACACCTGGGGCGGCTCGGGCATGGCCCGCACGCTGCGCACGCGCTCGATCTCGCCGCTGCGCCGGCTCAGGAACACGAGCGACGCGACGCCGGTCGCGGCGACGAGCAGCACCGAGATCTCGCCCACGGTGTCCCAGGCGCGCACGTCGACGAGGGTCACGTTGACGACGTTCTTGCCGCCACCGAACTCGTACGCCTCGGCGGGGAAGTCGAGCGAGATGGGCCGGGCGATGCGGGCCAGGGGCGCGACCACGGCGAACGCCATCATGGTCAGGCCGACCGCGAGGCCGATCCCGAGCCGCACGAACCGGCTGCCCACGAGCGGGCGGTCCGAGAAGTACGGGGGCAGCCGGCGCAGCACGAGCACCATGACGGCGAGCGTCACCGTCTCGACGAGCACCTGCGTCATCGCGAGGTCGGGCGCGCCGTGCAGCAGGAACAGCGCCGCGTTGCCGTACCCGGCGGCGCCCACGAGCAGCACGGCCTTGAGGCGGCGGCGGGCACGCGTCGCGAGGATCGCGGCGATGCACACGACGAGCACGACCGCGAGCTGCGCCGGACGGTCCCACGCCTTGACCGTGAGCTCGCCCGACCAGCCGGACAGCCCCGCGATGCCGGGGCCGACGACGAGCACGAGCAGGATCGCGCCCAGGTAGAACGGCAGCGAGCCGCGCTGCGTCCAGGCGGTGACGTCGGCCGCGAGGTCGTCGAGGCGGCGCATGGTGCGCCGGTAGACGCGATCGGCCTCGGGCACGTCCCACGCCGACGCCTGGAAGCGCTCGACCCAGCCGCGCTGCCAGAACAGCAGCGCACCGCCGGCGAACACGACGAGCGTGAGCACGACCGGCGGCCCGAACCCGCCCCACAGGGTCAGGTGCCCCTCCTCGCCCGCGGGGTAGGTCGCGGCGTAGGGGCCGAGCACCTGCTCGCCGACGTGCGGCAGCAGGGCGGCGAGCAGACCCATGACCGCGAGGATCATCGGCGGGCCCACGAGCAGGAACGACGGGCGCTCGATGCGGCGCGGGTCGATCGGCTCGACCTCGGCGTCGCCGACCGTCGCGAGCGCGTTGCGGCGCGTGCGGCGCGTGGTCTGGGTGCCCGCGGGCAGGTCGAACGCCGTCGAGTCGACGTGCGCGTTGGCGCGGGCGACCGACACCTCGGCGTGCTTGGTCGCGAACGCGCCCCACCAGAACCGCGCGCCGTACGCGACCGTGAGGACCGAGCCGACCACGAACACCCACAGCACGGTCGCGTCGAGCCAGCCCGGGCCCGTGCCGTGCACGAGCGACTCGAGCGCGGCCTCCTTGGCGACGTACCCGGCGAACGGCGGGAACCCGATCATCGAGAGCGTCGCGAGCGCCGCCGCGGTCGCCGTGAACGGCAGACGACGACCCACCCCGGTGAGTCGGCGCAGGTCGCGCGTGCCGGTCGCGGCGTCGACGATGCCGACCGAGAGGAACAGCGCGGCCTTGAACATCGCGTGCGCGCCGAGCATCGCGAGCCCCGCGAGCGCCGCACCGCGCGTGCCGAGGCCCACGAGCAGGATGATGAGGCCGAGCTGGCTCACGGTCCCGAACGCGAGCACCAGCTTGAGGTCGTGCTGCCGCAGCGCGCGGTACCCGCCGACGAGCAGCGTGCCGCCGCCGAGCGCGATCACGACCGCCTTCCACTCGGGCAGGTCGGAGAACGCGGGCGCGAACCGGGCCACGAGGTAGACGCCGGCCTTGACCATGGCCGCAGCGTGCAGGTACGCGCTCACGGGCGTGGGGGCGGCCATCGCGGCGGGCAGCCAGAAGTGGAAGGGGATGAGGGCGGACTTGGTCGCGGCACCCACGAGCAGCAGGACCGCGGCGACCGTGACCGCGGTGCCGGACGGCGGGTCGGCGACGACGTCCGACACGCGGTAGGTCCCGGCCGAGACGCCCAGGATCACGAGGCCCACGAGCATCGTGAGACCGCCCGCGGTGGTGATGACGATGGCCTGCATCGCGGCGCGGCGGCCGGCCTTGCGCTCGGCGTAGTGGCCGATCAGCAGGTACGAGAAGACGGTCGTGAGCTCCCAGAACACGAACAGCAGGAGCAGGTCGTCGGCGGTGACGAGCCCGACCATGGACCCGGCGAAGGCCGTGAGGACCCCGGCGAACCGGCGCAGGCCCGTCGCGGAGCGTGAGAAGTACGCCGAGCAGTACACGAGCACGAGGGCGCCGACGCCACCCACGACGAGCAGCATGAGCCACGCGAGGGTGTCGAGGCGGAACGCGAGCTCGAGGCCGATCGACGGCACCCAGGAGACGGTCTGCTCGGGGAAGTCGCCGTCCATGACGCGCGGCGTGAGCGCGAGCGCGTAGACGAAGGCCGACGCGGGGGCGAGCGCGAGGACCCAGAACGCCCGCCGGTGCAGCCACGACACGAGTGCGGGCGCGGCAACGGCCATGAGGAGGTGGGCCACGAGCAGCAGCAGCACGTCCGCTCCGTCCTGTGGGCGGGTGGGCGAGGTGTCGTGATCGTATCAACGGCACCCGCCCTGACGTGCGGGGACGGGCGAAGATCACATCTTCCCGACCGAGCGGTCAGTGAGTGCGGTCAGAGGTCGTCGGGCTCGACCAGAAACCCCGCCTCGTCGGCGATCTCGCCTCCCACGGCGCCGTGCAGCGCCTTGGCCAGGGCGGCGACGATGCCCGCCGAGCGCTTGCGCGCGACCGTGTACTCCATGGGCGGGAACTCGTCCTGGGACGCCGCGAGGTCGTCCGGCTCCCAGCGCACGCGGTACGAGACCGCGCCGCCGGCCGCCCACGGCAGGCCGCGCAGCAGGAACGGCAGGTCGGGCTCGTCGCCGATCTCGACCGCGATCATGCCGTCGACGCCGAGGTCGAGCAGCAGCCCGTACCCGTCGAGCGGCTCGCCGCTCGTGAGCGCGGCGATGTCGACGTCGTCGGCGGCCGCGTGGATCTGCTTGCGGACCGCCGGGTCCATCTGCTCGCCCCGGTACAGGGGCTTGTCCGCGATGCCCGCGGGCGGACCCTGCCAGTCGACGCCGTCCATCGCGAGCCGGATCCGCCCGTCGACCTGCCCGAGCACGGCCTGCGCGGCGTCGGGCTCGAGCCAGACGTCCGAGTAGAGCGTCATGTCGACCGCGACCCCCGGGTCCGGCGTCAGGACGATGCCGGGCGCGCCCGACGACGGCACGTCGACCGCGATCGAGCCGCCCAGCCGGCGTGCGGCCTCCACCAGCCAGTCGACCGCGCGGCGCTCCTCCTTCTCGGGAAGACCCGCCGGGAAGGCCCGGCCCAGTCCGTCACGGTCGCCCGACCCCGGGAACGCGGCCTCGCCGCGCTCGCGCGGCGTCACGACGTCGAAGACCATGGCCGACCCGGGCGGCAGGCCCGGGCCCGGGGCGAACGGACCGGTGAGCGTGGTGTGCCGCGAGGTGCGCAGCACCCCCGGCTCGCCCGGCGCGGCCGTGCGCGGCGCGACCGTCGCGGGCTCGACGCCCGCGGGGACGACGTCCCACCGGGCCCCGGCGAAGCGGGAGACCGCGAGGGTCTCGACCTCGTCGACCAGGACGTCGCCCGGCAGCACGAGCAGGTGCCGCGCCTGGTAGCCGGCGGCGGTCGACAGCGGGAGCGGTGGCAGGGAGGCGGGAGGCATCGTCGTCTCGTTCGTCGGTTCGTGCGGTCCGGCGTCAGACCGTCGTGCGGTGGAAGTTCTGGAACGAGCGCGACGCCGTCGGTCCGCGCTGCCCCTGGTAGCGCGAGCCGTACACGCTCGACCCGTACGGGTGCTCCGACGGCGACGACAGGCGGAAGAAGCACATCTGGCCGATCTTCATGCCCGGCCACAGCGTGATCGGCAGCGTCGCGACGTTCGACAGCTCGAGCGTCACGTGGCCCGAGAACCCGGGGTCGATGAACCCGGCGGTCGAGTGCGTGAGCAGGCCCAGACGGCCCAGGCTCGACTTGCCCTCGAGACGCGCCGCGACGTCGTCCGGCAGCGTGACCGCCTCGAACGTCGACCCGAGCACGAACTCGCCCGGGTGCAGGATGAACGGCTCGTCCGGGTCGACCTCGACGAGCCGCGTGAGCTCGGGCTGGTCCTCGCGCGGGTCGATGAACGGGTACTTGTGGTTGTCGAACAGCCGGAAGTACTTGTCGAGGCGCACGTCGATGCTCGACGGCTGGAGCATCGCCGGGTCGTACGGGTCGAGCTGGACACGGCCGGCGTCGAGCTCGGCGCGAATGTCACGGTCGGAGAGCAGCACGCCGCCACGGTAGCCGATCGGGCAGCCCCGGAGTAGGGCCGCCCGACCAGCGACCCGTCAGTCGCGCAGCGGACGCCCCGAGCGGTCGCGCGAGAACGAGCCCGTCTTGTCCGTGAGGTAGAGGATCCCCTCGATCAGACCCCAGATCCCGACGGCCCACGCGAGGAACCCGAACGAGAGCACCGAGATCAGGAGCATCGTGATCCCGAGGCCCGTGTACCCGGTGTAGAAGCGGTGGATGCCGAGCGCGCCGAGGAAGATCCCGAGCAGGCCCGCCGCGAGGCGCGACTTGGCGTACGGGTCCTGCGCCGCGTACGGCGCGGGATACGGGGGCTGGCCCGGCTGGGTCGGCTGGCCGTAGGGCTGCTGCCCGTACGGCTGCTGGCCGTACGGCTGCTGGCCGTACGGCTGCTGCGGGGCCTGGCCGTAGGGCTGCTGACCGTACGACTGCTGACCGTAGGGCTGCTGCGGGGCCTGGTCGTAGGCCTGCTGCGCCGGGTACCCGGTCGGTCCCGCGGACCCGTACGGGGGCGTCTGGTCCTGCGGCAGCGGAGCGGTCGGCTGGTCGTTGCCGCTCGCGTAGGGGTCGTACGGGTCCTGGCTGCTCACGGCAGTCGTGTCTCCTCGGTGGACGGCGCCGGTTCTGGAATCACCGACGCATCTGGGTATGATCGTGTCGCATGTCTGGGTATGCTCGTGTCGCACGCATCCGTCAGGCGTGCGACGCGGATGTAGTTCAATGGTAGAACTTCAGCTTCCCAAGCTGATAGCGCGGGTTCGATTCCCGTCATCCGCTCGGTCCGCGAAGGCCCCCGCACCTCCACGGTGCGGGGGCCTTCGTCGAGCGGGGGCCTTCGTCGTGCGGGGGCGTTCGCGGCCTCGCGACGCGTCCTACTGCTCCGCCGCGAGCGTTGCTCGTGCGTGCGCCTCGTACGTCGCGCGGATGTCCGCGGTCGTGCGGTAGAGGTCCAGGCAGTCGGGGTCATCGGGGTCGCACGGCAGGAATCCCATCGCGTCGACCCACCAGCGACGCGCGTCCGCGTCGCGCGCGTTCACGAAGACGGCCTTGAAGCCGACGTCGGCGCTGGTCGTGACGGCCACGTTCAGGCCGTGGATCGCGAGCCGGGTGCCCAGGCCCTTCCTCTGGTAGCGCTGGTCCACCGCAAGTCGTCCGATGAGAAGTCCGGGGATGAGGACCGGTGAGCCCCTGCGAAAGGCAGGGGCGGACGTGCGCGCGACCGCCGTCATCGACAACGTCATGTACGCGACGACCTTCAGGGCGGTGTCGGTCACGACCCACACGACCGCGGTGCCGGTCTTCTGGGCCTTCGTCGACGTCTGCTTCAGATACTCGTCGAGAGTGTCGGCGCCGCTGCGTAAGCCGGTGCGGTCGTGGGCCCTGGTGAGCGGGACGGGGCGCAGGAGCTCCACGCGTCAGTCGGCCCAGGTGAAAGCGGTCGGGCGGCTGAGCGCCGCAAGCATCCTGGGACTGACCTCCGCGGGACGTGCGAGTGCGTCGGAGAGCTCCGCGGCCGCGGCCGGGCCCAGGACGATCGTGTGACGATCGGCGAGCACGAGGTCGACGCGTTGACGCACCGCGGCTGTGACGAACGACGACAGCGACGTGCCCTCGATGCGTGCGGCCTCCTCAGCGCGGTGCTTCTCGTCCGGGCTGACACGGACCTGCAGACGCTCGTCCTTCGTTGCAGCACTCATGTACTCACAATGGCATCACGCGGTGGGTCGTGCAAGACCCCGTGCAAGCGCACGTCAGGGACCGCTGCCGCAGCGCCGCGACTCCGCGCACGACGGCCCCCGCACCACCTCGGTGCGGGGGCCGACGTCGTCGGGGCGACCCGTCATCGGCGGGCCGTCAGACCCGCGCCCCCAGCGCCCGGTACCCCCGGTCGTGGAACACGAGCGGTGCGACGTCGTCGCGCACGTGGTGCGCGAGGACCTCGACGGTCACGATCCGGCTGCTGCCCGCCACGACCCGGTCGAGCACCCGCCCGTGGACCCAGCCCGCGGCGCCGTCGACCACGGCCTCTCCCGAGGGCAGGGGCACCCACCCGCCGTCCGCGAACCGGTCGATGCCGCTCGTCGCGAACCGCGCCGACAGGTCGGCCTGGTGCGCGCCGAGAAGGCTCACCGCGACGGTCCGCGCCGTGGCGAGCGCGGGCCACGACGACGAGGTCGCCGCGAGGGAGAACGCGACGACGGGCGGGTCGGCCGAGACCGAGATGACCGACGTCGCGGTGAACCCGACGTGACGCCCCTCGTGCACGGTCGTGACGACGGCGACGCCCGCAGGGTGCCCGCGGAACACCGCGCGCAGGGCCTCGGGCGGCACGGGGACGGCGGTCGCGTGCCGGGTCTCGTCGACGGCGGTCATCGGGCACCTCCGGCGAGCACGACGTGGGGGGTGACCGCGTCGGAGCTCACGCCCCCGGCGCGCGGGGCGTGCACGGCCCGCGCGAGGTGCCCGACCGACTCGTCGAGCCACCGCCGCACCACCTGGTCGGCGTGCGGGATCTCGGACTCGAGCACGCTCAGCGGGCGCGCTGGGAGCGTCGCACCGAGCTCGGCGAGCAGCGGCGCGAGGTGCCGCTCCCCCGCCGCCGCGTGGTGCGGCGCGGCGGAGACGACCACGGGCACCGCGGCGACGCCCGCGAGCCCGCCGGCCGGGAGCCGGTCGAGGAACGCCTTGAGCAGCCCCGTGTAGGAGCCCTTGTAGACGGGTGTCGCGACGACGGTCAGCGTCGCCTCCCCGAGCGTGCGCAGGGCGTCGTCGACGCCCTCGCCGCCCGTCAGGACGCGCCCGCCGAGCGTCGCGAGGTCGATCGTCTCGACCGCGCCGTCGATGCCGAGGCGGCTGGCCGAACGCTCGGCGACGAGCCGGGCCACGGCGAGGGTGCGCGACCCGGCCCGCGGGTTGCCCACGAGGACGACGACGCGGGCGGGGTGGCCCTCGGAGGTGCGGTCGGTCTGGTGCGAAGGGTTCTGGCGCGAAGGGTTCTGCTCGATGGTCATGGCACGGTTCCGTTCGTCAGGTCGGTGGTGGTCGGGACGCCGCCGGTCGGCACGCTGCCGGTCGGCACGCTGCCGGTCGGCGCGCTGGTCACGACGTCGCGACATCGGTCCGCGCGCGACGGCACGTACCGGGGCACGGTGCGCCACAGGGTCCAGCCGGCCGCGGTCGCCCCGACCGCGAGGACGGCGCCGGCTGCGGCGAGCGGTGCGACCGCGGCCACGAGGGCGACGAGCGCGGGCCCGGCGAGCGCGCCCGCGTCGTGCAGCAGGCGCCAGGACGCGAGGAACTCGGCGCGGGCAGACGCCGGGGCGACGTCGGCGCCGAGCGTCATGACGCTCCCGTTCGTCATGCCGTTGCCCAGGCCGAGCAGCACCGTGGCGGCGAGGAACGTCGCGGGCGACCCCGTGAGCGGCAGCACGCAGAACCCGAGCGCGAGGACGCCCATCGCGGGGACGGTCACCACGCGCCGTCCGACGCGGTCCATGAGCGCGCCGGCGGGGTACGACGCGGCGACGTCGACCGCGTTCGCCACGCCCCAGGCGAGGCTCGCGGCCGCCGGGCCGAGCCCGATGTGCTCGGCCCACAGCGGCACGACGGCCGTGCGGGCCGCGCGGGCCAGCCCCAGGAGCGCGACCCCGGTGCCGAGCGACGCGAGCAGCGCGGCGTTGGCCCGCGCGACCGTCACGACGCGCGACCCCGGTGCCGAGGGCGGCACCGCGAGGTCCGGGACACGGACCATGAGCACGGTCGCGACCAGGACCGCGACCAGCTCGACGACGAACCCGCCGCGCGGACCGAGCGAGAGCACCACGGCCCCGCCCAGGAACGGGCCGACGAAGAACCCGACCCGCATCGCGGCGGTCATGGTCGACATGACCCGGGCCCGGGCCTGCGGCGGCACCGCGGCCGCGAGGTACGTCATGCGTGCCAGGCCCCACACGGCGCCCGCGGCACCCGTGACGAGCACCCCGACGGCGAGCCAGAGCACGTCGGGCGCGAGCAGGCTCAGCGTCACGCCGGCCGCGCCCACGACGCCGGACGCCGCGATCGCCGTCCGCTCGCCCCAGCGGGCCACGACCGCCCCCGCAGGGAGGTCGGCCAGGAGCAGGCCGAGGGCGCCGAGCGCCACGACCAGCCCCGCGACCGGCACGGACGCGCCGAGCTCACGCGCGGCGAGCGCCACGACCGGCGCCGCCGCGCCCTGGCCCAGGCCCAGCACGCCCGCGGGGACGTGCACGGCCGTGAGCAGGGTGCGGCGGCTCGGCGCGGGGATCATGCGCTCGCGCGGGCCCCGAGGGCCGCCCTCTGACGCGTCCACCGGTTCTCGGGCACTTCGAGCCCGAGGTGGTCGCGCAGCGTCGTGCCCTCGTACTCGGTGCGGAACAGCCCGCGCCGCTGGAGGATCGGCACGACGTGGTCGGTGAACGCGTCGAGGCCGAGCGGCAGTGCGGGCGGCATCACGTTGAACCCGTCGGCGGCGCCCTGCGTGAACCACGTCTCGATGCGGTCCGCGATCTGCTCGGGCGTGCCGGCCACGACCTGGTGGCCGCGGGCCCCCGCGAGCCGGTGCAGGAGCTCTCGCAGCGTGGGCCGGTCGCGCCGCACGATCCCCGCGACGACCTGGAACCGGCTGCGCGTGTTGTCGGTGACGTCGCCCGCGTCGGCGAACAGGTCGAGCGGCACGGGCGCGTCGAGGTCGAGGGTCGTCAGGTCGACGCCGGCCTGCGCGCCGAGGTTGCGCAGCCCGTACTCGGGCACCGTGAGCTCGTTGAACGTCGCCTCGAGCTCGCGCGCCTCGGCCTCGGTCGACCCGATGAACGGGCTGATCCCGGGCAGGATCTTGATCTGGTCGGCCGAGCGGCCGTGCGCGAGCGCAGTCCGCTTGACGTCCGAGTAGAAGGCCTGCGCGTCCTCGATCCGCTGGTGCGCGGTGAAGATCGCCTCGGCCCACCGGGCCGCGAAGTCACGGCCCGCGTTCGACGCACCGGCCTGGACGATCACGGGGCGGCCCTGCGGCGTGCGGCGCACGTTGAGCGCGCCGGCGACCGCGAGGTGCTCGCCCGTGAAGTCCGCGGGGTGGATGCGGTCGGGGTCGGCCCACCGGCCCTGCACGCGGTCCGCGAGCGCCGCACCCTCCTCCCAGGAGTCCCACAGCCGGGTCGTCGCCTCGAGGAACTCCTCGGCCCGTGCGTACCGGGCCAGGGGGTCGGGGTGCGCGTCGAGACCGAAGTTGGCTGCGGCGTCCGCGGACTGGGTGGTCACGACGTTCCACCCGGCCCGGCCGCCGCTGAGGTGGTCGAGCGAGGCGAACAGCCGGGCGAGGTTGTAGGGCTCGTAGAACGTGGTCGAGGCGGTCGCGACGAGGCCGATGCGCCGGGTGTGGGCGGCGATCGTCGCGAGGGTCAGGAGCGGCTCGGGCCCCTCGGCGGGGTTGTGGTCGACGCCGCTGTGGAGCACGGGTCCGTCGGCGAAGAACACGGCGTCGAGCTTGGCGGCCTCGGCCTTGCGGGCCAGCTCGACGTAGTAGGTGGGGTCGTAGATGCGGGACGGGTCGGTCGACGGGTGCCGCCACGCGGCCTCGTGGTGACCGAGGTGGTACAGGAACAGGTTGAGGCTCAGGGTGCGGGGACGGGGTGCGGGCATGGTCGTGCCTTTCGCGTGGTCGCGGGCGAGGGTCGGGTGGCGGGCGTCAGGCGGTGCGCCAGCGCGAGAGCCGGCGCTCGACGGTCACCAGGAGCGTGTTGACGGCGACCCCGACGAGCGCGATCGTCAGGATCCCGGCGTACATCTCGGGGATCTGGAAGTTGAACTGCGTGTACGTGATGTAGAAGCCGAGGCCGGCCTTGGCGCCGACCATCTCGGCGGCGATGAGCACGAGGATCGACGCGGTCGCGGCCATGCGCACGCCCGTGAAGACCGTGGGGACGGCCGCCGGGAGCACGACCTTGGTGAACAGCGCGACCCGGCCGAGGCCGAGCGAGCGCGCGCTGCGCACCAGGAGCGGGTCGACGGTGCGCACGCCCGTGATCGTGCTGAGCAGGATCGGGAACGAGCAGGCGTAGACGACGATCGCGATCTTCGACGTCTCCCCGATGCCGAGCACGAGGATGAACACGGGCAGCAGCGCGAGCGCCGCGGTGTTGCGCAGCACCTCGAGGAACGGGCTGAGGTACTGCGCGGCGCGGTCGTTCCAGCCGATGAGCACGCCCGCGGGGATCGCGAAGGACACGGCGATCGCGAACCCGCTCACGGCGCGCACGAGGCTCGTGCCGACCTGCTCGGCGAGCGTGCCGTCGGCCACGAGGCCGCCGAACGTCGCGAGCACCGTGCTCAGGGGCGGCAGGAACACGGGGTCGACCCAGCCGAGGCGTGGCGCGAGCTCCCACAGGGCGAAGAACGCGACGAACGCGAGCGACGAGCGGAGCACCACGAGCCCCGTGCGCCGCGCGCGCCCGGAGCCGCCGCGCACCGCGAGCACGTTGCGGCGACCGAGCGTGGGCGGGTCGGCGAACGCGGGGGCGTCGACCCCGATCGCGTCCGTCGCCGGGTCGGTCCGGGGGCCGGCGGTCGGGCCGGCGTCACGGCTGATGGTCGTGGTCATGCCGCACCTCCGGTGCGCTCGGGCGTGCCGGCGGGGGCGTGCAGCGCCTCCCAGACGGTGTGCCGGTGGGCGACGAACCGGGGGTCCGTGCGCAGGTCGGTGCCGGCGAGCTCGTCGCCGCGGGGCAGGTCGACGTCGATCACGGTGCGGACCCTGCCGGGCCGCCCCGAGAGCACGACGACCCGTTGGCCCAGGTACACGGCCTCCTCGATGCCGTGCGTGATGAACACGATCGTCTTGCCCGTGGCCCGCCAGATGCGCAGCAGCTCGTCCTGGAGCTGCTCGCGCGTCTGCGCGTCGAGGGCCGCGAACGGCTCGTCCATGAGCAGCACCTCGGGGTCGAAGGCGAGCGCCCGGGCGATCGCGACGCGCTGCTTCATGCCGCCCGAGAGCTCGTGCGGGTAGCGGTCCTCGAACCCGGCAAGGCCGACGAGCTCGAGCTTCTCGCGGGCCACGCGCCGCCGTTCGGGCGCCGGCAGGCCGCGCGCCTCGAGCCCGAGCTCGACGTTGCGCTGCGCGCTGCGCCACGGCAGCAGCGCGTACTGCTGGAACACGATCCCGCGGTCGAGGCCGGGCCCCGTGACCTCGCGCCCGTCGACGAGGATCCGGCCGGACGTCGGGGTGGACAGCCCCGCGACGAGGTCGAGCAGCGTCGACTTGCCGCAGCCGGAGGGCCCGACGACGGTCACGAGCTCGCCCGCGGCGACGTCGAGCGAGAGGTCGTCGACCGCGACGAGGGTCGAGGGTGCGCGGCGCCGGTCGCCGCGCACCGTGAACTCCTTGCGCACGTGCTCGAACCGGAGCCGGGCGGGCGCGCCCGCGTCCGGGGCGAGGACGTCGGTGGCGGACGCCGCCGCCGCGGTGAGCGTCACGAGGTCACCTCCTCGCCGTCCGGGCCCGCGTCCGGGGCGTACGTGCCGTTGGCGTACGGGTTGTACTCGTTGGTGTAGAGGTCGGGGACGTCGAGCGACCCGGGCTCGATCTGGCCGTCGTCCTCGAGCCACTCGACCCAGCGGGAGATCTCGTCCTCCTGGATGACCCCGCCGGGGGTCGGGATCGACGTGGACTTCCAGTACTTGACGAGGTCGGTCGTCTCGCCGCGGTCGCGCTCCTCGAGGATCGACACGTAGCGCTCGCGGACCTCCTCGGGCGGCGAGGTCTGGGCCCAGCGGATCGCGCGGGCGGTGCCCTGCACGAAGTCCGCGACGGCGTCCTCGTTCCGGGCGATGAAGTCGTCGCGGAAGATGATCGAGCCGTACCCGAACTCGCCGTAGAGGTCGGCCTCGCCGAACAGCGCGGTCAGGCCGCCGCGCTCGAGCGCGGTGTCCTGGAGCACGCCGCCCAGGCTCACGGCGTCGACCTGGCCCTCGCGCAGCACCTGCTCGGCGTTGACGGGCGGGATGACGACGAGCTCGACCTCGTCGATCTCGTCCCGGCTCAGCCCCTCGTGCGCGAGCCAGTCGCGCAGGACCGTCTCGGACTGCGCGCCGAGCGTATTGACGCCGACCTTCTTGCCGATCAGGTCGCGGGCGCCCGTGACGCCGCTGCCCTCGAGCGCGTAGAAGTGGCTCGCGGTGAGGTCGTCCGCGCCGTAGTAGGTGATGACGGACGTGACGCCGGCGCCGGTCGAGGCGAGCTTGGCGATCGCGCCGTTGAACGCGTTGCCGTAGTCGGTCTCGCCCGTGACGGCCGCCTGGATCGACGCGGGGCCGCCGGTGACGTCGCCGACCCACTCGAGCTCGACGTCCTCGAAGTAGCCGAGGTCCTCGGCGAGCTCGGGGTAGCCGACGCTCGCGACGGCGCCCTGGTAGCGCAGCACGGTCGTGCCGTCGTCGCGGGTGGTCGCGCTCGACGCGGAGCAGGCAGTCAGGGCGAGGACGAGGACGCCGGCGGATGCCGGGAGCGTGAGCGCGCGCCGTCGGGCGAGGGCCCGGGTCGCGCTCGGGGTGGTCGTGCGGGGCGTGCGCCCGGTGGTGCTGGGTGCGTGCTGGGTGGTGCCGGGTGCGTGCTGGGTACGGATCTGGTGCGTCATGGTGTCTCCCGGGGTGGTGGCGGTGGGGCGGCGGTGCGGGCGGGGCGACACGAGGAGCGGTGGCGGGTGGGGTGCGTGGTCATGCGGACGACGGTAGTGAACTTGAGTCTTTTGCTCAAGAAGGGGTCACGATGCGAGAACGTGTAACGCGATGCCCTCCCGGGCTCAGCCGTCCTGCCGGCGTCCCACCCACGTCGCGCGACCGTTGGGCCGCGTCGCCCACGCGTCGTCGTCGGCGAGGAACGTCGCGGCGGGCTCGGGCAGGGCCGAGCGGGCGACGTCCTCGAGCGTGACCACGTCGAGCACCGAGCGCATCGACGCGCGCAGCGCGACCCAGACGTCGCGCACCGCGGTCGCGCGGCCGCCGTAGTCGACCTCCTCGACGTGCGTGCCCCCGACGGTCGCGAGCGGTCCGTCGATCGCGCGGATCACGTCGGCCACGACGATCTCGCGCGCGGGCGACGCGAGGCGCGTGCCGCCGTCCGCCCCCCGCCGGCTCTCGACGATCCCCGCCTGCTTGAGCGCGTTGAGGATCCCGAGCACGTACGCGACGGGCACGTCCTGCGCGGCCGAGAGGTCGTCCGCCTTGACGAACGCCTCCGGGCGGTCGCGGCCGGCGAGCTCGACGCACAGCCGCACCGCGTAGTCCACCTTCGCCGTGATGCGCACGCCCCAGTCTCTCACCGGCACGTCGCGGGCGACCCCTACCGCGTGCGCGGGCGCAGCCGCACGTCGGGCAGCGCGGGCGCGGGCAGCGGCGGCCCGGCGTACCCGTCGACGCGACCGAACCGCGCGCCCTCGGCGTGGCCCGGCGCCGCGCCGTCCGCCCCCGGCTCGAGCTGCACCTGCCAGTCGGCGCGCGCCCGGGCGACGTCCTCGTGGCTGCGCCCCACGAAGTTCCACCACATGACGATCTCCTCGTCGAACGGCTCGCCGCCGATCAGCACGGCCCGCACCGGGCCCGCGGTCGACGCGGTCACGCGCAGCTCGTCGCGCCCCGGCCCGACGTACCCGAGGGCGGACGGCGGCACGACCTCGCCCTCGAGCGTGGCCTCGCCGTGGTCGACGAGCAGCGCGTGCTCGTGCACGGGGTCGACGTCGAGCCGGACGTCGCTGCCCGGGTCGAGGTCGACCTGCGCGGCCACGAGCGGGGTGTGGGTCGTCGCGGGCGAGACCATCCAGCGCCCGCCGAGCCCCACGCGGCCCATGATGACCTGGACGCGCGCACCGAACGCGAACACGTCGGGCAGGTTGCCGTGGTGCTCGAACGACGGCCGGTCCCCGAGCGCCGAGGCCGGCAGCGCCGTCCACAGCTGGACGCCGTGCAGCACGGGCCCGTGCGACCGGGGCGACTCCTCGGAGTGCGAGATGCCGCGACCCGCGGTCATGAGGTTGAGCTCGCGCGGGCGCACGCGCTGCTCGCTGCCGAGCGAGTCGCGGTGCATCACCTCGCCCTCGAACAGCCACGTCACGGTCTGCAGCCCGGTGTGCGGGTGCGGGGGCACCTGCATCCCGGCGCTGCGCGAGACGTCGTCGGGCCCGTAGTGGTCGCAGAAGCACCAGGCCCCCACGAGCGAGCGCGCCCGCTGGGGGATCGTGCGGCGCACGGTCATGGCGCGCGGGCCGCCGAGGGGCACGTCGCGCGACGTCAGCACCTCGACCTGCGCGCCCTGGCTCCCGGCGCCGCACAGCTGTTCCTGGGGGCGGGTCTCGAGGTTGCTCATGGTGCGAGCGTAAGGAGCCTCGGGCGCGGGCGCGACGTCCTGTGGACGGCGGGCGGCGACGGCGGGGCCGATCCACACCCTCAGCGGGGCTCCGCGGCGTCGTTCCTGGCCGCGGAGCCCCGCTGTCGACCCCGTGCCCCGCGTCACCCGTCCGCCTCCCCAGGGACGCGGACGGTCGGGGCGCCGCGGTGACGTCGCGGCGTGGTGCGGTCTCGACGTCAGGGGTCCTGGGACCCTGACGCGTCGACCGACGCCCTCTCGTGGTCGAGGTTCCGGGTCCGGCGGGACCTGCGCCGTCACGCGCAGCCCTCGGCGTGCCGAGGATGTCGAGCCGTTCTCCGGTGTGGTCGGCAGCGACGCGGGTCGCGGGCGACGGCTCGTCGTCCACCGTCGGGTCCGCGGCATCGTCGCCGCCGTGGTCGTGTCTAGTACGTGGATGTGACGTGCGCAACAGCACGACGGCGATCCGGCGGGCCCCCAGGAAACGCACAGCGTCGTCCACAACCGGAGCCGCATGCTCCCGGAATCACCCACAACCCTGTGGACAAAATCTGTGGACAGCCCTGCCCAGTCCGTGGACGCCCGACGGGCCTCACCCCGCGGACACCGCGCGTTCACCCCGAGATCCGCGCCACACTCCCGCCGGACCCCCGTCAGGACGCGGCTGCGAGGCCCTGACCTGCACGGACGAGGTTGCCCACAGATTCGTCCACAGGCAGAGCCGTGCAGGCATCCCGCCCTTCACAGGGCTGTGGATAACAGGTGTGGACGGATTAGCCCCAGAGGCGCCCGTGCGACTCGTCCGCACCCCGCGCACGCAGGCCGGGGACCGGCGTGAGGAACCCGCCGTCGTCCACCACCGCACCCCCGACGCGCCGCTGCAGCGACTCCGCGAGCCGGGCCGCCGCCGCGCGCATGCGCGCCCGCGCGATCAGGTGCGTGCCCGACGGGTCCTCCAGGTCGAGCTCGTAGCCGTCCGTCGGGCGCCACGCGACCGCGTACGCGAACGGCCCGTAGTCACGCCAGTCGAGCGCCGCCAAGGCGTTCGGCACCGAGTCGACGCGCTGCATCGTCAGGTGCAGCGACCCGTCGTACGCCGACTCCCCCACGAGCGACGCGTACGCCGCGCCCCGCGCGTCGGTGCCCTCCGAGACGATGCGCGCGCCCGTGACCGCCTTGCGCAGCAGCGGCAGCATCTCGCCCGAGGTCAGCACCAGCGGCCCGTAGACTGTGAGGTCGACCGCGCCCTGCGGGTCCGGCCGCAGCACCGCGCGCGTGTCGGGCAGCACCGCGCCGCCGACGACCCGTGCGACCGCGACCGCCCAGCGCAGCACCTGCAGCTCGGCGCCCACCGGATGACCGGCCGGGAACGCCCGGGCGATGCCGTCCCGGTCGGGCCCGCCCTGCGCGGGCGCCCCGCGCTCGACCGTCGCCTCGGCGTGCAGCACCCACGTGTCGGTCGGCACCTCGAAGCCCGCGACCCGCCCCGCCTCGGTCGCGAACGGCCCTACGACCGTCCAGCCCGGGGTCAGCGCGAGCTCGCCCGGCTCGGCCGCGACCTGCACCGAGAGCCCACGAAACCGCGCCCCCGTCGACCGCGGCGCGCGACGTCCGGCCTCCTCCGCGCTCACCGGCTCGCGCGACCACGTCGCGTCGGGGAACCAGGCCCGGGCGAAGCCGTCGAGCGGCGTGGCGCCGGCCGGGACCACCAGGACGTGGTCGTGCGCGTACGCGGCCGGGAGGCCGCCTGAGATCTCCACCATGGCGGGACCGTAGACCCGCCAGGATTCCGCCGTGTTTCGCGCAGGCTACGGGGACGTTCGCGCAGGTGAGGGGGTCAGCGGGCCCCGACGTCGTGGAGGTGGTGCACCACGTCGTGGGCGAAGTACTGCCCGAGCGTGCGCACCGTGAACCGCGAGCCGTTGGACCGCAGGCCCGGGCGCTCCCACTGGTCCGGCACGACCGCGTCGAAGCGCCCGGCGACCCGGTCGGCCGCGATCTCGAGCTCGCGCGCGACGACCGCAGGCTCCTGCGAGGCGTAGTCGTCCGCGAGCGCCGTGGCGTCCTGGTCCCAGTTCGCGAACTCGGGCGCGTCCCCCTCGACCATCGACGCGAGCCGCACGTCGAACACCCCGAAGACGTCGCGCACGTGCGCGCCGTACTCGAGCGCCGACCAGACGTCGGGCGCCGGGCGGTCGCGCGCGTCCGGGCGGGCGAGCACCTCGACGTAGCGCGGCACGACCGCGCGCACGAGCGCGCCGACCGCGTCGGGCGTGACCGACGACGCCTCGAAGCCGCACTCGGGGCAGGGGCGCTCGAGGACCCAGGTCCAGTCCTTGGTGTCGGGCGTGATCTCCGTCATGGCCCGCAGCGTACCCGCGCGCCCCGACGCCGCGGGGACGCGCGACCGCCCGCGGGGATGCAGGCGATCTGACGACGCGTGCCTAGTATGTCAGCATGCCCAAGATCATCGGTGGATCCCTGCACGAGCATCGCGAGCAGACCCGGCAGAAGCTCTTCTCGGCCCTGTCGACGCTCATGATGGAGCGCGGGTTCGACGCGATCTCCCTCGCGGACATCGCCGCCGCCGCCGGGGTGGGGCGCACCGCCGTCTACAACCACTTCGCCGACAAGGAAGCCCTCCTGCTCGGGTTCATCACGCACGAGACCGAGCAGTACGTGGGCACGCTCGAGCGCGCGCTCGCCGACGTCGACGACCCCGTCGAGCAGCTGCGCACCTACATCCGCCAGCAGGCCCAGCTCACCCGCATCTTCCACCTCGCCCCCGGCCCGGACCTGCGCACCGTGCTGTCGCGCTCCACCCGCGCCCGCCTGCGCGAGCACGCCGTGATCGTCGAGGCGATCCTGCGCCGCATCATCACTGCGGGCGTCGAGCTCGGCGAGTTCCCCCGCCAGGACGTCGAGATCACCGTCAACCTCGTCAACGCGTGCCTCTCCGGTCGGCTGATCCCCGAGGAGACCGACGCTCGCGAGCGCGCCGTGAGCGCGACCGAGTCGTTCGTGCTGCGCGCCGTCGGCGCCGCCGTGCCCGCCGCGTGAGGCGCCCCCGACCACGCGACGGGTCCGCCGCGGAGCCCCTCGGCCCCGCGTTCACCAACGTCTTCACCGCGAACCTCACGTCCAGCCTCGGCGACGGCATCGCCCGCGTCGCCGCTCCCCTGCTCGCCGTCCGCCTGACCGACGACCCGCTGCTCGTCTCAGGCGTCGCCGCGGTCGCGATGCTGCCCTGGCTGTTCTTCGCGATCCCCGCGGGGATCCTGCTCGACCGGGTCGACCGACGACGCGCGCTCGGCGTCGCCAACACCGTGCGCGCGGCGCTCGCGGTGCTCCTGCTCGTGCTCGCCGCGACCGACGCGCTCACCATCTGGTGGCTCTACCTCGTGATCTTCGCGTACGGGGCGCTCGAGACCGTGTACGACGGCGCGATCCGCGCCGTCGTCCCGTCGATCGTGCCGCGGCGCGGGCTGCCCCGCGCGAACTCGCGCATCGAGGCGGGCGAGATCGTGGTGCAGCAGTTCGTCTCGGGGCCGATCACCTCGGCGCTCTTCGCGGTCGCGGTGGTCGTCCCGCTCGGGGTGGGAGCGCTGTCCTACGCCGTGGCCGCGCTGCTCGCCCTCTGGCTGCCCGCCGCCGCGGCAGGCGAGCACCGCACGGCTCCGCCGACCGAGGCGACCGCCTGGTACCGGCAGGTCGCCGACGGGTTCCGGTACATCGTGGGACATCCGATGCTCAAGCCGCTGTGGCTCCTGAGCACATTCATCGGCCTGTGCTTCTCGGCCGCGACCGCGACGCTCGCGCTGTTCGTGCTCGACGCGCTCGGCCTCGACGAGGCCTGGTACGGCGCGTTCCTGCTGTGCGGGGCCGTCGGTGCGCTGCTCGCCGCGACCGTCGTCGGGCGGCTCAAGGTGCGGCTCGGCGCCGGGACCGCGATGGCCGCGGCGAACCTCGTGGGCCCGCTGTCGCTCGTCACGCTCGGCGTGGTGCCGCTCGTGCTCGACGGCGGCGCCGCGATCGCCGTCGCGGCGGTGTGCGTCGCGGTCTCGTTCGGGTCGACCACCGTGTGGAACGTGCTCGTGATGTCGCTGCGCCAGGCCGTGATCCCCGGGCCGATGCTCGGCCGCGTCCACGGCACCTGGCGCACGCTGCTGTGGGGCGTCATGCCGCTGGGGTCGGTGCTCGGCGGACTGCTCGCGCGCGGCGGGCTGTCGCTGCCGCTCGTCGTCGCGGGCGGGCTCGCCGCCGCCGCGGCAGCGCTCGGCTTCCGGTTCCTGGCCGGCCTGCCCAACCCCGAGGACGTGCACGACGACCCGCCCGCCGCCCCGCCCGCCGACCCGCCCGCTGACTCGCCGACCGACTCCGACCCACGGGACGACTCGCCGAGGTAGAAGCGAGCGCGCGAGATAGAGGCCCCGGGGTTCTATCTCGCGCGCTCGGTTCTACCTCGCGGGCTGGCGGCACGGCATCACCGCACGCACCACTGCACGCACGCACGGCCGCACGGCATCACCGCACGCCCGCACGCACGCCCGCGCACCTCTCAGACCCGCCGGATCGCCCACTCCGCGAGCGCGTCGCGCACGAACGTCGCGCCCTCGACGCCGCCGTAGTGCGCGGCGAACCGGTCGTCGGCGACGTACGTCTCGCCGAGGCCGAGCACGTAGTCGACGTCGGGCTCTCCCCCGTGCCCGGGCGTGCCCGGGATCGCCCCGAGCCAGGCGACGTGCCGCTCCGCGAGCGCCTGTGCGACCTCGGACGACGGGTCGGTGCCCGCCGTCGCGGCCGCGACCCAGTCCTGCTGGAGCCGCGTCGCGTCGGCCTGCCAGGCCGACCGCTCGTCGTCCGACATCGAGCGCCACCAGGCGTCGGAGCGCGCGTACGCGTCCTTGCCCCAGCGTCGCTCGACCTCGTCCTTGTGCTGCGTGTGGTCGAACCCGTCGAGCATGTCCTTCGCCACGAGCCGGCCTCCTTCCGTGTCGTGCCGCGTGCGTGCGGCGATCGTGCGTTCGACCGACGCGACCTGTCGCGCCAGCCTGTCCTGCTCGGAGCGCAGCCACCCGAGGTGGGTGCGCAGGGCGTCGACCTCGTCGACCTGCCCGTCGAGCGCCTCGGCGACGGCCGGGAGGCCGAGCCCGAGCTCGCGCAGCAGGAGGATGCGCTGGAGGCGCACGAGCGCGTCGGCGTCGTAGTGCCGGTACCCGTTGGCGGCGACGCGCGTGGGACTCAGCAGCCCGATCGCGTCGTAGTGCCGCAGGGTGCGGCTCGTGGTCCCGGCGAGCCGGGCGACCTCGTGGATGGACCAGTCGTCCATGGCGTCCTCCTTCCGTGCACGATCCACGGTAGAAGTTGACGCTACGTCAAGGTCAAGCGATCAGTGCCGCCAGCTCGTCCGGGTGTCGGACGACGGTCACCGCCCCCGCGTCCTCGAGCTCACCGGGCTCGGCGTACCCCCAGGCCACGCCCACGGTCGCGATGCCGTGCGCGGCGGCGCCGTGCACGTCGTGCGAGCGGTCGCCGACCATGACGACGTCCTGCGGGTGCTCGCGCAGGTCGAGCCCGCGGGCGGCGAGCGAGGTGAGCGCGTGCTCGATCACGGCAGCCTTGGTCGCCCGGGGGCCGCCGTCCATGTCGGCGCCGAAGACGCCCTCGACATCGCCGACCATGTGCCGCGCGAGGTCGAAGTGCTCGGCGATCTGTCGGGCGAACACCTGCGGCTTGGACGTCGCGACCGCGAGCGGGAGGCCGGCCGCGCGCAGGGCGTCGAGCGCCTCGGGCACGCCGGGGAACACGGAGTTGCCGCCGAGCATGCCCTCGCGCCGGAACTCGGCGCGGTAGGCGTCGATCAGCGCGTCGCTCAGCTCGTCCGGGACGCCCTGCTCGGCGATGCTGACCTGCAACGGCGGCCCGACCATGGAGCGTAGCCCGGCGTCGTCCGGCACCGGGAGGCCGAGCGCGCCGAACGCGTGGCGCATCGACGCCATGATCCCGGGCGCGGAGTCGGTGAGGGTGCCGTCGAGGTCGAGCAGGACGAGGCGAGGGCGGGTCGGCAGCTGCATGCGCCCAGCCTCGCACGCGCGGGCGGAGCGCCTCCCGGCAACTGTTATTGAATCTTCATCTACTTTTCGGGACTTCGGCCCTTCGTGCCGCACGAAGCCTCGTAGCGTGGTCACCCTCCCCCGACGCGCCACCCCGAGGACTCCCATGACCCGCAAGAAGTCCGCCCTGCTCACGCTGGGCGTCGCGGCCGCGATCTGCGCCGCCCCCGTCGTCGCCGGCCCGGCCGCCGCGACCGAGCAGACGCCCACGGGCACCACCGCGTTCGGGGAGGCCGTCGCCCCCGCGCCCGTGAACGTCACGATCAGCGCGCGCGCCAAGGCGTACACCGACACCGAGACCACGACCCTCGCGGTCCACGTCTACAACAACGAGTCCGCGGCCGTGGACGTCAAGATCACCACGCCCTACGGCACGCAGTCCTTCAGCAAGGTCCAGCCCGGCAAGGCCGCCTACGTCGAGCTCCCGACGGGCCTCGGCACGGCCCCCGCGGGCAGCGTCACCGTCGCCGCGTACGTGCCCGCGACCCCCGACACCTCCGCCCGGTACACCGCCCGCACCGTGCAGTACGCCGAGGTCGTCGCGACGCAGAACCCGCGCGGCACCGCGAACGCCAACGCCTGGGTGCACCCCCAGGACGGGACGGTCTACCTCTCCGGGTACTACGTGAACAAGGGCGCCCACGCGGTCACCGTGCGCTACAAGACCCCGTACGGGAACTCGGACGCGCAGGTCGTGCAGCCCGGCAAGGCCGCGTACTTCACGGTCGACACGCACAAGGCGTCGGTGCCCGCAGGCTCCGCCGTCATCGCCGCGTACAAGTGGATCGAGGGCAAGGGCTACTACACCGACCTCCCCGTCGCGACGCCCGCGCTCGCCAACGCCGCCCCCGTCGTGACCATCACGTCGCCCTCGGTCGACGACGTCGTGCACCGCGGCTTCACCGTGACCGGCACCGCGACCGACGACTACGCGCTCGCCGACGACCTCGTGACGCTCCACCTGCGCCCGCTCAAGGACAACGGCAAGTGCGGTGCGTTCGTCGCGACCACCACGGCCCCCGTGGGGTCGGACGGCGCATGGTCGGCCACGTTCGCGGCTGCCGACCTCCCGGCCGGGCAGTACTGCGTCACCGCGCTCACGACCGACAACGCAGGCACGCAGAACGCCGGCGGCGGGACGCACCTCAAGGCGATCACGCTCGTCGACGACGAGGTCGTCGAGCCGGCGCCCGAGCCCGAGCCCACCGTCGACCCGGAGCCCGAGCCCACGACGGACCCGACCACCGACCCGACGCCCGGCGTCGACACCGGCGACCAGGACGGCACCGACACGGACGCGCCCGGCACGGACACGGAGTCCGGCACGTCGACCGGCACCGTCGAGACCCCGGAGCCCACCGACCCCGAGACCCCCGGCACGGAGGCCCCCAGCGCCGAGACCCCGGGCACCGAGACCACCGGCACCGAGACCACCGTCGAGGCGCCGGCGGCCGCCGCGCCCCGCGAGGTCCTCGGCGTCTCGGTCGCCGCGCCGACCGAGCAGATCGTCGCGGCCGCGGTCGCGACCCCGACGCTCGCGGCGACCGGGGCCACCTTCCCGGTGTACGCGACGCTCGCCGGCGCCGGGTCGCTCGTGCTCGCAGGTCTCGGCGGCGTGAGCGTCGCGCGGCGCGGTCGTCACCGCGCCTGATCGCTCCCCCGGGCGCCGTCGCGCGCGACGACGCCCGGGGCGCTACGTTGCGTCCACAGGCTGACGAGCGGCCGCCAGCGGGCGCGCCGAATGGGGAGGACGTCATGGCGGACGACGAGCTGCTGAGCACGCACACGTTCGAGGTCGCGAAGAAGGTCTGGGCGACCGCGCTCGTGCGCGGCGTGCTGTTCCTGGTGGTCGGCCTCGTGATCTTCCTGTGGCCCGACCTCGGCAACACGCTGCTGCAGTGGCTGTTCTTCGTGGTGTTCGCGCTCCAGGCCGTGGTGCTGATCGTCGAGTGGCAGCGCACCAAGGAGAAGGACGCGAACGGCGCGACGATCCGGCTCGTGCTCGGCATCATCGCGGCCGTGGCCGGTGTCGCGGTGCTCGTGTGGCCCGAGTCCACGTTCACCGCGATCCTGCGGATCGTCGCGATCTGGGCGATCGTCGCGGGCGTCGTCAACCTGGTCAGCGGCGTGCGGGCGTTCCGCGCCCGCCGTCCGGCGTGGGACTGGGAGCTCACGACCGCGCTGCTGTGGCTGTTCTTCGGCATCCTCGTGCTGGTCAAGCCGCTCGAGGACCTGCAGCTCGTGATCACCGCGCTGGCGGTGTTCCTCATCTTCACGGGCATCGTGCTGACCGTCGCCGGCTGGGCCCTGCACGTGTCCGCGAAGGACGCCGCGGCCGGCCGTCCCGTCTCGGCGCGCACCGGCACCGGGGCCGCGTCCGGCGGGTCCGCACGCACGGGGACGACGGCGGGTCCGGCGTCCGACACCTCGCGCGAGGTCGTGGTCGAGCCCGGCACCCTCCAGGCGGGCGCCTCGCCCGAGGCCACCGTGAACGTCGCGGGCGTGAGCGACGGCGGACCGGTCGGGACCGGTCCGTTCACCGCGGCCGGCACGACCGACGCCGCACCCGACCCGCGCGACGAGCCGCGCGACTGACTCAGCCCTCGACGGCCTCCGGCGCCCCTGCGGCGTCGGGGGCCGTCGTGCGTGCGGCGGCTCCGGCCGCGAGGTGCTCGCGCGCGAACGTCAGCGACTCCTCGAGGTCCTTCTCACGCTCGGCGTCGTCCTTGGCCTTGCGGGTCGTGATCTCGACGACCACGTCCCCGGACCAGCCCTGCTCGCCGAGCCGGTGCAGCACCTGCGCGCACGGCTGCGTGCCCCGGCCGGGCACCTTGTGCTCGTCGAACACCGCGCCCGTGCCGTCGGCGAGGTGCACGTGCCGCAGGCGCGGGCCGAACGAGTCCATCAGCACGAGCGGGTCCTGGTGCGCGACCGCGGTGTGCGAGATGTCGAGCGTGACCGACTCGTACGAGTGCTCCGACGGGTCCCAGCCCGGCAGGTAGGCGACGAGCTCGCGCTTGCCGCCGCGCCACGGGTACATGTTCTCGACCGCGATGGTCACGTCGGTGAGCCGCGCGAGGTCGTGCACCTGCTGCTCGAACCCGCGCGCGTACTCGCGCTGCCACCGGAACGGCGGGTGCACCACGACGGTGCCCGCCCCGAGCTCGACCGCCATGTCGACCGTGCGGGTGAGCTTGGGCGCCGGGCCGCCCTTCCAGACGCGCTGGCTCACCAGGAGCGTGGGCGCGTGGATGCTGCGGATCGGCATCGAGTACTTCGAGCTCAGCGCCTCGAGCAGGTGCGCCTCCTGCGTCGTCTCGTCGCCCCACACCATGACCTCGACGCCGTCGTAGCCGAGGCCGGCCGCGACGTCGAACGCGTACTCGGCGCGGCGCGGGTACGTCGACGCGGTGGACAGGGTCACGTGCACGCGCGGTTCGGACATGCCCGCCACACTAGACCGCGGCGCTGGTGCTCGCGTCCAGGCGGGCGGGGCACCGACTACCCCCGCAGCGGCAGCACCAGCACGCGGTCGCGGGCCGACGCCCCGCCCGGCACGACGCGCACCGGCACGCCCCAGTCCTGCTGGGCCAGGTGGCAGGCCGGGAACACGGTCTCCTCGTCACCGGGGGCCACGACGTCGCACGACGCCGCCTGCGCGGTCACGTGCAGCACGCCCTCGGTCACGTCCGGGTTGATGCGCAGCACGCGCGTCAGGTCGGTCGCGTCGCCCGCGCCGTCGAGCAGCAGCTCGGGCGGTGTCGCGCTGACCTGCAGGCGCGTCGAGGGGCCGAAGCGGTCGTCCATCTTCTGCCCCGGCGCGGGCGTGAACGGCACGTCGAGGCGCAGCTCGCCCGCGACGACGTCCGTCACGGGGCGCTGCGTGCGGTGCGCGCCCGCGTCGAGCACCTCGCCCGCGAGCGAGGCCGGCACCGCGACGCGCGTGAGCCGGTGCGCGGCCGACTCGACCACGAGCAGCTCGAGCCGCGCGTCGGGGCCGGGGGCGGCGTCCGCCCCGGTCCAGGGTGCGCCGTCCACGAGGACGACGACGTCGCTCGGCTCGGCGAGGCCAGTGGCCAGGGTCGTGACCTGGCCGGGGGCGCCGTCCGCCGCCGGGACGTACCGGCGCACCGCGCCGTTGTACGTGTCGGCGACGACGACCGAGCCGTCGGGCAGCGCCGCGACGCCGAGCGGGTGCTGCAGCAGCGCCTGGTCGGCCGCCCCGTCGCGGTGACCGAAGTCGAACAGCCCCTGGCCGACCACCGTCGTGACCGTGCCCTCGGGCGTGCCCGTGACCGCCTCGACCCGGCGCAGCGACGACGTCTCCGAGTCCGCGACCCACAGCGCGCCGTCCGGGCCCACCGCGAGGCCCGACGGCTGCGCGAACCACGCCTCCGCGAGACGGCCGTCGAGCAGGCCCTCGTTCATGGTCCCGCCGAGGTGCGCGATCCGGTCGCGCCCGAACCCCCACAGCGTGTGGTTGCCGGCCATGGCCACGACGAACGCGCCCATCGGCTCGAACCACACGACGTCCCACGGCGACGACAGCTTGACCGCGCGCGCGTCGAACGCGTCGTCGAGGTCGACCACCCCCGCCGTGCCGGGCACGTTGTCGGTCGCGCCGACCATGAACTGCTCGCCCGTGCCCGCGACCGTCGTCACGAGGCCGTCGGCGAGGCGCACCCCGCGCAGCACGTGGTTGACCGTGTCGGCCACCAGCACGTCGAACCCGGTCCGGGCGCGCAGCTCCTCCGGGACCAGGCACAGGCCGTTGGGCTCGCTGAACCGGGCGACGTCCGCCGCGCCGTCCACCAGCCCACGCTCGCCCGCGCCGATGCGCCGGACGACGGTCTCGCCGTCCGCCGCGAGCTCGACGAGGCTGTGGTGCCCGGCGTCCGCCACGAGCAGGTTGCCGTTCGGCAGGCCGATGGCCTTGCCCGGGAACCGCAGGGTGCCGGACGTCGCAGGCGGGGCCACGTACGGACCGGACCCCCGGTGCAGGGTCCCCTTGGCGTCGTGCTCGGCGACGAGCTCCGCGACGAGCGCCTCGAGCGCCGAGGCGTGCCCCTCACCTGCCATCTGCCACACCACGTAGCCCTCAGGATCGACGACGACGAGCGTCGGCCAGGCCCGCGCGGTGTACGCCGACCAGGTGACGAGCTCCGGGTCGTCGAGCACCGGGTGGTGCACCTCGTACCGCTCGACCGCCGCGGCGAGCGCGACCGGGTCGGCCTCGTGCGCGAACTTCGGCGAGTGCACGCCGATGATCACGAGCTCGTCGGCGAAGCGCCGCTCGAGGTCCCGCAGCTCGTCCAGCACGTGCAGGCAGTTGATGCAGCAGAACGTCCAGAAGTCGAGCACCACGACCTTGCCGCGCAGGTCGGCGAGCGTGATCTGCTCGCCGCCCGTGTTGAGCCAGCCGCGGCCGACGAGTTCGGAGGCGCGGACGCGCGGGAGGCGCGTCGGGGCGGGGGCGGCAGGGATCGAGGCGGGCGTGGTCTGCGTCGGCTCGGGGCCGGATGAGGTCGTGGATCGCACCGCCTGATTCTCCCGCACACGACGGGGCACGCGACCGGGCTCGACCGTCAGTGGGTCGGGGCGCGCGTCACGAGTCGGCGTCGGCCGTGGCGTCGCGCGTGAAGACCTGCCCCGACTCGAACTCCCAGCTACCGTCCGGAAGCGGATCGAACACCCCCGCCGTCATGTGATCCGACTCACAAGGAACGCCGATCGGCTCGACGCTGTCGACCAAGTAGCCCCCGGGGTCTGTCTTGACGACCTCGAATCTCATCGTGCTAGGCGAGACCTGCCGTTCCTGTCGCTCCCAGGGGTCGAGGCGTCCGTACCACCACGGCTCCAGAGTGCAGCCCTGCACCGTCGCGCTCGCACCGTCCTGCACCACCTCGACCGTCAACGGGTCGAACGGGAACGGCCCCGGCATGCGCCACCAATCGTCCTCGCCCGCAAAACTCGCGATGTCCTTTCGCATCTGAGCGATCCCGTTCGGGGTCCACGTCTCGTGCAACGAGTCACTGCGCAGATCCCGACTGTCATACGCCACCGCGTACGGGACCAGTCCCGCCCGCACCGCCTGCACCCACGGATCGGCTTCCAAATCCGACGTCGGCTCACCGTCCGACCACACGATCGACGGCGTCACCGCCGGCTCGGGATCCCGATCCCACGACCACTCCTCCGGCGGACCACACGCCGACAACCCCACCACTCCAACGCCGACGAGAACGCCGACGACAGAGCGCCGCCCGACGTCATTCCCCCGCATCAGCCGCCTCGTCACGCGTGAAGATCTGCCCCGACTCGAACTCCCAACTGCCGTCCGGGAGCGGATCGAACACCCCCGCCGTCATGTGATCCGACTCGCACGCGACCAGCGTCGGTTCGACGCTGTCGATCAGGTAGGCCCCCTCGGCCGTCGTGACGACCTCGAACCTGATCTTGGTGGGCGACGCTTCGTGCTCCAGCCGCTCCCACGGGTCAAGGCTCGTGTACCACCAGGGCACAAGCGAGCAGCCGTGCACGGTCGCGCTCGCACCGTCCTGCGCCACCTCGACCGTCAACGGGTCGAACGGGTACGGCCCCGGAATGCGAGGCCAATCGTCCTCACCGACGAAGTACATGAGCTTCCGCGTCATCCGGTCGATCCCGTTCGCGGTCCACGTCTCGTGCAACGAGTCGCTGCGCAGATCCCGACTGTCGTACGCGACCGCATACGGGACCAACCCGGCCCGCACCGCCTGCACCCACGGATCAGCTTCCAGATCCGACGTCGGCTCACCGTCCGACCACACGATCGACGGCGTCACCGCCGGCTCGGGATCCCGATCCCACGACCACTCCTCCGGCGGACCACACGCCGACAACCCCACCACTCCAACGCCGACAAGTACACCGACGACAATCAGTCGAACTCCGGTGCCACGCATGCAGCCTCCCCAGCCTTTCCGTCCGCGAGATCCCGGAATCCGCCATACACGTCCCGGTACGTTTGTGCGAGCTGCTCGTAGTAGGCGGCTCGGTCCGTCGACACGTAGGAGTTCGGGTCGATCGCCCACGCCACTGCCTCGACCTCTCGCTGCAGCTCCTTCGAGCGCGCGAGGCACTCCTCGGTGGACGCTGCCATCGTGGCGCTCTCGTTGCCCGTCCACGTCGCGGGGATGTGCGATGCCAGGAGCTTGACGCCCTCGGACTTTGCGTAGCCCTCTCCGAAGTCCCAGACGGACTCGACGGCCCACTGCGCGACCCGGTTCCCGACCGACGAGACCACGCGGTCGCCCCCCGGGATGCGCACGACTGCCTCGGCGCCCTTCCCGATCCAGTCCGTGATCGCTTTGTGATGCGCGTCGAGCTGCGCGGCATCGGCGATCTGTGTCCCGTGCGCGGGACCGTCGAGCATCGCCTGCAGACCCATGACTCGCGTCAAGACGCCGTCTGTAGCGGAAACGCCCGCACCGATCGACGCCGTCGGGTCGGCTGCCGCGGTTGCGATCAGACCGTTCTGGTACGCGACTACCGACTCGCGGAGCAGTGTCCCCGCGCTCCCGTTCTGGCCGACGATCCCGAGAAACTCTGCGAGATCCCGTCGGTCCACAGCCAAGACCGCGCGCTCCTCGACAGCCCACGGTAGAACCTGCGAGTTCGGGGTATCCCAACTATCAGCCGTTCCGATCACCGCACTCTCGGTCAGCATCGGCAACTCAACGGTAAATGCAGCCGCCATGCCGATCGCCGCGTCGGTCGACATGTTCTCCGTGGTGAACGACGCGTTGTCGGGCAGCTGCTGCATGATCGTTCCCGAGACCTTCTCAGCCAAGTTCCACGGGCCCGGGTCGTAGCCGCCGCTCCCCGGTGCGCCGGTCACCGACTGCATCGAGAGCCACAGTGCCGCGGGGGTCTCGAACCCGTCGCCCGTGGTCTTGACGCTCCAGTCGCGGTCGCCGAACCAGTAGGCAATCCGCGCCTTCCCGAGGTCGAACGGATCGCCCTTCCTCTCGTCGCCCCCTTCGACAGGATCGGGATCGGAGGTGGAGAACCATTCCAGCGTCGCCTCGGGGTAGGTCGCGAGGGTCTGGAGCACGTGGATCGCGGGCTGGCCCCAGGCTGCCTCGTCGGTGGTTCCCTCGTACTTGAACAGCCAGCTTCCGCCCGGCATGACGCTCGCGTCCTCGAGGCGGGAGTTGGTGTTGTCCCGGGGGCCCCGCTCGATCGCGTCGATCCGGTCGAGGACGGCGACGGTGAACTCGGCGCCCATCCGGTCGCCCCGCGGGTCGGAGAAGAGCCAGGAGATCGTCGAGTAGCCGCCGCCCACACCGGGGAAGGCCGACTCGATCATTGCGTCGGCGAAGTCGGTGGCTGCCTTCTCGTCCCATGTCTGCGAGGCGGTGGCGAGGCCGTGCCGAAGGCCTGTGGCGGCGGCAAGGAGGAGTGCGTCGTCGACTCCCTGCCGTCCGATCTCGACCCCGAGCTCGTTGACGAGATCCCGTGTGCGCGCCGGCCCGAGCTTCGCGAAGTACGCGTCCATCACCTCTGGGTCGTCCCCCCAGACGTCGAGGAAGTCGGCGAGCTGCTGCGCCTCGTCCGCCGTCATGCTCCCGTCCATCAGGCGGTCTGCCAGGTCGGCGTACGCGTCGACGAGCTTCGTGGTCGAGAGCGACTCGACGTCGGTGATGCCGGCGCGCGCGAGCACGGCCTTGCGTTGGGTCCAGTTCGTCGTCGAGGGGATCGCGAGTGCGCGGATCAGCGCCTGGTCGGCGTCCTGCCGGGCGCGAGCGAGCGCGCGAAGCTGCACCTCCGCGTGGTCCAGGTCCAGCGCGCCCTGCTCCGCGAGGCGTTCGACCTGGGCGACCACCGCGGGCGGCGTGTAGGAGGTCAGCGAGTACACGAGGTTGCGCCGGCTCATCGCGTCCTCGCGGGCGTTCTGGTGGATCCTCGCCGTGAGTGCGATGTCCACGACCGCCGTGGCGTAGTCGTCGAGCGCGCCGTGCACCGGCCCGACGCCCTCGACCAGCCGCTCCTGCCGTTCGCGCAGGGTTGCGCTCACACCGCGCCACGCGACCGCCGCCTCGCCGGACCAGGTGTCGTCGCTCAGCTCCTCTCGAGCGCGCCGCGTGCCCTCGTACACCTCGGCGAGCGCCGTCTCCTGGCCCCTCAGGAGTGCCGCCAGACCCATGGGCCCGATCATCTCCCCCGCGCCCGGGTCGAGGTCGCTCCACTGGGTCACGACGCGGCCCGCCCGAGCTCGGCGTCGGCTGCCTCCAGCGACTCACGGACGACCGCGAGCTGCTCGTGCAGGCCGACGAGCCCGTCACGCGCGAGCATGAGCTCGCTCGAGTACCACAGGGACCAGTCGTCGATGGCGTCACGCACCTGGGTGCTCCCGACACCGTCGCACCACGCCTGCGCCTTTTCGGGCGAGACCCCGACCAGCGCGACGAGCGCGGTCGTCACGTCCGCCATCGTGCCGTAGGACACGACGAGATCCCCCTGTGCTGACACCCAAACCCCCTGAAGCCGACATTGCGCCGCCCTGACACTAGCGGAGCGGCGGCCAGGGCCCTGCGATCGTGACGGACTGCGAGACGACTATAGGCAAGCCTTACCTTCATGGGTTACAGTTCCTGACGTCTTGTCACCACGGCTGCGAGCAGCCGTCTTCGCGAGGAGTCCCCCGTGACCGCAGCGCCCGCCAGCACCCCGACGCTCTCCCTCCTGCTGCGCGAGGGCACGCGCCCCGAGCACGAGGCGGCCGAGTCGTCCGGGTTCGTCGAGCAGCTCATGCGCGGCGAGCTCGACGTCGCGGCCTACGCAGACCTCGCCGCGCAGCAGTACGCCATCTACGGCGCGCTCGAGGCCGCGAGCGCTGTCGTCCGCCACGATGCCCAGGGCGCGACGCTGGTGTTCGACGAGCTGACCCGGACCCCGTCGATCGAGCGGGACCTCGCGTTCCTCGTCGGCGAGGACTGGGCCGAGCGCATCACGATCCACCCGGCGACCGAGGCGTACGCCGCGCACCTGCGGGGCCTGGGCGACGACGTCGCCCGGTACGCCGCGCACGCCTACACCCGCTACCTCGGCGACCTGTCGGGCGGGCAGATCATCAAGCGCATGATGGAGCGTCACTACGGCCTGTCGGTCGACGGCCTGGCGTTCTACACGTTCGACGAGATCCCGAAGGCCAAGCCGTTCAAGGACGTCTACCGCGAGCGCCTGGACGGCCTCGCCCTGGACGCCGAGCAGACCGCGCGCACCGTCGCGGAGGCCAAGCTCGCGTTCCGCCTCAACTCGGCCGTGTTCGCCGACCTCGGCGCCGTGCACGTGCGCTGACGAGCGCGACGTCCCGCACCGCGCCCGCCGTGGTGGCGGTGCGGGACGTCGCGTTCGCGGCCCTCGCACGACCCGTACCGACTTAGCGTCGCCTACCCTTATCTGCTCTGGAGTCGTCCCATGCACCGCCCCCGCACCGCGGTCGCGCTCGTCGCGCTCGCCGTCGCCCTCGCCGCCGGCTGCGCGCCGATCGAGACCGCGGCCACGCAGCCGGCCACCACCTCGGCCGCGGCGTCCGCGCCGACGGACGCCGCGTCGTCCGGCACCACCGCCGGCACCGCGGCCCCCGACGCCACGACGCCCGCGGACGCGTGCACGGCGGCCCGGGCGGAACCCCGCCCCGCCGCCCCGGCGTCCTTGCCCGACGGGCCGCGCACGGGCGTGGTCGCGGATGACGCGATCCACCCGATCGCCGACGCGCCCGCGCCGACGCTGCCGGTGACGGTGCCGTCGGAGGGCGGCGAGGTCACCGTCACCGACACGAGCCGGATCATCGCCGTCGACCTGTACGGCACGCTCGGCGAGATCGTGTTCAGCCTCGGCCTGGGCGACCAGGTCGTGGGTCGCGACGCGTCGACCGGGTTCGCGGAGGCCGCCGACCTGCCCGTCGTCACGGGCAGCGGGCACGCGCTCCAGGTCGAGGCCCTGCTCGGCCTCGACCCGACCGTGATCCTCGCGGACGACACGATCCTGACCGACGCGACCCGCACGCAGCTCGAGGACTCGGGCGTGCCCGTGGTGCTGTTCGACTCCGCGCGCACGCTCGACGGCGTCGGCCCCCGCATCGAGGCCGTCGCGACCGCGCTCGGCGTGCCCGCGGCGGGCACGGACCTCGCGGAGCGCACCGCGCAGGAGATCTGCGTCGCGCTCGCCGGGGTGCCCGAGCCCGCCGACGCGCCGCTCGTCGCGTTCCTCTACCTGCGCGGCGGGAACGTCAAGCTGCTGTTCGGGCCCGGCTCGGGAGCGGACGAGCTGCTCGCCGCGATCGGCGCGCAGGACGCCGGCACCGCGATCGACCTCGGCCGCGAGTACGCCCCCGTCACGAGCGAGGCCCTCATCGCCGCCGCGCCGGACGCCTACCTCGTGATGACCGGCGGCCTCGAGTCCGCGGGCGGGATCGACGCGATGCTCGCGATCCCCGGTGTGGGGCAGACCCCCGCGGGCGAGGCCCGCCGGGTGATCGACATGGACGACACCGACCTGCTGACGTTCGGACCCCGCACCGCGGGCACGATCAGCGCGCTCGCCGCCGCGCTCTACGGGACGGACGCCGCGTGACCTCCCCCACGACCGACGCGGCCCCGCGCACCGACCCCGCCGCGCCCGCGCCGACCCCCACCAAGCCCGCCCACGGCGCGCGCCGCACGACCCTCGTCGTGGGCGGCCTCAGCGTCGCCCTCGTCGTGCTGACCGTCGTCGCCGGGATGTCGGGACAGGTGCCCGTGGCTCCCGTCGAGGTGCTCGGCTCGCTCGCGCACCACCTCGGCCTCGACGTCGGCCCGCTGCCCGCGCACCCGCAGGGCGAGAACGCCCTGTGGATCGTGCGGTTCCCGCGCGTCGTGCTCGCGCTGACCGTCGGGGCGTCGCTCGCCTGCGCGGGCGCGCTCATGCAGGGCGTGTTCGGCAACCCGCTCGCCGAGCCGGGCGTGATCGGGGTGTCCTCGGGCGCCGCGGTCGGCGCGTCGACCGCGATCGTCCTCGGCGGCTCGCTCGTCGCCGGCCCGTGGATCGCGGCGGCGGCGTTCGCGGGCGGCCTGGTCACGACCGCCCTCGTGTACGCGTTCGCGCGCAGCAACGGGCGCACCGAGGTCGTCACGCTCGTGCTCACCGGCATCGCGGTCAACGCGTTCGCGGGCGGGCTGCTCGCGTTCCTCGTGTTCGTGGCCGACGCGGCCGCGCGCGAGCAGATCGTGTTCTGGCAGCTCGGCTCGCTCAGCGGCGCCACCTGGGACGCGGTCGCGGTCGCGCTGCCGATCGCGCTCGGCGGGATCGTCGTCGCGATGCTCGTGCGCACCCGGCTCGACCTGCTCGCGCTCGGCGAGCGTGCCGCCCGGCACCTGGGCGTGGACGTCGAGCGGTTGCGGCTCGTCGTGGTCGCCGTGGTCGCGCTGCTCGTCTCGGCCGGGGTCGCGTTCACGGGCATCATCGCGTTCGTCGGGCTCGTGGTGCCGCACCTGGTGCGCATGGTGCTCGGCCCGAGCCACCGCACGCTGATCCCCGTCTCGGCGCTCGCCGGGGCGGTGCTGCTGCTCGCGGCCGACCTGTTCGCGCGCACCGCGGTCGACAACGTCGACCTGCCGCTCGGCATGATCACCTCGCTCATCGGCGGCCCGTTCTTCTTCTGGCTGCTCCGTCGCACGCGCGCACGGCAGGGAGGGTGGGCATGAGCCGCACCTGGGCCCCGTGGCGTCGGACGACGCGCCTGCCCGTCCCGGCCGACCGCGGCGACGTCGTCGCCCGGGTCGAGGGCGCCCGGCTGCGCCTGGGCGGCACCGACGTGCTGCGCGGCGTCGACCTGACCGTGCGCGCGGGCGAGGTGCGCGCGCTGATCGGCCCGAACGGCGCGGGCAAGTCGTCGCTGCTCGGCGTGCTCACGGGCGACCTGACGCCGCACGAGGGCACCGTGACCGTCGACGGCGCTCCCGTCGGGTCGTGGTCCGCGACCGAGCTCGCGACCCGCCGGGCGGTCCTGCTCCAGCAGGTCGGCATCGCGTTCCCGTTCCCCGCCGAGGACGTCGTGCGCATGGGCCGCGCCCCGTGGGCGGGCACCCCGTTCGAGGAGGACGACGACGCCGCGGTCGCCGCGGCGTTCGCGGCCACCGACACCGGGCACCTCGCGGCACGCTCGTACCCGACCCTCTCGGGCGGCGAGCGCGCACGCGTCGCGCTCGCCCGGGTGCTCGCGCAGCGGGCGGGCACCGTGCTGCTCGACGAGCCCACCGCGGCGCTCGACCTGGGACACCAGGAGCTCGTGCTGCGGGTGGCCCGGGAGCGCGCGGAGGCCGGGGCCGCCGTCGTCGTCGTGCTGCACGACCTCGGGCTCGCGGCCGCGCACGCCGACCAGGTCACGGTGCTCGACGACGGGCTCGTGGTCGCGGACGGCCCCGTGCTCGACGTCATGCGGGCCGACCTGCTCACGCAGGTCTACCGCCACCCGGTCGAGGTGCTCGACCATCCCGGCGGCGGCGCGCCCATCGTGCTGCCGCGGCGCTGAGACCCACCTCTCACTACTTAGGTGAACCTCATCTAGATATGGTTTGCCTAACCTTGTAGATTTGCCCCGTCGACCGCTCCCACCACCCAGGAGAACCCGTGCACATCCAGTCCACGCGAGGGCCGCGCGCCATCGCCTCCCTCCTCGCCGCGACGCTCGTCGCCGCGCTCGCGCTCGTGGGCGTCAGCCCCGTCGCGACCGCTGCCGCGCCCACCGCCGCGGCCGCCGGCGACGGCACACTCTCCTGGGGCGTCAAGCAGTCGTTCCGCAGCTACCTCGCGAGCCCGATCGCGCACGGCACGACCACGGTGAGCGGCGGCGCGGCCGTCGCGGCCGACGGCACCTTCACGTTCCCGCTCGGCACGGCCGACCTCGACGCCGACGCGACCGGCGCCGCCGCCTACGCGGGCGGCGTCCGCTTCGTGGGCCACGGCGGCCAGCTCGACATGACGCTCGGCGCGCCGCGCGTCGTCGTGACCGGGCCCTCGAGCGCGACCCTCTACCTCGACGCGGAGTCCGCGAGCCTCTCGGGCGACGACTTCTCGGGCACCGACGTCGCGTTCGCGACCCTCGCGCTCGGCACGCCGACCGAGGCCGACGGGACGCTCACCTGGAGCGCCGCGCCCGCGACCCTCACCGCCGACGGCGCCGCGGCGTTCGCCGGGTTCTACCCCGCCGGTACCGCGCTCGACCCCGTGACGTTTAGCGCCCCGGCCTACGTCGCCCCCGCGCCCGTCGCCGACCCGGTGATCTCCGTGAGCCCGGCCTCCGACGTCGACCCGACGGTCGACAACACCTTCACGGTGACCGGCACCGGGTTCGTCGGTGCGGGCGCCGCCAACGGCGCCTACGTCTCGATCGGCGCGAAGGACCTCTGGACCGGCGGCAGCCCCTACCCCGCGACGGGCTGGGCGAAGACCGCCTGGGTCCGCGGGTTCACCGACGGCACGTTCACGACCACCCTCACCGTGCCCGCCGGCACCCTGAAGGCCGGCACCGACTACGTCGTCGCGACCTCGGCCGCGCACGCCCTCTCGGCCACGGACCGCACGCTCGACGCCTTCGCGTCCGTCTCCGTGACCGCACCCGAGCCCACGCCGACGCCGACCCCGACCACCGAGCCGACGACGGAGCCGACCACCGAGCCCACGCCCGACCCGGAGCCGGTGTTCGAGCCCGCGCTCGCCGTCCTGACCGCGGACGGGACGCCCCTGGGCGACACCCCCGTGCGCGAGGGCGACCAGATCGTCATCAAGGGCACGGGCTACGACCCCGCCGCCAACGTCGGCGGGCGCGGCGTCCCCGTCCCGAACACCCTGCCGCAGGGCACCTACGTCGTGCTCGGGTCCGTGCTCGACACCTGGCAGCCGTCGCTCGACGCCCCGTCGTCGTCACGCAAGGCCGCCGTGCAGACCTGGGCCCTCGCCGAGCCGGTGCTCGACCAGGTCCCCGCCCAGTTCCAGGGAACGATCCGCAAGGCCTGGGCACCCATCAGCGAGGACGGCAGCTTCGAGGTGACCGTGACCGTCACGGCCGCCGACCTCGAGGGCGGACGCTACGGCGTCTACACCTACGCCGCGGGCGGCACCAAGAACGCCGACCAGGAGATCTTCGTCCCGGTCACCTTCACCACCGCGCCCGTGTTCGAGCCCACGCTCGAGGTGCTCGCCGCCGACGGCACGACGCCCCTGGGTGACACCGAGGTGCAGGCCGGCGACGAGATCGTGGTCAAGGGCAGCGGGTACGACCCCGAGGGCAACGTCGGCGGCTACGGTGCCCCGCTCCCCCGGGGCCCGCAGGGCACCTACGTGATCCTCGGCAAGACGCTCGACACCTGGCGTCCGAGCGAGGGCGCACCCGCGTCGTCGCGCAAGGCCGCCGTCCAGCGCTGGGCGATCTCCCAGGCCGTGCTCGACACCGTCGACCCGAAGTACGTCGACACGGTGCGCGCCGCGTGGGTGCCGCTGAGCACCGACGGCACGTTCGAGGCCACGTTCACCGTGACCGACACCGCGCTCGAGGGCGGACGCTACGGCGTCTACACCTACGCCGCGGGCGGCACCACGAACGCCGACCAGGAGATCTTCGTCCCGGTCACGCTCGCCGCCACCCCGGTGGACCCCGAGCCCACGGCCCCGCCGACCACTGAGCCGACCACCGAGCCGACCACTGAGCCGACGACGGAGCCGACCGCCGAGCCCACGACCGAGCCCACGACCGAGCCCACGACCCCGCCGACCACCAACCCGACCACGGCCGGGGCGCTCACGTGGGGCCTCAAGCAGTCGTTCCGCAGCTACATCGCGAGCCCCGTCGCGCACGGCACCACCACCACGTCGGGCGGCGCCACGACCACGGGCGCCGGCCTGTTCCGGTTCCCGCAGTCCGCGGGCTCGCTCGACGGCACGACCGGCACCGCGTCCTACCGCGGGGCGGTGCGGTTCTCGGGCCACGACGGCCTGCTCGACATGGTCGTCTCGGCGCCGCGCGTCGAGGTCACGAGCGCGTCCCGCGCGACGCTCCTGGTCGACGTCGCCTCGGCGGGCCTCGACGGCTCGACGTACGACGAGAAGGGCGTGCGCTTCGCGACGCTCGACCTCTCGGCCGCGAGCCGCGCCGTCGCCGGGGGCGCGACCACCTGGACGGGTGCCCCCGCGACCCTCACGGCAGCGGGCGCCGACGCGTTCGCCGGGTTCTACGCCGCGGGCACCGCGCTCGACCCCGTGACCTTCACGGTCGGCGCGGCCGACACCACGACGCCCGGCGGCTCGACCGACGCGGGGACCGACGGGTCGGGCACCGGCTCGGGCTCCGGCTCGGGCTCCGACGGCTCGGGCTCCGGCTCCGGGGCGGACGGCGTCGCGACCCTGTCGGCGACGCAGGTCTCCCCCGGGGACGACGTCACCATCGGCGGCTCGGGCTTCGGCGCGGGCGAGACGGGTCTGATCTCGGTCATCCGCTCGACGCCCCGCACCCTGGCCACGGGGGTCACGGCCGACGCCGAGGGCACCGCGAGCGTCACCGTGACGATCCCGACCGACCTCGAGGCCGGTGAGCACACGCTCTCGCTCGAGGGTGCGGACCACACCGTCTCGGCGACCATCACGGTCGTCGCGGCGCCCGTCGCGGCGCCGCAGTGCACGGCCCGCGCGGTCTCGGGCGCGACGCTGAGCTGGGGCGTGCGCGACAGCTTCACCGCGTACATCACCGGCCCGATCGCCAAGGGCTCGGTCTCGACCGAGGGCACCTCGACGTCCGGCAGCGAGTATGTGTGGTCGGGCGGCACCGGCCGCTTCAACACCGAGCTCGTCCAGGGCCAGGCGTCGTTCGGCGGCGCGGTGCACTTCACGGGTCACGACGGTCTGCTCGACCTGAAGATCTCGAACCCGCGCGTGCGCGTCACCAGCCCCTCCTCGGCGCTGCTGATCGCCGACATGGCGTCGAGCGACATGGAGGGCAACGCGTCGTCGCAGTCGGGCGTCGCGATCGCGACCCTCGCGCTCAGCGGCCACGGCGGCGTCTCGGGCTCGCAGGCCGCGTGGACCGACGTGCCCGCGACCCTCACCGCCGCGGGTGCCGCGGCGTTCGCCGGGTTCTACTCGGCGGGCGAGACGCTCGCCCCGGTGTCGTTCACGATGCCGCTCGGCGGCGACGTGGAGTGCGACGCCCTCACGGGTTCGCTCGCGGCGACGGGGGCCGACGGGCTCGCGGCGGCGTGGGCGGCGCTCGGGCTGCTGCTGCTCGGCACGGGCGCCCTCGTGGCGCGCCGCCGGTTCACGCACACGGCCTGACGCACGGGGTGGTGGCGGCGTCGTGATGCGTCGCCACCACCCCCGCGAAGTAGAGCTGAGGGGCCGAGATAGAACTCTGAGAGTTCTATCTCGGCCCCTCAGTTCTATCTCGGCCTATGCCCAGTCCATCTCGGCGAGCGTCCCAAAAAAAACAGGTGCATCCGCGCACGCCCCCGCGGCCGAACAACCAGGTGTCAGCACGTCCATGACGTTCTCGTCCGGCTCGAGGACGAGGCACGAACACCTGGAGAACTCATGCGCACGACGTACCGAGCGGTCGCCGCAGTCGGCACCGCAGCCCTGGCCCTCGGAGCAGGAGCCGTGCTCGCGCTCCCCGCGAGCGCCGCCGACGGCGACCAGGCCATGCTGTCCGTGTTCCACGGGGTCCCCGACCTGACGGTCGACGTCTACGTGAACGGCGAGCTCACCCTCGACGACTTCGAGCCCGGCGACATGGCCGGCCCGCTCGAGCTCGCGCCGGGCACCTACACCGTCGCGATCACGGCCGCGGACGCCGCGGACGACTCCGACCCGGCGATCGGCCCCGTCGACCTGCCGCTCGAGGCGGGCGTCAACTACACCGCGGCCGCGCACCTCGACGCCGAGGGCACCCCGACCGCGACGCTGTTCACCAACGACACGTCCGAGATCGCCGCGGGCGAGGGCCGGCTCACGGTCCGGCACGTCGCCGCGGCCCCCGCGGTCGACGTCCTCGCGGGCGACAGCCCCGTGATCGAGAACCTCGCGAACCCCGACGAGAAGGTGCTCGACCTGCCCGCCGGGACCGTCTCGGCGTCGGTCGCCGCGACCGGCACGACCGACCCCGTCATCGGCCCGGCCGACGTCGACGTCGCCGAGGGCACCAACACCATCGCCTACGCGTGGGGCAGCCTCGACGACGACAACCTCGCGCTCGCCGTGCAGACCGTCGACGGCATGGGCTCGGCCCCGGCCGGCGTCGACGCCGGCCAGACCGGCCTCGCCGCCCCGGACCAGCAGACGTTCGGCCCGATCGCGGTCGGCGCGCTGTTCGCGTTCGTCGGAGTCCTGCTCGCCGCGTGCGTGACGATGCTCGTCAAGGCGTCACGCGAGCACGCGCAGACGCACCCCCGCGCGCACCGCGTGCGCTCGCGCCACTGAGGCGGCGCCCGCACCATGCGCACCCCTGACGCGACGAGACCGGCCGGCCGGCGGCTCCCCGCCCTCGCCCTGGTGACGGCCGGCCTCGCCGCAGCGTTCGTCGCTCTCGGGATCCTCCTCCTGCAGAGCGCGGGCGCCGGCCCGTCCGTCGTCGCCCCGGCGACGGCGGACGGTCCCCCGGACGCCGGGGCGTCGGCCTCCCCGACCGGCGCCCCGGCCCCCGGGTCGACCCGCCCCGCCGCGGACGACGGGCCCCGACCCACCGGCGTCCCCGTCGTCGCCGCGACCCTGCCACCCGTCGTCCGACAGCCCGCGCCCGTGCGGCTCGAGCTGCCCGCGCTCGACGTCGACATGCCCGTCACACCGGTCGGCGTGGACGACGACGGCACGGTCGGGATCCCCGAGTCCGGGAAGGTCGCCGGGTGGTACCGCTACGGCGCCGTGCCCGGGTCGGACGCCGGCACCGCGGTCGTGACCTCGCACGTGGACACCGTGGCCGACGGGCTCGGCGAGTTCGCGCGGCTCGTCGACGCCCGCCCCGGCGACGCCGTGCGCGTGCTCGACGAGACGGGCGCCGCCCACGAGTACACGGTCGCGACCGTCGAGCGGATCGCCAAGACCGACGTGCCTCTCGACCAGGTGTTCGACCGCGACGGACCGCCCCGGCTCGTGCTCGTCACCTGCGGCGGCCGGTGGGACGCGAGCATCGGCCACTACGCCGACAACGTGATCGTCACGGCGGTGCCGTGATGGTCCGGCACGCCCGGCGGGCCGTGCGGTGCCGGGCAGGACCGACCCGTGTAGTTTGCCCCGCAGGAGACCGTCGACCCGCCGACCACGAAGGAGGCCCGTGAGCCCGGACGTCACGCCCGAGGACGCTCGCGTCGCCGAGGCCTTCGCCCGTGGCGACGAGGTCGGGCTCGCGCAGGCGTACCAGCGGTGGTCCGCGCTCGTGCACACCGTGGCCCTGCGCTCGCTCGGCGACCGGGACGACGCGCAGGACGTCACGCAGCAGGTGTTCGTCGCCGCGTGGCGCGGACGCGCCGGGTACGACCCCGACCGCGCACGCCTCTCGACCTGGCTGCTCGGTATCGCCCGGCACAAGATCGCCGACGCGCACGCCGCACGGGCCAGGACGCGCAAGCAGGAGCACGCCGCCGAGGCGGTCGCCCCGAACCCCGTCGGGGAGTCCGACCCGCTCGGCGCGCGCGTCGCGGACCGCGTGCTCGTGGCCGACGAGCTCGACCGGCTCGGCGACCCCGGCCGCACGATCCTCAAGCTCGCGTTCTTCGGGGACATGACGCACACGCAGATCGCCGAGGAGCTCTCGCTGCCCCTCGGTACCGTCAAGAGTCACGTCAGACGAAGCCTCACGAGGCTCCGCGCACGGTTGGAGGTGGATGGTGCAGCACGGTGACCAGCACGTGGACCCCGAGGTCCTCGCGCTCCTCGCGCTCGGCGAGCCCGCGGACGACGTCGCGGACGCCGGTCAGCGCGCCCACCTCGCCGCGTGCGAGGCCTGCCGCACCGAGGTCGCGGCACTCGCGGACGTCGCGGCCACGGGCCGCAGCGTGACCGACGACGACGCGCTCGTCGACCCGCCCGCGGGCGTGTGGGCCTCGATCCACGCCGAGCTCGGCCTGTCGGACGCCGTGCGCGACCTCCCGGCGCCGGCCACCACCGGCACGACGGACTCCGGCACGACGGACTCCGGCACGACGGGCTCCGACACGACTGCCCCGGTCGTGCCGCTCGCCGACCGTCGCCGCCGCTACTCGGGCACATGGCTCGCCGCGGCGGCCGGCGTCGCGCTGGTCGCTGGCGTCGCTGGCGGCGTGCTCTGGGGAGGCCGCGACGCCGCACCGGTCGCGGACCCCTCGCCCAGCGCGACGTCCACCGGCTCGCCGAGCGCCCCGCCCGAGCTCACGGTCGCGACCGCGACGCTCGACCCGCTGCCGGACTGGCCCGACGCGACGGGCGACGCGCGCGTCGAGGAGGCGCCCGACGGCGCCCGCTCCGTCGTGGTGCAGATGCAGGCGCCGCCCACCGACGGCGGCTACCGCGAGGTGTGGCTCATCGCGGACGACCTCAGCGGTCTCGTGAGCCTCGGCGTGCTCTCGGGCACCGAAGGGACCTTCCCCGTGCCCGACGGCCTCGACCTGAGCACGTATTCGCTCGTCGACGTCTCCGAGGAGCACTTCGACGGTGACCCGGCGCACTCGGGCGACTCGATCGTGCGCGGAGGCCTCACGGGCGCCTGAGCCCGCCGCTCTGCGTCTGCCGCCCGGCCCGCCGCGTCCGCCCGCCGACTCTCGATCCCGGTCACGGCCCGGGGGGCCACGCGAGATAGAACTGAACGGCCGAGATAGAACTCTGGGAGTTCTATCTCGGCCGCTCAGTTCTATCTCGGCGTCACACCCCGCCGGCGACACACCCGGCCGGCGACACAGCGGCCCGGCGCCACACCCGGGCCGCGTCACACCCGGGCCGCGTCACACCCGGCCGGCGGCGGGTCAGCCGAGCGTCGTCGGGAGCTCCGGGGCGCCGTCCTCGCCCGGGGCGGTGCCCAGCACGTGCTCGGCGAGGAACGCGAGCACCACCTGGTACCAGACGATCGCGTGCTGCGGCGCGAGGATCCAGTGGTTCTCGTCCGGGAAGTACAGGAACCGGTGCACGGTCGACCCGTCGTCCGCGGCGGGCAGGCCCGAGTCGGCGAGCAGCTCGCGCCACAGGCGCAGGCCCTCGCCGATCGGCACGCGGTAGTCCTTGTCGCCGTGGATCACGAGCATGGGCGTGCGGATGTCGCCGACCGCGCGGTGCGGCGAGTGCGCGGCCGCCATCTCGGGCGTCATCTCCTTCTCCCAGTAGAACGCCGCGTCGGTGGTCGGTCCGAACTGGTCGAGCGCCCACAGGCTCGCGTGCGTCACGATCGCCCGGAACCGGTCGGTGTGGCCCGCGATCCAGTTCGCCATGTACCCGCCGAACGAGCCGCCCATCATCGCGGTGCGCGTCGCGTCGACGTCGTCGCGCGCCTCAGCCGCGTCGGTCGCCGCCATGACGTCGGTGAACGGGTGGTCGCCCCACGCGCCCCACCCGCGCTGCAGGAACTCCTGCCCGTACCCCGTCGACAGCGCCGGGTCCGGGAGCAGGACGGCGTAGCCGGCCTTGACGAGGATCCACGGGTTCCAGCGCCACGACCACGTGTTCCACGAGCCGACCGGCCCGCCGTGCACCCACAGCACGAGCGGCGCGGGGCTCTCGGCCGACGCGCCCGCGGGGAGCGCGAGCCACGAGCGCACGCGCGCTCCGTCGGTGCCGTGGGCCTCGACCTCGGTGAGCGTCCCGGGCAGCTCGGGTGCGCCCGCGGGCGAGCGCAGCGCGACCGCCGCGACGGGCTCGCCGGTCGCCCGGAACGCCGCCAGGTCGAGGCGCACGGGGTGCGGCGCCGCGAGGTAGCTCGACCTCATCGCGTACGCCCCGGACCCGTCGCGCGCGACCACGACGTCGGTGAACACCGCCGCGTCAGAGGTCACGCGCACGACCTCGCCACCGTCCGCGGGCACGTGGAAGACCGCACCGCTGCCCTCGTCGTCCGCGGTCACGAGCAGGCCGCTCGAGTCCGGCAGCCAGGTCTCCCCGGTCGGACGACGGTCCCAGCCCTGCGCGACCGGCGTGGCCTCTCCCCCGGCCAGGGGGACGAGGCCGAGGGTCGCGACCGGCGCGAGCTCGGGCGTCGAGATCGTCTCGCGCACGAACGACACGAGCGTGCCGTCGGGCGAGACCTGCGGGGCACCGACGTCGGCCGCCGGGTCGTCGACGAGCGTGCGGCGCTCGCCGGTGGCGGTGTCGATCGCGACGAGCGTCGTGCGCACCGAGGCACGCGGCCCTGCGACCGCCCACGTCGTCACGAGCGTGCGGCCGTCGGGCGAGAGCGCGACCTGCGCACCCTCGAGCGCCGCGCCCGGTGCGGGCGTGAGGTCGCGCAGCGCGAGGCGCGCGTCCGGGTCGGCCGCGGTCGCGGCGTCCGACACCTGGTCGCCCGCGAGCGCCGCGAGGTCGGCGACGAGGTGGTGCGTGCGGTCGGGGCCGAGGTCGTGGTCCCAGTAGCGCACGGGGTAGCCGGTGTGCAGGATCGCGGCGACCTTGCGCTCCTTGCGCGCGTCCCGGAGCTCGGCGTCGTGGTCGAGGTCGCGGGCGGAGGGCAGCAGCGACGACGTCAGGGCCAGCGTCGCGGCGTCGCGCGCCGGGACCGGAGAGCCGACGCCGCCCGGTGCCGTCGCGACCACGCGCGCCTCGCCGCCCGTGGCCGGCAGCAGCCACAGGGCGGACGGCGCGTCGTCGTCGCCCTCGCCCGACGGGTCGGGGCGGGCCGACGTGAACAGCAGGTCGCCGGCCGCCGTGAACGCCGCGGACGACTCGCCCTTGGTCGAGCGCGTGAGCCTGCGCGCGGGGGCGGCGCCCGTCGGGTCGACCTCCCACAGGGCGGTCACGTAGCGCGTGCGCTTCGCGTCGAGCGTCGCGACCGACGTCACCAGGCGCGTGCCGTCGGGCGAGAGCGCGAGGCCGCTCGTGCGGGGCAGCGCGACGTAGGCGTCGAGGTCGGCCCACGGATCGGTGCTGGGCGCGTCGCTGGTGCGGGGGTCGGTGGTCGCGTGGTCGCCGCCGAGGGTGGTCGCGGCGTTCGTGTCAGGGGTCACTCCACCGTCCTATCACGCGCCGCCGACGACCTCCCGCCTCAGACGGTGCCGCTGTCCGAGCCGTCCGTCCCGCCGGTCGTGCCGGTCGTGCCGTCGCTCGTCCCGTCCGTCGTGCCGGACGTCGCGCCGGTGCCCTGGTCCGAGCTCTGGCCGGTGCCCTGGTCCGTGTCACCGGGCATGCCACCGCCGGGCATCCCGCCGCCCATGCCCATGCCGCCGCTCGTGTACTCACCGGCCGTCGCGGTGGCTGCCTCGGTGCCGTCGACCGTGACCGTGTACACGGCGCCGTCCTCGACGTCGGGCGACGACCACACGACCGACGAGAACGCCTTGGTCGCGGTGAACGAGGCCACGACGTCGCCGTCCGCGTCGACCACCTGCACGTCGGCACCGGCGTCGTACGTCGCGTCGAGCGTCGCCATGACGGAGGCCTGCGGCGAGTCGACGTCCGGCGCGACCGCCATTCCCGAGCTGCCCACCGCGAGGACCGTGCCGCCCGAGACCGTGAACGTGCCGTTCACGTCGAGCGCGCCGTTGCCGTCGTTCGTCGGGCCGTGCACGACGACCGTGCCGCCCGAGACGTCCATCGACCCGTTCGAGTCGAGGCCGTCGCCCCCCGCGTCGACCGTGACCGAGCCGCCCGAGATCGTGACGCTCACGTCCTCGGCGGTGTCCATGCCACCGCCCGTGCCGCCGCCGGCGCCACCCATCTCGCCGCCCCCGGGCATCGCGGGGCGATCGCCCTCGGCCATCCCCTCAGGCATCTGCGGCATCCCGCCGTCCTGCGCGGTGTCACCGTCCTGCGCCGTGTCACCGTCCTGCGTCGTGCCCCCGGCGGCCGCGCCCGGCATCATCCCCTCCGCCTCGCCGGAGCCGGTCGACGCGTTGACGCCGTCGTCGCTCGCGGTCACGTCGACCGTGCCGTCGGCGATCGTGATGTGCGTGCCCTCGAGGCCCTCGTACGACTCGCTGACCGTGACCGACCCGCCGCCGATCCACAGGCCGCCGTCCGAGTGCACGCCGTCGTCGCCCGAGGCGAGGTCGAGCGTGCCGTCGTCGACAGCGACCACGTTGCCCGAGTGCACGGCGTCGTCCGCGGCGTCGACCGTCACCTCTCCCCCGCCGACCACGGCCACGACGCCGGCCTTGAGGCCCTTGGCGGACGCGTCGTCCGCGAGCTCGGCGCCCGCGCCCCCGCCCGAGGTCACGTCGAGCGTGCCGCCCGAGACCACGACGTCGGTCTCGGCCTGCACCCCGTCGGCGCCCGCGTCGACCGTGGTCGTGCCGCCCGTGACCTGCACGTACCCGAGCGTCTCGTCCGAGTCGTCGTCGGCCTTGAGCCCGTCGCCGCTGGCCGTCACGTCGAGCGTGCCGCCCGAGACCACGAGGTAGTCCTTGCCGCGGATCCCGTCGTCGACCGCGTCGACCGTGATGTTCCCGGACTCGATCACGAGCCCGTCCTTGCTCGTGATGCCGTCGTTCGCGTTGCCCTGGACGGTCAGCGCGCCCGAGCCCGTGATCGCGAGGTCCGCGGCCGAGAACAGGGCCGCGTTCGGGGCGTTCTCCGACGTCGTGTCGTCGTACTCGGTCGCGTCGCCGAGGCGGTTCTCGGAGCCGTCCGCGAGGACGACGACCGCGTCGTCGGCGTCGTCGACCACCATGGCCGCGCCCGTGGACGAGCTGATGTCGACGCCGTCGAGGACGACGCGCACGGTGCCCTCGGCCGAGGACGACACCACGACCTGCCCGTCGTCGAGCGAGCCCGAGAGCCGGTACGTGCCCGGCGCGGTGATCGTGACGGTCGACCCGTCGACCGTCACGGCGTCGTCGTCCGACGACGAGACGCTCGCCGTGTCGCCGTCGAGCGAGATCGCGACCTCGTCGGCGTCGTCGGACGACGCGTCGACCTCGTGCGCGGCCGTGTTGTCCGCCATGACGTCGTCGGTCGTGACCTCCTGGTCGAGCTCGGCGACCTGCGCGGTCTCGGTGCTCGCGCTGCCGGTCGCGTCGGTGTCGGTCGAGTCGTCGGTGGTGGTGCAGCCCGCGATCAGCAGGGCCGCGACCGCGGACGAGGTCAGGATGAGAGGAAGCTTGCGTCGCACGATGTCTCCTTGGGTCGGACGTGCATGTCGTTCGTGAAGTCGTTGGTTCGTGAAGGTCAGTCGTTCGTCACGGCCGTTGGTTCGTGATCCTTCGGTCGCGTTCGGTCGGCCGGACGTCGGACGCCGGGCCGCGTCCCGTCAGGCGGCGTGCGCCGCCGGGGCGATGCCGGGCAGGAGGTGGCGGTCGATCACGCGCCGCCAGGGCGCCGCGGGGAGCTCGGGGTGCAGCACCGCGAGTCCCGAGCCGAACTTCGAGATCCGCACGGGTCGGTGCCCCGCCGCCCACAGCGCGCGGTCGAACGCGGACGGCGTCGACCCCGTCTTGGTCTCGACCACGGCCATGCCCGTGGTGCCGACCGCGGGGACGTCGTCCGCGGCCCGGTCGACGAAGGTCAGGCCCGTGTCGATCGTGACGCGGCTCGACGTCGCGGGCAGGAGCACCGTGCTGCGGTGGTAGCGCGTCTCGAGGACGGGCACCAGGCCCGCGACGTCGACGCCGGGGACGCCCGCGCCGGCGAGCGTCGCCGCGACGAAGGCGCGACCGTCGTCGGGCAGCGCGTCGGGCGCCGCGGCGTGCGGCGCACGCTGCTTGACGGTCGTGCCACGCGGCCCGCGGGTCTTGACCTCGAGCCAGCACTCGGCCGTGTCGACGTACGTGCGGGTCCGCACCTTGAACCGCCGACGGCGCCGGTGCGCCGAGCGGTGGTAGCTGTCGCGGTCCACGGTGTCGAAGTACACCGACGCGTACCCGAACGAGCGCTCACCGCCGATGTCGAGAGCCCGCGGGGCGTCGTCCGCGTCCGACCGCGCGAGCTGCCCGAGCAGCACGTCGAGCGCGGCCACCGGGACCACGTACTTGCGGTCCACGCGGGTCAGCAGCGCGGCCTGCGTGACGAGCTCGTCGATCGTGATCGGCGCGAAGCCCGCGAGCGGGACGTGCGTGCCGGGCGCGCGCATCAGCGCACCCCCGCGAAGGCCGACGTCGCACCGGACCCGGCCTGCGCCGTCGTCCCCACGGGCAGCTCGTACCGGACCTCGACGACCGTCGTGTCGTTCACGAGGTCGACCTTCTGCACCGTGAGCGCGCGCACCCGGGCCCCCAGGAGCGCCTCCAGGTGCGCCACGAGCCGCGACTCGTCCGTGATCGCCGTGTCGAGCACGACCGTCTGGGAGCGGTAGCGGCCCAGCAGACGCGGGTGGTCGCCCACGAACATCGTCACGACGATGACCGCGATGAACGTCGGCGCCATCCACGCAGGCAGGCCGCCGAGGCCACCGAGGCCGCCCAGCAGGCCGATCGCGAGCGCCGAGAAGTAGTACGCGACCTCGTGCTGCGCGATCTCGGACGAGCGCAGCCGGATGATCGACAGCACGCCGAACAGCCCGAGGCCGAGGCCCGCACCGATCGCGCTCTGCGCGAGCACCCCCGAGACCGCGAGCACGCCGACGTTCAGGCCCAGGTACGCGGCCGCGAGGTCGCGGCGGCGGTGCCGGGGGAAGTAGATGCCGAACGTGAGCACGGCGATCGCGACGAGGTCGACGCCGAACAGGGCGAGCTGGCCCATGAGGTCCTCCAGGGTCTCGGTGACTGCATCCATCAAGCGCCCCGAACCTGTGCGTGGGCTTTGACGCGGTTGGGTGCGACGTTCGAGTTCCGCCTCGGGTGGGTGCGTGCGCCGGGCGGGCCGGTGCCTGACGGCGCCGGGCGGGCCGGGCGGGCCGGGCGCGCCCGGCCGGGGGAATACTGGGGGCATGCGCTCCCGTCGCCACACCTCGTCCCTGACCGTCCGCGCCACCGCCGTCGTCGCGCCCGCCGTGCTCGTGCTCGCGCTCGCCGCGTGCAGCGCGGACGAGGGTGTGACCCTCGAGTCGGAGTTCCTGCAGGCGATCGACGTCGCCGGGGGCAGCACGGGCGAGGTCGACCTCGTGAGCACCATGCACACCGACTGGCAGCGCATCGTCATCGCGTGCCCGGGGCAGGATCCGGACGCCGTGCTGGCCGCGGGCGGCTCGGACGCCGGCCCCGCCACCGGCGACGTCCCCGACCTCGACGACGACTCGCTCGGCCACCTGGTGCTCGTCGACAGCGGAAAGGTCGCCGACGTCGTCGACGTCCCGCGCGACGAGGCCGACCTGTGCGCCGACGCCCCCACGGACCCCGTCGTGGTGACGCCCGGATCGGCCACGATGACGGTCACCGAGGCCTCGGACGGCGGGTGGCTGGTCGCCCCGGCCTCCTGACGCCCACCGCCGAACGCAACGTTCCGCACCACGCAGCCGCGCGATCTGGTGCGAAAGGTTGCGCTCGGCAGTGGGTGGCTAGGTGCGGAACGTGCGCAGGGCCGCGCGGATCGCTCGAGGCATCGCCTCCGGGAGGTCGCGGCTCGTGAATCGCAGGAGCTCGACGCGCCCGGTGGCGAGCATCGCGTTCTGCCGCTGCCGGTCGGCGAACACCGCCTCCGGCGTGCTGTGCACGTCGCGACCGTCGATCTCGGCGATCAACCAGCGCCCGCCGGGGAGCCGCCACCCCATGTCCCCGCGCGCGACGAAGCGCCCGCGCTCGTCCCGGACGACGAGCTGGAGCGTGTCGGGCCGGGTGCCGCCGTCGATGCACGCGAGCCTGGCGAACGACTCGAGCGGCGACTCCGACCGGGCGTCGGCCCACTCCCAGAGGTCGTGGCGCGCCTCGACGCCCCGCCGTCCGCGCGCGACGGCATGTGCGAGATCCACACCCCGCGGGTCGAGCACACGACGCCGAAGCACGTCGTCGAGCACCGCGAGCGCGTGCTGCCGCGGCAGCTCGGGCACCGCCTGGGCAAGTGCCCACCGAGGCTCCGCGACGCGTGCTCCCTGCACCGTGCACGTGCGCATCCCGTCGTCGAAGCGCCGCACCCGGACGTCGCCGCGGTCGCGACGGAACGCACCGCCGGGCACCGCGGCCTCCGGCGTGATGTGCACCGGGAGCCCTCGGACTCCCAGCAGGGCGAGCGCGCAGGGGCCGACCGCGACCGCCTCCGGCCCGACGGCCAGCAACGCGGACCACGCAACCCTGCGGCGTCCGGCGTCGACGTCACGCGGTGCGGACGGCACGGTGTCGTAGACGCCACGGCACACCCGGGCCCAGGTGCCGTTCGCGACAAGCCGGTCGAGGACCCGCCGGGAGATGCCGGAGGCGAGGACCTGGCCCGCGGAGACGAGTCCCTGCTGCGTGACGGCGCGCGCGTGCAGCGTGGAGGGGATCTCGGTCGCGGTCGGCATCGCACGAGAGCACCACGTCGGGCGCCGGCCACGACACCCGAAGCCCGAAGCCTGTGCACGACCTGCCACCGGCCGCCCCTGTGGACGACCATCCCCACCGCCGAACGCAACGTTGCGCACCACCGGAGGCCACTTCATCGTGCGCAACGTTGCGTTCGGCCGTGGGCGGCCGTGGGCGGCCGGGGCGGCCGGCGGGTCAGCGGTCGGGGTGCTCGACCCGGTCGTCGCGCTCCTTGAGCTGCGCGAGCATCTCGTTGTACTGGTCCATCTCGACGTCGCCGTCGCGATCGACGCGGCGGTCGCGACGGCGCGCCTCGCGCTCGTCGGACCGCGACCACGACAGCGCCACGACGAGCGCGAGCGCGAGCGTCGGGATCTCCCCGATGCTCCACGCGATGCCGCCGCCCTTCTGCTGGTCGGCGATCGCGCTCGGCCCCCAGGGGCGGCCCATGAGCCCGAACCAGTCGGCGACGAGCAGCTCGTTGCTCATCATGAGCGTCACGCCGAAGAACGCGTGGAACGCCATGGTCGCGAGCAGCAGGAGCAGCCGCTGCGGGTAGCCGAGGCGCGCCGGCCCGGGGTCGATCCCGATGAGCGCGTTGACGAACAGGTACCCGGCGAGCGTGAAGTGCGTGATCATCAGCACGTGGCCCACGTAGGTCGTGAGCGCGTACTCGAACGCGGGCGTGTAGTAGAAGACGATCATCGAGCCCGCGAAGTTCACGCCCGCCACGACGGGGTGCGCGACGAAGTGCCCGAACTTCGAGTTCACGAGGCCGAGCGTCCACTCGCGCGGGCCCTTCGAGCCGTCGCGGCGCGCGGCGTTGGCGCGCAGGAGCAGCGTGACCGGCGCGGAGAGCACGAGGAAGATCGGCACGATCATCGCGAGCGTCATGTGCTGGATCATGTGACCGCTGAACAGCACGTGCCCGTAGACGGCGGCACCGCCGTTGGTCGTCCACAGCAGCACGAGCATCCCGGCGCACCAGAACACCGCCCGCTGCCACGGCCACGCGTCGCCGCGACGGCGCAGACGCCGCACCCAGCGCAGGTAGACGACGATCCCCGCGACGCACACGAACGCCCACAGCAGGTCGATCTGGACGCCGAACGCCCACCCGGCCGCGGACGGCTCGGGCGGCAGCTCGTGACCGGTGACGACCTCGGCGGGCGTCGGGTCGACGAACGGGTCGTCGGGGATGGGCGGGGCGGTCGAGCCGAGCGCGACGGCGACGCCCGAGACCGCGCCCATGACGAGCAGCTCGACCGACACGAGCCGCCAGAACAGCCGCGTGGTGACCTTCTCGACGCCCGAGCGCTCGGCCTTGGCGAGCGACCCGAGGCCGCGCATGCGCCGGATCACGGACTCGCGGTGCACGAACCCGAACGTGCCGAGCACGACGAGCAGCACGGCCTTGACGATCAGCAGCTCGCCGTAGCGCGTGCCGAGGTCGGCGAGGTTCTCGACGCGGATGAGCGCGTTGGCGACGCCTGAGACGCCGACGGCGACGTAGCACCACAGCGCGATGCCGGAGTACCGGGAGACCGCGTCGGTGAACTGCTTGCGCCCGATCGCCCCGCGCACGCGGCTCACCGCGAGGCCGCCGAGGCCGCCGATCCACAGCGCGGCGCCCGCGAGGTGCAGGAACATCGACGAGATCGCGATCTCGTGGTTGGCCGCGCCCGAGGCGTGCCCCGTGCTCGCCTGGACGCCGATCGCGACGAGCGCGAGCAGCCCGGTCACGAGCGCCCCGTTGGGCGTGCGGATGGCGAGCGCGACGGCCGAGGTGGTCGCGGCGACCACGATGATCGCGAGGTACGTCTGCCCGAGCGCGATCTGGGTGACGAACTGGCCGAGCTGGTCGCCGAACGACGACGCGGTCACGGGCGTGCCGGAGATCGACGAGTACCGCAGCACGAGCTGGACGACGGTCAGCACGGCCCAGGTCGCGGCGGCGACGCCCGCGGTCGCGAGGGCGCGCGCGAGCGGGCGGCCGGGCGCGAGCACGAACGCGCCGAGCGCGAGCGAGCCGATCGTCACGGACGCCGCGAGCTCGGTCAGCACGGTCGAGATCGGCAGGCCGATGCGCGCGAAGGTGCCGGGGTCGACGAAGGTCGCCTCGAGCGCCCCGGAGAACGCGCCCGCCGCGAGCACCGCGAGCACGGCCACGAGGACGGCGCCCGGCCCTGCCGCGACGAGCCACCAGGGCGTGCCGGGGGCGACGAGCGGGTCGCGCGTGCGCGCCCCGGAGGTCGTGGACGTCGCGCTGGGACGCGAGGCGGTGGAGGTCACGGGTCCAGGGTAGGGGTCGGGCAGGTGTGCGCCCTACCCCTCGTCGGGACCGGATCCGTGAGGTTCTGCACCGTCCGTCGCTCCCGGCAACCGCCTGGCGCCCGCGCCCTCGTCGCCGAGCGCGTCGCCGGGGTTGACCAGCGTGCACCGCCGCAGGGACAGGCAGCCGCAGCCGATGCAGCCCGCGAGGTCGTCCCGCAGCGCCTCGAGCGCGGTGATGCGCGCGTCGAGGTCGGCCCGCCAGGCGCGCGTGAGGCGCTGCCAGTCCTTGGCGCGGGGGTCGCGGTCGGTCGGGAGCGTCTCGAGCGCGGCCCGGATGCGCGCGAGCGGGATGCCGACGCGCTGCGACGCCCGCACGAACGCGACCCGTCGCAGCGTGCTGCGCGCGTAGCGCCGCTGGTTGCCCGGCGTGCGCCGGGACACGATCAGCCCCTGCCGCTCGTAGAAGTGCAGCGCCGAGATCGCGACGCCGCTGCGCGCGGCGAGCTCGGCGGGCGTGAGCTCGGTGCGCCCAGGATCGACGTGCGCCGCCCTCGTCGCCCTGTCGTCGCTGGTCAACGGCTTCCCCCGGCCTCGCGGACTCCCCTTGACCTCAACCATAGTCGAGGTTCAAGACTGATGAAGCCCCGCGCCCGCGGGTCCACGACGTCAGGAGACCCATGACCTCCCACGCCCGCGACACCGACACCGGCACCGCGCCCGGCACCGCGCCCGACACCGGCGCGCACGCCGACGCAGCCCCGCAGACCCCGGGCGCTCCCCCACCGACCACCGCCCCGCGCGGCACCCTCCTCGGACTCGTCGCCCTCGTCGTCCTCGCCGCGTTCGAGACGCTCGGCGTCGCGACCGCGATGCCCGCCGTTGCCGACGACCTCGACGGGCTCTCCCTCTACGGGCTCGCGTTCGCGGGCACGATCGCGGCGAGCGTCGTCGGCCTCGTCCTGGCGGGGCCGTGGTGCGACCGCGTCGGCCCGCGCGCGCCGATGCTGGCCGGGCTCGGCGGCTTCGCCGCGGGTCTCGTCGTCGCCGGGCTCGCCCCGACCATGACGACGTTCCTCGCGGGCCGCACCCTCCAGGGGCTCGGCGGCGGCGTCTTCTGGGTCGCGGTCTACGTGCTCGTCGGCCGCACGTGGGCGCCCGCGGAGCGCCCGCGCGTCTTCGCGCTCTTCTCGGCCGCGTGGATCGTGCCGTCGCTCGTCGGCCCGGCGCTCGCGGGCCTCGTGGTCGAGCACGTGGGCTGGCGCTGGATCTACCTCGGGGTCGCGGTCGCGATGGTCCCGCTCGTCGCGCTGGTCCTGCCCGCGCTGCGGACGTCGGACGCCGCCCCCGCGGCCCCGGCCGACGCGGCCTCGACCCGCGCTGCGGTGGGCCGCGTCGGGTGGTCGGTCGCCGCTGCGGGCGGTGTCGCGCTGCTGCACCTCGCGGGGTCGTGGACCGGGACGACGCGCGTCGCGGGACTGCTCGTGGGCGCGCTGCTCGTGGCCGTCGCGACTCCGAGGCTCCTGCCGCGCGGCACGTTCCGGGCGGCGCGCGGCCTGCCGGCCGTCGTCACGGTCCAGGCGCTCGTCAGCGCGGCGTTCGTCGGCGCCGAGGCCCTGATCCCGCTGCTGCTGACGACCGAGCGCGGCTACTCGGCGCCGTTCGCGGGGCTCGTGCTGACGGCGGGGGCGCTCGGCTGGTCGGCGGGGTCGTGGGCGCGCCAGCGCTGGACCGCGCGATGGAGCGCGCCGACGTTCCTGCAGGCGGGCGGGGCGGTGCTCGCGCTCGGCGTGGCCGGCAGCGCCCTGCTCGTGAGCTCCGACGTCCCCGTCGCCGCGGGCGTGACGGCCTGGGTGCTCGCGGGCGTCGGCATGGGCGTGGTGAGCCCGACGCTCTCGGTGCTCGCGCTCGACCTCGCTCCTGCGGGCGGGCAGGGCGACGCGTCGTCGGCGCTGCAGGTCGGGGGCGCGCTCGCGCAGGCGACGGCCCTCGCCCTGACCGGCTCGCTCGTGTGGGCGCTGCGCGACGTCGTCCCGGCCGGGTATCTCGCGGCGTTCGTGGTCGTGCTGGTCCTGGGTGCCGCGGGGGCGGCGCTCGGCGGCAGGGTCGCACCCGGCGCGGCTCAGCGCGCGAGCGCGGGCAGGGCCTCGACGCCGGCGTCGTAGCGGTCGAGCACGACCGCGGTCAGGCGCGGGTCGGGCGCGAGGGCGTCGCTGACGACGTCGGCCCCGGCCTCGCGCAGCCGGTCGAGGAAGAACCCGGGGGCGAGCAGGTACGACGCGACGACGACCCGTGCGGCCCCGGCCTCGCGCGCCGCGGCGACGGCCTCGCGCACGCTCGGGCGTGCCATCGACCCGTAGCCCACGACCACGGGCTGCGGGATCGCGGCGGCGAGCGCGTCGCGCACGGCCTCGACGTCGCGCGAGGCGCGCTCGTCGCTCGACCCGGCCGCGGCGAGGACCACGGTGTCGGACGCCGCGAGGCCCGCCGCGTCGAGACGGTCGCGCAGGATCTCGACGAGCCTCGCGTCGGGCCCCAGCGCGGCGGTGCGGACGGCGGCCCCGGCGTCGGCCCCGCGCGAGGCCACCGCCTCGGTGACGTCGACGTGGACGTGGAACCCGGCCGAGAGCAGGAGGGGCACGACGACCGCGTCGGCCACCGTCGCGCCGTCCGCGGCGTCCGCGGCGTCGTCCGCGGCGCCGTCCACAGCACCGTTCACGACGCCGGCCCCGGCGTCGTCCGAGGCCGGACCGCCCAGCACGACCTCGCTCACGACGTCGCCGACCTCGGGCTGCTGCACGTCCACGAACGCCTCGCGCACGTCGAGCGCGGGCCGGGCCGCGCGCACGTCGTCGAGCAGCGCGCGGATCGCGGCCTGACCGGCGGGGTCGGCGGTCCCGTGGGAGCAGCCGACGAGGACGGGGGTCTGCGTGCGCACGGCGACTCCAGGGGTCTCGGGGAGCCCCACGGTAGCGCGACCACGGCGCCGTTTTCACCCCGGACGTCGGGCACGTTCACCCTGTCCAGGGCCGGAATCCCAGGGCTACGATGCGATCACCTGCACACGACGGGAGCGCGCTGTGGGCACCAACGACACCGGTTCGGGCGGTGCTGACGGCACGTCGGGTGCTGACGGCACGGGCGCCGGACCGCCGACGCGCTGCCGCGCATGCGGCTGGGACCTGGGCGAACCACCCTGGACCGCACAAGGCCCGACCCGGACGATCTGCGACTGCTGCGGCGCCGAGTCCGGCGTCGACGACGTCCCGGTCGAGCGCGCCCGCGACTACCGGCGCCGGTGGATCGAGCGCGGTGCCGAGTGGTTCGACCCCGAGGTGCGCCCGGCCGACTGGGACCTCTACGACCAGCTCACGCGCCTCGGCCCGGCCTGACCCGAGCCGGGCCAAGCCAAGCCAAGCCAAGCCAAGCCGACAAGACTCAGGACCAGACGAGACTCAGGACCAGACGAGCGCCTGCGCCGGGTCCTCGAGCACGCGCGCGACGTCCGCGAGCACGCGCGACCCGAGCTCACCGTCCACGAGCCGGTGGTCGACGCTCAGCGCGAGCTGCGTGACCCAGCGCTTCTTGATCTTGCCCTTGTGCACCCAGGGCTGCTCGCGGATCGCGCCGAACGCGAGGATCGCGGCCTCGCCGGGGTTGAGGATCGGGGTGCCCGTGTCGATCCCGAACACGCCCACGTTGGTGATGGTGATCGTGCCGTCGCTCATGTCACGCGGCGTGGTGCGCCCCGCACGGGCGGTCGCGGTGAGGTCGGCGAGGCCCTGCGCGAGCCCCTTGAGGTCGAGCGCGTGCGCGTCCTTGACGTTCGGCACCACGAGCCCGCGCGGCGTCGCGGCCGCGATCCCGAGGTTCACGTAGTGCTTGTAGACGATCTCCTGCGCCGCCTCGTCCCAGCTCGCGTTGATCTCCGGGTGCCGGTTGACCGCGATGAGGAGAGCCTTCGCGGTGATGAGCAGGGGCGTGACGCGCACGTCGGCGAACTCGCGGTCCTCGCGCAGCCGGGCCACGAGCCGCATGGTGCGCGTGACGTCGACCGTCGCGAACACCGTGACGTGCGGGGCCGTGAACGCGCTCGCGACCATCGCCTCGGCCGTGCGCTTGCGCACCGACCGGACGGGCACGCGGGTCTGGCGGCCGTCCTCCGTGACGCCGCCGGCCTCGCGCCACGGCTCGGACTCGTCGTAGGTCGCGAGCTCGCGCGCCTCGGCGCGCGCCTGGTGCGCGAGAACGTCCTCGCGCGTGACGATCCCGCCCGGGCCGGTCGGGTCGATGCTCGCGAGGTCGACCCCGAGGTCCTTGGCGAGCTTGCGCACGGGCGGCTTGGCGAGCACGCGCCCCTGGTCCCCCGCGGTCGTCGCCGGTGACGCGGACGCCGCAGCCGGGGTCCCGTGGGCGGCCGACGACGTCGCGGGCGGGGTCGCGGCAGCAGGTGTGACGGCCGCGGCCGGAGCGGTCAAAGGCGCACCGGGAGCAGGCGCAGCGGTCGACGGCGCAGCGGCCCGGCGCGGACGGCGCCCGGTGCCGTGCTGCGCGGTGCCGTACCCGACGAGCACCGCGCCCGACCCTGCGTCCGCGCCCGACCCGGCGTCCGCGGCCGACCCGGCGTCCACGGCAGGTGCTGCACCGCCGCTCGAACCTGCGCCGCCGCTCGAACCTGCACCATCGGCCGAGCCTGCGCCGGCAGCGCCGCCCGCGCCGTCCGCGGGCCCGTCGCCCTCGGTCTCGATCGTGATGATCGGCACGCCGACCTCGACCGTGACGCCCTCCTCGACGAGCAGCGCGGTCACGGTCCCGGACCACGGCGACGGCAGGTCGACGAGCGACTTCGCGGTCTCGATCTCGACGATCGTCTGGTTGACGGTCACGACGTCGCCGGGCGCGACGAGCCACCGCACGATCTCGGCCTCGGTCAGGCCCTCACCGGCGTCGGGGAGTCGGAACTGCTGCTGCGTGGGCACGGGGTGCTCCTGTTCCTGGGTCGGGTCGGGTCGGGTCAGGACGGTCGGGACGGTCGGGACGGTCGGTTCGTGACGGCGACGCGCTCAGTACGTGAACGCGCGGTCGACGGCGTCGAGGATCCGGTCGACGCTCGGCAGGTAGTCGTGCTCGATCTTCGCGACCGGGTACGGCGTGTGGAACCCGCCGACGCGCAGCACGGGCGCCTCGAGCGAGTAGAAGCACTCCTCGGTCACGCGCGCGGCGACCTCGGCGCCCGAGCCGAGGAACGTGGGCGCCTCGTGCACCACGACGCAGCGTCCGGTGCGGCGCACGCTCGCGGTCACGGTCGCGGTGTCGAGCGGCGAGATCGAGCGCAGGTCGATCACCTCGACGCTGCGCCCCTCGGCCGCGGCGGTCTCGGCGGCCTTGAGCGACACGTGCACCGCGGGTCCGTAGGTCACGAGCGTGAGGTCCGTGCCGGGTCGGACGACGCGGGCCGTGCCGAGCGTCGAGCCCGCGGCTGAGGACGCGACCGCGGAGCCGTCGTCCGACACCGTGCTGCCCGACGCTGCGCCGTCCGACGCTGCGCCGCCGACCGGGGCGCCGAGGCTCAGGTCGACCTCGCCCTTGTCCCAGTACCGCGCCTTGGGCTCGAAGAACAGGACGGGGTCGGGCGAGGCGATGGCCTCGCGGATCATCGTGTAGGCGTCCTGCGGGGTCGAGGGCGAGACGACGCGCAGGCCGGCGGTGTGCGCGAACAGCGCCTCGGGGCTCTCGCTGTGGTGCTCGACCGCGCCGATGCCGCCGCCGAACGGCACGCGGATCACGACGGGCAGGTTCAGGCGCCCCTTCGACCGGTTGTGCAGCTTCGCGAGCTGCGTCGTGATCTGGTCGTACGCGGGGAAGATGAACCCGTCGAACTGGATCTCGCACACCGTGCGGTAGCCGCGCAGCGCGAGGCCGATCGCGGTGCCGACGATCCCGGACTCGGCGAGCGGGGAGTCGACCACACGGTCCTCGCCGAAGTCCTTCTGCAGGCCGTCGGTCACGCGGAACACGCCGCCGAGCGCGCCGATGTCCTCACCCATGAGCATGACCTTGGGGTCGTGCTCGAGCGAGCGCCGCAGGCCCTCGTTGATCGCCTTGCCGAGCGTCAGGGTCTTCACCGTGGCCTCCTCGCCGAACGTGCCCTCGTGCGCGGCGCTCATCGGGCACCGCCCTGCGCCGCGGCGTCCACGTCGAACGACGCCTCGTACTCAGCGTGCCACGCGCGCTCGGCGCTCACCGTGCCGTGCTCGCTCGCGTAGACGTGGTCGAACATGGACGACGCGGGCGGCGCCTCGATCGCGCGCACGTAGGTGCGCAGGTGCTCGCCGAGCCCGTCGGCCTCGGCCTCGACGTCGGCCGCCCACGCGTCGTCCCACGCACCCTCGGCGCGCAGCAGGGCCGCGAGCCGGTCGATGGGGTCGCGGCGCCGCCAGTGCTCCTCCTCGGAGCGCGAGCGGTAGCGGGTCGGGTCGTCGGACGTCGTGTGCGCGCCCATGCGGTACGTGTAGGCCTCGACGAAGGTCGGGCCGCCGCCGCTGCGGGCGCGCTCGAGCGCCTCGTCCATGACCGCGTAGCTCGCGAGCACGTCGTTGCCGTCGACGCGCACGCTCGGGATGCCGAACCCGCGGCCGCGGTGGAACAGCGGCACGCGCGACTGGCGGGTGGTGGGCTCGGAGATCGCCCACTGGTTGTTCTGGCAGAAGAACACGACGGGTGCGTTGGTCGTCGCGGCGAACACGAGCGCCTCGTTGACGTCGCCCTGCGAGGTCGCGCCGTCGCCGAAGTACGCGACCACGGCCGTGTCGCGCTCGGGGTCGCCCGTGCCGACGAGCCCGTCGCGCTGCAGGCCCATGCCGTAGCCGGTCGCGTGCAGCGTGTGGGAGCCGATCACGAGCGTGTAGAGGTGGAAGTTGTGCTTCTCGGTGTCCCAGCCGCCGTGGTCGACGCCGCGGAACTGCAGCAGGATCTCGGCGAGGTCGAGGCCGCGGGTGAACGCGACGCCGTGCTCGCGGTACGACGGGAACACGTAGTCCTGCGGGGCGAGCGCGCGGCCCGAGCCGACCTGCGCGGCCTCCTGGCCCAGGCACTGCGGGAAGAGCCCGAGCTCGCCCTGGCGCTGCAGCGACGTGGACTCGGTGTCGAACCGGCGCACGAGGACCATGTCGTGGTAGAGCTCGCGCAGCGCGGCGGCGTCGAGGTGCGCGACGCGCGCGGCGTAGGGGGCGACGGCCTCGTCGCTCACGCGGACGCCCTCGGGCGTGAGCAGCTGCACGAGGTCGGGGTCGACGTCGGCGGGTGCGTCCTGCTGGTTCACTCCGGGTCTCCTTCGTGCTCCTGCGCTGCGGTGCAGCGCGTGCAGCGGGCGTGGGCAACGGGTGCGGTCCACCTTCCTACGGTTCCGTAGGCTACGCCAGCGTAGGCTACGGAACCGTAGGTTGTGGATCCGTGAGCACCGCAATGCTCCGTCGCGTCCTTTGTGGGAATCCTCCAACGTCCGGCCGCGCGCCGCACGGGCGCAGACCGCCCGCACCAGGCCGTCGGACGCCGCCCGGCACAGGCCCGTCGGACGCCTCCCGGCACAGGGCCGTCGGACGCCGCCCGGTCGGGTCCGCCATTCTCCCTGCGAGCCGTCGGACGCCGCCCGGTCGGGTCCGCGCCGAGCCTCAGCGTGCGGTGCGCCAGCCCGCCGCCACACGCAGGAACAGGTCGGTCGCCTCGCGCTCGCCGACGCTCACGCGCACGCCCTCGCCCGCGAAGGGGCGCACGAGCACGCCGGCCTCGGTCGACTCGGCCGCGCGCGCCGCCGTCCGCTCCCCCAGGTCGAACCACACGAAGTTGCCCTGCGCGTCCGGCAGGTCCCACCCCTGGTCGCGCAGGCCCTCGACGAGCCGGGTGCGCTCGGCCACGAGCGCCTCGACCCGCTCGAGCAGCTCGTCGACTGCTCCCAACGAGGCGATCGCGGCACGCTGCGCGACGTGGTTCACGCCGAACGGCGTCGAGGCCGAGCGCAACGCCGACGCGAGGCGGGGCCGCGCGACCGCGAACCCGACGCGCAGGCCCGCGAGCCCGTACGCCTTCGAGAACGTGCGCAGCAGCACCACGTTGCGGTGCGCCGCGAACGTCGCGGGGCCGTCGGCGACGTCGGGGTCGCGCACGAACTCGACGTACGCCTCGTCGAGCACCACGAGCACGTCGCCCGGCACCTGCGCGAGGAACGCGTCGAGCTCGCCCTGGTGCACCACCGGACCCGTCGGGTTGTTGGGGCTGCACACGAGCACGACGCGCGTGCGCTCCGTGATCGCGGCCGCCATCGCGGGCAGGTCGAGCCGCCCGTCGGCCGTGACGGGCACCTGGACCGAGACGCCGCCCGCGACCGCGACCGTGATCGGGTACGCCTCGAACGAGCGCCACGGCATCACGACCTCGTCGCCCGGCTCGACGACCGTGTCGAGCACGTGCTGGAGCACCGCGACCGACCCGTTGCCGACCACGACGTTCTCGGGACCGACCGGCACGCCGCCCGTCACCGTCAGGTGCTGGGCGATCCGCTCGACGAGCTCGGTCGCGAACATGTCGGGGTAGCGGTTGACGTCGGCCGCGGCGTCCGCGATCGCGGCGAGCACCGACGGCAGCGGGGGGTACGGGTTCTCGTTCGACGAGAGCTTGTACGCCGACGCCCCGACCGGGATGCGGGCGCCCGGCACGTAGGCGGGCAGGGCCTGGATCGAGTCGCGGACGGGGACACGGGGGGCGCGGGGGGCGGTCACGCCACCAGGATGCCACTCCCGCGCGCCGCGGTCGGAACCTCGCCGGATCACGAGGGCGCGCCCTCGACCCGTGCCCGAGCGGCACGTAGTTCAATGGACCCCATGTACTTCCTCCTGCGCCTCGTCGTCACCGGCTTCACCTTCTGGCTCACGAGCCTGATCATCGACGAGCACTTCTTCATCGAGAGCGACAACACCGTCGGGGGCACGATCATCGTGCTGCTCGTGGTCGCGCTGATCTTCACGCTCGTCAACGCGATCGTGAAGCCGATCGTGCAGATCCTGTCGATCCCGCTGTACATCCTCACGCTCGGGCTGTTCCACCTCGTCATCAACGCCCTGATGCTCATGCTCACCGACTGGATCACGAGCCAGACGTCGTGGGGCATCTCGATCGAGGGCGGCTTCTGGTGGGCCCTGTGGATCGCGTTCATCATCTCCGTGGTGAGCTGGGCGATCACGGCCGTGCTCCCGGGGCTGTCGAGCTCGGACCGCCGCTGACGGCACCGCCAGCCGGTGTGCCGACGGGCGGGAGCCCGAACGTCGGCGGGCCCAGGGTCTGCGGACCGAACGGCCGCAGCTCCGACGTGCCGCCCGGGGGCGTCGGCGCGGGCTCGCGCTCGACGAGGTGCCCCTCGAACACGCGCGTCTCGACGACCTCGCCGTCGAGGAAGTCCTGCGCGGCCGCAAGGTTGGCGCCGAGCGCGGGCGAGCCCTCGGCCGTCGCGGCGTCGAGCACGTCGAGCTGGTAGCGCATCGAGTGCGCGAGCGCGTCGTCGCCCATGGCGGCGGGGTCGATGCGCCCGGCGACGGTGACCCGGTTCTCGACGGCCGGGTTGGGTGCGCCGTCGAGGGCGCTCACGACCTCCCCGGTCACCTCGACGTGCGTCGCGCGCACGTCGGACGGCACGGGGTAGAGCGCGACCGGTGACCCGGCGGTCACGACCTGCCGCACGCGGAAGCCCGTGGCGGCACCGGCCACGACGGTCGCGGCCATGCCCCCGAGGCTGTGACCGACGATCATGACGTCCTCGTCGGCGCCGACCCCGGCGCGCCGCATCGACTCGAGCACGACCTGCACGGTGTCGGTGCGCTCGCGCACCGCGGCGTCCGACGCCATGGCCTGCACGTCCTGCACCGCCCCGAACGCCGTGCCGGGGCCGAGCTGCGTGCCGGGCACGGTCACGAGCCAGCGCGTCGCGCCGTCGTCACCCAGGATGCGCTGCACGCCGACGCTGCCGGTCGGCAGCGCGTCGCTGTCGTGGTCGTAGAGCACGTCGAGGTTCTCGAGCGCCTCCCGCATGGTCCGCGGGCTGCCCAGGTCGACGCCCGTCGCGTCGACCTCGGTCACGACGGGCAGCTCCTCGAACCGTGCGCGGTAGACCGAGAGCAGCCGCCCGAGGTCGTCCGCGGCCCCGGGGACGTCCGCGTCCCGGGACCCGTCGTCCAGCGGCCCGAGCAGGCCCGGCCCGTGGGCGATGACCTGCGAGAGCCCTCCGGCCATCGCCTCCTGCTCCTGCGCGGTCGCGTCGGTCACGTACTTCCACCGCCACCCGTCGCCGCCGAGCGCGCCGAGGCCCGTCCGGGCGGCGCCGCGCGCGAGCGCGAACGGCACCTGCGTGCCCGGGAACGTCGACGCGTCGATCGTGGCGCCGACGCCGCGGGTGATGCGCGACCACACGCTCGCGTCGACGTCGTCGTAGATCCCCGCGGCGTGGTCGACGCTGCGGGCGAGGTCCGTGAGCCCGCCGCACGCGTGCTCGAGGTGCCCGCGCGCCGCCTCGAGCGTCGCGCGCACCGCGTCCCCCGCGCCGGTGAGGGCCACGAGCGTCGCGTGCGACAGGTGGCCCAGCATCGCGAGGCGCGCCGCGGCCTGCGGCCCGGAGGGGGTCGGGACGTCGAGCACCGCTGCGCCCGTGCGCGCGGCCTCGAGCCGCGCGAGCGCCGTGCCCAGCACGTCGCGCACGTCGCGCGTGCGTCGCGCCGAGTCGCGGATGCGGTCGACGTCGACCGCGGTCAGGCGGCCGCCGGACACGAGCAGGTCGCGCACGTCGTCGGCGCTCACGCGGTCGCCTCCGCGTACAGGTAGTGGTGCTCGGTCGCGGCGTCGTCCAGGAGCCGCGCGAGCCGGTCGGCCTCGCACTGCGCGACGCCCACGAGCCGCTCGGCCTGCGCGAGCGCCGCGTCGAGCGCGTCGAGCCGGCGCCGGTACGCCTGCGCGGCGAAGCCCGCCCACGACTCGATGCGCGTGCCCGCGAGGGACCGTGCGGCGTCGTCCAGCAGGGAGCGCAGCGCGTCCACGTCGCCCCGCACCCCGACCGGCCCCGACCACCTCCACACGGAGACGGTCTCGGGCACGGACGGCGGCACCGGGTCGGACGACCGGGGCGGAAGGGTCGAGGTCATGGCCGCGACGCTAGGGACCACGCGCCGTCCGCGGGCGGGACGCGTGGCCACCTGGGGACGACGGGGCGCCGCGCGCGCCTGTGCACGGACACGATCGGTGCGCCGCCGTGCGCGCGTGGGAGAATCAGGCACGTGCCCGAGAACATCGCGTCCGAGAACGCAGCGCCCCAGTCCCTGACCGACGCCCCCGCGCGCACCGTGCTCGCCGACGCCGAGCCGGCGATCGCGCTCGGCCCGCTCGACGGCCGCTACCGCGCCGCGGTCGCGCCGCTCGTCGACCACCTCAGCGAGGCCGCGCTCAACCGCGAGCGCCTGCACGTCGAGGTCGAGTGGCTGATCACGCTGTGCGACGGCGTCCCCGGCGTCACGGACGGTGCCGTCGTCCCGGGCGCCCCGGGCCTGTGCGACGCCGAGCGCGCCTACCTGCGCGCGATCGTCACGGACTTCGACGCGGACGGCGTGGCCGAGCTCAAGGAGATCGAGCGCACCACCGTCCACGACGTCAAGGCGATCGAGTACTTCATCAAGCGCCGCATCGAGCGCGCGCCCGAGGTGCTCGGCGAGACGGTCCTGACCGGCGTGGGCGAGCTCGTCCACTTCGCGTGCACGAGCGAGGACATCAACAACCTCTCGTACGCGCTCATGGTGCAGGGCGGCGTGACGAAGGTCTGGGCCCCCGCGGCCACGGCGCTCGCCGACCAGCTCGCGGGGATGGCGCGCGACAGCGCGGACGTGCCGCTGCTGAGCCGCACGCACGGGCAGCCCGCGACGCCCACCACGATCGGCAAGGAGCTCGCGGTGCTCGCGCACCGCCTGCGCCGCCAGCTGCGCCGCATCGCCGGCGCCGAGTACCTGGGCAAGCTCAACGGCGCGACGGGCACGTACGGCGCGCACACGGTCGCGGTGCCGGGCGTCGACTGGCCCGCGGTGTCGCGGCACTTCGTCGAGGGCCTGGGCCTGACGTGGAACCCGCTGACGACGCAGATCGAGTCGCACGACTGGCAGGCCGAGGTCTACGCCGACGTCGCGCGGTTCAACCGGATCCTGCACAACCTCGCGACCGACGTGTGGACGTACATCTCGCTCGGGTTCTTCACGCAGATCCCCGTCGCGGGCGCGACGGGCTCGTCGACCATGCCGCACAAGGTCAACCCGATCCGGTTCGAGAACGCCGAGGCGAACCTCGAGATCAGCTGCGCGCTGCTCGACACGCTCTCGGCGACGCTTGTGACCTCGCGCCTGCAGCGCGACCTCACGGACTCGACGACGCAGCGCAACATCGGCCCGGCGTTCGGGCACTCGCTGCTCGCGATCGACAACGTGGCGCGCGGCCTCAAGGCCCTGAACGTCAACGAGGCGCTGCTCGCGGAGGACCTCGACGCCAACTGGGAGGTGCTCGGCGAGCCCATCCAGTCGGCGATGCGCGCGGCCTCGGTCGCGGGCGTGCCCGGCATGGAGAACCCGTACGAGCGCCTCAAGGACCTCACGCGCGGGCACCGGCTCACGGGCGACGAGATGCGGGAGTTCGTCGCGGGCCTCGGTCTGCCGGACGACGTCACCGCGCGCCTGCAGGCGCTGACCCCGGGCACGTACACGGGGATCGCGGCACGGCTCGTGGCCGACCACCTGGCCTGAGCCGCGACCGGGGGCTCCGGGACGCGTCGGGTCCGTGACCGGGTCGGGGCCGAGCCCGGACGACGCAGCATGCTGCGGGCATGCTAGTGTCGCCCCATGGGCATGCTCCAGGTCAAGAACCTCCCCGACGCGCTGCACGCGGCCCTCGCCGAGCGCGCGGCCGAGCAGGGCGTGACCATGTCGGAGTACGTCACGCGCCTGCTGCGGCGTGACCTCTCCCGACCGTCGCTCGACGCCTGGATCGAGGCGCGCCGCGCCGAGCCCGTGGCAGCGCGTCCGATCGACGTGGTCCACGCGCTCGACGACGTCCGGGTCGAGTACGACGTCCGGCCCGAGCACGACGTCCGAGCAGTGCACGACGTCCAGGTCGGGCAGGACGGCGCCCCCGCGCACACGTCCGGCACCGCGCACACGTCAGGCACCGCGGCCGGGTCGCCGTCGGGTCCGGCCCGGTGAGCCGGCTCGTCCTCGACGCCTCGGCCGCGGTCAGCACGCTCGTGCCCGGCCTGCTCCGCGACCGCACGCTCGCGGCGATCGCGGGGCACGACCTCGTCGCTCCCGCGCTCGTCGACACCGAGGTGCTCTCTGCGCTCGCGCGGCTCGAGCGTGCAGGTGCCATCACCGCCGCCGAGGCGGAGCGTGCCGTGGAGGCGTGGGCGATCGTCCCGTGCGACCGGCTCGAGACCTCGTCGCTCGTCCCCGAGATCTGGCGGCTGCACACCACGCTCCGGGTCGCCGACGCGCACTACGTCGCCCTCGCGCGGGCGCTCGGCGCCCCGCTCCTGACCGCCGACGCACGCCTCGCACGGGCGCCGTTGCACGACGTGACGGTCGTGGCGGTCCGCTAGCGGTACCGACGGTGCGCACGAGCCACGGGCGGCGACCGGCCGCGTGCGGCATCCTCGACAGCATGGCGAACGACACCCGCCCCCACCCCTGCGCGGCACGGCTCCGGCGCACCGCCGCCGCCCGTACGTCGGGCGTGGCCGCGCTCGTGGCCGCGACGCTGCTCGCGTCGTCGTGCACCGGATCGGCCGAGCCCGACGAGACGCCGGTGAGCGACCCGACCCCGACCGGGCCCGGCGTGCGGTCGTACGTCTCGACCGACGTCGTCGCCCCCGAGCTGCCGGTCACGCTGGGCCCGGCCGCGTCGTCCGACACCTCGGACGACCTGTACGTGCTGGGGCCCAAGAAGGACGAGGCGGTGCACGTGGGCCCGTTGCTCGTGGACGCGACGGGCGAGCCGGTGTGGATCTCGCCGGGTCGGTCGGCGGGCTACGACGTGCGCGTCCAGGAGCTCGACGGCGAGCCCGTGCTGACCTACTACGAGGGCCGGGCGCCGTTCGTGGGCAACGGGCAGGGGTCGATCGTGGTGCTCGACACGAGCTACCAGGAGATCGCGCGCGTGACGACGGGTGACCCGCTCGAGCCCGACCACGCCGACCTGCACGACTCGACCATCACGCCCGACGGGACGATGCTCCTGACGTCGTACCCGATCGTCCCGCGCGACCTGTCGGCGCTCGGCGGCCCGGCGGACGGCTACGTGTTCGACGGCGTCGTGCAGGAGGTCGACGTCATGACAGGCGACGTGGTCAGCACGTGGTCGGCCCTCGACCACGTCGACCTCGCGGACACGTTCGCGACGCCCGAGGCGACCGACGACGCCGAGGCGACGGGGACGCAGGACGCCCCGTTCGACTGGTTCCACGTCAACTCCGCGAAAAAGCTCACGCCGGACGGCGACGTGCTCGTCTCGGGTCGCAACACGCACGCGGTGTACGCGCTGGACCGCGGGACCGGGGAGGTCCGCTGGACCCTCGGCGGCCGGTCGAGCGACGTCGAGATGGTCGGCTCGGGCCCGGACGACGAGCCCGGCACGGGCGCGCAGTTCGCGTGGCAGCACGACGCCCAGCTCCACGAGGACGGCACGCTCACGGTGTTCGACAACGAGGGCGACCCGGCCGTGGGCGACCACTCCCGCGGCCTGCGGCTCGCGCTCGAGACAGACGCCGACGGCGTGCCGACGACCGCGACCGTCGACCAGGAGTGGCTGCCGAGCGACCCGACGCTCGTCGCCGGCTCGCAGGGCAACGTGCAGGTGCTCGACGACGGGGACGTCGTGATCGGCTGGGGCGACGCGCAGGTCTTCGGCGAGTACACGGCCGACGGCGAGCTCGTGCGCGAGTTCCCGATCGAGGCCGGCGAGAGCTACCGCGCGTACCGGGCCGACTGGCACGCGACGCCGTCCGACCCCCCTGCCGTCGTGGTCGAGGACGGCACCGCGTACGTGACGTGGAACGGCGCGACGGACGTCGCGTCGTGGCGCCTCGTCGCGGGCGACGACGAGGCGTCCGCGACCGAGGTCGCGACCGTGCCCCGCGACGGCTTCGAGACCGCGCTCGCCCCCGTGCCCGACGACGCGGAGTACGTCGCGGTCGAGGCCCTGGCCGCGGACGGCGCGGTGCTGGGCACCGGCACGCCGTGACCTCGGCCGCTACTGCGGGACCCGCGAGAGGTACGTCGCCGCGACGTACCCGGTACTGCTGCCGACCTTGACGCGCACCCAGCCGGTCGACGTCGTGGCGGACAGCAGCCCGACGGCCTGCCCGCGGGAGAGCGTGCGCACGATCGTCGACGACGTCGAGGGCTTCGAGCGCAGGTGCAGGGCCGAGACGCGCACCCACCGGGTCCCCAGCACCGTGAGGTTCGGCGACACGTAGCTCGCCGACATCCAGCCCGTCGTGGACCCGTAGGTGACCTTGCGCCACGAGCCCGAGCTCGCGCCGGGCTTCGCCGTCATGCGCCCGTTGACGGGGACCACGCGTAGCGAGGAGTATGACGTCCCGGGCCCCGTCCTCAGGTTCACGTTCGCGGTCGTGTAGTAGGTGCACGACGACGGGACGGTGCGCGAGTAGTTGCGCGTCGAGGTCGTCGTCAGGTCGACGCCGTAGTACTTGAGCGCGGCGAGCGCGTCGACCACGGTCGCACCGTTGCCATAGCTGCCCTTCCAGATCTCGAGGTGCAGGTGCGGGCTCGTGGAGGTGCCCGAGCTGCCGACGTCCGCGACGTGCTGGCCCTGGGAGACCTTCGAGCCGACCTTGACGTACCTGTCCCCGTCGATCACGTGCCCGTAGACGGACGAGACCTTCTTCCCGGAGATCGTGTGCTCGATCACGACCCACTGCCCGAACCCGGAGACGGCGCCTGCCCGCGTGACGGTGCCCGCGGCGATCGCCTTCACGTCGGTGCCGGACGCCGCCCCCATGTCCTGCCCGAGATGCCACGCGGACGCTCCCGCGATCGGCATGCACCGGGGGCCGTAGTAGGACGAGAGGACGTAGGTCCGGGCCGGGAGCGGGGCGACGTACGTCGACGCCGCGTGGGCGGGTGGCGCCACGCCGACGACGGTGACGCCCGTCGCGAGCACGAGTGCGAGAGCGAGCGCGACGCCGCGTGCGAGCGCACGCCGTGCGGGACTGGTGGCCGCTGCGGTGTCGGCAGGGCCGTGGACGATACGCATGGCGATCCCCTTCGGTGCTCCCGGCGTGTCGCCTTGACGACCAGCCGATCATGTCCCCCGGAGCACCATAAGATCGATTCGCCCGACGCGCGCGATGTGAGGCGTCCGCCCTGATCAGGGCTTCCGCGCCGCGCCCGGGGGCGTCAGATCCGGTCGATCCGCCGCAGGATCGCCCCCTCGCGCAGCGCCCACGGGCACACCTCGACCTCGTCGACGCCGAACGCGCGCAGCGCCTCCTCGGCCACGACCGCCCCCGCCACGATCTGGAAGGTCCGTTCGGGCGTGATGCCCGGCAGCGCCGTCCGCCCCTCGGCGTCGATGCGCGCGAGCCGCGGGACCCAGTCGCTGAGCTGCCCGCGACGCATGCGCCACCGCTCGTCGGGGCCCACCACGTCGACCTTCTGGCCGGCGAGCCGCGCGAGCGAGCGGAACGTCTTGGACGTCACGACGACGTGGTCCGGGGCGGGCAGCGCGTCGAACGCGACGACCGCCGACGCGAGCGTCTCGCGCACGTGCGCGCGCAGGCCCTCGACCTGCTCGGGGTCGGTCGGGTCGCTCGTGAGGTGCTCGCGCGTCATGCGCCCCGCGCCGAGCGGGACCGAGACCGCGAGCTCGGGCTCCTCGTCGAGGCCCGCCGCGATCTCGAGCGACCCGCCGCCGATGTCGAGCACGAGCAGGCGGCCGGCCGCCCAGCCGTGCCACCGGCGGGCCGCGAGGAACGTCAGGCGGGCCTCGTCGACGCCCGAGAGCACCTGGACCTGCGTGCCCACGAGCGCGCTGATCGCTGCGAGGATCTCGGGCCCGTTCGTGGCCTCGCGCAGCGCCGACGTCGCCATGGGCAGCATCTCGTCGACGTGCGAGGCCGCGGCGAGGGCGGTCGCGCTCTCGACCGCCGCGAGGAGCGCCGCGACGCCGTCCGGCGAGATCGAGCCGTCGGGTCGCAGGTACTGCATGACGCGCACCACGGTCCGGTCGCCCGCGGCCTGCACGGGCCGGGCTCCGGGGGCGGCGTCGACCACCGCGAGGTGCACCGTGTTGGAGCCGATGTCGAGCACGCCGAGGCGCAGCGCGCCCGGGTCGCGGGACGGCGCCGCCGTCATCGGGCGGGGCCGTCGGTGTGGGCGATGCGCACGGGTCTCCCCCGGGACTGCCGGGGCGTGGGTCGCCCCGGGACGCGCCGACGATAGCCGACCCGGGGCGACCGTCGCGCTCAGGCGCTCCGGCGCGACCGGCCCACGAGGGCGATCGAGACGAGGACGCCGACGACGCTCACGGCCGTCGCGGTCCAGAACGCGTCGCTGAACGGCGCGGACGGGTTGCTCACGCTCGCCGCGGAGACCAGGAGCGCGTTGATCACGGGGGCCGCGGCGGCCGAGCCGACGGTCCGCACGACGCTGTTGAGGCCGATGGCCGCGCCGGTCTCGGCGGCGGGCGACCAGCTCACGACGAGCTGCGCGCAGATCGCGTACCCGATCCCGTTGCCGAGCCCGAGGACGCCGAACCACAGGACGACGGCCCAGGTCGAGGCCGGCCACAGGGCGAGCCCGGCGGCGCCGACCGCCATGACCCCCGAGGCCGCGAGCGCCGCGACGCCCGTGCTCGTGCGGGCGACCAGGACCGGCGTCAGTCGGCCGCCGAGGAACACCATGACCGCGCTGGGCAGGAGCGCGAGCGCTGACGCGGTGACGCTCATGCCGTGGCCGAACCCGGTCGCGGAGGGCGACTGCAGCAGCACGGGCAGTGCGACGTAGCAGACGTAGGGCACGAACCCGACGGCGACCGTGAGCAGGCTGATCAGGACGAGCGGGCCGTGCCGGAAGGTGCGGACGTCGACGACGGGCGCCGCGGTGCGGAGCTCGACGAGGGTCAGCACCACGAGCAGCACGACGCCGCCGATCCCGACGCCGAGGGTGGCGGGCGAGTCCCAGCCCCACGAGCGTCCCTGCGAGACGGCGAGGAGGATGCCCACGAGCCCTCCCGAGAGCAGCACGATGCCGGGCCAGTCGGTGCGACGCGCGACGCCGGGCGCGGTGCCGCGCGGGACGTACGCGAGCACGAGGACGAGCGCGACGAGCACGACCGCGGTGCCGAGGGCGAACAGCCAGCGCCACGAGAGCTCCTCGACGACGACGCCGCCGACGACGAGTGCCGCGCCGGCGCCGAGCCCGATCATCCCGGCGATCCAGCCGAACGCGCTGCCCTGCCGCTCGGCGGGCAGGACCTGCCGTGCGAGGGCGAGCGAGAGCGGGAACGTCGCGGTGCTGGCCCCCTGGACGACGCGCGCGACGAGCAGCACGCCGAGGTTCGGGGCGAGGGCCGCGACCGTCGTGGCGACGGCGAACACGACGAGCGTGCCGACGAGCACGCGGCGGTGGCCGAGCCGGTCGCCGAGGTTGCCGACGACGGGGGCGAGGACGGCGCCCGCGAGCAGGAACGCGGTCAGGATCCAGCCGGTGCCCTGGGCGCTCGCGCCGAGCTCGACGCCGATCGTGGGCAGCGCGGGGACGACGAGCGTCTGGGCGAGCGAGTACGCGAGGACCGTCACGGCGAGCGCGAGGGTCACGAGCCCCGGGCGGCGCGCGACGGTGGTCGTGGGGGTGGGCCCGGCGATGGCTGCCGCCCCGGGGGCAGGGGTCGCCGCCGGGGCGGGGGTCGCGCCCGGCGTGGGCGTGGGGCCGGTGGTGGTGCTGGCGGACACGGACGTCTCGCTCTCTCGGACGGGGTCCCGGTCTCCCGGGCCATTGATCGGAACGGAACATCCGTTCCGATTCACTGTAGCACCGCCCCACGGGCTACCGTGAGGCGCATGCCGTCGTCCACACCCGCGTCCCCTCCCGACCGCGACGCCGCCGCCCTCCCCGGGCGGCAGCGCGAGGCGCGGGCGAACGACACCGCGATCCTGGTCGCCGCGCGAGCCGTGTTCGCCGCCCAGGGGCACGGTGCCGCGATGTCGGACGTCGCCCGCGAGGCCGGCGTCGGCGTCGGGTCCGTGTACCGGCGCTACCCGACCAAGGAGGCGCTCGTCGAGGCCCTGCACACGCACGGCGTCCAGGAGGCGGCCCGGCTCGCGCGACGCGTCGCCGACGAGGTCGCGCCGGGGGCGGTCGTGCGCTTCGTCGCCTGCCAGATCAGCACCGCGACCGGCCCGCTGCTGCGACCCACGGGAGCCACGACGCCCATCCCGCCCGACCTCGCCCGCGCCTCGGACGAGCTCCACGAGGCCCTCGAGACGCTCGTCGCGCAGGACGTCCGGGCGGGGGTCGTGCCCGCGGGGCTCACCGCCGCCGACGTCATGCAGCTCCTGCTCCACCTGCGCCCGACGCTCCCGCTCCCCCGCGCGCAGGCGGACGCCCTGCACCTGCGCTACCTCGACCTGGTGGACGCCGGGATGCGCGCGCAGGCGAGCGCCGGGGTCGTGCTCGAGGGCGGTCCCGCCTGGGACGAGTGGGTCGGCACCTGGCACGACTGAGGCCCGGCACGCCCGGGGCCCGGCACGCCCGACGGCGGTCAGCCGGCGAGCTGCTCCAGCACGGAGTCCGGGTCGATCGTCCGGGCGTCCACGCCCGACCGCACCGACTCGCGCACCCGCGAGATCGCCCGGTGCAGCAGCGCGCCCGAGAATCGCCGCAGCGACCGCTCGTGCGCCGCACGGTCCGCGTCGGTCGAGAACGACCCGGCGCTGCGCGCGAGCTCGGCGTCGAGCTCGGCCTCGACGCGCTCGCGGAGCCTGACGATCACGCCGTCGGCGCTGCGCTCCGACTCCTGGACCGTGAACCGGGCGACAGACCCCGCGACGATCTCGCGCGCCGAGCTCACGCGCTCCGCGGTCTCGGTGGGCGCGTTGGCGCGCACGGCCGCGAGGTCGAGCAGCAGCACGTCGTCGACGTCGCCCACGGCGGGCTCGACGTCGTGGTGCAGCGCGAGGTCGAGCACGACCAGGCCGTGCGACCCGGCGTCGTCGCCCGCGCGGGCGGTGGCGCGCGAGCGTGCCTGGACCACGGCCGCCGCGTGGACGAGGTAGGCGATGTCGCCGTCGGTCGTGGCGACGGGACCACGGCGCGCGGTGCCCGAGCACGAGACCACGAGGTCGGCGTCGGCGAGGGCGCCGACGAGGTCGTCGACGGCCATCACGTCGTGCGAGGCCGCGAACTCGGCGGCACGGCCCGAGGCCGACCACACGCGCACGTCGGTGCACCCGCGGGCCCGCAGCGCGGCGACCGAGGCGCCCGCGTACGCGCCGGTGCCGACGATCACGGCGCGGGCGGCGCGCCACGCGGGCACGCTGGGCTCGGCGAGGTCGAGCGCGACCGACACGACCGAGCGGCCGTCGGCGCCGAGGTGGGTGCGGGCCGCGACGGCCTTGGACGCGCGCGAGGCGGTCTGGAAGAGCCGTTCGAGCGACGCGCTCGTGGTGCCCTCGGCGTGCGCGGTCGCGAGCGAGCGGCGTACCTGGCCCGCGATCTCGCGCTCCCCGAGCACCATCGAGTCGAGCCCCGAGGCGACGTCGAACAGGTGCGCGACGACGTCGTCCGCGCGGCGCACCGTGAACGCGGCCACGGCCTCGTCGAGCGTGACGCCCGAGGCCGTGGCGACGAGGCCCGCGATCTCCCGGGCGGCGTGCTCGGCGGCGAGGTCGGTCAGGGTGCCGTCGATGTCGAGGTACAGCTCGAACCGGTTGCACGTCGCGAGTGCAACCGCTCCGGAGATCGCCTGGCACGTGGTCACCGCCGACGCTGCGACCGTGTGCGCTCCGCCGGAGAGGATCTCCAGGGCGTCGAGGTCGAGGTCGTGGTGGCTGGCCGTCATCGACATGAGCACCACAGTGCGTCGATTTAATCATTCACGGCAGGCAAAGGCAGAATCGGTGGCGTGAACCTTCCCTCGAACCACCCCCTGGTGACCGGCGTCACGAATGATTCGCCCTTCGTGCGCGCAATTCACGGCGACCGCCCGGAAATCACACCGGTGTGGTTCATGCGGCAGGCCGGCCGCTCGCTGCCCGAGTACCGCGCGCTGCGCGAGGGCACCGGGATGCTCGAGTCGTGCCTGCGCCCCGACATGGCGTCGGAGATCACGCTCCAGCCCGTGCGCCGGCACGGCGTGGACGCCGCGGTGTTCTTCTCGGACATCGTCGTGCCGCTGCGTCTCGCGGGCGTCGACGTCGAGATCCGCAGCGGCGTGGGCCCGGTCATGGGCCAGGCGTACCGGACCGCGGACGACGTCGCGCGCCTCGTCGAGTCCGAGCTGACCGAAGAGGCCCTGGCGCCCGTCGTCGAGGCCGTGGGCCTCACGGTCGACGCGCTCGGCGCGACCCCGCTCATCGGCTTCGCGGGCGCGCCGTTCACGCTCGCCGCGTACCTCGTCGAGGGCCGCCCGAGCCGCGACCACCTCGCGGCGCGCACCCTCATGCACGCCGACCCCGAGACCTGGGACCGCCTGGTCACCTGGGCCGCGGACCTCACGGGCACGTTCCTGCGCGCCCAGGTGCGCGCAGGGGCGAGCGCGGCCCAGCTGTTCGACTCGTGGGCGGGCAGCCTCTCGCGCGCCGACTACGAGGCCGGGGCGGCGCCCGCGAGCGCCCGCGCGCTGACGCACGTGCACGACCTGGGCGTGCAGGTCATCCACTTCGGGACGGGCACCGAGCACCTGCTGCGGTCGATGCACGCGGTCGGGGCCGACGTCGTGGGCGTCGACCACCGCACGCCGCTCGACGAGGCGGACGCGCTGCTGGGCGGCGGCGTGCCGTTGCAGGGCAACGTCGACCCGGCGCTGCTCGCGGCGCCGTGGCCCGTGCTCGAGGCGCACGTGCGCGACGTGGTCGCGCGCGGCCGGGTGGCCCCGGCGCACGTGGTGAACCTGGGCCACGGCGTGCCGCCCGAGACCGACCCGACGGTCCTGACCCGCGTCGTCGAGCTCGTGCACTCGCTGTGAGCGCGCCCGGGCAGGTGTGGGACGCGGTCGTCGTCGGCGGTGGTGTCGCGGGGCTGACCGCGGCGCACGGCCTGCGGGCGCGCGGCCTGCGCGTGCTCGTGCTCGAGGCGGGGGCGCGGTGCGGCGGTCCGGTGCGCGGCGGCACCCTGGTGCGGGCGGACGGCGCCCGGCTGGCCGTCGACGTGGGCGCGGAGTCGTTCGCGGCGCGCGGCACGGGCGTCGCGGCGCTGGCCGGGAGCCTGGGCCTGCACGTGGTCGAGCCGAGCGGTGCGAGCGCGTGGATCCGCACCGCCGACGACGTGTTCCCGATCCCGGCGGCGGGCGTGCTGGGCATCCCGGGCGACCCGTGGGCCGCGGACGTGCGCCGGGCCGTGGGGCTGCGCGGCGCCCTGCGCGCCTCGCTCGACCGGTGGCTGCCCGCGGGCCGCACCGACGCCTCGGACCTCGGGGCGCTCGTGCGCTCGCGCCTGGGCGCGCGGGTCGTGGACCGGCTCGTCGCGCCGGTCGCGGCGGGCGTGCACTCGGCGCCGCTCGACGCGCTCGACGTCGACGCGGTCGCGCCCGGGCTGCGCGCCGCGCTCGACCGCGAGGGCTCGCTCGCAGGGGCGGTGCGCTCGCTGCGCGCGCTCGCGCCGGCGGGTTCGGCGGTGCGGGGCGTCGAGGGCGGCGTGCACGGACTCGTCACGGCGCTCGTCGCCGCGGTCGAGGAGACGCCCGGGGTCGGCCCGGCGGGCACGGTCCGCACGGGCGCGCACGTCTCGGCCGTGTTCCGCACGCGCACCGACGGTGCGTGGTCGGTGCTGGTCGACGGCGCGGGCGACCCCGTGCTGGCGCGCCGGCTCGTGGTCGCGGCACCCGGGGTCGTGGACCTCGTGCAGGACGTCGGCGCCGACGGCGGCCCCACCGGCGTGGGGGTCACGCCGCCACGGCCGGCCGGGACCGACGTCCGCCTCGTGACGCTCCTGCTCGACGCCCCCGCGCTCGACGCGGCGCCGCGCGGTACCGGCGTGCTCGTGGCGCCGGGCACCGACGTGGGTGCGAAGGCGCTCACGCACGCGACCGCGAAGTGGCCGTGGCTGGCCGAGCGCGTGCGCTCGACGTTCGGCGCGGGGCGGCACGTCGTGCGCCTGTCGTACGGGCGCCTGGGCGTGCCGACGCCCGAGCCGACGCTCGCCCGGGCCGTCGCGGACGCCGCGACGCTCCTCGGGACGCCGCTCGCGCCGTCCGCGGTCGAGGCCCACCTGAGCACGCGCTGGGACGGCACGCTGCCGCCCCCGACGCCGGACTACCGGCGGGCGGTCGCGGACGTCGCGGCCCGGGCGGACGCCGTCCCCGGCCTCGCGCTCACGGGCGGCTGGGTCGCGGGCACGGGCCTCGCGGCGGTCGTCGGCCACGCGAGCGCGGCCGTCGCGGAGCTGTAGCCGTCGCGGAGCTGGAGCGGTCCCCCGCTCAGCCGGCGACGGCCGTGCGCTCGCCCGGCGCGGCCCCGCGCACCACGAGCTGCTCGCGCTCCTTGGCGCTGCGCATGCGCACCGCGAACTCGGCCTGCGCGGTGACCCGACGGCGCACGCGCCGCGCCTCGAGCACGACGACCGCGGCGCCCGCGAGCAGGACCCCGAGCGCGACCGTGCGCACGGGGTGCATGTACTCCAGGTGCCGCCACGCGGGGATCGTGAGCGCGACGAGGCCCGCGAGCGCGGCGACCGCGAGCAGCGCGAGGAGCGCCTCGACGACCACGCGCCCGGGGCGCCGCACGCGCACGCCGAGCTCGTCGCGGACCTCCGCGAACGTCGACGCCTCGACCTCTCCCCCGCTCTCGCGGTCGGTCCAGGAGTACCGGGGCGCGCCGTCCTCGAGCCGCACCTCGACGGCCACGGGCTGCGCCTGCGGGCGCGGGGCACGCACGCTCACGGTGCCGCGCTGCGGCGTGACCCGGCGCAACGAGACCCGTGCGCCGTACCCGTGCAGGTACGCGGCGAGGTCGACCGCGGCGAGCTTGATGTCGGAGCGTGCCTGCGCCTGCTCGGGCGTGTAGACGACGCGCTTGGTTCCCATGCGTGGTGTGTCCTCCCTGCGGCCTCGGTGCCGCTCGTCGGCAAGGTAGCGCCCGGGTCTGGGACGCCGCCACGACGCGCCTGGGAAGTTGCTGTGGACGACGATTCCGCCGCCTTTTCCCGTCGCGCCGGCCGATTGTCGGACGCCGCATTGTGCGGAATTCTGGAAATGCTGACGCGATGTCGTCACGAAGATGACCGCACGTCATTTCCGCGTCACGTCCGTGGATCACATTTCGACAATCGACCCGCCGACGGAGGACACTTGGGCGGTGACGATCCGGGTAGGGACCAGAGGCAGCACGCTCGCGTGGACGCAGTCGGGGCACGTCGCCCGACGGCTCCAGGAGCTCACGGGCGAGGACGTCGAGCTCGTGCGCGTGCGCACCGACGGCGACGTGCTCACCGGGCCGCTGAGCCAGATGGGCGGCACCGGGGTCTTCGTGACCGCGCTGCGCGACGCCCTGCTCGCGGGACGCTGCGACGTCGCCGTGCACTCGCTCAAGGACCTGCCCACGCAGCCCGCCGAGGGCCTGCACCTCGTGACCCCCGAGCGCGAGGACCCCCGCGACGCCCTGTGCGCGCGCGACGGCCTCACGCTCGCGACCCTGCCCGCGCGCGCCCGCGTCGGCACGGGCTCCCCGCGCCGCGCCGCGCAGCTGCGGCTCGTGCGCCCCGACCTGGAGGTCGTGGACATCCGCGGCAACGTCGACACCCGGCTCGCGCGCGCGCTCGGGCCCGACGCCGACCTCGACGCCGTCGTCCTCGCCGCCGCAGGCCTGCGCCGCATCGACCGGATCGACTCCGCGACCGAGCTGCTCGACCCGCACACCGTGCTCCCCGCCCCCGGCCAGGGGGCGCTCGGCGTCGAGGTGCGCGCGGGCTCGCGCGACGACCCCGCGCTCGCCGCAGCCCTCGCCGCGCTCGACCACGAGCCCACGCGCCTCGCCGTGACCGCCGAGCGTGCGCTGCTGCGCCGCCTCGAGGCAGGCTGCGCCGCACCGGTCGGCACCTCCGCGACGCTCGAGGGCACCCCCGTCGACGCACTGCCCGGCGACACGCTCGTGCTGCGCGCCGTCGTCGCGCGCGTCGACGGCAGCGAGTCGCTGCGCCACACCGCGTCGACCACGTTCGAGGCGCTCCCCGCAGGCTCCGACCGGTCCACAGACTCCACGACGGCGACTGCCGCCGCACGGACCCAGGCCGCGCACGACCTCGGGGTGCACGTCGCGGACAAGCTCCTCGCCCGCGGGGCCGAGCAGCTCGCGCCGCTGCGCGCGACCGGCACCCCCGGGACGGGCGACTGATGCCCGGACGCCTGCGCGACCCCAGCGACATGCACCGCCTCGCGGCCGGGATCGAGCGTGCCCGCGCCGTCCGGCTCGCGAACGCCCCGACGCCGGACGACGCAGTGACAAGCGACGCTGTGCCTGCCGACGCTGCGCCCGCTGGCGTTGTGCCCACCGATGCCGTGCCCGCAGCGGTCGGTGACACCGCCGGCGGCGATGCCAGCGATGGCGGCGATGCCAGCGATGGCGGTGCCACCGCCGGCGATGCCACCGGCGGCGAGGCTCAGGTCGGGAGCGCGATCGACACCGCGCCCGGCACGGCGGTCGGCACCGGCGACGCCGGCAACACCGACCCAGCAGACCCGGCCGACCCGGCCGACCCGCTCGACGGCCTCACCGTCCTCGTGCCGCGCGCGCCCGAGCGTGCCGCGGGGCTCGTCGCGCTGCTCGAGGCCCGGGGCGCCCGCGCCGTCGTGAGCGCCGCGATCACGCGCGCGCCGGTGGACGACGTCACGCCGGTCGACGACGCCGTCGCGGCCCTCGCGCGCGGCGCGTTCACGTGGGTCACGGTCACGAGCGTCAACGCGATCGACGAGCTCGTCGCCGCGGCGTCGCGCGCCGGGACCGACCTCGCGGCGGCCCCGGCCCGGTGGGCGGCCGTCGGGCCCGCGACCGCGGCCGGCCTCGCCGCGATCGACGTGGACGTCGAGCTCGTGCCCGAGGAGAACTCGGCGCGCGGCCTGCTCGCCGCGTTCCCCCCGCCGGGCGACGCGCTCGCCCCGCCGCGCGTGCTCGTGCCGCAGGGCGACCTCGCCGCACCGCGCATGGTCGAGGGCCTCGCCGCCGCCGGGTACGACCCGAGCGTCGTCACGGTCTACCGGACCGTCTCGCACCCGCTCTCGCCCGAGGCCGTCGCGGCGTGGCGCGAGGGCACGGTCGACGTCGTCGTCCTGACCTCCGGGTCGGTCGCACGCGAGGTCGCCGCCCAGCTCGGCGCGCACGGCTGCGTCGCGGGCGTCGCGATCGGCCGGCCCACCGCGCGCGCCGCGGCCGAGGTCGACCTGCGCGTCGACGAGGTCGCCCCGACGGCCGACGACGCGGGCCTGCTCGCCGCGATCGAGGCCGTCGCCCGCGCGACCGCGAACGACCGGCGCGCCCGTGCCGCGTCCCGCACGGCAGCCCCTGCCGCGGCGCTCACCCCGCGACGTCCGGCACCGACGTCCTCGGCACCACCGGCCGTGACACCACCAGCCGTGACACCACCGGCCGTGACCGACGAAACCCCCGCCACCCCTGGGAGCCCCACGTGACCGTCCTGCTGCGCCCCCGCCGTCTGCGCACGAACCCCGCGATGCGACGCCTCGTCGCCGAGACGCGCCTGCACGCGCGCGACCTCGTGCTGCCGATGTTCGTCAAGGAGGGCATCGACGCGCCGCACCCGATCGCGTCGATGCCGGGCGTCGTCCAGCACTCCGAGGCGTCGTTCCCCGGCGCGGTGCGCGAGGCGCTCGCGGCGGGCGTGGGCGGCATCATGCTGTTCGGCATCCCCGCGGTGCGCGACGCGGCGGGCTCGGCCGGGACCGACCCGGACGGCGTCCTGCAGCGCGCCCTGCGCACGGCGCGCTCGATCGTCGACTCCGAGGTCGCGGCCGGCACCAGCCAGGGCCTCGTGGTCATGGCCGACACGTGCCTCGACGAGTTCACCGACCACGGCCACTGCGGCGTGCTCGACGACCAGGGCCGCGTCGACAACGACGCGACCCTGCCCGTGTACGCGGCCATGGCCGTGGAGCAGGCCAGGGCCGGGGCCGACGTCGTCGCGCCGTCCGGCATGATGGACGGCCAGGTCGCCGTGATCCGCGACGCGCTCGACGACGCCGGGTTCGGCGACGTCGCGATCCTGGCCTACTCCGCGAAGTACGCGAGCGCGTTCTACGGCCCGTTCCGCGAGGCCGTGGACTCGGCGCTCCAGGGCGACCGTCGCACGTACCAGATGGACGCCGCGAACGGCCGCGAGGGCGAGCGCGAGGCCGACATCGACCTTGCCGAGGGCGCCGACATGGTCATGGTCAAGCCCGCGGGCTCGTACCTCGACGTGCTCGCGCGCGTCGCGGAGCGGTCCGACGTGCCCGTGGCCGCCTACCAGGTCTCGGGCGAGTACGCGATGATCGAGGCGGCCGCCGCGAACGGCTGGATCGACCGCCGGGGCGCGATCCTCGAGTCGGTCCTGGGGATCCGGCGCGCGGGCGCGAACGTCGTGCTGACGTACTGGGCGACCGAGATCGCGGCGTGGCTCGCCGCGGACGCCTGAGCGACCCCCTGAACGACACGAGACCAGTGACCCGAGCGATGGAGACCCAGCGATGACCGACACGACCGGGACCGCGACGCAGATGGCCGCGGCCGCCTCGCTCGGCACGAGCCCCGACAACCACAGCGCGTTCGAGCGTGCGCAGCGCGTCCTGCCGGGCGGCGTGAGCTCGCCCGTGCGCGCGTACGGGTCGGTCGGCGGCGACCCGCGGTTCCTGACGTCGGCGCGCGGCGCCTGGGTCACCGACGTCGAGGGTCGCGAGTACGCCGACCTCGTGTGCTCGTGGGGACCCGCGCTGCTGGGTCACGCGCACCCCGAGGTCGTGGCCGCGGTGCAGGACGCCGCAGCCCGCGGTCTGTCGTTCGGTGCACCGACCCTCGCCGAGGTCGAGCTGGGCGAGGAGATCCGCCGCCGCGTGCCCGCGGCCGAGCGGGTGCGCCTCGTCTCGACGGGGACCGAGGCCACGATGACCGCCGTCCGCCTCGCGCGCGGCGTGACCGGCCGGGCGCTGGTCGTGAAGTTCGCGGGCTGCTACCACGGGCACGTCGACGCGCTGCTGGCCGAGGCCGGCTCGGGCGTCGCGACGCTCGCGCTGCCGGGCTCGGCCGGGGTCACCGCGGCGAGCGCCGCCGAGACGCTCGTGCTGCCGTACAACGACCTCGCTGCGCTCGAGGCCGTGTTCGCCGAGCGGGGCAGCGACATCGCCGCCGTGATCACCGAGGCGAGCCCCGCGAACATGGGTGTGGTGCCGCCGCTGCCCGGGTTCAACGCGGGCATCCGCCGCATCACCTCGGCGCACGGCGCGCTCATGATCATGGACGAGGTGCTCACCGGGTTCCGGGTCGGCCCGTCAGGCTGGTGGGGGTACGAGAACCGTGACTCGCTCGACTACACGCCCGACCTCTTCACGTTCGGCAAGGTCGTCGGCGGCGGGATGCCCGTCGCCGCGCTCGGCGGCCCGGCCGCGGTCATGGACCACCTCGCACCGCTCGGCCCCGTCTACCAGGCGGGCACGCTCTCGGGGAACCCCGTCGCCGTGGCCGCGGGCCTCACGACCCTGCGCCTCGCGGACGACGCGGTGTACGCGCGCGTCGACGAGGTGTCCTCGGTCCTGTCGACCGCGCTCGGCGACGCGCTCGACGCCGAGGGCGTGCCGCACGTGATCCAGCGCGCCGGCTCGCTGTTCTCCGCGTTCTTCGGGCCCTCGACCGTGGACGGCGTGCACGACTACGCGGCCGCGCAGGCCCAGGAGACGTTCCGCTACAAGGCCCTGTTCCACGCGATGCTCGACGCCGGGGTCAACCTCCCGCCGTCGGTGTTCGAGGCGTGGTTCGTGAGCGCGGCGCACGACGACGCGGCCGTGGACCGGATCCTCGAGGCGCTGCCGCTGGGCGCGCGGGCGGCGGCGCGCGCCACGGCCTGAGCCGTCCACGGAGCGCACGGCCGGCCCAGACCCTCCACGCCCGGGCCTAGGGTGTCCGACGTGGAGACGATCATGCAGAAGGCACTGCTGCCCGCCATGGTGAAGAACTACCTCGATGGGACGTTCGACCAGGTCGCGGGCTTCGTCGTGCGCGCCGCCGACGCACGCGAGGCGCGCACCCCGGCCGACCTGTTCGACCTGTTCGGCCTCGGGTTCCCCGGGAGCCCCTTCACCCGCGACGCGGAGCACGTCGACATGCTCCTGTACCCGCTGACCGCGCAGCTGCGGCACGAGGACGCGACCGGCGGCGTGGACCAGGAGTCCCGCGCGATCACCGGTGGGCCGTTCGTGGATCGGCCGCCGTTCAACGGGACCGGGTTCACCGCGTGGTCGGGCGGCATCGTCCCGCTGTACTGGCTCGTCTCGTCGCGGGTCCCCCGCGGCAGCGAGATCCATCGCTTCACCCGCGCCGGGACCTCGCGCCTGGTCGCGCGGTACGTCGACGTCGCGACCGGCTGGGTCTCCTGGACCGACGTGGTCGAACCTCCGGGTCCGTACATCTCGCCGTGCACCGGAGCGATCACCGACTATCGGGGCAAGATGTACAGCGCCGACGTCCTCGAGAACGGTCGCGTCGTCCTCGCGGCCGAGGAGTACGCCGGCCCGGGATTCACCTCCACCCCGGCCGGGCGCTGGCGCGCCGAGGTGGATCGCGCCGAGGTCGGCGAGATCTTCGAGCTCTCGATGGTCGGGGTCGTCCAGGGCCTCCCGGTCCGCGTGATCGGACAGTGGACTGTTCAGGACGGCACCCTCATGTACTGGTGCACGTACACGGGGCACGACGCCGACTTCGCCGAGGGCCTGGGCTGGCGCAAGCTCGACGCCGGGGTCTACGACGTGTTCGTGCCCGCAACAGATGTCGACCGGCTCCAGCACATCCAGCTGATCCCGGACGAATGGGCGTTGCCGTCGTCCTGACATCTGGAAGACACCTTCCATGTTTCGCAGGACCCGTGGCATTCTGGCGCGATGCCGGAGAACCTCGCCCGCCGCATACTCGACCAACCCGCCTGGACACGGCCGTCCTACCGCGCGCTGAGCGCCTACGACGGACCGGTCCCGCCGGGCTTCGTCGTGACGGCGGCGATCCCCACGTCCGCGGACATCCGCGTCGCCGCGTCGAACTACGGGGTGCGGTACGTCGTGGCGTTCATGAACCAGACCGCGCGCTACCTCGCGGACTTCACGGACGACCCGACGGGCACCGAGGTCGCGGTGCTCCCGGGGGCCGTGTTCGCCGCGGCCGGGTCGCTGCGTCCTCCGGGCCTCGACTTCGACGTGCTCATCGCGGTCGAGATGCTGCGCGAGCCCGGACCCGAGCCCGAGTGGCCCGCCGAGAACCACCTCATCGAGCAGATGATCCTCGACGACCTCGCGAGCACGGAGCCGTTCGTCAAGCGCGACTGCGCGCGGTTCTCGGGACCGATCGACGTCGAGGTCCCCGACTTCGTCGACTGATCGGGGCGTCGGCGCGTCAGCCGTCCGAGGGCCACGCGGCGGGCACGCGCACCGTGGCGCGCGTCGGGCCGCCCGCGGGGCTCACCAGGTCGAGCGTCCCGTCGAACGCGGCGAGCCGTCGGGCCACGCCCGCCAGGCCGGTGCCGCGGGTCGCGTCGGCACCGCCGGTGCCGTCGTCCGACACCACGACGACGAGGTCCGCGCCGTCCCGGGTCACGTCGACCGACGCGGCGCCGACGCCTGCGTGCTTGGCGACGTTCGCGAGGAGCTCGGCGACCGCGAAGTAGGCCGCGGACTCGACGCTCGGCAGCGGGCGTGCGTCGAGCGCACCGACGACGTCGACGTCGAGGCCGGTCGCGACGGCCTGCGAGCGCACCGCGTCGACGAGCCCCCGGTCGGCGAGCACGGGCGGGTGGATCCCCCGGACGAGGTCGCGCAGCTCCTGCAACGCCGCGGACGACGTCGCGCGGGCGTCCTGCAGGAGCGCGCGGGCGGCCTCGGGGTCCGTGTCGAGGAGGCGCTCGGCCGCGGCGAGCGTCATGCCCGTGGCGACGATCCGCGCCTGGGCGCCGTCGTGCAGGTCGCGCTCGATGCGGCGGACCTCCGACGCCTGGTGGTCGACGGCGTCAGCGCGGGAGCGTGCGAGGTGCTCGACGCGCCGCTCGAGGTCGCGCGCGCGGTGCCCGAGGACGGCACGCACCCACCGGGCGTGCAGGCGCACGAACCACGCGGCGGCGGCGAACCCGCACACCACCTGGACCACGCCGAGCACCGCCGCGATCCCGGCGGCGGTCTGGCTCGTGAGAGGCACGAAGAGGTACCAATTGCCGTCCCACGTGGCGGCGGGCTCCCACAGGCCCAGGAGCACGACGCCCCAGACGCCGTTCGCCACGAGCGCGAGAGGCAGGAGCGCGATCGCCAGCCCGACCACCGGGTCGGCCAGGTGCCACCCGAGGTCGCGCCACGTCGCGCCGTCGCGCAGCGCGGTCCAGGACCAGCGCGCGGCGCCCCGGAACCCCGGGGTCCGCACGGGCTGCGGACCGTACGCCTCGGTCACCTCGACGCCCGACCAGCGCAGCGCGTGCCGCCGCTGCCACCGGGCGTCGCCCCGCACGGCCGCGAGCGCCCCGGGGGCGAGCAGGATCCCGACGCCCAGGAACGACAGGACCACCACGACGAGCGCCCACGCGAGCACGAGGATCTCGAGGATGGCGCGGCCGGCCAGGAGGGTCCCGCGCCAGACGGCGCGTGCGGCGGTGGTCATGGGACCACCCTGCCCGACTTCCGGTGCCGGTGTCGGTGGTGCCTGCACCCGGATCCGGCGGTGCTCGCGCTCGGCGACACCTAGACTCCGGCGCATGCGCGTCGTCCTCGCCGAAGACCAGTACCTGCTGCGCGACGGCCTCGTGCGCTTGCTCGACGCGCACGGCATCGAGGTGGTGGCGGCCGTCGCGCACGGCGACGAGATCGTTCCCGCCGTCGTCGAGCACGCCCCCGACCTGGCCCTGCTCGACGTGCGCCTGCCCCCGTCGTTCACCGACGAGGGCCTGCGTGCCGCCCTGGCGCTGCGCGCCGAGAGGCCGCTGCCGGTCATGATCCTGTCCCAGTACGTCGAGCAGCTGTACGTCGACGAGCTGCTCGCGGGCGGGGGCGCGGGGGTCGGCTACCTGCTCAAGGACCGCGTGTTCGACGACGTCCAGTTCGTCGGCGCGCTGCGCACCGTGCAGGCGGGCGGCACGGTCGTCGACCCCCAGGTGGTCGAGGCGCTCATGGCGCGCCGCACCGCCCAGGGCCGGCTCGACCGCCTCACGCCGCGCGAGCGGGAGGTGCTCGCGACGATGGCGGAGGGCGACGCGAACGCGGCGATCGCGGCGCGACTGTTCGTCACGGAGAAGGCCGTCGCGAAGCACATCAACGCGATCTTCACGAAGCTCGACCTCCCGCCCGCGACGTCGGCGTCGCGCCGCGTCGCCGCCGTGCTCACCTACCTGCGGGGCTGACCTCCGCGCGGCGGGCGCGGACGCCGGGCCACCACAGCCACCGGCGCGCGAGCAGCATGAGCGCGGGCAGCGTCACGAGGCGCACGAGCGTCGCGTCGAGCAGCACGCCGACGGCGAGGCCGATCCCGAGCTGCTTGAGCTCGATGAAGCTCAGCAGGCCGAAGATCGAGAACACCGCGACCATCACGACGGCCGCGCTCGTGACCGCGCCCGCGGTCCCGACGACGCCCGCGCGGATCGCCTCCGCGGCCCCGACCCCCCGCTGCGCGTGCTCGCGGATCCGGCTCACGACGAACACGTGGTAGTCGAGCGAGAGGCCCGAGAGCACCACGAACACCAGGAGCGGGATCCAGGAGACCACGTGCCCGCTCGACGGGAACCCGAGGGCCTCGGCCCACGAGCCCTGCGCCACCGCGGTGAGGATCCCGAAGGTCGCGCCGAGCGACAGGAGGTTCAGCACGACCGTGAGCCCGGCGACCGCGAGCGACCGGAACGCGAGGAGCATCACCCCGAAGGTCAGGGCGAGCACCGCGGCGACGACGACGGGCATGGCCCGCTGGAGGTTGGCCGTGAAGTCGGCGTCCTGCGCCGCCTCGCCCGTGACCCCGACGAAGCTCGCGCCGGTCGCGTCGCGGACCGCGGGGACGTCGTCCGCCCGGACCTGGTCGAGCGGTTCGTCGAGAGGGACGACGGCGGTGCGGCCGTCGTCCGACACCCAGGGGTCCGCCGCGGCGGGCAGGTCGGCGATGCCCGCGAGCAGCGCGTCCTCCTGGCCCGCGGGGACCTGCACGACGAGCTGGACGGCGGACGCCTGCTCGGGGTACGCCGCGACGAGTCGGTCGTACGACTGCATGGTCGACAGGGTGCGCGGGAAGTCGGCGACGGTCGTGTTGTGCAGCGAGATGCCCAGCAGCGGTGCGGCGAGCGCGACGAGGAGCAGGACGGAGCCGACGGCCCAGCGGACCGGGCGCGCCAGCACGCGGCGCTGCAGCGCGGGGACGAACCGGGGCTCGCGGCCCGAGAGCCGGCCCAGCAGCGGGACGCGGGGCGCGTCGACCCAGCGACCGAGGAGCACGAGCATCGCGGGCAGCACGGTGACGGCCGAGACGAGGGCCACGAGCACGACCAGGATCGCGCCGGTCGCGAGCGCGGAGAACGTGGTGTCCCCCGCGACGTACAGCCCGGCCATGGAGAGCGTGACCGCGATCCCGGACACCACGACCGAGTGCCCCGCCGTGCGGGCGGCGATCGCGACCGCGTCGACGTCGCCGGCACCCGCGTGCTTCTCCTCGCGGAACCTGCGCAGGTAGAACAGCGAGTAGTCGACGCCCACGGCGAGGCCCACGAGGACGATGAGGTGCAGCACCATGCCCGGGTCGGGAACCAGGTGCGAGGCGAGCATCCACAGGCCGAGCCCGGACGCGACCGACCCGACGCCGAGCACGAGCGGCACGCCCGCCATGACGATCGCGCCGAACACGACCAGGAGGATCAGGAGCGTCAGGGGGATGCTGAGCCCGGTCGCCTTCTCCAGGTCGGCACCGAGCCACTCGTCGAACTCGACGCCGATCGACGCCGTCCCGACCTCCTCGACGAGGAGGTCGGGGTGGTCGGCCTGGACGTCGGTGACGACGTCCTGCAGCGCGGGGACCTTCGCCTGCGCGTCGTCCGCGGTGCCCACGAGCCGGGCGCTCACGAGGACGGCGGTGCCGTCGTCCGACGGGACGGGTCCGGTCACGGCGGCGACCTCGTCGAGGGCGCCGAGGCCCGTCAGGAGGTCGTCCGCGGCGGCGTCGGCCGCCTGCCCCGCGTCGGACGACGCGGTGAGCGGGCCGCCGTCGGGCGACGTGATCAGGACGTTCTCGACGACCGGGTCGACGTACCCGGCGTCGGCCGCGACCTGCGACGCCCGGCCGGACTCCCCGACGCCGAGGTCGAGGGCCGTCGCGTCGCGCGGGCCCACCGCCGTGCCGACCCCGAAGGTGAGGGCGACCACGAGCGCCCACAGGCCGATGGCCGTCCACCGGTGGGTCGCGCTCCACAGGGCGACGCGTTCGACGAGGGGCGTGCGCCGGGCCGGTGGGGCGACGCGCGGGGGTTCGAGTGTCTGGACCATGAGTCCATCGTTCGTTCCCCGCGCGCCGCCGTCAGTGGTGCAGGCACCACGATCGTGGCGGGCGCGACACGACTACTCGTCGATCGGCTTGCCCTCGATCACGATCTCGCCCTCGATGACCTCGCCCTGGCGGGACGACCCCGGCCCGGTCGCGCCGGGACCGGCGGCGCCGAACACGCCCGCGGCGTGCTCGGGGTGCTTGCCGAGGTCGCGCAGCCGGAAGCCGAGCACGATCAGCACGATCCCGGTCACGACCGCGAAGATGCCGACGATCACCGCGAGCACGCTCACGGTCTGGCTCGGCTTGACGACGCAGGTGACGGCCAGCGCGATGAGCAGCACACCGCTGATCGCGCCCCAGATCCACGACCCGCCCTGCGCACGCCGCACGCCGAGGCTCACGACGAGCTGGAACGCGCCGATCACGAACGCCCACAGCGCGATGAGCAGCAGGACGACGCCGATCGCGACGTTGGGCAGCAGCACGAGCACGAGGCCGAACCCGAGCCCGAGCACGCCGAGGGTCGTGTTGAACGTGCCGGCCGCGGTGCCCTTGCGACGGATCCCGTCGATCAGGTTCACGAGGCCGTCGACCATGACGAACACGCCGAACACCTGCACGAGCGCGCGCGAGGTGTCGATGGGCGCGAAGATCGCGACGAGGCCAAACAGCGCGGTCAGGACGCCGCGCACGACCGGCCAGTACCAGACGCTCTGCGCGAGCTGTCCGAAGTTCGCCGGCATCGGCGGTCGTGGTGCGGTGCTGCTCATGGGGGTCCTTCCTCCTGTGCCGGACGGCGTCGCGGCTCCGTGCCCATCATCGTGGATCGCCCCATCATCGCGCGTCCGAGCCATGGTGCGGTGTCGGCGCGCGCGGGCCGGACGCGCCGTCCCGACCGCGCGTCGTCCGGCAGGTTCCCGCCCCGGTGCCTACCGTGGTCGGGGGACACCGACCGGGAGGACCGTCATGACGACCGTCACCACGCTGCACGTCCAGGGCATCACCGGGATCGACGACGTCGCGCGGGTCCGTGCCGCGCTCGAGGGGGTCGCGGGCACGCAGGAGGTCGCGGTCGAGCTCCGGGCGGGCCGCCCCGCCCAGGTGCGGGTCCACTCGCACGGCCTGCTCGACGACGTCGCGCTGCGGGCCGCGGTCGAGGACGCCGGGCTCACGGTGGCCGCGGTCGACGTCGCGCCCGACGCCGAGGCGCTCGAGCGTGCCACGCAGGCCGCCGCGATGCAGGCCGCCCACGACTCCGCGGTACGCGCCGGGGGCGCCTGAGCACCGTCCACAGGGCGCCGGGGAGTTCTCCCCCTACCGGAGGCGCGGGTTCGTGCGATGCTGCATCCCATGTCTCGTGAGCGTCGACGACCTCCCGTCGTGGGGGGATGACGATGGCACCGAGGTCGCCGTCCGAGCTCGCGGCCTGGCAGGCCCGCCGCTGGGGGCGCGTGGACGACCTCATGACGGTGTACCTCCTCGGGTGCGTCGCGGTGCAGATCCTGCTCGTCGTCGTCGTCGCGCCGATCCTCGGTGCGACGGTGGGCAGCGACGCCATGTCGCAGGTCCCCGGGATCGCGCTCGTCCGCTGGCTCGCCTGGCCCCCGGCGCTCCTCTTCGCTTGGATCGTCTGGCTCGTGCTCCCGCTGCCCCGGGTCTTGCGTCCGTCGCGGACCACCGCGACCGTCCGGCGTCCGGCGTTCGGGCGCGGGCTCGTCCTGCTGTACGGCGCGGTGGGCCTCGTGGTCACCGCGGGGCAGTCCGTGCTCTTCACCTCCGAGGACGGCGGCCCCGTCGCCTCGGGCTGGGTCGCGGTCGTCATGCTGGTCCTGCTCGGGGTCCTCGTGCTGCGGATCGTCCTCGGCGGCCTCCGCCTCCTGCCCCGTGCGTGGCGGGTCGCCCCCGCCGCCTGACCTGCCACGGCGGCCTCGGCCGCGAGGCCCGCTTGACCCAGGTACCCCAGGGGGGTACCTTCGAGATACCCCCACCGGGTATCACGAAGGAGCCTGCCATGACCGACCCCACCGCGAGCGGCATCGCTGACGAGACCCCCGCGCCCCCGCACGGGTACACGCCCGACAAGGACGCGTACCTCAAGCGCATGCGCCGCATCGAGGGCCAGGTTCGCGGCATCGCCCGGATGATCGAGGACGACACCTACTGCATCGACGTCCTCACGCAGGTCTCCGCCGTGACCAAGGCGCTCCAGGCCGTGAGCATCGGCCTCGTCGAGGACCACCTCGGCCACTGCGTCGTCAGCGCGGCGCGCAGCTCCGAGGCCGAGGGCGCCGCGAAGGTCAAGGAGGCCGCCGACGCGATCTCCCGCCTCGTGCGCAGCTGACCACGCGCCGTCCGGCACTGCCCGCACTGCCCGGCACCCACGACCACTCGCACCACCCGCATCCACAGGAGAACCCATGACCACCGTCACCACCCTCGGCATCACCGGCATGACGTGCGGCGCGTGCGTCGAGCACGTCACGAGCGACCTCGGCCAGGTGGCCGGCGTCGAGAGCGTGAGCGTCGAGCTGCGCGTCGGGCAGGCCTCGCGCGTGACCGTCACGTCCGACGACCCGCTCGACGAGGCCGAGCTCCGGGAGGCCGTCGACGAGTCCGGCTACGGGCTCGCGTCCCTCGCCGTGCAGGTCGACGCCGAGTCCGCGCAGGCCGCGGCCCAGGCCGCCGAGCGCGAGGCCGCCGAGGCCGCCGGCGGCGGGTGCTGCGGCGGCGGGTGCTGCGGCGGCGACGCGTCGGCACCGGAGCCCGTCACGTACGACCCGCGCATCCCCCGCGGCTGAGCACCGCGCCGAGCACCGCGCGCGCCAGACACTGCGCGCCGAGCACGGGCCTAGGCACACCGACACGCGTGCCGCGTGTGCCCAACCCCGTGCTCGGCGGTGAACAGCACCCACCGTGAACGGCACCCACCCTGAACGGCACCCACACCCACGGAGGCCACCATGAGCAGCACCAACACCGGCAGCACCCCCGCCGGCACCCGCGAGCCCGACGCCCCGGCAGCACCCCTCGCCGAGGTCGAGCTCGCGGTCGACGGCATGACCTGCGCGTCGTGCGTCGCCCGCGTCGAGAAGAAGCTCGGCAAGGTCCCCGGCGTCACGGCGACCGTCAATCTCCCGCTCGAGTCCGCGCACGTCGTCCTCACGCAGGACGTGTCGGACGACGCGCTGCGGGCCGCCGTCGCGAGCGCCGGCTACACCGCACGGGTCACCCGTCGGCGCACGACCCGGCCCGCCACCGACGCCGCGGCAGGACCGCGCGGCCACGCGGCGTCCGACCACAAGGGCACCGACCACACGAGCCCTGACCACGCCGGCATGGACCCCGCCGAGCATGCGCTCTCGGGCCACTCGATGGCCGAGGGGCACGTCATGGTCGAGGGCGAGGACACCTCCGCCCCGACGCCCGACCGCGGGGCCGACCTCAAGCGGCGCCTCGTCGTCTCCGCCGTGCTCGCGACCCCCGTGGTGCTGCTCTCGATGGTCCCGGCCCTCCAGTTCGACGGCTGGCAGTGGGTCGTCGCGGCGCTCGCCCTGCCGGTCGTGGTGTGGGGCGCGTGGCCGTTCCACGCGGCCGCGTTCCGGGCGGCCCGGCACGGCGCGTCCACCATGGACACGCTCGTGTCGATCGGCGTGATCGCCGCGACCCTGTGGTCGCTGTGGGCGCTGCTGCTCGGCGGCGCGGGCGAAATCGGCATGCAGATGCAGTTCACGCTGCTGCCCTCGCGCGAGCACCACGGCACGCCCGAGCTGTACTTCGAGGTCGCGGTCGTCGTCACGACGTTCCTGCTCGCGGGCCGCTGGGCCGAGCACCGGTCACGGCGCCGCGCGGGCGACGCGCTGCGCGCCCTGCTGGCGCTCGGCGCCAAGGACGCCGAGCGCGTGCTCGTCGACGCCGACGGCGACCCCCGCCGCGACGGCGGCCGCCTCGTGACCGAGCAGGTGCCCGTCGCCGCGCTCGCCGAGGGCGACCTGTTCACGGTGCGACCCGGCGCGACCGTCGCGACCGACGGCGTGGTCGTCGAGGGCACGAGCGCGGTCGACACCTCGCTCCTGACGGGCGAGCCCGTGCCCGTCGACGTGAGCCCGGGCGACGACGTGACGGGCGCGACCGTCAACACGTCGGGCCACCTGCTCGTCCGCGCGACCCGCGTGGGCGAGGAGACGACGCTCGCGCGCATCGGACGCCTCGTGACGCAGGCGCAGACCGGCAAGGCGCCCGTGCAGCGGCTCGCCGACCGCATCTCGGCGGTGTTCGTGCCGATCGTGCTCGCGATCGCGGTGCTGACGCTCGCCGGCTGGCTCGTCGCGGGCGCGGACGTCGCGTTCGCGTTCACCGCCGCCGTGGCCGTGCTGATCATCGCGTGCCCGTGCGCGCTCGGCCTCGCGACCCCGACCGCGCTGCTCGTCGGCACCGGCCGCGGCGCGCAGCTCGGCGTGCTCATCAAGGGCCCCGAGGTGCTCGAGTCCACGCGCCGCGTCGACACGATCGTGCTCGACAAGACCGGCACCGTGACGCAGCGGCGCATGGCGCTCGAGACCGTCGTCGCGGCCCCCGGCTCCGCCGAGGACGACGTCCTCGCGCACGCCGCCGTCGTCGAGGCCCTGAGCGAGCACCCCATCGCGCAGGCCGTCGCGGCCGCGGGGGCGTCGTCCGACACCTCCGACGCACCGCACGACGCCGGCGCCGACGGCGTCACCGTCGGCTCGCTCCAGGCGTTCGACTTCCGGTCGAGCGCGGGCGGCGGCGTCGAGGCCGTCGTGCGCCGTGCGCACGCCGGCCTCGGCACCGGCACCGACCTCGGGTCCCGACGCGTCGTCGTCGGTCAGCTCGCCTGGATCGGCGAGCAGGGCCTGACCGTCCCCACCGAGGTGTCGGACGCCGTCCGCGACGCCGAGTCGTCCGGCGCCACCGCCGTCGTGGCCGGGTGGGACGGCGCCGCGCGCGGCGTGCTCGTGCTGCGCGACCCCGTCAACGACACCTCCGCCGAGGCCGTCGCCGAGCTGACCGCGCTCGGACTGCGCCCCATCCTGCTCACGGGCGACTCCGAGGGCTCCGCGCTGACCGCGGCACGCGCCGTCGGGATCCCCGACGACGACGTGATCTCGCGCGTCCTGCCGCAGGACAAGGTCGACGTCGTCGCCCGCCTGCGCGCCGAGGGCAAGGTCGTCGCGATGGTCGGCGACGGCGTCAACGACGCCGCGGCGCTCGCGGGTGCCGACCTCGGCCTCGCGATGGGCACCGGCACGGACGTCGCGATCGAGGCGTCCGACATCACGCTCGTGCGGGGCGACCTGCGCTCCGCGGCGACCGCGATCCGGCTCTCGCGCCGAACGCTGCGCGTGATCAAGCAGAACCTGTTCTGGGCGTTCGCGTACAACGTGGCGGCGATCCCGCTCGCCGCGGCCGGGCTGCTCAACCCGATGATCGCGGGCGCCGCGATGGCGGCGAGCTCGGTCATCGTGGTCGGTAACTCGCTGCGCCTGCGCCGGGCCGGCTGACCCGGCCGGCGATCCTGCACCGCCAACCCCGCCCCCCCTGCCGACCCGGCGATCCTGCACCGCCGAACCGGCGATCGTTGTCGGTCCGAGGCTCGAGATCGACCACGATCGCCGGTTCGGCGCGAAAAAGGGGAGGCGCAGAGGGGGCGGGGCCGTCAGCGGAACCGGCGGCCCTCGTCACGCCGGTACGCCGCCACGGCGAGAGCCGCGAACACCGCCGCCCAGCCGATCAGCACGACCCACGCGTACGCGTAGGCGGGCTCGCCCGTGAGGGTCTGCACGAGCACGTCGCGCGCGGCCCGGGTGGGGGTGAGCTCCGAGACCGTGTCGAGCCACGCAGGGAACAGGAACGGCGGCAGGAACAGCCCGCCGGCGAACGCGAGCGGGAACAGGATCACCTGGACCACGGGCAGCGCGGCCTTGGCGGGGAGCGAGTACCCGACGGCGAGGCCGAGCAGCGTGAACGGGACGGCGACGACGACGAGCGTCACGACCCCGACCAGGAGCTGGATCGCGCTCGGCGCGGCGGCGGTGAACAGCCACCCGATGAGCACGACCGGCACCACGCCGAACAGCGAGAAGATCATGCCGTTGACGATCCGCCCGACCATGCGCGGCAGCGGTCCCGCGGGCAGGGCCCGCACGAACGGGTCGAACGGCTGCTGCCGGTCCTCCGCGACACCGACCCCGTAGCTGAACAGGCACGCGGAGCACACCGCGAACAGGCTCAGGGACGCGACCGCGACGGTCGACTGCAGCGGGTCGCCCGCGACGGCGTCCTGCGGCACCACGAAGAAGAACATCGCGAGCGCCGGGAACACGAGGTTGCCGATCACGGCGATGGGCACGCGCACGGTCTCGAGGAACTGGAACCGGACGTGCAGCAGGCAGAGCGTGAGCACGCCCGGGCGGGCGGCCGTGGTCGTGGCGGCGCTCATCGGGCGCTCCTCTCGTCGGTCCGGACGGCGTCGTGCGCGACCATCTGCTCGAACGCCTCCTCGAGCGACGCCCCGCGGATCTCGAGGCCGTGGAACGGCGTGCCGGAGGTCACGAGCTCGCGCACGAGCGCGTCGGCGTCGGGGGTGTAGAGCTCCCACCGGGGGTCGCCCGCGGTGCCGGGGTCGGCGACGCGCTCGGCCCGCACGACCCCGGGCAGGGCGTCGAGCGGGGCGTCGCTGCGCACCAGGACGCGCCGCAGCGCGACCTGCGCGAGGGCGGTCTCGAGCGGGGCGTCGGCGCGCACGACCCCGCGGTCGATCACGACGACGCGTTGCGCGAGCTCCTGCACCTCCTCGAGGTAGTGGCTCGTCAGGAGCACCGTGCCGCCGTCCGCGTGGTATTCGCGGATCGCGGCCCACAGCGCCTGGCGCGCCCCGACGTCGAGCCCTGTCGTCGGCTCGTCGAGCAGGACGACGCGCGGCCGGCCGACGAGCGACAGCGCGACGGCGAGGCGACGCTTCTGGCCGCCCGAGAGCGACCCGGTCTGCCGCTTCGCGAGGTCGGCGAGGCCGAACCGGTCGAGCAGCTCGGCGGTGGGCACGCGCGACGGGTAGTGCCGGCCGACGAACTCGACGACCTCCCCGACGCGCAGCGTCGGCGGCAGCCCGGTCTCCTGCGGGGTGAGACCGAGCGGCACGCGGCTCGCGGCGTCGCGCGGGTCGCCGCCGCCCAGGCGCACGGTCCCGGCGTCGGGTCGGCGCTGCCCGGACACGAGCGACAGGAGCGTCGACTTGCCCGCCCCGTTCGGCCCGAGCATGCCGACGAGCTCGCCCGGCCCGACGCTCAGCGACACGTCGTCGAGCGCCGTGACGTCGCCGAACCGCTTGGTCACGCGGTCGACCTCGACCAGCGTCGGTCCGGCCCGGCGGGCTGCTGCCCCACCTGGTCCCTCGGTCATCGTCCTGCCCCTCCCAGGAGTGCGGTGATGGTCTCGGTGTACTGCTCGAACGCACGACGACCTCGGGCCGTGAGCTCGACGTAGGTGGCGGGGGTCCGCCCCTCGTGGGTCTTGTGGACGACGACGTAGCCGGCGTCCTCGAGCTTGCGCAGGTGCGTCGAGAGGTTGCCCGCCGTCATGTCGAGCAGCGTCTGCAGCCGCGGGAACGAGAGTTTGTCGCCCGGGACGAGCGCCGCGAGGGTCGCGACGACGCGCAGCCGGGACGCGGCGTGGATGACCGGGTCGAGGCCCGGGCCGCCGGGCTCAGCCACCGGTCGCCGCCCGGCGCCGGGCGGCGCGCACCTCGGCGCCAGCCATGACGAGGAACCCGCCGCCGGCGGCGGTCGCGAGCAGGAGGTAGCTGCCGGGGTAGCCGACGTAGGGCGAGACCGCGCCGACGAGCAGGATCCATGCGCCGAGCACGTAGACGCGGCGGTCGCCCCAGACGAGGGCGGTCAGGAAGTAGAGCATGCCGACCACGAGGCACGACATCGCGTTGGCCGCGAGGCCCACGACGTCGGGGCTCGCGCCGGCCGTGGCGAGGCCGCCGAGCGTGACCGACATCGCGGTGAACGCGATCCCCCAGGCGATCCCGTACAGGGTGCCGACCTGCGCGCTCGGCCCGGCAATCCCCCGGCTGCGGCGCGTGGTGTGCACGACGGTCGTCGCGATGGCCGCGAGCACGAGCGTGCCGAACAGGACAAAGGCCCACGCCCCGGCGGCCGAGTCGGCGTTGTCGACGCTGAACCACAGCGCGCCGTAGCCGACGAGCCACGCGACGCCCCAGGTGCCGTAGACGACGCGGCCGTCCGGGGTGAGGTCGCGCGCGCGGTCCTGCTGCGCGCGGATGAGCCGCAGGCTCTCGGCCGGGTCGAGCGCGGCGTCGTCCTGCGGCGCCGGGCCGGTCCCGTCGCCCGTCGTGCGTCGTGCGTCGTCGATCATCGTGCGTTCCCCCTCGGATCGCGGTCGCCCGCCGTCGTCGGCGGGTAACTTTGCGCTGCAAACTACTTTGCAAGTAGACCACCGTGGCGCTCACCGCGCAAGGGGCGGCCGCCCGCCGTCCGCCCGGGGGTCGCCCGGTGAACCTTCGCCGAACACTCCTCCCGAACCCCCCGCGACCCCTCCCCCGCAGGGCGCGCGCTGCCTACGGTGTGCTCGCCCGGCCTCGCCAGGGGCCGGCGCGCGACCTCACCCAAGGAGCCGCACCGTGACCGCCGTCGTCGCCCACCGGGGCAACTCGTCCGTTGCTCCCCAGAACACCCTCGCCGCCTTCGAGTCCGCCTGGCGGGCCGGGGCCGACATGATCGAGCTCGACCTGCGGCTCACGCGCGACGGCGAGGTCGTCGTGATCCACGACGCGACCGTCGACGCCACGACCGACGGCTCGGGCCGCGTCACCGTGCTCGACCGCCGCGCCGTGCGCTCGCTCGACGCGGGCACCTCCTTCGCGAGCGCCTACGCCGGTCAGCGCGTGCCGACGTTCGCCGAGGTCGTCGCGTTCCTCGCCGACCGGCCCGGCCTGCGGCTGCTCGTCGAGCTCAAGGGCGAGTGGACCCCGAGCGAGGTGCGGCTCGTCGCCGGGCCGCTCGCCGTCGCGGGGCTCACCTCGCGCGTCGTGGCGCAGAGCTTCTCGCGCGCGACCGTCGCCGCGCTGCGGGACGCCGCGCCCGCCGTCCGCCGCGGCCTGCTGCTCGCCGACGTTCCCGCCGACCTCGGCTCGGCGTGCGCGAGCCTCGGCGTCCACGCCTGCAACCCGCACGGGATCCTGCTCGCGCAGCAGCCCCGGCTGCTCGACGACCTGCACGCCGCCGGCATCCAGGTCATGGTGTGGACGCTCGACGAGCCCGACGAGTGGGCGTGGGCCGTCGAGCAGGGCGTCGACGCGATCATCACCGACCGCCCCGACCGCCTCGTGGGCTGGCTCGCCGGGCGGGGCCACGCTCCCCTCGGCCGCGAGCGCCGGGGGTCGGACGTCGCGGCCGGCGTCCGCCTGCACGCGCACGCCTGAGCCCGGTCGTCGGACGGCGCGGGGCCGGGCGGGTCGTCAAGCCGGGCACGCGTCGGACGGCGCGGGGCCGGGCGGGTCGTCAAGCCGGGCACGCGTCGGACGGCGCGGGGCCGGGCACGCCGTCGGGCCGGCACGATCGTCAAGGGCACGCTCCGGGCGCGCTCGTCCGTGGCGCGCTCGCCGAGCTCCCGCTCGCGGGTGCTCGTCAGGGGGCGGCGAGGACGCCCGTGGCCGCCGCGCTCGGCGAGCCCGTGCTCGACGGCGCGGGTGTCGGCCCGGCGCCGTCCTGCTCGACGTCGCCGGAGCCCGAACCGTCGGTCCCGGTCTCCGCACCGGAACCGTCGGTGCCCGTGTCGGTCCCGGTGCCCGAGCCGTCGGTGCCCGTGTCGGTGCCGGTGCCGTCGGTGCCGGTGTCCGTGCCCGTGTCCGTCCCGGTGCCGTCAGTTCCGGAGCCGTCGGTGCCGGTGTCCGTGCCCGTGTCAGTGCCGTCCGTTCCGGTGCCGTCGGTGCCCGTGTCCGTCCCGGTCCCGTCCGTCCCGGTGCCCGAGCCGTCCTCGACGGCCGGGTCGTCGCCGGCCGGGGCCTCGTCGGCAGGAGCCTCGTCGGCGGGCACCTCGCCGGCCGGGGCGTCGTCGATCGGCGTCTCGTCGACCGACGCGCTGCGGTTCACGACGTGCGAGATGCTCGACCCCGAGCCCTCGGTGCCGTTCAGCACGTCGGTGAGCGGCTTGCCGACGACCATCTCGAAGGCCGTGATGCCCGCGAGGATCACGCCGAACACCGCGAGACAGGCGACGACGAGCCGGCGTCGCGTGCGCCGGCGCGGCGCGCCGTCCTCGGGATCCCCCACGCCGTCCGCACCGTCGGCACCCTCCGCGCCGTCCGCACCGTCGGCCCCCCGGCCCGCTGCGCCCGCGGGACCGACGCCGCCCGCGCCGTCCGACGCCGCCGCGAGGTCGAGGTCGTCGAGGCCCGGCAGCACGCCCTGGACCGCGGTCGGCGAGGTCGAGAAGTCCGCGGTCTCGACCGTCACGCCGTCGATCCTGACGGTCTCGACCGACCCGTCGGCCTGGCCCGTGAGCGCCGCGTCGACCGCGACGTCGAGCACGGTCGTGCCGCCCGCCCGGCGCGCACCCGTGACGCGCACGGGCCGCACGGCCTTGACGGTGCGGTGCGCGCGCAGGATCGAGCGCGTGTAGAAGTAGTTGCCCAGCACGGTCAGCACCGACGCGATGCCGGCACCGATGATCGTGCCCGCGACCCCGAGGTACGACAGCGCGAGGGTCGAGCTGACCGCCGCGAGCGCGCTCGCGGTGATCTGGATCCCGCTGAGCCGTGGCGGCTCGGGCGTGCCCTTGTCGTCGTCCGCGGGCGCGACCGGGTCCGGCGTGCCCGTGGGGCGCGCCGGCTGCGGGGGTCGCTGCACGGTGGTCACGGGCCAAGGCTAGGTACCCGATCCGGACACCTCCTGGGTGCGCGGGGACCGATCTCGGGCGGACTTGTGCGGATCTCGTGAGAGGCCCGCCCAGCGGCGTCCGAGGCCCCGGTGCTATAACCGGGTGGTGCCCGACGACGCCCCCTCCCCCGGTCCCGTGCCCGCCGTCGGGCGGGCGCCCGGGTCGCGCCCGGGGACGCTCACGGGCGAGCCCCGCCGCCGCGTCACCGCGGAGATCTGGATCGTCCTCGGGCTGAGCCTCGGGCAGTCGGCGGTGTACGCGCTCGTGAACATCGTCGCCCGGCTCTCGGCACAGACGCCGCTCGCCGAGCAGTCGACCCAGCTCAACCCGACGCGCTCGCCGCGCCCGTACCTCGACCTGACGTACCAGCTGCTCGGCATCGGTTTCGCGCTCGTGCCCGTCGCGCTCGCGCTGTACCTGCTCGCGGGCCGTGGGCGTTCGGTGCGCGCCGCGCTCGGCCTCGACGCGAGCCGCCCGGGGCGCGACATCGCGTGGGGGTTCGCCCTCGCGGCGGCGATCGGCATCCCGGGGCTCGGCTTCTACCTGCTCGGGCGCGCGATCGGCATCACGGTCGAGGTCCAGGCGTCGGGGCTCGACGCGTACTGGTGGACCGTGCCCGTGCTGATCCTCTCGGCCCTCCAGAACGCGCTGCTCGAGGAGGTGATCGTCGTCGGCTACCTGTACGAGCGGCTCACCGACCTGCGCTGGTCGCGCGTGAGGTTCGTCGTCGCGAGCTCGCTGCTTCGCGGCTCGTACCACCTGTACCAGGGCATCGGCCCCGCGATCGGCAACGTCGTCATGGGCGTCGTCTTCTCGTGGTTCTACACCTCGCGCTGGGGACGACGCCGCGTGCTGCCGCTCGTCGTCGCGCACACGCTCCTCGACGTGGTCGCGTTCGTCGGGTACGCGCTGCTGCCCGAGGGCGCGAAGGACTGGCTCGGGCTCTGAGCCGTCAGGCGCCCGGACCGCGCCCGGGCTCGCTGCCGGACGGCGCGGGGCCCGGTTCCGTCGTCGATCCGGCGTCGGGCGTCGGGCCGGAGGTCGGGTCGGTCAAAGGACCGGTGCTCGACCCGTCCGGAGCGGTGGTCCGTGCCGGACCGGGAGCGTCCGTCGTCCGCACCTCCTCGACGGGCGTCGGCTCCGGGGTCACCTTCCGGTCCGGCGCCGCCGCGACCCTCGGCTGCTCGACCACGGGCGCGTCGGCCGCCGCCCCGAGCACGGACCCGCCGGTCACGACGACGCCCGCGGCCTCGGCCTGCGCGCGCAGGTCGCGCAGCTCGACCGCGATCGAACGGACCGCGAAGCCCGAGACCACGAGGATCGCGCCCATGACCACGGCGTACAGGCTCACGACGACGCACACGAACACGAGGCCCGAGTCGGCGAGCCGCTGCGTCAGGAGCGTCAGCCCGAACACGGTCGACACGACGCCGAGCACGAGCATCCACGACGCGGCGAGGTCACGGTTGCGACCCAGGAACGCGGCCCCCACGATCGCCGTGATGCCGAGCACGAGGATCCAGCACACCGCGACGTAGTAGATCGCGGTGGGCGTGATCGAGGGCCACAGCACGAACGTCGCGGCGAACACGACGTCGACCGCGGCCTGCACGAGCCACCACACCGAGCCGAGCTGCTTGCGCTGCACCGCACCCTGGAGCGCGAGCAGCAGCCCGTCGACGAGCAGGAACCCGCCGAGGATCCACGGCACCGCGTCGAGGGTCTGGAACGGGTCGAGCAGCAGCACGAGCCCGAGCACCACGAGCACGAGCCCGCGCAGCACGGGCATCCACCACACGCGCCGGAACGCGCGCGGCGTCGGTGCGGGGTCGGCCGCCGGGGAGTGCCCTCGTTCGCGTGCCATCGTCGCCACCGTCCTGTCGTCGCGGGTCCGACGCCACCGGGCGCCGTCCTCCCACCTTGGCAGGACGGACCGCGGGTCGCGCGGCCAGCGCCCGGAGCGCCCGACCCGCACGAGCCCGTGTCCGAACCGTGACGTGCCGTGCGTCTCACACGCCGCCCCGACGCCCGGTGGACGGGCCGTGCGCGGCCTAGACTCGCCGCATGTCCCCGCGCGAGCCTGCCTCCGGCGTGGTCGACGGCGCCGGGGCGATCGTGCCCGCGCCGCCGCCGGGCACGGACGTGCCCTTGTTCGCCGCGCGCGTGCACGAGCCCGACCCCGAGCCAGCCCGCCCGGACGACGAAGGCCTGGTCCGCGTCGTCGACACGGCCGAGGCGCGCATGCGGCACCCGTCCGACCTGCTCGCCATCGTGCTCGCCGCGCTCGGCGTGGTCGTGGTGCTGCTCGCCTCGGTGTACGCGCACGGCACGACCGTCGGCGTGACGGAGGACGTGCGCGGGTTCTCGCAGCTCCTCGCGCAGGTGCTCGTGATCCCCGTCGCGGTGCTCCAGCTCCTGGTCACGGTGTTCGCGCCCGCGGCCGTGCTGATCGAGCTCGGGATCCGCCGACTCGGCCGGCAGATCATCGAGGCCATCAGCGCGGCGGCGCTCGCGTTCGTGCTCGGCGCCCTCGTGGCCGCGGCCGTGATCTGGTGGGGATCCGACTCGCTCGTCGACGGCCTCTCGGTCGGCTACGGCACCGCCGCCGCGCTCGCGCTGCCCGTCTACCCCGCGGCGGTCGCGGCGCTGCTCACCGTCGCGGGCCCGCGCACCCGACGCCGCACGGTCGCGTGGTCCTGGAACCTGCTGTTCTTCACGTTCTTCGTCCTCATCATCACGAACACGGTCTCGTTGCCCGGCGTGTTCGTCGCGCTGCTCGTCGGTCGCGTCGCCGGGTACACCGTGCGCTACGTCTCGGGCGTGCGCTCCGAGCGCGCGTTCGACGGCGACCTCGTGACCGCGATCCGCCGGGCCGGCTTCACGCCGTCCGTGGTCGTGCGCGTGCGCGACCTGTCGGACGACGCGGAGCGCGCGGTCGCGGAGACCGACCCGATCTCGGACGTCGCGGCCGACGGCGAGGTCGTCGCCGCGCTGCACGTCGACCCCGTGCACCGCGACGGCGCCGAGCACCTCGTGTCGGTGACCGAGGACGCCTCGATCGCCCCCGACCTCCTGCCCGCCGACCGCCGCGACGACCCGGCCGACACGACGTCGTCCGACGCCGCGGCCATCGCCCTGAGCCGGGCGGGCGACTCCCGGGTCTACGCGATGTTCACGCCGTACGGGGTGCGGCGCGACGTCGTCGTGCTCGACGGCGACCGCGTGGTCGTCGGGTTCCTGACCCGCCTGTGGCGCGCGCTGCGCCTGCGCGGCGTCGAGGGGCGCAACACGATCAACCTGCGCTCGGTCGCCGAGCGCAACGCCCTGCTCTCGTACGCGGCCACCGCGGCCGGCGTCCGCACGCCGCGGCTGCTCGGCATCGGGGAGGCCGCCGACTCGATGGTGCTCGTCCAGGAGCACTCGGCCGGGGCGGTCTCCCTGCGCGACCTGCCCGCCGAGCGGCTCACCGACGAGGTGCTCGCCGAGGTGTGGCGCCAGCTGCGGACCGCGCACTCCGCCGGGCTCGCGCACCGCGCGCTCACCTCAGACGTCCTGCTCGTCGGCGAGTCGACCGCGAGCGCCCCCGAGGTGTGGATCACGGGCTGGGACCAGGGCGACATCGCGTCGAGCGAGCTCGCGCGGCGCATGGACCTGACGCAGATGGTCGCGCTGCTCGCGCTGCGCGTGGGCGCGCCGCGCGCGGTCGCCTCGGCGGTCGAGGTGCTGCCGGACGACGACATCGCCGCGATCGGCCCGCTCCTGCAGCCGGTCGCGCTGCCGCGCACGACGCGCGACGAGATCCGGCGCGACAAGTCGCTGCTCAAGGACCTGCGCTCGGCGCTCGTCGAACGGCTGCCCGAGGCGGTGATCGAGCCCGAGCAGATCGAGCGGTTCGGCACCCGGCGCATCGTCACGCTGACCCTCACGATCGTCGTGGTCGTCGTCGTGGTCACGACGTTCAACTTCGACCAGATCGCCTCGGCCGTGAGCGAGGCGAACCCGTGGTGGGCGGTCGCGTCGTTCGTGCTCGGCCTGTTCACGTGGCTCGGCGCGGCGTTCACGCTCGTCGCGTTCGCGCCCGTGCGGCTGCCGATGTTCCGGGCCATCGCCAAGCAGGCGGCCGCGTCGTTCGTCGCGCTCGCCGCGCCGGCGGGCGTCGGTGCGGCGGCCCTCGACCTGCGGATGCTCACCCGGCGCGGGGTCACGATGTCGCTGTCGGTCGCGACCGTCGCGGTGATCCAGCTCAGCCAGTTCGTCGTGACAATCGCGATGCTGCTGCTGCTCATGGTCACCACGGGCAAGGGCGACGGGCTCGTCGAGCTGCCGTCGACCACGGTCCTGCTCGCGATCGGCGGCGTCGCGCTGCTCGTCGTCGCTACCCTGCTGATCCCCGGGGTCCGGGTGTGGGTGCTGCGCAAGATCCGCCCGACGCTCCGGCAGGTCTGGCCCGCACTGAGCGCGATCCTGGGCCAGCCCAAGCGGCTCGCGTTCGGCATGCTCGGCAACGTCATCCAGGCGCTGAGCTACGTGCTCGCGTTCGACGCGGCGCTCCAGGCGTTCAACGTCGACCTCACGCTCGTCGACGTGTCGATCATCTACCTCGTGGGCAACACGGCGGGCGCGCTCGTGCCGACGCCGGGCGGCATCGGCACGATCGAGCTCGCGCTCACGGGTGGTCTGACCGCCGCAGGCGTCCCGGCGGGCGTCGCACTCTCGGCGACCGTCGTGTTCCGCGTCGCGACCTACTGGGCGCGCATCCCGATCGGGTGGGTCGCGATGCGGTACCTGCAAAAGGTCAACGACCTGTAGCCCTGTCGTCCGTCGGGCCTGTCGTCCGTCGGGCCCGTCGCCCGCCGGGCCCGTCGCCCGCCGACCCTGTCGTCCGCCGACCCTGTCGCCGAGGCCACACCCCGGACCCCCGCGGACCAGCCGCGAGCAACCGCGCGTCGTGCGACGCTCGATGCATGGACATCCCCACGCAGAGCACGCGCGTGCTGCTGAACGCACGGCCCACCGGCCGGCCCACGCACGCGGACTTCCAGGTCGAGACCGTCGACCTCCCCCCTCTCGCGACCGGCCAGGTGCGCGTCGTCAACGAGTTCTGCTCGGTCGACCCGTACATGCGCGGCCGCATGAACGACGTGAAGTCGTACGTCCCGCCGTTCGCCCTGGGCGAGCCCCTCGTCGGCGCGGCCGTGGGCCGCGTCGTCGCGTCCGAGGCCGACGACGTCGCCGTCGGTGACGTCGTGCTGCACGGCGACGGGTGGCGCGACGTCGCCCAGCTCGACGCGGCCGCCGTCCGCGTCGTCGAGGAGGTGCCGGGCGTCCCGACGTCCGCGTTCCTCGGGATTCTCGGCATGACCGGTCTGACGGCGTGGGTCGGGCTCACGCAGATCGCGCGGTTCCGCGAGGGCGACGCCGTGCTCGTCTCGGGTGCCGCGGGTGCGGTCGGCTCGGCCGCCGGGCAGATCGCCCGCCTCAAGGGCGCGAGCCGCGTCGTCGGCAGCGCGGGCACGCCCGAGAAGGTCGCGGCGCTCGTCGAGCGGTACGGGTTCGACGCGGGCATCGACTACCGGGCCGCGCCGATCCGCAGCCAGCTGCCCGACGCCGCGCCCGACGGCATCGACGTGTACTTCGACAACGTGGGCGGCGACCACCTCGAGGCCGCCCTCGACGTCATGACCACCGGCGGCCGGGTCGCGCTGTGCGGCGCGATCTCCGCCTACAACGCGACCGAGCCGCAGCCCGGGCCCGACAACATGACGAACGTCGTGACGCGCAGCCTCACGCTCACGGGCTTCACGCTCGCCGCGTACCAGCACCACATGCCCGAGTTCCTCGCCGAGGTCGGGCCGTGGGTGCGCTCGGGCGAGCTCGTGTTCGACGAGACCGTGGTCGACGCGGTCGGCGACGTGGGCCGCACGGTCGACGCGTTCCTCGGCCTCCTCGACGGCGAGAACACCGGCAAGATGGTCGTGCGTACGGCCTGACCAGCACCGCAGCCCGGAAGCGACAGGGCCGCCCGCGACGGGGACCGAACGCGACAGGGCCCGGACCACCGAGGTGGTCCGGGCCCTGTGCGCTGACCGCCGGGGCGGTCGCTGCGGCGCTCAGCGCGCCGCGGACGTCACTTCTGGACGGCCTTCTTCAGCACGGAACCCGCGCTGACCTTCACGCCGTAGCCGGCCGGGATCGAGATCTCCTCGCCCGTGCGCGGGTTGCGGCCCGTGCGAGCGGCACGCTCGACACGCTCGACCGACAGCAGGCCCGTGACCTTGACGGCCTCGCCCTGCTCGAGCGACTCCACCAGGACAGCCTGGAGGGCGTCGACCGCAGCACCGGCGTCGACCTTCGACAGGCCGGCCTTCTCGGCGATGGCGGAAACCAGATCGGACTTGTTGAGCGCCATGGGGTTCCTCTCTCAGTTCACGCGGTCGCGGGCGGTTGCCCGCGTGCGTCGGGGACTACTGTGCCATTGAATGCGCCGACTTTCGGCACGAACACGGGCTTTCCCCGGCGATTCTGGGCGAGAAACGTCACTCACGCCCGTCGGGAGCCCTCGAACGGGCGTGCGGACGGCCCTCGCGGTCAGGCCTGACCGCTCGCCGGGCCGTTGCCGCCCGTGAACCCGCGGTTGCGGCGCACCACGAGCAGCACCGTGACCAGCGCCGCGGCGAGCACCGCGGCGCCACCGATCAGGAGCGCGGTGGGCGCGCCGTCGTCGGTCGTGGCGGACGTGACCACGGCCTGCGCGCTCGGCGCGGTGTCGGTGGCCTCGCTCGCGGCGGCGTCGTCCGAGGCAGCGCCGTCCGAGGCGGCGTCGGTCGCGAGATCCGTCGCGACGTCCGAGGTCGCGGCCGGCTCCTGCGTCGCGACCGGGGCCGGCGCGTCGACCGTGAAGCTCAGCTCGCCGTCGATCGGGTGCCCGTCGCCCGAGACGACGCGCCACGCGACGTCGTACTCGCCGTTCGCGAGGTCGGCGGGCAGCGCCTGCGTCACGTCGATGCCCGAGACGGTGGGGGTCCCGTCGGTCACGGCGGTGCCCGACGCGTCGGTCACGACGATCTCGGGCGACACCTCGAGCACCTCCTCGTTGAACGTGAGCGTGATCGCGTCGGGGACGGCGGTCAGGGTCGAGCCGTCCGCGGGGTCGGCGCCCACGAGCTGGTCGTGCGCCTGCGCTGCGCCGGGCACGGCGAGCAGGAGCAGACCCGTGAGGGCGGCCGTGCCGAGTCCGGCGAGGGCGCGGCGGGCGGTCGCCGGGCGGGCGGGGAGGTTCTGGCGGGTCATCGGGATCCTTCGGTCAGGGTGCCCGGGCGTCGGGCAGGTCAGAGGGCGGGAGCGGGCGCGCGCGGCGGGCCCCGCACGAGCACGGCCGTGCGGGCGCGCACGAGGCGCGGCCGCTGCCGCACCCGCGCCCGCAACACCGGGCGGACGACGCCGGGCGGGGTCGCGGCCGGGACGCGCAGTGCGATCCACGCCGCGAGGCCGCGCACCGCCTGCTCGCCGCGGGCGACGAGCACCCCGGCGACGAGCGCGGCGACCGCGTGCGCGACGAGCATCGCCGCGGGGTCGCCGTGCGTGAGCATGCCGACCGGCGACGGCGCGCACACGGCCACGGGCGATCCTGCGCCCAGCGCCGTGCTCCCGGCCAGAGTGCTCCCGACCAGCGCCGTGCCCGCGTGCGCGGCGTGCGGGTCCGCGAGCCCGTCGGGTGCGCACGGCACCGCCCCGCCGAGCATGGACATCCCGCGGTGCAGCCCGGCCTGCCCCACGGCCAGGACGAGGACCAGCCGCGCGGCCGTCGTCGTCCACCGGGAGGCCGCGGCGACGACCGCGAGCGTGACCGCGGCGAGCGCGACCGCACCGACGACGCCCGGCAGCGTGCCGCCCGCGAGCACGTGGCCCGTCGCGGACAGCGCGAGCACGAGGGTCGCGACGACCGCGGTGCGCGCGAGGCGCAGCGGGCGGTCGAGGGTGGCGGGCACGGCGTCCACTCTAGGTGCCGCTCCACCCGCGATCGCGTGATCCGTCACGCGAATCGGCCCAGAACGGTGACAGATCGCGCGGTCGGCGGTGGGGGTCGGCGGGGGTCAGCCGCCCGTGGTCTCGAGCGGCGAGACCGTGATCGTCTCGGGCTCCGACGTCCCGACGCTCACGTCGACCTTCCCGGCGGGCAGGTCGAGCGGCACCGGCACCGTGATCGACAGCGTGCCCGACGGCCCGGCGTCGGCCGTGCCGCCCGCGTACGTCTGCCCGTCGTGGTCGAACACGACCTCGAGCCCCTGCAGGGGATCTCCCGCGTCGCCGTCGGGGGTGTCGTCGCAGTCGCTCATGAACCCCTCGCCCGTGATCATCACGGACTCCCCCGGTGCCACGGCGCGGGGCTCGACCGTGATGCTGGGTGCCTCGCACGCCGCCGAGGCGCCGACGGTCGGCGTCGACGCGCACCCCGCGAGCAGCGCCGCGGTGACGATCCCGCCCGCGACGATCCCGCCCGCCACGAGCACGGCCGGTCGGTGCGGTGCTGCGCGTCGCGGGCTCATGGGCCGAGCATGACAGACCGACCGCGGCGGCGCCGTCCTGCACACGTCCAGGTCGAAGGAGTATGGATAGAGGTATGACCACTCGCAGCAGCATCGCCATCACCCACGGCTACGTCGTCCCCGTCGCGTCCGCACCCCTGGACGACGCGACCGTCCTCATCGAGGACGGCGTGATCACGGCCGTCGGCACGGACGTCACGGTGCCGGACGGCGTCCGCGTCCTCGACGCCGGGGGCCGCTGGGTGCTCCCGGGGTTCGTCGAGTCGCACGCGCACATGGGGATGCACGAGGAGGGCGAGGGCTGGGCGGGCAACGACACCAACGAGTCGACCAACCCGAACGGCGCCGCGTTCCGCGCGATCGACGGCCTGTACGTCGAGGACGAGGGGTTCCGCGACGCGCTCGCGGGCGGCGTCACGACGGCCGTCGTCAAGCCCGGCTCGGCCAACCCGATCGGCGGGCAGACCGTCGCGATCAAGACGTGGGGCGGGCGCACGGTCGACGAGCAGGTGATCCGCGCGGCCGTGTCGGTCAAGTCCGCGCTCGGCGAGAACCCGAAGCGCGTGTACGGCGACCGCAAGAAGACACCGTCGACCCGCATGGGCGTCGCGCAGGTGATCCGCGAGGCGTTCGTCGAGGCGCAGGCGTACGCGGCCGCACGCGACGCCGCGCAAGCCGAGGGCAAGCCGTTCGCGCGCGACCTGGCCAAGGAGACGCTCGCGCGCGTGCTCGACGGCGAGCTGTTCTGGGACCAGCACACGCACCGCGCCGACGACATCGCGACCGCGCTGCGCCTCGCGGACGAGTTCGGGTACCGGCTCGTGGTCAACCACGGCACCGACGGCGCCGCGATCGCCGACGTGCTCGCCGAGCGCGACGTGCCGGTGATCTTCGGCCCGCTGCTCACCTCGCGGTCCAAGGTCGAGCTGCGCGACCGCTCGATCGGGGCGCTCGGGGCGCTCGCCCGCGCCGGGGTGCGGGTCGCGATCACGACCGACCACCCCGTGGTGCCTATCAACTTCCTGGTGCACCAGGCGTCGTTCGCGGTCAAGGAGGGGCTCGACCGCGACGTCGCGCTCGCGGCCCTCACGACCAACCCGGCCGCGTTCCTCGACCTCGACGACCGCGTGGGTGCGCTCGCGCCAGGGCTCGACGGCGACGTCGTCGTGTGGTCGGGCGACCCGCTCGACGTGACCGCGCGCGCCGAGCACGTGCTCATCACCGGGACCGAGGTCTACACGTGGGACCGCGAGGCCGACGGCGGCCGGGGCCGCGGTCGGGTCGTGGAGCGCTCGGAGCGGTTCACCGCCTGACCCCGGGCGCACGCCCACCGCCGAACGCGCGATCCGTCACGGTTCTGAGCCAGAATCCGTGACAGATCGCGCGTTCGGCGGTGGGGCGGCCGGCGGTGGGGCAGCCGGGCGGTGGGGCGGCCGGGCGGTGGGGCGGCCGGGCGGTGGGGCGGCCGGGTCAGACCTTCGCGTGCTCGCGCGGCCCCGCGACCTCGGTGGCGGACGACGCGACCGCGGTCCCGTCGTCCGGCACCTCGGTCCGGGCGTCCGCCTCGTCGTCCGAGAAGAGGTCCTCGGTCGTGACCGAGTCGTACTGCTCCTGGTCGAGGATCCCCTCGCGCTTGGCGACGACGGTCGGCACGAGCACCTGACCGGCGACGTTGACCGCGGTACGGCCCATGTCGAGCATCGGGTCGATGGCGAGCAGCAGTCCGACGCCCGCGAGCGGCAGGCCCAGGGTCGAGAGCGTGAGCGTGAGCATCACGAGCGCGCCGGTGAGGCCCGCGGTCGCGGCCGAGCCGACGACCGACACGAACGCGATGAGCAGGTAGTCGGTGATCGACAGGTGCACGCCGAAGATCTCGGCGACGAAGATCGCGCTGATCGCGGGGTAGATCGAGGCGCAGCCGTCCATCTTGGTCGTCGCGGCGAGCGGCACCGCGAACGACGCGTACTCGCGCGGCACGCCGAGGTTCCGCTCGGTCACGCGCTGCGTCACGGGCAGCGTGCCGATCGACGAGCGCGAGACGAACGCGAGCTGGATCGCGGGCCACGCGCCCTTGAAGTAGCTGCGGATCCGCAGCCCGTTCGAGCGCAGGATGATCGGGTAGACGACGAACAGGACGATCGCGAGACCCGTGTAGATCGCGATCGCGAACTTCCCGAGCGGTGCGAGCAGGTCCCAGCCGTAGGTCGCGATCGCGTAGCCGATGAGGCCCGCGGTGCCGATCGGCGCGAGGCGGATGATCCACCACAGCACGGTCTGGATGATCGACAGCGCCGAGCGGTTGAACGCGAGGAACGGCTCGGCCTTGGCGCCGACCTTGAGCGTCGCGACGCCGATCACGAGCGCGATCACGACGATCTGGAGCACGTTGAACGAGATCGAGGTGCTCGCGCTGGTCGTGCCGTCGGCGGCCGTCTCGAGCTGCGTGCCCGCGCCGATGCCGAGGAAGTTCCCGGGGATCAGGCCGTTGAGGAAGTCGAGCCAGCTGCCGCTGCGGCCCGGGTCGGCGCCGTCCTCGGGGCTCAGGCCCGTGCCGGTGCCGGGCTGGAAGATCAGCCCGAGGCCGATGCCGACGGCCACCGAGATGAGCGCGGTGATCGCGAACCACAGCAGGGTCTGGCCGGCGAGACGCGCGGCGTTGGTGACCTTCCGCAGGTTCGCGATCGACGCGACGATCGCGGTGAACACGAGCGGCGGCACGATCGCCTTGAGCAGCGTCACGAACGACGTGCCGATGGTGCCGAGCGTCGACGCGAGCCAGTTGGGCGTCTCGTGGTCGGTGCCGGCGTCGACGGGGCCGAGGCTCAGCGCGAGGGCGCCGAGGACGATCCCGATGCCGAGGCCGAGGAGGATCTGGACGGAGAACGACGGCATGCGGAGCCGTCGGCGCGTGGGCGTCGTCGACGCCGGTGCAGGGGTGGTGGACACGGGGATACCTCTCGCGATCCACCGGCGAACGCGTCATGCGTCGCGCCTACGGGCACGCAGACGTGACGGATCCCGCGTTCGGCGGTGGGTGGGGGTGGACGGGCGTGGGACGCGCACCCGGCGGGTCGTCAGCCGGGAGGGCCGCCGGCGTGGCCGGCGTCAGGCGCGTGGGGTCAGCGACACAGCGCGCTGGCGACCCGGTGCAGGTCGACGGCGCGGCGCTCGGTGAGGTTCCACGGGGTCATGGTGGGGACAACCTGAGAGCCGCCCCGCCGTATTCCCGTCCCGGCCACCCCGCGGGTGTGACCGTGGACACCCGTCAGGCGATCCGCTCCAGGAACTCGTGCAGCAGCGGCCCGGCCGTGGTCGAGCCGTACTCGCCGTCCGCGACCATGACCGCGACCGCGACGTCGTCCTGGACCGCGATCATCCACGCGTGCGCGTGCGTGCCGTCGCCGAACTGCGCCGTCCCCGTCTTCGCGGCGAGGTCGCCCGGCAGGTCGCCCAGGACCTCGGCGCTGCCGTCGGTGACGACGCCGCGCATGAGCGTGTGCAGCGTGTCCGCCTCGCCCTCCGTGAGCCCCGAGTCGGGCACGACCGTCGCGCTCGGGCTCGGATCCGCGGTGCCGGTGGGGCCCGCGGTCCCGCTCGCGCTCTCTGACGCCGCCCCCGCGGCCACGTCGTCGCCCGACGTCGCCCCCGCGGCCGGGCGCACGAGCACAGGGTCGACCCGATGCCCGGCCGCGACGCTCGCCGCGAGGCGCGCCATCGCGAGCGGCGACGCGACGATCTCACCCTGCCCGATCATCGAGGCCGCGTGCGCGGTCTCGCCCGCCGTCGTCGGCACGTCGCCCCAGGCCGCCGGCGCACCGAACGCGGGCGCCGGGACGCCGAGCCCGAGGTCGGCCGCGGCGTCGTGCAGCGCCTGCTGGTCGACCGCGTCGCGCTGCCCGATCATCGCCGTGTTGCACGAGTTCGCGAACGCGACGCTCAGCGGCACGTCGCCCGTCGCGTCCGCCGGGTAGCCGGGCACGTTGCGGAACTCGCGCCCGTCGACCGTGATCGACGCCGGGCAGGCCACGGTCGAGTCGGGCGTCAGTCCCGTGCGGAGCATCCCGAGCGTCGAGGCCACCTTGAACGTCGAGCCCGGCGCGTACTCGCCGAGCGTCGCGGTCGACAGCCCGTCGCCGCCCGGCCCGCTCGCCGCGACGAGCACGTCGCCCGTCGACACGTCGATCGCGACCAGGGCGCTCGCGGGGGCGACGTCCGCGAGCACGTCCTCCGCGACCGTCTGCATGCCCACGTCGAGGGTCGTCGCGAGCGGGACGCCCGCGACCGGCGGGGTCGAGAACAGCTCGGTCGGGTCGCCCTCGGCCGGCTGCAGGCTGATCGTCCGCCCGGGCGTGCCGCGCAGCTGCGCGTCGTACTGCTGCTGCAGGCCCGACAGCCCGGCCGTGTCCCCGGCCAGCACCGCGCCGTCCGACGCCTCGACGACCTCCGCGGTCGCGTCGCCCGCACGGCCCAGCAGGGCGCGCGCGAAGTCGCGCGTCGGGGCCAGCGGCAGCTGGTCCGGGACGGTCACGACGCCCGGGATCGCCTGCGCGGCCTCGACGTCGAGGGACGTGGTGTCGTCCTGGCGCACCGTGATCGCCTCGACGAACGCCTTGTCCCCCGCGTTCTCGACGCGCGTGGCGTAGTCGTCGGCGTCGAGGCCCACGAGCGCCGCGAGCTCGCGCGCGGCCTTCCGCTGGGCCGCGGCGTCCGTGGCCCGGGTCTTGTCGACCCCCACGCGGTAGACCGCACGGTCCTTGACGATCGGGTCGCCGCCCTCGCCCAGGATCCCCGCGCGCTCTGCGCGCACCCGGTCGACCGTGAGCGACCCGCCGTCGGCGAGGTGCGGCAGCAGGACGTCGGGCTCCCAGTCGACCTGCCAGACGACGTCGGTCTCGACGCCCTCGGGCGCGTCGACCTTCTCGAGCATGACGTCCGTCGTGTACGTCCACGGGTCGTCGGGCGAGACGTCCCACGTCCAGGCGAACGTCGCGGTCGCGTGGTCCGCGTCGTTGACGTGCGGGGTCACGCGGGTCACGTCGACCGTGCGCGCGACGTCGGCGAGCGGCTCGAACAGCGTGTCGCGGGCCGCGGCCACGTCGTCCGCCGCGAGCTCCGTGCCGTCGTCCGCGGCGAGCGCGAGCCCTTCGAAGGACCCGCCCGCGAGGGCCCGGGCGAGCTCGGCGGCGGCGTCCTCGGGCTCCGGGTCGGGCGGGGAGCACGCCGTGAGGCTCAGACCTGCGACCGTCGCGACGAGCGCGACGACCCCCGTACGTGCTGCCCTGCCCTGCATGTCGTGCCCCTCTGCCGACCGGTTCGGGCTGATTCGCCCGGTGCACCGTAGCCCGCGGCGGTTGCCGGGGTCACCCGGCGTGGCGTACGTTCACGCGACCCTCACGTCCCGGCGATGGACCTCGGCGATGCCGTCACCGCGCGAGCGCCGCACCCATCCGCTCGACCGCCTCGGTGAGGATCGCCGGCGACGTCGCGAGGTTGACGCGCACGTGCCCGCGCCCGGCCTCGCCGAACGTCGCGCCCTCGTTGACGGCGACCCGCGCCTCGTCGAGGAAGTACCGCGACGGCGTCCGACCACCGGCGGCCCCCAGGTCGAGGCCCCGGCAGTCGACCCACCCGAAGTAGGTCGCCTCGGCGGGCCGGTGGACCGCGCCGGGCAGGTGGATCTCGACGAGGTCGGCGAACAGCTCCTTGTTGCGGTCGATGCCGCGCAGCACCGCGTCGAGCCACGGGACCGCGTCGCGCAGTGCGGCGGCGTGCGCGACGGCCGCGAGGTGCGAGACGCCGTGGTTCGCGATCTCGGGGATCCGTCGAAGGTCGTGCGCGGCACCGGGACCGGCGACGGCGACCGCCGTCTTGAGCCCTGCGAGGTTCCACGCCTTCGACGCCGAGAGCACCGTGATCGCGTCGTCCGACCCGTCGACGCTCAGCAGCGGCGTGAACCGGGGCCCGTCGGTCGCGAGGTGCCCTGCGAGCGGTGCGTGGATCTCGTCGGCCACCACGCGCACCCCGTAACGGGCGGCGAGCGCGAGCGCGGCCTCGAGCTCGGCGCGCGTGTGCGCGGTGCCCGTCGGGTTGTGCGGGTTGCACAGCAGGTAGACGGCGCGGCGTCCGCTGCCCGGGCCGTCGCCGTGCGCGGCGACGCCCGTCGCGTCGGCGAACGCGGCCTCGAGCGCGTCGAGGTCGATCCGCCCGTCGGCGAGCGGCGCCTCGACGATGCGACGCCCCGCGTTGCCGGGGAACGAGTAGAACGGCGGGTACACGGGCGGGTTGACGACGACGGCGTCGCCCGGCCCGGTGAGGACGCCAATGACCTCGGTCAGCCCGACCATGACGTCGGCGAGCGTGCGCGTGCGTGCGACGTCGATCTCCCAGCCCCAGCGGGGTGCCGCGAACCCGGCGAGCGCCTCGGCGTACCCGGTGCCGTGGTCGTAGCCCGTGTCACCGTCCTGCATCGCGCGGTGCACGGCATCGACGACCTGCGGCGCGAGCGTCACGTCCATCTCGGCGACGAACAGCGGCAGCACGTCGGGCGCGTACGCGCGCCACTTGACGGACGTGCGGCGCCGCAGGTCGGCGAGCGTGAGGGTGTCGAAGGGCGTGAGGTCGGGGGTCTCGGTGGCCACGTGTCCACGCTACCCGGGCGGGCGGCGTCCGACCCCGGTCAGCCGAGGCCGTGGCGGGCGAGCGGTTCGACGAGCTCGCGCTCCTCGTACGCCAGGTGCGACAGGAGGGTGTCGCTCAGCAGGTCGACCGCGGCGCGCAGCCCGGCGATCCCGGCGGCGGGGTCGGGCTCGGCGACCATCGCGACGAGCGCCTGGTCGACGCCCTCGAGCACCTCGTGGATCGTGTGGTGCTCGGCCTCGAGGCGGTCGATCACGGGCGCGAGCGCGGGCTCGGCCGAGCGCAGGTGCGGGAACATCGACTGGTCCTCGATGGTGTGGTGCGTCGTGACGACGCGGCAGTACGACTCGCAGTAGGTGCCGAGCGTCCAGGAGTTCTGCCGCATGGTCATGGTGTTGATCGCGGAGCGCGCCGCGCCGACGCTCAGCGCCCCGGCCGCGACCTGGTCGATGAGCCCCTGGACCTGGTCGAGCTCGGCGCGCAGGTGGTCGTGCACGTCGACGAGGTGCTGACCGGTCGCGGTCTCGTGCGGGGTGTACTCCCGGCCCGCGGGGGCGCCGGGCCCGCTCGGCCGGGTCGACTCGTCCCAGGCGCGGACGGCGCTGCGCCGGGTCCCGTCGTCCGGCGTCGGCGTGACTCGCAGCCCGGCCCCGGACGCGGCGGAGGGGCTCGGACCGGCCGCTCGACCGACGTCCGACACCTGACCACCCGCGACGCGCGCGGCCTTGACGTCCTTCGCCTCCTCCGCCCCGTCCGTGGCCTCCGTGGTCATGGTGGAGGCACCACGGGCCCGCTCGCCGTCGACGAGCTCGCGGACGGCGGGCGCGACCTCGGTCGCGAAGCGGCGGATCGTCCCCGCGTCGTCGGTCGCGAGCACGAACGCGCTCGTGCCGTGCTCGAGCGTGAGCGCGGCGAGCTGCTCGGCCCAGTCCTGCGGCGAGCCCTGGAGCATCCCCGCCCCGCGGCCGAAGCGCCCGTTGACGTTGTAGAGGCGGCGGACGTCGGCCGGCGCGCGTCCGGCGTCGGCCGCGGCCTGGTCGATGCGGGCGTTGGCCTCGGCGAGCTTCTCGGGGCCGAGGTAGGCCATGGACGGCCACCAGCCGTCGGCGAGGCGGCCGACGAGCCGCTGCATGCGCGGGCCGACGGCCCCGACCCAGATCGCCATGTCGTGCGCGGGCGCGGGCCCGGGGTGCGCGCCGTGCACGTCGTAGTGGGTGCCGCGGCGGCGCACCGACCCGGAGTCCTCGGCCCACAGGTCGCGCACGATCGCGATGGCCTCGGCGAGCGACTCGACGGCCTCGCCGGGTGTGCGGCGCGGCCCGCCGTTGGCGGCGATCGCGTCCCAGAACGCGCCCGCGCCGATCCCGAGCTCGACGCGTCCGCCGGTCAGGCGGTCGAGGCTCGCGTGGCTGCGGGCCAGCACCGCGGGGTCGCGCAGCGGCAGGTTGGCGACGTCGAGCGCGACGCGCACGTTCACGGTGCTCGCACCGATGACGGACAGCAGCGTCCACGCGTCGAGGAACTTCGCCTGGTACGGGTGGTCCTGGAGCGCGACGAGGTCGAGGCCCGTCTCGTCGGCCACGCGGGCGAGCGCGACGACGCGCTCGGCGTCCGCGGCGGACGGCGTCAGGAAGGTGCCGAAGAGGAGGTCGTGCCCGTAGTCCATGCTGCTCCAGCCGCCGTTCCGTCGAGGATTCGACGGTATACCCGCGGCGACGCCCCCGGCGCGGTCGCGGCGGTCAGTACCGCCAGTGCCGCATGTCGTCCTGGTACGTGCGGTAGATCGTGGGCGACAGGAGCGTCGAGACGGGCATGGCGCGGCGCTCCCCCGGGCTGTCCGCACCGAGTCGTGTGGTCGCGGCGAGCGACTCCGGGGTGTGGAACCGCAGCCCCGCGGGCAGGGGCGTGCGCGCGAACAGCGCGTCGCGCGTCGGCACGGACAGCGCGAAACCCCATTCGCCGAACGACGGGACGTTGACGGTCAGCGGCACCACGGTGCGCCCCGGTGCGGCGGCGTCGAGCGTCGCGACGACCTGCCAGAACGCGTCGGGAGTGAAGTAGGACGACGTCGCCTGGGTCGCGACGACGCCGCCGGGGCGCAGGTGCGCGACGACCATCGCGTAGAACTCCTGCGAGTAGAGCTTCGCGATGCGTTCGTTCGACGGGTCGACGAGGTCGACGAGCACCGCGTCGAACGTCTCGTCGGTCGTGTCGACCCACCGGAACGCGTCGCCGTTGACGACGTGCACGCGCGGGTCGTCGTACGCGTGGCCGTTGAGGTCGGCGACGAGCCGGTGCGTGCGCGCGAGCTCGGTCACGGCCGGGTCGAGGTCGACCACCGTCACCGAGTCGACGCCCGGGTAGCGCAGCACCTCGCGCGCGAGCATCCCGTCGCCCCCGCCCAGGATCGCGACGTCCCGCGGCCCGGCGACCGACGTGAGCGCCGCGTGCGCGAGCGTCTCGTGGTACCGGGCCTCGTCGACCGACGAGAACTGGAGCTGGTCGCTCAGGTAGAGGCGGACGTCGCCCCGGTAGTCCGTCAGCACGAGCTTCTGGTACGGGGTCGCGTCGTAGTACACGACCGGGTCCTGGTAGAGCCGCGTGTTGACGGCCTCCTCGAGCACGTGCGACGCGGCGAAGCACACCGTGAGCAGCGTGAGCGTCCCGACCGAGAGCCACGTCCAGCGGGCGCGCTGCCCGAGCCGGCGCAGCATGAACAGCGCGACGAGCACGTTGCCGATCGCGACCGCGAACGCGGTGCGCATGAGCCCGAGGTACGGCAGCAGCACGAACGGGAACGCGAGCGACGCCGCGAGCGCCCCGAAGTAGTCGACCGCGAGCACCTTCGACAGCAGCGCGACCGACTCGTCGCGACCGTTGTCCTTGAGCAGCGCGACGAGCAGCGGGATCTCGACGCCGATCCCCGCGCCGATCGCAAGGCTCAGCAGCACGAAGACGAGCCAGTAGACCTCGGTGAGGCTGAACGCCGCGAACAGCACGAGCACCGAGCTGCCGCCCACGAGGCTCAGCAGCAGCTCGTTGCGCACGAAGTTCAGCCCGGCCGAGCGGGCAAGCCGCGCCGAGACGAGCGAGCCGAGGCCCATGCCGAACAGCGTGAGCCCGGTCGCGACGGAGAACGCGACGACCGAGTCGCCGAACAGGTACGACGCGGCGGTGCCGAGGATCAGCTCGTAGACGATCCCGCCGACGGCGACCAGCAGCGCCGCGGCGAACACGGTCGGGCGGTCCATCTCCGGGGCCGAGGCCGGGGGCGCCGTCCGCGGCCCGGCCGGGCCGGTCGTCACGGCGCTCAGGACGAGATCGTCCCCGCGACGATGATGCCGATCGCGACCGCGAGGCCGCCGAGCATGAGGCCGAACGCGACGTTGTGCTCCTCGACGAGCTCGTGGTGCAGGTTGAGCTTGAACGTCTTGTTGACGACGACGATCGTGCCGACCAGCAGCACGATGCCGAGCACCGAGTAGAGGATCGTCGAGAGCAGCTCGATCAGGACGTCGGGCATGGGTGACTCCTTGGTGTGGGTGGTGTCGTGCGGTCGAACGGCAGGTGCGAGAGGGCCGGCTACTTCCCGAGCCCGCCGCCACCGCCGCCGTAGACCGAGCGGTGGTCGCAGCCGGAGAGCCCCCGGCTCGTGCAGCCGGAGTTCACGTAGATGCTGTCGAGGTCCTCGTCGTCGTCCGCGTGGGCCGCGGCGACCATCGCCCAGATCAGCAGGCCGAGCACCGCGGCGACCAGGAACGCGACCACGATCGTGCCCGGGCTCGGGGGCGTGCGACGCGAGATGCGTCGGCCGAGGACGACCTGCTCCTCGGGATGGTCCAGCGGCCTGGCCCGGTAGACCCGGATCGAGTGCTCGTCGAACTTCTCGACGTCGAGCCGCCCGCGCGGCCCGGCCAGCTCGGCGTACCGGACCACCTGCCCGGGCACGATCGGCACGGGCAGGTGACCCTCGACGTGGACGGCCCGCCCCGCGCCCCGCGCGCGCACCGTGAACGTGGACGGCCTGCCAGCGCGGGTCAGCGTCACACGCTGCCCCGGCACCCACGTCTCGACCTCGGGCCACTCCTCGACCTCGACCTGGTCGTGCAACGTGACCTGCCGGTCCGCGTGCTCGTACTCGATCCACGGCTCGGCGCCGTCGGAGCGGCGAAGCGCCCACTCCTCCCACGTCTCGTCGGGGTCGGCCACGGACACGTAGACCACGACCCCCGTGACCTCGTGCCGCAGGCCGGACATCGTCAGCACGTCACCGATCGCGAGCCTGGCTCGCGTCCGCACGCTCACACCAGCCGCCGGACGGTCACCGCGGTCGCCGCGAGCAGGTCGGTCAGCAGGGCCGCGGTCTCGTCCTCGAACGCGTCGGACGCCGGAGCCCGGCAGGTCGTGAGCGTGAGGTACGCGGTGCCGTCCTCGGGCCACGTGTGCACCGCGAGGTGGGACTCGGCGAGCACGACGGCCAGGCTGAAGCCCTGCGGCTCGAACCGGTGGGAGGCCTCGGCGACGCGCGTGAGCCCGGAGGCGTCGAGCACGCGGTCGACGGCGTGGCGCACGGAGGGCTCGTGGTCCAGGAGCGCGGGGTCCGCCCCGGCGACGTCGAACACGTAGACGAGGTTGCGGTTCGGGGGCATGTGCGCGGTGTTTCCTGGTTCGTGCTGGTCTCGACGGGTTGTCGGCCGTGACCCTAGATGTCGCGTCGCCCGACGCGCGGGGCGATGTCACACGGTGGACACCCCGGGGCAGGTCTACGATCGGGCATCGTGCCGAGATCGCGGAGCTGGTTGAGCGTGCGACTGCGCGGGCTGCACCCCGCCCAGGTCATCGTGCTGGGGTTCTTCACCGCGCTCGCGCTCGGCACCGCCGCGCTCATGCTGCCGATCGCGTCCGTCGGCCCGGGCGGCGCGTCGTTCATGGAGTCGCTGTTCACGGCCGCGTCGGCGGTGTGCGTGACGGGACTCGCGGTGGTCGACACCCCGACCTACTGGACCGGGTTCGGCCACGTCGTCATCCTCGCGCTGATCCAGATCGGCGGCCTCGGCGTCATGACGTTCGCGACGGTCCTGGGCATGCTCGTGGCACGCCGCATGGGCATGCGCTCGCGGTTGTCCGCGGCGGCCGAGGTCAAGTCGACCGCGCTCGGGGGCGTACGCCGGCTGCTCCAGCGGGTCGTGCGCACGGCGCTCGTGATCGAGGGCGTCGTCGCGGTCGTGCTGTGGGTGCGCTGGTGGGCGCTGGGCGAGGAGCCGCTGCGCGCCGCGTGGCTCGCGGTGTTCCACGCGGTCTCGGCGTTCAACAACGCGGGGTTCGCGCTGTGGTCGGACTCCCTCATCGGATACTCGTCGGACCCGTTGATCCTGCTGCCCCTGTGCGCCGCGGTGATCCTCGGCGGCCTCGGGTTCCCCGTGCTGCTCGAGCTGCGCCGCGAGCTGCGCACGCCCCTGCACTGGACCATGAACACGCGCGTCGTCCTGCTCGCCTCGGGCGCGCTGCTCGTGCTCGGCACGCTGTTCTTCACCGCGTCGGAGTGGCGCAACCCCGGGACGCTCGGCCCGATGGGTGTGGCGGACAAGGTGCTCAGCGGGTTCACGCAGTCCGTCATGGCGCGCACCGCCGGGTTCAACAGCATCGACACGTCCCAGATGACGTCGACGAGCTGGTTCGGCACCGACATCCTGATGTTCATCGGCGCGGGCCCGGCCGGCACGGGCGGCGGCATCAAGGTCACGACCTTCGCGATCCTGTACTTCATCATCCTGACCGAGGTGCGCGGCGACGTCGCGGTGCACGTGCTCGGCAAGCGCCTGCCCCGCTCGACGCACCGCCAGGCGATCAGCGTCGCGCTGCTCGCGGTGGGCCTCGTGGTCGGCTCGACGATGGTGCTGCTGACGATCGAGGACTACGGTCTGGATCGCACGCTCTTCGAGGTGATCTCGGCGTTCGCGACCGTGGGCCTGTCGACCGGCATCACGGCCGACCTGCCGACCACGGCCCAGCTGATCCTCGTCGGGCTCATGTTCGTGGGTCGCCTCGGGCCCATCACGCTCGCGACGTCGCTCGTCCTGCGCCGCCGCACGCGCCTGTACGACCTCCCCAAGGAAAGGCCGATCATTGGTTAGCTCGAGCAGGTCACCCTGGTTCGGCCAGCGCCCTCCGCAGCGTCTCGCGGAGGCCGACTCGGTCGTCGTCATCGGCCTCGGCCGGTTCGGCACCTCCCTCGCGCTCGAGCTCATGGACACGGGCATCGACGTGCTCGGCATCGACGTGGACGAGGAGAGGGTGCAGTCGCTCAACGGTCGCCTCACGCACGTCGTGCGCGCCGACGCGACCAAGGAGGAGGTGCTGCGCCAGCTCGCGGTGCACGAGTACGACCGCGCGGTGGTGGGGATCGGCACCCACATCGAGTCGTCGATCCTCGTGACCTCGCGGCTGCTGCGGTTCGGGGACGTGACCGTGTGGGCCAAGGCGATCAGCACGCCGCACGGCGAGATCCTCGAGCAGCTCGGCGTGCCGCACATCATCTACCCCGAGCACGACATGGGCCGCCGCGTCGCCCACCTCGTGCGCGGCGCGATCCTCGACTACGTGGAGTTCGAGGACGGGTTCGTCATGATCAAGACGAACCCGCCCGCGGCCTACGTGGGCGTCCCGCTCGGCGGCTCCGACCTGCGCCCCAAGCACGACGTCACGATCGTCGCCGTTCGCCCCGAGGGCGGGCGCTGGTCGTACGCGAGCAACACGACCGTGCTGGCCGAGACGGACCGGATCATCGTCGCGGGCGACGTCGACAAGGCCGAGGCGTTCAGCCGGATGCGCTGAACGTCAGACGTCGGCCCCGGCCGGGCGGACGACGTCCGCCCAGTCCGCGGGGACGAGAGCGGTCGGCGGGTCGTCGACCGCCGCCCAGCCGCGGCAGTCCGCGATCGTGTCGACGAGCAGGTCGCGCATGAGCAGGTCCGGGTCGAACACCGACGCCTCGCCGAGCGCCTGGACCGACACCGCGACGATGCTCGGGGCGGCGTCGCGCACGAAGCGTGACGGCCGCACCTTGCCGCCCCAGCAGAAGCGCTCGGCCCACGCCGTGACCTCGGGCGCGGCCGCGAGCGCCTCCTGCGAGCGTGCCGAGCGCGTGCCCGGCGGGCGGTCGTCGAGCACGTCGAGCATGCGCTCCGCGCCGAGGATCGACACGGCGAGCGTCTGCCGACGGTCGTCGGGCGCCACGGGGAACGCGGTGGTCGCCGCACGCAGCGCGATCAGCACGTCCCAGTGCGGGTCCTTGCTCGTCAGGCCGATGACCGACGGCACGTGCGGCGCGAGGAGCGGACGCCCCGCGTTCGACGTGAGGTCGTTGACCGCTCGGGCCATCATCGCGAGCAGCGGGTGGGTGCAGGCCGGGTGGTCGGTCCACTTCTCGCCCGCCAGGTACGAGGCGAGCTCCATGAAGCACGCGCCGCGCCGGGGGTTGCGGTGCTTGCCGCGTCCCAGCATCGGCAGCAGGTCGTACGATCCGATCGCGTTCATCCCGGACTCCTCCGGACGAGCAGACAGGTGGATCTCCAGTGTGCTCCCGGCCCCGGCGACGCGCAACGGGCTGCGGCAGGCGGCCTGCCGGCGGCAGCGTGCGGGCCGGGCGAGCGGCTGCGGCGCGTCGTGGATCCGGTGTCACGACACGGCCCCGCGGCGCTCCCTCGGTGGTGAGGGGACGGACCCGACGTCCCGGGGTCCGCCGGACCTCGCGGGCCTCCCCGACGAGGAGCGGTCATGTCCCTGCCAGGAGAGTTCATCAAGGCGGACCTGAAGTACCACGAGGAGCACCTGCGCAGCGACCTGCACCGCGGCGAGGGGCCGATCCTGCACTGGGTCCGCGCGCACACCCCGCACCGCGGCGGGCGCGGCACCGGCGTCCGCTGATCCCGTCCCCGTCCACGTCCCCGGGCACGAGCCCCGGGGCGCGGCCGGGGTCGCGGCTGGGGGCTGTCGCGGCCCGAGGTGAACGGGTGAAAACACACCGGGGCGCGCGAAATTGTCGAGGCCCTCACCGCTCGCCGGGCCAAAACCTCGACATACTGGACCGATGACCCGGGTGGAGGCGGTGCGCGACCTCGTCGAGGCAGGCCTCGACTCGGCCGCGCCCGACCCCTCGTTCGACCGGTTCGCGCGGCTCGTGCGCCGGCACCTGGGCACCCCGCTCGCCGCCGTGGTCATCGTGCTCGACGACGCCGACGTCTTCCCGGGCGCGCTCGGCCTGAACGACACGCTGCAGCGCGAGCGCCGCCTGCAGGGGCACCGGTCGCTCGCCCGCATCGTCGTCGAGGACGGCGCCCCGCTCGTGATCGACGACATCACGCGCGACGCGCGGGCCCGGGTCGCGACGACGGTCGCCCTCCTGGGCGTCGGCGCATTCGTCGGCTACCCGATCCACGACCTGCGCGGTCGTCCCGTGGGTGCGCTGTGCGCCGCCGACACCGCCTCACGGGTGTGGAGCGCGGAGGACCGTGCCGCCCTCGCCGACCTCGCGGCGGCCTGTACGGCCGAGCTCGGCATGCGTGCGGAGCGCGAGCGGGCACGACGCATCCAGCACGTCGCGGTGCGCGCCAACCGCAAGAGCCGCGCGCTGCTCATGCTGTCCGAGGCGTTCGCCGACGCCGGGTCCGTGAGCGACGTCGAGGAGACGCTGTCGCGCGTCGCGATGGCAGGGCTGGGCGCCCGGTGGACGGGGCTCGCGCTGCTCGACGCCGACGGGAAGTCCCTCGCATACGCGTCGAACACGTTCCTGCCGCCCGGCGAGGCCGCTGCTGCGCTCGTGACGCCGCTCGACGCCGAGTCGCCGCTCACGCAGGCCGCGCGCACGGGCGAGCTGTGCCAGTTCCACGACGCCGCGAGCGTGCTGCGCGCGTTCCCCGGCGCGTCGATCGACGCGTGCACGGGCGCGCGCGTGGTGCTGCCGCTGCACTCGGGCCGGCGCCTGGTGGGCGTGGTGTGCGTGGTGTGGGGTGCGGCGCACGAGACCGACGACGACGAGCGCTCGGTCGAGCTCGCGCTCGCGCGGTACACCGTGCAGGCCCTCGACCGCGTGCGACTGCTCGAGGACCGTCGCGCGGTCGCGACGACGCTCCAGGCGGCGATGCTGACCAAGCTGCCCGCGGTCGCGGGGCTCGAGCTCGCCTCGACCTACTCGCCCGCCGCGCGCTCGGACCAGGTGGGCGGCGACTGGTACGACGCCGTCGTGCTGGACGACGACGCCGCGGTGCTCATGATCGGCGACGTCACGGGCCACGACATGCGCGCCGCGGCCGTCATGGGCCAGCTGCGGTCGATGCTGCGCACGTTCGCGTGGAGCCAGGACGAGTCGCCCGCGACGCTCCTGCGCCTGCTCGACCGCGCCAACACGGGGCTCGGGCTCGACGCGACGGGCACGGCCGTGGTGGCCCGGCTCGACCGCCGCAACGACCCGGCCCGGCCCGGGCACGTGCTGACGTGGTCGTCGGCCGGCCACATCGCCCCGGTCGTGCTGCGCGCCGACGGCACGGCCGAGATCCTCTCGGGCGCGCCCGACTTCATGCTGGGCGTCGCGCCGGGCTCCGACCGCGCCGACCACACCGCGTGGCTCTCCCCCGGCGACACGCTCGTGCTGTTCACCGACGGCCTCGTCGAGCAGCGCGCCGCTCTCACGGGCGTCGACGTCGACGCGCTCGTGCAGGCCGCGGCCGCGTACGGCGACGGATCGACCGCGGCGCTGCCCGACGCGCTCGTGCGCCGCCTCGTGGGCGAGCGCCAGCGCGACGACGTCGCGGTGCTCGCGGTGCGCGTGCGCCACGGTGCGGCGACCCGGCCCGCGACGAACGCCGACCCGGTCGCGCGCTCGCGCGACGTCGGCCCCGGTCGGGCCTCGGCGGGCAACGCGCGCCGGTGGGTCGACGACCTGCTCGAGAGCTGCGGCGTGGCCTCGCGCCTGCGCCGCGACGCGATGCTGCTCACGAGCGAGCTCGTGACCAACGCGCTGCACCACGGCGAGCTGCCCGTGCGCCTCGGGGTCCGTGTCGACGACGACCAGGTGCGCGTCGCCGTCGCGGACGCGTCGCCCGAGCACCCGGTGCTGCAGGACCCGTCGCCGTACGCGGGCGGCGGGCGCGGCATGCAGCTCGTCGCACGGTTCTCGTCGGCGTGGGGCGTCGAGCCCGCGGACGACGGGGGGCCGGGCAAGTCCGTGTGGTTCACGCTCGCGCGCGAGCTTCCCGTGCCGCGTCGCGTGCGACCCGTCGCGCACCGTGTCGGGGGCCGCGCGTAGCGTGTGAGGTGGACCACGTCCGCCGCGCGTCGAGCTCCCGGCGCGCCACCCCGAGGAGCAGGCATGACCGAGACAATCGCAGCGGGCACGGCTGTCACGACCCGCGACGACCTCCCCACGCTCGACGGCCTGGGCGACGCGCTCGACGCGTACCGCCGCGAGCTCACGGGCTACTGCTACCGGATGCTCGGCTCGTCGTTCGAGGCCGACGACGCGGTGCAGGACACCTTCGTGCGCGCCTGGCGCTCGTACGAGCGCTTCGAGGGCCGCTCGTCGTTGCGCTCGTGGCTCTACCGCATCGCGACCAACGTGTGCTTCGACGCGCTCGCGGGCCGGCAGCGGCGCGAGCGTCCCGTCGACATGACCGCGGCGCGCACCGCCGAGCTCGAGAACCTCGGCGACGTGCTGCCCGAGGACAGGTTCGTCCAGCCCGTCGCCGACGACTCGGTGCTGCCGCTCGACGGCGACCCGGCCGACGTCGCGGTGGGCAGGGAGTCGATCCGGCTCGCCTTCGTCGCCGCGATCCAGCACCTGCCGCCCAAGCAGCGTGCGGTCCTGATCCTGCGCGAGGTGCTGCGCTGGCGCGCCGACGAGGTCGCCACGCTGCTCGACACCACGGTCGCGTCGGTCAACAGCGCGCTGCAGCGGGCCCGGGCGACGCTCGCCGCGCGCACGCGCTGGAGCTCGGGGGCGCCGTCCGCGGTCGAGGCGGCCCTGCTCGCGCGGTACGTCGACGCGTTCGAGCGGTACGACATGGACGCGCTCGTCGCGCTGCTGCACGAGGACGCGACCCTCTCGATGCCGCCCTACGACCTGTGGCTGCGCGGCGCGCCCGAGGTCGTGCGCTGGATGGTCGGCCCCGGGCACGGGTGTCGCGGCTCGCGGCTCGTGCCCGTCGCAGCGAACGGGTCGGTCGCGTTCGGCCAGTACCGCCCGTCGCCCACCGGCGGGCACGACGCCTGGGCGCTGCAGGTGCTCGACCTCGACGCCGACGGCCGCGTGACCGGCATCGTCGCGTTCCTGGAGGTCGGCACCCACTTCCCCCGCTTCGGGCTGCCGCTGCACCTCGACGCCTGAGCCCCGGCGTCGGGCGCCCGCACGGCGCCCCTGCCGCGGGCGCCGACGATACGGTGGACGCATGACGCACGGCGGCCGCCCGGCGGCGCACGACCCGGACCACCCGCACGGCGACGGGAGCCCCGGCTCCGGGCCGGTCGTGGTGGGCGTGCACCCCGGCCAGGGGCAGGACGTCGCCCGGCGGGCCGCGCAGCTCGCGCGCCGTCTCGGCGTGGGCCTGGTGTGCGTGTGGGTCGACCCGGCGAGCGTCCTGGAGCACGACGCGGACGGCGCGCGCGTCGTCGTCCCGCTCGACCCGGACGGCGACGCCTGGGCGGGCGACGACGCCCTGCGCGCGGACCTCGCCGCGCAGCTCGACGGCACCGGGGTCGCGTGGTCGTACGAGCGCACCGCGGGCGAGGTGCGCGACGGGATCGTCGCGGCCGCCGAGGCGCACGACGCGACGCTCGTGGTCGTCGGGACGCACAAGCCCGGGTTCGGCCGGTGGATGGAGACCGTGATCGGCACGTCCGTCGCGGGGCGCCTCGCGCACTCGCAGCACCGGCCCGTGACGGTGCTGCCGAACCTGCACCACGACCACCGGGTCGACGACCGCCGGCGCGGCGATGACAGGACCGACGACGACGGGACCGACGCCCGGTGACCGCAGAGTCCTCGCGGCCCCCGCGGCCCGCGCACGCGCAGCCCGCGCTCGTCGCCCTCGTGGTGCTCGGCGGGGCGGTCGGCACGGCCGGGCGGTACGGGCTCGCGCTCGCCGTCCCGACGGTCGCGGGCTGGCCGCTCGCGACCCTCACCGCGAACGTCGTCGGGGCGTTCTGCCTGGGCCTGCTGCTCGAGGCGCTCGTGCGCCGCGGCCCCGAGACCACGGGCCTGCGGCGCGTGCGGCTCGGCGTCGGGACGGGCGCGCTCGGCGGGTTCACGACATTCTCGTCGCTCGCGTTCGAGATCGAGCGGCTCCTCGCGGGCGGTGACGTCGCGACCGCGCTCGGGTACGCCGCGGCGACGCTCGTGCTCGGCGCGCTCGCCTGCACGGGTGGCGTCGTGCTCGCAGCGCGGGGCGCACGCGCATGACGTTCGTGCTGGTGTGCGTGTGCGGCGGCCTGGGCGCCGGGGCGCGCTTCGTGACCGACGGCGTGATCCGGGCGCGCTGGCGCACCGCCTTCCCGTGGGCGACGTTCACGATCAACGTGCTGGGATCGTTCGTGATCGGCGTCGTCATGGGCGCCGTGATCCACCACGACGCCCCCGAGGCCTGGCACCTGTACGCCGCGACCGGGTTCTGCGGCGGGTTCACCACGTTCTCGACCGCGATGGTCGAGACGGTGCGGCTCGCGCAGTCGGACCGCGGGCGGCTCGCGCTCGCCAACGCGCTCGGCACCACGGTCGCGGCCGTCGCGGCCGCGGCGCTCGGCATCGCGCTCGCCGCCGCGCTGTAGTGCCGCGCCCGACGCCGGTCAGCGCGCGTCGTCCGCCAGCACGGACAGGACGTTGCCCGCGGGGTCGGTGAACCACGCGATCTCCGGGCCGCCGCCGCGGAACACCCCGTCGTCGTCGACCGCCGTGGGTGTGCCCTCGTACGTCTCGAACTCGACGCCGCGCGCCCTCAGCTCGGCCACGGCCGCCGCGACGTCGGGCACGGGGAAGTTGAGGATCGTGAAGGACGCCGGCCGGTGCGCCTCGCCCTTGGGGTAGACGAGCACGTCGACGCCCGGAGCGATGGTCACGCGCAGCATGTCGTCGCCCTCGACGGGCAGGCCGAGCACGTCGCCGTAGAAGGCGCGCGCCGCGGGGACGTCGTCGACCGAGAACCCGCTGAACCCGGTGGTGAACATGGTTGCTCCGCTCCGGCCGTCGGGCGACGGCCTCCGAGGGGCAGACCGTCCCCCGGGCCGGAACTCATCGCCGACCAGCCGCGGGCCGCTGTGGGAGGCTGGGTCGGTGCCGTCGTACCGCGTGACCCTCGCCGTCGGGGCGCTCGACCGCTCGACGGACCCGGCCACCGTGCTCCCCGCGACCGCGGATGCCGTGGCCGCGCTCGCGACGGTCGAGGCGACCGACATCGCGGTCGTGCGCGGCCAGGCCCGGATCACGGTGCGGTTCATGGTCGACACCGACGTCGCGGCCGCGCAGGTCGGGCTCGCCGCGTACCACCGGGTCGAGGAGATGGCCGAGGCGTCGCCGCCCAGGGTCACGCGCCGGTGGGGCAACCGGTGGCACCCGCTGCGCTGACGCCGTCCGCGTCGCCCCCCACCGCTACCGTGGGGCGCATGACCGACCGCCCCGAGAAGCTGCTGCTGCTCGACACCGCCTCGCTGTACTTCCGCGCGTTCTACGGCGTCCCGGACTCGCTGCGCGCGCCCGACGGGTCGCCGGTGAACGCCGTCCGCGGGCTGCTCGACATGATCGCGACGCTCGTGACCGAGTACCGGCCGACGCGGCTCGTCGCCTGCTGGGACGACGACTGGCGGCCCGCGTTCCGGGTCGCGGCGATCCCCAGCTACAAGGCGCACCGCGTCGCGACGCCCGCGGGCGGCTCGGCCGGCGGGTCGGACGCCGGCGACGTCGAGGAGGTGCCCGACGCGCTCACGCCGCAGGTCGCGGTGATCGTCGAGGTGCTCGCGGCGCTCGGCATCGCCCGCGTGGGCGTGCCCGGCTACGAGGCGGACGACGTGATCGGCACGCTCGTCGCGCGCGAGCTCGCGTCCGGGTCGGGCGTGCCGGTCGACGTCGTCACGGGCGACCGCGACCTGTTCCAGCTCGTCGACGACGCCGCGGGCGTGCGCGTGCTCTACCCCGCCCGCGGCGTCAAGGACCTCACGGTCGTCGACGAGGCGCTGCTGCGCGAGAAGTACGCGGTCGCCTCGGGCCGTGCGTACGCCGAGATGGCGACGCTGCGCGGCGACCCCTCGGACGGGCTGCCGGGCGTCGCGGGCATCGGCGAGAAGACCGCCGCGAAGCTGCTCGACCGGTACGGCTCGCTCGACGGGATCCTCGCCGCGCGCGACGACGAGTCCGACAAGGGCCTGACCGCGACGCAGCGTCGCCGCCTCGTCGAGGCCGCCGACTACCTGGCCGTCGCGCCCGTGGTCGTGACCGTCGCCCCCGACGCCCCCGTGGGCGAGGTGTCGGACGCCGTCCCCGCGGCCCCGGCCGACCCCGCGGCCCTCGACGCGCTGACCGAGCGCTGGGGGCTGCGCTCGAGCGTGCAGCGCGTGCTGGGTGCGCTGGGCTCGTGATCGCCGAGCTCACCGACCGCATCGCCGCCGAGCAGCGTCTCGCAGGCCGGCCGATCGTCGTCGGCGTCTCGGGGTACGGGGGGTCGGGCAAGTCGACCCTCGCGAGGCGGATCGTCGCCGCGGTGCCGGGCGCGGTCCGGATGCGCGGTGACGACTTCCTCGATCCGGTGCGCTCGCACCGGCGCTCGACCGACTGGGACGGCGTCGAGCGTGAGCGCCTCGTCACGGAGGTGCTCACGCCGTTCCGCGAGAGCCGTGCATCGACGTTCCGGCGTTTCGACTGGGGCGTGCGTGCGCTCGGCGCCCCGGAGCCCGTGCCCGTCGCCGACGTGATGGTGGTCGACCTGATCGGGCTGTTCCACCCTGACGCGTCGCCCGCGCTGGACGTCGCGGTGTGGTGCGACGTCGACCTGGCGACCGCGACGTCCCGCGGCATGGCGCGCGACGCCGATCTCGGGCGGCGGCACGACGCCCTGTGGAACGAGGTCTGGGTGCCGAACGAGCGCGACTTCGAGGCGCGGTTCGCGCCGCGGGACCGGGCCGACCTGCTGGTCGACGTCCGCATCGACACGGCCTCGACGCCTGCGGGAGCCGAGGCGGCGGGCACCGGCTCGGGCGCCTCCTGGACCGTGCGCGGCATGTTGTTGCCGGTCACGACGCCGCGCTCGTTCCACTCCACGGACGTCCGCGCCGCGATGAGCGACGGGGTCGCGACGAGGGCCAGGTGAACCTCACCGCAGAGGGCGTATCCGTCACAGGCCGAGGGCGGCGTAGAGCGCGTCAGCGTCGATGCGCTCCCCGTCGTCCTCAGCCCGCGCCTGCGCCACGGCGAGGCTGTCCACGAGTTCCTCGAGGCGCTCGAGGTGCTCCAATTCGTCCATCCCCATCAGCACGCCGGCAGGCCGGCAGGCCGACCGTTACGGGTGATGACGATGCGCTCGTGACCGAAGTTCGCCCGCGAGAGCAGATGGGACCAGTCCGCACGGCCTTCTCGCGTGCTGACGACGGCGGAAGCCGTCCGGGGCACCCACGCGAGTTCGACGATCGGTTCCATGCATCGACGATACGTCAGAGTGGCCCGCGGGAGCCTAGGCGGCGGGCACCGGCTCGGGCGCCTCCTGGACCGTGCGCGGCATGCACAGCGCCGCCGCGAGCGTCGCGACGGCGGCGACCGCGACCGCGACGAACACCACCTGCGAGGCGTCGCCGACGACGGCGGGGTCGCCCGCGCCGTCCGCCCCGAGGACGTTGTTGGCGAGCGCTCCGAAGATCGCGACGCCGACGGCGCTGCCGATGGACCGCGCGAACATGTTGTTGCCCGTCACGACGCCGCGCTCGTTCCACGGCACGGACGTCTGCGCCGCGATGAGCGACGGGGTCGCGACGAGGCCGAGGCCGAGGCCGACCACGAACGTCGAGAGCGCGACCGACACGACCGACGGCGAGCCGGCGAGGAACGCCATGAGGAGCGTCCCGGTGATCGCGAGACCCATCCCGATGAGCACGGTGCGACGGAACCCGATGCGCAGGTACAGGCGCCCGGACAACGAGGCCGCGATCGGCCACCCGAGGGTCAGCGCGGCGATCGCGAGCCCGGACACGAGAGGCGAGACGCCGAGGGTGCCCTCGAGGAAGGTCGGCACGAACGACGTCAGACCGATGAGGATCGCGCCGACGCCGAGCGCGACCAGGGCGGTCGAGAGCAGCAGGCGTCGCGAGAACACCCACAGCGGCAGCACGGGCTCGGGGGCGCGACGCTCGACGAGCACGAACGCGACGAGCAGGACGCCGCCGAGGGCGAACCCGCCGATCGACTGCCAGGAGCCCCAGGCCCACGCCTGCCCGCCCTCGAGCACGCTGAGGATCAGCAGGGTCAGGGACGTCGTCAGCAGGGTCGCGCCCGCGTAGTCGATGCGGTGCGTCGTCTTCTCGATCGTCTCGTCGAAGCTGCGCACGATGAGGTACCCGGCGAGCAGGCACAGCGGGACGTTGACGAAGAAGATCCAGCGCCAGATGCCGAGCTCCGAGAACACCCCGCCGAGGGTCGGGCCGACGACCGACGAGATCGCCCAGACGCTCGCGAGGTAGCCCTGGACCTTGGCGCGCTCGGCGAGCGTGTAGATGTCGCCCGCGATCGTGATCGCCATGGGCTGGACCGCGCCGGCCCCGAGGCCCTGGACCGCGCGGAACGCGATGAGCGCGGGCATGGACCACGCGAGGCCGCACAGCAGCGAGCCCAGCAGGAACAGACCGATCCCCAGCAGGACGATCGGCTTGCGGCCCACCACGTCGGAGAGCTTGGCGTACACCGGCACCGACACGGCCTGCGCGAGCAGGTACACCGAGAACAGCCACGGGAACTGCGCGAACCCGCCGAGGTCGTCGACGATCGTCGGGACGGCGGTCGCGAGGATCGTCGCGTCGATCGCGATGAGCCCGGTCGTCATCATCAGGGCGATCAGGATGGGGCCGCGCTCGGACCGGAAGCCCACGTCAGAAGTCACGACGTGCGCAACCGCGCGGAGCCCGACGGTGTTCCCGGGCAATCTTCTCGTGCACAGCGACGGTACGCAGCATGCATACTCCTGCTAACGTATGAGCATGTCCTTGCTCGAACGACGCCTGCAGATCCTGGTAGACCAGGAGCGGTACGCCCGCCTCGAGGCGGAGGCGACTGCGCGAGGCTCATCGGTGGCCACGGTCGTCCGCGAAGCGATCGACCAGCACTTCGCGTCGGACGTCGCCCTGCGGGCCTCCGCCGCGCGTGACTTCCTGGCCGAACCATTGACGGACGCCGGGCCCGAGCCCGACTGGGCCGAGTCCAAGCGCGCCTTGGTCGGCGACATCGCGCCACAGGTACCGTGACGACGACCGGATCTCGGCGCGAGGGCGTCGTGGGCGGGCGCACGCTCGTCGACACGGCAGTGTTCGCCTACGCGCTCGGTGGGGCGCACGAGCAGCGCGACGCATGCCGAGCGGTCATCGCCGCCGCCGAACGGGGAGTCGTCGAGCTGCACGCGAGCATCGAGCTCGTGCAGGAGCTGGTCCACCACCGGATGCGGCGGACAAACCGTGCGGACGCGGTACGGCAGGCGCAGCTCGCTGCCGCGGTCTGCGTGCTCCACCCCTTCGATCGTGCCGTTCTCGACCGTTCCCTGGCGCTCGTCGCGCGCACAACGCTCGGCGGACGGGACGCCGTGCACGCCGCGACGGGCCTCCTGCTCGGCATCTCCGTCATCCTCTCGCCAGACCGTGACTATGACGGCGTCCCGGGGCTTCGACGTGTGGACCCGGTCGACCTCGAACTCTGACGCCGTGGGGCCCTCAGCGCCTCAGTCGGGCAGCGCGACCGCGACGTACTTGGTCGACAGGTACTCCTCGATCCCCTCGACGCCACCCTCGCGCCCGTACCCGCTCGCCTTGACCCCGCCGAACGGCGCCGCCGGGTTCGACACGATGCCCGCGTTGAGCCCGACCATCCCGGTCTCGAGCGCCTCGCTGACCCGGATCGCACGGTCGAGCGACCGCGTGAACACGTACGCCGTCAGGCCCAGCTCGGTGTCGTTCGCGGCCCGCACGGCCTCGGCGTCGTCGTCGAACACGGTGATCGGCGCGACGGGCCCGAACACCTCCTCGCGCAGGATCCGCGCCTCGCCCGTCACGCCGGTGATCACCGTCGGCCGGTAGAAGTACCCCGGCCCGTCGACCGCCGTGCCGCCCGTGAGCACGCGCCCGCCGGTCGAGACCGCGTCGTCGACGAGCTCGGCGACCTTGTCGCGCGTCGAGGCGTCCACGAGCGGGCCGACGTCGGTCCCCTCGGCCGTCCCGTGCCCGAGCGTGAGCGCCGCGAAGCGGTCCGCGAGCCGCGCGGCGAACTCGTCCGCGACGTCGCGGTGCACGTGGAACCGGTTGGCCGCGGTGCACGCCTCGCCCACGTTGCGCATCTTCGCGAGCATCGCGCCCTCGACCGCGGCGTCGAGGTCCGCGTCGGCGAACACCAGGAACGGCGCGTTGCCGCCGAGCTCCATCGACACGCGCAGCAGGTTCTGCGCGGCCTTGGCCGCGATGCCCCGGCCCACGTCGGTCGAGCCCGTGAACGAGACCTTGCGCAGCCGGGGGTCGGCGAGCAGACGGTCGACCACGTCGCCCGTCGAGCGCGTCGTGACGACGTTCAGCACGCCGTCCGGCAGGCCCGCCTCGGCGAGGATCCCCGCGAGCGCGAGCATCGACAGCGGCGTCGCCGACGCCGGCTTGACCACCACGGTGCAGCCGGCGGCGAGCGCCGGCCCGATCTTGCGGGTGCCCATCGCGAGCGGGAAGTTCCAGGGCGTGACGAACAGGCACGGGCCCACGGGCTGCTTCATGGTGAGCAGTCGCGACCCGCCGGCGGGGGCCGTCGACCAGCGTCCCGCGATCCGCACCGCCTCCTCCGAGAACCACCGGAAGAACTCGGCCGCGTACGCGATCTCGGCGCGCGACTCCGCGAGGGACTTGCCCATCTCGAGCGTCATGATCGTCGCGAGCTCGTCGGTGCGCTCCACGACCAGCTCGAACGCGCGCCGCAGCACCTCGCCGCGTTCGCGCGGCGGTGTCGCGGCCCACTCGGCCTGGGTGGCCACGGCCGCGTCGAGCGCGGTGACGGCGTCCGCCACCGTGGCGTCGGGGACGCGCGCGAGCTCGTTGCCGTTCGCCGGGTCGGTCACGGCGAACGTGCCCCCGCCCGTGGCGTCGCGCCACCGCCCGCCGATCCACAGCTGCGTGGGGACGGCGGGGAGCGTGGCCTGGGCTGCGGTGCGGATCTCGGTGCTCATGCGCCCACTGTCACCACGTGCGCAGCGGCACGCAAGATCTCCCCTGCCCGTCCGGCGCGCGGGGACGCCCCGCAGTACGGTCGTGCCATGGCTGCCCGTGCGAACGTGCCCCTCGGTGCCCCCTGCTGGAACGACCTGGGCACGGACGACCTGCCCGCGAGCGTCGCGTTCTACACCGCGGTGCTCGGCTGGGAGCACCACGACTACGGCGCGGAGTTCGGCCACTACGGCGCGTTCACGCTCGACGGCAAGGTCGTCGCCGGCGTCGGGCCCAACCCGGGCACCGCGCCGTCCGCGTGGCAGGTCTACCTCAAGGTGTCGGACGCCGCAGCGACCCTGGACCGTGCCGTGGCCTCCGGAGGCACCGCGCTCGTGCCCGTCATGGAGATCCCCGGGCAGGGCGTCATGGCGTTCGTCGCCGACCCGGGCGGCGCCGCGGTCGGGCTGTGGGAGGCGCGGGGGCACGACGGGTTCCAGGTCGCCGAGGAGCCAGGCGCCCCGACGTGGCACGAGCTGCTCACGCGCGACTACCGCGCGGCGCTCGACTTCTACCAGGACGTCTTCGGCTGGCAGATCGAGGTGCAGGGCGACACGAACGACTTCCGCTACGCGGTGCAGACGGCCGACGACGCGCAGTGGGCGGGCGTCATGGACGCCTCCGCGTGGCTGCCCGAGGCGATGCCCGCGCACTGGGGCGTGTACGTCGAGGTCACCGACGCCGACGAGACCGCCGCGCTCGCGACCGCGCACGGCGGGAGCGTCGAGCAGGGACCCGAGGACACGCCCTACGGGCGGCTCGCGACGCTCGTCGACCCGTTCGGGGCACGGTTCAAGGTCATGGCGCGGCCCGAGCCCGCGTGACGCACGCGAGCGGCGGCCGAGGAACCCTCGACCGCCGCTCGCGTGCTCGTCCGGGATCACCCCGGGGGGTGGCGTCACCCGGTGTTCTGCAGGCCCGCCGACACGCCGTTCACGGTGAGCAGCAGCAGGTGCCGCAGCTCGTCGGTCGTCGCGGGGCTCACGCCGTTCTCGCCGGTCTCGATCTCGCCGTGGCGCAGGCCGCGCAGCGCGCGCACCTGGATGAGCGAGAGCGCGTCGACGTAGGGCGAGCGCAGCTGCACGGCCCGGCCGAGCACGCGGCGACCCGAGAGCGGCCACGCGTTGCCCGTGACCTTCAGGACCCACTCGCGCGTGAGGCGGAGCTCGGTGAGCACCATCTCGGCGAGGTCGTCGCGGTCGCCGAGCGCGAGGTACTGCTGCGCGATGCGCTCGTCGGTCTTGGCGAGGGACATCTCGACGTTGTCGAGCAGCGTCGAGAACAGCGGCCACTCGCGGTTCGCCTGCTGGAGCAGCTCGAGGTCGCCGAACTCCTTGAGCGCGGTGCCCAGGCCGTACCAGCCGGCGAGGTTGATGCGCGCCTGCGACCACGAGAACACCCACGGGATCGCGCGCAGGTCGTCGAGCGAGTTGACCGAGAGGCCACGCTTGGCGGGGCGCGAGCCGATCGGCAGCAGGCCGACCTCCTCGAGCGGCGTGACCTCGGCGAACCACTGCGGGAACCCCTCGGCCTTGACGAGCTCGTGGAACCGCGCGCGCGACGTCCGGTCGAGCTCGGCGGCCAGCGCGGTGAACCGCTCGGTCGCCTCGGCGTTGCGCTTCTCGACCGACGGGGCCGACGCGAGCAGGGTCGCCGCGGCGACCTGCTCGATGTGGCGCTCCGCGATGACCGGGTCGCCGTAGCGGGCCAGGATGACCTCGCCCTGCTCGGTCAGCTTGAAGCGCCCGTCGACCGAGCCCGGGGGCTGCGCGAGCACCGCACGGTTGGCGGGGCCGCCGCCACGGCCGAGCGAGCCGCCGCGGCCGTGGAACAGCGTGAGGGTGATGTCGTTGCGCTCGGCCCACTCGGCGATCCGGCGCTGCGCGGAGTGCAGCGCGAGGGTCGCGGCGACCGGGCCGACGTCCTTGGACGAGTCCGAGTAGCCGAGCATGACCTCGACGCGGCGGCCCGTCTCGGCCAGACGCTTGCGCACCTGCGGGAGCGTGAGCATCGACTCGAGGATCGGGATGCTGTTCTCGAGGTCGTCGAACGTCTCGAACAGCGGGATCGCGTCGATGACGGGCGCCTCAGCCGGGTCCGGGAACGCGTACTCGGCGAGCTGGTACACCGCAGCCATGTGCTCGGGCGCCTGCGTGAACGACACGATGTAGCGGCGCGCGGCCTTGACGCCGTAGCGCTGCTGGATCGAGCCGATCGCACGGTAGGTGTCGAGCACCTCGCGCGTGCGGTCCTCGAGGTCGCCGTGGACGCCGTTCTTCTCGAGGTCGGCCAGGGCCGCGGCGTGCACCTGCGAGTGCTGACGCACCTCGAGCTCGGCGGTGTGGAACCCGAACGTCTCGACCTGCCAGACGAGCTGCTGCAGGTCGCCGTACGCGGAGCGCGCCGCACCGGCAGCCACGAGCGACTGCTGCACGATCGCGAGGTCGGCCTCGAGCTGCTCGGGGCCCGCGTAGGCGAGGTCGGCGTCACGAGCCCGGGTCGCGGCGATGCGCGAGACCACGAACAGCAGTGCGGCGCGGTGCGGCTCGCGGGGCGACTCGGCGTCCGCCTTCTCGGACAGCTCGGCCGAGAGCTGACGCTGACGCTGGCGCAGCGCGAGCAGGTCCTCGGACGGCGGGGTGCCCTCCTCGTCGAGCGTGAGCTTGCGCGCGACGCGCCGGCCCTCGCTCTCGAGCGCGGTCAGCGCGTGCTCGGACGCGAGCGCCGCGGCGGCCCGGGTGACCTCGGCGGTCACGTTCGGGTTGCCGTCGCGGTCGCCGCCGATCCAGCTGCCGAGGCTCACGAACGGGCGGGCGAGCGGCTCCTCGCGGCCCGCGCCCTCGCCGAGCAGGAAGTCGTCGAGGCGGCGGTACACCTGGGGGAACGTGTCGAACATGGTCGCGTCGAACACGCCGAGCGCGGTCTTGACCTCGTCGAGCACGGTCGGCTTGGCGGCCCGGATGGGCGACGTGCGCCACATGATGTCGATCTCGGCGACGAGCGCGCGGTCGTTCTCGGCGAGCGACGCGCCCCCGAGGTTGAGCGAGTCGCGCTCGTTGAGCAGCACCGAGATGCGGCGCACGGTGCCCGAGACGGCGCGGCGGCGCGCCTCGGTCGGGTGCGCGGTCAGCACGGGGCGGAACTCGAGGGCGCGCACGCGGCGCAGGGCCTCCTCGCGGCCGACCTCCTGCGCGAGCTGCTCGAACGCCTGCGGCAGCGAGCCGTCGCTCGTCGCGGCGCCCGCGGTCTCGGCCGACTCGCGCTCGCGGAGCACCCTCACGCGGTTGTACTCCTCGGCGAGGTTGGCGAGGTGGAAGTAGCAGGTGAACGCGCGGGCGACCTGCTCGGCGCGCTCGAGCGTGAAGCCCTTGACGACGGCCTCGGCCGCGGCGAACGACTCCCCGTCGGTGCCGCGCTCGTCGTAGGCGGCGATCACGAGCTCGCGCAGGCGCTCGACGTCGTCGAGCAGGTCCTGCCCGCCCGACTCGATGAGGACCGTGCCGAGCAGCCCGCCCAGCAGGCGGACGTCGTCACGCAGCCGGTCGGGCACGTCGTGGCGCGCGAGCCCGCGCCCGGCCTCTGTCGTCTCTGGGTTCTCGACGTTGTCAGTCACGGTAAAGAGGGTAGACGCTCCGCGTCACCGGGGGGTCAAGCGTCCGGCAGTTGACCCGTGACGCCCGCCACCTGCGCCGACGCCGGGCCGCCGCGCACCGCTCGCCCGTGCCGCGCACGTCGTGCCACCATCGGTGGTGGCCGCACGTCCCGCGGTCAGGCGCACCAGGAGGCCCACCGTGCCGAGCTCCCGTCGTTGGCTCGCGGCCCTGCTGCCGCTGCTCGTCCTCGCCGCGTCGCTCGTGGGGGCCGCGCCCGCGAGCGCCGCGACCGTCCCCGGCGTGCTGCCGCTCAAGGCCGAGACGTTCTACACGTCGTCGATGTACGGGCCGCGCTGCCTCCCGGTCGCGGGGGCGTCCGCGCAGCACCTGGGGATCGACCTGGAGGCACAGCGCGGCGCACCGATCTACGCGTCCGTGGGCGGGACGGTCACCGCCGCGGTGAACCCGAAGGGTGGGAACGCGGGCTACGTCGTGGTCCGCACGACCGTCGCGAGCACGACGTACTACGTCGCGTACGTGCACATGGACTCGGCGACGAAGTACGTCTCGACGGGCCAGCGGGTCGCGAAGGGCCAGCGGATCGCGCTCGTCGGCTCGAGCGGTCCGGCGACGAGCCCGCACCTGCACGTCGAGGTGTGGAAGGGCGCGTTCCACGGCACGGGGACGACGGTCGACCCCGTGCGGTGGTTCACGTTGCGGGGCGTGAGCATCGCCAAGGGGGCGATCTTCGACCAGCGCGTGCGCGAGACGAGCTGCACCTACTACGCGTCGACGTCGCTCAACGTCCGGTCCGGGCCGTCGACGGGCTACAAGGTCCTGCGCACCGTCTCGCGCGGGACGGCGATGCGCTCGACCCCCGGCCGGCTCACGAACGGGTTCGTGCCCGTCACGATCGGCTCGACCAAGGGCTGGGTCTCGTCGAGCTACGTCCTGGCGGACAAGCCGGGGACGTCGACCGCCGCGCCGCGGTACACGACGCTGCGGGCCTCGTCGGTGTGGATCGGTCCGAGCTCGGGGTACCGCAAGGTGCGGAAGATCCCGAAGGGGGCCACGATCTCGACCGTCTACGCCCGGATCGGGAACTACACGGACGTCCAGTACGGCTCGACCCGGGGCTTCGTGTGGACGGCGAACCTGCAGCGGAAGTGACCGCGCCCACGCGTGACCTTCGTGTGACCTGAACCACCTACGCTGTCCCGGTGCCGACCACCGCGACGCCGCCGTCGCCCACCCCCGCCACCGCGCGCCGCCGCGCGCTGCGCGCCCCGCTGCTCGCCCTGACCGCCCTCGTGCTCCTGCTCGCCCTGGGGTTCGGTCTCGCCGGCCAGATCGGCGGGTTCCTCGCGATCTCGACCACGCCCGTCGAACCCGTGCCCGACACGAGCGCGGTCGCGCCCGTGCGCGCCGACGACCCCGCCCCCGCGATCACCACGGTCGCGGTCCCCGACGACGTCGCCGTCGTCCAGGCCGCGGGCGAGCTCGCCGACGCGGTCGCCTCGCGCGGCGCGCCGCTCCCCACGGTCGTGACGGGTCCGGGGTCGGGCGCCCCGGGCGAGCTCGCGGTGAGCACGGGCGCGACGCTCCCCGCCCCGGCCGGGGGTGGCGCCGACGACGAGGCGTACCGGGCGTCGTCCGACACCGCGGGGTGGAGCCTCGAGGCCGCCGACGCGCGCGGCGCCGCCGCGGGCCTGTACCGGCTCGCCGACCGGGTGCGCACCGGTCACGCGCTGCTGCCCGCCGACGAGGACGGCGTCGTTGTCGCCCCCGCGCTCGCGACGCGGCTCGTCGACAAGGGCGCCGCCGGCGTCGACGACTCCCCCGAGGCCTGGGGTGCCGGCGACCCCTACTCGCACAACTCGGGCGCGTTCGACGACGCGATCCTCGACGACGCCCCGTACGTCGACGCCGACGCGTTCGCGGGCGACGCGGCCGAGCTCCGCGACTACGTCGACCGCACCCTGGCGCGCGGGTACGACGCGATCGTCCTGCCGGGGTTCCTCGAGTACGTGACGTTCTCGGGCGTGGGCGACGGGCACGAGGTCTACGCCGAGGACGACCCGCACGTGGGCCGGGCGCTCGCGATGCGCGAGGCCTGGGCGCCGCTGTGGCGGTACGCGCACGAGCGCGGCATGCGGGTCTACCTCAGCACCGACATGCTCGCGCTCTCGACGCCGCTCGAGGAGTACCTCGACGCGCGCGGGTGGGACGCGCAGGACGCGCGGACGTGGGACGTGTACGCGGCGGGCCTGCGCGAGCTGTTCGAGGAGACGGGCGTCGACGGCCTCATGATCCGGATCGGCGAGGGCGGTGCGATCTACGACAACCCCGGCTGGGACTACTGGTCCGAGCTGGGCGTGACCACGCCCGACGCCGTCCGCCGGATGCTCACCGCGTTCCTCGCCGTCGCCGAGGACGCCGACCGCGACGTGATCTTCCGGTCGTGGAGCGTGGGTGTGGGCGCGGTCGGCGACATGCACACGAACCCCGAGTCGTACGCGGCGGTGCTCGACGGGATCGACTCGCCCCACCTCGTCGTGTCGACCAAGCTCGTCGCGGGCGACTTCTACTCGTGGCTGCCGCTCAACCCGACGCTCGACGTCGGCACGCAGCGGCGCGTCGTCGAGTTCCAGGCGCGCCGCGAGTTCGAGGCGTTCGGCGCGGTCCCGAACGACCTCGGCTCGCAGCTCGCGACGGCCCTGGACCACTACCGCACCGCGAACCCCCAGGTCGAGGGGGCGTGGACGTGGACGCAGGACGGCGGGCCGTGGCACGCCGGGCCGCTGAGCCTGTACGGGCGCACGGGGTTCTGGCAGCTCTACGACCTCAACGTGTACGTCGCCGGGCGGCTCGCGTGGGACCCGGACGCCGACCCGGCACAGCTCACCGCCGACTGGGCGCGCGCGACGTTCTCGGACGACCCCGCGACCGTGCACGCGGTCGCGCAGGCCATGGCCGACTCGCGCGAGGCCGTGACCCAGGGTCTGTACGTCGCACCCTTTGCACGCACCAGCACCCGCGCGCTCGGGCTCGAGCCGCCGCCCATGATGTGGATCTTCGAGTGGGACATCCTCACGGGCGACTCGGCCGCGCTCGACTCCATCTACTCCGTGGTCCGCGACTCGGGGCCGGGCGCGGTCGACGACGCGATCGCGCAGGGCGCCGCGGCGGTCGCCACGGCCGAGGGCATGCGCGCGACGATCGCCGGGACCGACGCCGCGACGTGGACCGACCCGGCGTCGCGCCGTCAGATGCTCGACGCGCTCGACTACGAGGTCGACCTGCTGCGCATGCTCTCCGCCTACCGCACGCTCGTGCTGCGGCACGCGCAGTGGCTCGACACCGGCTCCGCGACGGTTCTCGCGCAGCGCGACGCGGCGCGCGAGGCCTGGGATGTCGCGCGCGCCGACCACCTCGACCGCTACGGCGACGACGTCGCGCTGCCCGCGTACACCGTGACCGCGGCCGACCTCGGCACGGCCCGCGCTGACCGTGACCCCGCCGCCGCCCGCTGGGCGCGCACCCTGCTCGTGGTGCTCGTGGTCGCCCTCGCGCTCGGGACCGCCCCCGCGCAGCGCCTGCTCGTGCGCCGCGGCCGGCGGCTGCCCGGCGCGGGCGCGGCGCGCGCGCTGTGGGTGGGCGCGACCCGCCCGTGGCGGCTCGCGGACGAGGGCGCCGGGCTCGGCCGCGCCGACCGGGTGCTGCTCGTCGCCGTCCCCGTGCTGGCCCTCGTGGCGAGCCGCGTCGTCTACACGTGGGCGCTCGCGCCCGCGCACCTCGCACTCGTGCTGGGCGCGTGGGCGGTGTTCGGCCTGGTCCTGCTCCTCGCGGGCGGACGGCGCGGCGTGCGCCCGCTCGTGGCCGCGGTCGGCGGGGCCGCGGTCGCCCGCACCGTGGTGCTGCTCGTGGCGCTCTCGCCGCGCGGGCCGGGCGGCTACTGGTTCGGGTTCTGGACGGCGCCCGGCGCGCGCACCGCGTACGTGACCGTCGCGTTCGCCGGGTTCGCGTGGGTGCTCGTGTGCGCGGCGTTCGCGCTGCGCGTCGCAGGCTTCTCGCGTGCGGGCGCGGTCGGCCGCGTGCTCGCCGCCGGCGCGGCACCGCTCGTGCTCGGCGGCCTGGGGGTCGCCGCGCTCGGCACGGAGCACGCGCTCACGGTCTGGAACGACCAGATGGCGCTGCTGCCGTGGGGGCTCTCGCGGATCCTCGGCATCACGGTGCACCTGGGCATCCCGACCGACCTGCCGCTGCTCGTCGCGGCGCTCGGAGCGACGGTGCTCGCCGCGGTCGCGGTCGCGTGGCTCGTGCTCCGGGCGGTGGGCGCGCGACGTCGGTCGGCATAGGCTCGTGCCCATGCGGATCGGAGCACACGTCGACCAGTCGGACGCGATCACCCAGGCGCAGGCCCTGGGGGCGGACGTCGCGCAGATCTTCCTGAGCGACCCGCAGTCGTGGAAGGGCCCCGAGTGGACATACCCGGGCGGCGCCGAGGCGTTGCGCGCCGACGCCGCGGCGGCCGACCTGCGGCTCGTGGTGCACGCGCCCTACGTGATCAACGTGGCCTCGACCAACAACCGGATCCGGATCCCGTCGCGCAAGCTGCTGCAGAAGATCATGGACGGCGCGTCGCAGGTCGGGGCGGCGGGCGTCGTCGTGCACGGCGGGCACGTGACCGCGGCCGACGACCCGGCGAAGGGGTTCGACAACTGGCGCAAGGCCGTCGAGTCGCTCGAGACCGACGTGCCCGTGCTGATCGAGAACACCGCGGGCGGCGACCACTCGATGGCCCGCCGGCTCGACCGCATCGCGCAGCTGTGGGACGCGGTGACCGCGGCGTCGGGGGACGTCGAGGTGGGCTTCACGCTCGACACGTGCCACGCGCACGCGGGCGGGATCGACCTGGCGGACGCCGTCACCGCGGTCCGCGGCATCACGGGCAGGATCGACCTGGTGCACGCCAACGGCAGCATCGGCGCGTTCGACTCGGGCCAGGACCGGCACACGACGTTCGTCGAGGGCACGATCGACCCCGAGGCCCTGGTCGCGCTCGTGCGCGCGGCGGACGCGCCCGTGGTGTGCGAGACCCACGCGAGCGCGCCCGACGACGTCGCCTGGCTGCGCGCCCGCGTGGGCTGAGGCTCAGCCCTGCGCCGCGGCGGCGGACTCGGGCGTCGTGCCCTCGCCGTTCGTCGGCGTGATACCGCCCGCCATCTCGGTCAGCCGCCCGGCGGCGGCCTTCTCGATGTCCTCGAGGTCGCGGCGCAGCCCTGCGCCCGTCGCGAGCGTGCCGAGGCCGCCGAACAGCGCGACCATGCCGCGCGTCACGACCGACGCGTCGGGCGGCGTGATGCCCGAGAACCGCACGACCACACGCGTCTTGGGCCCGATCTTCTGCAGCTCGAACGTCGTGGTGTAGACGATGCCGCCGCTCTCGGCCGTGATCCGCGTCGAGCGGCCCGGCTCGACGTCGGTCACCTCCATCTCCTCGGTGCCCGAGCGGCCGAGGATCTTGCGCGTCTCCTTCCAGCGCAGCCCCACGGCGTAGCCGTCGGGCCCGTCGTCACCCGCGACGACCTCGATCCTCTCGACCCCCCGCAGCACCGACGCCGCGTCCCGGATGGTGGTGATGACGCGCCAGACGGCGTCGACCGGAGCGTCCATCACCCTTGATTCGACGATCTCCTTGTTGACCATGCGCAGGACGCTAGTCGCCCGGGCGCCCGACCGCCAGGGTTCCGTGTGATCCGGGTCACTCCGCCGCGCGCGCGACCTCGTCGAGCCGGTACGTGCGCTGCACGAGCCAGACCGCGACCATGACGACCGCGGGCACCACGCCCATGCCGATGCGCACCCACACGAGCGCCGCCCCCGGCTGGATCACGGCCTCGCCCGCGGTGGTCGCGACGAACCCGCCGATCGCGAGGCAGCTCGCGTACAGGTACGGGCCGAGCGCCGCGCCCGTGGCCTCGGTGGCCGTCCACACCCCGGTGTACGTCCCGGCCTTGGCCGCACCCTCGTCGCCGTGGTGGCGGACGACGTCGGGGACCATCGAGAACGGGAACAGCTGCATCGCGGCGAAGCACGTCCCGAGCACCGCGACCGCGGCCACGAGCACGGGCACCCCGGCACCGGCGCCGAGGGCGAGCACGAGCGAGCCGACGACGAACGTGCCCTGGGCCCACAGCAGGCAACGCTGCTTGCCGAACCGGCGCGAGGCCAGCATCCACAGGGGCGTCGCGAACAGCGCGGGCGCGACGAACGCGGCCACGAGCACGGTCGCGAGGCCCGCGCGGTCGAGCTCGTACTTGGCGAAGTACGGCACGCCCGCGAGCACGAGGTGCGACGTCGTCGACATGCCCAGGTAGGCCAGCACGAGCGGGCGGAAGTGCCGGTCGCGCAGCGCCTCGGCCATGCGGGCGCGCAGGGGGCGCGCGTCGTGCGGGGTCGCCGCGACGGCCGACGCCCCGGGACCGCCCGCGACGAGCTCCTCGGGCACCCCGGGCGCGTCGCGCGTCACGAGCCGCACGCCGCGGATCCCGCCGAGCATCGCGAGCAGCATCACGACAGCGAGCACGAGGGCCATGAGCAGGTAGCTCGCGCGCGTGCCGTCGGCGCCGTGCGAGATCATCGGCGCGAGCAGCCCGGAGACGAGGATCCCGACGGTCAGGACGACCATGCGGTAGGTCATGAGCCGGGTGCGCTCGCCGTACCCGATCGCGAGGTCCGAGGGCGTCGACAGGTAGGGCACCTGGAAGGCCGCGAACGCGAGGTTCGCGAGCACGAAGGCGCCCGTGACCCAGATCGCGGCGGCGTCGCCCGTGAGCGTCGCCGGCCCCCAGAACAGCAGGACCATGCCGAGCGCCAGCGCGGTGCCGACCCACAGCAGGCGGCGCCGGTGCCCGTACCGCGCGAGCTGCGCGTCGGAGACCTGCCCGACCCAGGGGTGCAGCACGACGTCGAGGATCTTCGGCACGAGCACCACGAGCCCCGCGAGCCACGGCGTCACGCCGAGCACGTCGGTCAGGTAGACGAGCAGCAGGAGCCCGGGCACGGTGACCCAGATGCCCATGCCGAGCGATCCGCTCGCGTAGGCGAGCAGCGACCGGCCCGGGATGGTGCGGACGGGTGCTGCGACCGGCGGTGCGCCCATGCACGGCCTCCTGCGACTCGGGCCGTTGCGGTTTCCAACGGCTGATTGAATACGGCATGCTAACGGGGTGACCACGACGGAGCGAAACCCGAGCGCTGCCCCGCCCGAGACCACCCGTGCGAGCCCGCCCGTGACCACCCCGGCGACCAGGCCGGTGACCAGGGCGGACGGCGCCCCGAGGCGTGGCCCCGGACGCCCCCGCCGCGAGGATCAGCGCGACACGCACGAGATCGTGCTGCGCGCCGCGACCCGCCTGTTCGCCGAGCGCGGGTTCGACGCCGTCGGCGTGCGCGACGTCGCCGAGGCGGCGGGCGTCAACGTCGCGACCGTGCACCACCACGGGGGCCGCAAGGCCGAGCTCTACGACGCCTGCTTCGCGCGGATCTTCGCGGCCGAGCGTGCCGCGGTCGAGTCCGCCGTGACCCCCGCGCGCGCGGCGCTCGACGAGGGCCCCGAGGCGCTCGCCGCCGCGCTGCACGACCTCGTCGACGCGTTCGTGGACTTCCTCGAGGACCGCCCCGAGACCACGGCGCTGTGGCTGCGGCGCTGGCTGGCACCGGCCGAGCACGGGCGCCTCGACACCGACTACGCCGACCCGATCTACGCCGAGGTCGAGGCGCTCCTGGCCGCCGCCCACGCGCGCGGCCTGCTGCACGAGCCGACCCCGCACACCGCCGTCCGCTCGCTCGTGTGGGCCGTGCACGGCCACGTCGTGACGCTCGCGGCCGTGGCCCCGGGGCAGCGCGACGGCGACGCCCGGGCCCGCCGCGAGACCCGGGCGTTCGTGCACCGCTGGGTGGACGCGATGTACGGCGCTGGTGCACACTGACGCAGTAATGCAACGAGCGTTCTATTAGCGCTCGGCCCGCTGCCGAAGGAGTCCCGATGGCGCCGACGCCGTCCGCCCCGACGTCCACCCCGACGTCGCCCCTGACGTCACCCCGCGTCGCCGTGATCGGCGCCGGCCCCTCGGGCCTCGCGACGCTCAAGGCCCTGCTCGACCGTGGCGTCAACGCCTGGGCGTACGACGCGGGCGACGTGCCCGGCGGCCTGTGGGTGCTCGGCGGCGCGGGCGGCCGCTCGCCCGCGTACTCGACGCTGCACCTCAACACCTCGCGCACGCGCACCGAGTTCACGGACCACCCGATGCCCGCCGACTGGCCGCACTTCCCGCGCCACGACCGCGTCGCGGGGTACCTCGCCGACTACGCGCGCACCTTCGGGCTCGTCGAGCGCACCCGGTTCCGGCACGAGGTCACGTCCGTGCGGGCCGCGGGGGCGACGTCCGGCACCGACGACGGACGGCACGCCGGCTGGGAGGTCACCGCGACAGGGCCCGACGGCACGAGCACCGACCACTACGACGCGGTCGTGGTCGCCAACGGCCACAACGCCGCACCGCGCTGGCCCGAGCCCGCCTACCCCGGCACGTTCGACGGCGACCAGATGCACAGCAACGACTACCGGGGGCCCGAGCAGCTCGCGGGCCGGCACGTCGTCGTCGTCGGCGGCGGCAACTCCGCCATGGACATCGCGGTCGACGCGTCGTACGCCGCCGCCGAGACCCACCTGTCGCTGCGGCACGGCGTGTGGGTCGTGCCCAAGCAGGTGTTCGGGCGGCCGTCCGACACGCTCAACGGCGCGCTCGCCAAGCACCTGCCCTGGCGCCTGCGCCAGCGCATCAGCGAGACGACCATCGGGTTCGCCGCCGGCCGGCCCGAGTCGCACGGCCTGCCGCGACCCACGCGCGGGTTCCTCGAGGGCCACCCCACCCTCTCGGACGCCCTGTACGCGCGCGTCGCGCACGGCGAGATCGGGGTGCGCCCCGGCGTCGAGCGCCTCGACGGCGACGCGGTCGTGTTCACCGACGGACGCCGCGAGCGCGCCGACCTCGTGGTCTGGTGCACGGGTTACCGCGTCGACGTCCCGTTCCTCGACCCCGCGGTGCTCGCGCCCGGCGCCGACCGGCTGATGCTCTACCGCCACGTGTTCCACCTCGACCAGCCCGGGCTGTACTTCGTCGGGCTCATGCAGTCCACGGGCGCGGCGCTGCCCGTGGTCGAGGCCCAGGGCCGGCTCGTCGCGGCGCACGTCGCGGGCGAGTACGCGCTGCCGTCGCACGCCGACCAGCGCGCCGCGTGCGTGCGCGAGCTGCGTGCCGCGCGCGCCCGCTGGGGCGAGTCGCGCCCCGCGATGCGGGTCGACTTCGACGGCTACGTCGCGCTCGCCGCGCGCGAGCTCGTCGACGGCGCGCGCCGCGCGAGCCGCGGCCAGGGCGTCGCGTTCGCGCCGGCCGCGCCGCAGAGCACCACGCCGACGCCCGCCGCACGCGAGGCCGCCCGTGACGGCACGCCGCACGGCGAGACCCCGCAGGACGACACCACGACCACGCACGAGAAGGCAGACGCACGATGACCACCGAGCAGACCAGGCCCGAGAAGACCAGGCCCGACAAGACCCGCACCCCCCGGACCCTGCGCGGCCAGCGCGTCGTCGTGACCGGCGCGGCCGGGACGTTCGGCACCCGCCTGCGCGAGGACTTCGTCGCCGCCGGGGCCCGCGTCGTCGGCCTCGACCTGCGCGCCGTCGAGCACGACGACGCCCCCGTCCTCGCGTGCGACCTGACCGACGACGACGCCGTCCCCGCGGGCGTCGCCGCGGCCGCCGAGCTCCTCGGCGGGATCGACCTGCTCGTCAACAACGCGGGCGTCGGCGGCCCCGCCCCGGCCGAGCTCGCGCCGTCCGCCGAGGTGCGCCGCCAGGTCGAGGTCAACCTGCTCGCCGCGTGGCGGACGACGGCCGCGGCCCTGCCCCACCTCGTGGCCTCGCGCGGTCGTGTGGTGTTCGTCTCGTCCCGCATGGCCGTGCTGCCCCTCCCGCTCGCCGCCGCGTACGGCGTCACCAAGCGCGGGCTCGTCGCGTACGCCGACGCGCTGCGCCTCGAGGTCGGCACGCACGTCGGCGTGAGCGTGGTCTACCCGTCCATGGTCGCCTCGCCCATCCATTCCTCGACCGCCGACGCGGGCCTGTCGCTCCAGGGCGTGTCCCGCTACGAGCCCGTCGAGGGCGTCGTCGCGGCGATCCTGCGGTGCGCGACGTCCCGCAGGCCGCTGCGCGACGTGCCCACCACGCGCCGCGGCCGGCTCGAGATGGCCCTCGCGCGGCACCTGCCCGCGGTCGCCGACCGCCAGGTGCGGCGCACGATCGCCGCACGGGTGCGCGCGGGCGACCTCGACGCGGCCCCGCTCGCGGCCGGACTGGTCGAGCGGGTGGGCCGCGCGCGGTGACCCGCTCTGCGTGAGGCCGTCCGATCAGGCATGATGATTCCGGCCGCCCGCAGACCATGCGCGGCCACGGCAGCGAAACGAAGGTCGACGTGGAAGATTCAGTGCACGGTGGCGTGAGCCTCGAGTCCGACGGGAACCGTTGGGTCATGTGGGGCGAGATCGACGCCGCGATCCAGGGCAAGGTCGAGGAGGACCTCGTCGCGAGCCTGCCCGCGCAGGGCGGCGTGACGATCGACCTGACCCGCGTGACGTTCCTGGACTCGGGCGGCCTGCGCCTGCTGTACCTCGCCGCCGGCCGGACGAGCACCCCGCCGGTGCTCGTCGGGACGCCCGTCAACGTGCGCGACCTGCTCGACCTCAGCGGCGTCGCCCCGCTCTTCACGATCGCCGACTAGGAACGCTCCGTGGACGCCACCCTGCCCCCAGCACGCACCCCCTCGGGATTCACCGAGGTGGCGGCGTGGGCCGTGACGACCACCGACGACCTCACGCACGTGCGGGACGCGCTCTACACGATGCTCCCCGGGTCCGGGACGCGTCGCCTCGGTGAGATCCCCGAGTCGATCGTGCTCGTCACGAGCGAGCTCACGACGAACGCGCTGCGGCACGGTCGCGCCCCCGCGCTCGTGCGCCTGCACCAGAGCCGTGGCGCCTACATGATCGAGGTCGTGGACCACGCGCCCGAGTCGGCGCCCGTCGTCGCGGGGCCACGTGCCGCCGGCGAGGGCGGGTTCGGCCTCGTGCTCGCCTCACGCCTCGCGCAGGACGTCGGCTGGTACTCGACCCGCACCGCGAAGCACGTCTGGGCGGTGCTCGCCGCGGACGACCGCTCGCGCCTCACGACGGCGAGCTGAGCCGCCGCACCACGATCAGCGTCGCGTCGTCCTCCGAGCGGGGGTCGCGGCACGCGTCGAGCGCGTCGTCGGGCCCGGCGGGGCCATCCGCGAAGGTCGCGCGCAGCCGTTCGAGCCCCGTGCGCACCGACTCGTCCCGGTGCTCGACGAGCCCGTCGCTGTAGAGCACGAGCGCTCCCCCGGGCTCGACCCGGGTGGTCCCGCCCGCGCGCGGCAGGTCGCCGACGCCCACGGGCGCGCCCACGACGCGCGGCGCGAACTCCGCGGAGCCGGGAGCGACGACCAGGGGCGGGGGGTGCCCGGCGGTCGCGTACTCGACCGTGCCGTCGCTCGGGTCGACCACGGCGACGACGACGGTCGCGACCTCGCCCGGGAGCGTGAGCCGGGCGAGGGCGTCGAGGTTCATGAGCACCGCGTCGGGGCCGCCACCGACCGAGAGCAGCGCGCGCAGGCCGTTGCGCAGCTGCCCCATGGTCGCGGACGCCGCGAGCCCGTGACCCGTGACGTCGCCCACGACGACCGCGAGCCGTCCGCCGGGGAGCAGCATCGCGTCGTACCAGTCGCCGCCCGCATACCCGCCGTCCGACGGCTGGTAGCGCGCCTCGATCCGCCACCCCTCGACCACGGGGAGAGTCGCGGGCAGGAGGCTGCGCTGCAGCGCCTCGGCCGCACGGATGTCGCGCCGCCCGCGCAGCAGCAGCGCCTCGACGAGGTGCGAACGCAGGGTCGCGGCCGCGTCGACCTCGTCCTCGGTCCACGGTGCGGACCGCCCGTCGACGACCTCGCGCCACCGCTCGAAGCTCTTGCGCGGCGACAGGCGCACCGTGTCGCCCTCGCGACGCGCGATCGCCTTGTTGTACGGGTCGCCGCCCCAGTCGACCTGCTGACGCACCTCGTCGCGGAGCCACACCGCGCACGCGCCGCCGGGCAGCGTGATCGCGAGCAGCCCGGCCGAGCCGGGCAGGTCGTCGGCCAGTGACCGGTCGAGGCCCTCGAGGTGGTCGGTCGTCACGATCTCGGTGCCCGCGGCGGCGAGCCGCTGCGCGACGCGGCGGCACGCGTCGTCGTCGGGCGCGGTGCCGCGCGACTCGACCCGACCCTCCGCGAGGACGAACGCGCCCTGCGCGGGCACGAGCTCGAGCAGGCCGGGCGAGCCCGAGAGCGCGGCCGCGAGCGGGGTGGCGTCGTCCTGCGAGCGGGCGACCAGGTGCGCGAGCACGCCCGCGGTGCGGCGCTGCGCCTCGGCGCGGTCGTCCTCGACCTGCGAGACGAGCCGCATCGACAACGACGACCCGAGGAACTCGGCGGCCGCGCGCGCCGCGTACGTGGGGGCGTGCGCGCCCGAGTAGTGGTGGCACGCGATGAGGCCCCAGAGCCGGCCGTCGCGCAGCAGCGAGATCGACATCGACGCACCCACGCCCATGTTCTGCAGGTACTCGACGTGGATCGGCGACACGCTGCGCAGCGTGCTGAACGTGAGGTCGAGCGGCTGCCCGGTCACGGGGTCGTCGGTCGGCACGACGAGTGACGGCTCGTACGCGACGTCGGCGATGAGCCGGATCCAGTTCTTCTCGTACAGCGCCCTGGCCTGCGGCGGGATGTCGGACGCCGGGTAGTGGAGTCCCAGGAACGCGTTGAGGTCGTCGCGGCGGGCCTCGGCCACGACCTCGCCGTTGTAGTCGGCGTCGAAGTGGTAGAGCATCACGCGGTCGAAGCCCGTCAGGGAGCGCACGTGCCGCACCGCGACGTCGTAGAGCTCGGTCAGCGACCCGGCACGGTCGAGGTCGGCGAGCGCGCCGCGCACGGGCTGGAACGTGTCCTCGAACGTCAGGGGCCGCGCGCCGTCGACCGGTTCGAGCTCGACCACGAGCACGGGCTCGGCCTCGGGGACCGCACCGGGCGCGATCGGCGCGTGGTGCAGGATCGCGTCCATCCGCACGAGCCCGACCCCGGCGACGTCGACCACGACGTCGAGCGGGTTGCGCGCGCGCAGGTCGGGGATGGTCGAGGCGCGGTCGAGAATGGCGCGCGCCGCGGCGGCACCCACGGCGTCCGCGAGCGGCGCGGCCAGCACGTCGTCGACGGGCCGACCCAGGACCGCGGCCACGGTGTCGGAGCACTGCGTGACCCGCGCGTCCGACGCCCGCAGGGCCAGCAGGACCCCGCGCGGCTGGATGCGTCCCGGGATGTGGATGGGCTCGCGTGCGCAGTTGTCGAGGTCGACGGGGACGTCCGGCGGCAGGAGGTCCAGCGGGGCGTCGTGCCCAGGGTCGGTCATACGGGCTCCAGTGCTCGGTCGCCGTGGTCAGGCGAGGGTCGCGCTGCCGGTACGTCCGCAAGTCTATGCACCGTTCCTCCACACGCATCCCGTCCGTTCGGGCCTCCTGGCACGTAGACTCGCGGCATCCGGAGAGCCCGAGCACCTGCTCACAGACGTACGGCTGGGAAGTCGGCACCGAACCCCTGAGGGGTCCGAATGACATCGACGACCGTCCAGCCAGGATTCCGAGCCACCAAGCCCCGCACGGGCGACGGCACGAGCATCACCTCGACCTACACCGCGCTGTCGCAGCGCGTGCGCGAGGCCGGGCTCCTGGGCCGCACGCACACCTACTACATGGTCACGCTCGGCGTCCTCACGCTCGCGCTCGCGGGCTGCGTGGCCGGGTTCGTGCTGCTGGGCGACTCCTGGTTCCAGCTGCTGATCGCGGGCGCGCTCGGGATCGTCATGACCCAGTTCGCGTTCGTGACGCACGAGGCCGCGCACCGTCAGGTGTTCGAGTCGGGCCCCGTCAACGACCGCGTGGGGCGGCTGCTCGCCAACGGCCTCGTGGGCATCTCGTACTCGTGGTGGATGACCAAGCACACGCGTCACCACGCGAACCCGAACAAGATCGGCAAGGACCCGGACATCGACATGGATGTCATCGTGTTCACGCCCGAGAGCGCGGCCGAGCCGCGCGGCCGGTTCTTCTCGCTCATCCACCGGTTCCAGGGCTGGCTGTTCTTCCCCCTGCTGACCCTCGAGGGCCTCAACCTGCACGTCGTCGCCCTGCGGTCGCTGTTCGCGAGCAAGCCCAGCCGCGAGCGGACCGTCGAGCTCGCGCTCATCATCACGCGCCTGACCGTCGTGACCGCCCTGATCTTCTGGGCGCTGCCGCTCGGGCTCGCGTTCGCGTTCATCGGCGTCGAGCTCGCGGTGTTCGGCGTGTACATGGGGGCGTCGTTCGCGCCCAACCACAAGGGCATGAAGATCGTCGCGGCCGACGAGAAGCTCGACTTCCTGTCGAAGCAGGTGCTCACCTCGCGCAACATCCGCGGCGGCTGGTTCATGAACGTGCTCATGGGCGGCCTGAACTTCCAGATCGAGCACCACCTGTTCCCGTCGATGCCCCGCCCGCACCTGATCAAGGCGCGGCTCATGGTGCGCGAGCACTGCCAGCGGCTCGGCATGCCGTACACCGAGACCAACCTGTTCCACTCGTACATGATCGTGGTCCGGTACCTCAACGAGGTCGGCCTCAAGGCGCGCGACCCGTTCGACTGCCCGATGTTCCACCAGCTCCGCGGCCGCTGACGAGCCGCGCGCGGGCGTGACACCCCGCCGATGGGTCTCACGCCGACGGACGCCTGCGCCGAAGTAGAACTGAGGGCGCGAGATAGAACGCTCCACGTTCTATCTCGCGCCCTCAGTTCTATCTCGCGGGACGACGCACGCGCGGCGCAGCCCCGTGCCCGGCGACCCGCCCGCGGGACGACTCACCTCGCGGGACGACTCACCTCGCGGGACGACGCACCCGCGGTCAGGCGACGGTCGCGTCGACCGTGACCTCGATGTTGCCGCGCGTCGCGTTCGAGTAGGGGCACACGACGTGCGCGGCCTCGACGAGCGCGTCGGCGGTCGCCTGGTCGACGCCCGCGAGCTCGACGTGCAGCGCGACGGCGAGCACGAACCCGCCCTCGCCGTTCGGGTTGATCCCGACCTCGGCGACGACGGCCGAGTCGCTGATCGGCGCCTTCTGCTTGCCCGCGACGAGCTTGAGTGCCGAGTGGAAGCACGCGGCGTAGCCCGCGGCGAAGAGCTGCTCGGGGTTGCTCGCGCCGCCGGCGCCGCCCATCTCCTTCGGGACGGCGAGGTCGACGTCGAGGATCCCGTCGTCGGAGCGCGTGCGCCCGTTGCGTCCGTCGCCCGTGGCCGTCGCGACGGCCGTGTAGATCGCTGCCATGTGTGCTCCTCGTGTCGTCGGGCTGTCGCCCGAGGTAGAGTTACTAGTTCGTCTACCTAAGCACGAGCACCTCCCGGACGCAACCACCCCGCCCGGAGCACCCCGTGGGAGAGTGATCACATGACCGGCACGACCCGACCCTCCGACGTCCGGACGCGGATCCTCGACGCGGCGACGCGCCAGTTCTACGCCGACGGCGTGCGCGCCGTGAGCGCCGACCGGATCATCGCCGCGGCCGAGGTCTCGAAGGTGACCTTCTACCGGCACTTCCGCAGCAAGGACGACCTCGTCGTCGCCTACCTCGAGGCCTGGGCGACGCGCGAGCGCGACGCGCTCGACGGGCTGCGGGCGTCCCACCCGGACGACGCCGCCACGACCCTGCGCGAGATCGCGGGCTTCGCGGGCGAGATGGTGTGCCGGCCCGACTTCCGCGGCTGCGCGTTCATCAACGCCGCCGCCGAGTACCCCGACGCCGAGCACCCCGTGCGCAGGGTCGTGGCCGCGCACCGCGCCTGGTGGGTCGAGACCCTCGCGTCTCTCGTGCGCGAGCTCGGCGTCGACGACCCGCCCGCGGCCGCCGAGGAGCTCATGATGCTGCGGGACGGCGCGATGGTCGCCGGGTACGTGGGCGAGGGCGCGGGGCTCGCCGAGCGCGTGACCCGGGTCGGCACCGCGATCGTGCGCGCGCACCGCTGACCCGGGCGGGCGGCGTCCGGCACGGGAACCTCACTCACCGCCCGCCCCGGCGGGCGACGCCCGGCACCTCGCGCGCGGACGTCGCCGGGATCACTCCGCTCGACGCGAGCTCCCGCCGCCCTCGGTGGGAGGATGAGCGCCATGAGGCTCATCGGCGCAGGCGCACCCCGCGGCGTGACGCGGGCCGTGCGGGACGACGTCCTGACGTGGGCGAACCTCGCAACCGTGCTGCGGCTGCTCGGGCTGCCGCTGTTCGCGTGGCTCGTGCTCGGGCCGGGCGAGTACCGGGCGGCGATCTGGGTGCTCGTCGTCATCGGGGCGACCGACTGGGTCGACGGCTACCTCGCGCGGCGACTCGACCAGGTGAGCCGGTTCGGCGCCGCGCTCGACCCGATCGCCGACCGCCTCATGATCGTCACCGTGACCCTCGTGCTCGCGGCCGTCGGGATCGTGCCCTGGTGGGTGCTCGTCGCGATCGTCGTGCCCGACCTCACGCTCGGTCTCGTCGCGCTCGTGAAGTTCCACGGCAACCCCGAGGTGCCCGTGACGATCGTCGGCAAGGTGCGCACCGCGCTGCTCATGCTCGGGCTGCCCGTGATGCTGCTCGCGCGCACGTTCGACGCCGTCCACTCCGGGGTCTACGTGGCCGCCGAGGTCGTCGTGTTCGCCGGCTGCGCGGGGCACTGGATCGCCGCGGGGCAGTACCTGCGCGCGATGCTCTCGCGGTAGACGTGCGAGTCGTCGGGCCTCGTGATCGAGTCGTGGGACCGGACGAAGGAGGCACCATGACCACGACCCTCGACGGACGCCGCGTGCTCGCGATCGTCACGAACTACGGCGTCGAGCAGGACGAGCTCGTCGTCCCCGTGCAGCACCTGCGCGAGCGGGGCGCGACGGTCCACGTCGCCGCCGTGGACGACGCGCCCGTGCGCACGCTCGTGGGCGACCAGGACCCGGGCACCCAGGTCGACCCCGACACGACGCTCGACCAGGTCGACCCCGCCGACTACGACCTGCTGCTGGTCCCTGGCGGCACCCTCAACGCCGACGCGCTGCGGCTCGAGGAGCGCGCGCTGGCGATCGTGCGCGCCGTGGCCGCCGCGGCCCGGCCGGTCGCAGCGATCTGCCACGGGCCGTGGATGCTCGCCGAGACCGGGCTCGCCGAGGGCGTCCGCCTGACGTCGTACCCGTCGCTCGCGACCGACCTGCGCAACGCGGGCGCGACGTGGGTCGACGAGCCCGTCGTCACCGACGAGTCGGGCGGGTTCACGCTCGTGACGTCCCGCACGCCGGACGACCTCGACGCGTTCCTCGGGGCCGTCGAGCAGGCGCTCACCGACTGAGGCTCACTCCCCCGCGCGCTGCTCCGTGACGCGCTCGCCCACGGTGTGCAGCACCACGACGTCGGGGTCGAGCGGCACGAGGTCGTCGACCGTCGTCTGGAGGTCGTCGACGTCCGGCAGCGCCTCGGGGCTGCGCACCGACACGATGATCTCGTCGCCCTGCCACGACACGTCCTCGACGGTCGCCCCGGGGGTCTCGGCGAGCCAGCGCTCGGCCGCGCCCTTGACCTGCCCCGCCCACACGGCCTGGAGCGTGACCGAGACCGTGTTGACGATCATCGGCACGGCGACGACGACCGCGACCGCGCCGATCGCGACGTAGGCGCGCTTGCGGCGGGCGACGCCCTCCGCGGTCTCCTGCGCCCCGAGCGCGTCACGCCCGTACGACGCGGCGACGAACACCACGGTCGACGCGATCACGAGCGCGACCACGTTCGACAGGAACAGCAGCAGCGCGCCGGCGGCGAGCGCCGGGGCGCCCGAGCCGAGGCACACGCCCACCACGCCGAGCGGCGGCACGAGCGAGATCGCGATCGCGATGCCGGGTAGGACGTCGCCGAGGTCCTTGCGCGAGAGCGCGATCGACCCGGCGAACCCGGTCGCGAAGGCCGCGACGAGGTCGAGCACGCCGGGCGACGTCCTACCCGTGACCTGCGGGTTCGTCAGGACGTCGGACGTCGCGGGCAGAGCCAGCGCCGCGAGGAACCCCATCGCGACGACGAGCGCCACACCGGTCAGGACGTACAGGGCGGAGCGGCCGACGTGGCCGGCGCGCCCCGTGACGATCCCGATGCCCATCCCGAGGATCGGCGTCGAGAGCGGGGCGATGATCATGGCCCCGATCACGGTCGCGGTCGAGTCCGTGATGACGCCCGAGATCGCGATGATCCCCGAGAGCGTGAGCATGGCCCAGAACGCCGAGCGCTTGGCCCGGGTGTCGCCCGCGTCGAGGTCGAGGCGGTCGACGAGCTCGTCGAGGCTGCGCCGCTGGTTGGCGGGCACGAGCGTGAACGTGCGACGGCGGCCCGCGGGCGTGGGCGGACGGTCCGCGGCGGCGGCGGAGTCGGTGGGGTCGACGACGGTGCTCATGGGCGGCTCTCTCGGCGCGTGCGACGGGCAGCGCCGGTCGATCGCGCCCGGCCGAGGCGGCGTCGGGCCGGACTCAGCGGCTCAGTATCGCCCACGGGCTTGGGTTCGTCACGCGGGGCCGAGCACCCGCGCCTCGACGTCCGGGTCGAGGCCGAGCCGCGGCCGCCCGGCGCGCGACGGCGCCTCGCCGACGCTCTCGAGCCACGCCCACGTGTCGCGCACTGTCGCGTCGAGGCCGCGCACGCGCAGCCCCGCGTCGAGGGCGGTCGAGACGTCGGCGCCGTGCAGCGCGTCGTGGTCCGGGCCGGGCGGGAGCCACAACGGCAGGTCCGTCCAGGGCGCGATCCCGGCGGCGAGCACGTCCTCGGGGTCGACCCAGCACAGCTCGGCCTCGGGCGCGCCGGCCCGACGGCGGGCGGTCGCGGTCGCCCGGACGCACTCCTCGAGGACCGTGCGCATGGTCGCGGTCCCGGCCGGCCCGACGACGTCGTACACCCCGCCGCGGGGCGCGACGTCGAGCGTGAACCGGGCGAGGTCGCGCGCGTCGACGTACTGCACCTCTGCCCTGCGCGGGCGCGGCGCGAGGATCCGCCCGCCGCGCGCCGCCCGGGCGAGCCACCACGGCAGCCGGCCGACGTCCTCGTGCGGGCCGAGGATCACCCCGGGGCGCACCACGGTCGCGCGGCCGTCGAACACCTCGACCGCGGCGATCTCGCCGCCGCGCTTGAGCCGCGGGTACGGCACGTCGGCGCCGTCGTCGGGCGACCCGTCGACCAGCGGCCAGTCCTCGCGGGCGCCCCGCGCGGGCGCGTCGTACACCGACCGGCTCGACACGTAGACGTAGCGGTCGGCCCGGTCGGCGAGCGCCCGTGCGGCGTCGCGCACCGCGGACGGTGCCCACGACCACGTGTCGACGACGACGTCCCAGCGCGCCTGGTCCTGCCCGCCGGTCGGGGCGTCGAGCGCGTCGAGACCCCCGGGCGTCGTGCGATCGCCGTGCAGGTCCGTGACCGCCTCCCATCCCGCAGGCAGGGGCGCGGACCCGCGGTGCAGGACCGTCACGTCCCAGCCGCGGGCCAGCGCGTCGTCGACCAGGGCGCGGCCGAGGAACCGCGTCCCGCCGAGCACGAGGAGCCTCATGCCCCCATGCTCGCCCGCGCGCGCCGCTCAACGCCGCAGGCGGGCCCCGGGCGCGTCGGTCAGCCGCCCTGCGTCGTGAGGGACAGCGCGACGAGGAACCCCGCGGCCGTGATGAGCCCGGTGAACAGGTGCGCCTTCTCGAACGCCTCGGGGATCATCGTGTCGGCGATCATCGTGAGGATCGCCCCGGCCGCGACGGCGTTGATGACCGCGAGGGTCGCGCCCGACGCGCCGTCGAGCAGCAGGTACCCGAGCAGCGCGGAGACCCCGGCGCTCAGGGCGATCGCCGTCCACGTGCCGAGCACGTACCGCGCGCTGCGACCCGCGTTCTTCATGCCCGCCGCGCTCGAGAGGCCCTCGGGCAGGTTCGAGATGAACACGGCCGCGAGCACGGACAGGCTCACGCCCTGCCCGCTGAGCAGGCTCGCGCCGAGCACGACCGACTCGGGCACGCCGTCGAGCAGCGCGCCGATCGCGATGGCCGCCCCGCTGCCCTGCTGGTCCGCACCGGGCTGCTGGTCGCCCGAACGCTTGCGGTGCCGCGCCCCGTGCCGGGCGAGCAGGAGGTTCGCGCCCACGTACGCGAGCGCCCCTGCGGCGAACCCCAGGATCGTCGGGCCGAGACCGCCCTGGTCGACGGCCTCCTCGGTGAGGTCGAACGCGACGGCCGAGACCAGCACGCCCGCGCCGAACGCCATGACGGTCGCGACCACGCGCGACGGGACGCGCACGAACCACGCGACGAGCGCGCCGATCAGCAGCGCGCCGCCGCCCAGCAGCCCCCACGCCCCCGCCTCGAGCCATCCCGGCACGCGCGCCACCTCCGCTCAGGTCCGGACACCGGCCCGCTCGGGTCCGGTCCGCCGACACGGCCATCGTGCCCGGGGCACGCATCCCCCGCACGGGCACGTGCCCCGCTACCGTGTGCCGCACGGCCTCCGCACGGCGCGGCGGCCACGAAGGGGGAGCTCCGTGGAGATCGTCATCGCCGTCGCGGTCGGACTCGTCGTCGCCCGCACCGCGGTCCGGGCCCACGCCGAGCGCGACCGGTTCTGGGGCGCTGTCGCGGCCGTCGCGCTGTGCGCTCCCGTGACCCTGACGGCGACCGCGCCGACCGCCGTCGCCGCGTACGTCGCGACCGTGCTCGGTGCGACGGCAGTCCTGCTGCTCCTGCCCGAGCGCGGCGCGGGGCGTGCCGTCCGGGCGGACGACGCCCGCGCCGTCCGCCCCTGACAGCGCGACCCGGCACCGGTCAGCGGCCGGCGGTCGGCGGTCACCGCGAGGTAGAACCGAGCGGCCGAGATAGAGGCCCGCACGTTCTACCTCGGCCGCTCGGTTCTATCTCGGCGCGCGGACGGCGGGGCCGCGGGCCGTGGGGGCGGCGGGGCAGTTGCCGGACGGCGGGGCCGCGGGCCGTGGGGACGATGCCGCGGGCTACGGGGCGGGGGCCGGGGCCGGCGTCCGCGTGAGCCGACGCAGCAGCACGATGCCCCCGAACGAGATGAGCGCGAGCCCGACCACGTAGAAGATCGTCGCGTACGTGCCGGCATTGTCCGCGGCGGTCGGGAGCAGACGCCCGTAGGCGAGCACGTGCTGCACGCCGCCCGTGACCTTGATCGCGAGGTACGCGGACAGGAACCCCATCGAGTCCCACAGCGCGTGCAGGCCCGTGACCGCGAGGTACGCGAGCGCGACGCCGCCGGTGAGCTTGTAGCGGCCCGCGGCCGACGCCGCCCCGAAGATCGCGGCGCCGAGGATCGCCGTCCACAGCACGTGCCCCACGGGGGTCAGGACGGCGCGCACGGCCTCGGTCCGCAGCATGGCGTCGAGGTCGATGTGGCCGAACCTCGTCAGGCCCGCGTTGAACGCGTACCCGGCCGACTCGAACGCCGCGAACCCTGCGCCGACGACGGCCCCGAGCCACGCGCCGCGCAGCGCGGTCCGCTCCGCGACGTACGTGCCCACGACGAGGAAGATCAGGATCTTGACGAGCTCCTCGATCGCGCCGACGCCGACGTAGACCCACCACGACGGGGTCAGGTGCTGCTCGAGGATCGACGCGCCGAGCACGCCGAAGATCCCGCCGACGAAGAACGCCATGAACAGCAGCAACGTGTCGAGCGACCCCTGCGCGCGCTCGACCACGTAGAGCACCACGCAGAACGGCACGAGGAAGCTGCCGAGCAGGATCACGGTCGGGATGAGGTTCGAGTTCTGGGTCGACGCGGTCACGGCCGCGGTCACGAGCCAGAGCGCCCCGCCGCCGATCAGCGCCTTCCACCACCAGCCGCGCGCGGTGAGCTGCTTGCCCGGGGTGGGCGTCGGGTCGTGCATGGTTCCTCCAGGCGGATCGCGGGTGACGCCGCGACGACGTCCGGCACAGAGTATGGCCACCCGCGGGGCGGGCGGCGCGGCGAACCGCGGTCGGTGGTCGAGGTCCGACGCCGCGCAGCCCGGGTTCGGGCGCGCCGGTTCGGGCGTGCCCGTTCACCTGCTCCGGTGGGGTGCGCCCGTCACGTGCGTCGCTCGTGCCGGCGGGGCTTGAGCCGTTCGGGCGCGTCCGAGGCCGGGATCCAGGTGCAGGTGAACGACCCGCGGTACCCGAAGAGGAACCCGAACCGGTCGTTGTGGACCTCGAGGTCGACGTGGAACCTCTCCTGCGCGTCGTCGTACCACTCGTGCAGGCGGGCACGGCCGCTGAAGAGCATCGGGAACCGGAAGCCGACCGGACCCTCGTAGAAGCGTTGCGCGTCGGACGTGAGTCGCAGGCCGCCGTCGTCGTCGACCTGCAGGTCGAGGTCGACCGCGAGGTGCTGGTGGGTTCCCAGGTAGTCCACGACCTTGCCGTCCGCGAGCACCATGGTCGCGTCGAACCGTCGACGGTGGCCGCCGAGCGCGTAGGAGCGGACGAACGTGACGGTCTCGCGGCCGAACGGGTCCCGGTAGGGGTAGTTCTCGACGGTGAACGGCACGTCGGTGCCGACGTCCGGCACGAGGATGTTGCGCAGCCTGCCGAGCTGGAGGAACGGCACCGTCCACCAGGGTCCGCGCCGGACCGACGTCATGACGCCTCGCCCGACGCAGGCCTCGCCCGCGTCGAGGCCCACGCCGAACCGCCGACGCATCATCGGGTGCAGCCGGTCGAAGTCCTCGCCCATCGCCTGCTCGAACATCGAGGTCATGTCTCGGACTCCGGGGTGGGAAGGGTCGCGAGGGTCGCGGGGGCGTCGCGCAGGTGGTCGTCGTGGCGGCGTCCGTGCGCGGGCGCGCGGCGGCACCGGGACGCGCGCGGTCGTTCCGGACGCCAGATCCACAGCACGCTCCACAGCGGCCACCGCTCGGGCGGGTCACCGCGCTCCGCCCAGATCCGCAGGCGGTCGAAGCTCCACGCGGTCGCCCACCCGAGCGCCGGGCGCGCGAGCCGGTCGAGCAGCGCACCCCAGCCCGGGGCGTAGTCGAACCCGGTCACGAACCGGACCGCGCCGTCCTCGGGCACGTACCGCCAGTAGCCGCGCCCGGCCCGGATCGGCGAGAGCCGGTCGGCCGTGGCGAACCGGAGCGCCGAGGTGCGCGCGCCGCCGGGGCCGCCGCGCTCCCCGAGGCTCACGCCGTCGCCCGCGACGGTGCGGAACGGCACCCGCCGGGTGTAGGTGAACCGTTCGGCGCCGTCGTCGGTCACGCCGGTCGGCACGATCTGCGTGAACCGCACGTCCCAGCGCACGTGCTGCACCGGGTCCTGCGTCAACGACCAGACGTCGTCGATCGACGCCGCGACGACGGTCTCCACGTAGATGCCTCGGGTGCCCACCTGCGCAGGCTAGCGGTCAGTCGTGGTGACCGGGCTCGTGCCGCGCGTGCTCGGGCGTCTCGAGCTGGAACGTCGAGTGCGTGACGGGCAGCGCGAACCGCTCGGCGACGCAGCGCTGGAGGTCGTCGAGGATCCGGGGTGCGTGACCGTCCGCGAAGCAGCCCTCCTGGACCACGACGTGCGCCGAGATCACGGGCAGACCGCTCGCGATGAGCGACGCGTGCACGTCGTGCACGCCCTCGACGTGGTCCATGTCGAGCAGCGCGGCGCGCACCTCGTCGAGGTCGAGGCCGGGCGGCGTCGACTCGAGCAGCACGCTCGCGGTCTCGACGAGCAGCCGCAGGGCGCGCGGCAGGATCAGCGCGCCGATCACGAGGCCCGCGACCGCGTCGGCCCGGTACCAGCCGGTCGTGGCGATCACGATCGCGGCGACGATCACCGCGACCGACCCGAGCGCGTCGTTGAGCACCTCGAGGAACGCCGCGCGCAGGTTGAACGACGCCGAGCGCCGCCCCGCGAGCACGAGCAGCGCGACGAGGTTGCCCACCAGGCCGATCACCCCGAACACGAGCAGCTCGGTCGACGGCACCTCGGGCGGCGCGAGCAGCCGCCGCACGCCCTCGACCAGCACGTACACGCCGACCGCGAGCAGCACCGCGGCCTGCGCGAGCGCGGCGAGCACCTCGGCGCGGCGGAACCCCCACGTGCGGCGGTTCGACGCGGGCCGCAGCACGAGCTGCGCGGCCGTGAGCGCGAGCAGCAGCCCGCCCGCGTCGGTGAGCATGTGCGCGGTGTCGACGAGCAGCGCGAGGCTCCCCGTGAGCACCGCCCCGACGGCCTGCGCGACGAGCAGGGTCGCGGTGATCCCGAACGCGATCGCGAGCCGGCGGCGGTGGTCGGCCGCGTCCCCCGTGCCGGACGACGCATGGCCGGCTCCCCCGACGGGTCCGGGTCCGTGGCCGCGCCCTCGGCCGTCACCATGACCGTGCGCGTGCGCCATCAGGGCTCCCGCGGTGCGGGCACGTGCGCGCACAGCGTCACCGCGGCGCCCGTGCCCGCGAGCACGTGCTCGGCCGCCGCGAGCAGGCCGTGCAGGCGCTCGGGCTCGGCGAGCGAGAACCACGACGCCCTCCCCTGGGCGCGCGAGACGACGAGCCCGCACTCGCGCAGGCACGTCAGGTGCGCGCTCACCGTGCTCTGCGCGAGGCCGAGGTGGTCGGTCAGGTCGCGCACCCGGTGCTCGCCGGTGAACAGGTGCTGCAGGATCGTGAGCCGCGCGGGCTCCCCGAGCGCCCGGAACAGCGCCGCTGCCGGGGCGAGCGCGGTCGACTCGTCGGGCACGATCGGCTCGTCAGGCCCGGTCGACTCGTCGGGCACGGTCAGCTCGTCGGGCACGGTCAGCTCGTGGTTGCCCGTCGCCGGCTCGGGCTGCCCGGCCTCCGAGCGCGATCGTTCGACACCCGTCGATTGCATCGTCATTCAGCGATGCTAACTTGCGTGCAGCGAACCCGCACGCACCTGCCGCACGCACGACCCGGGTCAGAGCCGGTGGATCGCCGCGTGCAGCGCGACCTCGAACGCGTCGACCGACCCGTCGAGCGTCTCGAGCGCGGCGGCCTCGAGCAGCACGACCCACCGACCGGCCCCCGCGGCGGGCACCCAGCCCAGCACGACGGGACTGCCCGCCTCGGCGACGACCGCGGCGACGTCGTCCGACATCTCGTCGAGGTGGACGAGCTCGACGGGCACGTCGAGCCGGGCGACCATCGCGTCCCAGGCGCGCTTGCGACGCACGGGCGAGTGCGTGACGTCGCACAGCGCGCAGTGCGCGCGCCCCAGGACCTTGCCGACGACGTACCGGACCTCGCCCGCGAGGCCGCCGTCCGCGTGGTAGACGCCGACGATCGCGGTCACGCGTGCGGGGCTCATGACCCCGACGATCTCACGACGACCCTCTTGCGGCAGCGCGCCGTCGGGCGTATGTTCAACGTATCGGTTGATCAACTGTCTGTTTGAACAACGGCTTGGTTGAACAACCGTCGCCCCCTCGGGAAGGACCACCGTGCACGCCGACCACGAGACCGACGACCACCTCGACCGGGCGTTCCTCGCCCTGGCCGACCCGGTGCGCCGCGCGCTCGTGGCCCGGCTCTCCCGCGGCCCCGCGACCGTGAACGAGCTCGCCGAGCCGTTCCCGATCACGGTCCAGGCCGTCTCCCGGCACGTCCAGGTGCTCGAGCGCGCGGGCCTCATCACCCGCACGCGCGAGGGCCAGAAACGGCCGTGCCACCTCGACCCGGCGGCGCTCGAGGCGCTGACCGGCTGGATCGACGGGTACCGACTCGCGGCCGAACGCTCGTTCCGCCGGCTCGACGCGGTGCTCGACACCCTCCAGGACCCTGCGTCCCGGGGGGAACCGGAGGGAACCCGACCATGACCACGCACCCCACCACCGTGACCGCCGAGCCCGGCACGCCGTTCATCGACGTGACCCGCGACTTCGACGCCCCGCGCGAGCTGCTGTTCCGCGCCATGACCGACGCCGAGCTCGTGCCCCGCTGGCTCGGCCCGCACCGCTACGCCATGCGGCTCGACCACTACGACGCCCGCACCGGAGGCTCGTGGGCGTACGCGCACGTCGCCGACGACGGCGAGTTCGGGTTCCACGGGTCGTTCCACTCGGTCACGCCGCCCGAGTCCGCCGTGCAGACCTTCGAGTTCGCCGGCTACCCCGGGCACGTCAGCCTCGAGGCCATGACACTGACCGCGCTGCCTGACGGCGGCACCCGGCTGCACGTGCACGCGACCTACCAGTCGGTCGAGGACCGCGACGGGATGCTCGCCTCCGGAATGGAGGGCGGCATGACCGAGTCGTACGACCGCCTCGACGCGCTCACTGCCGAGCTCACGGCCTGAACCCCGCCCGGGCCCCGGCCCCCGGCCCCCGGCCCCCGGCCCCCGGCCCCCGGCCGAACGCAACGTTGTGCACCAGATCGACCACCCGGACGGTGCACAACGTTGCGTTCGGCGGTGGGGGGCAGCCGACGGTGGGGGCCAGCCGGCGGTGGGGGTCAGCCGGCGGTGGGCTTGGGTCCAGGGGGACCAGGGTCAGGCCGTGGCCTCCCCGATGGCCTCGGCGAGCCGCACGACGCCCGGCACGATGCGCGCCTGCGGGATCGCGTTGAAACCCACGCGCAGGCTCGTGCGCGGCGGGTCCGGGGTCAGGTGGTACGCCGCCCCGGGGCTCACGAGCACCCCGTGCCGCCGGGCCAGGCGCGCCGCGACCGTGCCGTCGAACCCCTCGGGCCCCGTGAGCCAGTAGCTCAGGCCGCCCGTGGGGTGCTCGCCCACGGGCCAGGGCACGTGCGCGTCGAGCGCCGCGCCGAGCGTCTCCCACTTGCGCCGCAGGTCGAGCCGGTGCCGCATGAGCTGGCGGTGGTAGTCGCCCGACGCGACGAACAGCCCGAGCGTGCGCTGCAGGTGCCCTGACGGGTGCTTGGTCTGGTGGTACCGGCGGTCGCGCAGCTCACGCACCAGGGCGGCGTCCGCCACGAGGAACCCGAGCCGCAGGCCCGGGGCGAGGAACTTCGAGAAGGTCCCGAGGTACACGACGCGGCCGTCCACGTCGCGCGCCTTGATCGCGGGCGTGGGCGACCCCCGGTAGCGCACCTCGGAGTCGAAGTCGTCCTCGACGACCACGAAGTCGCGCGCGACGGCCTGCGCGAGCAGGCGCTCGCGCCGCGCCGGGCTGAGCGTCACGTTCGTCGGGTGGTGGTGGCTCGGCGTCACGTACGCGACGTCGACGTCGGCCACGTCGTCGATCACCACGCCGTGCGCGTCGACGGGGCACGGCAGGAGCCGCGCGCCCGCCCGGCGGAAGATCCGCGCCGCGTCCACGTAGCCCGGGTTCTCGACCGCGACCGTGCGGCCCGGGTCGAGCAGCGTCGCCGCGAGCAGGCTCAACGCCTGCTGCGACCCGTTGGTCACGAGCACCTCGTCGGGCGTCGCGGCGATGCCCTTGGCCGGCAGGATCGTCGAGCAGATCTCGTCGACCAGCAGCGGGTCGTCGCGCGCGACCGAGTCGCGCAGGCTGAACGCGCGGTGCGGGCCGTCGAACGCCTGCGTGCTCGCGCGCAGCCACGTGCGCGCCGGGAACGACCGCAGCTCGACCTGCCCCGGCAGGAACGGGTACGGAAAGTCCGTGTAGTCGGGCTCGATCGTGGGCCGCTCGGGCCACGGGTCGTCGACGGCGATCACGTGGTCGGCCCAGTCGGGCGCGCTCGCCGGGCGGACGACGTCACCGCGGCCCGTCCCGGGACGCACCGACCCGCCGTGGCCGGTCCCGCCGTGATCTGCACCGCCGTGGGCGGCACCGTCATAGGCGGCACCGCCGTGGGCAGCTCCGTCCCGAGCGGCACCGGCTCGGCCACCGCTGAGCCCGCCGCCCGGCCACCGCTCGTCGGGGTCGCGCCGCGACGCCCCCGCCGGGTAGAGGCCCGAGCGCGGCCGGCTCACGAGCAGCCCGAGGGCGACCAGCTCGAGGTACGCCGCGTTGATCGTGTTGCGCGAGACGCCGAGCGCCTGCGCGAGCTCGCGCGACGACGGCAGGCGACGCTGCGGCGGGAACCTCCCGGTGCGCAGACCGCGCTCGACGAACCGGCGCACCTGCACGTAGAGCGGGTCGGACGAGGAGCGGTCGATCCAGGCGCGCACCGGCCCATCGTCGCCGGGGTCCGTCGAGTCGCGCCTGGTCGCGTCCCGGCCCGTCGAGTCCCGGCCCGTCGCGTCCCGCCCCGTCGAGTCCCGCCCCGTCACGCCGTCGCCGCCGACACGAGCAGGCTCACGCCCGAGACGAGGCACAGCGCGAGCGCGCCGGGCCGCACCCACCGCGCGGGCATGCGCGGCACGAGCACCTGCGCCGCGACGATCCCGAGCGCGAGCCCGGGCAGCAGCGCGGCCGCGGTGACGGCGTCGTGCGCGCCGGTGCCGCCCGAGGCCAAGAGCGACACGAACGACACGGCCGACGTCACGAAGAAGAACGCGGACAGGTTCGCGCGGTACCGGGTCACGTCGGGCTGCTGGTAGACGACGATCACGGGCGGCCCGGGCGTCGCGGCGATCGTGCCGAGCGCGCCGCCGAGGGCGCCCGAGACGGTGAGCGTGGCCCGGTTCTGACGCACCGACCACCCGGCGAGGCCCGCCACGACGCTCACTGTCACGAACAGGCCGAGCACCAGGGCCGTCGTCCGCTCGTCGAGCACGGGCACGAGCCAGGTCGCGCCGATCGCGGCCGGCACGGCGCCGACGGCCGCCCAGCCCAGGTCGACGTGCCGCAGCCCCGCCCGCTCGCGCCACACGACGCTCGCCATGACCACGAGCGTCAGGAGCAGCAGCGGGCCGGGCACCAGCACGGGGTCGATCACGAGCAGCAGCGGCGCGGCGATGACGCTGAAGCCGGAGCCGGTCGCCGACTGCGCGAGCGCGGCCACCGCGACCACGAGGGTCGCGGCGGCCAGCGCGAGGATCGAGGGGGTCACCCTCGCATCATCCCCACGCGCGGGCGCTCGTGCGCGCCGGTCACTGCTCGGTGCGGTGGACCACCTGCGCGGAGGTCTGGTCGCGGGCGAGCATGAGGATCTGGTCGATGTTCACGTGCGCGGGTCGGGTCGCGACCCAGCTCACGGTGTCGGCGACGTCCTCGGCCGTGAGCGGGGTGACCCCACGGTAGACGGCGTCGGCCTTCTCCTGGTCGCCCTTGAAGCGCACCAGCGAGAAGTCGGTGTGGACCATGCCCGGGTCGATCTCGCAGACCCGCACGGGCTGGCCGAGCAGCTCGATGCGCAGCACCCGCGAGAGCGCCGCGACGCCGTGCTTGGCGGCGTTGTACCCGGCGCCGCCCTTGTAGGGCTCGCGCGCAGCGATCGACCCGATCGAGATGACCTGGCCGTCGCCCGACGCGACGAGCGCCGGCAGGAGCGCCTTGGTCACGCGCAGCGTGCCGAGCACGTTGACCTCGTACATCCAGCGCCAGTCGTCGATGTTCGCCTCGGCGACCGACTCGGTGCCGAGCGCACCGCCCGCGTTGTTGACGAGGACGTCGCAGCGCCCGAACTTCTCGTCGACGGCCGCGGCAAAGGCAGCGACCGAGTCGTCCTCCGTGACGTCGAGCTCGATCGCGGTGCCGCCGCACTCCGCGGCGACCTCCTCGAGCCGGTCGAGGCGACGCGCGCCGAGCACGACGTCGTAGCCGACGCCCGCGAGCGCCCGCGCGGTGGCCGCGCCGATGCCGCTGCTCGCGCCGGTGACGACGGCGACGGGGTTGCTGGTGGTGCTCATGGTGCTCCTTCGGTGCGGGTGGGGTGGCCGGCTCAGGCGATCGGGGCGCCCGTGTACACCGCGTCGGCGTGCGCGAGGGCGACGTCGAGCGCGGTGAGCGCGTCCTTGACCTCAGCCTCGGTCACGTTGAGCGGCGGGGCCAGGTGGATGCGGTGGTAGTTGGTGAACACGAGCAGGCCCTGGGCCTTGGCCTCGGCAAGCACGGCCTGGATCGCGGGGCTCGAGCCGCCGTAGGGCGCGAGCGGCTCCTTGGTCTCGCGGTCGGTCACGAGGTCGAGCGCCCAGAACGCGCCGACACCGCGCACCTCGCCGATGCTGGGGTGCCGCTCGGCGAGCGCCCGCAGGCCGGGGCCGAGCACGGTGCGGCCGATCTCGGCGGCGTTCTCGACGATCTTCTCGTCGGCCATGGCCTCGATCGTCGCGACGGCCGCCGCGGTCGCGAGCGGGTGGCCGGAGTAGGTGAGCCCGCCCGGGTAGACGCGGTGCGCGAACGTCTCGGCGATGTGGTCTCCGATGATCACGCCGCCCAGGGGCACGTACCCGGAGTTGACGCCCTTGGCGAAGGTGATCAGGTCGGGCGTGACGCCGTGCTGCTCGACCGCGAACCAGGTGCCGGTGCGGCCGAACCCGACCATGACCTCGTCCGCGACGTACACGATCCCGTAGCGGTCGCAGATCTCGCGCACGCCCTGCAGGTAGCCGGGCGGCGGGGGCATGACGCCGGACGTGCCGGCGACGGTCTCGAGCACGAGCGCCGCGAACGACTCGGGGCCCTCGAACCGGATGAGCTGCTCGAGGTGCTCGAGCGCGCGCTCGCACTCCTCGGCCTCGGTCGTCGCGTGGAACGCCGAGCGGTACAGGAACGGGCCCCAGAAGTGCACGGTGCCGGCGGTGCCGTTGTCGTTGGGCCAGCGGCGGTGGTCGCCCGACATGTTGATCGTCAGGTGCGTGCCGCCGTGGTAGCCGCGGTACTGGGTGAGCACCTTGTAGCGGCCCGTGTGCAGGCGGGCCATGCGGACCGCGTGCTCGACGGCGTCGGCGCCGCCGTTGGTGAAGAAGACCTTGTTCATGCCCTCGGGGGCACGGTCCGTGATGAGCTTCGCGGCGAGCGCACGCTTGTCGTTGGCGTGCGCGGGGGCGATGGTGCACAGCGTCGCGGCCTGGTCCTGGATCGCCTTGACGACGCGCGGGTGCTGGTGGCCGACGTTCGTGTAGACGAGCTGGCCCGAGAAGTCGAGGTACCGGGCGCCGTCCGCGTCCCACAGGTAGGAGCCCTCGGAGCGCGTGACGACCATCGGGTCGAGGGCCGCCTGCGCCGACCACGAGTGGAACACGTGGGCGCGGTCGAGCTCGTAGGTGCGGCGACCGGCGTCGTCCTTCGGTGCGGGCATGGTGCCTCCTTCGGGTGGTGGGCGAGGTGTCGGACGCCGGGGCGCCCGGTACCAGCGTGCGCCACCACCCGCGGGAGCCGGTAGCGCCAGCGCGGGTACCAGACCGGGGGGCCAGCGTTTACACGGACGAAACAGTCCCGCGCTCGCGGGCGCGCCCCGAGACGACGACGACCGCGACGATCGCGAGCACGAGGTAGAGGACGTTGAACGCGCCGGCGGCCGAGTCGAGGGCCTCGGCGCCCGCGTTCGCGCCGTGGGTGTCGATGCCGCCGGTCGCGAGGATCGTCGTCGGGTCGGTCGCGGCGTGCAGCAGGATCGCGGGCACGATGCTGCCCGTGACGCGCATCGACAGGTACATCGTGACGCCGAACCCGAACGCGTAGACCACGGTCACCCCGACCGTGGCGATCTCCATGCCGGACGTGACGTTGATGCTGTGCAGCAGCGCGAACACGAGCGAGGACAGCACCATGACCGCCTTCTCGCCGTACCCGGCGCGACGCAGCAGGGCGACGGCGACGCCGCGGCTCAGCACCTCCTCGGCGAACCCGATGCACAGGCCGAGCAGGAGCACGGTCAGCACGACCGACACGTCGTACGACGACCAGCTCGTGGCGGCGACGTGGAGCACGACCGGGACGAGCACGAGGACGGGGGCGATCCACATCCACCGGCGACCCTGCACCGGCTGCGGGCCGAACACCTCGCGCCAGAGGCCTGTGGTCCGCACCAGGACGGCCAGGAGCACGCCCATCACGAGGATCGGCAGCAGGAGGCCGAAGAACACCGTGCCGGCCGAGTCGAGCACGGTGTCGATGCTGTCCGGACCGCGCCCCGTGAGCGCCACGAGCCGGGACACCCCGGTGTACACGGCGACGTACACGACCGCGACGCCGAACGCGCGCCACCACCCGCCCCGCTCCCAGAACCGCTGCCACGCCGACGAGTGCTGCTCGACCGGGCCGGGATGCTCTGCCATGGTGCCGCCCCTCGCTCCTGGGGTGGCCCCGCGGCCACGTCGGGCCCGGTCCCGATCTGGCGAGCGTAGGGTCGCGCCCCGTCGGTGGCGACCGGAGGGTCCGGGGCCGTCGTCGGCCCCGGACCCACGCGTCAGGCCACGGGCAGCGGGGCCCCGAGCGTCCTCGACACGGTGTCTGACGGCGCCGTGCCTGATGACGCCGTGCCCGTGAGCGCCGTCGCGCGCAGGCCCGAGGCCGTCGAGGCGAGCACGGCCCGCGCGTCGGGGCCTGCGGCCACGAGCACGAGGCCGGGGACGTCGTCCGCGGCCCACGGGCCCGCGTGCGTGACCTCGACGCGACCGCCCGCGAGCTGCACGAGCGTGCGCACGCCCGGCGAGCGGGCGTCGCGCACGAACCCCTTGGCCCGCACGAGGGTCGCGGGCGTGCGCCCGAGCCGGGCGACGAGCCGCGGCACGTCGACCAGCCCCTGCAGGGCGACCGACTCGGACCGGTGCGGGTCGATGCCCACGGGGGCGGGGGCGAGGTCCTGCGCGACGTCGTCGAGCAGGACCGCCGCCGGGACGTCTCCCCCGCGCGAACGCACCACGCGTGCGCCGGGCGCGAGCGCGAGGCACGCGGCCTCCGCGGCCGCGACCGTCTCGGCCGCGGCGAGGTCGGTGCGCGTGAGCACGAGCACGTCGGCGCGGGCGAGCTGGCGCTCGACGAGGTCGCCCACGTACGGGTCGCGCCGCCAGCGCGTGATGCGCGTGACGTCGACGCACACGATCGTCGGGCCCGGCGCGAGGCCCGGGAACCGGCCCCAGGTCGCGAGGCCCGCCGGGTCGGCGACCCCGGACGCCTCGACCACGACGTGGTCGAGGTCGTCCCGGCGCGCCAGCCGCGTCATGACGTCGGCCACCTCGCCGCGCAACGTGCAGCACACGCAGCCGTCGCTCAGCTCCAGGGTGTCGGCGGTCGCCGAGCGCACGAGGCGGCGGTCGACGTTGACGGTCCCGAAGTCGTTCACGACGACCGCGATCCGGCGGCCCCCGGCGGTGTCGAGCAGGCCGTTGAGCAGAGTCGTCTTGCCCGCGCCGAGGTAACCCCCGAGCACGGACAGCCGGGCGGTCACCGGGCCCCCGCGAGCGCCGGGGCGGGCGCCGACGACGCGGTCACCGTCGCGTGCACCGTGGACGCGTGGTGCCGGCCGCCCACGACCGTCCCGAGCACCGCGATCCTCCCGATCCGGTCGGGCTCGACCGCCATCGGGTCGTCGGCGAGCACCGCGAGGTCGGCGTACTTGCCGGGTTCGATCGACCCGACCTCGTGGTCGAGCTTGAGCATGTACGCGCCCCCCAGCGTGACCGCGTGCAACGCCTCGCCCACGGTGATGCGCTCGTGCTCGCCCATGACCCGGCCGGACGGCGTCTGCCGGGTCACGGCGTGCTGCACCGTCTCGAGCGGGGCGAGGGGCGTGACCGGGGTGTCGCAGTGCAGCGAGATCGGCACGCCCGTGTCGAGCGCGGTGCGGGCCGCGTTCATGCGGGCCGCGCGGTCGGGGCCCACGGTCACGTCCATGTGCTGGTCGCCCCACGCCCAGACGTGGTTGGCGAAGATGTTCGCGCACATGCCGAGCGCGGCCATGCGCCGGTACTGCGCGGGCGTCGTCATCTGCGAGTGCGTCACGGTGTGCCGGTGGTCGGGGCGCGGGTGCGCGGTGAGCACGCGCTCGAGCGTCTCGACGAACAGCTGCGTGGCCTGGTCGCCGTTGCAGTGCACGTGCACGAGCAGCCCGGCGACGTGGAACGCGGTGAGCGCCTCCTCGAACTCGTGCGGCGCCATCGCCCAGATCCCGTTGGGCCGCCCGCCCAGGTAGCCGGGCTCCATGAGCCGCGCGGTGAAGCCCTGGATCGAGCCGTCGAGCATGAGCTTGACGTGCCCGAGCTGCAGCCGGTCGGTCGAGAGCTCGCGGGCCGCCGCGATCCGGGCGGCGGCCTCGCGTGGCGGCCCGCTGAGCGCCCCGGCCGAGCCGAAGTGGAACACCGACAGGCGCGCGGGGAACGTCTCGTCGACGGTCTCCAGGTACGTCGCGGGGCCGGCGGGGCCCGCGACCTCGACCGAGCCGAGGTCGGTGAGCGTCGTCGCGCCGTGGTTGACGGCGTCCTGCGCGAACGCCCGCAGCGCCGCGGGGGTCGTGACCATGGGGTTGCCCGCCCCGACGTGCGCCATGACGAGCCCCATCGCGGCGAACTCCTGGAGCTCGCCGGTCGGGTCGCCCGCGGCGTCCTTGACGACGCCCTCGACGTCGGTGCCGCGGTCGACGCCCGCGAGCCGCAGCATCGTGGAGTTCACGGCCACGATGTGCCCGCTCGCGTGCTGCACGTGCACCGGGCGGGTCGTCGAGACGCGGTCGAGCTCGCGCGCCGCGAGCTCCTCGCCCGGGAAGTAGATCGGGTCGAGACCCCAGGCGAGCAGGGGCGCGTCCGGGTCGTCCAGCTCGGCCTCGGCCGCGCGCAGGCGGTCGACGACGGCCGCGACGTCCTCGCAGCCGGGCCACACGCGCCCGTCCGGCGAGGTGCGCTCGAACCGCCCGACGTAGACCTTGTCCCAGGAGGACCCGCTCATCGCATGGCTGTGGGCCTCGACGAAGCCGGGGAGCAGGACGGCGTCCGCGTACCGGTCGTCGACCGTGACCGGGCCGTAGGCGCGGAGCTCGTCGAGCGTGCCGACCGCGACGACGCGGTCGCCGCGCACCGCGACGGCCTCGGCGACCGGGCGTGCAGGGTCCATGGTGCGCACCAGGCGCGCCGGGTAGACGACGATCTCGTCGGGTGCGGGCGCGGGTGCTGCTGCGGGGGTGGGGGTGCTGGTCGACATGGTGGTCCTCTCTGCGGGTACCCCGACCCTCCCGCGAGCGCCGGGCCCGGCACAGGCCCAGACCGGGACCAGGACGGGCGCACCAGACGTAACGCGTGCGAGACGTGCGAAACACGGTGGTCATGCCACCGGGACCTCGCCGACGACAAGTCGCTGAGCGACCAGGCGAACGTCGAGGAAGTCGGCGAGGCGGCGATGCGCATGCTGATCGACAGCCCGCTCGCGGAGGAGAGCGAGTCCGCGTTGCTGAAGGCGTTCGTCCGGGACGACACCGACTCGTTGCCGCCCTTGGATCGCCTGCCCGTCGTCCTCGACACCCCGACGGACGGCGACGATACTGAGCACAGCACGACGTCCGCCCGCCAGGAGCCCCGATGACCGAACGCAGGCTGTACAAGATCACCCCGTCCCAGGTGCACGCTGCTCAGACCCGGGTGATCGCCGACTCCAAGCTCGGGATCCAGACGCGCGACGCACGGGTCCTGCTCGCGGCCAAGGGCGTCGCGGGAGAGAAGGTCCAGGTGCAGCTGGACGGCGTCGAGTACCTCGTCGACGCCTCCCGCCCGGCCGCGGCCGAGGGGTGAGCTCCTGGGGCGTGGGTGCAGGCGAGGGTGGACCCGCGCGCCGCCGCGCGCACGCCCCCGCGAGCAGGTAGGCAGGAGGCGTGCAGGCAGACGACCCGACCCCCCGCGAGCCCGAGGGCCCCACGCCGGGCGACTTCCCCGACGCCTCGGAGGCCAGGCCCCCGTTCTTCGCGCGCGGACGCCAGCCCGTCACCACATCCTCGACGCTCTTCGACGAGTCGGGCCGCTGGGTCGACAGGTTCGGCGTGCTGCTCGTGCTCACGGGCATCACGATCACCATGCTCTCGCTCGCCGACCTCGGTGCGGTCGGCGGTGTGTGGGCCACGCTGACGGGCCTCGCGACGACCGCGTCGGTCACGCTCACGCTCGCGCTCGCCCTGCGCGCGGCGGGCCTGCGGGCCCGCTGGCGCCGGCCCGCGTACGCCGTCCTCGTCCTCGTCGCGGCGACGGCGCTCGTGCTCGTGCTGCTCGTCGACACGACCGACGAGGTGACCACCGCCCCGCCCGTGCTCTTCGCGCTCGCGGTGCTCGCCCCCGCGGTGGTCGCCCGCCGCGTGATCCACCACCGGTCGGTCACGCTCGCGACCGTGCTCGGCGCGGTCGGGGCGTACCTGCTGATCCCCGTCGCGTACTTCTACGCGTTCCTCACGGTCGAGAACCTCGGCGGCACCCCGTTCTTCGGCGAGGACCAGCCGACGTCGTCGTTCATGTACTTCTCGCTCACCACGATCACGACCCTCGGGTACGGCGACCTGACCCCCGCGGAGCCGCTCGGCCGGCTGCTCGCGATGAGCGAGGCCGTGATCGGGCAGGTGTACCTCGTGGTGTTCGTCGCGCTGATCGTGAGCCTCGCCGCGGCGCGGGTCCAGCGCCGCTGAGGCCCGGACGACGCGATGGACCCGACGACGCGATGGACCTGACGACGCTGCGGCGCGAGCCCGCGGGCCGTCAGGCGAGCGGCAGCTTGTAGAACGTCGCCGAGTCCGCGTAGCCCAGCGCGGCGTAGAAGTCGCCCGCGCGGCGGCTCGCGAGCGACACGTACGCGGCGCGCTGCTCGGCGGCCCATGCCTCGGCGTGCGCCATGAGCCGTCGGCCGACGCCGCCGCGCCGCGAGCCCTCGTCGACGACGACCTCCTGGACCCACACGACCGGCGCCCCCGCGAAGAACGTCGGCTGCCGGTGGGCGAGCAGGTAGCCGCGGACGTCGCCCGCCGCGGTCCGCGCGACCGCGACCAGGGACGTCGGTGCGTCGACGAGGTCGCGCAGCGTGCGCTCGAACGCACCCCGGTCGGGCGTGGCCGTGGCGGCGAGCTGCTGCACGAGCGGCCAGAGGGCGGCGGCGTCGTCGACCCGCGCCGCCGTGACCACGAGCGGGGCGACGTCGGCGATCACGGCGTCGGTGGGCGGGTGCGCGTTCACGCGGACGCCGGACCGGGCGCGGATCCGTCGGGCGCGACGACGTCGGGCGCGACGACGTCGAGGTGTCGGCCTCCCCACGAGGCGAGCGGCCCGAGCGCCGCCATCAGCTCGGCCCCGCGCGGGGTCGGTCGGTACAGGATCTGCACGGGCGTGCTGGGCACGACCTCGCGCTCGACGAGCCCCTGCCGTTCGAGCTCCTTGAGGCGCTGGGCGAGCAGGCGGTCCGAGATGCCGTGCACGGCGCGCCGGTACTCGACGAACCGCCGGGCCCCCGCGACGCCGGCGAACAGGATCGCACCCGACCACCGTCGTCCGACGAGCTCGAGGGTGCGCTGGAACACGGTGCAGGCCGAGCCGTCGGGGCCTTCGTCGAGCGGCGTGCGCGCGGCTGGGGCTGGTGCGAGAGAAGTCACTTACCCAGAGTGAGCCACTAATGCCGTTTTTGGCAAGAGGCCACCGGTCGCCCCAGACTTCGGACGGCGCTCCCGCGCCCCCGCTCTCGACCCGAACCCCCAGGAGTACCCGTGTTCATCGCCGCCGCCATCGTGTCCGTCGTCCTCGCCCTCGCCTGCGTCATGTCCGGCGCCGGCAAGGTCAAGCAGGTCGAGGCGCTCACGACCCAGCTCACCGGCCTCGGCGTCAAGCAGCAGCACATCCCCCTCCTCGGGGCCCTGCTCCTCGCCGGGGCCGTCGGCCTCGTCGTCGGCCTGTGGTGGGCGCCGATCGGCATCGCCGCGGCCGTGTGCCTCGCGCTCTACTTCGCGGGCGCGGTCGTCACGCACCTGCGTGCCGGCGACAAGAACGTCGCACCCGTCGTCGTGCTCATGCTGCTCGCGGTCGCCGCGGCCGTGCTCCGGATCCTGTCCGCCTGACGTCGCGCCGGCTCGGCCGTCATGCGCCGAGCCGGCCGAGCTCCGCGGCCACGTGCCGGTGACCCACCGTCTCGTAGCCGACCACGGTGACCCAGGGGGCTGCCGCGACGACAGCGAGCGTGACCGCCAACGGCGCCCCGCTCGCCGCGAGCACGACCGCGACCAGCAGCACCACGAGCGTCGCCGAGAGCAGCACCACGTGCAGGCCGTCGACGTGCCGCACGACGGCGCCGTAGATGCCGAACACGAGGACCGTGTAGATCAGCACCGGCACCACGACCGCGAGCACGGCGCCCGTGCCCGAGAGCTCGGACTCCCCCTCGACCGTGTACGCCGCGACGTGCAGTCCCGCGCCGAGCGCCGCGATCGAGCCGTAGACCAGGATGTGCCCGTACCCGAACGCGAACGACCGCCGACGTCGCACGTGCAGCACCTCGGCGAACGGCAGCGTGAAGTACACCCACCACATCCCGAAGACGAGCGCGACGCCCGCGAACCCGACCGTGGCCGCCTCCGCCGTCCACCCCTGCTCCTGCACGACCGCCGAGATCGACGCCGTCGTGCCGAGCACGACCTCGCCGAGCGCGATGATCACGAGCAGGCCGTACCGCTCGACGATGTGGTGGGCGTGCCACGGGGTCATCGGCCCCTGGCGCTCGGCGACCACCGGCACGAGCATCTCCGCGGCCACGGCGCACAGCGCGAACACCAGTCCCGTGACGAACGACAGGTCGACGAACGCGGAGACGACCCACGCGACCTGCACGACCGAGATGAGCAGCGCGTACGTGCGGCACGCCCGGCGGTGCACCGGGTCCTCGGCCGCCGCGCGCAGCCACAGCACGACCATCGCGAGGCGCATGACGACGTACCCGACGATCACGACCGTGTTGTCGGGGCTCTCGCGGTTCGCGATCGACTCGAAGAACTGCGGCATCCCGAGCGCGGCGAGCAGCACGCCGAACATCTGCACCATGGTCAGGAGCCGGACCACCCAGTCGTCCGTGTCGTACGCCGAGGCGAACCAGGAGTAGTTGACCCACGGCCACACCGTCGCGAAGATCGCGACCGCGAAACCGAGGACCGCACCGCCGACCAACCCCTCGGCCAGCAGGTGGGCGAGCTCGTCACTCGCCGCGCTGAACGCGACCACGAGGGTGAGGTCGAACAGCAGCTCGAGCGGCGTCGCGGCCCGGTGCGGCTCGTGCGGATCCCGGCCGCGCATGGGCACGCGCCGGTGCGCGCGCGCCGTCGCCACGGTGGGCGCGTCCTGCGAGGGTGCCTCGTCCATGCTCCGATGGTCACCCGATCCGTCGTCCGGCACCCGTCGGGGCCGACGGACGGACCACCCCAGGAGGCCCCGTGCTGCACGTCCCCGACCAGACCGGCCGCACCGTCGTCGTGACCGGCGCCAACAGCGGGACGGGGCGCGTCGCGGCCGAGCGGCTCGCCGCCGCGGGCGCGCACGTCGTGCTCGCGGTGCGCACCCGGGCCAAGGGCGAGGCAGCGCTCCAGGAGATCGTCACCGCGCACGAGCGCGCGAGCGCCGAGGTGCGCGTGCTCGACCTCGCCGACCTCGCCTCGGTCGCGGCGTTCGCCGAGGGCCTGGCCCGCGACCTGCCGCACCTCGACCTGCTCGTCAACAACGCGGGCGTCATGACGCCGCCCGAGCGGTTCGAGACCGTCGACGGGTTCGAGCTGCAGACCGGCTCGAACTTCCTCGGCCCGTTCGCCCTGACCAACCGCCTGCTGCCGCTGCTGCTCGCGGCGCCCGCACCGCGCGTGACGACCATGTCGAGCGGCATGGCGACCGTGGGACGGATCCGGTTCGACGACCTCCAGTCGACCCGCCGGTACTCCCCCACGCGCGCGTACGCGCAGTCCAAGCTCGCCGACCTCCTGCTCGCCCGGCACCTCGCGCACGTGTCCGACCAGCGCGGCTGGGACCTCCTGAGCGACGCCGCGCACCCCGGGTTCGCGCGCACCAACCTGCAGTCGGCGGGCGCGAGCCTCGGCCGTGACGCGCCCGCCCGCGGACTGCTCTCGACCGGGCTGTTCGGCCTCGTGCCCTCGCAGGACGCCGCCGCCGGGGCCGAGCCGCTCCTGCTCGCCGCGACCAGCCCCGACGCCGTCAACGGCGGGTACTACGGCCCGACGGGCCGCTTCTCGATGGTCGGCCCGCCGGGCGTCGCCCGGCTCACGCGTCGCATGCGGGACGACGACGTCGCGGCCCGGCTCTGGGTCGTGGCGCAGGACCTCACCGGGACGTCGCTGCCGGCATGAGACCGGCGCGCGCGTAGAGGCGGTGCGCGGCGGGCGACGTCGAGTCCGCGACGCGCAGCGCGAGCTCGGCGGCACCCGCCGCGACGCACGCACGCGCGGCAGCCGCGAGCAGCGCGCCGCCGATCCCGCGCCGACGCCAGCCCGGCACCACGAACAGGTCGAGCACGAACGGGCACGCACGGTCCTCCCACGGCGAGGCCCGCACGGTCTGCACCGATCCCACGAGCACGTCGCCCACCCAGGCGCTCGGTGACGCCGCCGACCACAGTGGCCCGTACGCGCCCGCGAGGACCGCGCGGACGTCGTCCGCGGCCTCGTCGAGGTCGACCGCGACCGGGGCCCACGCCGCGAGCGACGCGACCGCGAGCGCCGGGGCGTCGCGCGCGCGCAGCGGGCGCAGCGCGACACCCGGCGGGGGGCCGGGGAGGCGGGCCGCGACGCGGCGCGCGCGGCCGACGAGGGTCGCTGCGGAGGGGTGTTCGGTGAGGTGGGGTTCGGCGGAGGGGTGGTCGACGGTCGGACGGTCGACGGTCTGACGTTCGAGGGTCTGGCGTTCGACGGTCTGGCGTTCGACGGTCCGAACTCCGGGTGTGGGGGTGCCCGTCGCGAGCGGTGCCGGGGTGCGGCCGCCGGGGTCGGGGCAGACGAGGGTGTGCGCCACGACCGCACACGCTACGCGAGCGCTCGGGCGCGCCGGAAGGGGTCGCGCCCAGCGTTCGTGCGCCGTTCACCGCCGAACCGGTTCACCGCGCTGACCCCGTTCACGGCGCCGAGCCTGCTCACCGCGCTGAGCCTGTTCACGACGCCGAGCCCGCCGGCCGCCGTCCGAGGCCCACCGTCCGGGCGGGCCGGTCAACGGGTCACCGGGTCACCGGGTCACCAGGTCGCCAGGTCGCCAGGTCATCCGGGCAGCGCGACGCTCGGCGCGACGATCACGAGCTCGACCACGCACAGCGCGGCGACGCCCATGCTCAGCCCGAACGGCAGCCGGCTGCGCGGCCAGCGCGCCCCGACGACCCCCGCGGCGACCGCCATGACCACCGTGAGCGACGCGAACGCGATCCGCGGCAGGCCCGGCGACGACGACGGCCCGACCAGGATCACGACGCTCGCGGCGAGCAGCACGAGCGGGGCGAGCACCGCGACGCGGCGACGTCCCAGCCGGTGCGGCAGACCGCGGACGCCGGTCGCGGCGTCGTCCTCGATGTCGGGCAGCACGTTCGCGAGGTGCGCCCCCACACCCAGCAGCGCCGCCGCGGCCACGGTCCAGGCGGCGACCACCCGGCCGTCGTCGGGCGCCGCGACGATGAACGCGGGCAGCAGGCCGAACGAGACCGCGTACGGCAGCCACGACAGCACGGTCGACTTGAGCCGCACGTTGTACGACCAGGCGCTCGCGACCGCGAGCACGTGCAACGTCCCGGCGACCCAGCCGTTCGCGTACGAGAGCACGACGCACGCGGCGAGCGCGACGAACGCCGCCGTGCGCAGCTCGGACGCGCCGACCACCCCCACGACCGTGGGCTTGTCGGACCGTCCCACACGGGCGTCCCGGGCCGCGTCGAGCCAGTCGTTCGACCACCCGACCGAGAGCTGGCCGCACAGCACCGCGGCCGTGACGAGCACCGTCGTGAGCGTGCCGGCCTCGATCCCCGTCGCGAGCGAGAGCGTCAGGAGCGTGACGACGGCCGTCGGGCCCGCATGGCTCGCGACCACGAGGCCTCGCACGCGCACGCCCATCGGCACCATGGGGGGACCGTAGCGCGTGCAGGGTCGCCCCGCGCCCGCTTGTGGACGGCCGCCGCACGCGTCGGTGGTCTCGGGCAGGATGAGCCCGCACCGCACCGAGCCCGAGCGACCCCGAGGAACCCCCGTGTCCCAGATCGACCCCGCGTCCGCGACGTCCGCGACCGCCCTCGACCCCGCGACACCCGGCGAGGCCCTCGCCCGGATCGCGACCGCGCGCCCCGACCTGCGCGCCGACATCGCGCGCAACCCCGCGCTCTACCCCGAGCTGCGTGCCTGGCTCGCAGGTCTCGGCGACGCCGGGGTCACCGCGGCGCTCGCAGCAGGACCGGTGGCGGCGGCGCCCGCACCTGCTCCTGCGCCCGCACCTGCGCCCGGCGCGAACGCCGCGCAGGCGCCCGACGACCTGACCGTCGTCCGCCCCCTGCCCCCGACGCCGGGTCAGGCAGCGGCCGCGCAGGCCGTCGCGAGCGTCCCCCCGCCCCCGCCCGGGGCACCCGCGACCGCGGCGCTGCCCGTCACGGGCGCCCCGACCACCGCCCTGCCCGTCGCGGGCGGCGCGTGGGCCACGAACCCTGCCGGGCCTGCCGGGACCGAGACCACGGCGTTCGGCGCGGTCCCCCCGCGTCGTAGCCGCCGTCCGCTCGTGATCGGCATCTCCGCGGCCGTGGCGCTCGTGCTCGTCGGCGGTGGCGCGTTCGCGTGGACCACGCTATTCTCCAAGCTCGGCGGCGCGGCGAGCCCCGAGGCCGCGGTCACGCAGCTCGTCGAGGGCGCCGCGAACCTCGACGGCGTCGCCGTGTACGGCGTGCTGTCCCCCGCCGAGGTCAAGCCCTTCGCGGGGCTCGGCGACCTCGCCACCGACGCGGAGACCACAGTGCCCGCGGAGGTCACCGAGGCGTTCGAGGCCGTCGTCGACGACCTCGACATCACGGTCGACGGGCTCGCGACGTCGACCGAGGAGATCGGCGACGGGCTCGCCAAGGTCACGCTGACCGACGGCAGCCTCACGATCGACGCCGACGTCGACGCGCTCACCGACGACGTCTTCACCCTCGGCACCGAGGCGATCGACTACGCCAAGGAGAACGCCGGGGACCTGGGCCCCGAGGGCGACCTCGTGTGGGACACGATCGACGAGGCCCTCGCTGACGAGGACGCGACCAAGGACGAGATCCGCACCGCGCTCGAGGACGCGTTCCCCGCGACGTTCGACGTCTCCGACCTCGAGACCGACGGCATCGAGCCGTTCCTCGTGACCGTCGAGGAGGGCGGCGACTGGTACGTGTCGGCGCTCATGACCGCCGGCGAGTACGGCCTCGAGACGTCCGCGAAGACGTCGGAGCGCGGCGACATGCTCACCGACGACGAGATCGGTGACTTCTCGACCCCCGAGGAGGCCGCGACCGGCCTCACCGACGCGCTCAGCGCGTTCGCGTCGTCCGCGGACGTGCGCGACCTCGCCCCCGCGCTCGCGACCGCCGAGGCGCGGTTCCTCGCGGTCTACGGTCCCGCGATGATGGACGACGACGCCGCCACGGCCGAGGCCGGGGAGTTCGAGTTCACGGCGTCGACGTTCAGCGTCGCCGAGCAGGAGGGCGACGTCGCCCGCCTCACGGTCGACGACCTCGGCGTCACCTCGGACGGCGTGACCGTGTCGCTGCGGGGCACCTGCGTGTCCGTCGACGCGGGCGCCGGCGAGACCGAGATGTGCCTGAGCGACGTCGACGGCGCCTCCGACCTCGGCCTCGACGAGATCGGTCCCGTCGCCTTCCAGGAGGACGGCCGCTGGCACGTGTCGCTGCTCGGCTCGTTCACGAGCGCGCTCACCGTGTTCGGCGAGCACGTCCAGGAGCTCGAGGAGGCCGGCACGCTCGACGAGACCCTCGAGAAGTTCGGCAAGGGCATCGAGGAGCTCGGTGGCGACCTCGGCATGGGCGGGGGCTACGGCGACCCGTACGGCCTGGACGACTACGGGCTCGACGACTACGGGCTCGACGACTACGGCACCGACGACTATGGGCTCGACGACTACGGCCTGGACGACTACGGCACCGACGGTGGGACCGACGACTTCGGCCTGGACGACTACGGCACCGAGGACCTCCCCGACCTCAGCGACATGACCGATGAGGAGTTCGACCAGTACCTCGAGGACATGCTCGCGGAGTACGAGGACCTCGAGCTCCCCGCCGACAGCTGACGGCCGCTCGCGCGGCAGGGCGGACCGTCCTGCCGCGCGAGCCCCCACGGCCGGTGACACGATGCCCGCATGTCGCGCGTCCTGGCCGTCGCCCCCGTGCTCCCGGCGCACGCGTACGCGCAGGCCGAGATCACCGGGGTCCTCGGGCCGCTCCTGACGGAGCCCGGCCCGCGGCGCTCCCTGCTCGAGCGCGTGCACGCCAACGCGGGCGTGCACACCCGGCACCTCGCCCTGCCGCTCGAGGCGTACGCGGGCGTCACGTCGTTCGGCGTCGCGACCGGCCACTACCTGCGCGAGGCCCCCGCGCTCGCCGAGCAGGCGTGCCGCGCGGCGCTCGATGCCGCCGGGATCGCAGCGCGCGACGTCGACCTGATCTTCTTCACGACCGTGACCGGCGTGAGCGCGCCGTCCGTCGACGCGCTGCTCGTCCCCCGCCTCGGGCTGCGCGACGACGTGCGCCGCACCCCGTCGTTCGGGCTCGGCTGCGTGGCCGGTGCCGCGGCCCTCGCGCGCGTGCACGACCACCTCGCGGGGCACCCCGGGCACGTCGCGCTCGTCGTCTCGGTCGAGCTGTGCTCGCTCACCATCCAGCACGGCGACGACTCGACCGCCAACGTCGTGGCGAGCGGCCTGTTCGGCGACGGCGCCGCCGCGGTCGTCATGGTCGGCGACACGCACCCCGCGGCGTCCGACACTGCGCGCCGAGCACGGGGTTGGGCACACCCGGCGGAGCCGGACGTGTGCCCAACCCCGTGCTCGGCGGTGCACAACCCCGTGCTCGACGTGGTCGACACCCGGTCGCGGCTCTACCCCGGCACGAGCGACCACCTCGGCTGGGACGTGCGCGACACCGGGTTCGGGATCGTGCTCTCGGCCGGGCTGCCCGACGTGATCCGCGAGCACCTCGCGGCCGACGTGAAGTCGCTGCTCGCCCCGCACGGTCTCGACGTGCCCGACGTCGCCGCATGGGTCGTGCACGCGGGCGGCCCCAAGGTCGTCGACGCCGTCGGCGAGACGCTCGGCCTCGACGAGCAGGACGTCGCCCGCACCCGGGCCGCGCTCGCCGCGACGGGCAACCTCTCGTCGTCGTCGGTGCTGCACGTGCTCGCCGCGACCCTCGCGGACGACGCCCCCGCACCCGGCGGCCACGTCGTCGTCCTCGCGTTCGGGCCGGGCGTGAGCGCCGAGCTCGTGCTGCTGCGCCGACCCCCCGCGACCGACCCGACCGACCCGACCGACCCGACCGACCCGACCGACCCGAGACCCGCGACCACCCCGACCGACCCGGAGGCCTGATGCTCACGCTCTACCTCGTGCTCGTCGCGCTCACCGCGGTCGACCGGCTCGTCGAGCTCGTGCTCTCGACCCGTCACGCGCGGTGGTCGTTCGCGCGCGGCGGTGTCGAGTCGGGTCGCGGGCACTTCCCCGCAATGGTCGCGCTGCACACGGGCCTGCTGGTCGCGTGCGTGTGGGAGGTGCTCGCGCTCGACCGGCCGTTCGTGCCGTGGCTCGGCTGGCCCATGATCGTGCTCGTCGTCGCCGCGCAGGGGCTGCGGTGGTGGTGCGTCGTGACGCTCGGCGCGCACTGGAACACGCGCGTGATCGTGGTGCCGGGCGACCGGCTCGTCACGGCCGGGCCGTACCGCTGGATCCCGCACCCGAACTACGTGGCGGTCGTCGTCGAGGGCTTCGCGCTGCCGCTCGTGCACAGTGCCTGGATCACCGCGGTCGCGTTCACGGTGCTCAACGCCTGGCTCCTGCTCGGGTACCGCATCCCGTGCGAGGAGCGCGCCCTGCAGGCGGGCGTGCGCGCGTGAGCCGCACCGACGTGCTCGTGGTCGGCGGCGGCCCCGTCGGGCTCGCCGCCGCGATCGAGGCCCGGCTCGCCGGGCTCTCGGCCGTCGTCGTCGAGCCGCGCACGGCCCCTGTGGACAAGGCGTGCGGCGAGGGCCTCATGCCGGGCGCGCTCGCCGCCGTGCAGCGACTCGGCGTCGACCCGCCCGGGCACGTGCTCGCGGGCATCAGCTACCGCGACGGCCGCCGCGTCGCCGACCACCGGTTCGGCGGTGGCATCCTGGGCCGTGGCGTGCGGCGGACGACGTTGCACGCCGCCCTGCACGAGCGCGCGGTCGCGCTCGGGGTCGGGTTCGTCGACGCCCGGGTCGACACCGTGACGCAGGCCGTCGACGCGGTCGAGGCCGCGGGCGTGCGCGCACGATGGATGCTCGCGTGCGACGGCCTGCACTCGACCGTGCGCCGGATCACCGGCCTCGAGACCGCGCGTCCCGGGCGGGCGGGGCGTGCGTCGTCCGGCACCCAGCGGTTCGGGCTGCGCCAGCACTACCGGGTCGAGGCATGGACGGACCTCGTCGAGGTGCACTGGGCGGCGCGCGTCGAGGCGTACGTGACGCCCGTGGCGGACGACGTCGTGGGCGTCGCGCTGCTCGGACCGCGCGGCACCGACTACGCGACCGGGCTCGCGAGCGTGCCCGAGCTCGCCGCGCGGCTCGCCGCCGCCGAGCCGCTCGGCGGGGTGCGCGGCGCCGGCCCGCTGCGGCAGGACGCCCGACGACGCACGGCCGGGCGGGTCCGTCTCGTGGGCGACGCGTCCGGGTACGTCGACGCGCTCACCGGCGAGGGACTGCGCGTCGGGCTCGCCCAGGCCGCGGCCGCCGTCCGCCACCTCGACGACCCCGAGGCGTACGAGCGGGCGTGGGCGCGGGTCACGCGCGACTACCGCGTGCTCACGCAAGGCCTCGTGGCTGCGGCGACGTCGCCCGCGCGACGTGCGATCGTGCCGCTCGCCACGCACGCGCCCGCGCTCTACGGCGCCGTGGTCGACCGCCTGGCCCGCTGACCGCCGTCCGCCACCGCCACCGCCACCGCCACCGCCACCGCCACCGCCGTACCCCACCGCCGACCGCGTCATCTGTCACGGCTTTTCGCAATTTTGCGGAACAGATGACGCGTTCGGCGGTGGCGACGGGGCCCGTGGGAGGTCAGAGACCGAGGAACGCCCGGACCCGCTCGACGCCCTCGAGCTCGATCGGGCCGTGCTGCGCGACCAAGGCGTCGAGGGTCGGCAGCCCCGCCTCCCAGTCGCCCCGCTCGAGCCGGAACCGCTGCTCGGCGGTGCGCTCGCCACCCCGTTCGAGCCAGCCCCGACCGTTCTCCCGGTACCCGACCTTGCGCGTCACGGAGAGGGACGACGCGTTGTCGACCCACGCGGCCGTCGTCATGCCCAGCGCACCGAGCCCGTCGAAGCCCAGGCCGAGCATCATGAGCCGCGTGCGCGTGCCGATCCCCTGCCCCTGGTGCGCGCGACCCAACCAGGAGCCGGTCTCCGCCTCGCGTCGCACCACGAAGTCCGTCGCGAAGATCGACTGCACGCCGAGCACCCGCCCGCCGCGCACGATCGCGAGCTCCATCGTCCACGACTCAGGGCTCAGGCGGGAGCGAGCGCCCCACTGGTAGGCGAGCACGCTGCGCGCCACCGCGGTCGGCTCACCGACCGACCAAGGAAACGTGAAGGGCATGAACCCCGGGTCGTGGATTCCCTGCGCCGCGAGGAGGGCGAGCTCGTGCACCAGCTCGTCGTCGAGGTAGCGCAGCTCGAGGTCGCCCTGCCGCACCACGAGACCGGCCATCGGCCAGACGTCGAGCAGGTCGGGCGGGGTGGGGGCGGCAGGCGTCGTCATGCCGGAACGCTACCGCCCGGCGTCCGCCCACCGCACGACCGCCGCCCACCCACCGCCGTCCGCCCACCGCCGCCCACCCACCGCCGAACGCGCGATCCGTCACGCTTCTCGGCGATTTCGCGGAACAGATGACGCGGTCGCCGGTGGAGGGACCGTGAACGGCCCGTCCCTCGACCTTCACACGCGACCCGTACGATGCCACGGTGACTTCTGACTGGTTCGCTGCGGCGACAGGCCGCAGCGAGACCGGCGCACTCGCGCGCGCGTTCGCGTGGGAGACGACCCCGCTCGGCGACCCGAGCACGTGGGACGGAGGTCTGCGCTCCGCGGTCCGGCTGTGCTTCGGCACCCGGTTCCCGATCATGCTGACGTGGGGCCCGGAGCACACGATGCTCTACAACGACGGATACCGCGACATGCTGGGCGACAAGCACCCGGCCGCCTTCGCGGCACCCGCGGACGAGACGTGGGCGGAGATCTGGCCCGACCTCGAGCCCTGGTTCGACCAGGTGCTCGGCGAGGGAGAGCCCGTGTGGGAGGTCGACGCGCCCCTCATGATGCAGCGCTCGGGGTTCCTCGAGGAGACCTCCTTCACCTTCTCGTACAGCCCCCTGCGCGACTCCGCGGGCGAGATCCGCGGGCTCATGGACATCGCGACCGAGACGACGCACCAGGTCGTCGACCGTCGTCGGCTCATCACGCTCGGCGAGCTCTCGACGACGCTGCAGGAGCTCCAGGGCGACGTGGGCGACCTCGCCCGGGCGACCATCCAGGTGCTCGACCGCAGCCCCGACGTGCGCTACGCCAACCTGTACCTGCGCGGCACCGCCGGGCCGGTGCTGATCGCCTCGACGAGCGAGGGGCGCACCCGCCGCATCGTCCCGCGCCACGTGCTGGACGAGGTGCTCGAGACCCGCACCGCCGTCGCGGTCGCGTCCGCCGTCGCCGCGCCGCTCGCGGCCCCGGGCGACGCGGTCGCGCAGGGCGTGCTCGTGATGGAGGCGAACCCGCACCGCCCGTTCGACGCCGCGAACCGCTCGTTCCTGGCGCTGCTCGCCTCGGCCGTCGGCACCGCGATGAGCGGCACGCTGTCGGTGCTGCGCGAGATCGGCGAGCTGCGCTCGGTGAGCGAGGCGCTGCAGGCCGCCATGCTGCCCGACGACGAGCTCGGCCAGGGCTGGCACGCGCGCTACCGGCCCGCCGACGGCAGCCTCGCGGTGGGCGGCGACTGGTACGACGTGATCGACCTCGGCGACGGGCGCACCGGTGTGGTGCTCGGCGACTGCGTGGGGCACGGGCTCAGTGCCGCGGCCCGCATGGGCCAGCTCCGGTCCGCGAGCCGCGCGCTCATGCTCGACAACGTCGGCCCGGCCGCGACGATCGACGGGCTCGACCGGTTCGCGCGCACCCTGCCCGGGGCGGAGTTCACGAGCGTGTTCTGCGGCGTGCTGGACACCGCGACGCACGAGCTCACGTACGCGACCGCGGGCCACCCGCCGCCCGTGCTCGTGCGTGCCGACGGTGCGGTCGAGTGGCTCGACCGCGCGCACGGCCCGTCGTTGACGATCGCGCGCGACGAGCGCGGCGAGGCGACGACGCCGCTCGCGACCGGCGACACCGTGCTGATCTACACCGACGGTCTGGTCGAGCGCCGCGGGGAGTCCCTGCGCGTGGGCCTCGACCGGCTCGGGTCGGTCGCCTCGACCCTGCTGCGCAAGATCGCCGCCGAGGACCTCCCGGACGCGCTGATCGCGACCCTCCTGCCCGACGGCGGCACCGACGACGTCGCGCTCGCGACCTACCAGCACGACGAGTCGCGTCCGCACGCCGCGGCGTCCGTCCCGCTCGGCACCATCACCGCACCCGGCCCGGTGACCCGCGCCGATGCGCCGTCCTCCCACACGACGGCGCAGACGCAGCCGGTCTGACGCGGCCCGGGGCCGGACGCCGGCCCGTAGGCTCGCGCCATGGAGCACCGCACGGTCCGCGTCGACCTCGCGCACCCCGTGACGCTCCACGTCGCGCGTCGCACCCCGCTCGACGCGCTGCCGCTCGACCGGCTCACCGACGACGAGCGCACCCGCCTCGCGCGCTACCGGCGGGTGGCCGACCAGGAGCGGTTCGCGACGGGCCGCACGCTGCTGCGCGCCGTGCTCGGCGCGGCCCGGGGCACCGACCCGGCCCGCGTGCGGATCGACGTCGCCCCGCCCGGGCCAACGCACGGGCGGCCCACGACCCCTGACGGCCCCGACTTCTCGCTCGCGCACGCGGGCGACGTCGTGCTCGTGGCGCTGCTCGACGGGCCGCCCGGCGCCCGGGTCGGGGTCGACGTCGAGGAGGTCGCGGCCGTCGTCAGCCACCTCGACGACCTGTCGGACGCCGTCCCCGCGGCCGAGCGGCCGACGTCGGGCTGGTCCGCGGAGACCTTCACGCGGGCGTGGGTGCGGCGCGAGGCCGTGCTCAAGGCCGTCGGGTGCGGGCTGCTCGCGCCACGCGACGACCTGGTGCTGGGCCCCGCGGACGCGCCGGCGCGCGTGGTCGGCGCGTCCGGTGCGTGCGCGACGGCGCACCTGTCGCTGACCGACGTGCCCGACGCCGCGCCGTCCGGCGACGCCCTGGTCGCAGTCGCCCTCGCGATCCCGCGGTAGGCGGCAGCCCCCACCGCCGAACGCGCGATCTGTTCGTCATGAATCGATGAAACGGCGAACAGATCCCGCGTTCGGCGGTGGGGGCGCCCGGTGGGGGGTAGCGCGGTCAGGTCACGCGTTCGGGCGCGCCACCCGCCGGCGCGCACGCGCGCCGAGCACCACGTCGACCACGAGGAACGCCGCGAGGCTGATCCCGAACAGCGGCAGGTACCAGGCGGTCACGAGCGTGACGCCCGCGATCACCGCGACGAGCCAGCGCGGGGCCTTCGCGAGCCCGCCGCGACGCACGAACGGGCCGGGCTTCCACCCGGTCGCCCGGGTGGGACGCCGCTGCCACCACATGCGGTACCCGAGCACCACGAGCACCACGAGCGCGCTCGCGACCAGGGCGAGGAACACGAGGTTGACGGTGCCAAACAGCATCCCGAGGTGGAAGTAGATGCCCCACGTCGTGAGCTTCGACATGAGCGGCTTGTCGGCGAAGTCGACGCGGTCCACGACCTCGCCCGTGCTCGCGTCGACCGCGATCGTGTCGTTCGCGGCGGGCCACGACGTCGCCGACTCGGCGACCGTCCACGCCTGGCCCATGGCCGCGGGCGGCGTGACGGTCCACGGCAGGTCGAGGCCGGCCACGGTCGCGGCGTCGTTCACGCCGTCCCACGAGCCGCCGTGCGCGAGGTGCTCGTCGCTCAGCCCCTCGCCACCACCGCCGCCGTGGTCGCCGTGCCCGCCGCCGCCCGCAGGGCCGGAGCCGTCGAGACTCGTGTCGAGCACGGGCGCCTCGGTCGAGACGGCACGCTGGATCGTGTCGACCCGCGGGCCGGCCCAGGTCGACCAGGTGATGCCCGTGACGGCGAGCACCACGAGCCCGGCCGCGGCGAGCAGCCCCACGACCCCGTGCCAGCTGAGCGTGCGGCGTCGTCCGCGGGCCGAGACCTCGGGCACCACGAGCAGGCGGGCGCGACGCTTCTGCACCGCACGGGCGATCCACATCGCGAGGCCGCCGAGGACGACGATCCCGAGCCACGAGGCCGCGAGCTCGCTGTAGACGTAGCCGACCGTGCCCAGGTGCAGCGAGCTGTGCAGGGTCTCGATCCACTCGCGCTCGGGCAGCCAGTTGCCGTACGTCGTGGACTGCCCCAGCACGTCGCCCGTGTACGGGTCGACGAACACGGTGCGGGTCGCGCCCTCGGGCACGTCGTCGACCGCGAGCACGACGCGCGTCGAGAGGTCCTGCTCGCCCGGCACGATCACCTTGGCGACCGTGCCCTCGGGGTACGCGTCGCGCGCGGCCGCGACCTGGTCGCCGAGCGGCTCGACGGCCGTGCCGACCGGCACGACGAGCAGGTCGTCGTGCAGCTGGCGCTCGATCACGGGCGCGAGCGTGTACAGCAGGCCCGTGGTCGCGGCGACCACGAGGAACGGGCCGACGAGGATCCCCGCGTAGAAGTGCAGCCGCAGCAGCAGCGGGTGCAGCGCCTGCCAGACGCCGCGCCGGCGGGTCGTGCCGGACGACGCGACCGGGCTCCCGGCGTCGGGCGGGGTGGTCCGGCCGTCCGTCGTCGGGCCGCCGGGACCTTCAGAGGTACTGGGACTTTCGGGCGTGCTGGGTGTGGGTGAGATGGTCGTGGTCATGGGTCTCTCTCCGGGTGCGCGCGAGCGTCCGGGCGCGCGCAGGGCGCGCCCGTCGTCGCAGGGTCGGGGGGTGCGAGCGTGCGCGGCCCCGGGACCCGGTCCCGGACGGGAGGGGTCAGGCGGTGGCCGCGGACGCCGCAGGTGGGCCCCGCAGCGGACGCGCGGTGAGGAAGACCTGGGCCGGGCGGACGACACGGCGCGGCGCGCGGCGTCGGGCACCGGGGACGGGGATCGCGAGCGGGACGAACCCGAGCAGACGCGGGACGACCGCGGTGAACCAGTCGACCGCGGCCTCGGCCGCACGGTCGGCGGCGACGACCACGACGCCCGTGAGCGCCGCGGCGCCGACGTGCGCCGCGAGCATGCCGGGGTGCATGCCGGTGCTCTGGTGCGCGGCGGTCGCGAGACCGGCGACGAGGTCGGGCGCGGCGTCGGGCGCGGCATGGTGCGCGTGGGCGCCGCCCGACGACAGCTCGGTGCCGGGCGCGTGCCCGGCGAGCGCCGCGAACGCGTGGTGCAGCGCGAGCTGGAGCAGCACGAGGGTCGGCAGCAGGGTGCGCAGGCGCAGCCGCGTGCGGGCGACCGCGCTCGTGAGGGCGAAGGTGAGCACGACGACCGCGACGGTCCCCCGCGCCTCGGGCAGCAGTCCGCCCGCGAGCACGTGCGCGCCCGCGGCGAACGCCACCGCGGTCGCCGCGAGCAGCGCGGCCCGCACGACCTGCACGACCGCGGCGGGTCGTGGGCGCGCGGGCGCACGCACCGCCCCCCGCGTCGTCGTGATCATGCGCGGATCCTAGCGCCGGGCCGACATCTCGGGAAGAGTCGCCCGAGTCGGGCACCCCCGCTGGCGTGCCGCGGCCCCGCGCGTAGCGTGCGGGACCATGCCCCCTGATCCTGGCGCAGCGCGCCTGCCCGACCGTCCGCCGTCCGACGCGCGGGAGACCGGCGCCCGACGCTGGCGCGACGGGTGGGTCGGGCGCGCGGCGCGCGCCGCGGACCGGCTCTGGGCGCGGCACCCGCGCTGGTCCATGGCGTTCAAGGGCGCGTTCGCGGCCGCGCTCGCGTGGTTCGTCGCGCTGCTGCTGCCCGCCCCGATCTCGGACTTCGCGTACTACGCGCCGCTCGGCGCGGTCGTCGCGACCAACCGGACGGTCGTGGGCTCGGCCGTCTCGGGGCTCCAGGCGGCGGGCGCCGTGGTCGCGGGCGCGGTGATCGCGCGCCTCGCCGACCTCGTGCTCGCGCCCGGGGCGATCGCGATCGCGGTCGTCGTGGGCGCCGCGATCCTGCTGGCGGGCTGGCGCGGCTGGGGGATGCTCGGCGACTGGGTCGTGACGTCGTCGCTCATCGTGCTGATCATCGGCAACACCGACAAGCTCGGGTTCGTGGGCGCGTACGCGGGGCTCGTCGCGCTCGGCGCGGCGATCGGCGCGCTCGTCAACGCGCTCGCGCCGCCGCTGCTGATCGTGCCGTCCGCGATCGAGCTCGACCGGCTGCGCGACCGGCTGGCCGACCAGCTCGACGCCGTCGTCGACGGGCTGCGGGCGAGCACCCCGCCCGCGGACGACGAGTGGGAGGAGCGCCGGCGCGAGATCCGGCCCGTGCTCGCGCGCGCGACCGCGGCCGTCGAGGAGAGCCGCGAGGCAGCGCGCGGCAACGTGCGGGCCCGCCGCCGCTCGGGCGAGGTGCACCGGCTGCTCGTGCGCGCCGAGGCGCTGCGGGTCACGGCCGAGATGGTCGAGGACGTGAGCCGGCTCGTGATGCGCTGGGAGTCCGACGGGCGCGACGAGCTCGCGTTCGGCGCCTCGGTGCGGCCCGACGTCGCCGACGCGCTCGCGACGTACGCCGACGTGCTGCGCTCCGACCCGGGCCGCGCGGCGGAGGTGCGCGACGTGGCCGACCACCTGCGGACCGTGGTGCGGGGCGCGCGCGACGAGTCCGAGGAGGACTTCTTCGTCGCGGGCACGCTCGTGCTCGCGCTGCGCCGCGGCGCCGACGCGCTCGCGACCCTCGAGGACGACGCCGCGGGGTGAAGTCCCGCCGCGACGTCACGGGACGTCGCGGCGTGGGCTCCCTCCTGCTGCGAGGGGCCGCCGGCCCCTGTCCGAGCGGCCCTCCCGGCGCTCCTCACGGCCCGCGCACCGTCGCCGGGCCCGGACGACGACGCCCAGGGCGTCGACCACACGCAGCAGGGAGCACACCATGAGCGAGACCATGATCGACCGGGCCGTCGTCGCCGACGACTTCGCCGCCTCCGTCGCCGAGATCCTCCCGCAGGACAAGATCGACGCGGCCGCCGAGCAGATCCGCACGGCCACCGCGTCCTACCCCGCGACCGGCAGCGTCGCGAGCCTCGTGTTCTGGATCCGCGTCTCGATCGACGTCACGGGCGGCAAGTCGTTCGTGGGCAACGCGGGCGGCATCGCGGTGCCCGGCGGCGGCGGGTTCTGGGGCGACGTCTACACCGACGACCTCGACCGGCTCTACCGCGACACGGTCAGCTTCCAGTTCAACACCACGCCCGTGTACTTCAACGTGAACTTCTTCGACTCGAGCAGCACCTTCCTCGGGTCGCTCCAGGCCGGCGCGTTCGGCACGTCGACCGGCACCGGCGGGGGCTCCGGCAGCTGGGCCTGACCCCGGCGGGTGCCCCGCCCGCTCTCGCGGGCGGGGCCGGGCGGGACGTCTGGCCGGCACAGGGCCTGGCGTCCCGCCCGAATCCTCAGAACACGGGCTTGCCGCCCGTGACCCCGAGGACGGTTGCGGAGACGTAGCTCGCCTCGCGCTCGGACGCGAGGAACACGAACGCCCCCGCGGTCTCGGCGGGCTGGCCCGCCCGCCCGAGCGGGGTGTCCTCGCCGAACGTCTCGAGCTTCTCGGGCGGTTGCGTCGCCGGTTGCAGAGGGGTCCAGATCGGCCCCGGGGCCACCGCGTTCACGCGGATCCCGCGCGGTCCGAGCTCGGCCGCGAGGTTGACCGTCATGTTGTTGATGGCAGCCTTGGTCGAGGCGTAGTCGAGCAGCGACGTCGACGGCTGGTAGGCCTGGATCGACGACACGTTGATGATGCTCGCACCCGCCTCGAGGTGCGGGAGCGCGGCCTGCGTGACCCACACGAGCGCGTACAGGTTGGTCTTCATGACGCGGTCGAGGTCGTCGGTCGTGACGTCCGCGACCGACTCGCGGCGGGCCATCTGGAAGCCCGCGTTGTTGACGAGCACGTCGAGGCCGCCGAGCCCGTCGACCGCTCCCGCGACGACCTCGTGGCACACGGTCTCGTCGCGCAGGTCACCGGGGACGAGGACGGCGGTGCGGCCGGCCTCGCGCACGAGCGCAGCGGTCGCCTCGGCGTCCTCCTGCTCCTCGGGGAGGTAGCCGATCGCGACGTCCGCGCCCTCGCGCGCGAACGCGATCGCGACCGCGCGGCCGATGCCCGAGTCACCGCCGGTGATCAGCGCCCGCCGACCCTCGAGCCGGGAACGCCCGACGTACGACGTCTCGCCGTGGTCCGGGACCGGGTCCATGCGCCCGGTCAGGCCGGGCGGCTCCTGCTGCTGGGCAGGGAACGGTGGGGTCATCACGCGTCCTTCCGTGACGAGGGGGTGGCGCCGCTTCCTGACGCCGCTCGCACGGTAAGCAGGCGTGCGCGCACTCGCACGGGGAGCGAGCGGAGAGCGCGAGCGACGTGCGCCACTTCTCGGTGCCACGGCGCTCCGGGCGCTGCACGGCTCAGGCCCGGCGCCACCAGCGTCGACGTGCCCGGGCCTCCCCCGGTGCGCCGGGCGCCGTCGGCCCCGCGGCGTCCCCGGGGCCCTTCGCGCGCGCGACCCGCGCCGCCCGGCGCGCGCGCCACGCCGCCACCTCGTGCTCGACGTCGCGCAGCGGGGTCACGACGGGCGGGCCGCCCGTGAGCTGACGTCGCGCGGCCACGACGCGCGCGTTGAACTCGTCGAGCGCCGCCCTGACCTCGTCGGCCGTGAACAGCTCGTCGAGACGCGCGTCGAGCACGGCGTCGTCCTTGCGCAGCTGGATCGCCTCGGGGGCGACGCCCGTGATCTGCTCGCGCTCGATCAGGTTCTTGACCCACCAGTCGGGGTCGCGGCTGTCGATGCCGGGGATCGGGCGACCCGCGAGCGGGAGGTCGTCGAACTCGCCGCGCTCCATCGCCTGCTGGATCTGCCGCTCGACCCACAGGTGCTTGGTCGCGGCACGGTCCCGCCGCCGACGCTCCGCGAGCGCCTTCTCGCGCTCGGCCTGCTCGAACTCGGCGACCTGCCGGTCGGCGTCGTCCGGGTCGTAGGCCGTCGGACCCCCGGCGTCCCGGTCCGCGCGGTACTGCGCGGCGTTGCGCGCGGCGTCCTCGCTCATGACGGACTCCCTCGGCTCGCTGGACACCCGTGGAACCAGCGTACCGAGCGGCGTCCGCCGAGCACGCGATCAGGCACCGCCGAGCACGGGGTTGTGCACACGCGCGGCCCTCGCCGGTGTGCACAACCCCGTGCTCGGCGGGCAGTGCGGGCGGCGGCAGTTCGGGCGGCGGGCAGTGCGGACGGCGGGCAGTGCGGACGGCGCCCTTCGGGCTCAGCGGGCCGCGAGCCAGGTGCGGAACGTGACCGCGCCGCGCACGTCCGGGTCCGCGCAGGTGAGCGCGCCGGCGCGCAGGGCCCGGCCGCTCGCACCGAGCACGCGCAGCGGGACGACGAGCGCGGTCGTGCCCGTGGCCGCGACCCACTGGCGGGCCAGCCCCGCGACGTCGGACACCTCGGGGCCCGCGACCGTGACGCGACCCCGCCGCGGACCGGCCTCGACCACGTCCGCGAGGGCGGCCGCGACGTCCGCGACCGCGACGGGCTGGAGCGGGAACCCGGGGCCGGGCAGGACGCGCGCCCGGGCGGCCCCCGCGAAGACCGACCCGAGCAGGTCGTGGAACTGGGTCGCCCGCACGAGCGTCCACGGCACGGGCGACGACTCGACCACGACCTCCTGCTCGGCCTTGACCGCGTAGTAGCCGTAGGCCCGCACGCGCTCGCACCCGACGATCGAGACGCCCACGTGGTGCGTCACGCTGGCCTGCTGCTCGGCCGCGATGAGCCGCCGGGTGCCGTCGACGAGCACCGCGGCGGTGCGCGCCCGGCTCACCGAGACGGCGTTGGTCGCGTCGACGACGACGTCGCAGCCGGTCAGCGCCTCGTGCAGCCCTCGCCCCGTGGCGAGGTCGACCCGGTGCGGCGCGTGCCGGGCGAGCGCGCGCACGTCGTGCCCCCGGGCCTCGAGGGCGAGCACGGTCGCCCTCCCGAGCGTGCCCGTGCCGCCGACGACCGCGACCCGCACGACTATCCCGCCGTCGGCGCCAGGGCCTCGGCGGCCGGGGTGTCGGGCGCGCCCGGCTCGGGCGTGAAGACCGCCCACACGTGCTTGCTGTTGCCGACGCGGTACCAGCCGACGGCCTCCGCGACGCGTGCCACGAGGATCAGGCCGAAGCCGCCCTCGCCGGGCGCACGGTCGCCGCCGAACTCGGGCACGCCCGTCGGGTCGTGGTCCGCGACGTCGAGCAGGTGCTGGGTGCCGCGGGTCGAGAGCACGACCCGCGTCGGGGGCAGGGCGTGCCGCAGCGCGTTCGTGGCGAGCTCGCTCGCGACGAGCACCATCTGCTCGGCGCTCTCGGTGAGCCGCGCGCCCGCCGCGGGCGGGAGCCCCGTGAGCTCCTCGTGGAGCGTGCCCCGCAGCCGGGCGAGCTCGTCGAGCGAGTCGATCACCCACCGGCGCTGCGGGACGAAACCTGCCGGGGGAACCTGTTCGTCGAGCTCGTGCACACGATCACATCCCTCGTCTGGTCGGACCTCCAGGGTGCGCCGTCCGGGCCGTGCACGCGCGGCGAGAGGCACCGGATGTGGTGGGCGCCACGTCCGGTGCCTCGGGGGCGGACGGCGCGACCGCGGCCGCGCCGTCCGCCCGGTCGAGCCGTCCCCCGGGATGCGTCGTCGCAGGTCAGGCAGGCTCCTCCGCGAGGATTCCGCGTGCCACGACCGGGACCGCCGGTCCGGCGCCGACCGGCACAGGGGTCGGCGAGACCGGGGTCGGCGAGACCGGGGCGGCGGCCTCGACGGTCGAGGCGGTCGCGGGCGTGCCGTCCGACTCGCCGGCGCGTGCCTTGCCGTTCGAGATCCGCAGCGCGAGCACCGCGAACGTCAGCGCGAGGCCGGCAGAGACGAGCCACACCGCGACGTACGCGGACTCGCTCGCGACGGTCGACGCCGCGTCGCCCGTGCCGACGGTCGTGACGAGGCCGCTCATGATCGCGGCGAACACGGCACCCGCGGCGCCGCCCGAGGCGGTGCGCGAAGTGTTGTAGAGCGACGAGGTGATCGCGACCTGGTCCTGCGGGGCTCGCATCACGACGATCGTGGGCAGGGTCGCCATGAGGACGCCGCCCGCGACCGACGTGACCGCGGTCAGCGCGAGGTAGCCCGGGGTCGAGGAGTGCCACGCCGCCATGACGAGGTAGGTCGCGCCGGCCGTGAGGCTCCCGGCGAGGATCGTGGCGCGGTAGCCGATGCGGCGGGCGATCCGGTCGCCCATGCTCGCGCCGAGGAACGCGAAGCCGCCCGCGACGAGGGCGATCAGGCCGACGCCTGCCGAGCCCATGCCGAGCCCGAACCCAGCGACGTCCGGGTCGGTCAGCGCGAACACCGACAGCGGGGTCTGCCCGCCGAGCATCCAGGCGCCGAACAGCACGCCGAGGCCGATGGGCAGTCCCACGCCCGAGGAGCCGACGGCGCGCAGGTCGACGAGCGGCGAGGTCACGCGGAGCTCGAGCGCGGTCCACCCGGCGAGCACCACGGCACCGCCGACGATCGCGACGAGGGTCTTCGGGTCGGTCCAGCCCCACACGTTGCCGTTGCCGACGCCGCCGAGCAGCATCACGAGGCCGAGGCCCAGGAGCGCAGCGCCCCACCAGTCGATCGTGCCGGTCGAGCGCACCGACGTCTCGGGCACGAGGAAGATCACGACGGGCACGCACAGGGCGAGCAGCACGGCCGGGGCCCACAGCACGACACCGAGCGGGAGCACCTCGCCGAGGCCGCCCGAGAGCAGTGCGCCGAGCGAGGCGCCGAGCGTGAGCGCGCCGATGAGCAGGCCGATCGCCTTGCCGGCGTTCTCGGGGTTGCGGTCGCGGACGATCGCGAACTCGAGCGGGATGAACGCGACGAGCGCGGCCGAGATCGCGCGGCCGAGCAGGAAGATCTCGAACGTGGGCGCGACCGCGACGACGATCGAGCCGATCGCGGTCAGGGCGGCGGCGATCGCGAGCATGCGCTTGTGGCCGTAGCGGTCGCCCATCTTGGCGATCACGGGCACGAACACGACGCTCGTGAGCAGGAACACCGAGGTGACCCAGTTGAGCGCGCTCGGCGGGGCGTCGAAGCGCTCGCCGATCTGCCCGAGCAGCGGCAGGAACCAGCCCTGGAGGAACCCGCTCGACAGCTCCATGACGACGAGGAACCCGACGAGCGACGAGACCGTCGCGGTGCGCGCCGGTGCGCCGGTACGTGATGACGATGGTGAAGACATGTGTGACCTCCCGGTCGGATCGTGCGACCGACGCTAGGGATGGCAGCGTTTCCGGCGGGTAACATCGCAGGATGCCGACGGAATCGACCTCACGATTGCAGGATTCCGACCTCGACGAGGCTGATCGCCGGATCCTGCACGCGCTCCAGGTGCGCCCGCGCGCCTCGTGGACCCTGCTCGGCGAGGTGCTCGGGCTCGACCCCGCGACCGTCGCGCGGCGGTGGGAGCGCCTCGCGGGCGACGGTCTGGCGTGGGTCACCGCCTACCCCGCGCGCCTCGTGGGCAGCGACCCCGCGGGGGCCCTCGTCGAGCTCGAGAGCCGTGCCGGGCACGTGCACGCGCTCGTCGACGAGCTCGCGCACGACCCGCAGTGCCTCTCGATCGACGTGACGGCGGGCAGCCGCGACCTGCTGCTCACGGTCGCCGCGACCGATCAGACGGCGCTCGCCGAGTACCTCGTGGACCGCCTCGGACGCATGCGCTCGATCCGGTCGATCCGGTCGCAGATCGTCGCCGAGGTGCTCGCCGACGCGAGCACGTGGCGGCTGCGGGCGCTCGACCCGGAGACCGTCGCCCGCCTCGAGGAGCCCGCGCCGCCGCTCGCACGACGCGCCACGACCCCGCTCGAGCAGTCCGTGGTCGCCGAGCTCGCGGCCGACGGACGCGTGAGCGCGACCGCCCTCGCGGGGCGGCTCGGCGTCTCGGAGCGCCGGGCCCGCGACACGCTGCGGACCGTGCTGCACGGGCACGTGCGCCTGCGCACCGAGGTGACCCGGGCGGTCTCGGGGTGGCCGGTCAACGCCTGGTACTTCCTGCGCGTCCCCGCGGCGCAGGCGCAGCGCGTGGGCACCGAGCTCGGTCGGGTCGAGGAGGTGCGCACCGTGATGTCGACGATCGGCAGCTGGAACATCGCGGTGGGCGTGTGGCTGCGCACCCTCACGGACGTGCAGCGCCTCGAGTCGACGCTCGAGGCGCGGCTGCCGGGCGTCGTGATCGTCGACCGTTCGACCGTGCTGCGCACCGCGAAGATCGTCGGCACCGTGCTCGACGCGTCAGGTCGTCGGACCGCCCGGGTCGCGATCCCCGTCGTCCGCTGACGACGCGCGCACCGCCCCGTCGTCCACCGACCGACCATCCACCGGCCCGTCGCCCGCGGACCCGGCACCCTCCCGAACCCGCACGCGCGCGACGAGCACGCCCGCCGCGACCGCGAGCACGAGCACGAGCGCGTTGCGCACCGCCGCGAGCACGGTGTCGAGCGGCACGGCCAGCAGGAACTCGTCGTAGTGGTCGGGGAACAGCCGGTGCGTGAGCAGCGCGACCACGAGCAGGGCGGCCGCGAGCACCGTCCACGTCCCGGGCCGCAGCACGCGCGACCCGCGCGCCCCCAGCGCCGCGAGCGCGACCGCGACGGGCGGCGCGAACCACGTGACGTACTGCGGCGAGCCGACCTTGTTGAACGCGACGAGGCACAGCGAGAGCGCGAGCGTCGCCAGGAGCACGAGCTCGAGGTCGGGACCGCGGCGCGCGACGTCGTCCGGCACGGCGCGGCGCAGGCGCGCGGCCGAGCGCCACGTCGCGAGCGCGACCGCCGCGACGGCCACGAGCAGCAGCGTGTCGAGCGCGGCCGCGGTCGCGTCCGTCCCGGGCCCGGTGATCTCGAGGACCTTGAGGGGCGCGTCGAACACGACCGGGAACTCGCCCGACCACAGGCGCGCGAGCGAGAACGGCGTCGCGGCGACTGCCTCGACCTGCAGGCCGCGGCTGCCCTGGTCGCCGAAGAACGTCAGCACGCGCGCTCCCGCACCGCCGAGCAGCGCGAGCCCGACCACGATGGCCGAGACGAGCGCCGCGGGCAGCACGACGCGCCGCCACGGCCGGCGCACGACCAGCGCGAGCGGGACGAGGACGGCGCCCGGCGCGACCTTGACCCACGCGGCGCCGGTCGCCAGGGCGCTCGCGAGGCGCGGCCGGGCGACGGGCGCGAGCTGCGCGAGCGCGATCACGGTCAGCGCGGCGGAGACGCCGTCGAGCCGCGTCAGGGTGATCGGCCCGAGCGCGAGCAGGAACACGAGCCACCACCAGGCGCCCGTGGTGCGTCCACGGCCCGCGCGCACGAGCGACCCGACCGCGAGTCCGTCGAGCGCCACGACCATCGCGACGAACAGCACCCGGTACGCCTCGGGGTCGAGCGACCACAGCCCGGGGAGCGTGATCGGCACGAGCGCGCCGACGGGGTACACCCAGCCGGTGTCGAGCACGGGCCACGTGCCGTCCCGCAGCCCGGCCTCGACCCACGAGCGGTAGAGGTCGACGTCGCCGTCGAGCTGCCCGGGGAACTGCGCGACCTGGTGCACGAGCACCGCGTGGACCAGCACGAAGCCGATCCACACCACGGGCAGCCCGCCGAGCGTGCGCGCTGCGCGGGACGACCACGGACCGTCGTGCCGCGCGGGGGTCTCGATCACGGCGACACCCTACCGATCACGGGCCTGGTCGGAGCACGGCGTCGCGTGGCGGATACTTGCGACGTGCACAACCCTGACGCGCCGTCCCTCGCCGAGGTCGTCGGCGACATCCACGACGAGTCGTACCAGCGCTACGCCCGCCTCGTGCAGGCGTACATCGGCGCGCCCGTCGCGCTGGTGTCGTTCGTCGACGACCACGGTCAGGTGTTTCCCGGCGCGATCGGGCTGCCCGAGCCCTGGGCCACGGCGCGCAGCACCCCGCTGTCGCACTCGTTCTGCCAGCACGTCGTCGCGGCCGACGGGCCACTCGTCGTGTCGGACGCGCGCGAGGTGGACTTCCTGCGCGACAACCTCGCGATCGAGGACCTCGGCGCGATCGCGTACGCGGGCTTCCCCGTGCGCGACCCCTCGGGCCGGGCGGTCGGCTCGCTGTGCGCGATCGACGGCGAGCCGCGCGTGTGGACCGAGTCGGAGCTCGCCGTGCTCGCCGACCTCGCGGAGTCGTGCACGACCGAGATCCGGCTGCGCGCCGAGGGCGAGCGCGCCGCGCGCGCCGAGGCCCGCGCGAGCCGCCGCGACGAGCACTCGCGCGTGCTGCTGCGCTTCTCGGAGCGGTTCGCCGCCGGCCGCACCGTGGTCGACGTGCTCGACGCGGTCCACGAGGTCGCGGAGAGCGTCGCGGGCGCGGTGCGCTGCGCGGTCGCGCTCGTCGACGGCGAGCAGGTGCGCTGGGCGCGCGCCGAGCCCGTGCCCGGCATGCCCGACGACATGTGGTCGCCCCGCGCCCTCACCGAGGTCGAGTGGCCCGGCGTGCGCGCGGTCGCGCACCGCGAGACGTTCCTGTTCGAGGACGCCGACGCGCTCGCCGACGTGTTCCCCGTGATGCGCGGCATCGGCGGGCCGGGCGCGACCGCGATCGTGCCCGTCTCGACGCGCACCGCGACGCTCGGCGCGGTCGTGCTGCGCTGGGCCGCGCCCCGCACGTTCGACACCGACCTCGTGGACCTCCTCGCGGCACTTGCGGGGTACGCGGCGGTCGCGCTCGAGCGCGCGACGCTCATCGAGGGTCAGCAGCGCATCGCGACGGTGCTCCAGGGCGCGATGCTCGGCACGCTCCCGGCCGTCGCGGACGTCGCGCTCGACGCGGTGTACGCGCCCGCGCTCGAGACCGACCGGGTGGGCGGCGACTGGTTCGACGTGCTCCCCCACCCGGACGGCTCGCTCGACCTCGTGGTCGGCGACGTCACGGGCCACGACCTGCACGCGGCGACGCTCATGGGTCAGCTCCGGATCATGCTGCGCACGCTCGCGTGGGAGAACCCGGGGTCCGCGTCCGACGTGCTCGCGCGGCTCGACGCGGTCGCGCTCGGCACCCGCCTCGACGCGACGGGCACGGTCGTCCTGGTGCGGCTCGGCCCCGCGGGGTCGGACGGCGCGCGCGACGTCCGGTGGTCGTCCGCGGGCCACCTCCCCCCGGTCGTGGTGCGCGCGGACGGCGTGACGGACCGTGCGTCGTCCGACGCCCCCGACCTGCCGCTGGGTCTGCCGCACGCGCTGCCGCGCACCGAGCGCGCGCTGCGCCTGGCGCCGGGCGACACGCTCGTGCTGTACACCGACGGGCTGGTCGAGCGTCGTGGGACGTCGCTGCGCGCGAGCGTCGACGAGCTGTTGCGCGTCGCCGCGGTGCACGGGGCGGGGCTGCGCGCGGTCGACCTGCTCGAGGCCCTCGCGCCGGGCGGCACGGCCGACGACGACGTCGCGGTGCTCACGGCGACGGTCGGCGCGCCCGCGTAGGGCGTCGCTCGCGTCCCGCTCTGCCCGGATCGGGACGAGAGTTCACCGGGGGTTCTCCCGCCGGACGCCCGGGGTACGGATCGCACGGTGAGTATCGCAAGACGTCGGCGGTCCTGCCGTTATCGGATCGTGACCTGCGACGGCGTCACCCGCGGGTGCCGCCGACATCTCTAGGACGACGGGGACACGCACGAACCAGGAGCACCGATGACCTTGACCACCACGCCGAGCCACGAGCAGGTGCGGCGCGCGCTCATGTGGGCGCTCGCGCACGACCGCGAGACGCTGCTGTGGCACCGTCACCAGCGCGCGACCGCCCCGACGAGCGCACTGCGCGCACGGGCCGACGCGGCGATAGTCCAGCGCTGGCTCGAGCGCGACTGCGTGCCCGCCTGAGCCCCACCCCCAGCGAGCCCGGCGCGCACGTCGGGTCGGCGCGAGCGCCACGGCACCACGGGCGTCACGGCACCACGCGCGTCACGGCACCACGCGCGTCACGGCAGCACGAGCGCGGGGTGCCGCGCGTCGTCCACGCGCACCACGACGTCCGCGACCCTCTCCGGGTCCGTCTCGGCCCGGTACCGCGCGTACGCCGGGAGCGTCCACGCGTCGTCCGCCGCGACGCGCCGCGCGAGCGTCTCGGGCCGGACGGCGAGGTGCACCGTGACGTCGACCGCGAGCCCGAGCCCCAGGGCCAGGTGCGCGTCGAGCAGCAGGACGGCGCCCGGCGGGGCCGCGACCGGCACCGCCCGGGTCGAGCGGTCGGTGCGTGGGTCGCGCAGGCTCGGCAGGTAGGTGCCCGCGCCCTGCGGGCCGAAAGGCCGCAGCACCTCGCGGTCGAGCGCCGCGACGTCGAGACGCTCGTCGAGGTAGGAGTCCGGGTCGTGCCGTCCGTGCTCGAGCCGCAGCGAGGCGGCACGCAGGAAGTCCCCGGTGCGCACGCGCGGCGCGGCACGACCGGCCGCGTGCAGCGGCTCGACGAGCGTGTCGGCGAGGTCGCCGGGCCGGGTGCTCGGGTGACCGTCGACCAGCACGCGCCACCGGCGCTCGCGCGGCAGGGCCGCGAGCGAGTCCGTGAGGCGCTCGACCAGGGCCTGCGGGGTCAGGGGTTCGACGCGCACCCGGTCAGGCTCTCACGCGGCTCCCGTGCGCGAGGGGCACGACGACCAGCACGACGACGCCGATCAGGGCGCCGATCACGGTGTCCAGGGCGCGGTCGAGCGCGAGGGTCCCGGTCGCGGGCGCCGCGAGCGACGTCATGAGCAGCGCCATGGGCGTGATCGTGAGCATCGCGACCCCGTAGTGCCGGCCGACGATCATCTCGGTCACGACCTGCAGCACCACGATCACGGCGATCGCGGCCCAGAACCCGAGGTGCAGCTCGAGCAGCGGCCACGCCAGGAGCGCGCCGACGCACGTGCCCGCCGCGCGCTGCAGGCCGCGCACCGCGGCGTGGCGGTGCGAGACCCCCTGCAGGGTCGCGGTCGCGCCGACCGCCGCCCACACGGGGTGGCCGAAGCCCGCGACCTGCGCGACACCGGCCGCCACGAGCGCCGCGGCGGCCACGCGTGCGGGTGCCTGCCACCAGCCGCCCGCACGGGCGGCGAGGGCGAGCTGACGTCGCAGCGTGGTCCGGGCGGGCAGCCCGGCGGGCGCGTCCCAGCGCCCGTGCTGGACGCCCGCGGGCGTGAGCGTCGCCTCGATCACGTCGACCTGGGCGGCGAGCCGCAGGGCCTCGGGGCGCGTGCGCTCGTGCGACGCGTCGTCGGCGAGCACCCGGCGCGCGTGGGCGACCGTCGCCTGCGCGCGGTCGACGTTCCCGCCGTCGAGCGCGTGCCGCGCCGCATCCCCGGCCCGCCGCACCGCGAGCCGGGCGGGGGCCGTGGGTCGCGCGAGGTACCCGGCGGTGCACACGACCCAGGCGATCGCGACGCCCACCGCCGCGGCGAGCGCGTGCCGGCCGACGTCCGCGAGGTCGGGGCTGCCGGCCATCCCGGCGCCCGCGGCGAACACGACGATCGTGGCGCCGGGCGGGCCGAGCCGGGTCATGTCGGCGAACGCGGTGGTCGAGCCCGCGAGGGCCGCGACCACGACGAGCGTGACCGCGACCGGCGCGCCGAGCGCCGTCGTGAGTCCCGTGAGCGTGATCCCCACCACGAGCACGACACCGACGACGGCCAGCAGGACGGCGCGCCGCCGGTACGGGTCGTAGCGGCCGTAGACCGAGGCGAGGGCGCCGAGCGCGGCGAAGCCCGCGAGGTCGCGGTGCCCGGTCGCGGCGGCCACGACGAGCGCGAGCGCGACGGCGAGCCCGCAGCGCAGGGCGGCGGCGACCGTGGCGTCGGCGGGCGTGACGTGCAGCGCCGCGCGCAGCGTCGCGGGGGCGAGGATCTCCCGCGCCGCGTCGCGGGTCGCGGCGCGGGTGCGCGCCGCAGGAGCGAGGGTCATGCTGCGATCCTACGTGGTACTTCACAGGTAAAACATTCGTGAATCAGTGATGTCCGTCGCTAGGCTCGGACCATGGACTACGTGGACCGTGTGCGCGCGCAGTGGGCCGAGCGGCTGCCGGCCGTCGACACCTCGCCCGCCGACGTCGTCGCCCGCATCACCCGGATCGCCGCGCTCGTGACGCAGCAGTCCGAAGTCGCGCTCGCCGACCACGACCTCACGCGCCCCGAGTTCGACGTGCTCGCGACCCTGCGTCGCGCAGGACGGCCACTGCGCGCGGGCGAGATCCAGACGCTGCACCAGGCGCCCGGGGCGTCCGTGACCAAGCGCGTCGACCGGCTCGAGCGTGCGGGCCTCGTCGAGCGGACCGTGCCCGAGCGGGACCGGCGCGGCGTGCTCGTCGCGCTCACCCCCGCCGGCGTCGCGCTCGTCGACGCCCAGTTCCCGGCGCAGGTCGAGCGCGAGCGCGCGGTGCTCGCCGACCTCGACGCCGACGCCCGGGCCGAGCTCGCCCGCCTGCTCGCGGTGGTGCTGCGCGCGGTCGACGACGCGCCGTCGCGCGTAGCGTGGACCGCATGACCCAGCACACGACGTCCGACCAAGACCCCGCAGGAAACCCGGCTGCGACCAGGAGCACCGGGACGACCGGAAGCCCGGGGCCCCGGCCCGACCCGGCCGACGACCCGCGCGCGGCCGGGATGACGATGCGCGAGCGCATGCTCGCCGGTCTCGACTACCAGGCCTGGGACCCGGAGATCCAGGCCGACGCCGAGCGTCGCAAGGACCTCCAGCACCGCATCAACGCGCTGCACCCCGCCCAGGCCGAGGAGCGTCGCGCACTGTTCACCGAGATGCTCGGCACGTTCGGCGAGGGCGCCGACGTGCGGCCGCCGTTCTACTGCGACCTCGGCTACCAGACGCACGTCGGGGCGCGGTCGTTCATCAACTACGGGATGCAGTGCGCCGACGTCGCACGGATCACGATCGGCGAGGACGTGCTGATCGGCCCCTCGGTCAAGCTCCTCACGCCGACGCACCCGATCGACCCCGTGACCCGCCGTGCGGGGTGGGAGGGCGGCCGGCCGATCACGATCGGCGACGGGGTGTGGATCGGCGGCGGCGTGACCGTGTGCCCCGGCGTGACCATCGGGGAGAACACCGTGGTCGGCGCCGGGTCGGTCGTGGTGCGCGACCTGCCGCCGAACGTGGTGGCGGTCGGGAACCCGGCGCGGGTGGTGCGCGAGATCGACTGACCCGGGCCCGTCAGGCCTGCGCGGGCACCGCGTCCGCGATCGCGGCGAACCGCTCCCACAGCGCGGCGTCGGTCGCGTCGGTCGCGCCGAACGCGGAGACGACGAGCCAGCCGTCCCCCGCCTCGGCCACGAGCGCCGGCTCGTGCGCGGTCAGCAGGCGCGCGAGCGCGGGCGTGAGCACCGGGTACGCCGCGACGTCGCCGTGCCGCACCACGCCGGGCGCCCCGTCGAGCTCGCCCCGCGCCCGGGGGACGGTCAGCAGGTGCATGCGGTGCGCGGCACCCGCGGGCACGAGCGCGGCCGACGTCGCCTCGGCCTCGACGGGCTCCTCGTGCGGCATCACGTCGTCGGGCAGCTCCTCGCCCCACGGCTCGCGCGGCGCGCCACCCGTGAGGTCGAGCGCGAGGTAGCGGCACGACTGCGCGTTCGAGCCGCCCCGCGTGAACGTGAACGTGCCCACCTCGGCCGTGGCCCCGCCGCGGACCCAGCGCACGCGGTCCGTCGTCCGACCGTCGCGGCCCAGGTGGAAGAACCCGGACGGCACCGACGACAGGTCGACCACCGGCTCGGCGTCGAACCCGTTCGCGCGCGCGAACGCGACGACGCGGGCGTGGTCGCGCCACCGGCGTCGGGCCGACGCGCCCACCAGGGCGCGCACCCCGAACCACAGCGCGACCGCGACCGCGACGATCGCGACGATCACCGCGAGGTGCGAGGTGTTGCGGGTCAGCGCGAGGAACGCGAGCGGCAGCAGCGCCACGAACCCCGCGACGAGCGTCGCCGCGACGGCTGCGCCCGAGGCGTCCGCGCGCGCCGTGCGGGCGCTCGCCGCGCCGAGCTCGCCGCGCAGCGCGGAGTCCCGCAGCGCGTCGACCTGCGCGGCCGAGGGCGTGGTGGTCAGGGCGGTGACGTCGAGCGTGGGCATGGTGCGCAGGGTAGTCCGGCGACCTGGGCGGGCGGTCCAGGTCGCCTCAGGTCAGGTCGTCGTGGTCGCCGCGCACCCACGCGACGTGCCGGTCCGCCGAGCGTCGGACGACGGCGCGTGCGTCGGTCTCGATCACGCCCTCGAAGTTGTTGTACAGCCGGTCGAACGCGAACCGCTCGACGTGCGCCGTGACGCGCTCGACCACCGCCGCCGAGAGCGGGATCCGGTTGGGGTAGGAGCGCATGAAGCTCACCGACGCACGGTCCGGGTTCGCCATGATCGTGTCGCCGCTCAGCAGCACCCCGCGCCCGTCGGCGCCCGCCGCCCAGTGCGCGACCGCGCTGCCGGGGAAGTGCCCGCCGGGCTGCGTGAGCGTCACGCCCGGGAGCACCTCGGTGTCGCCGCTCCACGCCTCGACGAGCAGGTCGGGGCGCTGCACCCACGACATGTCGGGGGCGGCGACCAGCACCGGGACGTCGCCCAGCGCCCGCGCCCACGCCACCTGCACGCCGAACATGTGCGGGTGGCTCGCCGCCACCGCGACGACGTCGCCCAGCGCGCGGACCGCGGCCACGGCGTCGTCGTCCACGAAGCCCAGCGGGTCCCACAGCAGCATGCCCGCCGGGGTGCGCACGAGCTTGGCGCGCTGCCCGATGCCGACGCCCCCGCCCCCGGGGCCGGGCACCGTGTCGAGCGCGAACAGGTCGGGCTCGAGCTCGGACACCGCGACGCGCATGCCCTCGCCCGCGAGTTCGTCGAGCGTCGTCCACACCTGCCCCTCGGCGGGCACCCACTGGCGCTCGTCCGCGCAGATCGCGCAGACCTCGGGACGGGACGCGTGCTCGACGCCGCACGTGCGGCAGATCCAGAAGGTCATGACCACGACCCTAGCCAGACGGCCCCGGCGGGGATACTGGACGCGTGACCCCCGACCCGGCCGACCGCCGTCCGACGCCACCGCCGAGCCTGCGCGGCGCGATGCCGGGGCTGCTGACGCTCGCGGTCGCAACGTTCGTGGCGATCACGGTCGAGGTGCTGCCCGTGGGCCTGCTGCCGCAGATCGCCGAGGGCGTCGGCGTGAGCGAGTCGCGCGCCGGGCTGCTCGTGACGATCTACGCGCTCATGGTCGCGGCGCTCGCGATCCCTCTCACGGCGCTCACGCGCCGACTGCCCCGCAAGCCGCTGCTCGTGGGGACGCTCGTCGGGTACGCGGCGTCGAACGTCGTGGTCATGCTCGCGCCGGGCTTCGCGGTGCTCGCGGTCGGGCGGACGCTCGGCGGGATCGCGCACGCGCTGTTCTTCTCGGTCGCGATCGCGTACGCGACGCGCATCGTCGGTCCGCTGCAGGTCGGGCGCGCGCTGTCGATCACGTCGGCGGGCGGCACCGCCGGGTTCGTGCTCGGCGTGCCGCTGTCGACGTCGCTCGGCGAGGCCGTCGGGTGGCGGTGGGCCTTCGGGGTGCTGGTGATCGCGTGCCTGCTCGCGGCCGCGCTCGTCGTCGCGCTGCTGCCCGCGGTCGAGAACACTCCCCCGCGCGACAAGCGCGCCGCGGGCGGCGGGCACCGGTCGCGCCTCGCGATCGCCGCGACCGCGAACTCGCTCGTGTTCCTCGGGCACTACACCGTGTACACGTACATCGCGGTGATCCTGCTCGGTGCCGGCCTGCGCGACAGCGCGCTCGGACCGGTGCTGCTCGTCTTCGGCGCGCTCGGGCTCGTCGGGACGGCGTTCGCGGCGTGGGCCGTCGACCGCCGTCCGCGCCTCGGCGCCGCGCTGCCGGTCGCCGTCGTCACCGCGACCCTGGTCGCGCTCGGGCTCGCGCTGCCGCACCTGGTGCCGGTCCTGCTCGTGTGCATGGTGTGGCTCGCGGCCTTCGGCGCGATGCCGCCCGTGTTCCAGGCCGCGGTCATCCGGTCGGACGGCGTCTCGCCCGACATCTCGGGCGCGTTCGTCAACACGACCGCGAACCTCGGCATCGGCGTCGGTGCGGCGCTCGGAGGCGCGGTGCTCGAGGCGTCCGGCGCGAGCATGCTCGCGTGGGTCGGCGCCGGGATCGTCGCGCTCGCGCTCGTGCTCGTGCTGGTCGCGCCGCGCACGTTCCCGGCGCGCCCCTGAGCGCTGCGCGCCCGCGCTGCTGTTCCACTGCGCCGCTGAGCACCTGACCTGCTGCGCGCCGGCGCTGCCCTGCGCGCCGAGCACGGGGTTGGGCACACCCGCGGCACCTGTGCGTGTGCCTAAGCGCGTGCTCGACCGCGCTCGACCCCGTGCTCGGCCGGCGCACGGTCGAGGCGCGCGAGCAGCCCCGCGAGCGCCGCCGTGATGGGCTGCCCGGTCGCGATCTCGACGAACAGCCACTGCCCGGCGGGGTTGATCTCGAGGAACACGTAGCCGCCGTCGGGCGCGAGCCGCAGGTCGACCGCGCCGTACCGCAGGCCCAGCCGCCGCATCAGCGCGAGCAGCGCGGACTCGACGTCGGCGGGCAGCCGGTGCTCGACGATGTGGGGGTCCGGGTCGACCCGGAAGTCGTACTCGTACCCCGTCGACGCGGCGGTGATCCGTGCCGCGAACACCTCGTCCCCCACGATCGTGACCCGCACGTCGCCGCCGCCGGGCACGTACTCCTGGAAGATCACCGGCGCGAGCCGGACGAGGTCGAGCCGGTCGAGGTCGTCGGGGCCAACCGGCCGCGTCTCGCGCCAGGTGCGCGGCGTGCCGCTGAAAGGCTTGTAGATCACGCCCTCGGGTTCGGCGCCGACGAACGCTCGCGCGCTCGCCGGGTCGTTCGTCATACAGGTGCGCGGCACGCGCAGGCCGATCGACGCCGCGAGGCGCAGCTGCCACATCTTGCGCGACGCCGTCTCGTCGAGGTCGGGATCGTTGACCCATTCCGCGTCGAGAGTGGTCCACAGCCCGGCCACGAGCGACGCGCACTCGCCGTGCGCGAACCCGCGGTCGTCGCCACCCACGAGCTCGTCGTGCAGCGTGAAGGGTTGCGGGCGCCGCCACCACATGGCGCGCAGCGCGGCGAGGTCGACGGTTCCGTCAGGCGTCTCCCACGTGCCGGACCACCCGCCCTGCGGCGTCTGGCGCGTGGTCAGCGACGCGCTGCTCGGCACCGTGGCGGTGTCGAGCAGCACGTGCCGGGCGCCTGCGGCGTCGAGGTGCCGGCGCACCGCGACCGCGTGCAGGTCGTCGGCGTGGGAGACGATCCCGATCACGCCTCCTCCTCGAACATCGCCGCGAGCGCGGCGCGCAGGGTCGTGAGCGAGGCCGTGACGGACTGCTGCGCCACGAGCAACGCGTCGAGCTCGGCGAGCACCTGGTCGGCGAGCGTGCCGTCGCCGGGCGCCCCGACGTCGGCGTGCTCGCCCGCCTGCACGAACGGTCGCACGGTCGCCCCGAGGAACCCGGCGAGCCCCCCGCGGACGACGGGGTCGAGCACCGGGTCGAAGACCTTGCCCGGGTCGAAGACGCCCTCCTGGAGGGTGTTGTTCGGGTCGTCCCCTGCCCCGACGGTGCCGAGGTCGCCCGCGAGCTTGGTCGTGAGGTCGCCCGAGAGCACGGTGCCTCGCACGTCGCGGGCGAGCGGCGTCCCGATCTGGTCGCTCACGAGCGTCGTGTCCCGGCCGAGCCCGGTGCCGACGTCGTCGAGGGTCGCCAGGGTGAATCCGCCGTGGTCGCGCAGGAACGCGGTGTCGATCCGGTCGGCGGCCGCGTGGGTCGCGAGGACGTCGTCCGAGATCCGGGTCGCGAACGGCCGGTCGGCCGCGGAGGCCGTGCTCGAGCTGGGCGTGAGCGACCGCAGCGTCGGCGAGGCTGCGACGATCGCCGCGATCGCGACGCCGGTGTTGCTGCCCGTCCCGGCGCTGTTGCAGCCGCCGTTGGTGTGGACGCCGACGACGCGCCCGGTCGCCGCGTGCAGGATCCCGGAACCCGAGTTGCCGCCCAGGGTGTCGATGTCGTTGTAGGAGACCACCGTGCCCGTGACGCCGGTCGCCGGTCCGGCCTCGATGCGCTTGGGCTGGCCCGCGGGGTGCCCGATGATCGCGAGCATGTCGCCCACGGCGGGGTTGGTGGTGCCGAACTCGGTCCACCCGTACGTGCTGCCCGGGCTGCCCCCGATGCGGCACAGCGCCATGTCGAGGCCGCCGAGCCGGTACTCGACCAGCGCCACGATCGGGAAGCTCTGCTCGGCGCGCATCGCGCCTGACGGGTCGCGCTGGTACAGGAAGTTGAGGTGCATCGACGTCGCCGCCTGCTGGGGCGTGATCGCCGTGACGGTGCCGTTCTGGCGGGGGATGCGCCACCCGTTGGGGTCGGCGTCGAACAGGTGGCCGCAGGTGAGGAACAGGTCGGGGCCGATCATGGTCCCGCTGCCCCAGCGCACCCCGCTCACGTTGCCGGGGTCGGTGTACGTGCTCGCGAGGTTCGCGTTCCAGGCGACCTGCGCGACGGGCTGCTCGTGGGCCGCGACGAAGGCGGCGGTCACGCCGAGCGTGCCGTCGTACTGCTCGACCTCCTGCGAGTCGTCCACGACGCCGCAGATCGACTCCATGAGCTCGGAGTAGCCGGGCCCGGCGCCTTCGAGCGCGTCGGCGCCCAGGTCGAGCTGGTCGAGGCGCGGCACGAACAGCGCGTCGTCGAGGTGGGCGAACGGAGCCTTCTTGGGGCTGCGCGCCCGGGCGCGCTTGGGCGAGCTGGTGGATCCGGTGGTGGGCATGGTCGTCCCCTTTGACCAGGGCCCGGGGCTCCTCCTCGGGCCTCCACCCGGAACGAGGGCCCGCGAGGTCGCGGTGATACGCGGTCGATCATCAAGACCTCTTGATCAAGAGGTCTTGATGATCTATCGTCGGTCGCATGAGCAGCCCCGAGCAGCACCACGAAGTCACGGGCGACGGCACCCTCACCGATGACGTCACCTCGGACCCCGCGCGCATCCGCGCCCTCGCGCACCCCCTGCGCCTGACGCTGCTCGAGCTCCTCGACACCGAGCGCGAGGCCACCGCGACCCGCTGCGCCGAGCTCACGGGCGAGTCCGTCGCGAGCTGCTCGTTCCACCTGCACCAGCTCGTGCGGTACGGGTACGTCGAGCGCGCCGAGCCGCGCGGTCGCGAGAAGCCGTTCCGCACGGTGAGCCGTTCGCGCGCGAGCCGGTTCGACCCGGCCGTGCCCGACTCGCGCCGCGCCTCGGCCGAGCTCGCGCACCTGCTGCTCGACCGCGAGACCGCCCGCGTTCACGCCTGGCTCGACGCCGCGACCCGCGCCGGCGGATCGACCCGGGCGGACGACGCGTGGGCCCTCGCCTCGACGCAGACCTCCGCCACGTTCTGGGCCACGCAGGACGAGCTCGCCGCACTCTCGGCCGAGGTCAACGCGCTGGTCGACCGGTTCGCCGACCGCCACGACCCGGCCCGGCGCCCCGCCGACGCCCGGCGCGCGCACCTGTTCGCGGTCGTCAACGCCGACGTCCCGGGAGACCCGCGATGAGCACCGACCGGCCGACCCCGGCTGCGCCGTCCGACACCGCGCCGTCCGACACCGTGCCGTCCGACCCGACCCCGGCCGCGCCGTCCGACAGCGTGCCCTCCGACAGCGTCGCACCCGACCCGCAGGCCGCCCTGCGCACGCGCCCGTTCCGCCTGCTCACGGCCGCGTGGGCCTGCACCAACCTCGCCGACTCGGTGCTCGTGATCATCCTGGCGGTGTGGGTCAAGGACCTCACGGGCTCGGACGGTCAGGCCGCGCTCGTGTTCGCGGCGCTGGGCGCACCCGCGCTCGTCGCCCCGCTGCTCGGGCACCTCGCGGACCGCGTCTCGCGGCGCCGCATGATGGTCGTGACGTACCTCGCGGGCGCCCTCACGCTCGCGTCGCTGTTCGCGGTGCAGGACGCCGGTCAGCTCTGGCTGGTCTACCTCGTGACGGTCGTCTACTCGACCGTGGGTTTCGCGACGGCGTCCGCGCAGTCGGGCCTCGTGCGCGACATGCTGCCCGACGCGGCGCTCGGCCGCGCCAACGGGCGGCTGACGACGATCGACCAGGTGTTCCGCCTCGCGATGCCCGTGATCGGTGCGGCGATCTACGCCGTCGCGGGCCCGCGCCCCCTCGTCGCGGCGGCCGCGGTCGCGTTCGTCGCCGCGGCCGCGCTGATCGGCCGGGTCGCGCTCGTCGAGACCCCGCCCACGCCGTCCGACGAGCGCGAGGCGTTCTGGACCGAGGCGGCCGCCGGGTTCCGGCACCTGCTGCGCACGGCCCCGCTCGGCGCGATGACGATCGCGCTGGCCGTCGCGTTCGGCGGGGTGGGGCTGCTCAACGCGGTGAGCTTCGCGATCATCGACCAGGGTCTCGGGCTCGAGCCCGAGCTGCTCGGCCCGATCTCGAGCGTGCAGGCCGTGACCGCGATCGTCGCGGGCCTCACCGCGGGCCGGCTCGTGGAGCGCTGGGGCGCCCCGCGGCTCGTCGTGGTCGCGCTCGGGGTCGTCGCGCTCGGGGTGCTGCCGACGCTGGGCACGAGCGTCGTGGGCGTGCTGCTCGGCCTCGGCCTCGTCGGGCTCGGCATCACGTGGGCGATCGTCGGGTTCGTGACCGAGCGCCAGCTGCTGACCCCGGCACGGCTCCAGGGCCGCACGTCGGCCGCGACGAACCTGCTGCTCAACGTGCCGCAGCTCGTGCTCACGCTCGTCGGGGCGGCCGTCGTCGGCGCCGTCGACTACCGGCTGCTCGTCGCGCTGACCGCGGTCGGCGTGCTCGCCGGCGCGGCCGTCGCAGCCCCCGCCGCGCTCCGACGGGCGAGTCGCACGACCCCCCGCTAGTGTCCCGGGGATGCTCACGAGACCCCGCCGCCGCGCGCTCCTGAGGGCCGGCGCGTTCGCGCTCGTGGCCTCGGTACCCACGCTCGTGCTCGCGTACCTCGTGCGCGCCGAGGCGCCCGGCCTGCTCGACCTCGACGTGTCCGTGGTCGAGGCGACCACGACGTTCACGCGCGAGCACCCCGCGGTCGAGACCGCCGCGACCGTGTGGTCCGAGGTGTTCGAGCCGCGGTACGTCAACCTCGCGGGCGCGGTGCTCGCGCTGTGGGTCTGGCGCCGGCACGGCCTCGCGACGCGCGCGCTGTGGGCCGTCGGCACGCTGCTCGCCTCGTGGGGCGTCGCCGTGCTCGCCAAGCAGGTCGTGGGCCGCGCCCGGCCCGTCGTCGAGGACGCGCTCGTGCACGCGCCCGGCTTCAGCTTCCCGTCGGGCCACGCGACCGCGTCGGCGACGGCCGCCGTGACGCTCACGCTCCTGGTGTGGCCCGTGCTGGGACCGCGCGCCCGCGTCGTCGTCCCCCTCGTCGCGGGGTCCGTCGTCGTGCTGACGTCGCTCGACCGGCTCCTGCTCGGCGCGCACTTCCCCTCCGACGTCGTCGCGGGCTGCCTGCTCGGCGCGACGCTCTCGACCGCCTCCTACCTGGGCTACGTGGGCTGGAACCCGCAGCACCCCGGCGACCTGCCCGAACCCGACCACGGCCCCACCCGACCTGCGAAGGACTCATGACCACCACGACGCACGCCCCCACCCGGCGCCAGGCCGACCACCCGTTCGTCCACCGCTACGAGATCGACACCTCGCGGCCCACGGTGGGCGAGGCGGCCCGCGACCTGGGCCTGCGCGCGCTGCTGCCCGCGGTCGCGCTGTGGGCCGTGATCACCGGGATCGGGCTGCTCATCGTCGGCCCGCTGAACGACCTGCCCGCCGAGGAGGGCGTCAACGACTGGTTCGCCGAGAACCGCTCGGGCTGGGGCGACACCGTCTCGGGCTGGTTCTCGCTCGCCGGGTCCACGCCGTTCGTGATCGCGATGACCGTGATCACGTGCCTCGTGCTGCTCTGGCGCTCGCGCCAGTGGTGGTTCGCGGTCGTGCCCGCGATCGCCGTCTCGGTGCAGGCCCTCGTGTTCGTCACGGCCGCGACCGTCGTCGGCCGCGACCGGCCCGAGGTCGAGAAGCTCGACGACTCCCCGCCCACCGCGAGCTACCCGAGCGGTCACACGGGCGCCTCGACCGCGCTGTTCTTCACGCTCGCGATGCTCGCGCAGCGCATCGAGCACACCGGCCTGCGCTGGACCGTCACGATCCTGTGCGTCGCCGAGCCGCTGCTCGTGGGCACCGCGCGGCTGTACCGGGGCATGCACCACGTGACCGACGTCGGGTTCGCGATCGTCAACGGGCTCGTGTGCGTGCTGCTCGCATGGGCCTACCTGCGACGCCGGGCCGCCGTGCGCTAACCTCCGCCGCATGAGCCCCTCCCCCCGCGTCGTCGCCGTCGCCGCGAGCGCCCACCACGAGTTCAGCAAGCCCACGCGCGAGCAGGTCACGGTCGTCGCGGGCCACGGCATCGAGGGCGACACCCACGCGGGAGAGCTCGTCCAGCACCTCAGCCGCAAGCGCACCGACCCGACCCAGCCGAACCTCCGCCAGGTGCACCTCATGCACGCCGAGCTGTTCGACGAGCTCCGCGCCGCCGGCTACGACGTCGCACCCGGAGAGCTCGGGGAGAACGTCACGACCGCCGGACTCGACCTGCTCGCGCTCCCCCGCGGCGCGCGCCTGCGGATCGGCGACGACGTCGTGCTCCGCGTCACCGGACTGCGCAACCCCTGCCAGCAGATCAACACGTTCCGCGACCGCCTCCTCAAGCAGCTCCTCGTGCCGGACGCCGACGGCGGGGTCGTGCGCAAGGGCGGCGTCATGTCCGTGGTCGAGCAGGGCGGCGTGATGCGCCCCGGCGACGCGATCACCGTCGAGCTGCCCGACGGCCCGCACGAGGCGCTCGCGCCGGTCTGAGAGACTGGACGCGACCCCTGCTCGACCCGGAGGAGACCCCATGTGCAGCCCCGCACGGTGCCCGCGATGCGCCAAGACCACCTGGACCGGCTGCGGCCTGCACGTCGAGGAGGCGCTCGCCGGCGTCGCCGAGGCGGACCGCTGCACCTGCGACTGAGCGCGCGCCGAGGGCCGGCCGGCCGGGCGCTCAGGTCGCGACCAGGGCCCCGGGTTCGGGCGAGGCCAGGGGCGGCGTCCGACGCTGGACGCGCCACCACACGAAGAACCCGGCGAGCGTGAACGCGCCGTAGACCACGTACATGAGCGCCGACGCGTAGTACCCCGCGCCGAGCAGCAGCGGCACGCCCACGAGGTCGACCGCGACCCACACGAGCCAGAACTCGGTCCAGCCGCGCGCCATGCCGTACGTCGCGAGCACCGACCCGACGAAGATCCAGGCGTCCGACCACACCGGCTCGTACGAGCCGAGGGCCCGGAACACGGGCGTGAGCAGCGCCGTGCCGCCGACCATCGCGACCACGAGGAACGCCCGCTGGCGCCACGACGCCCAGCGCGGCGTCACGGGCCCGACGTCCGCCCCGTCGCGCGCGGCCGAGCGCCAGCGCCGCCACCCGTAGACGGACACCGCGACGAACATGACCTGCCGGCCCGCCTGCCCGAGCAGGTTGACCGGGTGGGGCGTGCCGAACACGGCCCCCATGAAGACCGTGAACAGCAGCACGTTCCCGGCGATGCCGACGGGCCACGCCCACGCCCGTCGGCGCATCCCGCCGAGCGCCGACGCGAGCCCGAACAGGTTGCCGAGGACCTCGCGCCACAGGATCACCTGCGAGCCGATCACGAGCTGCGCGTCGAACAGCCAGTGGATGACGTCCACGGGACCTCCCGTCGTCGCGGACGACGCCCGGTCAGTCCGCGGGCCCGACCTCCGGGCCCGGACGATCAACGCCGACGCCGCGCGATTGCTTCCCCCGGCGCGCGCGCCCCGCGCCGCGGGACCGCACGTCGAGCACGACGGTGACCAGCACACCGCCGGCGAGCACCCACACGACCCCCTCGGCCGCGGCGCCCGGACGCAGCGCGACCACGGCCGCCGCGGCGAGCATCGGCACCCCGACCGCGACCGCACGCCGTAGGGCGGCCCGCCGGGCGGCGTCCGCAGACCGTGCCGCGAGCGACGCGTGCACCACGACCGCGAGCGCCGCGAACGTCGCGGACGCGGCGACGAGGATCCACCGGTCGTGGTCGATCACCGGCGCGGACGGCTCGGCGACCACGGCCCCGAGCACGGCCGCGAGGGTCGCGAGCGCCCCGGTCGCGACGAGGTGCGCCGCCCACGCGAGCCGCGGCGTCAGCCCGCGCTCGGGCAGCAGCGCCACGCCCGCGTACCCGCGCCGCACCGCGACCGTCCACAGCCCGACGACGAGGGCGAACGCCCCGGCGCCCGTGACCGCGAGCGAGCGGTCCCACACGGCCTCGCTCGCGCCGTCGATCGCCTGCACGAGCCCCTCGCCCAGCACGATCAGCACGAACAGGCCGAGCCGCTCCCCCAGGTGCGGGACGTCGGACGTCGCGGCCGTGACCTCGTCCGGGAACGCGCGCTCGGGTCGTCGCGGACGCCGCCCGGCCGGGTCGGCCGCGGCGGCCCGGCGCTCCCGACGACCACCCTCCCGGGCGTCGTGCGCCCGACCGCGGGCCGTGTGCTGCACGCGCACCCGGTCGAGCCGCTCCTGGCTGCTCGCGAGCAACCGCTCGGGCGTCGTCGTGAGCAGCATGAGGAGGTCGAGCGCGAGCCCCAGCGCCCACAGCGCGTACGTCGTGGTGCCCTCGAACCAGAAGGACACGACCCACGGCACGACCCCGAACGCGGCCTGCACCACGGGCAGGTCGACCACGACCGTGCCGCGGTGCCACGGCCGCGACGCCGCGAGGCGGCCCACGACGTACGCGACGGCGAACCCGAGCGCGTGCTCGCCGTGGATCTCCGGCACGGCGGCGGTCATCACGGCGAGGACCGCCATGCCGACGAGCATCGTCGGGGTGCGCGTGCTCTCGCCCGCGAGGTTGCCGTACGTCGTGAAGCACGCCCACACGAGCCAGTACGCGGTGAACGCGATCGCGTAGACGGCGAGGCCGCCCGCGCTCGCGTCGTGCGCGAGCAGGTGCGCGAGCATCCCGATGCCCGCGACCGCGACCAGGTCGAAGAACAGCTCGAGCCAGGACGCGTGCCGCTCGTCGGCCTGCCCCCCGGACTCCTCCGGCGCGGCCGCGCCGTCCCCGTCGTCGCTCATGGCCCCATGCTGCCCGGGTGGGTGCGAAAGGGCTTGCCGGACGCCGCGTGCGCAGCGAGTCTGGACGCATGGCCGACGACGAGCAGCAGATCCTCCACCGCTACCTGCAGGAGGCGCGCGACGCGCTCCTGCTCAAGCTCGACGGGCTCGACGAGCGCGCCGCCCGGTGGCCGCGCACCCCCACCGGCACCAATCTGCTGGGGCTCGTCAAGCACGCCGCGGCGATCGAGATCGGCTACTTCGGCGACTGCGTGGGCCGGCCCTGGCCCGACCCCTCCGAGCAGACCTGGGAGACCGCGGGCGACGACGACCCCAACGCCGACATGTACGCGACCGCCGACGAGTCGCTCGACGGCGTCGTGGACCTGTACCGCCGGGTGTGGGCGTTCGCCGACGCGAACATCGCCGAGCTCGGGCTCGACGCGCCCGCGCACGTGCCCTGGTGGGGCAGCCCCGACGTCACGCTGCGGCGGTTGGTCGTCCACACGACGTCCGACCTCGCCCGGCACGCGGGCCAGGCCGACGTCCTGCGCGAGCTGCACGACGGCGCCGTCGGGCTGCGGAGCGCCGGCGACAACGTGCCGCCGCTCGGGGCAGACGGCTGGGCCGCGTACGTCGCGCGGCTCGAGGCGCTCGCCCAGAAGGCCTGAACGCGACGCCTGAGCGCTGGGCACGACTGCGCCCTGGGCACGCCGGAACGCTGGCGCGCGCGTCAGGGCGCGAGCGCGGACCGCAGGTCGGTGCGCGTGAAGTCGTCGCCGACGAACAGGATCGGCTCCTTCGCCACCGCCGCGAGCGCGTACGAGTAGCAGTCTCCGAGGTCCAGGCGTGCCGGGTGGCCGCTCCCGCGCCCGAAGTCCCGGTAGGCCTCGCGCGCGACCGCGGCATGCTCCGCGGTGAACGGCGTCACGGTGATCCGGTACGCGGCGAGCAGAGCGTCGACGCGTCGACGCTGCTCAGGAGCGGATCTCGAGTCGACGACCGCGAAGAGCTCGACGAGGGTCGCTGCGGAGATCTGCGCACCCCCGGCGTCGAGGAGTGCCGAGGAGAGCGCTTCGGCACCCTCCTCCCCCGTGAGGATCGCGACGATCGCGGACGTGTCGACGATCATCGGGGCAACCCCGCGTCGTCGTAGAGCTCGCTCGCGGTGCGCCCCATCCGCTCCTTGTCGTCGTCGGTCAGGGCACCGCGGAACTCGGCGAGCAGACGGTTCACGTCCTGCTCACGCGACGAACGCTCCGCGGCCGCGAGACCGTCCGCGTCGAGCGCCTCGTCCAGGCGGCGCCGCACCGCGTCCTCGACCGCGCTCGTCTGCGACTGACCCGTCACCTCGGCGAGGCGACGCACCAGGGCGTGCGTCCGTTCGTTCTTGATGTTGAGGCCCATGGGCTCCATGCTAGACCTCGATCTACCCTGGCAGAAGGCCTCGTCTACCCTGACGCCCGCCAGCCCCGCACCCACGGCCCGCGTAGGGTTCGAGGTCCGTGCCGACGTCCGGCACGGCGCCCGAGAGGACCCCCGTGAGCCTGATCCGCCTGAACGCCGTGAGCATGCAGTTCGACGACAAGGTCGTGCTGCGCGACGCGTTCCTCAAGCTGCGCGAGGGCGAGCGCGTCGGCCTCGTGGGCCGCAACGGCACCGGCAAGACGACGTTCCTCGAGCTGGTCCTCGGGCGCAAGGAGCCCACGGCCGGCACGGTCGACGTGAACCTCGGCGTCACGATCGGCTACTTCTCGCAGTTCTCCGAGCTCGCAGGGCACCGTAGTGCCGTCGAGGAGCTCAGCGAGCTGTTCGCCGACGTCCACGCGACGCAGGCTCGGCTCGACGCGATCGGCGAGCGCCTCGCCGAGCCGAGCCTCATGGACGACGGCGGCGACGAGATGACGAGGCTGCTCACCGAGCAGGCCGAGCTGTTCGAACGCATGGACGCGATCGACGGCTGGTCGTACGAGAACACGATCGACACCGTGCTCACGCGCCTCGGGTTCGACGCCGAGCGGCGCGTGCTGCCCGTCGACCAGCTCTCGGGCGGCTGGCGCAACCGCGCGGCCCTCGCACGCATCCTCGTGCAGCGCCCCGACGTGCTGCTGCTCGACGAGCCCACGAACTTCCTCGACCTCGAGGGCGTGCGGTGGATCGAGAGTTGGCTGCAGTCGTACCCGGGCGCGGTGCTCGTCGTCTCGCACGACCGGCAGTTCCTCGACGGCGCGGTGACCCGGATCGTCGAGATCGAGAACCACCGCCTGCACGAGTACGAGGGCGGGTACTCCGACTACGTGCACGCCAAGCAGTCGCGCATCAAGACCATCGAGCGGCAGTTCGCGCACGAGGAGGAGCTGCTCGCGTACGAGGCCGAGGCGAGCGACGCGCGCCGTCAGGCCGCCAAGGACAAGAGCCGCGGGCTGCGGCGCAAGCTCGCCGACATCAAGAAGAAGCAGGCGCCGCGCCCCGTCGACCAGATCATCACCAGCATCTACGCCGACCTGCACGTGAGCGACAACCTCGTGCAGGTCGAGGGCCTGACCAAGGGCTACGGCGGCGACCCGCTGTTCAGCGACCTCACGTTCTCGCTGCACCGCGGCGACCGCGTCGCCGTCGTCGGGGCCAACGGCTCGGGCAAGTCGACGCTGCTCGACGTGCTGACGCAGGTCACGCCGCCCGACGCCGGGCAGATCACCTGGAAGAAGAACTCGACCTTCGTCTCGTACAACCAGGTCGTGGCCGAGCTCGACCTCGACGACACCGTCGCGCACGCCGTGAGCGCCGCGCCCGGGACGCTCGCGTTCTCCGCGACCAAGAAGAACGTCACCCGGTTCCTGACGATGCTGCAGTTCTCCGAGATGGAGCTGCGGCAGAAGATCGGCACGCTCTCGGGCGGGCAGCGGGCACGCGTCGCGATCGCGCAGTGCCTGCTCTCGGGCGCGTCCGTGATCGTGCTCGACGAGCCGACCAACCACCTCGACCTGACCTCCGCCCAGGTCATGGAGCGCGCGCTCGCGCACTTCCCCGGCGCCGTCGTCGTCGTGAGCCACGACCGATACTTCATCGACAAGGTCGCGCACCGGCTGCTGACGTTCGACGGCGCGGGCGGGGTCGAAGAGTCGGCGGCGACCGGCGCGCTCTGACGGCGCTCTGACGGCGCGCTCCGGCGTCCCGCTCGCCGAGCACGGGGTTGTGTCCGGCCGAGCACGGGGTTGTGTCCGGCCGAGCACGGGGTTGTGCACACGGCGACGCCCGTCGGGTGTGCCCAACCCCGTGCTCGGCACGCAGGATGTTGCGGGCGGTGCGTGACGCGCGGTGCGCGACGCGCGGACGGATGTGACGACGTCCGGGTGCGCTGGGTACGGTCGCGTCGTCCCGAAACGTCCCGGCCTGCGCCGCGCTCCGCCCGAGGGCTCTGCGACGTCGGCCAGCCCTGGAGGCAGCCCCTGTGAACTGGTTCAAGAAGATCTTCGGTCGACGCGGTGCGTCGACGTCGGCCCCGGCGCCCGAGACGTCGCCCTCCGAGAACGCCGAGCACTCGAACGCTGAGCAGTCGAGCACCGCACAGCTCGACGCCATGCTCACCGCCTCGGAGGCCCCGGTCGCCCCCGCGCCCGAGACCTCGGACGTCGCAGCTTCCGTCGCGTCCGCCCCCGCGGAGGGCTCGCCCGCCGAGCCCGTCCCCGCTGAGCCGGTGCCTGCCGCGACCATCGAGGCCGAGCCGGTGCCTGCAGCACCCGTCGAGGCTGAGTCGGTGCCTGCCGCGACCGTGCCAGCAGCGGAGACGCCCGCCGTCGCAGAGCCTGCCGACGCAGAGCCCGCCGACACGGAGCCCGCCGACACGGAGCCCGCCGACGCAGAGCCCGTCGAGGCGCCGGCCGCGGAGCCCGCGCCCTCGACCTTCGTCGCGAACGTGACGATCGACGAGACGCCCGCCGCAGGGAGCGATCCGGTCGGGTCCGCCGAGGACGCCTTGGCCGTCGAGTCGCAGCCCGAGGCGGCGGCAGAGCCCGAGCCGGCGGCAGAGCCCACGTCCGAGGCAGAGCCCACGTCCGAGGCAGAGCCAGAGCCTGAGGCGGAGCCCGAGCCCGCGCTGGACGCCTCGCCCACGCCCACGCCCGAGGCCACGCCCGGGACTGCGCCGTCCGCGACGTCCGACAGCGTCGAGAGCTCTGCCGCGACCACGCCGGCCAACGCCCCCGACCAGGTGCGCGGGCGCCGGTTCACCGAGTGGACGGACACGATCCGGGACCTCAAGCGCGACGGTCGCACCGACGAGGCGCTCGCCCTCACGCTCGAGTGCGTCGACGCGGCGGAGCGCGCGAGCGGACCGGCCGCGCCGACGCCGTCGTTCACCACGACCGCCGCGATCATGTACCGCCAGGCGAAGGACTACGCGGCGGAGGTCGCGATCCTGGAGCGCTACCTCGCGGCGTGCCCTGCGGACAAGCAGAACGCGAAGGTCGCGGAGCGGCTCGCCAAGGCGCAGGCGCTGCGCGAGAAGCAGCCCGCCTGACCCGTCACAGGCCCACCGCCGAACGCAACCTTGTGCACGACGACAGGCATCAGAACCGTGCACAAGGTTGCGTTCGGCGGTGGGCGGCGGCGTGACACCTACCCATGCGGCACCTCGGCCTTGATGAGCGTGCCGTCCTCGCGGCGGTTGCCCGCGAGCGCCCGCATGCCGGGGCGGCCGGGGCGCAGCGGCCCCTGACCGTCGAGCGGCACGGTCACGGTCTCGCCCGCGCCCACGTGCACCTCGGTGCCGCGCACGTGCACGGTCGCGCCGTCGCCCGTCTCGCACACGAGCTCGAGGGCGTCGGCCCGCAGGGTCGCGCGCAGGCGCGAGCCGCCCACGGTGATCCGGTACGTCAGCGAGTCCCACGACCGCGGCAGGCGCGGGTCGATCGTGAAGCGACCGCCCGCGTGGTCGCGCACGCCGCCGAACCCGTGCACGAGCGCCGACCACACGCCGCCCGCGGAGGCCACGTGCACGCCGTCCGCGGCGTTGTCGTGCAGGTTCGCGAGGTCGACGTACAGCGACTTGTCGAAGTACTCGAGCGCGAGGTCCTGGTAGCCGACCTCGGCCGCCACGATCGACTGCACGACGCCCGAGAGCGTCGAGTCGCCCGTGGTCAGCGGGTCGTAGTACTCGAAGTCCGCGAGCTTCTGCTCGGGCGTGAACTCGGCACCCTGCAGGAACAGCGCGAGCACGACGTCGGCCTGCTTGAGCACCTGGTACCGGTAGATCACGAGCGGGTGGTAGTGCAGCAGGAGCGGACGCCGGTCGGCCGGGGTCGCGGCGACGTCCCACACCTCGCGCTCGAGGAAGTGCGAGTCCTGCGGGTGGATCCCGAGGTGCTCGGCGTACGGGATCGCCATGGCGTCGGCGGCGCGCCGCCACTCGAGGATCTCGTCGGGCGTGACGCCGAGGCGCCGGTCGGCCGCGGCGCGCGCGGCCGGGTCCCGCTCCGACATGGTCTCGAGCGCGATCGCGGCGGCCCGCAGGTTGAACCGGGCCATGACGTTGGTGAACAGGTTGTCGTTGACGACGGTCGTGTACTCGTCGGGGCCGGTGACGCCGTGGATGTGGAACGCGTCGTCGCCGTTGGTGCGCCAGAACCCGAGGTCGGCCCACATGCGCGCCGTCTCGACGAGGATGTCGACGCCCTCGTGGTCGAGGAACTCCGCGTCGCCCGTCGCGCGCACGTACTGCACGAGCGCATAGCTCACGTCCGCGTCGATGTGGTACTGCGCGGTCCCTGCCGCGTAGTACGCGGACGCCTCCTCGCCGTTGATGGTGCGCCACGGGAACAGCGCGCCCTCCTGCGAGACCTCGGCCGCGCGTCGTCGGGCCGCGTCGAGCATGGTGTACCGGAACCGCAGCGCGTTGCGCGCGAACCGCGGGCTCGTGTACGTCAGGAACGGCAGCACGTAGATCTCGGTGTCCCAGAAGTAGTGCCCGCCGTAGCCCGAGCCCGTGAGCCCCTTGGCCGGCACGCCCGTGCCCTCGGCGCGCGCGGTGGCCTGCGCGAGCTGGAACAGGTTCCAGCGCACCGCCTGCTGCGCGGCGTCGTCGCCCTCGATCTCGACGTCGGACCGCTCCCAGAACGCGTCGAGCCACTCCCGCTGACGGGCCTGGATGCCCTCGACGCCGACGTCGCGCGCACGGTCGAGCGTGCGGCGGCAGCGGTCGACGAGCTCGCGCGCGGGGACGCCGCGCGATGTGTGGTACGCGACGGTCTTGGTCAGGCGGATCGGCACGCCCGGCTCGGCCGAGACCCGGAACACGTGCTTGGCGAGGTCGTCCTCGACCTGGGTGCGCCGCTCGTACCGGTTCTCGGTCTCGAGGACGTGGTCGGCCGCGACGGCGAGCGTCATGCCCGAGTTGGTCGTGCGGTAGCCGAGCACGAGGCGGTCGTCGTCGGCCCACTGGAGCGTCGGCTGGAGCACGCGCTCCGAGAACCGGTTGGCGCGCCGCGGGTCGAACCCCTCGCCCATCGCCGCCGACGGCACGTGGTACTCGTCCTCGCCGTCCTGCCGGTTGAGGATCTGCGACGAGATCGCGACGGGCGCGGCCTCGTCGAGCAGGGTCACCTCGAACGTCATGACGGCCAGGTGCCGCTCGTCGAACGACACCATGCGCTCGCTGCGCACGCGCACGCGCTTGCCGCCGGGCGTGCGCCACAGCAGCTCGCGGCGCAGCACGCCGTCGCGCAGGTCGAGCGCGCGCTCGTAGTCGAGCAGCTCGGCGACCGACAGCAGCAGCGGCTCGTCGTCGACGTACAGCCGGATCACCTTGGCGTCGGGCGCGTTGACGATGGTCTGCCCGACCTGCGCGAGCCCGTACGCCTCCTCCGCGTGCGTGATCTTCCACGTCTCGTGGAACCCGTTGACGAAGGTCCCGTGCGTGTGCGAGTCGCGGCCCTCCTCGACGTTGCCGCGCATGCCGAGGTAGCCGTTGCCGACCGCGAACAGCGTCTCCGTGACGCCGAGCTCCTCGCCCGAGTACCGCGACTCGACGAGCCGCCAGGGGTCGACGGGGAACCGTGCGCGGTCGACCCGGCGGCGCTCGTCCTCGGTGCGGGGCATCAGGCGTCCTTCCCGTCGGTGGCGGACGTCGCGCGCGACCAGTCCAGGATCGTCGCGTCGACCTCGCCGAGGTCTCCCACGACGACGTCGGCGCCCGCGTCGAGCAGCGCCTGCGCGCCCACGCCCCGGTCGACGCCCAGCACGAGGCCGAACGGTGCGGCGTGCCCGGCGCGCACGCCCGAGAGCGCGTCCTCGACCACGACCGACTCCTCGACCGGCACGCCGAGCACCTGCGCGGCGTGCACGTACGTGTCCGGCGCGGGCTTGCCCGGCAGGCCTGCGGCCTGCGCGACCACGCCGTCGACGACCACCTCGAAGCGGTGCGCGAGTCCCGCCGCGGCGAGCACCGCGGGCGCGTTGCGCGACGACGACACGACGGCGACCTGCGCACCGGCGGCCGTGACCTCGTCGAGGAACGCGACCGACCCCGGGTACGGGTCGATGCCCTCCTCGTCGAACATGCGGTTGACGATCTCGTTCTTCTCGTTGCCGAGCGCGCACACGGTGCCGGAACCCGGCGCGTCGTCGTCCGCCCCCCAGGGCAGCTCGACGCCGCGCGAGGCGAGGAACGTCGCGACGCCCTCGAAGCGCGGCTTGCCGTCGACGTGCGCGAAGTAGTCGGCGTCCGTGTAGGGCGCGAGCCCGCGCGCCTCGGTGAACCCGGTGAACAGGCGGGACCACGCCCGCATGTGGACCTCGGCGGTCGGGGTGAGGACGCCGTCGAGGTCGAACAGGACTGCACGCAAGGTCAAAGGAGGCTCTCTTCCAAAGTCGTCGAAGCTCTACCGAGGTTCCACAGTGCCGCACGACGGAGGTCGCTGCCCGACGACGCGCGGCACCCCCAGTCTGCCGCCTGGACCTGGGCGGATCTAGAGTCGGGAGCATGACGGATCCGACGGAGGACGCCGTGGCCGGGGCCGACGCGGCCGGGGCCGGCGCGGCCGGGTCCGGTGCGGCCGGGGCTGCTGCGGTCGGGCACGAGACCACGCAGCACGACGTGACCCTGCGCGACGGCCGCGTGCTGCGCGTGCACGACGTGCGGCCCCGCGACTCGGGTGCGACCGGCACGACCGGCACGACCGGTGCGACCGGCACGACCGGCACCGTCGTGTGGCACCACGGCTCGCCGCAGTCCGGCGCCCCGCTCGCCCCGCTCGTCGCGGCGTGCGTCGAGCGCGGGCTGCGCCTCGTGACGTTCGGACGCGCGGGCTACGGCGGGTCGACGCCGCACCCCGGGCGGTCCGTCGCGGCGGTCGCCGACGACGTCGCCGACCTCGCCGACGCGCTCGACCTCGGCCCGTTCGCGGTGCTCGGCGCCTCCGGCGGGGGCCCGCACGCGCTCGCGTGCGCCGCGCTGCTGCCCGGTCGGGTCACCGCCGCGGTCACGTTCGCCGGCCTCGCGCCGCTCGCGGGCGGCACGCGGTCGGACGGCCCCGCGGGCGCGCCCGCCTGGTGGGCCGGGATGGCGGACGACGGCGGGCTGCGTGCCGCGCTCGACGGCCGCGAGGCCCGCGCCCGGCACGGCGAGAGCGCCGAGTTCGACCCGTCGTCGTTCACGGCCGCCGACTGGGCCGCCCTCGAGGGCAGGTGGTCCTCGCTCGGTGCGGACGCCGCCCCGGCGGGCGCGGCGTGGCCGGACGCGTTCGTCGACGACGACGTCGCGTTCGTGCGGCCCTGGGGGTTCGACCTCGGCGCTGTCGACGTGCCCGTGCTGCTCGTGCAGGGCGACGAGGACCGCGTGGTGCCGCCCGCGCACGCCCGGATGCTGCTCGACGCGCTGCCCGAGGCCGAGCTCTGGGAGGTCCCGGGCGCGGGGCACGTGTCGGTGCTCGAGGAGCTGCCTGCGGCGCTCGACGCGCTCCTGGACTGACCCGGCCCTCCGCCGTCCGCCCCCCCCCCCGGCCCCACCGCCACCGCCGAACGCAACGTTGCGCACCGTCCGGCCCCGGTCTTCGGTGCACAAGGTTGCGTTCGGCCGTGGGCGTTCGGCCGTCGACCGATGAGTTCCCACGCGCGCAGCGGTCCCTGCTTCCGTAGCGTGCGGAACGTCCGCGTGCGACCGACCGAGAGGGCCCGCCCATGACGAACGAGACCGTCCTGCCGGACGCACCCCGCGCCGTCCGCCACCTGAGTCTCGAGGCGCCCGGCGCGACCATCGCCTACGACGTGCACGGCGACCTCGCGAGCGCGACGCCCGAGCGGCCCGTGCTGCTCGCGATCGGGTCGCCCATGGCCGCGGGCGGGTTCGCCGAGATCGCGGCGCGCCTCGACGACCGGCCCGTCGTGACCTACGACCCGCGCGGCGCCGGGCGCAGCACGCGGCACGACGTCGAGCCGGGCGTCACCCCGCGCTCGACCCCCGAGCTGCACGCCGACGACCTGGCGCGCGTGATCGAGGCGCTCGGCGTCGAGACGGTCGACGTGTTCGCGTCGAGCGGCGGCGCGGTCAACGCGCTCGCGCTCGTCGCCGCGCACCCGCACCTGCTGCGCACCCTCGTCGCGCACGAACCGCCGCTCGCCGAGTACGTGCCCGACCGCGCCGAGGTGCTCGCCGTGAACGCCGCGATGGCCGACGCCTACCAGCGCGACGGGTTCGGCCCCGCGATGGCCCGGTTCCTCGGGCTCGTCATGGCCCAGGGCCCGCTGCCCGCCGGGTTCGCGGACGCCGCACCCGACCCCGCGACGTTCGGCCTCCCGACCGAGGACGACGGCCGGCGCGACGACCCGCTGCTCGGCCAGAACGTCCTCACCTGCGTGCCCTACGTGCCGGACGTCGCGCGCCTCGTCGCGGCGTCCACGCGGGTCGTGGTCGCGGCCGGCGAGGAGTCCGCGGAGCTCCTCACGGGCCGGACCGCCCGGGGCCTGGCCGCGGCGCTCGGCACCGAGGTGACCGTGTTCCCGAGCCACCACGGCGGCTTCGTCGGCGAGGGCGAGGGCATGCCCGGCAAGCCTGCGGAGTTCGCCGCGCGGCTGCGCGAGGTGCTCGACGGGGCGCGCTGACGGGGCGCACCACACGCACGCCCGAACACCCCGAGAACCCCGAGAACGGAGAGAACGGAGAGAACCGTGCCGAAGTACCTGCTCGTCAAGCACTACCGTGGTGGCCCCGCACCGCACCGACCCGTCCCGACCATGGACCGCTGGGCGCCCGAGGACGTCGACGCGCACATGGCCTTCCTCGGGAAGGTCAACGACCTGCTCCGGGAGACCGGCGAGTACGTCGACGCGCAGGCGTTCGCGCCGGCGAGCTCGTGGGTGCGCTACGGCGGGCCGGACGCCGAGCCCGTGACCGCGGACGCCCCCGCCGACGGGCCCCTCGTCGCCGGGTGGTACTTCGTCGACGTCGCCTCGTACGAGCGCGCGGTCGAGCTCGCGGCGTACGTGTCGTCGGAGCCCGGGCCGGGCGGCTCGCCGCTCTACGAGTGGATCGAGATCCGCGAGGTCATGGAGTGGCGACCCACGGCCGAACGCAACCTTCCGCACCGTCCGACCGAGGTCTGTGGTGCGAAAGGTTGCGTTCGGCCGTGGGCCTGACGAGCTACTTGACGCTGCCCGCCGTCAGGCCGCCCACGATGTACTTCTGCAGCAGCAGGAACACGACCATCACGGGCACCGCGGCGAGCACCGCGCCGGCCGAGAAGATCGCCCAGTTGTTCGAGAACGCCTGCGACACGTACTGGTAGAGCCCCACGGCGAGCGTCTGCGTGCTCGGGTCGGTCAGCACGACCGACGCGATCACGTACTCGCCGGTCGTCGCGATGAACGACAGCAGCCCGACCACCGCGAGGATCGGCGCGACGAGCCGCAGGATCATCGTGAAGAAGATCCGCGCGTGCCCGGCGCCGTCGATCTTGGCGGCCTCGTCGATCGAGACCGGCACGGTCGAGAAGTAGCCGTACATGAGGTAGGTGTTCACGCCGAGCGCGCCGCCGAGGTACACCATGATCATGCCGAGGCGCGTGCCGAGACCGATCGCGGGGAACACGTCGCCGATCGATGACAGCAGCAGGAAGATCGACACGAACGCGAGGAACTGCGGGAACATCTGCACGAGCATGAGCGACAGCAGTCCCATGCGGCGTCCCGTGAACCGCATGCGCGAGAACGCGTACGCGGCCATCGCGCCCATGAACACCGTGAGCACGGCCGTCGTCAGGCCGATCACGAGCGTGTTGACGAACCACTGCCCGTACGGCTGCGACGGGTTGCCGAACAGGTCGACGTAGTTCGAGAAGTCGATGGTCGTGAACAGCGAGTTCGAGCCGACGAGCGACCCGCCCGGGTTGAGCGACGCCGAGAGCACGTACAGCAGCGGGAACACCGCGAACACGACGAGCACGAGCGCGACGAGGTGCCGCCAGCCGGTGTCCCGGAACCAGCGTCGCAGCGAGAACGGCCGCTTCTGCGGCGCCGTCGGGGTGGCGGACGGCGTGCGGCGGGGTGAGAGCGCGGGCGCGGACATCAGTTGATCTCCTCGAGCGACTTGGTGCGGCGGAACGCGACGACCGAGACCGCCGCGACGAGCAGGAAGATGAGGATCGACAGGGCGCTCGCGAGGCCGAAGTCGCGCGCACCTCCCGAGCCGAACGCGATCTTGTAGACCATGGTGATGAGCAGATCGGTCGAGCCGATGTCGAGCGTCGTGTCGTCGAACCGCGGCCAGCCGCGCGTGAGCATGTAGATCACGTTGAAGTTGTTGAAGTTGAACGCGAACGACGCGATGAGCAGCGGCGCGGTCGACACGAGCAGCAGCGGCAGCTTGATCGAGCGGAACACCGTCCACGGTCCGGCGCCGTCGACGCGCGCGGCCTCCTCGAGCTCGCCGGGCAGCGACTGCAGCGCGCCCGTGCACACGAGGAACATGTACGGGTAGCCGAGCCAGAGGTTCACGAACAGCACCGAGAACCGGGCGAGCCACGGGTCGGTGAGCCACGGGACCTCGGCGCCGCCGAGCAGCACCTGGTTGATGAACCCGAACTCGGGGTTCATGAGGCCGGCCCACACGAGGCCCGAGAGGAACGCCGGGAACGCGTACGGCAGGATCACGAGCACGCGGTACACCTTGACCCCCCGCATGCGGGGGTGGTTGAGCACGGTCGCGAGGAAGAGCCCGAGCGCGAAGGTCGTGGCGACCGACAGGATCGCGAACGCGAACGTCCACACGGTCACGCGCAGCAGCGGGCCGGAGATTTGCGGGTCGCTGAACGCGCGCTCGAAGTTCTCGAACCCGACGGTGATCTTCCAGCCGGGGCGCAGCACCTGGCCGTCGGCGGACGCGAACTCGCCCTCGCCGTCGTCGGTGTAGACGACGCCGTCGCCGTCGGTGAACGTGTCGGTCGCCTCGTCGTACACGATCGCCGAGCGGTAGACGTAGGCGGTCGAGGCGTCGTCGGTGCGCAGGAACCCGTCGCCCGGGTCCTCCGAGAGCGGCACCGTGAGGTCGACGACCTCGCCCTGGCGCCCGAGCACGTCCGAGAGCGACAGGGTCGTCCAGCCGGGCGCGCCGGTGGGCACGCCGAGCGAGTTGAGCGTGGGGTCGTCGACCACGGTGAGCGGCTCGTCGGACGTGCCGACGACGACGTCGCCGTCGGGCGCCTGGCCGAGCAGGCCGAGCTCGCCGTCCTTCTCGACGACGCTCACCGGGTACGACGGCGAGTCGGGCACGCGGTCGAGGCCCGCGCGGCTGATCGCCGCGATCGCGTCGTCCTTGGAGCCGTTGTGCCCGTCGCCGTAGTTGGTGAACGCGACGTAGCCCGAGTACAGGACGACGAACACCTGGAACACGAGCAGGAACGCGACGCCCGGCACGAGGTACTTGCCGGGCAGCCGCGTGCCGCGGCCGAGGTAGATCCAGTTGATCAGGCCGGTCGCGACCACGGTCGCGACGATCGGCAGCCACATGTCGAGGCCGACCATGACGACGATCGCGAACGCCGCGACCGCGTCGAGCAGGCCGAGCAGCACGATCTTCGTGACGAGCGCGACCATGGTCCCGCTCTCGATCCGGCGCGGGGGCCGGGGGCGGCGTCCGCGGTCGGACGCCGAAGCGGGGCCCGGCGCGGGGGCGCCGGGTCGCGACGGGGCGACGTCGGTCGCGGTGGTCTCGTGCTGGGACATGCGGGCTCCTAGCCGGCGTGCGCGGGGCCGGGGGCCCCGCGCACGCAGAGGGTCACTTGATCTTCGACTCGACGTTGTCGGCGGCCTTGGTCCACACCTCGGCGGGGTCACCCTCGCCCTTGATGAGCTGCAGCTCGGCGCCGCCCCAGTCGGCCCAGACCGCGGCCATCTCGGGGATCGCGGGCATCGGCACGCCGTCGAGCCCGATGTCGCCGAACGCCTTGACGTCGGCGTCGGCCGCGGCGACCTCGTCGTACGCGGTGGTGAGCGCCGGCGGGCGACCGCCGACGTCGAACAGCGCCTTCTGCGCGGCGTCGGTCGCGAGGTAGTCGGTGAGGAACTTGGTCGCGGCGACCTTGTTCTCGCTCTTGGACGAGATGAAGAACGCGTTGACGCCGAGGAACGGCTGCGCGGGCTCGCCGCCGGCCGAGGGCAGCGGGTCGATCGCGTAGTCGATGCCGGCGTCCTTGATCGCGGGCACGTTCCACGGGCCGGTCAGGTAGTAGGGCGACTCGCCCTTCTCGAACGCCTCGAGCGCGATGTCGCCCGTGATGTTGGCGTTGAGCACGCCCTCCTCGCCCCACGTCTTGACGGCTGCGGCGAACTTCTGGCCCGCCTCGTCGCCGAGCGTGAGCCGGGTCGCGTCGTACGAGCCGTCCTCGTTCTGCGCGAAGACGCTCGAGCCGAACGACGTCTGCAGGGGGTACATGTGGTACGGGTCGCCCTGCTTGGGGTCGAGCCCGAGCAGGAACGGGTACTTGACCTTCGCGTCCGCCTCCACGGCGGCCTGGCCCTTGGCGATCACGTCGTCGAAGTCCGTCGCGACGTCCGGCACGAGCGCCGTGTTGCGCAGCAGCGCGACGTTCTCGATCGAGTACGGCAGGCCGTACACGTCGCCGTCGTAGGTCACGGCCTGGACCGCGACGTCGGCGAGCTGGTCAGCCGTGTCGCCGAGCTCGATCGGCGAGACCACGCCGTTCTGCACGTACGCGCCGAGCTTGTCGTGCGGGCTCACGATGATGTCCGGGCCCTTGCCCGTGGGGACCTGGCTGATGAAGTCCTGGTCGACGGTCGAGAAGTCCTTGACGACGGACTTCACGGTGATGCCGGTGTCGGCCTGGAACTGCTCGGCGATCGGCTCGACCGCGGGGGCGCGCTGCTCGTCGAGCCAGATCGTGAGGGTCTGGTCGCTCGCCGGTGCGGCGGCGGACTCGCTCGATCCGGACGACGCGGCGTCGTCGCTCGACGAGCACGCGGTGAGGGCCGTGATCGCGGTGAGGGCCACGACCGCCGCGGCGGTCGTCCGTCTGGTCACCTTCATTGGTGTGCCTTCCTGGGTGGGGCGGAGGGTGAGCACCGCGCCGGCCGGAAGGCCGGGAGGTCGTTCTCCCTGAGTGCAAGCAAGGGCATGTATAGCAAGCGTTTCCACCCGGATGCAACACGCTTCCATCCCGCGTTACGCACCTGTGACCCGTTGCCATTTCGCGCTATTTCCTCTCAGAACCGCCGATTCTGCCGCGCAACTGGTGCCGGCCAGCGATCGCACTGGCCCCGCACTCACGGACGGGATTGGAAGCGTTTCCTGATTGGCCCTACGCTGGAGGTGCACCTGGACGACCCGCTGCGCGCCGCGTCGGCCCCACGCACCGCCCGCCCCACGCCCGAGGAGAACCCGTTGACGACGCTGCAGAACGCCCCCCGCCCCGACCTCTCCCCCGCCGCGAGCGCCCCGGGCGACGAGTGGTGGCGGCACGCCGTCATCTACCAGGTCTACCCGCGCTCGTTCGCGGACTCCGACGGTGACGGCGTGGGCGACCTGCCCGGCATCACCCACCGTCTGCCCGCGCTCGCGTCGCTCGGCGTCGACGCCGTCTGGCTGTCGCCGTTCTTCACCTCGCCCCAGCGCGACGCCGGCTACGACGTCGCCGACTACTGCGACGTCGACCCGGTGTTCGGCACGCTCGACGACTTCGACACCATGCTCGCGACCGCGCACGGGCTCGGGATCAAGGTCGTGGTCGACGTCGTCCCCAACCACACGTCGTCCGACCACGTCTGGTTCGCCGAGGCGCTCGCCGCGCCCGAGGGCAGCGAGGCCCGCGGACGGTACATGTTCCGCGAGGGCCGGGGCGAGCACGGCGAGCTGCCGCCCAACAACTGGGAGTCGATCTTCGGCGGGCCCGCGTGGACGCGCGTCACCCGGCCCGACGGCACCCCCGGCCAGTGGTACCTGCACCTGTTCGACTCGTCGCAGCCCGACCTCGACTGGGAGAACCCCTGGGTGCGCGAGCAGTTCCTCGACGTGCTGCGGTTCTGGCTCGACCGCGGCGTCGACGGGTTCCGCATCGACGTCGCCCACGGCATGATCAAGGCTCCCGGCCTGCCCGACTTCACGCCTCCGGCGGACGCGTCGAGCATGGGCGGCGTCGACGCCGCGACGATGACCGAGGCCGAGATCGTCGCCGCGACCCCGCCGTTCTGGGCGCAGGAGGGCGGGCACGAGATCTTCCGGTCGTGGCACGCGCTGCTCGCGCAGTACGACGGCGACCGTGCGCTGTGCGGCGAGGCATGGGTCGAGCCCATCACGCGGCTCGCGAACTACGTGCGCCCCGACGAGCTGCACCAGACGTTCAACTTCTCGTACCTGTCGACCGCGTGGTCGGCCCCCGACCTGCGCGGCGTCATCGACGCGTCGATCGGCGCGTTCGCGAGCGTCGGCGCCCCGAGCACGTGGGTGCTGTCCAACCACGACGTGATCCGGCACGCGAGCCGGCTCGCGCTGACCGCCGACAGCCCCCAGGGCGCCGGCATCGGGCCGCGCAGCCCCGGCCTGCCCGACGAGGAGCTCGGCCTGCGCCGCGCCCGCGCCGCGACCGCCGTCATGCTCGCGCTGCCCGGCTCGGCGTACGTCTACCAGGGCGAGGAGCTCGGGCTCCCCGAGGCGATCCACCTGCCCGACGACGCCCGCCAGGACCCCACGTGGTTCCGCACCGACGGCGAGCGCTACGGCCGCGACGGCTGCCGCGTGCCCCTGCCCTGGGAGGCCGGGGCACCGTCGTTCGGGTTCGGGCCGTCCGACGCGAGCTGGCTCCCCCAGCCCGCCGACTGGGACCGGTTCGCGCGCGACCGCCAGGCCGACGACCCGTCGTCGACCCTCTCGCTGTACCGGGCGCTGCTCGCCGCGCGCCGCGCGCACTCCCTCGGCACCGGCACTCTCACCTGGCTCGACGGCTACGGCGACGACGTGCTCGCGTTCCGCACGGGCGACGTGACCGTCGTCGCGAACCTCGGCGACGGCGTCGTCCCGCTGCCCGCGGGCGAGCTGCTCGCCGCGAGCGGACCGCTCGCCGACGGCGGCGTGCCCACGGACACGACCGTCTGGATCGCCTGAGGCTTCGGTAGCATCGCAGGCGGCGGGAGCCTCGGCCCCCGCCGCCCGCACGGCCGTCCGCGCACGACCCCGACGACCTGGAGACCCGATGGCGAGCATCACCGACGTCGCCGCGCTCGCGGGAGTCTCCGCCGCGACCGTCTCGCGGGCCCTCAGCGGCAACGGGCACGTCTCGGCCGCGACGCGCGGCAAGGTCGTCGAGGCCGCCGAGACGCTCGGGTACGTCGCGTCGTCGAGCGCCTCGTCGCTCGCCTCCGGACGCACCCGCAACGTCGGCGTCGTCGTGCCGTTCGTCGACCGCTGGTACTTCTCGGCCGTGATCGAGGGCGCCCAGCGCGCCCTCATGGAACGCGGCTACGACCTCACGCTCTACACGCTGCGCGAGGACGGCGCGGCCCGCGCGAGCGTGTTCGAGCAGTTCCTGCTGCGCAAGCGCGTCGACGCCGTGATCGCCGTGTCGCTCGAGCTCACCGAGGCCGAGGTGCAGCGCCTGCACGCCCTGCACAAGCCGCTCGTCGGGATCGGCGGACCGCTCACGGGCGTGCGCACCCTCACGATCGACAACCCCGCGGTCGCGCGGCTGTGCACCGAGCACCTGCTCGCGCTCGGCCACACGCGCATCGCGTTCGCCGGCGGGTCGCTCGACGAGGACGGCGCGTTCGACCTCAACCTCTCGCGCCGCCAGGGGTTCGCGCAGGCCATGCACGGCGCCGGGATCGACGTGCCCGACGAGGACTACCGCTCGGCCGAGTACTCGATCGACACCGGCTACGTCGCAGCCAAGCAGCTGCTCGGACGGCCCCACGGGCGCCCGACCGCGATCGTCGCAGGCTCCGACGAGGTCGCGATCGGCTGCATCCTCGCCGCCAAGGACCTCGGCATGTCCGTGCCCCGCGACGTGTCGATCACCGGCATCGACGACCACGAGCTCGCCGCGTTCTTCGACCTCACGACCGTCGCGCAGTTCCCCCAGCGGCAGGGCGCTCTCGCCGTCGAGCTGCTCATGGACGACCTGCACCCCGACGCCGCGGACGCCGACGCCGCGCCCCGCTCGACCGCCCTGCCGTTCGAGCTCGTGGTGCGCGGCAGCACGGCGCGCCCGGCGCCCTGACCCGCCTGCCGGGGCGCTGCACTGCGCGCCGAGCACGGGGTTGGGCACACTCCGAGCGCCTCCCGGTGTGCACAACCCCGTGCTCGGCGGTGCCTGATCGCGTGTTCGGCGACGCACCGATGAGTTCTGCCGTGCCGGGCGGTCCACCCCGCATGGCACTCGTGTACACCGCCCTCTGCTCGCTCGACGGCTACGTCGTCGACGCCGACGGCAGCTTCGACTGGGCGCAGCCGTCGCCCGAGGTGCACCGCGCGGTCAACGCGATCGAGCGACGCGCGAGCACGATCGTCCTGGGACGCCGCACCTACGAGGTGCTGACCGTGTGGGACGACCCCGCCGCGGTGTTCGGCGAGCTGCCGCCCGAGATCGCCGAGTACGCCGAGGTCTGGGCCGGCATCGACAAGGTCGTGGTCTCCTCGACGCTCGCCGAGGTCTCGACGGCCCGGACCCGCCTCGTGCGGACCCTCGCCGCGGACGACGTGCGCGACCTCGTGGCGTCCGCGCGCGGTGACGTCTCGATCGGCGGCCCGACGACGGCCGCGCCGTTCCTGCGCGCCGGGCTCGTCGAGGCGATCGACCTGTTCGTGTCGCCCGTCGTGGTCGGTGGCGGCACGCGCGCGCTGCCCGACGGCGCGCGCCTCGACCTCACGCTAACCCGCACGCACGCGTTCGCCGACGGCACGGTGCACCTCGCCTACGCACGCCGCTGACCGCCGTCCGCCACCCGCTGCCCACCCGCGGTGCCCACCGCCGAACGCGCGATCTGTCACACGATTCCGCGATTTCCGGTGACAGATCGCGCGGTCGGCGGTGGGGCGGGCGGTGGGATCGGCGGTGGGGGTCAGGGGCGCAGGGCCCGCAGACGTTCGGCGTCCGCCCGGTACATCGCGGCGTGCTCCCGGAGCTCCGGGGGGCCGGACGTCGCAGCCCGGCCCTCGGCGTCCAGCGCGAGCTCGTCGAGCCGGTCGGCCATCGTCGCGAGCACGTCGGCGCGCGCGAACGGCATCCCGTAGGCGTCGACGAGGGCGTCGAGGCGGGCGAGCGGGTCGAGGTCGGGGACGTCGTCCGCCCCGTCGAACGCGTCGGCCGCGAACGGTGCGAGCCGGTACGCGAGGTAGGCGAGGTCCCACACGCGCGGGCCGGGCGACGCGGTGTCGAGGTCGATGACGCCGACGAGCCGACCGTCGCGGAACACCATGTTGTACGGGGCGACGTCGTTGTGGCACACGACCTCGACGGGCTCGTGGACGGGCGACCGCCACACGCGGTCGGTCGTGTCGGACGCCGCAGGGCCGGTCGGTCCGTCGCGGTCCGCCGCGTCGAGCGTCGGACGGTCGGACGTCGCGTAGTCGGCTCCCGCGTCGTGGAACCTCCGCAGCCACCGGGCGGAGTCGACCAGCACCTCGGTCGTCCACAGCCACGCGGGCAGCGGGTGGTGCGCGACGTCGCCCGGCAGGTACGACACCACCTCGCGCCCCTGGTCGTCGGTGCCGTGCGCCACGGGCACGTCGTCCACGCCGCGTTCGTGCAGGTGGTCGAGCAGTCCATGGATCGTGGGCGTCCAGGGTCCGGCCGTGCGGTGAACGCGGTCGCCGACCCGGACGACCGCGGTCGAGTTCCCTCCCGCGAGCACTTCCTCCACAGCCTGTGGATGATTGTGGACAGAGTTATCCACACCCTGTGCACCCTGTGGACGACTGCGCGCGGAACCACTGCGGCCAGAACCACTGCGCACAGAACCACGCGCGAGACGGACGAGCCCACGGTCCACGAGCAGCGCGAGCACACCCCCTACGGCATAGAGCACGAGATCACGGACCGCGAAGGTCGTCCCCAGCACCCAGCGCGCAGCCGGCACGGCGTCGACCACCACGCCCACGAGCCCGGTCGCCTGCGCGAGCTCGATCACCCAGCAGGTCGAGACCGCCACGACCGCGACCCACACCGGACGCATCCGGGGCAGCACCAGCACGATCGCCGCGTAGACCGCGACGGCGTACACGAGGTCGCCGCCCATGTCGCCCCACGGCTGGGGCAGGCGCACGACGCCCAGGCCCGCGGCCACCGCGAGCACCAGGGCCAGGGCCGCCGTCCGACGTCGGGCACGGGGAGGCGCGACCGCCGAGCCGGGCGACGGGACCGACGACGGGGCGTGATGCTGCGGTCCGGGCCGCTCGGGAGGATGCACCCGGCCATGCTGCCAGTCGCCCGGACGCCGGTCCGCGTGCAGCACCGCTGGTGGTTGGATGTCGCCATGAGCGAGTTCCCGCACGCGTTCCTGGTCACCCGCACCTGCGCGCGGGCGCTGCTGATCGTCGGCGTCCTCGACGGCGGACTCGCCGTGGTCTGGATGCTGTCGTCGCTGCTCACCGGCGACGCATCGACGCTCCTGCTGATCGCCGCGGTGACGATCGCATTCCTCGCGATCGTCACGATCGTCACGATGCTCGTCGGGTGGCCCGTGGGGTGGCTGGTCCAGCACGTGCTGCACGCGACCTGGCGGGGGCAGCCGCCGACGTGGGTCTCCGTGGTCGCGTTCGCGCTCACGGGCGCCGGCCTCTCGATGTTCGTCTTCCTGCCGCCCGACTCCATCGACATGTCGGCGATCGCGTTCGCCGTGCACGGGGCCGTCGCGGCCGGCGGTGGCCGCTACCTCGTGGCGCGCCACGACCGCCGTGCGGCCGAGGGCGCGTCGGACGGCGCGCCCGACGATCACCCCGTGGGCGTGAGCACCCCGTAGACCGGGCCCCAGCCGCCTGCCGCCTCGGCGGAGTCCGCCCCCGCGAAGATCTGCGCGTCGGTGAGCTCGAGCGTGTCACCCGTCGCCGGGTCGAGCACGGAGAACATCGCGCCGTCGTGCCCGGTCAGCAGGACGACGCGCGGCGGGCCGTCGCCGCCCTCCGGGCCGATCAGCACCGGCACCGGCCTGCCCGCGTCGAGCGCTGCGGCGGTCGCTGCGGGCGCGCCGGGATCGACCTCGACCGCCGCGCCGACCGGCGTCCACGCGAAGCCCGGCACGCCGCCGACGCCGGTGCCAGCGCCACCGTCAGGACCAGCGCCACCGTCAGGACCGTCATCACCGTGGCCGACGCTGCCCGTACCACCGTCGCCCTGACCGTCGCTGCCGTCCGCGCCGAGGTCGACATGCTCGACGTCCTGCGCGCCCCCGAGCGCGGCGAGCACGCCCTCGATCCGCTCGGTCGGGGTCGCCCAGGCCGGGTCGAGCTCGAGCCCGTCGAGGAACGGCGGCACGTACCCGTCGACGAGCTCACCCTGCAGGATCCACAGGCCGACGAACGGGTCGTGGCTCGCCGCGAGCACGAGCAGCTCGACCGAACCGCCGGTACCCGCACCCGGGCTCGTCGGCCGGTCACCCGGTGCGAGGTCATCGGTCGGCGGTACGTCGACCGGCCCGGGTGCAGGCAGGAGCGGCCCTCCGACGGCGAGTGGCGGGCCGACGTCGAGCGGGTCCCCGACCGTCAGGGGATCCCAGGTCGTCGGAGGTTCCGGCGACAAGGGTTTCGCGACGGTCGGGACGTCGACCGCCCCCGGCCCCTCGCCCGGGCCTTTGCCCGCACCAGTCCCCGTGCCCGTGCCCGTGCCCGTGCCCACCGGGTAGTCCGACGGCGAGAACTCGTTGAGCGCTGCGACCTCCTCGGGCGACAGCGTCACGACCTTCTCGGCGTAGGCGACGACGGTGCCGAACGGCGCCCCCGTGCCCAGCGCGGACAGGATGAGCGCCGTCGACTCGGCGTCGGGCGCGGCGTCGAGCAGCGCCTGGAGCCGGGCACGCTCGGCGTCGGAGAGCTTCTCCCAGCGCTGCGTCCAGGCGTCCCATTCGGCGTCGTCGAGCACGGGGTTGCCGCCGGCGGCCGTCCCCGCGACCTTCGCCGCGTACAGGTCGGCGATCCGGATCCCCGCGACGGGTTTCAGGTCACCGAGGCGTGCGCCTTCGCGGGCCGCCTGCAGGCCCTTGCGCAGCAGCTCCCCCGCCTCCTGCGTCGCGACGTACGCGGCGTTGCAGACCTGCAGCCCGGCGACGATCTCCCGGAGTCCCGCGAGCGCGGAGTCGGCCCGGCCGCGCGCCTCCTCGAGGCGCATCGACGCGTCCCCCCACCCGGACGACGCGTAGCAGACGCCGATCGCGCTGGAGAGCGTCGTGCGCCCGGTCGCGAGCTGCGCGGCACCGCCGCGGTACGTGAGGTGCGCGAGCGAGAGCGCGACCTGGAACTGCAGGAGCGCCACGACGGACCCGGACATCGTCTCGACGTCGACGCGCACCTGGCGGGCGAACGCAGTCGCCGACCGCGTGAACGCGACGCGCGCGGCCCCCGACAGGTGCCCGTCGAGCAACGTCGTGGCGGCCGCCTCGAGCGCGTCGACGTTCGCGCGCAGCGACGCCGCCCGGCCGTCGTAGGACGCGACCACGAGGCTGACCTGCTCGGGCTTGCCCGGTGGCGGCTCGTCCGCGAAGCGCGTGATCGCGGTGAGGTGGCTCATCGTGCCGTCGACGGTCGCGTCGACGGCGTTCGCGACGCGGTGCGCGGCCATGGTGTCGAGCGGCGACACCCCGAAGAGGGTCGAGCGCGCGTGCTCGACGTCGTCGACGAGACCCTGGGCGGTCGTGATCGCCGCCCGGCTGTCGGTGCACAGGTCGTCGATGATCACGCCGCGGCCCCCGCAGGTCGGGCGTCGTCCGCGCGGACGGCGCGTGGCCCGCCGCCGGGCACGGCGGCGAGGACGGCCTGGACGTGCGCGACGTCGTCGAGCGCGGCGACGACCACGGGCACGGGCCTGCGACCGAGATCGCGCAGGACGGCGTGCAGCGCACGCCCGGCCGCGACGTCGGCGAGCACCCGCGGGCCGAGGGCGAGCACGGCGTCCGTGCCTGCGGTGCGGACGACGGACGCGACCTTGCGGGTCGTCGCCGCGGACACGCCGGCGGCGTGCAGCGCCGCGGCTCGGCGGGCGGTGTCGAGCGCGCTCATCGCGCGGCCCGGGCGAGCGAGGCGTCCGCCGCGTCGGTGCTCGCGAGGATGACGTCGAGCCGCGCCGCGAACTCACCGAGCGCGTTCGCCGTGGCCACGACCTCGGACCGCCACGCGGCCTGCATGTCCTGCACGTCGGGCAGCAGGTCGGCGCCGCACGCGGCCTCCCAGTCGGCGGACGGCTGGTCCGGGCCACCCGGCCGGAGCTCGTCCGACATCTCGTGGAGGCCGTCCGCGACGACGCGGACCTCCTCGTGGTCGACGAACAGCCTGTCCATGGTTCCCCCTGTGCGCGCCCGGTCGTGGCCATGCGCAGGGTAGCGGTCGGACGACGGTCCGCCGCACGCGCGTCCACAGGACCGGACCGCGCCGGGCGTCGCGGAACTCGTCGCCCGTGGCTCGCGCTGCACGGCATACTGCCCCCCATGACCAGGGGGAAGAACGGCATGCGACGCACGACGACCCGCGCCCGGGCGACCGCGGCGGGCGCTCTCGCGCTCACCGCGGCGGTGCTCGCCGGCTGTTCGTTCGGGGACCCGGGCATCGATCCGGACGACGTCGACGCCGCCCGCGTCGCGGCGCTCGCGGACGACCCGTTCGTCGCGGGCTGGAAGGTCGTCCCTGCCAAGGCGAACCACTTCCGGTCGGTCAACGTCGCCGCCTACCGGGCACACGTCACGACGACCGAGGACCGCACGCAGGACGCGTGGGCCAGCAGCGTCGAGTTCGTCGCTGACCTGCGCGCCGCAGGCTGGGAGGTGAGACACGTTGCGTGCTACCTGTCGGACGACACCACGTCCCTGTATCTGGCGACCGAGATCACCGCGACCACCGTGGACGACGGCGTCACCGCGATCATGCAGGCGCGGGTGAACGACCGCCGCACCACGGCGACGGCGGCCGTCCCGTTCCACACCGAGGACACCGACCCGTGGGGCCTCACCGCGCCCGAGGGGGAGTTCTGCATCGACCAGGACGTCCCGCCCACCACGTCGTCCCCGAGCGCGGGCGCCCCGGTCGACCTCACCACCGTCGACCCGACCTGAGCCGCACCGCTCAGCCCGTGGGCGCGAGCGGTCGGACGACGGCGCCGGGCACGGTCGTCCACAGGCAGCCGGTCAGGGGCGGGCGTCACCCCGCTCGGCAGCGTCGTCCGAGATCGCGTCGTCCGAGACCGCGCCAGCGGTGACCGCGTCGTCCGCGCCGTCCATGACCGCACCTGCCCCGACCACAGCGGGGGCGAGGTCGGCGTCTCCGGCAGCTGCGGCGCCGTCGTCCGGCAGCGGGTCCTTCGGCGCCGCGTCGCCGTCGCCGGAGAGCCACCGGAGCCAGCCCGACCCGGGGTCGGGCTCGAGGATCAGGGCCCGGGTGAGGAGCGTGAGCGGGATCGCGAGGATCGCGCCGAGCGGGCCGATGATGAAGGTCCAGAAGATGACCGACATGAACGACAGCGTGAGGCTCAGCGACACGGTGTCGGAGACGAACTTGGGCTGCACGAGCACCTGGAGCACCACGTTGACGACGCAGTACACGGCCGCGACGGCGAGCGCGAGCGGCCAGCCGCCGACGACGAGCGCCATGACGAGCGGCGGCACGAGGCCCAGGATGAACCCGATGTTGGGCACGAAGTTCGTGACGAACGCGAGGATCGCCCACACGACGGGCGCGGGCACGCCGAGCGCCCACAGCGCGAGCCCGTCGATGACCGCGACGACGAGGCCGAAGCTGGCGTTGACGACGAAGTAGCGGCGCACGCCGCGGTTGTAGCCCGTGACCCGGTCGATCACGACGCCGTGCGTGCGCCCGAAGTGGGTGCGTGCGGTGCCGTACCGGGCGGCGTCGGCCGACATGAAGATCGCGTAGGCGAGCACGAAGAAGAACGCGGTGCCGATCGACACGACGATCCCGCTCACGTTCGACGCGATCGACAGGACCTTGCCGGGCTCGAGCCACGACGTCGCGAGGTCGGCGACGTCGGTGTCGAGGCCGAGGTTCTGCAGCATGCCCGTGAGGTCGTCGACGGTCTGCCGCAGCTCGCCCAGGTAGTCCGCGACGAGCTGCCCGAACTTCACCCCCGCGAACACGAGCATCGCGAGCAGGGCCGCGAGGATCAGGTACGCGGTGACGATCACGCCGGTCGTCGCGAGCCATCCCGGCCAGCCGCGCCGCACGAGCGGCTCGCGCACGGGCATCACGATGATGACGATGACGGCGGCCAGCAGCAGCGGGCCGAGGATCCCGCTCGCGGCGTGCACCCCGGCCAGCACGACGACGGCCGCCGCGAGCGTCACGAGCGTGCGCACCGTGGGCGACATGCCGGGCGCGGGCGCCGTGTCAGGGGCGGTGGTCTGGGTGGTCATGGGGGCTCTTCTCGGGGCGTCGGACGGCGGACCGTGGCCCATCATCCCCGATCCGGCCCCTGGTTCATGCCCCGAGCAGCGCCAGCGGGACGACCGCGATCCCGTCCGGCCGCCGGTAGGCGACGTCACCCGTGGTCACGACGACCGCGTCGAGCAGGTCGTGCCCGATCTTCTCGCGCAGCCATCGCAGGTGGGTCACGTCGGCATCGCTCGCGGTGCGCGCGAGCTTCACCTCGATCGCGAGCACCCGACCGTCGTCCCGCTCGACGACGAGGTCGACCTCGTGCTCGCCGCGCTTGGTCCGCAGGTGCGACACCCGCGCACGCGAGGCTTCGGCGAGCACGCGCACGCTCATCGTGACCAGCGACTCGAAGAGCGCGCCGAGCAGCGCGCCACCCCGCGCGGGCGCGGACCCGTCGAGAAGGGCTCCGGCACCGACGTTCAGCAGCCGTGCCGCGAGCGCGGGGTCGGCCAGGTGGTGCTTGGGCGCCTGCGTCAGCGCCGCGAGGTGGTTGCGCGGTCCGAGCCACGCGGGCAGCTCGTCGAGGATCCACAGGCGGGCCAGCGTGTCGCGGTAGGCGATGGTCGTGGACTTCGCAGGCTTCTCCGGGAGCCCCGCCGTGGCCGCGTCGAGGATCGAGCTGTAGGTGGCGGTCGACGACGTCGCCGCGGCGAAGGCCGCGAACCACGACCGCAGCGAGGCAGGGCGTCGCACGACGTGGCCGAGCTCGGCGAAGTCGTGCTCGACGATCGACGACACGTAGCCGTCGAGGAGCTCTGCGCGCAGAGCGCCTTCCCTCGTCCTGACACCCGGGAGCCCTGAGGCCACGATCTCCTCGACGTAGTCGTCGAGCGCGATCGAGCTCGCTCCGGCGATCTCCGGCCGACTGCCGGAGAGCAGCTCGCCGAGGGAGACCGTCGGCCTCTCGAGCCCTCGCTCGCTGAAGGCGAGCGGGCGCATGCGCAGACTCATGATCCGCCCTGCACCGGAGTGTCGTGGCGCTGAGGGCGTCGCGGACCCGGTGAGCACGAAGCTGCCGGGCCCGGCACCGTCGTCGACCGCACGGCGCACCATGTCCCAGACCGCGGGGTGTCGCTGCCACTCGTCGATCAGGACGGGCTTGGGAAGCCGGTGCAGCCGGCCGCGATCGGCGGCGAGCAGCGCCACCTCGTCCGGGTCGTCGAGCGCGATGGTGGACGCGACCAGTCTCGAGGCAGTGCGCGTCTTCCCGACGGCCTTGGGCCCCTCGACGGCGACGGCCGGGAGCCCTCCGACGAGCTCGGCAAGTCGCTCGTCCACGATGCGAGGCAGGTAAGTCACAGGTCAAACGCTACCTCTGGGCAGGTCCAAACGCTACCTCTGGGCAGGTCCAAACGCTACCTCTGGGCGCTCGGACGGCGTTCGAGCAGCACCAGCACCTCGGCGTGCGTCGTCTGCGGGAACATGTCGAACAGCTGCGCGCGCACCGGCCGCAACGACGGCATCGCGTCGAGGTCACGCGCGAGAGACGCCGGGTTGCAGCTCGAGTACACGACCCACCGGGCGGACGACGTCTCGAGCCGTGCGCACAGGTCGGCACCCAGCCCACGGCGGGGCGGGTTCACGACGACGACGTCGGGTGCGGCGTCCGCCCCGACCGCGAAGCCGGTCGCGTCGCCGGCCGCGAACCGCACACGCGCGCCGGACTCCCCTCCGAGCCCGAGGTCGCGGGCCGTCGTGCGCGCGCTCTCGATCGCCTCGGCGCTCACCTCGATGCCGGTGACGTCCGCGTCCGGGAGGGCGCGCGCGACGTGCAGCGCGAACCCGCCCACCCCGCAGTACAGGTCCCAGACGCGGGCGGGGACGCCGTCCGCCACCCCGGCGCGCGCGAGGGCCTCGGTCAGCCACGACGTCGCCCCGCGGTAGAGCGCGGCCGCGACCTCGGTGTTGGTCTGGAAGAAGCTCTGCGGGCGCAGGTGCAGGCCGATCCCGTTGAGCCGCATCGTGAGGGTCTCGGCGTCGGTGAGCACGATCTCGCGCTCGCCCTCGACGACGGCACGGTGCTCGGGCAGCAGGTTCACGGACACGACCCGCAGGCCCGGCACGGCGTCGAGCAGCCACGGCAGGTGCTTGCGGATCCGCGCCACGGGCTCCTGCGAGCGCAGCACGAACCGCAGCATGAGCTCGCCGTCGGGCGACTCGGTGAGCAGCAGGTTCTTGAGCTCGCCGCGGCGCGCGGGGACGTCGTACGGCGCGATCGCGGCGCGCGTCACGAACGCCGCGAGCGCCGGCAGGGCCGCGTGGATGCCGGGCGTGTAGAGCCCGCAGTCGCGCAGGTCGACGCCGTGGCCGTCGGGGTCGAGGATCCCGACGGTCGGGGCGTCGACCGTGCCGCCGACGACCATCTTGGCCTTGTTGCGGAACCCGGACTCGCGGCTCGCGTGCGGGTCGAGCCACACGAGTCCGTCGCGGTCACCGAGCACGCCCGCCGCGACGGACTGCTTGGCCGCGAGCTGCTCGGCGTACGGCTGCTCCATGAGCGTGCAGGAGCCGCACCGCCCGGCGGCGAAGTAGTGGCAGTGCATCCGTCGATCCTACGGCGCGGGCGCCGTCGTCCCCGATGAGTTCCCGGGTCGCGGCCGGTCGACGCTCGTGACAGGTTCGCTCCCGCGGACCCCGACCGAGAGGACCACCATGTCGTTCCAGGCCTACCTCGACGCCGTCGAGACGAAGACCGGGCTCACCCCTCGCGAGCTCGTCGACGTCGCGCACGCCAAGGGTCTCGACGCGCCGGGCACGAAGGCCGGCGACATCCTCGCGTGGCTCGCGCAGGACTACGGCCTCGGCCGCGGGCACGGCATGGCGATGGTGCACGTGATCACCAAGGGACCGCAGATCAGCAGCAAGCACGTCGGGACGGACGGCACGCACGCCGACCCGTCCGACACGCTGTGGCTCGACGGCAAGGCGTCGAACCCGAACGCCTGAAAGGTTCGGACTCTCCCCGACACGTACCGGGCGGGGCCCCGACCGGCGGGGCGCGACGTGGGAGCCTGCCATGCCCGCACGACCTGCCCGCCTCGTCGTGGCGTCGACGCTCGCCCTCGCGGCGCTGCTCGCTGGGTGCGGCGGCGCCCCGCCGGTCTCCGCGGACGAGTTCACGGACCTCGTCGCGGGGACGTCCGGCGACCACGAGCCGCCGTCGTCCGCCGAGGAGCTCGCGTCCTGGTCGGACGTCGTCGTCCGGGGCACGGTCGAGGACGTCACCCCGGGCCGGGTCTGGGCGTCGTCCGAGGACGATCCCGCCCGCTCCGAGACAGTGACCGTCGTGGTCGCGGTCGACGAGGTCGAGCAGGGGGCGCTGCCCGCGGGCCATGACGGTCACCTCTACCTCGAGGCGTCGTTCCACGGCGGGGCGGAGGCCGGCGTCGACGCGGTCCCTCGCGGCCTGCGCGTGCAGGTCTACGCCTGGCTGCTCCCCGACGAGACCGGCGAGCCGATCCTCGACCCGGCGGCGGGTCGGCCCGCAGGCCAGCACCTGCACGTCGTCACCACCCCCGAGGGGTGGGTCGTGGACCCCTGACGACCGCCCGGCCGCACACTCACGACGGCGCGCGTGTCGCGGTGCGCGACGGCGCCGGACAGGGCACAGTCGCACCATGTTCGTCGCGCTGCGTGACCTCCGCTTCGCGCGGGGCCGGTTCGTCCTCATGGCGACCGTCATCGTGCTCATCACCTACCTCGTGGTGTTCCTCGCGTCCTTGACCGAGGGCCTCGCCGACGAGTCGACCTCGGGCGTCACGGGACTGCCCGCCGACCAGCTCGCGTTCACGGTGCCGGACGACGCGGAGCCCGCCGGTCCCGGCGGCGGGCCCACGTTCACGGGGTCGCAGGTCACGCAGGACCAGTGGGAGGCGTGGGCCCAGGTCGACGGGGTCGCCGACGCGCAGCCGCTCGGGATCGCGCAGACCCGCGCGACGTCGCCCGCGACGACCGCGGCCGTGACCGCGTTCGGCCTCGCGCCCTCGTCGGGCCTGCTCCCGGTGCCGGACGACGGCGCGGACGCGGTCGACGTGGCGCCCGGGACGACGCTCCTGTCGTCGGGCGCGGCCGACGACCTCGGCGCGGAGGCCGGTGACGTCGTCCGCATCGGGGACCTCGACCTGACCGTCACGACCGTGCTCGACGTCGACGCGTCGTACGCCCACACGCCCGTGCTGTGGACGAGCCTCGAGGACTGGCAGTCCCTCGGGGCGCACCTCGCCCCGGACGCCGCACCGACGACCGTCGCGACCGTGGTCGCGCTCACGACCGACCTCGACGACGACGCGCTCGCCGCCGCCGACACCGACATCGGCACGCAGACCGAGTCCCGGCACGCCGCGAAGAGCGCGATCAGCTCGTACTCGTCCGAGCACGGGTCGCTGCTGCTCATGGAGGTGTTCCTCGTGGGCATCTCGGCGCTCGTCGTCGGCGCGTTCTTCACGGTGTGGACGATCAGCCGCAGCGGCGACATCGCGGTGCTCAAGGCCCTTGGCGCGTCGACGCGCTACCTCATGCGCGACGCGATCGGGCAGGCGCTCGTGATCCTCGCGATCGGCGTGGGCCTGGGCACGTTCCTCGCGGCAGGCACGGCCGCGCTGCTCTCGTCGGTCGCTCCGACGGTCGTCAACGCCTCGACCGTGCTGCTGCCCGCCGCGGTGCTCGTGGTGCTGGGCGTCGCGGGCGCGTGGCTCGCGGTCCTGCAGATCACGCGCGTCGACCCGCACGCCGCGCTGGCCGCGCGCTGACCGCCCGGGCCCGCTGAGCGTCGTCCGACCCCCGCACCGAACCCCGACCCTGGAGCCCCATGGACCTGCACATCGACGGCGTCACGCTCGTCTACCCGGACGGCGAGCAGACGCTCACGGCCGTGGACGACGTGACCCTCCACGTCCCCTCGGGCGAGACGACCGCGCTGCTCGGGCCGTCCGGCTCGGGCAAGTCGAGCCTGCTCGCGGTCGCTGGCGGGCTGACCCGGCCGACGTCGGGCACCGTGACCTTCGGCGACGGCGAGCCCGTGTTCACGCCCACGACCCCGCCCGACGACGCGACGCGCGTGCGCCTGACCCGCATCGGCTTCGTGTTCCAGCAGCCGCAGCTCGTCCCGTCGCTCACGGCCCTCGAACAGCTCGAGCTGCTCTCGCACCTGCGCGGACGCAAGCCCGCCGAACGACGCGCACGGGCGCTCGAGCTGCTCGACGCGGTCGGGCTCGCGCCGTGGGCGCACAAGCGTCCCGGGACGCTCTCGGGCGGGCAGCGCCAGCGCGTCGCGATCGCCCGGGCGCTCGTCGGCGAGCCCGACGTGCTGCTCGTCGACGAGCCGACGTCGGCCCTCGACCACGAGCGCGGCACCGAGATCATCGAGCTCGTGACGTCCCTCGCGCGCGAGCAGGACGCCGCGATGCTGCTCGTGACGCACGACGAGTCGACCCTCGGCAGCGTCCACCGGCTCGTGCACCTGCGCGACGGTCGCCTCGTGTGACCCGTCAGTGCGACGGCATCTCGAGGCAGCCGCCGTCCGCGATCCCGCCGCCCGCCTGCACGTCGAGCCGCCCGTCCGGGCCGACCCCGCCGTAGACGCAGCCGTCGCCCGCGACGAACCCGAAGCCGACCGTGTCGACCAGGTCTCCCGACGCGTTCCGGTCCACGACCTGCACGTCCGCGTACCCGAGGTCGGCGAGCGCCGCGACGACGTCGTCCGCGGCCACGGCGTCCGACGTGCGGGCCAGCGGGGCAAGGGCCTCCTCGACGGCGGGCACGGCCGCGAGCGCCCGGGGATGGTCCTCGGGCCCGCCCGCGCGCTGCCGGTACGCCTCGTTGGAACCCATGAGCGCGTCCGGGTCGTAGGGCACGCAGCCGGGGTCCGTGCCGCCCGGGGCACCACCGGCGCCGTCGCCGAGGTCGGGGCACGCTCCCGTGGGTTCGACCGTGCCTGACGGCGTCGCGGCGCCGTCCTCGGCCGCGGACGGCGGGTCCGGGTCCGCGCCCAGCGCGTCCCCGAGCGACGAGCCGACCACGACCAGGAACCCGAACCCGGCGAGCACCGCGAGCAGCACCACGCCCGCGAGCACCCAGGAGACCGTCCTCGCGGCGCGACCGCCCTCGCTGCTCTGGTGCGACATGCGTCGAGCCTGCCCGTGCCGGTGCGCCCGGGCAACCGGTCGGGAGCCGACGGTCGCGACGCGAGAGACGTCGGGTGCTACGGGTCGAGGTGCTACCGGTCGCGGCGGGACGTCGAGGTGCTACACGTCGAGGCCCGAGTCGAGGCGTGCGGTGGCGCCCGCGAGAGCCACCGTCACCGCGCCGAGCGCGAGCCCGACCCGCGTGTGCGGGGCGCGCACGCCGCGCGCACGCATGCGCTCGCCCCACCGGTAGGCCGCCTTCTCACCGACCACGGCGACCGCGGCGGTCGCCCCGAGCACGAGCACGAGCCCTCCCGCGAGGACCGCGCGCCCTCCCGGGGTGACCCGCACGGGCACGTCCTCGTCGAGGGACGGCAGCGGGTTGTCGGGGACGTCGTCGAGGTCGGGAGCCCTGTCGAGGTCGGGAGCCCTGTCGAGGTCAGAGGCCGCATCGAGGTCGGAGGTCGCGTCGCGGTCGGGAGCCACGTCGAGGTCGGGAGCCGCCGGTCTGTCGTAGTCCTCTGTGTGGTCGTGGGCCTCCGCATGGTCGGCGTCCTCGGCCTGGTCGAACGTCGGGACCGGTGCGTCGTGCGCCGGGTCGGACGCGTCGAGGTTCCCGTCGAGCACGTCGCGCAGCTGCTGGACCGCGTCGCTCGTCCGGCGGCCGTCGTCGGTGCACGTCGCGACGAGCACCATCCCGGCCGTCATGACCGCGCTCTTCGCGAGCGCCCGCGCTCCCCTGCCGTGCAGGACGTCGGGCACCGCGTACCAGGCGAACGACGTCGCCCCGAGGATCGCGGCGGCGCGCGCGTCGAAGGTCAGTCCGCCGTCAGGCTGGGTCGCGGGCATCCGTGCTCCTTGGGTGTCGACCGCCCGGGGGTCGTGGCGGTCCCTGCTTCCAACGGGTCGCCGCGGTCCAGGGTTCCCGGTCGCGGCGGCCCTGTCATCGCGCGCTGTCATCGCGCCCTGTCATCACGCCTCGTCGTAGCGCCCCGCGGCCGAGGGCTTCGTCGTCCGGGGCGGGTCCACGCCGTCAGGTGGTCCGCTGCGTCAGGTGCACCGTCACCTCGTCGCCCTGCTCGCCCTTGCCGATCGCGGTGCAGATCGCGGCCCGCAGCGGCAGGAGGTGCTCGCCCGTGCCCGACGGCATGAGCGTGACCGCCGCCTCGTGACCGTCGAACGTCGCGACGACCTTGACCGCCCGACCGGTGCCGAGCAGCTCCGCCGACCTCTCGACGAGCAGGAACCGGGCGAACGGACCGTCCGTGCGGATCGGTGCGGTGAACGTGATGTCGAGGGGCTGCGGTTCTGCGAGGGCCATGGTCCGAGCCTGCCAGGTCGTGCGCGGCGCGCCACCTCGACGTCCGCCCGAACGCCGGCTCGCTCGGCAGCATGACCGTCGGAGCGCCCGAACGCCCGCCAGTCCTGGCCGTCCGGCTCCGCGGGAACACCCGGCGCCCGCCCCGTGTTGGAACCGTCCCGACGAACGCCTGCCCGACGAGCTCCCGGAGGCCCCGTGACCGCGCCCGCACCGACCCAGACACAGCCCCAGACCCAGACCCAGGAGCCGACCCCCGTGGCCCCGCTGCCCTCGATCACCGTGCAGGCCGAGCGCCTCGTCGAGCTCGGCGTCCCCCGGATCGCCGGCATGACGCCCGCCGCGTTCCGCGCCGCGGCCACGGACCTCGCCGCCCGCGTCGGTGACGACCGCGACCCCGCCGAGGACCTGCTGCTCGTCGTCCACCCGACGGTGGCTCCGGCGTCCGCCCTCGCGCCGCTGCTGCGTCTGGGCGACAAGCCCGGCTTCGTCGTCGTCGACATGGCGGACGTCGACCGGTTCGCCCCCGTCGAGGGCGTGACCCTCCCCGACGGGCCGCTGTACGTCGTGACCGCGCCCGCGCGGGGCGACGAGATGGCGAACTGGTCGCCCGACGAGGCGCTGCCCGCGATCACGGGCACTGGACGCACCCCGCTCACCCTCACCGAGGGCATCGCGTGGGCCCTCCAGGTGCCCGACGTGATCGAGCGCAACCACTGCTTCATGACCATCGGGTCGCGGCTGCGCAAGCCCACCGGGCGGCTCGACGCGCGCACGCCCGCGCTGTGGATCTCGAACGGCACGGGGCGCGACGGCACGGAGAACCGCGGCGCGCCGAAGGTCGGGTGGTGCTGGGCGGGCAACCGGCACACCTGGCTCGGGTTCGCGTCGGGTGCCGGACGGCGCTGACCGGGCCTGCGTCGTGCGGGTCAGACCGGTCCGCGCTGGTTCCGTCACCCAGCCCGGCCCGGTCTGGTAGCCCGGGCCAGACCAGAGTCCTAGTGTTCATGCATCACGTCGAATCCGCGGGCCACGGTCGTCACCGTGCAGGAGACCAAGACGACGCAGTCGCGCCTCCGCGCGCGCGAGTTCGGCACGCTCGACACCGGGGTGCCGGACGCCCTCTTCTCGCCCCTGCCCGAGGAGGAACTCACCGCATGGGAGTGACGTACCTGCCCGGCGTGGTTCCGACGCTGCGGTTCCCCGCGTGATGCGATCCATGGGTCGTGCGCTGCGCGTCCCGGATGGCTGCGCCCGCACAGTTGACGGCGCGAAGAGGAGCAGCTGGTGATGAGGAATCGAGCAACGGCGGCTGCGATTGCCGGGGTCGTCGCGGTGCTAATCGTCGGGGGTTGCTCGGCGGAGCCGGTCGTGCACTCGGAGATGGACGGACCGATGTCGCTCAGCATGGGGAACTCGGGATCCATCTCGATCCGCGCCCCGCGGAACCTTCCCACCACTCACGAGTGGAGCGGGACATTCGGGACCTTCATCCCGTGCATGACGACGGACGACGGACCAGCCCGAGTGACCGGACTGGAGTTCGCCGACACCACCGGCCCGGAACCCGTATCGGCCGTGGCGTACGCCCGCACCTTCGACCCCGCGACCGACACACCGATCGGGAGCATGCGCGGAAAGGCGACGGATCTGGACATCGGGTCGACGCAGCTGCGGGAAGGCACCGAAGGGCTCGACGTCAGCGCGACATGTAGCGACGACCTCGGGTTCGAGGGCCCGCTGACCGACGAGATCCTGATCAGCCTCACCGCCGACGAGCGCGGGGCCCATGTGGGGGACGTGACCGTGACATACCTCCTGGCAGACGGATCCGAGCACGCGGTTCGGACGTCGTGGGACTTCTACCTGTGCGGGTCCGAGGCCCCCGAGGAGCTCTGCTAGCCGGGAGAGAGCGAGGGCGCGACTTCCTCGTCAGCGGTGAGGCTCGCGGCATGGTGACCGCCCCGCACGCACCCCCGGACGCGGCGCACCGCGCGGGCGAGGATGATGGGTCGCGTGACCACGACTACCGCAGGACCGACCGAGAGCACGCGCAACCTCCGCGCCGCGATGTTCGTCGACTTCGACAACGTGTACATCGGGCTGCGCCGGCTCGACCCGGCCGCCGCGGAGGCGTTCGCGACCGACCCCGGGCACTGGCTCGCCGAGCTCGAGACGGGCACCGACGCCGACGGCGACTTCACGCGACGGTTCCTCGTGCGCTCGTGCTACCTCAACCCGTCGGTCTTCTCGCAGTTCCGACCCAACTTCACGCGCGCCGGGTTCCAGGTCGTCGACTGCCCGTCGCTCACGCAGCAGGGCAAGTCGTCCGCCGACATCAACCTCGTGCTCGACGCCGTCGACGCGCTCGCGGCCGACACCCGCTACGAGGAGTTCGTGATCGTCTCGGCCGACGCCGACTTCACGCCCCTGCTCCAGCGCTGCCGCGCCGACGACCGCCGCGTCACCATCATCACCGCGAGCCCCGCCGCGAGCGCCTACCGCGCCGTCGCGGACACCGTCATCACGGCCGACGACCTCGCCGAGCTCGTCACGGGCACCGCGGGCGTGCTCGACGACGCCCCCGTGGCGCAGCCCGCCCCGGCGCGCACCTCGCGCGGCCGGTCGGGCGGATCGCGCGGCCGCGGCCAAGGCCAGGGCCACGCCAAGGCCGAGCCGCCGGCTGCGACGTCCGCGGCCGAGACGACGCCCGCCGGGACGGAAGCCCCCGCCCCGGCACCCGCGGCCGACGACTTCGAGCTGCTGCCGTTCTCCCCCGCCCGGGCCGTCGTGCTCAAGCGCGTGCGCGCCGCCGACCGGCCGCTCACGCTCGGCGCCGTCGCGCAGGTCGCGCAGAAGGCCGACCCGGCGCTCGCCGGCTCCGACTGGGCCGGCACGGGCGGGTTCGCGGCGTGGCTCGCGCACGAGGTGCCCGAGGTCGGAGTCTCCTCGCGCCCGCCGGGCCACGTGTGGGACCCGGCGCGCTTCGGCGAGGCCGACATCCCGGGCGCCACGACCGACACCGACCCGAGCGCGCTCCAGCGCCAGGTCACCGCGGTCACGGACGTCCCCGGCCTGAGCCCGCAGAACTACCGGGCGCTGCTCACGGCCCTCGCGGACGACGTCGCCGCGCACCCGTTCGACCGTGCCGCGACGTCGCGGCGCGTCCGGGACGCGTGCCAGGAGGCGGGCGCGCCCGTGGGCCGCTCGACCGTGAACTTCGTGATCTCGGGCGTGCTCTACGCCGACGTCACCCTCGGCGACGGCCCGAGCGCGGCCGAGCTCGCGGCCGCGTACGCGGACCACGTGGTCGGGCTGTGCCGGGGGGCGCGCATGGACCTGAGCCCGGGCGACGTCGCGGCGCTGCGCGCCTGGGTCGGCGGCGGTCTGCTCGACGACTGACCGACGCGCGGCTGACGGTCCTGGGCATCCGGGACCGTCAGCCGAGGCGCGACACCGTGCCTTCCTGCTTGACGACGAGCGAGCCGTCGATCGCGAGGGGCGCGTCACCGTACCCGTCGGTCAGCCGCACGGACCATGCGCGCGAGCCGTCGGCGAGGTCCCACGCGACGAGGGTCGCGGTCACGTCCGAGCCCCACGGGGTGGACGGGTCGTCCGACTCGGACTCCCGGTAGCGCAGGATGCGCACGATCGCGTGCGTCCCGTCGGTGTAGGCGGCGTCGATGAATCCGTCCTCGGGCGACTCGGTCGTCCACAGCTCGTCGCCGGTCGTGAGGTCGATCCCGACGACGTCGGGCGAGCGGACGACGACCGCCGTCCCCGCCGTCTGGACGAGCACCTGCCACACGCCGTCCCCCGACGACCAGAGGGGCTCACGGTCACTGTCGAACGCGCGCAGCGCGCCGTTGATGACGCTCCCCGGCTTGGAGACGAGCGTGGTCGCGTCCGCGGTGCCGTCGGAGGCCATCGGTTCGAGGATCGTGCCGTCGGGGTCCCACAGGGTCTCGCCGGCCGCGTCCACGACCGTCGACCGGCCCTGCGAGCCCGTCAGCACGACCTTCCCGTCGCCCAGCGGCCGCACCTCCTGGACCTCGCCGCCCTCGAACGGCCGCCCGTCCAGGCCGAAGGTGCCGCCCACGCCGCACCCGGAGACGCGGATCGTCGCCGGCCCCTGGGAGACGTCGAGACGGTCGGGCTCGACCTCGATCGAGTCGAGGCCGTCGTTGACCACCACGCACGCGGTCAGGTCCCCGCCCGCCTCGAGGACGGTCTCCTCGACGACCTCTCCGGACCTCGCGTCCTCGAACACGACGCGGACGTCGCGCGGCCGGAGCCTGCTCGCGAGGCCGTCGATCTCGCCCGTGAGCGCCGCGACCTGGACCTCGTCGAGCTTCTCCACAGGAACAGGCTCCCCGAGCCGCGTGGCCGAGACCAGGAGGTCGCCGAACACGGTCGCGGCGAGGTCGGTCGGGTCCGCGTCGACGCTGCGCTGCGCGACGACCTCCCCGTCGCGGTCCAGGACCACGACCTCGCGGGCGTCGGCCTCGCCGGCCAGGCACACGAGCTGGTCCGACCAGCGCTCCTCGCCCGCCCGCTCGGGGTCACCGCACTGCGTCGCGGTGCCGAGGTCTGCCTGCCAGCGCACCTCGCCTGTGGCCGGGTCGAGGGCGCGCACGCCGTCACCGACGACGAGCGCGAGGTCGTCCCACGCGAGGAGGGTCGACCCGACGTCGGCCGGGGCCGACCAGAGCGACGCCGGGGCGGTGGACATCGGGAGCAGCCCGCCGGGCGCGGCGACCCGCTGCGCCTCGAGGTGCTGCGAGTGCAGGCGCGCGCCCGTGAACAGGACGCCGACGATCCCGAGCGCCCCCGCGACCAGGGCCCAGCGCGGGACGGTGCGGCGTCGGCTACTGCGCCGGGCGTCAGCGGGGGCTTCCCCCGGCCCGGCGGCGTCCGCCACGTCCTCGCCGACCGGCCCGTCCGGGCCGGTCGCGTCGCGCGGCGGTTCGGACGCGGTGTCGACGAGCTCGAACACCACCGTCTCGTCCTCGTGCTGGTGCCGACGCCGGTGTGCCACGTGTCGAGCCTAGTCCCTGCGGGTGGCGCGCGACCGCCGGTCGGTGCTCAGCCCAGGCGCTCCAACGCCCCGTCCACCAGCAGGAGAACGGCGCCGTCGACCGCCGTCAGCACGGCGTCACCCTCGATCGGGACCGTCCAGTCCGCCGATCCGCTCTCGAGCCGCAGCGCGGCGAGCCGTCCGTTCGTGGGCGGGCCGCCGTTCGACGTCGCGGTGCGCACGATCGCGTGCTCGCCGTCCGTGAGCCCGCCGGCGACGAACGTGTCGGCGCGCATCGGGAGCCTCCAGACCTCGTCGCCGTCGTCGAGGTCGAGCGCGACGATGCTGGTCGGCCCGCTCATCACCACGGTGCCCGACGCCTGGACGAGCAGCGTCGCGCCGCTCACCGTCCTCGACCACAGCTCACGGTGCGAGCCGTCGAACGCCTTGACCACCCCCGACGGCTCGCGCACCAGCACGACGTCGCGCGACGCGCCGTCCGACGCGACGGGCCGCAGCACCTCCCCCTCCGGCCGCCAGACCTCGGCCCCGTCGGCGTCGACGACCGCGCCCCACGACCCGGCCGACGCGCGTCGCTGGGACGTCCCGTCGCCGAGCGCGACCACGCTGTCGCCAGGGACCTCGGGGTCGTCGAGCCGGACCCCCGTGGGCGAGAGGTACGCGTCGAGCCCGCAGTCGGCGAGCACGAGCACCCTGCCGTCGTCCTCGACTCCTGGAGCGGCGGTGGTCTCGCCCGGGCACGCCTGGTCCTGCGGCGTCGGGTCGACCCGGGTGACGGCGAGCGCCTCGCCGGCGCGCACGTCGCGGATCGTGACCTCGACCGCGCGCACCGTGGCCAGGCCCCGGGTCGCACCGTCGACGGATACCCGGGGCACCGTGATGCTCCCGGGGCCGTCGACCCGGCGGATCTCGGCGACCACGCCGTCGCCGGCGACGGCGGCCACGCCTGCGACGTCCTCGAACGTACGCTCGCCGAGCGTCCTACCGCGGTCGTCGAGCACGGTGGCCGTCGCGTCCCCGTCGACCGTCGACACGCACGTGAGCGTGCGCGTCCACGACCCGTCGACGGTCGTGGGGGATCCGCACGCGGGCTCCTTGCCCAGCCGTGCGGTCCACCGCTCCTCCCCCGTGCCCGGGTCGATCGCGACGACCTCGGTGCCGACGAGGAGCGTGGTCTCGTCCCAGCGCTGCATCGCGACGTCGCCCACGCCGTCCGTCGTCCAGAGCACGGACGGCGCGGGGCCGAGCGACGTGACCCCTCCCTCGGAGTCCGCGAGACGGTCCTCGACCGATCGTTCGTGCCACCGGTCCGCCGCCGCCATGGCCCCGACGACGCCGACCACGACCAGACCGGCCAGCCACCAGCGGACCCTGCGTCGTCCGGCCCGCGCGGCCACGCGCGATTCCTCGGCGGGCGCGGCGGCCGGCGGGTGAGCGTCGTCCGGCTCGACCGTGTCGAACTCGAGGACCACGTGGTCGCGGTCTCGTCTCCCCTGCCGCCTCGTCATGCCGCGAGGGTACCGATCCAGCCGCCCGCCGCGTCGCGGCCTCCGGTGAGCGGTCGGGTCAGTACCCCTGGTACCGCCCGGGGCGGTGGTTCATCGCGAGGATCAGGTTGAGCAGCACGGCCCCGCCGGCCGAGATCAGCACGGTGCCGGGGTCGACCACGGCGAACGACGCGAGCACCACGAGGCCGTCGAGCACCATCTGCACGTACCCGGCGCGCAGCCCCGCGCGCTCCTGCAGGATCAGCGCGACGATGTTGAACCCGCCGAGGCTCGAGCGGTGCCGGAACAGGATGAGCAGGCCCACTCCCGCGAGCACGTTGCCGGCGAGCACGCCGTATGCGGTGGGCAGCTCGAGGTCGCCGAACATCGCCGGGTGCAGCGAGCTGAGGGTCGAGACGATCGCGATCGAGATCCCGGAGCGGATCGTGAAGTCCCAGCCCTTCTTGCTGATCGCGAGCAGGAAGAACGGCAGGTTGACCAGCGCGAACAGCACCCCGAACGGCACGTCGACGGTGTACCCGAGCAGGAGCGACAGGCCCGCGGTACCGCCCGTGACGGCGCCGACCGAGTGCAGCAGGAACAGCCCCAACGAGACGACGAACGTCCCGGTGAGGATGCCGAGCGCGTCCTCGAGCAGGCTGTGCTTGAGGTCCGCGGGGGCGGGCGAGGTCATGGGTGGTTCTCCTCAGCGGTGCGTGCCCGGCGGGGGTGGTGCGGGCGGCAACCATCCTGGCACGCACTGCCCCCACCGCCGAACGCGCCATCCGTCACGGATTTTCGCCTCAGAGCGGTACGGATCGCACGTTCGGCGGTGGGACGGTGGGGCAGTCAGCGGGGGTCGTCGGTGCGCAGCAGCGCGTGCCGGTGCATGTCGTGCCACCCGTCCGCGTGGCGGACCGACGCCCGCTCGGTGCCCTCGCACGCGAAGCCTGCACCCTCGGCGACGGTGCAGGACGCCGCGTTGTGCGTCGAGTGGTCGAGCACGAGTCGCTGGAGCCCGGCCTCGTCGAAGGCCCACCGCACGACCGCGCGCAGCGCGGCGGTCGCGATCCCGCGGCGCCGGGCCGCAGGGGCGACCCAGTACGCGACCGTGCCGACGCCCGCGTCGAGGTCGAGGTAGTTCAGGCCGCACCGGCCGACGAGCTCGCCGCCCGCCGTGACCGCCCACTCGGCACCCGACTCGGTCGTCCACAGGTCGCCACGCGCGACGACCCACGCCCGGGCCTCTGGCAGCGTCATGCTGCGCACGTGCCACCGCTGCACGGCCGGGTCGTCGTACACGGCCGCGACCGCGGGGGCGTCGTCCGCTACCCAGGGGCGCAGGTCGAGGACCGCGCCCGTCGGGGTCGTGGTGCACAGGTGCGGCTGCGCGCGCGAGCTCAGGGTTCCGGGGGCGACGACCGGCGCGACGAGGGAGGGCACGCGGTCACGCTATCGGCTCACGCCCCCACCGCCGAACGCGCCATCCGTGACGGGTTTTCGCCCCAGAGCGGTACGGATCGCGCGTTCGGCGGTGGGCCGGGCGGGCAGCGGGCAGCGGTGGGCGGCGCGGGCGGTTCACGCCCGGCCCGTGCGTTCGAGCACGCCGCGCAGGTACGCGGCCTGGCCCGCGTGCTCCAGGGCGTCGACGGCGACGCTCACGAGCCGCACGCCGAGCGTCACGGGCGGGTCCCAGCGCTCGTCGACGACCTCGTCGAGGGCCGCGTCGTCGAGGTCGGCGAGCACCTCGGCCGACTCGTCCCCGACCGCCCGCAGGTACCCCACGAGGAGGTCGGCGGGGGCGCGGACCGCGGCGACGTCGTCCGCGGTGTGGCCGTAGCCCATGGCCGCGTCGTCGAACGGCAGGTCGAACCGCCGGGCCCAGCCCTGCGCCGTCCACACCTGCTCACGACCCACCGCGGCCGCGACCTGCACGTCCTGCTCACGCGCGACGTGCCACGCGAGCCAGGCGAGGGTGTTCGCGGCCGGGTCGAGGCGGGCGGTCAGCGCGTCGTCGTCGAGCCCGTCGACGGTGGCCGTGACGGCGGGGACGATGCGCCCGAAGAGGTCCTGGAGCGTCGCGACGCCGCTCATCGCACCGGCCCGCCGCCGAAGGTCTGGAGCAGCAGGTCACGCTCGGCGTCGGTCAGGTTGGTCGCGACGAGCGTCGCGCGCACCCCGTGGAACCGCTCGCCGAGCAGGTCCGGGTCGCCCACCTCGTTGATCAGGAACAGCGCGGACGTGCCCGGCGTGACCTGCTCGCGCACCGCGTCGAGCTGGTCGTCGGTGATGCCCATGCCGTTGAGGGCCTTGCTGATGCCGCCGACCGCGGCGCCCGCCGCCGCGCCCACGAGCGGCAGGAAGAACAGCGCGCCGAGCAGCATGCCCCAGAACGCCCCCCACCCGGTGCCGCGCACCGTGTCGTCGTGGCTGTGGTGGGTCGACGGGCGACCGTCGCCCTCGGGCCACGAGACGACGACGTGGTCGACGACCGTGACCAGCCCCTCGGAGGCGGCGCGCTTGAGGATCCCGGCGGCGACGTCCGCGCCCTCCGGGTCGTCGAACTTCCACACCGTGAACCTGGCCATGCGCACTCCTTCGTCGTCGGGCGCCCCTGCTCGCGTCCGATCATGCCCGCGGCCCGGGCGACCGGCCACGCGAGGCGGCAACGGCGGCCTCAGGGCTGACGGCGCCCCACCGACCACGCGTCGGCGTCGTCGAGCCCGCCCTCGCCGACGCGGGTCAGCACGATCCGGTCGTGCAGCCGGTTGCGGCGTCCGGCCCACAGCTCGACCTCGGTGCAGGTGATGCGCCACCCGCCCCAGTGGTCGGGCAGGGGCACGTCGTCGGGCGACCCGGTGTCGGGGTGGCGCGCGGCGACGGCCGCGTAGGCGGCCTCGAGCTCGGCGCGCGAGGCCGTCGGGGCGGACTGGTGCGACGCCCACGCACTGATCCGCGACCCCCACGGGCGGCCCGCGAAGTACTCGGCGACCTCGCCGCGCCCGATCTCGACGGCACTCCCCCGGAACCGCACGGCACGGAACATCGACGGCCACGTGAGCGACGCCGCGACCGCCGCGTTCCCCCCGATCTCGCGGCCTTTGGCCGAGCGCAGGTCCGTGACGAACCCGGGCCCGCGCGCGTCCAGGAACCGCATGAGCACCGTGCGGACGTCGGGCGCCCCGGCCGCGTCGACCGTCGCGACCGACAGGGCGGTCGGCTCGGGCACGTCACCCTGCGCGGCCTGCCGGGCCTGCGCGGCGGCGACCCAGGCGCGCACCTGGGCGAGCGGCGTGGGCAGGAGGTCGGCCTCGTCGAGGCCGTCGCCGGTGTAGTCGGTGCGCAGGATCGGGCTGTCGGCCGGGCTCATGGCGTCAGCGTAGCCACGCGTGGTGTCGCGGCGGCCGTGGTGTCGCGCCGTCGTGCCGTCGCGGTCGGGGCGCACTCCTGGCAGCGTAGGCACGTCACGTCCGCGCCGTCCGGGAGCCCCCGGCCCGTGCCGGGCCGGCGCCGGGAAGGGAGACCCTGGTGGACTACGCGCTCATGGCGGTCGGCGGGGTGCTGTGCATCGTCGCGGTGACGGCGCTCGCGCCCCGCACGCGCGTCGCGGCACCGCTGATCCTCGTCGCGGTGGGGATCCTCGCGAGCCTCGTGCCGGGCATGCCCGTGGTCGACCTCGGCCCCGAGGTGATCCTCGCGGGGGTGCTGCCGCCGCTGCTGTACGCGACCGCGGTGTCGATGCCGACCATGGAGTTCCGCCGGGACTTCGCCGCGATCAGCGGGCTGTCCGTGGTGCTGGTGGTCGTGAGCTCGGTCGTGCTCGGGTTCCTGTTCTGGTGGCTCGTGCCCGGCATCCCGCTCGCGCTCGGCATCGCGCTCGGGGCCGTCGTGAGCCCGACCGACGCCGTCGCGACGCAGATCGTCAAGAGCCTCGGCGTCTCGCCGCGCATCGTCGCGGTGCTCGAGGGCGAGAGCCTGCTCAACGACGCGTCGGCGCTCGTGCTGCTGCGCTCGGCCGTCGCGGCCACGGCCGTGAGCGTGAGCCTCCTGGGCGTCGCGTGGGACTTCGTCGTCTCGGTCGTGATCGCCGCCGCGATCGGCCTCGTGGTCGGGGCGCTGAACCTGCGGGTGCGGCACGCGGTGCGCAACGACGCGGCGAGCACCGCGGTGTCGTTCGTCGCGCCGTACATCGCGTACCTGCCCGCCGAGCACCTGGGCGCGTCGGGCCTCGTCGCGGCCGTGACGGCGGGCATCGTCACGGGCAGGGGCGCGACGCGGTTCCTGCGGCCGCAGGACCGCATCGCGGAGCGCGCGAACTGGGGCACCGTCCAGCTCGTCCTCGAGGGCGCGGTGTTCCTGCTCGTCGGGTACGAGCTCATCGGCACCGTCGACGACGTGCGCGCGTCGGAGAGCAGCAGCTGGGCGGCCCTCGGGATCGGCCTGGTCGCCGCGGTCGCGATCGTCGCGCTGCGCGCCGGGTACGTCGCCAACCTGCTGTGGACGGCGCGCCGCCAGCGCCGCCGCGGCGAGGCCATCCGGGAGGGCCTGCCCGCGCTCAAGCAGCGGCTCGCGACGAGCGACGCCCCCGCCGAGCGCATCGAGCACGCCCGCCGCCGCGTGCGGCGCAAGGTCGCGGACATCGACTACCTCGCGGCCGTGCCGCTCGGCTGGCGCGAGGGCACCGTGCTCGTGTGGGCCGGGATGCGCGGCGCCGTCACCGTCGCGGCCGCGCAGACGCTCCCCCTCGACACCCCGCAGCGCCCGTACCTGTTGCTCATCGCGTTCGTCGTCGCGATCGGCACGCTGTTCGTCCAGGGCGGCACGCTGCCCTGGGTCGTGCGGCGCCTCGGGATCGGCGGTGGCACGTGGTCGGACGACGCGGAGCGCGGCGAGCTGGTCACGCTCATGCGCCGGGCCTCCTGGACCGTGCTCGAGGAGGCCGCCCGCGACGCGGGCTCGCGCTGGGACCCCCGGATCGTGGACCGCGTGCGCCGCAAGATCGACAAGCGGTCGGACGACGCGGACGACGCCCCGGCGGACGACGGCCCCGGGGACGGCACGGGCCCCGGCGACGACGCGAGCCCCGGCGACGACGCGAGCCCCGCAGACGACGCCCCCGCCGGCGCCCCGGGGACCGCCGTGGCCACGGGGTCGGGACCGGTGTCACGACCCGGCACGGGGTCGGACGGCGCGCGCGACCTCCGCCCGCCCTCGCCCGAGGCCGCGCAGGAGTACGCGACGCAGTACCGCACGCTGCGCCTGCGCGTGATCGAGGCGCAGCGCGCGGCCCTGCTCGACGCACGCTCGCTGGGGGTGTTCAGCTCGGCCGCGCTGCAGTCGGCGCTCGACGTGCTGGACGCCGACCAGATCAGCACCGAGATGCGCGGCTGACGTCAGGCCGCCACGGACGGGTCGAAGCGCGGCCGACGACGCCGCGCGTGCGCCGTCCGCCCTCCCCAGACCCCGAGCTCGCGCGGGTGCGCGAGCCCGAACGCCCCGCACGACGCGAGCGCCGGGCACCCCGCGCAGCGCTGCGCCGCGACCTCCTGCTCGACGGGGTCGTCCGAGGTCCAGATCGCGGTGCTCGTGACGCTCCCGGCGCGGCAGGGCACGCGACGTCCGGCGCCCTCGAGGGCGTCGAGGTGCTCGACGAGCGCGGCCAGGTCGCTGTCGCGGCGTCGGCTGGACTCTGTGGTCATGGTGCCTCCTCGCGTGGGTACACCTGGTGTTCGGTCGCGAACGGCCGCACGGATGCATGATGGGAGCCGGAGGTGGTCGCGATGACGGACGAACGGTCGGTGCGGGCGGTCGTGCACGGCGAGGTGCAGGGCGTCGGGTTCCGGTGGGCGGCGCGCGAGCGGCTCGCGGGGCTCGGGATCGACGGCGAGGCGGTCAACCACGGAGACGGCACGGTGCACGTCGAGGCGCGTGGCCCGCGGCCGGCGGTCGACGCGTTCGTGACGTGGCTGCACGGCGGAGGCACGCCCGGCCGGGTCGAGCGCGTCGACGTGCGGGACGAGTGAGCGCGGTCAGACTGGCAGCATGAGGATCACCCGACAGATCACCGTCCTCGACGCCCCGGACCTGCCCGCCGAGAGCCGCTTCTGGGCGGGCCTGCTGGGCGGCACCGTCGCGGCCGAGGACGACTGGCACACCGTGCTCGTGGACGGCTCGCCGCGCATCGCGTTCCAGCTCGCGCCCGACCTCGTGCCGCCGGACTGGCCCGACGGCGCGCCGCAGCAGGCGCACGTCGACCTGTACGTCGACGACCCGGCCGCCGCGCACGACGAGGCGCTCGCGCTCGGTGCCCGCCTGCTCCAGGCCGCCGACACCTCGACCCCGCGCGGGTTCCAGGTGTACGCCGACCCGGCGGGCCACCCGTTCTGCCTCTGCTGGGGCTGAGCGCGGGCGTCGGACGGCGCGGGTGCGTCGGGCGCGGGGGTCTGACGGCGCGGGGTGCGTCCGATGTCGAGGGTGCGGCCGGCGCGGGGGTCAGTCGTCGGACGACGGGCGTTCCAGGTGCGCGTGCTCCCCGTCCCGGCTGAGGATCACGAGGATCTCGACCGGGTCGCCGAGCGCGCCGAACGCGTGCGGCGTCATGGTCGAGAACTCGGCCGAGCTGCCCTCCTCGACGACGAGCGTGCGGTCGCCGAGACGCAGCACCGCGGTGCCGGAGAGCACCGTGAACCAGTCGCGCCCGGGGTGCACGCCGAGTCCGGCCGACCCGGCGGGCGGCGGCGGTGCGGTGATGCGCATCCGGGCGACCGTGAGCCCCCAGGGCCCCTGCTCGCTCGCGAGGGTCCAGACGGTCGTGCCGCGGGCCTCGTGCCGGTGCGGTCGGATCACGACCGCGTCGTCCGCCGCCTCGACGAGCTGGTCGAGCGTCGTGCCGAGCGCGCGGGCCAGCGGGACGAGCTGGTCGAGGGCGATGCGCCGGTGGCCGGTCTCGATGCGGCTGAGCGTCGACGGGCTCAGGTCGCAGCGCGCGGCGAGCGCGTCGAGCGACCACCCGCGGGCGACGCGCAGGGCGCGGATGCGGTGCCGGACGAGGGCGTCATGGTCGACGGGGTCGTGCTCTCCGTGGACCCTGCCGACCGGGTCGCGCTGCGGCTGCTCGGGAGTCGGTGCGGATTCTTGCGCCATGCGCAAGAGTCTATGCCTCAGAGGCAGAATCCGTCCTAGGCTGGACCCATGACGCACTCCGAGAGCCACGAGAACCCCGGGTCGGCCCACGCCCACGCCCACGCCGACAGCCACAACCACAGCCACAACCACAGCCACAGCCACAGCCACAGCCACAGCCACGATGGCGCCGATCACCATCACGCCGCCCATGACGACACCGCCCACGACGACGCAGACCTCGCCGAGCTCCTCGACCTCGACGCGGTCGTGCTGGCCGACCTCCTCGACCAGCACACCGCCTGGGCCCTCGACCTGCGCGCGGGCGCTGCGACCCGCCGCGTGCTCGACCTCGGCGCGGGCACCGGGACCGGCACCCTCGCCCTCGCGCACCGGTTCCCGCGCGCCGAGGTGACCGCCGTCGACGCGTCGCCGCAGATGCTCGCCCGCACGCGCGCCCGCGCCTTCGCGGACGGCGTCGCCGACCGCGTCCGCACCGTGGCCTACGACCTCGACACGGTCGCGGACGACGGCCGCTGGCCCCGCGACGACGCGTTCACCGGCCCGTTCGACCTCGTGTGGGCGTCGATGTCGATGCACCACCTCGCCGACCCGGCGGCGGGGTTCCGGCGCCTGCACGACGTCGTGGCTCCCGACGGGCTGCTCGTCGTGGTCGAGATGGACGCCCGCCCGACGTTCCTGCCCGACGACCCCGGGGTCGGCCGCCCCGGCCTCGAGGCGCGGCTGCAGGCTCTGGTCACGGTCGCGCACGGCGACATGGACGCGCACCCCGACTGGACCCCGACCCTCGCCGCGACGGGGTGGCACGAGACCGCGCGCCGCACCGCGACCCCGGATGCGTCGTCCGCCACCCAGCCCGCGCTCGCGCGCTACGCGCACGCGAACCTCGCCCGGACCGCGGCCGCGGTGGGTGACGCGCTCGACCCGGACGACCGCGCCGCACTCGCGACGCTGCTCGGGGACGGGCCGCTCGGCGTCGCGCAGCGCGACGACCTCCTGGTGCGCGGCACCCGCACGGCGTGGGCCGCCCGGCGCAGCGGCTGAGCCGGCGACCCCGGTCGCGGACCCCGACCCCCGGCCATACGTTGCTCCTGCAGGCACCCGACTCGAGAACGAGGAGCAACCCGATGGACCAGAAGGACGCCGGCGCGCACATCCGCCGCCAGCAGCAGGAGATCCGGGACCGGCTCCCGTTCGACGACGTGCGCGACGTCGAGGCCGCCGACCGCGGGTTCCTCGGCGCGCTCGAGCCGGGGGTCGTGCACGACGCCGCGGGGAACGTCGTGTGGGACGCCGACACGTACGCCTTCCTCGACGGCGACGCGCCCGACACGGTCAACCCGAGCCTGTGGCGCCAGTCGCAGCTCGTCGCCCGCCAGGGCCTGTACGAGGTCGTCGAGGGCATCTACCAGGTGCGCGGGCTCGACCTGTCGAACGTGTCGTTCCTCGAGTCCGACACGGGCGTCGTGGTCGTCGACCCGCTCATCTCCGCCGAGACCGCCGCCGCGGCGCTCGCCCTGTACCGCGAGCACCGCGGCGACCGCCCCGTGGTCGGCGTGATCTTCTCGCACAGCCACATCGACCACTTCGGCGGTGTGCTCGGCGTCGTCGACCCCGCGGACGTCGCCGCCGGGAAGGTCACCGTCGTCGCGCCCGAGGAGTTCGTCGAGCACTCCGTCGCCGAGAACGTCTACGCGGGCACCGCGATGGGCCGCCGCGCCGGGTACATGTACGGCGCGGCGCTCGCCCGCGGACCGCGCGGCCAGGTCGGTGCCGGGCTCGGCCAGACCACGTCGACCGGTGCCCCCGGGATCGTCGACCCGAACCTCACGGTGCGCGAGACCGGCGAGGTGCACACGATCGACGGCCTCGAGATCGAGTTCCAGATGGCCCCCGGCACCGAGGCCCCCGCCGAGATGCACTTCGTGCTGCCGCGCTACCGCGCGCTGTGCATGGCCGAGAACGCGACGCACACGCTCCACAACCTGCTCACGCTGCGCGGCGCCCTCGTGCGCGACCCCCACGTGTGGTCGCAGTACCTGACCGAGGCGATCGACCGCTACGCCGACGGCGTCGACGTCGTGTTCGCGTCGCACCACTGGCCGACGTGGGGCAACGACGAGCTGCGCGAGTACCTCGGCCTCCAGCGCGACCTGTACGCCTACCTGCACGACCAGACCCTGCGCATGCTCAACCAGGGTATGACCGGCACAGAGATCGCCGAGGAGATCACGCTCCCGCCCGCGCTCGAGAACGCCTGGCACGCGCGCGGCTACTACGGCTCCGTGAGCCACAACGTCAAGGCCATCTACCAGCGGTACATGGGCTGGTTCGACGGCAACCCCGCACGGCTGTGGCCGCACCCGCCCAAGCCGCTCTCCGAGCGGTACGTCAAGGCCATCGGCGGGATCGACCGGGTCGTCGAGGTCGCGCAGGAGGCCTTCGACGAGGGCGACCTGCGGTGGGCCGCGACCCTGCTCGACCACGCGGTCTTCGCGGACAAGGATCACGCGGGCGCCCGCGAGCTCTACGCCGACACGCTCGAGCAGCTCGCCTACGGCGCCGAGAACGGCACGTGGCGCAACTTCTACCTCTCGGGCGCGACCGAGCTGCGCGTCGCGAACTTCGGCACCCCCTTGCGGAGCGACGCCCCCGAGATCGTCGCGCGGCTCAGCCCCACCCAGCTGCTCGACTCGATCGCGATCTCGGTCGACGGGCCGCGCGCGTGGGACCTCGACCTGGTCTTCGACCTGACGTTCACCGACATCGACCGGAACCACCGCGTCACGCTCCGCAACGGCGTGCTCGTGCACCGCGAGCGCACGCCCGACGCCGCGAGCGCCCAGGCGACCGTCAGCGTGACCAAGACGCGCCTGCTCGCGCTGCTCGGGGGCGACACGACGTCGCCCGGCGTCGACGTCGACGGCGACCAGGGCGTGCTCGGCGCGCTGCTCGGGGTGCTCGTGCAGGGCGACCCCGACTTCGCGATCGTCGAGCCCTGAGGGCTGGGCGGCACCGTCGCGGGCGGCCTTCCCCCTGAGGGTGCCACCCGTGCCGGTGCCGCCCGTGCACACGTGATCCCGTGGCGGGGATCCCCGTGGGACGCGAGGCCCGACCGGGCGCGGGGACGTTAGGCTCACCGCCGTGAAGGTCACCGCTCCCGACAGCCGTGAGTACGTCGTCCGCCGCCGTGTGTGGCCGTGGCGGCGCAAGGTCCGCACCCCCGAAGGGATGGACCTGCCGTCGTTCGACTTCGGCGACCTCGACGAGTTCGGGATCCTCGGCACGATCCTGCTCGTGATCGGGCTGATCCTCGCCGTCCCCGTGATCGTCGTGCTCGTGATCATGCTCAGCGAGATGCTCCTGCTGCTGCTCCTGCTGCCGCTCGTGTGGATCGGCCGCGTCGCGTTCCGGCGCCCGTGGCCCGTCGACGTGTCGCTCGACGGCACGGTCGTGCACCGCGAGAAGGTCGTCGGCTGGCGGGCCAGCGGCGCCCGGGCGCGCGTGCTCGCCCTCGCGCTCGCGAAGGGCTCGCACCTCGGCCAGGCGCGCTGAACCGCTGGCCCACAGAATCGCCGCGCCTCTGAACCGCTGAGTCTCTGAACCGCTGAGTCTCTGAGCCCCTGAACCGCTGAAGCCGTCAGGCGAGCAGCCGCTCCTGCAGCCCCTCGGCCTCGGCGTCCGTGAGGCCGTGCGCCCGGAGGTAGCCGAGCACGCTCCCGTGCTGCTCCTCGACCTCGGCGAGCACCCGGTCGAGCCCCACGGGGTCGGTGCCGCCGAGCAGCTCGACGAGCGCGGGCGTGAGCTCGGCACCCGCGGCCCGCACCGCCGCCGACGTGCGCTCCATCCACGGGCCGTCGAGGTTGTCGCTCGAGAGCGCGTAGTCGGCGAGCACCGCCTCGCGGTCGGCCCCGACCGCGAGCAGCAGGAGCGCCGTCGCGACCCCGGTGCGGTCCTTGCCCGCCGTGCAGTGCACCAGCACGCCCTCGGGCGCGGTCTCGACGACGAGGCGCGCGACCTGCACGAACTGCTCGCCCGCACCCTGCAGCAGGTCGCGGTAGACGCCCTCGAGCGTCGGCATGGTCGCGAGCTGCTGCACGGCCCCCTCGAGCATGGGCATCGGGTGCAGCCGCGGGTGCGGGGCGTCGGGCGCCCAGCCCGGTGAGGCCAGCACCTCGGTCGAGCTGCGCATGTCGACGACCGCGCCGATGCTGCTCGCCGCGAGCTGCGCGCGCCCGGCGGGCGTGAGCGCCGCGAGCGAGTCCGCGCGGTACAGCACCCCGGGACGGATCGTGCGGTCGCCCGCCGGGATGCCGCCCACGTCGCGCAGGTTCGCGAGCCCGTCGAGCAGGAACGTGCCGGTCATGCGTGCCTCCGTCCGGGCGCGCCCGTCGCGCCGGGACCCACCCTAGGCGCGACGAGCGCGACGAGCCTGACGACCCGCAGCCGTCAGCGCGTGCTCAGCACCTCGCCCACGAACCGTGTGGACCGCTCGACCAGGCCCGCGACGCGCCGCTCGCGGATCACGTCGCGCACGGCCTCGACGTCGCTGCCGGCCTCGGCGCGCGTGGGGGTGCGCCGCACGTTGCGCGAGCACCCGAAGTCGGTGCAGATGAGCGTCCCGATCGTGTTGCCGCGCTTGCCCGACGCGCCCCCGCGACGCGCGACGTACAGCGAGACGTCGTCGGTCACGACCACGTCCTCGCACCACGCGCACACGGCCTTGCGGCGCGCCCGACCGGTCTTGGCGTCGTCGGAGCGCAGCATCACGGCGACGGCCTCGCCGTCGATCTCGAGCACGACGTACGACGCGAGCGGCGCCTTGCGGTCGTGCCACCCGAGGTACTCGATGTTCTCCCAGTCGACCTCGTCGAGGTCGGGGAGGGTGGCCTGGTTGGCCTCACGGCGCGACGCGTTCACGAAGGCGGCGCGGATCTGCTTGTCGTCCAGGGGGTTCATGGTTCTCGGCTTCCGGTGCAGGACGGCGCGGCCGCGGTGTGGTGGGCCGTGCCAGGGTCGGGGTAGGGCTGAGCCCCGCGACCGTCGTCCGACACCCCGAGGGGGTCAGCGGGTCGCGGCGACGGGGCGGGGCGCTGGTGTGCAGGCCCGCCGGGCCACCACCGTTCCCGTGCCGATCGATCGCACAGCTGCTCCTTGGTCCGTGCCGCACCGGTGTGCGACCTCACCACGCTACGCCTCGACCCCCGCGGGCGTCACGTCCGGGCCCCTTCCCGGGCCTCGGACAGGGCCTGTTCGTGACTCTCGCGACCCGCTACTCTCCGGCGCATGACGCCTGCCGAGTACCTCGAGTCCGCCGCCACCCGCCTGACCGACGCCGGGTGCGAGGTCACCCACGAGGCCGTGGGCCCCGTGGATGCGCTCGTGGGCTACCAGCGCACGTTCGCGCTGCCCGCGATGAGCCGCATCCACGTCGTGACCGCGATGGCGCACCTCGACCCGACGCCCGAGAACATCGCCGCGTGGACGCGCGACGTCTCGCAGTTCTCGCGCGGGCGCACGGGAGCGCTGCGGGGCGCGCAGTCCGGGATCGGGGCGTTCGCGGTCGTCGTCGCCGACCAGGTCACGCCCGAGGCCGTCGCCGCCGCGCAGGTCAAGCCCAAGGTCGAGTTCGCGGTGCGCACGCAGCGTGTGCTCGTCGACCTCTCGACGGGCGAGATCCACACGTTCCGCGGGCGGCTGCTGTTCGGCTTCGCGCTCAACGGGACCCTGCGGCGCGCGTTCGACGCGCACGTGCTCGTTCCCGCCTGAGCCGCACGCGACCCTGCACCGCACCGCACCGCACCGCATCCTGCGAACGTCACGTTCCGGCCCCCTCCCGGGCCCGCGAGCGGGCCAGGACGTGACGCTCGCGGGTTCGGGGGGCGCTGTGGGTCAGCCGAGCGCGACCACGACGCCCTGCACGCCCCGCAGGACGCCGCGCGTCCCGACCTCGACCGCCTCGGCAGCCCGGGCCGGGGTCACCGACGCGTCGTCCGACGGCTGGTCCGCCGCCGCGGCCGACCCGCGCGAGCTCGCGCCCGACCACACGACCGCGGTGACGTTGTCCGTCGGCTCGAGCACCTGCGCGCCGAGCATCAGGAACGGCACGCCGAGGTTCTGCGCCGAGACCACGTCGACCTCGTCGACCAACGCGTCGCCCGGCACGACGACGATCGCGTCCGTCGCGTCGTCCGCGACGGCCTGCAGGTCGTCGAACGAGCGGACGACGACGGGTCGCGTCGTCGCGTCGTGGGCCGCGGCCCAGTCGTCGACCGCGTCGGCGAGCACCGACGTCGCCGCGTCGGGCGCAGCCGGGAGCGCGACGACGAGCTCGAGGCCCGCCGCTACCCCGCCCGCAGGTGCTGCCCCGGCGAGTTTGTCGACGTCGGACGGCGCGAGCGTCGCCCCGGGGACGGGCGCGGCCGGTCCGGGGTCGGGCTGGGCCGGGTCCGCGAGGGTGCTCTCGACGGTGCCGGGGCGCGCGGGGTCAAACGCGACGGGACTCGTGCCCGCGCCGCACCCCGCGAGGGCGAGGCCGAGCACGAGCGCTCCCCCGGCCGTCGCCCACCGGTTCGCGGGCTTCACGATCTGACCGCGACGCCGTGCTCGGCGGTATCGCTCGACCCAGTGACGTCCGGGACAGTGACGTCCGGGACAGGACCGCCCTGGTCGGCAGGGTTCGCGTCGGCAGGGTTCGCGTCGTCGGTCGCGTCGGTGGCGCGCAGCGCGGCGACCGCCTCCTCGACCGCGGCGGCCACGCGAGCCTCCTCGGCGGCGCCCCGGAGCCGGCGCCGACGTCGCGCGAGCAGCAGCGCACCCACGGCACCACCCACGAGCAGCAGCACCGTCCACGGCACCGCCCAGCCGGACGCGGTCGCGACGACGTCCGCGACACGCGCGCCGTCAGACCCAGCGCCGGCGGACCCAGCGCCGTCAGACCCAGCGCCCACGGAGCCAGCGCCCTCGGACCCCGGCAAGGTCGGGTCGAGCGTCACCGTCGCACCGAGCCGCACGAGCGGCCACGCGCCCGCGACCTCGACGCGCACGGGCCACGACTCCCCGGGCAGCAGCTCGGGCACGTCCGCGGCCTCGGCCTGCACGCTCGCGAGCCCCCACGGTCCGCCGACGCGCACGTCCTGCCCCGCCGCGAGCCGCGCGTTGCCCGTGTTCCGCACCGTGTAGGTGACCGTCGCGACGCCGGGCGCGAACGGGTTGACCGTGCCGTCGTACGTCACGGCGAGGTCCTCGACCGCGAGCGCTGGGGTCAGCGCGCCCGAGACGCGCAGGTGGATGCGCACCCCGAGCCGGCGGTCGACGCTCACGCCCGCGGCGTCGGTGCTGCCCAGCGACGTGACGACCGCGCCCGCGTAGTCGCCGGGCTGCGCGTCGTCCGGCACGGTGAGCGCGAAGTCCACCTGGAGGGACTCGCCCGGCTCGATCGTGACGTGGTCCGTCGCGGCCGTGAACCAGGCCGCGAGGCCGACGGGGTCGACGTCGGGCCCGGCCACGTCGAGCTGGCCCGCGGCGGTCGTGAAGCCGTCGGCGCCGTAGAGGTCGAGGTCGAGAGGGGTGTCGTCGTGGTTGGTCACGACGACCGCGTCGGTCACGCTCTCGCCCGGGTCGAGCTCGTGGGTGTAGTTCTGCCGGTCGGCGCCGAGGTCGCCGGACGCCGTCCGCACGCCCCAGGTCACGTGGGTGGCCGTCGCGTCAGGGTCCGTCGCGTCAGGGTCCGTCGCAGCAACGACCGTCGCGTCAACCTCCGTCGCGGCAAGGTCACTCGCAGGGGCAGGGACGGCGGACGCGGGGCCCGGGGCGACGAGCACGAGCAGGACGCCCGCGATCGCGGCCACGAGGGCGGCGCGCGGCGTCCTGACGAGCGCCGTCCCGACGTGCGGCATCCGGAGGTGCGGCATCCGGAGGTGCGGCATCCAGAGGTGCGGCATCCGGACGGATGGTGGGCGGTGGTGCGGGGCGGGCATGGGTGAACCTCTTCGTCGGACCGGGCGGCACGGGTCGGCGCCGGGCGGCGCTGGGCCGCCCGACGCCGCCCCGCGTCGCCGGGATGTGCGGCGGCCGGGGGGTGCTCCCGCCCCGGCCGCCGGCGGGTCAGCTCAGCGCGGTGAGCGTGAGCGTCGCCTGGTAGGTGCCGTCGGTGACGTCGACCGGGATGCGCAGGTCGAGGTCGGCGCCCAGCAGGGCGGTGCCGAGCGCGTGGCCGACGCCCGCGGAGCCGAGCGTCGACGACGTCGACAGGCCCGGCCCGCCACCCCCGAACCCGGAGGCGACCGTGGCGCCGGCGCTCGCGCCGCCACCCGCCTGGACGAGGGTCGGGGCCCAGCCGAGGTACCGACCGGAGAACGTCCCGCCGTCCGACGCGAAGTCGGAGACCTGCGCCGAGACGGACCACACCGGGCCGGCGGTGCGCGTGTCGGTCACGCGGATCGGGTTGATCGAGCCGGTCGCGGCCCAGTGGTCGCCCTGCGCCGTGGCGGTGCCGAGGTCGACGAGGTCGTTCGACCCGTCGACGTTCCACACGAGCTCGCCCGGGTCGGTGCTGCCCTCGGGCACGGTCACCTGGAGGCGCTGCTCGTCGTCGGCGACCGGGGTGGCGTCGTCGGCGCGGTGCAGCGTGATCTCGTCGACGACCGAGTTGACGGGACGCTCGCCGTCCTTGGCCTCGCTGCGCAGCGTGGTGATCGAGATCGCGTCGTCCGTGATCTCGACCGCCGAGTAGTTGCGCACGTTCTCCTGGTTGATGACCGACGCGAACGGCGCGTCGGGCGCCTTGACCGCGTAGTACTTGGAGCCGCTCGCCGAGTTCGCGGTCACGTACAGGACCTCGCCCTCGTCGGCCGTGACGTCGGCCTGGCCGGGCACCTCGGCCGCGTCCGCGACCTCGCCGTCCTTGATCAGGTAGCTGCGCGTGTAGCTGTGGTCGTGGCCCATGAGCACGACGTCGAACCCGAGGTCCGAGATCGTCGCGGGCATCGACGCGCGGCGGGCCTTGATGTCGGAGTCGTCGGTGTGCGCGGCGACCGAGTAGATCGAGTGGTGGAACGCGAGGACCTTCCAGCGCGCCTCGTCACCGTGCTCGGCGACGACCTTCTCCATGAACGCGTTGTGCGCGGCGTCGTCGCGCGAGTTGGAGTTGATGTTGACGAACAGCACGTCCTTGTAGATGAACCAGTAGTCGCCGCCCGAGGACGTCGCGGTGCCGGCACCGGCCGTCGGGTCGTCGTTCGGCACGTTGAAGTGCTGCTCGTACGCCTTGGAGCCGACGTCGTGGTTGCCGTTGGTCGGGACGAACGGGATCTCGCGCAGCTGCGACGGCGCGAGGAACGCGTCGTACTGGCTCTCGGAGCCCGCGCTGTTGACCTGGTCGCCCGCGGAGAACAGCATCTCGGCGTCCGGGTAGGTGGCCTGCGCGACGTCGAGCGTGTCTGCCCACCCCGCGCCGTCCGCGGCCGTGTTGCCCGACGCACCGATCTGCGGGTCCCCGAAGAACAGGAACTCGAGGTCGCCGTCGAAGTCCTGCGTGCGGAACGTCGACGTCGGCGACCACGAGCCGGGCGTGCCGACGCGGTACGAGTACGCGGTGTTCTCCTGCAGGCCCGTGAACGTGGCCTTGCGGTCGAACTCGCCGCTCGTCGTCGGGCCGCCGGTGGCGTCGACCGTGACGGCCGCGGCGGGGAACTTCCCGTCGACGAGGTCGGCGGTGCGTGCGACCTGCGCGACCTGCGGCACGTCGGTGCCGGTGTACCAGGAGACGTTGCGCTGCGACTCGTCGGCGCCGATGCCGAGCACGACGTCCGAGACCGTGACGGGGGTGTCGACGTGCACGGGCGCGAGGTCCTTGACATCGAGGTAGACGTCGCTGCTCGTCGCGCGGTCCTGGTAGAGCGCGATCGCGATCGTGTTCTCGCCGGCGACGAGCGCGTCCGCCGGGACGGTGAACGTCGAGGTCAGCGGGTCGCCGTTCGCGTCGCCCGCGTACATGAGGTTGCGCTGGGCCTCGGGCGCGGCCTCGACGAGGTCGTCGACGAAGCCTGCGACCTTGGTGCCGTTGACGAACACCTGGACGGCGTCGTCGTACGTCACGGTGCCCGTGAGGGCGCTGATCTCGGCGAGGTTGTCGGCCGGGACGTCGAACGCCGACCGGAAGTGGAACGTGCGCACGTCGGTCGTCGTGCCGGGCAGGTACTGCGTGAGCAGCGTGCCCACCGGGAACCCGGTGCCGAGGCCCGTGGGCAGGCCGCGCTTGGCGCCGAACGGCCCGGCCGCCGTCTTCCAGGTCGTGTCGTCGAAGTCGCCCTCGGTCCACCCGAGGCGGTCCGCGGCGCCGGCCGCAGGGTCGGTGTCGTCGTCCGAGTAGTGCCAGGTCGTGCCCGCCCCGAGGTACGACGCGGGCAGGTCCGCGGCGCTGGCCGTGGTGGCTGCGAACGTCACCGCACCCGCGACGAGCACGAGGCCCAGCGTCGCGGCCGTGGGACGGACCAGGCGGCGCCGCAGGGGCGTCGCTCCGTGATTCATGGGGTGCTCTCTTCCGTTCACTCCGGTGGGCACCGGTCAGTGCCGCCGCGATCGTCGCCGGGGCGACCGAACGCGTGGTGAACGGGGTGGGGCGTGCGGGGGGCGCGCAGGTGCCGGTTGCGCGGGGCACCTGCCCGTGCGCGCCCTCCTCGTGCGCGGGCGTCACGTCCTGGCCCTCTCCCTGGGCCGCGAACGGGCCGGAACGTGACGCTCGCGCGAGCCGGTCAGAGGCGGTCGGCGACGTACTCGTACCAGGACAGCCCCGAGTCCTCGATCGCGTGCAGCACCTCGGTGTCGAGCACCGCCACCCCGGAGGTCGCGCCCGTGCCCAGCGCGGTGTCGTCGTCCGGCACCTCGACCGTGAGCACGACGCCCTCGAGCGTCTCGGTCTGCGGGGCGTCCGGGTCGGCCGGGGTCACGACGACGTACACGCACGACCGCGCGATCATCGTGCCCGCCTCGGCGTCCGACCAGATCTCGTGCGGCTGCTCGGGCTCGATCCCCGCGTCCTCGCAGGGCGTGACCTCGACCGACGCGGAGGGCTGGACGCTCGTCGCCTCGACGAGCGCGACCATCTGCGCCTTCGCGGCGTCCGTCATCACCTCCGAGCCGTCGCCCGACGTGAAGGCCTCGACCACCTCGTCCGGGCTCGCCCCACGATGGTCGAGCACCCGGACCTCGCCCCCGGCGCGCAGGGTCGTGGGGGCGGACGCCGCGTACGCCGTCGCGACGACCTCCGCGGAGAGGTCCGGGGTGGCCTCGAACCACCCCGGCAGGCTGGTGTCGAGCGCGGTGAAGCGGGGCCCCGAGGACGACGCGGGGGACGCTTCGGCGTCCGACGAGCACCCCGCCAGGAGTGCACCGGCCAGCACGAGCGGACCGACCCGCACCCCGACGTCCCGGACCACGACCGACGAACTGCGCACGACGACTCCCCCTTCGGGCCGCGCCCCTGCGCGGCGGTGGCAGAAGCGTCCCACAGGGCGCCGCGCGCGCACATGCACACGCGCGAACGTCACGTTCGGGCCCTCTCCCGGGCAGGCGAGCGGGCCGGAACGTGACGCTCGCCCGGACAGCGGCGCCGCGCAGGCTCAGGCGAGCGGCAGCACCAGGCGCGTGACGTTCGCGGCCGGGTCGCCGTCGGGGCTCGGCTCGGTCACGTAGACCTCCCAGAAGTCGCCGCGCACCGCCTGGTCGCGCTCGGAGCGCCACGCCTCGAGCCGACCCCACGCCTCCCCGAGCCCGTCGTACGGGCCCACGTACGTCGCGACCGCGCACGGTCCGCCCGCGACCTCGAAGACCTCGACGCCGTCGCCCAGGGCACCCGGCTCGACGCCCTCGACCGCGAAGCCCGCGGCGACGTCGACCACGTCGGACGGCATGCTCGCGTACCAGCCGTACGCGGGACCTGCGGGGCCGAGTCCGCGCGCCCCGAGCGCGTGCGCGACCGCGCCGTACGCGGCGTCGTAGAACGCGGGAAGCTCCGCGAACGGGACCGTGGCGCGTCGCGCCGCCAGCAGCAGGGTGGGCTCGTCCATGACCTCGACGGTCAGCTCGTTCGTCATGCGTCGAGCCTACGAGCCGCCGCGCTCCGGCGCCCGGCCGACGGGCTGTGCGGCCCGCAGCAGCGCGAGCGCGGCGTCGGCGGTGCTGCGGGCGAGGTCCTCGTCGAGCCCGCCGGGCCCGGGCAGCAGGGCGCGGGTCAGGATCGGCCCGACGAGCACGTCGCACACGAACGGCAGGTCGTGCGGCGGCCCGATCTCTCCGCGCGCGACGGCCCGGTCGACCACCCGCACGACCCGCACCCGCCGCGGGCCCATGAACCCCTCGCCGTACAGGCGCGCGACGTCCAGGTCCGTGCGCACCGACTCGAGGATGCCCGGCAGGTTCCGGTGCAGCAGCGGGTCCGAGAACATGAGCACCTCACCGCGCTGGAGCTCGAGCACGTCGCCGGCGAGCGACCCCGTGTCCGGGGTGGGCTCGTTGCCGTACCGCGACGAGATGACGGCGAACGCGAGGTGCGCGACGTTCGGGAAGCGGCGGTAGAACGCCGGACGCGTCGTGCCGATCTCGCTGCACAGACTCTCCACGGTGAGCCGCGAGTAGCCGTCGGTGCGCATGACTCGCTCGCCCACGCGCAGCAGCGCGTCGGTGATCGCAGGGTCCTGGGGCCGCCCCGGCGGCGACGACGACATGCTGGTGACGCTACCAACGGCACCTGCGCGTCCCCTGCGGCACGCCCGGCACCGCGGCCGCGTCCACCCGTCGGATATTCGATCCACCTCTGTGCGTAATCCGGTAGGCTCGGCCGAAGTTCCGGGGAGACTCGCGAATCGCACGGCGCGGTCCTGGACGCCGCAGGGGGGCATCCAGGGCGGCGTCCCCCACCCGCGCATCGTGCGCCGGCACGATCAGTCCGCGGCCTCCGCGAGCGTGAGCCAGCGCTCCTCGAGCACGTACCCGAGCCGTTCGTTCATCCGCACGCTCGCGGCGTTGACCTGCGCACCGCCCGTACCGAGCACGCGCACGCCCTCGGCGGCGAGCGCGAGCACCGACGCGGCCTTGACCGCGGTCGCGAGACCGTCGCGCCGGTGGTCGGGATGCACCGACGTGAACTCGGTCTCGGCGCGCTCTCCCTCGCGTCGGACGCCGGTCACCGCGGTCAGCGCCGGGACCGGCCTCGGCGCGGACGACGTCCACCGGGCATCCTCCGCACCGGGACCGTCGGGACGGGCGCCCGAACCCCCGCCGTGGGCCGCGCGGGCGCCGAAGAACCGCACGCCGTCGCGCACGAGCGCGGCGACGTCGTCCGCGCCCAGGAGGGTGTGCGGGGTCGCAGGGGTCTGCGGGTAGTCGGGGTGGGTGAGCGCCTCGAGCGCGGCGACCTCGTCGGGCACGTCGTCACCCGTGAGCTCCTCGACGACGACGCCCGCGGCCACGGCACGGGCGAGTGCGGCACGCGCGGGGTCGAGGTCGGCGTCGGACCGGAGGCGCAGTCGCGCACCCCAGGACTCGGCGACCACGACCCAGCCGTCGGCGAGGAGGCTCGGGACGCGGGGGTCGGTCGACGGCAGGACGATCGGTGCGGTGGCCACCGCACCATCATCGCGCGAGCAACGCGCAGGGCCGGCGACGTCCCGTGGCGCGTGGGCGCACCGTCCGCGCCCCCGGGGCCACGGGGCCACGGGGCCACGGACGTCAGGCCGCGCGCGCCGTCGGCCCGAACCGCAGGAACGCGACCGCGACCACGATCCCCGCGACGAGGAACACGACCCACGGCCACGTGCCCGCCGGGCCGGGCGACGCGGCGGCGGTGTACAGCAGGCCGCCGACGGTGCTGCCCACGATCCCGCCGAGCGCCTGCGCGAGGCCGAGGGCCCCGAAGTAGGAGGCCACGGCCCCGCCGTCGGCGAGGTCGGAGACGACCGCGTTCATGACGGGCTGCGAGAGCATCTGCCCGACCGTGAAGACCAGGACGCCGACGAGCAGCCCCGCGACCGAGTCCCACAGGCCCATCGTCGCGACGCCCGCCCCGAGCGCGAGCCCGCCGAGCGCGAGGATCCGGTGCGGCTCGAGGTGGCGCGACGCGAACCCCGTCAGCGGCAGCATCACGACGACCATGAACACCGCGGCGGCCGTGTACACGAGGCCGACGCCGACCGATCCGGGCAGCACCGCGGCCGCCCGCACGGGCACCACGAGGTACAGCTGGGACACGAGGAACCACAGCATCGCGGCCCGGGCGCAGAACCGGACGAACGTGCGGTCGCGCAGCGCGGCCCCGAGCCGCGCCCGCTCGACGCCCGGCGGGGCGAGGTCGCCCGGCAGCCCGACGACCGTGACGACGAACGCCCCGACGAACAGCGCGGCCGAGCCGAACGCGACCCACCGGAAGTCGACGCCGGCGAGCAGGCCGCCGACCATGGGCCCGACCACGAACCCGAGGTTCGAGAACAGCTCACGGGTCGAGTACACGCGCACCGAGTCGTGCCCGGCCGCGAGCGCCGTGTACGCGGCGTAGCTCGCCGGGTGGAACAGTGCGCCGCCGAGCCCGGCGAGCACGGAGCCGAGCACGAGCCACGGGACGCTCACGCCCGAGCCGAGCACCGCGAACCCGGCGGCGCGCACGAGCACGCCGCCCGCGATGGCCCGCCGGTAGCCGATCCTGTCGGCGACCCACCCGGACAACGGCATGACGCCGTTCTGCGCGGCCGACCGCAGGGCTGCGAGCGCCCCGACGACCGCCACGGTGAGCCCGAGGTCCTGCAGAAAGTGGTAGGCGAGCAGGGGCACGAGCATGTAGAACCCGACCGCCATCGTGAGCGTGTCGGCGTACAGCACCCACAGCGCGCCACGCCCCGGCGGCCTGCCGCGCGCCGTCACCCGGCGGTGCTCGCCCTCGGCCACGCGCGCAGCGCGAGGTCGAGCGGCAGGGACATCAGGAAGAACGGTGCGAGGGTCGGCAGGGCGACGCACGTCGCGGCGACGAGCCCGCCGAGCGCGAGCGTCCCGACGACGCGCAGCGGCCGGCGTGCCGCGAGCCCGGCGGCGCCGCGCAACCACGTGCGGACGTCGCCGTCCGGGTCGCCCGCCACGGCGACGGGCACCAGCAGCAGGACGAGCGCGACGACGCACACGACGGGCACGGTCGCGCCGCCGAGCACCACGGCCGCACCGGCCGACGGCGTCGAGAGCTGCGCCACGAGGAACAGCACGTCCACGGTCAGCAGGACCAGCGCGACGCCGACGAGTACGCCCGTGCGCCACGTGCGCCGCCACGTCGCGCGCAGCTCGCGCACGACGTTCGTCGCGACCGCGTCGTCCCCGTCGTCCTGCCACCGGGCGAGCGCACGGGCGAGGGCGACCGCGGCGGGGAACGCCGTCACGAGGGGTACCGCGACCAGGAACGCGACGACCCCGGCGAGCGCCAGGTTCGCGGGGTAGCCCAGGACCCGCAGGGCCGTGCCCTCCCAGCCCCCGCCCCGGCGCTCGCGCGGCCTCGCCGCCACGGCCGACCTCACGCCCGCGCGCCCGAGACGGCGGCCGTCACGACGCGACCGGCGAAGCCCGGTCCCGTCGTGCGACCGTCGACGTCGTCCTCGACGGGCTCGAGGCTCAGCTCGACCTCCTCGGTCGTGCCGCCGCGCGTGATGCGCACGACGACCCCGCCGTCGGTCTCGTGCGTCGTGATCTCCGCCGGATCGAGGTCGTCCCACGCCCGCGGCTCGAGCACCGTCAGGAAGCGCGTGGTGCTCGTCGGGGCGCTCGTGCGCCGGATCGTGTGCTGGACCTTCTCGATCGCGAGGCTCGGCGTCGACGACGTCGGGTTGGCGTGCACCGGGGTCGGGTGCACCAGGACGTCGTCCACGTCGTCGAGCGCGGTCACGCGCATCGACCCGCTGCCGGCCTCCGCGAGCCACCGGCCCGCCCCGTCCGGCCGCGCCGGGTTCTCGGTCTGCAGCAGCCACGTCCACGCGCGCGGCGAGGTCGCTCGCAGGTCGTCGAGCACGACGAGCGACCCGCCCGGGGTCAGCACCACGTGCCGGCGCGCCCGCGTGACGCCCAGGTCGCGGTCGTACATCGCGGACGTCTCGCTGACCGCGTGCACCCAGCCGTCCGCGAGGGTCGTGGTCACCACGTGCGCCTCGTACTCGTGCGCCAGGTTCTCGAACACGTGGTAGCGGTCCTCGTTGACGAACCCGTGCCCGTCGACCAGCACCGCGTTGTGGTGCTCGGTCCGCTTGCGCGACGAGTACCCCTCGTCGAGCGCCAGGTACGCGCCGTGCCCGAGCAGCACGAACGTGCCCGCGTCCGGGTGATGGTGCCCCGCGTTCAGGGTCGTCCACCCCGTCTCGCGCGCGATCCGGTGCGACGTCTCCCAGGCCTTGTGCCCACCGCCCGGCGACGCCTTGAACGACACCATGACCGCGTCCGCCTCCCAGGACGTGCGCCCCACGACCAGCCCGAGGTCAGCGAAGTACCGGCTCGTCGGGAGCTCCTGCGGGCCCTGCGACGGGGCCGTCGGGTCGAACCACAGCAGCTCCTGGTACGCCTCGGCCCGCACGCCCGGCCGCACGCCGCTCTCGTACGCCTCGCGCCAGAAGAACTCCCCCGCGACCTTGTCGGCCAACCACTGGCACTGCGGGATCCGGTACTCCGACGCGAGCTTGTAGTACATCGCGACCGGGTGGCCGCTGCGCCGGTCGTGGCAGTCCCCGTGGTCGACGATCCGTTCCATGTCGGGCGCCGCCTGGTACAGCCGGTACCAGAACGTCTCCCGCAGGTAGTCGCTCGTCGCGAACCAGTCGATCCCCTCCTGCGCCTTGAGCACGTCGAGGTACGACACGAGCCACGGCACCCCGTACCGCCAGTACACGACGCCCTCGTTGTTCGACCCGTCCTCGGGCAGCATCTCGAGGACCGTGCGGAAGTTCCCCTTGGCCCGCTCCGTCCAGCCCCGCGCCGCCGGGTGCTCCGCCTGCACCGCGTAGCCCGCCGTCGCGAGCCCCGCGTAGCAGATCCAGTTGTGGTTCTGCCAGTACGACGACGACCACCAGCCGCCCTCGGACTCGACCGCGAACTCGTACAGCCGCGTGCCCTGCAGCACGAGCTTGTCGCGCAGCGCCGCCCGCTCGTCCGCCTCGAGCGCGTCGCCCGCCCACGAGTACGCCAGCCCCAGACCGTGCAGCAACCAGCCCGCGTCGAGGTCGTGGTCGGGCATGTTCGCCCGGCCCCAGTGCGGGAACGACACCGCGGTCGCGACCCAGCGGCGCAGCTCGTCCAGGTAGTGCTGCTGCCCCGTCAGCCGGTGCGCCAGCGCCAGGTTCGCCGACGCCGCACCGATGTACGTGATCGACGCGAGCGGGTGCTCCTCGGGCAGCGCGATCGTGCGGTACCGCTCGCACTCGTCGAGCAGACGCCGGAACTGCGGCGCGCGCACGTCGTGCACCTCGGCACGCAGCGTGTCCTCGCGGTCGGCGATGAGCAGGGGGTCGGTCATGGTGCCACCTCGATCGTGGTGACCCCGTCAGGGGTCGTCAGCCGGAACGTCGCGCCGCCCTCGGGCGCGACGGAGATCTGCACGGCCCGCGGCGGGCGCGGACCGTGGTGGTACAGCGACGCCAGGACGACGCGCGACCCGCGGGCCGCCCAGTCGACCACGGTCCGCGCCGCCGCCGGGTCGTGCGACGGACCACGGCCCGGCGCCGCGACCATCGCCGCCGCGACCGACGCCCCGTGGAACCCGTGCAGCGTCGCGCCGTCCGCGGCCGTCCAGGTGGTCTCGGCACCCTCGCCCACCACCCGCACCGCCAGGTCGACCGCCGGACGCAGCCCCAGCGTCACGTCCCGCTCCTCGTCGCAGTCCACCGCGACCACGTCGAGCAGGCACCCCGGAGCCAGCCGCAGCGTCCGCCGCAGCCGCACCCCCGGGCGCACCTCGGCGCTCGCGGTCACGTGCCCCGCGCGCGCGTCCCAGCGCTCGACGCGGCCCGTGGTCTCGACCTGGTCGAGCCCGTCCACGCGCACCGTGGGGTGCGCGAGCGTGCGCGCGTAGTACCCGTGCCGCAGCGGGCTCGCGTACGGCGGGACGCCGGGCGCGGGCTGCCACGCGGCCGCCCCGTAGAGGTACACCGCGAGCTTGTCGAGGTGCCCGTGCGAGCCGCCGTGCGGCCCCGCGTCGAGCACCGCCTGGAACGTGTCGTCCTCGTCGCGCAGGACGGCGTACCCGACCTCCTCGAAGAGCACGCTGCCCCGGGCCGGGGCGGGCGAGGCCACCGGCCCGCCGGGGAACCAGCCGTCGAGCAGCCGCTCGAGACCGTCGTCGTCGGCGCCGAGGCGCTCGCGCGCGAAGCGCTCGACCGCGTCGAGGCCCGGGTCCGTCACGAACCCGCGGGCGAGCGCCGCGATCTCGAGGACCTCCCGGTGCATGGGCGCCCGGTCGTACGGTCCGTCGTGCAGCGCGGGCAGGCGGCCGTCCGGGGCCGCGACCTCGGCCAGCACGCGCACCATCGCCGCGATCCGGCGGGCGGGCTCGGCGGGCAGGGCCGACGGGTCGGCACCGCGCAGCGCGAGCAGGTACGCCCGCAGGACGAACAGGTGATAGTACGTCGAACCCTCCCACTCCCACCCGTCGTCGCCGACCGCGAGGCCGACGTGCCGCAGCACGCGCGACCACCAGGTCTGGACGACCCCGGGGGACGCGCCGAGGGCCTGCGCGACGAGCGCGCCCGCGGCGCCGAGCCACGCGGTGTAGTTGTTGCGCTCGTCGTCGCGGTCGTGCACGAGGATCGTGTAGGCCTCGTCGAGGGTGGTCAGGAGGTCGGCGAGCATCGACGTGACGCCATCGACGTTCTCGCGGCCCAGGACGAGCACGGCGTCGGCGATCTGCACGGCCCACTGCGCCTCGGTCAGCGCCTGCGCGAACAGCCGGCCGCGGAGCATCCACGGCTCGGCGGCGTCGTTCCAGCCCGGGCCGACGGCCTGCGCGTAGACCGCGGCGTAGTCGGCGAGGAGCTTGAGCGCGTGCTCGCGGTCCGCGGTCGAGCCGGTCGCGGCCGCCCGCCGGGCGAGCAGCCGCACCTGCCGGGCGCACGCCTGGTGCTCGAGCACCACGCGCGCCGCGTCGTACCGCGGCCCCACGACGGCGCAGCCCCGGGCGCACCGGTGCGCGCCGCCGTCGGGTCCGACGAGCTCGGTGCCGTGGGTCGGGCAGACGTAGTCGTGCCACCACCCGCCGAGCGCGGTGGGGACGTCGGTCATCGGAAGTTCAGCCCGCCGTTGACGTCCATGACCTGCCCCGTGAGGTACCCCGCGGCGTCCGACGCGAGGAAGGTCGTGACCGCGGCGACGTCGTCCACGGTCCCGGCCCGCCCGAGCGGGATGCCCGCGACGATGCCGGCCTGCGCCTCGCGCGGCGTGAAGGTGTCGTGGAACGGGGTGTCGCCGATGAACCCCGGCGCGAGCGCGTTCACGGTCACGCCGTCGCCCGCGAGCTCCTTGGCGAGCCCGCGCGTGAACCCGACGACGCCCGCCTTGGCCGCGGCGTACGCGACCGAGCCCGCGCCGCCGCCGTTCTCGGCGGCGAGCGACGCCATCGTGACGACGCGGCCCGCGGGGCTCGCGACCAGGTGCGGGATCGCCGCACGCGTGACGTAGAACGCGCTCGAGACGTTGACGCCCCAGACCTTGGCCCAGTGCTCGTCCGACATCTCGGCGATCGTCGCACGGCCGACCAGGTGGCCGGCGTTGTTGACGACGACGTCGAGGCCACCGAGCTCGGCGACCGCCAGGTCGACCACGCGGGTCGCGGCCGAGGCCTCGGTCAGGTCGCCCTGGACGGCGACCGCGCGGCGTCCGAGGCCGCGGATCTTGTCGACGACGGACTCGGCCGCGTCGACGCTGTGCGCGTAGTGGACGGCCACGTCGGCGCCCGCCTCGGCGAGGGCGATCGCGATGCCGGCGCCGATGCCGTGCCCACCGCCCGTGACGAGTGCGCGGCGTCCGTTGAGATCCTGCTGCATGGTTCCTCTTTCGTTGAGGGGCGAGCGGGTGCTACTTGATGCCCGAGCTCGTGAATCCCTGGATGAAGTACTTCTGCGCCGCGACGAACAGCACCACCATGGGCACGGTCGCGAGCGTCGTTCCGGCCATGAGGTAGTGCCAGGAGGTGTTGTCGAGCTGCTGGAACACCGCGAGCCCGACCTGGATCACGCGGAGGTTCTCGGTCGTGGTCACCAGGAGCGGCCACAGGAAGTTGTTCCAGCTCTCCTGGAAGGTCAGCAGGCCGACCGTCGCGATCGCCGGCTTGATAAGCGGCGTGTAGATCTGCAGGAAGATGCGGAACTCGCCGAGACCGTCGAGCCGGGCCGCCTCCTCGAGCTCCTTGGGGAGCGAGAGGTAGAACTGACGGAACAGGAAGATCGAGGTCGCGCTCAGGCCGCCGGGGATGATCAGCGCCCACCACGTGTTGAGCCATCCCGTGCCGCCCTGGCCGAGGATGTCGTTGCCGCCGAACAGCGGCATGAACTTCACGATCAGGAACTGCGGGACGATCTTGGTGTAGGTCGGGATCATGAGCATCGCGACGAGCGTGAGGAACACGATCTCGCGTCCCCGGAACCGGATCCGGGCGAGCGCGTAGCCCGCCATCGAGCCGACCACGAGCGTGATCAGGGTGTGCCCGGTCGCGATGATGAAGCTGTTGCGGAAGTACAGGCCGAACGGTGCGGCGTCGAGCGCGTCCGCGTAGTTCGACCAGTGCCACTCCTGCGGGAAGAACGTCGGCGGGTACTGCGCGAGCTCCGCGGGCGACTTCACGGACGTGAAGATCATCCAGACGAACGGGATGATCATGGTCACCGCGCCGAGCATGAGCGCGACGTGCAGCAGCACCTTGTTGCGGGTGCGTGCCACGGGGCGGTGCTTGCGGGGCGGCGGCCCCGCGGGCCTCACGTCGTCGGCGGGCGTGATCGCTGGGGTCAGGAGAGCCATCAGCTGTCCTCTCGGGTGGCGCGTCGTCCGACGAGCGTCATGAACAGCAGGAAGAAGAAGAGCACGACGGACTGCGCGGAGGCCATGCCCATGCGGAACTCCTCGAAGGCCGAGCGGTAGACCTCGTAGGTCATCATCGTGGTCGCGTTCGCGGGACCGCCGTCGGTGAGGACGTAGATCTGGTCGAACACCTGGAACGCGTTGATGATCGAGATCACGAGGACGAAGAACGTGGCCGGCTTGAGCATCGGGACCGTGATCGCGAAGAACTTGCGGACGGTCGAGGCGCCGTCGACCGACGCCGCCTCGTAGAGGCTCTCGTCGACGTTCTGGAGCGCCGCGATGTAGATCAGCATCTTGATGCCGATGCCCTGCCACGCACCCACGAGGATCACGGACCACAGCGCCCAGTCCGGGTCGGCGAGCCACGCCTGACCGGGGATCCCGAACACCCCGAGGAACGCGTTGAGCAGGCCCTGCTGGGGGTTGAAGATCCACAGCCAGACCATCGCGATGGCGACGGTCGCGGTGACCTGCGGCAGGAAGAACGCGGTGCGGTACCACTTCTGCAGCCGCAGGCCCTGGTTCAGCGCGACCGCGATCACGAGCGCGATGAACATCGAGACCGGCACGGTCCAGAAGGTGTACTGGATGGTGTTCCACGTGGCCTTGCGGAACACCGGGTCCTGCACGATCTCGACGTAGTTGTCGAGGCCGATCCACCGCGGCGGCGAGAAGACGTTGTAGTCGGTGAAGCCGAGGGCGAAGGTGGCGACCACGGGGATCGCCGTCCACAGCCCGATGTGCAGGAGCGCGGGGAGCACCATCAGCCAGCCCGAACGGCGCAGCTTGCGCTCGGCGGGCGAGTGGGTGCGCTTGGGCGGCCGGACGGGAGCCGGGAGGACCTGCGTCGGTCCGGCCGGGGTCTCGGTGCGTGACATGGGGTTCCTACCTCTTTCCGGGAACGTCGGGCCCGCGTGCGGCGGGCCCGACGCTCCGACCGGTGGGTGCGCTAGCGGTCGATCGCCGTCTGCACGAGGCCGGCGAGGTCGTCGAGCGCGTCCTGCGGCTCCTTCTGGCCGAGCAGGGCCGACTCGACCGCGGGGGCGAAGTCGCCACGGACCTCGAGCCACTCGGCGGGGCCGCCCTCGCGCTTGGCGACGTCGAGGTTCTCCATCGCGAACTGCACGAACCGGTTGCCCTGGACGTAGTCGCTGTCGAGCAGCTCGGTCAGCGCGGGGACGTTGCCGCGCTGCTCGTTGGCGGCGAGCGCCGCGTCGGGGCTCGCGAGGAACTCGAGCAGGGCCTGCGCGGCCTCGGGGTTCTTGGAGGTCGCGGACCGGGTCGCGAGCGTGCCGCCGAAGAACATGCCCTGGCCGTCGCCCTGGATGATGAAGGGCTCGAGGTTGTCGAGCATCTCGGGGTCGGCCTCGAGGCCCTGGGTCCACAGGTTGTTGTGGGCGATGCCCATCGCGGCGCGGCCGTTGAGCAAGGGGTTGACGGCCTCGTCGGTCGACGAGAAGCCGATGTCCTCGACCTTGTACTCGTTGACGAGGTCGGTCATGAGCTGCAGCGCCGAGGTGCCCTCAGGACCGTTGAACGCAGGGGCCGTGTCGTCGTCGTCGAAGAGGTCGCCGTCGGCCGAGAAGAGCATGGTCTCGAACGCCTGGCGCGAGTCGAGCGACATGATGTCGAAGCCGGTGCGCTCGAGCGTGCCCTTGTCGTCACGGACGGTGAGCGCCTGGGCCATCTCCACGAGCTCGTCCCAGGTCTGCGGGGGCGCGTCGTAGCCGGCCTCCTTGAGCAGGTCCATGCGGGCGACCCCGAACCGGGTGTCGAGCATGATCGGCACCGCGTAGACGCCGCCGTCCCAGGTACCGGCGTCGACGATGGCCGGGGTGTAGGACTTGAGCAGCTCGTCCTCGGTGAGGCCGAGGTCGCTGAGGTCGGCCAGGAGCCCGCGCTCGGCGAATCCTTCGATCCAGCCGACGCCCATCATCATGACGTCGGGCACGGCGCCCGAGACGGCTGCGGTCGTGAGCTTCTCGTTGAGGTTGCCGTACGTCGTGTAGTCGACGGAGACCGTGACGTCGGGGTACTCCTCGTAGAACTTCGGCAGGAGCTCGTCCTCGAGCAGCTTCTGGCCGGCGGTCCCCTCGAAGATCGGCGTCAGGAGCGTGATGTCGCCCGACACCTCGCCTTCCAGGGGGGCCGAGGCGTCGTCGCTCGACCCCGAGCTGCAGGCCGCGAGGCCGAGCGCGAGCGTCGAGAGGGCGGCGGTGACCGCGACCCTGCGACGCGTGAGACTCTTCATGATCATCGTTGATCCTTCGTGTCGTGCTGACGGCGACGATGCCGTCCGCTCCGGGAGGTCTGTGCGGTGTAACGATGCACCAAGGTACGCACGACCGTCAACGGGCGTCAACAGGTCCGGTGGCAGCGGTGTCACGGAATCCGCTTGCCGACTGGTCTTGCTCCCGCCCACAGGGAGCGCTAATCTGAGTAAATCGATGCACCAGTGCCGGTGTCGTCGACCCCGAAAGCGATGGAGGGCCCGTGGGCCGCGTGACTATCCAGCAGGTCGCCAAGGCCGCGAACGTCTCCCCCAGCACCGTCTCCAACCTCCTCAACGGGAGGACGGAGCGCATGGTGCCGGCCACCCGCGAGCGCATCGAGGCCGCGATCGCCGAGCTCGGGTACCGCCCCAACCGGGCCGCGCGCCAGCTGCGCACCGGCCGCACCCAGACCGTCGGGCTCATCGTCCCGTCCGTGGGCAACCCGTTCTGGGGCGCGTTCGCCCGCGAGCTCGAGGTCGCCGCGCTCGCCGTCGGGTGCAGCGTGCTGCTGTGCAACAGCGAGCGCGACCCGGAGCGCGAGCGCCGCTACGTCGAGGAGCTCTGGGAGGACGGCGTGCGCGGCATCGTGCTGTGCTCGTCGCTGCCGACGCTCGACCACCTCGCCGACGTCGTCGCGCGCGGCCTGCGACTCGTCACGTTCGACCGGCCTGCGCAGCCCGGCGACCCCGACAGCGTCGTGAGCGTGAGCATCGACAACCACGTCGGCGGGTTCCTCGCCGGCTCCCACCTGACGTCGCTCGGGCACGAGCGCCTCACGTTCGTCTCGGGCTCGCTCGCTTCGGTCAACCGCACGGGCCGGTTCCGTGGGTTCTGCACCGCGCTCGAGGCCGTCGATCTCGACCCCACCGCGATGCCACTGTGGACGGGCTTCGAGGACACCCCGTTCGGGGACGTCGAGGCCGCCGAGGTCGGACGACGCGCGGCGCACGCCCTCTTCTCCGGCACCGAGGAGCCTCCGACCGGCGTCGTCGCGATCAACGACATGACGGCGCTCGGGTTCTGCCGCGGGCTGCGCGACCAGGGCCTGCGGGTCGGCTCGGACGTGTCGGTGGTCGGGTTCGACGACATCATCCTGGCCGACCTCTACGACCCGCCGTTGACGACCATCCGCCAGCCCATCGCCCGCATGGCCGCGCTCGCGCTCGGCGAGGTGCTCGACGACGGCGACCGCGAGCCCGGCCGCTCGGTGCTCCTGCGGCCCGAGCTCGTCGTGCGCGAGTCGAGCGCTCCCCCGCCCGTCGGCGGCGTCCCCGAGCGGCGGACCGCCGAGGTGCGGGCGTCGGACCTGCGGGCGTCCGACGTGAGCACGACGGACGGTGCGGTGCGGTGAGGATCGCCCGCCTCGGCCCGGCGGGGGCCGAGCGCCCCTGCGTCGTCGTCGGCGAGGACGCCTACGTCGACGTGTCCGACGTGCTGCCCGACGTCGACGAGTCCACGATCCCCCGCGGGTTCTCCTGGCTCGAGCCGCTCGTCGCCGAGCGCACCGCCGCGGGCCTCGCCCGGCCGCTCGACGGACGCCGCCGCGGGGCCCCGGTCGCGCGCCCGCACCAGATCCTGTGCGTCGGGCTCAACTACCGCGACCACGCGGCCGAGATCGGCGCGGAGGTCCCCGCGATGCCGCTCGTCTTCTCGAAGGCGCCCAACACGATCGTCGGCCCGGACGACGACGTGCGCGCCCCCCGCGGCTTCTCGCGACTCGACTGGGAGGTCGAGCTCGCGCTCGTCGTCGGACGCCGCACGAGCTACCTCGGCTCGACCGCGGAGGCGCGCGAGCACGTGGCGGGCTTCATGGTGCACAACGACGTGAGCGAGCGCGCGTTCCAGGACGACCACGGCGGGCAGATCCTCAAGGGCAAGTCCGCCGAGACGTTCAGCCCGTGCGGGCCGTGGCTCGTCACGCCCGACGAGGTGCCCGACGTGCTCGCGCTCGGCCTGTGGCTCGACGTCGACGGCACGCGCCGCCAGACCGGCAGCACCGCGACCATGGTGCTCGACCCGTTCGAGATCCTGGTCCACCTGAGTCGGTACATGGTGCTCGAGCCCGGCGACGTCCTGAGCACCGGCACGCCGCCGGGCGTCGCGAACGGCATGGCCGAGCCCGCCTGGCTGCAGCCCGGGTCCGTGATGACGCTCGGCGTCGAGGGCCTCGGCACGCAGCGCCAGCGCGTCGTCGCGCCGCGATGAGCGGCCCGCAGGACCGCGAGGTGGCGGGCGACGCCGGCGCCGCGCACGTGCTCACGGTCGGCGAGACCATGCTGCTCGTCGGCAGCACGCGGCCCGAGCCGCTCCAGCACAGCACCCGGATGTCGCTCGGCATCGGAGGCGCGGAGAGCAACGTCGCGATCGGCCTGCACCGGCTCGGGACCGCGGTCACCTGGGTCGGGCGGGTGGGTGACGACTCCGCGGGCGACCTCGTCGAGCGGACGCTGCGCGGCGAGGGCGTGCGCGCGGTCTGCGTGCACGACGCGGACGCCCCGACGGGGCTCATGCTCAAGGAGCGCCGGTCGACGGTCGCGACGCACGTCTGGTACTACCGCGCCGGCAGCGCCGGCTCGCGCCTCGCGCCCGGCGACGTGCCCGACGCGGCGCTGCGCGGCGCGTCCCTCGTGCACCTGACGGGGATCACCCCGGCCCTGTCAACCTCGGCGCGGCGTCTCGTGCTCGACCTCGTGGAGCGTGCCGTGCAGCTCGGCGTCCCGCTCTCGTTCGACCTCAACTACCGCTCGGCGCTGTGGACCCGTGCGCAGGCCCGCGCGCTGTACGCCGAGGTCGTGCCCCGCTGCGACGTCGTCTTCGCGGGAGAGGACGAGGCCGCGATCCTCGTCGGCCCCTCGACGGACGCCGTCACCTCGGCCGAGCGCGTGCGCGCCCTGGGCGCCCGGACCGTCGTGGTCAAGCGCGGGGCGGACGGCGCGGTGTGCGTGGGCCCGGAGGGGACCTCGTCGCGCCCCGCCGTCCCCGTCGACGTGCGCGACACCGTCGGGGCGGGCGACGCGTTCGTCGCCGGGTACCTCGCGGAGCACCTGCGCGGCGAGTGCCAGGACGCCGCGCTCGCGACCGCGACCGCCGTGGGCGCGTACGCGTGCACGGGCGACGGCGACTGGGAGTCGCTCCCTCGGCGCCGCGACCTCGCGCTGCTGACGAGCGCCGAGCCGGTCACGCGGTAGTCAGGTGGTGCTGCCCGCCCGCTCGTCGTCCGTGCGACGCCCGAGCGTGAGGGTCGCGCCGAGGCCGAGCAGCAGGAACGCGCCCGCGGCCCACGCGGAGTAGCGCGTGCCCTGCGTGAGGGCGTCGCGCGCGTCGTCGGCCGCGGCGGCGGTGCGCTCGTCCTGCGCGAGGCCGGCGATCGCGCCGCCCGAGCTGTCGACCACGGCCGAGACGACGGTCGAGCGCTGGTCCGCGGGGACGCCGTCCGCCTCGAGGCGCGCGTCGAGGGTCGCCGCGGTGGAGGTGAACAGCACGGTCCCGAGGATCGCGATGCCGAGCGCCGAGCCCACCTGGCGCGCGGTGCTCTGCGTGCCCGAGGCCGCACCGGACGCCTCGACCGGGACGTCGGCGAGCACCACGCCCGTGAGCTGGGCCGTCGCGAGGCCGACGCCGAACCCGTAGACCGCGAGGAAAGGGACCACGGTCTGCCACGTCGAGGTGGGGCTCGCGACGAGGCCGAGGCCCACGACGCCCACGATCTCGGCCGTGATCCCGGCCCGCACGACCGCGACGGCACCGAACCGCTGCGTGAGCGGCTGGGCCGCGCCGCTCGCGAGGAACGAGCCGCCCGCGAGCGCCACGAGGATCCACCCGGTCGCGAGGGCGTCGTAGCCGAGCACGTTCTGCAGCCAGATCGGCAGCGACAGCAGGATCCCGAACTCGCCGAGCGAGACCACGAGCGCCGCGACGTTGCCGTTGCGGAACGACGCGATCGTGAAGAGCTCGAGCGGGACGAGCGTGGGGAGGTCGGCCGCCGCGCGCCGTCGGCTGCGGGTCACGAACAGCACGGCGCCGAGCACGCCGATCGCGAGCGCGAACGGGACCGGGGAGACGCCCAGCGGCCACCAGGTCGCGGACTCCTCGAGCGTCGTCCACCAGCCGAGGGACCGGCCCTCGATGAGGCCGAACACGATGCCGCCGAACGTCATGACCGACAGGAGTGCCGCGACGAGGTCGGTGCCGCGGTCGTCGTCGGCCCGGGACTCGTCGACCACGAGCGCGGCGGCGACGAGGATCACGACCGCGATCGGGATGTTGATGCCGAACGCCCAGCGCCACGAGTAGTCGGTCGTGAGCCAGCCGCCGAGCAGGGGCCCGAGGGCCGCCATGCCGCCGATCGTGGAGCCCCAGACCGCGAACGCGATGCCCCGCTCCCGGCCGCGGAACGTCGCGTTGATGATCGACAGGGTGGTCGGCAGGATCATCGCGCCGCCGAGACCCTGCACGAGGCGCGCGACGATGAGCAGGCTCCCCGTGGGGGCGAGCGCGGCGAGCAGGGACGACGCCGCGAAGACCGCGACGCCGATCATCATGACGCGACGGCGGCCCCAGCGGTCGGCGAGGACGCCGAGCACGAGCAGCAGCGACGCGAAGACCAGGGTGTACGACTCCTGCACCCACTGGACCTGGGTCGAGTCGATGCCGAGGTCGTCGACGATCGACGGGATCGCGACGTTGACGATCGTCGAGTCGACGATGATGAGCGAGACGGCGACCGACACCGTCACGAGTGCGAACCATCTGCGGCGTTCCGCCACGGGGACCTCCAGAATGCTCAGCATGCTGAGTTTCTGAGGCTACCGCTCCTGCCCGCGTCAGGCGAATGACGCGGGCAACCGGTCCAGGTGCTGGTCGAGCACGAGCCGTGAGCCGTCGTGCCGCAGCCGACCCCACGCGCCGTTGACCAGGGTCAGGTGCGGGGCCACGTGCCCGCAGTCGACGTCCGCCACCACCGGCACGCCCAGCGGGGCGAGGGCGTCCAGGACGGCGTCGTCCTGCGTGAGGGTCGGCGAGCCCGGGGCCGACGTCCTGCCGACCATGACCGCCGCGGCGCCGTCGAAGAACCCCGCGAGACGCAGCCCGTGCAGCGCGCGGCACGTGCTGTACGCGTCCTGCTCGGCCGCCTCGACGTACACCAGGAGCGGCTCGTCGCCCGCGGGCCCGCGCAGCGCCGACGTGTCCGCGAACCGGCTCCCGCCGAGCGGACCGAGCGTCTCCAGGCAGCCCCCGACCAGCCGGCCCGCCACGTCGAGCGGACCCGCGCCCGCGAGCACGCGCCACTCCCCCGCCCCGTCCCAGGTGCGCGACGTGACCGTCGGGTCGTCCTCCCAACGGTCCGGCGGCCCCGCCCGGTGCACGCCCGGCGACCACTGCCGGAGGACGCCGTCCGGCCACGCCGCCCCCGACGCGACGTCGAGCCAGTGCGCGAGCCCCGGCGCCTGCGCGTACGGGGTGTCCATGAGGTTCGCGGCGTGCAGCGTCGCCCAGCCCGCGACCACCGTCAGCGGCGTCAACAGGGTCGAGACGTCCGAGAAGCCGACGACCCACGTCGGCTCGGCGTCACGCAACGCGTCGAGATCCAGCAGACCCACCAGGTCGATCGCGGTCTCACCGCCCCACGGAGGCACGACCGCCCGCACCCGCGGGTCCAGCAGCATCGCCATGAGCTCGTCCGCGCGCTCGCGCGCCGGGGCGCTCACGTGCGACGACCCGTCGAGGCACGCCCCCAGCTCGACCCGGAACCCGCGCTCCCGCAGCCACCCGACCGCGAACTCGAGCCGCGGCCACAACGAGGCAGGGATGCCGGACGACGGAGCCGTGACCGCGATCGTGTCGCCGGGTCGCAGCGGGGCGGGGAGACGGACCATGGGGGCATGCTGCCACCCGGGCGGGTGGTGCGGAGGCAACGGCGCGGCGCGCGGGCGTTCCGCTGCCCACGAAGCGTCCTCCGCGTGGAGCCCGCCAGGGGCCCTACGGTCATGGGCATGACGAGGGCGGTGGGTGACGAGCGGGTGCTCGCGGGCGAGACCATGCACCAGGAGGAGCTGCGACGGAGCCGTCGCCTCGCGCGAACATGGATGATCCTCGCCATCGCCCCGCTCGCGCTGGGCACGGCTTTCGGCCTCTCGTTCCTCTGGACGGCTGACGTCGAGGACCAGGTGCGGGAGGAGGCGATGACTGCCCTCGAGGCGGGCGCTCCGCCGGGCGTCGAGATCGTGGGCTCGATCAGCTACGGCATCGAGGACGGCGACGACGACTACGTCGCACACGTCGCGAACGGAGTGCGGGGCGAGACGGAGGTGCTGTGGAGGGTGGCCGTCGACACGGGCGAGGCGACCTGCGCGGATCTGCCGGTGCGCTGGCTCTTCTTCGACGACGGACTCACCGGGTAGCCGCTGAGGGTCGCATGGAAGATCTGGCGGACTACGAAGCTGGGCAGAACGAAGGTGCGCTTCGCCAGCGTGAACCGCCCTGGGTCTGATGGAGGCTCTGGTCACTTTATTTCGGCGAAGTCGACCGGCGGGACGCCTCCGAGGTAGCCGTGCAAGCGCTCGGCGTTGTGCCAGTGGGCCCACCCGAGGGTGGCGAGCTCGACGTCCTCGACGGTCTTCCACGGCGGGTCAGCGGATGAGTTCGGCCTTGTTGTAGCCGTTCACGGTCTGGACCAGCGCGTTGTCGTAAGAGTCCCCGACGGTCCCGATCGATGGCGTCGCGCCGATCTCCGCGAGCCGCTCGCCGTAGCGAGTGCTCGTGAACTGAGCTCCGGCGGCCGAGTGGCACCGTAGTCCGGCCAGGCGGGTGCCGCGGGACCCGCGGGTCATCTCGATAGCGTCGAGCACCATGGTGGTGCGCATGTGCGCCGCGACTCGCCAGCCGACGATTGTGCGCGAGCTTGGGAACACCCCTGTTCGCTCAGGATCGGACAAGTTTAGAAGATTTGTCCAGGCGAAAGGTGAAAGTTTGTCCGGACAGACGACCAGTTCCAGAATCGCATTAGCATGGCTGCTAGCTAACCCGCTCGCCAGACGTGAATAATTAACAGCACCGAGCGGGTGAAGTTCGAAGCATCCCTTGCGGTGTCGATCTGGATGGTGCATGATCAGTTCATCGACCAGGGCCCGGCCCGAATCGATGAACCCTGCGGAGAAGGTGACGAGGTCCGAACTCGCCACCCGGTTCAGCGAGTTGCTTGGCATTGAGGGATGGGTCCATACCATCCGGAGCCGCGGCAGTCGCCGAGCCCCGTAAGGGTGCACTTTCGTTCAGACTTGACCTATGAGGCCCCCTATGTTAGGGTAGCTCTCGGCAGGTATGACTGTAGCTGCGGAACGGGCGACGGCCTCCACAACCGTCGCCTGGCTCCAGTGGTCGTCGGGCGTAGATCGATGGATTCCAACCCATCCGGAGTCAACGGCGGCCGCTGGGCCCCGCGTTCACCTCGGGGCTGGCTTCCAAAACCAGCCTCCGTGGGGGCGCCAGGTGGCTGCGACAGACGTGTCCATAGCGTCTGGAGCCGCCTGGCACCCCCACGTGAGGAGTCCTCCGAGGTACTCCACCAACCGCAAGACCCCAACAACCCCATGGAGGACGAGCACGATGACTACCGAACTGAGCACACCTGCCCGACCGGGCATCCACCTGTATGCCCTCAAGGGTCAGCAGGGCGACCGTCAGATGTATTTGCTCCTGGTCACGAACCACGAGCTGTTGCGAAACTTCGCTGCCGAAGCAGAGATCAGCGACGGCACTGAACGTGTCCAGCGCGACTTGGATAAGCGGCACTACACGGACATCGTCAACTACATCATCGAGAACCCGGCCGAGTACTTGCTTGGCGCCATGACCTACGCGATCGACACCGTCGAGGACACGGACTTCATCCCCGCTGGACCGGGCAGCAACATCGGGACCCTGGTCCTGCCGACGAACGCCCGCCTGCGCTGCCTCGACGGCCAGCACCGTCGCAGCGCCATCGCCGAAGCAGTGCGCCAGAACGAGGACGTCGGAGACGACTTCAGCGCCGTTGTGCTGTACGTCGAGGACGACTTCATGAAGCGCCGGCAGATGTTCAGCGACATGAACGCCACCCCCAAGGTCGTGTCCAAGGCGCTCAACATCACCTTCGACAGCCGCGACCCCTACGCTCGCGCGGCTCAGTCCCTCGCGGAGACCCACCCGTTGCTCAAGGATGTCGTGGAGACCCGCAAGGCACGCATCACGACCACCGACGCGAAGATCTTCTCGCTTGCCGGAGTCTTCGACGGACTCAAGCGCTTCGACCTCGGCATGGTCCTGCCCCGGGGCCGCTCCCCCAAGACCAAGACCGAAGATGAGCTCGTCACCATCGGGACCACGCTCTTCGACACCATCGACGCAGCGTTTCCCGAGTTCACCAACGTCAAGAACGAGCTCGCCGAGCTCGAGGATCCGAAGGAGAAGGCGGAGATCATGAAGGCGGCACGGCGCCGCACGATTCTCTTCTCCACCACCACGCTCCGCGTCATCGCAGGTGCTCTGCATGAAGCCATGAAGGTTGACGGAGAAACCGACCCCAGTCGCTACGTCAGCCCGTTGAGCAAGATCGACTTTGCACCGACGTCCAAGCTCTTCACCGCAGAAGACGTCGGCTTCGTCAGCGGGACCGGAACCCCGTCCGCCCGCAACCAGGAAGTCTTCGCCGCCACCAAGGCCCTGGCAAACGCCATCCGCCTCCGCTAGCCCCAAGTGCGTGTGGCCCCGCCATCGGGCGGGGCCACACGCACTTCTGAAGCGGTAGTGACCGACGGATGGCCCACCGCGACATGGCGGGTCGGATCAGCACTAGGGCCTCACCTCTAGACTGACCGATTCTCGAGCATCTCTAGCGGCTCTGTCAGGCGTTCCCGCCGCCGTTTGCCTCCCACATGAGCGACATCGCCGTATGTGCCGCGAGGCCAGCGAGTGAATTGGCCTGGGTTTCGTTCCGTCTGATCGACAAGGATGGAATCCACGGCTCGTTACACGCCGGAGATGCGTGAGCGCGCCCTGCGGATGCTCGCTGAAGCGCTGCCAGATCACCCGAACCTGACGAGCGCGACGCGACACGTGGCGGGGCTGCTGGGGATGAGCCCCGAGACGCTTCGCCTGTGGCAGCGTCAGATGGAGGCCAACGCGGGTGGCAAGGTCGCGAATGCCAGCGAGGCTGCGGCGGAGATCAAGCGCCTGAAGCGCGAGAACGCCGAACTGCGCAAGGCCAACGAGATCCTCAAGGCTACGAGCGTGTTTTTCGCCAAGGAGCTCGACCGCCCCTGACCGAGATGATCCGCTTCATCGATGAGCACAAGGATCAGTTCGGGGTCGAGCCCATCTGCCAAGTCTTGCGCCCGGCAGTCCAGGGATTCCTCACCTCACGCGGCTATCGCGCCGCGAAGACGCGCACGCCCTCGGCGCGCGCTCTGCGTGACGACCTGCTCGTTCCCGAGGTCGCGCGCCTGCATGCGGAGCGGCGCAAGATGCATGCGCTGATGCGCCGCCACGGCTGGGACATCGGGCGCGATCAGACCGAGCGGCTCATGCGGCTCGCGGGCGTGCGAGGGGTGAAGAGTCCAAGCGCGTGTTCACGACGAAGTCGGACCCGAAGGCGGCGATGCCGAAGGACCTGGTCAAGCGCAACTTCCACGCACCAGGACCCCGGCAGTTGTGGGTGGCCGACATCACCTATGTCGCAACGTGGTCTGGCTTCGCTTTCGTCGCGTTCGTGACCGACGTGTTCTCGCGCAGACTCGTGGGCTGGAACGTCGCCTCGACCCTCAAGGCCGAGATCCTGCCCTTGCAGGCGCTCGACATGGCTGCCTGGGACGCCGGCGGCGACCTCGACGGCCCGATCCATCACGCCGATCACGGCTCGAACTATCAGGCGATGGTCTACACCGATCGTGTCGTCGAACTCGGCGCGAAACCCTCGACGGGAACCGTCGGTGACAGTTGCGACAATGCTCTCGCGGAGGCGATCAACAACCTGTACAAGACCGAACTGATCCGCCAGAGAGGCCCGTGGAAGACCGTCGAGCAGGTCGAACTCGCCACCCTCGAGTACGTCTGGTGGTGGAACCACCAGCGACTCCACGGCGAGCTCGGCATGCGCACTCCCGAAGAAGTTGAAGCCGAGTACTACGCTAACCTCGCAGCCGCCCAAACAGCGTCTGTCGGACAAAGAAGCTGAACGGAACGAAACTCGGGCCGATTCAGTACACCTCGGCCACGCCGACCCCCTCAGCCCCAACTTTCCCGAGACCCAGAATCTGCCAGCAGTTTGACGCGGGACAGCTGGACGTCGACAGGAGGTCAACTACGCCTGCATGTCGACGAACCGCGCGTAGTGCCCCTGGAACGCCACCGTGATGACGTCGGTCGGGCCGTTACGGTGCTTCGCGACGATCAGGTCTGCCTCGCCCGCGCGAGGCGACTCCTTCTCGTAGGCGTCCTCACGGTGGAGCAGGATCACCATGTCCGCGTCCTGCTCGATGCTGTTGTGGACGGCGATCCCGTTCGCGATGAAGTTGTGGGTGTCGAGCACCGTCGCGTCGAAGACCTCCTGCTCGCCGAGCGGCTCGATCGCGACCACCTCGTCCCACAACAGATCGTTCACCGCGAGGATCTCGAGCTCCTCGCTCTCGAGGATCGCTGCCACCCGTCCAAGTCGTGCCGGCGACGGCGAGCGCTTCCACATCGCACTCCCGCTGAACTGCGTACCCAACTGCCTGGCGAACTCCCGGTGGCTCATTCCCTGCTCTTCGAGAAGCTCACGGACGTCGTCCCAGACCTGTCGTGGAACGGTGTCGACGTTCGGGTTCGACTTCACGGCACGGACGATCTCGAGCAGCCGCTCCGCGGCCGCCCCTCGTTCACCGTGCACGCCGATCTCCTGGAGGAAGCGCCGCTGGTCATCCGCGCCAGAGACATCCAGGGTGTATCCAGGGCGGTAGGTCCCCTTCGCGGTCGCAGTGCGAAGTCTCGTCGAGATTCCAAAGCGCAGGAGCAGTCGGGACAGTCCGTCGACGAGGTTGCGAGACGTCGATGCGTAGTAGATCCGGCCGGACTTCCCATCAGCACGGACGGTCACCGAGCCGTCAGTCGCCCAGATGTGACGGATGAAGAGTGCGATCTGCTCCTTCGGCAGGTGGAAGACGCTCGACGGGATGAACTTTTCGTAGCTCCGTGCGCCGAAGAGACCCAGGTCGTCGAGCCATTCCGCGATCGGGTTCCGCTTCCCGTGCGTCAGTCGATAGGGGGCCCTGAGCCGCAGCGTGGTGCAACGGGCGGCCGCGAACTCGTCCCGGGCCGGGATCACTCCGAACGCTGACGCCGCCTCCGTCACTGCTTGGAGGTTGAGCTCGTCGACCGACGCGTAACGCAACGGTTGACGCTTGACGAACGAACCGTCGCCCAGGAGGTGCGCGAGCATGACCACCTTGCGGTCGTCCCATCGCGCGTTCTGCTCGGGGCCGGGGACGTGCCGTGGCACGCCGAGGCGGGTACCGACCTCGAGCGTGCCCAGTGGCCTCCATCCCCCGTACGTGAGGAAGGGGTGGTTGGCGGTGGCGGTGATCTGCTTCCCGGACGCGAGCCTGAGGCGGAACACCTCCTTCACGCCGGTCGGGAACACGTGCGTCATGTGCCGGCGCACGTACTGGAGCCGGTCGTTCAGCGCCCAGACGGGGACGTCGGTCGCGCCCAGGGCGTGCAGCTCGCCCATGGTCGTCTCCGCGCCCGTGTCCGCCCGCAGAATCTTGGTGTCCGCGGTGAGGCATCCCGACTCGCGGAGGTCGCTCATCGCAGGCTTCTTGTCCTGCCGTTGCTCCGCGCCACGGTTCAGCTGCGAGATCGCGATGAGCGGCACCTCGAGCTCCTTCGCGAGCAGCTTGAGCGCACGCGAGAACTCCGAGACCTCCTGCTGGCGGGACTCGACGCGCTTGCCCGACGTCATGAGCTGGAGGTAGTCGATCACCACGAGCTTGAGGTCGTGCTTCTGCTTGAGCCGCCGGCACTTGGCGCGGATCTCCATGAGCGACATGTTCGGCGAGTCGTCGATGAACAGCGGCGCCTCGGAGATCTTGCCCATCGTGGAGGCGAGCTTCTGCCAGTCGTCCTCGCCCATCGAGCCGTTGCGCATCTTCTGCAGGTGGATGCGCGCCTCAGCGGCGAGCAGTCGCATCGTGATCTCGTTGCGGCTCATCTCGAGCGAGAAGACGACGGACGTCATGTTGTGCTTGATCGCGGCCGACCGCACGATGTCGATTCCCAGGGTCGACTTGCCGATGGCCGGGCGCGCCGCGACCACGATCATCTGCCCGGGGTGCAGCCCGTTGGTGAGGCGGTCGAGGTCGGCGAACCCGGTCGGCACGCCGACCATGCCCTCGCCGCGGTGCCCGGCGGCCTCGATCTCGTCGACGGTGCCGCCGATGATGTCGGCGAGGGGTGCGTAGTCCTCGGTCGTGCGGCGCTCGGTGACGGCGTAGACCTCGGCCTGCGCGTCGTTGACGATCGCGTCGACGTCGCCGCCGTCGGCCGCGTAGCCGAGCTGCACGATGCGCGTGCCGGCCTCGACGAGGCGCCGCAGCACGGCGCGCTCGCGCACGATGCGCCCGTAGTAGCCGGCGTTCGCGGCGGTCGGGACCATCGCGATGAGGTCGTGGACGTAGGGGGCTCCGCCGATGCGGCCGAGCTCGCCGCGGTTCTGGAGCTCGGCGACCACGGTGATCGCGTCGGCGGGCTCTCCGCGACCGTAGAGGTCGATGATCGCGTCGTAGATCGCCTCGTGCGCGGGCCGGTAGAAGTCGGTGCCGCGGATCTGCTCGACGACGTCCGCGATCGCGTCCTTGGACAGCAGCATGCCGCCGAGCACGCTCTGCTCCGCCGCGACGTCCTGCGGCGGGGTGCGGTCGAACCCGCCGCCGCCGCTGCGCGACTCACCGAACCCGGCCTCGAGCTCCTCGATCGACATCCGCCCTCAATTCCCGCGCACGCACCCGTGGAACTTCTGTTCTACCGGGAGCCACCAACAGTCCGACCACCGACCATCGACGCCCCGTGGAGACACAACTCCGCGACGATAGGTGCGTGCCCGGAGCACCGCAAACGACCCTGTGCACGAGCCTGTTGACGGGGTGTGGATAACCCCCGGATTGCTGTGCACATGTCGTGGACAGGCATGTGGAAAACTTTGTGGGTTCCGTCGCACGCGCCGCGCTGAGCGGCACGAACACTAGCCTTGCTCGTGTGGACGAAACTTCTTCGGGCGACACGCCGACGACACGCCCGGGACCGCCCGACCACGCGTCGTCCGACACCTCGGGGGGCATGCCCCGCAGCTCGCGGGCGATCGACCGCGAGATCCTCGCGCTCGCCCTCCCCGCGCTCGGGGCACTCGTCGCCGAGCCCGTGTTCGTGCTGGTCGACAGCGCGGTCGTGGGCCACCTCGGCACCGAGGAGCTCGCGGGCCTGTCGCTCGCGTCGACCCTGCTGCTGACCGTCGTCGGCCTGTGCGTGTTCCTCGCCTACGCGACCACCGCGGCCGTCGCGCGACGCATCGGCGCAGGCCAGGAGCGTGCCGCGCTGCAGTCGGGCGTCGACGGCATGTGGCTCGCGCTCGGCCTCGGCCTCGCGTTGTCCACAGTTCTGTGGATAACTGCCCCCTGGGCGGTCCACGTCATGGGAGGGGCGGACGCCGTCGCCGACCACGCGATCACCTACCTGCGCTGGTCCGTGCTGGGCCTGCCCGGCATGCTGCTCGTGCTCGCCGCGACCGGCGTGCTGCGCGGCATGCGCGACACCCGCACGCCCCTGTACGTCGCGGCGTCGGGGGCGGTGCTCAACTCGGTGCTCAACGTCGTGCTCGTCTACGGCGCGGGCCTCGGCATCGCGGGCTCCGCGATCGGGACCGCCGTCTCGCAGCTGCTCATGGCCGCCGTGCTCGTGACCGTCGTGGTCCGCGGGGCCCGCGCCCGGGGCGGCTCGGTGCGCCCCGCCGCGGGCGGCATCTGGGCCAACGTCCGCGCCGGCCTGCCGCTGTTCGTGCGGACCCTCTCGCTGCGGCTCGCGATCCTGCTCACCGTGTTCGTCGCGACCGGACTCGGCGCGGTGTCCCTCGCGGGCTACCAGGTCGTGAACTCCGTGTGGGGGCTCGCCGCGTTCGCCCTCGACGCGCTCGCGATCGCCGCCCAGGCGCTCGTCGGCCAGGGGCTCGGCGCGGGCGACACCGCGACCACGCACCGCGTGCTGCGTCGCACGCTGCGCTGGGGCGTCGGCGCGGGTGCCGTGATCGGCGTCGTCATCGCGGCCGGCGGGTGGTGGTTCGCGCTGCTGTTCACCTCCGACCCCGAGGTCCGCGCCGCCGTCGCCGCCGGGATGCTCGTGTGCGGGCTGCTCATGCCCATGGCTGGGTGGGTGTTCGTGCTCGACGGCGTGCTCATCGGCGCGGGCGACGGGCGCTACCTCGCGTGGGCCGGGATGCTCACCGTCGTGGTCTACGCCCCGTTCGCCCTCGCGGTGCTGCGCTGGGCGCCCGACGGGCCGTGGGGCCTCGCATGGCTCTGGCTCGCGTTCGCCGGGGTGTTCATGGCCGCGCGTGCGCTCACGACCGGGCTGCGCGCCCGCGGCGACCGCTGGATGGTGCTCGGCGCCTGACCTGCGGAGCGCACCGGGGCCGGGACGCACGAAGGCCCGGCCCCTCCCGCCGGAGCGGGGTGGGACCGGGCCTTGGTGTCAGCCGTCCGCGACCGGGGCCGCGGGCGTCAGGGCGTGAGCCCCGAGGTGCTGGAGTCAGCCGGCGACGACGTTCACGGCGATGTTCGCCGAGACCTCGGGGTGCAGGCGGACCGACACGGTGTACGAGCCGGTCGACTTGATCGGCTGACCGATCTCGATCTTGCGCTTGTCGACCGTGACGGTGCCGGCAGCGGCGACCGCGTCGGCGATGTCACCGGTGGTGACGGCGCCGAACAGGCGACCCGACTCGCCGGCCTTGGCCGTCACGACGACGGCCTTCGCCTGGAGCGAGTCACGCGCGGCCTTCGCGTCGTCGAGCGACGCGATCTCGCGGGCCTTGCGCGCCTTTCGGATCGCGGAGACCTGCGACTCGGCACCCTTCGACCACGGGGTCGCGAGGTTGCGCGGGACGAGGTAGTTACGGGCGTACCCGTCCTTGACGTCGACGACGTCGCCGGGCTCACCGAGACCGGTGACCTCGTGCGTGAGGATCAGCTTGGCCATGATTCTTCCTTCCTGATCCTGGTCAGCGTGCCGACGACGAGTACGGCAGGAGTGCCATCTCGCGGGCGTTCTTGACGGCACGGGCGATCTGGCGCTGCTCCTGCACGGAGACGCCGGTCACGCGACGCGCACGGATCTTCCCGCGGTCGGAGATGAACTTGCGAAGCAGAGCGGTGTCCTTGTAGTCCACCGACTCGATCTTCGCCGTCTTCAGCGGGTTGGCCTTCTTCTTGGGCTTGCGCACCACAGGCTTTGCCATGGTGTTGCTCCTTCGTGTTCGTCACCGGTGCACCGCGCGTGCGCGGTCACCGGTCAAGGTGTGTCTGGGGTGAGCGACGGTCAGAACGGGGGCTCGTCGGAGAACCCGCCACCCGAGGAGGCGGGACCCGCCGTGGCCCAGGGGTCGTTGCTGCTCTGTCCGCCGCCGGACTGGCTGTATCCGCCGCCTCCGCCGAAGCCACCGCCGCCGTTGCCGCCGCCACCGGAGTTGCCTCCGAAGCCACCGCCGCCGCCACCCGAGCGCTGGGCTCGCGTGACCTTGGCCGTGGCGCGTCGCAGCGACGGGCCGATCTCGTCGACCTGCATCTCGACGACCGTGCGCTTCTCACCCTCGCGCGTCTCGTAGGACCGCTGGACGAGCCGGCCCTGGACGATGACCGCCGTGCCCTTAGTCAGGGACTCCGCCACGTTCTCCGCGGCGTCGCGCCAGATCGAGCAGCGCATGAACAGCGTCTCGCCGTCCTTCCACTCGTTCGTCTGACGGTCGAACTGCCGCGGCGTGGACGCGACCGTGAAGCTCGCGACGGCTGCTCCCGACGGGGTGAAGCGAAGCTCCGGGTCCGCGGTGAGGTTTCCGACCACCGTGATGATGGTGTCTCCAGCCATGCCAGCTCCTTAGGTCTGTCCCGTGCAGGGGTTCGTCGTTACCGGCCCCCACCCAACCACGGGGCGGGGACACGCGCTACGACTGGCGTGCGGGGGTGTGGACGCGGCGTCTCAGCGGGCGTCGGTGCGGAGGATCTTGGTGCGCAGGACGACCTCGTTGAGGCCGAGCTGGCGGTCGAGCTCCTTGGCGGTGTCCGAGGTCGAGGTGAAGTCGACGACGGCGTAGATGCCCTCGGACTTCTTCTGGATCTCGAACGCCAGACGACGACGGCCCCAGATGTCGACCTTGTCGACGGTGCCGCCCTCGGTCGTGATGACCGAGAGGTACTTGTCGAGGGACGGGGCGACGGTGCGCTCTTCGACCGTGGGGTCGAGGATCACCATCATCTCGTACTTACGCATGTTTCAACCCACCTCCTGCGGACTCTGCGGTCACGGGACTTCCGTGACAGGAGGGTTCTGCGTGTGCCGGCCGCGACCGCCAGGAGGGCGGGTGCGAGCACAGCGACTTCCAAGAGTACCCGCGCACGCGGGTTCCTCCCAAAAACGTGGCGGACGCCGCAGCCGGCCTCACCGGGCGAGGCCGGCTACGGCGTCCGACGGGTCGTGTCAGCGGTGCGGGTCAGCCGTTCTGGCCGGCCGTGGGCTGCGGGCTCTGGGTGGGCGGGGGCGTCTGTCCGCCGCCGTCGCCGCCGTCGCCGCCGTCGCCGTTCCCGCCACCGTCGCCGTTGCCGTCGCCGTTCCCGCCACCGTCGCCGTTGCCGTCGCCGTTCCCATTGCCGTTCCCGTTCCCGCCGTCGTCCGGGTCCGGAGCCTGCTCGGCGGGGTCCGGCCCCTTGGAGACGACGAGACCGACGGTCGACCCTGCAGGGACCTTGGAGGCCGTCGACTGGACGCGGATCACGACGCCCTGATTGACCGTGTCGGAGTACTCCTCGGTCACGCTGGGCACCAGCCCTGCCTGCTGCAGGATCTGGATCGCCGCGTCCTTGGGCATGTTCGCGAGGTTGCCCGGGACCTGCACGAACTCGGGCTCCTCCGGCTCCTCGGGCGCCTCCTGGGTCGGCTCCTGCGTGGCCGTCGCGGTCGGCGTCGGCGTCCAGGTCGCGCGGGGCATCGTGTAGTCGGGGAAGTCCTCGACGGGCTGACCCTTGAGGACGGCCTGCATGTAGTCCGTCCACGCGGTCGCGGGCCACGAGCCACCCGTCATCGACAGGCCGCGCTGCTTCCACTCGCCGAACGGTGTCAGCGACGCCTCGGTCTTGCCGTCCTCCTTGGACTGCGAGATGCCGACGACGGTCGTGAGCTGCGGCACGAACGCCGCGAACCAGGCCGACCGGTTCTCGTTGGACGAACCGGTCTTGCCCGCGACGGGGCGGTTGAGCGCCTGCGCCGTGGCGCCCGAGCCGTGCGGGTCGCTGATGACGTGGGTCATCGCGTACGTCGCGGCATTGATGACCTCGGCCTCGACGACGCGCTCGGGCTTCTGCGACGTCTTGTAGAACAGCGTGTCGTTCTTGTCGACGCTCGAGACGATGTGCCACTTGTTGTAGACGCCGCCGTTGTCGATCGTGGCGTACGCGTTGGCGAGCTCGACGGCGCTCACGTGGTCGGTGCCGAGCACGTTGCCGGCGTTCGACCCGATGTCGTCCTTGATCCCGAGCCGGTGCCCGACGTCCGCGGTCTTCTCGGGGCCGATCTCGACGTTGAGCGCCGCGTAGACGGTGTTGACCGACTGCGTGGTCGCCTGCACGAGGTCGATCATGCCGAGGTTCTCGCCCGCGAAGTTGGTGACCTTCTTGGTCGGGTCCTTGTCCCAGCCGGGGATGAGCAGGTCGTCGTTGCCGTCGTACCGGTCGGTCAACGTCTTGCCGCTCTCGAGCGCCGCGATGAGGGTGAACGGCTTGAACGTCGAGCCGCCCTGCGCCTTGGCCTGGGTCGAGTTGTTGAACGCGTCCTTGACCGCGTCGGCGCCGCCGTAGAGCGACTTGAGCTCGCCAGTCTTCGGGTCGATCGACACGAGCGAGACGCGCACGTTCGGGTCGGCGTCCTCGGGCAGCGACTGCGCGGTCTTGACCGCCTGCTTCTGCATCGCCGGGTCGATCGTGGTGTGGATGTCGTAGCCGCCGATCTGCAGCTCCGAGCCGTCCTCGCCGAACCGTCCGGTCGCGGTGAGCTCCTTCTCGACGAGCTGCATGAGGTAGCCGTCGGTGCCACCGTAGGTGTTCGCCGGCTCGAACGGGATGGTCTCGGGCAGGGTCGCGGCCTTGCGGTCGGCCTCCGAGAGGTAGCCCTCGCTGACCATGCGGTCCATGACGCGGTTCCACAGCGCGGTCGCGTAGGAGTTGTCTTCGCCCTCCTTGGGCTGCCACGAGTTCGGGGAGGGGATCAGGGCGACGAGCAGCGCGGCCTCGGGCTGCGTGAGCTCCTTGGCGGGCTTGGCGAAGTACGCCTGCGACGCGGCCTCGATGCCGTAGGCCCCGCGGCCGAAGTAGATGGTGTTGAGGTAGTTCCCGAGGATGTCCTTCTTCTCCTGCGACTTGGTGATCTTGATCGCCAGGATCGCCTCGCGGAACTTGCCGGTGAGGGACTTGGTGTCGCTGCCCTCGTTGTTCATGTAGTACCGCTCGGCGTACTGCTGGGTGATCGTCGAGCCACCCTTGGCGTTGCCGCCCGAGCCGGAGATGATCCGCTTGCCGTTCTCGTAGACCGCGCGCGCGAGGCCCTTCGGGTCGACGCCCGAGTTGGTCCAGAACGTCGCGTCCTCGGACGCGACGACGGCGTCGCCGACGAATGCCGGGAGCTCGCCGTAGGGCACGATCGTGCGGTCCGTCGTGCCGATCCGGCCCATCTCGGTGCCGTCGGCGAAGTACACCGTGCTGGCCTCCTGCTTGGTGTACGCCTGGGCCGAGTCGGGCACCGCGGTCGTGTTGTAGGCGGCGATGACGACGCCCGCGACGAGCGCGCAGCCGGCGAGGAACGTGCCGAGCAGGACGCGCCAGGACGGCAACCAGCGGCGGAAGCCCTTGACCCGCGAGCGCGGGTAGTCGAAGAACCGACGACGGCGGCGGGGTTCCACCACGTCGATGTTCGTTGAGCTCGCCACGAGAGCGCCTTCCTGTGGGCCGACCGGTCCGTCACCCCGGGCACGCAGGAGGTGCGGTCCGAGGGGTGACCACCCGAAACAGTAGACGGTCAGCCTCGGCGTGTGGACCCCGGGCTACGTCTCGGGACAGGTTTTCGCTCCACTGCCGCCACTCGTCCCCCGGACCTTCACAACTGCGGACGACGCGCCGTCCGCCCTGGTGATTGCCTGAGGACACGATTTGACCCGGAGCGTGGGAACGCTCCACGATGTATCGTTCCGATACATCGGGAACGACCTCGGTGTGCCCGCCGGGTGGACGGCGAGTCGTGGGCGGTCGAGGAGGTGGGTCGTGCGCAGGGGTTCCGGCGTGCTCGAGACCGCGATCCTCGGCCTGCTCAGCGAGTCGCCGCTGCACGGCTACGAGCTGCGCAAGCGGCTCAACCTCCTGCTCGGGTCGTTCCGGGCGCTCTCGTACGGGTCGCTCTACCCCGCGCTCAAGGCGATGGTCGTGCGCGGCCTGATCGTCGGGCACGAGGCCGGCAGCCCGCCGCACGCGCTCGCCGGGAGGCGCTCGCGCATCGTGTACGAGCTGACCGCCGAGGGCAAGAAGAGCCTCCAGACCGTGCTCGCGTCGTCGGGCCCGGCCGCCTGGGAGGACGAGAACTTCGACGTCCGGTTCGCGTTCTTCGCGCAGACCGACGCCGACACCCGCCTGCGGATCCTCGAGGGCCGGCGCACCCGGCTCACCGAGCGACTCGAGGCGGTTCGGGAGTCCGCCGCACGCGCCCGCGAGCGGCTCGACGAGTACACGCTGGAGCTCCAGCGCCACGGCCTGGACCAGGTCGAGCGCGAGGTCCGGTGGCTCGACGGGCTGATCTCCACGGAACGTGACCGACGTCGCCCACCCGAGCACCGCACCGCGGTCTCGGGGACACACCATGAAATGAACACCTCAGCCGATGGCGCGGAGCGTCCCGGCACGAACATCAAGGAGCGAGGATGACCTCCATCCGCGTCGCCATCGTTGGCGTCGGTAACTGCGCATCGTCACTGGTCCAGGGCGTGCACTACTACCGGGACGCCGAGCCGACCAGCACGGTCCCCGGCCTCATGCACGTGCAGTTCGGTGACTACCACGTCTCGGACCTCGAGTTCGTCGCCGCGTTCGACGTCGACGCCAAGAAGGTCGGCTTCGACCTCTCGGAGGCCATCAACGCGTCCGAGAACAACACCATCAAGATCGCGGACGTGCCGCCCACGGGCGTGACCGTCCAGCGCGGCGTGACGAACGACGGCCTGGGCAAGTACTACCGCCAGACCATCGAGGAGTCGGACGCCGAGCCGGTCGACGTCGTCGCCGCGCTCAAGGAGGCCCAGGTCGACGTCCTCGTCTGCTACCTGCCGGTCGGCTCCGAGGTCGCTGCGAAGTACTACGCGCAGTGCGCGATCGACGCGGGCGTCGCGTTCGTCAACGCCCTCCCGGTCTTCATCGCGTCCGACCCGGAGTGGGCCGCGAAGTTCGAGGCGGCCGGCGTGCCGATCGTCGGCGACGACATCAAGTCGCAGGTCGGCGCGACCATCACGCACCGCGTCATGGCGAAGCTGTTCGAGGACCGCGGCGTCGTGCTGGACCGCACGTACCAGCTGAACGTCGGCGGCAACATGGACTTCAAGAACATGCTCGAGCGCGAGCGCCTCGAGTCGAAGAAGATCTCGAAGACGCAGGCCGTGACGTCGAACCTGACGGGCCCGCTCGCCGGGATCAAGGACGGCCGCGACGTCCACATCGGCCCGTCGGACTACGTCGCCTGGCTCGACGACCGCAAGTGGGCGTACGTGCGCCTCGAGGGTCGTGCGTTCGGCGAGGTGCCCCTGAACCTGGAGTACAAGCTCGAGGTGTGGGACTCCCCCAACTCGGCCGGCATCATCATCGACGCCGTGCGCGCCGCGAAGATCGCCAAGGACCGTGGGGTCGGCGGCCCGATCCTGTCGGCCTCGACGTACTTCATGAAGTCGCCGCCGGTGCAGATGGAGGACACGAAGGGGCGTGCGCAGCTGGAGGCCTTCATCGCCGGTGACGCGGAGCGCTGATCCGGAGTGACGCGAAGGGTGGGGGTCGAGCGCAGCGAGGCACCCGCCCGGAGCGGAACGCAGGATCAGCGCGACCGTGAGGTCGAGCGCTGATCCGAAGCGCAGCGGAGCAAGCGCAGGATCAGCGCGACCGTGAGGTCGAGCGCTGATCCGGAGCGCAGCGGAGCAAGCGCAGGATCAGCGCGACCAGCAAGGTAGGCGCTGATCCTCCGTCGTTGCGGTGACGCTGCGCCACCTGCCTCGGGAGCCCCGTCGGACGTCGTCCGGCGGGGCTTTCCTGCGTCTGCGCGTCGGCCGTGCCCGGCGCCGTCCGCCAGTAGGGTGACCGGGGTGGGCGTCGTCAGGGAGCTGAGGTCGCTCGTCGGCCTGCCCGGGTTCCGGCGTCTGTTCGCGGTGCGGCTGGTGTCGCAGGCGGGTGACGGCGCGTTCCAGGTGGGCCTGGCGACGCTGTTCTTCTTCTCGCCCGAGTCGCAGAGCACGGCCGGCGCGGTCGCTGTGGCGTTCGCGGTGCTGCTGCTGCCGTTCACGGTCGTGGGCCCGTTCGCCGGCGTGCTGCTGGACCGGTGGCGGCGCCGGCAGGTGCTGGTCGTCGGCAACCTGGTGCGGGTGGTCCTGACGCTCGGGATCGCCGCGATCATGCTGGTCGAGGGCGTGGGCCCGTGGGTGTACGTGCTGGCGCTGGTGAACCTGTCGGTCAACCGGTTCTTGCTGGCGGCGTTGTCGGCGTCGTTGCCGCGCGTGGTCGACGGGCCGCTGCTGCTGACCGCGAACTCGTTGACCCCGACGCTGGGGACGGCCGCGGCGGCGCTGGGCGGCGGGGTCGGGTTCGTCGTCGGCCTGGTGATGCCTGCGGGGAACGTCAAGGACTCGATCTCGCTCGCACTGGCCGGCGGCCTGGTCGCGGTAGCGGCGCTGCTCGCGACGCGCATCGGCCGGGACGAGCTGGGACCCGAGCAGCCGCTCCCCCGCGGTCAGGTGGGGGCGGAGCTGGTGCGCGTGGTCCGCGAGATGGCGGACGGCGCCCGGTACCTGTGGCGGCGGCGGACCCCTGGTCAGGCGCTCCTCGTCATGGGGGTGCACCGGTTCATCTACGGCATGACGTTCGTCGCGAGCATCCTGATCGCGCGCAACCTGCTCGCCGACCCGGACGACACGCAGGCGGGCCTGGCGACGTTCGGCGCGATCCTGGGGGCGTCGGCGTTGGGCTTCGGGCTCGCCATCGTGCTGACGCCGACGCTGAGCCCGTCGATCGGACCGCAACGCTGGATCGTCGTGATGCTGTGCCTGGGGGCCGCGAGCCAGACGCTCCTGGCGGTCACGCTCACGTGGGCGACGATGCTGGTCGGCGCGGTGCTGCTCGGCCTGGCGGTGCAGGGCGCGAAGATCGCGGCGGACACGATCGTGCAGCGCGACGCCGACGACCACTTCCGGGGGCGCGCGTTCTCGCTGTACGACGTGCTCTACAACGCGGCGTTCGTGGGGGCGGCAGCGCTCGGTGCGGTCGTGCTGCCCGACACGGGCTACTCGTCGGCCGTGTTCTTCGCCCTGGCCGCGGGGTACGCGCTCACGGCCCTGGTCATGGGCACGCGCGGGGCGCGCACCGCGGCGCCGGTCCCGGGCTGACGGGGCCTCAGGCGAGCGCGAGGAACAGCTTCTCGAGCTCCTCGGCCGAGAGGTCGTCGGCGCTGCGCCCGTCGGGGCTGGTCATGCACTCCTGGAGCGACGTGGCGACGATCTTGAACCCGGCACGGTCGAGCGCCTTGGAGACGGCGGCGAGCTGGGTCACGACGTCGCGGCAGCTGCGGCCGTCCTCGATCATGGCGATCACGCCGCCGAGCTGACCTTGCGCGCGGCGCAGCCGCTTGAGCACCGCGGTGCGCGCCTCGGTGCTGGGGCCGGTGTGCGTCCCCGGCACCGGTGCGTCCCCGGCAGCCGCCTCCGGGGCCGGGGTCGTCGCGGCCGGCACCGTCTGGGCCGTTCCCGTGGCGTCGTCGCTCGTCATGCGCACGATCATGCCACCGTCGTGACGGACCGGACGGCCTGCGCCCGCACGCCGTCGCGCCAGGTCAGGTTCCCGCCGTCGAGGTTGACGACGTCGTGGCCGAGGCCCGTGAGCAGGCGGGCGGCCGTGTGGCCGCGCTGGCCGACCTGGCAGTGCACGACGACGCGGCGGCCCGCGATCTCGTGGTGCCGTGCGCGCAGCTCGTCGAGCGGCAGCGCGAGCGACGGCACCCCGCCGACCTCGACGGTCCCCCGGGCGTGCTCGTCCGGCGTGCGCACGTCGACCACGACCGCTCCGGCGGCCACCGCGGCGTCGAGCTCGTGCCACTGCACGCTGCGCGTCTCGCCCGCGCGCAGGTTGTCCGCGACGTAGCCGAGCATGTTGACCGGGTCCTTGGCCGACCCGTACGCGGGTGCGTAGGCGAGCTCGAGGTCCATGAGGTCCGACGCCGTGAGCCCGCCCGCGACGGCCGTGGCGATCACGTCGATGCGCTTGTCGACGCCGTCGCGGCCCACGGCCTGCGCGCCGAGGATCGCGTCGGTGGCCGGGTCGACGAGCAGCTTGAGCGCCATCGGCGTCGCACCCGGGTAGTAGCCGGCGTGCTGCGCGGGGTGCGTGTGGATCACCCGGTGCGCGCGGCCCTCGGCGCGCAGCCGCTTCTCGCTGCGTCCCGTGGTCGCGGCCGTGAGCCCGAAGACCCCGACGACCGCCGTCCCGATCGCGGGGCGGTGCCCGGTGCGGCGCCCGAGGATCACGTCCGCGACGTGCCGCCCGTGCCGGTTCGCGAGGTTGGCGAGCGGTATCAGGGTCGCGGACGACGCGAGGCCGGCTGCGTCGTCCGCGGCCGGGATGGTCCCGGGTGCCAGGGCGTCACGCTTGGTCGCGACGTCTCCGACGGCCCACACGTGCGCGACGCTCGTGCGCAGGTCGTCGTCGACGAGCACGCCGCCGCGCGGGCCGAGCGCAGCGCCCGCCCGCTCGGCGAGCGTGGTGTCGGGCCGGACGCCGATCGCGGCCACGACCACGTCGGCCGGGACCGTGCCGAGGTCACGACTCTCGGGGTCGGCGAGCCGCACCGACGCGGGCAGCACCTCGGCGACCTGCGTCGAGGTGCGCACGTCGACCCCGTGCGCGACGAGCTCGTCGTGCACGCGGACCGCCATCTCGGGGTCGAGCGGGGCGAGCACCTGGTCGGCGAGCTCGACGAGGGTCACGCGCAGGCCTCGGCGCACGAGGTTCTCCGCGACCTCGAGGCCGACGAACCCTGCGCCGATCACGACCGCGGTCGGGCCGTCCGCCGGCGCGTCACCGGCGTCGTCCGCGGTCGCACGGTCGATCTCGCGGACGAGCCGGTCCACGTCCGCGACGTCGCGGAGCACGAGCGCACGCTCGACGCCGGGCACGGGCGGCACCACGGGCCGGGCGCCGGGGCTCAGCACGAGCTCGTCGTAGGACTCGACCACGGTGCCGTCCGCGGTCTCGACGGTGACGGTGCGAGCGTCCGGGTCGACGTCGACGACCCGGTGACCCACCCGCACGTCGAGGCGGAACCGCGCCGCGAGGCTCTCGGGCGTCTGCAGCAGCAACGCCTCACGATCCTCGATGACGCCCCCTGCGTGGTAGGGCAGCCCGCAGTTGGCGTACGAGACGTGGTCCCCCGCCTCGAGCACGACGATCTGCGCGTCCTCGCTCCCGCGACGCAGCCGGGTCGCGGCGGACATCCCGGCGGCGACTCCTCCGACGATGACGATCTTCATGTGACCTCCTGGGTTCAGGTCCACCATACCCCCGGGGGTATGGTGGCGGTCCAACCACGACCTGAGGAGGACCTCGATGTGCGCAGCGGTGACGTGCAGGCAGTGCGGCAGGACGACGTGGGCCGGGTGCGGCCAGCACGTGGACGACGTCATGCGCGGGGTCGCGAAGGCGGACCGGTGCCCGGGCCATGACGGAGCGACGGGCAACGGTGCGAAGGGCAACGATGTGAGAGGCAACAGTGCGAAGGGCAACGCTCCGAGCGGTGACGGCGCCGCGGGCGGCGCGGCCCCGAGCGGGTTCCTCGCCCGACTCTTCGGGCGCTGATCTCACGGGCGGGGAATCGTCCCGGCGACCGATGAGTTGCCACCGGTAGCGCGGTCCACCAATGAGCTCGTCCTGACGGACGTGCATGACCGACCATGAGACGACCCCGCCCGCCCGCCGGGCGCGCCGCGACCGAGGAGCCCCATGACCGCCCCTGCCACCAGCCCACCGCCCGAGCGCCTCGCGCGTCAGGACGTCGTCGTGATCGGTCTGCTGCTCGCGGCGTCCTGCGTCGTGATCCTCAACGAGACGACGATGGGCGTCGCCCTGCCGGCGCTGCTCGACGAGTTCGACATCCCGGCCTCGACCGGGCAGTGGCTCACGACGGCCTTCATGCTCACCATGGCCGTCGTGATCCCGGCGACCGGGTTCCTCATCGGGCGCCTCGGCACCCGGCGGTCGTTCGTCCTGGCGATGGCCCTGTTCAGCGCCGGCACCGCGCTCGCCGCGGTCGCGCCCACGTTCGCGCTGCTCCTCGGCGCCCGCGTGGTCCAGGCCACGGGCACCGCGGTCATGATGCCCCTGATGATGACGACGATCATGACGCTCGTCCCGCCCGCGATGCGGGGCAAGGTCATGGGGAACGTCGCGATCGTCATGTCGGCGGCGCCCGCCCTCGGCCCGACCTTCGCCGGGATCGTGCTCGACTCGCTGAGCTGGCGCTGGATCTTCGGCCTCGTGCTGCCGATCGCCCTCGCGACGCTCGCCGTCGGCGCCGTGTACGTCAAGGACACCGCGGAACGTACAACGGCCCGTCTCGACCCGATCTCGCTGCTTCTCTCCGCCGTCGCGTTCGGCGGTCTCGTGTACGGGCTCTCGAGCATGGGCGAGGCCGCGCGCGAGCAGCCGCTCGTCCCGGTCGCCGTGCCCGTGGTCGTCGGGGCGGTCGTCCTGGGCCTGTTCGTGCTGCGCCAGCTGCGCCTGCAGCGCACCGACACCGCGCTGCTCGACCTGCGCGTGTTCACCTCGGGCGGGTTCACGGTCGCGCTCTCGATCATGGTCGTGAGCATGGTCGCGCTGTTCGGCACCATCATCCTGCTGCCGCTGTACCTGCAGGACGTGCTCGGCCTCGACGCGCTGCACACCGGCCTGCTCGTGCTGCCCGGCGGCCTCCTCATGGGTCTGCTCGGCCCGACCGTCGGGTCGTTGTACGACCGCGTGGGCCCGCGCCCGCTCGTGGTTCCCGGCACGGCCGCGGTCGCGACCGCGATGGGTGCGCTCGCCACGGTCGGGGCCACGACCTCGCCGTGGTTCGTGCTCGCCGCGCACCTCGTGCTCAGCTTGGGCCTCGCGTTCGTATTCACGCCGCTGTTCACCGCGGCCCTCGGCGCGCTCCCGCCGCACCTGTACGCGCACGGCTCGGCGACCATCGCGACCGTGCAGCAGCTCGCGGGCGCCGCGGGCACCGCGCTGTTCGTCGCGGTCCTGACCACGCGCTCGCTCGCGGGCGGGGACGCACCGGGCGCCGTCGAGGTGGCGGACGGCGTCGGCGCGGCCTTCACGTGGGGCGCGGCGATCTCGGTGGTCGCGATCGGGCTCTCGGTGCTCCTGCGTCGTCCCGCCCCGGAGCCCGCCGACGCTTCCGGCAAGTCCGCTGGTCCCGAGTCCGCTGGTATCCAGTCCGCCCACCCCGAGGTCGTGGCCGACGCCGTCGCACAGCCGGCACCCCCGGCGCACGAGGCTGCCAAGGCCGCCGCGCCGACCGACTGACGACGTCGACGTACCTGGCCCGGCGGGACCTGCTTCGGCGGGGTCCCGCCGGGTCGCGCACGTCGACCGCGTCGACCCGTTCGGCGGCCGGGTCCACCCGGCCCGTGCCAGAACTGCCGCTCAGCGGCCCTGTCGCCCAGCCGCCCAGCCGCTCAGCCGTCCTGGCGCCCTGCCGCTCAGCAGCTCAGCCGCTCAGCCGCTCAGCCGCTCAGCCGCTCAGCCGCTCAGCCGCTCAGCCGCTCAGCCGCTCAGCCGCTCAGCCGCTCAGAGGACCGTCGCTCAGCCGCTCAGCCGTCCTGCCGCGCCGCCCACCAGGCGAGCAGCTCGGCGCGGGCGGTCTCCTCGCCGAGCGGGCCGCGCTCCATGCGCAGCTCGAGCAGGTGCTTGTAGGCGGCGCCCACCTCGCGGCTGGGCGAGATCCCGAGGATCTGCATGATCTGCTCGCCGTCGAGGTCGGGGCGGATCGCCGCGAGCTCCTCCTGCTCGGCGAGCGCCGCGATGCGCGCCTCGAGGTCGTCGTACGCGGCCGAGAGGCGCGCGGCCTTGCGCCGGTTGCGCGTCGTGCAGTCGGCACGCGTGAGCCGGTGCAGCCGCTCGAGCAGGGGCCCGGCGTCGGTCACGTAGCGGCGCACCGCCGAGTCCGTCCACGAGCCCTCGCCGTACCCGTGGAACCGCAGGTGCAGCTCGACGAGGCGCGCGACGTCCTTGACCACGGCCTTCTCGTACTTGAGCGCGCGCAGCCGCTTGGCGACGAGCTTGGCACCGACCATCTCGTGGTGGTGGAAGCTCACGCCCCCGCCGTCCTCGAACCGGCGCGTCGCGGGCTTGCCGATGTCGTGCAGCAGCGACGCGAGGCGCAGCACGAGGTCGGGGCCGGGCACCACGCCGTCCGGGCCGGTCTCCTGCGCGATCGCCTGGTCGAGCACGATCAGCGAGTGGTCGTACACGTCCTTGTGCCGGTGGTGCTCGTCGATCTCGAGCTGGAGCGCGGGCAGCTCGGGCAGCACGTGGTCGGCCAGTCCCGTGTCGACGAGCACCTCGAGCCCCTTGCGCGGCTCGGCGGCGCACAGCAGCTTGGACAATTCGACCTGCACGCGCTCGGCCGAGACGATCTCGATGCGCGACGCCATCGCGACGACCGCCGCGAGCGTGCCCGGTTCCACGTGAAACCCGAGCTGCGCCGCGAAGCGCGCGGCACGCATCATGCGCAGCGGGTCGTCGTCGAACGAGCGCTCGGGCGCGATCGGGGTCCGCAGCACGCCCTCCGCGAGGTCGGCGAGACCGCCGTGCGGGTCGACGAACGTCATCTCGGGCACGCGGACCGCCATCGCGTTGACCGTGAAGTCGCGACGCGACAGGTCGCCCTCGAGCGTGTCGCCGAACGCCACGAGCGGCTTGCGCGACGCCGGGTCGTACTCGTCGGTGCGGTACGTCGTGACCTCGACGACGACCTCGCCCGACGCCGGGTCGCCGGCCCTCCCCCGCGCGTACCGCTTCGCGCCGATCGTGCCGAACTCCTTGCCGATGTCCCAGTGCGCGTCGCCCCAGGCCGCGAGCAGCGCGAGGGTCTCGTCGGGCGACGCGGACGTCGTGAAGTCGAGGTCCTCGCTCGCGCGGCCGAGGAACGCGTCACGCACCGGACCACCGACGAGCGCGAGCTCGTGCCCCGCGGCCCGGAACGTCGTCCCCAGCTCGACGGCGGTCGGGGCGAGCTCGGCGAGCGCGCCGAGGGCCCGACGCTGGAGCTCGAGCTCGGCCGGGGTGCTGGGGCGGGATGCGGGGGTCGACACGACCGCCCAGCCTACCGTCGTCCGCCCCCGGACGAGCGGCCGGGCGGCCGCTCCTGCCCGTGCGGACCGAGGTCCGGACCGTCGTCCGCCCGCGGGGCGCACGCGGCCGTGCGGGGCTCCGCTGGGTACAGTGACGACATGTCCACGCCCGCGCGCTCCCCGGACCCCCGCGGGGTTCCCGCGCCTCCGGGCGGGCACGCGCTGCACCGGGACCCCGAGGACGTCCGGCCACCCGCCCCCGCCCCCGTGCACCGGCCCGTGGTCGAGGAGGTCTCGGCCGGAGGCATCGTCGTCGACCACGACGCCGACGAACCCCGGGTCGCGGTGATCGCGCGCCGCAACCGCGGCGGGCGCCTCGAATGGTGCCTGCCCAAGGGGCACCTCGAGGGCTCCGAGACCGCCGAGGAGGCGGCCGTGCGCGAGATCGCCGAGGAGACCGGCATCGAGGGCGTCGTCGACCGCCGGCTCGGCACGATCGACTACTGGTTCGCGGGCGACGACCGCCGCGTCCACAAGGTCGTGCACCACTTCCTGCTGCACGCCACGGGCGGCACGCTCAGCGTCGAGGGAGACCCGGACCACGAGGCCGAGGACGTCGAGTGGATCCCGATGTCGGAGCTCCCGCACCGCCTCGCCTACCCCAACGAGCGTCGGCTCGCGGCCGCCGCGGACGACGTGCTGCACGGTCGTCGCGGCGTCCGCCTGGTGCAGGGTACGGTGACGCGGACCGTCGTCCGCCGGTCCGGGCACGAACCCGCCGACCACCGGAACCCGACCGACCCCTCATGACCTCGCACCTCACGGGCGCGCGCACGCCGCGCGCCGCGCTGCTGCTCGCCCTCGCCCTGACGCTCGGGCTGCTCGGCTGGCCGGCCCCGGCCGCCGTGGCGTCCGCGTCCGCCGGAACCGCGCCCACCGGACCCGCGTCCACGGAGCGCACCGACGGCGCCGCCCGCGTGTCGCTCACCTCGATGAGCGCCGGCCCGCTGAGCTTCGACTCCCCCGAGCTCCGGGTCACCGTCGTCGTGCACGCCGGTGACGCACCCCTCGACGACGCCGTGGCCCGCCTCGGGATCGACCGCGACTCGGCGACCCACACGCGCGACTGGGTCGCCGCATGGGACGACGACGACCCGGACGGCCCGACCGGCCGCGAGGTCGCCGTCCAGGACGTCCCCGACGTGGCCGCGGGCGAGTCCGCGACCGTGACCTTCGAGGTCAACCGCGCGCAGATGGGTCTCGGCGCGTGGACCGCGTGGGGCACCCAGGGCCTCGCGGTCGTCGTGTCCGACGACGACGGCCCGGTCGCCGCGCTCCGCACCTTCGTCACGTGGGACCCGGGCACCGGGTCGCAGGTCGAGCCCGTCGGCGTCTCGCTCGTCGCCGCGGTCACCGGTCCCCCCGTCGACACCGACCCCCTCACCGCGGCGTCCGACCTCCAGTCCGCGGTGTCGGACGACGGCCGGCTGGCCGACGTCCTCGCAGCGACCACCACGCTGCCCGACGTCGCGTGGGCCGTCGACCCCGAGGTCGTCGACGCCGCCTCGGCGCTCGGCGAGAGCGGGTCGTCGTGGGCCGAGGCCCTCCTGGGCGCGACCGAGGGCCGGGACGTGTTCGCCCTGCCCGCGTTCGACCCCGACGTCGCCGCCTACGCCCACGCCGGTGCTCTCGTCCCGCGCCTGCCCGTGTCCGGCGCGCTCGCCGACGTCCGCCAGGACCTCGCCTGGCCCGTCGGTCCTCCCGACCTCGCAACCGTGTCGACGGCCGTCGCGTCCGGTTCGCCGCTCGTCGTCGCGACCGGCGACGCGCTGGCTCCCACGGGAGCGACGACCCCGACCGGGATCACCGAGGTCGAGACGAGCGACGGGTCGACCGCGCGCATGGTCGTCGCCGACACCACCCTGACGGACCTGCTCGCGGGACCCCCGGGGGACGAGTCCGAGGAAGCCCTGCTGGAACGGCGCCTCGTTGCCGAGACGGCAGCCGTCGCCGCCCAGGCACCCTCCCGCGGCCGCACCCTCGTGGTCGCCTTCTCCCGCACGTGGGACCCCGACCCGGCGACGCTCGCCGCACGGGTCGAGGCGCTCGAGCAGTCGGGCTGGAGCAGCACGGTACCGATCTCGCAGCTGCTCGACACGCGCCCGTCGACCGACGCGCGCACGCCCCTCGCCGAGCGCGAGGTCGACACCGACGAGCTCGCACCGGCCGTCGTGACCGAGCTCGCCGCGAGCCGCGACCAGCTCGCGTCCATCTCGTCGATCGTCCCCGACCCCGAGGCCCTGACCACGGTCGTCGACCCGCAGCTGGTCGCGCCCTCCGCCGTCGCGTTCCGCTCGTCCCTCGGCGAGCGGCTCCTCGCGGTCGACGCCGCACGCACCGCGATCGAGAGCCTCGCCGACGGCGTCCAGGTCGTCCCCGGCAGCACGTTCAACCTCATCGCCGACTCGGGCGACGTGACCGTGCGGCTGCGCAACAACCTGCCTCAGGAAGCGAGCGTCCGGCTGGTGCTGACCCCGGACGACCCGCGCCTGCAGATCGAGGAGAACCCCTCGGTCGTCGTGCCCGCGAACTCCGACCTCGCGGTCCCCGTGACGGTCGACGCGGTCGGCAGCGGCAACGTGGTCGTCGACGTCCAGGTGCTCGGTCAGGACGGCACCGAGGTCACCGCACCGAGCTCGTTCGAGGTGCGCGTGCGCGCCGAGTGGGAGGGCGTCGGGACCGCGGTCGGGGCCGTGCTGCTCGGCCTCCTGCTCGTCGGCGGCATCTGGCGCACCGTGCGTCGAGGACGCTCGGCCCGGCGTGCCGCCGCCGACGAGGTCGAGATCCCGGACCCCACGGCCGGGCAGCCGACGGCGGAGCAGTCCACGGCCGGGCAAACGACGGGCCAGCAGAGCACGGCCGGGCAGACGACGGGCCAGCAGAGCACGGCCGGGCAGACGACGGGCCAGCAGAGCACGGCCGGGGCAACCCGCCCCACCAGCATGCCGGACGACCACGGGAGCACCCGATGAGGCACGCCCGTCCCACCGGCCGCGACCGCCGGGCCCGCGCCGCGCGCCAGGCCCGCCCCGCGCCGTCCGACACCAGCGGGCCCGACCAGCGCGACGCCGCGAACCTCGCGGGCGACGGCACGGTGCCACCGGCCGTCGACGAGGTGCCGGACGGCGACGGCCCTGTGGGCGACGGCGCTCCCCCGGCCCGCAAGGCGCAGAGCCTCGGCCGCAGCTCGATGATCATGGCCGCGGGCACCGCGGTCTCGCGCGGCCTGGGCCTCGTGCGCAACGTGCTGCTCGTCGGCGCGATCGGCACGACCGGTCTCGCGGCCGACGCGTTCGACATCGCCAACCGCATCCCGAACTTCATGTTCGCGATCCTCGCGGGCGGCATGCTCAACGCCGTCCTCGTGCCGCAGATCGTGCGCTCGTACCGCGAGCGCAACCCCGAGGAGCGCATCGGCAAGCTGCTCACCCTCGCGGCGCTCATCATGCTCGTGATGACGCTCGTGCTCACCGCGGCGGCGAGCTTCGTCGTCACGATCTACTCGGGCGGCAAGTTCACGCCCGCGCAGCAGTCGCTCGCGGTCGCGTTCGCGTTCTGGTGCATCCCCCAGCTCTTCTTCTACGGGCTCTACGCGCTGCTCGGGCAGGTGCTCAACGCGCGCGGGCAGTTCGGCCCGTACATGTGGTCGCCGATCGTCAACAACATCGTCTCGATCGTCGGGTTCTCGATCTTCATCGCGGTGTACGGCCCGGCGGCGACCGGTCACGTCGACGACATGTCGTCGTGGGACGGCCCCAAGATCGCCCTGCTCGCGGGCACAGCGACGCTGGGGATCGTCGGGCAGGCCGTCATCCTGTTCTGGCCGCTGTACCGCGGCGGGTTCCGCTGGCGGGTCCGGCTCGGCCTGCACGGGATCGGGCTGCGCACCGCGGGCGCGGTCGCGATGTGGACGTTCGGCGCGGTCCTGCTCGAGCAGCTCGGGACGCTCGTGGTCTCCCGGTTCGCCGCGTCGGCGCCGGACGCCGCCCGGGCGCTCGGCGAGTCCGACGTCGCCGGGCCCGCCGCGTACACCCAGGCCCTGATGATCTACCTGCTCCCGCACTCGCTCGTCACCGTCTCGGTCGCGACGGCGCTGTTCACGGGCATGAGCGCGGCCGCCGGGGCGGGTGACGTCGCGCGCGTGCGCACGCTCCTGTCGCGCGGCGTGCGCACCGTGGGCGTGTTCACGGTGTTCGCGACCGCGGTCATGGTCGTCCTCGCGCTCCCCCTGACCAAGCTCCTCGTCCCGACCGTGGGGGCGGACGCCGCGGTCGCCGTCAGCCAGGTCCTCGTGGCCATGTCCCTCGGCCTGGTGCCGCTCGGCGGGATGGTCCTCATGAAGTGGGTCTTCTACGCGTTCGAGGACGGGCGGAGCGTGTTCTGGATCCAGGCGCTCGGCACCGTCCTGCTCATCGGGGCGGCCTGGGCGGCGACGCTCGTGCTCGACCCGCGCTGGTGGGTCGTGGGGCTCGCCGCCGCCATGTCGCTCTCGAACGCCCTGGTCGTGGTGCTGCGCGCCTTCGGGCTGCGCCGGCGCCTCGACGGCCTCGACACCGCGCGCATCGTGCGTCTGCACGTCCGGCTCGTCGTGGCGGCCGGCGTGGCCGCGGTCGCGGGCTGGGGCGTACGGCAGCTGTTCGGCGACCTGCACGGCCTGTCGTGGGGTCTCGCGCTGCTCGTGACCGCCTGCACGGGCCTGCTGATGCTCGCCGTGTACGTGGGTCTGCTGCGGCTCATGCGGGTCCAGGAGCTCGCCGATCTGGTCGGCCCGCTCACGGCCCGGCTGCGTCGGGGCTGATCAGCCGTTCCGCGTAGGATGTGCGGGGTGAATACCGCCCATGACGTCGCCGCCGGCGGCCATCGACCCCGGGCGGCACAGTGAGCACCGGAGGTTCAGTGAGCACGCTCGGTCCCGGAACGACGCTCGTCGCACGCTACCGGCTCGCCGAACCCGTCCCCACCGACCTCGTCGGGGTCGAGTCGTGGGCCGCGCACGACGTCGTCCTCGACCGTCCCGTGCAGGTCAACGTCGTGCGCGGGCACGCGGCACCCGCCGCGCTCGACGCCGCGCGGCGCGCCGCCCTGGTCTCCGACCACCGGCTCACCCGGGTCCTGGACGTCGGCGCGCAGGACGGTGTGTCGTACGTCGTGAGCGAGCGCTCCCGCGGTCTGTCGCTCACCCAGCTCGTCGACGCCTCCCACGTCACGCCCGACCAGGCCCGCTCGATCGTGGGCGAGGTCGCCACCGCGCTCGACGTCGCGCGACGTCGCGGCGTCCACCACCTCGCGCTGCGACCTGAGGCGGTCCGCATCGACGGCACCCAGGTGCTCGTCACCGGCCTCGGCCTCGACGCGGGCGTCGCAGGCACCGACGGCGGCAGCGCCGACGCGACCTCGCGCCGCGACGCCGTCGCACTCGTCGCGCTCCTGTACTACCTGCTGACGACGCGCTGGGGCGGGTCGAGCCTCGACGTGCCGTGGATCGACCCGTCGGCACCCCGCCCCCTGCCCGCGGTGCGTACCGACGGCATCCCGGCCGACCCGCCGTCCGACACCCCGGCCGACCTCGCCTCCCTGTGCCGGACGACGCTCGCGACCGACTCGTCCGACGGTCCCCGCACCCCGGGCGACGTCGTCGCGTCGCTCGAGCCGTGGTCGACCGTCGAGGCTGCCGTGCCGCCCACCGTCGAGGAGCCCGTCAAGGCCCCCGTGCGTCAGTCGATCCGCGGCGGCGCGGGCGCACGACCGACGACGGGGCGCATCCACCGCGCCGGGTCCGTCGCGCTCGGCGGTGCCGCTGCGGCAGCGGGGGCCGGCGCTGCCGCACCGGGCACCCCCGGACACGGCGCCCCCGGGCACGGCGCCCCCGGACATGACGCTGGGGCCGCGCCGGCCGACGGCTGGCCGACCGCACCCCAGCCGCCCGTGCCCCCCGCCCCCGCGTCGCTGCCGCCGACGTTCGCCCCGGGTGGCACGCCCGCAGCCACGGGAGCGACGGCGCCCGTCCGCACGAGCGCCGTGCCGCCCGCCGCGTCACCCGCCCCCGCCTGGAGCGCGGGCACGCCGGTCCCCGGCGCCCCGGTGCGGACGTCGGCGACCGCGCCGCGTCCCGCCGCCGTGAGCGGATCGGGAGGCGCTCCCGTGGCCGCCGCCGCGGCCGCCGGCGGCGGGTCCTCCTCGGGCGCCCGGAAGAACACGATCGACCCCACCTGGATCACCCTCGCGATCGTCGGGCTGATCGTCCTGGTCGGCCTCGTCTGGGCTCTCGCCAACGCGTTCTCGGGGTTCGAGCCCGCGCTCAAGTCGGACGCGGGCCAGGCCCAGGCCGAGCAACCCGCGGACGACGCGGCTCCCGCACCCGAGACGACGGCCTCAGCCGCCCCCACACCCACGCCCACGCCCGAGGTGCGCCCCGAGATCGCGTCCGGCGAGCAGCTCGACCCGATCGGTCAGTCCAACGGTGACACCGAGGGCGAACACCCCGAGGCCGTCGACCTGGCGATCGACGGCCAGCCCGAGACCTTCTGGTACACGCGCACCTACGCGACGCCCGAGTTCGGCGGCCTCAAGGACGGCGTCGGCTACGCGATCGAGCTCGAGCAGAAGGCCCCCGTCACGACGATCATCCTCGACACCAACAACACGGGCGGCACGGTCGAGGTGCGGGCCACGTCGGCGGACAAGCCGACCGACGGCACGGTGCTCGCCTCGGCCCCGCTCGCGGACGAGACCGAGCTGACGTTCGAGGCGACCGAGGGCACGAGCTTCGTCCTGTGGTTCTCCGAGCTGCCGGTGACGGCGGACGGCAGCAATCGCGTCGAGCTCAACGAGATCCTGATCTCCTGAGCACGGCACCCGGGAACACCTCGTCCCGCGAGCGTGTTCCTCCACTGCACACACTGACGACCGAGGAGCACGCGTGAGCCAGCAGTCCGACAAGATCCACGATCTGGTCATCATCGGGTCCGGCCCGTCCGGGTACACCGCCGCGGTCTACGCCGCGCGCGCAGGCCTCGAGCCCGTGGTCCTGGCCGGGTC
>NZ_PGFE01000002.1 GCF_002797595.1 Sediminihabitans luteus
CGCCGATGGTACTGCCCTGGAGACGGGGTGGGAGAGTAGGACGCCGCCGGACAACCATTCACCAAAGGCCCACCCCACACGGGGTGGGCCTTTGGTCATACCCCCGTGCGTGTTGCACGCCGGCCCCCGGGCGGTCCGGGCGGAAGAACTCTCGTGCCTCGACGGCCTGTCTGCCTGAACGATTCGCTCTGCCTGGACGGAGCTGTTCTGCCTGGAGCCGGTCATGTGCACACACCTTTCACACCGCGCAGGCTCGCGGCGATCCGCGTCCGCATAGAGTTCCTGCGTCGAGCGTTCCTGCTCGGCGCGTCGACACGGGCGCAGGCCCGGCAGGAGAGTCAGAGGTGAGCGTGAAGCACGCACGATCGACCGCAGGGGAACGTCGTTCCGGACCGATCGGGTACGGCGTGGACGTCGTGCGCGGTGCGCTCATCGGCACGGCCGAGACGGTCCCCGGTGTCAGCGGCGGAACGATCGCGCTCATGACGGGCGTCTACGAGACGGTCCTGACGTCCGCCGGGCACCTCCTGTCCGGCGTGCGCATCGCGGTGAGCGACATCGTGCGTGGACGTGGTGTCGACCGGGCCCGCCCCGATCTCTCGCGCGTGGCCTGGAAGGTCCTGATCCCCCTCGCGATCGGCATGGTCGCCGCGCTCCTGGTCATGTCGCACTTCATGGAGCAGTGGGTCGACGAGTACCCCGTCCAGATGCGTGCGCTGTTCTTCGGGCTCGTCCTCGCCTCGCTCTGGGTTCCGGCGTCGATGGCAGCACAGGCCCGCTCGCCGCGCCACGACCGTGACGGCTGGCACCTGGGCGACTACGGCGTCGCGCTGGTCTCGGCCGTCGGGGCTGCCATCATCGTGAGCCTCCCGCCCTCGCACGTCGAGGCCACCCCCGTCGTGATCGTCGTGGCTGCCGCGATCGCTGTGTCGGCGCTCGTCCTGCCGGGGCTCTCGGGCTCGTTCCTGCTGCTGACCTTCGGCCTCTACGAGCCGACGCTCGCCGCCGTCAACGACCGGGACCTCGGGTACCTCGGGCTGTTCGCGGTGGGGGCGCTCATCGGCCTCGCGTCGATCGTCAAGCTCCTGCAGTGGCTCCTGGAGAACCGCCGGCGCGTGACCCTCGTGGTTCTCACCGGCATCATGGCCGGCAGCCTGCGGGCTCTGTGGCCGTGGCAGGACGACGACCGGGGGCTTCTCGCACCGGGCGACCACCTCGGGATCTCGGTCGTGCTGTTCCTCGTGGGCTTCGGTGTCGTGGCCGCGGGGATCGTCCTCGAGCGCAGGATCACGGGCGAGCCGATCGGCGAGGCGCTCGACCCGACGCTCGAGCACGCCGCGACGCACGAGCACGCCACCGGTGCCGAGAGCGCCCGCGTCGAGGGAGGCCCGGGGTCCGGGGGCGTCGCGCAGGGTCCGGGGGAGGCCGGTCGTCGGCCCGGCGACGAGAACCTCTAGACTGCTGGCATGTCCACCATCTCCCGTGACGAGGTCGCGCGCGTCGCGGCGCTCGCTCGTATCGACCTGGCTCCGGACGAGGTCGACCGCCTGGCCGGCGAGCTCGACGTGATCGTCGACGCCATCGCCCAGGTCAGCGAGGTCGCCACTCCCGACGTGCCCGCCACGAGCCACCCGCTGCCCCTGACCAACGTCTACCGTGACGACGTCCCCGCCGAGCCGCTTCCGGTCGCCGACGTGATGGCCGGCGCCCCGGCGTCCGAGGACGGTCGGTTCCTCGTCCCGCAGATCCTCGGGGAGGAATGATGACCCACGACCTGACGCGGCTCAGCGCCGCGGAGATGGCCGCGCGCCTGACGGCGGGCGAGATCACGAGCGTCGAGCTCACGCAGGCGCACCTGGACCGGATCGCCGCAGTCGAGGCCGACGTCCACGCGTTCCTGCACGTCAACGGCGAGGAAGCCCTCGCGACCGCTGCCGACGTCGACGCGCGTCGCGCCGCGGGCGAGGACCTCCACCCGCTCGCGGGCGTGCCGATCGCGATCAAGGACGTCGTCGTCACCAAGGGGATGCCGACGACCGCAGGCTCGAAGATCCTCGAGGGCTGGGTGCCGCCGTACGACGCGACGCTCGTCGAGAAGATCCGCGCCGCGGGCATGCCGATCCTGGGCAAGACCAACATGGACGAGTTCGCGATGGGCTCGTCGACCGAGCACTCCGCGTACGGCGTGACGCGCAACCCCTGGGACCTCGGGCGCATCCCCGGCGGCTCGGGCGGTGGCTCGGCGGCCGCCGTCGCGGCCTTCGAGGCGCCGCTCGCGGTCGGGACCGACACGGGCGGGTCGATCCGTCAGCCCGGTGCCGTCACGGGCACCGTCGGCGTCAAGCCGACGTACGGCGGCATCTCGCGCTACGGCCTCATCGCCATGGCGTCGTCGCTCGACCAGGCAGGCCCTGTCACGCGGACCGTGCTCGACTCGGCGCTGCTGCACGAGCTCATGGGCGGGCACGACCCGCGCGACTCGACGTCGATCGACGAGGACGTGCCGCCGGTCGTCGACGCCGCACGGCAGGGCGCCGCGGGCGACCTCGCGGGCGTCAGGATCGGCGTCGTGACCGAGCTCAGCGGCGAGGGCTACCAGCCGGGCGTCAGCGCTCGGTTCGAGGAGTCGCTCGACGTGCTGCGCGGGCTGGGCGCCGAGATCGTCGAGGTCTCGTGCCCCCACTTCGAGTACGCGCTCGGCGCCTACTACCTGATCATGCCGAGCGAGGCCTCGAGCAACCTCGCGAAGTTCGACGGCATGCGCTTCGGTCTGCGGGTCGAGCCCGAGGAGGGCCCCGTGACCGCCGAGCGTGTCATGTCGGCCACGCGTGGCGCCGGCTTCGGTGACGAGGTCAAGCGCCGCGTCATCCTCGGCACGTACGCGCTCTCGGCGGGCTACTACGACGCCTACTACGGCAGCGCGCAGAAGGTCCGCACGCTCATCCAGCGCGACTTCGACGCGGCCTTCGAGAAGGTCGACGTGCTCGTCTCGCCGACCGCGCCGACCACGGCGTTCGAGCTCGGGTCCAAGCTCGACGACCCGCTCGCGATGTACCTCAACGACGTCGCGACGATCCCCGCGAACCTCGCGGGCGTCCCAGGGCTGTCGGTCCCGAACGGCGTGTCGGACGACGGCCTGCCGGTCGGGTTCCAGATCCTGGCCCCGGCCAAGCAGGACCACCGGATGTACCGCGTGGGCGCGGCGCTCGAGAACGCGCTGGAGACGACGTGGGGCGGGCCCATCCTGGCCAAGGCCCCCGAGCTGGAGGAGAAGCGATGAGCGCGGCGGTGGATCTCGTCGGGTACGACGAGGCGGTGCGACGCTACGACCCCGTGATCGGGATCGAGGTGCACGTCGAGCTCGGGACGCGCACCAAGATGTTCTGCGCGGCCGAGGTCGAGTTCGGTGGCGAGCCGAACACGCAGACGACGCCCGTGTCGCTCGGGCTCCCCGGTGCGCTGCCCGTCGTCAACGGCAAGGCGGTCGAGTCGGCCATCAAGATCGGTCTCGCGCTCAACTGCCAGATCGCGGAGTCCTGCCGGTTCGCCCGCAAGAACTACTTCTACCCGGACGTCCCGAAGAACTTCCAGACGTCGCAGTACGACGAGCCGATCGCGTTCGACGGCTACCTCGACGTCGAGCTCGACGACGGCGAGATCTTCCGCGTCGAGATCGAGCGCGCGCACATGGAGGAGGACGCCGGCAAGAACACCCACGTGGGTGGTTCGGGCGGTCGCATCCACGGCGCCGCGTACTCGCTGGTCGACTACAACCGTGCGGGCATCCCCCTGGTCGAGATCGTCACGCGTCCCATCGAGGGCGCCGGGGCGCGTGCGCCCGAGGTGGCGCGCGCGTACGTGCGCGCGCTGCGCGACATCTTCCGCGCCCTCGACGTGTCCGAGGCCCGCATGGAGCGCGGCAACGTGCGCGCCGACGTCAACCTGTCCCTGCGCGCGACGCCTGACGCGCCCCTCGGCACGCGCACCGAGACCAAGAACGTGAACTCGTTCCGTTCGGTCGAGCGTGCGGTGCGCTACGAGGTCTCGCGGCAGGCCGCGGTGCTCGACGGCGCGGGCACCGTGATCCAGGAGACGCGCCACTGGCACGAGGACACCGGGATCACGACCTCGGGCCGCGTGAAGTCGGACGCCGAGGACTACCGCTACTTCCCCGAGCCGGACCTCGTGCCGGTCGCCCCCAGCCGTGCATGGGTCGAGGAGATCCGCGCGTCGCTGCCCGAGATGCCGGCCGACCGTCGTCGTCGGCTGCAGGGGGAGTGGGGCTACGCGGACGCGGAGATGCGCGACGTCGTCAACGCCGGGGCCGTCGAGATCATCGAGGCCACGGTCGCGGCCGGGTCGAGCGCCGCCGGGGCGCGCAAGTGGTGGATGGGCGAGCTCGCGCGCAAGGCGAAGACCGACGAGCTCGAGCTCGCGGACCTCCCCGTGACGCCCGAGCAGATCGCGCAGCTCCAGGGTCTGGTCGACTCGGGCCGCATCAACGACAAGCTCGCGCGCCAGGCGCTCGAGGGCGTCCTGGCGGGCGAGGGCGACCCGGAGCAGGTCGTCGTGGCACGCGGGCTCGAGGTCGTCTCGGACGACGGTCCTCTGCTCGAGGCGATCGACGCGGCGCTCGTGGCGCAGCCCGACCTGGTCGAGAAGATCAAGGGCGGCAACATGGGCCCGGTCGGTGCGATCATCGGTGCGGTCATGAAGGCGACGCGCGGTCAGGCGGACGCCGGCCGCGTGCGCGAGCTCGTCATGGAACGACTCGGCTGACGCGTCCGCGCACCGAGCCAGCAGCGAGAGAACGAGGGCGGTACCCCGATGACGCGTGGACCCGTGGTCCAGGGCGAGATGATGCGCCTGCGACCCATGGAGGCGCGTGACGCCGACAGGCTCTGGGAGTCCCTGCAGGACCCCGAGGGCATGTGGCAGACCGGGACGACCCGCTCGTTCGAGCGGTCGGAGATCGACGCCTGGGCGGCGACGGTCTCCGACCGCGAGGGGCGCTACGACTGGGCGATCACGCCCGGCGCGCTGCGCGACGGCGAGCCGCTGAGCGACGAGCTCATCGGCGAGATCGTGCTCAACGAGGTCGACGAGACGCTGCGCTCGGCGAACCTGCGCCTGCAGCTGCTGCCCAACTACCGGGGCCGCGGCTACGGCCGCGAGGCGATCCACCGGGTGCTGGGGTTCGCGTTCGCCCCGGCGCCCGACGGGCTCGGGCTGCACCGGGTCGAGCTCGACGTGCTGAGCATCAACCCCCGCGCCCGCATGCTCTACGAGTCGCTCGGGTTCCGCGAGGAGGGGCGTCGTCGTGACGCCTACCGCGACGGCGACGGGTTCTGCGACGCCGTCATGATGAGCATCCTCGAGGACGAGTTCCGCGCAGGGCTCTGACCGCGCTCGTCCCGCCCCCGAGCGCCTGACCTGGCGAGCCGGACCGCTCCGCGTCCAGCACTCCGCTTCCCGCGCCTGGCGTGCGGTATCTGGCGTGCAGTATCTGGCGTCCAGTACCTCGGGTCCGGAGCCCGGAGCCCGGAGCCCGGAGCCCGGAGCCCGGAGCCGCGCACCCAAGTCCCGCAGGGCACCTCAGCGGTCCGGGTCCGCCGACCCTCGCGCGCGGTGGAAGTCGTCGAGCGCGACGCGCCGCTCGTGCGCGTGGTCCACGATCGGTGCCGGGTACGGGTCAGGGTGGCGCGGACCCGACGCCGGCGAGCCGTCGGCGTCACGGCGCGGGCCCGGGTCGTCGTCCTCGACCGAGCGGTCCGCGGCCGCGAACAGGTCGTCGGGTGCGTCGTCGGCGCGGTGCTTCCAGGGTTCGTGCACGGCCTTGCCTCGCAGCGCCCGCAGCTCGGGCACCCAGCGGCGCACGTAGTCGCCGTCGGGGTCGAACCGCAGGCCCTGCGCCACCGGGTTGAACACCCGGAAGTACGGTGCGGCATCGCGTCCGGTCCCGGCGACCCACTGCCAGTTGAGCTGGTTCTGCGGCACGTCGCCGTCGACGAGGTGCGCCATGAAGTGCGCCGCGCCGCGCTGCCACGGCAGGTGCAGGTCCTTGACGAGGAACGACGCGACGACCATGCGCACGCGGTTGTGCATCCATCCCGTGGCGAGCAGCTGCCGCATGCCGGCGTCGACGAACGGGTAGCCGGTGCGCCCGCGCGCCCAGGCCTCGAACGCGGCGTCGGCGTCGGGCCCGTCGGCCCACGCGTCGTCGGGCACGACGGCGCGCAGCGACTCCGAGGACGCCTCGGGATGGTGGTGCAGCACGTCGGCGTGGAACTCGCGCCAGGCCAGCTCCGAGCGGAACGTCGCGACGTCGTCCGCGGGAGCGCCGTCGGCCTGGGCCGCGGCGAGGTCGGCGAGGAGCGTGCGGGCGTGGATCTCGCCCCACTTGAGGTGGACCGAGAGCATCGAGGTCCCGTCGAGGTCGGCGCGGTCCCGGGCCTCGCCGTACCCGGCGAGCCCGTCGTCGAGGAACTCCCGCCAGCGGGCGAGGGCCGCGGCCTCGCCCGCCTCGGGCAGGTCGGCCGACGTCGCCGGGACCGCGGGCAGGCCGTCGGAGCGGACGTCGGCCCACGTGACCTCGGGCCGGGGTGCGGGCGCGCGCCAGCCGTGGTCGAGCCACGCCCGACGGAAGGGCGTGAACACCTGGTACGGCGTCCCGCCGCCCGTGCGCACGCGGCCGGGGGAGACCGCGTACGGCGACCCGGTCGCCACGAGCCGCACGTCCAGCTCGGCGAGTCGTGCCGCGACGTCACGGTCCCGCCGCCGCCCGGCGGGCTCGTGGCCGGCCGAGACGTGCACCTCGCTCGCCCCGACCTCGCGCGCGAGCGCGGGCACGACCTCGCGGGGGTCGCCCCGGCGCACCACGAGCCGCCCGCCCGTCGCGTCGTCGAGCGCGGCGAGCGACCGGGCGAGGTGCGAGCGCCGGTTGGCCGACGCCGCCGGCCACAGCGCGTCGTCGAGCACGTAGAGCGGGACGACGGGGGCGCCGTCCGCCACCGCCGCGACGAGCGCGGGGTGGTCGTCCAGGCGCAGGTCACGACGGAACCAGAGGATCGACACCCCGACACGGTAGGACGTCGCCCGGCCGGTCGCCGTCCGACGGCGGACGAACCCCGGGGCGGGGTGCGTGTCCGGTCGCACGAGGGCGGGCCCGGTGCCAGAGTTCCCCTATGACGCACTCAGGCGCCGTGCCCGCAGAGCCCGCGGGGCGACCCGTCCACGACGACGACCGGGGGTTCTTCGGGCACCCGCGCGGTCTCATGACGCTGTTCACCACCGAGATGTGGGAACGGTTCAGCTACTACGGCATGCGCGCGATCCTGCTGTACTACCTGACCGACACGGCGGCCAACGGCGGGCTCGGGTTCGACACGACCACGGGCGAGGCGTTCGTCGCGGTCTACGGCACGTCGGTGTACCTGCTGTCGATCGTCGGCGGGTGGCTCGCCGACCGCGTGATCGGCGCACGCCGGTCAGTGCTGTGGGGCGGGTTGATCATCGCGGCGGGGCACGTGCTGCTGACGATCCCCGGCTACGGGTTCTCGATGTCCGGCATCGCGTGCGTCGCGCTCGGCACCGGCCTGCTCAAGCCCAACGTGTCGTCGATGGTCGGCGAGCTGTACGCGCGCGACGACGAGCGCCGCGACCCCGCGTTCTCGATCTTCTACATGGGCATCAACATCGGCTCGTTCACGGCGCCGTTCCTCGTCGGGATCGCCGAGCGATGGGGCGGCTACCACGCGGGCTTCTCGGTCGCGGCGGTCGGCATGGGGATCGCGCTCGTGTTCTTCGTGCTGGGAGGTCGCTACCTGGGCGACGCGGGCACCGACGTGCCGAACCCGATCACGCCCGAGGAGCGGCCCGCGGTGATCCGCCTGGGCCTGGTCGTGGTCGGGGCGATCCTCGTCGCGACCGCGATCGCGGTGGTCGTCGCGGGCGGGTTCGGGGTCGACGTCTTCATCGACGCGACGTCGTACCTCGCGCTCGCGGTGCCGGTCGTGCTGCTCACGGTCATGTACCGCTCGAAGCGCGTGACCGACATCGAGCGCCCGCGCGTGCTCGCGTACATCCCGCTGTTCGTCGCGGCGATGCTCTTCTGGATGATCTTCGAGCAGGCCGCGACGACGCTCGCGACGTTCGCGAAGGAGCGCACCGACCTGGACCTGTGGGGGATCGAGCTCTCGCCGTCGTTCTTCCAGTCGATCAACCCCGCGTCGATCATCCTCCTGGCGCCCGTGTTCGCGTGGATCTGGACCAGGACGGGCGACCGGCCGCCGACGGCCTACAAGTTCGTGATCGGCCTCGCGCTCGCCGCGACGTCGTTCCTGTTCCTCTCCGCGGCGTCGGCCCACTTCTCGGGCACGCTCGCCCCGCCGTGGGTGCTCGTGACCGTCTACGTGATCCAGACCCTCGGCGAGCTGTGCCTGTCGCCCGTGGGCCTGGCCGCGACGACGTTGCTCGCGCCCAAGGCTTTCCGCGGCCAGGCCATGGCGCTGTGGTTCCTCGCGTCGGCTGCCGGCCAGGCGATCACGGCGCAGACGATCGAGGCGACCGAGGGCGTGTCGGACACCGCCTACTTCGGCTGGATCGGTGTCGTGGCGATGGTCTTCGCGGGGATCCTGCTGCTGCTCGCGCCGTGGGTCACGCGGCACATCAAGCACGCCGACGAGCTCGAGCGGGCCGCGGCGTCGGCCGCCCCCGAGGGGGCGGCCGGCGACGAGGGCTTCGGCGGCAGCGAGGGCGGCCAGGGCTCGACGGGCCCCGGCGGTCCTGCGGGCCCGAAGGCCTGAGCGGTCAGCGCATCCAGCCGCGCGCGCCGGGGATCCCGGAGCCGGCCCACGCGCGGCCCAGGCCCCAGCGGTCGCCCGCGCGCGTCGCCGCCATGGCGACGACCGCGATCGCCACGAGCACGTGCTCGTCGACGATCGGGTTGTGCGAGCCCGGCGCGACGGGCCACGCCGTGACCCACAGCAGTGCCATGAGCGCGACGCCCGAGCACGCGGCGACGCGCAGGCCGATCCCGAGGAGCAGGGCGAGACCGGTCGCGAGCATGCCGAGCATGAACGCCCAGTCGGTCACGGGTCCCGCCATCGACGCGAAGACGTCGGCCGCGGGGCCCGAGACGTTCGCGAGGTAGCCCTGGGTGGGCGGTGCGCCGGCGACCCAGGCGCGCTCGGACGGCGTGGCGTACCCGAGCCCGAAGGTCTTGTCGGCCACGGGCCACAGGAACACGACCGCGAGCGCGATGCGCAGCAGCGCGACCGAGCGTGGCGGGAGCGCGGTCGTCCCGGGCTCGGCGGCGTGCACGGTCCGGCCCGTCGGGTCGTCCTGCGGGGCCGTGGCGGTGGCGGGTGCCGGGCGGTCGGTGGCCGGGGCGGGCGTCTGGCGGCCGGTCAGGGTCTCGTCGCTCATGTGCTCCTCGTTCCGTGGGTGGGCGTCCCGCGGCACGCAGGTCCCGGACGGTCGCCGGGTGGTGCGTGCCGCAGGGGTCGCGTCACCGTCGCACGGCGATCCATCCCTTTCAAGGCATTCATGCCGGTTGCAGTGTTTTCACGCACGCAGTCGGCGGAGTCCCCGCATGCGGGGTTTCGCCTAGGTCGGACGACGGCGCCCGGGCACCCCGGGTCGGATGGCGGACGTCCGCCCGAGCACCCGTCGGGCGGACGTAGGCTGTCGGGGCCGCGCCACGCGCGGTGGTGCCGGACGCTCCAGGCCCGCCCTGCGGCGTCCGACCCGAGCCACGCTCGCCACGGTCGTGCCGTGGCGGAGGAACCGCTTGTCGAAGGAGCAGTCACCATGAGCCGCCCCCTGCGCTCCAGGACGTCCACCCACGGTCGCAACATGTCGGGAGCGCGCGCCCTGTGGCGCGCGACCGGCATGGGCTCGGAGGACTTCGGCAAGCCGATCATCGCGATCGCGAACTCGTACACGCAGTTCGTCCCGGGGCACGTGCACCTCAAGGACATGGGCGACCTCGTCGCGTCGGCGATCCGCGAGGCCGGCGGCGTCTCCAAGGAGTTCAACACCATCGCGGTCGACGACGGCATCGCGATGGGCCACGCCGGCATGCTCTACTCCCTGCCGAGCCGCGACCTGATCGCCGACTCGGTCGAGTACATGGTCAACGCGCACTGCGCCGACGCCCTGGTCTGCATCTCCAACTGCGACAAGATCACGCCGGGCATGCTCAACGCCGCGCTGCGCCTCAACATCCCCGTCATCTTCGTCTCGGGCGGGCCCATGGAGGCCGGCAAGGCGATCGTGGCGGACGGCGTCGCCAAGACCAGCCTCAACCTCATCAACGCGATCAACTACGCGGCCGACGACAACGTCTCGGACGCCGCGCTCGCGCAGGTCGAGGAGAACGCGTGCCCCACGTGCGGCTCGTGCTCCGGGATGTTCACCGCCAACTCGATGAACTGCCTGACCGAGGCGCTCGGCCTGTCGCTGCCCGGCAACGGCTCGACCCTCGCGACGCACTCCGCGCGCCGCGAGCTGTTCCTCGAGGCAGGCCGCACGATCGTCGACCTCGCGCGCCGCTACTACGACGACGAGGACGACTCCGCCGCGCCGCGGAACATCGCGACCAAGGCCGCGTTCAGCAACGCCATGGCGCTCGACGTCGCGATGGGCGGCTCGACCAACACCGTGCTGCACGTGCTCGCCGCCGCGCAGGAGGGCGAGATCGACTTCGACCTGACCGACATCGAGCGGATCAGCCGCCAGGTGCCGTGCCTGTCGAAGGTCGCCCCCAACCACCCGGACTACCACATGGAGGACGTGCACCGGGCGGGCGGGATCCCCGCGCTGCTGGGCGAGCTCGACCGTGCCGGGCTGCTCGACCACGACGTGACCTCGGTGCACACCCCGACGTTGCGCGCCTGGCTCGACGACTGGGACGTGCGCGGCGGCAAGGCCACGGACCGTGCGGTCGAGCTGTTCCACGCGGCCCCGGGCGGCGTGCGCACCACGCAGGCGTTCTCGACGTCGAACCGCTGGGAGTCGCTCGACACCGACGCGGCCGAGGGGTGCATCCGCGACCTCGCGCACGCCTACACGGTCGAGGGCGGGCTCGCCGTGCTGCGCGGCAACCTCGCCGAGGACGGCGCGGTGTTCAAGACCGCGGGCGTCGACCCCGACGTCTTCCACTTCGTGGGCACGGCCCTCGTGTGCGAGTCGCAGGACGAGGCCGTCGAGAAGATCCTGACCAAGCAGGTCCAGCCCGGCCACGTCGTCGTCGTGCGCTACGAGGGCCCTGCGGGCGGGCCGGGCATGCAGGAGATGCTCTACCCGACGTCGTTCATCAAGGGCCGCGGGCTCGGCAAGGTGTGCGCGCTCATCACCGACGGCCGGTTCTCGGGCGGGTCGAGCGGTATCTCGGTCGGGCACGTCTCGCCCGAGGCCGCCGCGGGCGGCACGATCGGTCTGGTCGAGGACGGCGACGAGATCGAGATCGACGTCGACACCCGGCTCATCCGCATCAACGTGAGCGACGAGGTGCTCGCCGAGCGTCGCGCCAAGATGGAGGCCCGCGAGAACCCGTGGCAGCCCGTCGACCGCGACCGCTACGTCTCGCCCGCGCTGCAGGCGTACGCCGCCATGGCGACGTCGGCCGACCGCGGCGCGGTGCGCGACGTCTCGCTCATCACGCGGCGCTGACGCCGGGCGCGACCGGCTGTGCAGCAGACGTCGGGGCGGTGACCAGCGGTGCGGTGACCGGCGGTGCCGTGACCGGCGGGGCGTGCTCGGGCCCCGCCGGTCACGGCCCGGCCGTCGTCCTCAGGACGACGAGCCGTTGTGCCGCGGGAGCCGGGCGTCGAGCCAGCCGATGAGGTCGGACGTGCTGCGCGTCTGGATCCACACGCGCCCCGGGCCGGTGAACTCGCCGACGAGCCCCTCGCCGCCGAGCAGCGTGGTCTTCCAGGAGCCGGCCTTGCGGATCGTGTAGCGGACCGTCGCGTCGAACGCGACGACGTGACCGGTGTCGACCGTCATCGACTCGCCCGGCGCGAGCGTGTGCACGAGGATCCCGCCGTACGCGGCGACGAGCAGGTCTCCCTGGCCCGAGCAGCGCAGGAGGACGAGCCCGGCGCCCGAGAAGAAACCCTTCGCGCCTCCCCACCGGGAGTCGACCTCGACGCCGGGGTCGGACGCGAGCCAGCCGCCCGACTGGACCAGGATCTCGTCGCCCGCGAGCGGCACCAGCGTCGCGTCGCCCGGCAGCGCCGCGGCGACGCCGACCGTCCCGCCGGTCGACGACGTGAAGTCGTTGACGAAGAAGCTCTCGCCGCCGAGGGAGCGTCGCAGTCCCTTCATGAACCCGCCGCGCGTCGACGTCGTGACCTGCACGTCGCCGCGCGTGGTCGCCATCGCGCCGGCCTCGACGCGGACCGACCCGGCCGGGGGGAGGCTCACCTGGGCGAAGGCGAACGCCGGCCCGCCCTCGATCTGCACCTGCACGTGTCCTCCCGGGGGTCGTGCCCGCCACGCTCGGGCGGGCTGGCGTCCACTATGGCAGCGCTCGTGCGCGTGCGCGCCGCGGACGGTCGCCCGACGAGCCGGGAGGTGCGCCCGGTCATAGCCTGGCGGCATGACGACCGACGCGGCACGCACCCCGGACATCAAGCCCCGCTCACGCCAGGTGACCGACGGCATCGAGGCGACGGCCTCGCGCGGCATGCTGCGCGCCGTGGGCCTGGGCGACGCCGACTTCGCCAAGCCGCAGATCGGGGTCGCGAGCTCGTGGAACGAGATCACGCCCTGCAACCTGTCGCTCGACCGGCTCGCGAAGGCCGTCAAGAACGGCGTGCACGCCGGCGGCGGGTTCCCGCTCGAGTTCGGCACGATCTCGGTCTCTGACGGCATCTCGATGGGTCACGAGGGCATGCACTTCTCGCTCGTGAGCCGCGACGTGATCGCCGACTCGGTCGAGACCGTGATGCAGGCCGAGCGGCTCGACGGCTCGGTGCTGCTCGCGGGCTGCGACAAGTCGCTGCCGGGCATGCTCATGGCCGCGGCGCGGCTCGATCTCGCGTCGGTGTTCCTCTACGCGGGCTCGATCATGCCGGGCTGGGTCAAGCTCGAGGACGGCACCGAGAAGGACGTCACGCTCATCGACGCGTTCGAGGCCGTCGGCGCGTGCGCGCGCGGCCTCATGAGCACGGGCGACCTCGACCGGATCGAGCGGGCGATCTGCCCGGGGGAGGGGGCGTGCGGCGGGATGTACACCGCGAACACCATGGCGTCGGTCGCCGAGGCCATGGGCATGTCGCTGCCGGGCTCGGCCGCGCCACCCTCGGCCGACCGCCGCCGCGACATGTTCGCCCAGCGCTCGGGCGAGGCGGTCGTCGAGCTGCTGCGCCGCGGGATCACGGCCCGCGACATCATGACCAAGGAGGCGTTCGAGAACGCGATCGCGGTCGTCATGGCGTTCGGCGGCTCGACCAACGCGGTGCTGCACCTGCTCGCGATCGCGCACGAGGCCGAGGTCGACCTCACGCTCGACGACTTCGACCGGATCGCCGGCCGGGTGCCGCACCTGGGCGACCTCAAGCCGTTCGGCCGCTACGTGATGTACGACGTCGACCGGATCGGCGGGGTGCCCGTCGTCATGAAGGCCCTCCTGGACGCGGGCCTGCTGCACGGCGACTGCCTCACCGTCACGGGCCGGACGGTGGCAGAGAACCTCGCGGACATCGACCCGCCCGACCCGGACGGCAAGATCCTGCGCGCGCTCGACGACCCGATCCACCGCACGGGCGGGATCACGATCCTGGGCGGGTCGCTCGCCCCGGAGGGCGCGGTCGTCAAGTCCGCGGGGTTCGACGAGGACGTGTTCGAGGGCACCGCGCGCGTGTTCGAGCGTGAGCGGGCCGCGCTCGACGCGCTCGAGGACGGCACGATCACGGACGGCGACGTCGTCGTGATCCGGTACGAGGGCCCCAAGGGCGGCCCCGGGATGCGCGAGATGCTCGCGATCACCGGAGCGATCAAGGGCGCGGGCCTCGGCAAGACCGTGCTGCTGCTCACCGACGGTCGCTTCTCGGGCGGCACGACGGGCCTGTGCGTGGGCCACGTGGCCCCTGAGGCGGTCGACGGCGGCCCGGTCGCGTTCGTGCGCGACGGCGACCGGATCCGCCTCGACGTCGCGGCCAAGACGCTCGACCTCCTGGTGGACGACGCCGAGCTCGCGCGCCGTCGCGAGGGCTGGGCGCCGCTCGGGCACGGGTACACGCGCGGCGTGCTCGCCAAGTACTCGAAGCTCGTCACGTCGGCCTCGCGCGGCGCGATCCTCGAGTAGCCGCGTGAGACGGGGTTGACGCGCCCGCGGCGCAGGAGCAGCGTGCTGCCATGTCGACCGTCCACGCGTGCATCGACCCGGGGGTCCGGGAGTTCGTCGAGGCCCAGCACATGTTCTTCGTCGCGACCGCTCCGAGCGGCGACGGCGGACACGTGAACCTCTCGCCCAAGGGCATCGCGGGCACGTTCGTCGTCGTCGACGAGCGCACGGTCGCGTACCTCGACGTCACCGCGAGCGGGGCCGAGACGATCGCGCACCTGCGCCAGAACGGGCGCATCACCCTCATGTTCTGCGCGTTCGAGGGGCCGCCGAACATCGTGCGGCTGCACGGGCGCGGGCGCGTGGTCTCGCTGCACGACGCCGAGTTCGCGCACTGGACGCCCCGGTTCGACGAGCTGCGGGGTGCGCGTGCGGTGATCGTGGTCGACGTCGACCGCGTCTCGGACTCCTGCGGGTACGGCGTTCCCGTCTACGCGCACGTCGGCGAGCGCGAGCTGCTGCCGGCGTTCATGGAGCGCAAGGGCGCGCAGGGGCAGGCCGAGTACCGCAGCCGCAAGAACCGCACGAGCATCGACGGGCTGCGGGCGTTCGACGACGACCCTCTCCCGGCGGTCGAGACCCCCGACGACGGAATGAGTCGGCCCGCGCCGAGGTCCACCTGAGGGATGACGTGGCCGGCGCACCCCGGACCCTAGGATGCGTGACGCACCGGACGAATCGGTGCGCACGACATCAGGAGGATCGATGGGGGACGAGCACCAGCTCGCGATTTCCACGCGGGGGTTGCGCAAGACCTACCGCACGCGGCAGGGGAGGTCGGTCGGGGTCCAGGGCCTCGACCTCGACGTGCCGGTCGGGGGAGTGCACGGGTTCCTCGGGCCCAACGGCTCGGGCAAGACGACGACGATCCGGATGCTGCTGGGGCTGATCCGCCCCGACTCCGGCTCGGCGCAGATCTTCGGGCACGAGGTGCCCCGGGACCTGCCCGCGGTGATCGACCGCGTGGGCGCGATCGTCGAGTCGCCCAAGTTCTACCCCGCGTTCAGCGGGCGACGGAACCTCGAGCTGCTCGCGACCGGGATCGGCGCCCCGCGCACCGAGGTCGACCGCGTGCTGGCCGAGGTCGGGCTGACCGAGCGCGCGAAGGACAAGTTCCGCGGGTACTCGCTCGGCATGAAGCAGCGGCTCGCGATCGCCGCGACGCTGCTCAAGGACCCTGATCTGCTGATCTTCGACGAGCCCACCAACGGGCTCGACCCGGCGGGGATCAAGGAGATCCGCAGCACCATGCGCTCGCTCGCCGACCGTGGCAAGACCGTGCTCGTGAGCAGCCACATCCTCGGCGAGGTCGAGCAGGTCGCCGACACGGTGTCGATCGTCTCGCGCGGCACGCTCGTCGCGCAGGGGCGCGTGGCCGACCTCATCGGGGCGAGCACGCAGAGCGTGCGCCTGTGCATCACCGACACCTCGGCTGCGACGTTCGCTCTCGTCGAGGCCGGCTACGCGGTGCGCGACGACGCGGGCGTGCTCGTGGTCGACGGGGTCGCGGAGTCGTCGCACGTCACACGCGTGCTCGCCGACCGCGGCCTCTACCTGAGCGAGCTCGTTCCCGTGCGGGCCGACCTCGAGTCGGTGTTCCTCGAGCTCACGGGCGACGACGGCCCGGGCGCGAGCCACGAGATCGCGTTCGCGGGCGCCGGCGCCCGACAGCCCGGCGACCAGGGAGGGGAGGCAGCATGAGGCTCCTGCGTGCAGAGCTGTGGCGCTTCCGTTCGCGCCTGCTGATCCGCTGGATCGCCGTCGGGACCCTGGTGATCGCGGGGCTCGTCGCGGTCGGCGCGTACGTCCAGAGCGCGCCGATGCCCGAGGACCAGGTCGCCATGATGCGTGCCGACTACGACGCCACGGTCGCCGACTACGCGGAGAACGGCGCGCAGTACCTCGAGGACTGCAGGGCCCAGGCCGAGGAGCAGGGGCTGAGCGACGAGGAATGGGGCTGCACCGAGGAGGCCTACTCCGTGGGCGACTTCGAGGACTGGATCGGCCCGCCGTCGGAGTTCGGGTGGGACGAGCCCGAGGCGGTCGAGGGGCCGGAGCTCTCGCCGTACAACGGGACGCCGGTCGAGGACCTCCCCGCCGAGCTGCGGTCCGAGCCGCTCGTCGGCATGGAGGCCGTCGAGGGCGCGTCGTGGTCCGGTGTCGGGAACGTGCTGACGCTGCTGCCGGTCTTCGTGCTCCTCGGTCTCGTCACGGGCGTGACCTTCACTGCGGCGGAGATGAGCTCGGGCGCGATCTCGAACTGGCTCACGTTCGAGCCGCGCCGCCGGCGGGTGTTCTGGTCCAAGGCGTCCGGTGCCGCGCTCGGCACGCTGCCGATCGCCCTGGTCGGGATCGCGGTCGCGGGCCTCGGGTCGTACGCGGCCTACGGCCTGCACGACGCCTACGGCACCATGGGCTCCGAGCAGTGGGGCTACTTCGCGGGCGGCATGGCCCGTGCCCTCGTCGCCGCGGTCGTCGCGGCCGTGGTCGGGGCGTCGCTCGGCATCCTCCTGCGGCACACCGCGATCGTCGCGGGCGTCGTGGTCGGTTGGTTCGTGGTCGCCGAGTTCATCCTCGGGCTGGCCATGCAGGTCTCGGCGCTCACGCCCTACCTGCTCTCGACCAACCTGGTCGCGTGGATCCAGGGCGGGACGAACTACCAGGTCACCCGCTGCGTCGTCGACGACACGCAGGGCGAGATCTGCGAGGGCGTGAACTACGCGGTGTCGACGGCCCACGGCGGCATCGTCCTCGGCGCGGTCGCGGTGGTCGTGACGCTCTTCGCGGTGCTCGTGTTCCGCCGCCGAGACGTCGGGTGACCGCCGCCGGCTGAGCCGCACCCTGGCGGACGACGCAGGGCCGGGATCCGCGCGATCCCGGCCCTGCGTCGTCCGACGGTCTCACCTGATGGGACCGCGCTCCCGAAGGATGACACGCGCCGGGGATCGGCGTACTGTGAGCAGCGTGCAGACGATCCTCCTCGTAGTACTTCCTGAGCGCGCCGGCTGAGGCCAAGCCCGTCAGGTCTCGTCAGCGCGCTCACCCCGAAGAACCCTGACCTGGGTTCCCGGGGTTTTTTCATGTCAGCACACAGCACGGTCAGCACGACCCCTACCAAGGAGATACCGATGGTCCAGGGTCCTTCCCCGGCTCCGGCACGGCCCGGCGCACCGACGCCCTCGTCGCTCGCGGCGAAGCCGTCGCCCGCGACCGCGAGCCCGCGCGGCCGCACGGCCGCGGCCCCCCGCACGAGCGGCGGAGCGCACGTCCCCACCGAGCAGGTCACGGGCGCGCAGTCGATCGTCCGCTCGCTCGAGGAGGTCGGGGTCGACACGGTCTTCGGCATCCCCGGCGGCGCTATCCTGCCCACGTACGACCCGCTCATGGACTCGACCCGCCTGCGGCACATCCTCGTGCGCCACGAGCAGGGTGGCGGCCACGCGGCGTCCGGCTACGCGCACGCGACCGGCAAGGTCGGCGTGACCATGGCGACCTCGGGCCCCGGCGCGACCAACCTCGTGACCCCGATCGCCGACGCGAACATGGACTCGATCCCGCTCGTCGCGATCACGGGCCAGGTCGGCGCCTCGCTCATCGGCACGGACGCGTTCCAGGAGGCCGACATCGTCGGCATCACTCTGCCGATCACCAAGCACAACTACCTCGTGACCGACCCGGCCGAGATCCCGCGCGTGATCGCCGAGGCGTTCCACGTCGCGGCGTCGGGCCGCCCCGGCCCCGTGCTGGTCGACATCGCGAAGTCCGCCATGCAGGCCACGACCACGTTCTCGTGGCCGCAGGAGCTCCAGCTGCCCGGCTACCACCCGGTGACCAAGCCGCACAGCAAGCAGATCAAGGAGGCCGCTCGCCTCATCGCGTCGGCCAAGCGGCCCGTGCTCTACGTGGGCGGCGGCACGATCCGGGCGAACGCCTCGGCCGAGCTGCGCCGCCTCGTGGACGCCTCGGGCGCGGCCGTCGTCACGACGCTCATGGCCCGCGGCGCGCTGCCCGACTCGCACCCGCAGAACCTCGGGATGCCCGGCATGCACGGCACGGTCCCCGCGGTCGCGGCGCTGCAGAAGGCCGACCTCGTGGTCGCGCTCGGCGCGCGCTTCGACGACCGCGTGACCGGCCTGCTCTCGTCGTTCGCGCCCCACGCCGCGACGATCCACGCCGACATCGACCCCGCCGAGATCGGCAAGAACCGCGAGGTCGACGTGCCGATCGTCGGCGACCTCAAGGAGGTCATCGCCGACCTGCTGCCCGAGCTCGAGCGCGAGCACGCGGTGCAGGGCAAGCCCGACCTCGGGGCCTGGTGGCGACAGATCGACGACTGGCGCGAGACCTACCCGCTCGGGTACGCCGAGCCCGACGACGGCCACCTGTCGCCGCACCACGTGATCCAGCGCCTCGGCGAGATCTCGGGGCCCGAGTCGATCTACGTCGCGGGCGTCGGCCAGCACCAGATGTGGGCCGCGCAGTTCATCCGCTACGAGCACCCGCGCACCTGGCTCAACTCGGGCGGCCTCGGCACCATGGGCTACTCGATCCCCGCGGCCATGGGCGCCAAGGTCGGCATGCCCGACAAGACCGTGTGGGCGATCGACGGCGACGGCTGCTTCCAGATGACCAACCAGGAGCTCGCGACCTGCACGATCAACGAGATCCCGATCAAGGTCGCGCTGATCAACAACTCGTCGCTCGGCATGGTGCGCCAGTGGCAGACGCTGTTCTACGACAAGCGCTACTCGAACACCGACCTGCACACGGGCCGCGGCACGCAGCGCGTGCCCGACTTCGTCAAGCTCGCCGACGCCTACGGCGCCGAGGGCATCCGGGTCGAGCACGAGGGCGACGTCGACGCCGCGATCAAGCGCGCCATGGAGATCGACGACCGACCCGTCGTCATCGACTTCAACGTCTCGCGCGACGCGATGGTGTGGCCCATGGTCGCCGCCGGCGTGAGCAACGACGACATCCAGTACGCACGCGGCATCTCGCCCGCGTGGGACCGCGAAGACTGAGACCGGGGAGAGATCCAGCCATGTCCCGTCACACCCTCTCCGTGCTCGTGGAGAACAAGCCCGGCGTGCTCACGCGCGTCGCCGGCCTGTTCGCCCGTCGCGCGTTCAACATCCACTCGCTCGCCGTCGGGCCGACCGAGCACGAGGAGCTCTCGCGCATCACGGTCGTGGTCGACGTCGAGCAGAACCCGCTCGAGCAGGTCACCAAGCAGCTCAACAAGCTCGTCAACGTGATCAAGATCGTCGAGCTCGAGCAGCCGACCTCGGTCCAGCGCGAGCTCATGCTCGTCAAGGTCCGCGCCGACGGCGCCAACCGCACGGGCGTGCTCGAGGTCGTCGAGCTGTTCCGGGCCAAGGTCGTCGACGTCGTCCCCGACGCCGTGACGATCGAGGCGACCGGGAACCCCGAGAAGCTCGCGGCGCTGCTCGTGGCGCTCGAGCCCTACGGCGTCCGTGAGATCGTGAAGTCGGGGACCGTGGCCATCGGCCGCGGCGCCCGCTCGATCACCGACCGGGCCCTCGAGCGCGTCGCGCGCACCGCATGACACGGGCGCCCCGCGCCCGCTGAGACACACCCCCACCGCAGCACCGAGGGTGGCATCCTTCGATGACACCCACTGAGCACAAGGAGAAACATCGTGGCAGAGCTGTTCTACGACGACAACGCCGACCTGTCCCTCGTCCAGGCGCGCAAGGTCGCGATCGTCGGATACGGCAGCCAGGGGCACGCGCACGCGCAGAACCTGCGCGACTCGGGCGTGAACGTCGTCATCGCCCTCAAGGCGGGCTCGAAGTCGATCGCCAAGGCCGAGGAGGACGGCTTCGAGGTCAAGACCGTCGCCGACGCGGCCGAGTGGGCCGACCTGATCATGATCCTCGCGCCGGACCAGCACCAGCGCTCGATCTACAACGACGAGGTCAAGCCGCACCTCGCCGCCGGCAAGACGCTCGCGTTCGCGCACGGCTTCAACATCCGCTTCGGCTACATCGAGGCGCCCGAGGGCGTCGACGTGATCCTCGTCGCCCCCAAGGCCCCGGGCCACACGGTGCGCCGCGAGTTCGTCGCCGGCCGCGGCATCCCCGACATCATCGCGGTCGAGAAGGACGCCTCGGGCCAGGCCTGGGACATCGCGCTCTCGTACGCCAAGGCGATCGGCGGCACGCGTGCGGGCGTCATCAAGACGACCTTCACCGAGGAGACCGAGACCGACCTGTTCGGCGAGCAGGCCGTGCTCTGCGGCGGCGTGTCGCAGCTCGTCCAGTACGGGTTCGAGACGCTGAGCGAGGCGGGCTACCAGCCCGAGATCGCCTACTTCGAGGTGCTCCACGAGCTCAAGCTCATCGTCGACCTCATGTGGGAGGGCGGCATCGCCAAGCAGCGCTGGTCGGTCTCCGACACCGCCGAGTACGGCGACTACGTCTCGGGCCCGCGCGTGATCGACCCGAGCGTCAAGCAGAACATGGCGGCCGTGCTCGCCGACATCCAGTCGGGGGCGTTCGCGACGCGCTTCATCGAGGACCAGGACGCCGGCGCGCCCGAGTTCAAGGCGCTGCGCGCCAAGGGCGAGGCGCACCCGATCGAGGCCACGGGCCGCGAGCTGCGCAAGATGTTCTCGTGGGCGAAGTCGGGCGACGACTACACCGAGGGCTCGGTCGCGCGCTGACCTGCCTCGACCGGCCGCGCCGGTCGGCACGACCGAACGGTACGACCGAGCACCACCTCTGACGGGCGGGCGACCTGCGGGTCGCCCGCCCGTCGGCGTCCGCGCGTCTGCGTCCTCCCCGGAGCGCGCGCCCGCCTGCGTGCGCCCCGTCGTGGCGGCTACGGTCGAGGGCATGACACCCCCGGGATTCGCTCGGTTCGAGCCGGACCCGCCGCGCGCGCGGCCGAGCGGCCCGGTCATGGTGCGCGCCGCGACCACGGGTGACCTCGACGCGATCCGCGAGGTGCAGGAGGCCGCGCAGCGCGAGGAGGTGCACGCCGACGCGCTCGCGGCCGTGATCGACGACCCGGACCGTTGTCTGGTGGTCGCGGTCGTGGACGGCGCGCTGGTCGGCTGGGCGAAGACCCACCGGTACACGGACCCCGACCCCGTGGCGCCCGGGGGGCACTACCTCGGCGGCGTCACGGTGCACCCCGCGGCCCGACGTCGGGGTGCCGGGCACGCACTGACGCAGGCCCGGCTGGACTGGGTCGCCGAGCGGGCGGACGTCGCGTGGTACGTCGTGAACGCCCGCAACCTCGCGTCGCTCGCGCTGCACGCCCGGTTCGGGTTCGTCGAGGTCGCCCGCGGGGCCGGGTTCCGTGGGGTCCTGTTCGACGGCGGCGAGGGGATCCTGCTCCGCGCGGACCTGCCGCGACGCGCTCTGGCATGATGCGGGCATGACCGACGAGACGAGCGGACCCGACGGCGACGTCGCGGGCGACCAGCAGCAGGCCGAGTCCATCCTGGCGTTCTGGGAGGCCGCCCGCTCGCGCGCCCGTCTCGGGACGATCGCGGTGCTCACCGGCTACGGCGTGACCGAGACGATCCCGCCCGAGGCGTGGAGCTTCGGGGACGACGCCGCTGCGGACGCGATGCTCGACGCGGTGGTCGACGGCCGCCGCACGGGGCTCTCGTCGGCACGCACCGACTACGCCTCGGACGACGAGCTCCCGGCCGTGGGCGACCTCGCGATCCTGCTCGACGCCGCGGGCGCCCCGCGCGCGCTCGTGCGGACCGTCGCGGTCGACGTCGTGCCGTTCGCCGAGGTCGGTGCGGAGTTCGCGCGCGCCGACCTGGGCGGGGAGACCGCGCGGCCGACGGTCGGCGGTGACGATTCGGTCGGCGACGACGATTCGATCGGCGGCGCTTCGGTCGGCGAGGACGCAGTCGGCGGCGATTCGGTCGGTGACGAGGACGCGGTCGCCGCGTGGCGCGCCGCGCACGCCGACCTGGGCGGCGACGACGTCCTCGTGGTGTGCGAGCGGCTCGAGGTGCGGTTCGCCGCCGGTCCCGAGCCCGAGCCCGCGCCCGGGTCCTGACTCGCCCGGGTCGAGCCCGCCGCGAGCTGCGGCCCGAGACGCCGAGCCGCACCGGCCGCCGGTGCGTCAGACGAGGGCGAGCAGCTGCGCCCGGACCTCGGCGGCCGCGACCGACCGCGCCCCGCGCAGCACGGGGGCGTCGGGCACGGCGCTCGCCAGGACGGTGACCGTGTAGTCGGAGCGGTCGAGGTGCGCCTGGGTCGCCTCGGCGAGGGGGGCTCCGCACGCGATGCCGAACGGGCCGCCGAGCACCACGACGCCGGGCTGCGTCACGGCGACCACGGGCTGCAGCACCGCCGCGACCCGCATCGCGAGCTCCTCGTTGAGCGTCGCCGCGGCGGGCGTGCCGCGCGCGCCGGCGACGGCGGCGACGGCCGACCAGAGGTCCGGCGCGACGAGGCCGGACTCGACCGCGAGACGGGTCACGCGGCGTCCGCCGACGAGGTCCTGGAAGGTCTGGGAGTCGTCGAGGCCGGCGAGGCTCGCAGGGACGGGCAGGTAGCCGATCTCGCCGGCCGCCCCGCGCGCGCCCCGCTGCAGGGCGCCCTCGGCCCAGCTGCCGAGACCGACGCCCTGGCCGAGCCAGAGCAGGCTGAACGAGCGGGGGACGTCGGTCAGATGGTCGCGCTCGGCGATCGCGGCGAGGTTGGCGTCGTTCTCGACGAGCACGGTGCAGCCGAGGGCGTCCTCGAGGGTCGCGCGCGCGCCCCGGTGCGGCCAGCCGGGCAGGTCGCCCACGAGGTCGAGGTCGCCCGTCGCGAGGTCGGCGGCCGCCTGCACGCCCGCGACCGCGATGCCCACGCGCGACTCGGGGACGTCGGCTGCCGTGCACGCCGCGCTGCGCGCGCGCAGCAGGTCGTCCGTCGCGGTGCGGTCCGGCCCGGCGGCGACGTGCACGTCGGCGAGCACCTCGCCGCGGGCGTCGACGAGGCTCGCGCGCACGCCGTCGGGAGTGACGTCGAGCGCGAGGCCGACGAGGACGTCGGTCCGGGCGGCGTAGGTGATCGCCTGCGGCCCGCGGTTGCCCTGCACGAGACCGGTCGGCTCGATCAGGCCCGCAGCTTCGAGGCGTGAGACGACCTGGGAGGCCGTGGGGCGCGAGACCTTCGTGATCTCGCCGATCGAGGCGCGCGTGCGCGGGCCCTCGTCGAGCAGCAGCTCGAGCGCCGCGCGGTCGTTGATGCTGCGCACGACTCCCGGCATTCCGGGCTGGTGGTCACTGCTCACGTCGCACCTGCTGTGTCACGGGCGTCCCGGGCCGGGTGTCCGGGACGCGTCCTCGAGCGGGGAGGGTGCCCCGGCGCGGCGACCCGGTGGGTCGCAAGGGTCAAAGATTCCTGACCGTGGGGCAAAGCACAAACGCGAAGGTTGCGAAACGGTATCGACGGGCCCGCCGGGGCGTCGGCGGGTCGGGTCCGCGAGTCCCACGATGCGGGACCGCCGTCCCGAGGAATGACCACCCGCGCGTAGCATGGCACCCATGACGCGCAACATCGAACTGGCAGTGGTCGCCGGAGACGGCATCGGAACCGAGGTCGTCGACCAGGGCCTCGCGGTCCTCGAGGCGGTGCTCTCGGGCTCCGACGTGAAGGTATCGACGACGCCGTTCGACCTCGGCGCCCGCCGCTGGCACGCGACGGGCGAGACGCTCACGGACGCCGACCTCGAGGCGATCCGCACGCACGACGCGATCCTGCTGGGCGCGATCGGCGACCCGACCGTGCCCTCGGGCGTGCTCGAGCGCGGCCTGCTGCTCAAGCTGCGCTTCGCGCTCGACCACTACGTCAACCTCCGCCCCGGCAAGCTGTACCCGGGCGTCAAGTCCCCGCTCGCCGAGCCCGGCGACGTCGACTTCGTCGTCGTGCGCGAGGGCACCGAGGGCCCGTACGTCGGCAACGGCGGCGCGCTGCGCGTCGGCACCCCCGCCGAGATCGCGACCGAGGTGTCGGTCAACACCGCGTTCGGCGTCGAGCGCGTGGTGCGCGACGCGTTCGCCCGTGCCCAGGCGCGCCCCCGCAAGCACCTCACGCTCGTGCACAAGCACAACGTGCTCGTGCACGCCGGTCACCTGTGGCGTCGGACGGTCGAGGCCGTCAACGCGGAGTTCCCCGACGTCACGACCGACTACCTGCACGTCGACGCGGCGACGATCTTCCTCACCACGAACCCGTCGCGCTTCGACGTGATCGTCACCGACAACCTGTTCGGCGACATCATCACCGACCAGGCCGCGGCGATCTGCGGCGGCATCGGCCTCGCGGCGTCCGCCAACATCAACCCCGACCGCACCGCGCCGTCGATGTTCGAGCCGGTCCACGGCTCGGCCCCCGACATCGCGGGCCAGGGCAAGGCCGACCCGACCGCGACGGTCATGTCGGTCGCGATGCTGCTCGACCACCTCGGGCTCGCCGACGAGGCGCGCCGCGTCGAGGCCGCCGTCGCCGCCGACCTGCTCGAGCGCGGCGACCGAGTACGGTCGACGGCCGAGGTGGGACGCGAGCTCGCGCAGCGCGTCGCCCGCTGACGGACGGCCGGGCCCCGCGGGGCCCGGCCGCCGTCCGCACCACGTCGGCCGTCCGTGCCGGTCCTGTTCGATCCGTTCGTCCAGACCGCTGTAGGCACGCCGGACGACGGCCCCGCCGGGTGCGGGTCGAACCTCACCGTGCGGCGTGGAAAACTACAGGGGTCGCCAGGTGAAAGGCCACCCACATGAGCACCCCGCTTGCACCCCAGATCCTCTCGTCCTCGCTCGAGGACCTCGTCACGCTGTTCGACGTGCGCCCCTCGGACTCCGCGCTGCCCGCGGCCGAGCGTGACGCGCTCGTCGCGTCGTCGCCGAAGTTCGGCACGGTCTTCACGGACCACATGGCGCGCGTGTCGTGGACCGCGGCCGACGGTTGGCGCGACCGGCGCGTCGAGCCCTACGGACCCCTCCAGCTCGACCCCGCGACCGCCGTCCTGCACTACGCGCAGGAGATCTTCGAGGGGCTCAAGGCCTACCGGCACGCCGACGGGTCGGTCTGGACGTTCCGCCCCGAGGCGAACGCCGACCGCTTCGCGCGCTCCGCGCACCGGCTCGCGCTGCCCGCGCTGAGCGTCGACGACTTCGTCGCGTCGATCGCCGCGCTCGTGCGCACCGACGAGGCCTGGGTGCCGACGGCGGAGGAGTCGAGCCTCTACCTGCGCCCCTTCATGTACGCCTCGGAGGCGTTCCTGGGCGTGCGCCCGAGCCTCGAGGCCGAGTTCCTCGTGATCGCCTCGCCCGTGGGCGCGTACTTCTCGGGCGGGGTCAAGCCCGTGTCGATCTGGGTCGACACGCAGTACTCGCGTGCGGGCGCCGGCGGGACGGGCGCGGCCAAGTGCGGCGGGAACTACGCGTCGTCCCTGCTGCCCCAGGTCGAGGCGCAGAAGCACGGCTGCGAGCAGGTGTGCTTCCTCGACGCCGGGACCGGCACGTTCCTCGAGGAGCTCGGCGGCATGAACGTGTTCGTCGTGCGCGCCGACGGCTCGGTCGAGACCCCGGAGCTGACCGGGTCGATCCTCGAGGGCGTCACGCGCTCGTCGATCATCGCGCTGCTGGGCGACGCGGGCCGCACCGTGACCGAGCGGCGCATCCCGCTTGCCGACCTCCTGGCCGACATCGAGTCCGGCGCCGTGACCGAGGTGTTCGCGTGCGGCACCGCGGCCGTGGTCACGCCCATCGGCCGGCTCGCGGGCACGGCGTTCGACCACACGATCGCGGACGGCGGCCCCGGGGCCGTGACCATGGCGGTGCGTGAGGAGCTCACGGGCATCCAGACGGGCCGCGTCGCGGACCGCCACGGCTGGCTGCGCCGCCTGGCCTGAGCCGGTCCACCGACCGCAGGCCCGCTGCGCGCCGGCCTGCTGTGCCCCGGCCTGCTGTGCCCCGGCCTGCTGTGCCCCGGCCTGCTGTGCTCCGGCCTAACGGACGCCGGGCTCCGCGGGCCGCACCTCGATGGTGCGGCCCGCGACGCCCGTCAGCAGCGACCACACGGCCGAGCCGATGAGCAGGTTGACCGCGGCCGACGCGATCGCGGCGCCCACGTCGTCGGTCCACGAGAACGGCAGCACCGTGACGACCACGGTCGTCAGCGCCATGAGCCAGCCGAAGAACAGGCGCGGGCGCGGTGTCGAGACGATGAGCAGCACGAGCACGCCGGCCGCGAGGAACGCGAGCAGGGCCCCGGCGACCGCGAACGCCGCGCCGTGCGACCCGGTCGCGAACGCGTCCGGCGGGGGGACGAGGTCGAGCCCGACGACGTCCTCGAGGACGATGACCCCGACGAGGCCCGCGAGCGCGGCGACGATCGCGGTCGCGAGCGCGCCGCCGAGGAACCTGCCGGGCGCCACGGTGAGGCGCGGGTCGTAGGGTCGTTCGGTGGCCTCGACGAAGTCGGAGCGGGTGTCGGGGCCGTCCTCCGGGAGGAACGACGGCGGGCGCGCGTCAGCGTTCGGGTCGGTCATGGCCCCATCCCAGTGCATCGGCCGCGCTCTCGCACGCGGTACGCGTGCGGGATCCCGACGCTGCACGAGGGCCTCGTGCGAGGTCAGTGGCCCGCCCGTTCATCAGGTGGACGGTCCTCGCCCGAGGCGCGGGCGTGTGGCAACATGTGGCTCGTGACACACAACGTCTTCTCGCTCATTCTCACGTAGCGCGTTCGGTACACCACCGAACGCGCCAACCTCCCGCACCCCGGGGGGTTTTTTTGTTGCCGGGCATCACCTCCGTCCGGCGGCGGGCGAACGGTCCGGTCCTCACGAGGGCACCGGGTCCGCGAGCGACACGGAACGAGCGGGACGACGCCGGGCGCGGCGTCGGCGGACGGCGTGCGGCAGCGCCCGGGGCGACCGGGCACGGCCGGACGACCGTCCGTCGCGCCGCACCCCACCCCCTAGAGTGCTGTCGGACCTGCACGTCGGACCCTGCAGCCTCCGCCCGCCTCAGTCAGCTCCCGCCAGAGAGAGACCACGATGAACCCGACCTTCGACGTCTACGACACGACGCTGCGCGACGGCGCGCAGCAGGAGGGCATGAACCTCTCCGTCGCGGACAAGCTCGCGATCGCCCCCCTGCTCGACGAGCTGGGCGTGGGCTACATCGAGGGCGGCTGGCCGGGCGCGATCCCGAAGGACACGGACTTCTTCGCGCGCGCGGCGCGCGAGCTCACGCTCAAGAACGCCGTGCTCGCGGCGTTCGGCTCGACCCGCAAGGCCGGCGTCGCGGCGTCCGAGGACAAGCAGGTCCGCGGGCTGCTCGACTCCCAGGCCCCGGTGCTGACCCTGGTCGCCAAGGCGGACATCCGGCACGTCGAGCGCGCCCTGCGTACCGACGGCCCCGAGAACCTCGCGATGATCGGCGACACCGTGCGGTTCCTCGTCGCCGAGGGGCGCCGCGTGGTGCTCGACGCCGAGCACTTCTTCGACGGGTACCGGTACGACCCCGCCTACACCCTCGCCGCGGTCGAGACCGCGATCGAGGCGGGCGCCGAGGTCGTCGCGCTGTGCGACACCAACGGCGGCATGCTCCCGCACTGGGTCACGGACGTCGTGGGCGAGCTGCGCGAGGCCCTCGGGCACACCGCCGACTCGTCGTACCGCCTCGGCATGCACGCGCACAACGACTCGGGCTGCGCGGTCGCGAACTCGCTCGCCGCGGTCGACGCGGGCTGCGCGCACGTGCAGGGCACGATCAACGGCTACGGCGAGCGCACGGGCAACGCCGACCTGCTGACCGTCGTCGCGAACCTCGAGATCAAGGGCGGGCGCACGCTCCTCGCGGACGGCGGGCTCGCCGAGGCGAGCCGGATCGCGCACGCCGTCAGCGAGATCACGAACATCTCGCCCTACGGGCGCCAGCCGTACGTGGGTGCGAGCGCGTTCGCGCACAAGGGCGGCCTGCACGCCTCCGCGATCAAGGTCGACCCGGACCTCTACCAGCACATCGACCCGCGCGCGGTCGGCAACGACATGCGCATGCTGATCTCCGACATGGCGGGGCGTGCGTCGATCGAGCTCAAGGGCCGCGAGCTGGGCTTCGACCTGACCGGGCAGGGCGAGCTGCTGACGCGCGTGACGACCCGCGTCAAGGACGCCGAGGCGAACGGCTACACGTACGACGCGGCCGACGCGTCGTTCGAGCTGCTGCTGCGCGAGGAGATCAGCGGCGAGCGGCAGGAGTACTTCAGCGTCGAGAGCTGGCGCACGATCGTCGAGCGTGCGGGCTCGCGCGGCACCGAGGCGACGGCCGAGGCGACCGTCAAGCTGCACGCGGGCGGCGAGCGGCACGTGAGCACGGGGGAGGGCAACGGCCCCGTCAACGCGCTCGACCACGCGCTGCGCCAGGCCCTCGTGCGCGTCTACCCGGAGATCCAGGAGTTCGAGCTCATCGACTTCAAGGTGCGCATCCTCGACACGATGCACGGCACCGACGCGACGACCCGCGTGCTCATCGAGACGACCGACGGGCAGCGCTCGTGGTCGACCGTCGGGGTGGGTCCGAACCTGATCGAGGCGTCGTGGGAGGCGCTGACGGACTCCGCGATCTACGGGCTCATCCACGCGGGAGTCTCGCCGCGCTGACGTAGGCTTGCCGCATGCGCGGTGAGTACAAGGTTCCTGGTGGCAAGCTCGTGGCGGTCGACGTCGAGACCGAGGACGGGCGGCTCTCGCGCGTCGCGGTCAGCGGCGACTTCTTCCTCGAGCCCGACGACGCGCTCGAGGACATCGACGGCGCCCTGCTGGGGATGCCCGAGTCCGCGAACGTGGCGCAGCTCGCGGGCGCCGTCGAGTCGGTCCTCGGGGACCACGTGACGATGGTCGGGTTCACGCCCGAGGCGGTCGCGATCGCCGTCCGGCGCGCGCTCGGGCACGCCACGGGCTGGGACGACCACGTGTTCGAGGTCATCCACGACGGCCCCGAGAGCCCGGCCATGCAGATGGCGATCGACCAGGTGCTCGCGGAGGAGCTCGACGAGGGCCGCCGCGGCCCGACGCTGCGCATCTGGGAGTGGGCCGACCCGACCGTCGTCATCGGCTCGTTCCAGTCGCTGCGCAACGAGGTCGACCCGGAGGGCGCCGAGAAGCACGGCATCACCGTGGTGCGGCGCGTCTCGGGCGGCGGCGCGATGTTCATCGAGCCCGGCAACACGATCACGTACTCGCTCACGGTGCCCGGCTCGCTCGTCGAGGGCCTGAGCTTCGAGCGCTCGTACGCGTTCCTGGACGACTGGGTGCTCGGCGCGCTCGCCGAGGTCGGCGTCCAGGCCACCTACCAGCCGCTCAACGACATCGCGTCGCCCGCCGGCAAGATCGCGGGGGCCGCGCAGAAGCGGCTGCGCGGGGGCGCCGTCCTGCACCACGTGACGATGGCGTACGACATCGACGCCGACAAGATGCTCGAGGTGCTGCGCATCGGCCGCGAGAAGATGAGCGACAAGGGCACCAAGAGCGCCAACAAGCGTGTCGACCCGCTGCGCTCGCAGACGGGCATGGCGCGCGAGGCCGTGATCGAGGCGTTCCTGACGCACTTCCGGGGCCGCTACCGCACAGCGGAGAGCACGGTCTCGCCGACCGAGCGGGCCCGGGCCGAGCAGCTCGCGGCGGAGAAGTTCTCGACGCCCGAGTGGACGGCGCGCGTCCCGTAGGTCGCACGCCGTCCGGCGGCGTCAGGCGGGCTGGAGCGCGTCGACGTGCGCGAGGGGGAGTGCGAACTTCTTGACGACGACGTCGCCGCCCTTGGTCAGCTGCTCGCCCTGGTCCTCGAACCCGAGGCGGCCGTGGAAGCGCAGCGAGCCCGGGTTGACGGGCTCGACGTTGACCTCGCACGTCACCTCGGCGCGGCCCTCGCGGCGGGCGATCTCGATGACCTCCTCGTAGAAGCGCTGACCGAGGCCCTGGTCGCGGGCCTCCGCGCCGACCACGATGCGGTCGACGTAGTAGTGGTCGAAGTCGCGCTCCTCGAACCAGGCGTAGTTCTCGGCGTCGAAGTCGGCGCCGGAGTCGAAGGTCACCACGAAGCCGACGGGCTCGTCGGTCGTGGGCTCGGCGGCGACCAGGGTGAGGGTCGACTCCTCGACCAGCTCGCGCATGTCCTCCAGGGGAGTCATGGGCACGGCCGGGGTCGACGCGTTGTTGAGCTCGACGATCCGCTCGATGTCCTCGCTGCGTGCTGGTCGAAGGACCAGGGTGTCGGTGTCAGCAAGGTCTGCGGTCGTGCACGGCATCGGGTACCTCTCGTCGGGGACAGGGCGGTGCCCCTGGGGAAGCGGGCACGGTCGTCCACCGTACGCGGATGGTTCCGAGACCGAAACCCCCGCATTCGGTCATGAAATGGTGTGGCCGCGCGCCCCGAGCGTCAGGAGATGGTCGTCGTCGCGGGGGCCGAGAGCATCACGACCCGCACGCTGCCGCCCTTCGTGGCCTGTTCGCCCTGCGCCGCGAAACCGAGTCGCGTGTGGAACCGGAGCGACCCCGGGTTCGGCGGATCGAGATTCACCTCACACGTCACGACCGCCCGCTGGGTGAGACGGGCCGCGGAGAACACGTGCGCGTACAGCAGGCGGCCGAGGCCCCGGTCGCGTGAGCCCTCGCCCACGACGATGCGGTCGACGTACAGGTGGTCGTACCCGCGCGACTCGAACCACGCATAGTTCTCGCTCGCGTAGTCCGCGCCCGGGCCGAACGCGAGGATCATCGCGAGCGGCACGTCGGGGCGCTCCGGGTCGACCGCCACGACCGGGAGCTCGGCACCCGCGAGCAGCGCCGCCATCTCGGCCTCGCTCGTGATCGGGACGGCGGGGTGGGCGGCGTCGTTGAGGGCGACGAGCGCGGGGACGTCGTCGGGCGTCGCGGGGCGCAGGACGACGGGGCTCGGGTCGGTCACGGGAGTCTCCTGGTGCTGGTGCTGGCTCGTGGTCTGTCGCTGAGGTTCGGGGCCGGCCGCGCGGGGGCGGACGACGGGGGCGCGGTCAGGCGGGCGGACGGCGGGGGCGCGCGGTCAGGCGGGCGGGCGGGCGCCGAACACCGCGGTGCCGACGCGCACGACCGTCGCGCCCTCGCCCACCGCGAGCTCGAGGTCGCTCGACATGCCCATCGACAGCTCGCGCGCGTGCTCGGTGCCCGGTGCGCCCGAGGCAGCCACCGCGTCGCGCACGCCCCGCAGGCGCGCGAACCCGGCGCGGACCGTCGCCGCGTCGCGCGTGTGCGCGCCGATCGTCATGAACCCGGTCAGACGCAGCCCCGGCAGCGTGGCCACGGCGAGCGCCAGGTCGGGGGCGTCGTCGGGCGTCGTGCCGGACTTCGTGGCCTCGCCCGAGACGTTGACCTGGACCATGACGTCGAGCGTGCGGGCGTCGCGCACGCAGCGCGACGACAGCGCCTGGGCGAGCGCGAGCGAGTCGACCGACTCGACGCCGGTCGCGGTCGCGAGCACCGGGTTGACCTTGTTGCGCTGGAGCGGGCCGATCAGGTGCACGGTGACGGCGCCGGCGGCGACGAGGTCGGCGATCGCGTCGGCCTTCGCGGTGAGCTCCTGGACGCGGTTCTCGCCGATCAGGGTCGCGCCCGCGGCCACGACCTCGCGGACGGCGTCCGCGTCCTGCGTCTTGGTCGCGACCAGGACACGGACCTCGGCCGGGTCACGGCCCGCGGCGTGCGCGGCGTCCGACACGCGGGCGACGACCTCGGCGTACCGGTCGGCGATCGTGCGGGGGGAGGGAGACGTCGCGGAAGCTGGCACCCGACGATTCTAGGAGCCGGGGGAGGGCTGGGCCGCCGGTGTCGGTGCTCGGTGCGATCATGGACGCATGCGGACCCTGCTGAACATCATCTGGCTCGTCTTCGCGGGCTTCTGGCTCGCCCTCGGGTACGTCTTCGCGGGGATCGTGTGCTGCGTGCTGATCGTGACCATCCCGTTCGGGATCGCGTCGTTCCGCATCGCGGGGTACGCGCTGTGGCCGTTCGGGCGCACCGTGGTCGACAAGCCCACCGCCGGGGCGTGGTCGACGATCGGGAACGTCATCTGGTTCGTCGTCGCCGGCATCTGGCTCGCGATCGGGCACGTGCTGACGTCGATCCCGCTGTTCCTGTCGATCATCGGGATCCCGCTCGGCATCGCCAACCTCAAGATGATCCCGGTCTCGCTGCTGCCGCTCGGCAAGGACATCGTGCCGGTCGACGCGGCCCGGGGGTACGCGGCGTACGGGCAGTACCCCGGCCAGGCCTACCCCGCCCAGCAGGGCTACGCGACTCAGCAGTACCCCGGCCAGCAGTACCCCGGCCAGGGGCCCGTTCCGCCGAAGTAGAACTGAGCGGCCGAGATAGAGGCCGCGGGGTTCTCTCTCCGCCGCAGGGTTCTACCTCGGCGCGAGGGGTCCCTGGCGCGGCGCGCCTCAGCGCTTCGCGATCGGGGCGGTGCCCGCGTCGGTGAGCCGCACGAGGTCGTCCGGCGCGAGGCCCACGTCGAGCCCGCGCCGACCGCCCGAGACGTACACGGTCGGGTGCTCGAGCGCGCTCGCGTCGACGACGGTGCTCAGCCGGCGCCGCTGGCCGAGCGGCGAGATACCGCCGACGACGTAGCCGGTCGCGCGCTCGGCCGCGGCGGGGTCGGCCATGGTCGCCTTCTTGGCGCCGACGGCGTGCGCGAGCGCCTTGAGGTCGAGCATCCCGGCGACCGGCACGACGCCGACCACGAGCCGACCCTCGACGCTCGCGAGCAGCGTCTTGAACACCTGCTCGGGCCCGACGCCGATCGCGGCGGCCGCCTCGAGGCCGTAGCCGAGGTCGCTCGCCGGGTCGTGCTCGTACGGGTGCAGGGTGTGCGCGACGCCCGAGGCCTCGAGCGCGGCGACGGCGGGCGTGCCCGCGTGGGAATGCGACGGCTTCTTGCTCACAACGACGATCCTGCCGCACCGGGCGCACGCCGTGCCACCCCGGACGCGCGCCGTGCCACCCCGGGCCCGCGGCGCGCCCCACGGGGCCGGGGGTCACATCGGCCCGACGCCCACGACCCGCAGCACGACCTCGCCCGCCTCGTCGCTCGCCGCGTGGTCCACGACGGCGCTGATCGCCCAGTCGTGGTCGCCGTCCGCGTCGTCGAGCACCTGGCGCACGAACCACGTGCCCGGTGCGACCGTGGTGCCGTCGGGCAGGGTCCCCGACTCGTGGATCTGCACGAGCGCCGACGACCGCGCGGCCGCCCCGTACCCGATCGCGTCGTCGCCCTGCGCCTCGAACAGCGGGTCGAGGGCGTCGCCCCACGCGTCGGCGTCCCACCCGGACGCGCCGTCGAGCGCCCCGAGCGGCTCGTAGCGCTCCTGCGCGGCGAGCTCGACGCGTCGGAACATCGCGTTGCGCACCAGCCGGCGGAACGCGCGCACGTTGCCCGTCACGGGGCGCACGGGCTCGCTCTCGGCCGTGCCCGACAGCGGGCCGTCGCCGCCGACGCCGTCCGCGTCGTCGTCGACGGGGTTCGACAGCCGCTCCCACTCGTCCAGGAGCGAGGAGTCGGTGCCGCGCACCACCTCGCCGAGCCACTCGGTGACCTCGTGCACGTCCTCGGTGCGGTGCTCCTCCGAGACGGTCTGCCGGATCGCCCGGTACGCGTCCGCGAGGTACCGCAGCACGACGCCCTCGGTGCGCTCCAGCCCGTACGTCGAGACGAACTCGGTGAACGTCATCGCGGACTCGAGCATGTCGCGCACCACGGACTTGGGCGACAGCTCGGCGTCCGCGACCCACGGGTTGGTGCGCTTGTACTGCACGAACGCGGGCTCGAGGAGGTCCTCGAGCGGCTTGGGCCACGTCACGGTCTCGAGCAGCTCCATGCGCTCGTCGTACTCGATGCCCTCGGCCTTCATCGCGCCGATCGCCTCGCCGCGCGCCTTGTGCTGCTGCGCGACGAGCACCTGGCGCGGGTCGCTGAGCGTCGCCTCGAGCACCGAGACGACGTCGAGGGCGTGCGTGGGGGAGTCGACGTCGAGCAGGTCGAGCGCGGCGAGCGCGAACGGCGACAGGGGCTGGTTGAGCGCGAAGTCGCGCGGCAGGTCGACCACGAGGCGGACGGCGGAACGCTCGCCCCGCGGGTGCGTCGGGTCGGTCTCGCGGTACTTCTCGACGATGCCCGCCACGCGCAGCGAGCGGTAGATCCGGAACACCTGGCGCACGTGCTGCGCGCGCTGCGCCTCGGTGTCGTGGTTCGCGAGCAGCAGGTGCCGCATCGCCGCGATCGGGTCCTGCGCGGGGCGGCCCGTGAACCTGTCCTCGACGCCGCGCGCTAGCACGTTGAGCACCATCGAGTGGCTCACGGTGAAGTGGCTCGTCAGGGGCTCCGGGTCGGCGTCGCGCAGGCGCTCGAACGTCGCGTCCGTCCAGTTGACCGCGCCCTGCGGGGCCTTCTTGCGGACGATCTTCTTGAGCTTCTTCGGGTCGTCGCCGGCCTTCGCGAGCAGCTTGCGGTTCTCGATCACGTGCTCGGGGGCCATCACGAGCACCTCGCCGAGCGTGTCGTACCCGGCGCGGCCCGCCCGGCCTGCGATCTGGTGGAACTCGCGTGCCGTCAGGTGCCGCATGCGCTCGCCGTCGAACTTCACGAGCGACGTCATGAGCACGGTGCGGATCGGCACGTTGATGCCCACCCCGAGCGTGTCGGTGCCGCACACGACCTTGAGCAGGCCCGCCTGCGTGAGGCGCTCCACGACGCGGCGGTACTTGGGCAGCATGCCCGCGTGGTGCACCCCGACGCCGTGGCGCAGGAACTTGCTGAGCGTCCGGCCGAACCCGGTCCCGAACCGGAAGTCGCCCAGCTCGGCGACGATCGCCTCCTTCTCGGCCTTGGTCGCGACGGTCGTGCTCAGCAGCGACTGCGCCCGGTCGATCGCGTCCTTCTGCGTGAAGTGCACGACGTACACGGGCGCGCGGTGCGTCTGCACGAGCTCGTCGATGACCTCGTTGAGCGGGTCGACGACGTAGCTGAACGTCAGCGGGATCGGGCGCTCGGCGCTCGTGACCTCCGCGACGGGACGACCGGTGCGCTCGGTCAGGTCGTCCACGAACAGCGACGTGTCGCCGAGGGTCGCGGACATCAGGATGAACTGCGTGCGCGGCAGCTCGAGCAGCGGCACCTGCCACGCCCATCCCCGCTGCGGGTCGGCGTAGAAGTGGAACTCGTCCATCACGACCTGCGCGGCGTCAGCCTCGGCGCCGTCGCGCAGCGCGATGTTCGCGAGGATCTCCGCGGTGCAGCAGATGATCGGCGCGCCCGGGTTGACCGACGAGTCGCCCGTCATCATGCCCACGTTCTCGGAGCCGAACGCCTCGACCAACGAGAAGAACTTCTCGCTCACGAGCGCCTTGAGCGGCGCGGTGTAGAACGTGCGGCCGCCGCGCGCGTTGCGGTGCGCCGCGAGCGCCGCGAAGTGCGCGGCCATCGCCACGAGCGACTTGCCCGAGCCCGTGGGCGTCGCGAGGATCACGTGCGAGCCCGAGACGAGCTCCATGACGGCCTCGTCCTGGTGCGGGTACAGCGGCAGTCCGCGCGCCTCGGCCCATGCCGTGAAGCCCTCGTACAGGGCGTCCGGGTCGGGCTTCATGCCCAGCACCGACTCGGGCAGGTGGTCGAGGAGGCGGGGTGCGCGCGCGGGGGTGCTAACGGTGGTCATCGGCACCAGTGTCCCAGGTGCCGACGGGCGCCGGGTCGGGCCCGCGCAGGGCCCGCCCGAGACGTCCCGGGTCGCCGTGCAGGACACGGCCCAGCGCCGTCGTCAGGACGAGCGCGAACGAGAGCACGAACAGCCACGACAGGTACGTGAACGCGATGCCCAGCGATCCGAACTGCTGCGCCGCGCTCGCGAGCGCTCGCGGGAGGTAGATGCTCGCCGCGACCGAGAGCACCGCCACGGCGACGCCCATGAGCACGCCTCCGGGGACGAACGAGCGGACGGGCCGGCGTCCGGCGAACAGCAGGTACGGGACCCACGTCCAGACCACCGCGTGGACCGCGAGGACGACGACCGGCTCGACGTACTCGAGCCCGCCGTCCGCGAGGGCCCGCCGCACCCCGAAGACGCCCCAGCACACGAGGCAGATCGACAGCAGCACCGCGAGCCACCGCCAGGCCATCCCGAGCCCCGACGGGCGCGGGAGGTCCCACGCGCGGGCGTAGGTCCGGCTGAGCGCGCGCGAGAAGCTCGTCGCCGAGACGAGGACGACGAGGACGCCGACGACCCCGAAGGCGCTCTGCGCCGACGCACCGCTCGGGAGGGACCGGGTCAGGGTCTCGCGCGTGGCGTCGTCGAGACCGAGGAGGTCGGCGAGCGCGGCCCCCGCGGTGCTGTCGCGGGGAAGGATCGCGCCGATCGCGATCAGGACCGGGACGATCGACGTGAACGCCTGCGCGGCGAGCGTCATCGCACGGTCGAAGACCTCGAGCTCCTGGAGCTGACGGGCGGTGCGCATCCCGACGCGTCCCGGCCAGGTGCGCAGCGCCCGACGCAGCAGCGTGCTGCCCGGGGTGCCCTGGCGTGCGGCGCTGCCGGGCGAGGTCGTGGTCGTCATCGCGCAAGCGTGACAGGCGCGCCCGCCGCGTGTCACGGCGGGCGCGCGCGAGCTCGCTGCATGTGGAGTCGCCGCCCGGTCCTGAACCGGGCCTCTGCCGCGCGCGCGGTCCGCCGGGACCGTAGGTTGTCGGGACGCCCGAGACCCGGGCCCGGCCCGACGACGAGGAGACCCGCCCGTGGACCAGCTGCAGGAGCACGTGATCGACCCCCTGAGCACCATCCTGTACTCGTACGTGCTCATCTACCTGCTCATCGGCGCGGGCCTGTACTTCACGCTGCGCACGCGCGCGGTCCAGGTGCGGCTGTTCGGCACGATGCTCCGCCTCGTCGGCGGCTCGCGCGGCGAGGCCAAGGGTGGGATCTCCTCGTTCCAGGCGTTCTGCGTCGGGCTCGCCTCACGCATCGGCACCGGCAACATCGCAGGGGTCGCGATCGCCCTGACCCTCGGCGGGCCCGGCGCGATCTTCTGGATGTGGGTCGTCGCGCTCGTCGGCATGGCGACCGCGTTCGTCGAGTCGACGCTCGCGCAGATGTTCAAGGTGCGTGCCGAGGACGGCAGCTTCCGCGGCGGGCCCGCCTACTACATCCAGCGGGGCCTGCGCTCACGACGCTGGGGCGTGGTGTTCGCGCTGCTGCTCATCTTCGCGTTCGGGTTCGCGTTCAACATGGTGCAGGCCAACACGATCTCCGACGTGCTGTCCACGAGCCACGGCGTCTCGTCCGGGTGGACGGCGGTGCTGCTCATGGTCCTGGCCGCGCCCATCCTCTACGGCGGGGTGCGTCGCGTCGCGACGTTCGCGGGCGTCGTCCTGCCCGTCATGGCGCTCGTGTACGTCGGGCTCGCGCTCGTGATCATCGTCCTGAACCTCGGCGCCGTGCCCGACGTGCTGCGCCAGATCGTCGAGGGCGCGTTCGGGCTCGACGAGGCGCTCGCGGGCACCGCGGGCGGGATCCTCGCCGCGCTGCTCAACGGCGTCAAGCGCGGACTGTTCTCCAACGAGGCCGGCATGGGCAGCGCCCCCAACGCCGCCGCGACCGCGACCGTCTCGCACCCCGCCAAGCAGGGCCTCATCCAGTCGCTCGGCGTGTTCGTCGACACCATCGTCGTGTGCTCCGCGACCGCGTTCATCATCCTGGTCGCCGGCCCGAGCGTGTACGACCCGGGCGCCACGACCGAGGCCGCCGGGGCGTCGCTCACCCAGGCCGCGGTCGCCGCCGAGCTCGGCACCTGGACCACCTGGCCCATGACGATCCTCATCGCGGTGTTCGCGTTCTCGTCGGTCGTCGGCAACTACTCGTACGCCGAGGTCAACCTCACGTTCCTCGGGATCCACGGCAAGGCCCTGACCGCGCTGCGGACCCTCGTGCTCGCCGCGGTAGGCGTCGGGTCGCTCGTCGCGCTCGAGGCTGCTTGGGCGCTCGCGGACGTCGCGATGGCCCTCATGGCGATCGTCAACCTCGTCGCGATCGCGCTCCTGGGGCGCTGGGCGTTCGGCGCACTGCGCGACTTCGAGGCGATGCGGCGGGCGGGGCGCGACGACCCGTTCGTCGGGGTGGGCAACCCGCACCTGCCGGGCGACCTGCCCGGCGACGTGTGGTCGGGTCAGGAGACGTCCCACAGCAGCCGGTAGTACGCGATCTTCGCGGGGTCGGGCGCGATCCCGTACGCGTCGTACACGAGGTGCTCGTAGCCCGGTCCGTAGTTCCACTCGGTGCTCCACGCGGCGACCGCGAGGTCGGCCCAGCGGTCCGCGACCCCGAGCGCACCGAGGTCGACGTGCGCGGCCCACGACCCGTCGTCGTGCAGCAGGGTGTTGGGCGCGCACGCGTCGCCGTGGCAGACGACGAGGTCCGGGTCGGGCACGTCCGCGAGGCGTGCGAGCACGTCGGCCGGCGTCAGGTCACGGTGCTCGGGGTGCCACGAGTCCGGGCCGTCGCCCGCGTCGATGCGGTCGCGCGCGTTCGCGGCCCGCTGCGGGGCGGCCCACGAGTACGGGCAGTCGAGCAGCGGCAGCGCGTCGTGCAGCGCGCGCAGACCGGCCCCGACGGCGCGCGCGGCGACGTCCGGCGCGGCCGACCACCGTGGCTCGACCGCGGACCGGCCCGGGATCGTCTCGGTCAGGAGCCAGGTGCCGCCGTCCGACCCGGGAAGGCTCGCGGCGGGCGCGGGCAGCGTGATTCCCGGCACGGCCTCGACGCGGCCGTGGCGGACGACGCGGGGGACCGGGGTCCAGCGTCCGGCCCAGACCAGCCGCTGGGCCTCGTCGTCGAGGTCGACCCCCGCGAGGTCGGGCGACCACTTGAGGTGGTGACCCTCGACACGGAACGTCAGGCCGCCCAGGCCGTTGCGCCACACCGCGGTCGCGCCCGCCGGGTCGACGTCGCACGAGCGCAGCACCTCGGCCAACGGGTCGGGCAGCGGCACGGGCGTGCGCGGGGCGGAGGCGAACGGGGGACGGGTCGGCAGGTCGGAGGTCACCGGTCGATTATGCGTCGGCGCCGCCGCCGAGATGGCCGGCCCCGGTGCTCGTGACCGCGTCGCACGCCGCGACGAGCCGCGCGCGCAGCGCCTGCCCGCGCTCGGCGAACGACCGCTGGTGGCGCACGTACTCGGCCTTGCCCTCGGGAGTCTCGATCCGCACCGCGGGCTCGTCGTACGACGAGACGTCGTAGGGCGAGGCCCGCATGTCGAGGTAGCGGACGTCGCGCGCGAGCTCGAAGCAGTCGAGCAGCAGATCGCCCGGCACGGCGGGCCCGAGCTTGAGCGCCCACTTGTACAGGTCCATGGTCGCGTGCAGGCAGCCGGGCTGCTCCATCGCGGGCTGCGTCGCGCGCGTCGGCTGCAGCCGGTTGAGCTCGCGCGCCTCGGGCGTGAAGAACCGGAACGCGTCGAAGTGCGAGCAGCCGATGCGGTGCGACTCGACCACGGTGTCGGTGCCCTCGTGCCCGAGTCGCAGCGGGAGCGCGTGCCGCTGGTCGCGCCCGCGCCGGGCGTCCTGGTAGACCATCGCCCACTCGTGCAGCCCGAAGCAGCCGAGCTGTGCTGGCCGACCGGCGGTCGCGCTCACGAGCGCACCCACGAACCGCACGGCGTCGCCCCGGTCGGCGAGGAACGCCTCGACGTCGAGCGTGACGCCGGTGCCGCCGTCCGCCGTCTCGACCTGGCGGTGCCAGCGCGAGCGTGCGCGTTCGGCGATCTCCTCGGTCGCTGCGAGGTCGGACGGGTCGGCGGTCAGGACGACGCCCGCGCCCGGGTGCCAGCGGCGCAGCTGCGCGACGCGGGTCGGGTAGTAGGTGTAGAGGAAGTCCTCGATGGCGTGCTTCTCGCCGCGGGCCTGGGCGGCGCGGCGGACGGCGGTCAGTGCGTCGGCCCGGTCGGCGTGGTCCCGCGCGTGCTCGGTCCATGCGCGTGCGTCGAGCGCACGGAGACCTGGGGCGACGGGCAGGGGCATGCTTCAAGCGTAGGCGCCACGGCCGGGCGCCGACGACGTCAGGCCAGGACGTCGCCGTCGACCACGAGCGAGCCGTCGACCATGCGGGCGGGCGTGGCCGTGACGACGGCGGACGTCGGGAGCGGTCCGAACGCGTGCGGGTACCTCTCGCTCGCCGGGTCGGTGGGGTCGCCGGGCTCCTCGCGCACGTCGACGCCCGCGACGGCGAGCTCCGGGCGCGAGACCTCCAGGAGCGTCAGCGGGCGGGTCTCGTCGGCGAAGCCCCTCGGGAAGATCGCCGCACCGGCGCTCAAGAGCTTGAAAAGATCGCTGAGTGCGGCAGCCAGGACGGATGCTCCGAAGGCGACGCGTGCGGTCTCGTCGCGAGTGAGTAGTGCTGCAGTGGCCGGATCAGGAGCTCGAGCGTGCGGACCAGCTCTCGCCCGGTGAGCAAGTGCCGACCGCAGAGCTGTCGCCGTCGTTGACGCGACCGAGCCTGCCACTGGCACGTATGGGACTGCTGACAATCTCACGGTTGCAGACCTGCACACGTAAGACGTTGTTGCTGGCGGGCGAGGGGAGATTGACACAGCCGCAGATGCTTGCATTGGCAATGGTGGTTCACCATTGCGATGGAGTCGCGATGAGCGTGAAATGCATTGAGGGATGGACTCCCGCTCAGCGGGCGGCGGCTGATGGTAGGGTTTGCGGCGCTCAATGGGTCTATAATGGTCGCGACTCCGGTTCGAGAGAGCGGGAATGCGCTAAGGGCCTGGATTTCAGGGGGAGTGGTCGCGTCTCTTCTGCGGATATTGATCACGCTTATGACCTGCAACTCGGGGGGCATTGACGATCCTTCGAGCATGAGCCCGCTCGATCGTTCGGTGAGTCGGAGTTTGGGGCGCCAGGTTCAAGCTCAGGCCCTACCCACGGGACTCACGCCTGGCGATGTTGTTTTTTCGATGGTGACTTCAAGTCGATGTTGGGGGATGGCCTGTGTTGAGTTTTGAAGGTGCGATGGTTGCTCGGACTGATGCCGGGATGTTCGCGCTTTGGCAGGCTGGAGCGTTCGCTTCGGAAGCAGATGCCAAACTCTGGGAAGAGGACTTCAACGAACCAGGGGCGTTGGAAGCGAGCATCCGAGAGGGGATCCTTGTTCCGATCAACCTCGGGATCGATGGTGCCTTCAAGTTTGTGGTTCGGGTTTGTGATGACATCGCGAGCTTGAGCGAAAGGGAGCGCAAATTTGCTGCGTTCCAATCCGATCCCTATCGCGTGCTCTCCAAGGGTGAGCTCCGTCTGGGCGCAATCGACTCCATCGGAATCGGTGGCGGTGAAGACCTGATGATTGTCCCGGTCGCTCCCGGTGCGTATCAAGTTCGGGTCTGCCTGATCGATTGGATGAGCGAGCCGGGTGCTGAGGTCGACGGCGCTCCTGCCCCCGATGCCCTGCCTGACTTCGTTGTTTCCATCGCACCGGCGCCTGCGAATCTGAAGTATCGGTTGTCGATCGAGACGTTTGATCGGCCCGATAGCTAGGGTCACTGCACAGTGGCTCGTCGCAGACGAGGGCATCGGCGTCGGCCTGAGGCCACGGTGAGGTTGGTGTCACGCGCGGGCGCCGACGACGTCAGGCCAGGACGTCGCCGTCGACCACGAGCGTGCCGTCGACCATGCGGGCGGGCGTGGCCGTGACGACGGCGGACGTCGGGAGCGGTCCGAACGCGTGCGGGTACCTCTCGCTCGCCGGGTCGGCGGGGTCGCCGGGCTCCTCGCGCACGTCGACGCCCGCGACGGCGAGCTCCGGGCGCGAGACCTCCAGGAGCGTCAGCGGGCGGGTCTCGTCGGCGAGGACGAACCCGGCGACAGCGGTGACCTGGTGCCGGTACGACAGGTGCACGAACCCGACCTCGTCGAGGCTGAGCCCTCGTGTCGAGCGCGCGTACGTCCCGGCGTCGAGGGCGTCGTCCCACTCGTGCGCGAGCGCGAGGTGCCACAGGGTCGGTGGGGTGTGCTTCGCGACGAGCCGCGCCGGAGCGCGGGCGGCCCACGCGTCGAGGACCAGCTCGGCGAGCTCTGCCGTGCCGATCGTGTCGAGCCGCGCGAGCACGATCGCGTAGCCGTCGAAGTGCGGGGTCGTGAGGTAGACGGCAGGGTCGGCCGCGACGAGCTCGTGCTTGGTCTCCTCGTCCGCGACCCAGGCGGCGAGCACGGGTCCGTCGGGTGCGGCGTCGCCCAGCGCGGCACGGTCGGCGGGGCGCAGCGGCCGTTCGCGCACGAACACCGCACCGTGGACCGTCCACGCGTGCTCGGTGCGCGCGCTCGTCGCGGGCAGGGACAGCGCGATGCGTTCGACGTCGGTCCACGTGTTCACAGGACACTCCTCCCGGCGGGCCACGGCGTGGGCGCGGGCTCGAAGTAGAGGTCGGCGTGGCGGGCGCACCCGGGGTTGAACGCGGCGCCGCAGCGCGGGCACGTCGACCCGCAGCCGAGGTACTCGTCGACGCTCAGCTCGCCCCGGCACACGCCGCACAGCACCGCGGGTCGCGCGCGCTCGGCGACCGGCCACGGCACGGCCTCGTGGTCGGACGACGTCGCGTGGCACAGGTGGCACGGGAAGTACCGGTCGCAGCACCAGAAGCGCAGCGCGACGACGTCGAGCACGGTCGCGTAGTGCACGCACCGGGTCTGGTCGTCGACGGTCGGCCCGTGCACGGCGGGTCCGCCGGGACCGCGGGGGCCGCCGGGACCGCGCCCACCGTCGTCCGCCATCAGAACAGCGCGACCTTCGGGGCCGGGGGGAAGATCTCGTCGAGCGCGGCGAGGTCGTCGGACGACGGCACCCAGGTCGCGGCGTCCGCGTTCTGCGCGATCTGCTCGGGGCGCGTCGCCCCGGCGATGACGCTCGTGACCTGCGGGTGCGACAGGAGCCAGCCGAACGCGACCTGCAGCTCGGTGACGCCCCGCTCGAGGCAGAACGTGTGCAGGCGGGCGAGCGCCTCCCACGGCGCGGTCTCGAGCAGCTCGGGCTTGTTGCGCACCAGACGCGAGTCCTGCGGTCGGACGTCGCCCGTGTACTTGCCCGTCAGCAGGCCGTTCGCGAGAGGGAAGTAGGGCAGCACGCCCAGCCCGTACGCCGCGGCGGCGGGCAGCACCTCGAGCTCGGCCCGACGGTCGACCAGGTTGTAGTGCGACTGCGACGAGACGAACCGGGTGGTGCCGGCCGCGCGGGCCACGTGCTCGGCGTCCGCGATCTGCCAGCCCGACCGGTTCGAGTGGCCCACGTACCGGACCTTGCCCTGACGCACGAGGTCGTCGAGCGCCGCGAGGGTCTCGTCGATCGGGGTCTCGTCGTCTGGCGTGTGGAACTGGTACAGGTCGATGTGGTCCGTGCCCATGCGCTGCAGCGATCCCTCGACCGCCTTCATGACGTAGCGGCGCGACCCGCGCGCCCGGTAGTCCGGGCCGTTGAGCCCGCGCACCGGCATGCCGAACTTGGTCGCGATCACGACCTCGTCGCGGCGCGAGCCCAGCGCGCGCCCGAGGAACTCCTCGCTCAGGCCCGGCCGTGCACCGTAGTTGTCGGCGGTGTCGAAGAACGTGACGCCCGCGTCGAGCGCCGCGTGCACGACCTCGCGCGAGCCCTCGAACGTCGACGTGACCGCGTTGGACCGGCCCAGGTTGTTGCACCCGAGGCCGACCGTCGTGACGGCCAGGCCCGAGCGGCCGAGCCGGCGCAGGTCGCGGCGGGGAGCTGGCGTGGGTACGGAGGCGGTGGGCATGACAGCGATCGTAGACCTGGGTGCGGGCGCACGATTTCAGACTTATGCGAGACAGATTGTGGAATGAGACCGTCCTTCACCAAATATCCGTCATATAGTTACATCTTGCTGGCGTGCTGGATTCGTCCCGATGACGAGGGTTCCGCTCGCCCACGATCTTCCGCCGGGCGTCCGCCCGCGAGCGCGAGACGGATGGAGCAAAGGTGTACAGGGGAAAGTTGCGTCCGCGTCGGACCACCCGCGACGACCCGCGCCTCGCGATCGGGACGTGGATCGGGAAGACCTACCGCCGACGCCGACGCCGCGAACGACTCGGCCGACTCCCTGGCCCTCGCGGCCTGAACCACTCAACCCTGCGAGTCAACTAGATTTGGGGCAGTCCCGAACAAGGCTCGTTGAAAGTAGGTGTCGGGGCAAGACCCCTTGGTAGGAATTCGTACGAACGAGATGGGACTCGCATGTCGTCAGACTGGAGAGCAGAGATTGTGGAGTGTGGTGACCTCGTGCAAGACGACGACGAGGTCACGCCGCCCGGCGAGGCTGAGCGCCGCTGGAATCGGTACGTCGATCTGGCCGATTCTGTGAATGGAAGCGAGGGGTCCTCCGGCGTCGCTGCGATCGTTTCCTCCCTGAGAGCTGAGGAGGATTACGGGGCGTACCAGGCAGCGCATGCGGCTTTGGGTCGCTTCCCTCATTCGGACCTCGGTCAGGGAGTGGCCGATGCATCCAGAGAACTCCTTTCCATACCCCAGGACCAGAGTGGGAACGTCCTGCTAATCCTGATCCGTTCTGGTCCTGCGGCAGTGAAGTCCTTCAATGAAGCTATTCGAGCCGCCGATCCGGACGTTCGCGTCTCGGTCCGTGAACTTGTTGAGTTTCATGAATCCGAGGAGTGGCTCTCGGAAGGTCACGCCAAGAACGTTCTTCTGACTCCACGGGCATAGCAAAGAAGCGTTCATCGAAAGCCGCAATGGCAATGGAGGGAGTCTTGACGGCAACGGTGATGTCAACGTCGGCGGGAGGCGGGTTCTGCAGGCGGGTCGCCATGGCGATCGGCGAATTCAAGGAGTTGGAGATGGATTGCGAGGCGATGAAGGGTCACCATGCTAACGTGAAGATCGACAAAGGTGGCGCTGCACGTGAGTGGGCAGTGCCTTGGAGTGGTACATCGAGAGATCCTGCGAGAATGTTTGGCGGTAGTTCGTGACGCTCGACGGTGTATACGGAACCAGGCCCGACCACCTGCCTGGCTCTATGGTTCGAGTGGTTCGGGCAGGTCAGCAGGGTGCCAGACTGGTGACTCGGGTCGGGCGGCCGGGCGTGCAGTTGATGAACCTGGATCTGCATCTCCAGTACGAGCGTGAAAGCCTCAGTCGGTACCCGCGGAGATCTGACGGTACAGTCGCGTGGAGCGCTGTTGCTGATGGTTTGGTGATCATTTCGATGGAATCGGGTTCCGCCGATCTGACCGCCGTAATCCAACAGTTCGCCTCGGGACCTGGCAGCCTGGTCTTCTTCTGGGCGAGCCTGGCGGTTCCGAGTGTAGAGATGGAATACGAATTGTCCATCTCTCTCCTGCCCGAAATAACCGAATCCTTACCGGAGTTCTGGATATACTCTCCCCGCGATCGCATAGTCGTGGAGAACTCGTTCGATGGCGTAGTGACTGTGGCCCGTGTTCCTGTGGGCGAGGATTCCCAGAGTCCTCCGTAGCGCCGTTTGACGGCGGCGCCGATGGCAACTTCAGCGGAGGATGACGAACAGTGAAATCACGTCTTGGACGTCCGACTACGAGGGCGTAGCTCGTGACGCGGCAGATGAGTTGAGGGGTATTCTCACCAGTGCTCTCATCGGCCGCCGCGTTGTAGGTGGAGCAGGACGATGGCCGCGGCGGTGCAAGCCGGTCGGATCGCACACGACCTGGATGATTCGACGATGGCCGCTGTTGTGTCCCAACCGGCACCGCGGCGGCCCGTGTACCTCGGAGGACAGAGAATGAGCCACGGATTGCCCATCGAAGCAGCTGGAGGTGCCCTGAGGGGGCTGGTGCAGTCCGCGAGCGGTGGGCGAGGGGATCTTCCATTCGAGGAGCTGATTGGTACGATCCGGAAGTTCGCAGAAATTTCCTTTGATGTGCCCGCGACTGACGATGCCGATGGCCTGCTCTTCCAGTATGGCCGCGCGGGGTGGCTTCCTGGTTCAGCCTTCGTATTTGGGTTTGTTCGACAGTTCGAGATTGTTGGTCAAGACGGCGATCACGAGTGCTTCTCGCAGGCTGGGATTGAGTATCGATTTCCGATGGATGCCGATCTGGAGGCAGTCGGAGGCGGGGTGAGTTGGTGGTTCCCGGGGAGCGGCACCTCGCTCGACTCATGGCTCGATGAAATCGGGTCGGGGCCAATCTGGGGACTGGTGTCGAGAAGGCTCCCGAGTGGCGTGATTGTTTCTCAGGAAATGGTCTGATCGTCCGCCTTCGCCAAATTGTTTGATTGGGGCATTTCTGAGGGCTCGTGGGAATGAAGTGTCCCGAAGTCCGCTCCGAGGGGAGGGGGAGGGGTCCTCAATGTTCGAAATAGCGATCCTCTTGATCTGGCAGGCCGCATCGTGGGGTCTGGAAGGAATGAGTGTGAGGTACGTCAAGGTGGCATGGAGCCATGAGCTCGAAGATGAGCCGGTCCTCTATCTGAGCGAGCTCGGCGAAGACGGGTGCGAGAATAGGAAGATTCAATTCTTCCGCGACGGCAAGGTCGAGTGGGCGGACAAATTTCATGAGACAGCAAGTGTCGGTCTCTCTGAAGTCGCTTTCCCGCTCGATCTTCGAGAAATCTCTGACCAGCCGGGGTTCTCGGCTGCAGAGATAGCTCCGGAAGAGTTCGAACGGGAATGGGTAAAGGATCGTTCGATGGAATGAATGGTGGCTCATCTGCGATGAGCCTCTTTCGATCGAGTTGCTCCGGCAACTTGAGGTGCTCGATGACGAAGCTGAACACGGGTCGTGTCGCCCCTCGACACGAGTTCCTCGCCGAGAGGGCTCCGGAGATGTCACAGCTGAAAGTGCCTCAGTCAGGCTGTTGCGATCGCCCAGACCGCCCGGCTCTCCAGGTGCAGCGCGCCGTCGACGGCGAGCCCGCTCGTGATCGCGTCGAACGCGACCCGCATGGCCTCCTGCGTCCCGGCCGTGTTCGCGCGGTACACGGCGCCGATCCCGGCGACACCGCCGGCGACGGCCCGCCAGACGTCCGCGGGCACGACGGTCCAGGTCCACGAGAGCTCGCCCGCGTCGACGTCGCTCGCGCCCGCGGCACGGTGCAGACCGGCGAGCCCCTCGGGCGTGCGCTCGAACTCGAGCGCCGGGTCGAGCGTCGCGGGAGCGGGACGGTACGCCCCGGACAGCTCGATCATCGCGTCCCACACGACCGCCAGCGGGTTGGGGAACGTGCCCCAGATCGCGGTCGCGGCCACGCCTCCGGGCCGCACGCAGCGATGCATCTCGGCGACGCTCGCGCGCGGGTCGGCCACGTGGTTGATCACGAAGTTCGCGACCGCGGCGTCGAACGCCCCGTCGGCGACGGCGAGCGCTGGCAGCGTGCCGAGAGCGAACCGCGCCCCGGGCGCACGCGCCGTCGCGGCGGCCAGCATCCCCGGGTCGTGGTCGACGCCCGTGACCAGGAACCCGGCCTCCGAGGCCCGCCGCGCCAGCATCCCCGTGCCGGTCCCGACGTCGAGCAGCGCCCCGGGCGGTCGGACGACTTCCCTGACCCGGTCCAGCAGGTGGGCGTGCGTCCCGGCGCACAGGTGCGCGAAGCTCGCGTCGTACGCGGTCGGGTCGGTTCCCTGCACGGCGTCCTCGTCTCGTTCGTCGCCCGGGTCGGCGGAATCGTGCGCCACGAGCCTCGCCCAGGGCCGCCATGCGTCGTCCGACCGGCCACCATGTGAGAACGAGATCGTTCCCACGGCCCCGGCGACCTACCTTTCAGGTATGACCGATTCCCCCACCGAGCCGTTCGACGCCCCCACCGGGGCCCACGGCAGCACACCCTCCAAGGAGTCCGAGTCCTACACGCACGGCCACCACGAGTCGGTCCTGCGCTCGCACCGCTGGAGGACCGCCGAGAACTCGGCCGCGTTCCTCCTGTCGTCGCTGCATGACGGCGCCACCCTGCTCGACGTCGGCTGCGGCCCCGGGACGGTCACCGTCGACCTCGCCGGGCACGTCGGCGGGGGCCGCGTGATCGGCGTGGACGCGTCCGCGAAGGTGCTCGAGAGCGCCCGCGAGCTCGCGACGACCAAGGGCGTGACGAACGTCGAGTTCCAGCAGGCCAACGCGTACGAGCTTCCCTTCGCCGACGACACGTTCGACGTCGTCTTCGCCCACCAGGTGCTCCAGCACCTGTCCGACCCCGTCGCGGCCCTGCGCGAGATGAAGCGCGTCGCCAAGCCCGGCGGCGTCGTCGCGTGCCGCGAGTCCGACTACTCCGCGATGACGTGGTACCCCGACTCGCACGGACTCACCGAGTGGAACGAGCTCTACCACGAGGTCACGCGCGCGTACGGCTTCGAGGCGGACGCCGGACGCCGCCTGCTGGCCTGGACGCAGGACGCGGGCTTCGCGCCCGAGCAGATCACCCCCTCCGCGGGCGTGTGGTGCTACTCGACCCCCGCCGACCGCCAGTGGTGGGGCGGGCTCTGGGCCGAGCGCTGCATCGCCTCGAACTTCGCCGTCCAGGCCAAGGAGTCGGCGCTCGCGGACGACGTCGCGCTCGAGCAGCTCGCGCAGGACTGGCTGCGCTGGGCGGCCGAGCCCGCGGGCTGGTTCGCGGTGCTGCACGGCGAGGTGCTCGCGCGGGTCTGAGCCCCGACGCGCACGGGGTCGGTAGGCTGACCCCGTGCGCATCGCGAGATTTACCACCGGAGACGACCCCCGCTACGCCTTCGTCCAGGACGAGGGGGACCGCACGTTCCTGGCCGTGCTCAGCGGCGACCCGCTCTACCAGCCGGCCATGCCGACGGGCGAGCGGATCGAGCTCGGGGACGGCGTCCGACTCCTGGCCCCCGTGATCCCGCGCTCGAAGGTCGTGGCCGTGGGCCGCAACTACGCGGACCACGCCAAGGAGATGGGCAACGACGTCCCGACGTCGCCGCTGCTGTTCTTCAAGCCCAACACGTCGGTGGTCGGCCCGGACGACCCGATCGTCCTGCCCGACTTCACGCAGGAGGCGAGCTACGAGGCCGAGCTCGCGATCGTGATCGGCCGCCTCACCAAGGACGTCACGCCCGAGGCCGCGCCCGCGTACATCCTGGGCTACACGGTCGCCAACGACGTGACCGCGCGCGACGCGCAGCGCACCGACGGGCAGTGGGCCCGCGCCAAGGGCTTCGACTCGTCGTGCCCGCTCGGCCCGTGGATCGAGACCGAGCTCGACGTCGAGGACGTCGCGGTCCGCTCGCGCGTCAACGGCGAGACCAAGCAGGACGGCCGCACGGCCGACATGATCTTCGATATCCCGTTCCTCGTGTCGTACATCTCGGAGGCGTTCACGCTGCTCCCGGGCGACGTGATCCTCACGGGCACGCCCGCGGGCGTGGGGCGCATCGACGCGGGCGACCGCGTCGAGTGCGAGGTCGAGGGGCTCGGGGTGCTCAGCAACCCGGTCGTGCGCCGCTGACGCACGCGGACGTCGCGGTCCGCGGCCCTCGCTAGACTGCACGGCGTGATCCCTGCACCCGGCACCTCGCCCGTCCGCGTCCGCTTCTGCCCGTCCCCGACCGGGACGCCGCACGTCGGGCTGATCCGCACGGCCCTGTTCAACTGGGCCTACGCGCGCCACACGGGCGGGTCGTTCGTGTTCCGCATCGAGGACACCGACGCCGCGCGCGACTCGCAGGAGAGCTACGACCAGCTCCTCGACGCGCTGCGCTGGCTCGGCCTCGACTGGGACGAGGGGCCCGAGGTCGGCGGCCCGCACGCGCCCTACCGCCAGTCGGAGCGTGCCGACCTCTACCAGGACGTCATCGCGAAGCTCGTGGCCGGCGGGTTCGTGTACGAGTCGTTCTCGACGCCCGAGGAGTCCGACGCGCGCAACGCCGCGGCCGGGATCAAGACCAAGGGCTACGACAACTTCGACCGCACGCTCACCGACGAGCAGCGTGCGGCGTTCCGGGCCGAGGGCCGCGAGCCCGTGCTGCGCCTGCGCATGCCCGACGAGGACGTCACGTTCACCGACCTGATCCGCGGCGAGATCACGTTCAAGGTCGGCACGGTGCCCGACTACGCGATCGTGCGCGCCAACGGCCAGCCGCTGTACACGCTCGTCAACCCCGTCGACGACGCGCTCATGGGCATCACGCACGTGCTCCGCGGCGAGGACCTCCTGAGCTCGACCCCGCGCCAGATCGCGCTCTACCGCGCGCTCGTCGAGATCGGTGTCGGCTCCGAGGTGCCCGAGTTCGGCCACATGCCGTACGTCATGGGCGAGGGCAACAAGAAGCTCTCCAAGCGCGACCCCGAGTCGAACCTGTTCCTGCACCGGGAGCGCGGGTTCACCCCCGAGGGGCTGCTCAACTACCTGTCGCTGCTCGGCTGGTCGATCTCGCCCGACAACGACATCTTCACGGTCGACGAGCTCGTCGAGGCGTTCGACGTCGCCGACGTGCTGCCGAACCCGGCGCGGTTCGACCTCAAGAAGGCCGAGGCGATCAACGCGACGCACGTGCGCCGCCTCGCGCCCGAGGACTTCCGCGACCGGCTCGTGCCCTACCTGCACGCGGGCGGGTTCGTGCCCGCGACGTCGTTCGCCGACCTCGACGCGCCGACGCAGGCGCTGCTGACGGCGTCCGCGCCCCTGGTCCAGGAGCGCATGGTGCTGCTCGGCGAGGTCACCGGGATGCTCGGGTTCCTGTTCACCGCTGACGACGCGCTGACCGTCGAGGACGACGCCCGCAAGGCCCTGCGCGAGGAGTCGCCCGCGGTGCTCGACGCCGCCGCGGCCGCGCTCGACGCGCTCGACGACTTCACGGCCGAGCCGATCCAGGCCGCGCTGAGCGCCGCGATCGTCGAGGGCATGGAGATCAAGCCGCGGTTCGCGTTCACGCCGCTGCGCGTGGCGGTCTCGGGCCGCCGCGTCTCGCCGCCGCTGTTCGAGTCGATGGAGCTGCTGGGCAAGGCCTCGACGCTCGCCCGCCTCGCGGCGCTGCGCGCGACTCTCTGATGCCCGCCCGCGTCGTCGGCGTCCTGCTCGACGTCGACGACACGCTCGTCGACACCCGCGCGGCGTTCGCGCACGCGATCGACGCGGTCGCCCGCGTGCACCTGCGCGCCCTGCCGCACGAGCGGTACGGCGAGGTGCTCGCGCTGTGGCGCGCCGACCCGCACGGGCACTACCGCGCGTACACGCGCGGCGAGGTCACGGCGCACGAGCAGCGCGCGGCACGCGCGGAGGAGCTCCAGGCCGCGTTCGGCGGCGCACCGCTCGGCGCCGACGGGTACGCCGCGTGGAACGACCTGTTCTGGGGCACGTTCGAGGCGTCGTGGCGCGCCTTCGACGACGCCGCGGACGCCGTGCGCGACCTTCTCGCCGCAGGCGTGCGTGTCGGGGCGGTGACCAACGCGCCCGTCGAGCAGCAGACACGTAAGCTCGCGCGCGCGGGGCTCGCCGACCTCGTGCCGGTGCTCGTGGGCGTCGACACCCTGGGGTTCGGCAAGCCCGACCCGCGCGTGTTCGTCGAGGGCTGCCGCCGGCTCGGCACCGACCCGGCGGGCACGGCGTACGTGGGTGACGAGCTCGACGTCGACGCGCGCGCTGCGCGGGCCGCCGGCCTCGTGGGCGTGTGGCTCGACCGGCCCGGGACGCGGCGCGGCGGTCCGCACCTCGAGAGCGCCGCGGTCGCGCGGGCCGACGGGATCCCGATCGTCGAGGGGCTCGCCGAGCTGGGCGGTGCGCTCGGGCTGTGAGCAGCGCTGCCGTGGCGTGATCGGGCGGCATCGTGCCGGGAGGCGGGCCGCCGTGCGGGCGGGCCGTCGTGCCGGTGGTCGGCCTCAGGTGAGCAGCAGCACGCCCGTGAGTGAGACCGTGAGGATCACGAGCCACGACAGCGCGCCCAGCGCGAGCACCCGCCGCCCCGTGCGCACCAGGTGCGGCAGGTCGACGCCGAGCCCCATCGCGAACATCGCGGCGACGAACAGCCACGTCGCGAGGTGCGTCGCGCCCGTGACCCAGGCGTCGGGCAGTACGCCCGTGCTGCGCACCAGCACCGCGACCACGAACCCGACCACGAACCACGGCACACGGGCGCGCGGGCGGGCTGCGCCGTCGTCCGCCACGGGCGCGCGACGCGCGGCGACGATCCCGGCGCCCGTGACGAGCGGGGCGAGGAGCGCGACGCGCGCGAGCTTGGCGACCGTCGCGGTCGCGAGCGCGGTCGCCGAGATCGTCCCGGCCGCGGCGACGACCTGCGCGACCTCCTGCGTGCTCGCGCCGATCCAGAGCCCGGCCTGGTGGTCGTCCAGTCCGATCAGCCCGGCGAGCCACGGCACCACGAAGATCGCGAGCGAGCCGTAGATCGTCACGAGCGCGAGGGCTCCGGCGAGGGCGTCGTCGCGCTCGGCGACCGACGCGGCGTCGTCCGTGCTGCCGGGAGCGTCGTCGACCACGCCCTTCATGGCCGAGACCGCGGCGGCCCCGCAGATCGAGAAGCCGGTCGCGACCAGCAGCGTCGTGACGCGCGGCACGCGCAGCCACCGACCGATCAGCAGCGTCGCGCTGAACGTCGCGCCGACGGCGACGACGATGACGACGAGCCCCTGCCACCCCAGCGCGAGCATCTGCGGGATCGACAGCTGCAGACCGAGCAGCACCACGGCGACGCGCAGCACGGTCGAGGCGACCCAGTCGGTGCCCGCGCGCGTCGCGCCGAGGAACGCACCGCGACGGCCGGTCGGCTGCGAGCGTGCGCCCACCAGCGACCCGATGACCGCGCCCAGCAGCAGCGAGAGCACGAGCGGCGAGATCGTCGGGGTCAGGTGCGCGACCCACAGGACGGCGAGCGCGGCGACGACGGTGACGAGCACGCCGGGGAGTCGGCGACGGAGCACGGGGTGCGGCGCCTGGTGGGCGGGCGCCGTCGTGGGGCGGGTGCTGGTGGCGGTCATGGTTCCACCGTGCCGGGCGCGCGCCGCGTCCGGTAGGCCGGATCCCCTTCGGAGCCATAGTCTGGGTCTATGGAGACTCGTGCGTCGTCCCGTGCCGAGCGGACCAGTCTCGCCGCGCTCGAGCTGCTCGTCGCGACCGACCTGCACGGGTCGATCTCGGCGGGTGCCCGCGCGCTCGGCGTCTCGCAGCCGACCGCCTCGGCTGGCCTGCGCCGACTCGAGCGAGCGCTCGGCCTCGACCTGCTCGCGCGCGGGACGCGCGGCACCCACCTGACCGAGACCGGGCACGCGACCGCGGCCTGGGCGCGCGACGTCATCGACGCCTCGGACCGCTTCGAGCACAGCGTCGAGGCCCTGCGCAGCGCGCCGAGCGCGCGCGTGCGCCTCGCCGCGAGCCTCACCATCGCCGAGTACCTCGCACCCCGCTGGCTCGCGTCGCTCGCCGCCGGCGGGGACCGGCCCGACGTCGAGCTCGTGGTGCGCAACTCGCGCGAGGTCATGGAGCTCGTCGTGGCGGACGACGTCGAGCTGGGCTTCGTCGAGAGCGGCACGGTGCGCCGCGGGCTGAGGTCGCGCACGTTCGCGCGTGACGAGCTCGTGTGCGTCGTGGCCGCCGAGCACCCGTGGGCGCGACGGCGGTCCGTGACGCCCGCCGAGCTCGTGGCCGGCGGGCTCGTGGTGCGCGAGCGCGGGTCGGGCACGCGCGAGACGCTCGAGCGCGCGCTGGTCGCCACGGGTGACCGGCTGCCCGCCCACCTGCCGTACCTGGGCTCGACCGCCGCGGTCAAGACCGCCGTGCGGCACGGGGGAGCGGTCGCCGTGCTGTCGTCCCTCACGGTCGCGGACGACGTCACGCACGGCACGTTCGTGCGCGTGCCCGTGCCCGGGCTGGACCTCGTGCGACGCCTGCGCGTCGTGTGGCGTGACGGCGTCGAGCTCAGCGCGACCGCGCGCCGGATCGTGGCCGCGGCGATGCGGTGAGCGCCCGAGCGAAGTGCCGTGCGGCCGCCGCGGAGGGTGCGGCAGGTGTCGCTGGTCACAGCCCCGGTCGCGCATTTGGTGGCAGGCGTCCGACCCGGTAATGTTCTCGCTCGGTGAGACCACCGGAAACGGCCGCGAGTTGGCGGTCAGAACCGGACAGGTCGGACCATTGGGGTATGGTGTAATTGGCAGCACGACTGGTTCTGGTCCAGTTAGTCTAGGTTCGAGTCCTGGTACCCCAGCGCAGAGCGCTGAGCATTCGTCCGGTCCGCCGGAGCGGTTGCGCTAGAGTTCTCACCGGCACGGCATCCTCGGATGTTCGCGCTTAGGCCCCCATCGTCTAGCGGCCTAGGACGCCGCCCTCTCACGGCGGTAACACGGGTTCAAATCCCGTTGGGGGTACGAGTCGCTCCACCTCGGTGGCGCGATGCATGTCGTTCGGCAGCCTCGGCTGCGGGACGTCCTGGCCCCCATCGTCTAGCGGCCTAGGACGCCGCCCTCTCACGGCGGTAACACGGGTTCAAATCCCGTTGGGGGTACGTACGCCGCACGCGCGGCACGAAGGCCCGGCACCCGAAGGTGCCGGGCCTTCGTCGTACCCGGCTCAAGCTGCCTCGACGTCGTCCCCGGCTCTCGCTGCCTCGACTCCCGACTCCCGGTGCCCAGTGCCTGGCTCTCGGTGCTCGTCACCGCAGCTCCACCGCCGACCGCGCCATCTGTCGCAACCCGCCGCCGACCGCGCGATCTGTAACGGATTTCCGGCCGAAACCGTGACAGATGACGCGGTCGGCGGTGGGGCACCGGCTGCCGACGGTGGGGCACCGGCGCTCGGCGGCGGGCCGGCGGTGGAGCTGCGGGCGCGGCGGCCGCGCTACGGCCGGGGGTCCTCGCCCAGGTGCACGTAGGTCGAGCGGGACTCGGACGACGTGTCCCAGCCCCGCGCGTCGTCGTCCGCGGTCACGGGCTGGGTCGCGGGCGAGCCGACGTGGCGCCCGGGGCGCGGCGGAGCGGGCGGGGTGGCGGACGCCGGCCGGTGGACGGGTCCGTGCGGGACCGGGGCGGTCGGCTCGCGGCGTCCGACGCGTGTGCCGCCGGTGCGTCCGGGCACGACGACCGGCTCGGGGCCGACGGGCACGGGGCGCACGGTCGGTGCTCCCGGGGTGGACGCCCGGCCGCGGCCGCCGGGGCCCGGGGGGTCTCGGGGCTCGTCGCGGTCCGACGGGCCCTCGTCCTCGTCGTCGGGGGCGTCGTCCTTGCGCGATCCGCCGGGGTTGAAGAGCGTGTCGCACAGGAGTTGGTAGGTCGCGTCGGGGGCGCGCACGTAGTCGATCTGGCGCAGCGCCTGGTCCTGCCCGGCGGACTCGAGCAGGAACTGCCCGTAGCCGAGCACTCGCCCGAGGATCGAGCGCGAGTAGTTCATGTCGGTGACCTTGCCGAGCGGCATCATCGCGACCTTGTGCGTGATGAGGCCGAACACGAGCAGCAGGCGCTTGTCGGTCGCGACGAACCACTCGGTGCGCCACTCGAAGATCCGCCACACCCAGTGCAGCACGAGCGCGAGCCACAGGAACCAGATGACGTCGCCCTGCCCGCCCGTCGGCCCGCTGAGCGCGGTCGCGGCGAGGCCGACGACGACGAACGAGACCGCGACGAGCGCGGTCTCTGGGAGGATCACGGCCCAGTGCCGACGCGTGGCGACCACCACGCGCTCGTTGGGCAGGATGTAGCGCGTGAGGATGCGACGGTGCAGCCGGACGTTCTCGGCGGTCTCGGGCACGATCGCTCAGCCCCCTCGGCTCAGCTGATGAGGGTCTGGAAGAACGTACCGATGCTCGCGAACGCCATCGCGATGACGTCCCAGATGCCCTTGATGACACCTGCGGACTTGTCCGGGCTCTTGACGACGGCGTAGACGAGGAAGCCGATCACGATCCACGTCAGGGCCAAGCGGGCCTTGGGAGGCATGTGAGCTCCTCGCTCGGGGGTAGGTGCGCGCTGGAAGTGTACCCATCCGGGTGCATCGTCACGCTGCACCGTTTCCGGCGATTCGGGGACCTGCGTCCCGCATGCCCGAGGGCCGGCTCACTCGCCCGAGCGGCGCAGCACCTCGGTCAGGCGGTTCGCGGCGGCGACCAGGCTGCCCGAGTGCAGGCGGCCGGGCTGGCGAGTGAGTCGCTCGACGGGGCCCGAGATCGACACGGCAGCCACGACGCGACCCGAGGGGCCGCGCACGGGCGCCGAGACCGAGGCCACCCCGAGCTCGCGCTCGCCGACGGACTGGGCCCAGCCGCGACGTCGGACGCCCGAGAGGATCGTCGCGGTGAACTTCGCCTCGCGCAGGCCGCGGTGCAGGCGGTCCGGCTCCTCCCACGCGAGCAGGATCTGTGCGGCCGAGCCGGCGTGCATCGTGAGCGTCGCCCCCACGGGGATCGAGTCGCGCAGGCCGACCGGGCGCTCGGCCGCGGCGACGCAGATGCGGTGGTCGCCCTGGCGGCGGTACAGCTGGGCGCTCTCGCCCGTGTGGTCGCGCAGGGCCATGAGCACGGGGTTCGCGGCGGCGAGGAGGCGGTCCTCGCCCGCGGCCGTGGCGAGCTCGTTGAGGCGCGGGCCGAGCACGAACCGGCCCTGCATGTCGCGGGCCACCATGCGGTGGTGCTCGAGCGCGACGGCGAGGCGGTGGGCGGTCGGTCGGGCCAGTCCCGTGGAGGTCACGAGCTGTGCGAGGGTCGCGGGGCCGGACTCGAGGGCGCCCAGGACGGACGCCGCCTTGTCCAGCACGCCGACTCCGCTAGTATTGTCCATAGGTCGATATTGGCGTCTCGACTCGTGAGATGCAAGTCCGGGACGCTGCGAGTTTCGACCCTCACGAGCTTTGCGTACTGCGAAGGGCTAGATCTCGCGGATCGCGGCGACATCTGCAAGGAAGGAACATCATGGCCGGGACGCTGGCGGAGAAGGTCTGGGACGCGCACCTCGTACGACAGGGGAGCGACGGTGCACCGGACCTGCTCTACATCGACCTCCACCTCATCCACGAGGTCACGAGCCCCCAGGCCTTCGAGGGCCTGCGCCTCGCCGGGCGCCGGCTGCGTCGTCCCGACCTGACGATCGCGACCGAGGACCACAACACCCCGACGCTGGACATCGACCAGCCGATCGCGGACCTCACGAGCCGCACGCAGATCGACACGCTGCGCGCCAACGCCGCCGAGTTCGGCGTGCGCATCCACTCGCTCGGCGACGCCGACCAGGGGATCGTGCACCAGGTCGGGCCGCAGCTCGGCCTCACGATGCCCGGCCTGACCGTGGTCTGCGGCGACTCGCACACCTCGACGCACGGCGCGTTCGGCGCGCTCGCGTTCGGCATCGGCACGTCCGAGGTCGAGCACGTCATGGCCACGCAGACCCTGCCGCTCGCACCCTTCAAGACCATGGCGATCACCGTCAACGGCGACCTGCCCCCGGGCGCGACGTCCAAGGACATCATCCTCGCGATCATCGCGAAGATCGGCACCGGCGGCGGCCAGGGCTACGTGCTCGAGTACCGCGGCGAGGCGATCCGCAAGCTCTCGATGGAAGCCCGCATGACGATCTGCAACATGTCGATCGAGGCGGGTGCGCGCGCGGGCATGATCGCCCCCGACGAGACCACGTTCGAGTACCTCAAGGGCCGCCCGCACGCGCCCGAGGGCGCCGACTGGGACGCCGCGGTCGAGTACTGGCGCACGCTGCGCACCGACGACGACGCGACGTTCGACACCGAGGTCGTGCTCGAGGCCTCCGACCTCGAGCCGTTCGTGACCTGGGGCACCAACCCCGGCCAGGGCCTGCCGATCTCGGCGAACGTCCCCGTGCCCGCCGAGATCGCCGACGAGAACGAGCGCGTCGCGGCCGAGAACGCGATCGCCTACATGGGCCTGACGCCCGGCGCGCCGCTGCGCGACCTCGCGATCGACACCGTGTTCATCGGCTCGTGCACCAACGGGCGCATCGAGGACCTGCGCTCGGTCGCCAAGGTCGTGCAGGGCAAGAAGAAGGCCGACTCGCTGCGCGTGCTCGTCGTGCCGGCGTCCGCCCGCGTGCGCCTGCAGGCCGAGGCCGAGGGGCTCGACCAGATCTTCCTCGACTTCGGTGCCGAGTGGCGCAACGCCGGCTGCTCGATGTGCCTCGGCATGAACCCCGACCAGCTCGCGCCGGGGGAGCGCTCGGCGTCGACGTCGAACCGCAACTTCGAGGGCCGTCAGGGCAAGGGCGGGCGCACGCACCTCGTGTCGCCGCTCGTCGCCGCCGCGACCGCGATCCGCGGCACGCTCTCGTCCCTCGCGGACCTCGACCTGCCCGCCGACGTCGACATCACGTCGTTCGACGGCACGCCGCTCGCCCCGCTCGACCCCGCGGCCCTCGTCCAGGTCTGAGCCGACCCCCACACGTACTGGAGCATCACCATGGAGAAGTTCACCACCCACACCGGGGTCGGCGTGCCGCTGCGCCGCAGCAACGTCGACACCGACCAGATCATCCCCGCGGTCTACCTCAAGCGCGTGACGCGCACCGGGTTCGAGGACGCGCTCTTCGCGGCCTGGCGCGGTGACGAGTCGTTCGTGCTCAACCAGCCCGCCTACTCGTCGGGCTCGGTGCTCGTCGCGGGCCCCGACTTCGGCACCGGCTCCTCGCGCGAGCACGCCGTGTGGGCGCTCAAGGACTACGGCTTCAAGGTCGTCCTCGCGTCGCGCTTCGCCGACATCTTCCGCGGCAACTCGGGCAAGCAGGGTCTGCTCGCCGGGATCGTCGCGCAGGAGGACGTCGAGCTGCTGTGGAAGGTCCTCGAGACCCGCCCCGGCACCGAGGTGACGGTCGACCTCGTCGAGCGCACCGCGACCGCCGACGACGTGACCGTGCGCTTCCAGGTCGACGACTACACGCGCTGGCGCCTCATGGAGGGCCTCGACGACATCGGCCTCACGCTGCAGCACGAGGCCGACATCTCGGAGTTCGAGGCCAACCGTGCCTCGTGGCGCCCGAAGACGCTGCCGGCCAAGCACCTGCCGCCCGTCGAGATCGAGGCGGCGCGCCCCGTCGTCTGACGCCGCACCCGCCACGGCCCGTCCCCTCCCCGGGGGCGGGCCGTCGTGCGTCCCGGGCGCGGGTTCCCGCACGTGCGCGGTGCGCGTACCCTGGGCGCCGTGGAGACGACGACCGCCGTGCGCCTGGTGCGCACCGCCCTGGTCTCCTCCGTCGTCCTCGCGTCCGGCGCGGGCGCGCACGTGCTCGCCGGCGGCATGCTGCCGGGCCTGCTCGCGATGGCGGCCCTGACGAGCCTCACGCTCGCGGTCGCCGCGCTGGTCGCCCGCCTCCCGCTCCACGTCGGCGTGGTGGTCCCGGCCATGGCGGGCATGCAGCTTGCCCTGCACCGGGGGTTCGAGGCGCTCGCGATGCCCGCGCCCGTGCCCGTCGCCGCCGAGCGCGTGCACCACCTCACGGACGCGCAGGTCGCGGCCCAGGTGGGTGCGCTCGGCGACGCGCAGGCCGCGTCGGGGATGCACACGAGCGCCTGGATGCTCGCGGCGCACGTCGGCGCGACCGTGGTCGCCGCGGTCGTCATCGCCCGCGGTGACGCCGCCGCGCGGGCCGCCCTGCAGTGGCTCGCGGGGCTCGTGCGCGCCGCGATCGCCGTCTGGTCCGTGGCGGCCGTGCGCAGCGCGCGCACGGTCGTGTCCTGCATCGTCTCCCGGGTGCGCGCGAGTGCCGGCGTGCTCTCGTGCGCGGCCCCGCGCGGTCCGCCGGTCGCGGCTCCGGCCGCCGCCTGACCCGACCCACCCGTCCGGTCCCGCGGTCGCCCCGACCTGCCGTGGCGGCGTCCGCCCCCGCGGCTCCTCGCGCACCCTGGAGACGACTTCCGTGAACACCCAGCACACCCCTGCCCGCACGTCCGCCGTCCGCCGCTCCGCCGCGGCCGTGGCCGCGCTCGGGCTGGTCGCGACCCTCGCCGCGTGCGGCGCGGACGCCGACGCGGCGACCGGCGGCGACGAGGCCGCGTCGCTGAGCATCGCCGACACGTGGGTCAAGGCGACCGACGAGGGCATGACCGCGGCGTTCGGCGTCGTGACGAACGACTCCGACGAGGACGTCACGATCGTCTCGGCGACGACCGACGCGAGCCCGACCGCCGAGCTGCACACCATGACCATGGGCGACGACGGCAGCATGACCATGGTCGAGAAGGACGGCGGGTTCGTCGTCCCGTCGGGCGGCACCCTGGCGTTCGAGCCGGGCGGCGACCACATCATGATCATGGGCGTGACCGAGCCGATCCTGCCCGGCGACGACGTCGAGGTCACGCTCACGCTCGACGACGGCTCGACGCTCGACTTCGCCGCGGCGGGGCGCACCTACACGGGGGCGAACGAGACGTACGGCGAGGACGACACGGAGCACGCCGGGCACGACATGGGCGACATGGACATGAGCACCGACGGCGCGACCGACGCGGGCGACGACCACTGATGCCGGCCGACGGGACGAGCCGTCGGTCGTTCCTCCAGGGTGGCGCCGCCGTGCTCGGCGGTGCCGCCCTGGCGCTGGGCGGCCGGGCGGTCGTGGACGCGGCGACCGCCGACCCGGCGGACGCGGCGGCACCGGACGACGCCGCGGGGCGCGCGACCGTCGCGTTCCGCGGGGAGCGGCAGCCGGGCGTCACGACGCGCCCGCAGGCGTTCGCGGCGTTCGTCGCGCTCGACCTGGTCGACGGGTTCGACCGGGACGCGCTCGTGCGCCTCATGCGGATCTGGACGGACGACGCCGAACGGCTCATGGCAGGCACCCCGGGGCTCGCCGACCAGGAGAAGGAGCTCGCGGCCGTGCCCGCACGGCTCACGGTCACGTTCGGGTACGGCCCGCGGGTCTTCGAGGCCGCCGGGCTCGCGGACCGCGCGCCGGGCTGGCTGCGCCCGCTACCGGCCTTCGGCGTGGACCGCCTCGAGGACGCGTGGACGGGCGGAGACCTGGTGCTCCAGGTGTGCGCCGACGACGAGGTCACGGTCTCGCACGCGGTGCGGCTGCTGGTCAAGGACGCGCGGACGTTCACGACGGTCCGGTGGGTCCAGCGCGGGTTCCGGCACGCGCCCGGCACCACGCCGTCCGGCACGACCATGCGCAACCTCATGGGCCAGGTCGACGGCACCCGGAACCCTGACGTGGGCGTCGAGCCCGCCCTCGTGTGGTCGTCGGACGACGCGGGGCCGGCGCACGCGGGCAGCACGTCGATGGTCGTGCGACGGATCGCGATGAACCTCGACACCTGGGACGAGCTCGACCGCGACGGCCGCGAGAAGGCGGTCGGGCGCCGCCTCGACACGGGGGCGCCGCTGACCGGCACGCGCGAGCACGACGAGCCCGACCTCGACGCGAAGGGTCCCAACGGCCTGACGGTCATCGGGCCGTTCGCGCACATCCGGCGCGCGCGCTCGGAGAACACCGCGGAGCGGTTCCTGCGCCGCGGGTACAACTACGACGACGCGCCCGCGCCGGGGCGGCTGAGCAACTCGGGACTCGTGTTCACGACCTTCCAACGCGACGTCGACGCCCAGTTCGTGCCGATCCAGCGTCGGCTCGACGAGCTCGACCTGCTCAACGAGTGGACGACGCCGATCGGCTCGGCGGTCTTCTACGTGCCGGGCGGCGCGCGGTCGGGGGAGTACGTGGGTCAGCGGCTGCTCGAGGCCTGAGGTCACCCGCGACCGTGCGATCCGTCACGCCTCCGGCCCCGGAGATGCGACGGATCGCGCGGTCGCGGGTGGATAATCGACGCTGGCCGCCCCCACCGACGACGATCGAGGTATCCCATGGCTGACGTGCTGTACGTGAACGGCGGGACGCCGTTGTCCGGGTCCGTGCGGGTGCGGGGCGCGAAGAACTTCGTGTCCAAGGCGATGGTCGCGGCGCTGCTCGGCGAGTCGCCGAGCGTGCTGCGCAACGTGCCGCAGATCCGCGACGTCGGCGTGGTCACGGGGCTCCTCGAGCTGCACGGCGTGCGGGTCGACGCGGATGCCGAGGCGGGCACGCTCGTGCTCGACCCGACCGACGTCGAGTCCGCGCACGTCGCCGACATCGACGCGCACGCCGGGTCGTCGCGCATCCCGATCCTGTTCTGCGGCCCGCTGCTGCACCGGCTCGGCGAGGCGTTCATCCCCGACCTCGGCGGGTGCCGGATCGGTGACCGGCCCATCGACTACCACCTGGAGATCCTGCGGCAGTTCGGGGCCGTCGTCGACAAGCGCGAGCAGGGCATCCACATCCGTGCCCCGCGTCGCCTGCAGGGCACGCGGATCAGCCTGCCCTACCCGTCGGTCGGCGCGACCGAGCAGCTGCTGCTGACCGCGGTGCGGGCCGAGGGCATCACCGAGCTGCGCAACGCGGCGATCGAGCCCGAGATCATGGACCTCATCGCGGTGCTGCAGAAGATGGGCGCGATCATCTCGGTCGACACCGACCGCGTGATCCGGATCGAGGGCGTGGACCGTCTCGAAGGCTTCAACCACACCGCGCTGAGCGACCGGATCGAGGCCGCGTCGTGGGCGTCGGCCGCGCTCGCGACGGGCGGCGACGTGCTCGTCGAGGGGGCCACGCAGCCCGAGATGATGACCTTCCTCAACACGTTCCGTAAGGTCGGCGGCGAGTTCGAGGTGCGCGACGACGGGATCCGCTTCTACCACCCGGGCGGCGACCTGCGCTCGATCGTGCTGGAGACCGACGTGCACCCGGGCTTCATGACGGACTGGCAGCAGCCCCTCGTCGTGGCGCTCACGCAGGCCACGGGCCTGTCGATCGTGCACGAGACGGTCTACGAGAACCGCTTCGGGTTCACCGAGGCGCTGCGCGGCATGGGCGCCACGATCCAGGTCTACAAGGAGTGCCTCGGTGGCGGCGAGTGCCGGTTCGGGCAGCGCAACTTCCACCACTCCGCGGTGATCTCCGGTCCGACGCCGCTCGCCGCGGCCGACATCGAGGTTCCGGACCTGCGTGGCGGGTTCTCGCACCTCATCGCGGCGCTCGCCGCGAAGGGCACGTCGACCGTGCGGGGCATCGGGCTCATCGACCGCGGGTACGAGCACTTTGGCGACAAGCTGCTCGCCCTGGGTGCCGACGTCTCGCGCGACTGACGACCCGGTAGTCTGTCTGACCGTGCCGAAAGCCCATCCTGAATCCCGCACCTACCGCGCGCTCGGGTTCTTCCTGCGCCCGCTGCTGTCCTCGATGGTCGTCAAGGACTGGCAGGGGCAGGAGAACATCCCCGCGACCGGTGGGCTCGTGGTCGCCGCGAACCACGTGACGCAGTTCGACCCGCTCACGTTCGCGCACTACCTGTACGACACCGGGCGGGCGCCGAAGATCATGGCCAAGCACTCGCTGTGGGACGTGCCTGTGGTCGGTCGCGTGCTGCGCAACACCGGCATGATCCCCGTGCGTCGCGGCAGCTCCGAGGCCCTCGCGTCGCTCACGCTCGCGGCCGAGCAGCTCGAGGCGGGCGAGTGCGTCGCCGTCTTCCCCGAGGGGACGGTGACCAAGGACCCCGAGATGTGGCCCATGGTCGGCAAGACGGGCGTCGCGCGTCTCGCGCTGACGTCGCGGACGCCGGTCGTCCCCGTCGCGCAGTTCGGCGCGCACCAGATCCTCGCGCCCTACTCCAACAAGTTCCGGCCGTGGCCGCGCAAGAAGGTCTCGGTCCACGCCGGGCCGCCCGTCGTCCTCGACGACCTGTACGACCGGCCGCAGGACGGGCCGACGCTCAAGGAGGCGACCGCACGCATCATGCGGGCGATCACCGAGCTCGAGGCGGGGATCCGCGGCGTGCCCGCGCCGCCCGCACCGTACGACCCCCGCTCGCGCCCGACCACGGAGGACTCATGACGCAGCCCGGCACCATCGACCGCCAGCCCGGGACGCCCCGGACCGTCGCGGCCGTCCTCGGGTCGGGCTCGTGGGGGACCACCTTCGCGGCTGTGCTTGCCGACGCGGGCTGCGAGGTGCGCCTCTGGGGCCGCGACCCTGACGTCGTCGCGCAGGTCAATACCGAGCGCCGCAACGACAAGCGGCTGCCGGGGATCGAGCTGCCGCACGGGATCCGCGCCACGACCGACGCGCGCGACGCGCTCGCCGGGGCCGGGATCGTCGTCGTCGCGGTGCCGTCGCAGTCGGCGCGCGAGACGCTCGCCGCGCTGCGCGAGCACGTCGAGCCGCACGCCGTCGCCGTCTCGCTCATGAAGGGCGTCGAGCTCACGAGCGACGAGCGCATGAGCGAGGTCGTCGCGGACGCGCTCGCCCTCCCCGAGTCCCGCATCGCGGTCGTCTCGGGGCCGAACCTCGCGCGCGAGATCGCCGAGCACCAGCCGACCGCGACCGTCGTGTCCTCGACCGACCCGGGCACCGCGGCGCTCGTCGCCGCGGCGTGCACGACCGGGTACTTTCGCCCCTACACCAACGCCGACGTGATCGGCGTCGAGCTGTGCGGCGCGGTCAAGAACGTCATCGCGCTCGCCGTCGGCATGGCGCAGGGTCGCGGCTTCGGGCTCAACACGACCGCCACGATCATCACGCGCGGCCTGGTCGAGATCACGCGCCTCGGGCTCGCCCTGGGGGCCGACCCGGCGACGTTCCCCGGGCTCGCCGGCATGGGCGACCTCGTCGCGACGTGCTCGTCGCCGCTCTCGCGCAACCACACGCTCGGCAAGCACATGGGCCAGGGCCTGAGCCTCGACGAGGCGATCGCCGCGACGGGCGGCACCGCGGAGGGCGTCAAGTCGTGCCGCTCGGTGCTCGACCTCGCGCGCAAGGCGGGCGTCGACATGCCGATCACCGCGGGCGTGTTCGCGGTGCTGCACGAGGGCCTGCCGGTCGACGACATGGCGCGCGCGCTGCTGTCACGGCCGCAGAAGGCCGAGAGCGTCGCCTGAGTCAGTCGGTGCGCACGTCGACCACGACGCGCACCGGGTCCTCGAGCAGGAACACGCGGAACGGGTGGACCTCGTCGAGCCCGACGAACACCTGTGTGTAGCCCTCGAACGTCCCGTCGAGCACCACGTCCGTCACGAGGTCGGTCGAGGTCGACGCCAGCGGGTCGCCCGAGAACTCGTCGAGGCCCGTGTCGACCGGGTAGCCCGTGCCCGAGAGCTGCACCGACAGGATCGCGCCGCCCGCGACGTCGACGACGTTCCCGCTGCCGTCCTGGACGGCCTCGTCGACGTACTCGGCCCGCCAGCCCGGCGTCCCGGTGCCCCCGAGCTCGAGGACGACGCGCTCGTAGCCGTCGTGCACGGCCGCGCGGACGTCGGTCACGGTCAGCAACGCGTCGTCCGACGCCGTCGCCTCGTCCGGCGAGGTGTCGGCGGTGAACCCCGCCTCGGCCCCGCTCGTGGGTCCGGCGTCCTCGTCCCCGTCGACGGGCGCGCTGGTCGGCGGGGTGCTCGGGCCGGACGCGGTGTCGTCGGACGGCGCTCCGAGCGGCGCCCCTGATGACGCCAACGTGGTCTCGTCGCTCGGGTCGGCGGTGTGGCCGTCACCCTCGTCGCACGCGACCAGCAGACCCAGGCACGCGATCACCACGACCGCATGCGCGACCGGCCTGACGGTTCGAGCCCGAACGCGCCGCGGGGTCGTCGACGCCAGTTCCATGACGTTCCTCCCCGGATTCCGGGAGAGCCGCAACAGATGCCCTCTTCGTCTGATTCTACCGAGCCGGGCGGCGCGCGGCGGTCACGGTCCGGCACCGAAGCGGTCTCGGTCCGGCAGCCGGTGCGCCGACGCCCTAGTCTCGGCCTTGTGGAACAGGTCTTCGGATGGGTCGCGCCGCTCACGCTCCTCGTGCTCGTCGCACTCGCGATCGACAGGCTCTCCCGGGGCCGGGTGCTGACGCGCCCGCACGACGAGGGCTCGGGCTCCGGTGCGTCCGGCGCCCTCGGCGAGCTCGTCGCGATCTTCCACCCGAGCGCGACGACGCTCGTCGAGGAGAAGGAGCGTCGGCGGCTCGACATCGCCCAGCGGCCGGACTCGGACCCGGGCCAGGGTGAGATCGACCTGGACAGCGGTGTCGTCGTCCTGGGGGTCGAGCGGCCCCACCAGGGCTGAGACCGGCCAGACGGCGTCAGAGCGACCGCAGCGCCTGGTCGAGGTCGGCCCAGAGGTCCTCGACGTCCTCGATGCCGACGCTCATGCGCAGCAGGTCCTCGGGGACGGTCCGTGACTCGGTCGCGAACCGGCGGCGACGCTCGAGGCACGACTCGACGCCGCCGAGGCTGGTCGCGGGCACCCACAGCTCCAGGGCCGCGACGACGGCGTCCGCGCCCGCGGCACCGCCTCGTGGGCGCAGGCCGAGCACCGAGCCGTAGCCGTCCATGAGCCGCGTCGCGCGCTCGTGCCCGGGGTCCTGCGGCAGCGACGGGTGCCGCACCTCGACGACGTCGGGGTGCTCGGCGAGCCGCCGCGCGAGCTCGGCCGCGGTGGCCTGCGAGCGTTCGACGCGCAGGGCCAGGGTGCGCATCCCGCGCAGCGCGAGCCACACCTCCCACGGGCCGGCGATCGCGCCGTGCAGGGTCCGGTACGCGCGCACGCGGGCGGCGAGGTCGGCGTCGTCGGTCACGACCGCGCCCAGGACGACGTCGGAGTGCCCCGCGAGGTACTTGGTCACGGAGTGCACCACGAGGTCGGCGCCGTGCGCGAGGGGCTGCTGGCCCAGCGGCGTCGCGAAGGTGTTGTCGACGACGCTCAGCACGCCCCGCTCACGGGCCGCGGCGAGCAGCACCGGGAGGTCCGCGACCTCGAGCATCGGGTTGGTGGGGGACTCGAGCAGCACCACGTCCGCACCGTCGAGGGCCGCGACCACCTGGTCGGTCTCGGCGACGTCGACCCGGCGCACCGTGACTCCGGTGCGTGCCGTGAGGTCGTCCACGAACCCGAGCGTCACCTGGTACGCGTGGCGGGGCACGACGACGGTGCCGCCCGCGGGGACGAACGAGAGCACCGCGGCGATCGCGGCCATGCCGGAGGAGAAGACCACGCCGGGCTGCCGGGCGCCCTCGAGCGCGGCGAGCGCCTCCTCGAAGGGGTGCCACGTCTCGGTGTCCATGCGCGTGTAGAGCAGCTCGCCGGGCTGCTGGACGCCTTGCGAGACGTAGGTCGAGGACAGCACCACGGGCGGGTTCACCGGGCCGCCCTGGACGCGCGCGGGGCGGCCCGCGGCGACCGCGACGGTCTGCGGCGACAGCGCGCGGGGCGGGACGGAGGGCTGGTCGTGCGGTGCGCTCATGCGAACCAGGGTACGGCGGGGTCGGGTAGGGTTCTGCGCGATGTCCAGCCAGCCCACGCCCGAGCGCAAGCCGCGCGTCCTCGTCCTGTTCGGCGGTCGCTCCGGCGAGCACCCGATCTCCTGCGTCACCGCGGCGGGGGTGCTGCGCGCGATCGACCGCGAGAAGTACGACGTGCTGCCCGTGGGCATCGCCCGCGACGGGCGGTGGGTGCTCGTCGCCGACGACCCCGACCAGTGGAAGCTCGACGACGGGCGGCTGCCCGAGGTCGAGGCCGTGGGGGGCGAGGTCGTGCTGCCGTTCGCGGACGGCGACGCGGTGCTGCGGGTCCTGGACCCGCACCAGGTGCCGCGCGAGCTCGGCGAGATCGACGTCGTCTTCCCGGTGCTGCACGGCCCGTTCGGCGAGGACGGCACGCTCCAGGGCATGCTCGAGCTCGCGGACCTGCGCTACGTCGGGCCCGGGGTGCTCGCGTCTGCGATCGGCATGGACAAGCACTTCATGAAGCTCGTCCTCGCGGGCCACGACCTCGCCGTCGGCCCGTACACCGTGGTGCGTCCCGGACAGTTCGAGCGCGACCCGGCCGAGGTCACGGCGCGCGTCGCGGCGCTCGGCCTGCCCGTGTTCGTCAAGCCGGCGCGCGCCGGCTCGAGCCTCGGCATCAGCAAGGTCGACGACCTCGCGGACCTCCCCGCCGCGATCGCCGCGGCGCACGAGCACGACCCCAAGCTCGTCATCGAGGCCGGGATCGTCGGCCGCGAGATCGAGTGTGCGGTGCTCGGCGGGCGTGCGGGAGAGCGGGCGCGCGCGTCGCTGCCCGGCGAGATCGTCGTCACGTCGCGCGAGCACGCGTTCTACGACTTCGAGGCGAAGTACCTCGACGAGGCGGGGGTCGAGCTCTCGTGCCCCGCCGAGCTCCCCGAGGACGTGATCCGCGAGGTCCAGGACGTCGCGGTGCGCACCTTCGAGGCGGTCGAGGCGGAGGGCCTGTCGCGCGTCGACGTGTTCGTGACCCCCGACCACCGCGTGATCGTCAACGAGATCAACACCATGCCCGGCTTCACGCCGTTCTCGATGTACCCGCGCATGTGGGAGCGGTCAGGCATCGCCTACCCCGCGCTCATCGACGAGCTCGTGGGCCTCGCGCTCGCGCGCCCCACGGGCCTGCGCTGACGGTCGTTCCCCGGGGGGGGCCGGCAGGCCGCCCCAGGACGTCGCCGGCCCGCAGGGTCAGGAGGTCGCCGCCCCGGTCTCGTCGGGCGTCGGCACGTCGCCGAGGCCGACGCACGAGCTGGTCTGCGGGACGCGCTGGACGGCGCGGTTGAGGTCGGCGACGAACGACGCGGACTGGTCGTCGGTCACGGTCGGCGGGACCTTGATCTCGACCGCGGGGTCGCGCCCGTAGGTCACGAACGTCCACGTCCCCTCGTCGTCCGGCGCCGCGAGCCAGTCGACCGTCCCGGCGTCGCTCGGCACGCTCAGGCAGGGGGCCTCGGCCGTCGGCTCGGGGGCCTCGACGCCGCAGCGTGCGGTCACGGCCGCGCCAGGCTCGCCCCAGGCGGTCGTCGCCTGCGCGTTGGTGCGGGTCTTCTCCATGCCGCCGACGACGTCGGGCATCGCGAGGATCACCTCGGCGCAGATCGGCTCGGTCGCGTGCTCGGCGACGGGCACCCCGATGGTCGGGGTGCAGGCCGCCAGGAGCGCGGAACCCGCGACGGCGACGAGCGCGGCACGGGTGCGTCGGCCGGCGCGAGGGCCCGGGGTGGCGCGGGGGCGTGAGGTGGCTGCTGCGTGCACGCCCCCACGGTAGCGGTCCGGCCGCGCGGAACCGAACCCCGGTCCGCCGGGAGTCATCCGACCCGACGTGCCCGACCCGACGTGCCGCTCGGACCGATGATGCCGACTACAGTTTCGCCGTGACCTCCGCCGGACCCGACCCCCGCTCCGAAGTCCGCCCGGACGCAACCGTGGGGGAGGTGGGCGAGGAGGCCATCCTCGCGGCGATCTTCCCCCTGCTGCCCGCCGGGGCCGCGACGCTCCTCGGGCCGGGCGACGACGCGGCGGTCGTCGCGGCCCCGGACGCCCGCTTCGTGGTCTCGACCGACGTGCTGGTCGAGGACCGGCACTTCCGGCGCGCGTGGTCCACCGGGTACGACGTCGGGTGGCGGGCCGCGGTCCAGAACCTCGCGGACGTCGCGGCCATGGGCGCGACCCCCACGTCCCTCGTGGTCTCGCTCGTCGTCCCCTCCGACCTCCCGGTCGCGTTCGTCACGGGTCTGGCGCGCGGACTCGCGGCGGCGTGCGAGCCGGTGGGGGCCGCGGTCGTCGGCGGGGACCTCTCGGGCGCCGAGCAGGTCGTGGTCGCGGTGACGGTGCACGGCGACCTCGACGGCCGTGACCCGGTGACGCGTGCGGGCGCACGACCCGGAGACGTCGTCGCGCACGCGGGGCGCCGGGGGTGGTCGGCGGCCGGCCTCGCGCTCGCGACCGCGGGCCGGGCGAGCTGTGCGCTGCCGGCCGCCGAGCAGGACCCGTTGACCGCGGCCTACCTGCGCCCCGACCCGCCCCTGGGCGCCGGGGTCGCGGCAGCCTTGGCGGGTGCGACGTCGATGCTCGACGTCTCCGACGGCCTCCTGCGCGACGCGGGCCGCGTCGCCCGGGCGAGCGACGTCCGCATCGACCTCGACCTCGCGTCCTTCGCCGCGGACGCCGCAGCGCTCGTCGGCGCGGCACGCGACCTTCGCTCGGGCCCGGTACGAGCCCTGGTCGACGAGTGGATCCTCACGGGCGGCGAGGACCACGGGCTGCTCGCGACGTTCGGGCCCGACGCCGTCCTGCCGGAGGGTTTCCGCGTCGTGGGGACGGTCCTGGCCTCGGACGGCGCACCCCGGGTGACCGTGAACGGGTCGGCGCCCGCAGTGGCCGGGACCGGCTGGGACCACTTCGGCGGCTCGTCGCGCTGACCGTCGACGTCGCGCTGACAGCCAGCACCGCGAGGGCACACCTCCGGCGGTGCTGGCCCCGCGGCCTCAGCTGCGACGGAAGCGCACCTGCGTGAGGTCCTGGCCGCCGATGTCCTCACGCTTCTCGACGCCGTCCGGGGCGAACCCGTGGCGGCGGTAGAAGTGCTGCGCGCGCTCGTTGTCGGCGAGGATCCACAGGGAGACGGTCGTGCGCGGGCTGACGTCGCGCAGGAGCGAGCGCATGAGGTCACGGGCCACGCCCCGCCCCCAGGCCTCGGGGTCGAGGTAGATCGAGTAGATCTCCTGGTCGCCCGGCTCGGCGTCCTCGTCCCTGCTCGGGCCGATCGTGGCGAAGCCGAGCGTGCGTGCGTCACCGAGCGCGACCCAGGTCACGCTGGGGGTCTCGTCCGACAGCACCGTCTCGAGGGCACGGGCCCGTTCGGTCACGTCGAGCGACGCGAGGTACTCGTCGGCGACGATCCCGGCATAAGCACGCTTCCAGGACGCCACGTGCACGGCCGCGAGGGCGGGGGCGTCGTCGATGGTTGCGGGGCGGATCGCTACGTCGTCGTATCCAGGCGTCATGACCAGATCCTGCCACTGTGCGGAGCGCAGGCCAAGAGATGGTCGGTGAATCCTTGTGAAAATCCTTCCCGCGCGGCGCCCCGGGCGCCGGGCTCCCGCCCGATCACGAGGGATGCGCGGGTGCGGGCATGAAAAAGCCCGCCGGGACGGATCCCGACGGGCTCGTTCGCGAGCGGAAGGCTCACGCCTGACGCGTCACCTTGCCGGCCTTGAGGCACGAGGTGCACACGTTGACACGCTTCGGGGCGCCGGCAACCACCGCGCGCACGCGCTGGATGTTCGGGTTCCAGCGGCGCTTCGTGCGGATGTGCGAGTGCGAGATGCTGTGCCCGAAGCTCGGGCCCTTGCCGCAGACGTCGCAGTTGGCAGCCACGGTTACTCCTGATCGTCAATGCACGTGTCGCAGCGCGAGCAGCGACGACGTTCGTCAAATGGTCTTGGGGGATCGCCCGGTACAGCCCAGGCAACCTGCACAGACTAGCCGATGAAGGCACCTACGCTCAAGTCGCCTCGAACGTGCCGTGCATCGCACTAGGTTGGGCGGCACGAGAGGCCGACCGTGCGTACCCATCATAGGGTGCGCGCGGGACGACGAGACGGGTGCGCGGGCGCGCAGGTGGGAGATGCGGATGCAGCACCGGGGGAGCGACGCCGTGCGGTCCGACGCAGTACGGGCTGGAGGCGCGCGGACTGGAGGCGCGCAGGCCGGACGCGTGCATGCCGAACGTGCGGCGAGCGATGGCCGGCCGAGCGATGGCCCGTCGAGCACGGACGGCGCCGGCTCGCTCGTGACGGGCTCGCAGGTGACGGGTTCTGTCGCGTCGGGCGCACTGGTAGCAAGCGCCGTCGTCACAAATGCCGTCGTCACTGCGTGGGCCGCGTGCGCCGTGCGTCGGCTGCGCGAGAGCCGACCGGCGCTCGACGCCCTCAACGTGTTCCCCGTCGCCGACGCGGACACCGGCACGAACCTCTGGCGGACGTTCGTGCAGGGCCAGGAGGCGCTGAGCCTTGCAGCCGGCGCCGCTCGAGCGCGCTCGGGCACGGGGCCCGCCGAGCCGTTCGACGCCGACGCGTCCGCGCAGGTCCTCCTCGCGCGGCTCGCCCACGGCGCGCTGCTCGGCGCGCGCGGCAACTCCGGCCTGATCCTCGCGGCGTGGCTCCAAGGCCTGAGCACGGCGCCCGAGGGACCGATCACCGGTACGGTCCTCGCCCGGATGCTGCGCGCGGCGGCGACGTCCGCGCGGACCGCCGTCGGCACCCCGGCACCGGGCACGATCCTCACCGCCGCCGACGCGGCGGCCGACGCGGCGGCAGATGTGGTCGCCGCTGGTGTGGTCGACGGGGGTGCGGCCGACGCCGCGGCAGATGTGGTCGACGCAGATGCGGTCGACGCCAACCTGGCCGACGTCGTCCTCGCGGCGGCGAGCGGCGCACGCGACGCGGCGACGCGCAGCACGCAGGAGCTCGAGGTCCTGCGCGCCGCGGGTGTGCGGGACGCGGGTGCGCTCGGGCTCGCGGTCGTGCTAGACGCGCTGCACGAGACCGTCGCGCCGGACACCGCCCGCCGCACCCCGACCGACGCCCCGACCGACGCCCTGAACGACACCCCGACCGACGCCCTGAACGACCCTCTGGCCGGCCACCCGACCGACCCTCTGGCCGGCCACCCGACCCACACCCCGACCCACACCTCGACGGGCAGCGTGACGGGCGTCCCGACCGACGTGTCGGTGGTGGCCGAGACCATGGGCGGCGGACACCTCCTGGGTGGTCACAGCGGTGGGGACGACAGCGGTACCCGTGAGGACGACGTCGCCTCGCGGGCCGGCTCCGCCCGGGAGGACGCCGCGCACCACGGTGGTGCCGGAGGAGGGATCGAGGTCATGTTCGTCGTCGAGGCGCGGCCCGGGACCCGGGGCGCGGGAGACCCCCTGCGTGAGGGGCTCGCAGCCGTGGGCGACTCCGTGGGGGTCACGCGCGGGGACGGTCTGTGGCAGGCGCACGTGCACACCGACGACGTCGCGGGTGCGGTCGCCGTCGCGCGGGACGTCGCGGAGCTCGTGCGGGGTGAGGTGCGCCAGTGCTGCGTGCGCGCCGTGCACGCCGACGTCCCGACGGGCGGCGCCGGGCTGGTCGTGGTGGTCGACTCCGCGGGGTTGGCCGACGTGCTTGCTCGCGCGGGCGCGGTGGTGCTGCTCTCCACGGGCCCGACACCGGGCGACATGAGTCGTGCGGTGGTCGACGCGGGGACCGAGCGCGTGAGCGTCGTCGTCGGCCCGGTCGCGGTCGGCTCGGTCGCGATCGGTCAGGTCGAGGCCGCGCCGATCGCCGTGGCGCTGGCCGACGTCGCCGCGTCGACGGGCCTCGGCGTCGACCTCGTCGCCGCGCAGTCGCAGGTCCAGGCCCTGGTCGCCACCGCGGCGTGGGCCGTCGACGGCTGCGACGCCGCGGCCCTCGCCGCCGTCGTGGCGGGCGTCCGCGTCGTGACCTGGGACGCGGCCGAGCACGGCACCGTGCTGCCCGCCGAGGTCGTGACCGTCGTCCGCGGGGCAGAGGTCGTGACGGTGCTCCACGGCGCGGCCGTGCCCTCGCCCGTGCTCGCGGCGCTCGCGGACGCCGTCCGGCACACGGGCGGCGAGCTCGTGGCCGTCCCGACCGGGGAACCTGACGCGCGCCTCGAGCTCGGCGCCGAGACGACCGGGCACGCCGCATGAGCACCGACCGCCTGCGGGAGCCGCTGACCCAGGTGCTCGGCGCGCGCTCCGCCGCGCCGCTCGCCGCGATGGGCCTCGAGACGGTCGGGGCGCTCGTGGGCCACTACCCGCGCCGCTACGGCGACCCCGGCACGGTCAGCGACCTCGCCCGTCTCGCGCTCGGCGAGCACGTGACCGTCGTCGCGCGCGTCGCGCGTGCGACGGTGCGGCAGATGCGCTCGCGCGGGGGAGCAATGCTCCAGGCCGTCGTGACCGACGGTCGCCACGACCTCTCCCTGACGTTCTTCGCCAAGCGTGCCGGCGTGCTGCGCCACCACGAGGACCGTCTGCGGCCCGGGCGCATGGGTCTGTTCACCGGTGTCGTGGGTGCGTACCGGGGCGAGCGGCAGCTCACCCACCCGGACTACCTGATCGTGGGCGTCGACGCGGACGACGAGGAGTCGGCTCTCGTCGAGGCGAGCCGGCCCATCCCGATCTACCCCGCGTCGGCCAAGGCACCGAGCTGGCGCATCCAGCGGGCCGTGCGCACGGTGCTCGACCCGCTGACCGAGGACGACGTGCCCGACCCGCTGCCGCCGGGCGTCTCGGCCCAGCGCGGCTACGGCACGCGGCTCGCGGCGCTGCGCGACGTCCACGAGCCGTACGACGAGGCCCAGTGGCGGCGCGGACGCGAACGCCTGCGGTTTGAGGAGGCGTTCGTGCTCCAGGCGGCGCTCGCGCAGCGCCGGGCCCGCGCGGCGGCCCAGGAGGCCACCGCACGTCCGCGCCCCGCCGCCGGGGTGCCGAGCGTGCTCGCGGACTTCGACGCCGCGCTGCCGTTCACCCTGACCCGCGGCCAGCAGTACGTGGGCGACGAGATCGCGACCGAGCTCGCCCGTGCGCGGCCCATGCAGCGGCTGCTGCAGGGCGAGGTCGGCTCGGGCAAGACCGTCGTCGCGCTGCGCGCGATGCTCCAGGTCGTCGACGCGGGCGGGCAGGCCGCGCTCCTCGCACCGACCGAGGTGCTCGCCGCGCAGCACGCGCGGTCGCTCGAGGACATGCTCGGACCGCTCGCGCACGCCGGTCGGCTCGGCGGCGCCGAGCACGGCACCCGGGTCACGCTCCTGACCGGGTCACTCGGCGCGGCGGCGCGCAAGCAGGCGCTGCTCGACGCCGCGAGCGGCACCGCGGGCATCGTCGTGGGCACGCACGCGCTCCTGGGCGAGCACGTCCAGTTCGCCGACCTCGGCCTCGTCGTCGTCGACGAGCAGCACCGGTTCGGCGTCGAGCAGCGCGACGCCCTGCGCGCCAAGGCCCGCACGACACCGCACCTGCTCGTCATGACCGCGACGCCCATCCCGCGCACGGTCGCGATGACCGTGTTCGGCGACCTCGAGACCTCGGTGCTCAGCGAGGTCCCCGCAGGACGCTCTCCTGTGACGACCGTCGTCGTGCCCGCGGGCAACGAGCAGTGGAACGCCCGCATCTGGGCGCGCGTGCGCGAGGAGGTCGACGCCGGTCACCGGGCCTACGTCGTCTGCCCCCGCATCCACCCCGACGAGCCCGCGGCGCGAGGGGCCGACCCCGACGCGTACGACCTGCCCGACCTGCTCGACACCCTCGAGCCCGACGGCGCGGGCGAGCGCGAGCCCCTGCGCGCGGTGCTCGAGACCGCCGAGCAGGTCCGGGCCCAGCCGGCGCTCGCGGGCATCGAGGTCGGCGTGCTGCACGGCCAGATGCCGCCCGCGGAGAAGGACGCCGCGATGGCGGCGTTCGCGGACGGCCGCGCGCCCGTGCTCGTCGCGACGACCGTCGTCGAGGTCGGCGTGAACGTCCCGGAGGCGACCGTCATGGTCGTGTTCGACTCCGACCGCTTCGGCCTGTCCCAGCTGCACCAGCTGCGCGGTCGCGTGGGCCGCGGCACCGCCCCGGGGTTGTGCCTGCTCGTGTCGACGGCCGAGCCGGGCACGCCGGCTGCCGCGCGCGTGGAGACCATGGCCGAGACGACCGACGGGTTCCGGCTCGCGCAGGTCGACCTCGAGCTGCGCAGCGAGGGCGACGTGCTCGGCGCGTCGCAGTCGGGCCGGTCGAGCTCGCTGCGGCTGCTGCGGGTCGTCAAGGACGCCGACGTGATCGCCGAGGCGCGCGAGGCCGCGGCCCCGGTCGTCGCGGCGGACCCGGACCTGCGGGGCAGCCCCGTGCTGGCCGCGGCGATCGCGGAGCGCCTGGACCCCGAGCGCGAGGAGTTCCTCGACCGCACGTGAGGCGTCGGCGGTCCGGGTCGCCCTGCCGTGCTCGATAGGCTCGTCCCATGACGCGCATCGTGGGTGGGGAGTTCGGCGGCCGCACGCTCCAGGTGCCGCCGCGCGGCACACGACCGACGAGCGACCGGGTGCGCGAGGCGGTCTTCTCGCGCCTCGAGCACCACGGGGTGCTGCGCGGCGCGCGCGTGCTCGACCTCTACTCGGGCTCGGGCGCGCTGGGGCTCGAGGCCGTGAGCCGCGGCGCCTCGCACGCGACGCTCGTCGACGCGGCGCGCTCGGCGGTCGAGATGGGGCGCCGCAACGCCCGGTCGCTCGGCGCCCACGGGGTCGCGGTGGTGCACGACAAGGCCGAGCGGTTCGTCGCCTCGCCCCCGGTGCAGCCGTGGGGCCTGGTGTTCCTCGACCCGCCCTACGACGTGCGCGACACGACCGTCGACGCGCTCCTGGGGCAGCTCGCGAGCACGCGGGCCGTGACCTCGGACACGCTCGTCGTGGTCGAGCGGGCGCGCCGCAGCCCTGCGCCCGCGTGGCCCGAGGGCTGGGAGCCCGACACGTCCAAGGTCTACGGCGAGACCACGGTGCACTACGCGTTCGCCGGCCCCGCGTCGTCCGACGAGAGGTCGGACGTCGACGGCGAGGCCGACGGGTCGGACGCCGCCGGTGTACTAGCGTGACGGCGTGACCACCGCAGTCTGCCCCGGATCGTTCGACCCGTTCACGCTCGGCCACCTCGACGTGGTGCGCCGCGCCCGCGCGATCGCGGACGACGTCGTGGTCGCGGTAGGCACGAACGCCGGGAAGTCCGCGCTGCTGACGCCCGAGCAGCGGGTCGCGCTCGTGCGCGGCGCGCTCGACGACGCCGGGCTCGAGGACGTGCGCGTGGTCGCGTTCCCCGGCCTCCTGGTCGACCTGTGCCGCGAGCTCGGCGCGACGCTCGTGGTCAAGGGGCTGCGGGGCGGCGGCGACCTCGACGCGGAGCTGCCGATGGCCCTCATGAACCGCCACCTCGGGGGTGTCGAGACGGTCTTCGTCGCGGCGGACCCGGCCCTCGGCCACGTCGCGTCGTCGCTCGTCAAGGACGTCGCGCGGTACGGGGGAGCGATCGACGACATGGTGCCGCCCGGGGTCGGCGACGCGGTGCGTGCCGCGCTCGCCCCGACGGCGGACGAGAACGGGAAGGACGCACGATGACCGAGCAGCCAGCAGGCGAGCACGTGGCCCCGCAGATCCAGGCCGTGGTCGACGACCTCGTGCGCCTCGTCGAGACCGCGCGCACGATGCCGATGTCGGCGTCGGTGCTCGTGCACCGCGGCGAGGCGATGACGCTGCTCGACGAGCTGCGCGACGCGCTGCCCGAGCAGCTCGCGCAGGCCGACGAGGCGCTCGCCGAGGCCGAGTCGGTGCTCGCCGACGCGCGTCGCTCGGCCGAGGAGATCCTCACGACGGCCCGCGCCCGGGCGATCGAGCTCGTGCAGTCCGAGCAGGTCGTCGCGCAGGCGCAGGCCCGGGCGCGGGAGATCGTCGCGCAGGCCGAGCGCACCGCGGGCGCGCTGCGCGCCGACGCGGACGACTACTGCGACGGTCGGCTCGCCGACCTCGAGGTCGACCTCGGCAAGGCGCTCGTGCAGGTCCAGGCAGGGCGTGCCAAGCTCGCGGACCGGCTCGCCGGGCGTTCGGGCGACCGGTCCGGGGACGGCTCGCCCGGCGGGACGTCCGGCCACGTGTGACCGTTCTCTCGTTCGTCCGCGCCGTCACGATGGCGTAGGATTGACCGTTGGTCCTGCTCTCGGTCCACCGTGCTCTCCCTCCGGGCGAGCCCGGGCCGTCGGCGTCGGACTCCCAACCCACCTCTCACGCTTGGACTTTCGCCGTGGAGCGCCACCAGACCCTCGACCCCCGGTCGCCACTCGTGCTGGACACGCACGAGCTCGGTCGACGCCCGGGATCGATGCGTGCTGTCCAGCGCACCGTGGCGGCGCCGGCCGACCTCGGGACCGCCGTCATCGGCATCCCCGAAGGCTCGGACGTCGACCTGGACCTGCGCCTCGAGGCCGTCATGGAGGGTGTCCTGGTCTCCGGGACGGCCTCGGCGAAGGCCGTGGGCGAGTGCGTGCGGTGCCTGGACGCCGTGGAGGTCGACCTCGAGGTCGAGCTCCAGGAGATGTTCGTCTACGACGAGCGGGCGAACGCGGCCGAGGAGTCGGGGGACGAGGACGAGGACCTCTACGAGCTGGAAGGTGATCTCGCCGACCTGGAGCCCGCGCTTCGGGATGTCGTGGTCGGTGGACTACCATTCCAACCGTTGTGCACGCCGGACTGCCCCGGTCTGTGCTCCGAGTGCGGAGCGCGGCTGGCGGACGACCCGGAGCACTCGCACGACCTGGTCGACCCCCGGTGGTCGACACTTCAGAGCATGTTCGAACCGTCGAACGTGTCCGACGAGACGAAAGAGAGCTAGCCGTGGCTGTTCCGAAGCGCAAGATGTCGCGCAGCAACACCCGTGCGCGTCGTTCGCAGTGGAAGACGTCCGCCGCGACCCTCGCTACGTGCCCCCAGTGCAAGGGCAACAAGCTGTCGCACGCTGCGTGCCCCACGTGCGGCACCTACAAGGGTCGCCAGTACGCCGAGGCGCTGCGCGCCGAGCACGCGGGCTGAGTCCCGTGACGCCGGCTGCGACCGGTCTTCTCGAGAAGCTCGGGGTCCCTCTGGACCCCGAGCTTCTCGTGCTCGCGCTCACGCACCGGTCGTTCGCGCACGAGGCCGGCGGGATCCCCACGAACGAGCGGCTCGAGTTCCTGGGTGACACCGTGCTCGGGCTCGTCGTGACCGAGGAGCTCTACCGCCGCCACCCCGACAACTCCGAGGGCGACCTCGCGCGCATGCGCTCGGCGACCGTCTCGCAGCGGTCGCTCGCCGCGGTCGCGCGCGAGCTCGACCTGGGCAGCTTCGTGCTGCTCGGCAAGGGCGAGCGGCGCACCGCGGGCTATGACAAGGACTCGATCCTGTCCGACACGGTCGAGGCGCTGCTCGGTGCGGTCTACCTGAGCCACGGGCTCGAGGTCGCGCGCGCGCTCGTGCTGCGCCTGGTCGCCTCGACGCTCGACACCGCGGCCGACCTCGGCGCAGGCCTCGACTGGAAGACGTCGCTCCAGGAGGCGTCGTCGGCGCACGGGCTCGGCGCCCCGAGCTACGAGATCGACGCCGAGGGCCCGGACCACCAGCGCCGCTTCACGGCGCGCATCCTGCTCGACGGCACCGTCTACGGCACCGGCACGGGCACGGCCAAGAAGCACGCCGAGCAGGCCGCCGCCGCGCAGGCCTACGCCGTGCTCGCCAAGCGCCCGTTGCCCGTGCGACCCAGCGACGGGTCGGCCGCGGACGACGGGACGGCGGGCACAGCGCCGTCCGACGCCTCGGGCGCCTGAGGGGTGCCTGAGCTTCCCGAGGTCGAGACCGTCCGCGACGGTCTCGCACGGCACGTGCTCGGCCGCACGGTCACGCACGTCGAGGTGCTGCGCGACTACTCGGTGCGCGGGCAGGACGGCGGTCCCGCGGGGCTCGTGGCCCAGCTCGTCGGACGGCGCCTCGACGCCGCCGTCCGACGAGGGAAGTTCCTCTGGCTCGAGCTCGGCGAACCCGACGCCGGCTCGTCCGAGCCCGCCGCCGCGCTCGTCGCGCACCTGGGCATGTCGGGCCAGCTCCTCGTGCGCTCGGGCCCGGAGACGCCGCACCCGCACCTGCGCGTGCGCATGCACCTCGACGGCCTGGTGCTCGACTTCGTCGACCAGCGCACGTTCGGGCACCTCGCGGTCCGGGACCTCGTGCCCGCCGCGGACGGCGCGCCCGGCGGCCTCGGGTCGCACCGGGCCGTGGTGCCCGAGCCTGTCGCGCACATCGCGCGGGACCTGCTCGACCCCGCGCACGATCGCACCGAGGTGGCGCGGGCGATGCGGCGGCGGCGCACGGGCGTCAAGCGTGCGCTGCTCGACCAGACCCTCGTCTCGGGCGTGGGGAACATCTACGCCGACGAGGCCCTGTGGCGGGCGGGTCTGCACTTCGCGCGCGCGACCGACCGCCTGCGGCAGGCCGAGGCCGTCCGTTTGCTCGACGTCGCCGAGGACGTCGTGCGCGAGTCGCTCGTGCAGGGCGGGACGAGCTTCGACGCGCTGTACGTCAACGTCAACGGCAGCTCGGGGTACTTCTCGCGCTCGCTCGCGGTGTACGGGCAGGAGGGCGAGCCGTGCCCGCGCTGCGGTGCGCCCGTGCGGCGCGACGCGTTCATGAACCGCTCGTCGTTCACGTGCCCCGTGTGCCAGCCGCGGCCCCGCGCGGGGCGCTGGTAGTCGATCTGCTCAGCGTTCGACGACGTTCCGCAGCGGCGTCCCGGCGTGCAGCGCCTCGACCTGCGCCTCGACGAGAGCCGACGCACCCTGGGGCCGCCCGCCCGCGACGTGCGGGGTGATGATCGTGCGCGGGGCGTCCCACAGTGGCGACCCGTCGCGCAGCGGCTCGGTGTCGGTCACGTCGAGGGCGGCCGCGCCCAGCCGGCCCGCGCGCAGGGCGTCCACGAGCGCGGCCTCGTCGACGGTCGACCCGCGGCCCACGTTGACGAGCACCGCGTGCGCGGGCAGCAGGGCGAGCCGTGCGGCGTCGAGCGCGTGACGGGTCCGGGGCGTCGCGGGCAGCAGCGAGATCAGCACGTCGGTCGCGGGCAGCAGCGCCGGGAGGTCGGTCTCGGTGACCACACGGACCCCGTCCCGCGCGCCTGCGCTGCGCGCGACGCCCGTGACCTCGGCGCCCAGGAGCGCGAGCACGGGCGCGAGCCGCGCCGCGATCGACCCGAAGCCCCACACCGTCACGCGGGCACCGTCGAGCGTGTAGTGCGGCGCGTCGGGGCCGGCCTGCTCGTGCCCGAGCGCCGAGTCCCAGCGGTGCTCGCGCTGCGCCGCACCGAGCCGGTCGAGGCGGCGCACGGCGGCCAGCAGCAGGGCGAGCGTGTGCTCCGCGACCGGCCCGTCGTGCAGCCCGCGGCCGTTCGCGACGGTCACGGACGGCGCGAACCCGGCCGCGAGCACGGCGTCCGGACCGGCCGCGAGCGTCTGCACGAGGCGCAGCGCCCCGAGCCGCTGCGCCGCGTCCTGGAGGAACGGCGGGGGAGCGGCCCACACCACGAGCACGTCGGCGTCGGTGTGCTCGTCCGCGATCGGCGCGTCACCGTCGTACGGGACGACGACGTCGTCGGGCCGGGCCTGCAGGTCGGGCGCGAGGGTCGCGGGGACGAGGATCTTCATCGGTGCTCCTCCTGGGCGGCCGCCCACGCGTACGTCGCGTCGGTCAGCAGCTCGTCGTGTCGTCCGCGGGCGGTCACGACCGCGGCGGGCCCGGGCCCGGGGCCGAGCACGACGACCTCGTCGGCGTCCCCGAGCGCCGCGAGCCGGTGCGTCGCGACGACGACCCCGCGGTCGTGCTCGTGCGCCGCCGCGAGCAGCGTGCGCACCAGGTCATCGGCGGTCCCGGCGTCGAGGTGCTCGGCCGGCTCGTCGACCAGCAGGTACGTCGCTCTCGACAGCAGCGCCCGCGCGACGAGCAGGCGCCGGCGCTCACCGCCCGAGACGGTGGCCGCGTCCGGGCCGAGCATGGTCTCGACCCCGTCCGGGAGCCCGGCCAGCCACCCGCCCAGCCCGACCTGGGCGAGGACGGCGGTCGCGTCGTCCGCGGTCACGTCGCCCCGGGCGACCCGGAGGTTCTCGAGCACGGTCGTCTCGAACACGTGCCCGTCCTCCGCGACGAGGACGACGTCGCCGGCCACGTCGTCCACCTCGCCGGCGAGCGGGGGGACGAGCCCCGCGAGGGACAGGAGCAGCGTCGTCTTGCCGACGCCCGAGGGGCCGACGAGCGCGAGCGCGCGTCCGGGGCGGACGACGAGGTCGACGTCCCGCAGGCACGCGACGTCCCAGCCCACGGTGAGGCGGGAGGCACGGAGCTCGTGCGTCGGCGCGGGCGTCGCGCCGTCGGCCGTCTCGTGATCGGCCCGCGGGTCGAGCAGCGCGACGATCCGCGCGGCGGCGCGGCGTGATCGTTCCATCTGGACGGCCGCGGCGGGCAGGGCCGCGACGCCCTCGAACGCCGCGAGCGGCGTCAGGACGACGACGGCCAGCGCGGTCGCCGAGAGGGTCCCGGCCGCGACCGCGGGGACGCCGAGCAGCAGCGAGGCGACGACCGCGAGCCCGACGGCCCCCGCCTGGATCGCGGCCGCCAGGGCCGACGTGCGCGCCCCGGCGTCGGTCGCGGCCGCGAGGTCGCGGTCGGTCGCGCGCAGGGCCTCGAGCCGGGCCGGGAGCGCGCCGGAGACCTGCAGCGCTCCCGCACCCTCGACCGCCTCGAGCGTGCGCGACGCCATCTCGGCACGGGCGTGGGCCGTGTCGGCCTCGGTCGTACGGGACGCGCGGGCCGAGAGCCACGGGGCGAGCACCCCGGCGAGGACGAGGCACACGGCGAGCGCGACGCCGGCCGCCGGCAGCAGCGCGCCGACGATCCCGACCGCGAGCAGCGACACGCAGGCCGCGACGCCGGCGGGGATGATCGCGCGCACGACGACGTCGCCCACGGCGTCGACGTCCGCGCCCACGCGGGCCAGCAGGTCGCCGCGCCGCACCCGGGCGAGGGCCTCGCCCGTGCCGTCGGCGAGCCGGGTGTACAGGTTGGTGCGCAGCGCCGTCATGCCGCGCAGGGCCACGTCGTGCGACGCGAGGCGCTCGACGTACCGGGCGACGCCGCGCCCGATGCCGAACGCGCGCACCGAGACGACCGCGACGGAGAGCGTGAGCACGGGCGGCATCTGGGAGGCGCGCGCGATGAGCCACGCGGCGACGGCCGCGAGCCCGACCGCGCAGCCGAGCGCGAGCGTCCCCCACAGCACCGCGACCACGACGCGGCCGGGGCGCACCTCGAGCATGCGCACGGCCTGCCGCAGAGGGGCTTCGGGGCGGGCCGGGGCCGCGGCCCGGGACGTGGGCGTGGTGGTCGCGCTCACGCGCTCACCTCCGCAGGATCAGGCGCACGGCCGGGCGACGCCACGGGTGCGGAACGCACGGTGACGACCTCGTCGGCGAGCGCGACGAGCGACGCCCGGTGCGCGACGACGACGACGGTGCGGCCCTGGTCCCGCATCGCGCGCACCGTGTCGAGCACGGCCTGCTCGCCACGGGCGTCGAGGTGCGCGGTCGGCTCGTCGAGCACGACGAGCGGCACCCGCGCCGGGTCGTCCAGGAGTGCGGCGGCGAGCGCGGCGCGCTGGCGCTGCCCCACGCTCAGACCCACGCCGTTGCGACCCACGGGGGTCGACCATCCGGCCGTGAGCCGATCGACGACCTCGTCGAGCCCGGTCGCGCGGGCCGCGGCGTCGAGCAGGGCGGCGTCGACGTCGCGTCCGTCCGTGACGGCGTCGCGCAGCGTGCCGGGGGCGAGGGTCGGTCGCTGGGAGACCCATGTGACCTGGGGCCACCACGTGTCCGGGTCGATCTCCGCGAGGTCGATCTCCGCGAGGTCGATCTGCGTGCCGTCGCTCGGCGGGGCCGCGGGATCCTGCCCGTCGGCGGGCAGATCTTCTGCGGGCAGGTCCTCGGCGGGGCGCACGAGCACGCGCCCCGCGTCGGGGCATAGCAGGCCGAGCAGCACGAGCGACGCGGTCGTCTTGCCCGCGCCCGAGGGGCCCGTCAGCACGACGACGCTCCCTGTCCCGGGCACCCCTGTGCCGACCCGGACCGTGAGCCCGAGCCCGGACGGCGCGTCGAGGTCGCGGTCGCCGGCCCGCACGCTCACGTCGTCGAACGTCACGGTCGCGCCGCGCAGCCCGGGGGAGCGGCGGGTCCCGCGCGCGGGCAGCGGCGTCTCGAGGATCTCGAACGCCTGCTGCGCGGCGGCGAGGCCGTCGGTCGAGGCGTGGAAGTGCATCCCGACCTGACGCAGGGGCAGGTAGACCTCGGGCGCGAGGATCAGCACCACGAGCGCGGACTCGAGGTCGATGCCCTCGCCGCGCACGAGCCGCAGACCGACCCCGACGGCGACGATCGCGACCGAGAGCGTCGTGAGCAGCTCGAGCACCATGCCCGAGAGGAACGCGACGCGCAGGGTGCCCATGGTCGCGCGGCGGCTCGCGTCGCCGAGTGCGCGCACGCGCTGCTGCGGGCCGTGCTCGCGACCGAACGCCCGGAGCGTCGGCAGCCCGACGAGCAGGTCGAGCACCTGGGACCCGAGCCGTTGCACGACCGCGAGGCGCCTCTCGGCGGTCCCCGCGGTGAGCTGACCCACGAGCACCATGAACAGCGGGACCAGGGGGATCGTGCAGACGATCACGAGCGCCGAGACCCAGTCGAGGTCGAGCACCACGAGCAGCGTCAGCGGCGTGACGGTCGCGGCGAGCAGGAGCTGGGGCAGGTAGCGCACGAGGTACGGCTCGAGGGCGTCGAGCCCGCGCGTGGCGAGCGTCGTGACCTCGGGTCCGCGGCCGCCCGCGAGCCAGCGCGGACCGAGCGCGGTCGCGTGCGCGACGACGCCCTCGCGCAGCTCGGCGACCGTCCGGGCGGCCGCACGCACCGCGAAGCGTTCCTGCGCCCACGCGGCTAGCGCGCGCAGGGCGACGACGCCGCACAGCAGCGCGAGCGTGCCCGCCGCGCCCGAGCGCCAGTCGGTCAGGGAGCCGTCGATCGCGGGCGCGAGCACCCGGGCGATCAGCAGGGCCTGGGCGATCACGAGGCAGGCGACGAGCAGGCCGAGCACCGCCGTGAGGACGACGTACCCGCGGGCGGCGCGGGCGTGCCGCAGGAGTCTCGGGTCGAGCGGTCTCACTCCCGCTCGGCCCCGCCCCCGCGGCCGGACGACGCGGCCGCGGTGTCGTCGTCCGCCACCGTGAGGTCGAGGTGCGCGGCGGCACCGCGCGAACCGCTGCCGAACGCGGCCGAGCGGACCTTCTCCCAGGACAGGCCGATGGGCTCGGGGATGTGCTCGGTCGAGATGCGGCGGCGGAACACCCAGTAGGTCCAGCCCTGGTACAGGAGCACGACGGGCACGAGGATCAGCGCGACCCAGGTCATGACCGTGAGCGTGTAGTCGCTCGACGAGGCCCCCTCGATCGTGAGGGAGTTCGCCGGGTCGGTCGCGGGCATCACGTCGGGGTACATCGAGCCGAAGATCAGCACGACGGCCGCCACGATCGCACCGGCCGACAGGCCGAACGCCCAGCCCTCGGCGCCGCGCGCGTTGGCCGCGAGCACACCGACGAGGCACACCGCCGCGACCACGACGGCGATCCAGGTCCAGCCGACCGAGTAGGCGATCTGCGCCCACACGGCCCAGCCGCCCGCGAGCACGATCGCCGCGACCGAGAAGTAGCCGGCGAGGCGGCGGGCTTCGGCGCGGATCGGGCCGTCGGTCTTGAGCGCGAGGAACACCGCGCCGTGCAGCAGGAACAGGCTCAGGGTCACGAGGCCGCCGAGCAGGGCGAACGGGCTCAGGAGAGAGAAGAACCCGCCCGTGAACTGGTGGTCGGCGTCGAGCTCGACGCCGCGCACGAGGTTGGCGAACGCGACGCCCCACAGCACCGACGGGATCCAGGACCCGACGATGATCGCGAGGTCGGCGCGACGCGCCCAGGCCGGGTCGGCGATCTTGCCGCGCCACTCGAACGCGACGACGCGCACGATCAGCGCGAGCAGGATCAGCAGCAGCGGGATGTAGAAGCCGGAGAAGAGGGTCGCGTACCACTCGGGGAACGCGGCGAAGGTCGCGCCGCCGGCGGTCAGCAGCCAGACCTCGTTGCCGTCCCAGACCGGGCCGATCGTGTTGATCAGGACGCGGCGTTCCTTGTCCTTGCGACCGAGCACGGGCAGCAGCATGCCGACGCCGAAGTCGAAGCCCTCGAGCACGAGGTAGCCCGTCCACAGGACGGCGATGAGCACGAACCAGAGAATCGCGAGATCCATGATGATGTCTCCTCAGCCCGCGTCAGTACGCGAAGGACAGGGGTCGGTCGGCGTCGTCGTCGTCGCGCGCCTCGGGCGACTCGTCGTGCACGACGGCGGGCACACCCTCGACCGCGTAGCGGTGCATGAGGCGGAACCAGATCACCGCGAGCACCGCGTACAGCAGCGTGAACAGGATCATCGAGGCGAGCACCATGCCGGGACTCACGGCGGTCGACACGCCCCGCTCGGTGAGCAGCCGGATCTCGTCGATGCCCGTCGGGTTGGGCGCGACGACCCACGGCTGGCGGCCCATCTCGGTGAAGATCCAGCCGAAGGAGGCGGCGAGGAACGGCATGGGGATCGCGACCAGGGCCAGGCGCGAGAACCAGCGCGCGTCGGTCACCCGGCCCTTGCGCGTGACCCACAGGGCCGTGAGGGCGAGCGCCGCGGAGAACACCGCGAGGCCGATCATGAGCCGGAAGCTCCAGTACGCGACGAAGAGGTTGGGCGTGTACTCGACGGGGTCGCCGTTGGCGTCGACGTCGCCGTACCGCTCGGTGAAGTCCTCCTGGACGTCGTTGACGCCCGGCAGGTAGCTCTCGGGGCCCGTGAAGTGCCCGGTGCCGAGGTAGCTCGCGAGGTAGGGGATCTTGAGCTCGTGGCTCACGCCCTCGCACGAGTTGGTCAGGTCGCCGATCGTCAGGAGAGAGAAGCCGGCGCCCTCCTCGCCCTCGCACAGCGACTCGGCGGACGACATCTTGCCCGGCTGCTGCTGGTACATGATCTTGCCCTGGACGTCGCCCGAGATGCCGACGCCGATCCCGGCGACGAGCATCGCGATCACGCCGAGCACGAGGCCCGGGCGGTAGACGTCGCGGGCGAGCTCGACGTTCTCGGGGCGGCGGGTGCGCACCAGGCGCACCATCCACCACGCGCAGATCGCGGTCACGAACGTCCCGGCAGTCAGGTAGGCCGCGGTCACGGTGTGGGGGAACGCGGCGAGCAACGTGTTGTTGGTCAGCACGGCCCAGATGTCGACGAGCTCGGCGCGGCCCTTCTCGGCGTTGTACTCGGTGCCGACGGGGTGCTGCATCCAGGAGTTCGCGGCGAGGATGAAGAACGCCGACAGGTTGACCGAGACGGCCACCGCCCAAATGCACGCGAGGTGCACCTTCTTGCTCAGCTTGTCCCAGCCGAAGATCCACAGGCCCAGGAACGTGGACTCGACGAAGAACGCGGCGAGCGCCTCCATCGCGAGCGGGGCGCCGAACACGTCGCCGACGAAGCGCGAGTACTCGGACCAGTTCATCCCGAACTGGAACTCCTGCACGATGCCCGTGGCGACGCCGATGGCGAAGTTGATGAGCAGCAGCTTGCCGAAGAACTTGGTCAGCCGCAGCCACCGTTCGTTCCCCGTTCGTACCCACGCCGTCTGCATGATCGCCACGAGCGGGGCGAGCCCGATCGTGAGCGGCACGAAGATGAAGTGGTAGACGGTGGTGATCCCGAACTGCCATCTCGCGAGGTCGAGTGCGTCCACGGTTGCTCCCTGGGTCGAGGCGCGTGCCTGGTTCTGAACCTAGGGCCACTCTGCCTGGTCGGCCACCGCGTACCGGGCGGAAAACGGCATCCGTGGATGTATTGTGAACATGTTCACAAGCGTTCGCCGTCGGTGTCGGACGCCGGAGGGCGGGGTGGTGTGGATGCGTGTCGGTCGGGCCCGTGGGACCCCTTGTGCGATACTTCTAGGGATCGAGGGGACTCCACATCTCCCTCGCAGCACGTGCTCGCAGCACCCGCGATCCGCGTGGAAGCGCCGCTGGACGGGATGAATGGCCCGTCCGCGATGCGCCCCGCCGACCGCGGTGCGACGAGCCGTCCACGACGACTTCCGTCACCGGGAGCGGCGCCTCGACGGCGCCGGCACCGGGCGACGACCGACTGCCCTCGGGGCCGCTGGATGTGGGGCGGTCTCCCGGGGTGTACAGGAGCACCCGCGTGACGCTCGAGAACACCGGCGAGAACTCCGCCGAGAAGCCCGCTGCCGCACCGCGCACCCGCCGTCGGGTCACGCGCGAGACCGCAGCCCCCGCGACGGCCGCCGCGCCGATCGTCCTGCCCGCGACGTCGGCCCCCGCCACGGCGCCCGTGACCCGCACCGGGTCGGCGCAGGTCGCGCACGAGCCGGCACCGAGCACGGCCGCGCCCCGACGCTCGCGCCGCGTGGTGCGCGACGTGAGCGGCACGACCTCCGCCGCCGCGACTGCCGCCGGGACCGTGCCCGCGCGCACCGAGGACCAGGCCGTCGACGTGCTTGCCGAGCTGGGCGCGGGCGCTCCCGCGAAGGCGCCCGCCGCCGAGAAGACCGCTCCCGCGGAGAAGACGGCCGGCACCGAGAAGCCCGCCGGCGCCGAGAAGCCCGTGCGCCGCCGCGCGTCGCGCACGGCCGCTGCGCCCTCGAGCGATGCCGCCGCGGCCGTCGACTCGGAGGAGGCTGACACCGAGAAGGCCGGCACCGAGAAGTCGGGTGCGAAGGCTCCGGCGAAGAAGGCCCCCGCGAAGTCGCGCGCCAAGAAGAAGCCGGCGACCGAGGACGCCGGCGACGCGGTCTCGGGAACCCTGGCGTCCGACGCCGCTGCCACCGACACCACCGACACCACCGACGCTGAGAAGGTCGCAGCCGAGACGAAGGCTCCGAGGAAGACCACCCGCACGCGCGCCCCGAAGGCGAAGGCCGCTGCGGCGACCGCGGACGAGTCTGCCGTGGACCAGACCGCTGTCGCAGAGGCCGCCGTGGCAGAGACCGCTGCGGTTGAGACCGATGTGGTTGAGACCGCTGTGGTTGAGACCGCTGTGGACGAGGATCCTGCCGTCGACACCGCTGAGGCTGGTGCGGCACAGCCGACCTCGACCTCGACCTCGAAGCGTGCGCCCCGGCGCGCCACGCGCGCGACCGCTGCTGCCGCGACGGATTCTGCGGCGCCCGTCGCCGCGCCTGCTGCCGAGCCGGCCACGGACACGCGACGCGCCGCGACGCAGGGGTCGGCCGGGCAGGGCTCGACCGGGCAAGCTTCGACCGGGCAGCGGGCGTCCGCCCGCGGCGGTGCGCGCTCGGGCCGCGGCGCGGCCACGGGTGCCGACGAGGCCCCCCGCACGGGTTCGCCGCGACTCGCGACCACCGCGCTGCTGTTCCAGGCGGCCGAGCCGACCACGCGTCGTCCGCGTCGTGCCGAGGCCCCTGCCGGGCCGCCGCGCGTCGCGATGCCGTCGTTCGCCGCTCCCGCCGACGCCGCTCCCGCCGACGACGCGCCCGCGGCCGCCGTGGCCTCGGACGTGGAGGCCGCTGACGTGGCGGCCGTCGACGCGGTCGGCACGGGTGCCGTGAGCAGCACGAGCACGCCGGGCACGGACGAGACCACCCCGGCGGGCCAGGGGTCGCGCTCGTCGCGCCGTCGTGGCGGACGCCGCTCGGGCGGGCGCTCGCGCCAGGACGGCGCGGACGCGTCGACCGAGCGCGCTGGGTCCGACGCGTCCGAGACGAACACCGCTGGCTCGAACGCTCGTGGCTCGAACGCTCCTGGCTCGAACGCTCGTGGCTCGAACGCCGTCGAGTCGACCGCGGACGAGGCGAACGTCGAGGCGGAGGCCGTCGAGGCGCCGCTGACCGACGCCGAGCTCGCCGCCGCCGAGGAGGTCGGCGCGATCGAGGCCGAGCTCGTGGCCGAGGGCGTCGAGATCCCGGAGGGCGCGATCGAGCCCGACCCCGTCGACGCGGACGAGTCGTCCGAGGGCGACGAGGGGGAGGGCGCCGACCGTGAGGACGGCGCACCGCGTCGTCGTCGTCGTCGCGGTGGCCGAGGCCGCCGCCGCGGCCCCGACCAGTCCGACGAGTCGCAGGGTTCCGGCCCGGACCAGGACGCGTCGTCCGGCGACGCGCAGGGTGACGTGCCCGACGCGCGCGCGGCGGACCAGGGCGCGGACGACGAGGCCGCCGACCAGCAGGCCGCGCCGGCGCACGAGGCGGACGACGCGTCGTCCGACGAGCACGATGACGCGGGCGAGGACGAGGGCAGCGGTTCGAGCCGTCGCCGTCGCCGCCGCCGTCGTGGTGGCCGCGGGGAGGCCGGCGAGTCCGGCTCGGCCCCGGCGCGCACGCCGCGGTCGCGCCCCGCGAGCGACGAGGTGACGGCGCTCAAGGGCTCCACGCGCCTCGAGGCCAAGCGTCAGCGCCGCCGTGAGGGCCGCGACGCGGGCCGTCGTCGCCAGATCATCACCGAGGCCGAGTTCCTCGCGCGCCGCGAGGCCGTCGAGCGGTCGATGATCGTGCGCGAGAAGGCCGGTCGCACGCAGATCGCGGTGCTCGAGGACGGGATCCTCGTCGAGCACTACGTCTCGCAGCAGTCGCAGGCGTCGATGGTCGGCAACGTCTACCTCGGTCGCGTGCAGAACGTGCTGCCGTCGATGGAGGCCGCGTTCGTCGACGTCGGCAAGGGCCGCAACGCCGTGCTGTACGCGGGCGAGGTCAACTGGAGCGCGGCGGGCCTCGACGGCCAGCCGCGCCGCATCGAGCAGGCGCTCAAGTCGGGCGACCCGGTGCTCGTGCAGGTCACCAAGGACCCGATCGGGCACAAGGGTGCTCGCCTCACGTCGCAGGTCACGCTCGCGGGCCGCTACCTCGTGTTCGTCCCGGGCGGCGGCATGACCGGTATCTCGCGCAAGCTGCCCGACACCGAGCGCGCGCGGCTCAAGAAGATCCTCAAGGAGGTCGTGCCCGAGGGGTCGGGCGTGATCGTCCGCACCGCGGCCGAGGGCGCGAGCGAGGCCGAGCTGCGTGCCGACGTCGAGCGCCTGCAGAACCAGTGGGCCGCGATCGAGAAGAAGTCGAAGTCCGCGTCGGCGCCCGCGCTGCTGCAGGGCGAGCCCGACATGGCGATCCGCGTCGTGCGCGACATCTTCAACGACGACTTCTCGTCGCTCGTGGTCCAGGGCGGCTCGGCCTGGGACGAGGTCTCCGGGTACGTGGGCGACCTCGCTCCCGACCTCGCGGACCGCGTGACCCGGTGGACGTCGGAGACCGACGTCTTCTCGGTGCACCGCGTCGACGAGCAGCTCGCGAAGGGCCTCGACCGCAAGGTCTGGCTGCCCTCGGGCGGCTCGCTCGTGATCGACCGCACCGAGGCCATGACGGTCGTGGACGTCAACACGGGCAAGTTCACCGGCTCGGGCGGCACGCTCGAGGAGACGGTCACGCGCAACAACATCGAGGCCGCCGAGGAGATCGTGCGCCAGCTCCGGCTGCGCGACATCGGCGGGATCATCGTGATCGACTTCATCGACATGGTGCTCGAGTCGAACCGCGACCTCGTGCTGCGTCGCCTGGTCGAGTGCCTGGGCCGTGACCGCACCAAGCACCAGGTCGCCGAGGTCACCTCGCTCGGCCTCGTGCAGATGACGCGCAAGCGCGTCGGCCAGGGTCTGGTCGAGGCGTTCAGCGAGACGTGCGAGCACTGCCACGGGCGCGGGTTCATCGTGCACACCGACCCGATCGAGCGGTCGAACCACGACCACGGTCGCGGGGGCGACGACCACGCCGCGGACGGCGAGGAGTCGCGTCCGTCGCGCTCGCGCCGTCGTCGCGGCGGGGCGGGCAAGGACGCGGCGCCCGCCGCGCCGGCGACGCCCGAGCCCTCCGACGAGGCGCGCGAGGCGGTCAAGGCCACGCTCGCGACGATCGCCGCCGCGGCGGCGCACGCGCACGAGCACAGCGCCGACGAGGGTTCCGCCGACGTGGCCGCCGTGGCGTCGACCGACGAGGGTGCCGCCGACGGCGGACCCGTCGTCGACGCGTCGACCGACGAGGCCCCGGCTGACGCCGCGGCCGAGGTTTCTGCCGCCGACGTCTCCGCCGCCGAGGTTCCTGACAGCGCCGCGTCGGAGCCTGCTGCGTCGCAGGACGCCGCGTGGGAGGACGCCGCGCCTGAGCCGATCCTGCCTCCCGCGGTCCTCGAGGCCGGCGGCACGACGTCGCCCACCGCGGTCGACCCGCTCGGCGACCTCGGGATCGTGCTGCCCGAGCGTCCGGCCGCCGGTTCGGAGCAGCCCAAAGGAGCAGGGGCCGACGAGGCCCCGGAGCCTGCTGCAGCGTCTGACGAGGCGGCGCCGGTGAACGGCGACCGCACCGACGGCTGACGCGTCGGTCGGCTGACACGTCGGGCGACTGACGCCACGAACGCCGCGACCCCGGGACCACGTCCCGGGGTCGCGGCGTTTCGTGCGTCCGGAGCGTGTGCGTCCGGACGGCTGCGCCCGGGCCGCGTGTGCCCGGACCGCGGGGTCAGCGGGTGCCCGCGGCGGGCACGACGAGCGGGCTGGGTGCCGAGCGGCGGGTGCGCGGCCGGCTCGTGGCCGCGGCGTCCGCGCCGCCGCGGCGGGCCGCGGGGAACAGCCCCTCGGCGCGTGCGAGCCACGCCTCGCGCCGCGCAGGGCTCACGGCGGCCGGCCGCGGGTGCCGCAGGTGCCGTACCCGGCGCACGCCGAGCTGGCGGAACGTGCCGCGTCCGAGCATGCGCCCGAGGGGGTCGCCGAACCAGAGGTGGAACAGCGGGCCCGGCGTGGTCATGACGCTCAGGACGGTGACCCCGAGGTGCCCGAGGTGGCCGTCGAGCGTGCCGAGCCGGGTCTCGTCGTACGCGAAGCCGGGCACGAGGACCTTGTCGACGAACCCCTTGGTCCGGGCCGGCAGGGAGGTCCACCACACGGGGGTCACGATCACGAGGTGGTCCGCGTCGGCGATCCGGCGCTGGTAGTCGACCACCTGCGGGTCGGTGGTGCTGCGCCCGCGCCAGGCCGCGAGGTCGGCCTGGCGCATGACGGGGTCGAAGTCGTCGGCGTCGAGGTCGAGCACGTCGACCGTGTGCCCGGCCGCGGTCGCGCCCCGCGTCACGGCGGTGGCCAGCGCGCGGCTGAGGCTCCCGGGGTAGGGGTGGTCGATGACCACGAGGATCTGCACGTCATTCTCCTTAACAGTGTTCGACTTGAACACTGTTAAGGGTGCCTGACCCTTGGTAAGGTGTCAACGCATCAGAGCCGAGACGTGGAGGTGCTGGCATGGCCGAACGGCTCGACCGTGCGCGGGTCGTGCGGTGCGCGCTCGTGCTGCTCGACGAGGTCGGGCTCGACGGCCTGACGACCCGGCGCCTCGCCGCCGAGCTCGACGTCAAGGCGCCCGCACTCTTCTGGCACTTCCGCGGCAAGGACGACCTCCTCGACGAGATGGCCGCGACGATGCTCGCGGACCTCGCGGACGCCGACGTCTGGGACGACGCCTCGGCGGACTGGGCCGAGTGCGTGCGCGAGTCCGCGCACGTGCTGCGCTCCGAGATCACCCGGCGCCGCGACGGTGCCCGCCTCTTCGCGCGCACGTTCGCGGACCCTGCCCTCGGTCGCGCCGCGATCGCCCGGCCGATGCGCATCCTGACCGACGCCGGCCTCGCCGCGGACGACGCCGCAGCGGCCTGGCGCACGGTCCTGGGCTTCGTCCTGGGTTTCGTCGTGCAGGAGCAGGGCCGGCCGGGGGAGCGCGCGGCGTCCGACGATGCTGCGCCTGCGGCGTCCGACGATGCTGCGCACGGTGCCGGTGCCGGTGCCGGTGCCGGTGCCGGGCCGGTCGAGGCCGAGGTCGAGGCGGAGGGCGTCGTGTCGCGCGCGGCCGAGGTTGACGCGCAGTTCGCGTTCGGCGTCGACGTGCTCGTGCGGGGGCTCCGCTCCCGGCTGGGCGTCGAGTCCGCGGACGCCGCGGCCGCCGTCTGCGGCGAGGCCCGGATCACAGCCGACGAGGTTTGACCTGCGGGTGGGGCTTCCGTAGGATTGGACGTCGGTGCGCTGCGTGCGCGCCGTTCAGGTGTGCCCACGGACCAGGTCGCACTCACACGCCGCGGCGTGCCGAGTACCCAAGACGGCCGGACGTGCTGAGCGCACAGCGATCTAGCAGAGATGAGCAGCAACGTGGTGTACGCAGTCGTCAAGGCCGGTGGCCGTCAGGAGAAGGTGTCCGTCGGCGACATCGTCGTCGTGGACCGTCTCAAGGTGACCGAGGGCGAGTCCGTCGAGCTCACTGCTCTCCTCCTCGTCGACGGGGAGAAGGTGACCACCGACGCCGAGAAGCTCGCGAAGGTCAAGGTCACCGCTGAGGTCGTCCGGGACGAGAAGGGCCCGAAGATCACGATCCTCCGGTACAAGAACAAGACCGGCTACCGCCGTCGCCAGGGTCACCGTCAGCAGCTGACCCGCCTCAAGGTCACCGGCATCAAGTGACCCCGCCGGGCGTCTGACGCCCCGGGTTCTTCTTCACTCTTCGTACTGAAAGCAGGATTGAGATGGCACACAAGAAGGGCGCGAGCTCCTCGCGCAACGGTCGTGACTCCAACGCTCAGCGTCTCGGCGTGAAGCGCTTCGGCGGCCAGGTCGTCGGCGCCGGCGAGATCATCGTGCGCCAGCGCGGCACGCACTTCCACCCGGGCAACAACGTCGGTCGCGGTGGCGACGACACCCTGTTCGCCCTCGCGGACGGCGCAGTGCAGTTCGGTACCCGTCGTGGCCGCAAGGTCGTCGACGTGGTCGCCGTCGAGGCCTGAGCCACACCTGAACCGCGACCCTGAGGGGTCGCCGGTCGATCTCCCGGGAGGGGCGCACCGACGTCGGTGCGCCCCTCCCGTCTTTTCCGTGCCCGCCGCCTCGCGGCGGGGCAGCAGCAGTCCTGAGAGGATCGCCATATGGCCACCTTCGTCGATCGTGTCGTGCTCCACGCCTCCGGCGGGAACGGCGGCAACGGCTGTGCGTCGATCCGCCGCGAGAAGTTCAAGCCGCTCGCCGGCCCTGACGGCGGCAACGGCGGCGACGGCGGCACGGTGCGCCTCGTGGTCGACCCGCAGACCACGACGCTGCTCGAGTACCACCACTCGCCGCACCGCCACGCGGCGTCCGGCACGCAGGGCATGGGCGACAACCGGCACGGTGCCGCGGGCGGCGACCTCGTGCTGCGCGTCCCCGACGGCACGGTCGTCAAGGACACCGAGGGCAACCTCCTCGCCGACCTCGTGGGCGACGGCGCGGAGTACGTGATCGCGCCGGGCGGCCGCGGCGGGCTGGGCAACGCGGCGCTCTCGTCGCAGCGCCGCAAGGCCCCCGGGTTCGCGCTGCTCGGCGAGCCGGGTGAGGAGGCGGACGTCGTCCTCGAGCTCAAGTCGATCGCCGACGTCGCGCTCGTGGGCTTCCCGAGCGCGGGCAAGTCCTCGCTCGTCGCCGCGATCTCCGCCGCCCGACCGAAGATCGCCGACTACCCGTTCACGACGCTCGTGCCGAACCTCGGCGTGGTCCAGGCGGGCGACACGCGCTTCACCGTCGCGGACGTCCCGGGTCTCATCCCGGGCGCGAGCGAGGGCAAGGGGCTCGGGCTGGAGTTCCTGCGCCACATCGAGCGCACCGCGGTGATCGTGCACGTGCTCGACTGCGCGACGCTCGAGCCGGGCCGCGACCCGCTGACCGACCTCGCGCTGCTCGAGGACGAGCTCGCGGCGTACGCGGGAGACCTGAGCATCGAGGGCGGCCGCGTGCCGATCAACGAGCGCCCCCGCATCGTGGTCCTCAACAAGATCGACGTGCCCGAGGCGCGCGAGCTCGCCGAGCTGGTGCGCCCCGACCTCGAGGCGCGCGGCCTGCGCGTGTTCGAGATCTCGACCGCGAGCCACGAGGGCCTGCGCGCGCTGTCGTTCGCGCTCGCCGAGATCGTCGCCGACGCGCGCGCCCAGGCGCCCGCGCCCGAGCCCACCCGCGTCGTCCTGCGCCCCAAGGCGGTCGACGACGCCGGGTTCACGGTCAAGCGGATGGAGCAGAACGGCGAGCCGTACTTCTGGGTGCGCGGTGCCAAGGTCGAGCGCTGGGTGCGCCAGACCGACTTCTCCAACGACGAGGCCGTGGGCTACCTCGCCGACCGCCTCGCGCGCGCCGGCGTCGAGGACGGGCTGTTCAAGGCCGGTGCGGTTTCGGGCGACGAGGTGCGGATCGGCCCCGAGAAGAACCAGGTCATCTTCGACTGGGAGCCCACGCTGCACTCGGGCGCCGAGCTGCTCACCGGCCCGCGCGGCACCGACCTGCGCCTCGACGAGACGAACCGTCCCACGCGCAAGGACAAGCGCCGCGAGTACACCGAGCGCATGGACGCCAAGGCCGAGGCGCGCGCCGAGCTGTGGACCGAGCGCGAGGCCGGCACCTGGACGGACCCCGAGTCCGACTGACCCGCGAGGCGCCGGCCGCGCACGCCCGGCCGGCGCCCGCGCGAGACGTCGTGAGTCATCTCACGCGAATGTCACTGCGCGAGATTTCCGGCGGGAGCCGGGCCGTGCGCGCCATGATGGGCGGGTGACGGTTGCAGAACGCTCCCAGATGTCCGAAGCCCACCGAGTCGTCATCAAGATCGGTTCGTCGTCCCTGACCCGGGAGGACGGCCGCCTCGACGTGCGCGCCATCCACGCGCTCGCCGACGTGATCGCCGCGCGGCACCGCCAGGGTCACGAGGTCGTCCTCGTGACGTCCGGGTCGGTCGCCGCCGGGATCGAGCCCCTCGGCCTGCCGGGCCGCCCCCGTGACCTCGCGCAGGCGCAGGCCGCCGCGTCGGTCGGTCAGGGCCTGCTCATCGCCCGCTACTCGGGCGCCTTCGCGGGCCACGGCCTACAGGTCGGCCAGGTGCTGCTGACCGCGGAGGACACGGTCCGCCGCGGTCACTACCGCAACGCGCAGCGCACGCTCGAGCGGCTGCTCGAGCTCGGCGTGGTGCCCATCGTCAACGAGAACGACGTGGTCGCGACGAACGAGATCCGGTTCGGCGACAACGACCGTCTCGCGGCGCTCGTCTCGCATCTCGTCGGCGCGGACGCGCTGATCCTGCTCACCGACGTCAACGGCCTGTACACGGGGCACCCCGCGCACGAGGGCTCGCGCCCGATCAGCAGCGTGAGCGGCCCCGAGGACCTCGAGGGCATCGAGGTCACGGGTCGCGGCAGCGCGGTCGGCACCGGCGGGATGCTCACCAAGCTCGACGCCGCCTCGATCGCGACCAGCTCGGGCATCCCCGTGGTGCTCACGACCCCTGCCAACGTCGCGGGCGCGCTCGCGGGCGAGACCGTGGGCACCTGGTTCGCGGTCACGGGCAAGCGCACGTCGCGGCGCCGGCTGTGGCTCGCGCACGCGGCGCGCACCCGCGGGACGATCACGCTCGACGACGGCGCGGTCGCCGCGGTGCTCGGCGGGCGCGCGTCGCTGCTGCCCGCGGGCGTCACCGGCGTCGCGGGCACGTTCGACGCGGGCGACCCGGTCGAGCTCGTCGACGCGGCCGGGAACGTGGTCGCGCGCGGGCTCGTCGCGTTCGAGTCGGACGAGCTGCCCGGGATCATCGGTCGCAGCACGCGCGACCTGCGCGCCGAGCTCGGCGAGGGGTACGACCGCGAGGTCGTGCACCGCGACGACCTCGTGCTGGTCCGCCGCCGCCTCGCCTGAGCGGCCACTTGTGCCCGACGGTGACAGCGGACGATGATGAGCGCGCTGTCACCGTCGATCACAGGAGCACGCATGTCGAGCACCGTCGCGCAGGCCGGGACCCCGGCTCCCACCGAGGTCCGTCACCCCGTCCCGGCCTCGTTCGGCCCGGAGGTGGCCGCGCGGCTCGCGCTCCGCGTCAGCGCGGCCCCCGACGCCGAGCGGGTGCGGACGTTCGCCCCGTACACGGGCGAGCAGGTCGCCGACCTGCCCGTGTCGACCGCGGACGACGTCACCGCGGCCTACGCCGCCGCGCGCACCGCCCAGGCCGGCTGGGCGGCGTCCTCCCCGGCCGAGCGCGCACGCATCGTGCTGCGGTTCCACGACCTCGTCGCGGCGCGCCAGCACGAGGTGCTCGACCTCGTCCAGCTCGAGAACGGCAAGGCGCGGCGTGACGCGTTCCTCGAGGTCGCCGACGTGCTCAACACGTCGCGCTACTACGCGCGCACCGCACCCGGGCTGCTGCGCGCGCGCCGCCGCCGCGGAGCGCTGCCCGTGCTCACCGCGACGACCGAGCTGCACCACCCCAAGGGCGTCGTCGGCATCGTCTCGCCGTGGAACTACCCGCTCTCGCTCGCGGTCGGCGACACCCTCCCGGCGCTGCTCGCCGGCAACGCCGTGGTCCAGAAGGCCGACACGCAGACCGCGCTGACCGCGCTGTGGGCCGCGACGCTCATGGACGAGGCCGGCCTGCCGGCCGGGCTGTGGCAGGTCGTCGTCGGGCCGCCCGAGCAGGTCGGCGACGCGCTGCTCGCGGGTGCCGACTACATGATGTTCACGGGCTCGACCGCGACCGGACGCCGGATCGCCGCCGCCGCGGGGGAGCGGCTCATCGGCTGCTCGCTCGAGCTCGGGGGCAAGAACGCGATGGTCGTGCTCGACGACGCCGACCTCGACGCGGCCGCCGAAGGTGCGGTGCGCGCCTGCTTCAGCTCGACCGGCCAGCTCTGCATCTCGATGGAGCGCCTGTACGTCCACGCCGCGGTGCACGACGCGTTCGTCGAGGCGTTCCTCGCGCGCGTGCGCGCCATGACCCTCGGCCCCGACTTCGGGTACGCCACCCAGATGGGCTCGCTCACCTCGCAGCGCGTGCTCGACACCGTCGCTGAGCACGTCGAGGACGCACGCGCCAAGGGCGCGACCGTGCTCGCGGGCGGGCGCGCACGCCCCGACCTCGGCCCGCTGTTCTACGAGCCGACCGTCCTGACCGACACCGACGAGTCGATGACCCTCTACGCCTCCGAGACCTTCGGCCCGGTCGTGAGCATCTACCGCGTCGAGGACGACGACGACGCCGTCGCGCGCGTCAACGCGACGCCCTACGGCCTCAACAGCTCGGTGTGGACGCGCGACACCCGTCGCGGCGCCGCGCTCGCCGCTCGCCTGCGCACCGGCACCGCCAACGTCAACGACGCGTTCGCCGCGGCCTGGGGGTCGATGGACGCGCCCATGGGCGGCATGGGCGACTCCGGCCTCGGCCGCCGCCACGGCGCCGAGGGGCTGCTCAAGTACACCGAGGCGCAGACCGTCGCCGTGCAGCATGGCCCCGGGCTCGCGCCCTTCGGGGGCATGACGCACGAGACCTACGCCAAGGTCCTGACCCGCGCGCTCGGCGTCATGCGCCGCGTCGGCCTCAAGTAGGCGGCCCGGTTCAGCGCTGGGCGGACGCCCGCATCGCAGACCGTGATGACGCGCGCACGGTGCGGCACGTAGTGTCGAGGGCATGACTTCGCTGGACTCGACCACCCGCACCGCCGACCTCACGGACGACGTCCGCGACGCCGTCCTCGACGTCGCCCGCCGCTCCAAGGTCGCCGCGCGCTCGCTCGCGACCGCGACCCGCGCGACCAAGGACGCCGCGCTGCAGGCGCTCGCGGACGCGCTCGTCGCGGCGTCCGACGAGATCGTCGCGGCGAACGCGAAGGACCTCGAGCGCGGCCGCGCGAACGGCACGAGCGAGGGCCTGCTCGACCGGCTCGCGCTCACGCCCGAGCGGATCGGCGCGATCGCCGACGCGCTGCGCGAGCTCGCGGCGCTGCCCGACCCGGTCGGCGAGGTCGTGCGCGGCTCGACGCTGCCCAACGGCCTGCGTCTGCGCCAGGTGCGCGTGCCCATGGGCGTGGTCGGCATGATCTACGAGGCCCGGCCCAACGTGACGGTCGACGCCGCGGGGCTCGCGCTCAAGTCCGGCAACGCGGTGATCCTGCGCGGCGGCTCGGCGGCCGCGTCGTCCAACGAGGTCATCGTCGAGGTGCTCGGTCGTGCGCTCGAGGCGCAGGGCCTGCCGCGCGACCTCGTGCAGTCGATCGACGCGTACGGGCGCCCGGGCGGGGTGGCGCTCATGCACGCGCGCGGCCTCGTCGACGTGCTCGTGCCGCGCGGCGGCGCGAGCCTCATCCAGACCGTCGTGCAGGAGTCGACCGTGCCGGTCATCGAGACGGGCGTGGGCAACTGCCACGTGTACGTCGACGAGTCGGCCGACGTCGAGACGGCCCTGAACATCGTCATGAACTCCAAGACGCACCGCGTCGGGGTGTGCAACGCCGCCGAGAACCTGCTCGTGCACGCGGGCGCCGCACCCGACTTCCTGCCGGCCGCGCTCGACGCGCTCGACGCCGCGGGCGTCGTCCTGCACGGTGACACCGCGACCCAGGGCTACGCGCCCGAGGGCGTCGAGGTGATCCCCGCCACGGACGAGGACTGGGGTACCGAGTATCTCGCCCTCGAGATCGCGGTGCGCGTCGTCGACGACCTCGACGGTGCGATCGACCACATCCGCACCTGGTCGTCGGGGCACACCGAGGCGATCGTCACGCGCGACCTGACGAGCAGCGAGCGGTTCGTCGCCGAGATCGACACGGCCGCGATCATGGTCAACGCGAGCACCCGGTTCACCGACGGGCAGCAGTTCGGGCTCGGCGCCGAGATCGGGATCTCGACGCAGAAGCTGCACGCGCGCGGCCCGATGGGCCTCGGCGAGCTCACGACGACCAAGTGGATCGTCACGGGGGACGGCCACGTGCGCCCGTAGCCTCGTGAGAGACTGAACCATCCTCCGGGCGCCGGTCGCCCGGGAACGAAACATCTCGGTCGTCGAGACGACGCCGAACGACGGACGACAACGCATGGAGGACACCGTGGTTGCTGCTGCACTGGCCGCTGCTCAGGAGACCGAGGGGATCGTCAACCACCTGCCGATCCCGCCCATCGCCTACGGGCTCCTCGCCTTCGGCGGTCTCGTCGCGCTCCTGCTCGTGACGTACGCGTTCCGCAGCGTCGGCACGCGGCACTGACCGCGAGCGGCGGACCCGGCACGATGACGCAGGCCCGATGACCCGGCGCCCCCGTGTGGGCGTGATGGGCGGCACGTTCGACCCCGTCCACCACGGCCACCTCGTCGCGGCGAGCGAGGCCGCGGCCCGGTTCGAGCTCGACGAGGTCGTGTTCGTCCCGACGGGGCAGCCGACCTTCAAGCAGGACCAGAAGGTCAGCGACGCCGAGCACCGCTACCTGATGACCGTCATCGCGACGGCGTCCAACCCGCGGTTCACGGTGAGCCGGGTGGACGTCGACCGGCCGGGCCTGACGTACACGGTCGACACCCTGCGGGACCTGCACGCGCAGCGCCCCGAGGCCGACCTGTACTTCATCTCGGGCGCCGACGCGATCGAGCAGATCCTGCGGTGGAAGGACGCCGACGAGCTCTGGGACATGGCACACTTCGTCGCTGTGACCCGACCGGGCCACGCGCTCGACGTGGGACGCCTGCCGACCGGCGTCGTCTCGACGCTCGAGGTGCCGGCGCTGTCGATCTCGTCGACCGACTGCAGGGAGCGCGCCCGCGAGGGGAAGCCCGTCTGGTACCTCGTGCCCGACGGGGTCGTCCAGTACATCGAGAAGTATCGCTTGTATCGAGGTCTTGCAGATGAGTAATCCGGGAGAGCCGGTCCGGCCGCTGACGCGGCGCGAGATCCGTGAGCGCGAGCAGGCCGCGGCGGAGGCCGCCGCGGCCGAGCGTGCCGCGCGGTCCGCGCCGACGCCGCCCGCGTCGTCCGGCTACGGGCAGCGCCCGCCGTCGGCCGGGTACGACCGTGCGGGCGGACCGCCCGCCGCGACCCCGCCGCGCGCGTCGTACGGCGGGGCGTCGCGCCCCACCGAGCACCCGCGCGCCGAGAACCCGCCGTCGCGGCGCACGCTGCGCGACGCCGAGGTGGGACGCGCGTCGGCAGCCACCCCGCCGCCGCGCCCGGCCCCGTCGGTGCGTCCCCCGTCGTCGAGCGTCGCCTCGCGCGGCCTCGACGAGACGGGCCGCCTGAGCCCTGTGCAGGACACGGGCGGGTACGCGGTCCGGCCGTCGTCCGCGACCCGGCACCCGGGCGCGTCCCCCGACGCGCCGCGGCCCGCGACGACCTCGGTCTTCGGTCGTGCCCCCGGGCGCGACGACGCCCAGTGGGTCTCGCCCTCGCGCCCGACCCAGCACCCGGGCTCGCGCCCGACCTCCGCACCCCAGGGCTACCAGGGCGGGGACTCCCGCCCGACGCCGCCCCCGGCCCAGCAGCCCGACACGACCTCGGTCTTCGGGTCGTCGTCCGCGACGCGCTCCGCGTTCGGTGCGCCCGAGGCCCAGCAGGGCGACTCCTCGCGCACGACCCCGCCGCGCACGTCCGTGCTCTCCCGCGGCGCGTCGGCCCCCGAGCGCACGCCGTTCGGCACGCCCGCCGAGCCCGCGGCGGCCCCCGCGTCGCCGCTGCCGTGGGGCACCCCCGCGTCGTCGGCGCCCGCAGCCTCCGCCGCGACGTCCGCGTCGATGTCGTCCGCGCCCACCGTGGCCGAGCCGCGGGGCGGCGCCCCGGAGGTCGACGAGGCCGAGGCCGCGCCCGAGCTCCCCTGGGGCTCGATCGCACCCACCGAGAAGCCCGCGTCGTTCCCCGCGTCGCGCCGTGCGTCGTCCGCCACCGAGGAGGGGCCCGCCGGCCGCTCGGCCGCGGACGACGAGCACGACGACGAGGACTGGGACGACGAGGACGACAACCCGCACGCGTACACGTGGCTGCACTACCTGATCCTCGTGGCCGTCGCGTTCGTGCTCGGCCTGCTCATCTGGGAGCTCGGCTTCAGCGAGGACCAGGGCTCGTTCGACGACTCGGCGGCCCCCGCCGTCGTCCTCGAGCACAGCGCCCCACCCTCGTCCTGACCGGCACCACCCCACCCCACTCCCGTCAGACCGTCGCCCTTCAGACCGTCGCCCTTCAGACCACTGCCCGCCGCACCCCGGCCGGGCCACCACAGATCGGACCCACCGTGACCGCAACCGAGCGTGCCGTCGAGCTCGCCGTGACCGCAGCGCGTGCTGCCTCGGGCCTCAAGGCCGAGGAGATCATCGCGCTCGACGTGAGCGAGCAGCTCGTGCTGACCGACGTGTTCCTCATCGCGTCCGGCACCAACGAGCGTCAGGTCTCGTCGATCGTCGACGCCGTGGAGGAGGCGCTCCACAAGGAGGGCGTCAAGCCGCTGCGCCGCGAGGGCAAGAGCGAGGCCCGGTGGGTGCTGATCGACTTCGGCGACGTCGTCGTGCACGTCCAGCACGCCGAGGACCGCCGCTTCTACGCGCTCGAGCGGCTCTGGAAGGACTGCCCGAGCATCGACCTGCCCGAGGACGCCCGCGGCGGCGACGGCACCACGCCCGAGCCGGGCGACGGCGCGATCTTCCTCTCGGAGGAGGACCCGCGCGCATGAGCGCCGGCACGATCGTCCTGCTGCGGCACGGCCGCACCGCCTACAACGCCGCGATGCGCCTCCAGGGGCAGGTCGACATCGCGCTCGACGACGTCGGGCAGTGGCAGGCGGAGCAGGGCGGTCGTGCGCTCGCCTCGGCGCACCGCGCCACGCGGGTCGTCGCGTCCGACCTCTCGCGCGCCGCCGCGACCGCCGAGGCCTACGCGGCGGCGCTCGGCGGGCGTGAGGTGATCCTCGACGCACGCGTGCGCGAACGCTCGTTCGGCGAGTGGGAGGGCCTCACCGGCCCCGAGATCAAGGCCGGCTGGCCCGACGAGCACGCCGCCTGGCGCGCCGGGGGAGAGCCCACCTCGACCGGGGCCGAGCTCAAGATCGACGTCGCCGCACGCATGGTCGCCGCGATCACCGAGCACGCCGCCGACCTGGCCGACGACGAGACCCTCGTGGTCGTCTCGCACGGCGCCGCGATCACGCTCGCCGTGACCGGCCTGCTCGGCCTCGACGCAGGCACCTGGCGAGGCGTCGCGGGCCTGCACAACGTGCACTGGTCGCACCTGCACCGCTCGGGCCCCGGGGCGACGCCCGACTGGCGGCTCGTGGCGCACAACGTGGGCGCCGACTTCCCGATCGACCAGTGGAACGCGGGCCCGGACTGGAATTTGGAACCGGGCGACGAATCTGCGTAGACTAGCGATGCTCCCGAGGGGAAACCCCCGGTGAGCACTCTGCAAAGAGTTCGGGGCTGTGGCGCAGCTGGTAGCGCACCTGCATGGCATGCAGGGGGTCAGGGGTTCGAGTCCCCTCAGCTCCACCGAACAGACGAAGGACCCGGCCGGTGGCCGGGTCCTTCGTCTGTTGGTGGGTCCTTCGTCGCGCAGCTCTGTGATCGCTGATCGCCTCGACCAGGTCTACCCCCGTGGCTGTAACGTTCGGGCGCGTCCCGGACACGTGCTCCTCGACAGGGTCACCGACCAGGGGAGCAGCGATGCCCGACCACTCACCACCAGAACCGACCGCCGCAGCGCCTCCGGCCGCCGCGCCACCGGCCGCAGCAGCGTCACAGTCCGCACATCGGAGCGGCCGCACCGACGAGGAGCGGTTCGCCGCGCTCGTCGAGTCGACGCACATGGCCCTGCTCGCCTACGCGGTGCGCAGGGTCACCGTCCCGGCGGACGCGGCCGACGTCGTCGCCGAGACCTTCCTGGTCGCCTGGCGGCGCATCGCCGAGGTGCCCGCCGGTCCGGATGCGCGGCCCTGGCTGTTCGGGGTGGCACGCAAGGTGCTCGCGAACGTGCGGAGGACCGACCACCGGCGGTCGGCGCTCGCCGACCGCCTGCGGGCCCACGTCGTCGAGGTCGTGGGCCCGGCGGAGCTCGGTGGCTCGGCGGTCGAGCAGGCCCTCGGGCGCTTGCGGGACGCCGACCAGGAGATCCTGCGCCTGAGCGCGTGGGAGCAGCTCGAGCACGACGAGATCGCCGTGGCACTGGGGCTCTCGCGCGGTGCCGTCCGAGTGCGGCTGCACCGGGCCCGACGACGCCTCGCGGAGACGCTGCGCGGGATCGAGCGTTCTGACGACGCCCTGCCGTGGACGGCAGCACGCGCGAGCGGCGCGGACGCACGCCTCGTCGTGGCACGACCGGTAATCGAGGAGGGGCGATGAACGACCTGATGGCACGGCTCAGCGAGCAGGACCCGGCGCGGCGCCTGGCGCCGGCGACGGACGGCGAGGCGTGGGGACACGTGCGGGACGAGCTCCTGACCGCGACCGGCGAGGCCCGCGAGGCCCGGCCGAGGGCGGTGCTGCGTCGACGTCGTCCGGGACGAAGGACGGGGATCATCGCGGTGTCTGCGTTCGTGCTCGTCGGCGCCGGGACGGCGTTCGCGGTCGTCAACGACCTCTTCGCGTCGTACCCGGACTCCGTCGTCTGCACCAGCCGCTGGGGTGCGGACGGTGCGGACGAGGTCGCGGTGGGACCCCTTCTGACAGGGGACGTCGTGGAGGACTGCGAGGTGCTCTTCGCGCGGGCAGGGCTGGCGCCGATCGACGACCCGGTGGCGTTCTCGATGGGCGACACGTACGTCGCCCCGGCCGACCAGGTGCCGGAGGGCGCCACGATCCTCGACGCTCCCGTCGTGCTCTCGGCTGAGGAGCTCGAGCTCCATGCCTCGATCTACGACTTCGTCGACGGTGCCAATGTCTGCCGCTCGGTCGAGGACGAGGCGGCATGGTTCAGGAGCGAGCTCGAACGTCTCGGCCTGGCCGACCGCACCACGGTCGAGGTGACGGGGGAGAACTCCGCGGCGGAGCCGTGCGCGCGGGTCGACGGCCTCGGGCCGAGCGCCGAGGTGAGCGAGACGTACACGGTCCGCCCGGCGGACGACCCGGAGTCGATCTTCATCGGCGGACACTGGCGCCTCGCCGCCGACCTCCGGGAGCAGATCACCGGGGCGTGCCTCTCGCTTGAGGAGGCGCGGGCCGTGGCCGACGCAGCGATCGCGACGTACTACGACGACACGTGGCCGACCACGTCGGTCGTCGACGAGTCGGCGTCCTGCGCGCGCGTGGACGCGTCCACCGGCGGGAACGTGCAGGTCACCGTCTACGGACCGACGGTCGCAACGCCCTGACGACGGACGGCGGGCGCGGTCGGTCTCCCGACCGCGCCCGTCGTCAGCAGGTCAGGTTGTCGCCCGTCGTCGTGCCGATCACCTCGACGCACTCGCGGAACAGCCGCACGCGGTTGTTCATCTGGCGCGGGTTGCCGCCCTCGCACTCGAGCGGCCCGTTGATCGAGCGGATCGTCTCGGCGAACCCGTGCTCGCCGACCATCGCCTCGTGGCACGTCATGGTCGCCGTGCCGGGCTGCGTGTTCCAGTACCAGAGGGCGGTCTGCCAGGCGATCGTGGCGTCGTTCTCGACGAGCCACGGGTCGTTCAGGAGGTCGACGCCGAGCGCCTCACCGGCAGCCTTGTAGTTGAAGTTCCAGCTCAGCTGCACGGGCCCGCGGCCGTAGTAGGCGTCCTGCCCGGCCGGGCAGCCGTACGGCTGCGACGGGTCGCAGTAGTGCGAGTAGAGCGCGGTGTTGACCTCGGTCACGTGGATCAGGCCGTGCGTCTCGTGGCTCACGTTCGCGAGGAACGCCGCCGCCTCGCGCCGCGCGATCTCGTCGCCGCCCGTCGTCGCGAACTCCGGGTACGCGGACGTCGCCGCGACCAGCCCGGCGTACGTGTAGAAGGGGTTCCGCTCGGGGAACAGTGCCTCGAACTGCTCCTCGGTCACCACGAAGGCGGGGGCGGGGTCGGTCATCGTCGTCTCCTCGTCCGGGGGCCGCGGCGGTGCGGCCCCGACCACCCTAGGACAAGCCGGGCCAAAGCCACCCGATAGTCTGGTGAGCGAACCCGAGGAGACGCCATGACTGAGGTCCACGCGCACGCCGCGCTGCGGCATCGCGTCGGCCTGCTCGCGCTCGCGGCGTCGGTGTGGGTCGTCGTGGCCTGGACCGTCGGCGGGCCGACCACCCAGGACCTCGTGGTGCTCCTCGTCGGCGCGGCCGTGCTCGTCGTCGGGCTCGCCGTGCTCGGGCTTACAGCCCGCACGGCCTCGTGGGCCCGCGCCGTCCGCGCCGTCGCTCCGGTGTCGGACGGCGGCCCCGGGCACCTCCCCGCAGGTGACCACCCGGCGCCCGCAGCACCGCTCCTGCCGGGCACGGTGCGCGCCCGGGCACCCGGGCGGTCGGTCCGCCGACCCCGCACGCCCTGACCGGGGCCGCCGGGGTCGTGACAGCGCCCCGACCGTGCGACCCCAGGACCCGACATGCCCCGGCACCTCCCGCGTTCCCTGCACCCCCATCGTTCCCTGATCGGCCTCCGCTCTCGCCCTGAGCCACGGCGAGAGCGACCTGGCGCCGACCCCGACGTCGGCACGGGCCCCGTGCTGCGACTCGACGGGCTCCTTGCCGGTCACGACGGCGTCGCGCACTGCCCGGCGGTGAGCCTCGATCTGCATCCCGGTGAGGTCTGCGCCGTCGTCGGCGCGAACGGCACCGGCAAGTCGACGCTGCTGCGGACCGTGCTCGGGCATCTGCCACCCGTCGCGGGTGCTGCGCTCCTCGACGGTCACGCCGTCGACGAGACTGATCCGAGGTTCCGGCGGGCCGTCGCCGGCGTCCTCGACGACGACGCGTACCTGACCGAGCTCACGGTCGCCGAGCACGTCGGGCTCGTCGCGAGCGCGCACGGGTGCGACGCCGAGAGCGCCGGCTGGCTCGAACGGCTCGGCCTCGCGCCCGTGGCGCACGAGCACCCGGACGTGCTGTCCTCGGGACAGCGTCGACGGCTCCTGCTCGCCGCCGCGTTCGTGCGCCCCAGCCGGGTGCTCGTGCTCGACGAGCCCGAGCAGCGGCTCGACGCCGCAGGGCGCGATCTCGTGCGGCGCGAGATCCGGGCACGCGCGCGCGCCGGGGCAGCGGTCCTCCTCGCGACGCACGACTCGCGGCTCGTCGCCGACGCCACCACCACGCTCGTGATCGCCGACGCTGCGACCCCGCTCCCGGCGTCCGACGCGATCGAGCGGATGCGCTCGTGGTGAGCGACCCGGGGGCGGCGCGCGCCGTCCGACGGGCGGGCACCCTGCGTCGTCCGCGGCCCGGGGGAACCGATCTGCTCGCGGTGGTCGTGACCGGCGCGCTCCTGCTCGGGACCGCGGGGAGCGTCGTCGTCGCCGGCGCGCGGCAGGTGGCGGGCGCGCGCGCCTGGTCGTCGGGAGCAGTGCCTGCGGGTGAGGTGCCTGCGGGCACCGTGCTCGCGGGCGCCGTGCTCGTGGGCGTGGCGCTCGCGTGCGTCGCGCTCGGTGCGTTCCGCGCGGCCGGGCCCGTGGGGCTCTCCCGGGCGCAGGTCGTGTGGTGGCTCCCGCTGCCCGTCCCGCGCCGTGCGCTCCTGCTGCCGTCCGTCCTCGCGCGGCTCGGCCTCGTCGTGCTCGCCGCCGTGGTGCTCGCGGCGACCGTGCTGGTCGCCGCCGGAGCGCCCGCGCCCGTCGTCGTCGGCGGCAGCGTCGTGACCGGGGGAGTCGTCGTGCTCCTGCACGCGGTCGCGACGCTCGCCCAGATCGGCCCGGGCCGGGCGCGAGGCGCGCTCGACGCCGTGGTCGAGCTCGGCCCGCCGGTGGCGCTCGCGGTGCTCGTGCTGGCCGGCCTGGGAGCGGGGCTCGCGGGAACGCCTGTGCCCGCCGTGCTCGGTGCGGTCCCTGGTGGTGGGGGGAGTGCTGCCGTCGTGGGTTGCATCGCCCTCGCGGGCCTCGCAGTGGTCGTTCTCGCCCTCGTGACCGAGGCGGTCGCCCTCGCACGCCTCGACCGCGCCTCCGTGGCAGCGCTCGCCGCAGCGGCCGGAGCGCGCGAGCGTCACCACACCGACCTGATGTCGATGCGGGCGTCCGCCGTCCGCCGTCCGCCCGCGCGACCCCGGGCCGGCGCTCTCGGTCGCACGACGGCCCGGCCGTGGCGGCGAGGCCCCGCGTGGGCGCTCCTGCGCGCGCACCGGCTCGCGTGGGCCCGACGTCGGGTGGTGCCCTCGTTGCTCACGGCGGCCTTGGTCCCCGCCGTCGTGGCGGGGTCCGGCGTGACGCAGGGGTCGACTCCTCTCTTCGTGTTCGCCGTCGCCGCCGCGACGCTCCGCGCCGTCACGCTCGCGGGCGTCGGCGCCCGGACGATCGCCGAGTCACCGGCGTTCGCGGCGCACGTCCCGCTGCGCCCCCGCGCGGCCGCCGGGCTCGCGGCGGTGGTCCCGGGCGTCGTCCTGCTCGCGTGGACGGTCGTGACCACCGGACTGCTCACCCTCGTCGGGCTCCCCGTGCCCGGTCCGGCCGCGCTCGTGCCGCTCGCCGCCGGACTCTCCGTCGCCGCCGTGCGCGGTGCCACCCGGGGCGAGCCCGACTGGTCCGCGCCGCTGCTCGCGACCCCTGCGGGCGGGCTGCCGTGGGGATGGGTCGTCTGGTGCGCGCGCGGGCGCGTCGAGGCGCTCGCGGTCCTCGGGGCCGCGGTGGCGCTCGCGGCGTGACGACGCTGCGGGTGACGGCGCTGCGGGGTGACGCGCGTGACAGCCCCTGACCGCACCGCAAGGGCGGAGCCGCTGCTAGCCTGGGTCACCTGCTCAGCCCCCATGGCACGAGGAGGTCGGCGCCACAACGCGCGCCGGTCCGAGGCTTGAAACCTCCAGCGACTTCGCACGTCTGAAGCCCTGGAGGTTTCTTCATGTCCACGCCCGGAACTCCGTCCCTCTCGCCGCAGGCGAGCACCGAGCACATCCGCCGACGATGGTGGATCCTCGCGGTCCTGTCCCTGACCCAGCTCGTCGTGGTGCTCGACGGCACGATCGTCAACATCGCGCTGCCGCAGGCGCAGGCCGAGCTCGGGATGTCCGACGCCCAGCGCCAGTGGGTCGTGACCGCGTACGCGCTCGTGTTCGGCGCGCTCCTGCTGCTCGGCGGGCGCGTCGCCGACTACTGGGGCCGGCGCCGGGCCTTCCTCGTGGGGCTCGTCGGGTTCGGCCTCGCCTCGGCGTGGGGCGGCCTCGCACAGTCGGGTGGCGAGCTCGTCGCCGCGCGCGGCCTGCAGGGGCTGTTCGCGGCGTTGCTCGCGCCCGCCGCGCTGGGGCTGCTCACCGTCACGTTCGCCTCGGGGCGCGACCGCAACGTCGCGTTCGCGGTCTACGGGGCGATCGGCGGCGGGGGAGCGGCCGTCGGCCTGCTGCTCGGCGGCGTGCTCACCCAGTACGCGGACTGGCGCTGGTGTCTCCTCGTCAACATCGTCTTCGCGATCGTGGGGCTCGTCGGCGGGCTCGTGCTGCTGACCGAGAGCAAGGCCGAGGGCGACAACCGTTACGACCTGTGGGGCGCCGTCGCCGCGATCGGCGGGCTCGGCTCGCTCGTGTACGGGTTCACGCTCGCGGAGGACGGGTGGGCGGAGCCCGGCACGATCGGGTTCCTCGCCCTCGGGGTGGTGCTGCTCGCGCTGTTCGTGCTCGTCGAGTCGCGGGTCGACCAGCCGCTGCTGCCGCTGCGCGTCGTCGCGCACCGGGTGCGTGCCGGGGCGTTCGTCGTGCAGGCTCTGATCGGCAGCGTGCTCATCGGCGCAACCCTCTACCTCACGTTCCACCTGCAGATCGTCATGGGCATGTCGCCGCTCGCGTCGGGCCTCGCGAACGTCGCGATGACCGTCGTCATCATCCTCGCGGTGCCCGCGGTCACGAACCTGCTGCCGAAGATCGGGCCGCGACCGCTGATGATCGCCGGCCCGCTGATCGCCGCCGTCGGCCTGTTCTACCTGAGCGGCATCAGCCCGGAGGGCAGCTACGCCGTCGAGGTGCTGCCCGCGCTGCTCGTGCTCGGCCTCGGCCTGTCGTTCGTGCTCGTGCCCCTGCAGAACCTCGCGCTGACCGGCGTCGCGCCGCACGACGCGGGCGCCGCCGCCGCGACGGTCAACGCCGCACTGCAGATCGGCGGGTCGATCGGTGTCGCCGTCTTCACGGTCGTCTACACGCGTGCGTCCGACGCCGCGTTCGCGGACGGCGCCGCCCCCGCCGCCGCACTGACCGACGGTTACTCGGCGACGTTCGTCGCCGCCGGGATCGCGATGGTCGTCGCCGCGCTCGTGGCGGCGCTCATGATCCGCGGCACGAAGTCCGACCTGCTGCCGCAGGGCGACGACGACGCCGCGCGGGTCGTGCACGTCGGCTGACCGTGCCGGGTGCCGGGGTCAGGCGACTGACCCCGGCACCGCGCGGGCGATCGTGCCGGTCAGGCGCCGCGCTTGGTGACCTCGCCCGCGCGCACGAGGTCGACCAGCATCGCCGTCTGCGCGAGCGCCGCCGCCCGGTGGAAGCCGACGAGCCCGTCCCAGCCCGCGGTCCACGTGAGCCGGGACGCGACGTCCCAGACGCTCGGCGGTGCGTCCGCGGCGGCGAGCACCGCGCGCACCTCGTCGAGCCGGCGGGTCTGGTGCGCGGCGAGCTCGGCACAGCGGGCGGCGAGCCCGCGGAACGGCGCGCCGTGGCCGGGGAGCACGAGGTGGTCGTCGTGCTGCGCGACCGCGGCGAGCGAGGCGAGGTAGTCGCCGAGCGGGTTGGTCGCGGTCGGTCCGCCGAGCCCGAGGCCGGGGTTCACCTCGGCCAGCACGTGGTCGCCGGTCCACAGCAGCCGGTCGGCGGCCGAGCGCAGGCACAGGTGCCCGCCCGTGTGCCCGGGGGTCCAGAGCACCCGCACGTCGCGCCCGGGGATCGCGAGCCGGTCGCCGTCGCGCAGCGGCACGTCGACGTCGACCCGTGGCGCAGGGCCGGAGACCTGCCGCACGGCGTCGACCTCGGCACGCAGCGCGACGGGCACGCCCCACGCGGCGGCGTCCCCGCCGAGCGTCCCACGCCCGGTCGCGAGGGCCGCCATACCCGCAACTTCGGCCTCGTGCATCGCGACGCTCGCCCCCGACGCGGCCCGGAGGCGGTCGACGAGCCCGAGGTGGTCGGGGTGCAGGTGCGTGACGACGACCGAGACCACGTCCTCGACGCGCGCGCCCGCCGTGCGCAGTCCCGCGACGAGGGCGTCCCAGCCCGGCCCCGAGTCCTGGCCGGGGTCGACGACGTGGACGCCGTCCGCGTCGTCCGACACGAGGTAGGCCAGGGACCAGGGCAGGGGAGCGCCGGGCATGGGCACGGGGACGCACCACACGCCGTCCGCGACCTCGGTCACGGGTGGGAGGGTCACGGGCGGGAACTCCTCGGGCGGGAACGGCTCGGTCACGAGGCCTCTCCGTCCCACCAGTCGAGGACGACCGTGCCGTAGTACGTCAGCCAGGGGGAGGGCTCGCCCTCGGGGACGTCGACGGGGAACCAGACGCGCCCCGCCCAGGGGCGTCCCTGCAGCCACGTGCCCTCGGGCGTGCGCGCGGCGCGGATCATCTCGATCGCGTCGGCGGCGCGCGGGTCGGGCGGCGTGCCGTCGTGCAGGGACGCCTCGCGCAGGTGCACGGCCGCGTTGAGCACGCTGTAGTACGCCCGGAACGGGTAGGTGAACCGCGTGGTCCACCCGGCGACGGGCTCGCCCGTCGACAGCCGGCGGAACAGGCCGCGCTCGAGCAGGTACTCCTCGCCCGAGCGCCGGGCCGCGCGCACCTCGTCGTCGCCGCCGACCGCGCGCTCGTACCAGAGCAGCCCCTTGAGCGTGTTGAGCGTCGAGTGGAACGACGAACGCACCGAGCCCTCGACCCACTCGCAGTTCCAGCCGCCGTCGGGCAGGCGTCGGCGCAGCATCTCGGCGCGCAGCGCGCTCACGTTCGCACCGAGCCACACGCCGTTGGCGAGGGTCCACGCGTTGATGCAGCAGTCGACCTCGCCGCCCCAGTACGGCAGGTCGTCGTACTCCCAGCGGCAGGTCGCGTCGAGCTTCTCGGCCGTACGGCGCGCGCGCAGCACCTCGGCGTCCACGCCCCACTCGCGCAGCGCGTTGAGCGACCACGTCGTCGCGGTGAACGGCTGCCAGGCGCCGGACTGGGCCTCGGGGCTCTCGGGCCCGAAGTCCGCGGGGAAGAACGCGCCGCCGGCCCACCGGCCGTCGTCGTCCTGGTGCGCGAGCATCCGGGCGCCGAACCCCTCCGTGGCGACGCGCGCCCGCGTCGCGCGCCACACCTCGGGCGGCGCGTGCACGACGTCGCGCTCGACCTGCCAGCGCAGCGCCGGGTCGGTGTCCAGGAGCCAGCGGACGTCGCGGGTGCTCATGCGACCGAGACTACGACCGGGGTGCGACGCTCACCGCTCGTGCGGGCCGCGGCCCGTGGCGAGCTGCGCCACGACACGCTCGATCCGCCGCGCCTGCGTCGCCGGGTTCGCCGCCGTGACCACGGGGTGCAGGACGCCGTAGCGGTTGGCCGCGTCGAGCCGGGCGAACGTCGCGGCGGCCTCGGGCGACGCCTCGAGCGCCGCGGCGAGGGCGGGCGGCACCTGGATCGTCGCCGACCCGGCGTACGCGCGGTCCCACCGTCCGTCGGCCTGCGCGCGCTCGACCTCCGCACGCCCGCGCGCCCGCATGCGCCCGGCCTCCTCGAGCCGCGCGACGTGCTCGACGTTGCGCGCCGACCACATGCTCGCCCGGCGGCGCGGCGTGAACCGCTGCAGGAACGTCGCCGCGTCACGACTGCGCTTCTGTCCGTCTATCCACCCGCTGCACAGGGCCTCGTCGAGCGCCTGCGCGTACGACAACGACGTGGGGGAGGTCGTGCCCTTCTTCGCCAGGACGAGCCACACGCCGTCTGACGTCTCCTCGTGCTCGTCGAGCCAGGCCCGCCACGCGGCGACGTCGGGCACGATCAGCAGGTCGGGGAGGTCGGCGGTGGCCACGAGGCCAGTATGTCGCGTCGCTCACGTTGCCGGGCACCGGCCCGCCGGGCGCCCTAGGCTCGCAGGCATGACCTCACACTTCGACGTCGTCGTCCTCGGTGCGGGCCCCGGTGGGTACGTGGCCGCCATCCGCGCAGCGCAGCTCGGTCTCTCGGTCGCCGTGATCGAGGAGAAGTACTGGGGCGGGGTGTGCCTCAACGTCGGGTGCATCCCGTCGAAGGCGCTGCTGCGCAACGCCGAGCTCGCGCACATCTTCACGCACCAGGCGAAGACCTTCGGGATCTCCGGCACCGCCGAGTTCGACTTCGGGGCGGCGTTCGACCGCTCGCGCAAGGTCGCCGACGGGCGCGTCAAGGGCGTGCACTACCTCATGAAGAAGAACGGCATCACCGAGATCGACGGGCGCGGCACGTTCCGCGACGCGCGCACCATCGAGGTCGCGACCGCGGACGGCGTGCAGACCGTCACGTTCGGCGACGTGATCATCGCGACCGGCTCGAAGGTCCGCCTGCTGCCCGGGGTCGAGCTGTCCGACAACGTCGTGACGTACGAGAAGCAGATCCTCACCGCCGACCTCCCCAAGCGCATGGCGATCGTCGGCGCGGGCGCGATCGGCATGGAGTTCGCGTACGTGCTGCGCAACTACGGCGTCGACGTCACGATCATCGAGTTCCTCGACCGGGCGCTGCCCAACGAGGACCCGGACGTGTCGAAGGAGATCACCAAGCAGTACAAGAAGATCGGCGTGCCGATCCTCACCTCGACCAAGGTCGAGACCGTCGTCGACCACGGCACGTCCGTGACCGTCACCTACACGGGGTCGGACGGCGCAGCCGGCGTCCTCGAGGTCGACCGGGTGCTCATGTCGGTCGGCTTCGCACCGAACGTGCAGGGCTTCGGGCTCGAGAACACGGGCGTCGAGCTCACCGAGCGCGGCGCGATCGCGATCGACGAGCGCATGCGCACCACCGTCGAGCACGTGTACGCGATCGGCGACGTCACCGCCAAGCTCATGCTCGCGCACGTCGCCGAGGCCCAGGGCGTGGTCGCCGCCGAGACCATCGGCGGCGCCGAGACTCAGGAGCTCGGCGACTACCGGATGATGCCGCGCGCGACGTTCTGCCAGCCGCAGGTCGCGAGCTTCGGGCTCACGCAGGCCCAGGCCGAGGCCGAAGGGCACGACGTCAAGGTCGTCACGTTCCCGTTCACCGCCAACGGCAAGGCGCACGGCCTCGGCGAGCCCACCGGGTTCGTCAAGATGATCGCCGACGCCCAGTACGGCGAGCTGCTCGGGGCGCACATGATCGGCCCCGACGTCTCCGAGCTGCTGCCCGAGCTCACGCTCGCCCAGAAGTGGGACCTCACGGCCACCGAGCTCGCGCGCAACGTGCACACGCACCCGACGCTCAGCGAGGCGCTGCAGGAGGGGTTCCACGGGCTGACGGGGCACATGATCAACCTCTGACCGCCGGGGACGGAACGGGCAGGTTCGTCGGTCCTGGTGAGAGGCCTTGACCTGCGGTGTCGCCGCGGGTCAAGGCCTCTTGCTGTGCCGCGGTCAGGGTGGACGGCCGGGGTCGGGCAGAGATGGCTTCGGCATGTGCTCGTCCGAGCGCTCGGTGGCTTGGCGTGCTTCCATGACCTGGAGGTCGACGCGAAGGAGGTCGCCGTGCTCCACACAGTCCACACGCCGTACGGTGCGCCGGCTCTGGACCGCCTGCGGTCGGTGGTGTCGGAGCTCAAGCAGCACGACCCGATGAGGCAGGTCGTGGTGGTGGCACCGACGCAGCTGGCGGGTACGGTCGCGCGCCGCCACCTCGCACGCCACGGCATCGACCGCCCTCGCACGACAGGCCCAGGCGTCGCCGGCCTGGAGATCACCACGCTCGCGCGCCTCGCCGAGCGCCTCTCGGCGTCGTCGCTCGCGCCGCGTCGTCCGGCCACGGTACCGGTGGTGGCAGCGGCGTGGCGGGTCGCGCTCGCACGGGACCCGGGGCTGTTCGTCGAGGTCGCCGAGCACACGGCCACGGTGGAGGCGCTCACCGCCGCCCACCGGGAGCTGCGCGACGTCGACCCCGCCGACCTGGACGCGATCGCGTCCGCGGGTCCCGCCACCACGCGCGACCTCGTTCGGCTGCACCGCGACGTCAGCGCCGCGCTCGCGCCGCACTGGTACGACGCCCGCGACCTTCTGGACGCGGCTGCCGCCCGCGTCTCCGCCGCCACGCAGCCCGACCCGGTCGTCCTCTACCTGCCGCAGGACCTGACGTTCCCGGAGCACCGGTTCGTCGACGCGCTCGCAGGTGCCACTGACGTCGTCGTCGTCGCGGGCGTCACGGGTACCGAGCGGGGAGACAGGCACCTGACCGATCTCGGCGTCGACGCCGCCAGGGACACCGTTCCTACCGCCACGCGTGCCGCCAACGCGTCGGACTCGGACGACGAGGTCCGCGGGGCGGTGCGCGAGGTGGTCGCGGCTCTCGAGAACACCAGGGCCGACCGCATCGCCGTCCTCTACACCGCCCGCGACCCCTACGCCCGGCTCCTGCACGAGCACCTGGCGCAGGCGGGCATTCGCGTCAACGGCCCCGGCTCGCGGCCCGTCGTCGACCGCGCGCTCGCGCGGACGGTCCTGGACCTGCTGGCCCTCGGCCCGGCGGACCTGCCCCGCGCGGACCTCTTCCGCGCTCTCGCCGGCGCGCCCGTCCGCGACTTCGCCGGCGGGCGGGTCCCGGTCTCGCGGTGGGAGCGGATCTCGCGCGAGGCGGGGATCGTCGGCGGGACGGACTGGGGCGGGCGGCTCGCTGACTTCGTGGCGAGCGCGGAGCGGGTGGCCGCGGCGGACGAGGACGACGAGCGCCCGTGGGCGATCCGCGCTGCTCGTAGTCGCGCGGAGGCGAGCGCCGAGCTGCTGGCGTTCGCGACGCGCCTGCGGGACGAGCTCGCGGCCGGCGCGGCCCTCGCAACCTGGCGCGAGCTGTCGGTGTGGGCGCTCGACCTGGTCGCCGCACTCATCGGTGAGGGCGAGGACATCCGGAAGCTCCCGCCCGAGGAGCAGCACGCCGCTGCGGTCGTCACGACCGTGCTGCGCGGCCTCGCCGTCCTCGACGACGTCGGCGCCGCGGCCTCCCTCGAGGCGCTCGCCGAAGTCCTGCGCGCCGAGCTCGAGAACGCCCGCCCGCGCGTCGGCAAGGCCGGCGACGGCGTGCTCGTCGCGCCGCTGTCGTCCGCCGTCGGGCTGGACCTGGATCTCGTCGTCGTGGTCGGGCTCAGCGAGGACCTGTGCCCCGGCCGCCCCCGCACCGACGCGCTGCTCCCCGAGACGGTGCGCACCGCTGTCGCACCGCTCCGTTCCCCGCGCGACCGCCTGAACACGCAGTTCCGCCACCTGCTCGCCGCGTTCGCGGCCGCTCCTGACGCCGTTGCGTCGTTCCCGCGCGGCGATCTGCGTTCGTCCAGCCAGCGCCTGCCCAGCCGCTGGCTCCTGCCGTCGCTGCGCGGGCTCGCCGCCGACCCCACCATGTCGGCGACCGCCTGGGAGGACGCCGACCTCGGCGACGCGATGGTGACCGCGCCGTCGTTCGCGGGCGAGCTGCGCCGCACCCCGCGCCCCGCGACCGGGACCGAGTGGCGGATTCGGGCCGCCCTCACCGGCAGCCTGGACGACGTCGTCGTCACCGCCGCTCACACCCTCCTGGCTGCGAGACGCTCGTCCGCGCTCACCCGGTTCGACGGCGACCTCACCGGGGTCGACGGACTGCCGGACTACACGACGTCCGGCCGCGCCGTCTCGCCGACCATGCTCGAGGGGTACGCGGTGTGCCCGCACGCGTTCTTCGTCTCGAGGCTCCTCGGCGTCCGCCCGATCGAGCAGCCCGAGGAGATCGTCACCGTCCGCCCCCTCGACGTCGGCAACATCATCCACGGCGCCCACGACGCCCTCGTCACCGAGCTCCTCGCGAGCGGGGAGGCGCCCGGGTCGGGGCAGCCGTGGCCCGCGTCCGCGCGCCGTCGCGCCGTGGAGATCACGCGCAGCCTGTGCGACGACGCCGAGAACCGCGGCCTCACCGGGCACCCTCGCCTGTGGGAGGACAAGCGTGCCGCCATCGAGGCGGACATGCTGACGCTCCTGGACGCCGACGACGCGTGGCGCGCGGCCCTCGGCGCTCGCCCGGTTGCCAGCGAGCTGCGGTTCGGGTTCGACGACGGCTCGTCGCCCGAGGTGGAGGTCGCGGTGGTTGGGCTCGACGGCGGGCCGGGCGGTCGCGTCCGTCTGCGCGGCAGCGCGGACAAGGTGGATGTCGGTGCGGGCGGCATCGTCCTCGTCACGGACCTCAAGACCGGGAGCCAGGGCAGGTTCAAGGACATCACCAAGGGCGACACACTGGTGGCCGGGACCAAGTTGCAGCTGCCCGTCTACGGCAAGGCGGCCCGCGACGCGTTCGGGGACGGGACCGCGGCCGTCGAGGCGTCCTACTGGTTCGTGGGCAAGGATCCGGGCCGCATCGAGGTGCCGCTCACGCTCGAGCTCGAGGAGCAGTTCGCCGACGCGCTCGGCGTCCTCACGCGCTCCATCGCCGCGGGCCTGTTCCCGCAGCGGCCGCCGGCCCAGCCCGACTACGCGTTCATCTCGTGCTGGTACTGCAACCCGGACGCCATCGGCCACGGTGAGGCCCGCGGCCGGTGGGAGGCCAAGCGCTCTGCGCACGCGCTGGCGGAGCTCGTGCGCCTCATCGAGCCGGACGCCCTCGTCGAAGGGACGGACGCATGACCGCCACGCCCCCTGTCGTCGTCGACCAGGACGCCCGCGAGCTCATCGCCGACGCCACCGATCGCACGCTCTTCGTCAATGCCGGCGCGGGTTCCGGCAAGACGACGGCACTGGTGCAGCGCGTGCGCACCCTCGTGCTGCGCGACGGCGTCCGCCTGCGGAACGTCGCCGCCGTCACCTTCACCGAGAAGGCGGGCGCAGAGCTGCGCGACCGGCTGCGCGGGTCGTTCGAGGACGCGCGCCGCCACGCCGACACCACGAACGTCGCGGGCGACAGACTGCGCGCCTGGGCCGGCGTCGACGCCATCGAGCTGCGCCGTCGCGCCGACGAGGCCCTCGACGACCTGGACGGGGCCGCCATCGGCACGCTGCACTCGTTCGCGCAGCGGATCCTCACCGAACACGCCATCGCGGCCGGGCTGCCGCCGCTCCTCGAAGGGATGGACGAGGTCGGGTCGTCGGTCGCGTTCGAGGAGCAGTGGTCCGCGATGCTTGTCGCGCTGCTCGACGACGACGAGATCGCGCCCGCGCTGCTCCTGGCGCTCGGGGGCGGCGTGCAGCTCAAGGACGTGCGGGCGCTGGCGAAGGCGCTCGGGTCCGACTGGGACCTCATCGACGAGCGCGTGCTGGTCGGCGAGGCCGAGCCGGTAGTACGGCCCGTCGTCGACGGCGTCGTGCGCGAAGCTCGTGCCGTGCTCGCGCTGCGGGAGCACTGCACGGAGCCGGGGGACACGATGCTCCCCAAGCTCGCCGAGCTGGAGGGCGCGCTCGGCGTCCTTGAGGCCGCGGTGGACGACGCCGGCCGGCTCCTGGCGCTGCATCGGGTCGGCGAACTCAAGTTCGGGAACAAGGGACGCGCTGCGAACTGGGACGTGCCGGTCAGCGAGGTCCGCAACGCCGGAAGGTCCGCTGCGGAGGCCGCGACGGCGGAGTCCAAGCGCGTCGTCGACCGCGCACTGCGGCTGCTGACCCGGTGGACCGCGCGGGCGGTGCTCGACGCCGCCGAGGACCGCCGTCGCGAGGGACGGCTGGAGTTCCACGACCTGCTGGTCCTCTCCCGCCGGTTGCTTCGCCGCGAGCCGGAGGTGCGCGCGGCGCTGCACGACCGGTACACACACCTGCTGCTGGACGAGTTCCAGGACACCGACCCCATCCAGATCGAGCTGGCCGCGCGGATCGCCGGTGGGGCGGGCGCGACGGCGGAGCGGTGGCAGGACGTCGACGTGCCAGCGGGCCGGTTGTTCGTCGTCGGGGACGCGAAGCAGTCCATCTACCGTTTCCGGCGCGCGAACGTGGCCACCTACCTGGCGGCGCAGCAGACGCTGGGGGAGCGGGTCAGCCTGACGACGAACTTCCGCACCGTGCCGCCGGTGCTTGACTGGGTCAACGCGGTGTTCGGGCGGGTCATCGTCGAGGAGCACGAGCGGCAGCCGGAGTACGAGCCGCTGGCCTATCACCGCCGTGAGCTGGGCGGGACCGTGTCGGGCACGACGGCACCCGGCGCCCCGGGCGTCGTCGTCCTCGGCGCTGCTGCCCACGAGGACAGGCCCACCGCGACGGTGCTGCGCGAGCGCGAGGCGGACGACGTCGCGGGCGTCGTCGCCAAGGCGCTGGTGGAGGGGTGGCAGGTGCAGGACCGGTCGGCGTCGGGCGGCGATTGCTGGAGGGCGCTGCAGGCGCGGGACGTCGCCGTCCTCGTCCCGGCGCGGACGTCGCTGCCGCAGCTCGAGAACGCGCTGCGGCGGGCGGGCGTGCCGTACCGGGCGGAGGCGAGCTCGCTGGTCTACGAGGCTGCTGAGGTACGCGACCTGCTCGCGTGCGCCCGCGCCGTGGCGGACACGAGCGACGAGCTGTCGCTGGTGACGGCGCTGCGCTCGCCGTTGTTCGGTTGCGGCGACGACGACCTGTGGCGATGGAAGCACGCCGGCGGCCGGTTCACCGTGTTCTCGACGCTCGAGGGGACGACAGCGCCCGGCGTCGCGGACGGGCCGGTCGCCGCAGCACTGGTGTGGCTGCGCAGCCTGTACTTCGACTCGCGCTGGGCGACGCCGTCCGAGCTGCTCGGACGGATCGTCGACGAGCGGCGGATGCTGGAGGTCGCCGCTCTCGACGCACGGTCGCGGGACGTGTGGCGGCGGCTGCGGTTCGTCGTCGACCAGGCGCGGGCGTGGGGCGAGGTATCGCACGGCGGGCTGCGCGCGTACCTCGCGTGGGCGGCGCACCAGGGCACCGAGACAGGGCGGGTGGCCGAGTCCGTGCTGCCGGAGACAGACGTCGAGGCCGTCCGCGTGATGACCGTGCACGCCGCGAAGGGGCTGGAGTTCCCGTTCGTCGTGCTGTCCGGGATGACGTCGCGCGGGGGCGGGCGTCGCGGGCTGAAGCTGCTGTGGCCACCCGAGGGCGGCTACTCCGTGCGGCTCCGCGCCGGCGTGGAGACGGACGACTTCGCCCTGGCGCAGCCCGTGGACGAGCAGATGGACGACTTGGAGAAGCGGCGGCTCCTGTACGTTGCCGCGACCCGGGCGCGAGACCACCTGGTGGTGTCGCTGCACCGCGTAGAGGGTTCGAAGACGGAGTCAGCGGCCAAGCTGCTCGCCGACGTTGGTGGCGCGGGAAACCTTGGGGAGGAGCGGTTCGCGGCATCGTCTGACGGTGCATCCGGCGCCGTGGCAGCGTCGGGCGAGGGCGACGTCGCGCCCTTGCCGCCGTACGACGACTGGCTGGCGGGCGTCACCGCCGCCCGCACGCGCAGCGAGCGTGACGCGGCGATCAGTGCGTCCGGACTCGAGGGCACCGAGCCCGCGGTGGTGCTGGCCGAGCCCGACGACATCGCCCAGGGCCAGGCCAAGGGCGCCCGCGACCTCGAGCTCCCGCCATGGTCGAAGGGTCGCTACGGGTCCGCGATCGGCCGCGCCGTGCACGGTGTGCTGCAGGCGGTCGACCTCGCGACCGGCGACGGTGTCGATGAGGCTGTCGCCGCGCAGGCGGTTGCCGAGGGGGTGGTCGGCGCCGAGGAGCTGGTCACGGGGCTGGTGCGGTCAGCGGTGGCCAGCGAGCTGGTGCAACGTGCGGCGACGCGGGAGCACTGGCGCGAGACGTACGTAGGCACGGTCGACGACGACGGCACCGTGCTCGAGGGGTACGTGGATCTCGTCTTCCGCGACGACGACGGGTCGCTGGTCGTCGTGGACTACAAGACCGACGCTGTGCCGGCGGGGGCGTACTCGAGCCGGCTGGAGTACTACGCGCCGCAACTGCGGGCGTACGCACGGTGTCTGGGGGACGCGACAGGCGCGATGGTGCGCGCGGAGCTGTTGTTCCTACACCCGCAGCGCGCGGTACCGATAGCCGTTCCCCCGTCGACGTGAAGATGGCACGTGGGGCTGGTCTGCGGGCCCAGGAAGCGGTTCCGATGAGCCGGGTGACAAGGATTGACGGTGGGCGGGCAGCGCGATGTCGTCGACGCGGTGGGTGAGGGCCGATGCGTCGCGCCGCGCCGTGGCGGCCACGCCGACATCACGGTGGTGCTGCGCTACCAGAAGGCGCTCCCTGCCAAGACGCTCGCGGACCTCACGCCCAAGGCCAAGCCACCGGCCAGCGCGTCGATCCTCGCCCAGTGGGTCATCCACGCCGAGAAGGCGCTCGACGTGCCGGCCGCCGGCAGGCGGATGTGCCGTCCAGTCCCGCCGCCTTCACGTCCTCGTGAGCCTCAAGGGCCAGGAGTCGCGCAAGGTCCAGGTCGAGCTCGCGGTGGCGCGCACTACGCGTCACCCGCATGCGTCCCCGCGGTTCCCGAGGCCGGACGGGCACATGAGTCGAGCCGGGCGAGCGGTGCACGGGGCGGGTCCGGGCCTGGGCGTTCCCTGCGTCCCTCGTTGGTCGACGACCCTGCCGATCGGACGTCGTCGCAGACGACTGCGGCGAATTCACCCGCCGCCGCGGTCGGAAGGGCACCTCGCAGGCGAGGCCGTCATCGGGAGCGTTCTAGGCTTCGGTCAGCAGTCGAACAGGAGGACCAGTGAGCGCCGAGCTTGAGTTGGTTAGCGATGGCAGCGGTCTCGCTGTCGTCGGTGCAGAAGATGCGATCGAGCAGTTCATGCTCGACCTCGATCTGGTCAGCGTGGACTCGCAGTCGCTTGCTCACGTGGCCAAGGAGGGAGCGCACCGCGCCAGCGGGCTTGGCGGACTGGCGCTCCAGGCGGGCGGACAGATGGCGGCTGAGTCGGGCCGCTGGCTCAAGCTCACGGAGGAATCTGCGGCGAAGGTGCGCGAGTTCGGCCTGCAGGTGACCAAGGACGATCCGGCGATCAGCCACGCGATGATCGGCAAGCCGGGAAACGTGCAGTCGTGGATCCAGGTGGTCAACTCGCCAGCCGCGCTTGTCACGAACCCTGCAGCACTCGCCTCGATCGGGACGATGATGGCTCAGCGCGAGCTGCAGCGGTCGATCGACGAGCTCCGCGAGTACCTCGCGCAGATCGACAAGAAGGTCGACGACATCCTGCGGGCGCAGAAGGACGCGGTTCTCGCCGAGATGATCGGCGTATCGCTCCTGGTCGACGACGCCATCACGGTCCGTGACGAGGTGGGCCGAGTTCCGGAGATCACCTGGTCGAAGCTCCAAGGTGGTGCGGCGACGATCGCCAGCACTCAGGCGTACGCGGTGCGCCAGCTCGATGCACTGGCCGACGGGCTCGAGCACGAGCAGGACCTCGGAGACCTGGTCAAGGCGACTCAGCACGCCCGGACGTCGGTCGCGAAATGGCTTGCGGTGATCGCCCGGTCGGTGCAGGTACAGGACGAGATCGACGTCCTCGAGCTCGACCGAGTCGCCGACGCGAACCCTGAGGAACTTGACCGGCATCGTGTCGGGCTTCGCCGGGCGCGTCAGAAGCGCCTGGACATGATCGATAACGCGTGCCGCCAGCTCGTCGGTCGCATGAACGACGCTTCGAGCAGGGCCAACCAGAAGGTCCTTTTCAGTCCTTTCGCGTCGCCGAAGGTCGTGGCCGCCAGCAACGAGGTGGTCGGGGCTGTTCTTGAGTTCGAGACGCGCCTCGAGCTCGTGTCGGAGTCAGAGCCTGCCGAGGCGCGTCGTTGGCTTGCTGCTGTGGTGGACACCCGGGACCAGGCGGTCGAATCCGGGCAGGATGCATTCGTCGCTGCACGACGGCGGAGCGCCCAAGCGGTCGAGAAGACCAGTGATCTTCGGGTCAAGGCACTCGACGCGGGGGCCGACGGCGTCGCTCGTGCACGTGAGGCCACCAGCAAGTTCTTCGGTGTCCTGGCCGACCGGACCCGTCGTCGACAGGGCGCCGGTGACGACGCGCGGGTCGACTGAGATGACGCAGCGGCCCCCGCTGGGCCGCCGGGCATCGGAACTGCACGCACTGTCGTGGCCCCGAATCATGCGTCCTGACCGAGCGTGCATTCGGGTGAAACCGGACGGATGCGCTGGTCACCCATCGCTCGTTAGGTCAGGATCGCCACCATGGTGTCCTCGTTCGGTTGGCTCGACGTCGACGCTGTGCAGCGACAGAAGATGCTCGAAGTGGTGGATCTTTTCCGGGAGTCGGGCACGGTGGACGACCTCGGTGTCGGCACGATCCGTGATGCGTTCTCCGATCTGCTCTTCCCGGGGACCTCGGTGCTGCACACGCGTCTGCGCTACGTCCTCTTCGTGCCATGGCTGATGCAGCGCGCGCAGGCCAAGGGCAGTCCGGGGGAGATGAGCGCCGAGTTTCGCCGCCTGGAGTTCCGCCTCATCACGAGCCTCCTGGAGGGCGGTGAGCGGCAGGGCGTCATCGGCAACACGGCCCGTTCGGGCCTGAATCAGCTGCCGAGTGCGATGTACTGGTCGGCTCTGGGCGCCTGGGGCGTCCGCGATGTCGCTTCGGTGGATGCCTACTTCCGCCGGACGCACGACCTCCGGGCACTGGACCGGCGCTCGGTGCGGGCCGACGACCCGGAGTCTCAAGGCAACACGTCGGGCTCCGGCATCGATCCTCATCTGCCGCCCGCCCCACGGAACCTTCTCACCAGTGCCGTCCTGACGCTGGAGCCCGAGGAGGAGCAGTATCTGTCGGACCGCATTGCGGCGTCCGCGCGGGGCTCGATGCTGGGTTGGCTGGTACATCACCAGCCAACAAACGACCCGGACCGGGTGTGGGACATCGACAACCTCGCCGACGCGCCGGAGAACCTGCGCAACGTGGTGGATCACGCCAAGCGTTACAGCCTGGCGATCAACGGCGGCGCGCTCCTGTACAACCTGTTGTTGGCCGAGAAGTCCGAACAGGTCGAGCGCGCCGACGAGTACCGCGAAGCGCTGGACGGCTGGCGTGAGTCTGTCGCGGCTGCGCGGACGTTCACCGGCTGGAACCGCGCGGACTTCTGGGGGACCGTCCGCAGTGGCAACCCGAACCTGCGGCCAATGACTGCGACCTTCGTGGACCGGTGGCTGGACCTGGTCGCCGCGGACGACGACGTCGCGAGCTCCAGCGAGGCCCGCAGTCTGGTCGCGACGCGCGAGAAGAACATCAAGGGCGGCCGCGCCCGGCTCCTCAACCAGGCGGCCCTCGACCGATGGAACGGCGCCAGTGGAGTGGGTCGCAACGACTTCCGCTGGCTCGTGGCGCGCTCGCACCTCCGCGACCTGTACACCGCCCGCGAGGGAATGAAGGCCGCCTGATGCTCACCCCGCAGACCCGTGTCATGCTCACGGACGCGTTGCGCCCGCCGGCCGGCTACCGCGTCGATGTCGCCGTCGGCACGTCCTACTCGCTGGACCTCACGGCGATGCTCCTCGCGCCGTTGTCCTTCGCGCTGTACGACCACCAGGGCGACGACGTCTTCTCGACCGACCCGGTGCGGCTTCTCGAGGCCGTGCGCCGTCACGCCGACCACACCACCGTGTTCTGCCAGGCCGGGGGGATCCACGTCCCGGCGGCGTACCGCCCGATCCTCACGTTCGTCGAGGACAGCGTCTTGGAGGTCATGCCTCCCGCGGGCCGCACGCTCTTCCATCCGAAGGTGTGGGCGCTCCGGTTCGTCGAGCCCGGTGGTGGGCACCGGCACCGGGTCGTGGTGCTCAGCCGCAACCTCACCTTCGACCGGTCGTGGGACACGGCGCTCGTCCTCGACGAGGCCGACGACGGCACGATCGACGCACGCCCCGCCGCTGAGTTCGTGTCCGCGCTCCCGGGCCTCGCGATCCGCGGGGTCGACGCCCGACGAGCCCGTGAGATCGAGAACCTCGCCGCCACGCTCTCGCAAGTGCGGCTCGCGCCGCCCGCTCCGTTCACGCACGGTGAGCTGTTGCCGATCGGCCTCGACGACGACGCGGTGTGGCCGTTCCCGAGCGATGCGCGACGACTACTCGCGATCAGTCCGTTCCTCACGGCCAAGGCCGTCGGCGAGCTGGCATCGATCAGCAACAACCGCATCCTGGTGTCGCGTCCAGAGACGTTCGAGCTGCTCGGTGCGGCCACCCTCGACGGCTGGGAGACCACCGTGCTGCAGAGGTTGGCGGAAGTCCAGGTCGGCGACGACGGCGACACTCCTGCTGCGGCCCTGGTCGAGGGCGCCGCCAGCGATGGGCTGCACGCCAAGACGTTCGTGCTCGACCTTCCACGCTCGGAGTCCATGACGGTGACCGGGAGCGCCAACCTCACGGCGGCGCCGTGGGGGCGCAGCGTCGAGTTCGACGCCGTCCTCGTCGGGCCGACGTCGCAGTGCGGAGTGTCGGCAACGCTCGACGGCTCGCCCGAGGCGCCAGGGCTGCGGCAGCTGCTGTCGGAGCATGCCGTCACTTCGCAAGACGGCGTCGAGGACGCGGCCATCCGCACCTCGTACGAGATCGAGGACTTCCATCGGGCCCTTGCCGTCGCCGGACCGACCCTCCACGTCGAGCACCTCGACGAGGATCGCGTCACCGCCACCCTGAAGCTCACGCTTCCCGATGCCGTTCCCGGCGAGACGACGGTGTGGCTCGCTTCCCTGCGTGGGGACGGTCAGTCCCGCCCCCTGGCAGGCCGAACCGAGTGGGCTGTGGCGCCGACCAACGTGACGCCCTTCATCGCGGTCGAGACCATCGGCGGCGACGGCGATGCCCGCGTGAAGCGGGCCTGCGTGCTCAAGGCGGAACTCACGGGCGCGATCGACTCGCGCCGTCAGGACGCCGTCGCCTCGGTGCTCCGGAGCAAGGCCGACGTGCTGCGCTACCTCGTCTTCCTGCTCGGGGATCCGTCGTACGACGCGCTCTTCGCGCAGATCGCCGGGGCCGATGCCGACGGGTTCGGCCGTGAGGGCCAGCGCAGCGTGGAGGACATCGCGCTCTTCGAACCTTTGGTCCGGGCGACGGGTCGGGACGTGGACGCGCTCGCCCGGGTAGCGAGCCTCGTCGACGAGCTGCGCGAGATGGAGCACGCCGACGAGCTCGTGCCCGACGGATTCGACGAGCTGTGGGACGTCGTCTGGCAGGTCCATCAGGAGGGACGAGAGTGAACGAGACCCGCCCCGACGTCGATCGCACCCTGGCGAGTCTCAAGGACTTCCAGCGCGCGACCGTCGAGCACGCCTTCCGAAGGCTCTTCACCGATGCTGACGCGACCAAGCGATTCCTCGTCGCCGACGAGGTCGGTCTCGGCAAGACCATGGTTGCGAAGGGCGTGATCGCCAAGGCCGTCGACCACCTGTGGGACGACCCGGAGCGGCGGATCGATGTCGTCTACATCTGCTCCAACAGCCAGATCGCCCGACAGAACCTGTCTCGGCTGAACGTGGTCGGCGGCCGGGAGCACCGTCATGCCGATCGCCTGACCATGCTGCCGCACGTCATCCGGGACCTGCGTTCCAGCAGGGTCAACTTCGTCTCGTTCACGCCCGGGACGTCGTTCCAGGTCGGGAGCACGGGCGGGAAGGCGGAGGAACGCGCACTTCTCTACCAGATGCTTGCCACGACCCGCGGACGGGAGATCACCAGCCGCTCGGCCTGGGCGAAGTTCTTCCAGGGCTGGATGAGTCGGGAGAACTTCGAGCGCCAGATCGCCGCCATCGACCGGACCGACCTCGACGCCGAACTCTGCCGCTCCTTCGAGGTGGAGGTCGGGCGAGCCTGGGGTCCAGAGGGCAGCAGGCTTGCCGACGAGCTGGAGGCCTGCGTCCAGGAGTTCACGTGGCGACGGCGCATCGCCGACGGCGAGCTCGCGCGTCGTCGCGACCGCCTCGTCGGCGCGCTCCGCCAGCTCGTTGCGCGTGCCGCGGTCGAGCACCTGGAACCCGATCTGGTGATCCTGGACGAGTTCCAGCGGTTCAAAGACCTCCTGGACACCGATCACGAGGGCGCGGACCTGGCGAACGCGGTCTTCGACCACCCTGACGCCAAGGTCCTGCTGCTCTCGGCGACGCCCTACAAGATGTACACGCTGCCCGACGAACCGGAGGGTGACGACCACTACCGCGACTTCACGCGCACCATCCAGTTTCTCGGCGGCGACGAGCGCGCCGCCGTCGTCGAACGTGAACTGCGCACCATGCGGGCCAACATGATTGACGGCGGCGATCCGGCGCTAGCCCGCGCCGCTCGTGATCGCGTCCAGCACGAGCTGCGCCAGGTCATGTGCCGCACCGAACGACTCGCCTCCACCCCCGACCGGGACGGCATGCTCGTCGAGAAGGTCCTTGACGGCACCCACCTCACCGCGGGGGACCTACGCGCCTGGCGGGCATTCGACGACGTCGCACGCCAGATCGACCGCCACGATGTCTTCGAGTACTGGCGATCGACCCCATACCCGCTCAACCTCATGGAGCGAGGCTCGTACCAGGTCCGGACGAAGTTCCAGGCCGCCGTCGAACGCGGCGACTCCGACGTCGCGGCGGCGCTCGCGAGCGGCGCAGGTCTGCTTGACTGGGACGACGTGCGCCACTACCGAGCGCTCGACCCTGGCAACGCGAAGATGCGTGGCCTGGTGACCGACGTGCTCGACCGAGGTGCATGGCGGCTGGCGTGGGTGCCCCCGTCGTTGCCGTACTACGCACCTGCTGGCGCCTATGCGCAGCCGGAACTGCGCGCGTTCACCAAGCGGTTGCTCTTCTCGGCGTGGTCCGTCGTGCCGAAGGCGGTGGCCGTTGTCATGAGCTACGGCGCCGAACGGCGAGCGATGGAGGTACCGCTGGCGGCGATGGAGGAGGCCGGTCGAACACCGACCCGCTATGACGACCGCCCGACGACGCCGCCGCTGCAGTTCCGGATGGTCGCCGGTGACGATCCGCGGCCGGGAGCCATGTCGACGCTCGGACTGCTGTACCCATCGCCGGTGCTGGCGCGTCTCGGTGATCCGCTGGACGTCGCTCGTGAGCTCGGGACGCTCAAGGCAAACCAGAACACGGTGCTTGACGTCGTCCGTGGACGGATCGAGACCGCACTCGTTGAACTGCCGGCCGGGCGTGACGAAGCCCGTGCTGACGACCGGTGGTACTGGGCGGCACCGATGCTCCTCGATCGGGCTCGATCGCATGACGAGGAATCGTTCTGGGAGCTGGCGCTGTCACGCGCTGCCGAGGACGAACGGCACGAAGGGGGAGCAGGCTTCGCCGCTCACCTGCGGCTCGCCCAGGAGGTCACCTCGCTTGAGCTGGGCCGGCGACCCGATGATCTGACTGACGTGCTGTCGCGGCTGGCCGTCGCCGGGCCGGGCGCGTGCGCGCTGCGAGCGCTGTCCCGCGTGACAGGCGGTGAGCGGTCGTTGACCCACCCCGTGATTCGGCGCGAGGCATTCAACGTGGCGCTCGGGCTGCGCTCCCTGTTCAACAAGCCCGAGATCGTCGCCCTGCTGCGCTCGGAAGACGACGACCGGTACTGGCGTGCCGTTCTTGACCACTGCCTCCACGGGGTGCTGCAGTCCGTGCTCGACGAGTATGCGCACGTGCTGGTCGAGTCCGAAGGTCAGCAGGGCGCCCACCGGCTCGAACGGGCCGAGACGATCGCGGCCGTCATGGCCGAGGCATTGTCGATCCGTGCCGCCACCAACGTCGTGGAGGACGTCCGCGTACGGGACGGACGAGTCGAGCTCGACGAGCACCGCATGTCCAGCCACTTCGCCGCCCGGTACGGACGTGCCGTCACCAGCGAGCAAACGGCGGTGCGCGAGTCGACCGTGCGGGTCGCATACAACTCGCCGTTCCGCCCGTTCGTCCTGGCGTCGACGTCCGTGGGACAGGAGGGCCTCGACTTCCACACCTACAGTCACGCCCTGGTCCACTGGAACTTGCCGGGGAATCCTGTCGACCTCGAGCAGCGCGAGGGACGCGTCCACCGCTACAAGGGGCACGCCGTGCGCAAGAACGTCGCGGCCGTCCACGGGGAGACGGTGCTGAACGACGTGGCGGCCGACCCCTGGGCAGGAGTGTTCTCAACGGCGCAGAAGGCGTGCGCCGGCGGCGGCTCGGACATCACCCCGTTCTGGGTGTACGCGCCTCCGGGCGGTGCCGCGATCGAACGCTATGTTCCGGCCCTGCCGCTGAGCCGCGAGGCGCAGCACTATCGGCGCCTGCAGCGGACTGTGGGGGCCTACCGGCTCGTCATCGGGCAGCCCCGTCAGGACGACCTGCTGCGCTACGTGGGAGAGAGCGGCGTCGACCTCGACTGGCTCCGGGTGGACCTGACGCCGGAGCCCGTCGAGGCGTCGGCAGACGAACGTGGGCCGGACGACGCCTCAAGACAGGTGTTCGACCCGGCAACCGACGAGCCGCCGGTGGCGCCGGACCCGTGGGGGAGCCGCGATGCCGTGCTGTGGTCGCGGGTGCTCTACGACGGCGGCCTGCTCGCGATCAACGTACGGGAGGGCCGTGCCGTGACGTACGCCGAGTACCAGCAGATCGGTCGTCGCGCCGGCTACAGCGACCTGCGAGGGGCCGCGGGCGCGCGCATCCGGCGAGACGACGACGGCGGACGGTGGCTGGCGTTCCCTGGTCGTCGGGAGCTGGAGGGGAGCGCGTACGCGCTGGGTCTCGATCTGCCAAGGGATCTGGCGTGGTAGCCGGTCGCGGTGATCGGACTCGATGGTGAAGCAGTGGGGTCGAGCGAGTACGGTCGGCCAGATGGGAGATCACGTGCCCGAAGGCTGGCCCGTCATCGAGCGGGTGCAGCTTGATGCGGCGAAGGAATCAACGCTTCGAGCATTGGCCTCGGCTCCGCTGGAGCGCTACTACGACGTGCGGGGCGGCTACGCCGGCGCGACATTTGCTTCCATCGCACCGAACGACCCGTACGACGTCACCGGCGCTGATCTCCACGCACTCTCGATGCTGTCAGTCACGGTGGGTCCCGCCGCGACGAGAAGAGTTCTGGACCATGGTGAGCATCGCCTTCGCCTTCTCGACGCCCTGGCGGCGGTCGACCCCGGAGCGCGACTGGAGGATGCGAGCGCTGCCGTGCTCGAGTCGGCCTGGCGCCTCCATGAGGTCGCCAAGGAAGCGCTGGCCGACCCGACCACGAAGGGACAGTCCGATCCATGGGTGACCGCGGCCAAGCTCGTAGCACGGAAGCGTCCTCGCCTCCTTCCCGTCCGCGACACCAAGGTGCGCGCCCTCCTCGGTCTGGGTTTGGCACGAGATGGTCGACTCGAACTACAAGCCCTGCGGTACCTGGTCACCGACCCCGACGTCACGGCAGCCATGACGCAGGCGGTCCAACGCGCTCGCGGCCAGGCAGCGTCCGAGGAACGGGAGTGCGTCTTCGACGTCGAACCACTCCGGGTGCTCGATGCCGCCCTCTGGCTTGACAGTATGGCCCGATCTGCCTGACGGGGCTTGCCCAGGAGTGCTCCGCAAGCAGTTGTTCTCCCGGGTCACCCGCCGACGTGCCAGGCACTGCGATTGCCGTCAGGTCCTGCACGCAGAGCTCCCGTTCCGGTGGACAGGAGTACGGGACGCGCGTGACGATCGGGGCGTGCTCACGATCGCGTCGTGGAACATGAACCAGCGCGACAGCGCCTGGTCACGACTCGATGTCCTGGCCGAGCAACACGACGTGTCCGTGGCACTACTCCAGGAGGCCCGTCGGCCAGCAGACGCCAGGGGCGGGTGGCAGCTGCACCCGCCTGTCGAGGATGCCGGCCGCTGGCGGATTGCCGTGCCCGGGCGCTACCGGGCGGCGAACGGTTCGTTGAAGCCAACGCGACGACACTTCGCGTCCGCCATCGCCAGCCGTGAAGGATTGGTCGTCCCGCGTGATCCCTCAGCGCTGCACGAGGTGGTCGACGGGGAGTTCGCCCGCAGTCATCCCGGCCAGTTCGCCGTCGGGGACATCCAAACCGACCGCGGCGCCCGCGTCACGGTCATCAGCCTCTATGGGATCTGTGATCGCATGCTGGATTCCGGGACGATGTACCCGGAGGCGACGCTGCATCGCGCAATCTCCGACCTCACGCCGATCTTCCAGGAGCGAGCGAGCGACTACGTTCTGGTCGCCGGAGACCTCAACCTCTACTCGTACTCCGACGGCACTATCTGGGGCCGGCGCGGCATGACCGTCTTCGAGCGGCTGGCAGCGTACGGGCTCGACGTCCTCGGTCCGTTCCGTCGTCCTGACGAACCTCGCCTCGAGCGATGCCCCTGCCCAGATGTCGACTGTCGGCACGTCATTACGTTTCTCTACCAGTCGAACCCGAAGAACCGGCCGCATCAGCTCGATTTCTTCCTCGCTACACCACGCCTGCGTGACCGGCGTCGCGAGTGCTGGGCCGACCCCGACCTCGAGTGGCCGCAGCACAGCGACCACCGCCCGATTCTCACGGCCTTCGACGTGTAGACCTTGATCCGGACATTGGCCACTCCGTGACAGTCATCGCGGCATGCTCGGAGGTTTGGAGATGTCTTCGTGCAGGTCAGGATGGCCGCGACTTCCGGTCCGCGTGGTATCGAACGTCCGTCAATCGCTACGCTGTCGCACATGCCTCACGACCGAGTACGCGAGGCGCTCCGGACCTTCGTTGCGGAGCGCGACTGGGAACAGTTCCACACCCCGGAGAACCTCGCGAAGAGCATCGCGATCGAGTCGGGTGAGTTGCTCGAGTGCTTCCAGTGGGGCGGCAATCCGGACCTCGGGGCGGTCCAGGAGGAACTCGCGGACGTGCTGTCGTACTGCTTCCTGATGGCGGACCGGCTGGGACTTGACCCGGATCAGATCGTCCTCGACAAGCTCGAGACGACACGCTCGAAGTACCCGGTGGAGAAGGCCCGAGGGAGCAGCGCCAAGTATGACCAGCTTTGAGATCGTCAAGCACGGCTTCTCGAGTGGGACGAGTGCCGAGCTGAAGGCGCTCGACCGTAGGTACCTGAACTGGCCTGTCGTCTACGTCCTCGACAACGGGCGCGAGGTGTACGTCGGGGAGACGGGCAACGCGGTCAAACGGATGGAGCAGCATTCTCGGACGAAGGCGGGCCTCAAGCAGCTGAAGATCGTGCTGGACGACCGATTCAACAAGTCGGTGTGTCTCGATCTGGAGTCGCATCTCATCCGGTACTTTGCTGGTGACGAGAGCTTCCAGGTCCTGAACCGCAATGACGGCGTCGTCGATGCGGAGTACTTCGATCGGGAAGAGTACCGGCAGACCTTCCAGCACGTGTTCGACGAGCTGCGCGAGCTGGGACTGTTCGAGCGAAGCATCCCGGAGATCGAGAACAGCGACCTGTTCAAGTACTCACCGTTCAAGGCGCTCTCGCAGGAGCAGATGATTGTGGTGACGGACATCCTCGAGGGGTTGTTCGAGGACCTCGACAGCGATACGGACGACACGATGGTCATCCAAGGCTCTCCCGGTACGGGGAAGACCATCATCGCCGTGTTCATGCTGAAGTTGCTCCAGGACATCGCCAGCGCGGACCTCCAGGAAGTGTTCGATGCCGACACGATGTTCTCCGAGTTCTTCACCGACGAGCACCAAGCGCTGCTCGAGAGTCGAAGGTTCGGGCTGGTCGTCCCCCAACAGTCGCTTCGCAAGACCCTGCAGGGTGTTTTCAGGAAGACGCCGGGGTTGAGCCCAGAGATGGTGCTCTCCCCGTTCGATGTTGGGGGTGCAGCGGAGCGGTTTGACCTGCTGATCGTTGACGAGGCTCACCGGCTCAATCAGAGGGCCAACCAGCCGTCTGCGATGCAGAACCTGAGATTCGCGGAGATCAACGAGCGACTCTTCGGTCGTGATGACGCCCGCTACACCCAACTTGACTGGATCAGGACGCAGAGCCGACGGCAGATCTTCCTGCTCGACAGGCTTCAGAGCATCAAGCCAGCTGATCTGAGCCAGGAGATTCAGCGGCGCCTGGTCGACGAGGCGTCTAGAGCGGGACGCCAGTACGCTTTGACGTCCCAGATGCGAGTCCGTGCAGGCTCGGACTACGTCGGCTACGTTCGCAGCGCCCTGAGCAATGAACCGCCTGCGATCCCTGAGTCGTTCGAGCCGTACGACCTGAGGTTCTTCGACGACATCGGAGCCATGGCAGCCGAGATTCAGGCAAGGAACGATGAGCACGGATTGGCACGACTCGTCGCGGGCTATGCCTGGCCGTGGGTGACCAAGAAGAACCCGACGGCCTACGACATCGAGATCGGTGGCCACGGCTTCCGCTGGAACACGGTCGCGACCGACTGGATCAACTCAGCGCGATCAGCGGAGGAGGTCGGCTCGATCCACACTGTCCAGGGCTACGACCTCAACTTCGCCGGCGTAATCATCGGCCCGGATCTTCAATACGACCAGGCCGAGCGACGGATCGTCTTCGACCGTGCGAACTATCATGACAAGAAGGGCAAGGAAAACAATCCGCAGCTGGGAATCAAGTACTCGGACGAGGATCTTCTCGCCTTCGTCGCCAACATCTACAGCGTGCTGCTCACACGTGGAATCCGCGGCACGTACGTCTACGTCTGTGATCTCGGCCTCCGAGAGCGGCTGCGTCCGTACTTCGCGCCCAACGGCCCCTTGATCAGTCCTCCCGAGGCGACCGGTTCGGCAGTGCTCTTCTGAATCGGCCGGCTCCTCTGGATGCAGGATCTGACCGAGAAAGGGAGTCAGGCCTGGTCTGCGGAACTGCGTCCGTCCCGCGAGCGCCCGGATGCGGCTCCCGTCACCCGCGAGCATGTAGGGTGCGGCGCCATCGCAAGGTCTGGGCGATGGCCTGTCACGAAGGACATCTGGTCTCGTAGGCAGGCCACCGCCTGAACCCAGGTCTGGCGGCAGGACTTCTCCGATGGGATACGCGCCGACTTTAGGTGCGACCGCGGTGAGGAGGTCGGAGGTCTTTCCAGCATTGACTGGCCACCTGCGCGGAGGCCTGGGTCTTGCATGGCCGTCAGGCAGCTTGATCGACGACGTCCCGGATCAGTCCATAGGTCTTCCGATCAATCTCCTCGAAGCGTCCGTCGACCGTCAGCTGCATGTTTCGGTCGGAACGCCACGCGTTTTGTGCCATGGAGTCGAGTTGCAGCGCCTTGCGCTGCGGTTGCCGGGCGTGGTGCTCCCAAGTGTTGACTGCCTGGACCACGCCGTGCGCAGTGCCGTTCCAAGGCGAGCAGCGGGGATCGTTCCGGTAGAGGAAGTCCAAGGTGTCGCGCTTGTGCTTCTTGAGTTTGAGCACGTACTTCGCGTCACGCTGGCGGTCGATCGGGACGAGTCGTTCGAGGATCGCGCCCCACTGCTCGTCGGTGACCTTCGTCTTGCACAGTTCGGCAACCTGTGCCTCGAATGCGTCGGATGCGCTCTCGATGATCTGGAGCGCCTTGCGCGTGTCAACGGCGTGCAGCTCTGAGTGCTTCGAGTGTCGAATCCGCAGGTCGGCGCCGGACTCCTTCAGGGCAGCGGCGCGGGTGTTGTCGCAGACGACGTCGGTGATCGTTCGCTTGTAGATCGTGGCGCTGCCGCCGTCCATGGAGGTCGTCGCGAGGAGGTTCGGGCGGTACTCCACCCCCTGTGAGGTGCTGCGGTTCTCGGCGATGGAGACCTCGACCCACGCGATGGCGCCGCGCTTGAGAAGCCCGGCCGAACTGATCTGCAAGCCCCCGTGCAGGAGCGTCTCGACGCTGTCGATGAGCCACTCGCCGTACTGGTGCAGCTGGTAGTCGCTGCTGACGACCGAGAAGACCTCGCCGGTGGTCCTGTCCGACCTGTCGGTTGCTCGCTTCCCGTCCAGCACCGCCCAGCGCATGGGCATTCCTTGCTCGTCCTGGTGAGTCCAGTCGTCGAGGCCTGTCGCCGGGACCTCAACGGCAACGCGTCGGTAGACGCCTTCCCAGTGAAAGAGCCGACGACGGACGTCGTCGGGGGGAATCGCAGCGTCGTAGTGGTTGGGCTCCGTGCCCTGAAGTGCCTTGCGATAGTGCCAGGCGTTGCCACGCCTTTGCGCGAAGCCGATCAGGGTCTGGGTGTTGAGCCACTCCGCGGTCTCGCGTGACAACGTGTCGGCCTTTCGGGCGTGGGGGTCGGCTCCGTGTGGGAGTCGTCCTCGGGGTGGTCCATGAAGTCGGCGGGCGCCACTATCAGGAAGGGGATCGGTCCGGGGTGTGTTGCAGCATCTGTCCGCGACAAGTGCGCAGGTGAGACGCGTTGGCAACATACGTCACGCCGCGACCGCGGCTGCGGGTCGGATCGGGTGAAATCGGTCAGTGTCCTCGGGCTGTGGCACAGCGAGATCCGCGGAAGGCCGCGGCTCTGGTCACCTGTTGAATCCGACCTTAGCGAGGTGGCGCCGTTAGGCTGTCCGTGCAGCACGTAGCCTGCAACAACACTGATGCCGCACCCCACGGAGCACGACGAATCTGATGAAGGCTGACTCGCCACACTGGAAGGTGATGGGTCCGGCGGCGTCGCCGGAGGAAGCTGCTGCCCTGGAGGCGTTCCGCGAGGTCTTGCCTGACGACGGCCGCACGACAGCGTGGGTGAACCTGACCTTCATTGACACGAACAACCGCACGGCGGAGGTCGATGTCCTGCTGCTGACGCCGGTGGGCTTCTTCTGTGTGGAGCTCAAGGGGTGGCACGGGACAATCACGGGTAACTCGCAGCGCTGGTACCAGCCGGGCAAGACGCACCCGAACCCGTTCTTGGTGACGGACCGCAAGGGCAAGCGGCTCGCGTCGTTGCTGAAGTCGTATGCCTCGGGACCGCAGATGGAGCGGTCGGTGCCGTGGGTGAACGCTCTCGTCGTGATGCACGGGCAGGGGTCGACGTTCGCGGTCGACCCGTCGGGCCGTGCAGGCGTGATCAAGCTCGACACCTACGAGGTCAGCTCCAAGCCGCCGCTGCAGCGACTGAGCGAGTTCCTCGCGACACCGCCGGCGAACCCAAGTGATGCGATCGATCCCCCGCGTGCACAGCTGGTTCGGCACCTGTGCGAGAAGGCCGACTTCCGCCCGACGCCGAAGACGCGGATGGTGGGTGACTTCGCCGTCGCCGAGTCCGATCCGGTGGCCGAGGGTGTGGACTGGCAGGACGTGGTGGTCACGCACCCGAACCTGCCAAAGATCAGGCAGCGCCTGCGCCTCTACGACGTCCCGCCCAAGGCGTCGGCGGGTGAGCGGCAGCGCATCGAGCAGCTGGCGCAGCGGGAGTACCAGCTGACGTTCGGGATCCGGCACGAGGGAATCGCCGTGCCGCAGCAGTTCCTGGTCACGGACGACGGCCCGGCACTTGCCTTCGAGTACCAGGACGCAGAACGTCCACTGGACGCGTTCCTCACCGATGAGGCTGGCGTGCTCTCGCTCGATGAGCGTGTCGCGATGGTCGATCAGCTGGGCGACGTCCTGCGATACGCACACCAGCGGCACCTGTTCCACCGTGCGCTGTCTCCCCTGAGAGTGTGGGTGCGTCCCTCGGCGGACGGGCCCCCGCGCCTCGAGGTGCGTGACTGGTACTCGGCGCAGAAGGATCGTGAGTCGGCATCGTCGACGCGCTGGACGGTGATCAGCCGCGGCGTGACGGACCTCGTCGGCGTGGCAGCTGCCGAGGATCTGGTCTGGCTCGCACCGGAGGCTCGCCAGTCGGTGAACGACGTCCCCGGTGCGCCGCTCGACGTGTTCGGCTTCGGCGCCCTGGCATTCCTCGTCCTGACGGGCAAGGCGCCGGCCACGACGATCGCCGAGGTCCAGGAGGTACAGCAACAGGCGGGACGATTCGACCCGCGCGCGGTGACCGCGGGTCTACCGGACGCACTGGCCGAAGTCGTCGGCGATCTGACCTCGGTCGACGAGGCAGATCGCCCGGCGTCGATCGAGGATGCGCTCGAACTGGTCCGACTCGCCTGGCGGGAGGTGCGTCGTCCCGAAGAGGACGCACCTCGCACCGAGATCGAAGACCCGCTCGACGCACAGATCGACGACGTCATCGGTGGACGGTTCATCGTCTCGGGACGTCGCGGCGAGGGATCGTCGGGTGTGGCTCTCGCGGTGCAGACCGAGGAATCGGGGGATGACAAGGAACTCATCCTCAAGGTAGCCCGCGACGACGCTGCTGGGCGTCGCCTCGACGTCGAGGCGGAAGTGCTCGCAGGCATCGACCATCCCCGTGTTGTGCGTCTGCAGGAGTCGCTCGAGCTGGGTGGTCGTCGCGCGCTGCTCATGTCCGACGCAGGCAAAGAGACTCTCGCTACTCGACTGGCCAAGGAGGGGCAGTCGACGCTGGAGCAGTTGCTGCGGTGGGGCACTGATCTCCTCGATGCGATGACGTACCTGGTGGACGTCAAGGGCGTGTTCCACCGGGACATCAAGCCGGCCAACCTCGGCATCGCCCCCGACCCGGGGTACCGCAAGCCGCACTTGATGCTGTTCGACTTCTCGCTGGCACGCGAGCCCCTGGAGAACGTGGCCTCGGGTACGCCCGGGTACCTCGACCCGTTCCTGGGCAAGGGCCGTCGCACCCGCTACGACCGTGCCGCTGAACTGTGGGCGGTGACGGTCACGCTCTTCGAGATGGCGACCGGCGTCCTCCCATGGTGGCCGAACGGTGCCGGAGCCCCGGCGAATCCGACCGAGCGGCCCGTGGTCGAACCGACGTCCTTTGACCCAGCCGTGGGGTCGCACCTGACGGAACTGTTCCGCAAGGCGCTGTCGCCGGACGCGAAGGAGCGGTTCGCCAACGTTGAAGACCTGCTCCACGCGTGGACGGAGGCGTTCGCCAGCCTGTCCCTCGACGACGACGCGCGGCAGAAGGACGACGAGCTCGCTGCCCGCGCCACGCTCGACACTCCGCTCGAGGAGTCCGGTCTGTCCGCGCAGGCGCTGTCGGCGCTCCGCCGACTGGAGGGCGTTATCACCGTCGGAGACGTCCTCGGGGTACCTCCGGTGAAGATCAACCGGATCCGCGGCCTCGGGGAGACCTTCCGCAAGGAGATCCAGGCGCGCATCGGCCAGTGGCGCAGCGCTCTGAGCACAGCGGAGCCGACGTCGGGCCCCGACGCAGCGCTCGGAGTCGATCGATTGATCGCCGATCTGCTGGAGATGCTCCCGTCGGCGGACCGACCGCTCGCGCGCGCCCTGCTGGGGCTGGACGAGACCAGCGGGTGGCCCACGGCAGCCGACGTCGCGACAGCGTTCCAGACAACACGCGAGCGCGTCACCACCCTGCTCGATCACGCTGTCGGGGACTGGGCGCGAGATCAGTCGTTCGTCTCCGCGCGGGCTGAGCTGACGAACCTGCTACGCGACGCGAGCCGCGTGATGACGGTGCATGAGGCGGGCGCCGCCCTGGTCACGCTGCGCGGTTCGACGCTCGACGGCCCGGAGCGCGCCACCTACGGCACCGCACTGGTGCGAGCCATCGTTGAGCTCGACCTCCGGGAGACGCATCCCGTCCTTACATTGCGCCGTCGCCCGGGAGCGCGGGTCGACTTCCTCGCGCTGACCGAAGACGTCGCCGGTGACGAGGGCGAGTCGTTCCCGCCTGCGGACATGCTCAACGAGTTGGCGGGAGAGCTGGGTGCCCGTGCCGACACGCTCGTGGAAGGTGGCATCGTCACCTCAAGCTCGGCGCTCGCGGCCTTGCGCGAGGTCATTGTCGAGCTGGACGACGCCGGCCAGTGGCAGGTGCCGGATTCGCGCCTGCTTCGCCTGGCTGCTGCCGCGAGTCAGACCGCAGCCGTGTCGGGATTTCAGGAGCTCTACCCGGAGGCGCTGGACACGAAGACGGCCCTCGAGCACGCGATGCGGGGCAAGCCGGGACGACGCATCCCGCAGATGGCGGTGCGCCGCACGGTCAGCGCGCGCTTCCCGCACCTGACCCACCCGCTGCCCTCGGCGTCGGAGAAGCTCGATGCGCTGATGCGTGAGCTGTACCCCGACCTGGTTAATCGCAACGGTATCTACGAGCCGAAGAACACCACGCTGTTCTCGGCGGGAACATCGACGTCAACGCAGTTCGCCCCGACCCCCGCCGCGGAGATCACCCGCCGGTTGGCGGATTCGCTCGAGAGGCACTCCGCGCTCACGCTGACCGTCGCGCCCAAGCGGTACACCGCCGCGGTCCATGCACTTGCCGCGACGTTCGATGTCGAGGTACTCGACGTCGCCGAGCTGGTCGTCTCCGCCACCAAGCAGCAGATCGAGAAGGCCGGCGGCATGTGGTCAGGCCTGCTTGGCTATGACGCGCTCGATCGGGACAGCAAGCAGTGGAAGGGCCTCCAGGGGGTCGTTCAGCGATCGGTGGAACCTGCACTCGCGGAGCTACTGAACTCGCCGTCGCCGCTGCTGCTCACCAACGCAGGGCCACTCTTCCGCTACGGCATGTCAGGTCTGCTCGCTACCCTGCTCGATACCGGGACGAGGCGCCCGGCCGCCCGCTGGCTTCTCGTAGCGAAGCCGGGTGACGCGCGCGCCCCGCTCCTCGAAGGCACGTCCGTCCCGCTCGGGCCGAGCGGCTGGATCGACCTGCCCCGTGACCTCACCCAGCTTTCCGACGACGAGCGCTCTGACGCGCTGCGCATCACCCCGACCGGAGACCGTACATGATCAACTCCTCCGCCCTCCTCGCCGACCTCAAGGGCCAGCTCAAGACGCTCCAGGGTGACCTCAAGGAGAGGGCCGACGACCCCACCACTGAGTGGGGTGCCGCGCTGCAGCGTGAACATGCGCGTGCCCTCAAACGGGAGCGCACGGGGCTGTCATGGACGGCATGGCGTGACAACGAGGTGGATCAGGCCGCGGTGGCGTGGATCGTCGCGACGACGTTCGTGCGGTTCTGTGAGGACAACGATCTGTTGGCCGGGGCCACGTTGGCCGGGACGCCGGTGCCCGTGGGCTGGATCGCCGGCCCCGGTGACCGTGCCTCACGTGCGCGGGAGAACCAGACCGCCTACTTCCGCGTGAACACCAGCCACCACGATCGTGACTGGTTGCAGCAGGCCTTTCGTGTGCTGGCGGCGCAGCCCGCGGGCGCTGCCCTGGTCGACCCGCGACACAACCCGGTCTGGACGGCGGAGATCAGCGCCGAGGCAGCCAAGGGACTGGTCGGCTTCTGGCGGCGCACTGACGACGGCGGCGCGCTCGTGCATGATTTCACCGACTCCGCGCTCGACACGCGCTTCCTCGGCGACCTCTACCAGGACCTGTCCGAGCATGCCAAGAAGACTTACGCGCTGCTGCAGACACCCGAGTTCGTCGAGCAGTTCATCCTCGACCGTAGCCTCACGCCGGCGATCGCCGAGTTCGGTGCGGACAGTCTGAAGCTGATCGACCCGACCTGCGGGTCGGGGCACTTCCTGCTCGGAGCGTTCGAGCGCCTCAACGCGCAGTGGGCTGCCGATGCGCCAGGCCTGGACCCCAAGCAGCGCGTCCGCAAGGCGATGGACTCCATCCACGGTGTCGACCTCAACCCGTTCGCCGTCGCGATCGCGCGCTTCCGCCTGACTGTCGCCGGCATCCAGGCGGCGGGGGAGAAGTCGCTCGTCGGTGTCCCGGAACTCGGGTTCCACCTCGCCATTGGCGACTCGTTGCTGGGTGAGCAGGGTGGCGGCGGCGACCGACTGTTTGATGACGGCACACTCGACCTCGGCATCGACGGCACGCTCGACGAAGCCACGGGAGACGAGAACGCGGAATTTACCTACGCTACGGAGGACGTCGACGAGTATCTGGGCATTCTCAAGCCTGGTTGTTACCACGTTGTCGTGGGAAACCCGCCGTACATCACGGTCAAGGATAAGGTCCTCAATCAGAAGTACCGGGAGGCCTACAGCACGGCGGCCGGTAAGTATGCACTCTCGGTGCCTTTCATGGAGCTGTTCTTCCGCCTCGCGATCAGGGGTGAGGCCGGTCGCGGAGCCGGCTACGTCGGCCAGATCACCTCGAACTCGTTCATGAAGCGCGAGTTCGGCCGAAAGGTCATCGAAGAGCTCTTTGCTGGGTACCACGTCGACAACCCGGTGGACCTCACGCACGTGATCGACACTTCGGGTGCCTATATCCCCGGGCATGGCACGCCGACCGTGATCCTCGTGGGGCGACGTCGACGTCCCGTGGCGGAGTCGATCCGGGCGGTGCTCGGTGTTCGCGGTGAGCCGGGCCAGCCGAAGAGCCCCTCCAAGGGATTGGTTTGGTCGGAGATCGTCGAACAGATCGACACGCCCGGATTTGATGGACCCTACGTGAGCGTGGTGGACCTCGGCCGCGAGGTCCTCTCTGAGTTTCCCTGGTCGCTTAGTGGTGGTGGAGCGGGCGACCTGAAGGTTCGCATCGACAATGCGGGAAAGCAGACGCTTGGCTCGCTTGCAACACAATTGGGCATTACTGCAGTCACCGGAGAAGACTCGCTATACATGCTGGGGAGTTCGGGCGGCGGCGCTCGACTCGGGGTCGAATCGTTGCGGAAGCTTGTTGAAGGTGACGTAGTTCGAGACTTCTCTATTGGCGAATCTGAGTACGCTATCTGGCCGTACGATTCCGAGCTCCGGGTGCTGAGGTTCGACGATTTAGACCAGGGAAGCAGAAAGGTGTTCGAGTCGTTCCGATCGGCCATCAATCGTCGGAGGAGATTTGGTACACCGATGGTTGAGCGAGGTCTGACCTGGTGGGAGTGGCAGGAGCTCTATACTGAGAAGTTGCGAACTCCTCTAACCATCACATTTGCGTTTGTGGCGACGCACAACCACTTCGTACTCGACCGGGGCGGGAAGGTGTTCAAGCAGTCGGCGCCGGTGATCAAGCTGCCGGAAGGGGCGACCGAGGAGCAGCACCTCGAGCTGCTGGGTGTGCTCAACAGCTCGACGGCGTGCTTCTGGCTCAAGCAGGTCAGTCACAACAAGGGCAACGGTGGCATCGGTGGCGGTATCGGTGACGAGGACTGGGAGCCCCGGTACGAGTTCACCGGTACCAAGCTCGAGGAGTTTCCCTTGCCGGCGACGCTGCCGCGCGCACGGGGTGCCCTTCTTGACGAGTTGGCACGCGAGTTCGCTGCGGTGGCCCCTCGATCGGTCATCGACAGGTGGCGCAACGAGGGCATTGACGAGAACCTGTCGGACGCGTTGTCATCAGCGGCCGTGGATTGGTCCAGGCTGCGCGAGCGCCTCATCTTTGAGCAAGAGGAGCTCGACTGGGAGACCTACGGTCTCTACGGCCTGATCGACGACGACCTGACATACGCGGGCTCGTCGGTCGATGGCGTCATGCTGGGTGAGCGTGCCTTCGAGATCCGTCTGGCGCGGCAGGTCGCGTCCGGCAGCGAGACGACTGCCTGGTTCGCGCGCCATGGTTCCCAGGCCATCACCGAGCTGCCGGTTGCCTGGCCGGAGGACTACCGAGCGCTCGTGGAGAAGCGCCTTGCGCTGATGGAGAGTGACCGCGGCATCGGGCTGCTGGAACGTCCCGAGTTCAAGCGGCGCTGGGCGACTGTGCCCTGGGCCAAGCAGCTCCGCGACGCGCTGGAAGCCGCGATCCTCGATCGTCTCGAAGATGCGGATCTCTGGCAGGACTTCCAGGGACCGGCGACGAGTTCTGTCGCTCAGCTGGCTGACCTGCTGCGCAACGATGACACCCTGCGGGCACTGGCGCGCGAACTGACCGGTTCAACAGAGCCTGACCTCGCGGCCGTCATCGGATCCCTGGCCCCGACCGAAGCCGTTCCCTATGTGGCCGCGCACCGCTACAAGCCGTCCGGCCTGGAGAAGTTCCGCGAGTGGCAGTCCGTGTGGGATCTCCAGCGTCGAGAGGACGCCGGCGAGAAGGTCACCATCCCGGTGCCGCCGAAGTACTCGACCCCCGACTTCCGGAAGGTCGAGTACTGGAAGGCGCGCGGCAAGCTTGACGTGCCCAAGGAGCGGTTCATCCTCTACCCAGGCGTCGGCCGCGAGGGAGACACCACCACCGTGCTCGGTTGGGCGGGGTGGAACCACCGCGATCAGGCGATCGCCCTCGTCCGCGAGGTCATGAGCCAGCGTTCGTTGGGCGCAGCCGACGACTCGCTGATCCCCCTGGTGGCGGGACTCGTCGAGCTGGAGCCCTGGCTGCACCAGTGGCACACGGAACTCGAACCCGAGTTCGGGTCGAGCGCCGCGCAGGCAGTCACCGGTCAGGTCGACCAGCTCCTCTCGCAGCTCCAGGTCACTCGTGACGACGTCAACGCGTGGCGGCCACCCGCCGCGACTCGTGGACGGCGTCGGGCATGACACAACCGATGGCCAAGCGCGACGAGAGCATGAATTCACTGAGGAACGGAACCCGCGAACGATGAGCACACCCACCGCAGGCGGCCTCGCGATGATGCTGCGCGACGCGATCGACGTGCCGAGGTCCGTCCACGACGACGACTTCGTCATGCGGATCCACGAGGGCGTGCCCGCCGCGGAGCGGACCCTCCAGGACTACGTCGTCACCGAGAAGATCGCCGAGGCCTTCGACGAGGGACTGACCCTCGTCAACTCGGCACTGACGCGCGGCAATGCCAAGGGTGCGTTCATCCACGGTTCGTTCGGTGCCGGTAAGTCGCACTACATGGCCGTCATGCACCTGCTGCTTACCGGCAATCCCGGTGCTCGCGCGCTGCAGGGACTGCAGCCCGTGGTGTCCGCCCACGCGGACGTGCTCTCCCGGAAGTACCTGGCGGTCGACTACCACCTGATCGGCGCCGCATCGTTCGAGAGCGCGCTCTTCCAGGGCTACCTCAACACCGTCAAGGAGAAGCACCCGGAAGCCTCGGCGCCCGTGCTCAACCAGAGCGACCTGCTGTTCCGCGACGCCCAACAGCTGCGCTCCCAGATGGGTGACGAGCTGTTCTTCTCGAAGTTCGCTGCGGATGTGGACCCCGTCTTCGGCACCATGAGTGGTGGAGTGCTGACCGCCGCCGAGCTCGACGCCGCCGCAGCAGGTACGGCGACGGAGACCGATCGACAGGCGGTTGCTTCCGCACTCGTGGAGACGTACTTCGCCTCGTACACCTCGACGTCGGCCTGGCTGCCGATCGACCAGGGTCTGCGCGTGATGACTGACCACGCCAAGGGCCTCGGTTACGACGGGCTCGTGCTCTTCCTCGACGAGCTCGTGCTGTGGCTGGCCAACCACCTCCGCGACTCCGCGTTCATCGCCAACGAGGCGTCCAAGGTCGCCAAGCTGGTCGAGACCGGCTCCGGGCAGATGTCGATCCCGATGATCTCGTTCGTCGCCCGCCAGCGTGCGCTCAAGGAGTTCCTCGGCGGCGGCAACGTCGGCGCCGAGCAGGTCGCTCTCGAGGATGCCTTTGGTTGGTGGGAGGAGCGCTTCGACAAGATCACGCTCGCTGCTGCCGATCTCCCGCAGATCGTCAACAAGCGGCTCCTCACCCCGACGTCTGAGGCGGGCAAGAACGCCCTGGCCTCCGCCGTCGCCCGCGTGCGAGCCAACCCGACCGACTGGAAGCACCTGCTCACCGATTCCGCCGGCTCAGGCGCCGTCGACTTCGAGAAGGTCTACCCCTTCTCCCCAGCACTCGTGGACGCCATGGTCGCGCTGTCCGCCATCATGCAGCGCGAGCGCACCGCCCTGAAGATCATGAGCGAGCTGCTCTCCCGGGGGCGTGACGAGCTGACCGTGGGCGACGTCATCCCCGTCGGCGACTTGTTCGACGTCGTCGTCCTTGGTGACGCTAAGCCGCTCACCGAGGACATGGTCAAGGTCTTCGACGCCGCCGCCTCGTTCTACCGCGGCAAGATGCGCCCCTACCTGCTCGACAAGCATCAGCTGACCGACTCCGAGGCCCGCGCGCTCGACCGTAACCACGCTTTTCGCCGCGAAGACCGCCTCGCCAAGACGCTCCTCGTCGCGGCCATCGCTCCCGGCGCGACGTCGCTCAAGGACCTCACCGCGTCCAAGCTCGCGGCACTGAACTTCGGCTCGGTGGTATCCATGTTCGGAGGCAACGTCTCCGGGCAGGTCGTCACCCTCGCCACCGAGTGGCAGGGCAAGTTCTCCGAGATCACCGTGGGCTCCACCTCGGACCCGGTCATCAGCCTGCAGCTCACCGGCGTCGACTTCGACGCGATCCTCGCCCACGTCACCCAAGAGGACTCGCACCCCAACCGGCGCAAGCTGATCCGCGACACCCTGGTGACGGAGATCAGCGCCAGCGCCACCGGCTCGTACGCCGGCGAGTACTCGCTCGACCACGTGTGGCGCGGGCAGAAGCGCGCCGTCGATGTCGTTTTCGGCAACGTGCGCGACACCTCAGCGATGCCCGTCGAGACGGTCAAGGCATCCGACGGCCAGTGGAAGCTCATCGTCGACTACCCGTTCGACGACGAGAACAAGCCGCCGTCCGACGACGCTGCCCGCATCTACGACCTCAAGCGCGAGGGCGTCGTCACCGACACCGTCGTCTGGGTGCCGCACTTCCTCACCACCCAGCGCATGGATGACGTCGGCAAGCTCGTCCAGCTCGAGTATCTGCTGACCGGCGACCGGTTCGACCAGTACTCGGCCAACCTGCCCGTCGCCGACCGGGAGCCGGCGCGACGCCTTCTGACCAGCCAGCGTGACTCGCTGCGCAGCCAGCTCGCTGCCCTGCTCCGGCAGGCGTACGGGGTCGACTCCTCCGCGAACGACGAGAACCTCGGCACCAAACTCACGGGCACTAACTTCATCACGCTGGCCGAAGGCTTCACCCCCACCCAGCCCTCGGCTGCGACCCTGCGCGACGCCGTCGTGGGCGTGCTGGGATCCGCACTCACCTCGCGATTCCCGAGGCACCCGGAGATCGAACGCGGCACCGAAGAGGTGCGTCGGAGTGAGCTCAACGCCGTCCTCGATCTCGTGCGTCGGGCCACGGATGCCGGGGGGCGCCTCGACGGCGTCGACCGCGCCACAGGGACTAAGGTCCGCCGCGTGGTCACGGCCTACGGCGTCGGCACCCTGCGTGAGACCACCTATGCGCTCGGCGCCCAGGACTTCGTCCTGTTCGACGAGTTCACGCGCACCGCGGGCACTGGTGACGTGACCGTGGGGGCCCTGCGCGGCGTGCTCGCACCGCGTGGCATCACGACCGACGCCATGGACCTCCTCGTCCTCGCGTGGGCGAAGATCACCGACCGCGAGTGGTTCCGCGCCGGCAGTCGCACGCCCGAGCCCGGCATCGGCGCGCTCACCCCGGACATGATGCTTCGCGAACCGGTGCTGCCCTCAGAAGAGGAGTGGGAGACGGCTCTCCGCCGCGCCAAGGCACTGTTCGGCGTCGGCGCCGACGAGTACCACCTGTCGACGGCAGCCGTCACACGGGTGAGTGAGGCCCTGGCCAGCAAGGCGCGCTCTGCCCTCAGTACGACGTCGGACGCCGCCGCCGAACTGGCCGCGCATCGCGAAGCGCTCGGAATCGACGAGGCCGCTCCTCGTTGGCAGGCCGTCACCCGTGGGCGCGATCTCGTGGCGCTGCTTGCTGCGTCCGACGCGCCCGTGGTGCGGATCGAAGCACTCGCACAGTTCGACCTTCCCGACGAACCCGAAGCCGTCGCACGGTCGATCGCTGCTGCCGGCGACGTCGCTGCCGCGCTCCGCGGCGCGAACTGGGGGCTCATCAACCGGCTCGCCACCTTGGGTGGGGAACGGGCATCGCGGGCTCTCGCCACGCTGCGCGGCGTCGCGATGCAAGCGGAGTTCCACGCGCCGCTGAAGCCGGCCCTCGAGTCGGCTGCGCATGAGGCAGTCGAGTCCCTCGCTGCCGACCCGGACGAGATCGAACGGCGCCGGCGCGATGAAGACGAACGCCGCAAGCGAGAGGAGGAGGCACGGCGCGAGCGCGAAAAGGCAGAGCGCATTGCTGCTGAACAGCGGGCCGAGCGGGACGCGGAGTTCGCGAGGCAGCAGGCCTCGCTGGAGGCTCAGCGCCGCGAGCAGCAGGCGCGCGATGCCGACATCGCAGCACGGCAGGCCGAGCTCGACCGCATCCAGCTGCTGATTGACGCAGAGAAGCAGGCCCGGCTCACGGAGAAGAGTCAGACGGTGTCCAAGGTCGTCGACGTCCAGGAGATCGGACAGCAGATCGCCGACGAACTGTCCAAGCCGGTCGAGGGCAAGACGCTGCGGGTGAGCTGGAGGTGGGAGTGACCATCGCGACCACCGGCCAGCGGACGGTCGCCGTGTCGGAGGCGCTCGTCCGCTCTCGTGCCGCCGAGCTCATCGCGAAGGGCGGGGACTCACGCGTGCTGGTGCTGCGTGCCCACCCCCGCTGGCATGGTGGTGACCTCACCGTCGATGGCAATCCGGTCCGTGTCATCGAAGGGATCTCGCAGCTTGCCATCCTCGACGCGTACGCGGGGCAGGACGAGGGCGAGTACCTCGTCGTTCTGACGGACCGACCGCGGGCCGACCTCAATGACACGGTGCTGGCTCGCGCCTACCGTCAGCAGATCGAGGACCCGGACGAATGGGCCAGCGTCCCCGGGCTGTTCGGGAATGCGCGCGAAGTCAGCAGGGAGCTTCGCCGTCTTGACTGGGCCGCCACCGCCCTGCTGGACCACGAGCCTGCCGGCGGATGGACGCCGTCGACCGATCTCGCCGTCACGGCCGAGCACGCCATCGGCGGCCTGCTCTGCCACCTGCTGGGGCTCGACCGCGCTGGCCTTGATGGGGTCGTCCTGCTCACCGCGCTGAGTAACGGCTCGCGAGCGTCGTGGGCCGGCGTCGACGCCGAGCTGCAAGCGCACCTCATGACGTGGTCCGAGCAGGAGTACGGCACGGCCGCCGGCTTTGCTCTGCGTACCACGGCCGCGCCGGGCGGACTGGTCAAGCCGCTGTCTCTGGGCCTCGCCATCGACGTCCTGTGGCCCACGGCCGCCGGAACGGACCTCACCGAAGAGCAGGTCGCAGCACGCACCCGCCTCGCCGAGCGATACCTCGGCGGGCGCTCGCTCCCGCCGCTGCAGGCACGCGAGATCGCCGACGCCACCCTGGCCGCCCTGCTCCGGCTCTCCCGAGAGGGCGATCCCGAGAGCCGGCTCGGTGTCGTCCTCGATCAGGCCGAAGCCCTGTTGCGCGACAACCTCGGCTGGCAGGCAGGTTCCGAACGATCGACCATCCTTCGGCCGGGGTTCACCGCGCGCCTGCGCGCGCTCGGTGCAGCGTTGGATGCTGGAACCGGCGTGGAAGAGTCGCTCGCCAAGGTGCTCGACCATCGCGAATCGTCAGTGGCCGGCCAGGATCTCGCGCCCCGGATGGCAGTGCGACTGTCCCGCTGGCTTGCCACTGCCGAGACACCGACACACGGGCTCGGTGGAGACCTTCGCCGTCAGATGGACGACGGTGCCTGGGTGGATGCCGCCCTGGGCGTGCTATGGGCGGGATCGGACGACCCCGCCGTCGGCGCTGCCTACGGCCGACTCATCGACCGCGTGCGTGCACGACGGCGTGCCCGTGACGAATCTGCTGCCGTCCACTTGGGCGACACCGCTGTGGTCCGCAGCCTGGCCGACATGCTTGACGACGGGCCCGCACTGGGTGTCGAGGACGTCCTGCGCGCCGTCGTCAACCCGTGGAAGTCCCAAGGCGGTGTGCTTCTCGTCGTGCTCGACGGCATGAGCGCGGCCGTGGCCGTGGACCTCGCTTCCGACGTCGGACGCTCCGGACTCGTGGAGTGGGTGCCGTCGGCCACCCGGCAGCGCCTCGCTGTCGCCGCTGCGCTGCCCACACTGACCGGTATCTCGCGGACAAGCCTGTTCTGCGGCGAGATCACCACCGGAACGTCCGCCACCGAGAAGTCAGGCTTGTCGACGGCATTCCCTGGTGCGAACACCTTCCACAAGGGGGAGCTCCGCGCTTCGGGTGGAGCACAGCTCGCTGACGACGTTGCCACCGCCATCGCCAATCCCGCGGTGCCTGTGGTCGGGATCGTCATCAACGCCATCGACGACTCCACGCACAAGACCGACACCTCCAACCGCCCGTGGGCAATCGCGGACCTCGACCCGCTGCGGGCCTTGCTCAACGCGGCGTCGATCGCGGGCCGCACCGTCGTATTGACGTCCGATCACGGGCACGTCGTCGAACGGTCCACCGAGAAGCTCGACGCTGTCACGGGTGGCGACGCACGGTGGCGACCTGCCCAGGCAGGGCCGCCTCAGGACGGTGAGGTGCACGTGTCTGGCCCGCGCGTCGCCGTACAGGGCGGAGAGGCCGTGATGCTGTGGCGCGACGACGCCCGGTACGGCCCGGCTCGTTCCGGCTACCACGGCGGAGCGTCCCTGGCAGAGATCACCGTTCCTGTGCTCGTCTACCAGCGGTCGCTCGCGGACACTGCACCAGAGGGCTGGGCGCCTGCACCGCCCCAGGCGCCAACCTGGTGGAACGACCCAGTGATTGCTGCCAAGCCGGAGCCCACGACGGCGCCGAAGCCTGCGCGCAAGACTCGGCGTAAGGCCGCAGAGCCGGACGCTGCCAACGCACTGTTCGACCTTGTCACGCCGACGCCCGTAGCCGACCCGGCCCCAAGCGGTTCGGGTCTGATCGACCGCGTCATGCGATCCGACGTCTTCGCCGACCAGATGCGACTTGCCGGACGTGCGGCCTCGAGCGACCTCGTCGAGGCCGTGCTGCGGACCCTCATCGAGCGAGACGGTCGGGCGCACCAGGAGACCGTGGCCGTCGCGGCCGGACTTCCCTCCGCAGGAGTGACCCAGGGTCTCGCCATCGTCAAGCGCGTGCTCAACGTCGAGGGCTACGACATCCTGTCGATCGACCCTGACGGCGACACACTGCGTCTGGACGTCGCGTTGCTCGAGGAACAGTTCGGGCTGAACGGATGAGCGCGAGGAGTGCAGTTCCATGGCGGTGATTCGCGCGTTCCGGCACGAGGTCAAGGGGCACGGAACGAGGCACTCGACGGACGTCGACTGCCTCTACTTCGACTTCCTCGACGTCAACGGCGGGCAGATCCTCCAGCTCTCGACGCTGGGATCCGAGCACCGACAGAGCCAGCCAAAGGTCAGCCAGACGTTCCAAATCGGCCGTGAAGGTGCCGCCGAGCTGCGCAGCATCCTGGAGCAGACCTTTGCCGGGATCGGGGGGGCAGCAGCTTGCGTCGTCGTCGTCGCCGGACGCCAATTCGAGCCACAAGGGGAGCGAGCCGGAGGCGGCTATCGAGCGTTTCATCGCTCGCGCGGGCCTCACTCGTACGGAGGAGATCGGCGTCGACGGAACGTCGGCCCGTCGTCGGGTGATCGCACACGACGACAGGCCGCTCGTCGGGGGCACCTGGTACCTCGTCGACTTCACGCATCTCGACAGGCTCACCTACCGCGAGGTCGAACGAGCTCTGCGATCGGCACCTGATGGGTACCAGCGGGTGGCGGCGTTCGTCTCGGACCTCTCCGAGGACCTCGAAGACCACCTCCGTAGCCGCGGAGTCACCGTCGTGCGCCGCGCGGATCTCGACCTGCCTTCCGCTACCGCCGCCGCGCCGGGCATGGCGGCCAGCGCGAGGCCCGTTGCGCCGCCGGCGCTGCCGCAGGCACCGGCCCTTCCGCCGGTGCCGCAGGTGAAGCACCCTCCTCCCTCACCGCCAGGTCATGCTCCGTTGCCTGGTGCTCGTGACGGTGAACCTGTGGTTGGTGCGCCTCAGAAGTCGCTGGTGGACCTGCAGTACATGTGTGCGAGGCTCGGGGTGGTGCTGGCGGAGCCTGACCAGGGCTGGCCGGGTCACGGCAAGGCCGTCTACCTCCGCGGCGGCGGCACCGCCTATCTGAACCCGAGCAACATCGATGTGCGAGCCTCTTCCCAGCAGGTCGCGCTCTGGGCTCGCGCCGGTCACGGCATGGTCCGGGGCACGCAGGGTCAGTACCTGCGCCTGATGCTGGATCGGTCACGAATGCCCCGGGCCATTCCGGCGACTGTTCCTGCGCTGGTCGACTTCGTTTCTGCACCTGTCCGACCGGTGGAGGCGCCCTCCGTCGAGGCACACGTGCTGTCACCTCGGCTTGGAGCGCCGATCCCGTGGATCGAGCAACTCTTCGAGACGGCGCTCTACGCGGAGCAGAAGGCGATCGCTGGTCGGGCGGCCGCGCCAGACAAGGTCGTGCGCGACGTCCTGACCGTGCTCGTTCATCGGGGGATGAGTGGTCCGATCGAGGCTGTCGAAGCAGATGCAGGCCTTGCTCCGGGGGATCTCCGCCGTCAGATCCCCCTCATGCGTCGGCTGCTCAACCTGGACGGCTACGACACACTTGAGTTTGCTGACGGCATCCTCGAACTTGACGATGAGTTGTTGCGACAGCAGTTTGGGCTCTCGCGAGCCATCAGTCATGAAGGAGTTGCTCGATGAGTGCCGCACGTTCCATCAGTCCGAGGCGCCGCAAGGAAATCGTCGGCGCGCTGAGGCGAGGGACGGTACCCCAGCAAGGTCTTGACGTCATGGCGGTAGGGCTCGGACGGTTCGAGGTAGCGATCGATGAAGAACTGGAGTCCGTCCGGCAGGGCGGCGCCCAGTTCAAGGCCATCCGAGGCGAGTACGGATCCGGTAAGACCTTCTTCTCGCGCTGGCTCACCGAGCGTGCCAAAAGTCTGAACTTCGCCACGGCTGAGGTCCAGATCTCCGAGACGGAGACGCCGCTCTACAAGCTCGAGAAGGTCTATCGACGCATCGTCGAGAGCCTCTCGACGCGCACGACGACGTCGGCAGCTTTCGGCGACGTGGTCAACGAGTGGTTCTACGTGCTCGGCCAGGAAGCGCTCGCTGCAAGTAGCGCGGGAGAAGCTGACCAACGCACCGATGAACTGCTCGAGAAGCGGCTCGCCGCCGTCTCGAAGGAAGCGCCGTCATTCGCGATGGCGCTGCGCGCCTACCGGCAGATGTCTGCTCGCGGAATGCACCCCGAAGCCGACGCGTTGCTCGCGTGGCTTGGCGGCCAGCCGAACGTCGCGGCATCGGCCCGTCGCGCTGCTGGTGTTCGGGGCGAGCTCGACCACTTCGGTGCGCTCGGATTCCTGCAGGGTCTTCTCACCGTGTTGCGTGACGCCGACTATGCAGGCCTCGTCATCGTGCTGGACGAGGTAGAGACACTCCAGCGCATGCGCGCGGACGTGCGGGAGAAGTCGCTGAACGCCCTGCGACAGCTCATGGACGAAATTGACGCTGGGCGGTTCCCAGGTCTCTACCTCGTGATGACCGGTACCCCCGCCTTCTACGACGGCCAGCAGGGTGTGCAGCGACTTGCGCCGCTCGCCCAGCGACTCCAGACCGATTTCAGCACCGACGCGCGGTTCGACAACCCTCGTGCTACGCAGATCCGACTGCACGGCTTCACGCCTGACTCGCTCGTCGAACTTGGTTCACGAGTGCGCGACATCTACGCCGCGGGAACCGACAACGTGGACCGCATCCACTCGGTCGTCGACGACGCATACGTCGCTGACCTCGCAACCGCCATCGGCGGTGAGCTGGGCGGAAAGACGGGCGTCGCTCCCCGACTCTTCCTCAAGAAGCTGGTGGCCGACGTCCTCGACCGCGTGGACCAGTTCCCGGACTTCGACCCGCGCGTGAACTACAGCCTCACGGTCGCAGCCCACGAGATGACGGACGTTGAGCGTGAGGCCCGCTCGCTGGGCGATCGACGCCCGGTCGCATCGGTCGACGACATCGATTTGGAATTCTGACGATGGGCGAGGGTGCGGGACTCGACGGTGCGATCGACTACCACATCGTCAACTCGCTGGGCTGGGGATCGCTGCGGCCGCTCCAAGCCGCTGCCGTCCCCGCTGTTCGATCGGGCGACGACTGCATCCTCATCGCACCTACGGCAGGCGGCAAGACTGAGGCGGCGGTCTTTCCCCTGCTCTCCTCGATGGTGCAGGGAGAGTGGCGGGGGCTCACGATCCTGTACGTCACGCCCCTGCGAGCGCTGCTCAACAATCTCTACCCACGAATCACCGCATACGGTGAATGGCTCGGGCGCACGGTCGGGCTCTGGCACGGCGATGTCGGCGACACGGAGCGCAAGCGACTGCTCGCCGAGCCCCCGGACATCCTGCTGACGACACCAGAGTCGCTCGAGGCGATGCTGGTCTCCCGGCGCGTCGACCACGACAGGTTCTTCTCCAACGTCCGGGCGATCGTCATCGACGAACTGCATTCCTTCGCCGGATCTGACCGTGGCTGGCACCTGCTGGGGGTCCTCGCACGGTTGGAGCGCATCGCCGGTCGGTCGATTCAGCGGGTCGGGCTCTCGGCCACTGTCGGCAACCCGCAGGAGATCGGCCGCTGGCTTCAAGAGGGCGAGTTCGAAGCCACCAGCGCGCGAGAACTGCGCGTCGTCAGCGAACCGGTCGCGGCCTCTGCTCCGGAGCCCGAGGTGATGCTGGACTTCGTCGGGTCAGTGGCCAACGCAGCGAGAGTGATTGCGAAGCTTCATCGCGGAGAGAAGCGTCTCGTCTTCTGCGAATCGCGACGAGTCAGCGAACAGATCGCCTTCGAGCTCCGAGAGCTCGGCGTCGAGACCTTCGTCTCCCACTCGTCGTTGTCCGCCGAGGAGCGGCGGCGTTCCGAGCAGGCCTTCGCGGAAGCGCAGAACACCGTCATCGTCGCGACATCCACCCTCGAGTTGGGCATCGACATCGGCGATCTCGACCGCGTCATCCAGATCGACGCACCCCGGACCGTCGCTTCCTTCCTCCAGCGGCTCGGGCGGACCGGGCGACGACCAGGTACGACCCGCAACACGCTGTTCCTCGCCACCAACTCCGATGCCTTCCTTGAAGCAGCCGGCTTGCTGCTCCTCTGGAAGCGCGGCTTCGTCGAGCCCATCACGCCGCCGCCGCACCCCCTGCACCTGACAGCACAGCAGCTTCTCGCGTTGGCACTCCAGGAGGGCGCCTACGGGGCGTCCGCCTGGCGCGAGTGGTGGGGAGACCTCGCCCTCATGGACGACGCCGAGGAGGTGCTCGACTACCTGCGTCATAAGGAGTTCCTCGTCGATGATGGCGGGCTCCTGATGATCGGGCCCGCGGCCGAGAAGACGTTCGGACGCCGCCACTTCATGGACCTTCTCAGCTCGTTCGACGCAGAGAAAGAATTGCGCGTCGTCGCTGGCAACAAGGAGATCGGGTTCATCTCGCCTCTTGCTCTACCACGGCAGGGTAGCGGCGAGAACAAGCCGATCCTCATGAACGGGCGGGCCTGGCGCATCGAGAACGTGAACTGGGAACGGTTCGAGGTCGTCGTCAGCCCCGTCCCCCACAAGGGTGACGTCCGATGGCACAGCGGCGCCATCGCCATGTCCTTCGAACTCATGCGTGCCCAGCGGGATGTGCTCCTGGGGGAGACGCCCGACGTCCCGATGTCTCGCCGCGCAGTCGAGCGCCTGGACCTCGTGCGCGAGGTGCGCGCGGATCAGGTTGCCCCTGACAGGCTGGTTGTCACCCGGTCAGGGCACGATCTGCACTTCTGGACGTGGGCGGGCCTCAAAGCCAACCAGACCATCCGTGCAGGACTCGACGGTCCAGGAGGGGAGTCGTACAACGACGTCATGGTGCTTCGAGGCGTGGGCGACCTCGGCCGACTCTCCGACGTCGAGTTCGAAAACGTCCTCCCACATGTACCGCCAGACATGGTCGACACCCTCAAGTTCTCCGCAGCGCTCCCGGAGCGGACCGCGGTACGGACACTTTCGGAGCGCTTCGCGGATCGTGAGGGTGCCGACCTTGTTGCCGTCGACGCGAGACAGGTGCCGTCATTGAGACTTGACGGCGTCGAATCGACCTAGCGGAAACCTGGCTGCTGCGCGTCGGTCATCAGCAAGACCGCAGCGATGGCTGCGGGACCCCTCCACAGTCTGGTGCGCTTCCCGAGCAAGGATTCTTGAGCCCTGCCCGGAAACTCGTCAGTGAAGTACGTAGCAAGGGCGACCAGTTTCTGCGCTCCCATTGCGCGCACGAACATGTTCGCCTGGTGGTCAGGAAGGTGAAGGGCGACGGCCCAGGCCGCATCGACTGCGAGGGGGTAGCGGCTTCCGACCGTCTCCAATGCCAGTCGCTGGGCAAGCATCTCCGCCCCTGGGATGAACGTGCCGGCCGCGGAAGCGAAGCGGTCGATCAGTCCCGCGGCGATCTCTGCTTCCGCGCCGGAGCCACGGTTGTACCCGTACCGCCCGGCCCCGGCAAGCATCTGCTTCACCTCAGGAGTCTCCCGGTTGACACGCTTCCGTCTAGTCGAACTGAAGGAAAATCCCATAGAACTATCCAATCCATGTCAAAGAACTCATAAGAGATGTCGTGGACGCGACGATACGGGCGATTCCGGACTTTGGGGAGGGTGAAACTGGATGGAGGCACCGAGGTGGGCCGGACCGGCACCGGTCACCCCGTATGGACGACAGACCCTGGGCACGCGCCTACGAACGAGGGACAATGAACCGCCCTGGGCTTGTTGGAGGTTCCTGACCTTGGAAACGAGGATGGAGCCATGCCGAAGGAGCAGGCGCCGGGCAAGCCGCAGACGCGGCGGTACTCGGATGAGGAGAAGGCCGCCGCGGTGCGGATGGTGCGGACCCTGCGAGCCGAGCTGGGGACCGAGCACGGCACGGTGCAGCGGGTCGCGACCCAGCTGGGCTACGGGGTCGAGTCGGTGCGTCAGTGGGTCAAGCAGGCCGAGATCGATGCCGGGCACGCCCCCGGGGTCACGACTGCGGAAGCACGGCGGATCCGGGAGCTCGAGCAGGAGAACCGGGAGTTGCGGCGGGCGAACGAAATACTGAAGCGGGCCGCGAGTTTCTTCGGGGCGGAGCTCGACCGCCAGCACCGGAAGTAGTCGCGTTCATCGACGACAACCGCGGCGACGTCATCGACGGCGTGCGTCTCACAGTCGAGTCCATCTGCACCGTGCTGCGTGCGGCAGGGGTGCAGGTGGCTGTGAGCACGTACTACGCCGCCAAGGCGCGCCCGCCCTCGGCGCGTGCGGTCCGCGACGCCGAGGTGGGCCCGATGCTGCGCACCCTGTGGGACGACAACTACCGCGTCTACGGGGCGCGGAAGCTGTGGAAGGCGGCACGCAGGGCGGAGCACGACGTGGGCCGTGACCAGGTCGCCCGCCTCATGCGCGGGCTCGGGATCCAGGGCGCGGTCAGGACGAAGCGGGTACGGACCACCCGCCCGGACCCCACCTCGGCGCGGCACCCGGACCTCGTCAAGCGGGACTTCACCGTGACCGGGCCGAACCAGCTGTGGGTCACCGATCTGACCTACGTCCCGACGTTCGCCGGCATGGCGTACGTGTGCTTCATCATCGACGCGTTCTCGCGGACGATCGTGGGGTGGCGGGTCGCGGCGCACATGCGCACCGAGATGGTGCTCGATGCGATCGAGATGGCCCGCTGGTCTCGTGGCACCCGCCTGACCGGGCTGCGGTGTCACTCGGACGCCGGAGCTCAGTTCACGAGCCTGCGCTACGGAGAGCGGCTCGCGGAGATCGGCGCAACGCCTTCGATCGGGACCGTCGGCGACTCGTACGATAACGCGCTCGCCGAGACAGTGAACGGCTACTACAAGGCCGAGCTGATCCGCGGACCCGCCCGGTCCGGGCCCTGGCGGACCGTGGAGGACGTCGAACTCGCGACGCTCGGGTGGGTCCACTGGCACAACCACCAACGGCTGCACGGCTACCTCGGCGACCTGCCGCCCGTCGAATTCGAAGGGAGGTTCTACGCGACTCAGCGGGGCCACGAAGCCCTGGTCGGAATCAAATGACCAGAGCCTCCATCAGACCCAGGGCGGTTCATATCGGCCCCCGTGACGGACGCGCTCGACGGGGACGGCTTGCGCACACTCGGAGCGCGCGCATCGACGCGCTCGGTTTGGTGCGGTGTGGGCTTGGCGCGTGCACCCCGGCGAGCAGTACTTCGCTCGACGGCGCAGACGTTCGACATCGACGACGCGATCGCAGCCGTCGCGCGCGCAAGGCCGAGGGGCTGGAGGCTTCCATGACGCCAGCCCCTTGCGACGGGCGATGTAGTCACGCAAGGATGCGACGCTCACGCACCTTGGCGAGCAGTACCTTGCGGTCGACCGTCGGGCCGCAGGTGTCGGTGCCCTGCAGGTGACGTTGGCGCAGTGCCGGACCGTCTCCGGCGTCGAGGTGTTCACGTCTGGGACATCGCAGTCGGGGGCCGAGCGTCGGGACCGATACCGGTCAACGAGTCACGTCACGCGACGCCGCCGATCTACACGGGTGCAAGAGGCGCGTCACGAACTTTGGTGTCGGCGGTCTCCGTCGACGGCATCGACTCTAAAGAGGAGTTCGCGTGTCGTTCGAGCGGCTGTGAAGGTTTGCTCGGTCAAGCCCCTGGAAGTGGTGTAGCGCCCGGTGATCCTGGTGGGGTCAGGCGGAGAGTTCGAGGAGGGTGTCGGTGCCGACCTCCGTTCCGGGATCGGTGACCGGGGTGAGGCGGCAGCGGTTCAGGAGGTCGAGGCCGAGGTAGCGGCGTCCTTCGGCCCATTCGTCGGCTGCTCGGCCAGGACGGCTCCCACGAGACGCGCGATCGCGTCCCGGTTGGGGAAGATGCCCACCGCGTCGGTGCGGCGACGGATCTCCTTGTTCAACCGTTCGGCGGGGTTGTTCGACCAGACTTGCGTCCAGACGTCCTTCGGGAAGCCGGTGAACGCCAGGATATCCGCGCGGGCGGCATCGAGGTGCTCGCCAACGGCGGGGAGCTTGCCGGCGACGTAGTCGAGCAGGCGGTCGAACTGCGCGTGCACCGCGGTGGCGTCGGGCTGGTCGTAGACCGAGTGCAGCATCGCCTTGACCGCGGGCCACAGGCTCTTGGGCGTGATGGCCATCAGGTTCGCGGCGTAGTGCGTCCGGCAGCGCTGCCAGGCCGTTCCCGGCAGGTTGGCCGCGATCGCCTCCACGAGGCCGGCGTGCGCATCGGAGGTGACGAGCCGGACTCCGGCCAGGCCGCGGGCGACGAGGTCGGCGAAGAACTCGTTCCATGCCGTCTTGGTCTCGGCGGTGGCCACCCGCATGCCCAGGACCTCGCGGTGCCCGTCACCGTTGACCCCGGTGGCGACGAGGACGACCGCGTTGATGACCCGGCCGGCCTCGCGGACCTTCATCGTCAGGGCGTCCGCGGCGACGAACGTGAACGGGCCTGCATCCCCGAGGGGTCGGTGCCGGAATGCCTCGACCTTCTCGTCCAGGTCCGCGGCCATCCGCGAGACCTGCGACGTGCTCAACGAATGGATGCCGAGGGCCTTGACCAGCTTGTCCATCCGCCGGGTGGACACACCCGCGAGGTAGCAGTCCGCCACGACGGTGATCAGGGCGGCCTCGGCCCGCTTCCTGCGCTCGAGCAGCCAACCCGGGAAGTAGGTCCCCGAGCGCAACTTCGGCACCGCGACGTCGATCGTGCCGGCCCGGGTGTCCAGGTCGCGATGCCGGTAGCCGTTGCGCTGCGCAGTCCTGCCCGGCGAGCGTTGGCCCCACTCCGCGCCCACGACCGCATCGGCGTCCGCGGACAACAGGGCGTTGATCACGGTCTGCAGCAGGTGGCGCATCAGATCCGGGGACGCCTCGGTCAGGGCCTCGCCAAGCAGGCCGGCAGGGTCGACAATGTGTGGTGCGGTCATCGTGATGCTCCGTTCGAGAGGACTGTGAAGGGTTGTTCTCGAAGGATCACGCGGTGGCCGCTCCACGTCTCGACGAAGAAGTCGACGACGATCCCGGCGACCGCGCTACACCACTATCAGGGACTCAACTCGTGGCCAGCCCGGCTGCAGGGACAATCTCTAGGTGACCTACAGATTCCATCCACGTAGAAATCAGTCAGCGCCACAGACATGGGACGGGTTCAGGCGTGCCATTCGGAAGGTGGATCGGGACACCCTGTTGATCGAGGCCGCGGGCGCAACTGCGGCCATCGCTCGGGGGGAGTTTGACGAGAATCATGCCAAAAGCGGACTGACGCCGTGGACCATCGGCGACGTCGCTCGTACCGCACTGGCCTGGGCGCGGTTCAATCGTCCAGAAGCGGACGCCGGAACGCTCATGCAGTTGTGCAACCAGAACATCCACATCGTCGACGAGGGTCTCCTCGGGAATCCAGAGTCGACGGAGGGTCTCGGGCAGGTTCTCTCGCGGCTGTACTTCGAGCAGTTCCCCAGCCAGACGTCTGTCATGGCATCAGTCGCCCGCGCACTCCTGCTCTTCGGGTCCGCCGCAGAGCACCCTCAGGACTTCAGTCCCAAGGCCATGACTCCGGGTTGGTTCGAGGCCATCACGGGTGGGTTGACGCTCGACGACTACGTCGAGGCAGTGTTTCTCATCACTGTGATGACTCAGTCGAACGGTGGGAGATTCTCCCTGAGTTGGCTTGAAGGGTCGGCCTTCGAAGGGCTGAAGGACGTCATCTCCTTCGACGTCCTGCGTCGGGTTTTCACCGAACATCTCGTGACGAACGTTACGGATTTCAAGGCCGTCAACAGGACTTTCCAGGAGCACCTGCCGCCCGCGCAGAAGAAGTTCGCATTCAATCCGCTGGCCGCCACACCATTCATCGAGGGAGTGGCGCCGATTCCGATTGCGCCTTGGGGACAGGCGATCATCCGGAAGGCAAGCCCACCTGCGATCTACCATCTCGGTCTGAGGAAATTAGGCGGCGGCTTCGCGGACGACTTGGGAGCGGTCTTTCAGCACTACGTGGGCCGGCAGCTCGCGCTCGTCCACGGTGAGGTTCAGGTGGTAGGCGAACTCAAGCACGGCCCACAGCGTGAGCGCAAGGACTCCTGCGACTGGTTCCTCGATCTCCCTGGAATGCTCGTTCTTGTCGAGTGCAAGGCGCGCCAGCCCATCGAATCGCTGCGCATCGGGGGCTCCGACTGGATGAGTTCCGTCTCGGGCAGCATCGGGCATGCGATCCGCCAGCTCAACCGTTCGAGCGACGAGTTCGAGAGCATCTGCGCCGAGGAGCCACGTCTCGATCCGGGCAAGCCCCGCGTTGGTCTCGTCGTCACGCTGGAGCCGTTCTATGTCACTCAGAACTGGATCTTGGCCGAGCAGCTCCCGATGTCCGACATGCCGGTGGCGGTTCTGTCTGTCGGAGAACTTGAGACGCTGGTCGCGCTCTCGGCAGGAGAACTGGAAAGCACACTTGCTGAAGCGGCGTCGGGGGCCGAGGGCCGACTGATGCGGTTTACTCATGAGCCAGCGGCAGTTGACAAGGGCGAAAACGCGCTGCTCGCGACCACATGGGATTCCATCGATTTGTTCGCTCGGGTGGAGTCCGCCAAGGAACGGCTACAGGATTGAGGGTGTTCTCACCAGCGTGATCGGTGGGTTCCTCGTTGGGATGGAGCAGAACGAGGGCGGCGGCGGTGATCTTGAAGAGCGCTGCTCGAAAGGGGCACGCAGGGGGCACGACTCGCAGCCGCGGGAAGAGGAGTCGCGGAATATCAACGATTCTGGGCCCTCAATACTAGACGATCAACCTCTGACCGCCGGGACTGAGCGGTCGGTTCGTCCGTCCTGGTGGGAGGCCTTGACCTGCGGTGTCGCTGCGGGTCAAGGCCTCTTGCTGTACCAGGGTCTGGGTGGACGTTCGGGGCCGAGCGCGGGCAGGAATATTCGTTCCTTCGGGGGGCTGGCGGGCGCGAGGGCGCGCATCGTCGTGCCACGCCTTATCCCGGCCGTGGCCGTACGAAGGGCTCGGGGAAGGGCGCTGACGACGGAGGCGACGACGGCGCAGCGGACGACGGCGGGACGCCGCGAGGTGTGGGGCCGGCTGCGCAAGCTTCCTCGAAGCGGTGGCGGGCGTGGTACCCGGTTCCCAACGGGACGCACTTATCGGCGCGGACCGAGGACGACTACCCGCTGACCTTCCTGACGAAGAGCGATGCGCGCGCCTGGCTCAACCGAGTCCACGACTCCATCGCCCGCGGGGAGTGGGAGCCGCCCGCAGAGGCCGTCGCCCGGTGCGAGCGCGAGGCGGCCGAGGCCGCCGCACGCGACGTCACCTTCGCCGACTACGCCGAGCGGTGGCTGGAGCGCATCGCGAGCGAGCCCGGCAAGGGCGGCCGGCTGCGCAAGCCCGCCACGGTGATGATGTACCGGGGTCGGGTGAACAACTACCTGCGCGGGCCGCTCGGTGACACGCTGGTGCGTGAGGTCGACACCGCCGTTGTCCGGGACCTGGCGCGGGAACTCGTCGCGATCCCATCACGGCTGCGACCCGGCACGACCCACAACGGCATCGCCGGCGACGCGATCGACGTGCTCAAGATGATCCTGCGTGCCGCGGTGCACGATGGCGTGCTCGCCGCGATGCCCGACGTCGCCACGCCGCAACGCAAGTCCGTGCGCCATGACCAGGACCACGCGCCGGAGGACGACGTCGCCACGCCGACTCAGGTCGAAGCGCTCCATGCGGCGATCCCGCAGCCGTGGAGCATCGCCGTGCTCCTCGCCGCGTGGGTGCCACCTGCGCCGCGGGGAGGTGCTCGGGCTCCAGCGCCGCGACATCGTGTGGAATCGCTACCGCACCGCGGCGACGTTGCATGTGCGTCGCCAGAAGAACGGCTCGTCGGGGACGCTCACCGAACCCCAAGTCCGAGATGGGTGTGCGCTCGATGGCGGTGCCGCCGTTGATGATCGACCGCCTGCGCGAGCAGATCGATGAGCGCGTGGGATCGGCGCCGTCGTCACCGGTTGTCCCGACGCGGGTCAAGGGGTCGGTGCACATGGCGGCCTCGCGTTGGAACACGATCTGGGCCGAACATCGGGTCGCCGTGACCGGGCTGCCGCAGAACTACCGGTTCCACGACCTGCGGCACACCGGGCTGACGCGCTTCGCCCAGGAGGGCGCGACGCTCGCCGAGCTCATGCGCCGTGGTGGCCATGCCGACATCAAGGTCGTGCTGCGCTACCAGAAAGCCACGATGGCTCGTGTCATCTACCTCGTTGCTCGCATGAGCGCGGATCGTCACCGAGGTGCGGCCGACTTTGCGCTCGATCGCTGTCCTGGGTGTTGTGGGCGTCGTCTGGACGGTGTGGTTGACAGGCCTCGGTTGGCCGACGTCCGTATTCTACAATGCGAAATCATGGCTAGCTCCTCCAATATTGCAGGATCTCGTCGGGCAGTTGTGCCCATGTTTCCAGCGGGAGGGGTCGCTGGAGGTCGGGATCGATCAATTTCGACTGTGCGTACACTCTTGCGGCAGCCGCGTACTCAATCATCGTGACCATGACAAAAAACCACATGGACATTGCACTTCGAGGGTTATCGAACGTGGGCGCATCAGGCTCGCTGGCGCCAGGGAGATTCGCGCGTAGAGCCTCGGCAATCTCCTCCAGAAGTTCGGCATCTAATACGACTTCAAGCCGGTGTGCAAGTTCGTTTCGACGCTTGCTCATGGAGCGAACTGAATTCAGTACAGTCTCGGTCTTGCCCGCAAAGAGTCCAAACGCGTCGATGAGGTTAACCTTCTGAGCAAACGTCAGTCGTGTGCTCAGGGCGTCGGGGTTCGGGAACAGGAGTCTCAGAGCCTCGTCGATCGAGCGCTCAACCCAGAGGTGCCCCTTCAGGTACATCGTCAGCAGGTTCTCTTCCTGCGTGACCTGACGGTGGAAGGTGGGGAAGTCGAGCTGCATGGGCAGAGCATGCCAGACCCTACGACTCGGGCGTCTCCGCCACGAGGGCCAGCTGGCTCATCTGCGCGTGCCAGTACAGCAGTCGCGGCACCATGGTCACCGTGACGTTCTGCTGCGTGCCCGTTGAGTTTGGAGGCGAGCGCGCGGTCACGACGTGCAGCCACGCGCTGGCGGGCGAGCGGGCGTGACCGATTGGAGCGTGCGGCCGGCAGCTCGCGCCGAGCCGTCCGCGCGCATCGATCGGAGCAGTACCGACCACCATGGCGGGCACGCACAACACTTACCGTGTCGCGGCAGTCAGGGCGCCCGCAGGTGCGATCAGCCGGGTGGGTCGGCGTCCACTCCGCCTGCCTTCGTCGTCGGGCAGCGGGGCAGTCCCACCTGTCACCTACTCGCGCAGCAGTCCCGAGGGCCACGTGTCGCTCGTGGCATACCGCCCGCGTGTAGCGACGACACCTGATGGCCCCCACCTGATGGCCCGGGTGAGCACGGATCAGTCGAGGCCATGGACAGGGCGGGCTGCTTCGTGGACGCGGTACGCAGCCTTGGTGAGCTCGTTCCTGAACGCGATCGCTTCCGCGCTGATATTGCTGAAGATGACACTGGAGTGACCGATCATGTGGGCGCTGGCCCAGCAGGCAACGTCGAGTGCGAGTCCGAGCATCTCTGGGCTAATGCTATAGGCGTCCCAGCCCTCGTCCGTGTAGCGGATGCCGTGGAGATAGCCGACGGGGGTGGCGTGGACAGTCTGGCTCAGGAATGAGTATGCGACCTCAAACCAGCGTTCTTCGGGGAAGCCGCGGCCATAATCGCGGAGCATCGACGTGATGGTCGGGATTGGTGTGCGACCCTTTGCGACGGTTTGGTTGGGGTTGGCGATGTAGGTACCGTTCTGGGGCAAGGCAAGGATTGACACGGCGTCTGTGCGCGGTACCCCGCTGCCGGCGAGAAGGTCAATGGTCTTGGCTGCGCGGGCGCGCATCTCGTCGAAGTACTGAGTGGCTCTGGCCTTGAAGACGTCTGCCTCGGCGCTGGCGAATCTCCAGCGGAGGCGGGCGGACTCCTCGAGGAGCATGCGGGCGGCGAACACGGCGATGACTTCAGAACCGGGACGGTCGTAGGTGGAGAGAACGACGTTCAGGTTGGAATGGGCCCCAGCGAAGTTGAGGGCTTCGTGGAGGGCGGGGTTGCCGTGGCCCCACATGTCTACAGGGAAGCTGCGGGCCAGGTCCCAGTAGGCCTCGGCCCTTTCTGCGACCTCTTGGATGGAATTAGTGTCGGGCCACCAATTCGCGGCGGCAACAATGACCCGCGGGTCGATGAGGCCGGTGGGAGGCTCCGGATCTGCGGCTTTGACGGGGACGTTGAACTTCTTTGTTGTTGAAAGTTTGTGAATCGGGCGCGCCGTAGCGGCGACGACGCTGGCGAGGCGGACAGCCTCGTCGATGAACGGTTCTTGCTCGACGTCGGCGGGCCACATGTCCGGCAGCGCCGCGGAGGAACCCAGGAGCGTCGCTACGACACCAGCCGAGGCGACGTGCATGAAGAGTGCCTCGTGGTCCGCACGGAGGTCATGTCCCGGCACCCCGTCCTCGCTCACTGTGCTCTGCAGGCCGAGGTAGTTTCCGTGCCCAGCGTGCGCCAACACGTAGACGGCGCCGCGCAGCCCGGCCACGTCCAGGAGTGCTGCCGATCTGGCCGAAGCGGACGATGGGTCAGCGGGACTGCCGGTGAGGTAGTCGTCGAGAAGCGCCTGCTCGGATGGAAACGTCGGCGCGTCGAGCCAGGTCATCGATTCGCCGGTCAGGTCCGCAAGCGGCGGGATGGGCTGGAGCCATCTCTGGAGGTTCCCGCAGCTCGAGTCCGGTGGGACCGGAGTCCTGCACATCCGGTTCCGCTCTACAATCAAGTCACCGAGCAGTGCACGCCGTCGGGTCCCTGGGTCGGCGGACACCCACAGCCACCGGAGACCATCGAAGAACACGCTGCGGCACAAGGACCCAAGCACGGTGCCACCGAATCCGGATCCGATCATGGATTCGGCGGCTTCGAACCGTTGGCGCGCGGACATGAACGCTAAACCAGTGAGGAATCGATCCGGTGTCGTGACGTCGTTGAAGTCGATTGGTAGGGACGTCAAGTGCAGTCGCAGAGCCCGCGTGGCGTGCCGAAGCGCCGCCTGTGCAGGGGGCTCTTCTCGGCCGTCCGCTCGGCTCAAAATAGGTGCATCCATCGTTCTATCCGCCTTCAATCCGGCCGCGACCGTCGCGGCCTCGGACGACAGAATGATGCATGGGGCTGTCGAGCGGTCAGGCGACACGCAACCTGCGGGACTGTCTGATGAACGGCTCTGGCGCACTTCTGGTGGTCGGTTCGTCCGATACGGGAACTCTGTCATGACCTGGCGTAGTACTGGATGCGAAGCTGCTGGTCAGGACGGTGTCCGCAGAGTTGTCGGCGCTGGTGATCGACGACGTGGAGGACGCTGGCAGGGCGATCGTCGTCACTGCTCGCACGAGGGAGGGGGCTGCTTGTTGTCCCGCGTGCGGGACCTCGAGCGGGCGCCTGTACGCATATCGCAACTGGCTCGACTGCGTCACGCCACCAACGCATCCGGCGCTACACCCCCCGCCACTACGGGTAGATCAAACCGCCATCGGAACCGACCCCCAGCATCACGACTCCCAGCCACCGTCACCAACCTCACCATCGGCGTGTCCGTTCCGAGTTTCCGCTGAACCCGTCATGAGGCACAGACGACCGGTTCCGCTTCCAGCCTCCGCCAATGCATGCGTGCAGCTGCAGGGCGAACTGCAGGCAAACCTCACGGTTCGTTAGACCTGCCGGGGTGCGCCTCGCGTCCGGGTACGCGACGTCCGTCAGATCCTGGGTGCAGCACCTCCATGCAGCTCCCGCCTTGGCGCTCTCCGACAAACCGGGCGTCCCGGATGGCAGGCTGTGCCCGAGCCCCCCGAATAGGTTGGTGACGTCGTTGATGGACGAGCGCGGCCTCCCGCGCTGAGACGTGACGGTCGGGTACCTCGCAAAGACCCTGACCGAACGCACGCTGCTCGACCCCGGGCTGTTCCCGATGTCGATCGCCGAAGGTGGGCGCGACGGAGGAGGCGCTGGCCGAGGCCGAGTAGCGTCTCGGCGGCCCGCTGGACCCCCAGCACAGGGAGCTGCTGCGCCTTGTCGACGGGTGGCCGGACGTCATCCTGTTCGGGTACATCTTCGGTCCTCAGGACATGGGCGCCGGTGACGCGTGGGTCGCGGCGAATCAGCGCCTCGACCTCGTGTACGAGCGCCTGTCCCGGAGGACGGTTGGCCGCCGCGCGACCAGATGCTCCCGATCTTCGCCGCGCCGCACCAGATCGACGTGATGGCGCTGTGGGTCGGGGGGCCGGTCGCTGACGGCGGGCGCCCGGTCTACTGGTTCGCCCACGAGATCGTCCAGGAGTGGCCGAACTGCTACGAGTGGTTCCTGCTGTGCGTCACGTACGCGCGCCGGAGCCTCGAGCGCACTCGGACGACCTCCGCGCACACGCAGTCCGACCACGCGCACGACGAGCCCGTCGGCGGCGACGAGCTCAGCCGAGCAGGTCCGCCGGGGTGAGGGTCGTGATGCCGTCGACGCTGCCCCCGGTGCGGGACACCGCGATCAGTGGAGTGGTCCGGTCAGCTCCGGGGACGATGCCCCGTTGGTTCACGAGCTCTGTGGCGTCGTGAATGTCGAAGGGTGCGGTCTCACGCCACTTGATCGAGCCGATGAACGTGACGGACCGGGCGGGTCGCCGGTCGGCGCCGACGAGGTCGACCTCGACGTCGCCCTTGCGGTTCCACCAGGCACCGACGACGGCCGACGCGGGCACGACGGTGTCGTCGAGTGCTCGCTCCCACAGGAGCCGCCGCACGACGGGCTCGACGGCGCGCCCGCGCCACGTCGACCACCCGCGAGCGATGCGCCGCGTGACGATGTCGCCGCGACCGGCGTCGACCAGGTCGGCGGCGTCGTGCAGGAACGCGAGCCAGAAGCGCATGTACGGGTCGTCGATCCGGTACTGCTTGTGGTGGGCCGGCGTGGTCGAGAGCGGTTCGTCGACCGCGACGACGCGGCGTCCGACCAGCTGGTCGAGCGAACGCGAGAGGGAAGCGCGTTGGTCGACGTTGGCGACCCGGCCGATGGTCGTGAAGGTGCGGGCCTCCGTGCCGATCGCGCGTAGAACGTCCTTCGCCTGGGTCTCCGAGGGGAACTCGGACGACAGGGCTCGTTCGCCCGAGACGATGAGCGTGCTGACCGAGGTGGACACGCCATCGGCGATGAAGTCGGCGACCGACTGCCCGGGTCGCCACGCGGTGACGAGCGGTGGCAGGCCACCCGTCACCAGGTACGCGTCGATCGCCTGCGTCGCGTCGAGGCCTGTCATGGTCGCCACGTCCTGCGGGGTGAGTGGCTGGATCTCCTTGTCGACGCTGCGTCCGTAGAACGGGCGCCCATGGCTGGTGAGTCGTTCCATCTCGGACTGGTTCGACCCGACGAGGACGAGGAGCACGGGGAGCGCGGAGAGCCTGGTGTCCCACACGCCCTGGAGCGCGCCCTCGAACCCTGGGTCGCCGGTCAGGTAGGAGACCTCGTCCAGCACGATGATCGACACCCGGTCCGTCGGGACCGCGAGCGCCAGGATGGTCAGGGCGTCCTGCCACGAGCCGGAGACGGCGTATCCGGCGGCGTCTGCACCGGGCAGGCCGGAGGCGGCGACGGTCTCGAGCAGCCGACGTCGTTCCAGCTCGGGGCGCGAGCCGTCGGCCAGGAAGTACATCGAGGGGACTCCTGCCCGCTCGACGAACTCGGTGACGAGGCGGGACTTGCCGACCCTGCGGCGTCCGCGCAGGGCGATCGCCTTGCCTGGCCGGTCGGAGGTCGGGCTTCGCACCTGTTGCAGGACGTAGTCGAGGTCGGCGAGCTCGCGCCGTCGTCCGACGAAGCCGTCGACCATGGTTACCTCCGATGTAGGTCGCATTAGATGTTACCTACATTGGATGATACGTACATCCCACGATCGCGACGAGGTGCGCCTCCGCCACCGAGCACCCGTCGCGGCTGTGCGCCCGTGCAGCAGGGCGATAGTTTGGACGCGATGCCACCCCTCACCCCGCCCAGCGCCCCAGGCGCCCCGAGTTCCCCGAGCACCCCGACGATCGACCTCAACGCCGATCTCGGCGAGGGGTTCGGCCGGTGGGCCCTGACCGACGACGACGCCCTGCTCGACGTCGTGACGAGCGCGAACGTCGCGTGCGGGTTCCACGCGGGCGACCCGGCGACCATGCGCCGCGTGTGCGAGCGCGCGGCCGAGCGAGGCGTGGCGATCGGCGCGCAGGTCTCGTACCGCGACCTCGCGGGGTTCGGCCGCCGTGCCATGGACGTCCCGGCCGACGAGCTCGCCGCCGAGGTCGCATACCAGGTCGGGGCGCTCGACGTGTTCGCCCGGGCGGCGGGCAGCCGTGTCGCGTACGTCAAGCCGCACGGTGCGCTGTACAACCGGGCGGTGCGCGACGAGGAGCAGGCGGCCGCGGTCGTCGAGGGGGTCCGGCTCGCGTCGACCGCCTCGGGCGACCCGCTGCCGGTGCTCGGTCTGCCGGGTTCCGCGCTGCACCGCGCCGCCGCGGGGGCGGGCTTCGTGACGGTCGCGGAGGCGTTCGCCGACCGCGCCTACCGCCCGGACGGGACGCTCGTCCCCCGGACCGAGCCCGGCGCCGTCGTCCACGACCCTGACGAGGTCGTGGCGCGGTCGGTCGCGGTCGCGACCGGCGGGGGAGTCGTCGCGGCCGACGGCACCACGCTGACCCTCGCCGCCGGGTCGCTGTGCGTGCACGGCGACACCCCGGGTGCGGCCGCGCTCGCCGCGCGGGTGCGGGCCGCGCTCGACGAGGCCGGGGTCGACGTGCGGTCGTTCGTGTGATCGTCCACCCGGTGGGCCGCGCCGCCCTGCTGGTCGAGCTCGACGACCTCGCGGGCGCGCAGGCCTTCCACGCCGAGGTCGAGCGGCGCCGCGCCGACGGGCGCGTGGTGGTGCGCGACGTCGTCCCGGCCGCGCGGACCGTGCTCCTCGACGGGTTCGCGACGCCCGACGCCGCCCGCCGGGTCGCGGCGGACGCGCCCGGGTGGTCCGTACCTCCGCTCGTGGCGGACGACGGTCCGCTCGTGACCCTGCGCGTGCGCTTCGACGGGCCCGACCTCGACGACGTCGCGCGCTGCTGGGACGTCGCCCCCGCGGACGTCGTCGCCCGACTCACGACGACCGAGCTGCGGGTCGCGTTCGGCGGGTTCGCGCCCGGCTTCGGGTACCTCGCGGGCCTGCCCGACGAGCTCGCGGTGCCGCGCCGCGCGACGCCCCGCACGGTCGTGCCGGCCGGGGCGGTCGCGCTCGCGGGCACGTGGGCCGGCGTCTACCCGCGCGAGTCGCCCGGCGGGTGGCAGATCGTCGGCACCGCGGTCGACGCCGCGCTGTGGGACGTCGACCGCGACCCGCCCGCGCTGCTCGTGCCCGGGACGCGCGTGCGGTTCGAGGACGACGCGTGAGCGCGCGGCCCGGCCTCGAGGTGGTGCGTGCCGGGGCGCTCACCACGGTCCAGGACCTCGGCCGCCCCGGGTTCGCGCACCTCGGCGTGACCGGCTCCGGCGCACTCGACCTGCCCGCGCACCGCGCCGCGAACCGGCTCGTGGGCAACCCGGACGCGTGCGCGACCCTCGAGACGACCCTCACCGGCTGCGCGCTGCGCGCCCTCGCCCCGGTCGTCGTCGCGGTCACGGGCGCCCCCGCCCCCGTGCGGGTCGACGGCGCCCCCGCGCCCTGGGGCGCGCCCGTGAGCCTCGCCGTCGGCCAGGTGCTCGACGTCGGCACCGCGGTCGCGGGCGTGCGCAGCCACGTCGCGGTGGCCGGGGGAGTGGACGCCGCGCCGGTGCTCGGCAGCCGGTCGACCGACCTTCTCTCGGGGCTCGGCCCGGCGCCTCTGCGCGACGGTGACCTCCTGGCCGTCGGCGCCCCCGGCGCGGCGCCGGTCGGCGGCCCGGTCGGCGTCCCGCTCCCGGGACCGCCCGAGGAGCTCGCGCTGCCCGTGGTGCTCGGGCCGCGGGCCGACTGGTTCACGCCCGCCGCGCTCACCACGCTCTGGCGGGGCACGTGGACCGTGTCGTCGGCGAGCAACCGCGTCGGTCTGCGCCTCGACGGTCCCGCGCTCGAGCGTGCGCGCACCGACGAGCTCGCGAGCGAGGGCATGGTGCTCGGCGCGATCCAGGTGCCGCCCGAGGGGCGGCCGATCGTGTTCCTCGCCGACCACCCCGTCACCGGCGGTTACCCCGTCGTCGGGGTCGTGCCCGCCGCGGCGCTCGCGGCGGTGGCGCAGGCGACCCCGGGGACGCCGGTGCGGTTCACGCCGTCGTCGGTCACGCCGTCGTCCTGACCCGCGAGACAGGACGGCCGAGCGCTGGACACCAGGGGGTGAGGTTAGCCTATCCTCGGTGTTGTGCCCGTTCCTGACAACTCCGACATGGCAGCGCCCGCGCCGCCCGCGAGCGTGCTGGCTCCGGCGACCCCGGTGCTGAGCGTCGACGACGTCGGCGTGCGCCACCACGGGCACGACGGTCTGCCGGTCGCGACCGCGTCCCCCGCGGGGACGACCTTCGAGGTCGCCCGCGGCGAGGCCGTGCTGCTGCTCGGGCCGTCGGGCTCGGGCAAGTCGACCCTCGCGCTCGCGACCAACGGTCTCGTGCCCCACGTCGTGCCGGCGACGCTCGACGGCACGGTGCGCGTCGGCGGCCTCGACACGCGCGCGCACGACGTGCCGCACCTCGCCCGGCACGTCGCGATGGTGTTCCAGGACCCGGACGCGCAGGTCGTCACGGGCAGCGTGCTCGACGAGGTCTGCTTCGGCCCCGAGAACCTCGGCGTGCCCGTCGCCGAGGTCGAGGCGCGCGCCGAGGACGCGCTGCGCCGCGTCGGGCTCTGGGAGCGTCGCGCCGACGACCCGGGCCGCCTCTCGGGCGGAGGGCGGCAGCGCCTCGCGGTCGCCTGCGCGCTCGCGATGCACGCGCCCCTGCTCGTGCTCGACGAGCCCACCGCGAATCTCGACCCCGCCGGGACCGAGGAGCTCTACGACGTGCTGCGCGACGTGCTCGCCGCGGGCGACCGGGCCGTGCTGCTCGTCGAGCACGACCTCGACGCCGCGGTCGAGCTGCTCGACCGGGTCGTGGTGCTCGACGCCGCAGGCCGGGTCGCGTTCGACGGTCCGGTGCGCGAGGTGCTCACCCAGCACGCCGACGCGCTCGTGGCCCTCGGCGTGTGCCTGCCCGTCGCGCTCGTCGCCGCGCTGCGCCTGCGCGCGACGGGCACGCCGATCGACCCGCTGCCGCTCACGCCCGACGAGCTCGGCCACGCCCTGCGCGCGCAGGCCGACGCGGGCGTCCTGCCGCCGGCACGCCCGGAGGGGCTCTCGGCACGCCCGGAGGGATCTCAGGCCTACCCGCGCACGGACCAGGACGCCGCGCCGGCGAGCCGGCCCGACCGGGCACGCGATCTGGCACGCGACGGCGCACCCGACGGCGCACCTGACCGCACCACCGTCGACTGCATCACCGTCGACCGCCTCACGCTCAAGCGCGGCCGGACCACGGTGCTGCACGACCTCTCGCTGCGCGTCGCGCCCGGCGAGCTCGTCGCCGTCGTGGGAGCCAACGGCGCCGGGAAGTCCACGCTGCTGCAGGCGGTCGCGGGCGTCGTCCGCCCCCCGCGCGGGCGCGTGCGGGTCGCGGGCCTCGACCCGGCCCGCGCCGACGCCCGCACCCTGAGCGAGCGCGTGGGCTACGTGTTCCAGAACCCCGAGCACCAGCTCGTGACCGGCTCCGTGGCCGACGAGCTCGCGCACGGGCTGCGGATCCGCGGTGTCGACGAGGCCGAGGTCGCTGCCCGCGTCGAGGACCTGCTCGTGCGGTTCGACCTGGTGCGCCAGCGCGACCTGCACCCGTTCCTGCTCTCGGGCGGGCAGAAGCGCCGCCTGTCGGTCGGCACCGCGACGGTCTGCCGCCCCGGCGTGCTCGTGCTCGACGAGCCGACCTTCGGGCAGGACCGCGCCCGCGCCGACGAGCTCCTCGGCCTGCTCACGGCCCTGCACGCCGAGGGCACGACCGTCGTCGTCGCGACCCACGACATGCAGCTCGTGAGCGAGCACGCGACGCGCGTGGTCGTCGTCGCCCACGGCCGCGTGGTGGCGGACGGCGCCCCCGCGGTCGTGCTCGGCGACGACGTCCTCCTGCGGTCGGCCGGGCTGCGGCGACCGCCGCTCGCGCGCGCGACCGCGCACCTCGACGACCCGGCGTGGCGCGCGGTGACCCGCCTCGCCGACCTGCCCGGGGCGCTGGTGCCCGCATGACCGGGTTCCTGCGCGGCGTCAACCCGCTCGCGAAGATGTTCGGCCCGCTGCCCGTCATGGCGGCCGTGTTCCTGACCGAGGACCTGCGCGTGCTTGCGGCGTTCACGCTCGGCACGCTCGTGCTGCTGCTCGTCGGCGCGTTGCCCGGCTGGCGCACGTCGCTCGCGCTCGTGCTCGGCGTGCCCGTGGGCGTCGCCGTGGTGGCCGTGAGCTTCGGGCTGTGGGTCGACCCCGCCGCGGTCGCCGACACGCGCACCGTGCTCGCGTTCGGGCCCGTCGAGCTCACGCGCGGCGGACTCGCGGTCGGTCTCGTCACCGGGCTGCGGCTCGCCGCGCTCGTGCTGCTCGCGATGGTCAGCGGCCTGACGACCACGGGCCCGGAGTTCGTGCGCGCGAGCGTGCAGCACCTGCGCGTGCCGTACCGCGTGGGCTACGCGGCGCTCGCGTCGATGCGGTTCGTGCCACGGTTCGGGCGTGAGCTCGAGGTGATCCGCAGCGCCCACCGGGTGCGCGGCGTCGCGGGCGGCCGTGGACCCGTCGCGGGCGCGCGGCGCGCCGGCGGGTACGCCGTGCCGCTCCTGGCGAGCGGGATCCGGCACGCCGAACGCGTGTCGCTGTCCATGGAGTCGCGCGCGTTCGGCGCCGCACCCACCCGCACCGAGCGGCACCCCGTGCCGCTGCGCGTGCGCGACGGCGTCGTGCTCCTCGCCTTCTGGTCCGCGTGCTGGGCGGTGCCCGCGCTCGTGCACGGCTGAGCGCGCGCCGCGAGCCGGGCCATCGACCCGCACCCACGACCCGCACCCAGGAAACCACCGAACGTCGACCCTGAGCACGTACGCCCAACACGCACCTCGAACGAGCACCACGAGCCAGCAACCTCAAGCACGTACCCCGCACCACGCACCTCGCACCACGCACCACGACGCCCGACCCCACCGCCGACACGCGCGGCCGACCACCGGAGCCACGATGAGCACGCCCGAGACGACCCCCACGACCGCACCCGGGACCACCCCGGACGCCGCCGCCACGCCCGCCGCGCGACGTCCGCGGCCGCTGACGACCCGCTACCTCATGACGTGCGGGGCGATCGGCGCCGCGACGGGCGTGCTCCTGATCCCCGTCAACCTCGTCGCGTTCGGCGCGCTCGCCGCGGCCCCGACGCTCGTGGCCGCGCTCGTCGGCTTCTGGCTCGTCGGTGGCGTGATCGCGCTGGCGCTGCTGCAGCGCCCCGGTGCCGCGCTCATCACGTCAGTCATCTCCGGCATCTTCGCGATCCCGACCCCGGCCGGTCTGACCGCGGTGCTGACCATGGCCATGGTCGGCGTCGCTCTCGAGCTCGGGTTCGCCGTCACGCTGTACCGGGTGTGGAGCCCGTGGCTGTTCTACGTGAGCACGGCCGTGATCGCCGCGGTCTACCTCACGATGGTGTTCCCCGCGTACGAGATGGGCAGCGCGTCGACCCTCGCCCAGGTCATGTTCGTGCTGACCCTGTTCGTCAGCATGGTCGGTGCCGCGTGGCTCGGGCTGCTGCTCGCCCGACGCCTGGCCGCGACCGGTGTGACGCGTGGCCTCGCGCCCGTGCGCCGCCCTGCCGCGACGACCGCCACGACGACGACAGCCCCGTGAGCGCGCCCCGCCACCGCCGCGCGGTCGACCCGCACGTGCTCGTCGCCGACGTGGTCGGCACGGCGAGGATCAGCCCGAACGTCGTGCGCGTGACCTTCAGCGGGCTCGAGCAGCTCACGCCGCTGGGCCACGACCAGTGGTTCCGGATGTTCCTCGCGCGCGAGGGGCAGGAGCACCTGCGCCTGCCGACCCGCACGTCGAGCCTCTGGTACGCGCAGTACCTCGCGACGCCGCGCGCCAAGCGGCCCTGGGTGCGCGCCTACACCGTGCGTGCCGCGCGTCCCGAGGTCGGCGAGATCGACGTCGACATGGTCGTGCACCTCGACGCCGACGGGAACGCCGGCCCGGCGGCCGCGTTCGCGCTCACCGCGCGGCCCGGCGACCAGGTCGGGATCCTCGACCAGGGTCTCGGGTTCGACCCCGACCACGGGCAGGACGCCGTGCTCGTCGTCGCCGACGAGACCGGCATGCCCGCGGCCCTCGGCATCTGCGGCTCCCTGCCGGACGACGCACGCGGCCTCGTGATCGTCGAGGTGCCCACCGCGGCCGACCGGCAGGACGTGCGCGCGCCCGCGGGCGTCGACGTGCGCTGGATCGTGCGCGACGAGCTCGCAAAGACCGAGCCCGGGGGAGGGCCCGGCGCGGTGCCGGGCGTCGCGGCGCTCGCCGCGCTGCGCGCCGCGACCCTGCCCGTCGGGACGCTGCACGCGTCGATCCTCGGCGAGTCGTCGCTCGCGACCGGCGGCCGGCGGTACCTCGTCAACGAGCACGGCGTGCCCAAGGCGCACGTCGACTTCGCCGGGTACTGGCGGCACGGGCACGCGGCGACCTGAGTCGTCACGCGCCGGGACCCGACACCCGCACGGTGTCGGGTGCCGGGATGGCGCGGCCGGTCGGGTCAGAGGTCGCTCGACCGCGACGCCCACAGGTTGACGTCCGGCTCGCCCGGCACGGAGGCCAGCGCGGCCTCGACCGCGGCGAGCTCGTCGGCCCCGAGCGGTGCCTCGTCGAGCGCGGCGAGCGAGTCGTCGAGCTGGTCGACCGTGCGCGCCCCGACGAGCACGGTCGTCACGCGCGGCTCGCGCAGCACCCACGCGATCGCGAGTCGTGCGAGCGTCGTGCCGCGCGCCCGGGCGACCTCGTGCAGGGCGCGCACGCGCGCGAGGTTCGCCTCGCTCAGGTACTCGGGTCGCAGCGACGTGCCGGTCGCGGCGCGCGAGTCCTGCGGGACCCCGTCGAGGTACTTGTCGGTGAGCATGCCCTGCGCCAGGGGGGAGAACGCGACGACGCCCAGCCCGGCGTCGTCCGCCACCTCGAGCACGGACTCGCCCGACGCGTCGGGCTGCTCGACCCACCGGTTGAGCAGCGAGTACGAGGGCTGGTGCACGGTCAGCGGCACGCCCAGGTCACGCGCGACGGCGAGCGCCTCGCGCGTGCGGGTCGCGGAGTACGACGAGATGCCGACGTAGTGCGCGCGCCCGCTCGTGACGGCGGTCGCGAGCGCCCCGATGGTCTCGGTCAGCGGCGTCGTCGGGTCGTACCGGTGGCTGTAGAACACGTCGACGGTGTCGACGCCGAGGCTCGCGAGCGAGCGGTCGAGCGACGCGAGCAGGTACTTGCGCGACCCGCCCTCGCCGTACGGGCCGGACCACGCGTGGTACCCGGCCTTGGTCGTCAGGACGAGCTCGTCGCGGCGTCCGCGCAGCTCACGGCGCAGCAGGTCGCCGACGAACGACTCGGCCGCGAACGGCGGCGGGCCGTAGTTGTTCGCCATGTCGAGCTGCACGACGCCGCGCTCGACCGCGTGCAGGAGCACGGAGCGCTGGGCGTCGCGGGCCGTCGTCGCGCCGAAGTTCTGCCACAGCCCGAGGGAGATCGCGGGCAGGTCGAGGCCGGAGCGTCCGGCGCGGCGCAGCGGGATCGCGGCGGGGTCGAGGTCGTTGCTCATGTCCTCGACGGTACGTCACACGAGGGTCAGGACCCCGAGCACGCCGACCGCGACGCCGAGCACGAGGGAGACGCCGATCAGCACGGCGTGCACCGTGAGGAACCGGGTCGCGCGGCCCGCGTCGTCGCGCGAGCGCGGGTCCTTGGCGATGCGCTGCCAGAGGCGCGGCCAGATGAGCAGGTTCCAGAGTGCGGTCACGATGAGCAGGATCGACCAGCCGAGAGGGATGTCCACGCGAGCATCCTCTCGCGCGGGGACCGCCCGGGTCACATCGCGTGCCAGGATGGACGCATGCCCGCACCCGAACCCCAGACGCTCGAGCACGTCGAGAACGAGCTGCGCGAGCTCACCTTCACCACGTTCACGCACGAGGACGCGTGGCGGCTCGGCTGCCTGCTCGTCGAGATGGCGACCGAGCGCGAGCACCCGGTCGCGATCGACGTGCGGCGCGGGCACCAGCAGGTGTTCCACGCGGCGCTCGAGGGATCGACGCCCGACAACGACTCGTGGATCGTGCGCAAGGTCCGGGTCGTGGAGAGGTTCGGTGCGGCGTCGTACGTCATGAACCTGCGCGCGCAGGCGCGGGGCGTGTCGTTCACCGAGTGGCAGCAGCTGCCGTGGCAGGAGTACGCGGCCGCGGGCGGCGCGGTGCCGGTCGTCGTCGAGGGCGTGGGCCCGGTCGGCGTCGTGACGGTCTCGGGCCTGCGGCAGGAGGAGGACCACGCGCTCGTGGTCGAGGCGATGCGCATCCACATGGCCGGCGAGCAGGACTAGCTCTCGGGGTCGTGCTGGAAGGCCCGCACCTCCTGCGCGCACCGGCACGCCGCCGCGATCCTCGCGGCCCAGCGGTGGGCCTCGGCGGCGTCGGGGACCTCGAGCACCGCGTAGCCGCCCTCGATCTGGCGCGTCTGCGGGTACGTGCCCTCGGTCACGGTGCCGTCGGCGTCGACCAGGACGGGCGGCACGGACTCGTCGATGCCGCCGCCGAACACCCACACGCCCGCGGCCTTCGCGTCGGCGACCACGGCGTGCGCGGCGTCCGACACCGCGGGGAGCTCCTCGGCGGGGAACGTCATCGCGCCGCTCGGGAACGAGATCAGGTACTTCATGGGTCCGGCTCCGTCGTCGTGCGGGTGGGAACCCATCGTCGCCCCGCGCGGGCGTGGTCGCTATGGCAGCCGCGGACGACGCACCGCCTCCCCGGCCCGGGACGGGTCGAGGGGCACGGGGCTCAGGAGCGTCGCGGGGCCGCGGTGCAGGAGGCCGTCCGTGAGCGGCATGCAGCGCAGACCGCCCCGACCCCGCATCGCGGCGTGCGCGCCGGGCGCGAGCACGCGGTCCATCCAGGCGCACGGCGCGGCGTGGCGTCCCGGGCGCAGGCGCACCTCGTCGCCGGGGCCGGAGCGCAGCACGATCTCGTGGCCGATGAGCGGGGTGAGCTCGGCGCCGCGCAGCACGACCGTGCGGCGGGTGAGCAGCGGGTCGAGCGGGCCGGTGCCGAGCTTGGCGGCGATCGACTCGAGCGACTCGGTGGCGAACAGGGTCACGGCAGCGTCCATGTGCGCGGCCTTGCCGTAGAAGCGGTCGCCGACCACTCCCTTGCCCGCGACGACCTCGACGCTGTCGGCGTCCGTGGTCGGCACGGTCGCGGCGCCGTCGCGGGGACGCCCGAAGTAGGCGTGCTCGGGCGAGACGACCAGGTGCAGGATCTCGACGGGGTACTCGTACGGGCTCACGCCCCAGTCTCGCCCCGGGCGGGTGCCCGCCACCAGGCGACGTCCGCGCGAACGCCGAACGCGCCGTCCGTCACGCCCCTGCGGGGTTTTTGCGTGACGAACGACGCGTTCGGCGGTGGAGCGGGGTGCAGGGTCAGGCGCTCGCGCCGACCTCGCCGTCGGAGCCCGCGAGCTGCTGCGCCTCGTCGTCGGCCGACCAGGGCGCCACGCCGAGGCTCGGGACCATCTGGCCGAGCTGCGGGCGCCAGCCCTCGAAGTCGGTCGGGAAGCAGCGCTCGAGCAGGCCGACCATCGCGGAGACCGCGGTCGAGGCCCCCGGCGAGGCGCCGAGGAGGCCGGCGATCGAGCCGTCCGCCGCGGTGATGACCTCGGTGCCGAACTCCAGCACGCCGCCCTTGACCGGGTCCTTCTTGATCACCTGGACGCGCTGGCCCGCGATGATCTTCTCCCAGTCCTTGGGGTGCGCCTCGGGGAAGAACGCCTGCAGGGCCGTGAACTTGGTCTCGGGCCGCGCGACGAGCTGCCCCACGAGGTACTGGGTCAGGGGGATGTTCTTGAGACCGGCGCCGAGCATCGAGCCGATGTTGCCCGGCTTGATCGACGTGAACAGGTCGAGGAACGACCCCTTCTTGAGGTACTTGGAGTTGAACCCCGCGTAGGGGCCGAACATCAGGTACGTCTTGCCGTCGACGACGCGCGTGTCGAGGTGCGGCACCGACATGGGCGGCGAGCCGACGTCGGCCTTGCCGTACACCTTGGCCTGGTGCTGCGCGACGAGCTCAGGGTTCGAGGTGCGCAGGAACTCGCCCGAGATCGGGAAGCCGCCGTAGCCCTTGATCTCGGGGATGCCGGCCTTCTGCAGCAGCGGCAGCGCGCCGCCGCCCGCTCCCACGAAGACGAACTTCGCGTCGATCGTGCGGGCCGCCTCGCCCGCGTTCCACGAGACGTCCTTGACCTTGAGGCGCCAGCGGCCGTCCTTGCGCTTGGAGATGCTGCGCACCTCGTGCTGCAGCGCGAGCTCGGCGCCCTCGGTGGTGAGGAACTGCACGAGCTGACGCGTGAGCGACCCGAAGTCGACGTCGGTGCCCGACTCGGCGCGCGTCGCGGCGATCGGCTCGTCGGCGTCGCGACCCTCGACCAGGAGCGGGGCCCAGCCGCGGATGACCTCGGGGTCGTCCGAGAACTCGAGCTCGCTGAACAGGGGGTGCTGCACGAGCGCCGCGTGCCGGCGGCGCAGGTAGTCGACGTTCTCGGCGCCGCGCACGAACGTCATGTGCGGGGTGCGCGAGAGGAACGACTGCCCGGCGTCGAGGTGCCCGGCCGCGACCAGGTGGTGCCAGAACTCGCGCGAGGCCTCGAACTGCTCGTTGATCTTGATCGCCTTGGACGTGTCGATCGTGCCGTCCGCGAGCTCGGGCGTGTAGTTGAGCTCGCACAGCGCGGCGTGGCCGGTCCCGGCGTTGTTCCACGGGTTCGAGGACTCGAGCGCGACCGCGTCGAGGCGCTCGAAGATCGCGATCTTCCAGGACGGTTCGAGGATCTTGAGCATCGCGCCGAGCGTCGCCGACATGATGCCGCCACCCACGAGAGCGACGTCCACGGTCTCTTCGTTCGGCGTAGTAGGCATCCCCCTATCGTACGCTTGTGAAACTATGCACTTTTGTGATTCGCCTCACGCCGGTGGATCACACGAGTGCGTCACACCCAACGTCCTCGCTGGTCAGCGACCTGTCGGGTCACGCCCCGAGCATGCCGTCCTCGGCGTCGTCCGACGCCTCGCCCGACTGGACCTCCGTGCGGGACGTCGCGTCGACCATCACGTCGCGCCGTGCGACGACCCCCTCGAGGAAGGCCATGAACCGGGTGCTGCTCTCGCCGCGGGCGAACCCGAAGTAGTAGTCCCGGATGCTCGCCCGCTCCTCGACGCGCGGGTCACGCGTGAGGTTGAGCTCGAGCGTCTGCGCGAGCGAGCCGGCGGTCGACGCGTCGACGACGTCGACGGCTCGCGCGATCGGCGCCTCGGCGAGCAGGCGCTCGCGGTCCGACCTGCGGTCGGTCAGCAGGATCGGGACCTCTGCGCGCAGGTACAGGAAGTCCAGCCCGACCGACGAGATGTCCGTCACGAGGAGGTCGGTGGACTCGAAGAGCGCGAGGATGTCCTCCTCGAGCGGGGTCTCGTGCCGGTGGGGCCCCTCGGCGTTGGCGCGGGCGATCATCTCGAGGATCGCCGTGTGAGCCGAGACGATCTCCTCGTCGGTCGCGGTCAGGACGCGGGGGTGCGGCTTGTAGACCAGTCGGGTGTCGGGACGCGCCAGGATCGCGCGGACGATGTCGACCCCGAGCACGTCGACCGACGTGTAGTTGTTCGCGTCGTTCTCACCCGACCAGGTGGGTGCGTACAGGACGGTGCGGCACGGTGCGGGGCACGCGGGCAGCAGCGGCTGCAGGTCGAGGTCGAGCTGGGGGCGACCGCACTCGACGAGCCGCGTCAGGTCGAAGTCGACGAGGGCCGACGCGTGCCGGTCGATCGCCGCGCGTCCCGCGACGACCACGTGGTCGTACGCCTTCGCCTGGTTCGAGACCATCGAGATCTTGTCGGACTCGCCGTGGTTCACGTGGATGTGCGTCGCCTGGCGGTAGATCAGCGACTGGAAGTTCTTCATCCCGTTGTTGACGTACACGATCGCCTTGGGGTCGACCTGCTCGTACACGCCCATGAGCGAGTCGAGGGTCTTGACGAAGGCGACGGGAAGAGGCGTGACCGCGCGCAGCCGCTTCGTCATGGCCCAGCTGCGCGTCACGACGAGGACGGGCAACGTCTCGGCGACCTGCTCCAGCACGGGCAGCCACTGCCGCAGCTGGTAGCCGCGGACGGGAGGCTCGGCGAAGTACGCGACGATCGGGAACGCACCGCGCGCCAACTCGTCGGGCGCCGGGGAGAACGGAGGCACGGGCTCGATGCCCAGCAGGCGGCGGCGGATCAGCTTCTTGACCGAGGACCCGCCCCGCATGAGGGCGTCACCCGTCGCCTTGCGCGCGCGCGTGGTCATCACCTGCAGGGTCGACGGCTCGACCTCGGCGTCGTCGGTCGGGAGCGGGGCGTTCATCGGGAGGCCTTCCTCGTGCGCAGGCTCAGGTTGCCCTGAGCGGTCACGTACCAGCTGTCGCGTGCGGAGTCGTGGGGGGACAGCGACTGCGCCAGGTCGTCCCCGGCGCGGACGCGACGCCGGTCACCGAGGTGCTCGCCCACGGTGTACACGGTGTAGACGTCGACGACCTCGCCCGCGGGCAAGGTCGCGAGCGCGGTCGGGTCGATCTCGACCGTCGCGGATCGGCCGTCGAGCGCGAAAGGCGTCGAGACGGCTTCCGTGCCACCACGGACCGCGAGGACGAGCTCGCTGCGGTCGAACTCCGCGTCGTCGGGCAGCTCGAGAACCAGCGTCGTCGATCCCGAACGCTCACCGGTCACGGTCGTCGCCGTCGCGATCGCGTCGACCCGTGCCTCGACCTCGCAGTTGCGGTCGATCGCCTCGATCGTGCCCTCGCGCAACGCGCGCGAGCGGGCCTGCCCGCGCGGGGGAAGCAACGCGTCGAGCTCCGGCCGCACGTGCGGGAGGACGAAGTCGTGATGGGCCGTGATCCACTGCTCGCGCGATCGCGTCGAGTAGCGCGCCCACCGTGCGGGACCGTAGATCTTGAGCCCCTTGCGACGGTAGAGGTCCGTCACGATGCGATCCGCACGGTCCGGGTCGGGGTCGAGGGCGCGGATGATCCGGGACATCTCGCCGATCGACCACGCGTAGCCCGCGGGCTCGAGGCGGCTCTGCGTGATGTTCCCGGCGTCCTCGCGGCTACGGACGAAGTAGAAGTCGTAGTCGGCGCGGAACGAGACGCGTCGGGCGAGGTAGTACGACCGCGCGACCATCATCCCGTCCTCGAGGCGCACCTTCTCGAGCGGGAACCCGATCTTGTGCGCGCGCAGGAACTCGCGCCGGAAGAGCTTGCAGGGCGAGAGCGTGCGGAAGCACTTCTCGAGATCGGCGTCGACCTGGTTCGAGCGGTACACGTCCGGGACGAAGCGCCCGTTGAGGCTGACCATGCGCGGGACGACCACGTCGGAGCCGTGGTCGTCCGCGAAGAGCACGAGGCGGCGCATGGCCTCGGGGGCGACGACGTCGTCGGCGTCGCAGTAGAAGACGTACCGACCCGTCGCGAGCTCGGTCCCGCGGTTGCGCGGGATCCCGGGCCAGCCGCAGTTCTCCTGGTGCACGACGCGCAGCGCCGGGAAGCGCTTCGCGTACTCGTCGAGCACTGCGCCGCTGCCGTCCGTCGAGCCGTCGTCGATCGCGATGACCTCGTAGAGGTCAGGGTCGATGTCCTGGTCCCGGAGCGAGTCGAGCAGCGGCTCCAGGTACTCCCCGGCGTTGTACACCGGGACGACGACCGTCACGGCCACGCCCAGGTCCGGGTCCGGCTGACGCGGGCGACGCTGCGCGGGGGCGGTGTCGTCGGCGCGGTGCCGCAGCGGGCGCGTCACCCGTGCGGCGACCCGCCGCAATGACGCGCTCACAGCGGGAGCACCTTGGCGAGCCGCTCGCGGTGCCGCTCGATGCCGGTCGGGGGGACCCACCGGCTGTTGACGAAGTCGGCGATCGCGGTCGCCGATCTCGTCGGGATCGACGACATCGCGAAGGACTGCTGACGCCCCGGGGAGTAGATCGAGTTGTAGTCCCGGAACTTGTACTCGCCGCCCATGAGGCGGTCCGAGAACTTGAGGTGGACGCTCGGCACGCCGACGGAGTCGGCGACGATGATCCCGTGCAGGCTCGACGAGAGCAGCACGTCGCAGCTCGCGATCTCGTTGACGACCTCCTCGGGCGTCCACGTGACCTCGATGCGTCGCACCTGCGAACCCAGCGCGATCAGGGCGTCGACGTTCGGGTCGGCCGCGTCCTGGTAGTGCGGCAGCACGCCGACCGTGAAGCGCTTGCGCGGCGGACGTCGCAGCAGCTGGTCGGCGAGGATGCCGGGGTCGCCGAGCGCGACGTCGTCCGCGAGGGTCGAGCGGACCCGGGTGCGCGTGAGCTGCCCGCGCACCGCGACGGCCGGGAGCGTGAGCGGACGCGCGTTCTCGCGCGGCGGGTTGATCAGGCCGGATCCCCAGAACACGGGCATCTGCTTGCGCTTGGTCCGGGTGAGCTGCTGGATCACGGACCCGGCGGCCACGAGCTCGCAGGTCTCCGCGCTCGCCCAGCGGACGCGCCGACCCGTGAGCGCCTCGATGATCGGCCCCGAGATCTCGTCGCCGAAGTTGAGGCGGTGGGGGTACTTCCAGCGCCACCAGTAGAGGTCGACCGGAGCCTTGCGGTCAGCCACGGGCGCTGTCCCCTCGGGCGGCACGGAGACGGCGCGCGAGGCCCGCGAGCGGGCGGCGCACCGGCTCGGGCAGCCAGTCGAGCCTGCGGCGGGGCGGCGTCGGGCTCGACGTCGTCGAGAGCAGGATCGCGATGCCGTCGCAGCGCGCCCGGCTCGACCCGGCCCGGACGTCGATCGTGGCGATCTGGTCGAGCGGCAGGATCGTGTCGGTCTCGCCCTCGCGCGCGAAGAGGCGGAGCTCGAGCTTCTTGCCGGTCGGGCGGGGGAGCCGCACCTCGTGGAGGGCCACGCCCACGCGCAGCGTCGGCAGGTGACGCGGGGCGTGACGCGCGCCGTCGGGGGCCGCCGCGGCGTGCAGGGTCAGGTTCCCGAACGTCTCGGCGTCGCACGAGACGAGGGCCACCGGGTCTCCGGCGGCGTCGTGCGTCAGGCCGACGACCAGGGCAGGGGAAGGAACGGGCGGACCCGTGATGTCGCTGATGATCAGACTCCCACTCGTGAGGCGTGCGGGCGTCGCCGCCCCTGGAGCGCACCTTATCGGGTGATGCGCCGGCCTCCCAAGATCGTCCGTGCGGGCGGCCGGGGCGTGCGTGCGGCGCGAGGATCGCGGCCACGACCTACCGTGAGCACGTGACTCCCGTCCAGCGACGCGTGCTCGTCGTCGCGATCCTCGCGTCGTTCGTGTCGTTCCTCGACGGCACCGTCGTCAACGTCGCGCTGCCCGCGATCGCCGACGAGCTCGCCGGCACGGGCGACGCCCTCGCGCTGCAGCAGTGGGTCGTCGACGCCTACCTGATCACGCTCGGCGCGCTCATCCTCGTCGCCGGGTCGGTCTCGGACGTCCACGGACGCCGCCGCGTGCTGTGGTGGGGCCTCGTCGGGTTCGGGCTCGCGTCGGTGCTGTGCGCGCTCGCTCCGACGGGCATCGTGCTCGTCGTCGCGCGCGGCCTGCAGGGCGTCGCGGGCGCGCTGCTCGTCCCGAGCTCGCTCGCGATGATCATCTCGACGTTCACCGGACCCCGGCAGGGCCGGGCCATCGGGACGTGGACGGCGTGGACCGGCACCGCGATGATCGTCGGCCCGCTCGTCGGAGGCCTCCTGGTCGACACGGTCGGGTGGCGCTGGGTGTTCGGCATCAACGTCGCGCCGATCGCGCTGACCCTCTGGTTGCTGCGGGGCGTCGCGCCCGACGGCGCCGGCGCGGGCCGCCGCATCGACGTGCGCGGCGCCGTGCTCGCCGCCGTCGGGCTCGCGGGGCCCGTGTTCGCGCTCATCGAGAGCGAGCGGTGGGGGTGGGGGAGCCCGGTCGTGCTCGCGCCGCTCGTGGTCGGGATCGCCGCCTCGGTCGCGTTCGTCGCGTGGGAGCGGCGCGCACCCGACCCGATGCTCCCGCTGCGCCTGTTCGCGGTGCGCAACTTCGCGGTCGGCAACGTCGCGACCGCCGCGGTCTACGGAGCGCTCGCGTTCGGGTCGTTCGCGGTCACGCTGTTCGTCCAGCAGGTCGCGGGCTACTCCGCGACCGCGGCCGGCCTCGCGCTGCTGCCCGTGACGGTCCTCATGCTGCTGCTCTCGGGCCGGTTCGGGGCGCTCGCCGGCACGCACGGCCCCCGCTGGTTCATGGGGATCGGCCCGATCGTGGCCGGTGTCGGGTACCTGCTCATGCTCGGCACCACGGCCGACGCCGACTACTGGACGCAGCTCCTGCCGGGCGTCGTCGTGTTCGGGCTCGGGCTGTCCGCGACCGTCGCGCCGCTGACCGCCGCGATCCTCGGGTCGATCCCGAGCGGCGACGCGGGCATCGGCTCGGCCGTGAACAACGCCGTCTCGCGCATCGCCGGCCTCGTGACCGTCGCCCTCGCGGGCATCGTCATGGGGTCGACGCTCGACGTCGACGGGTTCCACCGGGGGCTCTGGCTCACGGCCGCGCTCCTGGTCGTGGGCGGCCTCGTGAGCTGCGTCGGGATCAGCGACGCCCAGGTCGACGACGCGACGTCCGCCGCGGCGTCCGACACCTGACGACGGGCCCGGACCTGTGGTCAGGCCCGGGCCGCGGACGCCGGTCAGCGGGCCCGGGCCACCTTCTCGACGTCCCACACGGGCTCGGGGGTCTCGACGACGTGGCCGTCGGCGCCGAACACGAAGAACCGGTCGAACCCGCGGGCGAACCAGCGGTCGTGGGTGACCGTCACGACGGTGCCGTCGAAGCCCGCGAGCCCGTCCTCGAGCGCCTCGGCGGAGTGCAGGTCGAGGTTGTCGGTCGGCTCGTCGAGCAGCAGCAGGGTCGCGCCGCCGAGCTCGAGCAGCAGGATCTGCATGCGCGCCTGCTGCCCGCCCGAGAGCGTCTCGTACCGCTGCTCGGCCTGCGACACGAGGCCGTAGCGGTCGAGGGCCTTGGAGGCCTGCTCGCGTCCCATGCCGGAGCGGTGCCCCTCGCCGCGGTGCAGGATGTCGAGCAGCGTGCGGCCCTCGAGCTCGGCGTGCCCGTGGTTCTGCGCGAACCAGCCGGGGCGCACGCGCGAGCCGAGCGCGGCCCGCCCGGTGTGCTCGACGGGCGCGATCTCGGGCGACCCCTCGGCGGGCTCGTGCTCGCGGTCCGGGTCGGAGCCGCCGCGCGCCAGCAGGCGCATGAAGTGGCTCTTGCCCGACCCGTTCGAGCCGAGCACCGCGACGCGCTCGCCGTAGAACAGCTCGAGGTCGAACGGCTGCATGAGGCCCGTGAGGCCCAGCCCGTCGCACGTGACCGCCCGCTTGGCGGTGCGACCGCCCGCGAGCCGTACGCGCACGTTCTGCTCGTGCGAGAACTGCGGCGGCGGCCCGACCTCCTCGAACTTGCGCAGGCGCGTCTGCGCGGCCGAGTACCGGCTCGAGAGCCCGTCGTTGAACGCGGCCTTGTTCTTGAGCGTGTTGACGAGGTCCTTGAGCTTGGCGTGCTCCTCGTCCCAGCGCCGCAGCATCTCCTCCTGCCGTTCGCGCCGCTTCTCGCGCGCGTCGGCGTAGCTCGCGAACCCGCCGCCGTGCACCCAGATGCTCGCGCCGTTCGCGCCGGGCTCGAGCGTCGCGACGTGCGTCGCGGTGTTCGCGAGCAGCTCGCGGTCGTGCGAGACGTAGAGCACGGTCTTGGGGGAGGCGACGAGCTCGGCCTCGAGCCACCGCTTGGTCGGCACGTCGAGCGCGTTGTCGGGCTCGTCGAGCAGCAGCACCTCGTCGGGACCGCGCAGCAGCGAGGTGAGGATGAGCCGCTTGCGCTCGCCGCCCGAGAGCGTGCGCATCTCGCGCCACTGCGCCTGCTCGAACTCGATGCCGAGCACCTCGGTCGTGACCTTGTCCCACGCGAGCTCGGCGTCGTACCCGCCGACGTCGGCCCAGTCGACGATCGCCTGCGCGTAGCGCATCTGCGCGGGCTCGTCGTCGACCTCCATGATGTCGTGCTCGGCCTCGGCGAGCTCCTTCGCGGCGGCCCGGATCGTGGGCGAGGAGACCTCCACGAGGGCCTCGCGCACGGTCGTCGGGTCGTCGGCGCGCACCACGACCTGGCGCATGACGCCGAGGCCGCCCGTGACGGTCACCGCGCCGCGGTGCGGTGCGAGGTCGCCCGTGACGATGCGCAGCAGCGTCGTCTTGCCCGCGCCGTTGGGGCCGATCAGGGCCGTGCGCGTGCCCGTGGGGACGCGCAGCGAGACGCCGTCCAGGAGCGTGCGCCCGTCGGAGAGCTCGTAGCCGATCTCGCTGATGTCGATGTGACCCATGCGGGCAATGATCCCCGACGCGGACGGCCGCCCGGTACCTGAATACCGGACGGTGACCGTCAGACCCGCACGACGACCTTGCCGCGCACGTGACCGGTCGCGCTGAGCTCCTGCGCCCTGGCCGCGTCGGCCAGGTCGAAGACCTCGGCGACGTGGACCGCGACCTTGCCGTCGTCGATCAGCGTGCCGAGCGCCGTGAGGTCCTCGGACGACGGGCGCACCCACGCGTAGATCCCGCCGAGCTCGCGCACGGCCGGGTCGGCGATCGAGACCGCGGTGCCGCCGTCCGCCAGCACGTCGGGCGTCGAGGCGAGCGCGTCCCCGCCCACGTAGTCGAGGACGACGTCCACGCCGTCGGGGGCGATCGCGCGCACCCGCCCGGCCAGGCCCTCGCCGTACGTGACGGGCTCGGCGCCGAGCGAGCGCACGAACTCGTGGTTCGACTCCGAGGCGGTCCCGATCACGCGGGCGCCGCGTGCCGCGGCGATCTGCACCGCGAACGACCCGACCCCGCCGGCCGCGGCGTGCACCAGGACCGTCTGGCCCTCGCGCAGCCCCGAGCGCTCGATGGTCTGGTAGGCCGTGAGGCCCGTCAGCGGGACGGCCGCGGCCTCCTCGAACGTCAACGACGCAGGCTTCGCGGCGAGCGTCCGCACGGGCGCCGCGACGTACTCGGCGAACGTGCCGCCCTGCAGCAGGTCCTTGCGCACGTACCCGTAGACCTCGTCGCCGACCGAGAGCTCGGGGGTGTCGAAGCCCACCTGCTCGACGACGCCCGCGACGTCCCAGCCGGGGATCGCGGGGAACCGGATGTCGAGCACCGGGTCGAGGTACCCCGCCTGGACCTTCCAGTCGACCGGGTTGACGCTCGTCGCGCGCACGCGGACCAGCACGGAGTCGGGACCGACCTTGGGCATCGGCTGGTCGGTGAGCTCGAGGACGTCGGGGCCGCCGTAGCGGGAGTAGGTGATTGCTCGCATGTCAGCGGCAACCCCGACGGGTTGCCCTGCATTCCGGCGCACCGATCCGCCGCGGCGTCCCGCACGACGCTCAGAACTGCGACACGTCCATGAAGAACGGTTCCCAGTGGTGGCCGTCCGGGTCGGCGAACCCGCCCTCGTACATCGGCCCGTCCAGACCGGTCTCCTTGGTCGCGGTGCCCCCGGCGGCGAGCGCCTTCGCGACGATCGCGTCGACCTCGTCGGTCGAGTCGAACGAGAGCGCGTACAGCGCCCCGACGGTCCCCTCGGCCGGGCGCGGCGCGGGGGTGAACGACGCGAAGAAGTCGTGCGTGAGCAGCATCGCGTAGACCGTGTCCGAGAGCACGACGCACGCCGCGTTCTCGTCCGTGAACTGCGGGTTGATCGTGAACCCGAGCGCCTCGTAGAAGGCCTTCGACGCGTCGAGGTCCCGCACGGGAAGGTTGACGAAGATCTGCAGGGCCATGACGTCCTCCGGTCGTCGGTGCGCCGCGGCGAGGTCGCGGAGCGCGTTCACGGGTTCAGACGCCTCGCGCGGGCCGAACTCATCGGTCGGGATCCGACCCATCCGTTGCCCCGAGCACTCCGAACCCTGGACGTGGCACCGAGATTCGGGACGCCACCGAAGGAGGGGAACGACCATGAAGGCACGCACCCGCGCCGCGCTCGCGGCACCCGCACTGACGCTCGCGGCGATGTTCGCCGTCGCCGGCCCTGCCGCGGCCGACACCGGCACCGCCCAGGGCGACCTCACGCCCGTCCCGCTCAACGGGGTCGACGGATCCGGCACCGCGATGGTCTGGGTCGACGGCACGACCCTCACGGTCCAGGTCGAGGCGACCGGACTGCTGGCGGGCAGCCCGCACGCCGCGCACATCCACTACGGCGCCGACGCGCGCAACCAGTGCCCGACGGCCGCCGACGACGCCGACGGCTCGGGCACCATCACGACGTCCGAGGGCGTGCCCTCGTACGGCACCGTCCAGGTCTCGCTCACGACGTCGGGCGACACGTCGCCCGACTCGGCGCTCGCGGTCGACCGGTTCGACACCGCGGAGGGCGGGAAGATCACCTACGAGCGTGGCGAGATCGAGGTCTCCCAGGACCTCGCCGACGACATCCTCGCGGGTGACGCGGCCGTCGTCGTGCACGGCGTCGACTACGACGGCTCGGGCGCCTACGACGGGGACGCGAAGTCCGACCTCGACCCGTCGCTGCCCGCCGAGGCGACCGACCCCGCGCTGTGCGGGATCGTCACGGCCTCGCAGATGACCGACATGCCGACCGGCGGCGTCCAGACCGGCAGCGGTGGCACGCAGGGCACCGAGAACCTCGGCCTCCTGGTCGCCGGTGGGGCCGCGCTCGCCGTGGGTGGCGGGCTCCTCGGCGCCGGCGTCGTGAGCCGTCGTCGCACGCACCGCACGGACGCCTGATGTCGGACGACGCCCGGCCCGCCGAGGCCGGTACCGCACCGGGCCGGCGGGCCTGGCGTCGTCGTCCGGTCGTGCTCGTGACCGCGGTCGCCCTGCTCCTGGGCGGGGGGACCGCGGTCACGGTCGCGGTCGCGGGCCAGGAGCCCGCACCGCCGCAGGTGTCGGACGCCGCGGGGTCGGGTCGGTCCGCCGGGCCGGGCGTGACCTCGTCACCAGGGGTCACCCCGGTGCCCGGCATGACCCCTGTGCCTGGCATGACCTCGTCGCCCGGTACGAACCCGGCGCCCAGCGAGACCCCCGAGCCGGTGGCGCCCGCGCCCGAGCCGCTGCCCGTCCGCGTCGAGATCCCGTCGATCGGGGTCTCGTCGGAGCTGCTCCACCTGGGCCTGAACGACGACGGCACGGTCGAGGTGCCGGCCGGCGCCGACATCGACCGGGCGGCATGGTTCGACGGCTCGCCACGCCCAGGCGCCGTCGGGCCCGCGGTGATCGAGGGGCACGTCGACAGCCCGAACGGCGAGTCGGTGTTCTACGACCTCGCGGCCGTCGAGCCGGGCGCACGCGTCACGGTCGAGCGGGCTGACGGCAGCACGGCCGAGTTCGTCGTCGACCGCGTCGAGTCGTACCCCAAGGACGAGTTCCCGACGCTCGCCGTGTACGGCAACACCGACGGCCCCGAGCTGAGGGTCATCACCTGCGGCGGGTCGTGGGACCCGTCCGTCGGTCACTACCGCGACAACACGGTCGTGTTCGCGCACCTGAGCTGATCAGCGATCGGGCAGCGGTGGCTTCGCCGACTCAGGAGCCGTCGCCCCCGTCACCGTCAGGGGGGACGTACTCGTAGCGCAGGTCGTGCGTGACGGAGGCGATGTGTCCGAAGTCCCGGTCCGCGGTCAGGACCGTCGCGTCGTTCAGCAGCGCGTAGGCGGCGATGAGGATGTCGATCGCACCGGCTGCGCGGAACAGCCCGCCTTCCCACAGGCCCTGCTGGATGTCGAGGACGAGTGCCTCGTCCGGGTGGTGGTCGAGGGGGAACCCGAGCCCGATGGCCTCCCGGTACGCCGCGTAGCGTCCGGCGGGCGCGGAGTGGCAGAACTCCAGGACCTGCGGGGGACAGGTCACGAAGTAGTCGGCGGGACTTCGACGGATCTGCTCGATGCGGGCGGTGGCCAGCGGCGACCGCAGCACGACGCGTGCCCACACGGAGTTGTCGACGAGGTACGCAGTCATCAGGGTGTCGGTGCAGCTCCGGGAGCCTTCGGCTCATGGGGGTGGCCGACGGTCGCCGACCCGAGGCCCTCGGGCAGGTCGGACAGTGCAGCGATGGCGTCGACCATCGCGGTCTTGCTCTCGTGAGCGATCAGGCGGCGAAGCGCGAGATCCACGACGTCCTTGTTGGATCGTGCGTGAGTCAGCGCGCGGGCACGCGCAAGGCGTTCGGGGTCGATCGAGATGCTGGTGATCGCCATGGTGTCTCACCTCCGGTGATATATAGGCGACTATATATCACCGGGCGAAGTCCGCTCACTCGACGCGCACCTCGGCCGGCGACTTGTCCGGCCGCCACCCCCGCCACACCGCGTGCCGCAGGCTCCCGACGCCCGGCTCGCCGCCCGTCCAGTCCGAGTGCAGCACCTCGACGACGTGCTTCGGGGTGACCCACCGGGCGTCGGCGGCGTCGGCCGCGGGGACGCCGTCCGCGGGCGAGGTCCTGCGCTCGATCGAGCCCAGCCGTGCGACGACGTCGGTGCGCTCGCGGTCCGTGAAGCCCGAGCCCACGCGACCGACGTACCGCAGCCCGCCGTCGTCCGGCACCGCGAGCAGGAGCGAGCCCAGCAGGTGGGAGCGTGCGCCGTGCCCCGGCCGCCACCCGACCACGACCGCCTCCTGCGCGCGCACGTGCTTGACCTTGAGCCACGAGCGCGACCGGCGGCCCGCGACGTACGTCGAGTCGAGGCGCTTGGCCACGACCCCCTCGAGCCGGAACCGGCGGCTCAGGCCCAGGGCGTCGTCGAACGCGTCGAGCGCGGGCGGCACCTCGACGCCCGCCGGCGGGTCGGCCAGCACCTCGGCGAGCCGCGCACGACGCACCTCGTACGGCTCGTGCGCGAGCGACCGCCCGTCGGCCTCGAGCAGGTCGAACACCATGTAGACCACGGGCACGCGCTCGCGCGCGGCCGCGACGTCGCGCGTGCCGCTCAGGTGCATGCGCTCCTGCAGGCGCCGGAAGCTCGGCCGGCCCTGCGTGTCGAGCGCGACGACCTCGCCGTCGAGCACCACGGGGTCGGACGGCGCGAGCCCGGCCAGCGCCGCGAGCTCGGGGTACGTCGCGGTCGTGTCCGCCCCCGAGCGACCCTGCACGCGCACGCCCTCGGGCGTGACCCGCGCGATCGTGCGGACCCCGTCCCACTTCATCTCGAACGCCCACCGGCCGTCGTCGGTGGACGACCGCGCGAGGGTCTCGCTCGCGGGGTGCGCGAGCATCGGCCGCCACGTCCGGGGGCTCTCGATCGGCGCGGGCGGCGGTGGGTCGGGCGCGGGGGCGGTCTCGACACCGCCGGGCTGGTCCTTCATCCGGTGGATCAGCCACGAGCCCTCGTCCTGCCCGTGCGTGCGGATCAGCGCGAGCCGCCGGTCGCCGTGCTGCTCGCCGTGCAGCACCACGATGACCTCCTCGCCCTCGCGCCACTTCTCGAGCTCGTACGTGCCCGCGTCCCAGATGCTCACCTCGCCCGCGCCGTACTCGCCCGCAGGGATCGTCCCCTCGAACGCTCCGTACGCGAGCGGGTGGTCCTCGGTCTGCACCGCGAGGTGGTTGCGCCCCGGGTCGGTCGGCTCGCCACGCGGCAGCGCCCAGCTCACCAGCACGCCGTCGTGCTCGAGCCGGAAGTCCCAGTGCAGCCGCCGGGCGTGGTGCTCCTGGATCACGAAGCTCGTGCCGGACGACGTCGCCGCGGGCTCGGCGGGCACCGGCTCGGGGGTCCTGCCCGGGTCGCGCATCGACCGGTACGTCGCGAGCCGGTCCGTGCCCGGCGCGGCCTCGAACGTCGCCATCCGGGCGGGCGTCGGCTCGAGCGCGGCCAGGTGACCCCGGGCCAGCGGCGCCAGGAGGTCGCCGTCCGCCTCGAGGCGCGCGACGACGTCCGCCATCTCGAGCTGCGCCAGACCGGGGGAGTCGAGCTCGTCCCAGGTCCGGGGCGCCGCGACCCACGGGCGCTCGCGGCCGCGCGGCGAGTACGGCGCGATCGTGGTCTTGGCGCCGTTGTTCTGCGACCAGTCGACGAGCACCTTGCCCGTGCGCAGGGACTTCTTCATGTCGCTCACGACGAGGTCGGGGTGGTCGGCCTCGAGCGCGCGGGCGAGCTCGTGCGCGACGTCCGCGACCGTGCCGGCGTCGTGCGCGCCGTCGAGCGGGGCGTACAGGTGCAGCCCCTTGGACCCGCTCGTGACGGGCAGCGGGTCGAGGCCCATGCCCGTCAGCAGCGTGCGCGCCCAGCGCGCGACCTCGGCGCACTCCGGCAGGCCGACCCCCGGGCCGGGGTCGAGGTCGAGCACGAGGCGGTCCGGCGCGAGGTGCACCCCGGTGCGGCCGAACCGCCACTGCGGCACGTGGATCTCGAGCGAGGCGGTCTGCCCGAGCCACACGAGCGTCGGCAGGTCGCCGACGATCGCGTACTCGGTCGTGCGGCTGCGGTGCTCGATCGGGCGGCGGCGCACCCAGTCGGGCGTGCCCGCGTCGAGGTTCTTCTGGAAGAACACCTGCCCCTCGACCCCGTCGGGCCAGCGCTTGCGCGTCACGGGCCGTTCGGTCGCGTGCACGAGCAGCGCCGGGGCGACCGCGGTCAGGTAGGCGATCACGTCGGCCTTGGTCGTGCCTGTCGCCGGGTACAGCACCTTGTCGAGGTGCGAGACGCGCACGCGCCGGCCGTCCACCAGGACGGTCTGAGCGGGGGCGGCGGCCATGGTGCCATGGTGCGTCGTGCCGGGGCGCGGCGCAGCAGGGCAGGGTTCGTCCAGGGGCGCCCCGTACCCTGGACGGGTGAGAGACGAACGACCGGCCGCCCCGCACGACGCGGCCGAGACGGCCCGCGTGGTCCACGAGATGCGCCGCATGCTCATGACGTACCGGTTCGGCATGGACGAGCTCATGACCAAGATCACGGTGCTGCGCGACGAGTTCCGGGCCATCCACGACGACAGCCCGATCGAGCACATCGGCTCGCGCCTGAAGTCCCTCGAGTCGATCGTGGCCAAGGCCCAGCGCAAGGGCATCGCGCTCACCCCGGGCGCGCTGCGCGCGCAGATGTTCGACATCGCGGGCGTGCGCATCACGTGCGGGTTCGTCTCGGACATCCGCAAGGTGCGCGAGATGCTCGTCGGGCAGGCCGACCTGACGGTGCTCGAGGAGCGTGACTACATCGCGCACCCCAAGGAGAACGGCTACAAGTCGTTGCACCTGATCGTCCAGGTCCCCGTGTTCCTCTCGGACCGCGTGGAGGACGTCACGGTCGAGATCCAGATCCGGACGATCGCGATGGACTTCTGGGCCAGCCTCGAGCACAAGATCCAGTACAAGTTCGACCACGAGGTGCCGGACCGCCTCGTGACCGAGCTGCGTCTCGCGGCGGACGTCGCCTCGCAGCTCGACCGGTCGATGGAGCGCATCCACGACGAGGTCGTCGAGCACGCGAGGCTCGACGACCTCGCGCACGGCGTGACGGCGCCGGTGACGTCCGCGCTGCCGCCCACGGTGCTCGAGGCGCTGCTGCGCTCGACCGTCGCGGCGCAGGACCACGCGACCGAGGGATAGCCGCCGCACAGCCGGGACACACCGTCCCCTCTGGCCGGAACCAGGCTTTGGGGTCACCATGGCGGAATGAGGGCGATCTGGAAGGGCGCGATCACGTTCGGGCTCGTCAACGTGCCCGTCAAGGTCTACAGCGCGACCGAGGACCACGACGTCCCGCTGCACCAGGTCCACGACGCGGACGGCGGGCGCATCCGGTACCAGCGTCGCTGCGAGGTGTGCGGCGAGGTCGTCCCGTTCGAGCACATCGACAAGGCGTTCGACGACGGCGACCGCACGGTCGTGCTGACCAAGGACGACCTCGGGGCGCTCCCCGCGGAGCGCAACCGCGAGATCGAGGTCGTGGAGTTCGTGCCCAGCGAGCAGATCGACGTGCTGCTCCTCGACCGCGCCTATTACCTCGAGCCCGACTCGGCGTCGAACAAGGCGTACGTGCTCATGCGCCGCACGCTCGAGGAGACCGAGCGGACCGCGATCGTCCGGTTCGCGCTGCGGCAGCGGACGCGACTCGCCGCGCTGCGCGTGCGCGACGACGTCCTCGTGCTCCAGACACTACTGTGGGGTGACGAAGTCCGGGATGCTTCTTTTCCCGCGCTTGACGAACCGGCGAAGGTTACCGACAAGGAGCTTGCGATGTCCGCCCAGCTGGTGTCGACCTACGAGTCGGACTTCACGCCCGACGAGTTCGCCGACGACTACCAGGTGCAGTTGCGCGAGCTCATCGCCGCGAAGATCGAGCAGGGCGACGCGCTCGACACCGCGGCGACCTTCGGCGAGCCGGCGGGGAGCGAGGAGGGGGCCGAGGTCGTCGACCTCATGGAGGCGCTGCGCCGGAGCGTCGAGTCGTCGCGGTCGGGGGGCGCCGGCGGGTCCGGCAAGTCCGGCGGGTCCCGCAAGGCCGGCAAGGCTGGAAAGACCGGCGGGTCCGGCAAGGCCGGCAAGGCTGGCGCGGCGGGAAAGGCAGGCCGGTCGGGCAAGGCTGGGAGCGGCACCACGGCCGGATCCGGGAGGAAGAAGTCGTCAGCATGACGTCGTGCTGCCAGGACCACCGTGCGAGGGGCTTTTTCACTGGGGGCCGCTCGGGCGGGGACCGCATCTGATGCGGGAGGTACGGAGGGCGTCGGTCGCTGTGGGAGCGGCCGACGCCCTCCTCATGTCGTGACGCGCGCGTCGGGCCGGGCTCGTCGGGCCGGGCTCGTCCGTGCGTCAGGGGCCGCGCTCGGCCGCGCGTGCGGCGCGCATCTCCTCGACGAGCACGAGCAGCTCGTCGACGCGGGCGTCCTTGCGGCGGCGTGAGCGCGAGTCCGCGTCCCAGTCGCCGGTGCGCGACGCCTCGAGGTAGAGGCCGTCGCCCATGAGCACGACCGCGCGGGCGACGACGGGGTCGCCCACGGCGTCGAGCACCTCGCGGTGCCACCCCTCGTGCGCGGTGTCGAGCGCGGCGCGCGCCTGCGGGTAGGTGTCCTGCGGCAGCCGGGTCACCGCGACGTAGACGCGGTCGAAGTCGGTGTCGGACTGCGCGGAGGTTCGAAGGAAGTGGTCGACCGGGCCTTCGGGTGCGGCGTGCATGTCGAGCACGTCGGCCGCGGCGAGCTCGACGAGTCGTTCGAGCAGGCCGTCGACGAGCGCCTGCTTGGACGCGAAGTGGTAGAGCAGCCCGCCCTTGGAGACGCCGGCCTGCGCGGCGACGGCCTCGATGGTCGCGGCGCGCTCGCCCTGGGTCACGAGGATCGTCGCGAAGGCGTCGAGGACCTTGTCGCGGGCGACGGGAGCAGGAGGCACGGCACCGACCCTATCCGTTCGCGGACCGCGGGGTGATGCTCGCCACGACGGCCGCCGATCCCTGTCACTGTACCGACTGGACGGTGTACAGTACCAAATCGTTACTGTACCGACCAGACGGTCCGATCCCGAGAGAGGGTGACCCCATGACCACGTTCATGCCCGTGAACGAGACCACGACTCCGCAGGCGCCCTCCGGGACGTCCGCCGCCCGACGCTGGATCGCGCTCGGGGTGCTCATGCTTCCCGTCCTGCTCGCGTCGATCGACAACACCGTCCTGACGTTCGCGCTGCCGCAGATCTCGCGCGACCTCGCCCCGACGAGCACGCAGCTGCTCTGGATCGTCGACGTCTACCCGCTCGTGCTCGCCGCGCTGCTCGTGCCCATGGGCTCGCTCGCGGACCGCCTGGGGCGCCGCCGTCTGCTCCTGGTCGGCGCGGTCGGGTTCGGCGTCATGAGCGTGGTCGCCGCGATGTCCACGAGCGCCGAGGCCCTGATCGCCGCCCGCGTCGGTCTGGGCGTGTTCGGCGCGATGCTCATGCCCTCGACGCTCTCGCTGCTGCGCAACATCTTCACGGACCGCGACGAGCGCCGGCTCGCGATCGCGATCTGGGCGTCCGGGTTCGCGGCGGGGGCCGCGCTCGGCCCGATCGTCGGCGGCCTGCTGCTCGAGCACTTCTGGTGGGGCTCGGTGTTCCTGCTCGCGGTGCCCGTGCTGCTCGCGCTGCTCGTGCTCGCCCCGGTGTTCGTGCCCGAGTCGCGCGACCCCGAGCCCGGCCCGGTCGACGTCGTCTCGATCCTGCTGGCCGTCGCGACCATGGCGCCCGTGGTGTTCGGCATCAAGGCGATCGCCAAGGGCGAGCCCCTGGTCGCGTGCCTCGGCGCCATGGCCGTCGGCGTGCTCGCCGGCACCTGGTTCGTGCGTCGCCAGCTGCACCGCGCCAAGCCCATGCTCGACGTCCGGCTCTTCCGGATCCCCGCGTTCACCGGCAGCGTGCTGATCAACCTGCTGTCGATCCTCAGCTACGTCGGCTTCCTGTTCTTCGCCTCGCAGGACCTCCAGCTCGTGATCGGGCTCAGCCCGAGCCAGGCGGGTCTGGCGCTGCTGCCGGGCCTCGTGGTCATGATCGTCGCGGGACTGCTCGTGGTCCGCGTCGTGCGGGTCGTGCCGCCGTCGCGCGTCGTCGCGGTCGCGCTCCTGCTCTCGGCGACGGCCTACGCCGTGGTCGCGCTGACGGGCGGGTCGGGCGGCCTGTGGTCGCTCGTCGCCGCGTTCGTGGTGCTCTCGGCCGGGATCGGCGCGGCCGAGACCCTCTCGAACGACCTCGTCGTCTCCTCGGCCCCGCCGCGGCAGGCCGGGGCGGCGTCCGCGATCTCCGAGACCGCCTACGAGGTGGGCGCGGTACTCGGCACGGCAGTCCTGGGCAGCATCCTCACGGCGTCGTACGCGGCGAACCTCGTGGTGCCGGACGCCGTCCCCGCGGCCGACGCCGTGACCGCGACCGAGACCCTCGGCGGGGCCGCGCGCGTCGCCGAGTCCCTGCCGCCGACGCAGGCGCAGGCGCTCCTGGACTCCGCGCACGCGGCGTTCGGCAGCGGCGTCGTCTTCACCGCGAGCATCGGGGTCGTCACCATGATCGGCGCCGCGGTCATGGCGCTCGTGCTGCTGCGCCGCGCCGACGCGTGACGCCGCACTGACGCGTGACGCCGCACTGACGCGTGACGCCGCACCGACGCGCGGGCCGGCGGGCGAGGCCTGCCGTGTGAGGTCGGCCTCGCTCGTCGTGTCGCGCTCGCGTGGCCCGGCGCGGTGCACAAGGGTGGGCGGGTGACCAGAACCCGCCGCATCCCGAGCCGCTGGGTCCGCTGGACCCTGGCGTCCGTCGCCGCCCTCGTCGTGTGCGGCGCCTTCGGCCTGACCACGGCGAACGCCGAGCTGAGCCTCGGCCCGCACGAGGCGCGCTACGAGGTCACGACCGACGACCTCGTCACGGTGGACTTCGGCCCGCTCGGGACCCTGCAGATCGACTCGCCCGTGCCGTTCGGGCTCGGTGCCGACGTGACCGTCAAGGAGATCCCCGCCGAGCTGCGCGAGGTCGACGAGTCGGCGACCCTCGACGCGCTGCAGGGCGACGCGCAGAGCTACCTGCAGTTCTTCAGCACGCCCGAGAGCACGATCGAGCGGGCGGTGCGGGCGCTGGTCAAGGACGCGCTCGTGCGCACGCTCGTCGCGCTCGTGGTCGTCGCGGGCGCCGTCGCGGGCGTCGCCCTGCTCATGGGGAGCGCGCGCCGGCGCGAGGTCTCGGCGGTCCTGGCGCCGCGTACCTGGGAGGTCACGGCCGGCGTCGTCGTGCTGGGCCTGGTCACGGGAACGCTGACGTCGGGCGTCGTGCGGCACGACCCGGACGGCGAGCCGTCCGCCGTGTTCGCCGGGACGGCGCTCGAGGGCGCCCGGATCACGGGGCGTCTCGCGGGGGTCATCGACACCTACGGCGGCAAGCTGCTCGACACGTACCGCGACAACGAGGACTTCTACGCCGACGCGGACGCGTCGCTCGACGAGGCCTGGAGCGAGCGGCTCGCGCAGCAGGAGTCGTTCGACCTGCGCGCGTCGGTCGGCCTCGAGGGGCCCGCGGCGCTGCAGGACGCGCTCTACCGCGGCGAGATCGTGACGATGGTCGTGATCTCGGACCTGCACTGCAACATGAGCATGGCGCCGCTGATCACCACGACGGTCGAGCGCTCGGGGGCGAGCGTGGTGCTCAACGCGGGCGACACGACCATGAACGGCACGTCGGTCGAGGACGCGTGCGTGACCGCCTTCGCGGGGGCCGCGCCCGACGGCGTGACGACCGTCGTCGCGGACGGCAACCACGACTCGGTCACGACGTCCGAGCAGGAGCGCAAGGCTGGCGACACGGTGCTCGACGGCGAGGTCGTCGAGGTCGAGGGCGTGCGGATCCTCGGGGACCGGGACGCGCTCGAGACGCGCGTCGCGCAGGGGTCGAAGGTCGCCGACACGGAGACGCCGGACGAGCAGGCCGCGCGCCTGGCGACCACGGCGTGCGACGCGCGCGACGGCGTGGACCTGCTCCTGGTGCACAACCCGCGCGTGGGTGACGCGGCGCTCGAGTCGGGCTGCGTGCCGTTCCAGGTCTCCGGGCACTACCACCGGCGCGTCGACCCGGTGCAGGTGGGCGACGGGATCCAGTACGTGAGCTCGTCGACGGCCGGCGCGACGCTCAACGAGCCGACGGTCGGGCCGCTGCACGGGACCGCGGAGATGACCGTGCTGCGGTTCGACACCGAGGCGCGCGAGATCGTCGACTACCAGGTGGTGTCTGTCGACCCGGGCGGCACCGCGACGGTGGGGGAGCGGATCGCGGTCCCCGCCGTCGTCCCGACGACGCCGCCGTACGCCCTCACCCCGACCGACGGACCGACCGCGCAGGCGAGCGGATCGACCGTGAGCCCGTCCGGGACCACCTCACGGTCCGGGCGGACGTCGCCCGCGCCGTCCGCCACCCCGGTGGACTAGGGTGGCCGCCGTGCTCGAGCCCGCCGATCTGACGCCCGTCGCCCAGGACTACCTCAAGGTCGTGTGGTCGGCGCAGGAGTGGTCCGACGAGCCCGTCACGACCAAGCTCCTCGCCGAGCGGCTCGGGGTCGGGGCCTCCACGGTCTCCGAGACCGTGCGGCGCCTCGGTGCGCAGGGTCTGCTCGACCACGCGCGCTACGGCGCGATCAGCCTGACCGACCTCGGGCGCGCGCACGCGGTGTCGATGGTGCGCCGGCACCGGCTCATCGAGACGTTCCTGGTCTCGCAGCTCGGGTACTCGTGGGACGAGGTGCACGACGAGGCCGAGGTGCTCGAGCACGCGGTCTCGGACCTCTGGGTCGAGCGGGTCGACGCGGTGCTCGGGCACCCCACGCGCGACCCGCACGGCGACCCGATCCCCGCGCCCGACGGCACGGTCCGGCGCCTCGACGCGAGCCTGCTCGCGGACGCCCCCGCGAGATCGCGCGGGGCGGTCGCCCGGATCTCGGACGCCGACCCCGAGATGCTGCGCTACCTCGCCGAGCTCGGCATCGACCTCGACGTCGTGGTCGAAGTCGTCGAGCGCCGCGACTTCGCGGGCACCATGACCGTGACGTGGGGCGGTGGCACCACGGGGGCCGGCGGGCCCGTCGAGCTCGGGCTGCGCGCGGCGTCGGTCATCTGGGTCGTTCCCGTACCCGCGCCCGCGCCCTGACAGGTCCGCCCGCCCGGGCTAGGATCGGCGATGTTCCTCGTTCTGTCGCCGGTGCTGCCGACCGAACCCTCGAAACGATTCGACAAGGTGGCGCATGCGCACCCGCACCTCGGCCACGACCGCGCTGCTCGCACTCGCGATCGGTGGCTTCACGATCGGCACGACCGAGTTCGCGACCATGGGTCTGCTGCCCGACGTCGCGTCCGGCCTCGGCGTGTCCGTGCCCGCGGCGGGCCACACGATCTCCGCGTACGCACTCGGCGTCGTCGTCGGCGCGCCGCTCCTGACCGTGCTCGCCGCGCGCGTGCCGCGCAAGCGGCTCCTGGTGTGGCTCATGGTCGCCTACACGATCGGCAACGTGCTCTCGGCCGCCGCGCCCTCGCTCGGGTGGCTCGTCGCGGGCCGGTTCCTCGCGGGGCTCCCGCACGGCGCGTTCTTCGGCGTCGGGGCGGTGGTCGGCACCGCGGTCGTGGGTGCGGCGCGTCGAGGGCACGCGGTCGCGATCATGATGGCCGGGCTCACGGTCGCCAACGTCGTCGGCGTGCCGCTGTCCACGTTCGTGGGCCAGCAGCTCGGCTGGCGCGCCGCGTTCGTCGTGATCGGGGCGCTCGGCGTCGTGACCGTCGCGGCCCTGTGGCTGTGGGTGCCCGCCGGCGCGGGGGACCAGGACTCGAGCGTGCGTCGCGAGCTCGGCGCGCTGCGCAACACCCGGCTCTGGGTCGCGTTCGGCGGTGCCGCGATCGGGTTCGGCGGGATGTTCGCGGTCTACACCTACGTCGCCGAGACGGTCACCAAGGTCTCGGGCGCGAGCACGGGGGCCGTCCCGCTCGTCCTCGCGCTGTTCGGCGTCGGCATGACGGTCGGCACGCTCGGCGGCGGTCGGCTCGTGGACCGCGACGTGTACCGCACGGTCGTGCTCGGGCTCGTCTCGACGCTCGTCGTGCTCGTCGCCCTCGCGCTCGTCGCGGAGTCGCTCGTGCCCACGCTCGTCGCGCTGTTCCTGCTCGGGGCGACCTCGCAGGTGCTCGGCATCGCGCTCCAGGCGAGACTCATGGACCTGTCGCCCGCCGCGCCGTCGCTCGGCGCGGCGCTGTGCCACTCGGCGCTCAACGTCGGCAACGCGAACGGCGCGTTCGTCGGCGGTCTCGTGATCGCGGCGGGCTGGGGGTACCCGGCGACCGCGTGGGCCGGGGCCGCGCTGACCGTCGTCGGCCTCGTCGTGCTCGTCGCCCTCGGACGCCGCGGGGCACCTGCCGTCCGCGAACCGGGCAAGGACGTCGCCGACCGGGCCGTGGAAGACCCAGCAGACCTCCAGACTGCGCCGCTACCCTGACCGCGCGCGCAGCAGCGCGCACCCGACCCAGGGCCACGGCCCTCGTCCCGAGGAGCGCCGCGTGAGCGACACCCCCCACCTGAAGGACTCCACCGACCCGGGTGCGCCGGACGACGCGGCGACCGACGACGAGCTCGAGGCCGAGCTCGCCCGGCTGCGCGCCGCGGCCGAGCGCCCGGCGTTCTCGGTGCGCGTGCTCGGCGGCGTGCTCGCCGTCGGCGGCCTGGTCGGGTTCTGGGCCGCTCTGCGCCTGCTGCTCGACTACCTGCTCACGCTCGAGGACCCGGACGCGCAGCTCGGGTGCAACCTCAGCGTGTTCATCCAGTGCGGCGCGGCCATGGGCTCGTGGCAGGGGTCGCTGCTGGGCTTCCCCAACCCGGTGGTCGGCGTCGCGGCGTTCCCCGTGGTCGTCACGATCGGGGTCGTCGTGCTCGCAGGGTTCCGGCCCGCGCCCTGGTTCTGGCGTTCGCTGCTCGCCGTGAGCACCGTCGCGATCGGGTTCATCGGCTTCGCGATGTGGACGAGCCTGTACGCGCTCAACGCGCTGTGCCCGTGGTGCATGCTCGTGTGGGCCGTGATGATCCCGATCTACTGGCTCCAGCTCGTGCACGCCCTCCAGGAGCGCATCCTGCCTGCGCCCGACGCGCTGCGCCGACTCGTCGTGGACCACCGGTGGATCGGCCTCGCGGTCATCTACGCGGGGGTCGTCGTGTGGATCTTCGCGGTCATGGGCAGCGACCTGACGACCTCGATCGTCGACCTGTTCTGACCGGTAAACTGGAGCGTGTGAGCACTCCCGAGAACGTCACCACTCCCGCGACCGTGACCGAGACGGTCGGCGCCGCCGGCACCACCCCCTTCCGTTACACGCCCGCGCTCGCCGAGCAGATCGAGCTGCGCTGGCAGGACCGCTGGGAGGAGCGCGGCACGTTCCACGCCGCCAACCCGACGGGTCCGCTCACCGACGGCCGGGGCCGGCACGCGGGCGACGAGGGTGCCACGGGCGACCCGTTCTTCATCATGGACATGTTCCCGTACCCCTCGGGCGCGGGACTGCACGTCGGCCACCCGCTCGGGTACATCGCGACCGACGTCGTCGGCCGGTTCCGGCGCATGTGCGGCGACAACGTGCTGCACGCGCTCGGGTACGACGCGTTCGGGCTGCCGGCCGAGCAGTACGCGGTGCAGACGGGCCAGCACCCGCGCACCACGACCGAGGCCAACATGGAGAACATGCGGCGCCAGCTGCGCCGCCTCGGCCTCGGCCACGACCCGCGCCGCTCGTTCGCGACGATCGACCCCGAGTACGTGCGCTGGACCCAGTGGATCTTCCTGCAGGTCTTCGACTCCTGGTACGACGAGTCCGCGGTGCGCCCGGACGGTGGCACGGGACGCGCCCGCCCGATCGCCGAGCTCGAGGCCGAGTACGCCGCGGGCACGCGCGAGGTGCCGGGCGGCGCCGCGTGGGCCGAGCTGAGCCCGGGCGAACGGCGCGACGTGATCGACCCGCAGCGGCTCGCGTACGTCTCCGAGGCGCCCGTGAACTGGTGCCCGGGCCTGGGCACCGTGCTCGCGAACGAGGAGGTCACGGCCGACGGCCGCTCCGAGCGCGGCAACTACCCGGTGTTCCAGCGCAGCCTGCGCCAGTGGAACATGCGCATCACGGCGTACGCCGACCGCCTGGCCGACGACCTCGACCACATCGATTGGCCCGACAAGGTCAAGGCCATGCAGCGCAACTGGATCGGCCGCAGCAAGGGCGCCCGCGTGCGGTTCCGCGTCGCCGCGACCGACGCGCTCGACGCAGGCCCGGGCACCGCGTCGGTCGAGGTCTTCACCACGCGCCCGGACACGCTGTTCGGCGCGACGTTCATGGTCGTGGCCCCTGAGCACCCGCTGCTCGACGAGGTCCCCGCCGCCTGGCCCGACGGCACGCGCGAGGTGTGGACGCAGGGCCACGCCACGCCGTCCGCGGCCGTGGCCGCCTACCGGGCCGAGGCCGCCGCGAAGACCGCGGTCGAGCGGCAGATCGACGCCGGGCGCAAGACCGGCGTGTTCACGGGCCACCTCGCGGTCAACCCGGTCGACGGCACCCTCGTGCCCGTCTTCACCGCCGACTACGTGCTCATGGGCTACGGCACGGGCGCCATCATGGCCGTCCCGGGCGGCGACGAGCGCGACTTCGCGTTCGCGCAGGCCTTCGAGCTGCCCGTGGTCTACACCGTCGCGCCGGGCGGCGACGTCGCCGCGATCGACACCGACGCCGCGTACACGGGCGACGGGGTGGTCGTGGGCTCGTCCCGCGAGGGGCTCGACCTGAACGGCCTCGACGTCGCGAGCGCCAAGCGCGCGATGATCGACTGGCTCGAGGCCGAGGGGGTCGGCGAGGGCACGGTCACCTACCGCCTGCGCGACTGGCTGTTCAGCCGTCAGCGCTACTGGGGCGAGCCGTTCCCGATCGTCTACGACGAGGACGACCGCCCCGTCGCGATCCCGGACTCGATGCTGCCCGTCGACCTGCCCGACGTGCCCGACTACGCGCCGCGCACATACGAGCCCGACGACGCGGACTCGTCGCCCGAGCCGCCGCTGGGCCGCAACGACGAGTGGGTCCACGTCACGCTCGACCTCGGCGACGGGCCCAAGAAGTACCGCCGCGACACCAACACCATGCCCAACTGGGCCGGGTCCTGCTGGTACTACCTGCGCTACCTCGACCCGACCGACGAGTCGCACATGGTCGACCCCGCGCTCGACGCGTACTGGATGGGCCCGCGGCACAACGCGACGTCCGGCCCCGCGGGCGGCGTCGACCTGTACGTCGGCGGCGTCGAGCACGCGGTGCTGCACCTGCTGTACGCGCGGTTCTGGCACAAGGTGCTGTTCGACCTCGGGCACGTGAGCTCGCTCGAGCCGTTCGGCACGCTGTTCAACCAGGGGTACGTCCAGGCGTACGCGTTCCGCGACGAGCGCGAGCAGCCCGTGCCCGCGGCCGAGGTCGAGGAGACCCCGGGGCCGGACGGCGAGACCGTCTACACGTGGCAGGGCAAGCCCGTCACGCGCGAGTACGGGAAGATGGGCAAGTCGCTCAAGAACGTCGTGACGCCCGACGACATGTACGAGGCGTACGGGGCCGACACGTTCCGCGTCTACGAGATGTCGATGGGCCCGCTCGACCTGTCGCGGCCGTGGGAGACGCGCGCCGTCGTCGGTGCGCAGCGGTTCCTGCAGCGCCTGTGGCGCAACGTCGTCGACGAGGAGACCGGCGCGCTGACCGTGAGCGAGGAGCCCGCCGCCGCCGCGACGCTGCGCGTCGTGCACCGCGCGATCGCCGAGGTGCGTGACGAGATGCAGCACATGCGACCCAACACGGCGATCGCCAAGCTCATCACGCTCAACAACCACCTGACGTCGCTCGGCACCGTGCCGCGCGAGGCCGTCGAGCCGCTCGTGCTCATGACCGCGCCCGTCGCCCCGCACATCGCGGAGGAGCTGTGGTCGCGCCTGGGCCACGACGAGTCGCTCGCCCACGAGCCGTTCCCCGTGGCCGACCCTGCCCTGCTGGTCGAGGACACGGTCACGTGCGTCGTCCAGGTGCAGGGCAAGGTGCGTGCACGCCTCGAGGTGCCGCCCTCGATCGGTGAGGACGCGCTGCGCGAGGCGGCGCTCGCCGAGCCGAACGTCGTGCGTGCGCTCGACGGCCGGGGCATCCGCACCGTGATCGTGCGGGCGCCCAAGCTCGTGAACGTCGTCCCGGCCTGATCGTGGCAGCGACGCGGGGGCACGTCGCAGGATCGGGGCGGCACGTCGCCGTCGTGACGGACTCCACGGCGTCCCTCCCGGCGCACCTGCCCGACGGGATCGACCCCGAGGGTCTGCGGGTCGTGCCGCTGCACGTGCTGGTCGGGGAGGACTCGTTCCTCGAGGGCGTCGAGATGAGCGACGAGGACCTCGCATTGCGGCTGCGGGCCGGTGCGCGCGTGACGACGTCGCAGCCGTCGCCCGCGGCGTTCGCGGCCGCGTACGCCGCGGCCGCGCGCGCCGGGGCCGGGTCGGTCGTCTCCGTGCACCTGTCCGGTGCGCTGAGCGGGACGGTGCACGCCGCAGCGCTCGCCGCGAGCCGCGCGCCCGTGCCCGTGCGCGTGCTCGACTCGCGCACGGTCGGCATGGGGCTGGGCTTCGCGGCCCTCGCGGCGGCGCGCGCGGCGCAGGACGGCGCGCCGCTCGAGGAGGTCGCGCGCCGCGCGATCGCCGTGGCCGACTCGAGCCGTGCCGTGTTCATGGTCGAGTCGCTCGACCACCTGCGACGCGGGGGGCGGCTGAGCGCGACCGCCGCGGCGATCGGCACCGCTCTCGGTGTGCGCCCGCTGCTCTCGGTGCGCGACGGGTCGATCGTCGTGGTGCAGAAGGTCCGCACGCGCGTCGCCGCCGTCGACCGGATGATCGACGTCGCGGTCGAGGCGGCCGGGCGACGTCGCTCGCCGGTGCTCGCGGTGCATCACCTCGGTGACCCGGGGCTCGCCGAGGACGTCGCGTGGCGCCTGCGGTCGCGCGTCGACGTACCCACGCTCACGTCGCCCGTGAGCGCCGTCGTCGGTGCGCACGTGGGCGAGGGCGTGCTCGCGGTCATCGTCGCGGACGACGACGCCGGGCGTTGACCCGCCGATTCCTGCCCGGACGCCGCGCTGCCACGACGCCGCGCTGCCACCACTCCGCGCTGCCACGACGTCGCGCTGCCACGACGCCGCGCTGCTGTGACGCGCTGACCCGCCGATTTCGCCCCGACGCCGCGCTGCCGTGCGGCGTGCGAGGGCGGGAACGTCGTCCACAGGGTGCGCTGAGAGCGCCCGCCCCACAGGTGTCGTCCCGGCCTGAGCCGCGGTGGTCCGGCGCGCCGTAGCGTCGCGCGCGTGCCGACCTCAGCGCCCGACCACGCCCGTGCCCGCCGGCTCGACGCCCTCGCCGCTCGGCCGCCGAGCCGCCGCGTCGAGGCGTTCGACGGCGCCACCGACGACGGGCCGCCGGGGCGGCTCGACGGCGGGCCCGGCGGCGGTTCCAGCAGCGGTTTCAGCAGCGGATCCAGCAGCGGTTCCAGCAGCGGGTCGGACGCGGGACCGGACGACGGTCCTGACGAGGTCACGCAGCCCCGGCGCCCGAGCGCCGCAGGAGCCGTCGCCGCGTACCGGGCGGCGCACGGCGTGCCGCTCGTCGGGTTCGACGACGAGCCGGAGCGCGCGGGGGAGCGCGACGGTCCCCGCGTGCGCGTCGGTGTCGACCTGCGCACGGCAACCGTCGGGACCGTCGTGCTGCTCGCCCTGAGCGCGGTCGTCGTGTGGCTCGCGCTCACGCGCGCGGGCGGTCCCGTCGTGCCGCTCGACGACGTGCGGCCGGCGGTCGCGGCGAGCGACGCGCCGGTGGCGGACGCGAGCGGCGACAGCGACGGATCCCCCGCCCCGGCGGGCACCGCGGGAGGGGTAGCTGACGGGGGCACTGGCTCCGGTTCGGGCGGCAGCGCCGCCACCGCGGGGACCGCCGGTCCGGACGCCGGGAGCGTGGTCGTGCACGTCGCGGGCCACGTGCGCACGCCGGGTCTGGTGACCCTCGCGGCGGGCAGCCGCGTCGCGGACGCGATCACGGCGGCCGGCGGTGCGGACGGCGAGGCCGACCTCGGTGCGCTCAACCTCGCGCGGCTCGTCGTCGACGGCGAGCAGATCCGGGTGCCCGCGCCCGGCGACCCGCCCGTGGACACCGGCGGCTCGGGCGGTGGCACCTCGACGGGCGGCGGCTCGGAGGGCGGTGCTGAGGCGGGGGGAGCGGGCGCGACCGGCGTCGGCGCCGTCGTCGACGTCAACACCGCGGACGTGGCAGCCCTCGATACGCTCCCGGGCGTCGGGCCGGTGCTCGCGCAGCGGATCGTCGACCATCGCGCCCAGAACGGGCCGTTCGCGACGGTCGACGAGCTCGCCGACGTCAGCGGGATCGGGCCTGCGGTGCTCGCCAAGATCCGCGACCTCGTGCGCACGTGAGCGGGCACGACCTGCGTCTCGTGCCCGCGGCGTGCGTGGCCTGGGCCGTCGCGTGGTGCGTCCCCGGGCTCGCGGCGGAGCGCGCGACGGGCCTCGCGCTCGGCGCGATCGCCGCGGTCGCGCTGCTGCTTCTCGTCGTGCGCGTGCTCGACGTCGCGACCGGGCTCCACGACTCCCGCATGCTCCACGACTCCCGCATGCTCCACGACTCCCGCATGCTCCACGACTCTCGCACCCCCCACGGCGTGGAGGGCACCGGCTCCCGCTGGACGGGTGCGGTGGGGCAGCTCGTGCTCGTCGCGGCGGCGACCGCCGCGGTCCTGGCCTCGGGGGCGGGGCACGTCGCGGCGTCCGGCACGGGAGACGTCGCCGATCTCGCCACGACCGGGACGAGCGCACGGGTCGTCGCCGTCGTGCTCACCGACCCGCGGCCGCGCGCGAGCCCGTGGTCGCGGGAGCAGACGGTCCGCCTGCAGGTCCGGGTCGTCGAGCTCGACGCCCGGGCGGTCACGACGCGCGGCGGTGCGGTGCTCGACGTCGAGGGCGACGCGACCTGGTCCACGGTCGTGGTCGGCTCGACGGTGCTCGCCGGCGGCCGCCTGCGGGAGGCGACGGGCGTGAGCGACGCCGTCGCGCGGCTCGTGGTCGACGGGCCGCCACAGGATCTCGCCGCGGCGGGTCCGGGCCTCTCGGCCGCCGCGACGATCCGCACGGCGCTCCTGCGGGCGACCGAGGGGCTCAGCCCCCAGGCGCGGGGCCTGGTGCCGGGCGTCGCGGTCGGCGACACGACGCGCGTGCCCGACGACGTCGACGCGGCGATGCTCGCGACGTCCCTCACGCACGTCACCGCGGTCTCGGGCGGTCACTTCGCGATCGTGGTCGCGACGCTCGCGTGGTGCTGCTCGGCGTCGCGCGTGCCGCGCTGGGGCCGCATCGTGGCGACCGCGCTGGCGACGGTCGCATTCGTGGTGCTCGTGCGGCCCGACCCGAGCGTGCTGCGGGCCGCCGCGACCGGCGCCGTCGGGATCGTCGCGCTCGGGCTCGGGAGACCCGCCCGCGCGGTCCCCGCGCTCGCGGCGACCGTGATCGTGCTGCTCGTGGTCGACCCGTGGCTCGCGCGCTCGTACGGGTTCGTGCTCTCGACCGTCGCGACCGCGGGCCTCGTGACGCTCACGACGCCGATCGTGCGGCGCCTCGAGCCGTGGACGGGCAGCCCGGTCGCGTTCGCGCTGGCCGTCCCGGTCGCGGCGCAGGCGGCGTGCGGGCCGGTGCTGGTGCTGCTCTCCCCGAGCATCGCGACGTACGGGGTGCCCGCGAACCTCGTCGCCGGTCTCGCGCTCGCACCGGCGACCGTCCTGGGCCTCGTCGCAGCGCTCGTCGCGCCGCTCTGGGCGCCGGCCGCGACAGGGATCGCGTGGGTCGCGGGGCTCGCGACCGGCTGGATCGCGGGTGTGGCCGCGCTCTTCGCCGCGGTCCCGGGGGCCGCGGCGCCGTGGCCCGGCGGCCTGCCCGGGGCGGCGCTGCTCGCCGTGCTGACCGTCGTGGCCGGGGTCGCGGTCCGGGTCCTCGTGCCGGTGCCCGACCCGCGCGAGGGGTCCGTGCTGGGCGACGCCGCGGGCGCCGTCGTCCGACGTCTGCGCCAGGAGCGTGGGCGGGCCGTGGCACCCTAGTGCCATGCCCGCACCTGCTCGCTCGTCCGCCCGGTCGTCCGCCGCGAAGGGCGGGTCGGCCGACTGGCGCACCGTGGTCCCCGCGCCGCTCGTGCTCGTGCAGGGCACCGAGGGGCTGCTCGCGGAGCGGGCCGTCGCGCGCGTGCTCGCGGTCGCGCGCGAGGGTGACGAGGAGCTCGGCCTGGTCGGCGACCCCGAGCTCGAGCGGGTCGACCTCGAGGCCGCGACGTACGACGCGGGGATGCTCGCGGTCGCCACGAGCCCCTCGCTGTTCGACGAGGCGAAGGTCGTGGTCGTGCGCGGCGCCGAGGCGTGCAGCGACGCGTTCGTGACCGACATGACCGCCTACGCCGCCGCGCCCGACCCGGCGACGACGGTCGTCGTCGTGCACGGGGGAGGGCAGCGCGGCAAACGCATGCTCGACGCGATCCGGGCGTCGGGCGCCCCCGTGGTCGCGTGCGACCCGATCAAGAAGGACGCCGACCGGGCCGCGTTCGTCTCGTCCGAGTTCCGGTCCCTGCGGCGCAAGGTCGACGCCGCCGCGGTGCGGTCGCTCGTCGAGGGACTCGGCAACGACCTGCGCGAGCTCGCGGCGGCGTGCTCGCAGCTCGCGTCCGACACGACGGGCACCATCACGACCGCGGTCGTGGACCGCTACTACGGCGGCCGGGTCGAGGCGACGGGCTTCCGCGTCGCCGACGCCGCCGCCGCGGGCGACGCGGGCGAGGCGGTCGCCCTGCTGCGGCACGCGCTGGCGACCGGCGCCGACCCGGTGCCGCTCGTGGCGGCTCTCGCCATGAAGCTGCGCGCGCTGGCCAAGGTCGCCGCGATGCGCGGCGGCGGGCTCGGGGCCAAGGAGCTCGGTCTCGCGCCGTGGCAGGTCGACCGCGCCCGCAAGGAGCTCACGCGCTGGACCCCGGACGGTCTGGCCGCCGCGATCACGGCCGTCGCGCAGGCCGACGCCGACGTCAAGGGTGGCGGCCGGGACCCCGTGTTCGCCGTCGAGCGGGCGGTGCTCACGGTCGCCCGCGCGGCCTCGCGGTAGCGCGGGTCGCGGGACCGTCGCGCTCACGGACCCGAACGCGCGAGAGGCGCCACCCGCCGTGCGGGTGGCGCCTCTCGGTTCCCGGCGGTGCCGGGAGAGAACGTGCTGATCAGAGCGCGTTGACGGCCTTCGCGAGAGCCGACTTCTTGTTGGCAGCCTGGTTCTGGTGGATGACACCCTTGGAGACGGCCTTGTCGAGCTTCTTCGAGGCGACGACGAGGGCAGCGTTCGCTGCGTCCTTGTCACCGGCGGCGACGGTCTCGCGGACGCGACGGATGTGCGTCTTGAGCTCCGACTTGACGGCCTTGTTGCGCAGGCGCGCCTTCTCGTTCGTCTTGATGCGCTTGATCTGAGACTTGATGTTTGCCACGTCTGGGACTTCCTGGTGTGTTCGCCGAAGCGAGCGGATAGGTCGTAGAGGGCGGTTCCAGCGCCGGGACTGGGGTGGGGAACCCGTGGTGAGGAGCTGGAACTGTGCCCGCCGACCTGGGCGGACACGCGAGTTTCAACGATACCAGCATCGGCGAGCCGAATCCAGGAGCCCTCGTTCGGGCTCGCCGTCCGTGCGCGGTCAGTGACCGTGCTGCTGGATCCCGCGCACCACCGCGTCGAACGTGCCGCGCGGCATGACCGCGCCCTCGCGCCGCACCTGCGTCGCGTCGACCCGGATCACGCGGTCGAGCCGCACCTCGCTCGGCCGGCCCTGGCGGTCCCACGGCCCGGCGCCGATGTCGAGCCAATAGCGGCCCCAGCGGGCCTCCTGCGCGGCGTCGAGGTCGTGGTCCTTGCTCGTGAGCATGAGCGCGAGGAGCCACGCGCCGTCGTGCCCGACGATCAGCACCGGCCGGTCCTTGCCCTGGCTGGGGTCGTCCTCGTACGGCACCCACGTCCACACGACCTCGCCGGGATCGGCGTTGCCGTCGAGGTCCGGGGCGTACTCGGGCGTCACGCGCCCGGTGAAGTCTCCCGGGTAGGCGCCCCGGGCGTCCACGGTGCCGGACGACGCAGCCCCGCCCCGCCCCGCGCGTGGCCCCGGCCGTGGGCCGGCCGACGGGCGGGGGGTGCGTGCCGGACGTGACGTGCGGCTCGACGGGCGCGTCAGCGAGCGCACGAGGTCGGTCAGGAAGCGGGTCAGGCTGCGGTTGCTCACCGAGGCAATCTACCGGTCACTACCCCGCGCCGTCCGGTACCGTGCGCGCATGCTGATCTGGGTGAACGGGCCGTTCGAGGTCGGCAAGACGCAGACGGTCCACGAGATCGCGCGCAGGCTCCCGGGCAGCGTGGTCTGCGACCCCGAGCACATCGGGTTCGGCCTGCAGCGCAGCACCCCGCCCGCGCTCCGCCCCGACTTCCAGGACTTCGCCGCGTGGCGTGCCGGGGTCGTCGAGGTGCTCGACCTCGCCCTGCGCGGCGCGGGCGGAGACGTGGTCGTGCCGATGACCGTGACGAGTCCGCGCTACCTCGACGAGACCGTCGGGCGGCTGCGGGAGCTCGGGCACGACGTCGGGCACGTCGCCCTCCTTGCCCGGCGCGAGACCGTCGTGCGGCGACTCGCGGGGCGTGGTGCGGGGGTGGGGGCGATCGCCGCGCGCGTCGGGATGACGCGCGTGGGGCTGCGTCGCGAGGCGTGGGCGCTCGAGCAGCTCGACCGTGGGCTCGACGCGTTGTCCGCCCCCGTGTTCGCCGAGCACGTGGTGACCGACGACCGCACGGTGCCCGAGGTCGCCGACGAGATCGCACGCCTGTGGGGCCTCGCGCTCCGGCCGAGCACGGACGGTCGGCTCGTGGGAGGGCTGCGGAGGGTCGTGACCAGCGTGCGGCACATCCGACGCTGACTCTCGGGCCGTCAGGCACCGTTCGCGCGGGCGTCCGGCACTCCGGCGCACTCAGGGCGTGAGCGCGGAGGCCAGCACCGCCTGCCACGCGCGAGGTTCGCCCGCGACGGTCAGCGTGGGCGCGTCGTCGCCCTCGCGCCGCCACAGCCGCAGCGCGAGCTCGCGCGCGGGACCGCGCACCTCGACCGCGTCGGGCTCCGACCCCAGCTCCCAGACCCGGTGCGGGGCGTCTGGACCGGGCCCGGGGACGTCGTCCGCCACGAGCCGCACCGACGGGAGCGCGTCGAGGCGGCCGAGCGCGACCTGGCGCGGCGCCATCACGTGCACGATCTCGTCGACCGCGTCGGCCCAGACCGCAGGGCCCACGCCGAGCGACCGGGCGTGGCCCTTGCCCGGGAGGTCGCCCGCGGCGAGCGCGGCCTCGACGTCGACCAGGTGCACGAGCACCTCGTGGAGCTGGCGCCGCCGCCAGAACGTCGACGGGGCGTCGCCCACGAGCGTCGGCACGACCGCCGAGGGCGGCGCGGCGGCGAGCACGGCACGCAGCTCGTCCGCGGCCGGCGCGTACCGCTCGGCGAGCGACCCGGCCCCGGGGTCGGCGTCGGCGGGGGAGCGCAGCGCGGCGGGCGCGCCGTCCGGCAGGCCCGCCCGCACGTGCCCCGCGGCCCAGCGGTGGACCCCGGCGACGTGCTCGACGAGGTCGGTCACGGTCCAGGGCGAGCACCCCGGGACGGGCGCGTCGGGGGAGGCCCGGCGGACGGCGTCCGCGAACAGGTCCTGGACGCGCGCGAGCTCCGCGAGGTGGTCGAGCGCGGGGGAACCGGCGGCGTGCTGCGTCATGGGACAATGGTGGACCACCGCCCGCCACCCGGACATGGAGCGCACCCGCGTTGTCACCGATCCCCACCGCTGCCCAGGACGAGCTCATCCAGCCCGCGGCCACCGCGCCCGAGCTGCTGCGCAACTTCTGCATCATCGCGCACATCGACCACGGCAAGTCGACGCTCGCCGACCGCATGCTGCAGCTCACGGGCGTGGTCGAGCAGCGGGCCATGCGGGCGCAGTACCTCGACCGCATGGACATCGAGCGCGAGCGCGGCATCACGATCAAGTCGCAGGCCGTGCGCATGCCGTGGGCGGTCGACGGGCAGCCGCACGCGCTCAACATGATCGACACCCCCGGGCACGTCGACTTCACGTACGAGGTCTCGCGCTCGCTCGCCGCGTGCGAGGGCGCGGTGCTGCTGGTCGACGCGGCCCAGGGCATCGAGGCGCAGACCCTCGCGAACCTGTACCTCGCGATGGAGAACGACCTCACGATCATCCCGGTGCTCAACAAGATCGACCTGCCGGCCGCGCAGCCCGAGAAGTACGCGGAGGAGATCGCGGGCCTCGTGGGCGGCGACCCGGACGACGTGCTGCGCGTCTCGGGCAAGACCGGCATGGGCGTCGAGGCGCTGCTCGACAAGATCGTGCAGACGATCCCGGCGCCCGTGGGCGACGCGGACGCCCCGGCGCGCGCCATGATCTTCGACTCGGTGTACGACACCTACCGCGGCGTCGTGACGTACGTGCGCGTGGTCGACGGCAACCTGAGCCCGCGCGAGCGCATCGCGATGATGTCGACCAAGGCCGTGCACGAGCTCCTCGAGATCGGGGTGAGCTCGCCCGAGCCGACCCCGACCAAGGGCCTCGGCGTGGGCGAGGTCGGCTACCTGATCACGGGCGTCAAGGACGTGCGGCAGTCGAAGGTCGGCGACACGGTCACGAACTCGGCCAAGCCCGCGGCCGAGGCGCTCGGCGGCTACTCCGACCCCAAGCCGATGGTGTTCTCGGGCCTGTACCCGATCGACGGCTCCGACTACCCGGTGCTGCGCGACGCGCTCGACAAGCTCAAGCTCAACGACGCGGCGCTCAACTACGAGCCCGAGACGTCGGTCGCGCTCGGCTTCGGGTTCCGCGTCGGGTTCCTGGGCCTGCTGCACCTGGAGATCGTGCGCGAGCGCCTCGAGCGCGAGTTCGACCTCGCCCTGATCTCGACCGCGCCCAACGTCGTCTACCGGGCGATCACGGACGACGGCACCGAGGTCGTCGTCACGAACCCGAGCGAGTTCCCGGGCGGCAAGATCAAGGCCGTGCACGAGCCGGTCGTGCGCGCCACGGTCCTGACCCCGAGCGAGTTCATCGGCACCGTCATGGAGCTGTGCCAGCAGCGCCGCGGCGAGCTGCACGGCATGGACTACCTCTCGGAGGACCGCGTCGAGATGCGGTACACGCTCCCGATGGCGGAGATCGTGTTCGACTTCTTCGACCACCTCAAGTCCCGCACGCGCGGCTACGCGTCGTTCGACTACGAGCCCACGGGCGAGCAGGTCGCCGACCTCGTCAAGGTCGACATCCTCCTGCAGGGCGAGCAGGTCGACGCGTTCAGCGCGATCGTGCACAAGGACGCCGCGTACTCGTACGGCACGATGATGGCCGGCAAGCTCAAGGACCTGATCCCGCGCCAGCAGTTCGAGGTGCCGATCCAGGCCGCCGTCGGTGCGCGCGTGATCGCCCGCGAGACGGTCCGCGCGATGCGCAAGGACGTGCTCGCCAAGTGCTACGGCGGCGACATCTCCCGCAAGCGCAAGCTCCTCGAGAAGCAGAAGGAGGGCAAGAAGCGCATGAAGACCATCGGTCGCGTCGAGGTGCCCCCGAACGCGTTCATCGCGGCGCTGTCGTCCGACGGCGGCGGCGGCAAGGAGACCAAGGACAAGTCCAAGAAGTGAGCCCCGCCCTGCCCGACGGCAATCCCGCCCCGGCCGACGGCGCGCTGCCGGACTGGGTGGGCGGGCCGCGCTCGTCGCGGTTCGGGGTGTACCTGCACGTGCCGTTCTGCACGGTGCGCTGCGGGTACTGCGACTTCAACACGTACACCGCGTCCGAGCTCGGCGGCGGGGCGAGCCAGGCCGCGTACGCCGACACGGCGCTGCGCGAGATCGACCTCGCGGGTCGTGTGCTCGACGCCGCGGGCGTGTGCGCGCGCGAGGCCTCGACCGTGTTCGTCGGCGGCGGGACGCCCACGATGCTCCCGCCGGGCGACCTCGCGCGCATGCTCGACGGCGTGCGCGGCACCTGGGGCCTGGCGCCCGACGCGGAGGTCACGACCGAGGCCAACCCCGACTCGGTCACGCCCGGGTCCCTCGCGACCTTCGCCGCGGCCGGTTTCACGCGCGTGTCGTTCGGCATGCAGTCGGCCGTGCCGCACGTGCTCGCGACCCTCGAGCGCACGCACGACCCCGCGCGGATCCCCGACGTGGTGCGCTGGGCGCGCGACGCGGGGCTCGCGGTCTCGCTCGACCTCATCTACGGCACCCCGGGCGAGAGCCTCGACGACTGGCGCGCGAGCCTCGACACCGTGCTCGCGACCGGTGTCGACCACGTCTCGGCGTACGCGCTCGTGGTCGAGCCCGGCACCAAGATGGCCGCACAGGTGCGCCGCGGCGAGGTCGCGCTGCCGACCGAGGACGACCAGGCCGCGAAGTACGAGGTCGCGGACGCCGTCCTTCGCGAGGCCGGCCTCGGCTGGTACGAGGTCTCGAACTGGTCGCGGACGCCGGAGCAGGCGTGCCGGCACAACCTGGCCTACTGGCGGGGCGACGACTGGTGGGGGATCGGGCCGGGAGCGCACTCGTACCTCGCGGCTCCCGACGCGACGTCCGGCACGGGGGAGCCGAGCGAAGGTCCTGCGGGTCTGCGCTGGTGGAACGTCAAGCACCCGCGGCGGTACGCCGCGCTCCTCGAGGCCGGGCAGAGCCCGGCCGCCGGCCAGGAGGCCCTGTCGGCCGCCTCGGCCCAGCTCGAGCGGGTCATGCTCGGGGTGCGTCTGCGCGAAGGGCTCGACCTCGCGGTCCTGTCGCCGGGCGGACGCCGCGCGGTCGCCGGGCTCGTGGCGCAGGGGCTCCTGGACGGGCGGGCCGCCGTCACGGGACGCGCGCTGCTGACCCTGCGCGGGCGTCTGCTCGCCGACGCGGTGGTGCGGGACCTCACGGACTGAGGCCCCGCACGGCCGGCTACTTCACGAGGCGCAGCGTGAGCGGGTAGCGGTAGTACTCGAACCGGCTCGCGGCGAGCGCGGCGAGGATCTCGAACACCAGGGCGGCGACCCACACGAGGGCGGGCAGGAAGGCCAGCAGCCCGAACGTGAGCGCCGCGAGCACCCCGCTCGCGGCGTACGCGATCGCGACCGTGATCTGGAAGTTCAGCGCCTCCTTCGACTGGTCCTCGAGGTAGGGGCCGCGGCCGCGGAAGATCAGGAAGACGAGCAGCGGCGCGAGGAACGACACCACGACGGGGCCGATGTGAGCGACGACGGCCCACGTCTTCTCGTCCTGCGGGGACAGCGGCGCCGACGGCTGCGAGTACGCGCCCTGGGCGTACGTGGGCCGGTGCTGGCCCTCGGGGCCGCCGCCGGGCGGGCCGTACGGCTGGCCCTCCGGTCGGTCGCCCTTCTCGCCGGGCTGCCCGGGCTGCGGGCCGTAGGGGTCGTTCGGGGGTGTGCTCACGGGAGCTCCTGGCGTCTCGTCGGGAGAGGTCGGGGCGAAGGTAGCGGAACGGGGCACGGACGGGTGCGGGCGTCCGCGGACGTGAGCCGGCGTCCGCGGCGGTTCGGGGGGACGCGGCGGTTCGGCGGGACGCAGCGCGCCGCGTCGGGGACAGTAGGGGCATGAGTGAGAATCCGCCCGTCGGGCAGCCGCCGGAGAACGAGAACCCGTACGGGCAGCAGAAGCCGCCCGTCCCGCCGTCGCAGGGCGGCTACCCGCCGGCCGGTGGTTACCCGCCGCCGGGTGGTGGCTACCCGCCCCCGGGCGGCTTCCCGTCCGCACCGCCGCCCCAGGAGCCGTGGGGCGCTCCGGCGTCGTACGGCGGCCCCGTGCGCGTGGGTCAGGCGGTCGGCTACGGCTGGGACAAGTTCAAGTCGAACGCCGGCGTCTGGATCCTCGCGGTCATCGTGATCGGTGTCATCTCCGGCATCGTCTCGGGGATCTTCAGCCCGCAGGTCCGGGCGCTGCAGGACGTCGACTGGTCGGACCCCGAGTCGATCGAGGTGCCCGCGCTCACGTTCGGCTCGGCTCTCCTCGGCGCGATCGGAGCGGTGATCTCGTTCGTCGTGCAGTCGCTCGCCTCGCACGGTGCCCTCGCCCAGACGCGCAAGGCCCGCGTGTCGCTCGGCGACTTCTTCGCGGTGCGCAACCTCGGCGGGATCGTGCTGCTCGGCGTCGTGATCGGCCTGATCAACCTGGTGCTGGCGTTCGTGCCCTTCTTCGGTGCGCTGGCGATCCTCGTGATCAACTTCTTCCTCACGTTCGCGCTCATGTTCGTGATCGACAAGGGCGAGAACGCGCTCACGGCGATCGGGTCGAGCTTCCGGCTCGTCGCGGACAGCCCGGGCGTCGTGATCCTGACGATCCTCGCGGTCATCGGCCTCACGATCCTCGGCTTCGTGCTGTGCTTCGTCGGCCTGCTCGTGACGTTCCCGATCGCGTCGATCGCGGTCGCGTTCGTCTACCGGCGGCTGATCGGCGAGCAGCCGGTCTGACGTCGCCGCCGCCCGCAGGGTGGCCCACGGACGCCCGCGCGGGGGATGAACTCGTCCCCTGCGCGGGCGTCGGTGCGTCCAGGTGGCTACGTTCGCAGGGACAACGTCCGCCGCACCAGGGAGGCATCGTGTCCGACAACCCGACGTCCGAGAACCCGTCGTCCGAGAACCCGCAGGACCCGACACGTCCGGTCCCGCCGACCGAGCCGGTCCCGGGTGCCGCGCCGCCTCCGGGCGGGTACGCCGCGCCTGCGCCGGGGGCGTCCGGAGGCTACGGACCTCCGCCGCCGCAGGGCCCGCCGCCGCAGGGCCCGCCTCCGCAGGGCCCGCCTCCGGGGCAGGACCACGCGCGGCCCGGGTTCGACGCGGGGCGCCTCGGCACCGAGCTCCAGGGCGACGCCAAGGGTCTGTTCGGGTCGTTGTTCGACTTCTCGTTCACGAACTACGTGACGCCCAAGGTCGTCCGGATCGTCTACGTGATCGGGATCGCCCTGATCGTGCTCGGGTGGTTCGTGGCGATGATCGCGGCGTTCACGCAGAGCGTCTGGGGCGGTCTCTTCGTGCTGATCTTCGGCCCGGTCTTCGCGCTGCTGTACCTGATCATGTTCCGGATCCTGCTGGAGTTCTACGTCGCGATCGTGCAGACGGCCGAGACGATCCAGAAGTACGCCCACCGCGACCAGATCCACTGACCCGCCCGTCGTCGTCGGGCGCGAGGCGGCGCACGAGGTCCTCCCGTCGACGCGGGAACAACCCCGTGCCCCTCGCTGTTGGCGCCCATGTCGATGCAAACGTATCGATCTGAGCGCAGCACGAGGGGCACGGGAGCAACCATGCAGTTCGGGATCTTCACGGTCGGGGACGTCACCACGGACCCCACGAACGGCACCACGCCGAACGACACCGAGCGCGTGCGCTCGATGCTCACGATCGCGAGGCACGCGGACGAGGCCGGCCTCGACGTCTTCGCCACGGGCGAGCACCACAACCCGCCCTTCGTGCCCTCGTCGCCGACCACGATGCTCGGCTACCTCGCGGGCGTCACGAAGAACATCACGCTCTCGACCTCGACGACGCTCATCACCACGAACGACCCGGTGAAGATCGCCGAGGACTACGCGATGCTCCAGGTCATCAGCGACGGGCGCATGGACCTCATGATGGGCCGCGGCAACACGGGCCCCGTCTACCCCTGGTTCGGCAAGGACATCCGCGAGGGCATCAACCTCGCGGTCGAGAACTACGCGCTGCTGCGCCGCCTGTGGACCGAGGACGTCGTCGACTGGGAGGGGCGGTTCCGCACGCCCTTGCAGGGCTTCACCTCGACCCCGCGCCCGCTCGACGGCGTCCCGCCGTTCGTGTGGCACGGGTCGATCCGCAGCCCGGAGATCGCGGAGCAGGCCGCCTACTACGGCGACGGGTTCTTCCACAACAACATCTTCTGGCCGATGTCCCACACCCGGCAGATGGTGCGGTACTACCGCCAGCGCTACGAGCACCACGGGCACGGGCCGGCCGACACCGCGATCGTCGGCCTCGGCGGGCAGGTGTTCATGCGCCGCAACAGCCAGGACGCGGTGCGCGAGTTCCGCCCGTACTTCGACGAGGCGCCCGTGTACGGCCACGGTCCGTCGCTCGAGGACTTCTCGGCGCAGACGCCGCTCACGGTCGGCAGCCCGCAGCAGGTCATCGACCGCTACGGGAAGATGCGCGAGGACGTCGGGCACTACCAGCGCCAGCTGTTCCTCATGGACCACGCGGGCCTGCCGCTCAAGACCGTGCTCGAGCAGATCGACATCCTCGCCGAGGACGTCGTGCCCGTGCTGCGCCGCGAGGCCGAGGCCGCGCGTCCCGCGCACGTGCCGTCCGACCCGCCGAGCCACGCCCAGCGTGTCGCGGCGGCCCGCGCCGAGGGCCGGATCGCGGAGCAGGTCGTGGCCGCGGCCGACCACTGGACCGGCCGCACGGCCGAGGACGACGTCGACGCCGCCGACGCCGTGACCCGATGACGAAGGAGCACGCCGTGACCGCACGCAGGATCGTCGCCCTCTCGGCGGGCCTCAGCCGGCCGTCGTCGACCCGGATGCTCGCCGAGCGGCTCGGGCAGGCGGCGGTGGCCGCGCTCGGCGACCAGGGCGTCGACGCCGAGCTCGAGGTCGTCGAACTGCGCGACGTCGCCCACCCCGTCGTCGACGCGATGCTCACCGGATTCGCGACGGGCGAGCTCGCGGACGTGATCGAGAAGGTCACGAACGCCGACGCCGTGGTCGCGGTGACCCCGGTGTTCACCGCGTCCTACGCGGGCCTGTTCAAGTCGTTCGTCGACGTGCTCGACAAGGACGCGCTCGCGGGCACCCCCGTGCTCCTGGGCGCCACGGGCGGCACCGCGCGGCACTCGCTCGCGCTCGACCACGCCCTGCGCCCGCTGTTCGCCTACCTGCGGGCGGACGTCGCCACGACCGCGGTCTTCGCCGCGACCGACGACTGGGCCGCGTCCGGCCACGCGACCGGGGGCGAGGCCGCGCTCGGCGAGCGCATCACGCGCGCCGGTCGGGAACTCGCGCGCACCGTCGCCGCGCGCGAGCCGCGCGGCGAGGCGGACGACCCGTTCGCCTCGGCGCCGTCGTTCGAGTCGCTGCTCGGCGGCTGAGCGCTACCCCTGCTCGGCCGTCACGAAGTCGATGAGCTCCTCGACACGGCCGAGCAGGGACGGCTCGAGGTCCGCGAACCCGCGCACCGCACCCAGGATCCGCTGCCACGCGCGCGCCACGTCGGCCTGCGAGTCGTGCGGCCACCCCAGCTCGCGCAGGATCCCGTGCTTCCACTCGGTGCCGCGCTCGATCGTGGGCCACGCGTCGAGACCGACGCGGGCAGGCTTGACCGCCTGCCACACGTCCACGTACGGGTGCCCGAGCACCATGACCGTGCCCTGCGGGACGCCCCGCAGCACGTCGTCAGTGATGCGCTGCTCCTTGCTCCCGCGCACCAGGTGGTCGACCAGCACCCCCACGCGGCGCTCACGGCTCGGCCCGAACTCGGCGAGCCGCTCGGCCAGGTTGTCGACGCCGTCGAGCATCTCGACCACGACCCCCTCGACGCGCAGGTCGTCGCCCCAGACCTTCTCGACGAGCTCGGCGTCGTGCTTGCCCTCGACCCAGATCCGGCTGCCGCGCGCGACGCGGGCGCGGGCACCGACGACGGCGCGCGAGCCCGACGCGGTGCGCGCGACCTTCGCGTTGACGCGACGGGGGACCGGCGGGACGAGGACGACGGGCGCGCCGTCGACCCAGAACCCCGGGCCGAGCCGGAACGTGCGCGTGCGGCCGTGGCGGTCCTCGAGCACGACGACGTGCATGCCGCCCGACTTCTCGACGCGCACGACCGCCCCGACCCAGCCGGTCTCGACGTCCTCGACCACGAGGCCCGTCTCGGCGGCGCGCTGCGTGGCCTGCGGGCGCGTGCGGTGGTGCGCGGTGCCGCCGGGGCCCGCGGCGAGGACGTCTGGTCCGTACCGGTCGATGCTCACGCACGAGACCTTAGGCCGGGGGCCTCGTGGGGCCACGCAGCGACCCGCCGGGGTCACGCTCGCCGCGAAACCTCCCGCACGCGTCGTCCGGCACCGTAGGATTGGCACTCGGGCCGGGCGAGTGCAAGCACGCCCGCCGGGCGCCCACGGGGCGCCGGTCCACGACGACGATCGACGCAGGAGGTGCCGTGAGCGACGAACGACGCCTCGACGTGCTGCGCGCGATCGTCGAGGACTACGTGACCACGCGCGAGCCCGTGGGCTCGCGCATGATCGCCGAGCGGCACGGCCTGGGCGTGTCGTCCGCGACGATCCGCAACGACATGGCCGTGCTCGAGGACGCCGGGTACATCACGCAGCCGCACACGTCGGCCGGGCGCATCCCGACCGACAAGGGCTACCGCGTGTTCGTGGACCGGCTCTCGACCATCAAGTCGCTCTCGAGCCCCGAGAAGCGTGCGATCGAGACGTTCCTGTCCGACGCGGTCGACCTCGACGACGTCGTGGCGCGCGCCGGCCGGCTGCTCGCGCAGCTCACGGGCCAGGTCGCGGTCGTGCAGTACCCGTCGCTGCGCCGCTCGGGGCTGCGGCACCTCGAGCTCGTCCCGCTCGCGCCCACCCGGCTGCTCGTCGTCATCATCACCGACACCGGGCGCGTCGAGCAGCGTGTGCTCGAGCTCGACGCGGCATGCGACGAGGTGTCGCTCGCCGAGCTGCGCGTGCGCCTCAACGTAGCCGCCGCGGGCAAGCGGCTGAGCGAGCTCGCGACCGCGTTCGACGGTCTCGCCGCGCAGGTCCGGCCCGACGACCAGGGCCTCGTGCGCCAGGTCGGCGCGCTCGTCGTGGAGACCCTCGGCGAGGAGTCCGAGGAGCGGATCCTGCTCTCGGGCACCGCGAACCTCGCGCAGGCCGGCATGCGGTTCGAGCACGCGCTGCGGCCCGTCCTCGAGGCCCTCGAGGAGCAGGTCGTGCTGCTCAACCTGCTGACCGAGATGGCGGCCGACGGCACCTCGGGCGTCGCGGTGCGCATCGGCCACGAGACCCAGCTCGCCGGCCTCGTCGACGCGTCCGTCGTCACGAGCGGGTACGGCACCGGGTCGGACGACGACGCGGTGGCCCTCGTCGGGTCGATCGGCCCGACCCGCATGGACTACCCGGCGACGATCGCGACGGTGCGCGCGGTCGCGCGCTACCTGTCGCGGATCCTCGCCTCGTGAGCAGCACCGCACCGCACGCCCCCGCACCACACGAACGTTCCGACCGACAGAGCACCGCTGGAGCAGAGAAGGACCTGTGAGCGACTACTACGAGACCTTGGGCGTGGCCCGCGACGCGAGCCAGGACCAGATCAAGAAGGCGTACCGCAAGCTCGCGCGCGAGCTGCACCCCGACGTGGCCGGCCCCGAGGCGGAGGACCGCTTCAAGGACGTCTCGCGCGCCTACGAGGTGCTCTCGCACCCGGACAAGCGCCAGCAGTACGACCTGGGCTCCGACCCGTCGGCGCCGGGCGGCGGCCAGGGCGGCGGCTTCGGGTTCCAGGACATCTTCGAGACGTTCTTCGGCGGCGGCCAGCAGAGTGGCCCGATCCCGCGCGCCCGGCGCGGCCAGGACGCCCTCGTGCGGCTCGACATCGACCTCGCCGAGGCGACGTTCGGCGCCAAGCGCGAGATCCAGGTCGACACCGCGGTCGTGTGCGGCACGTGCTCGGGCTCGTGCTGCGCACCTGGCACCTCGCCGCGCACGTGCGAGGTGTGCCACGGCCGCGGCACGGTCCAGCGCGTCGCGCGCTCGTTCCTCGGCCAGGTCATGACGACCCAGCCGTGCGCCGCGTGCCAGGGCTTCGGCACCGTGATCCCCGAGCCGTGCGTCGAGTGCGCGGGCGAGGGACGCGTGCGCAGCCGCCGCACCATCACCGTGAACGTGCCCGCGGGCGTCGACACGGGCACGCGCATCAAGCTCACCGCGCAGGGCGAGGTCGGCCCCGGCGGCGGCTCGGCCGGCGACCTGTACGTCGAGATCCGCGAGCGCAACCACGAGACGTTCCTGCGCCGTGGGGACGACCTGCACTGCACGCTCCAGGTCCCGATGACGGCGGCGGCGCTCGGCACGGTGCTCGAGGTCGACACGCTCGACGGCATGCAGGAGGTCGACCTGCGCCCCGGCACGCAGCCCGGGCAGATCATCACGCTCAAGGGCCTCGGCGTGGGGCACCTGCACGCCTCGGGCCGTGGCGACCTCAACGTGCACGTCGAGATCCAGGTCCCCACGGGACTCGACGAGGCGCAGGAGGAGCTGCTGCGTCAGCTCGCCCGCGCGCGCGGCGAGGAGCGCCCCGAGCCGCGGCTCTCCGCCGCGCACCCGGGCGTGTTCTCGCGCCTGCGCGACAAGTTCTCGGGCCGCTAGCCCGCCGACCGGTCAACCACGCGAGAGGGTCACCATGAGCGCACCCGTGTTCTTCGCCGAGCCCGCGGACGTCGCCGCCCACGCGGCCGGGTCGCGGTACGTCCTCGACGGGCCCGAGGGCCGTCACGCCGGGGTCGTGCAGCGCCGGTCGCCGGGGGAGCGCATCGACGTCGCGGACGGCGCGGGCACCCGCCTGCGCTGCACGGTCGCCGAGGTCGACGGCGCGCGCGTGCTGCTCGACGTCGACGAGGTCGTGGCCGAGCCCGAGCCCGACGTCGTGGTGACCCTCGTGCAGGCGCTCGCCAAGGGCGACCGCGACGAGCTCGCGATCGAGGCGGCGACCGAGGTCGGCGCCGACGCGATCCTGCCGTGGCAGGCCGAGCGGTCGATCGTGGTCTGGCGCGGCGACCGCGCCGAGAAGTCCCGGGCGCGCTGGGTCTCGACCGTGCGCGCCGCGACCAAGCAGGCCCGCCGCGCGCGCGTGCCCGAGGTCGGCGGCGTCGTCGCGACCAGGGCGCTGGCCGCGCGCGTGCGCGACGTCGTCGCGGCGGGCGGCGCGGCGGTCGTGCTGCACGAGGAGGCGACGACCGCGCTCGCGGACGTCGTGCTGCCCGAGCCCGCCGCCGCGGGCCGCGGGCCCGAGCTGCTCGTCGTGGTCGGCCCCGAGGGCGGGATCGGTGCGGGCGAGGTCGACGCGCTGCGCGAGGCGGGCGCGAGCCTCGCCCGCCTCGGCCCGCACGTGCTGCGCACCTCGACCGCAGGCCCGGTCGCGATCGCGCTGATCTCGGAGCGCCTCGGCCGCTGGGCCGGGGTCTGAGCCGCGCCGGCCGCGCGGGCTTCGACGGCTGTGCAGGCTTCGACGGCCCAGCGGGCAACGCGAGCCGCGCGGCGACGCGCTAGCGTGGCGGCATGAGCACCGAGAGCACCGACTGCCTGTTCTGCAAGATCGTCGCGGGCGAGGTCCCGTCCGAGACCGTCGCGTCGAACGACCGCGTCGTCGCGTTCAAGGACATCGACCCCCAGGCACCCATGCACGTGCTCGTCGTCCCGCGCGACCACCACGGCGACATCGCGCAGCTCGCGGCCGCCGACCCGGCGCTCCTGGCCGACGTCGTCGCGCTCGCCGACGAGGTCGCCGGGACGCTCGCGGACGGCCAGTTCCGCCTCGTGTTCAACTCGGGCCCGCGCGCCGGGCAGAGCGTGTTCCACGTGCACGGCCACGTCTTGGGCGGCACGCAGCTCGGCTGGCAGCCCGCCTGAGACCGGGGCGCGTCGGGGCAAAGCGCGCGACCGACGTCGTCCGCCCTCGGTAGGATGGTCCCGAACCTCCCGCCGGGAGGGACGGACCATCGAAGGAGCGCAGCGGCGAGAGCCGGCCCATGACATCCCCCACCTCGCAGTCCCGGTCCTCGCAGTCCCGGTCGCAGGCGGCGTCAGCCCCGCACGTCGAGCACCGCATCGTGGTCCCGACGCACGTGCCGATGGTCGCCCTGCTCGGCAGCGGCGACGCGGTGCTGCGCGCGGTCGAGGCGGGGTTCCCCGCGGTCGACGTGCACGCGCGCGGTAACGAGATCGCGGTCTCGGGCCCGCCCGGGGACGTCGCGCTCGCGTCCCGGCTGCTCGACGAGCTCGTCGAGGTCGTCGAGGGCGGCACGACGCTGACCCCGGACGTCGTCACGCGCTCGATCGCGATGCTGACCGCCGCGACCGCCTCGCGACCGGCCGAGGTGCTCACGCTCAACATCCTGTCGAACCGCGGGCGCACGATCCGCCCCAAGACGGTCGGGCAGAAGGCGTACGTCGACGCGATCGACGTCAACACCGTGACGTTCGGGCTCGGCCCGGCGGGCACCGGCAAGACGTACCTCGCGATGGCCAAGGCCGTGCAGGCCCTCCAGGCGCACCAGGTCTCCAAGATCGTGCTCACCCGGCCCGTGGTCGAGGCGGGCGAGCGGCTCGGCTACCTGCCCGGGTCGTTGTCCGACAAGATCGACCCGTACATGCGCCCGCTCTACGACGCGCTGCACGACATGGTCGACCCCGACACGATCCCGCGGCTGCTCGAGTCCGGCACGATCGAGGTCGCGCCGCTCGCGTACATGCGCGGGCGCACCCTGAACAACGCGTTCGTGATCCTCGACGAGGCGCAGAACACGACGAGCGAGCAGATGCGGATGTTCCTCACGCGACTCGGGTTCGGCTCGCGCATGGTCGTCACGGGTGACCAGACGCAGGTCGACCTGCCCGGGGCCACGGCGTCCGGCCTGCGCGTGGTCCAGGACGTGCTGACGGGCGTCGACGACGTCGAGTTCTGCCGGCTCACGTCGTCCGACGTCGTCCGGCACCGCCTCGTGACCGACATCATCGACGCGTACGCCCGCTGGGACGTGCGCCCCACCACGAAGGACGCCCGATGAGCATCGAGGTCAACAACGAGTCGGAGACCGTGGTCGACGAGGCCGAGTTCGCGGCCCTCGCCCGGTACGTGCTCGACGCGCTGTACGTGCACCCGCAGACGGACCTCGCGGTGCTGTTCGTCGAGTCCGACGTCATGGCCGAGCTGCACGTGAAGTGGATGGACGAGCCCGGCCCGACCGACGTGCTGTCGTTCCCCATGGACGAGCTGCGCCCGGGTCGCGAGGGCGACGTGACGCCCGCGGGCCTGCTCGGCGACATCGTGCTGTGCCCCGAGGTCGCCGCGCAGCAGGCCGCGGTCGCGGGGCACTCGACCGTCGAGGAGCTCCTGCTCCTGACGACCCACGGGATCCTGCACCTGCTCGGCTACGACCACGCCGAGCCCGAGGAGGAGAAGGAGATGTTCGCGCTGCAGCGCAAGCTCCTGCTGACCTTCCTCGCGAGCCGATGAGCGGCGCCGCCCTGGGCCTGGCCCTCGCGGTCGCCGTCCTCGCGGCCGCGCTCGCCGCGGTCCTGGCCGCGGGCGAGGTCGCCCTCGCCCGGGCGACGCGCTCGGGCCTCGTCGACGCCGAGTCCGAGGCGCGTGCGAGCGGCAGCGCCGCGCGCCTGCAGCGCGTCGAACGCGCCCAGGTGCTCGTGGAGGACGACGCCGCGACCGCCCAGGCCGTGGCCGTGGCCCGGGTCGTGGCGCAGTGGGTCGCGGTCGCCGCGGTCGTCGTCGTGCTCGACGGCTGGTTCGACGCGTGGTGGCTCGTGCTCCTCGTGACCACGGGCGTCGCGGTGCTCGTCGCGGTCGCGCTCGTGCGGGTGAGCCCGGCGACGGTCGGGCGGGCCAACCCCGTCGGCGTGGTCGTGGCGCTCGCGAGCCTGCTCGGCGGCGTGGCGGCGCTCACGCGCTGGGCGCTGCCCGTGCCCGAGGAGTCGCTGCCCGCGCCCGAGCGCACCGACCGCGAGGCGCGCGAGGTCGCCGACCGCATGAGCGAGTCCGAGGAGATCGAGGACGACGAGCGCGAGCTCATCCGGTCCGTGATCGAGCTCGGGCAGACGCTCACGCGCGAGATCATGGTGCCGCGCACCGACATGATCACCACGCGCGCGACGACGCCGCTCGCCAAGACCCTCACGCTGTTCCAGCGCTCCGGCTTCTCGCGGATCCCCGTCACGGGCACCGACACCGACGACCTCGTGGGCGTCGCGTTCTTCAAGGACGTCGTGGCCGCGCTGCACGCGCGCGCCGACGAGGCGCTCACCGTGGGCGACGTCGTGCGCCCCGCGATGTTCGTGCCCGAGTCCAAGCCGGTCGACGAGCTCATGCGCGAGATGCAGGCCGCGTCGTCGCACATCGCGCTCGTGGTCGACGAGTACGGCGGCGTCGCAGGTCTCGTGACGATCGAGGACGCGCTCGAGGAGCTCGTCGGCGAGCTGACCGACGAGCACGACCAGCCCGAGCCCGAGGTCGAGGCGCTCGACGACGACACCTACCGGGTGCCCGCGCGGTGGCCCATCGGCGAGCTCGGGGAGCTGTTCGGCCTGCACATCGACGAGGACGACGTCGACTCGGTGGGCGGCCTGCTCGCCAAGTCGCTCGGCAAGGTCCCCCTCGCGGGAGCCACGGCCGAGGCGCACGGGCTCGTGCTCGCCGCCGAGCGCATCGAGGGGCGGCGCAAGCAGCTCGCGACCGTGCTCGTGCACCGCGCGCCCGAACCCCCCGAGCACGAGAGCTCGGGTGCGGGACGTCCGGCCGAGCACGACCTGAAGGAGCGCCACCGGTGACCACCCCTGCGCCCGAGCACCGCTCGGGCTTCGCCTGCTTCGTGGGCCGCCCCAACGCGGGCAAGTCCACGCTCACCAACGCGCTCGTCGGGCAGAAGGTCGCGATCACGTCGGGCCGCCCGCAGACGACGCGCCACACCATCCGCGGGATCGTGCACCGCGACGACGCCCAGCTGATCCTCGTCGACACGCCCGGCCTGCACCGCCCGCGCACGCTGCTCGGGGAGCGTCTGAACCTGCTCGTGCGCGACACGCTCTCCGAGGTCGACGTGGTCGCGTTCTGCCTGCCGGCCGACCAGAAGGTCGGGCCGGGGGACAGGTTCATCGCGCAGCAGCTCGCCGACGTCATGCGGGGTCGCCGCGGCACGCCCGTGGTCGCGGTCGTGACCAAGACCGACCTCGTTGACCGCGACACCCTCGCGCGCCACCTCATGAGCGTCGACGCGCTCGGCGACTGGGCCGACATCGTGCCGGTCTCGGGCGTCGAGGGGTTCCAGGTCGACACCCTCGCGGACGTGCTCGTCTCGTACCTGCCCGAGGGGCCCGAGCTGTACCCCGGCGGCGAGCTGACCGACGAGCCCGAGTCCGTCATGGTCGCCGAGCTCGTGCGCGAGGCCGCGCTCGAGGGCGTGCGCGACGAGCTGCCGCACTCGCTCGCGGTCGTGGTCGACGAGATCACCCCGCGCGAGGACCGCGACCCCGCGAACCCCCTCGTCGACGTGCGCGTCAACATCTTCGTCGAGCGCGACTCGCAGAAGGCCATCGTGATCGGCAAGGGCGGCTCCCGGCTGCGTCACGTCGGCACCGAGGCACGCCGCGGCATCGAGGCGCTGCTGGGCACCAAGGTCTACCTCGACATGCGGGTCAAGGTCGCCAAGGACTGGCAGCGCGACCCGAAGCAGCTCAACCGCCTCGGGTTCTGACGGACCCGACCCGGCCCGCCTGACCCGGCTGGCCGGCGCGCCCGGCCCGACATGCCTGGCCTGAACCGGCCGGCGCGCCCGCCGTCCCCGCCCTGCCGTGCGGGCCGCCGGTGCCTACGATCGTGGCGTGATCTTCCGCACGGCGGCGACCTCGGCGGTCCTGGCGATCCTGCTCGCGATCGTCGGTGCCGTGCTGGGCCCGCAGTGGGACCCCGCGCCGATGACGGACCACGTCGAGGTCGCGTCGGCGTCGACCGTGATCGGCGACGCGGCCTCGTACCGTGCGACCGGGCCGGTCGACGCGGGCGACGCGGCTCCCCGGGCGGACGTCGGCACCTACGACGTGCGCACCACGGTCCTGACCGTCGAGCTCGACGGCACGAGCGTCGACGCGGTGCTGCGCGAGCCCGTGCGGGACGCCGACGAGACGACCCTGCTCCCGGGCGTCGTGTTCCTGCACGGGGCCGGGACGGGCGACGCGCGCACGGCGTTCGCGTCGACCGCCACCGCGCTCGCGAGCGCGGGCGTCGTGACGCTCGTGCCGTCCAAGCGGCTCGACACGTACTCGACCCGGCACCGCGACTACGTCACGATGGCCGCCGACTATGACCGGTCCGTCGCGGTGCTGCGGGGCGCGCCCGGCGTCGACCCTCGTCGGGTGGGTCTGTACGCCGAGTCGGAGGGGGCGTGGATCGCGCCCGTGATCACCGCGACGGACCCGTCGGTCGCGTTCCTGGTGCTCGCCTCGGCGCCCGTGGTCCCGCCGCGCGAGCAGGCGGCGTTCGCGGTCGACAACTACCTGCACAACACCGGGGTGCCGCAGGAGCTCTACCGCGTGATCCCGCGCGCGGTCGGCATGGCGCTGCCCGGCGGCGGCTTCGAGTACGCGGACTTCGACGTCGAGCCCTCCCTACGGCGCACGGGCGGCCCGGTGCTCATGCTGTACGGCACCGCGGACGCCTCGATGCCGATCGAGCAGGGCGCGCAGATCGTGCTCGCGCAGGCCGGGGCCGAGGTCGACGGGGGAGCGCAGGTCACGGTGCGCTACTACGACGGCGCCGACCACGGCCTGCGGGTCGACGGCACGGTCGTGCCCGAGGTCCCGCGCGACGTCGGCGCCTGGGTCGAGGGTCTGCCCGCGGTCGCGGACGCCGCACCCCAGGTCGCGGGGGCGCAGCCCTTCCAGCGGTCGCTCGCCGGTCCGGTGCCCACGCCGCGTTGGCTCGCGAGCGGCGACCTGATGCTCGCCCTGATCCTTGTCGCCGCGGCGCTCATGGTCGTCGGGAGCCTCGCGCTGGTCGTCGTCGTGCTGCGCGCGCGGGCCGTGCGCCGCGCCGGCGGCGTGCCGCGCACGGTCGTGCGGCGCTCGCGCGCGGTCCCGCTCGTGGTGCTGACCCTCGCGACCGTCGCGTCGTTCGTCGCGCTGATCGCGTACCTGGTGACGGTCGCGCGGCTCGCGCTCGGCTACGCGCGCGATCCCTGGCTCGTCGAGGGCGGGTGGCTCGCCGTCCGGGCGCTGGGCGTCGTCGCGATCGTCGCGGCCGCGGTGCTCGTCAACCGGGCGCTCGAGAGCCGGTCGCGGCGACGCGCGACGCTCGACGACACGCCCGTCGCCGCCTGGCGTGCGCGCCCCGACGCGGCCGTGCAGGGCGTCCTCGGCCACGCGTGCGTCGTCGTGCTCGTCGGGGGCGCCGTCCTGCTGCTCGTCGTGCTCGCGTACTGGGGCGTGTTCCAGCTCGGCATCTGATCGCACGTCGTGGGGCGGACGCGCCTCGGGACCGTGGCGCACGTCTCGCCGGGCGGGCGAGGTTTGAGGTTCGCCGCGGGGACCGGTAGAAACGACCCGGGCCATCGCGGCCCCGGGCGCCGTGCGAGGCCCGAGGACAGGAGGACCCGTGAACACCACCCCCGAGGCCCCGGCCGGGCGCAGCCCGTTCGCCGACGTGCCCCCCGCGGACTACGTGCGCGACGCCGTCGCCGCGATCCTGATCTTCGTGTCGTTCTCCCTGCCCTGGGACGCGACGCACCGCGGCGCCGACCGCATCGAGGTCGTGCTGCTCGCGCTCGTGAGCCTCGCCTCGCTCGGCCTGCCGTACCTCGCACGCTCCGGGGTGCTGCCCGCGACCTGGACCGTCCACACCACGCGCCGCGCACGCCTGCTCGCGAACGCGCCCTACGTGGTGCTCGTGGCCGTGTACGCGCTCGTCGACCTCGTCCAGGGCAAGGACGGGCTCGGCATCGGCACCGCCGCCGCGCTCGGCCTCGCCGGTGCGGCCCTCGCCGCGCAGCCGCGCGCCTGCGAGCTCGGCCCGGTGGACCAGGACGCGCGCGCGACCACGGTCTCGACGCGCATCCTGCTCGGCCTCGGGGTCGCCGCGGCGGCCACGACGGCGCTCGGCGTCGTGCTCGACGCGATCGACGGACCCGGCGCCGCGGGCGTGCTGTGGGCCGTGGTCTGCGCCGCGCTCGTCGTGGTGCTCGCGACCGTCCCCGCGGTGCTCGCCGCGCGCGGCGACGAGGCGTGGCGCACGACGCTCGTCGGGCTCGGGATCGTGCTCGTCGTCGCGTTCGTGCTCGGGTCGGGCCAGCTCGCGTTCGTGTCCGTGACCTCGGTCGGCACCGTCGGGTTCGGCCTGCTGCTCGTGCCCGCCGCCGCGGCGCTCGCGGCGTCGGCCGCGGTCGAGCGGGCGACCCGTCAGGTCGACGTCGTGGACCGGTGGGCGGGCGTCGCCGAGCGCACCCTGCTGCTCCTGAGCGCGACGGGCGTCGCCGTCGCGGCGAACGGGCTGCTCGGCCTCGTCGACGGCACCGAGGCGACGCCCGTCGCGGACGTGCTCGGCCTCGTCGTGGGGATCGTGGTCGGCGGTGGCGCCTTCGCCGCACGGCGTACGCAGCACGCCGACCTCGTGCGCGGGCGCAACCTCTCCCTCGTGCTGTCGGGGCTCGCGGTCGTGCTCGGCACCGTCCTCATGATCGTCGCCGGGCCCGGCCAGGCGCTCGCCGGCACGTTCCGGTTCCTGCTCGCGTTCGGCCTGCCCGCGCTCGTCGCCGTCGCGCTCACCGCGCCCCGCGAGCTGCGCGAGCTCACGGCGGGCGGGGCCGGGTCCGCCGCCCGAAGCGCCTACCAGTGGCAGGCCTCGCCGAGCACGGACGAGGTCGCGGACGCCGGTGCCGACGCGACGCACGCACCTGACCTCGGGGGCGTCGAGGACGCCCCCGAGGAGCGGGACGCCGCCGAGTCGACGCCCGAGCCGGCCGCCAGGCCCGTGCGGGCACGCCGGGTGGCGGGCCACCGGGCGTCGTCCGAGCGGGACGCGACCGACAGGGGCGCGACGGACCGCGCCGTGACCGAGGTCGGCGAGGCCGTGCGCCCCGCCACGGGGCGGACGGACCGTGCGGCGTCCGACCGTGCGGCGGGCGGGACCGGCCCGCAGGTCGTGACGATCGAGGGCGAGCGCACGGGCTACGCGGCGCGTCCCGGGCTCGTGCACGACGACACCGCGACCGCCGCGGTCGAGGCCGTCGGCCCGGCCACGGGCGGGGCCGACAGCACGCAGGTCATGGCCGCCGCGATGGGTCGCTGGACGCCGGCCGACGCCGCCGACCCGGCGACGCCGCTCGACGTGCTGGCGACGATCACGGCCGAGCAGCCCGAGTTGCGTCCGTACGTCGCGGCGAACCCGTCGACGTACCCCGCGCTGCTCGACTGGCTCGCCCAGCTCGGCGACCCCGAGGTCGACCGGGCGCTGCGCTCGCGCTGAGACGCGCTACAGTGGACGACGTGCGTACTGCTTCCCAGCTTCTCCTTCGGTGCCGCGACGAGGCTCTCTAGCCGGTCTCTCGTCGCGGTGGTTGGTGTGCCGGCTGACAGCACCCACGCAACCGAAACCCGAAGGATCGAACGATGAGCACCCCCACGCAGACCAGCGCCACGGCAGCGACCGTCGGCGAGAAGAACGCGCAGCAGCCGTCCGGCATGCCGATCCACAAGTACCTGCCGTTCCACCGGCAGATCGACGTGACGCTGCCCGACCGCACGTGGCCCGACAAGCGCATCGAGACCGCACCGCGCTGGTGCGCGGTCGACCTGCGCGACGGCAACCAGGCGCTGATCGAACCCATGAACGCCGAGCGCAAGCTCAAGATGTTCGAGCTGCTCGTGCAGATGGGCTACAAGGAGATCGAGGTCGGGTTCCCCTCGGCGTCGCAGACGGACTTCGACTTCGTCCGGATGCTCATCGAGGAGGACCGCATCCCGGACGACGTCGTCATCCAGGTGCTGACCCAGGCACGCGAGCACCTCATCGCCCGTACGTACGAGGCGATCGACGGCGCGAAGCAGGCCATCGTCCACCTGTACAACTCGACGTCGGTGCTCCAGCGCGAGGTGGTGTTCCGCAGCGACGAGGACGGCATCGTCGACATCGCTGTCAGCGGTGCGCGGCTGTGCAAGAAGTTCGAGGAGAGCATCCCGGGCACGACGGTCTACTACGAGTACTCGCCCGAGTCGTACACCGGCACCGAGCTCGAGTTCGCGGCGCGCATCTGCAACGCCGTGATCGAGGTGTTCGAGCCCACGCCCGAGCGCAAGGTCATCATCAACCTGCCCGCGACCGTCGAGATGGCCACGCCCAACGTGTACGCCGACTCGATCGAGTGGATGAACCGCCACCTGCACCAGCGCGAGAACGTCGTGCTGTCGCTGCACCCGCACAACGACCGCGGCACCGCGGTCGCGGCGGCCGAGCTCGGCTACCAGGCGGGCGCCGACCGCATCGAGGGGTGCCTGTTCGGCAACGGCGAGCGGACCGGCAACGTGTGCCTGGTGACGCTCGGCATGAACCTGTTCAGCCAGGGCGTCGACCCGCAGATCGACTTCTCGGACATCGACCACGTGCGCCGCACGGTCGAGCACTGCAACCAGCTCGCGGTGCCCGAGCGGCACCCGTACGCGGGCGACCTGGTCTTCACCGCGTTCTCCGGCTCGCACCAGGACGCGATCAAGAAGGGCCTGGACTCGATGGCCGCGCGTGCCGAGGCCGCGGGCCGCGGCGTCGACGACATCACGTGGGGCGTGCCGTACCTGCCGATCGACCCGAAGGACGTGGGCCGCTCGTACGAGGCCGTGATCCGCGTCAACTCCCAGTCCGGCAAGGGCGGCATCGCGTACCTGCTCAAGTCGGAGCGGCACCTGGACCTGCCGCGCCGCCTGCAGATCGAGTTCTCGCGCGCCGTGCAGGAGCACACCGACGCCGAGGGCACCGAGGTCACCGGCGACGACATCTGGACGATCTTCTCCGACGAGTACCTGCCCGTCGGCCCGGGCTCGGGCCTCGAGCCGTGGGGCCGGCTCAAGCTGCGCGGCACGCGCGCGGTCTCGACCGAGGACGGACCCGACACTCTGGCGGTCGACGTGCTGGACCGCGGCCAGGAGCTCACGCTCGAGGGCACGGGCAACGGCCCCGTCGCGGCGTTCGTCGACGCGATCCGCAAGGTCGGCGTCGACCTGCGCGTGCTGGACTACGCCGAGCACGCGCTGTCCGAGGGCGGCGACGCGACCGCGGCCGCGTACGTCGAGTGCCAGGTCGGCGACGACGTGCTGTGGGGCGTGGGCATCGACCCGTCGATCACCACGGCGTCGCTCAAGGCGATCGTCTCGGCCGTGAACCGCGCGGAGCGCACGGCGTCCTGAGCGCCACTGCTCGCCGAGCACGGGATCAGGCACACCGGCACGGCCGGATCGTGTGCCTGATCCCGTGCTCGGCACCGCGGACGGCGTCCCCGGGCGTGGGTGGCATGGCGGACAATGGTCCCGTGCCTTCGTACCGAGACGACGCCATCGTGCTGCGCACCCAGAAGCTGGGCGAGGCCGACCGCATCGTCACGTTCCTGACGCGCGAGCACGGCAAGGTGCGCGCGGTCGCCAAGGGCGTGCGCCGCACCTCGTCGCGGTTCGGTGCGCGCCTCGAGCCGTTCATGATGGTCGACCTCCAGCTGCACGAGGGTCGCTCGCTCGACACCGTGACGCAGGTAGAGACGGTCGGCCCGTACGCGCGCGCGATCTGCGCGGACTACGCGATGTACACCTCGGGCACCGTGATGCTCGAGACCGCCGAGCGCCTCGTCGCGTCCGAGCGCGAGCCGTCGGTGCAGCAGTTCTGGCTGCTCGTGGGGGCGGTGCGCGCGCTCGCCGAGGGCACGCACGCGCCCGGCCTGGTGCTCGACTCGTACCTGCTGCGCGCGTTCGCCGTCGCGGGCTGGGCCGCGAGCTTCACCGACTGCGCGCGCTGCGGCGAGCCGGGCCCGCACCGGTCGTTCAGCATCGCCACGGGCGGCGCGGTGTGCGGGCGCTGCCGGCCGCCGGGGTCGACCGCACCCGCACCCGAGACCTTCGAGCTCCTCGCGGCGCTGCTCGCGGGCGACTGGCAGGTCGCGAACGCCTCGGGCGATCGGCACCGCCGTGAGGCGAGCGGCCTCGTGGCCGCCTACAGCCAGTTCCACCTCGAGAGGACGTTGAGATCGTTGCGGATGGTCGAGCGCGGGTCCGCGCCGGACGAGCAGGCAGTCACGCGAGCGCAGGAGGCGGGCGCATGAGCCGTCGGGACGTGGTCGCGCCCCCGCCGCACCCGTCGGGCGCGCGGCCCCCCGCGATCCCGGCCGAGCTCGTGCCGAACCACGTGGCCGTCGTCATGGACGGCAACGGCCGGTGGGCGAACGCGCGCGGTCTGCCGCGCGTCGAGGGCCACAAGGCGGGGGAGGCGTCGCTGCTCGACGTCGTCGCGGGCGCGGTCGAGATCGGCGTCAAGCACGTCAGCGCGTACGCGTTCTCGACCGAGAACTGGAAGCGCTCGCCCGACGAGGTCAAGTTCCTCATGGGGTTCAACCGGGACGTGATCCGGCGCCGCCGCGACGAGATGCACTCGTGGGGCGTGCGGGTGCGCTGGGCGGGGCGTCGTCCGCGCCTGTGGGCCTCGGTCATCAAGGAGCTCGAGGTCGCCGAGGAGCTCACGCGCGAGAACGACGTGTGCACGTTGACGATGTGCGTCAACTACGGCGGCCGTGCCGAGATCGCGGACGCCGCGCAGGCGATCGCCCGCGAGGTCGCGGCCGGGCGCCTCGACCCGCGGCGGGTCACCGAGAAGACGGTCCAGAAGTACCTCGACGAGCCCGACCTGCCCGACGTCGACCTGTTCTGGCGGTCCTCGGGCGAGCAGCGCACGTCGAACTTCATGCTCTGGCAGTCCGCGTACGCGGAGATGGTCTTCATGGACACGCCGTGGCCCGACGTCGACCGGCGCACCCTGTGGGCAGCGATCGAGGAGTACGCGCGTCGTGACCGCCGCTACGGCGGTGCGGTCGACACCCCGAACGCGCCCGCCTGAGAGCGTCGAGCACGTCGGTCAGGCGTCATCGACGTCGTTGAGCACCCCTCGCGCGCGTGTCGGACGCCGTCGCTAGGGTCGGTCCATGACGATCCGACCCAGCATGGTGACCGTGGACAGCACCGCACCGACGCCCCTCGCACGGTGGTGGGCCGAGCAGACGGGCGGGACGCTGACCGACGAGTTCGACGGGTTCTTCCTCACGGTGAGCCCGCCGGAGGGTGTGGCGGCCCCGGTGCTCGGCTTCCAGATGGTCGACGCGCCGACGCCCGGCAAGAACCGCCTGCACGTCGACTTCGAGCTCGCCGGCGAGCGGACCGACCTCGACGCGGAGGTCGAGCGCCTCGTCTCGGCCGGCGCCGGACTCGTCGCCCCGCACTCGGTGCCGGGCTACCGCTGGGTCGTGCTCTCCGACCCGCAGGGCAACCAGTTCTGCGTCGGGGCGCGTGACGCGGGCGTGACCGACTACTCCTGAGCGGCCCGGCGCTCCTCCTGACAACGAGCCGACGGCGCTCCGAGCGTCTCCCGCAGGAACGTCCCGAGGTGCTCCTGCATCGCACGGGTGAAGACGTGACCGCCGGGAACGAGCGCACCCTCGTACGTCCCGGTCGCGCCCGTGAAGAGCTCTTCGAGACGGTCGTGGGCGGCCAGGATCCCGTCGCGCGGGAACAGCGGGTCGTCGAGCGCCGAGAGCACGAGCTGGTGGTGCGTCCCGCGTGCGGCCGCGAGGTCGGGCAGGTCGAGTGCGGGCGCGAGCCCCGGCGTCGCGAGCAACCATGAGTGCGCGTCGACGTGCGCCGGGGTCATCGACGCCGCGGTCGCCATCATGCAGACGACGGCGCTCGCCCGCACGCGCTCGTCGAGCGCCGTGAGGGTCGCGGCGCGACCACCACCACCGGAGAACCCGACGACGCCGAGCCGTGCGGCGTCGACCCCGGGCAGCGCCGCGAGCACGTCGAGGGCCACCAGGTCGTCGTGCGCGACGGTGCCGGCGAACGACGTGCCGATCCATCCCGCGACCTTGGCGACGGCGTCCTCGTGGTGGGCCGCCGCGACGTCGTACGCCTCGTCGTCGTCCGGGACGTGGCCCGCGGCCGCCCAGGCCGCACGCTGGACGTCCATCACGGCGCGCAGCCGCCACGGCTCGGGGTCGAGGCGCACGCGGCGCGACCCCCATGTGAACGCGTCGTGCACGAGCACCACGTGCCCGCGGCGCGCGAGGTCGTTGACGAGCGCCCGGCCCTCGTAGTGCTCGGTGCGTCGGCGCTCGGCCCCCGGGCTTGGGCGGTCCGTGCGGACCAGACGTTCGCCCCCGACCGACTTGACGCCGCCGTGGCAGTGCAGCGCGAGCACGCCCGGGAGCGTGCCCTGCTCGCGCGGGCGCACGACCCACGCGCGCGTGGGCGGCCCGAACCCGGTGCGCCACTCGATCTCGGTGCCGACCAGCGGGTCGTCGCCCGGGCCGCCGTCGTCCCACCGGCGCACGACCCGCGGCGTCACGGGCGTCGGCTGCGGCACGCCGAGCAGCGCGGCGACCCGCGCCGCGACGGGGTCGGCGGGGGCGAACACCCCGTTGGCGAGGGCGTCCGGCCAGTCCTCGTACCCCTGGACGGTGTGCGGGCGGGTCATCGCGCGGTCCCGCGTTGGTCGGGCCGGTCGGACGTCGCGTGCCGCCGCACGCTCCGGACCACGAGCGCCGCGACGAGCGCGAGCAGCACGACGACGGCCACGAGCCCCCACGGCGAACCGGTCGCGGCGGCGAGCGCCGCGGTCCACGCGGCCCAGCCGACGGTCGCGTAGATGGTCGCGTGGATCGCGCACCCGAGCAGCATCGCGGCGAGGTAGCGGCCGAAGGGCATGCGCAGCATCCCGGCGGCGCCGTTGACGACGGTCTTGGTGCCGGTCGCGAGGAACGACGCGGGCACGGCCACCAGACCCCACCGGTCGATCGCGGCGGCACCCCGCCCGGCGGCGTCCGACGCCAACCAGGTGTGCACGCGGGCGGCCCAGGGCCGTACGGGGCGGGTGCGGTCGAGCGACCACTCGGTCACGATGCGCGCGATCCAGTAGGTGGCCTGGGTGCGCACGAGCACGACGACGAAGAAGAACGCGAAGAGCGCCCAGAAGGGTCCGCCGTCGAGCCAGGAGGGCACGGTCAGCCTGCGCGGGTCGCGGCGGCGCAGTCGGCGCAGGTGCCGAACAGCTCGACGGTGTGCTCGATGTCGGCGAACCCGTGCGCGGCGCCGACCTGGCCGGCCCACGCCTCGACGGTCGGTCCGTCGATCTCGACCGTGCGTCCGCAGGCGCGGCACACGAGGTGGTGGTGGTGCTCGGTGCGCTCGCAGCGGCGGTAGAGGTTCTCGCCGTCCTCGGTGCGCAGCACGTCCACGTCGCCGGACTCGACGAGGCCCTGGAGCGTCCGGTAGACGGTCGCGAGGCCGATCCCGTCGCCCGCGGCGCGCAGCACGTCGTGGAGCTGCTGGGCGCTGCGGAAGTCGTCGATGCGGTCGAGCGCGGCCGAGACGGCGGCGCGCTGCTTGGTCATGCGCTGCACGGGTCGTCCTCTCCGGCCGCGGACGCCGTCGCCGCGGTGCCGTGCGGTCGTGGCGTCCCGGCGACCTGGACGTCGTCGGGGATGTCGGGGTGGGGGTCGTGCGGGGTGCGCCGTCGCACGACCAGGGGGCGGATCGCGGCGACGAGGCCGTAGGTGAGGATCGCGAGCACCACGATGGTCGCGCCGGGGGACCAGTTGTACCAGTAGGTGATCGACAGGCCGACGACGCAGACGGTGACCCCGACGACCGCCGCGACGGCCATGGTGCGGCTGAACGACCGGGTCACGAGCTGGGCGACGGCGACTGGCACGATCATGAGCGCGCTCACGAGCAGGAGCCCGACGACGCGCATCGCGACCGTGACGGTGAGCGCCGCGACGACGGCGATCGCGATGTTGAGGAACCGGACGGGCAGGCCGGACGCGATCGCGAACTCCTCGTCCTGGCTCACCGTGAACAGCGCGGCGCGCAGCCCGAGCCCGACCGCGAGCACGATCACGGCGAGCACGGTCGTGAGGACGAGGTCGGCGAGCGTGACGGTCGAGATCGAGCCGAACAGGTACGTCATGAGGTTGGCCTGCGAGCCGCCCGCGATCCCGATCAGGAGCACGCCGCCCGCGATGCCGCCGTAGAACAGCAGGGCGAGCGCGACGTCGCCGCTGGTCTGCCCGCGTTCGCGGACCAGCTCGATCGCGACGGACCCGATCACCGCGGCGATCACGGCGCCGGGGATCGCGAGGGCGTCCTGCGGCACGAGACCCATCCCGGCGCCCACGAGCCACCCGAGCGCGACCCCGGTGAGCGCGACGTGGCCGATCCCGTCGCCGAGCAGCGAGAGCTTGCGCTGCACGAGGTAGGTGCCGACGATCGGTGCGGTGAGGCCGACCAGCAGCGCGGCGACCAGCGCCCGCTGCATGAGCGGGTCGGTGAGCATGTAGCCGAGCTCGTCGAGGAGCGTCATGCGGTGAAACCACCTTGCTGGAGGCCGAGGTCCTGGACGGGCAGCGGGCCGGTCGAGGCGGGGTCGTGCGGGTGCAGGTGCTCGTGCTCGGCGTGCCCGTGGGCGGCGGACGCCGCGGGCGGGGCGCCGTCGTGCACGACCTTCCCGTGCCGCAGGACGACCGCGCGCGTCACGAGCGGCGCGAGGGCGCCGAGCTCGTGCAGCACGACGAGGACCGTCAGGCCCTCCTCGACGAGACGGCGCATGGTCGCCGCGAACGCCTCCTGGCTGGGCTGGTCCACGCCGGCGACGGGCTCGTCGAGGATCATCAGGTCGGGACGCCGTGCGAGCGCGCGGGCGATGAGGACGCGCTGCTGCTGCCCGCCCGAGAGCTCGCTCGTGGCGTCGGTGGCGCGGTCGCGCAGGCCGACCATGTCGAGCGCGGCGTCGGCCTGCTCGCGCCAGTCGCGCGGCAGCCGCAGACGGCGGCCGTGCAGCAGCCCGGACGCGACGACCTCGCGCGCGGTCGAGGGCACGCCGGATTGTGCGCTGACGCGCTGGGGCACGTAGCCCACGCGCTGCCAGGGCACGCCGTTGCCGAGCGGTGAGCCGAGCAGTCGCACGCTCCCGCCCGCGAGCGGCAGGATCCCCACGAGCGAGCGCACGAGGGTCGACTTGCCGGAGCCGTTGGCGCCGAGGAGCGCGACGACCTCGCCGGTCGCGACCGTGAGGTCGACGCCGCGCAGGATCGTGCTGGCGCCGAGGGTGACGCGCACGTCGCGCGCGTCGATGACGGGTGTGGCGCCGGAGGGGCCGCTCACGGGCAGGTCAGCCCGGTCTCGAGGGCGTCGAGGTTGGTCCGCATGATGCCAAGGTAGTCGGTCGAGTCGTCGGTGAGCGTCTCGATCGGGTCGAGGACGGCGGTGTCGACGCCGACGTCCTGCGCGAACGTCTCGGCGACCTTGGTGCTCGCGCTGACCTCGGTGTAGACGGTGCTGACGTCGCGCTCCTCGACGACCTCGCGGATCTCGCGCAGGCGTGCGGGGGAGGGCTCGTTCTGCGGGTCGACGCCCGCGATGCCGACCTGGTCGAGGTCGTACCGCTCGGCGAGGTAGCCGAACGCCTCGTGCGAGGTCACGAGCGCGGCGCCGGTGCAGGGTTCGAGCGCGGCCGTGTAGTCGTCATCGAGCGCGCCGAGGTCGGCGAGCAGCGCCTCGAGGTTCGCGCTGTAGTCCGCGGCGTGCTCGGGGTCGACGTCGGCGAGGCTCGCCTCGACCGCGGTCGCGACGTCCGCGAGACGGGTCGGGTCGAGCCAGAAGTGCGGGTCCAGGATCCCGTGGTCGTGACCGTCGTCCGCGTGCTCGGCGTGCTCCTCCTCGCTCTCGTGCGCGTGCTCGTCGACGAGGCCCTCGTCGTGCTCGCTCGCGTCGGTGCCGTCGGGCTCGGCCTCGAGGCGGGCGGAGTCGGCCGCGTCGAGGGCGTTCGCGTCGCGCGCCTCGACGGCCTCGTCGACGGCCTCCTGGAACCCGGCGAGGTAGATGACGAGGTCCGCGTCGCCGACGCGGCGCACCTGGGCCGGCGAGAGCTCGAGGTCGTGCGGCTCCGCGGCGGGCGGCGTGAGGTTGGAGACGTCGACGTGCTCGCCGCCGATGCGCTCGGCGACGAATTGCAGCGGGTAGAACGAGGCGAGCACCTGGACGCGGTCGGGGTGCTCGGCCTCGACGGACGCCGTGCCGCACGCCGCGGCGGTCAGCGCGACGGCGGACACCGTGGCGGCGGTCAGAAGGGCGCGACGGGGGAGGGGCATGCGTCGATCTTCGCCCAGTTGAGAATGAATGTCAACTACAGGTGGCTGTCGACGTCCACGGGGAGTTCTCCCCATACCGCCGGGTGCGGGACCCCGATAGAGTCCGGCGCGACCGTTCCGCCACCGAGGAGGCCCCGTGCCCGGAGACCTGCGCGTGTCGTTCGACGCGCTGACCGCCGCAGCGACACAGCTCACGAGCTTCGTGGGTCAGCTGCCCGACCGCGCTCGGGCGTGGTGCGACGACACGGGGAGCCCCGCCGTCACCGCTGCCATCGACGAGTGGGCCTTCTGGTACTCCACCGAGCTGCTCCGCGTGCAGGACGAGGTCGCGTCCGCGGCCGACCAGGCCCGGTACGTCGTGCAGGAGATGTCCGCGGCCGACGCCGACCTCGGGAGGGCGGCCGGGTGACGCGCTGGGACGTGACCGACCCCGGCGCGGGCGTGATGATGGGCCCGATGGGTTACGCGGCGACGCTCCGGACCCAGGCGGAGACCATCGAGCAGGTGTGGACGGGCACGGACACCGTGCTCGGCTCGCTCGGCGACGAGGTCTGGTCCGGTGCCGCGGCCGACGCCTACCGGTCGAGCCTTCGCGTGACCCGCAGCCACCAGCGGACCGTCACGAACGCCATCGAACCCGTCCAGGTGGCGCTCGACGCGTATGCGAGCGCGGTCGTCGGCATCCAGCAGCGGGCCGCGCACCAGCAGCAGGTGCGTGACGACGCGCGACGGCGGCAGTACCAGCTCGGTGGCTGGGACCCGGGCGCGGGCCCTGCCATGGTCCAGCACAAGCAGCAGCTCGCCGAGCAGGCGGAGGTCGACGCCTACTACGCAGAGCGGGCGCTCGAGGACCTCGCCGCCGAGCGGCAGTCGGCGGACGACGCGCTCGTGGCCGCGCTCGCGGTCCCGGGAGGCGCCGCGTGGGAGCGGCGCAAGCAGGTGCTCGCGCACGCGGGGATCACCGGGGTCGACGCGCTCGACCGCGACAAGCTCGTCGAGGCATACGTGCGGTTCGCCGACCAGGCTCTCGACGGCGACCTGGACGAGGGGGACGTCACCTACCTCCGGGACTTCTTCGACGCGTGGGGCGACGACCCGGGCGTCATGGACGCGTACTTCCGCTCGCTCGGCGCGGCGCGCACGCGCGAGCTCGTCGACGAGATCGGCCTCGCGATGACGGACCCGCGGCACCCGATCGACCCGGCAGAGCTTGCCATCGCCGCCGCCGCGCTGCGCTCGGGCCTCTCGACGGCCTCGCGGGACTGGGACGACGAGCAGGCCGAGGCGTTCACCGCCGACCTCCTCGACGGGGTGAGCTCGGCGGGCGGCGGTGACCTGTCGACGATCGGATGGTTGTTCGGTGACCCGGCAGGGGCTCCCATGGGGCCTGCGTTCACCGTCGCGACGGCTGACCTGCTCGACGGGTGGGAGAGGTCGCCGGACCGGGTGGGGTTCGGTCCGGTCACGGACCGGAGCCCCTTCTCGGGAGGTCGCAATCTCACGTGGTTCGAGAACCTCGACGCCGAGGGGTTCGCCAGGAGCGACGACCCCATGGGTCGGGTCTTCGAGACGCTCGGCACCTATCCGGACGAGGCGCTCACGTGGCTCACGAGCGATGCGACCGATGTCGGGGGCAGCGGCACGGCAGGAGAAGCCCGCGTCGAGTACTGGTACGGCGAGCGGGACTGGGGCGTCGAGACGACGGGGGACGGCTTCGCCGGACCTGCCGCGCTGTGGGCGGGGTCGCAGCGGGTCGCGGGCGGTCCGGCCGACACTGCGTACGACGAGGCGACCTGGAACAGGGTCGAGGGGCTCACCGGTCGCATCATGAACGAGCTCGGCGAGAACGAGAGCTTCTCGGCCGACGCGCTCTCGCCCCAGGGCGCAGAGAACGTCGCCAAGGCGCTCGCCATCCAGCTGCCTATGCTGACGGAATATTCGATCGTGAGGCAGGGGCAAGAGTTCGACGGGGGGTTCGATACCGACGTGCTCCCGTGGGATGACTCCGAGCGTGCCGTCCCAGCCGTCACGATGGAGACGCTCGCGAAGATCGCCGGTGCCGCCGGGCACCACGAGTCCGGCGCGGGAGTGCTGACGGAGGCGGTCGACCGATATCAGAACGACCTGATCGCGCTCGCCGCGCTCGACCCGACGGCCGAGATCCAGGACGGTGTGAGCGTGACCGACGGCAACGGGCTCTTCGCCCGGATCACCGGCCTCCAGGGGCTCGTCGACGGGGCGACCGCCGGCACCGACGTGCGCGTGGGCGCCGAGCGCGACGCCGAGATCCAGGCGGTGATCGACGGGGCCCGCTCCGTGATCGACGAGATCCCGATCCCTGGGGCGTCGAAGCTTGCCTCGGGCGTACTCGGCGCGAGCCTCGAGTGGGGCGTCGACAAGCTCCAGGACGAGGCGATCAGTGCGGGCAAGGACTACCTGGAGTCCAAGGCGATCGACAGATGGGGCGGCAACGAGGAGCGCATCAGCGCGGCGGCCGACGGCGTGCTCGTCGACCGCCGAGGCGAGATCGAGGCGGAGGCCGCCGAGATCATCGCGCTGCTCGACCCCGACAAGTACTCGACCGCGCAGGGTGCGCTCGAGGCGTTCGAGTCGGAGTCGAGCCGATACAAGTACGTCTACGACAGCGCGCGCGCTGTGACCGAGGAAGGCTGAGCGGGGTGTCTGTGTTGCGGTGGCTGGGTACTGCGAGCGGTGTCGGTGTGGTCGTGGCGCTTGTCGCGGCGTGTGGTCCGCCGCAGGCGCCGCCGCTGCCGGTGACGCCGACGATCGTCTGGTCGGCGGGGGAGCCGACGAGCGACCTGGAGTCGGATCCGTGGGTCGCTGCGGTGCGTGCTGCGGCCGTGCCGTACGCAGTCGCGGTGAACGCGGTGGACACACGCTCGGAGGAGCTGCACTCCACGGTCTCGGAGCGGTCCATCTTGAGGCTCGACAACCGGTTGGAGGGTGACGGTGGTGACCCCGATGGTACTCAGCGGGTTCCGGGGCCCTGGCCGTTCGACCCGCTGTCGGTCGAGGTCGCAGAGGACGGGCGGAGCGCCGTCGTCCACGGGTGTTCGATCGACAAGTGGGTCCTGACGCTGTCTCAGCACGAGCTCCCGCCGTCGGATCCTGTGAAGGCCCGGGCCATGGTGATCAAGCTCGACGACGGGACCTACCGGCTCGACACCACGATCGGGTCTGACGTGCCGTGCGAGAGCGACCACCTCACGATCGGGGTGTTCGACCCGCTGCCGGTGGGCGACTGGGAGTACGACGAGCGTGACGTGCTCACGCGGGAGGACGAGTGGGCGTGGCCGATCGACGGGTAGCGCTCGTGAGGTGAGCGACGGTGACGGACCGGCCGCCGTCCCGACTCGGTAGGCTGGTACCTCGGCGCCCGGGACGACCCGGGCGTCCGTCGTCCGAAATCACCCCCACGAAGCCACGTGCGGGGTACACCCGAGCTCCTGGAGTGATCACCGTGGCCGCTGCGCCTTCCCGTCTCGACAACGTCGTCTCCCTCGCCAAGCGGCGGGGCTTCGTGTTCCCGTCGGGTGAGATCTACGGCGGTACGCGGTCCGCGTGGGACTACGGGCCGCTCGGCACCGAGCTCAAGGAGAACATCAAGCGGCAGTGGTGGAAGGCCATGGCCCGCCGTGAGGACGTCGTCGGCATCGACTCGTCCGTGATCCTGCCGCGCCAGGTGTGGCACGCGTCGGGCCACGTGGGCGTGTTCACGGACCCGCTCACCGAGTGCCTCTCGTGCCACAAGCGGTTCCGCGAGGACCAGATGATCGAGGAGTTCGAGGAGAAGAAGGGCCGCGCGCCCGAGGGCGGCCTCGCCGAGATCGCGTGCGCCAACTGTGGCACCCGCGGCCAGTGGACCGAGCCGCGCGACTTCAACATGATGCTCAAGACGTACCTCGGCCCCGTCGAGGACGAGTCCGGCCTGCACTACCTGCGGCCCGAGACCGCGCAGGGCATCTTCGTGAACTTCGCGAACGTCGCGGGGGCGGCACGCAAGAAGCCGCCGTTCGGCATCGCGCAGATCGGCAAGTCGTTCCGCAACGAGATCACGCCCGGCAACTTCATCTTCCGCACGCGCGAGTTCGAGCAGATGGAGATGGAGTTCTTCGTCGAGCCCGGCACGGACGAGGAGTGGCACCAGTACTGGATCGACACGCGCATGGCCTGGTACACGGGCCTGGGCATCTCGCCCGAGAACCTGCGCCTGTACGAGCACCCGAAGGAGAAGCTCTCGCACTACTCGACCCGCACGGTCGACGTCGAGTACCGCTTCGGCTTCCAGGGCAGCGAGTGGGGCGAGCTCGAGGGCATCGCGAACCGCACCGACTTCGACCTCAAGACGCACTCGGAGCACTCGGGCAAGGACCTGTCGTACTTCGACCAGACCAAGAACGAGCGCTGGATCCCGTACGTGATCGAGCCCGCCGCGGGCCTCACGCGCTCGCTCATGGCGTTCCTCGTCGAGGCGTACACCGAGGACGAGGCGCCCAACACCAAGGGCGGCGTCGACAAGCGGACCGTGCTGCGCCTCGACCCGCGCCTCGCGCCCGTCAAGGCCGCGGTGCTGCCCCTGAGCCGCAACGAGAGCCTGTCGCCCAAGGCCAAGGCGCTCGCGGCCGAGCTGCGCGAGAACTGGAACGTCGACTTCGACGACGCCGGCGCGATCGGTCGCCGCTACCGCCGTCAGGACGAGATCGGCACGCCGTTCTGCATCACGGTCGACTTCGACACCCTCGACGACCAGGCCGTGACGATCCGTCACCGCGACTCGATGGAGCAGGAGCGCGTCGCGCTCGACCAGGTCACGCAGTACCTGGGCGCGCGCCTCGTCGGCTGCTGACCGCACCTTCCAAGTACGAGAGAAACCATGAACAAGCTCATCACCGCTGCCGTCGCAGGCGCGGCCGCTCTCGCGGTGTCCGTCGGACTTGCGGCGCCCGCACCGGCGGCCGCGCGGTACACCACCTACCTCAGCGTCAACGCGTCGCCCGAGCCGGTCACGGCGGGTGGGACGGTGACGGTCGCAGGGCACCTGAAGTACAAGAAGCAGGGTGTGCTCACCGCGCCGACGCCGAAGACCCTCACCGTGTACTTCGACCCGGCCGGGTCGAAGGGGCCCGTGAGGATCCGCACGGTGCGGACCTCGTCGACGGGGGCGTACGCGTTCAAGCACTCGCAGTCCCAGTCGGGGACGTGGATCGTGAAGTACGCGGGCGCCTCGAACCTCACCTCTGACCGTGCGACCGACTACGTCGCAGCGCGATACCCCACGAGACTGACCGTCAACGCGTCGCCCGAGCCGGTCGCGATCGGTGGGACGGTGACCGTCGCAGGGCACCTGAAGTACACGAAGCACGGTCGTCTCATCGCGCCCACGCCCAAGACGGTCTCGGTCTACTTCGACCCCGCCGGCTCGGCGGGGGCGGTGCGGGTCGGCTCGGTGCGGACCACGTCGAGCGGTGCCTACTCCTTCAAGCACTCGCAGTCCCGTTCGGGCACGTGGATCGTGAAGTACGCGGGCGCCTCGAACCTCACGTCCGACCGTGCGAGCGACTACGTCGAAGCCTACGAGCGGGGCCCGTGGAACTACCCGGGGCGGGACCTCGACTGTTCCGACGTCCGCATGCGGGTGTGGGTCGGAGCCAACGACTACCACAGGCTCGACGCGGACGGCGATGGATGGGGCTGCGACTCCTACGCGCCCTGATCGGAACGGCCGGCGCGGGGGTCATGACGGATGTCATGGCCCCCGCGTGACGTTGCACGGGTGGCTCAGGGGCCGCCCGGCCCCAGGATCTATCCATGGCGACGCCCACGTTCGACTACTACGCCCCGCACGTCGCGCGACGTGAGAGCCGCACGGCGTGCGACCGCGCCGTCTGGGAGGTCTCGGGCGTGCTCGAGACCGAGCGCGCGGCCGAGCGTGCCGCGGTCAACCTCGTCGAGCAGTACCCGGTGCTCGAGGTCGAGCTCTGCGGGACGCGCCTGACGGGGCACACCGAGCGACCCGACGTGGTCGCGCGCTACCTCGCGGCCTTCGCCCGTGCCCGCGACATCGTCATCGTCCAGCACCCGAGCGAGCCCGCCGCGGTCACGCGGTTGTACGCCGCCGTCCCCGCATGAGGACGACGCGGCGCCGGGAGCCGTCGGCGCCGTACCGTATGGCCCGTGAACGTCGAGAGCCCGGCGCGTGAGCCGATGATCACCCGTCGCAGGTCCCGTGCGGGGGTGACCGCCCCGCGCGCACGGCGTCGTCAGTCGCTCGGCATCCTCGGCCCGACCCTCGGGGCCATCTGGATCGGGTTCATGCTCGAGCCGTGGCTCGTGGTGTGGGCCTCGCCGCCGGGCGTCGGCCGCACCGTGGGTCTCGTCGCGGTCGCGCTGACCGTCGTGGGTTACGTCGCGTGCCTCTACGGCACGCGCACGTACGACGTCGACCCGCGGGCCGCGTGGGTGTTCCTCGTGCTGTTCGCGCTGTGCGTCGCGCTGACCTCGATCCGTGCGCAGGAGCACGCGTTCGAGGGGCTGGTGTTCCTCAACGTGTGCGCGATCTTCCTCTTCCGGTCCCCGCTCGCGCTCGTCGTCGCGGGCGTGAGCGCGACCGTGACCGTCGTGGTCCCGCTCGTCGTCGGCTGGGACTCGGCGGGCAACATCGTCATGATCATCGTCTTCACGAGTGCCGCGGTCTACGCGTTCATGGGGCTCGTCGAGGCGAACCGTCAGCTCGCGGACGCGCAGGACGAGGTCGCGACGCTCGCCGCGACGCACGAGCGCGAGCGGCTCGCCCGCGACATGCACGACGTGCTCGGGCACTCGCTGACCGTGATCGCGGTCAAGGCGGACCTCGCGACGCGCATGCTCCGCGCCGACCCGGAGCGCGGCGCCGCCGAGGTCGCCGAGATCCAGTCCCTCGCGCGCACCGCGCTCTCCGACGTGCGCGGCATGATCGCGCACGCCCGGCACGTCACCCTCGGGGCGGAGCTCGCGAACTGCCGGGCCGTGCTCGACTCCGCGGGCGTCGAGGCCGACCTGCCGGGGGCGATCGACATCGTGCCCGACGAGCACCGCGAGCTGTTCGCGTGGGTCGTGCGCGAGGGCACCACGAACGTGCTCCGGCACGCGCACGCCTCACGCGTGCGCGTGACCCTCGCCCGGGACGGCGTGGTCGTCGAGGACGACGGCCGCGGCTGGGCCGGCGGGAAGGGATCGGGGCTCCTCGGGCTCTCGGAGCGTGCGCGCGCGGCGGGGGCGACCGTCGTGACCGGGCGCAGCCCGCTCGGTGGTTTCCGTCTCGCGGTCACGCTCGACCCGTGCCAGCACCTGGGGCGCCCCGGCCCGCGCCCGACGTCGAAGACCCGCGGAACGTCCCGCCAGACCTCTCCCACCGATGACCGTCGCACCGAACCGGTGCTCCTGGAAGGCTCCTCGTGACCGATCCCATCCGGCTCCTGATCGCTGACGATCAGGGCCTCGTGCGCGGTGCGCTCGCCGCGCTGCTCGACCTCGAACCCGATCTCGAGGTCGTCGCGCAGGCGGCGAGCGGCAGCGCGGTCGTGGCCGCCGCCCGCGCGAATCGATGCGACGTGGCGCTGCTCGACGTCGAGATGCCGGGCATGGACGGCATCGAGGCGGCGGCGGCGCTGCGCGCCGAGGTGCCGACGTGCCGTGCGCTCATCGTCACGACGTTCGGCCGCCCCGGCTACCTGCGGCGGGCCCTCGACGCCGGGGCGAGCGGGTTCGTGGTCAAGGACACCCCGGCCGAGCAGCTCGCGGACGCGGTGCGCCGCGTGCACGCGGGCCTGCGGGTCGTCGACCCCGAGCTCGCGGTCGAGTCCCTGGCGGTCGGCACGAGCCCGTTGACGGACCGCGAGCGCTCGGTGCTGCTCGAGGCGTCGACGGGCGGGACGGTCGCGGACATCGCGGCCGCGACGTTCCTGTCGGAGGGCACGGTGCGCAACTACCTGTCGGCCGCGATCGGCAAGACGAACGCGCGCACGCGGGCCGAGGCGGTCCGGATCGCGCAGGAGCACGGCTGGCTCTGACCCACCACGGCGCGGGTGGGAGAATGGGGGCGTGAGCCTCCTTCCCCCGCTGCAGATCGGCCAGTACACGATCGACACGCCCGTCGAGCTCGCCCCCATGGCCGGCGTGACGAACCGCGCGTTCCGGAGCCTGTGCCGCGAGCACGGCGGCGGCATGTTCGTCGCCGAGATGGTCACGTCGCGCGCGCTCGTGGAGCGCAACACCGAGTCGCTGCGGATCGTCTCGTTCGACGAGGACGAGTCGCCCCGCTCGGCGCAGGTGTACGGGGTGGACCCGGCGACCGTCGGCGCGGCGGTCAAGATCCTCGCGAGCGAGGACCTCGCCGACCACGTCGACCTGAACTTCGGCTGCCCGGTGCCCAAGGTCACGCGCAAGGGCGGGGGCGCCGTCCTGCCCTGGAAGCGGGACCTGTTCACGTCGATCGTCAAGGCCGCGGTCGACGCGGCCCGGCCGTACGACGTCCCCGTGACGATCAAGATGCGCAAGGGCATCGACGACGACCACCTGACGTACCTCGAGGCAGGTCTCATCGCGCAGGACGCCGGGGTGGCCGCGGTCGCGCTGCACGCGCGCACCGCCGCCGACTACTACAGCGGCACGGCCGACTGGTCGTCGATCGCGCGCCTGAAGGAGACCGTCAAGCACGTCCCGGTGCTCGGCAACGGCGACATCTGGTCGGCAGAGGACGCGGTGCGCATGGTCACCGAGACCGGCTGCGACGGCGTCGTCGTCGGGCGCGGCTGCCAGGGCAGGCCGTGGCTCTTCGCCGACCTGCAGGCCGCGTTCGAAGGGCGCGCGGACCGGGTGACGCCCGGGCTGGCGTACGTCGCCGAGACGATCTACCGGCACGGCGAGCTCATGGTCGAGTACTTCGAGGACGAGTCGAAGGGGTGCCGTGACCTGCGCAAGCACATGGCCTGGTACCTCAAGGGTTACGCGGTGGGCGGTGACGCGCGGCGCGCGCTCGCGATGGTGTCCTCGCTCGACGAGCTGCGCACGCTGCTCGACGGTCTCGACCACGACGCGCCGTACCCGGGGCACGACGCGGAGGGTCCGCGCGGGCGTGCGGGTTCGCCCAAGAAGCCGCACCTGCCCTACGGGTGGCTCGACTCGCGCGAGCTCGACGCCGAGTTCGCGGAGTCGCTGCGCGAGGCCGAGCTGAGCGTCTCGGGCGGCTGAGCCTCCCTCAGGCCCGGAACCACACCGTCAGGCCCGGAACCACACCGTCAGGCCTGGAACCACACCGTCGTGTCGGTCGGCACCCGCACCTGCGGGCGGCTCGACCGGTCCGCGACGGTCGGCCCCGACTCGACGAGCACGTGCGCGCCGCGCGGCAGCAGGACGGGCTCGGCGCCGAGGTTGGTCAGCACCACGACGTCCCCGTTGCGGTACGCCACGACGTCGGGCCAGCAGGCCCACGCGTCGACCCACGCGAGGTCGCCGTGCCCGAGCCCGTGCTCCCGCCGTGCGGCGAGCGCAGCCCGGTACGTCTCGAGGGTCGACCCGCGGACGCCGGTCTGCGCGTCGGCCGCGAGCGTGCCGTAGACCTCGGGCTGGGGTAGCCACGTCGCGGCGCTCGGCCCGAACCCGAAGCCGGGTGCGTCGGCGACCCAGGGGAGCGGTACGCGGCAGCCGTCGCGGCCGATGTCCGCGCCGCCCGTGCGGTGGAACGACGGGTCCTGGCGCGCGTCGTCGGGCATGTTCGTGAAGTCCGGCAGGCCGAGCTCCTCGCCCTGGTAGAGGTACGCGCTGCCCGGCAGGCCGAGCAGCAGCAGGGTCGCGGCGCGGGCGCGGCGCAGGCCGAGCACCGGGTCGGGCTGCACGCCGTCGGGACGGATCCCGGCCGTGCCCTCGGGGGCGTCGGCCGGGTCGGCGAACCCCATGCGCGACGCGTGCCGCACCACGTCGTGGTTGGACAGCACCCAGGTCGTGGGGGCGCCCACGCCGTCCGACGTCTCGAGCGACTCGACGACGACGTCGCGCAGCGCGGGGGCCTCCCACGGGGCGAGCAGGAACGCGAAGTTGAAGGCCTGGTGCATCTCGTCGGGGCGCACGTAGCGCGCGAGGCGCTCCATCGGCTCGACCCAGGCCTCGGCGACGAGGCAGCGGTCGCCGGCGTACGCGTCGAGGACGCGGCGCCAGTCGCGGTAGATCTCGTGCACGCCGTCCTGGTCGAACATGGGGCCGTTGACCGAGGTGTCGGTGCCGGGCGGGACGTCCGCGGCGGGCAGCGCGGGTGCGGTGCCCGTGCGGGCGTCGTGGTGCGTGCCCTCGACCATCGAGACCTTGCCCGCCCAGTCGGGCAGGCCCTCGGCCTTGACGAGACCGTGCGCGACGTCGACCCGGAACCCGTCGACGCCCCGGTCGAGCCAGAACCGCAGCACGTCCTCGAACTCGCTGCGCACCTGCGGGTTCGACCAGTCGAGGTCGGGCTGCGAGGAGTCGAACAGGTGCAGGTACCAGGGCGGGCCGAGCGGGCCGTCGTCGTCCGACGCGGGCAGGCGCGTCCAGGCGGGACCCCCGAAGATCGACTGCCAGTTGTTGGGTGGCACCGACCCGGTCGCACCCTTGCCGTCGCGGAACACGTAGCGTGCGCGCTCGGGGCTGCCGGGCGCGGCGGCGAGCGCCGCCCGGAACCAGGCGTGCTGGTCGGAGGTGTGGTTGGGCACGAGGTCGACGATCACGCGCAGCCCGAGCGCGTGCGCGCGGGCGAGCAGCGCGTCGGCGTCCTCGAGCGTGCCGAACAGCGGGTCGACGTCGCGGTAGTCGGCGACGTCGTACCCGGCGTCCTTCTGCGGCGAGCGGTAGAACGGGGAGAGCCACACCGCGTCGACCCCGAGGTCCACGAGGTGGTCCAGGCGCGCGGTGATCCCCGGCAGGTCACCCATGCCGTCGCCGTCCGCGTCGGCGAACGACCGGGGGTACACCTGGTAGATCACCGCGTCGCGCCACCAGCGGGGGTCGGACGACGCGGCGTGCACGAGCGTCGTCGCGCGCAGCTCGGTCGTGCTCGGGTCCGTGTCCGGGGCGTGGTCCGTGGAGGTCATGCCTGTGAGTCTAAGGAAGGATGCGTGGTCATGACCCTCGACCGGCTCGCGCTGATCTCGGACGTCCACGGCAACCTGACCGCGCTCGAGGCGGTGCTCGACGACATCGCGTCGCGCGGCATCACCCGGGTCCTCGGTCTCGGGGACGCGATCGGCAAGGGGCCGCGGGGGAGCGCGGTCGTCGACCGTCTCCAGGAGGTGTGCGAGGTCTGCGTGCGCGGGAACTGGGAGGACTTCCTGCCCGTGATGCAGGACCCGTCGCCCGAGTTCGCCTGGTGGCTCGCCGACCTGCGGCCCGACCAGCGTGTGTGGGTGCGGTCGCTCCCGCTGAGCCACGACCTGCTCCTGAGCGGTCGGCGCGTGCGGCTCCTGCACGCCTCCGCGCGCAGCGTGTACAGCAAGCTCTTCTTCCGGGACGTGCGCGAGGGCTTCGACGGCATGTTCGCCACGACCGAGCTCACGGGTGACGGGCCGACGCCCGACGTCGTCGTCTACGGGGACGTGCACGACGCGTTCGTGCGGACCTCGCGCGGGCGCACCCTGATCAACGTCGGCAGCGTCGGCAACCCGCTCGACGAGCCCGTGCCCTCCTACGTCGTGCTCGAGGGCGTCGCCGACTCGCCCGACCGCGGGCCGTTCTCGGTCCAGGTCGTGCGCGTGCCGTACGACGTCGAGGCCGAGATCGCCGTCGCCCACGCGCTCGGCATGCCGCAGGTCGGCCCGTGGGAGGTCGAGCTGCGCACGGGCGTCTACCGGGGCCTGCAGGCGTCCGTCGCGCCTGCGGAGCAGGTCCCCGACCCGCACGTGAGGCTCGAGGCCTACGGGCGAGCGCTCTTCAGCCGACTCACCGACGACACGAACCTGACCGTCAGGGTCCTTCCCGACGGTCTCGGCGTCTGCGTGGTCCACGCCGTCCGCGGAGGCGGCACGATCTTCGTGGCGCACGACCGGTCGGTGCTGTACGTCGCGTCGTCCATGGACTTCGAGCGAGGCCTCGCGGCGTTCCGTTCGGGCTCCCGGACGCCGCGCGAGAAGTTCGACGTCACACGGTAGCCGGTCCCGTGCGGCGTCGAGCGAAGGAGGGGGCGCACCCGCTCCTCTAGGGTGGGTGCCGTGACCACGGCCAGCACGCCCCCGCGCGGCGGGTACAGCGACGCCGACCAGCAGCGCTGGTCGGCCGAACCCCCCAAGAGCAAGGCCCGCACGCCCTTCGAGCGCGACCGCGCGCGCATCGTCCACTCGTCCGCGCTGCGCCGCCTCGGGGCCAAGACGCAGGTGCTCGGCCCGGGCAGCGACGACTTCGTGCGCACCCGGCTCACGCACACCCTCGAGGTCGCGCAGGTCGGCCGCGAGATCGGCAAGGGGCTGGGCTGCGACCCCGACGTCGTCGACACCGCGTGCCTCGCGCACGACCTCGGGCACCCGCCGTTCGGGCACAACGGCGAACGGGCGCTCGCTGACGTCGCGGTCGACGTCGGCGGGTTCGAGGGCAACGCCCAGACGCTGCGCCTGCTCACGCGCCTCGAGCCCAAGGTGTTCACGACCGAGGGCACGCCCGCGGGGCTCAACCTCACGCGGGCCTCGCTCGACGCGAGCGTCAAGTACCCGTGGGCGCGCGGGCAGGGCCCCGTGCGCACCGACGGCGGGCCGACCCACAAGTTCGGGGTCTACGCCGACGACCAGCCGGTCTTCGCGTGGCTGCGCGAGGGCGCCCCCGAGGGCGTCAAGTGCATGGAGGCGCAGGTCATGGACCTCGCCGACGACATCTCGTACTCGGTGCACGACGTCGAGGACGCCGTGGTCGGCGGCCGGATCGACCTGAGCCTGCTCGACGTCGCCGAAGAGCGCGCGCGCATCGCCGCCGCGGTGCACGCCTGGTACGGGCGCAAGCACGACGCCGCGGCGCTCGACGCGGCGCTGCTGCGCCTGCGGGCCACGGGCGACCTCGTGGTCGGCTTCGACGGCTCGCGGCGCGCCCTGGCGCGGCTCAAGGACGCCACGAGCCAGCTCATCGGCCGGTTCAGCGGCGCGGCGCACGACGCGACGCGCGCCGAGCACGGCGACGGCCCGCTCACGCGGTACGGCGCGCGCCTCGTGGTGCCCGACGAGACCGACGCCGAGATCCTCGCGCTCAAGGGCATCGCGGTCGCGTACGTCATGGCGCCGCGCGAGCAGGAGCCGATCTACCAGCGCCAGCGCACCATCGTGCGCGAGCTCGTCGAGGTGCTGTGCGAGCAGGCGCCCGCGGCGCTCGAGGGGTCGTTCGCGGCCGACTGGGCCGCCGCGGACGACGACGCGGCCCGCATGCGCGTCGTCGTCGACCAGGTTGCGGCGCTGACCGACCTGAGCGCGATCGCGCTGCACCGCAGGCTCGTCGGCCCACGGCCCGGGACGGACGCCGCGGCGCCGTCCACGGGCCCGGGCGTCGGGTCGCGCTGAGCGCCTAGACTCGCCCCGTGGCCGGACTGATCAAGCGCGAGGACGTCGACGCCGTCCGCGACCGTGCACGGATCGACGAGATCGTCTCGGCGCACGTGACGCTCAAGTCCGCCGGGGTCGGCTCGATGAAGGGCCTGTGCCCCTTCCACGACGAGCGCTCGCCGTCGTTCCACGTGCGGCCCCAGGTGGGCCGCTGGCACTGCTTCGGGTGCGGCGAGGGCGGCGACGTCATCTCGTTCGTGCAGAAGATCGACGGGCTCACCTTCACGGACGCGGTCGAGTACCTGGCCGACAAGGTCGGCGTCCAGCTGCGGTACGAGGAGGGCGGCGGTCAGCGGCGCACCGAGGAGCCGGGCCGGCGCCAGCGCCTGATCGAGGCGCACCGCGTGGCGGCCGAGTACTTCTCCGACCAGCTCCTGGGCCCCGGCGCCGGTGCCGCGCGCGCGTTCCTCGCCGAGCGCAGCTTCGAGCGCGCCGACGCCGAGACGTTCGGGGTCGGGTACGCGCCCCAGGGGTGGGACAGCCTGCAGCGGCACCTGCAGGGCCGCGGGTTCACGCAGGCCGAGCTGATCGCGTCGGGGCTCATGAGCCAGGGCCAGCGCGGCGTCTACGACCGGTTCCGCGGCCGCCTCGTGTGGCCGATCCGCGACGTGACGGGCGAGATCGTCGGGTTCGGCGCGCGCCGGCTCTACGAGGAGGACCAGGGGCCCAAGTACCTGAACACCCCCGAGACCACCCTCTACAAGAAGTCCCACGTGCTGTACGGGATCGACCTCGCCAAGCGGGAGATCGCCAAGCACAAGCGTGTCGTGGTCGTCGAGGGGTACACCGACGTCATGGCCGCGCACCTGTCGGGGGTCACGACCGCGGTCGCGACGTGCGGCACCGCGTTCGGCAGCGACCACGCGAAGATCGTGCGCCGCCTGCTGGGTGACACGTCGGCCGCGAGCGGCCTGCAGCTGCGCTCGGGCACGTCGATGGGCGGCGAGGTGATCTTCACGTTCGACGGCGACGCGGCCGGGCAGAAGGCCGCCGTGCGCGCGTTCGGCGAGGACCAGCGGTTCTACGCGCAGACGTTCGTCGCGGTCGAGCCGAGCGGCATGGACCCGTGCGAGCTGCGGATGGCGCGCGGCCCCGAGGGCGTGCGCGCGCTCGTGGACGGTCGCACGCCGCTGTTCGAGTTCGTGATCCGCACGACCCTCGACAAGCACGACCTGAACACCGCCGAGGGGCGCGTCGCGGCGCTGCGCGAGGCCGCGCCGATCGTCGCCGGGATCCGCGACTCGGCGCTCAAGCCCGAGTACGCGCGCATGCTCTCGGGGTGGATCGGCATGGACGAGGGCGCGGTGCGCCGTGCGGTGCAGAACGCGCCGCGGCTCGCGGGCCCCGTCGACCTGCCCGACCGTCGGGCCGTGGACGCCCGCGGTTCCGGTGGCGGTAGCGGTGCCGGGTCGGACGGCGGACCGGCCGGCGGCCCTGCAGGTGGCCCTTCGGAAGGCGGGGCCGACGGCGCGCCCGCACCCCTGCCGCCCCTGCCCGCTCCCGACCCGCGCGACCCGGCGGTGCGGCTCGAGCGGCAGGCGCTGCTCGTGGCGCTGCAGTACCCGAACGCCGTGGACGCACCCACGTTCGACGCGCTCGAGACCGACGCGTTCGCGACCCCCGCCTGGCGCGTGGTGCACGACGCGATCCGGGCCGCGGGCGGTCTCGGTGCGGCGCAGGCCGCGCCCGAGAAGCAGTGGGTCGGTCTCGTCGTCGACCACGCCGAGCCGCGCGCCGTCCCGGTCGTCAACGAGCTCGCGGTCGCCCCGATGCCCGAGGACCGGCCGGACGCGCTCGCGAACTACGTGCGCGACGTCGTGCGCCGGCTCGTGGACCTGGGCCTGACCCGCCGCGTGGCGGACGCCCGTAGCCGCCTGCAGCGCATGGACCCGTCGGCCGACCCGGACGGCTACCAGCAGGCGTTCGCCGACCTGCTCGCGATCGAGCGCGAGCGCCGCGAGCTGCGCGAGACCGCCTGAGCAGCCCGACCGGCGCCCCGCCCGGACCCCCTAGAGTGTCGCCGTGACCATCGAGGAGATCATCGGGTTCGTCACCGGGGCGCTGTGCGTGTGGCTCGCGGTGCGGCAGAACGTCTGGACGTTCCCCCTCGGCATCGCCAACAACCTCGTGTACGTCGTGCTGTTCTTCGACCGCGGCATCTACGCCAACGCCGGGCTGCAGGTCGTGTACCTCGCGCTCGGGGCGCTCGGCTGGTTCTGGTGGGTGCGCGGCGGGCCGGACGGCGGGGCGCTGACCGTGAGCCGCACGCCCCGCTGGGGGTGGCCGGTCGCGCTGGTGTCGTTCGCGCTGCTCGCGGTCGCGCTGTGGGCGGTGCTCACGACGTGGACCGACTCCGCGGTGCCCGTGGCCGACGCCGCGACCACGGCCTCGAGCCTGGTCGCGCAGATGATGCTCAACCGCAAGTGGCTGGGCAGCTGGTGGGTCTGGATCGCGACCGACGTCGCGCTCGTCGCGCTGTTCGCGTCGCAGGGGCTGTGGCTCACCGCGGTGCTGTACGTCGGGTTCATCGGTCTGTGCGTGCACGGGCTGGTCACGTGGCGCCGCGAGCTCGCCCCCTCCGTGGGGCGCGGCAAGCCCGCCCTCGCGGGGGCGTCGTGAAGGAGTTCGCGCACGGCCTCGTGATCGGCAAGCTCTACCCGTTCCACGCGGGCCACGCGCAGCTCGTGCGGGCCGCGCTCGCGCGGTGCGAGCGCGTGACCGTCGAGGTGCTCACGTCGTCCGCCGAGTCCGTGCCGGGCGACGTCCGCGCCGCGTGGGTGCGCGACGAGCTGCCCGACGCGCACGTCGTGCACGGCCCTGACGACGCGCCCGTCGACTACGCCGACCCCGCCGCGTGGGACGCGCACGTGGCGGTCATGCGCGCCCTGCTCGACCCCGCGCACGGCCCGGTCGACGCGGTCTTCACGTCGGACGCGTACGGGACCGAGCTCGCCCGGCGCTTCGACGCGACGTGGGCCCGCGTCGACCCGGACCGCAGCACGGTGCCCGTGTCCGGGACCGCGGTGCGCGCCGACCCGGTCGCCCACTGGTGGGCGCTGCCCGGTGCCGTGCGCGCCTGGTACGCCCGGCGCGTCGTGGTGCTGGGGGCCGAGTCGACGGGCACGACGACGCTGGCCGCCGACCTCGCGGCGCGGTACGGGATCGAGCCCGTGCTCGAGTTCGGTCGCGAGTGGTCCGAGATCCGCCCCGGCGGGCTCGCCGCTCCCTGGCACACCGCCGAGTTCGACCTCGTCGCGCGCGAGCAGGCACGCCGCGAGGACGACGCCGCCCGCCGGACCCCGCTCCCGCTCGTCGTGTGCGACACCGACGTGCTCGCCACGACCCTGTGGCACGAGCGGTACGTGGGTCGGCGCTCGCCGGGCGTCGAGGCGCTCGCGGCCGGGCGCACACCCGACCTGTACCTGCTCACGGGCGACGAGATCCCGTTCGTCCAGGACGGCCTGCGCGACGGCGAGCACGTGCGCCACGCGATGCAGGAGCGGTTCCGCGAGGTGCTCGCAGCGCGCGGCGTCCCGTGGGTCGAGCTGCACGGGTCGCGCACCGAACGGCTCGCCGCCGCGCTCGCGCTCGTCGAGCCGCTCGTGGCGCACCCCCGCCCCCTCGCGGACCCGCTGCCGCAGGCCGGTGCGGAGCACTGGGTGCAGGCCATAGGGTCGCAGGCATGAACGCACCCGGAGAGTTCGAGCACGTCTCGTCCGCGCCGACCCGGCCCGTCGAGGCGCGGCGGCGCGACCCGCTCGACCTCGACGTCGCCGACCTCTTCCCGACCGGGACCGGGCCGTCGGCCGGCGCGGCGTCCGCGGACGCCGCCGGGGCGGCGCTCGACGAGAAGCTGCGGCAGGCGTACTTCTGGGTCGTGAACCACGCGATCATCAGCCCGTTCTACGACGTCGAGTTCGACCGCGCGGGGGCGCCGGCCGACGTCTACCGCATGGGCGACTCGCGCGCGCGGCTCACCCTGCCGAGCGACCAGTCGTACGCGAGCTTCGTGCTGCTGCCGCTGCTGACCTTCGCGGTGCGGGGGCGCTGCCTCATGATCGGCGGCCCCGGGCGGGGCAAGACGGCCTCGGCGATCCTCATGGGCGTGCTCGCCGGGTACCCGGTGCGCGACGTGCGGCGCGCCATGCAGCACGGGCACCCGCAGCTGAGCGTGTCCGACCTCTTCGGCACCCCGCTGCCCAAGGACCTCGTCGAGGCGGACTCCCTCGCGGACGTCGAGGTCGCGTGGCGCTCGTGGCTCTCGATGCGCGTCAAGATCGTCGACGAGTACAACCGGATCCCGACGCGCACGCAGTCCGCGCTGCTCACGCTCCTGGCGGACGGGTACGTCGAGAGCTACGACCAGGTCTACGAGACCGGGGACGCCGCGTGGTACCTCACGGCCAACGACGACGCGGGCGGCGGCACCTACCAGGTCGTGGACGCGCTGCGGGACCGCATCGACGTCGTCGTGCACGCGCTGCCGTTCAACAACCGGTTCTTCGGCGACCTCGTCGCGCGCGCCGAGCAGCGCCTGCGCCCCGAGGAGAACGTGCCGCCCGAGATCGTGTTCGACGACGCCGAGCACGAGCGCCTGCACCGCGAGGTCCTGCAGGTCGCGATCCCGGCCCCCGTGCGCCGTCGGCTCGAGTTCTTCGCGAGCCAGCTCGAGGTGCTCGAGAACGCCGGTCGGCAGTTCGAGTACCGCACGAAGGACACCGCCCGGGTCGCGGGCGTCGACCCGCACCTGGTCGCCGCGACCGACACCGGACGCGACGCGCTCGGCGAGATCGGCGCGCAGACGCTCAACGGGCTGTCCGTGCGTGCCCTCCAGTCGCTCATCGCGTACGCCAAGGCGATGGCGTACTTCCGGGGCAACCGCGAGGTCCAGCTCGACGACCTGCGCGCCGTCCTGCCGTTCGTGCTGCACGACAAGATCACGCCGGACCTCGCCTCGGCGCCGTTCGGCGACCCCGAGCGCGAGCCGCTGCGCACCGACCGCGTCTCGTGGCTGCGCGACCTGTTCGACACCGCGTGCGCGCAGTACGACCGCGCCGACCTCGACCGGGACGACCCGGTGGGCGAGGTCCTCGCCGAGCTCGGCGCCGGGCTCGACCAGCTCACCGAGGCGGACGTGCTCGCGCGCGTCGCGCGCGTCGAGACGCTGCTCGACTCGCTCACGGGCGCCAAGCTGCACGGCAACGTCTACGAGGACGCGCTCGCGCTCAAGTACGCCCACCAGCGGTACACGAACTACCTCGCGTGGCTGCGCTGGAGCGGCCGGTGAGCGCGTTCGCCGCGCACGTGCGAGCGACGCGCGAGCGGCAGAACGAGGTCCTCGCGGGCGCACGCTCGCGCGGGGCCGACCCGGCGGCGCTCGCGGTCGCGATGCGCGAGCTGCCCGCGGCGCTCGACCCGCTCGCCGACACGCTCGGGGTCGAGGCCTTCGCCGCGACGTGCGACGCGGCGGTCCAGGCGGTCGCACGCCTCGTCGCGGCCCGGCGCTGGTCGGCGACCTCGCTCGAGCGGTGGGTCGTGCTCGACGTGCTCCGCTTCGTCCCGGCCTGGCTCGACGCCGCCCCGACGACGGTCGCGGCGCTCGTCGACGCCGTGGGCGCCGTCGGCCGCCAGGGCGACGCGGCCGCGTGGTCGCGCCGCCTCGTGGACGCCGCGCGGGTCGAGGCCGTGCGGTGGGACCTCGCGACGGTGCGGACCGTCGCGCTCGTCGCGGCGTGGCGCAGCGGGCTCGTGCGCTACCGGCGCGCCGCGCTCGAGGCCGCGGTCCGGCTCGACCCGCGGGTCGCGCGGGCCGCGCTCTCGCTCGACCGGACCGCGGACGTCGCGCACGTCGTCGCGGTCAACGCGGCCGACCCGTGGCTCTGGCCCGGGGCACGGGACCGCGGCGAGATCGCGCGTCCCGGGGGGTTCCGCGGCGCCGGCGGTCCGTGGCTCGCCCTTCCCGTCGTGGCCGCGCCCGACGACGACCTGCCCGCGGTCGCCTGGTGGGTCTGGACCGACGTCCCCGACGAGTCGTGGTGGCGGGTCGCCGCCGACGTGCACGGGTCGGCGGTCGTCCGGGACCAGGACGGCCCGGGGCGGGGCGCCCCGACGCCGTTCGACGTCCGGGACGCCGGTGCGAGCAGCAGCTCGCGGGTCACCCTGCGCTCGGGGGCGCTCCTCACGCTCACCAGCTCGACGCGCAGCCACCACGTGGGACTCTGGCGGCAGCCCGAATGAGCGAGACCGCGCTCGCCGAGGCGTGGGCCGAGGCATGGCCGCGCGCGCTCGCCGCGTGGGGCCCGTACACGCGCCTGCACGCGCCCGTGCTGCACGAGGCGCCGCAGCGCCAACGGTCGTTCGCCTGGTTCTCGACCGCCGACGTCGAGGTCCACATCGACCTCGCGGAGGTCGTGCGGCTCGGGGTGGACGACCATCCCGTCGAGGTGCTCGCGCACGAGGTCGGCCACCACCTGTGCTCGCCGGGCGACCTGCGGCAGTCCGCACGCATCGCGGCCCGCGTCCGCGTGGGGCTCCAGGAGGCCGCCGAGGTCGACGGGATGGTCGCTCTCGTGTCGAACCTCTGGTCCGACATGCTGATCAACGACCGCCTGCAGCGCCGGGCGGGGCTCGACATGGTCGGGCTGTGGCACGCGCTGCCCCGCCCGCGCGAGGGACTCTGGCAGCTCGTGATGCGAACCGACGAGATCCTGTGGGGCACAGGTCCCGGCGTGCTCACGGCCCCCGACGTCGACGTGCCCGAGAGCGAGGCGCTGCTGTGCGCGCGGCTGGTGCGCAGCTACGCGGACGACCCCGTGGGCGGAGCGGCGGGGTTCGCCCTCCTCGTCGCCCCGCTGCTGCCCGCGCTCGACCGCGACGAGAAGGCCGGGACCGCGCTGCGGCTGGGGAGCGGACTCGTGTGCCGACAGCACGAGCCCGAGGGGTCGGTGCCGCGCGGCGTCGCGACCGAGACGGGACTCGGTGCGCCCGCGGTGCACCCCGCGGACGACGCGAGGGTCGTCGGGGTCGACGCCACGCAGGCCGAGACGCCCGACGACCCGGCGTCCGACGACGGGGATCCCGACGACGGGACGTTCCCGACCCGGTCGGCGTCCGACGTCGACGGCAACACGCTCGAGCCCGCCGACCTGCACGCCGTCCTGCGGGCGCTCGGCCTCGCGACCACCGAGGCGGAGGCGGCCCGCACCTGGTACCAGGAGCACGCGGCGCGTCACCTCGTGCCGTTCCCCGACCGCCCGGCGTCCACGGTCACCGAACCCCTGCTCGGCGCGCACGAGACCTGGGACGTGGGCGACGAGCTCGCCGACGTCGACTGGGGCGCCTCGGTCGCGCGTTCGCCCGTCGTCGTGCCGGGCATGACCACGGTGCGGCGCACCTGGGACGAGCAGCCGGGCGACGAGACCGCCCGGCAGCCCGTCGACCTCGACCTGTACCTCGACTCCTCCGGGTCGATGCCCGACCCCGTGCGCCGGCGCGCACCCATCGCCCTCGCCGGTGCCGTGCTCGCGCTCTCCGCGCTGCGCGCCGGCGCACGCGTGCAGGCGACCACGTGGAGCGGCCCCGACCAGATCGCCGGCACCGACGGGTTCACGCGCGACGCGAACCGCGTGCTCGACGCGATCGTCGCGCACTTCGGCGGCTCGACGTCGTTCCCGCTGCCGCTGCTCGCCCGCACGCACCTGGGGGACGCCGTGACCGGCGCCCCGCCGACCCGGCGCGGGCCGTGCCACGTCGCGGTGATCTCGGACGACGGCGTCACGTCCATGGCGGACGACGTGACCGGCGGCCCCTGGAACCGTCCGGTCCTCGTCGCCCCCGCGTCGACCTCGGTCGCGGCCCGGGCGCTCGCGGCCGCGGACGGCGGGGGGAGCCTCGTGCTGCAGGTGTACCCGGGTGCGAGCGTGCTGTCGGAGATCGACTGGATGCTCCCCGGGTACGACGTCTACCCCGTGATCACCGACGCCGACCTCGTGCGCTTCTCGTCCAGCTTCGCCCGGCGCCTGTGGGGCGCGCGACCGAGAGGATCCCTGTGAACACCGCATCCGGCCGGCATCCGGTCGAAGGGCCCGCGGTCCCCGACCTCGTGCGACGGCTCGCCGCCACCCCCGTCGACCTGCTCGACCCGCGCGTGCACGCCCCGGCCGCGCTCGCCGACCTCGTCGAGCTCGCCGACGGGCAGCCTCCCCGATGGAACGCTCGGGTGATCTCGCAGGTCGACGTGCTGTGCGGCCCGCAGGCACCCCCGGTCGCCCGGGTCGCGGCCCTCGTCGCGGCCTGGCTCGTCACCGCCCCCGTGGTGCGGGACAGCGTCGTGGTGCGCGCCGCGCTGCCGGGCCGCCTCGGGGACGACCCCGTGGTCACCGCGGTCGAGGCCATGCTGACCGGGCCGGCGATGGCACGACGCCCGCACGACTGGGTCCAGGACCCGGACGGCCGCGAGGAGGTGGCGCGCGCGTTCCTCGTGGTGCTCGGTCTGCGTGGTGAGGGTGAGACCGCCGCCGAGTCCGCGGACCGCTGGCTCGCCGTGAGCACCGCCGAGCGGGCGCGGCTCGCGGGCGAGATCGCCGTCGAGCTGCGACGGGCCGAGGAGCTCGCCGCCCGGCTCGCCGAGCAGCGCGCGCGCGAGGCCGCTGCGCGGTACACCAACCACTGACGACCTGACCGGAGAACCATGAGCGACGCGGTGGACGACGTCCCGACCGGCCCGTCCTCCGGGCCCTCACCCGACGCGGTGCCCTCACCCGACCCGGTGCTCGACCCGGCCCTCGGGCTCGACCCCGCCCTCGCGGAGTACGTCCCGGGAGCCTCGATCGCCCTCGACGACGCCGAGCGCTGGCCGTTGCTCGACGCCGCGGGGGCCGGTGCGCTCGACGACGTGCGCCGCCACCGCGCCGCGCCGCGCTGGCGCCACGCGACCGGGGACCGCCTCGTGGCCGACGACCTCCCGACGCTGGACGCGTACGACGCCCGGCTCCGTGACGAGGAGGCGTCACCGGCGCACGCGCTGCCGGACTGGGTCACGGCGCTCGTGGCCCGTGCGCACGCCGTCGTCCCGCGGTACCGGCGCACCCCGGCCGCGCGCCGTGGTGACGTCGTCGCCCTGCAGGACCTCGTGCCGGTGACGCGTGACGACCTGCGCACCGACCTTGCGTCGTTCGTCCCGGTCGACGTGCCGCTCGACCGTGTGCTCGAGGGGACGAGCTCGGGCAGCACGGGTGCGGCGATCACGCTGCCGCTGCACCCGGTGTTCCTCGTCCAGGACCTGCGTCTCGTGCAGCACCTCGTCGAGCGGGCGGGCGTGAGCTGGGCGCCGGTCGACGGACGGCTCGGCCTGGTCAACCTGCTCGACCAGCGGCACGCCTACACGTACGCGTCGGCGATGACGGGCCTGCGCCGCGCCCTCGGGCAGCCGGCGCCGTCCATGGCCCGCGTCAACCTGGACCCGAGCGGCTGGGACTCGCCCGACGACCGGGCGACGTACCTGTCCGAGCTCGACCCCCAGGTGCTGAGCAGCACCCCGCTCGCGCTGCTGGCGCTCGCGGACCTCGACCTCGACCTGCACCCGGTGGCCGTGGTCAGCGGCGCCGCGCACCTGACACCGGCGGCGCGCGCGCGCGTCGAGCGGACCTGGGGCGTGCCCGTCGTCGACCTGTACGGGCTCACCGAGACCGGTTCGGTCGCCGCCCGGACCGACGACGGTCCGTTCGTCGTCGTCCCGGGGCACGTGTGGGTCGAGGTGCTCGACGACGCGGGGCGGCCGGTCCCCGACGGGACCCTCGGCGAGGTGGTCGTCACGACCGACGAGAACCCGTACCTGCCGCTGCTGCGCTACCGGACGGGGGACCGGGCGCGCCGCGTCGTGCGGGTGGTCGACGGGTCGACGCGCGTCGAGCTGCACGACCTGGAGGGGCGCGCCGCGGTGCGCTACGCCCGTGAGGACGGGACCTGGGTCGCGGCGGTGGACGCGACCCAGATCCTGCAGTCCTACGGTGCGGCGGCGTGGCAGCTGCACCAGGGCGCGGACGGCGCGATCGCGCTCGACGTCGTCATGGACGCCGGGGGCTCCGCGGACCGTGCCGGCCTCGACGCCGCGATCGCCCGGACCCTCGGGCGTCCCGTGCGCTCGCGCGCGGTGCCGCCGTCGGTGCTGGGCGAAGGGCGCGCGCGCCGGTTCTCGACCGACCTCGCGGGCGGCGAGGGGTTCTGACCGGCGCGGCGCCCGGTGCGCGGGTCAGAGCGCGTGCGTCGCGATGAGCGCGCTGATCTGGTGGATGTCCACGCCGCGCGAGAACTGGAACGCGACACGGCCCAGGTGGCTGAACCACAGCACGAGCTCGGCGTCGAGGTCGGTCGTGCCGTTCGTCTCGACCGCGAAGGCCTGGACCTTGGCGTAGGGGAGCGAGGTGTACGCCTTCTTGGTGCCGGTCATGCCCTGCACGTTGAGCGCGACGATGCGCTTGTCGGTGAACGTGACCGAGTCGCGCTGGCTGTTGAACGCGAGCTCGATGACCTCGCCGTCGATCAGGACGTCCTGGAGCGCCTTCTCGGCGGAGTCGAGCTTCCACTCCGAGAGGCGGACGAACGCGGTGCTGTCGAAGTCGATCACGGTGTTCCGTTCTGGGCGAGGGGTGGGACGCCGCCCATCCTAGGGGCGCGGCGGGCGCCCGGGAACGAGAACAGCCCCGGAACCAGGGGTTCCGGGGCTGTCGCGGCTCCCGCGGTTGGACTCGAACCAACGACCGTCCGATTAACAGTCGGATGCTCTGCCAACTGAGCTACGCGGGACCGTACGACTCGACACGGCACCGTTCCCGGTGGGCGTCGAACCGGAGGAAACTCTATCAGGTTCAGCGGGGTAGTCCGGACGCGCTGCGCACCCTCGCCTCGGCCGCGTCGACGCGTGCCAGGACCTCGGGGTCGTCCAGGTCGACGCCCGGGTCGGCCTGGACCTGGGAGAACAGCGTGCCGCCCCGCCCGCGCCGCACCGCGACCTTGACGCGACGCCCGTGCGCGAGCGTCAGCACCTCGGCGAGCACGACGGACGACTGCACCCGTTCGCGCAGCACCTGCGGCACGCGCGAGCTCACGGGCGACGCGAGCCGCAGCGTCAGTGGCGGCGCGCCGTCGACCCACTCGACCGTGAGCTCGGCCTCGCGGGGGTCGAAGCCCGCCCGGTCGACGTCCGACCACGCGCGGCGCACCGCGGGGTCGGCCGCGTCGTGGACGACGCACAGGAGCTCGCGCGTCGCGACGACCCAGCCGCCCCCGTCGAGCGCGGCGGCCGCCAGGGCCCGGTCGCCCGGAGGCACCACGCGGCGGACGTCGTCGGGCAGCGCGGCGCGGCGGAAGATCGACATGCGGTCACCGTAGCGCGGGACGTCCCCGCCGTCGTCGGACGTCGCGGCTATCCTCGCGGGGTGACAGCGACCGAGGTGGGGCCCGCGCGGGTCGCGGCACGCCCCGTCCGGTTCCGCACGGGAGCGGACGGCGCCCCGCTGGGCTCGCACGACCGCCCGGCCTGGCTCGAGGCGCGGCGGGCGGGCGTCACGGCGACGGACTGCTCGAAGATCGTGCGCCGCGACGGCGTCCCGAGCGCGCAGCGTCAGGGCCTGCTCGAGAAGAAGGTCTTCGGGTCGTCGGACCCGGAGTTCTGGGGCTACGCGCACGGCCGCGAGCGCGAGCCCGTGATCGCCGCGTGGGTCGAGGCGGAGTTCGGCATCGCCCCCAACGCGTTCCTGTGCCACGGCCACGACGAGGCGCACCTCGCGACGCCCGACGGGATCGGACCGGACGCGGTCGCGGAGATCAAGACGTCGGTGCTCCCGCTACGGGCGGCACGCGGCCGCTACTGGGACCAGCTCCAGTGGCAGATGCACGTCACGGGGGTCGAACGCTCGCTGTTCGTCGTCGAGAACCGGTACACGCTCGAGCGCGAGGTCGAGTGGGTCGAGCGCGACGAGGGCCGGCTCATGATGCTCGTGCAGCACGCCGACGAGTTCCTCGACGACCTCGCGACGCTGCGGGCGCAGGTCGCAGAGCGTGCGCGGCGCATGGCGCTGCGCAGGCGGTGACGCAGGTATGCTCGGCGCCCGAGGGGCAGTAGCTCAGCCGGTCAGAGCAGCGGACTCATAATCCGTCGGTCGTGGGTTCAAGCCCCACCTGCCCTACGAGATCCCTGCGAGCAGCGCGCGCACGTCGTCGAGCTGCAGGGTGTCCTGCGGGATCACCAGGACGCCGTCCGGGAGGTCGATCGAGCGCGCCGCGGCGTCGTCGGGGTCGAGACCCTCGGCGAGAACGGACTGTGCCGCGTCGAGCGTCGCGTCCGAGTCGTCGGTGAGCTGGTAGACGTTGACGGGCCGCAGTCCCTCCGGCATGCAGATCTCCCCGTCGAGGACGCCGTCGATCGGCTCGTCGATCGGGATGCGGTCGTCGCAGTCGAGCGCCGCCCGTACGTCGTCGTACACGTCGCCGACCGGAGGTGCCGGGGTCGCGCCGCCGTCCTCCGCGGGCGTCTCGGAGGCGCACCCACCGAGCGCGAGGCAGACGGGCAGGGCCAGGAGGACGAGAGCGCGCGTGCGGGTCATGGGGAGCAGCCTAGGGGAGGCGCAGGTGCGGCCTGGCCGTCGGGCCGTGTCCCGGTCGGGGCGAGTGTTCACCTGCCGGGTGTGGTGACGTCACCCGTCGTGCCGCATCATCGGGGCATGGACGCCGAGCACGAGTCGCAGGAGATCGAGGACGTCGTCGCGCGGGTGCACGCGCGGTTCCCCGACGTGTCGCCGCAGGACGTACGGGAGCAGGTGCGGGCCGAGCTGGGCCGCCACGGGGACGCGACCGTCCGCGACTTCGTCCCCGTGCTCGTCGAGCACGCGGTGATGGACACGCTGCGCGCGAGCGCGCGCCCGACGGACCTGCCCACCGAGGCGTCCTGAGGGCCCCTCCCGCGGCCGAGCGGGTGCCTGGGCCTCAGGTCGGGCGCTGCGCGACGAGGTCGCGCAGCACGTCGACCTGTGCACGGGTCGCGGCGAGCGCGGGCCCGCGGGGGGCGCCCGCGGGCGTGCCCAGCAGCTCCGCGAGGGCGTGCAGGCCGCCGAGCGGCCGCATCGCGGTGAGCGCGGTCGCGACCGCCAGGAGCCATCGGCGCGCCTCCACGGCGTGCTCGGTCCCGTCGACCCGGTCCCGCCGGACCGCGACGTACTCGACGGGGGCGAGCGCGGCCAGCCCCGTGTGCCACGCATCGGCCGCCTCGGCGTCGTCGAGCAGGGCGACGTCCATGCTCAGACCCACGGACGCCGTGACGTCGGACGACGCCAGCGCGGCCCGCAGTGCCGCGGCCCTGCCCCGGGGCCGGGCTGGGAGCGTCGCCGGGTCCTTGACCGCGTGCACCGTGGTCTCGCGCACCAGACGGGCGAAGAACTCGGGCGTCAGGTCGTAGCCGGTCTGCAGCGGCTTGTTGTAGAAGCACACGGGCGCGGCCGTGGCGTCGCACAGCGCCCGCACGTGCGCCTCGACCTCGTCGTCCACCAGCGGCCCGTACGCGAAGGGCGCGATCAGGAGGCCCGCCGCGCCGGCGTCGACCGCGTCGCGGCCGAACCGCACGACGTCGCGCGTCGTCGGCGCGCTCACCGCGACGTGCACGGGGGCCGACGCGGCGGCCGCGACCGCGGCGCGCACGACCAGGTCCCGCTCGGACCGGTCGAACGACGTCCCCGCGCCCGATGACGCGAGCACGGTCACGGCGTCCGCCCCGGCGTCCAGCGCGCCCGCGACGAGGTCGGCCAGGGCGCGAAGGTCGGGGGCGCCGTCCGCGGCCAGGGGCGTGACCGGGTAGGCGAGGAGGCCGTGGAACGGCCCGGGGTGTGACGTCACCCGCACAGGATGCCAGTCCCGCACGCCCCTGCCACACTTCCGGATCAGGTCGGAGACGCCGACCGGACGAAGGAGTGATGTCAGGGTGCCCACCGGCTCCAGCACGACCCCCAGCAGCGCGGCACGCAGCGCGAACGACAGCAAGGCCCTGACGACGCTCGCCCGGGTGGGCTACGTCGCCTCGGGCCTCGTCCACCTGCTCGTCGGGTGGATCGCGATCAAGGTGGCGATGGGATCGAGCGGCAAGAACGCGGACCAGAGCGGGGCGTTCCAGGAGATCGCGAGCACGCCGGGCGGCGTCGCGGCGCTGTGGGCCGCCGTGGTCGGCTTCGTCGCGCTCGCGGTGTGGCAGGTCACCGAGGCGATCGCGGGCGGCCGCTCCGCCGACCCCAAGGACCGCACCATGGACCGGGTCAAGGCGATCTCGAAGGCCGTGCTGTACGGGTTCCTCGCGTGGACCGCGTTCCGGTACGCCTCGGGCGGCAGCACGAGCGGCGGTGGCTCGAAGCAGGAGAGCCTCACGGCCGACCTCATGGGCAGCACCGCGGGCCGTGTCGCGATCGGCGTGGTCGGCCTCGTGATCGTGGGCGTGGGCGTGTTCCACGTCGTCAAGGGCTGGCGCAAGAAGTTCCTCGAGGACCTGCGGGGCACGGGCGGTCGCCACGTCGGCACCGCCGTCGTGCGACTCGGGCAGGTCGGCTACATCGCCAAGGGCATCGCGCTCGGCGTGCTCGGCGGCCTGTTCGTCGCCGCGGCCGTGACGGCCGACCCCGAGAAGGCGGGCGGTCTCGACGACGCGCTGCGCACGATCGGCGAGCAGCCGTTCGGGCAGTTCCTGCTCATCGCGACCGGCGTGGGCATCGCCGCCTACGGCGTCTACTCGTTCGCCCGCGCGCGCTTCGCCCGCATGTGACGCCTCCGGGTCCCCGGGGTGTGCACGCAGCGCCCCGGGGCCCGGCGGGTCGTGGAACAATACGCGCATGGCGATGCGAGAGATCCGGACGATCCCCGACCCCGTGCTGCGAACCCCGTGCGAAGAGATCACCGTGATCGACGACCGCGTGCGCTCCCTGGTCGACGACCTCCTCGAGACGGTCGACCACGACGGCCGTGCCGGCCTCGCGGCGAACCAGATCGGCGTGAACCTGCGCGCGTTCTCCTGGAACATCGACGACGAGATCGGGTACGTGCTCAATCCGCGCATCGTCGACCTCTCGGAGGACGAGTACCAGGACGGCGAGGAGGGCTGCCTCTCCGTGCCGGGCCTGTGGTACCCCACGCACCGCGCCTGGTACGCGCGCGTCGAGGGAACCGACCTGGACGGCAGGAAGGTCGTGGTCGAGGGCACCGAGCTCATGGCGCGCTGCCTGCAGCACGAGACCGACCACCTCGACGGCATGCTCTACCTCGACCGGCTCGAGAAGTCGGTGCGCAAAAAGGCCATGCGCGAGCTGCGCTCGCAGCTCTGACCCACCGGGCCGAGCCGCCCTCCACCGCATCGCCGGGACCCGCCGTGAGCTGCCGCAGGCGGCCGCGCGACGTCCGACCTGACGGTTCGCCGTGCGGGATGTCGGTGGCTCGTGTCAGCATGTCAGGAGCACACCGTACGGTCAGCGGCCGGTGGCGCTCTCCCGCAGGACCTGAGGACGTTGGGGAAGACGGACCTCGACCCTAGGGAGGACGACCATGTCTGCTGCGATCACCCGCGGTGTACTTTTCGTGCACTCTGCGCCCCGCGCGCTGTGCCCCCACATGGAGTGGGCGGCCGGCAACGTGCTGGGCGCACGAGTCACGCTCGACTGGACGGAGCAGCCTGCCGCGCCCGGACACTTCCGTGCCGAGCACTCGTGGCAGGGCGCCCAGGGCACCGGCGCGCGCCTCGCGTCCGCCCTGCGCGGCTGGGACCACCTGCGCTACGAGGTGACCGAGGAGGCCAGCCACGGCGCCGACGGCGCCCGCTGGTCGCACACGCCCGAGCTCGGGATCTTCCACGCCGTGACCGACGTGCACGGCAACGTCGTCGTGCCCGAGGACAGGGTGCGGGCGGCGCTCGAGCACGCGCACGACCCGCGGGCCATGCGCGAGGCGCTGCACCTCGCCCTCGGCAAGTCGTGGGACGACGAGCTCGAGCCGTTCCGCTACGCCGGGGCGGGTGCCCCGGTGCGCTGGCTGCACCGCGTGGGCTGAGCGCCCGCGACCTCCCTGGGTACGACGAAGCCCGGCGACCGTGATCGGTCGCCGGGCTTCGTCGTACCGGCGCACGGCCGGCGGGCCGTGCGCCGGTAGGGTCAGACGGACGTCGCCACGAGCGCGACGTTGTGGCCGCCGAACCCGAACGAGTTGTTGATCGCCGCGACGTCGCCCGCGGGCAGGTCGCGGGGCACGTCGCGCACGAGGTCGAGGTCGAGCTCCGGGTCGGGGTTCGCGACGTTGATCGTCGGCGGGGCCTTGCGGTCCGCGAGCGCCTTGATCGTGAAGATGGTCTCGAGGGCGCCGGCGCCGCCGAGCAGGTGGCCGGTCATGGACTTGGTCGCGGAGAGCGCGACGTGGTCGGCGTCGCTCCCGAGCAGGGTGCGCACCGAGCGCGTCTCGGTGAGGTCGCCGACCTTGGTCGAGGTCGCGTGCGCGTTGAGGTGCACGACGTCCTGGTAGCCGATCCCGGCGTTCTCGACGGCCCGGCGCATCGCGGCGATCTGCCCGCGGCCGTCGGGGTCCGGGGAGGTGATGTGGTAGGCGTCGGAGCTCAGGCCCACGCCCGCCAGGCGGGCGTACACGCGCGCGCCGCGGGCGGCGGCGTGCTCGGCGCTCTCGAGCACGACGATGCCCGAGCCCTCGCCGAGCACGAACCCGTCACGGTCGGAGTCGTAGGGGCGCGAGGCGCCCTGCGGGTCGTCGTTGCGCAGCGAGAGCGTGCGCGAGGCGGCGAACGCGGCCAGCGGCATGGGGTGCAGCGCGGCCTCGGTGCCGCCGGCGACGACGACGTCGGCACGGCCCGAGCGGATCATCTCGATGCCGTAGCCGATGGCCTCGGCGCCCGAGGCGCACGCGGAGACGAGCGCGTGGGCGCCGGCCTGCGCGCCGATCTCGAGCTCGACGTAGGCGGTCGGCGAGTTCGGCATGAGCATGGGGACGGTCATGGGCAGCACGCGGCGCGCGCCGCGCTCCTGGAGGGTGTCCCAGGCGTCGAGCGTGGTCCAGATGCCGCCGATGCCGGACGACACGACCGCGCCGAGGCGCTCGGGGTCGACCTCGGGGCTGCCCGCGTCGGCCCAGGCCTCGCGCGTCGCGATGATCGCGTACTGCGCGGAGGGGTCCATGCGCTTGATCTCGGGCCGGGGGAGCACCTGGTCGGGAGCGACCTTGATCTGCGCCGCGAACGTCACGGGGATGCCGTACTTCTCGGCCCAGTCGTTCTCGAGCGTGCGGGCGCCGGACTCGCCGGCGAGCGCGGCGGCCCAGGTCGAGTCCACGTCCCCGCCGAGCGGGGTGGTGGCTCCGAGGCCGGTGACGACGACGTCGCGGACGGTGCTCATGACGGCTCCTGAGGGGTCGTGCGGAAGGTGTGGGGGGTCGGCCGGGGCCCGCGGGCGAACGCGGGCCCCGACCGTGCGGGCGAGCCCGGCTGGGTCAGGCCTGGGCCTTGGTGATGTAGCTGACGGCGTCGCCGACCGTGGTGAGGTTCTTGACGTCCTCGTCGGGGATGCGGACGTCGAACTTGTCCTCGCAGTGCGTGACGATCGTCATCATCGACAGCGAGTCGATGTCGAGGTCGTCGGTGAAGGACTTCTCGAGGAGGACGGCGTCGGTCGGCAGACCGGTCTCCTCGGACACGATCTCGGCGAGGCCGGCGAGGACTTCCTGCTCGGTGGCAGCCATGGGGTTCTCCTTCGGGGTGTGCGCCGGGGGGTCCGGTGCGTTTCGGTCGGTCGGATGGAACAGTACGGGGTCGTGCGGGGGAGCGGAACGTCGGGACGCGCCGCCCGGGTCGTGCGGCTAGGGGATCACCACGACCTGCGCTGCGAACACGAGGCCCGCCCCGAAGCCGATCTGCAGCGCGAGGTCGCCGCTGGCGACCTGGCCCTCGGCGACGAGGCGGTCCATCGCGAGCGGGATCGAGGCGGCCGAGGTGTTGCCGGTGTCGGCGATGTCACGGCCGATCGCGACGGTCTCGGGCAGCCCGAGCTGCTTGATCATCTGGTCGATGATCCGCATGTTGGCCTGGTGCGGGACGAACGCCTGGATCTGGTCGGCGCTCACGCCGGCCTCGGCGAGCGCCTTGGCGGCGACGGGCGCCATCTGGAAGCTGGCCCACTTGAAGACCGTGGGGCCGTCCTGCCGCAGCGTGGGGTAGCCGAGGCTCGGGTCGTCCTTGATGGCGTCCCAGGCGTGGGTCTGGCGGATCGCGGTGTGCTTGGAGCCGTCGGAGCCCCACACGGTCGGGCCGATGCCCGGGGTGTCGGACGGGCCGACGAGGGCCGCGCCCGCGCCGTCGCCCAGCAGGAACGAGATGGTGCGGTCGGTCGGGTCGACGAACCCGCTCATCTTCTCGGCGCCGATCACGAGCACGTGCTGCGCGGCGCCCGAGCGCACGAGCGCGTCGGCCTGGGCGATCGCGTACGTGTACCCGGCGCACGCGGCCGACACGTCGTACGCGGCGGCGGGGTTGGCCCCGACCCGGTCGGCGACGATCGCGGCGGCGGACGGCGTCTGGTGCTGGTGCGTCGAGGTCGCGACGATCACGGTGTCGACGTCCGCACCGGTCAGACCGGCACGCTCGAGCACGATGCGCGCGGCGCCCTCGGCGAGGTCGAGCACGTCGACGTCGTCGCCCGCGCGGCGGCGCGTGACGATGCCGGTGCGCTGGCGGATCCACTCGTCGGACGAGTCGATCGGCCCGGCGACGTCGTCGTTGGTCACGACCTGCTCGCCGCGCACCCCGCCGACCGCGAGGATCCGCGAGTACCGGGTGGGCTGGGCCTGGGTGATGGTCGCGCGGGTCACGCGTCGGCCTCCGGTCGGACGCCGGAGTGCCGGGCGACGAGGTCGCGCGCGGCCTCGAGGTCGTCCGGGGTCTTGATCGCGACGGTCTCGACGCCCTTGAGCGTGCGGCGCGCGAGCCCGGTCAGCACGCCGCCGGGGGCGAGCTCGACGAGGCCGGTGACACCGAGCTCGAGCAGCGTCTCCTGGCACAGGTCCCAGCGCACGGGCGCGACGACCTGCGCGGCGAGGCGCGCGAGGACGTCGGCACCGCGCCCGTGGGGCGAGGCGTCGCCCGCGATCGTGGCGTACGACGCGCCGTCCGCGTTCGACAGCAGGGTCACGCTCGGGTCGGTCGCGGCCCAGCCGGTCGCGACGGGGGTGAACGCGTCGCGCGCGGAGTCCATGAACGGCGTGTGGAACGCGCCGGCGACCTGCAGCGGGATCACGCGGGCGCGGGCGGGCGGGTCCTCGGCGAGACGTGCGAGGCCGTCGTGCGCGCCGGCGGCGACGACCTGGCCGCCGCCGTTGACGTTGGCGGGCCACAGGCCGGCGGCCTCGATCGCGGCGAGCACCTCGGCGGGGTCGCCCCCGACGACGGCCGCCATGCCGGACTCGGCGGCCGCGGCGGCCTGCGCCATCGCGCGGGCCCGGTGCGAGACGAGCGCGACCGCGCCCGCGTCGTCGAACACGCCCGCGACCGAGGCGGCGGCGAGCTCGCCGACCGAGTGGCCCGCGGTCACGTCGACCACGTCGGCGGCGGGGCGGTCGCCGAACAGCTGCGCGGCGGCGACGAGCGACGCCGCGACGAGCAGCGGCTGCGCGACCGCGGTGTCACGGATCGTGTCGGCGTCCGACGTCGTGCCGTGGGCCACGAGGTCGATCTCCGCGGCCTGCGACAGCCGGGCGAGCTGGTCCGGGACGCCCGGCAGCTCGAGCCAGGGGGCGAACATGGCGGGGGACTGGGAGCCCTGTCCAGGGCAGACGACGGCGAGCACGTGTCCACTCTGCCCCGTCGCGCCGATCCTGAGACGTCACGACGCCCACCAAGGTTGCGCAGGGCGTTTGTCCGGACCCTACAAGCGGCCCGGCGACGTCAGCGCGTGTGCGCGAGCTGGCCGAGCGCGAGCGCGACCTGCAGCACGAACGACTCGCGCGCGTCGAGCGGGTCCCACCCGGTGATCTCCGAGACCTTGCGCAGGCGGTAGCGCACCGTGTTCGGGTGCACGTAGAGGGTGCGTGCGGCCGCCTCGAGCGAGCGCCCCGTGCCGAGGTACGCCGAGAGCGTCTCGAGGATCGAGCCGGTCGACTCCTCGAGCGGGCGGTAGGCCTGCGCGACGAGCGTGCGGCGCGCGGTCGTGTCGCCCGTGAGCACGCGCTCGGGCAGGAGGTCGTCGGCGAGCACGGGGCGCGGCGCCTGCGGCCAGGCGGGGGCGGCGGCGAGCCCCGCGAGCGCGGCCTGCGCCGAGCGGGCGGCCTCGTCGAGGCCCGCGACCGTCGGGCCGATCACGACCGGGCCGGGCCCGAACCGGGGCAGCAGGCTCGCCGCGGCGGCCTGCAGGTCGCCCTCGCCGCCCAGCACGAGCACGACGCGGTCGCCGTGGATGCCCACGAGCGCGTCGCCCGCCGCGCGGCGCGTCGCGCGGCGCAGCTCGGCCGTGCGCAGCTCGTCGAGCGGCGTCTCCGTGGTGCCGACCATGACCAGGGTGTGCCCGCGCCCGCCCCAGCCGAGCGCCGAGACGCGCGAGCGCAGCGAGTGGTCGCCGTCGCCGCGGATCAGCGCGTCGACCACGAGCGCCTCGAGCCGGGCGTCCCACGCGCCACGCACCTCGGCGGCGCGCGCGTAGACCTCGGCGGCCGAGAACGCGACCTCGCGCGAGTACCGCAGCACGGCCTCGCGCAGGTCGCGCTCGTTGCCGGGCGCCGCGAGGCGGTCGCTGTACTCCTCGACGACCTCGACCACGATCCGCACGAGCTGGAGCGTGTGCTGCAGCGAGATCGAGCGCGTGAGCTCGGACGGCGCGGTCGCGAAGATCTCGTTGACCCCGTGCGGCGGGCGCGCCGGGTCGGCGTACCAGGACGTGAACGCCGAGATGCCGGACTGCGCGACCAGCCCGATCCAGGAGCGGTCCTCCGCGGGCAGCGCCCGGTACCAGGCGAGGTCCTCGTCGAGGCGGCGCAGCGCGGCCGCCGTCAGCATGCCGTTGCCGTCGCGCACGCGTTGCAGGTTCTCGCCGATGCCCGTGGTCGTCACAGCGTGAGCATACCGGGGCGCGGTTGTGGGGAGTCCACAACTCCGCGGTGGCGGACGACGGGCAGCGCAGTGCGTCCCCGACGTGCGGGCGCGGGGTGCCGACCCCATCCTGGACACCCCGGATAGGGTGGCAGGCATGGCCCTGATGCCCCGGTTGAGACAGCTCATACGACGCACCTCGACGGCGTCGACGGTGGGATCCCGCCGTCCGACGACGGGCGAGCGGAGAGGGGACACCGTGCACGAGGACTCCCTGCGGGCCATGCTCGTGGACGACCCGAACAACGCCGAGGCCTTCGGGGCGCTCGCCGAGATCGTGCGCCGGCGCGCGGCCGAGAGCCACTCGTCCGACGACCCGCTCGCCGCGCCCGTCGACGAGCAGGAGAAGGAGCGGGCCGCCGAGCTCGCCGTCTGGTCGCTCGCGGAGGAGCTCGCCGGCAACCCGCGCGGGTGGTACCCGCTCGTCGAGCTCGGCCGGCTCTCGCTGCACGACGACCCCGAGGGCGCGCTTCGCCGTCTGACCACCGCCGCCGAGCGGGAGCCGACCGGCCGCGCGCTCGTCGCCGCGATCGCCGTGCTGCGCGACGCGGGGCAGCCCGTCGAGGCGCTCGGGCTCGGGGTCGGGCACTGGCGCGCGCGCGAGCACGTGCCCGAGGCAGGCCGGCAGATCGTGCTCGCCGCGCTCGAGGCCGACCGGCCGTTCGACGCCAAGCACCACCTCGGCTCGCTGGACCTGTACCCCGACCAGGGCGAGGTCGCGCCGATCCGCGCCGAGCTCGAGCAGGCGATCGCGCGGGCCGGCGCGCAGACCGGACCGCACGCCTGAGGCCCGGTACCGCCTGAGCCCGGTACCGCCTGAGCCCTGCACCGCCTGAGCTCTTCACCACCTGAGCTTCAGCCGGGACGACGACGGCCCCGCACCCTGGTGGGTGCGGGGCCGTCGTGCGTCCGGCGTCAGGCGCGGGTCAGCTGTCGCCGCCCGCGTTGCCCGACGTGCCGGCGTTGACGTCGTGCAGACGGTACTTCTCGATCGCCTGCGCCGGGACGGCCGCGTCGACCTTGCCCTGCTTGACGAGCTGCTGGAGCACGCGCACCGCGGTCGAGGGGCCGTCGATGTTGAAGAACCGACGGGCCGCCGCACGCGTGTCCGAGAACCCGAAACCGTCGGCGCCGAGCACCGCGTAGTCGCCCGGGACCCACTGGCGCACCTGGTCGGGCACGAGGTGGTCGTAGTCGCTCGTCGCGACGAACGGACCCTCGGCGCCCTGCAGCTTGGCCGTCAGGTACGGCACGCGCGGCTCGGCCTCGGGGTGCAGGAACGCCTGGCGCTCGGCGGCGAGGCCGTCGCGGCGCAGCTCGTTCCAGCTCGTGACCGACCACACGTCGGCCGAGACGCCCCAGTCCTGCGCGAGGAGCTCCTGCGCCTCGAGCGCCCACGGGACACCCACGCCCGAGGCCAGGATCTGGGCCTTGGGACCCTCGACGTCCGACACCGAGACGCGGTGGATGCCGCGCAGGATGCCCTCGACGTCGACGTCCTCCGGCTCGGCCGGCTGGACCATGGGCTCGTTGTACACCGTGAGGTAGTACATGACGTCCTGCTCGCGGCCCTGCGCGTCGCGGCCGTCCGTGCCCTCGCCGTACATGCGCTCGATGCCGTCGCGCACGATGTGCCGGATCTCGTAGCCGTAGGCCGGGTCGTACTGGACGATCGCGGTGTTGGTGCCGGCGATGAGCGGCGAGTGGCCGTCGGCGTGCTGCAGGCCCTCGCCCGTGAGCGTCGTGCGGCCCGCGGTCGCGCCCATGATGAACCCGCGCGTGAGCTGGTCGCCCGCGGCCCAGAACTGGTCGCCCGTGCGCTGGAAGCCGAACATCGAGTAGAAGATGTAGAACGGCACCATGACCTCGCCGTGCGTGGCGTAGGACGTGCCGACGGCCTGGAACGCCGCCGCGGAGCCGGCCTCGTTGATCCCGGTGTGCAGGATCTGCCCGGCCTCGGACTCCTTGTAGCTCAGCATGAGCTCACGGTCCACGGCGAGGTAGTTCTGGCCCTGGGTGTTGAAGATCTTCGCGCTCGGGAAGATCGAGTCCAGGCCGAACGTGCGGGCCTCGTCCGGGATGATCGGCACGACGCGCTTGCCGAACTCCTTGTCGCGGATCAGGTCCTTGAGCAGCCGGACGAACGCCATCGTCGTGGCGATCTCCTGCTTGCCCGAGCCCTTCTTGAGCACGTCGTACGTCGAGGCGGGCGGCAGCGCGACCTGGTTCGGCGCGGAGCGACGCTCGGGCACGAACCCGCCGAGCTGACGACGGCGGTCGAGCATGTACCTGATCTCGGGCGCGTCCATGCCCGGGTGGTAGTACGGCGGCTCGTACGGGTTGGCCTCGAGCTCGGCGTCCGTGATCGGGATGCGCAGCGAGTCGCGGAGCTTCTTGAGGTCCTCGAGCCCGACCTTCTTCATCTGGTGCGTCGAGTTGCGGCCCGCGAACGTCGACCCGAGGCCGTAGCCCTTGACCGTGTGCGCCAGGATCACGGTCGGCTGGCCCGTGTGGGCCGTCGCCGCCGCGTACGCCGCGTAGAGCTTGCGGTAGTCGTGGCCGCCGCGCTTGAGGTTCCAGATGTCGTCGTCGGTCATGTTCTCGACGAGTTGCTTGGTGCGCGGGTCGCGACCGAAGAAGTGCTCGCGGATGAACGCGCCGTTCTCGGCCCGGTACGTCTGGTAGTCGCCGTCCGGGGTCGTGTTCATCAGGTTGACGAGCGCGCGGTCCTTGTCGGCGTTGAGCAGGGTGTCCCACTCGCGGCCCCAGATGACCTTGATGACGTTCCAGCCCGCGCCGCGGAAGAACGCCTCGAGCTCCTGGATGATCTTGCCGTTGCCGCGCACGGGGCCGTCGAGGCGCTGCAGGTTGCAGTTGACGACGAAGTTCAGGTTGTCCAGGCCCTGCTGCGCCGCGAGCTGGAGCATGCCGCGCGACTCGGGCTCGTCCATCTCGCCGTCGCCGAGGAACGCCCACACGTTCTGCTGGCTCGTGTCCTTGATCCCGCGGTTGTGCAGGTACTTGTTGGTCCACGCCTGGTAGATCGCGGACGCGGGGCCCAGGCCCATCGAGACCGTCGGGAACTCCCAGAAGTCCTGCATGAGCCGCGGGTGCGGGTACGACGGCAGGCCGCCGCCGGCGTGCGACTTCTCCTGGCGGAACCCGTCGAGCTGCTCGGCGCTGAGCCGGCCCTCGAGGAACGCGCGCGAGTACACGCCGGGGGAGGCGTGGCCCTGGAAGTAGACCTGGTCGCCGCCACCCGGGTGGTCCTTGCCGCGGAAGAAGTGGTTGAGGCCCACCTCGTAGAGCGTCGCGACCGACGCGTACGACGAGATGTGCCCGCCGACCCCGATCCCGGGGCGCTGCGCACGCGTCACCATGACGGCGGCGTTCCAGCGGTTCCAGCTGCGGTAGCGGCGCTCGAGCACCTCGTCGCCGGGGAAGTACGGCTCCTCGTGCACGCCGATGGTGTTGACGTACGGGGTGTTGACGGACGTCGGGATCGCGACGTTGCGCTCCCGGGCACGCTTGAGCAGGTTGAGGAGGACGTAGCGCGCGCGGGGCCCGCCACGGTCGTCGATCAGGCCGTCGAGCGACTCGACCCACTCGCTCGTCTCGGACGGGTCGATGTCCGGAACCTGGCTGAGCAGACCGTTGATCAGCGGTCCGGTCTCGTCGAATGAAGCCACCAGTAACCCTCTTGTCTCGTTCGGAACGGTGCAGGACGCGGTGTGTCCCACGGTGCTCGCCTCGGATACCACCGTGCACGACCGGGCACCGGGGCGATCCCGCGCGTCGACCATGACGACAGTGGTTTCCCCATTCTGTTCCGATCGGACGTGGAAGTCACACCAAACCTTGGTCAAGAGGGCGTGATCTGTGTGACACACCGGTCAGGTGAGGCAGCGGACGGGGCCGTGGGCTACCTTTGCGACTCAAGGGAACCGCGGTCTCGCGGGCTCCCAGGACGAGGAGAGGACGAGGCACACTGTGGCAACGGACGGTGACCCGCGCGACGCGAGCAGGCTCGGGTTCACGACGGGGCAGGTCATCCAGGAGTTCGGCTGGGCCGACGACGTCGACGACGCCCTGCGCGCCGCGATCGAGGAGGTCGTCGGCGGGGAGCTCGTCGACGAGGACTACGGCGACGTCACCGACGGTGTGATCGTGTGGTGGCGCGAGGAGGACGGCGACCTCACCGACATGCTCGTCGACGTGCAGACCGTGCTCGACGACGGCGGCGCCATCTGGATCCTCACGCTCAAGCCCGGCCGCGGCGGCCACGTGCCGCACGGCGAGGTCCAGGAGGCCTCGACGACGGCCGGCCTGCACGCCATGAGCACGTTCTCGATCGCCCCGGAGTGGAACGCGACCAAGCTCGGGACGCGGCGTGGGCGCTGACGCCCCCGACGAACCCCTGACCGTCGGCGACCCCGCCCCGGACCTCACGCTCCCCGACACGCACGGCACCCCCGTGCGCCTCGCGGACGTCGAGGGACCCGTGATGGTCGTCTTCTTCCCGTTCGCCTTCTCGGGCATCTGCACGGGCGAGCTGTGCGAGCTGCGGGACAACCTCGAGGACTTCGAGGCCGCGGGCGTGACGCTGCTCGGGGTCTCGTGCGACCCCGTCTTCTCGCTGCGCGCGTGGGCGGAGCAGCAGGGCTTCGACTTCGAGCTGCTCTCGGACTTCTGGCCGCACGGCGACGCCGCGCGCTCCTTCGGCGTGTTCGACGCCACGCGCGGGCGTGCCGGCCGCGGCAGCTTCCTGCTGTCGGACGGCGTGGTGCGCTGGTCCGTCGTCACCGAACCCGGGGTGGCCCGCGACCTCGACGGGTACCGCGAGGCGCTCGCGACGCTGTGACGCGTCGCGGACGGCGCGTCCGCACCCGCGCGCGACCCGGTAGCATGGCGCGCTGCCAGGGCCTGTAGCTCAGCTGGTTAGAGCGCCACGCTTACACCGTGGATGTCGGGGGTTCGAGTCCCTCCGGGCCCACCATCACCGCCTCCGGGAGTCGTCGGCCGCCCCGGGGCGCGGAGACCGGAACCTCGTCACCGCACCTCGAAGTCGGCCGTGACCACGGTGGTGACGCTGATCTGGTCGGGGTGGAGCGCGAGGTCACCCGTGTCACCTCCTGAGCCGACGCCGTTGCGGGCGCCGACGCCTGTCTCGGCGGCACCGCGCGCGAGTCCTGGACGCAGGCCCTCGTCGTACAGGTGGACGATCGCGACCTCCGAGAGCCCGAGGGCTCCGGCGTACGCCTCGGCCCGGGATCGTGCGTCGAGCGCCGCACCTGTGCGCGTCGCCCGGAGCGCGTCGCGACGTGTGGCCTCCGTGAGGGTCCACTCGACCCGATGGACGCGCGCGTCGGGCACCTGGTGCACGTCGAGGACGAACGCGTGCAGGCGCGGGACGTCCGAGAACTTCACGTCGATCGACGCGGCTGCGTGGTGACGGTCGAGGTAGACCCCGTCGACGTGCGCGCTGGGCTTGTGCCACTGCGTGGCCGACCAGGTGACGACGCCGTCGGCACCCCACCAGGTCGCCGCACCGTCGGCGACCGCGGACGCGGCGAGCGACGCGACGGCACCGAAGGCGCTGTCCGCGCGCTCCCGCGGGCTGCGGGTGTCGTCCGCCGTGGCCTTGATCCGGACGTGGACGGTGCCTCGTTCCGCAGGGACGTGGCGCACGGCGTGGCCTTGGACGGTGACGAGCGGCATGACGGACTCCTTGTGCGGGCGGGGTCGACGACCGGGGCGGGCGTGCGTCGCACGGTGAGGTGCACGACCAAGGATGTCAGTCGCTCGCGCGGGGCGACACCGCCGTTCGCGTGCGCCGCGGCGCACCTCGGGTCCGTGCGACGATACGTCGATGATCCAACCCGTCGAACAGTCAGCAAAGCTCCGCGGCGTCCTCTACGACATCCGCGGCCCCGTCGCGGCGCGCGCAGCCCAGCTCGAGCGCGACGGCCACAAGATCCTCAAGCTCAACATCGGCAACCCGCAGCCGTTCGGCTTCGACGCGCCCGACACGATCCTGCAGGACATGATCGCGGCGCTGCCCACGTCGCAGGGCTACTCGGACTCCAAGGGCATCCTGTCGGCGCGCCGCGCCGTCGTCAGCGCGTACGAGGACCGCCCGGGGTTCCCGGACCTCGACGTCGACCGCGTGTGGCTCGGCAACGGGGTCTCCGAGCTCATCCAGCTCTCGCTCCAGGCGTTGCTGAACAACGGCGACGAGGTGCTCGTCCCGACGCCCGACTACCCGCTGTGGACGGCGGTCACGAAGCTCGCGGGCGGCGAGCCGGTGCACTACATGTGCGACGAGTCGGACGGCTGGAACCCTGACATCGAGGACATCGCCTCGAAGATCACGGACCGCACCAAGGCGATCGTCGTGATCAACCCGAACAACCCGACGGGCGCGGTGTACTCGCCCGAGCACCTGCGCAAGATCGCGGCGCTCGCGCGCGAGCACGGCCTGATCCTGATGTCGGACGAGATCTACGACCGCATCCTGTACGACGGCGCGCAGCACACCTCGACGGCGGCGGTCGCCGCCGACGTCCTGACGCTCACGTTCTCGGGCCTGTCGAAGGCGTACCGGGTCTGCGGGTACCGGGCCGGCTGGATGGTCATGACCGGCCCGACCGCGCACGCGCAGAGCTACGTCGAGGGCCTCAACCTGCTCGCGTCGATGCGGTTGTGCCCCAACGTGCCCGCGCAGAGCGCGATCCAGGTCGCGCTCGGCGGCTACCAGTCGATCAACGAGCTGATCCTGCCCGGCGGCCGGCTGCTCGCGCAGCGCGACGCCGCGGTCGACGCGCTCGCGAAGATCCCGGGCGTCTCGGCCGTGACCCCCAAGGCCGCGCTGTACATCTTCCCGAAGCTGGACCCCGAGGTGTACCCGATCAAGGACGACGAGCAGCTCGTCCTCGACCTGCTGCTGCAGGAGAAGATCCTGCTCACGCAGGGCACGGGGTTCAACTGGCCCGACCCGGACCACCTGCGCATCGTGACCCTGCCGTGGGCGTCGGACCTCACGACCGCGATCGAGAGGCTGGGGAACTTCCTGTCCTCGTACACGCAGCACTGAGCGTCGCGCCCTCCGGGGCGCGCCGGCCCCGTGTCAGTGGGGCGGGGGAGACTGGGGCGTGCTCGCCGTCCTCGCCGCTGTCACCCCCGCCGTTCCTTCCTTCACCCCTGTCACCCCCGCCGCTGCCAACCCGGCCACCGACCCGCAGACCCCGCCCCCGGGCACGCTGCGCGTCGTCCTGCTGTCGGACGACGGCACCGCGGCAGGTCCGGACGTGCTCGTGGCCCCCGGCGGGGGTCCCGGCGACCAGGACGCGAGGCTCGCGGCCGTCGTCCGCGACCTGGAGGCCGATCGACCGCGCTGGGTGTGGCACGACACGACCCGCTGGTACCCACGCCTACTCGCGGCGGGCGTACGCGTCGAGCGCTGCCACGACCTGCGCCTGGCGCGACGCATCCTGCGGGCGAGCGCCTGGACGGCCCGCAGCGCGTGGGCGGCGCAGGAGCCCGGGCCGTGGGACGCGCTCGAGCCCCTGCTGCCCGACGCCGTCCCGGCGACCCCCGCCCCGGACGCGCTGTTCGACATCGACGTCCCGCGCGACGTCCCGGCCGAGCTCGACCCCGTCGCCGAGCTGCGCGCCCAGCTCGACGTGCTCGCCACGGCGTCCGGCGAGCCCGGCGCGAGCGCCCGCCTGCGGCTGCTCGTGGCCGCCGAGTCCGCCGGGGCGCTCGTGGCCGCCGAGATCCGCCACGCGGGCCTGCCGTGGGACGCCGCCGTGCACGACGCGATCCTGACCGACGCGCTCGGCCCGCGGCCGCGCCTCGGCGTGCGTCCGGCCCGTCTCGAGGCGCTCGCGGTGCGGATCCGCGACGCGCTCGACGCCCCCGACCTCAACCCCGACTCCGCGCCGCACCTGCTGCGCGCGCTCGGCTACGCGGGCGTGCCCGTGACCTCGACCCGCCAGTGGGAGCTCGAGAGCGTCGACCACCCCGTCGTCGCGCCGCTGCTCGAGTACAAGAAGCTCTACCGGCTGTACACCGCGAACGGGTGGTCGTGGCTCGACGCCTGGGTGCACGACGGGCGGTTCCGGCCCGACTACGTCGTCGGCGGGGTCGTCACGGGCCGCTGGGCGACCAGCGGCGGGGGAGCGCTCCAGCTCCCGCACGGCGTGCGGCGTGCGGTCGTCGCCGACCCCGGCTGGGTGCTCGTGGTCGCCGATGCCGCACAGCTCGAACCCCGCGTGCTCGCGGGCCTCGCGCACGACGAGCGCATGGCGCGCGCGGGCCGCGGCGGCGACCTCTACCAGGGCATGGTCGACGCGGGCGCCGTCGCGACGCGCGACGAGGCCAAGATCGGGGTGCTCGGCGCGATGTACGGCGGCACGACCGGCCAGAGCGCCGTCCTGCGCCCCCGGCTCGCGGCCGCCTACCCCGATGCGGTCGCGCTCGTCGACGCCGCGGCCCGCACGGGCGAGGCCGGCGACGTCGTCACGACCCGGCTCGGGCGCACCTCGCCCCGCCCCGGCGACGAGTGGCAGGCGTCGCAGTCCGGCGCGTTCGACGAGTCCGCGACCGCCGCCGACGAGTCCCGCGCGCGCACCACGACCCGCGCCTGGGGACGCTTCACCCGCAACTTCGTCGTCCAGGGCACCGCCGCCGAGTGGGCCCTGTGCTGGCTCGCGACGCTCCGCGGGCGCCTGCACGCCCTCGCCCCGGCCGACGCCGCCGGTGCGGCGCCCGCCCCCTTCGGGCGCACGCCGCACCTGGTGTACTTCCTGCACGACGAGGTCGTGGTGCACGCCCCCGCGGCGCTCGCGGACGACGTCGCCGCCGTCCTGCGCGAGTCCGCCGCGGAGGCGGGCCGGCTGCTGTTCGGCGCGTTCGGTGTGGACTTCCCGGTCACGGTCGCGACCGTGGAGTCGTACGCCGACGCGAAGTAGCCGCTACCGCAGCGGCACGCGCAGCACCTGGCCGTCGGCGAACACGCCCGCGGCGACGTACAGCGCCCCGGGCGTCCACTCGACCGCGCCCGGCATCGGCACGTCCATGACCCGGACCGGGGTGCTCGTGCCGCGGCGGACGACCGAGACGCGGTCGCCGAACAGCTCCGCGACGTACACGTCCCCGGTCGGGGTCACCGCGAGGTCGGTCGCGCCCAGGAACCCGGTCGCGACGCGCACGGTCCGGCCCGTCCACGGGCTGACCTTGTAGACCGAGCCCCGCGCGCCGAACGTGTCGTCCTCGGGACCGCCCGGCAGGGTCGAGACGTACAGCCAGCCGTCGGGGCCGAGCTCGACGTCGGTCGGCACCGACTCGGTGACGTACGTGTGCCCGCCGAGGCACCGCGGCAGGCCCATCGCCTCGGCCTGGTCCGCGGTCGGCGTGATCGAGCCCGCGGGCAGCACCGCGAGCGTCGAGACGCGGCCGCGCGCGTCGATCTTCCAGATCGTGTTGGCGCCCGCGTCGGCGACGAACGTGGTGCCGAGCACGGAGACGCTCGCGTACGGGTGGGCGTCGACGAGCCCCGTGTACGACGCCTCGGGCACGCTGGACTCGGGGTTCTCCGGGTCGGTCTCGGGCCACTGGGCGAGGCAGTCGGCGGGCAGGTCGGACGTGCCGTAGTGCATCGCGCCGTCCGGGTTGTGGGCGGCCTCGTACGCGCCGACGTCCGCGAGGGTGCGGACCGTCCCGGAGCGTGAGCGCGTCGAGACGAGCGCGCCCGCCTCGGAGGTGGTCGTGTACACGAGCGACCCGGCGAACGCGAAGACCCCCGAGGCGCCGGTCGTGCCCGCCAGGGTCCGGACCTTCCCCGTCCGTGAGATCGCGGTGACGTCGCCGCCGAAGTCCTGCGTCGCGTAGACGGTGCCGTCCACGTCGACCGCAAGCGAGAGCGGGCCGGCGAGGCCCGAGGTGACCACGCTGGGCGACCCGAGCGTCGGTGCGGGCGGGGTGCGGTGCGCCTGGGCCGGTGCGGCGACCAGGACGAGAGCGGAGGCAGCAGCGAGGGCTGCCGCGATACGGCGTCGGTGCACGATCGTCTCCTTCGTCCGGGGCCCTCCGGGCTGGACGGCCCACGCACGTCAGGAGGGTGGGGCGGGGCGGTTCGTGACGTCGCCGGCGGTGCGGCCCGGGCTACCCTGGCCAGGTGGTGCAGACCCCCGGACGACCCGTGACCCTCGCCGACGTCGTCGCGACGCTCGACGACCTCTACCCGCCGCGCACCGCCGAGGGGTGGGACGCGGTCGGGACGGTCGCCGGAGACCCGGCCCAACCGGTGCGTCGCGTGCTGTTCGCGGTCGACCCGGTCGAGACCGTGCTCGACGAGGCCGTCGAGTGGGGCGCCGACCTCGTCGTGACGCACCACCCGCTCCTGCTCAAGCCCGTGCACTCGGTCGCGGCGACCACGTTCAAGGGTGCCCTCGTGCACCGTGCCGTGCGCGAGGGCGTCGCGCTGCACGTCGCGCACACCAACGCCGACTCGGCGCCGGGCGGCGTCGCGGACGCGCTCGCCGACCTGCTGGGCCTGGTCGACCGGCGCCCACTCGTGCCCCACGACGCCGACCCGGCGCGCGGCATCGGCCGTGTCGGGCGGCTCGTCAGCCCGACGACGCTGCGGGCGTTCGCCGAGGCCGTCGCCGCGACGCTCCCGGCCACGGTGCAGGGCGTGCGCGTCGCGGGCGACCCGGACGCCACGGTCGAGACCGTCGCGGTCGTGGGCGGCTCGGGCGACTCGCTGTTCGACGACGTCCGCGAGGCCGGGGCCGACGTCTACGTCACGTCCGACCTGCGCCACCACCCGGCGTCCGAGCTGCGCGAACGGGCCGCGTTCGAGGCCCGGGGGAGCGATGGCCCCGCGCGCCCCTACCTCGTGGACACCGCGCACTTCGCGAGCGAGTGGCCGTGGCTCGCGGTCGCGGCGCGCGACGTCGTGACCCGGCTTGCGCCCCTGGGTACGGTTGAGGCGCGCGTGAGCACGCGCAGCACCGACCCGTGGACGTTCCGGGTCGAGCACAACTGCATCGAAAGGACGCCCCTGTGACCACTGCACCCCCCGAGGACCAGCGCCGGCTGCTCGAGGTCCAGGCTCTCGACATCCGCCTGCAGCAGCTCGCGCACCGTCGGGCGTCGCTCCCCGCGATCGCTCGCGTGGCCGAGCTCGACGCGCAGATCGCCGACCTGAACACCTCGCTCGTGCAGTCGCGGACGTCGGCCTCCGACCTGCGTCGCGAGCTGACCAAGGCCGAGGGTGACGTCGAGCAGGTGCGCACGCGTGCCGCGCGCGACCAGGCGCGGCTCGACTCGGGCCAGGTCGGCGCCAAGGACGCGCAGGCGCTCGTGAGCGAGCTCGAGGCCCTCGGCCGCCGCCAGGGGGTGCTCGAGGAGGTCGAGCTCGACGTCATGGAGCGCCTCGAGGCGCACGAGGTCGCGCTCGGCCAGCTCGAGAGCGCGAACGCCGACCTCGAGTCCGCCAAGGCCGACGCCGAGCGCGAGCGTGACGCCGAGGCGGCCGTGATCGACGCCGAGATCGCGCAGGTCACCGCCGAGCGCGAGACGTCCGTCGCAGGCATCGACGCGGGCCTCCTCGCGCTCTACGACAAGGTGCGCGCGCAGAACGGCGGCCGTGGCGTCGTCGCGCTCAAGGGCACGTTCGCCGAGGGACTCAACGTCAACCTGTCGCCCGTCGAGCTGCGCGAGATCACGTCGGCCGCGCCGGACCAGGTCGTGCGCCTCGAGGACTACGGCCACATCGTCGTGCGCCTGGACGCCGACGCCTGATGACGGGCACGGGGCCGCGCGTGCTCGTCGTCGAGGCCGACGGCGGGTCGCGCGGCAACCCGGGACCGGCGGGGTACGGCGCGCACGTGCTCGACGCCGCGACGGGCGAGGTGCTCGCCGAGCGTGCGGGCTACCTCGGGGTCACGACCAACAACGTCGCCGAGTACACGGGCCTCGTCGCGGGGCTGCGTGCCGCGGTCGCGATCGACCCCGACGCGCGCATCGAGGTGCGCATGGACTCGCGGCTCGTCGTCGAGCAGATGAGCGGCCGGTGGCAGGTCAAGCACGCCGACATGCGCCGCCTCGCGGACGAGGCCAGGGCCGTCGTCCGCCCCGGGAACGTCACGTACACGTGGATCCCGCGGGCCGAGAACGCGGCCGCCGACCGTCTCGCGAACGAGGCGATGGACACGCGCGGCGACGTCGTGCGGGACCACCCCGGGGGCGGCACCGACCTCGCCGGCGACCCGGCCCCGCAGGGCACCGGGTCGGCGGACGACGTCGCCACCGCGGACGCCGGGGACCGTGCGGCCACGCTCGCCGCACCGCGGGGCGGACCCCGCCGGTCGTTCGATCCGGCCCTCGCGACCACGCTGCTGCTCGTGCGGCACGGCCAGACGCCGCTCACGGTCGACGGCGCCTACTCGGGGTCGGTCGCCCCGGGGCCCTCGCTGACGACGCGTGGGCGGGCTCAGGCCGCGCACGCCGCGGACCTCGTGCGTCGCGTCGGGCGCACCGCCTGGACCGACCTGCCCACGGCGTCCGCGATCGTCGCGTCGCCGCTCGCCCGCGCGCATGAGACCGCGCAGGCCGTGGGACGTCGGATCGGTGCGCACGTGCGCACCGACGACCGGCTGACCGAGTGCGCGTTCGGCGACTGGGAGTCGCTCACGGCTCCGCAGATCGCCGCGGGCTGGCCCGGGGGACTTGAGGCCTGGTACGAGTCGGGCACGCACGCTCCGCCCGGCGGGGAGAGCGTCCAGGACGTCGGGGAGCGCGTCGCTCCCGCGATCGAGGAGGTCGTCGCCGCGCACCCCGGCGCGACGGTCGCGGTCGTCGGGCACACGGTGCAGATCCGCGCGGTCGTCGGTCGGGCCCTCGGGGCACCGCCTGCGCGCTGGAGCTCGCTGCGGCTGCCGCCCGGGTCGCTCAGCATCGTGCGGACCTGGCCCGGCGGGTTCAGCGAGGTCGTCGCGGTCGGGGTGCCGAGCGACCTGTAGGGGCCGCGTCCGTCGTCGCGGCCGGTGGCCGTGCTCGTCGGGCTACGCGGTGAGCGCGACCACGCCCAGCCCGGCGACGAGCGCGACCGGTGCGAGCACGAGCCCCTGACGGGCGACGGGCCACCACGGCCCGTCGACCCCCGTCCAGTACCGGCGCAGCTGCTGGGCCCACAGGAGCGTCGCGACCGACGCCCACGGCGTGACGAGCGGCCCGGCGTCGACGCCCACGAGCAGGGCCGCGATCCGTGCGGCGTCGGTCGCTGCCGTGGGTTCGAGCGCGAGGTACGCCGGGAGGTTGTTGACCGCGTTCGAGCCGAGCGCCGCGGTCGCGCCGAGGCGGAACAGGTCGGGCGTGCTCGTGCCGGTGCCCGCGACGGCCGTCAGCGCGTCGCCGAGCCCGTGCGCGTGCCACGCGGCGACCAGGGTCAGCAGGGCGGCGATCACGAGCACGGTGCGCCACGGCACGAGGTCCGCGGGACGCACCGGCAGGCCGCGCCCACGCACGAGCGCGACGGCGACGAGGACCGCGGCGCCCGCGAGCGCGACCGGTGCGACGGGGAGCTCGGCCACGAAGCACGCGGCGAGCGCGACGACGGTGCCCGCCGACCAGCGGAGCAGCACACGGTCGCGCACCTCGGGCGCGGGCGGCGGCGTGAACCGCCCGACGAGGGCGCGGCGGTGCAGCACGGCGAGCACGGCGACCGTCACCACGACCACGACGACCGCGGGGGCGGCCATGACCGCGACGTAGCGCGCCGGCGGGTCGAGCGCCTCGAGCCTGGTCATGCCGAGCAGGTTCGTCAGGTTCGACACGGGCAGTAGCAGCGAGGCTGTGTTCGCGAGCGCGAGGACGGTGAGCGCGAACGGCAGCGGCGCCGATCCCGTGCGCCGCGCGACGACGAGCACCACGGGCGTCAGCAGCACCGCCGTGGTGTCCAGGGACAGCACGACCGTGGAGAGCACCGCCATCGCGACGACCAGCAGCCACAGGCGCGCCCGGCTCCCGCCCGCGAGGCGTGCCGCGCGGGTGGCGGCGACGTCGAAGAGCCCCGCGTGCGAGCACATCTCGGCCACGACGGTGATCGCGGCGAGGAACAGCAGGACCGGCACCGTCCGGCGTGCGAGGGCGACGGCGTCGTCGCCGGGAAGCACGCCGGTCGCCACGACCGCGACCGCGGCGCACGTGGCGAGAGCCCACCACGGGACGCGACGCACCCGGGTCAGCCGTCGACGCGCACGTCGACACCGAGCGCCTCGGCGAGCACGACCGCCTGGTCGATCGAGACCACGGCGCCGCGCACGCTCGCCGCCGTCGGGTCGAGGCTCGACAGGTCGCTGCCGCGCAGGTCGGCGCCCGTCAGGTCGGCGCGGTGCCAGGTCGCGCCCGACAGGTCGAGGTCGCGCAGCGTCGCGTCCCGCAGGGTCGCGGCGGAGAGGTCGACCTCGCGCCACCGGCCCCCGACGACGCGCGCGCCCGTGAGGTCGGCGCGACCGAGCTGCACGAACGACCAGTCGCCGCCCTCGACCCGGAGCAGCTCGAACCGGCACACGTCGAACGCGCTCCCCGTGAGCTTGCACCGCGTGAACGTCGTGTCGAACAGCGAGGTGCGCTCGAACCGGCACCCGACGAACGCGGAGTCGTCGTGCCGCGACGCGTTGAGTCGCACGCCGCGGAACGTGCAGTTCACGAACCGGGCGCCGTGCGTCGAGATCTCGGACAGGTCGCAGTCGACGAGCTCGGCGTCCTCGAACGACTCGCCGACGACCTCGCGCCCTTGCCAGTCCTCGCCCTGGATCCGCGTCGCGTGGTTCGTCATGCCGTCAGGGTAGCGACCGCTCAGGACACGACGAGCTCGAGCGTGCGCGGTCCGCGCCGGGGCGCGTCGAGCAGGTTCGCCTCGACCATCCTCGACGCGAGGCCCGTGCCGATCGCGGTGCCGACGGTCGTCCCGACGAGCTCGCGCGCGGCGCGCAGCAGGCCGTCGGCCGTGGTCGGGGGAGCGGCACGCCGGCGCAGCAGGTGGCCGGTGAGGACACCCCGCGTGTGCTTGGCGTTGTGCGACACGACGCTGCGGCGACCGTCGACCTCGCGCAGCACCTTGACCGCGACCCAGTCCGCCCCGGCGGGGGCGGGCCACGCCGCGGCGTACGCGGCGGAGCGGCAGTCGACGACGACGTCGCCCGTCGCCCGCGCGTCGAGCGCCGCGGCCAGGTGCGGACGCCACGTGGTCGCGAGCTTGCCGACGCCCGGCAGGTCCGTGCCCATCGACAGCCGGTACGCGGGGATCAGGTCCGTGGGGCTCACGGCCCCCCACAGCGCGGAGATCGTCAGCACGCCCTCCGCCGCGCGGCGCGCCTGCGCGGGCGTCAGGTCGCCCAGGCCCGCGGCGGCGTAGAGCACGCCGGTGTAGACCGCGGACGCCGGAGCGGTCGGTGCGTCCGCGAGCGTGAGGTTGCGCGCGACGTCGTCCGCCACGCCCGCGCCGACGCCGAGCACGCTCAGGGCGTCGGCCCGGGCGCTCGCCGCGGCGAGCGCCGCCAGGACGGCGCGGCGCTGCGGGGTCAGGGCGTCGAAGGACAGGTCGGGGAGCGAGACGGCGGGGCCGGCGTCGGGCACGGTCTTGCCCTCGGAGGGCGGCAGGAGGACGAGCACCGGGCAACTCTATGCGCCCGCGTCCGGTCGCAGACTCGCTAGGCTCGCGCCATGGCCCAGGTCAAGATGTTCGGTCGGCGCAGCGTGTGGGACGGTCGTCAGGGCGAGGTGTCCGACGCGGTGCACGCCGCGCTCGTGCGCGCGTGGTCCCTGCCGGAGGCCAAGCGGTTCCACCGGTTCCTCCTCCTGGACGACGCCGACCTCGTCGTCCCGTCGCGGGGTCCGGGCTACCTGGTGGTCGAGGTCGTGTGCTTCCCCGGCCGCAGCCGCGAGGCGAAGCGGGCGCTGATCGCCGCGATGTTCGACGACGTCGCGCCGGCGCTCGGGCTCGACGCGGACGACCTCGAGGTCGTGATCCTCGAGAGCACGCGCGAGAACTGGGGGATCCGTGGCGTGAGCGCGGACGAGCTGGTGCTCGACTACACGGTCGAGGTCTGACCTGCCGAGGTCTGACCCTTCGAGGTCTGACCGGCCGACGTGGCCCGTCGGCACGGTCCGCGCAGGTCAGCGGTCTGAACCGCGGTATCCTCGTCGTGCGGACGAGTCGGCTGGACGGCCGCGTGGCGGCGCTCCGGCGTCGTCCCGAGGAACGTCCGGGCTCCGTAGGACGAGGTGGTGGGTAACGCCCACCCGGGGTGACCCGCGGGAAAGTGCCACAGAGAACAGACCGCCGCGTCGTGAAGGTCTCGACCGGAACGGCGCGGTAAGGGTGAAACGGTGGTGTAAGAGACCACCAGCGGGCCAGGTGACTGGCCCGGCTCGGTAAACCCCACCTGGAGCAAGGTCAGACAGGATGCGTTCGAGGGTTGTCCGCCCGAGCATCCGGGTAGACCGCTCGAGGCGCACGGCGACGTGCGTCCTAGATGGATGGCCGTCTCCTGCGCGTGGGTGACTGCGCGCGGTGACAGAACCCGGCGTACAGGCCGGCTCGTCCGCACAGGCCCACGCCCGCCGCATGACGCGGCGGGCGTGGACCGTCGCCGGGGGTCAGCCCCAGAAGGCGTACGAGTCGGACACCTTCCAGGTGCCCGCCGAGCTCTTCTTGAAGTCGAGCGAGACGTAGCCGTACGGGCTGTCCGTGGGCCACTCGATCGTCACGGTGTCGTACTTGGTGCCCGTCGCGTCGTAGTAGTACGTGATCGTGCCCGCGGTGCCGAACGTCGACTGTGCGTAGGCGAGCGAGTTGCCCACCTGGACCTTGGCGAACTCCGCCGGCGTCGCCTTGTTCGCGGTCTGGGCCGGCTCGATGGCCCAGTACGCGCTGCGGGAGTCGAGCTTCCAGACGCCCGAGGTCGACTTGACGAAGTCGATGGAGACGGCGCCGTCGACGGAGTCCGTGGGCCACTCGACGGTCACGTTGTCGTACTTGGTCCCGGGGCGGTCGTAGTAGTACGTGATGGTCCCGGCGGTCCCGAACGTGCTGCGCACGTAGTCGAGGGAGTGGCCCTCCTTGAGCTTGCCGAACTCGGTCGGCGTCGCCTTGTTCGCGGTACGCGTCGCCGAGACGCCCCAGTAGGCGGCCTTCGAGTCGAGGACCCACGCGCCCTTCGCGTTCTTCCCGAAGAGCACCCGGACGGAGCCCTCCTCGTAGTACGTGGGGAACTCGAGGGTGACCGAGTCGTAACGGGTGCCGGCGCCGTCGTAGCGGTCGACGACCTTGCCGTTGTTGCCGAACGTCTTGCGGACGTGGTCGATCGAGTGCCCGTACGAGACGGAGTAGAACTCGCTCGAGGTCACGATGCTGGAGGGGACGGCCGAGGCGGTGGTCGCCGTCGCGACGCTCCCGCCGACCGCGAGAGCGGCCAGGAGAGCCGCGGAGATGAGCTTCTTCACGGTGGTGGTCATGCCTTTCGGTGCAAGGGACGGGGCCCACCGTGCGGACCGAACAGCAACGATCGGCCCACCCCTGCGCGCGTGCGACGCTGTCGCGGCAGGGCGGTGGTCGTCAGGGGGCGGTCGCCTCGATCTGGCGCGATCGCGCTGCCTGCGGCTCGTCGTCGAACCGCGTGCCCCCTGAGTGTGCTCAGTGTACGTGCTGTGCGTTGCACGTCCGGCTGGTGAGACGCGCTCCGCGCGACGGGAGCGCAACAATACGTCGATAAATGCAAGGACCTTAAACATTAGGGTCCTTGCAAATTCAATGACAAGTCGGGGCGGTGAAATCTTCAAGAATTGCTTCACGACGCGCATTTTCTGCGCTACGGTGCCTGCACCTGACAGTTGTCGGGTCGACGAGCACGGGGGTGGACGAGATGGCCGCAGACGAGTCCGGGGGGATCGCGCTCAGGGAGCGCACGGATGCGAGCGTCGTCGAGGTCTGGGGCGAGATCGACGTCGCGATGCGCAGCCAGGCCGGTGCCGCGCTCGCGACCCTCCTGCAACGTGACCTGCCTGTCGTGGTCGACATGTCGGGCGTGACCTTCATGGACTCGACCGGCATCGCGTTCCTCGTCCAGCTCGCGTCGATCGGCCGCGCCGAGGGGCTCGCCGTGACGATGGTCGACCCGCCGGCCGCGGTCGCCGAGGTGCTCGATATCATCGGCATCGCCGAGATCTTCGATCGCGAGCCTGCCGCCGTCTGACCGTCGTGCGCCGCGCGGGCGGCGCCGCCCTCAGTCCTCGGCCGCGAGCCAGGCGGCGCCGACGATCCCCGCCGCGTTGCGCAGCTTGGCCGGGACGACCTCCGCCCGCAGGTCGAGCAGGGGCAGGAACTCCTCGTGGTGCTTGCTGATCCCGCCGCCGATCACGATGAGGTCGGGGGCGAGCAGGTACTCGACCTTCGCGAAGTAGGTCTGCAGGCGCTCCGCCCATTGCTCCCAGCTCAGGTCCTCGACCTGACGCACGCGCTCGGCGGCGCGGCTCTCGGCGTCGAAGCCGTCGATCTCGAGGTGGCCGAGCTCGGTGTTGGGCAGCAGCCGGCCGTTGACGAACAGCGCGGAGCCGATCCCGGTGCCGAGCGTCGCGACCAGCACGACGCCCTTGTTCTTGGCCGCCGCGCCGTACACGAGCTCGCCGACCCCGGCACCGTCGGCGTCGTTGATCGCCACGGCGTGACGACCGGTCGCCTCGTGCACGAGTGCGGGCAGGTCGGTGCCCTCCCATGACGCGTCGAGGTTGGCGATCGACGTGACGACGCCGTGGTGGATCGGTCCGGGGAACGCGATCCCGATCGGCACGTGCTTGGGCAGGTCGAACCCGTCGACGAGCTCGCCGATGACGCCGGCGACGGCGTCGGGCGTCGACGGCTGCGGCGTCGGGATGCGCTTGCGCTTGTGCGCGAACTCACCGGTCGTGAGGTCGACGGGGGCGCCCTTGATGCCGCTGCCCCCCACGTCGATGCCGAACGCGAGCTCGTGCTTCTTCTTCTTCGAGTGCTTGCTCATGGGAGCGTCAGAACCTCCGCGCCGTCGTCGGTGACCACCAGGGTGTGCTCGAACTGGGCGGTGAGCGACCTGTCGGCGGTCACGACGGTCCATCCGTCGTCCCACTCCTGCCAGGAGGCCGTGCCCAGGGTGAGCATGGGTTCGATCGTGAAGACCATGCCGGGCTCGATCACGGTCGAGTGCAGCGGGGCCGAGTCGTAGTGCGGGATCACGAGCCCCGAGTGGAAGCTCTCGCCGACCCCGTGCCCCGTGTACTCACGCACCACGCCGTAGCCGAAGCGTGCCGCGTACCGCTCGATCACGCGACCGATCACGTTGACCTCGCGCCCCGGGCGCACGGCGCGGATCCCGCGGTCGAGCGCCTCGCGCGTGCGCTCGACCAGCAGCGCGGCGTCCTGCGAGATCTCGCCGACCGCGAAGGTCGCGTTGTTGTCGCCGTGCACGCCCCCGACGAACGCCGTGACGTCGACGTTCACGATGTCGCCCTCGACGAGCTCGGTCGAGTCGGGGATGCCGTGGCACACGACCTCGTTGACCGACGTGCACAGCGACTTCGGGAACCCCCGGTAGCCGAGGGTCGACGGGTACGCGCCGTGGTCGAGCAGGAACTCGTGACCCACCCGGTCGAGCTCGTCGGTCGTGACACCGGGGGCGACGTGCCGCCCGACCTCGGCGAGCGCCTGGGCGGCGACGCGCGAGGCGGTGCGGATCCGGTCGATCGTCTCGGGGGTCTTGATCTCCGAGCCCGTGAACGGGGCCGGTCCGGGCCGGCCCACGTACTCGGGGCGGGGGATCGACGTCGGGACCCCGCGCCGCGGCGAGACGGTGCCCGGGACGAGCGGCCCACGGCGCGCGACGGTGCTCGTCTTCGACATGTCCCGCAGTCTACGGAGCACCCGGGCGCTCTCGCCCGCCGAGCGGCGCGAGGTTCGTCACGCGGCGCCGAGGCCGACCGGCGGGTGAGCCGCGCGCCGATGGGTCATCATGTGCGCATGGGCACCGAGTACTTCTACGACACCACGACCGGCGAGGTCACCGAGGGCCGCCAGCGCGGCTGGCGCGGGCGCATGGGGCCGTACGCGACGCGCGCCGAGGCCGAGAAGGCGCTCGAGACGGCCGACAAGCGCACCTCGGCCTGGGACGAGGACGAGGACTTCGGGCGTCCGGCCGACGGCACCGACTGACCCTCAGCTCTCGTAGGAGTGCTCCGGGCCGGGGTACTCCTGGCCGCGCACGGCGTCGACGTAGTCGCTCGCGGCCGTGCGCAGCGCCGTCCCGATCTCGGCGAAGCGCCGGGCGAACCGTGGCGACCAGTCGCCCATGCCGGCCATGTCGAGCCACACGAGCACCTGCCCGTCGCACTCGACGCCCGCACCGATCCCGATCGTCGGGATGCGCAGCACCTCGGTCACGCGCGCCGCGACCGGCGCCGGGATCATCTCGAGCACGACCGCGACCGCCCCGGCCTCCTGGAGCGCGAGCGCGTCCTCCGCGAGCCGCTCGGCGGCCTCGTCCCCGCGGCCCTGGACGCGCTTGCCGCCGAGGATGTTCTCGGACTGCGGCGTGAACCCGAGGTGCCCGAACACCGGGATGCCTGCCCCGGTCAGGAGCTCGACCTGCGGTGCCACGCGGCGTCCGCCCTCGAACTTGACCGCGTGCGCGCCACCCTCCTTGAGCATGCGCACCGCGCTGGCGTGCGCCTGCTCGGGCGAGGCCTCGTACGAGCCGAACGGCAGGTCGGCGATCACGAGCGAGCGGCGCACGGCGCGCGAGACGGCACGCACGGCCGGGACGAGCTCGTCCATGGTCACGGGGATCGTCGTGTCGTGCGCGAGCATGTTGTCGCCGATCGAGTCGCCCACGAGGAGCATGTCGACGCCCGCGTCGTCGAAGATGCGCGCGGTCATGGCGTCGTAGGCGGTGAGCATCGTGAGCTTCTCGCCCCGCGCCTTGGCCTCGGCGAGGTGCTGCACGCGGAACCGCTTCGGGGTGGGGCTCGCGGGGGTGGCCGGCTGGGTCATGAGGTCCTCTTCGTCAGGGTCCGGGCGGACGTCGGTGGGCGGGGTGCGGCGGTCAGCGCTGGTTCTCGCGCCACCGTGACGTCACGGGCAGCCGCCGGTCGCGGCCGAACGCCAGGGCCGTGACCTTGGGGCCGAGCGGGTACTGCCGACGCTTCCACTCCGCGCGGTCGACGAGCGCGAGGACCTTGTCCACCACGGCCTCGTCGAAGCCGCGCGCGAGGAGGTCCGCACGGCCCTCGGCGTGCTCGACGTACGCGTCGAGCACCTCGTCGAGCAGGTCGTACGGGGGCAGCGAGTCCTGGTCGACCTGCCCGGGGCGCAGCTCGGCCGAGGGCGGCTTGGTGATCGACGACTCGGGGATCGGCGGGAGCTCGCCGCGGTCGAGGGCCGCGTTGTTGCGCCAGCGCGCGAGCGCCCACACGCGGGACTTGTCGACGTCCTTGATCGGTGCGTACCCGCCCACGGCGTCGCCGTAGACCGTCGAGTACCCGACCGCGAGCTCGGTCTTGTTGCCCGTCGCGAGCACCAGGTGACCCTCGGTGTTGGACAGCGCCATGAGGATGTTGCCGCGTACCCGGGCCTGGATGTTCTCGGCCGCGACGCCGTCGAGGCCGAGCTCGGCCTCGTAGGCGTCGACCATGGGGCCGATCGGCTGCACGCGGTAGTCCGCGCCGATGCGCTTCGCGAGGTCGCCCGCGTCGTCCTTGGAGTGCTCGGACGAGTAGCGCGACGGCATCGAGACGCCGACGACGTTCTCCCCGCCCAGCGCGTCGGCCGCCATCACGGCCACGAGCGCCGAGTCGATGCCGCCCGAGAGGCCCAGCGCGACCGACCGGAACCCGTTCTTGCGCGCGTACCCGGCGAGGCCGGCGACGCACGCGCGGTAGACCATCTCGTCGGCGTCGAGCGCGGCCGCGACCTCGCCGCGCCGGTCGGGCGCGCCCGCCTCGGCGAGCGTCCACAGCAGCAGGTGCTCGTCGAACCGCGGTGCGCGGGCGAGCACCTCGCCCGCGGTGGACGTGACGAACGAGCCGCCGTCGAACACGAGGTCGTCCTGGCCGCCGACCATGTTGACGTACGCGACCGGCGCGCCGACCTGGGCGGCGCGCCGCGCGGCGAGCTCGGTGCGCTGGTGCCCCTTGCCCTCCTCGTAGGGCGAGCCGTTGATCACCAGCAGCAGGTCGGCGCCCGCCGCGGCGACGCCCGCGGTCGGCCCCTCCTGCCACACGTCCTCGCACACGAGGATCCCGACGCGGCGGCCCGCGACCTCGATCACGCACGTCTCGGTGCCGGGCGCGAAGATCCGGAACTCGTCGAACACGCCGTAGTTCGGCAGGTGGTGCTTGTCGTACGACGTGACGACCGCACCGTCGCGCAGGACCACGGCCCGGTTCGTCGGGAGCTCGTGCACCGCACCCACGTGCGCACGGCCCGTGCCCGAGGTGCCGACCGTGCCGAGCACGACCGTCGTGCCGCCGAGGCCCTCGGCGGCGAGCCGGCGCGCGACGTCCGCCGCCGCGTCCCAGGCCGCGCGCCGGAACGACCCGCGCAGCGCGAGGTCCTCGATGGGGTAGCCCGTGAGCGTCATCTCGGGAAAGGCCACGAGGTCCGCACCGGCGTCATGAGCCCGCCGCGTCCACTCGAGGACCTTCGCCGCGTTGCCGTCGAGGTCACCCACGCACGTGTCGACCTGGGCGAGAGCGATCCGCAGTTCTGCCATGGCGCCAGCCTACCGACCGGTCCGCGGCGCCCGTTCACGGTGGCAGTTCGGGCGAATCGCGGACTGGTGTCCCCATGTGGTCGCGCTATCAGGCAGGATGGGCGCATGGACAGGCAGCAGGAGTTCGTCCTGAGGACGGTCGAGGAGCGCGACATCCGCTTCATCCGGCTCTGGTTCACCGACGTGCTCGGTGTGCTCAAGTCGGTCGCGGTCGCGCCGGCGGAGCTCGAGTCCGCCTTCAGCGAGGGCATCGGGTTCGACGGCAGCTCGATCCAGGGCTACACGCGCGTGTTCGAGTCGGACATGATCGCCAAGCCGGACCCGACGACGTTCCAGATCCTGCCGTGGCGGGGTGAGACGCACGGCACCGCGCGCATGTTCTGCGACATCCTCACGCCCGACGGCGAGCCCTCGCTCGCCGACACCCGCAACGTGCTCAAGCGCACGCTCGCCAAGGCCAGCGACAAGGGGTTCACGTTCTACACGCACCCCGAGGTCGAGTTCTACCTGTTCGAGGCGCTGCGCACCGACGGCCCGCTCGTGCCCGTCGACCAGGCCGGGTACTTCGACCACGTCGCGCGCGGGTCCGCGCACGACTTCCGCCGCGCCGCGATCACGATGCTCGAGTCGATGGGCATCTCGGTCGAGTTCTCCCACCACGAGGCGGGCCCCGGCCAGAACGAGATCGACCTGCGCTACGCCGACGCGCTGACGACCGCCGACAACCTCATGACGTTCCGCACGGTCGTCAAGGAGGTCGCGCTCGAGCAGGGCGTGTTCGCGTCGTTCATGCCCAAGCCGCTCGCCGACCAGCCCGGCTCGGGCATGCACTCGCACCTGTCGCTCTTCGAGGGCGACCGCAACGCGTTCCACGAGCCCGGCGCGCAGTTCGAGCTGTCGAAGACCGCCCGACACTTCATGGCCGGCCTGCTGCACCACGCCGCCGAGATCACCGCCGTGACGAACCAGTACGTCAACTCGTACAAGCGGCTCTGGGGCGGCCAGGAGGCCCCGAGCTTCGTGTGCTGGGGGCACAACAACCGCTCCGCGCTCGTGCGCGTGCCCATGTACAAGCCGGGCAAGGGCGTGTCGTCACGCGTCGAGTTCCGTGCGGTCGACTCGGCCGCGAACCCCTACCTCGCGTACGCGGTGCTCCTCGCCGCGGGCCTGGCCGGGATCGAGAACGAGTACGAGCTGCCCGACCCGACCGAGGACGTCGTGTGGGACCTCACGCCGTCCGAGCGCAAGGCGCTCGGGATCCGGCCCCTGCCGCAGTCGCTCTCGGAGGCCATCGAGATCATGGAGAGCTCCGAGCTCGTCGCCGAGACGCTCGGCGAGCACGTGTTCGACTACTTCCTGAAGAACAAGAAGCGTGAGTGGGACGACTACCGCGCGCAGGTCACGCCGTTCGAGCTGAAGCGATTCCTCCCGGTCCTGTGAGCGCCGGCTCGTCCCGCCCCGGGGGCGGCCGCTCCACGACGCTCGTGGGGCGGCTGTCCCGCCTCGGCTTCGGTGACGCGACGCGCGCCGCGGGCCTGCTCGCCGACCCGGCGCTGGCACCCTACGTCGACGCCGCGCCCGACGAGTTCGTCGACGCGCTCGGCTGGGCGCCCGACCCCGACCTCGCCGTGCTCCAGCTCGTGCGCCTCGCCGAGGCGGCCACGGACGACGACGCCGCGACGTTGCGGGGTCTCGTCCAGGCCGCGGACGACGCGTCGCGGGCCGGGCAGGACCGCCTGCTCGCGGTCCTCGGCTCGTCGGTCGCGCTCGGCGACGAGATCGTGCGGCACCCCGCGCTCGTGCACGTGCTCGCCGACCCGGCGCCCGGTACGGGAGTCCCCGTCGGGGACGTGCGCTCCGAGCTCCTGCGCGCCGTGGGCGCCGACCCGGACGCACCCGTCCCGGTCGCCGAGCCCGGCGGCGAGGACGGCACCGCCGCGATGCGCCGGGCGTACCGGACCAGGCTGCTGCGCATCGCCGCGACCGACCTCACGTCGACCGAGCCCCTGACCCGGCTGCCGGGCGTCGCGGCGGCCCTCGCCGACCTCGCGGCCGCGGCCCTCGAGGCGGCGCTCGCGGTGGCGCGGGCCGAGGTCGAGGGCCACGAGGCCGCGCGGATCGCGGTGCTCGGCATGGGCAAGACGGGCGGCCGCGAGCTCAACTACGTGTCCGACGTCGACGTGATCTACGTCGTCGAGCCCGCCGAGGGGCACACCGAGGAGGACGCGCTCGCGGTCGGCACCCGGCTCGCGACCCATCTCGCGCACGTGTGCTCGGGCACCGCGCCCGAGCCGCCGCTGTGGCCCGTGGACGCCGCGCTGCGCCCCGAGGGCAAGCAGGGCCCGCTGGTGCGCACCCTCGCGAGCCACGTCGCCTACTACGAGCGCTGGGCCAAGACCTGGGAGTTCCAGGCGCTGCTCAAGGCGCGGCTCGTGGCCGGCGACGCCGCGCTCGGGGCGGCGTACCGCGAGGCCGTCGACCCGTTCGTCTGGCAGGCCGTCACGCGCGACAACTTCGTCGAGGACACCCAGGCGATGCGGCGACGCGTCGAGAACCACGTCCCTGCGGCCGAGGCCGACCGGCAGATCAAGCTGGGCAAGGGCGGCCTGCGCGACGTCGAGTTCACGGTGCAGCTGCTCCAGCTCGTGCACGGGCGCGCGGACGCGTTCATCCGCAGCCCCAACACGCTCACCGCGCTCGCCGACCTCACGGCGGGCGGCTACGTGGGCCGGGACCACGCCGCGCGTCTCGCGGTCTGCTACCGGTTCCTGCGCTCGCTCGAGCACCGCGTCCAGCTCTTCCGCCTGCGTCGCACGCACCTGGTGCCGACGAAGGTCGAGGAGCAGCGCACGCTCGCGCGGTCGCTCGGCATGCGGGCCGAGGGCGCCGAGGGACTCATGGAAAGGTGGCGCGCCACGCGTCGCGAGGTGCGTGCGCTGCACGAGGAGATCTACTACCGACCCCTGCTGCCCGCCATGGCCCAGCTGACCGACGACGAGGTGCGTCTGACGCCCGAGGCGGTCAAGGCGCGCTTCGCGGCGATCGGCTACCGCGACCCGGCGGGCGCGTCGCGGCACGTGACCGCGCTGACCGAGGGCGTGAGCCGGCGCGCCGCGATCCAGCGCCAGCTGCTGCCCGTGATGCTCGGCTGGTTCGCCGAGGGCGCTGACCCGGACGAGGGTCTGCTCGCGTTCCGCAAGCTCTCGGAGGAGCTCGGCACGACCCCGTGGTACCTCAAGCTGCTGCGCGACTCGGGCACCGCGGCCGAGCGCCTCGCGCTGCTGCTCGCCAACTCCCGGTACGCGGCCGAGGCGTTCACGCGCACCCCGGAGGCCGTGCGCTGGCTCGCGGACGACGCCGAGCTCGAGCCCCGCGGGCCCGAACGCCTTGCGACCGAGACCGACGCGATCCTCACCCGGGCGCAGGACCCGGACCGCGCGACGACGCTGCTGCGCGCGGTGCGGCGCCGCGAGCTCGGCCGCACCGCCGCGGCGGAGATCCTGGGCGTGCTCGACCCGGTCGGTGCGGCCCGCGCGATCTCCGACGCGGCCGACCCGGTGCTCGTGGGCGGACTGCGCATCGCCGAGCACCTCGCCAAGGTCGAGCGCGACATCGACCCGCGCGAGCCCGGACCGGCGCGCATGCTCGTGGTCGCGATGGGTCGACTCGGCGGGCAGGAGATGGGCTACGGCTCGGACGCCGACGTGCTGTTCGTGCACGACCCGGCGGACGGGGTCGACGACACGACCGCCCAGAAGTACGCGACGAGCGTCGCGACCACGTTCCAGAAACTCCTCAACGGCGTCGGGCCCGAGCCCGCCCTGCCCGTCGACGCCGACCTGCGCCCCGAGGGCCGCAACGGGCCGCTCTCGCGGTCGCTCGCCTCGTACGCCGAGTACTACGGGCGGTGGTCGAGCGCGTGGGAGAGCCAGGCCCTCCTACGGGCGCGTCCCGTCGCGGGCGACGTCGACCTCGGACGCCGGTTCGTGACCCTCGTCGACCCGCTGCGGTACCCCGAGGGCGGGATCAACACCGCGACCGTGCGGGAGATCCGACGGATCAAGGCGCGCGTCGAGGCCGAGCGGCTCCCGCGCGGCGTCGAGCCCGCGCGGCACCTCAAGCTCGGGCGCGGGGGAGTCTCGGACGTCGAGTGGACGGTACAGGTGCTCCAGCTCCAGCACGCGCACGCCGTGCCGGCCCTGCGCACCACCGCGACGATCGCGGCGCTGCGCGCGGCCGCCGACGCGGGACTCGTCGACGCGGACGACGCCGACGTGCTCGCCGCGGCCTGGCACCTGGCCTCACGGCTGCGCAGCGCGGTCGTGCTGCTCACGGGCCGCACGGGTGGGCGCAACGCCGACCTGCTGCCGCACGACCACCAGCTCCTGGGTGGTCTGGCACGGCTCCTGGACGTCGACGGCAACGGCTCCGAGCTCGAGGAGCTCTACCTGCGCACCACGCGGCGCGCCCGCGCGGTGGTCGAGCGCGTGTTCTACGGCGAGGACTGAGCGCCAGGGCCGGCGGCATCGTCGTCGGTCCCTTCGCCGTCGGTCGGGTCCGCCGCGCCGGACGCCGCGCCACCGAGCCCGGCGACGATCCGCACGGTCTCCTCGGCACGGTCGACCGGCACGAGCACGTGGTCGTGGTAGCGCGCCGCGACGACGTTGGCGCTGATCCCCGCGGCGGCGAGCGCACCGGCGACCGCCGCCGTGAGGCCGACCGCGTCGAGCGCCGAGTGGACGCTCAGCGAGATCCAGGCGCCCACGAAGTCGTAGGCCAGCCCGGCGGCGTCCGCGTCCTCGCGACGGATCAGCAGCGACAGGCCCTCGTCCTCGACGAACGTCGCGAGCGGCACGACACCCGCCGGGACGTCGCCCGTGACGAAGACCCAGGTGCCGTCGCGCAGGACGGGCTCGACCGAGCGCAGCAGGGTCGCGAGGTCGTGCTCGCCCGCGCTGCTCACGCGCGCTTCTGGTTGAACCGCAGCATGTTGCCCGACGGGTCGCGGAACGCGCAGTCGCGCACGCCGTACGGCTGGTCGACGGGCTCCTGCAGCACCTCGGCGCCCGCGGAACGGATGCGCTCGAACGTCGCGTCGACGTCGGCGGTCGTGAAGTTCACGGCACGCAGCAGTCCCTTGGCGAGCAGCCCGTCCATGGCCCGCTTGTCCGCCTCGGCGGCGTTCGGGTCGGCGAGCGGCGGCTCGAGCACGATGTCGACGTCGGGCTGGTCGGGCGACCCGACGGTCACCCAGCGCATGTTCTCGAAGCCGACGTCGTTGCGAACCTCGAGCCCGAGGACGTCCCGGTAGAACGGGATCGCGAGGTCGTGGTCGTGGACCGCGACGAAGCACTGGGCGAGGGCGATGGTGGGGTTCGTCATGCCCACGACGCTACGCGCGCCGTGGGTGCTGTGCTTCTCGATTCCTGACCGGTCGGGTCGCGACCTTGGCCACGCACGCCGGCACCGGGGCGCCGTGCGCGTGGTCGCGCGCGCGGTACGCGCTCGGACTCTCGCCCACGAGCCCGGTGAAGCGGGAGCTGAACGACCCGAGCGAGGTGCAGCCGACCGCCATGCACACGTCCGTGACCGAGAGGTCGCCCCCGGCGCAGCAGCGCCTTGGCCCGCTCGATCCGGCGGGTCATCAGGTAGGCGTACGGCGTCTCGCCGTACGCCGCCAGGAAGCTCCGGAAGAAGTGACCCGGCGACATCAGGGCCACGCGCGCGAGCGCGGGCACGTCGAGCGGCTCGGCGTAGTCGCGGTCCATGGTGTCGCGCGCGCGACGCAGCCGGACGAGGTCGTCGAGGTCGGTGCGCGCGCTCACGCTCCCAGCCTGGCACGGACCGTGCGCGGACGCGACGACGGCGCCCCCACCCCGGAGGGTGAGGGCGCCGTCGTCAGGCTCGTGGCTCGCGCCACGACATCGGGGTCCGGTCAGGCGACCGGGGTCCGATCAGATGTCGTAGTAGAGCTCGAACTCGTGGGGGTGCGGGCGCAGACGGATCGGGTCGATCTCGTTGGAGCGCTTGTAGTCGATCCAGGTCGAGATGAGGTCCTCGGTGAACACGTCACCCTGCGTGAGGAACTCGTGGTCGGCCTCGAGCGAGTCGAGGGCCTCGCCGAGCGAGGCCGGGACCTGCTGGATCGCGGCGTGCTCCTCGGGGGGCAGCTCGTAGAGGTCCTTGTCGACCGGCTCCGGCGGCTCGATGCGGTTCTTGATGCCGTCGATGCCGGCGAGCAGCTGCGCGGCGAACGCGAGGTACGGGTTGGCCGACGGGTCCGGCACGCGGAACTCGACGCGCTTGGCCTTCGGGTTGTCACCGGTGATCGGGATGCGGATGCACGCCGAACGGTTACGGGCCGAGTAGACGAGGTTCACGGGAGCCTCGTAGCCCGGGACCAGGCGGTGGTACGAGTTCACCGACGGGTTCGTGAACGCGAGCAGCGAGGGGGCGTGCTTGAGCAGGCCGCCGATGTACCAGCGCGCGATGTCCGAGAGACCGCCGTAGCCCTTCTCGTCGTAGAACAGCGGCTCGCCGTCCTTCCAGAGGGACTGGTGCGAGTGCATGCCCGAGCCGTTGTCGCCGAAGATCGGCTTCGGCATGAAGGTGACCGACTTGCCGGCCTCCCACGCGGTGTTCTTGATGACGTACTTGAACTTCATCAGGTCGTCCGCGGCCGCGGTCAGCGTGCTGAAGCGGTAGTTGATCTCCTGCTGGCCGGCGGTGCCCACCTCGTGGTGCGCGCGCTCGACGTCCAGGCCGACCGCCGCGAGCTGCGCGCACATCTCGTCACGCAGGTCGGCGAACTGGTCGTTGGGGGAGACGGGGAAGTAGCCGCCCTTGTAGCGAGTCTTGTAGCCCTTGTTGCCACCCTCCTCGACGCGGCCCGTGTTCCAGGCGGCCTCGACGGAGTCGATGTGGTAGTAGGACTCGTTCTGCGACGTCTTGAAGCGCACGTCGTCGAACACGTAGAACTCGGCCTCGGGGGCGAAGAACGCGGTGTCCGCGATGCCCGTCGACTTGAGGTACGCCTCGGCCTTGGCCGCGATGTTGCGCGGGTCGCGCGAGTACGCCTCGTTCGTGAACGGGTCCACGATCGAGAAGTTGACGATCAGCGTCTTGCGCTTGCGGTACGGGTCGACGTACGCGGTCGTCACGTCGGGGATGAGCTTCATGTCGGACTCGTGGATGGCCTGGAAGCCACGGATCGACGAGCCGTCGAACATCATCCCGTCGGTGAACGCGGAGTCCTCGAACTGCGCGATCGGGATGTTGAAGTGCTGCATCACGCCCGGCAGGTCACAGAACCGGACGTCGACGAACTCGACACCCTCGCTCTTCGTGAAGGCGATTGCCTCCTCGGCAGTCTGGAACATCCACTACTCCTTGATCGACGGTGCCAGCCGTGTGCTGGTCGACCTAAGCCGACTCGAACCTAGGCCGGGGTGGTTACCCCGGCGTGTACCGAGTGTTTCCGCCAGGTTACGAGGCGTCCTAGCATGTGACATTCTCGTCTCACGGCCTGAGCGCAGGCTGGGCGAGGGGCGGACGGCGCCCGGGACCTCGCGCGGACCGCGCGTCGTAGGCTGGGCGCGTGGCATCACGTGAAGATCTCGGATCCTGGCTCGACGGTACCCCGCGGGACCCCGACGGCGGACACGGCGTCCGGCTCGGGCTCCCCGCGCAGGGCCCGGGCTCGCTCGCGACCCTCGGCCCCCGCGTCGGCGGGCTCGTCGTGGACTGGGTCGTGGCGACGCTCGTCGCGTACGTCCTCACCGGGGGCGGTTCGCTGCTCGAGGTGCCGCCCGGATGGCAGCTCGGGGTCTTCGCCGGCATGACGTTCCTGCTCGTGGCGACCGTCGGCGGGACGCTCGGGCACCGCCTGCTCGGGATGCAGGTGCGCGTGCTCGGGGCCCCCCGCGGGGCCGTCGGCCTCTGGCGCGCCGCGGTGCGGACCGTCCTGCTGTGCCTCGTCATCCCCGCCGTGGTCTGGGACCGGGACGGTCGTGGGGTGCACGACCGCGCGGCCGGCACCGTGCTGCTGCGCACCCGCTGAACGAGGCGGGACGCACCCCGCACCGCACGCGAGGACGACGCAGGGCACGCACCCGAAGGTGCGTGCCCTGCATCGAACTGCACTGCTTCGTCATGCCCTGCGTCACGTGACGTGTCTCGTCGTCCTGCGACGTCGTGCTCCCGTGCGACGACGGGCCGCGGCGGCTACCGGCCCTTCATGCCCTTGCGGTCGGGGCGCGCACGCATCGGGTCGACGCCCTTGGGGATCGGGAGCTTCGCGCCGCCGAGCGCGCGCAGGCGCTTGTTGACCTCGCCGAGCTCGGCCTTGGTGAGCGTCGGCTTGAGCTTCTGGACGGTGCGCGCGATCTTCATGAGCGGCACCTGCCCCTCGTCGTTGCCGCACTCGACGACCGTCACGGGGACGTTCGGCAGCACGCGGTTGATGCGCTTCTTCTCGGACGTCGTGAGCCGCTTGACGCGCGTGCTCGGACCCTCGGTCACGAGCACGACGCCCGCGCGCCCGACGCCGCGGAACACCGCGTCCTTGGTGCGGGGGTCGAACGCGACGGGCTCGTCGTCGAACGACCAGCCGCGGCGGATCGTGCCGAGGGCGGCGCGCGAGGCCCCGCTCTGCCCCTCGATCTGCCCGTACGCGGCGCGCTCGGCGCGACGCGTGAGGATGAACATCGCTCCGAGGAGCGAGAACGGGAGGCCGACGATCGTCATGTAGATCGGGTGGCCCCAGGCCAGGCCGATGCCCACCGCGATGACCATGATCGCGGCGAAGACGCCGAGCATGACCCACGTGACCATGGGGTCGCGCTTGCGGGTCATCTGGTACGCCGACCACACCTGGTGGTACCAGCGCTGCTTCTTGACCTTCTTCGGCTTCGCGTCCTGCGACGCGGACGTGTCAGTGTTCTTGCGGGCCATGGGACCAGAGTCTAGTGCCGCGCGCGGGTGCCCTGCGTCGGCGCGTCAGCGCGTCAGCAGGCTCGAGGCCTCCTGGCGCGACGTCGTCGGCTCGGCGAGGTGCGCGAGCGACTCCGGGATCGTCATGCCGCGGCGCGTCATGGCCTGGCCCCACAGGCGGCCGGCACGGTACGACGAGCGCACGAGCGGTCCGGCCATGACGCCGAGGAACCCGATGCGCTCGGCCTCCTCGGACAGCTCGACGAACTCCTCGGGGCGCACCCAGCGGTCCACGGGGTGGTGCCGCACCGAGGGGCGCAGGTACTGCGTGATCGTGATGAGGTCGCACCCGGCGTCGTGCAGGTCCTGCAGGGCGGTCTTGACCTCGTCGATCGTCTCGCCCATGCCGAGGATCAGGTTCGACTTTGTCACGAGGCCGGCCTCGCGGGCGCGGGTCAGCACGGACAGCGAGCGGTCGTAGCGGAACGCGGGGCGGATCTGCTTGAAGATGCGCGGCACGGTCTCGACGTTGTGCGCGAGCACCTCGGGCCGGGACTCGTTGACCTCGTCGAGCAGCTCGGGGATCGCGTTGAAGTCCGGGATGAGCAGCTCGACGCCCGTGCCCGGGTTCAGGGCGTGGATCTGGCGCACGGTCTCGGCGTAGAGCCAGGCGCCGCCGTCCGGCAGGTCGTCGCGTGCGACGCCCGTGATCGTCGAGTACTTCAGCCCCATCTGCTGGACCGACTCGGCGACGCGCCGGGGCTCGTCACGGTCGAACTCCGCGGGCTTGCCGGTGTCGATCTGGCAGAAGTCGCAGCGTCGCGTGCACTGGTCGCCGCCGATGAGGAACGTCGCCTCGCGGTCCTCCCAGCACTCGAAGATGTTGGGGCAGCCGGCCTCCTCGCACACCGTGTGCAGGCCGCCCGACTTCACGAGCCCCTTGAGCTCGGTGTACTCGGGGCCCATGGTCGCGCGGGTCTTGATCCAGGACGGCTTCCGCTCGATCGGCGTCTCGGAGTTGCGGGCCTCGACCCTGAGCATCCGGCGGCCTTCGGGTGCGATCGTCACGCGGTGGCTCCCAGCGGGGTAGTGGTGGCAGGACGCAGATCGTCCTGGTCCGTGCTGGTTCAGCCTACGTCAGCACCCCTGTCGACCGAAGGGCCGGTGTCAGGGCGTGGACGTGAGGTGGACGACAGTCCGACCGCGAGCAGTGCGAGGGCCGCGACGACCGGGACCACGAAGGCGTGCCCGGTGCCCGCCGCCTGGGCGAGGTGCCCGCCGACGGTCGAGCCGAGCGCGACGCCCACGACGTTCGCGCTCGCGAGCAGCGTCATCGCGGTCGCGCCCTGCCCGTCGGGGGCCAGGGACCCGCCCATGCTGAACGCGGTCACGAGCACCGGGCCGACGAACAGGCCCGCGACGAGGAGCGACGCGACGAGCGCGCCGGTGCCGCCGAGCGTGCCTGCGGCGAGCACGAGCGACGCCGCGAGGGAGAGGCCTGCGGCGCACACGACCCAGCGCGAGCGAGCGCCCCACCGGGCGGGCAGCGCGACGACGCACAGCGCCGTCACGGCCGAGCCCGCACCCAGGACCGCGTACACGATCCCCGCGCTGCCCGGCGCGCCGGCGTCCTCCATGAACGACGTGACCGCGGTCTGGGTGCCGCCGAAGAACGCGCCGAGCGCGAGCATGCCCGCGGCGGGCACGGCGACCCGCAGCGCGAGGGACGGCAGCGAGCCCCTGGTGCCGGTGGGTGCGGGCACCGCGGACGCCGTCGGGTGCAGCGCGAACGCGAGGCCGAAGGTCAGGCTGAGGGCCGCGGCGGTGAGCATCGCGGCGGCAGGGGAGAGCGCGGTCGCCAGGACCCCGACGAGCGCGGGGCCGAGCACGAACCCGATCTCGTCCGCAGTCGACTCGTAGCCCATGGCCGCGGACGTCGCGTCCGGTCGCCCGCGCGTGAGCCCCATCCAGCGGGACCGGGCGAGCGGGCCGACCTGCGCCGCGAGACCGCCCACGAGGGCGGCCGCGGCCAGGAGCACCGCGGTCGGGGCGCCGCCGGTCGCCGCGAGCACGAGCGCCACGACCGCGAGGGCCTGGGCGGGCACGATCGTCAGCAGGACGCGCCGCTGGCCGAGGCGGTCGGCGAGGGTGCCCTGCAGGGGGCCGCCCACGGCCGTGCCGAGCGCTGCGGCCCCGGTCGCGAGCCCCGCGGTGCCGAGCGAGCCCGTCGTCCCGGTCACGAGCAGGAGCGTGCCGATGGTCGTCATCGAGAACGGCAGCCGGGCGACGAAGGCGATCGGGAGGAAGGCCCGACCGGCGAGGTCGGGGAGCTGGGCGTAGGCCTGCAGCCGGGTGCGCGCCGCGGGCGCGTCGGTCGTGGTCATGCGGGAAGGTTCCGTCCGGTGGTACGGCGAGGCCCGTGCCGACCCACCCGAGAACTCCGGCACGGACTACTTCCCTTGCCTCCAGGGTACGCGCACGCTCCCGGCGCCGCAGGGTGCCGCCCGGTGCGCTGCGTCACTGTGGGGCGGGCGGTGCCGGGGCCCCGGGGTCAGGCGCCCGGTGCCGTGCCCGCGTGCTCGCGGACGACCTCCGTGAGCCGCGCGCCGAGCGCGTCCCGCAGGAGCGGCTCGACCTCGGCGATGGTCACCTCGCGCCCGAGCTCGGTACTGAGCGAGGTGACGTCGGCGTCGGCGATGCCGCACGGGACGATGCGGTCGAACGCGGCGAGGTCGGGGTCGCAGTTGAGCGCGAGCCCGTGCATCGTGACGCCGCGCGCGACGCGCACGCCGATCGCGCAGACCTTGCGCTCGCGCCGCGACGCGTCGGCAGGCACCCACACGCCGCTGCGCCCCTCGACGCGCACGGTCGCGAGCCCGAGGCTCGCGCAGACGTCGATCACGGCCTGCTCGAGCGTGCGCACGTACGCGACGACGTCGACGGGCTCGCGCAGCGGGACGACGGGGTAGGCGACGAGCTGGCCGGGCCCGTGCCAGGTGATCTTGCCGCCGCGGTCGACCTCGACCACGGGGGTGCCGTCGACGGGGCGGTCGGCGCGGTTGGTGCGGCGTCCGGCGGTGTAGACGCCCTCGTGCTCGACGAGCAGGACCGTCGGGGGTGCGTCGCCCGCGACGACGGCGGCGTGGGTCTCGCGCTGCAGGTCCCACGCGCGGTGGTAGTCGACGAGGGCCGTGCCGAGGTCGAGCGGGCGGAACTCCATGGGGTCAGGGTAGCGCTCGGCCACGAGGACGCGGCCGGGTCAGTCGGGGCCCACGCGGGGGCCCACGCCGGGGCGGTCGGTGCGCAGGTCAGTCCGTGCGCGAGCGGACCATCGCGATGAGCAGCGCGCGCAGCGTGTCGATCTGCTCGCCGTCGAGCCCCTGGGTCGAGATCTCGTCGGCGCGGCGCGGCTCGGCGGCCGAGAACGCCGCGGCGCGCCCGGCGTCGGTGATGCTCACGGTGCGCCGGCGCTTGTCGTGCGGGTCGAGCGCGCGCGACACGTGGCCGGTGCGCTCGAGGCGGTCGAGGATGCGGCTCATCGTCTGCTCGGTGACCTTGTTCTCCGCGGCGAGCTCGCGCTGCGTGCGCGGGCCGCGCAGCAGGTGCATGAGCACCGGGAAGCTCGCGTGGTTGAGCCCCCACCCGGCCAGGTGGGCGTTCCACTCGCGCTCGACGTGACGGGTCGCCGCGGACAGCAGGCGCCCCGTGGGCCAGCGGGTCAGGTCGTCGCCCATGCGTCGTGCCACGGGGTCGGGGAGCTCGTCGCGGGGGTGCGGCGAGGGGACGGGCGGTTGCGTGGCGTGCCTCCTCTGGGCAAGGATACTCAGCATGCTGAGCAAAAGGTCGACCGGCGTTCTCCGAGGACTACTCATTGTCGCAGTGATCGGTGTGTGGCTCGCGCTCGGCTCGCTCGGCGGACAGGCGCAGGGCAAGCTCTCGTCGGTCCAGACCAACGACTCGGCGGCGTTCCTGCCCGAGTCGGCCGAGTCCACCCGCGCCGCCGAGGCGGGCGCGGAGTTCGTCGACGCGGAGTCCCTGCCGGCGCTCGTCGTGGTCGAGGGTGCCGACGGCGGCGCGCTGAGCCAGGAGCAGCTCGCGGCCGTGCAGTCCTGGGCGGACGACGTCCCCGGCCTCGCGCTCGAGGGCGCGGGCGACGGGGAGCCGCAGACCGTCGGCGACACGCTCACGGGCGACCCGGTCGTCGTCCCGTCGGAGGACGGCGAGTCCGCGCTCGTCGTCGTCTCCCTCGACGCCGGGACGTCGGCGGACACGATCGGCGCCGACGAGGAGAGCGTCAACGACGTCGTCGTCGAGGCCATGCGGGCGGCCGACGGCCCGCTGACCGAGGCCGGGCTCGACGCCTACGTCACCGGGCCCGCCGGGTTCGTGGCCGACCTCGTGAGCGCGTTCGGGGGCATCGACACCGTGCTGCTGCTCGTCGCGCTCGTCGCGGTCCTCGCGATCCTCGCGGTGGTCTACCGCTCGCCGATCCTGCCGTTCCTCGTGATCCTCACCGCGGTGTTCGCGCTCAGCCTCGCCGGCCTCGTGGTCTACCACCTCGCCGACTCGGGCACCCTGACGCTCAACGGGCAGTCCCAGGGGATCCTGTCGATCCTCGTCGTCGGCGCCGCGGTCGACTACTCGCTGCTCGTCGTGGCGCGCTACCGCGAGGAGCTCGTGCACACGCGCAGCCCGTACCAGGCCGTGCGGCAGGCCGTGCGCGCCTCGCTCGAGCCGATCGCCGCGAGCGCCGGGACCGTGATCGCGGGCCTGCTGTGCCTGCTGCTGTCCGACCTCGCGTCGAACCGGTCGCTCGGGCCCGTGGCCGCGATCGGCATCGCCGCGGCGTTCCTCGGCGCGCTCACGCTCCTGCCCGCGCTGCTCGTCGTGGCCGGCACACGCTCGCGGGCGCTGTTCTGGCCTCGCATGCCGAAGTTCGTCGAGCGACCGGACGAGGGCGACGCCGACGGCGCCCCGCGCACCGCGTCGGCCGACACCGACGACCACGTCGACGTCGAGGGTCACGGCGTGTGGTCCCGCATCGCGTCGTTCGTCGGACGTCGGGACCGCGTCGTGTGGGTCGTCACCGCCCTCGTGCTCGCCGGGTGCGCGGCGTTCGTGCCGACGCTCGACGCGAACGGCACGGGCGACTCCGAGGTGTTCCTCACGCAGGTCGACTCGGTCGACGGCGAGGCCGTGCTCGACGACCACTTCTCGGGCGTCTCGGCGCAGCCCGCGATCGTCGTGGCCCCCGAGGGCGACCTCGACGCGGTCGTGACCGCCGCCCAGGGCACCCCCGGAGTCTCCGCGGCCGTCCCCGTGGCCGAGGGCGAGCCGTCCGCCCCCGGGGCACCCGCTTCCGGGCCTCCGGTGGTGATCGACGGGCAGGTGCGCGTCGACGTCACGACGACCGCGACGTCCGACTCGCAGGAGGCCGTCGAGACGGTCGCGGCCCTGCGCGACAGCGTGCACGCGGCGTCGCCCGAGGCGCTCGTCGGGGGCGCGGCCGCCGAGCGGCTCGACACCCAGCTCGCGGGCGAGCGCGACCTGCGGGTCATCGTCCCGGTCGTCCTGCTCGTGATCCTGCTGATCCTCATGCTGCTGCTGCGCTCGGTGCTCGCCGCGGTGCTGCTCGTGGCCGCGAACGTGCTCTCGTTCGGTGCCGCGCTCGGCGTCTCCGCGGTGATGTTCAACCACGTGTTCGACTTCCCGGGCGCCGACCCGTCCGTCCCGCTGTTCGCGTTCTGCTTCCTGGTCGCGCTCGGCGTCGACTACTCGATCTTCCTCATGACCCGGGTGCGCGAGGAGTCGTTGCAGGTGGGCACGCGTCCGGGCGTGCTGCGGGCGCTCGCGGTGACCGGCTCGGTCATCACGTCCGCCGGCGTCGTGCTGGCCGCGACGTTCGCGGCGCTCGGCGTGATCCCGCTGCTGTTCCTCGCGCAGATCGCGTTCGTGGTCGCCTTCGGCGTGCTCGTGGACACGTTCGTGGTGCGGTCGCTGCTCGTGCCCGCGCTCGTGCACGACATCGGGCGTCGCACGTGGTGGCCCAACCGTGCTGGGATGAGGGCATGAGTTCCGAGAACCCCACGAGGATCGCGGTCGTCGGCTACGGCGGCGCGGGACGCGGCATCCACGCCCGCCTCGCGCGCGAGGCCGGTCTCGTCGTGACGGCCGTCGTGGCCCGCGACCCGGGCCGTCGGGCGCAGGCGCTGGACGACTGGCCCGACGTCGCGCTGTGCGACGACCTGCCCGCGCTGCTCGCCCGGCCGGAGGCCTACGACGTGGTCGTGATCGCGTCGCCCACGCCGTTGCACGTCGAGCACGCGCGGGCCGTCGCCGCGGCCGGGGTGCGGTTCGTGCTCGACAAGCCCATCGCGCTCGACGCCGCGGGTGCGCGCGCCGTCGTCGACGCCGCGCGCGAGGCGGGCACCCCGTTCACGGTCTTCCAGAACCGCCGTTGGGACCCCGAGCAGCTCACGCTGCGCGCCGTGCTCGACCGCGGGGAGCTCGGTGAGGTCCATACCTTCGAGCGGCGCTGGGAACGGTACCGGCCCGTGCCGCGGCAGCGCTGGAAGGAGAACGACCTCGCAGGCGGCGGGCTGCTGCTCGACCTCGGCCCGCACCTCGTCGACTCCGCGACGCAGCTCTTCGGCCCCGTCGAGTCGGTGTACGCCGAGATGCGCGCCCTGACCACGCCCACCGAGGACGACGTCTTCCTGACCCTGCACCACGCGCCCGGCGAGGGCCGGGGCGTCGTCAGTCGGCTCTGGGCGGCGTCGGTCGTGGGCGCCCCCGGACCCCGCACGCGCGTGCTGGGCACCGACGGCGCGTTCGTCGTGACGACCTTCGAGGACGACGCGTCCCCGTTTGAGGTGTTCGACGACGCCGCGCCCGCGGGCACCGAGGGCTGGGTCACCAGGGCGCGCGAGCGCACGCCCGTGCCGCGCGCCCCGGGCGGGCACGCCGACTTCTACCGGGCGGTCGACGCGTGGGTCCGTGGTCGTGGCCCCGTGCCCGTGGACCCCGCCGACGCGGTGCGCACCGCGCAGGTGCTCGACGCCGCACGCGAGTCGGCCCGGACGGGTTCGCGCGTGCGGGTCGCCGCGCCGCGGGAGGGCTGACCCGGGCGGTCACCGCGGCCCTGCGCCATCGTGCGCGCGGTGGCGGGCACGTCCGGCTGTGGACAACCGCGGACGGGGCCTCGCGGTGCGCTGGGATGGGACGGTGGACTTCCTCAGCGACTCCGCCGCCGACCCTGCGGCGCTCCCGGACCCTCCGACGATCCCTGACGCTCGTGCGGTCCCTGGTCCTGCTGCGAACCCTGGACCTCCTGTGGTCCCTGGTCACCCGGCGGCCCCGGATCTTCCTGCGGTCCTGAGTCCTGCAGCGCTCGTCGATCCTGCACCGGCCGTCGATCCTGCACCGCCCGTCGATCCTGCACCGCCCGTCGCGTCGGTGGTCACGGACCCCGTCGCGGCGCTCGTGCACGCCGGTGCGTGGACCGACGAGGGCCCTGCCGAGCTGCTGGGCGGCCGCCTGCTCGTCGCGCCCGACGGCGAGCGACGGGTCGCGGTCGCGGTGCCGCCCCAGGTGGACGCCGCCGACCCGCGGCTGCGACGGCTGCTCGGCGTCCGGCACCCGAGCCTCGTCGCGGTGCGGTCCGTCGAGTGGGCCGGGTCGGGTGCCGTCGTCCTGCTCGACGACGTCCGGGGGACCAGGCTCGACGAGGTCCTCGCGGACCGCGGCACCCTGGCTCCCGGGGAGGTCGTGACCCTCGGGATCCGGGTCGCGCAGGCGCTCGCCGCGCTGCACGCGGCCGGGGTCGTGCACGGCGGGCTCGACGCCCGCGACGTCCTGGTCGCGCAGGACTCGAGCGTCCGGCTCGTGCCCCGGCTGGGCGCGGTCGCCGGGGCGCAGGGAGCGGCGGACGTCGCGCGGCTCGCCGCCCTGCTCGCCGCGTGCCTGGGGCAGCCCTCGCGCACGGAGGCGGCACGGGAGCCGGACCCTCAGGCGACGCGGGTGCGCGAGGTCGTCGCCGCGGCCCGCAGGGCGCCGGTGCCCGCGCCGGGCACCTTTGCGGCGCAGGTCGCCGAGTGCGGGCCGGCCGTCGCGGTCGCGACCACCGCGCCGGGCCGTGCGACGCCGCAACGGGGCCGGTCGGCACGGGTACCGGGTTCACGGCCGTCGGGTTCACGGGCATCAGGTTCACGGGCATCGGGTGCACGGGCATCGGGTGCACGGCCGTCGGGCTCACGGGTATCGGATCCACGGGCGTCGGGTGTGCGAGCGCTGTCGGACGCCGGGCGGCGGGGACGCGCGGGGCTGCTCGCGACGCTCAGCGTCGGCGCCGTCGCGGTGGCGGTCCTCGCGGTCGTCCTCGGGCCCCGGACGGCGGGGCCGTCCGGCACGGTGGACGCCGACGGCGGGACTGTCGCAGGCACGGACACGGGTGGTGCGCACACGGCCGGAGCGGACACGGCTAGATCGGACACGGCCGGATCGGAGCATGTCGGTGCGGGTGGGGGACCGGGTGCGGCGGGAGACGCGCACGACGGCGATGGCCTGCTGCACGACCGCACCGACCCTGTCGCGGCGGCGGGCGAGCTCACGCGACGACAGGTCGCCGCGCGGGCCGCAGCGGACGACGACGCGTGGTCGCGTCTCGTCGTCCCCGGCTCGCCGGCGTCCGCCTCCGGGCCCGGTCGGCCGGAAACCGCGCGCGTGGTGAGTCCGGCCGACGGGGTCGAGGTCGTCGTGGCGGACGCGGTGGTCGTCGACCCGATCGCCCGGCCCGACGCCGCGACGTCCGCGGTGGGGGAGCCCGACACCACCACGAGGTCCGCGACTGGAAGTTCGGCGCCTGCGACGTCCGCCGAGGCGACCTCCGCCGAGAAGACAACTGCCGAGACGACCTCCGCTGTACGGACCGACGCTGTACCGACCGACGCTGTACCGCCCGCCTGGACCCTGGTGCGCGTGCGCTACGAGATCGGCGCGCACGTGCAGGTCGTCGACGGCGTCGAGGTGCCCGTCGAGGCGTCCGGTCCGCTCGAGGCGACCCTCGCGCTCGCGTGGGACGACGGCGCGGGGTGGCGGGTCGCGCAGGTCCTGTGAGGATCCGTCAGCGGGACGCGACCCACCGGGCCGCGGCGTCGACGTCGGCGTGCTCGAACCGGAACCCGTCCGCCTCGAGCGCGGCGGGCACCATGCGCTGGGAGTCCTGCAGCGTCGTCGCGAACTCGCCGAGCGCGACGCGCAGCGCGACGCCGGGCACGGGCACGACGGCGGGCCGGTGCAGCGCGGCGGCGAGCGCCCGCGTGAGGTCCTTGTTCGTCGCGGGGGTCGGTGCGGCCAGGTTCACCGGTCCCGCCAGGTCCGAGGTGAGCAGGTGCACGAGCGCGGAGACCTCGTCCGGCAGGGTGATCCACGGCCACCACTGACGGCCCGAGCCGAGCGGACCCGCCACGCCGAGCCGGATCAGCGGGAGCAGCCGGCCGAGCGCCCCACCGGCGGGGGAGAGCACGATGCCCGAGCGGGCGTGGACCACGCGCACCCCCGCGGCCTGCGCGGGGGCCGTGGCCGCCTCCCAGCGCTGGACGACGCCCGCAAGGAAGCCCTGGCCGGGGCCGTCGTCCTCGGTCAGGACGTCGTCGCCGCGATCGCCGTAGAACCCGACCGCCGAGCCCTGCAGCATGACGCGCGGGGGATCCTCGAGCGCGGTGATCGTGGTCGCGAGCAGGCGGGTCGGGGCGACGCGCGAGTCCAGGATCGTGCGCTTGTAGGCGGCGCTCCACCGGTGGTCGCCGACGCCCGCACCCCCGACGTTGACGACGGCGTCCGCGCCCTCGAGGTGCGCAGGGTCGAGCTGTCCCGCCGCAGGGTCCCATGCGCGCTCGTCGGCGGCCCGGGGCGTGCCGCGCACGAGGCGCCGCACGGTGTGCCCGTCCTCGTGCAGCCTCTCGACCAGGGCGCTGCCGATGAGTCCGTGCGAGCCCGCCACCACGATGTCCATCGCCCCACCGTACGGGTTTCGTGGCGACACGCAGCGGGGCCCCGCCGACGACGTCGACGGGGCCCCGCTGGTACCGGTTCAGGCGGAGGTCAGAGGCCGACCTCGGACTCGAACGCGCCCTCCTCGATGCGGTTCTTGATCGCGGTGAGGAAGCGTGCGGCGTCCGCGCCGTCGACCAGGCGGTGGTCGTAGGACAGGAAGATGTAGCACATCGAGCGCACCGCGATGCTCTCGTTGCCGTCCGCGTCCGTGAGCACCACGGGGCGCTTGACGATCGTGCCCGTGCCGAGGATCGCGACCTGGCCGCCCGGGACGATCGGGGTGTCGATGAGCGCCCCGCCCGAGCCGGTGTTCGTGATCGTGAACGTCGCGCCGCCGAGCTCGTCCGGTCCGACCTTGTTGTCGCGCGTGCGCGAGGCGAGGTCGGCGATCTTGCGGGCGATGCCCGCGAGGTTCAGGTCGCCCGCGTCGCGGATGACGGGGACGAGCAGACCGCGCTCGGTGTCGACCGCGATGCCCACGTTCTCCTGACCGTGGTAGACGATCTGGTCGTCCTCGATGCTCGCGTTGATCTTCGGGAAGGCCTTGAGGGCCTCCGTCGCGGCGAGCGTGAAGAACGGCAGGAACGTGAGGTTCGCGCCCTCGCGCGCCTTGAAGTCCGCCTTGGCGCGAGCCCGCAGGCGCGCGACCTTGGTCACGTCGACCTCGACGACCGTGGTCAGCTGGGCCTGCGTCTGCAGGGCCTCGACCATGCGCGTCGCGACGAGCTTGCGCAGGCGCGTCATCTTCTCGGTGGTCCCGCGCAGCGGCGAGACCTCGGGGATCGACGCAGCCTTGGGGGCGGACGGCGCAGCCGCGGCGGGAGCCTTGGCGGCCTCGGCCTGGCGGGCCGCCTCGAGGACGTCCTCCTTGCGGATGCGGCCACCTACGCCGGTGCCGGTGATCGACGTGACGTCGACGCCCTTCTCGGCGGCGAGCTTGCGCACGAGCGGCGTGAGGTACGAGCCGCCGGCAGCCTTCGGTGCCTCGGTCTTCGGTGCTTCGGCCTTGGGGGCCTCGGCGGGGGCCGGAGCCTCGGCCTTGGGCTCCTCGGCCTTGGGGGCCTCGGCGGGGGCCGGGGCCTCAGCCTTGGGCTCCTCGGCCTTCGGCGCCTCGGCCTTCGGCGCCTCGGCCTTCGGAGCCTCGGCAGGAGCCGGAGCCTCCGCCTTGGGCTCCTCGGCCTTCGGCGCGGCACCCGACCCGACGATCGCGAGCACGGTGCCGACCTCGACGGTCTCGTCCTCCTGGACGAGGATCTGCTGCACGGTCCCGGCGACGGGCGACGGCACCTCGGTGTCGACCTTGTCGGTCGAGACCTCGAGCAGCGGCTCGTCGACCGCGACCTCGTCGCCCACGGCCTTGAGCCAGCGGGTCACGGTGCCCTCGGTCACGGACTCGCCGAGCGCGGGGAGGGTGATCTCCTCGCCGCCCGACGTCCCGGCCTGCGCGGCGGGCGCGGACTCGGGGGCCGCCTCGGCCGCGGGGGCCTCGGGCTCCGCAGCGGGAGCGGGTGCCTCCTGCGCGGGCTCGGCCTGCGCCGGCTCGTCCTGCGCCTGCTCGGCGGCGGGGGCGGCAGGGGCGTCGCCCGAGCCGGAGCCGTCACCGATCACGGCGAGGTCGGTCCCGACGTCGACCGTCTCGTCCTCCTCGACCAGGATCTTCTCGAGCACGCCCGCGACGGGCGACGGGATCTCGGTGTCGACCTTGTCGGTCGAGACCTCGAGCAGCGGCTCGTCGATCGCGACCGTGTCTCCGACGGCCTTGAGCCAGCGGGTGACGGTTCCCTCGGTGACGCTCTCGCCGAGCGCCGGCATCTGCACGTTGTCAGCCATGACCTCTCGGGTCTCCTTCGATCGTTGGGTCAGTTGTGGGCGTGCAGGGGCTTGCCCGCGAGAGCCAGGAAGGCCTCTCCGAGGGCTTCGTTCTGCGTGGGGTGGGCGTGGACGAGGCTGGCGACGTCCTCGGGGTACGCCTCCCAGTTCACGATGAGCTGTCCCTCGCCGATGAGCTCGCCGACGCGCGCGCCGACCATGTGGACGCCCACGACGGGGCCGTCCTTCTGGCGCACGAGCTTGATGAAGCCCGTCGTGCCCAGGATCTTGGACTTGCCGTTGCCCGCGAGGTTGTACTCGAGGGTCTCGACGGCGTCGTCGCCGAGCTGCTCCTTGGCCTTGGCCTCGGTCAGGCCGACCGAGGCGACCTCGGGCTCGCAGTACGTCACGCGGGGGATGCCCGACTCGACGATGGGTGCGGGCTTGAGGCCGGCGATGTGCTCGGCGAGGTAGATGCCCTGGGCGAACCCGCGGTGCGCGAGCTGCAGCCCGGGGACGATGTCTCCCGCGGCGTAGACGTTCCCGACGCCCGTGTGCAGGTTCTCGTCGACGATCACGAAGCCGCGGTCGAGCGTGATGCCCTGCTCCTCGTACCCGAGGCCCGCCGTGCTGGGCCCGCGGCCCACGGCGACGAGCAGGAGCTCGGCGTCGAACGTCTTGCCGTCCTCGAGCGTGACGTGCACGCCCTGGTCGTCCTGCGTGACGCCCGAGAACCGGGTGCCGACGTTGAACTTGATGCCGCGCTTGCGGAACGCGCGCTCGAGCGCCTTGGACAGTGCGGCGTCCTCGGCGGGCACGAGGCTCGGGAGGCCCTCGACGATAGTCACGTCGACGCCGAACGACTTCCAGACGCTCGCGAACTCGACGCCGATCACGCCGCCGCCGAGCACGATCGCGGACTTCGGCACGTAGTCGAGCGTGAGCGCCTGGTCGGACGTGATGACCCGGCCGCCGATCTCGAGGCCGGGCAGCGAGCGGGCGTACGAGCCGGTCGCGAGCACGATGTTGCGGCCCGTGTAGCGCACGCCGTCGACCTCGACGGCGTCCTTCGCGACGAGCGTGCCCCAGCCCTCGACGAGCGCGACCTTGCGCGACTTCACGAGGCCCTGCAGGCCCTTGTAGAGACCGGCGATGACGCCGTCCTTGTAGCCGTTGACGCCGGCCATGTCGATGCCCTCGAGCGTCGTGTTGACGCCGTACTTGGCACCCTCGCGGGCGTTGTCGGCGAGCTCCGCGGCGTGCAGCAGCGCCTTGGTGGGGATGCAGCCCTTGTGCAGGCACGTGCCGCCGACCTTGTCCCCCTCGACGAGAGCGACGCTCATGCCGAGCTCGGCCGCGCGGAGGGCCGTGGCGTAGCCGCCGCTGCCTCCACCCAGGACGACGATGTCGAAATCAGTGCCGGTGTCGGCCACGTGCAGCTCCTTCGTGCTGTCATTCGGGTGGTGTGTACCACGTGTCATCTTGGCACCATCGGCGGGTGCTCCCCAATTCCGACCGGCCTGCGGGACTGTGACGATGCAGACACGCCGGGCGCCCGCCGCGTCGCGGACCTGCGGCCGGTCGTCCAGCGCGTGACCAGGATCACGCCCTATCCTGCGAGGCATGGTCAGTCTCTCCCGCCTGTTCTCGCGTCGCACGACGGCGCAGGACGACGCGGCCGGCACCGAGCCCGGCACGGGTCGTCGGGCGACGCTCGCGCACCTGGGCGAGTTCACCCGCACGCGCGTGGGCGTCGAGGCGTACATCGAGCCGCCGACGCACGACACCCCGACCACGCTCATGCTCGTGGCGACCACGGGGGAGTGGACCCGCCGTCGCGTCCCGGACGCCGCGGCGGCGCGCAAGGTCGCGGCGCAGCTCGGCGTGCCCGTCTACGACGTGCTGTTCACCGGCTACCCGCAGCGCTACCGCGACTGGACGTCAGCGCAGCGCCACCGCTGAGGGGCGCCGCGCCGACGACGCGTCAGCGGGTCGCGCGGGCCTCGACCAGGCCGAGCAGCGTCCGCACGCCCACGCCCGTGCCGCCCACGGGCGTGTACCCGTGCGCGGCCTTCTCGTTGAACGCAGGACCGGCGATGTCGAGGTGCGCCCAGGGCGTCGACCCGACGAACTCGCGCAGGAACACGCCGGCGATCAGCATGCCGCCCCAGCGCTCGCCAATGTTCGCGAGGTCCGCGACCTTCGACGCGAGCGTGGCGCGCAGCTCGCCCGGCAGCGGCATCGGCCAGAACTGCTCGCCCGTGGCGGCGGCCGCCGCGACGACCTCGTCGCGCACGGCGTCGTCGCCCATGACAGCCGAGACGCGGTTGCCGAGCGCGACCATCTGCGCGCCCGTGAGCGTCGCGATGTCGAGCACGACGTCCGGCTTCTCCTCGGTCGCGGCGACCAGGCCGTCGGCCATGACGAGGCGGCCCTCGGCGTCGGTGTTGAGCACCTCGACGGTCTTGCCGCCGCGGATCGTCACGACGTCCGACGGGCGCTGCGCGCTGCCCGAGGGCATGTTCTCGGCGAGGCACAGCCACCCGGTCACCGCGACGGGCAGGCCGAGGCGGGCCGCCGCGACGACCGTGTGCAGCACGGCCGCGGCCCCCGACATGTCGGACTTCATGGCGTCCATGCCGGCGGCGGGCTTGATCGAGATGCCGCCCGAGTCGAACGTGATGCCCTTGCCGACGAGCGCGACCTTCGAGGCGGGCTTCGACGGCGAGTAGCTCACCTTGACCAGACGCGGTCCGCGCACCGAGCCCTGCCCGACGCCCACGAGCCCGCCGTACCCGCCCGCGGCGAGCTGCTTCTCGTCGAGGACCGTCACCTTGACGCCCGTGCCCTTGGCGGCAGCCTTGGCCGCGTCGGCGAACGCCGCGGGGTAGAGGTCGTTCGGGGCGGCGTTGACGAGGTCGCGCGTGCCGTGCACGGCCGCGGCGAGCACCGTCGCCCGGTGCAGCGCGGCCTTGGCCTTGGCGGTGCGCGAGATCGGGGTCACGACCTCGATGGTCGCGGGCGGCGCGGGGACGGGCGCCTTGGCATCCTTCGAGCCGTCCTTCGCGCCGTCCTTCGGCGCGGAGCCGCGGTAGCGCGCGTAGGCGTACGCGCCGAGCAGCGCACCCTCGGCGACGGCGGCGACGCTCGCCTCGTCGTCGGCGGGCAGTGCGACCGCGACCGACGAGGTCCCGGCGAGGGCGCGGACCGCGGCACCCGCGGCGCGGCGCAGGGTCTCGGGCTCGAACGTGCCGTCCTCGGCGCGCGTGCCCAGGCCCGTGAGCACCAGCACGCCGGCAGCGAGGTCGTCGCCCGCGGGCAGCTTGTGCACCTCGTCGGCGGCGCCGGTCACGCCGAGCAGCTCGGCGAGGGTCTCGATCTGGTCCACGACCGGTGCCGGCAGGTCGGCGCCCACGAGCGCGACGCCGTCGGACGTCGTGTGGGTGCCGACGACGAGGGCGTCGACTCCGAGGGTGGTCGGGTTCTTTGATGTCAGGGTGAGGTCAGCCACGTCTCGATGCTAGCGCGCGGTCCTGGACCGCGGCCGGGTGCCGCCGCCCGGTACTCTCGCACCCGTGGTGATCCCTCTCCTGCTCCTCGTCGGCGTGCTGTGCGTCGCGCTCGCCGCCTGGGCCGGCTGGTTCGTCGCGCGCGACCGTGCGGTGATCCTGCGCCAGCTCTGGGGTGCGGCCGTGGTCGAGGGGGTCCTGCTCGTGCAGGGCCTCGTGGCCGTGGTGCAGGTCCTCCAGCGCGACGCGGCGCTCGACGGCGTGCTGTTCTGGGGGTACTACGTGACCGCGCTCGTGATCCTGCCGGTCGCCGCGCTGTGGGCGTTCGCCGAGCGCACGCGCTGGAGCTCGGTCGTCCTGCTCGCCGCCGCGCTCGTCGTGGCGTTCCTCGAGCTCCGCCTGTGGCAGATCTGGGAGGCATGACCATGGTCCGACCGCTCGACCCCGCCGACGGGACGGCCCGAGGCCCGGCCCGCGACGAGTCGCGCGCGCAGGGAGCGTCAGGGCGTGGCTTCGGCCGCCTGCTCGTCGCGGTGTACGGGGTGTTCGCGATCTCGGCGGGCGCGCGCGCCGGCTACGAGCTCGTCACCAAGTTCTCCGACGCCCCGCTCGCGTACTCGCTCTCGGCGTTCGCGGCCCTCGTGTACGTCGTGGCGACCGTCGCCCTCGCCCGGGGCCGCGGCGTCTGGCGGACGGTCGCCTGGGTCGCGGTCGCGGTCGAGCTCGCGGGCGTGCTGAGCGTCGGGACGCTCTCCGTGGCGGACGCCGCGGCGTTCCCCGACTCGACCGTGTGGTCCGCGTTCGGCGCGGGCTACGGCTACGTCCCGCTCGTGCTGCCGTTCGTCGGCCTCTGGTGGCTCTGGCGCACCCGCCCCGCCGTGCCCGCCGGCGACCCCGTCACCGTCCGGTCCGACCAGGACGCCCCATCGAAGCCCGAGGAGATCGCGTGAAGCGCCCCTACGACGTCCTGTTCGACACGGTGTTCCGCCGCATGGACCCGGAGCGTGCGCACGAGGTCGCGTTCCGGGCGATCGCCGCGGTCGGGAGCGTGCCGGTGCTGCGCGACGTCGTGCAGGGCGCGGTCGCGCCCTACCTGGGGCGTGGCGCGGGCGGCCCGGGGAGCGTCCGGGCGCTCGGCCGCACGTTCCCGGCGGCGTTCGGCCTCGCGGGCGGCTTCGACAAGAACGCGCGGGCGATCCGCGGCCTGACGATGCTCGGCTTCGGGTTCGTCGAGGTCGGGACGGTCACGGCGCACGCGCAGCCGGGCAACGAGACCCCGCGCCTGTGGCGCGAGCTCGACGTGCGCGGCGTGCGCAACCGCATGGGCTTCAACAACGAGGGTGCCGCCGCGGCGTCCGTGCGGCTCGAGCGGCTGCGGTCGACGAAGGCCGGGCGCGCCGTCCTCGTGGGGGCGAACATCGGCAAGACCAAGGTCACCCCGGCCGACCAGGCCGCGGGTGACTACGCGACCTCGGCGACCCTGCTCGCGCCGCTCGCGGACTACCTCGTGGTCAACGTGTCCTCGCCGAACACGCCCGGCCTGCGTGACCTGCAGTCAACCGAGTCGCTGCGCCCGATCCTCGTCGCGGTGCGTGCCGCGGCCGACGCCGCGTGCGACTCCGCGGGGGTCGGGCGCACGCCGCTGCTCGTCAAGATCGCCCCGGACCTCGCGGACGAGGACGTCGACGCCGTCGCGGACCTCGCGGTCGAGCTGGGCCTCGACGGCGTCGTGGCCGTCAACACGACCATCGGTCACGACCGTGGTCCGGGGGGACTGTCCGGCCCGCCCGTGCGTGAGCGGGGCCTCGAGGTCGTCGAGCGCCTGCGAGGCCGGCTCGGACCGGACGCCACGATCATCGGCGTCGGCGGGATCACGACCGCGGACGACGCGCGTGCCTACCTCGCAGCAGGTGCGACCCTCGTGCAGGGCTACACCGGGTTCCTGTACGAGGGTCCGTTCTGGGCGAGGCGGATCAACCGTGCGCTCGCGCGCGACGCGGTGACGCGATGATCCGGCCGCAGTGGCAGTGGCGCCTCGAGGACGCCGAGGGCACCCCGGTGCCCGGCACCGCGAGCCCCGTGTTCACGATCCAGTACGACGCCGAGCAGTGGCTCGGCGAGCACTGGCGCACGCTCGCCCGCGGCGGAGCGGTCTCCGCCCGGCTCATGCACGACGGCGCGCAGGCGACCGCGACCATCCCGTTGCCCGCGCAGGACTGACGCCCAGGGCCGCTCACCGTTCCGGGGCGGTTGCGGCCCACGCCCGGGCCAGGCGCGGCACCGCGCGCGTCAGGGTCTCGGCGTCCTGCGCGTAGGTCGCGCGCACGAACCCCGTGCCCGACCCGTCCGGGGTGAGCGCAGGGCCGGGATTCACCAGGACGCCCTCGGCGGCGGCGCGCGCCGCGAACGCGTGGGCCAGGGGCGCGCCGAGGCCGATCCACAGCGCGAGACCGCCGGCCGGGCGCGGCACCGTCCACCCGGGTACCGCGGCGCGCAGCCCGTCGACGAGCACGTCGCGCTGCTCGCGCACCCGGGGCAGCCGCTCGGCGAGCACCTCGTCGGCGCGGCCCAGGAGGTCGGCGACGACGAGCTGGTCGAGCACGCTCGTGGTCACGTCCACGGCCTCGCGGTACCGGCTCAGCCGGGCGACCAGGTCGCTCGGGCCTCGCACCCACCCGACCCGGAGGCCGCCCCACAGGACCTTCGACGCGGAGCCGACCGTGACGACGGACGACGCGGTGCCGGGCCCGGCGAAGCTCGACGGCGGCGCGCCGTCGAGGGTCAGGTCGGTCACGGTCTCGTCGCCCACGACCATGCTCTGGTGACGGCGCGCGAGCGCGCGCACCTGCTCGCGCTCGTCGTCCGTGAGCGAGTACCCGGTCGGGTTGTGGTGGTCCGGGATCAGGTACGTGACCCGTGGCGTCGCGCCGCGCAGGGTCGAGGCCAGGAGGTCGACGTCGAACGGGGGGTGCTCGGGCGCGGGCGCCCCGGGTCGGCCCACGGGCAGCCCGACCAGGCGCGCGCCCGCCGCACGCGCCGCGTCGAGCGCGTGCACGTACGTGGGGGACTGGACCACGACGCGGTCCCCGGGGCGCACGAGCGTGCCCAGGAGCGTCGCGACGGCGTGCTGCGCGCCCGAGGTGACGAGGATCTGGTCCGGGCTCGTGGGCGTGCCGCGCCGCGCGTAGCGCTCGGCGATCACGGCCCGCAACGGTTCGATGCCCAGCGGGTGGTAGCCCGGGCCCGCGAGGTACGCGGGCAGGCGGTCGACCGCGCGCAGGACGGCGGCGTGCAGGGTGGGCGGTGCGGAGAGCGCGGCCTGGCGCAGGCTGATCACGTCCGGTCCCGGTCCGGACCGCTCCCAGGGGGTGTCGCCGCCCGTGACCGAGCGACGGGCCTGCTCGTCCTGCGGCAGCACCGTCACGGTGCCCACGCCCGTGTGCGCCCGGGCGAGGCCGTGCGCGCGCAGCTCCTGGTAGGCCGCGGTCGTCGTCGTGCGCGAGACGCCCAGCGCGGCGGCGAGGTCGCGCTCGCTCGGCAGGCGGGTGTGCGGGGCGATCGCGCCCGAGAGGACGGCGGACCGCAGCGCGTCCGCGAGAGCGCGGTACGCCGGGCCACGCGTCGCGAGAGCGCCGAGCCGCCGGACGGTGGCCGGCGCCGACAGGTGGCGGTCGACGGTCAACGGGGTCCGGACGGGCGTGGCTCCGGTGGTCGGCGCGTGCTCGGTCGGTCTCACCGGGCCACGATGGCGCGATTGGCCATGGAAGTCCAGTCCAATCTTCCGCCACGATGGGTCCATGGATCGAGGAATGCGGTCGGGCGCGTGGCGTGGCGTGCAGCTCGTGGGCGGACTGTTCGCCTTCGCGCTGTCGATGGCCCTGCTCATGGCGTCGGGCCAGGGCGCGATGCCGTGGGACGTGCTGCACCAGGGGGTCGCGCGCACGAGCGGGGTGCCGGTCGGCGTCGTGGTCGCACTCACGAGCGTCGTGGTCATGCTGCTGTGGATCCCGCTGCGCCAGCGCCCCGGGGTCGGGACGCTCGCGAACCTCGTGATCGTGGCGGTCGCGATCGACCCGATGCTCGCGCTCGTGCACGCGGTGGCACCCGCCCCCGGGATCGTCGCGGGGATCACGCTCGCGCTCGCCGGCATCGTGCTCAACGGCGTCGCGACGGCCGCGTACGTCGGGGTGCACCTCGGGCCGGGGCCGCGGGACGGCCTGATGACGGGTCTGTGTGCGCGCACCGGGTGGCGGGTCGGTCCGGTCAAGACCGCGATCGAGGTCGTCGTGGTCCTGGCGGGATGGGCGCTCGGCGGCACGCTCGGATGGGCGACGCTCGCGTACGCGCTCGGCGTCGGCGCCGTGGTGCAGGTCGCACTCCCGTGGTGCGACGGCTCGCGCCGCCGCACCACGGGGTCCGGTCACCTCGCCCGTCCTGCCGACGTCAGGTAGGTCCCGACGTCAGGTAGGTCCCGACGTCAGGTGGGACCCGCCGTCAGGTGGGACCCGCCGTCAGGTCGGGCCAGCCGCCGGCGAGGACGGTGCGTCGGGACGGGTCCGTCAGCTGGGCCGCTGCTGCGGCGCGCCCTCGGCCGTCCGTGCCGGGTCGCGCTCGACGACGTCGCCCAGCACCTCGTCGATGCGGGCCATGAGCTCGGCCGGGATCGTCACGCCCGACGCCTTGACGTTCTCGGCGACCTGCTCGGGACGCGACGCGCCGATGAGCGCGGCGGCCACGTTCGGGTTCTGCAGCACCCAGGCGACCGCGAGCTGCGCGAGCGACAGCCCGAGCTCGTCGGCCACGGGCCGCAGGCCCTGGACCCGGGTCAGCACGTCGTCCGACATGAAGCGCTGGATGAAGCGCGAGCCGCCCTTCTCGTCGGTCGCGCGCGAGCCCGCGGGCAGGGGCTGGCCGGGCACGTACTTGCCCGTGAGCACGCCCTGGGCGACGGGCGACCACACGATCTGGGAGACGCCGAGCTCGGCCGAGGCGGGGACGACCTCGTCCTCGATGACGCGCCACAGCATCGAGTACTGCGGCTGGCTCGAGATCAGCTGGACGCCGAGGTCCTTGGCGAGCGCGTGCCCGGCGCGCAGCTGGTCGGCGGTCCACTCGCTCACACCGATGTACAGGGCCTTGCCCTGGCGCACGACGTCGGCGAACGCCTGCATCGTCTCCTCGAGCGGCGTCTCGGTGTCGTACCGGTGCGCCTGGTAGAGGTCGACGTAGTCGGTGCCGAGGCGGCGCAGCGAGCCGTTGATCGACTCCATGACGTGCTTGCGCGACAGGCCCGAGTCGTTGGGCCCGCCGGGGCCGGTGGGCCAGTAGACCTTGGTGAAGATCTCGAGCGACTCGCGACGCTGACCCGCGAGCGCGTCGCCGAGGACCTGCTCGGCGACGGTGTTCGCGTAGACGTCCGCGGTGTCGAACGTGGTGATGCCGGCGTCGAGGGCCGCGTGGACGCACTGCGTCGCGACGTCGTTCTCGACCTGGGAGCCGTGGGTGAGCCAGTTGCCGTAGGTGATCTCGGAGATCTTGAGACCGCTGTTGCCGAGGTATCGGTAGTTGACCATGCGAACAGCCTACGGTCGCCGGCTCGGCGCACGCTGGGAGAGGGCCGTGGCGCGCCCGGGGCGACCCTGAGCAGGTCGACCGGACTACAGGTCGACCGGACTACTCGGGGTAGACACCGTGCTTCTTGTGGCGGGGCTTGGGCAGGCGTGCGCGGCGGATCTGGAACGCGCGCATGACCGCGTACATCGTGGTCCCGCTCGGCACCTCGCCGAACTTCGCCTTGATCTTGCGCTTGAGGCGCTGCCACATGATGATCGCGTCGATCACGGTCGCGAACACGATGAGGTAGAGCCCGAGCGTCACGTAGACCGAGATGACTGGTGCGTTGACGGTCGCGATCATGAGTCCGAGCGAGACGAGCGCGACGATCAGGAAGAACTCGCCGAGGTTCCAGCGCGCGTCGACGTAGTCGCGCACGTAGCGCTTGACCGGACCCTTGTCGCGCGGCGGGAGGTGCTTCTCGTCGCCCGACTGGAGCGCGAGCTGCTGCTTGTGCCGCTCCTCGCGCATCTGCGCACGGGCGGCCTTCGCGGCGGCCCGGCGGTCCGTGGGGACCAGGGGGCGCTTGTTCGCGGCCTCGGCCTCGCGCCGGCGCGGGGTCGGGCGGCCCTTGGTGGTGACGCCGACCGGGTCGCCCGCGGCCGAGGCGTCGACGACGGGAGCGTCCGTCACACCCTGGGTGGTCGGCGCGTCGGTGACCGGCGCGTCGGAGGTCGCGGCGTCCGTGGTCGAGGTCTTGTCACGTGAGAACACCCCTCCAGGGTAGTCCAGCCGCGGACGACGCCGGGCCGGGCGGCGTCCGCCCTGGGCGAAGCGTCGCGCCCGGGGAGGGCGGGACGCGCGCGCGGGGTGGCGCTTGTAGCCTGGCGAGGTGACGACTACCCCAGACCCCACCAGTCCCTCCGCCGACACCGTCGCCCACCTGCGCGACCGCGTCGCGGACCTCTTCCCTGCGCTGCGCGCCGACCTCGAGGCGCTCGTGCGCATCCCGAGCGTCTCGAGCCCCGCGTTCGACCAGGCGCGCATGGACGACAGCGCGGCCGCGGTCGCCGAGCTCCTGCGCGGTGCCGGGATGCCCGACGTGCAGGTGCTGCACGCGACCGGTCCCGACGGCGCGCGCAGCCGGCCCGCGGTGGTCGCGCGGCGCCCCGCGCCCGAGGGCGCGCCGACCGTGCTGCTCTACGCGCACCACGACGTGCAGCCCCCGGGCGACGCCGCGCACTGGGACTCGCCGCCGTTCGAGCCGACCGAGCGCGACGGGCGGCTGTACGGGCGCGGCGCGGCGGACGACAAGGCCGGGATCGTGGCGCACGTGGGTGCGCTGCGCGCGCTGGGTGACGAGCTCGGGGTCGGGGTCACCTTCTTCTCCGAGGGCGAGGAGGAGATCGGCTCGCCGCAGTTCCTGCCGTTCCTCGAGCAGCACCAGGAGCTGCTCGCGGCCGACGTGATCGTCGTGGCCGATTCGGGCAACTGGAAGGTCGGCGTGCCCGGCCTCACGACGTCGCTGCGCGGGCTCGTGGACTGCGAGGTCGAGGTCCAGGCCCTGACGCACGCGGTGCACTCGGGCATGTTCGGCGGCCCCGTGCTCGACGCGTATACGCTGCTCGCACGCCTGGTCGCCACGCTCCACGACGACGCGGGCGAGGTCGCGGTCGAGGGCCTGCACCGCGGTGCCGAGCCCACGGTCGACTACGACGAGGCGTCGTTCCGGGCCGACTCGGGCCTGCTCGACGGCACCGTGCTCGCCGGCTCCGGGACGATCGCCGGTCGGCTGTGGACCAAGCCCGCGATCGCGGTCATCGGCATCGACGCCACGAGCGTCGCGGAGTCGTCCAACACGATCGCCCCGCGCGCGACCGCGAAGATCTCGATGCGGCTGGCGCCCGGGCAGGACCCTGCCGCGGCGGCCGACGCGCTGCGTGCGCACCTCGAGGCGCACGCCCCGTTCGGCGCGAAGGTCACCGTGCGCGACGGCGAGCGTGGTCGGCCCTTCCAGGCGCCCGAGGACTCCGAGGCCATGCGGGCCGCGCGCTGGGCGTTCGCGACCTCGTGGGGCACCGAGCCCGTCGACATCGGCATCGGCGGGTCGATCCCGTTCATCGCCGATCTGCTCGAGGTGTTCCCGGACGCGGCGATCCTCGTCACGGGCGTCGAGGACCCGGACTCGCGCGCGCACGGCGCGAACGAGTCGGTGCACCTCGGCGAGCTCGAGAAGGTCGTGCTCGCCGAGGCGCTGCTCCTGGCCCGGCTCGCGCAGCGCTGACCCGGAGCTGCTGACCCGGAGCCGCTGACCGGGAGCCGACCCGGCTACGCGCGGTGGGCCACGCCGACGGCGTCGGCCCACCGCGCGACGTCCTCGGGGAGCTCGGGCGCGGTGGCCGTGGGGTCGAGGACGGCGACGACGTCCGACCCCGGGATCCGCTCGCCCGCCCGGGACAGGAACCGGCCCGCGATGACGCCGCGCGCGCTGAGCTCGCCCGCGCGCGTGAAGACCTGCTCGAGGTAGACCACGCGGTCGTCCCAGCCGAGCACGCGCGTCGTGATCTCGAAGCGGTCCCAGAGCTTGAGCGAGCGCCGGTACTTCATGGTCGACGCCGCGACGACGGGATACCAGCCGCGTTCCTTGAGCAGGGCGAACGCGCCGAGGTCGGCGAGGAAGTTGCTGCGCGCGACGTCCATCATCTGCAGGTAGGTGCCGTTGTTGACGTGCATGTAGAAGTCGAGGTCGCCCGGGTGCACGCGCATGCGCGTGACGGACGGGTCGAGCACGTGGCGCCCGAGGACGGCCTTGCGGGGGCGGGTGCTGGCGAGCGTGAGCTGGATCTGCCGGGTCATGGGGGCACGCTACTACCGGTGACCGGCGGTATCAGGTATCGGGATCGGCACGATTTCGGTACGCGCGTACCGCTGTGCGAGCATGGCGCGCGTGACGACCGAACCCCACGCCCCGACCCCCGCTCTCGACGCCACGACCGCCAACGGCGCCGTTCCCACGGACGGCGTTGCGAGCCTCGACAATGCGCAGGCCCCCGCGCGCGACCGCTCGCTGCTCGTGCGCACCTTCCACGTCGTCGCGATCGCGGAGGCCGTCTCGTGGGCCGGCCTGCTCGTCGGGATGTTCTTCAAGTGGATCCTGGAGACCACCGAGGTCGGCGTCTCGGTCATGGGTCCCGTGCACGGGGCGATGTTCATGTTCTACGCCCTGCTCGCGGTGCTCGTCGCGGTGCGCCTGCGCTGGAGCGTCGGCACCACGCTGCTCGCGCTCGTCGCCGCCGTGCCGCCGTTCTGCACGCTCGTGTTCGACGTCTGGGCGCGTCGCACCGGACGGTTCGCACGGCGCGAACGCCGCTGAGAACGGCCTGACGGCGGCGGGATCGCAGTTGACGGTGACGACGCAGTTGACGGCGGCAGCGCAGTTGACGGCCGCAGCGCAGCCGACGCCGTCACCGCCCCCGGACGGTCCGTCGCGCTGGGAGCAGAGGCCGTCAGACCGGGGGAGCCGGGTCGTACTGGATCGCGTGTCGCACCGCGCGCGCGACGTCGACCGAGTCGAGCCGGGCCACGAGGTGCAGCGCCATGTCGATCCCCGCCGACACGCCCGCCGACGTCACGAGGTCGCCGTCGTCGACGAACCGCGCCTCGGTGTCCACGAGCGCGCTCGGGTCGAGCGCCGCGAGCTCGTCGACGTGTGCGTGATGCGTCGTGACGGGCCGCCCGGCGAGCAGACCCGCCGCCGCGAACGACAGCGCGCCCGTGCACACGCTCGCGAGCAGAGGCGTGTCGGCGCGCAGCCCGCGCAACCACGCGAGGTGCTCGGGGTCCGCGAGCAGGGGTCGCGTGCCGGCGCCGCCCGGGTAGACCAGCACGTGCAGAGGCCCGACGTCGGGCGCCGCGCGGTCCGGGACCACGCACAGCCCCTTGGCGAGCCGCACCCCGGAGCCGTCGAGCGAGAAGGTCGTCACGCGCGGGCGCAGCGGCGAGAGCTCGGCCCACGCGGCGAGCACTTCGAACGGTCCCACGACGTCGAGCTCCTCGGCGCCGTCGAACACGAAGATCCCTACGTGCGGCCCCGAGCTGCCCGTCATGTCCGCCTCCTGTCAGTGCTGCGTCGCGCGCCCGCTCACGCCCCGGGGAGCGCGAGCATCTGGTCGAGCGCGACGCGGGCCCAGTGGGCGTCGTCCGCGTCGACGACGATGCGGTTCGGCACCCGACCCGCGACGAGCGACTCCATCGCCCACACGAGGTGCGGCAGGTCGATCCGGTTCATGGTCGAGCAGAAGCACACCGTCGAGTCGAGGTAGTGCACCTGCTTGTCCGGGTGCGCCTTCGCGAGCCGGCGCACGAGGTTGAGCTCGGTCCCGATCGCCCACGACGACCCCGCGGGGGCCGCGTCGAGCGCCTTGATGATGAACTCGGTCGACCCGACCATGTCCGCCGCCGTGACGACCTCGTTCTTGCACTCCGGGTGCACCAGGACGGTCACGTCCGGGACCGCGGCGCGCACGTCCGCGACGTTGCGCTCCGAGAACCGCCCGTGCACCGAGCAGTGCCCGCGCCACAGGATCATGCGCGCGTCGCGCAGCTGCTCGACCGTGAGGCCGCCGCCCGGCTTGCGCGGGTCGAACACCACGCAGTCCTCGGCCGACATGCCGAGCCGCAGCAGCGCGGTGTTGCGACCCAGGTGCTGGTCGGGCATGAACAGCACCTTGCCGGTGCCGTCGACCCCGCCGACCTGGTCGAACGCCCAGCGCAGCGCGACCTCCGCGTTCGACGACGTGCAGACCGTGCCGCCGTGGCGGCCCGTGAACGCCTTGATCGCGGCCGTCGAGTTCATGTACGTGACGGGCACGGTCGCCTCGGCGACGCCCGCGTCGACAAGCACGTCCCAGGCGTCCTCGACCTGGTTGATGGCCGCCATGTCGGCCATCGAGCAGCCCGCCGCCATGTCGGGCAGCACGACCTGCTGGTCGTCCGAGGTCAGGATGTCGGCGCTCTCGGCCATGAAGTGCACGCCGCAGAAGATCACGTACTCGGCGTCGGGCCGTGCGGCCGCCTCGCGCGCGAGCTTGAACGAGTCACCCGTGACGTCGGCGAAGTCGATCACCTCGTCGCGCTGGTAGTGGTGCCCCAGCACGAACGCACGGTCGCCGAGGGCGGCCCGGGCAGCCCGTGCCCGCGCCACGAGGTCGGGGTCGCTCGCGGCGGGCAGCGCGCCCGCGCACTCGACGCCGCGCTCCGAGGCGAGGTCGCGGTTCTGCCCGAGCAGCAGCAGGGCTGAGGGCTCGGGCTCGGTGAAGGTCGACTCCAGCAGCGTGCTCACGGCTTCATGATCGCACAGCGGGGCGCGCCCGGTCCGGGCGTGCTGGCCTGCGAGAATGCCGCGCATGGCCACCGCGCGCGTGCTCGTCCTGTCCTCGACCGACGCCGGGACGACCCGTTCGCGGGAAGGCGCGACCGGTCCCGCGACCGGTCCGGCGCACGACGCCGGCGGGGCCGCGCAGGACTTCGGCACGGCCGCGGACGCCGTCGCACGGGCCTGGTCCGCCGCCGAGCCGCACGCCGTGGTGACCCGCCGCACGCTCGACGTGCACGACCCCGTGCTGCGCGCCGCGCTGCGTGCCGCTGAGCCGCCCACCGAGGTCGTCGCCGCGACGAGCTCGGGCGCCGCGGGCCGGGCCGTGCTGGACGCCGTGCGCGACGGCGCACGACGCGTCGTCGTCCCTCTCGCGGACGTGACGACCCACGACGGCGGGCACGGGTTCCTCACGGCGCTCCTCGGTGACGCACCGGCCGACGAGCGCGCACCGGCCGACGAGCCCGTCCCGGCCGACGCGCTCGTGCGCGCCGCACGCGCCGCGCTGCGCGGCGTCGACCTCGTCGCTCTCGTGCACGACGACCTCCCGCTGCTCGGCCTCCACGGCGCCACCGCGACCCGCGCCGACCGCGGGCAGGACGTCGGCGGCGACCCGCAGCAGGTCGAGCGCTCGCTCTCGGCGCTCGCGGACGACCTCGCGCGCGGCGTCCACGACGTCGCGGGCGACCTCCTCGCAGGCTCCGACGCCCGCTCGACCTTCCGCCGACTCACGAGCACGCCGGGAGCGGGCGACGGCGGCGGGCTCGGGTTCGGCATGCTCGTCGCGGGCGGGCGCCTCGTCGACGCCGCACGGTGGGCCGGTGCCGCGACCGACCTCGACGCCGCGATCAGCGGGGTAGACCTCGTGGTCGTGGTGCGCGAGGTCCTCGACGGGACCGCGCTGCACGGGGGCGAGGTGCCGGACGCCGTCCGCCGGGCCGGGCCTCTGGGCGTGCCCGTGGTCGTCCTGGCCGCCGACGTGCGGGTCGGTCGGCGGGAGACCGGCGCCGCAGGGCTCGCGGGGGCCTACGCGCTCGAGGACTCCGACGCGCACGTGCGGCGGATCGCCAGGACCTGGACCCCGGCCCGGTAGCCCCGGGACGGTGGGCACGCGGACAGCAGCGACCGGGACAGCAGACCCCGGGACGGTGGACCCCTGGACCTGCCGCGGCACTCGGGGCGTAGACTCGGGAACAGACGCGACCCCGGCGCTGTTCGCACGGGAGACGCGCCGGGACGACGGCGTCGTCGCACGCGACAGGGACCTACGACCGCGGAGATGCACATGAGCGAGACCACCGAGACCACGACCACGCACGGCGTGCTGCTGACCGACGTCGCCGCGGGCAAGGTCCGCAGCCTCCTCGAGCAGGAGGGCCGCGACGACCTGCGTCTGCGCGTCGCCGTCCAGCCCGGCGGCTGCTCGGGCCTGATCTACCAGCTCTACTTCGACGAGCGCGTGCTCGACGGCGACGCGCTTAAGGACTACGACGGCGTCGAGGTCGTCGTCGACAAGATGAGCGTCCCCTACCTCGAGGGCGCGACGATCGACTTCGCGGACACCATCGAGAAGCAGGGCTTCACGATCGACAACCCCAACGCGGGCAGCGCCTGCGCGTGCGGCGGCTCGTTCAGCTGACGGCTCTCCAGCATCGCCTCGAAGGCCCCGGTCCCCACGGACCGGGGCCTTCGTCGTCACCGGGCCGTCGTCGTCACCAGTGCCTTCCTCGTCACCAGTGCCTTCCTCGTCACCAGAGATGTCCTCGTCACCGGTGCCTTCCTTCGTCACCGAGCCCGACGACGGTGCGTCATCTCACTGAGCACCGCCCAGCCGCACGGTCACGGACCAGACCCGCGTCCCGTCGTCCGCGGCCGACTCGTCCGTGGCAACGAACGCGTGGCCGCGCATGCGGGCCCAGGCGGGCACGTCGTGGCGGGCGGCGGGGTCGGTCGACAGGACGCTGAGCATCGTGCCCGGCGCGGCGTCGCGTGCTGCGGCCGCGAGCCGGATGACGGGTATCGGGCAGCGCAGGCCTCGCGCGTCGACCACGACGTCGGCCGCGATCTCGGCGTGGACGTCGGCCGTGTCGGCGGGGGAGTGGCCGCCGGCGTCGGGCGTGCTCACAGGCCCTCGACCCCCAGAGCGCTGCGCACGCGCGCGACCGCGCCCGGCAGCACGGCACAGAACCGCTCGACGTCCTGCGACGTGGTCGAGCGGTCGAGCGCGATCCGCACGTTGCCGTGCGTGAGCACGCCCATCGCCGCGAGCACGTGGCTCGGCTCGAGCGTGCTCGCGGTGCAGGCCGACCCCGAGCCGACGGCAAACCCGGCGCGGTCGAGCTCGCCCACGAGCGCCTCGCCGTCGACGTACAGGCACGAGAACGTCACGACGTGGGGGAGCCGGGCGTCCGGGTCTCCCACGACCTCGGTGTCAGGGACCGACGCGGCCGCGCCGCGGATCCGGTCGACCAGCTCCCGGCGGCGTGCGTCCTGGGCCGCGCGGTCGGCGAGCGTCGCCTCGAGCGTCACCGCGGCGGCGAACGCCGCGGGCACGCTCACCCCGCCGGGGAACCAGGGGTCGGCGTCCTCGGGCCAGGTCGCGCGCCACCGCACGCGCGGGCGCACGGCGAGCACGCCGACCCCGGGGACCGAGCCCCAGTCGGCGGGGTCCGCCGCGAGGACGTCCCACGCGCCGTCGACCGGCGAGTGCCCGAGGCTCGCGCCGGCGTCGACCAGGAGGGGGACGCCGGCGGCACGGGCCGCCTCAGCGGCCTCGGCGACCGGCTGGAGGGTGCCCACCTCGCCGTTGGCATGCTGGAGCGCGGCGAGCGCGACGCCCGGGGACGTGAGGGCCGCGACGAACGCCGGCAGGTCGACGCGGCCGGTCGCGTCGACGCGGACCTTCTCGACCGCGCCCGCCTCCACGGTGCCCGCCTCGACGCAGCCCGCACCGGCGGAGCGCCCGTCGGCAGCCCGCGCCTCGGTCGCGGGGGAGACCCCGGGCAGGGGTGCGGCCGCGGCGTTCAGGACCGCCGCGCGCTCGACCGCGGACGCCACGACCCGGTCGCCTGCGCGTCGGCGACCCGACCGCACCGCGGAGACCGCGGCGTGCAGCACGGCGGTGTGCGACGGCGCGAGATGCACGTCCTCGGTGCGCGCCCCGAGCCCTGCGGCGATCGACTCGCGGGCGGCGTCGAGCAGTCGGCGCGCACGTCGTCCTTCGCTGTGCAGACGACGCGGGTCCGCCCACCCGTCGTCGAGCGCCTGGAGGTAGGCCTGCCGCGCCAGCGGGTGCAGGACGGCGGCACCAGCGTTGTCGAGGTGGACGCGCCGCCCGCCGTCCTCGGGCGACGCAGGGCCCGGCGTGGTCTCGGTCACAGGTCCTCCGAAAGGTCGCAGGTCGGGCGGGGCGCGGCCCCGTGCGGGCGGTCGGGACGGGTCGGTGCTCGGGCGGCGGTCCGACGAGCCGCGCGCTGGTGCGCCCCGCGGGGCGTCGTCGGTCGGGTGCGCCCGACGGCGTCGCGCCGCCCCCACGCTATCGGTTTGCGGCAGGCTGGGCTGTTATCTGACACTCGTGCGGAGCGTGTGGCGAAGATGCGCCACGGGTGCGGCGAATGTGACCTGGACCTGGCGCTCGGACGGCGCTTCCGGCGTCGCGGACCCGAATCCCGCGCTAGGCTTCGTGTGTCGAGGACGAAGGTTCTGCGTGGAACTCGTGGAGACGAGTCGCTCCCCACGTCAGGACGTGACGTGAAAGGCGCCCCTTGCGTTCGCATCCCCCTAGCCGCACCCGGCTCGCACTCCTGTCGACGGCAGTCGCCGTCGGTGGTGCAGTGCTGCTCTCCGGTTGTGCCAACGAGTCCGTCCAGCGTGGCTTCCTGCCCGGGTACGACACGGAGGTGACCAACCAGACCGCCCGCATCACCGACCTGTGGGTCGGTGCCTGGGAGGCGGCTCTCGTGGTCGGCCTCATCACGTGGGGCCTGATGCTGTGGTGCATCACCGTGTACCGCAAGCGCAAGGACGACCACCAGCTGCCCGTCCAGACGCGGTACCACATGCCGCTCGAGATCATGTACACGGCCGTGCCGACCATCATGATCCTCGTGCTGTTCCAGTTCACCCACCGGGACATGACCGAGATCCAGGACACGTCGGCCGAGCCGGACGTGAACATCCAGGTCATCGGCAAGCAGTGGAGCTGGGACTTCAACTACGAGGACGACGACGTCTACGACGTCGGCCGCCAGGAGTCCGACCCGGGCTCGCTCGGCACGGCCGACCAGATCGACGCCGCGCCCGGGACGTCGGACACGCTCCCGACGCTCTACCTGCCCGTGAACAAGCGCGTCGAGTTCACGCTCAACTCGCGCGACGTCATCCACTCGTTCTGGATCCCCGCGTTCCTCTACAAGCAGGACATGGTGCCGGGACGCACGAACACGTTCCAGGTCGTCCCCACGCGTGAGGGCGTCTACGCCGGCAAGTGCGCCGAGCTCTGCGGCGAGTTCCACTCGGGCATGCTCTTCAACGTCGCCGTCGTCTCCGAGGAGGAGTACGAGCAGCACATGCAGGAGCTGCGCGACGCCGGCCAGGACGGGCAGATCCCGGTCGAAGGATTCAGCCGACTGCAGCACGAGCCCGAGACGCCCGCCGTCGAGGACTCCGCCGCGGACAGCACGGAAGGTGAGCACTGATGGTCGCGCAGGCCGAAGTCGTCCCCGGTCTGGCCCCCAAGCGCCAGACCCTCGGTCGCACCGTGATCAAGTGGGTCACGTCGACCGACCACAAGACGATCGGGTACATGTACCTGATCACGTCGTTCATCTTCTTCTGCATCGGCGGCCTCATGGCCCTGGTGATCCGGGCCGAGCTCTTCGAGCCCGGGATCCAGCTCGTGCAGAACAAGGACCAGTACAACCAGCTGTTCACGATGCACGGCACGATCATGCTGCTGCTCTTCGCGACGCCGCTGTTCGCCGGCTTCGCCAACGTGATCATGCCGCTGCAGATCGGCGCGCCCGACGTCGCGTTCCCGCGACTGAACATGTTCGCGTACTGGCTCTACCTCTTCGGCGGGCTCATCGCCTCGGCCGGGTTCTTCACCCCGCAGGGTGCCGCGTCGTTCGGATGGTTCGCGTACGCGCCGCTGTCGAACACCACGTTCTCCCCAGGCCTCGGCGGTGACCTCTGGGTCTTCGGCCTCGCGCTCGGTGGCTTCGGCACGATCCTCGGTGCGGTCAACTTCATCACGACCATCATCACGATGCGCGCCCCCGGCATGACGATGTTCCGCATGCCGATCTTCACCTGGAACGTCCTCGTCACGAGCCTCCTCGTGCTCATGGCGTTCCCCCCGCTCGCCGCCGCGCTGTTCGCGCTCGGCGCGGACCGCCAGCTCGGCGCGCAGGTGTTCAACCCCGAGAACGGTGGGGCCATCCTCTGGCAGCACCTGTTCTGGTTCTTCGGGCACCCCGAGGTGTACATCATCGCGCTGCCGTTCTTCGGCATCGTGTCCGAGATCTTCCCGGTCTTCAGCCGCAAGCCGATCTTCGGGTACAAGACGCTCATCTACGCGACGATCGCGATCGCGGCCCTCTCGGTGACCGTGTGGGCGCACCACATGTACGTCACGGGCGCGGTGCTGCTGCCGTTCTTCGCCTTCATGACCATGCTCATCGCCATCCCGACCGGTGTGAAGTTCTTCAACTGGATCGGCACGATGTGGCGCGGCAAGCTCACGTTCGAGACCCCCATGCTCTGGAGCATCGGGTTCCTCGTGACCTTCCTCTTCGGTGGTCTGACCGGCATCATCCTGTCGAGCCCCGCGCTCGACTTCCACCTGTCGGACTCGTACTTCGTCGTCGCGCACTTCCACTACGTGGTGTTCGGCACGGTCGTGTTCGCGATGTTCGCGGGCTTCTACTTCTGGTGGCCCAAGATGACCGGGCGCATGCTCAACGAGCGCCTCGGCAAGATCCACTTCTGGATGCTCTTCGTCGGGTTCCACACGACGTTCCTCATCCAGCACTGGCTCGGTGTCGAGGGCATGCCGCGTCGCTACGCCGACTACGCGAACGAGGGCTTCACCTGGGAGAACCAGCTGTCGACCATCGGTGCGTTCCTGCTCGCCGCCTCGACGCTGCCGTTCTTCTGGAACGTGTACACCACGTGGCGCAACGCGCCCAAGGTCACGGTCGACGACCCGTGGGGCTACAGCCGCTCGCTCGAGTGGGCCACGTCCTGCCCGCCGCCGCGCCACAACTTCGTGTCGCTGCCGCGGATCCGTTCCGAGTCGCCGGCGTTCGACCTGCATCACCCCGAGGTCGCGGCCATGGACCACGCGCAGACCGACCCGGGCATCCTCGAGCAGATCTACGGTGAGGCAGACCGCCGCGGCGAGAAGGCCGTCGCGATCGACCGGGTCACGTCGACCGATGACGAGCCTCGCGCCGACTCGAGCAGCGCCACGATCATCGACGACCAGACCGACGCGTCGGGCCAGGAGGGCACCAAGTGAAGACCGAGATCAAGTTCTTCCTGTTCCTCGCCCCCTTCTTCGTCCTCATGGGCCTGATCTACGGGTTCTGGACGGACTGGCAGGAGCCCGTAGGCCCCTTCGGGATCCTCCTCTCGGGTGCGCTCGTCGCGATGGTCGGCGCCTACCTGTCGCTCACCGCGCGTCGCATCGACGACCGTCCCGAGGACGACCCCGAGGGCCTGATCGAGCAAGGTGCCGGCGACCAGGGCGTCTACGCCCCGTGGAGCTGGTGGCCGCTGGCGATCGGTGCGACCGCCGCGATCGTGTTCGCCTCGCTGGCGATCGGCTGGTGGCTCTTCTACATCGGTGCGGCGCTCGGCGTCGTCGCCCTCGTGGGCTGGGTCATGGAGTTCTCCCGCGGGCAGCACGCTCACTGATCGTGTAGCTCGTCCGACGACGGTCCCCGTCGCCCCCGGAACACCGGGTGGCGGCGGGGACCGTCGTCGTCGTGGACCGGACACCGCGATCCTCGGGTGCCTCGGGTGCCTCGGGTGCCTCGGGTGCCTCGGGTGCCTGCGCGCCTACGGGCCGCCCACGAGAGGCACACAAGCCTGCATCACCGACTGCATCACAGGTCGTCCTGACCGCCTGCATGACCGCCTGCCGACCGCGAGTGCCATCATGCCTGTGTGCCTACTGCTGCGCATGCCCACGAGCCCGTCCGGCCGCCCGATCGCACACGCTCTCCGCCTGGGTGCATGCTGCGCTCCGCGTGGACGTGCCGTCGCCGCACGAGGTGGCGGCCGGATCGCTGGGGCGGCGATGGCGCCTGCGTACACCGGGAGGCAGAACGATGCCCTCAGGGTCAGGGCTGCCCTTCGAGTGCCCGGGGAAGGACGCGGAAGAGCCCGCCAGCAAGCCTGGAAGGCGTGCTGACGGGCTCGTCAGGTGGCCGCCGAGGCAGCCACAGGGAAATCAGGCGGGGACGATGAGCCCGGCCGTCTGCGTGCGCGCACGGGCGAAGCGCTCGCCCGCGTCGTTCCAGTTGACGACGTTCCACCAGGCGGAGACGTAGTCGGCGCGGACGTTCTTGTAGTCCAGGTAGTACGCGTGCTCCCAGCAGTCGAGCAGGACGATCGGCACGAGGCCGAGCGCGATGTTGCCCTGCTGGTCGTAGAGCTGGACGATGATGAGCTTCTGGCCGATCGAGTCCCAGGCGAGGATCGCCCAGCCGGAGCCCTGCACGCCGGCGGCGACCGCCGCGAAGTGCTTCTTGAACGCCTCGAACGAGCCGAAGTCCTCGTCGATGGCCGCAGCGAGGTCACCCGCGGGCTCGCCACCCTCGGGGGAGAGGTTGGCCCAGAAGACGGAGTGGTTGACGTGACCGCCGAGGTTGAACGCGAGGTTCTTCTCGTGCAGGTTCACGGCCGCGAGGTCACCGGACTCACGGGCCTCGGCGAGCTTCTCGAGCGCCGTGTTGGCACCCGTCACGTAGGCCTGGTGGTGCTTGGAGTGGTGCAGCTCCATGATCTGGCCGGAGATGTGGGGCTCGAGCGCGCCGTAGTCGAAGGTCAGGTCGGGGAGCGTGTAGACAGCCATGCGGTGTTCCTCCTGGGTCGGGCCGGCAGCGGCTGCCGGCGTTGTGCTCTACGGGCTCGGGCTCGAAGGCCCGGGTGCGCCGTGAGGTATGACGCAGATGGCCCGCGAGGGCGGCCCCGGACGGGACTGCTCTCGCGGGCCACCTGACTACTGTGCAGGACCAGCTGCGAACTCGCGCGACGGGCTCAGTGCTGGGTCCCGGACGTGATCTCCCCGTGCGACTCGCTCGACCCGAGCTCGTCGTGGTCGCCGTGCGCGTGCGCGGCGGCCAGCTCGGCGGGCGTGACGGGCTCGACGCGGTCCTCGTAGAAGAAGCGCGACAGGCGGGCGAGGCGACGCTCGTTCTTGTACCCCTTGCGGCGGACGCCGCGGGAGTCCGTCGCGGGCTCGATCTCGAGAGGACGGTGCGCGGTGTAGTTGACGCGCAGCCAGCGCTCCTGCTCGTCGAGCGGGCGGTGCACCTCGATGTACTCACCGTTGGCGAACCGCACGATGCGACCGGTCTCGTGACCGTGCAGGACGAGCTCGCGGTCCTTGCGCTGCAGGCCGAGGCAGATGCGCTTGGTCACCCAGAAGGCGAACCACGGACCGACGAAGAACAGGATCCGGAACGCCCAGGTGATCGAGTTGATCGAGAGCGAGAAGTGCGTCGCGATGAGGTCGTTCGACCCGGCGAGCGCCAGGATGATGAACGCCGTCAGGAACGCGACCCCGAGGCCGGTGCGCACGGGCACGTTGCGCGGGCGGTCGAGCACGTGGTGCTCGTTCTTGTCCTTCGTGACTGCGGCCTCGATGAACGGGTAGACGAACAGGAACGTGAACAGCAGGCCCGGGATGATGACCGCGGGGATCAGGATGTTCAGGCTGAGCGTGAACCCGCCGATCACGTACTCGGTCTGGCCGGGCATGAGCCGCAGGGACCCCTCGAGGAACAGCATGTACCAGTCGGGCTGGGCGCCGGCCGAAACGGGGGAGGGGTCGAACGGGCCGTAGTTCCAGACGTTGTTGATCGCCATCGTCGCTCCCATGAGAGCGATGACGCCGAACACGACGAAGAAGAAGCCGCCGGCCTTGGCGACGTACACCGGGAAGAGCGGGAAGCCGACGACGTTCTTGTCGGTGCGGCCACCGCCCGGGTACTGGGTGTGCTTGTGCAGCACGACCATGAGCAGGTGGACGCCCACGAGCGCGAGGATGATGCCCGGCACCACGAGGATGTGGAGCGTGAACAGGCGCGGGATGATGTCGTCGCCGGGGAACTCGCCGCCGAAGATGAAGTACGACATGTACGAGCCGATGATCGGGATCGACTTGACGACGCCGTCGGTGATGCGCAGGCCGTTGCCGGACAGGACGTCGTCGGGCAGCGAGTAGCCCGTGAAGCCGGCACCGAGGCCGAGGATCAGCAGGAGCGTGCCGACGAGCCAGTTGAGCTCACGCGGCTTGCGGAACGCGCCCGTGAAGAACACGCGCATCATGTGCGTCACGATGGCCGCCATGAACAGCAGTGCCGCCCAGTGGTGGATCTGGCGCATGAGCAGGCCGCCGCGCACCTCGAACGAGGTGTGCAGCGTCGAGCTGAACGCCTCGGACATGAGCACGCCGTCCATGGTGTTCGGCGCACCGTGGTGCGTCACGAGCGCCATGCTCGGCACGAAGAACATCGTCAGGAAGAACCCCGAGAGGATCAGCACGACGAACGAGTAGAGGGCGATCTCGCCCAGCAGGAACGACCAGTGGTCGGGGAAGGTCTTGCGAGCGAACTCCTTGACCGCGTGACCGATGCCGGTGCGCTGGTCCAGGTAGTCCGCGGCGCCGGCTGCGGCGCGCTCGGTCGTCGTGGTGGTCACTTGAGACGCTCCCAGTAGCTCGGGCCGACGGGCTGGTCGAAGTCGTCCTGCGCGACGAGGTAGCCCTCGTCGTCGACGGTGATCGGCAGCTGCGGAAGCGGGCGGTGCGCGGGGCCGAACACGACCTTGGCACCGTTCGCGACGTCGAACGTGGACTGGTGGCACGGGCACAGCAGGTGGTGCGTCTGCTGCTCGTACAGGGCCACCGGGCACCCCACGTGGGTGCAGATCTTCGAGAACGCGACGATGCCCTCGTGCGACCAGGTCTGGCCCTTCGGCGACTGGTCGGACTCGATGTCGCGCGGGTCCAGACGGATCAGCAGGACGACGGCCTTGGCCTTCTCCGTGATCCACTCGTGGGAGGTGCGCTCCTCCTCCGAGACGTCGGGGATGACGTGGAAGACCGAGCCGATGGTGACGTCCGCGGCCTTGATGGGCCGACCCGTGGGATCGGTCGCCAGGCGCATGCCCTTCTCCCACCGGGTGTGCCGGAACTTGCCGACGTTCCAGTCGTTGCCGACGCTCGAGACGAGCGGGACGGCGATCGTCAGCGGGAAGAGGGCGAGGGCGGAGAGCGCCGCGCCCTTGAGCACGCCGCGACGGCCGATGCCCGAGTCCTTGACGCCGTCCTGGAGCTTCTGGACGGCGACCTCGCGGACCTCGTCGGGGCTGCGCTGCGCGTGCCGCTCCTCCGAGACCTCGGTGTCCGACATCAGGGTCTTGGCCCAGTGCACGGCCGCCAGGCCGATGCCCAGCAGGGCGAAGGCCATGCCGAGGCCGAGCGTGAGGGTCGAGAACCGCGTGCCGTCAGTCGTGCCGTCGGGACGGAACGCGAAGTATGCGATCAACGAGCCGATGGTGCCGAGGATCGAGATCACGAACAGGACGACGACCTGGAGCTCGGCGCGCTTGTCGGCTGCGGGCTCGTGGTCCGCGCGGCGGTGCTTGTGCTCGGGCATGCCCGGGTCGGCGAAGACCTCCTGCGACGCTCCCGGCGTCGTCAGGTCGGTCGAGTGCTGGTTGTCGCTCATGAGGACTTTGCTCCGATCCAGACCGCGGCACCGACGAGCAGGCCGAGTCCGACGACCCACACCCACAGGCCCTCGCTCACGGGGCCGAGGCCGCCGAGCGTCAGACCGCCGGCAGAGCCCTCGCGCTGCTCCATGAGGTACGCGATGACGTCCCGCTTCTCCTCGGGGGTCACGTTGGCGTCGTTGAAGACCGGCATCGACTGCGGGCCGGTCAGCATCGCCTGGTAGATGTTCGTCGCCGAGGTGTGCATGAGCGACGGCGCGAACTTGCCCTCGGAGAGCGCCCCACCCGCTCCGACGGCGTTGTGGCACATCGCGCAGTTGGTGCGGAAGATCGCGGCTCCGGACGCCGGGTCGCCCTGGCTCGGGTCGACCTGGTCGGCGGTCGGGACGGCCGGACCGTCACCGAGCGACGCGACGTAGGCGGCGAGCTGTGCCGTCTGCTCGGCGTCGAACTGCGCCGGCTTCTCGATGGCCTGGGGACCGTTCATCTGCATCGGCATGCGACCGGTCGAGACCTGGAAGTCGACTGCCGCGGCACCGACGCCGACGAGGGACGGGACGCCGTCCGAGCCCTCCGCGTTGATGCCGTGGCACGTCGCGCAGTTGGCCTGGAAGAGCTTCTTCCCGGTCTCGATGTCCTGGACGTTCGCGCTGTCGGCGCTTGCCGGGGATGGGGCCAGGAGCGCGTACACGCCTCCGGTGGCCAACAGCGCCAGCAGCAGCAGCACGACCGGCGCGAGCCGGTGGTGCCTGCGGGCGGCGAGTGCCTTCACGAATCGATCCTCGTCTCGCAGATGGGGGAGCAGGGGCGGTGGGTCGGGCTCATCGCAGGATGTAGATCACGGCGAAGAGCGCGATCCACACGACGTCGACGAAGTGCCAGTAGTAGGACGTGACGATGCCGGTGGTGGCCTCGTGGTGCCCGAAGTTCTTGGCCGAGAACGAGCGGCCGAGGAGGAACAGGAACGCGATGAGCCCGCCGACGACGTGCAGACCGTGGAACCCGGTCGTCAGGTAGAACACCGAGCCGTACGCGGACGACGAGATCGTCAGGCCGTGCTCGACGAGCTCGGCGTACTCGAAGACCTGGCCGCCGATGAAGAACGCGCCCATGAGGAAGGTGAGCGTGGTCCACTCGTTCATCCCCCACTTGGGGAGGTTCCAGATCGATCCGGTGCGGACCGGCTGGAACCGCTCGGCGGCGGTGACGCCGGCCTGGCACGTGAACGACGACGCGACGAGGACGAGCGTGTTGATCGTCGCGAACGTGAGGTTCAGGTGGTCGCTCTGCGCCGTCCACTCGTCCGTCGGCGTGACCGAGCGGACGGTGAAGTACATGGCGAAGAGCCCGGCGAAGAACATGAGCTCGCTGGCAAGCCAGACGATCGTCCCGACCGAGACAGGGTTCGGTCGGTTGACGCTCACGTGCTGATGGGCGTGGGGGGCAGCAGCCGTTGCGGTCGTCACGACAGCCATTATGGCCGAAGGAGGGGCGGTTTGTGGCACGGAGTGTGGAGGCGGGGCGCGGTGAATCTCACAAACTCTCCTTATTCCCCCTCGAATCCTCTCACCTCGTGACGGATCGAAATGAACTGTCAGGAAACCTCGGCGCGTCCCTCCAGGTGACGTCCGGACACGTCTCAGGGTGCGTCGGCACGGTGACCCGCGGCCCCGTCCGTGCCAAGATGCCGTGAGGCACCGGCGGCGTTCGTGCGCGGGTGCGCTCGACGTTCTTCCCCCCGTCGTGACCGCGGCGGGGCGACGGTGCGAAGGCGAAGGTGACGACGGCGATGACGGCGACAGAACCGATGACGACCACGACGGGCGCGACGGGAGCCGCCACGGCCCGCGCGGACGGTGCCCCCGCGCCCCGCGTCCTGCTCTACAGCGACGACGCGACGGTGCGCGCCGCGGTGCGCGCGGCCGTCGGCCCGCGCCTGCGGGCGCACGCGCCCGAGATCGTGTGGCACGAGGTCGCGACCGCGACCGAGGTGGTCGCCCGGGCGGACGCCGGCGGCTGGGACCTGCTCGTGCTCGACGGCGAGGCCGACAAGGTCGGCGGCATGGGTCTGTGCCGTCAGCTCAAGAACGAGATCTACCGCTGCCCGCCCGTGCTCGTGCTCACGGGTCGGGCCCAGGACGGCTGGCTCGCGTCGTGGTCGCTCGCCGACGACGCCGTCCCCCGTCCGCTCGACCCCCTGATCCTGCAGAAGTCCGTCGCAGCCCTGCTGGGCTGAGGCGTCCCACCCACGAGAGGTCCTCACCGTGTCATCCCCGTCCCCGCAGACCCAGGTCACGACGACGCCCACCACGAGCGACCACGACGCGGGCGCGCGTGCGGACTCGTGGCCCGACGTCCTGACGGACCTCGTCGCGGGTCACGACCTGACGGCGGCGCGGGCGGCGTGGGCCATGGACCAGGTCATGGCGGGGGAGGTCGCACCGACGCTCCTCGCCGGGTTCCTCGTCGCGCTCCGGTCCAAGGGCGAGACGGTCGAGGAGCTCACCGGTCTCGCCGACACGATGCTCGCGCACGCGCGTCGTTTCACGGTCGAGGGCCCGAGCGTCGACATCGTCGGTACGGGCGGTGACCGTCACCGGACCGTCAACGTGTCGTCCATGGCCGCGTTCGTCGTGGCCGGTGCCGGCCTCCAGGTGGTCAAGCACGGCAACCGCGCCGCGTCGTCGGCGTCGGGATCGGCCGACGTGCTCGAGCAGCTCGGGATCCGGCTCGACCAGACGCCGGAGCGCGTGCAGGCGATCGCCGGCGAGGCCGGGATCACCTTCTGCTTCGCGCAGGTGTTCCATCCCTCGTTCCGGCACACCGCCGCCGCGCGCAAGGACCTCGGGATCGCGACCGCGTTCAACTTCCTCGGCCCGCTCACGAACCCCGCGCAGCCGCGCGCGACGGCCGTGGGATGCGCCGACGCGCGCATGGCCCCGCTCATGGCGGGCGTCCTGGCCTCGCGCGGGGGCTCGGCGCTCCTGTTCCGCGGCGCCGACGGCCTCGACGAGCTCGCCGCGACGAGCGTGTCGTCGGTGTGGGAGGTCCGCGACGGCCGGGTCGTCGCGGGCGAGCTCGACGCGGCGGCCGACCTCGGCCTGGACCGCATCACGATCGACGACCTGCGCGGCGGGTCCGCGAGCGAGAACGCCCAGGTCGCGCGCGACGTGCTCGCGGGCGCGACCGGCCCCGTGCGTCAGACGGTGGTGCTCAACGCCGCGGCGGCCATCGTGGCGGACGGTCGTCTCCCGGGCACCGTCGAGGGGCCGCTCGTGGCGCGCCTCGAGGCGGCGATGCGGATCGCCGAGCGCAGCATCGACGAGGGCGCGGCCGCAGCGACGCTCGAGCGGTGGGCGCGGGCGTCGTCCGCGGACTCGGCGTCGTCCTGAGCGTCAGTCGTCGAGGCCGAGCGCGAACGCCTGCTCGAGGTCGACGTCGGAGTAGGCGCGGAACGCGATGAACGTCTCGGTGCGGACCACGCCCCGGACCTTGCTCAGCCGGTCGGCGATCACGTCCGCGAACTCGTGGTGCTCGCGCACGCGGATCATCGCGACGAGGTCGGCCTTGCCCGTGACGGAGTAGACCTCGCTGACGCCGTCGATCGCGGCGACCTCGGAGGCGACCTCCGGGATGCGGTCGGGGTCGGTGTCGATCAGGACGATGGCGGTCAGCACGGTGCCTCCTGGGTCTCGGTGTCGGGCGACGTCGCCCTGGCTGCCAGGGTAGCCGTGGCGGGGCGTGCCGCGGCGACCGCCGCGGCGACGTCACGGAACCCCTGGGCCGAGCGCACGGGCGACGTCCACGGGTCGCTCACGGCGACGAGCCGGACGCCGGGCTGCTCGAGCCAGTCCTGCACGAGCGCGGCCTCGTGCGGGTGGCACGCCGGGGCGGGCGGCACGGGCGCGGGGACGTCGTCCGCGGTCAGGCGCAACGCGTCGACCAGGGGCAGGGGGTCCGTGCCCCGCGGTGCGACGGCGGTCGCCGCGAGCCGCGCGTGCCGGACCACGACGAGCTCCCACCCGCCGTCGTCGGTCGCCCGGGCGGCGACGAGCTCGCGGCACGCCGCGAGCGGGCGCAGGCCCTGGGCACGCGCCGCGCCCGTGAGGAAGGCGCCGAGGCGGCGGGTCACGTCCCCGGCCTCCTCGAAGCGCTCGCCGTCGGCGAGGGCGTGGATGTGGCGGGCCAGGGTGCGGACGACGAGCGACGGGTCGCCCGTCATGACCTCGCGCGCGGTCGCCGCGACGTCGCCGTAGGCGGTGTCGGCCTCGCGCGTCGTGCAGGGCGCGCTGCACCGTCCCATCTCGGCGAGCACGCACGCGCGCGCCGACGGCGAGGCGGTGCGCGGCAGCCGCGCGGTGCAGCGCCGCAGGTCGACCGCGTCGTGCACCGCGTCGATCGCGTCCTGGGCGGTCCGGCGCGAGGCGAACGGCCCGAGGTAGGCGGCGCCGGGGGAGTCGCGCACGGTCCGCACGACCGAGAGGCGGGGGTACGCCTCGTCGGTCAGCCCGACCCAGGACATCCGTTCGGGGAACTTCGACCGACGGTTGTAGCGCGGCGCGTGCTCGGTGATGAGCCGGAGCTCGCGCACCGCGGCCTCGAGCGGCGTCGCGCACTCGACGGGGCGCACGGAGGTCGCGATCTGGACCATCTCGGTGATCCGCCCGCGCTTCTCGGCCGCCGTGAAGTAGCTGCGCACGCGGCGTCGGATCGAGACCGAGGTGCCGACGTACAGCACCTCGTCGTCCGGCCCGAGGAACTGGTAGACGCCGGGGCCGTCGGGGAGCCCGTCCGCGAGGTGTCGCTTGCGCCGCACCGCGGCGGGCACCGGGTCGGCGGCCGTGGCGAGGTCCTCCAGGTGCGTGACGCCGAGGGGGGCGAGGCGGGCGAGGAGGGCGTGCAGGACGTCGACCGTGGCACGCGCGTCCGACAGGGCGCGGTGGTCGGGGGAGACCTGCGCCCGGAAGAGCGCGGCGAGGGTCGCGAGCTTGTGGTTGGGAGCCTCGTCGCGCGTGACGACGCGACGCGCGAGCCGCACGGTGTCGACCACGGTCGGTGCGGGCCACGCGTACCCGGCGGCCGCGGTCGCGGCCTTGAGGAACCCGACGTCGAACGGGGCGTTGTGGGCCACGAGCACAGCCCCGCGGGCGAACTCGAGGAAGCTCGGGAGCACCGCCTCGACGCGCGGGGCGCCGACGAGCATCGCAGTGCTGATGCCCGTGAGCCGGGCGACGAAGGCGGGCACGGGCATGCCCGGGTCGACGAGCGTCTGGAACTCGCCGAGCACCTCGCCACCGCGCACCTTGACGGCGCCGATCTCGGTGATCCCCGCGTCCGCGGGCGAGCCGCCCGTGGTCTCGAGGTCGACCACCACGAACGTCACGTCCTGCAGGGGCGTGCCGAGGTCGTCGAGGGTCGGCTGGACGTGCGTCGGTCGGACGCCGGTCGGGGACTGCGCGGGCATGCGCGCGAGACTACGGGCGACCACTGACGGTCGGTCGCCGACGGACGACGCCGGGGGCGCCGTCCGTCGGTGCGGTCAGTGGTCGACCGGGGCGTAGATCTCCTCGATCTGCGCCGAGAAGTCCTTCGTGACGAGGTTGCGCTTGACCTTGAGAGACGGCGTCAGGTAGTCGTTCTCGATCGTGAAGTCGGTCGTCAGGATCGAGTACTTGCGGATCGACTCGGCCCGCGAGACCGCCTGGTTCGCGCGCGCGACCGCCTCGTCGAGCGCGGCACGCACGTCCGGGTCCTGCGCGGCCTGCTCGACCGTGAGCAGGCCCTTGCCGTGCATCGAGCACCAGCCGGGCAGGCCCTCGGGGTCGATCGTGATCAGGGCACCGATGAAGGGCTTCTGGTCGCCGACGACCACGCACTGGCTCACGAGCGCGTGCGCACGGATGCGGTCCTCGAGCACCGCGGGGGCGACGTTCTTGCCGCCCGCGGTCACGATGATCTCCTTCTTGCGGCCCGTGATGCGCAGGAACCCGTCCTCGTCGAACGACCCGAGGTCGCCCGTGCGGAACCAGCCGTCCGTGAACGCGGCCTCGGTCGCCTCGGGGTTGTTCCGGTAGCCGCGGAACACGTGGTGCCCCTTGAGCAGGATCTCGCCGTCGCTGTCGAGGCGCGCCGCGCAGCCCGGCAGCTGCTGGCCCACGCTGCCGACCCGCAGCGCGGCGGGTCGGTTGACCGAGGTGGGTGCGGTCGTCTCCGTCAGGCCGTAGCCCTCGAGGATGGTCACGCCGTTGCCGCGGTAGAAGTGGCCGAGCCGCTCGCCGAGCGGCCCGCCGCCGGACACGGCCCAACGGGTCTGGCCACCCAGCGCCGCGCGCAGCTTGGAGTAGACCAGGACGTCGGCGAGCTTGTGCTGGGCGTTGAGCCAGAGGCTCGGGCCGCGGTCCGTGTCGAGCGCGCGCGACCAGGCGATCGCGATCTTCGCGGCCCAGTGGAAGATCTTGAGCTTGCCGCCCGCGGCAGCCTTCTGCTCCGAGGAGTTGTAGACCTTCTCGAACACGCGCGGCACCGACAGGATGTACGTCGGGCGGAACGACGCGAGGTCGTCCAGGAGCGTCCTGGTGTCGGGCGTGTGGCCCAGGACGGTGCCGCCGGCGACGACAAGCACGCCGATGAACCGCGCGAACACGTGCGCGAGCGGCATGAACAGCAGCGTGCGGCTGCCCGGGCCGAAGACCTCGGGGATCTCCTCGACCGCGTTGACCGCGAGCGAGTAGAAGTTCTCGTGCGTGAGCTCGGCGCCCTTGGGGGTCCCGGTCGTGCCCGAGGTGTAGATGATCGTCGCGACGTCCGCGAGGTCCGCGAGGCCGCGACGTCGCTCGATCTCCGCGTCGGGGACGTCGACGCCGGCAGCGACGATCGCGTCGATCGCGCCGTCGTCGATGGTCATGACCGTCTCGAGCGTCGGGACGTCGTCGCGCACCTGCGCGACGGTCCCGGCGTGCTCGGTCGTCTCCGTGACGAGCAGACGCACGCCGGCGTCCGACAGGATCCACAGGACCTGCTCGGCGCTCGACGTCTCGTAGAGCGGCACGGGGATCGCGCCCGCGGACCACGCGGCCCAGTCGAGCAGCGTCCACTCGTAGCGCGTGTGCGACATGATGCCGACCCGGTCGCCGGGCTCGATGCCGAGCGCGACCAGGCCCTTGGCGACGGCACGCACGTGCTCCTCGAACTCGCCCGCGGTCACGGGGGTCCACGCCCCGCCGTCCGCGCTGAGGGTCTCGATCATGGTCGCCGAGGGGTCGGCGGCCACCCGCTCTGCGAGGAGGGTGCAGAGGTTGCTCGAGGGGTCCACGTCGACACGACGTGGTGTGCTGAACTCGTCCATGCTGGCTCCAGTGGCAGTGGTCGACGGCTGCCGCGAATCCTACTCGGTGACCCTGCATGCTCCGTCACCGCTCGAGTCGGTAGGCTCTCGGTGCGGGCGCGCGGACGTCACCCTGCCGGGCGACGCACCGTCCGCGACTTCTGAGCACCAGCAGCGCCGGCCCGTCCGTGACGGGTCCGGGCCACGACAGTGAGGACGCACATGCACGCCATCGGGGTCGACATCGGCGGGACCAAGATCGCGGCCGGTGTCGTCGACGACGAGGGGCGGATCCTCGCGTCGGTCCGTCGGGAGACCGACGCGGACGACGTCGCGGGCATCGACGCGGCCGTCGCCGACGCCGTCAACGAGCTCGCCGCCGACCACGAGGTCGGTGCGGTGGGCCTCGCGGCCGCCGGGTTCGTGAGCCCCGACCGCACCGCGGTCAACTTCGCCCCGAACATCGCGTGGCGCGAGTACCCGTTGGCCGAGAAGGTCGGCGCGCTCGTGCGCGCGGACGTGCCGATCGTCGTCGAGAACGACGCGAACGCCGCCGGCTGGGCCGAGTTCCGCTACGGCGCGGGGCGCGAGGCGACCGACATGCTCATGCTCACGGTCGGCACGGGCCTGGGCGGGGCGGTCGTCGTCGGCGGCAACCTCGTGCGGGGCAAGTGGGGCGCGGCGGCCGAGGTCGGCCACATGCGCGTCGTGCCCGGCGGGCACTACTGCGGCTGCGGCCACGAGGGGTGCTGGGAGCAGTACGCCTCCGGCAGCGCGCTCGTGCGCGACGGCCAGGCGAGCGTCGTCGCGCAGCCCGCGCGCGCCGCGCGGCTGCTCGAGCTCGCGGGCGGGGTGCCCGGCGACCTGCAGGGTCCGCAGATCACGGAGGCCGCGCAGGGCGGTGACGCGCTCGCGATCGAGCTGCTCGCGAACCTCGGCCGGTGGATCGGCGAGGGCTCGGCGTCGGTCGCCGCGCTGCTCGACCCCGAGGTCATCGTGATCGGTGGTGGCGTCGGGGCGGCCGGGGACCTGCTGCTGCGCCCCGCCCGGGCCGCGTTCGCCGAGCAGCTCTCGGCGCTCGGGCACCGGCCCGAGGCGCGCATCGAGCTCGCGGAGCACGGCAACGAGGCCGGCATCGTCGGCGCCGCGGACCTCGCCCGGCAGTAGTCGCAGCACGGAACGGACACCGCACGGAACGGACACCGCACGGCCCGGACGCCGCGCGTCCGGGCCGTGACCGGGCGACCCGGGTGCGCTCAGACGACCGCGCCCGGGTCGTGGTCCTCGGGGTCGCGCCGGTGCGGCATGCGCCACACGAGCACGCCCACCCCCGCGACGAACCCCGCACCGCAGAGCTGGGCGACGATCCGCGGGAACGGGTCCGCGAGCACTGCGGTCACGAGCAGCACGAGCGGCGTCACCGCGACCAGGCCCCACGCGAGCGTGAGCAGCGGGTCGCGGCCCGTGAGCGCGGGCGGCTCGGGCGGTCGGAAGTGGCTCTCCTCGTCCTCGAGGTCCTCGACCTCCGGGGTCGTGGGGTAGTCGCGCGGACCGCTCGCCTGCACCCAGGGCGCGACCGGGAACCCGCCCGGCCCGGTGCGGCCCGACGGCGGCGGGACCGCGGGGGCGACGTCCGCCCCGGGAAGGTCTGCCCCGGGAAGGTCCGCCCCGCGGACGTCGCCGAGCTCGGCGACGATGTCGGCCCACCGGGACTCGACGTCGAGGTCGTCGTCGGCCGCGCGGCCCTGATCACTCGGACCCGCGCTCGGGCTCGTGCTCGGGCCCGTGGGCGCGGCCGGGGGCGCGTCGGTGGTGTCGGACGCCGCAGCAGGGGTCTCGTCGGGCTCGCCGGGCGAGTCCGCGCCGGGCTCGGGCTGTCCAGCATTCGGTGGTGCCATGGGTTCCACTCTAGAGTCGGAGGGCACGTCCCGTACGCCGCGGGTCGATCCGAGGAGGCACGGTGTTCTACTGGTGGATGAAGCAGGTGCTCGTCGGGCCCCTGCTGCGGTTGATGTTCCGCCCGTGGAACCGGGGTGTCGAGAACGTCCCCGCCGAGGGCGGCGTGATCCTCGCGAGCAACCACCTCGCGGTGATCGACTCGTTCGTGCTGCCGCTCGTGCTCGACCGCAAGGTGCAGTTCCTGGGCAAGTCGGACTACTTCACGGGCAAGGGCGTCAAGGGACGCCTCACGGCGGGGTTCATGCGCGGCATCGGGACGATCCCGGTGGACCGCTCGGGCGGCAAGGCGAGCGAGGCCGCGCTCAACACGGGCCTGCGGGTGCTCGACGAGGGCGGCCTGTTCGGGATCTACCCCGAGGGCACGCGCAGCCCCGACGGGCGGCTGCACCGGGGCAAGACCGGGGTCGCGCGGCTCGCGCTCGAGTCCGGTGCCCCCGTCGTGCCCGTCGCGATGATCGGCACGGGGGAGTCGCAGCCCATCGGCAAGCGGATCCCCAAGCCCATGCGCATCGGCGTGGTGCTGGGCGAGCCCCTGGACTTCAGCCGGTACAAGGGCATGGAGGACGACCGCTTCATCCTGCGCGCGGTGACCGACGAGATCATGTACGCCGTGATGCGGCTCTCCGGCCAGGAGTACGTCGACATCTATGCCGCGACGGCCAAGGCGCGCATGGCCGCCGGCCACCCCACCGCGCAGCCCCCGGCCGGTGCGGTCGCCCCCGGTGGTCGGCCCGCTCCTGACGTCCAGGTTCCGGAACCGCCCGAGGAACCCGAGCGACCGTCGGTAGACTGAGGATCCGCAGATCACCCCCTGCGCGCCCGCGCGCCGGCTCCGCCGGACCAGCGCGGTGCACCCCTTCGACGAGAGGTTCCCCTCACCATGTCTGCACCTCGGCCCGTGCGTCGCGTCGCCCTCCTGACCGCGGGAGGCTTCGCCCCCTGCCTCTCGTCCGCCGTCGGCGGCCTCATCGAGCGCTACACCGAGATCGCGCCCGAGGTCGAGATCATCGCCTACCAGCACGGCTACCACGGCCTGCTCACGGGGAACTCGCTCACGATCGACGCCGAGACGCGCAAGAACGCCGGCGTGCTGCACCGGTTCGGCGGCTCGCCGATCGGCAACTCGCGCGTCAAGCTCACCAACGCGGCCGACTGCGTCAAGCGCGGCCTCGTGGCCGAGGGCCAGGACCCGCTCGAGGTCGCCGCCGAGCGCCTCAAGGCCGACGGCGTCGATGTGCTGCACACCATCGGCGGCGACGACACCAACACGACCGCGGCCGACCTCGCGGCGTACCTCGCGGAGAACGACTACGACCTCACGGTCGTGGGCCTGCCCAAGACGATCGACAACGACGTGGTGCCCATCCGTCAGTCGCTCGGCGCGTGGACCGCGGCCGAGGAGGCCGCGCACTTCGCGGCCAACGTGATCGGCGAGCACCGCTCGGGCCCGCGCATGCTCATCGTGCACGAGGTCATGGGCCGCCACTGCGGCTGGCTCACCGCGGCGTCGGCCGCCAAGTACCGCGAGTGGCTCGACCAGCAGCAGTGGGTCCCGGGCATCGGCCTGACCAAGGAGCGGTGGGACGTGCACGCGGTGTTCGTGCCCGAGCTCGCGCTCGACATCGACGCCGAGGCCGCACGCCTGAAGACGATCATGGACACCCAGGGCAACGTCAACATCTTCCTCTCCGAGGGTGCCGGCATGCACGAGATCGTCGCGCAGCTCGAGGCCGCCGGCGAGACCGTCGAGCGCGACCCGTTCGGGCACGTCAAGCTCGACACGATCAACCCGGGCCAGTGGTTCGCCAAGCAGTTCGCCGAGAAGCTCGGCGCCGAGAAGGTCATGGTCCAGAAGTCCGGCTACTACTCGCGCGCCGCGGCCGCGAACGCCGAGGACCTGCGCCTCATCAAGTCCATGACGGACCTCGCGGTCGAGTGCGCGTTCAAGCGCGAGCCCGGCGTGATCGGCCACGACGAGGAGAACGACGACCGCCTGCGCGCGATCGAGTTCCCGCGCATCGCCGGCGGCAAGGCCTTCGACGTGACGCAGCCGTGGTTCGGCGCGCTGCTCGAGGACCTCGGCCAGCCGCTCGTCGCCGCGCAGCACTGACGCCCTCCGCCTGACGACAGGACCTCACCCCATGCCCACCACCGCCGCACCGGACGTGCTCGAAGGCCTCGAGCACTTCCGGCGCCTGGTCGCCCTGCAGCAGCCCACCTGGCCCGACGCCGCCGCGCTCGCGGACGCCACGACGCACCTCGCGTCGTCGTCCCCGCTCGTGGTCCCGGCCGAGGCCGACCTGCTGCGGGACCGCCTGGCGGCGGCGGGCAGGGGTGAGGCGTTCCTGCTCCAGGGCGGCGACTGCGCCGAGACGTTCGCCGAGGCGAACGCCGACCGGATCCGCAACAAGGTCCGCACGATCCTGCAGATGGCCGTGATCCTCACGCACGGCGCGAGCACGCCCGTGGTCAAGATGGGCCGCATGGCCGGGCAGTACGCCAAGCCGCGCAGCTCGGACACCGAGACGCGCGACGGCGTGACGCTGCCCGCGTACCGCGGCGACATGGTCAACGGGCACGAGTTCACGCCCGCGCACCGCGTGCCCGACCCGCAGCGCCTCGTGCAGGCGTACGACATCTCCGCGGCGACGCTCAACGTGGTGCGCGCGTTCACGCGCGGCGGGTACGCCGACCTGCGCCGCGTGCACGAGTGGAACCAGGGGTTCATGCAGAACCCCGCGTACGCGCGCTACGAGCGCACCGCGACGGAGATCGACCGGGCGATCCGGTTCATGGACGCCTGCGGCGCCGACTTCGACGCGCTGCGGACGGTCGAGTTCTTCGTGAGCCACGAGGCGCTCGTGCTCGAGTACGAGCGCGCCCTGACCCGGGTCGACTCGCGCACGGGAGCGGCGTACGACACCTCGGGCCACTTCGTCTGGATCGGTGAGCGCACGCGGCAGATCGACGGCGCGCACGTCGACTTCCTCTCGCGCGTGGCGAACCCGATCGGCGTCAAGCTCGGTCCGACGACGGCGCCCGCCGACGCGGTCGCGCTCGTCGAGAAGCTCAACCCGGACGCCGTCCCCGGGCGCCTGACCTTCATCACGCGCATGGGTGCGGGCAGGATCCGCGAGGCGCTGCCCCCGCTCGTGGAGGCCGTGACGGCCACGGGCGTGCCCGTCACCTGGATCACCGACGCGATGCACGGCAACACGATCACGTCCACGAGCGGGTACAAGACGCGCCGCTTCGAGGACGTGCTCGACGAGGTGCGCGGGTTCTTCGAGGTGCACCGCGCGCTGGGCACCGTCCCGGGCGGCCTGCACTGCGAGCTCACGGGCGACGACGTGACCGAGGTGCTCGGCGGCAGCGAGGAGATCGACGACGCGGGCCTGGCCCTGCGCTACGAGACCCTCGTCGACCCGCGGCTCAACCACCAGCAGTCGCTCGAGATGGCGTTCCAGGTCGCGGAGATGCTGCGGCGCTCCTGAGCGCTCGCGGCATCCAGCGGGTGCTGGACGGCGCGCGCCGCGGTCAGGTGACCGTGAGCTTGACGGTGCTGCCCTTGGGGATCTCGGCGCCGGGGTCCTGGTCCTGGAACAGGACCCGGTCGAGCGGTCGCGTCCCGAACAGCTCGCTGATCTCGACCGTGAAGCCCGCCTTCTCGAGGGTCGCGGTCGCGTCCTCGACCTTCATGTCGACGACCTTGGGCACCTCGACGAGCGGCGGGCCCTTCGAGACGACGACCGAGACCTCGTCGCCACGGTGCGCCTGCGAGTCGGCCTCGAGGCTCTGGCTCACCACCTCGCCGCTCGGGACCTTCTCGTCGTAGGCCTCGGTCGTGCTCACGTCGAGGCCCGCCCCGGTGAGCTGGTCGACCGCCGCCGACTTCTCGAGTCCGGTGACGGCGGGGACGGTCACGGGGGCGGGCCCGTCGGAGACGGTCAGGACGACGACGGTGTCGTGCCGCTGCTGCGTCCCCTCGGGCACCGAGACGTCGACGACGCTGCCCGTCGGGGCGTCGTCGTCGAACGTGTGCTCGGCCTCGCCGAGCTCGAAGCCGGCGGTCGTGAGCGCGTCGGCGGCGTCCGCCTCGGACTCCCCGACGAGGTCGTCCGGCACGGTGAGCATCTCGACGCCCAGCGAGAGCACGAGGCCGACGCTGCCGTCCTTGCGCACGCGCTCGCCCTCGCCGGGGTCGGTCGCGACGACCGCCCCCGCGGGCACGTCGTCGTCGTGCGCCTCGGAGGTCGTGACGTCGAGACCTGCCGCGCCCACGCGCTCGCTCGCCTCGGCGCGCGTGGCGCCGACGAGGTCGTCGGGGACGCTGGTGTACGCGCCGGGGCCGCGGGTGAACCACCAGACACCACCGCCGCCCGCACCCGCGACGACGAGCAGCACGACGAGCAGCCACACGAGGACCTTGGACGCCCTGCGGCGGCGGGGGCGCGGGACCGACTCGGTCTCGGCCCCGGTGCCGATGAGCTCGAGCGCACGCGTGCCGCCCGCGCGCGCGATCGCCACGGCCCGCGTCTCGTCGTCGAGCGCGCCGAAGACGGTCGTCGGGATCGCGTCGAGGCTCGCGTCGCCCTCGGACGTCGGCCGCGGCGCGGACTCGCGGCGCACGTCGAGGTCCGCGGGGTCGAGGGCCGCGCGGGTCGAACGGACCAGGTGCAGCGCGGCGCCCGCGTCGACGGGGCGGTCCTGCGGGTCGCGCGCCGCGAGGGCGCACACGAGCTCGTCGATCTCGACGGGCAGCGCGGGGACCGCCCCCGAGGGGGTGGGGACGTCGTGGTTGACGTGCTGGAACGCGACCTGGATCGGGGTGTCGCCACCGTGCGGGGGGACCCCGACGAGCATCTCGTACGCCAGGATCCCGACCGAGTAGACGTCGGAGCGGGCGTCGCAGCCCACGGCCCGGATCACCTCGGGCGCCATGTAGGCGACGGTCCCGAGCACGGTGCCCGTGGTCGTCGTGGTCGCCTCCGTCACGGCGCGCGCGAGCCCGAAGTCCGTGACCTTGACACGCCCTGCGGTGTCGACGAGGACGTTCTCGGGCTTGATGTCGCGGTGCACGAGGCCGGCGCGGTGCGCGGCGGCGAGCGCGTCGAGGATCGCCTCGAGCGTGTCGAGCGTCTGCGCGACCGTGAACGTGCCGGTGTGGTGCAGCGTGCGGCGCAGGTTCGCGCCGTCGACGTACTCCATGGTCAGGTAGCTGGTCTCGCCGTCGACGCCCTGGTCGAACACCGCGACGAGGCCGGGGTGCGCGAGCCGTGCCGCGGCGCGCGCCTCGCGCCTGAACCGGGAGGTGAAGTCGACCCCCTCGGTCCCGTCGGCGAGGTGCGCGTGCATGATCTTGAGCGCGACCTCGCGGTCCAGGCGCTGGTCGACGGCCAGGTACACGGTCGCCATGCCGCCCCGCGCGATCCGGGACACGACGCGGTACCGGCCGTCGACGACGCGGCCGACGAGGGGATCCGACGTCACAGTGCTCACGCGTGCATCGTAGAGCGCGAACGGTGTGCCACGGCGAAGCCCCGCCGCGCGGGGCCGTAGGCTGGGGCGGTGAACCTCGACGACCTCGTGACCGACTGGATGACCCTTCCCGAGCTCGCCGAGGCGCTCGGCACCAAGCCCGGCAACGCCCGGAGCGTGGCCGGCGACCGGCGCGTCGTGGGTGCCCGCCGCGGCGAGCGCAACACGTTCCAGGTGCCCGCCCGGTTCGTGGTGACGCGCCACGAGGACTCGGTCGCGCGCGGGCAGGCCCGGGCCGGTGCCGACGAGGACACGCGCAAGGTCGTGCTCTCCACGCTGCCCGGCACGATCGCCGTCCTGAGCGACCTCGGCCTGGACGACGAGGAGATCATCGTCTGGCTCTTCACCGTCGACGACGCCCTCGGCACCACGCCGCTGGACGCGCTGCTCGAGGGGCGCAAGTCCGAGGTGCGGCGGGTCGCGCAGACCCTGGGCTGACGGCCCGGTCGATGCCGGACGGCGCGAGCGGCCTCAGGCCGTGCGGCGCGTCGCCGCGACGGCGAGGTCGTGCAGCGTGCGGGCGGCCGTGGCGTCGAGCCCGGTCACCCCGAGCCCGGCCTCCTCGAGCGCAGCGAGCCCCGTGGCCGTGAGCTCGTCGATGAGCCCCTCGACGGCCGCCGTGGCCCCCGTCGCGTCGACGACGGTGCGCAGGTCGTCGACGTCCGCCTGCGTGAGGTCCGGGTCGCCGACCCGGCCGAGGATCAGTGCGCGGCCGGCACGGTCGGCGTGCTGCAGCGCACGGCACAGCAGCACGGTGCGCTTGCCCTCGCGCAGGTCGTCGCCCGCGGGCTTGCCCGTCACGGCGGGGTCGCCGAACACCCCGAGCAGGTCGTCGCGCAGCTGGAACGCCTCGCCCACGGGCAGGCCGAACGCCGCGGCGCGCGCGATCGCGTCGGGTGCCGCGCCGGCGAGGGCCGCGCCGATCGTCGTCGGGTGCTCGACCGAGTAGCGGGCCGACTTCGCGCGGATCACCGCGCGGGCGCGCTGCTCGGCGGCGGCCGGGTCCTCGCCCCAGGGCACCGACTGCGCGCGCACGTCGAGGAACTGCCCGACGGTGACCTCGGTCTGCATGTGGTCGAACAGCTCGCGCGCGCGAAGGCCGGACGCCGGGTCGACGTCGCGCGCGACGTCCGCGAACTGGCTGTTGCAGGCGATGAGCAGGACGTCGCCGAGCAGGATCGCGGCGCTCGTGCCGAAGTCGTCGGCGTCCCCGAGCCAGCCCTCGGCGCGGTGCGCCGCGGCGAACGCCCGGTGCGCGGACGGTCGACCGCGACGCGTGTCGGAGCGGTCCATGACGTCGTCGTGCACGAGCGCGGCGGCCTGGAACAGCTCGAGCGCGGCGCTGGCACCGATCACCGCCGGCCGGTCCGCGGGGTCGCCCGCGTGCGCGCGCCACGACCAGTAGCAGAAGGCTGCGCGGAGCCGCTTGCCGCCGCGCAGCAGGTGCCCGGCCTCCTCGAGAAGCGGCCCGGTCGCGTCACCCACGTGCGCGAGCTCGTCGGCGAGCCGCCGCACGCGCGACTCGACGCTCGCGTCGACGTCCGCGCGGACGTCCTCGAGGTCGACGAGCGTGCCGGCGCTCGGGGGAGCGGGACGGGTGGACGGGCTGGGCGTGGGCACGCCCACAGCCTAGGCGACCGCGCGCCGCGGCCGCGGTCAGGGCACGACGTCGCCCGAGAGGGACACCAGGCAGCTCCCGTCGGTCTCGATCACGACGAGTGTGACGGCCTCGTCGGTGCGGTCGGCCGAGGAGGGGTTCGTCGTGCGCGTGTACAGGCGCTGCCCGGCCGTCCCCTGTGCGGGTTCGGGGCTCGCCGTGTCGAAGCCCGCACCGTCGAAGGTGTCGTCGTAGAACGCCAGGACGTCGGCCGCCGCCCCGGGGACGGACAGGCTCAGCGAGAACGCGGTGGTCGTGCCGCCGGGCGTCGCGGCGCTCGCGAGCACCGTCGCGTCCGGCGGGGCGGGCACGGTCTCGCCCGGGAAGTCCGGCGCCAGCCCGCCGACCGACGAGGTCGGCCCGAAGGTCGGCAGGTCGACGACGCCGGGCGCCGGGCTCGTGCTCGCGCCCGCACGGTCCTCGGTCGGGGCGTCCTGCGAGCACCCACCGAGCGCGAGCGCGACGAGCGCGGCGACCGTGAGGGCACCGGTGCGAGCGCGGGCGGCCCGTCGCGGCGCGCGGACGTCGCTCGTGGCGCCGCGGGAGGGGGGAGCGGGGGAGATCACCCGGATACGGTAGCGACGTCGCGGGGCTGCGCGGTCGCAGGGCCACCGCCGAGCGGTCGTCCACAGGTCGGCGATGTCCACATCGGGCGCCCGGAGCGGCCCCGAGGGGCGCGTCGCGCCGTTCGATGGGTGCATGACCACGATCCTGCGGGCCGACAGCCCGGCCGAGCTCCTCGCCTACGTCCCCTTCCGGCTCGGGTTCCGCCCGGCCGCGTCCGTCGTCCTGGTCTCGGTGCGCGGCCGGACGGTCGGGCTCGTCGCGCGCGCCGACACCGCCGACGTCCTCGGCCGCACGCCCGCGGTGCGCACGCTCGTCGACGGCCTGCACCGCGACGGTGCGGCCTCCGCGCTCCTGGTCGTCTACGCCGACGCTCCGCTCGGCCACGCCCGAGCTCTCGCGGCCCGCGTGCTGGCGCGCGTGCGCGCCGGCTCCCGCGGGCTCGAGGTCGCCGACGCGTGGGTCGTGACCCCGTCGGTGTACGCGTGCGTCGAGTGTCCCGGGTGCTGCCCCGACGGCGGCAGGCCCGTGCGCGACCTCGAGGCGACCCGGGTCGCGGCCCGGCTGGTCCTCGCGGGCGAGGCGCCGGCGCCCACGCGCGAGGCCGCCTACCGCGTCCCGGCCGCGCGGCCCGAGTCCGTCACGTCGGCGCGCCGCGCCTGCGAACGGTTCCGCGCGCGCGGGGAGCGGGCCGGCGACGTCACGGGTGCTCAGCACCTGGCGTGGCGCGTCGAGGGGTTCGCCGCGTGGCAGCGGGCGCTCGCGGCCGTGGGCGGCGAGGTCGCAGCGCCGGGCGTCGGGTCCGCGCAGGACGCCGCGGCGCGGTCGGCCCCGGCCGTGCCCGCGGTCGTGCTGGGCCGCGTCGCGGGGGCGCTGACGTGCGTCGCCGTCCGCGACGCGGTGCTGCTGACCCTCGTCCCGGGAGGCGGGAGGACGGCGCAGTCGACGGTCCGTGCGGACGACGCGCCGGCGGTCACGCGCGGCACCGCGGACGCGATCGCGGCGATCGTCGACGCGGAGCGCGGGGTGCACCCGGACGCCTCGATCACCGGCCCCGCGCGCGAGGTGCTCGAGGCCGTCCTGGCGCACTCGCGCGGACCGGTGCGGGCGGCACCCGCGACCCTGCTCGGGCTCCTGGCCTGGTGGCACGGGGACGGGGGGCTCGCGCGCGAGCGCCTCGGCACTGCGCTCGACGCCGACCCGTCGTACCGGCTCGCGCGACTGCTCGAGAGCGCGCTCGCAGCGGGGCTCCCGCCCGGCTGGGTCCGGGCGGAGCACCCGGGCGACGGCAGGACCCCCTGGTCGGGTACGGTCGTGGACTGAGGGCTCGCGAGTCGGCGAGCACCGCCCGCGTCGGCAGGACGCACGAGCGCACGACGGAGGACGCATGACGATCGTCGTCGGCCACCTGGCCACCCCCGAGGGGCAGGAGGCGCTCGACGCCTCGATCGCCGAGGCGCGTCGCACCGGCGCACGGCTCGTGGTGGTCGTCAGCCGGCGCAAGGGCACCCTTGAGGGCGCCTCGGCGGGCGACCACGAGGCCGACCTCGCGGCGCTGGGCGCGCGGCTCTCCGACGAGGGGGTCGAGCACGAGGTGCGGGTGATCTCCGACAGCACCGACGTCGCGGAGGACCTCGTCCTGACCGCCGAGGAGTCCGGGGCCGACCTCCTCGTGATCGGTCTGCGCCGCCGCAGCCCCGTCGGCAAGCTCATCCTCGGCTCGAACGCGCAGCGGATCCTGCTCGAGGCGCCGTGCCCGGTGCTCGCGGTCAAGCCCGACCGGCGCTGACGTCCGGGAGGCGGCCGACGCCCCGGGCGCGGGAATTGTCACGGCCCGTGCCGTGTTGTGCCCTGCGAGCACCGTGCCCGATGCCGCCGTCGACGTGACGACGGCCACGCCGGACGCCCCGTGCAGCGTGGTCTGCGCCTGGTTGCCCGGTACAATAGAGGGAGAACACCGGCCCGAAGCGCCTCGCCGACGACGACGGCCCACCCACCGCGTCGTGGTCGTGCGCCCCGGTCCCGGTCGTCCCCGCCCCCTCCGACTGATTGCCGAAAGGTCATTCGTGGCGTCCACCTCGCAGATCCCCGCGCTGCCGCGCGAGTTCGAGAACCCTGCCCTCCAAGACCTCCTGCGTCGAGGCTCAGCGACCGGACGCGTCGACGCGGAGTCGTTCCGCTCGGCGTGCGAGGCGGCCGGCGTCGGTGACGCCAAGCGGCTGAAGGCGGTGTTCCGCGCGCTCGCCGGTGCGGGTGTCGAGGTCGACTTGCCCACGGCCGCGGTCGCGGCGAACACGACCCCGACGGCGCGCACGCGCACGACCGCCAAGGCGCGCACCGCCGAGGCGTCGGGCACCGAGGCAGAGAAGGCCGCGCCCGCCGCACGGTCGACCGCGAAGGCCGGCACGTCGACCAAGACGGCCGCCGCGAAGGCTGCTCCGAAGACCGCGGCGAAGGCCGCGACGACCAAGGCGGCCGCGACCAAGGCGGCGAAGGCCGCACCCGCGGACGCGCCCGACGAGCCGGACGTCGAGCTCGACGACGCGTTCGAGGACGACCTCGGCGACGCGTCGTCCGACGCCCCCGCGAAGAAGACGACGCGCAAGGCGCCCGTGAAGAAGGCCGCCGCACCGCGCAAGGCCGCCGCGAAGGCCCCCCGCGTGCCCGAGCCCGACGGGGTCGTGGAGGAGGACGTCCCGGAGCCGACCGTCAAGGTCGAGGCCTCCGAGGGCGACGAGAACCGCGGTTTCGTGGTCTCCGACGCCGACGAGGACGACGCTCCGGTCCAGCAGGTCGTCACGGCGGGCGCCACGGCCGATCCGGTCAAGGACTACCTCAAGCAGATCGGCAAGGTCGCGCTGCTGAACGCCGAGCAGGAGGTGGACCTCGCCAAGCGCATCGAGGCGGGTCTGTTCGCGGAGGAGCGTCTGGCGTCGGGCGACGAGTTCGACCGTCGCACCGAGCGTGACCTCAAGTGGATCGCGCACGACGGTCGCCGCGCCAAGAACCACCTGCTCGAGGCCAACCTGCGGCTCGTCGTCTCGCTCGCCAAGCGCTACACGGGGCGCGGCATGCTGTTCCTGGACTTGATCCAGGAGGGCAATCTCGGCCTGATCCGTGCGGTCGAGAAGTTCGACTACACCAAGGGCTACAAGTTCTCGACATACGCGACGTGGTGGATCCGCCAGGCCATCACCCGCGCGATGGCCGACCAGGCGCGCACGATCCGCATCCCGGTGCACATGGTCGAGGTCATCAACAAGCTCGCCCGCGTCCAGCGGCAGATGCTCCAGGACCTGGGCCGCGAGCCCACGCCCGAGGAACTCGCCAAGGAGCTCGACATGACGCCCGAGAAGGTCGTCGAGGTCCAGAAGTACGGCCGCGAGCCCATCTCGCTGCACACGCCGCTCGGCGAGGACGGCGACAGCGAGTTCGGCGACCTCATCGAGGACTCCGAGGCCGTCGTCCCGGCGGACGCCGTGAGCTTCACGCTCCTGCAGGAGCAGCTGCACCAGGTGCTCGACACGCTCTCCGAGCGTGAGGCGGGCGTCGTGTCCATGCGGTTCGGCCTGCAGGACGGTCAGCCCAAGACGCTCGACGAGATCGGCAAGGTCTACGGCGTCACGCGCGAGCGGATCCGTCAGATCGAGTCCAAGACGATGTCGAAGCTGCGTCACCCGAGCCGCTCGCAGGTGCTGCGCGACTACCTCGACTGATCCTGGTCGTCTGTTTGGTCCCGACCGGTCGCGCCGCGCGCGCGACCGGCCGGGACGCGAAGAACCCCGCCCGATCGACGATCGGGCGGGGTTCTGTCGTTGGTGCGTGCTGTCGTTCGTGCGGCGTCGTCCTGCGACGCGCGCGGGTCTCAGCGGGCCGAGGCGCTCCCGTGCTCGGCGAGGAGCTTGTCGGTCTCGTCCTGGACGAGGGTCGCGAGCTCGGTGTAGGCGCCGGCGTGGGCGCGGCCGTGGTGCCCGCAGAAGAGCAGCTCTCCGTGCTCGAGCACGACGCGGACGTACGCCTGGGCACCGCACCGGTCACAGCGGTCGGCGGCGGTCAGCGGTTCCGGTTCAGTCGTCATAGCAGTCACAGGACCATGTAACCACCTCGCGGGGCCCGTGGGACCCCGGTTCGCTCCGCGCGTAGCCGTGCGGAGGTTCGGTGCGCGGCACGTCCCGCGGCCGTGGTCCGTGCGCGGTCCCGGCGCAGGTGTCGGACGTCGCCCCCACGCCCGGTCGTCGCCGTGCGGCGGGTCCGGGGCCGGCCGGAGGGGCGGGTTCGAGTTGTCGCACGCCTCGTCTACGCTGGGGCACCGTGACGACGACCGCGCCCGACTCCAGCTACACCGCCCGCCACCTCTCCGTCCTGGAGGGTCTCGAGGCGGTCCGCAAGCGTCCGGGCATGTACATCGGGTCGACCGACTCGCGCGGCCTCATGCACTGCCTGTGGGAGATCATCGACAACTCGGTCGACGAGGCGCTCGCGGGCAACTGCGACGACATTCGCGTGGTGCTGCACGCCGACACGTCGGTCACGGTCGAGGACAACGGCCGAGGCATCCCGGTCGACGTCGAGCCGAAGACGGGCCTGACGGGTGTCGAGGTCGTGTTCACCAAGCTGCACGCGGGCGGCAAGTTCGGCGGCGGCTCCTACACCGCGTCGGGCGGTCTGCACGGCGTGGGTGCGTCGGTCGTCAACGCGCTGTCGTCACGCCTCGACGTCGAGGTGGACCGCGCGAGCAAGGTCCACCGCATGACCTTCCACCGGGGCGAGCCCGGCCGGTTCGCGGACCCGGCGTCCGGGCCCGACCCGGACGCGGTCTTCACGCCGTTCGTCGACCGCTCCGAGCTCGAGATCGTGGGCAAGGCCAAGCGTGGCGTCACGGGCACGCGCGTGCGCTACTGGGCGGATCGTCAGATCTTCCCCAAGAACGCCGTGTTCTCGTACGACGAGCTGGTCACGCGCGCCCGTCAGACGACCTTCCTGGTGCCGGGCCTGCGCATCACGCTGCGCGACGAGCGTGGCGTCCCCGGGACGCCGGGAGAGGCGGGCCCGGTCGAGGAGTCCTTCCAGCACACGGGCGGCACGGTCGACTTCGCGGACTTCCTGGCACCCGACACCGCGGTCACCGCGACGTGGCATCTGACGGGCTCGGGGACGTTCACGGAGACCGTGCCCGTGCTCGACGAGCGCGGGCACATGAGCCCGCAGCCGGTCGAGCGCGAGTGCGAGGTCGACGTGGCGATGCGCTGGGGCTCGGGCTACGGCACCGAGGTGCGCTCGTTCGTCAACATCATCTCGACGCCCAAGGGCGGGTCGCACCTCGCCGGCTTCGAGGCGGGCCTGCTCAAGGTCGTGCGCAAGGCCGTCGAGACGAACGCGCGCCGGCTCAAGGTCTCGACCAAGGACACCTCGCAGCGCATCGAGAAGGACGACGCGCTCGCGGGCCTGACGGCCGTCGTGACCGTGCGTCTCGCCGAGCCGCAGTTCGAGGGGCAGACCAAGGAGGTGCTCGGCACCGCGCCCGTGCGCGCGATCGTGGCGCGCGTCATCGAGTCCGAGCTCACGGCACGGTTCAACGCGACCACGCGCGACGGCAAGACGCAGGCCGCGCTGCTGCTCGACAAGATCGTCGCGGAGATGAACGCGCGGATCAGCGCGCGCAAGCAGAAGGAGATCTCGCGGCGCAAGAACGCGCTCGAGTCGTCGTCGCTGCCCGCCAAGCTCGCGGACTGCCGCAGCACCGACGTCGGGCGCAGCGAGCTGTTCATCGTCGAGGGGGACAGCGCCCTCGGTACCGCGAAGCTCGCCCGGAGCTCCGACTTCCAGGCGCTGCTGCCGATCCGCGGCAAGATCCTCAACGTCCAGAAGGCCTCGCTGAGCGACATGCTCAAGAACGCCGAGTGCGCCGCGATCATCCAGGTGATCGGGGCCGGGTCGGGCCGTTCGTTCGACCTCGACGCGGCGCGCTACGGCAAGATCGTGCTGATGACGGATGCGGACGTCGACGGCGCGCACATCCGCACCCTGCTGCTCACGCTGTTCTTCCGCTACATGCGGCCCATGGTCGACGCGGGCCGCGTGTACGCCGCGGTGCCGCCGCTGCACCGGATCGAGGTCGTCGGCTCGGGTCGCAAGAAGGGCGAGTACATCTACACGTACTCCGAGGCGGAGCTCGCCTCGACCCTCAAGAAGCTCGACCGTGCGGGGCGTCGCTACAAGGACGACATCCAGCGCTACAAGGGACTGGGCGAGATGGACGCCGACCAGCTCGCGGAGACGACGATGGACCCGCGCCACCGCACCCTGCGCCGCGTGACGGCACAGCACGCCGAGGCGGCCGAGCGCGTGTTCGAGCTGCTCATGGGCAGCGACGTCGCGCCGCGCAAGCAGTTCATCGTCGAGGGTGCGCAGGGGCTCGACCGGGCGCGCATCGACGCCTGAGCCCGCGCGGGGCGGTCGAGCGTGACGAACGTCCCTGAGACGATCGCGTCCACCATGCGGTCGCCCTCGTAGGATGGCCCGCGTGACCCACACTGCATCGAAGACCTTCGTCGCGCGCGCCCTCGCGGGCGCCACCACCCTCGCCCTCGTCGGCACGCTCGCCGCGTGCTCCGACGACGACGGCGGCGCGAGCACCGCGACCGCGTCGACCACCGCGACCGCCACGAGCGGCTCCGCGTTCACCGAGCAGGCCGCCGCGGCCGCGACGTGGGCCGCCGGAAAGCTCGGCGACTCGGGGCTGCTCGAGACCGAGTTCGACGGGGTCGCGTACCCGGACCAGGGTCTGACGGCCGACCTCGTCCTCGCGCTCGTCGCCGTCGGTGACCCGCAGGCCGCCGACGTCGCGGCGACGCTCGCCGACCCGGCGACCGTCGCGGCCTACGTGGGCGACGGCACCACGCAGTACGCCGGCTCGACGGCCAAGCTCGCCGCGACGCTCGCCGCGGCCGACGTCGACCCGACCGACCTCGGTGGCCGTGACCTGCTCGCCGAGCTCGCCGCCACGCAGCAGGACTCGGGCCGGTTCTCCGACCAGGGCGGTGACGACTACTCGCAGACCATCTCGCAGTCGTGGGGCGTGCTCGCGCAGGCCGTCGCGGGCGACGGCGCGGACGCGGGCGCGGTGGACTACCTGATCGCGCAGCAGTGCGACGACGGCGGGTTCTCCGCGACCCTCGAGGCGGCCGAGTGCGTCTCCGACGTCGACGCGACGGGCTTCGCGGTCTCCGCGCTGGTCGCGGCCGACGCCGACGCGGACGCCGTGAGCGCCGCGACCGACTGGCTCGGGACTGTCGCCGAGACCGACGCGGACGGCGCGTTCTGGCAGACCGGTGACCCGGCGGCCGCGAGCGTCAACAGCACCGGGGTCGTCGCGGCCGCGCTGCAGGACGCGGGCGTCGACGCGGCCGACGCCCAGGGCTGGGTCGCGGCGCAGGCCGTGACCGAGGGCGCCGACGCCGGAGCCCTGACGCTCGCCGGCACCGCCGACGTGCGCAGCACGACGCAGGGCGCCCTCGCTCTGGCAGGTACGGGGCTCGCCGGTCTGTTTGACTGACCAGCGACGCCGCACCGCGGCCGGGACGAGGGGATGAGCATGCGCGCACGCGGAGGCCCCGCACGCGGCATCGCGTGCGCTGCGGCCCTGGGCGCCACGGCGGTGTCGCTCGTCGCTGCCCCGGCGCACGCGACGGGGAGCGACGTCGCGGACGACGCGTGCCGCGGCGTCGCCGTCGTCGTCGACCTGGGGGTGCTCCCGGGCGCGGACGGCGCGGACGGCGCGGACGACGCCACCGTCGCGTGCGACCCCGGCGACGGTCACCGCTCGGGGCTCGACGTGCTGGACGGTGCCGGGATCGACGTCGAGGGAACGGCGCGCTGGGGCCCGTCGTTCGTGTGCCGGGTCGACGGTCGCCCCACCGCGGACGAGGTGATCGACCTGCCCGACGGTGACACGCTGGTCGAGGCGTGCGCCGACACCCCGAGCACGCAGGCCTACTGGACGCTCTGGGTCGCGCGTGCGGGCGAGGACTGGACCTACGCCACGACCGGCGTCGCCGACCTCACCCTGTACCCGGGGGACGCCCTCGGGCTGAGGTTCGGCACGTCGTCCGCGGACGGCAGCGCCCCCGCGTCGGACGTCGCGCCCCGGGTGGCCCCGGAGGCGGCCTTCGCCTCGGCGGCGTCGGGCGCGGGCACCGACAACGGCGCTGACGACACCGGGTCCGGTGACGTCGACGGCGTCGACCAGGGTGCCCTCGTGGTCCCGGTGCCCGTGGTCGTGGGGGTCGTGCTCGTCCTCGGGCTGGTCGCCGCGAGCGTCGTCGTGGCCCGACGCAGGCGCCCGTGACGGCGGTGGGCTCGGCGGCGCCCGTGCTCCCCGCACGCCCGCGGCGCCGTGCGGGCGGGGGTCCGCGCGTGCACCCGGTCGCGTGGTGGGTGTGGGCGCTGCTCGTGTGCGTCACCGCGACCCTCGTGCTCGACGTGACGGTGCTGCTCGTGCTGGGCGCGGCCGTCGTGCTCGTGTCCGTCGCGTGCCGCGCGCCGGGAGCGCGCACCATCGTGCCGTACCTGCTGCTCGCGGCGTCGATCCTGCTCGTGCGCACGCTCGTGCGCGTGATCCTGCCCTCCGCGCCGAGCGGCACCGTGCTGGTCGACCTGCCCGAGTGGACGATCGGCTCGGTCACGCTCTTCGGCCCCGTGACCACGGGTGCCCTCGCGAGCGGGCTCGCCGTCGGGATCCAGCTCGCGGTCCTCGTCGTGACGGTCGGCGCGGCGACGACGCTCGCCGACCCCGTCGAGCTGCTCCGGTACGCGCCGCGCGCGTTCACGGGGGTCGCGACCGCGCTCGTCGTCGCGGTCGGGGTCTTCGGGCGCCTCGCCGGCGTCGCCGCCGCGGTCCGGGACGCACGGCGTCTGCGCGGCGGGGGAGGGCTGCGCGCCGTGGTCGTACCGGTGCTCGCACGCACCCTCGAGGACTCCCTCGCGCTCGGCGACGCGCTCGAGGTGCGCGGGTACGGCTCCGTGCGTCCGGGCCCGACGGCCGCGACGCCCGCCCGCCGGCTCGCTCAAGGAGCGCTGACCCTCGGTGCGGTCGCGTGCGTGGGCCTCGCCGCCTTCGCGCTGTTCGACGCGAGCGCCCCCGGCTGGGCGGTCGCGGCGTTCCTCGGCGCGGCGGTCGTGTCCGGGGCGGTCGCTGCCCGTGTGCTGCCCGTCGCCGCGCGCACCGTCCACCGCCCGGCACCGTGGACGCTGCGCTCGAGCGTCGTCGTCGGCACGGGCGTGCTCGCGGCCGGCGTCGTGCTCGCGAGCGCCCCCGTGACGCAACCGACCTGGCTCGCGCTCGGCGCGGCGCTCGTGCCGCTCGGCGCACTGAGCGTCGGGATGCCGCCCGCACCGCGCACGTCCGGCACGGCGGACCCACGAACGGTGCGCGCACGAGCGGCGCGCGGGGAACCATCGGCACGGACGGAGGGCGCGGCATGAACGGACCGGACCGAGGGCTCGGCGCGGTGTCGCTCGAGGGCGTGAGCGTCGAGTACGTCGAGGGCGTCCCGGTGCTGCGCGACGTCGACCTCGACCTCGCCGACGGCACGTTCGCGCTCGTCGTCGGGCGCACGGGAGCCGGCAAGTCGACACTGCTGCGCACGCTCGACGGACTCGTCCCGCGCGCCTCGGGCGGGGTGCTGCGCGGCGCGGTGCGCGTCGGCGGCGTCGACGTCGCCACGACCCCGACGCGGGACCTCGCGCCCGTGGTCGGGTACGTCGCGCAGAACCCCGCCCGGACGTTCGTCACGCGCACCGTCGAGGCCGAGCTCGCGTTCGGGCTCGAGCACCAGGGCATGGACGCGCCGACCATGCGCCGCCGGGTCGAGGAGACCCTCGACCTGCTCGGGCTCGACGCGGTGCGCGACCGTGCGCTTGAGACGCTCTCGAGCGGCCAGCAGCAGCGCGTCGCCATCGGGACGGTCGTCGCGTCCGGGCCCCGCGTGCTCGTGCTCGACGAGCCGACGTCGGCCCTCGACCCCGTCGGCGCCGAGGAGGTGCTCGGCACGCTGCACCGCCTGGTCCACGACCTCGGCCTCACGGTCGTCGTGGCCGAGCACCGCGTCGAGCGCATCGCCTCGCTCGTCGACGTCGTGGTGCACGTGCGCGACGACGGACGGGTACGGGCCCTGCCGCCCGCGGGCCTGCGCGGGACGCCGTTCGCGCCACCCGTCGTCCGGCTCGCGGACCGGCTCGGCTGGGACGACGCACCGCTGTCGGTCCGCGACGCACGGCGGGCGCTCGCCGCGGCGGAGGCCGACGCCGTGCCGGTGCCCGTGACGCCCGCGCCAGCGACACCGACGCCCGTGACGCCCACGCCAGCGACACCGACGCCCGCGACGGCCGGGTCGCCGGCCGTGCTGCGCGCCCGGCGCCTTACCGTGCGCTACGGCGCGTTCGTCGCGCTCGACGCCGTCGACCTCGACCTGCACGCGGGCGAGGTGACCGTGCTCATGGGACGCAACGGCTCGGGCAAGTCGACCCTCCTGTGGTCGTTGCAGGGCGCACGACGCCGCGAGCGCGGGACGGTCGACGTCGCCGGGCAGGACCCGGCCGCGCTCAAGCCCCGCGCGGCTCGCGGCGTCGTCGGCCTCGTCCCGCAGGACGTCGACCTGCTCCTGCCGCGCGAGAGCGTCGGGGCCGAGCTCGCGGCGTCCGACCGTGACGTCGGTGCGCCCGACGGGAGCGCACCGACCGGGGAGATCCTCGACCGGCTCGCCCCCGGCGTCGACCGCGACACGCACCCGCGCGACCTGTCCGAGGGGCAGCGACTCGCGCTCGGTCTCGCCGTGCAGCTCGCCCCGGCGCCCCCCGTGCTGCTGCTCGACGAGCCGACCCGCGGCCTCGACGCGCCCGCCAAGGCCGAGCTCGTCGACCTGCTGCGTGACCTCGCTCGCGACGGCCGCGCGGTCGCGGTCGCGACGCACGACGTCGAGCTCGCCGCGACCCTCGCAGACCGGGTCGTGGTGCTCGCGCACGGCGAGGTCGTCGTCGACGGGCCCGCGCGCGACGTCCTGACGTCGAACCCTGCGTTCGCGCCGCAGGTCAGCCGTGTGCGACCCGACTGGCTGCGGCTCGACGACGTCCCGGGCGCGCCGTGACCTCGGCCCGCACCGCGGTGCTCGTGCGCCGCGTCGTGCTTCTCCTGACCAGCGTCGTCGGCCTGGGCGTGCTCGCGTGGCCGCTCGCCGCCGAGGTCGCTCCCCGCCCCACGGGACAGGACGCCCCCTGGCTCGTCGTCGTGCTCGCGACGGCGCTCGTCGTGCTCGTCCTGTCCACGTTCGACGCCGCCGGGATGGACGCGCGGACCGTCGCCGTGCTGGGCATGCTCGCCGCGCTCGGCAGCGTGCTGCGCCTCGTCGGCGCCGGGACCGGGGGCGTCGAGCTCGTGTTCTTCCTGCTCGTGCTCGCCGGCTACGTCTACGGGCCGACGTTCGGGTTCGCGCTCGGTGCGCTCACCCTGCTCGCCTCCGCGCTGCTGACCGCGGGTGTCGGCCCCTGGCTGCCGTTCCAGGCGCTCGCCGCGGCCTGGGTGGGCGGCGGCGCAGGGCTGCTCGGGCGGGTGCTGGGCGCGCCGGGGGCCGGACGGCGGGGTCGTGTCCGGGCCGGCGGCGGGGGAGCGCTGCCCGCCACGAGGGCGCGCCGTGCGCCGACCGTCGCGGCGCTCGCGGTCTACACCGCGCTCGCCTGCTACGCGTTCGGCGCGCTCATGAACCTGTGGTTCTGGCCGTTCGCGCTCGGGGAGGGCACGGCGATCTCGTACGTGCCGGGGGCGGGGGTGGCCGAGAACCTGCGCCGCTTCACCGCGTTCACGCTCGCGACCTCGACGCTCACGTGGGACACGGTGCGGGCGGTCGTCAACGCCGGCGCGGTCGTCGTCCTCGGGCCGGCCGTGATCGCCGTGCTCGCCCGGGCGAACCGGCACGGGACGTTCGCGCCGACGACGGCCTGAGCCGTCGCGGGCCACGGGACCGGGACCGGGACCGGGACACGGTGCGCGCCCGTGGCGCCGCACCCCTAGGCTGCGGGTGCAGGGTGTCCCCGGGGCCGGTCGGTCCCGCACCGCCCACCGTCCACCAGGGAAAGGCATCATGACCGAGCTCTCGAAGGACCCCATCGACCCGATCCTCGCCCAGCACCGCGACGTCCTTGCCTCGCTGCCGTTCGACGACGTCGCCGACTTCGACGACGCGCGGCGCGGCCTGCTCGGCTCGGCGGCCTCGGCCGTGGTGCGCGACGCCGACGGGCGGGTCGTGTGGGACAACGACTCCTACGCGTTCCTCGAGGGCGACGCCCCGCCGACGGTCAACCCGAGCCTGTGGCGCCAGTCGACGCTCACCGCGATGCAGGGCGTCTACGAGGTCGTGCCGGACCTCGTCTACCAGGTGCGCGGGTTCGACGCGTCCAACCTCACGTTCATCGAGGGCGACACGGGCGTCATCGCGGTGGACCCGCTGGTCTCGGCGGAGACGGCCGCGGCCGCGCTCGCGCTCTACCGCGAGCACCGCGGCGAGCGTCCGGTCACGGGCGTGATCTACACGCACTGCCACGCCGACCACTACGGCGGCGTGCGCGGCGTGACGACCCAGGAGGACGTCGACGCCGGCCGGTGCCCCGTGATCGCGCCCGAGGGGCTCGTGCGGCACCTCGCGAGCGAGTGGGTCTACGCGGGCGGCGCCATGGCGCGGCGGATCGCCTACATGTACGGCACAGTGCTCGACCGCGGCCCGCGCGGGCAGGTCGGCGTCGGCCTCGGGCAGACGAACTCGACCGGGTCGATCACGCTCATCACGCCCACCGTCGACGTCACCGCGACGGGTCAGGAGCACACGGTCGACGGCGTGCGGATGGTGTTCCAGCTCGCGCCCGGCACCGAGGCGCCCGCCGAGATGCACTTCTACCTGCCCGAGCACCGCGCGCTGTGTGTCGCCGAGAACGCGACCCACACGCAGCACAACCTGCTGACGCTGCGCGGCGCCGAGGTGCGCGACGCGCACGCGTGGGCGCACTACCTGCAGGAGATGATCGACCTGTTCGGCGGCGACGCCGAGGTGATCTTCTCGCCGCACCACTGGCCCACCTGGGGCAACGAGCGCATCGTCGAGTTCCTCTCGCTGCAGCGCGACCTGTACGCGTACCTGCACGACCAGACGCTGCGTCTGCTCAACAAGGGCTACGTCGGCTCCGAGATCGCGGAGATGATCACGCTGCCGCCGGCGCTCGAGAACGCCTGGCACGCGCGCGGCTACTACGGCTCGGTCAGCCACAACGTCAAGGCCATCTACCAGCGCTACATGGGCTGGTACGACGGCAACCCGGCGCACCTGTGGCAGCACACGCCCGAGAACCAGGCCACGCGCTACGTCGAGTACATGGGCGGCGTCCCGGCGGTGCTCGAGCGCGCGCGGCGCTCGTTCGAGGAGGGCGACCTGCGCTGGGTCGCCGAGGTCGTGGGCCACTGCGTGTTCGCCGAGCCCGACAACGCGGAGGCCAAGGCACTCCTGGCCGACACGTTCGAGCAGCTCGGCTACGGTGCCGAGAACGGCACCTGGCGCAACGTCTACCTCGCGGGTGCGCACGAGCTGCGGCACGGGAACTTCGGGACGCCCGTGTCGAGCCGCTCGGCCGACACGTTCGCCCAGCTCACGCCGCCGCAGGTCTTCGACGCGATCGCGGTCCAGATCGACGGCCCCGGCGCGTGGGACGACTCCCTCACGATCGACGTCGCGCTGCCCGACGACGGCGTGACCTACCGCCTCAGCCTGAACAACGGCGTCCTGACGCACACCGCGTCGCCGGGCGCCGGAGCCGCGGACCTCACCATCACGGTGCCCGCGAGCCGGCTCTTCGCGGCGCTGACCGCGGCCGACCCCGCGGACGCGGGCGCCCGGGTCGAGGGCGACGTCGGCGTGCTCGCGCGGCTGCGCGGGTACATCGACGCGCCCGACCCGGACTTCGAGATCGTGCTGCCGTAGGGCGGAACGGCGGCGCCGAGGGACAGACGGCACGGCGCCCGGACCTTGCGAAGGTCTGGGCGCCGGCGACCGCGGCACGGTTGGAACGAATGCTGCGCCTCGAGTGCGCGAGATGACACATGCGACTGCGGTCCCAGAAGTGGTACTCACCGCCACCTAAACCGCGGCGACACTCCGCAATTCAGTCACGTCCGAGGCCAGCCGGACCGAGACTGGCACGTCTCAGTAGCGTCGATGCCTCGGCCCGGCGCGCGGAAGGCAAGGGCGCGATGCCTACCAGCCAAAGTTCGAAGAGCCATCTCGCCCCGTCACCCAGTGATAGATGATCGTGTTCGAGGGTGTGACTCCAAGGTCGAAGCCGCTTCCCGGGTAGGGAGTCGACGTGCAGGCCCGAAAGCGAACGTCCTGCTCGGTCCCGGGCGCCACGTAGGCGTCGACCTGCACTGGCGCGGGAGCCTGGGCAGTAACCTGCGTGCTTGCGTCGGAGTATCCATTGACGTATTCCGCCTCGACCGAAGTGAAGGTAAAGCCCGCGATCGCTGTATTCGACTGGTTCACAACCCGGACGTGCCAGTTGGAGCATTCTCCGTCCGCGAATCCTTGTCCGTAGTTTCCGCCTCCTTCCGGGCCGTAGATTCGTACGCTTCCGATCGGTTCCGTAGCCGCTGTTGACGAGAGCTGATCTGCGATTGTCGATCCGCAGAGCTGCCCGATCTGAGGGACCTCAGGACCAGAGAGCAGACTCCCAGCGATCCATCCTTCGAGGTCGCCTGCCTTGACGGGGTACCAGCCCGACTGCGGGTCGCCGGTCAGTTCTACACTCGTGTTGGCCGCGAGCCTGGTCACCACCTTTGCGCTGCATGACGGCGCCACACGGACATTCGCTTGCTCGCTGGTCTCTACTGCCGAGGTCGCGTCTCCGCATAGCTGCGCGATTTCAGGTATCCCGGGGCCGTCGAGCACGCTTCCCGCCACCCACCCCTCAAGTCCCGAGATCTCTACTGGGTACCAGCCAGATCTTGGATCACCTGCAATCTGAACAGGTGCGCCCGCTTCAAGTTTGACGAGGGCAGTGGCGTCGCACTCTGGCGCCTCACGGACGTTCGCCAAAGCGCTTGTGACGGCGATTGGCGGCACAGTAACGGAAGGGCTGGGGGCGTCTGAGGGTGATGGCATTGTCGGATGGTCCAGAGCGCTAGGTGCCCTTGGGGGATGGCTGGCGTCGGAGACAGCTACCGGACCTTCGCAGCCTGAGGTGAGCAAGCCGAGGAGAAGCATAGCCACGACGCCCGGGCGCAGGTACGTCTTGATCGCGACCAACTGAGTTCCTCTCCGAAGCGCGACATGCGCTAACCAAGGCTAAGCGCGCAGGCGGTCAGAATTGACGCGTGCGCGGGTGAAGATCCAGGGTTCAGCGATCGTCGTGGAGATCCCTCCGATGACCATGTACTCCCATTGCGTTTCCGACCTTGGTTCCTCTCAGACGCTGAAGTACTTCGCCTCCGGGTGGTGGAGCACGAACGCGTCGGTCGACTGCTCGGGGTGCAGCTGCAGCTCCTCGCTCAGCACCACGCCCACGCGCTCGGGCCTGAGCAGCTCGACGACCTTGCGGCGGTCCTCCATGTCGGGGCACGCGGGGTAGCCGAGCGACATGCGCGCCCCGCGGTACTGGAGCTTGAAGTACCCCTCGACGGTCCCGGGCTCCTCGCCGGCGAACCCGAGCTCCTCACGCACGCGGGCGTGCCAGAACTCGGCGAGCGACTCGGTGAGCTGCACCGACAGGCCGTGCAGCTCCATGTAGTCGCGGTACTGGTTCGCGGCGAACATCGTGGCCGTGTGCGCGTCGACGGCGTCGCCCATGGTCACCAGCTGCACGGGAAGCACGTCGTAGCGGCCGGTGGCCTCGACCCACTCCTTGGGCTTGATGAAGTCGGCGAGGCACAGGTGCCGGTCGCGGCGCTGGCGCGGGAACGTGAACCGCAGCCGCTCGGTGCCGGGCTCGCCGCCCGACCCGCCGTCGGGCGCCGTGCCTCCCGCCAGGCCCGGACCGTGGTGGGCCACGACCACGTCGTCGCCCTCGGACCACGCGGGGAAGTACCCGTAGATCACCGACGGGTCCATCATGCCCTCGGCCGCGATGCGGCTGAGCCACTCGCGCAGGCGCGGGCGGCCCTCGGTCTCGACGAGCTCCTCGTACGACCTGCCGTCCTCGCCGCGGCCCGGCTTGAGGCCCCACTGGCCCATGAACGTCGCCCGCTCGTCGAGCAGCGCCGAGTACTCGGCGAGCGCGATGCCCTTGACGATGCGCGTGCCCCAGAACGGCGGGGTCGGGACCTCGTTGTCGGTCGCGACGTCGGAGCGCGCGGGCAGGTCCTCGAGCGGCGTCTCGGTCACGGTCACCGCGGCGTGGCGGCGCTTCTTGAGCGGGGGCAGCCCGACGGCGTCCGGCGCCTCGCCGCGTGCGACGCGCACGAGCGGCTCCATGAGACGCAGACCCTCGAACGCGTCCTTCGCGTACCGGACCTGCCCGTCGTACACCGCGTCGAGGTCGTCCTCGACGTACGTGCGGGTCAGGGCCGCGCCGCCGAGCAGCACCGGGTACCGGCCGGCGAGGCCGCGGGCGTTGAGCTCCTCGAGGTTCTCCTTCATGACGACCGTCGACTTCACGAGCAGGCCCGACATGCCGATCACGTCGGCGTCGTGCTGCTCCGCGGCCTCGATGAACGCCGAGACGGGCTGCTTGATGCCGATGTTGACGACGTCGTAGCCGTTGTTGGTCAGGATGATGTCGACGAGGTTCTTGCCGATGTCATGCACGTCGCCGCGCACCGTGCCGAGCACGATCGTGCCCTTGCCCGCAGCCCCGGACTTCTCCATGTGCGGCTCGAGCAGCGCGACCGCGGCCTTCATGACCTCGGCCGACTGCAGCACGAACGGCAGCTGCATCTCGCCCTTGCCGAACAGCTCGCCGACGACCTTCATGCCCTCGAGCAGGTGGTCGTTGACGATCGCGAGCGCGCTCGTGCCGCCTGCGCGCGCCTCGTCGAGGTCGGCCTCGAGGCCCTTGCCCTCGCCGTCGATGATGCGGCGCGCGAGGCGCTCGCCCACGGGCAGCGCGGCCATCTCGGCGGCGCGCTGGTCCTTGAGCGCGGCGGAGTCGACGCCCGAGAAGAGGTCGAGCAGGTGCGAGAGCGGGTCGTGCGTGAGGTTCCCCGCGTCGTCGTACACGCGCTTGTCCCACACGAGGTCGAGCGCGGCCTGGCGCTGCTCGTCGGGGATCTTGTTCAGCGGCAGGATCTTCGCGGCGTGCACGATCGCGGAGTCGAGGCCCGCCTGGACGCACTCGTGCAGGAACACCGAGTTGAGGACCGTGCGCGCGGCCGGGTTGAGACCGAACGACACGTTCGACACGCCCAGCGTCGTGTGCACCCCGGGGTACTTGGCGACGAGCGCGCGGATCGCCTCGATGGTCTCGATGCCGTCGCGGCGCGTCTCCTCCTGCCCCGTGGCGATGGGGAACGTGAGGGTGTCGACGATGATGTCGTCGAGCCGCATGCCCCAGTCGTCCACGAGCGTGTCGATCAGGCGCGAGGCGATCGCGACCTTCGTCTCGGTCGTGCGGGCCTGCCCCTCCTCGTCGATCGTCAGGGCGATCACCGCGGCGCCGTGCTCCTTGACGATCGGCATGATCCGCTGGAACCGGGACGTCGGAGTGTTGCCGTCCTCGAAGTTGACCGAGTTGACGACGGCGCGGCCGCCGACCAGCTCGAGCCCGGCCTGGATCACGGCGGGCTCGGTCGAGTCGATCACGAGCGGCAGCGTCGACGCGCTCGCGAACCGCGAGACGATCGCGCGCACGTCCTCGACGCCGTCGCGGCCCACGTAGTCGATGCACACGTCGAGCAGGTGCGCGCCCTCGCGGGTCTGGGTGCGCGCGATCTGCACGCACTCGTCCCACTCGCCGGCCAGCATGGCCTCGCGGAACGCCTTGGAGCCGTTGGCGTTGGTGCGCTCGCCGATCGCGAGGAACGACGAGTCCTGCGAGAAGTCGACGTGCGAGTAGAGGCTCGCGACGCCGTTCTCGCGCTCGGGCGTGCGAGGCGCGACGGGCTGCCCGCCCACGGCCTCCACGACCTGGCGCAGGTGCTCGGGCGTCGTGCCGCAGCACCCGCCCACGAGGCCCAGGCCGAACTCGCGCGCGAACTGGGCGTGCGCGGCGGCGAGCTCGGCGGGGGTGAGGGGGTACGAGGCGCCGTCCTTGCCGAGCACCGGGAGGCCCGCGTTCGGCATGCACGTCACGGGCATCGTGGCGTGCTTGGACAGGTGGCGCAGGTGCTCGGACATCTCGGCGGGGCCGGTCGCGCAGTTGAGCCCGATCGCGTCGACGTCGAGCGACTGCAGCGTCGTGAGCGCCGCCCCGATCTCGGAGCCCATGAGCATGGTGCCGGTCGTCTCGACCGTGACCTGCACGAACACGGGAACGCTCATGCCGAGCTCGACCATCGCCGCGCGCGAGCCGTTGACGGCCGCCTTGGTCTGCAGCAGGTCCTGGCTCGTCTCGACGAGGATCGCGTCGGCGCCGCCGCGCACGAGGCCGACGGCCTGGAGCGCGAACGTGTCCTTGAGGTGCTGGTAGGTCGTGTGCCCGAGGCTCGGCAGCTTGGTGCCGGGGCCCATCGAGCCGAGCACCCAGCGCGGCTTGTCGGGCGTCGACCAGTGGTCGGCCCGCTCGCGCGCGATGCGTGCGCCCGCCTCGGCGAGCTCGGTGATGCGGTCGTCGATCTCGTAGTCCGACAGGTTCGACCAGTTCGCCCCGAACGTGTTCGTCTCGACGCAGTCCGAGCCGACCTCGAAGTAGGCGTCGTGGACCGCGGCGATCGCGTCGGGCCGGGTCACGTTGAGGATCTCGTTGCAGCCCTCGAGGCCCTGGAAGTCCTCGAGCGTGAGGTCCTGCGCCTGGAGCATCGTGCCCATCGCGCCGTCGGCGACGACGACGCGGGTGCGGACCGCCTCGAGCAGGGCGGCGGAACGGGGGGTCAGCGCGGGGGAGGGCATGCCACGATTCTAGGCGGGCGCGCGCCGGCTCACGCCGTGCCGTCCACGGCGGCGCGAGGCCGGGCACGCGTCGTCCGCCCGGCGCCGGTTCCCCGCTTAATCCCGTGCCCGACGGCGGCCCCCGACCTACGCTCGAGGCATGACCTCCCTCGCCGAGCGTGTCGCCGCACCCCGCGACCTGCCGCCCCTGCCCGACGCCCTGACCTGGCGGGCGCTGACCCGTGACGACGTGCCGGCGCTGACCGCACTGATCATCGCCGGGCAGGAGGCCGACGGCGCCCGGTACCGCATCTCGCCCGAGGAGGTCGACGAGAAGTTCGACGGGTCGTGGAAGGACCCTGTCGCGAACTCGCGCGTCGGCGTGGACGCGGACGGCGCGTTCCGGGCCTGGGCGTGGGTCGAGACCTACCCGGCCGACGAGCGCACGGTGCGGGCGTCGATCGAGGGTGGCGTGCACCCGGCGGTGCGGCGGCAGGGGATCGGGCGGGCGGTCGTCGCGTGGCTCGAGGCACGGGCGCGCCAGGCGCTCGTCGAGACCGGCAAGGAGCTGCCCGCGCGGATCGCGGCCTACGTGGACGACGACGCGCCTGCGGCCGAGAAGGCCGTGTACGAGCGGGCCGGGTTCACCGCGCTGCGCTACTACTCGAACCTGCGCCGTGACCTGACCCTGCCCGTCCCGACCGCGCCGCTGGGCGCGGGACTGCGGCTCGTGCCGTGGTCCGACGACGTCGACGAGGCGGCGCGGCTCGCGCACAACGACGCGTTCCGTGACCACTGGGGCAGCGAGCCGCGCAGCCCCGAGAGCTGGGCGAAGGGTCGGGCGACGTTCGCCCCCGCGTGGAGCTTCACGATCGTCGACGACACGATCGTCGACGACGCCGGCCCGTTCGTCGCGGGCTACCTCGTCTCGGGCAAGTACGAGCAGGACTGGCCCGTGCAGGGGTACACCTCGGGCTACACCGAGCTGCTGGGCGTGCGCCGCAGCCACCGCGGCCGCGGGATCTCGGTCGCGCTGCTCGAGGCCGCGATGACGGCCTACGCGCGCGACGGCATGCAGTACGCCGAGCTCGACGTCGACACGGAGAACCCCTCGGGCGCGCACGGGCTCTACGCGAGCCTCGGCTACGAGAAGGTCGACGGGTCGCGGATGTACTCGATCGAGCTCTGAGGCGACGACGCTCGCAGGTGACGACGCCCTGACCCGCGGTCGCGGGCCGGGGCGTCGCTCCGGGTGGTCAGCCGATCGCGGCGACCGGCGACGCGAGCGTCACGCCCGAGCCGTCGCGGCGCTCGTCGTCCGCGGGGAGGTCGACGGCCTGGCCGCCCGAGCCCACGGCCCGCGCCGGGCCCTGGCCCACCCAGGCGACGATGAGCGTGTCCTCGCCCTTGAGGAACCGCTGGGCGCGCACACCGCCCGTGGCGCGGCCCTTGGTCGGGTACAGCTCGTACGGCGTGACCTTCGCCGACCCGGTCTGGGTGCCGGGCAGCGCGGACGACGACCCGGCGATCGTGACGACCCGCGCGAGGTCGCGCACCTGCGCCTCGACCACGCCGAACGCGACGACGGTCGCCCCGGGCGCGAGCTTGATGCCGGCCATGCCGGCGGCCGAGCGGCCCTGCGGGCGCACGTTCGACGCGAGGTAGTGCAGCAGGCTCGCGTCGGACGAGACGAACACGACCTCGTCCTCGTCGCTCGCGGGCGCCGCCCCGACGACGACGTCGCCGTCGCGCAGCGTGATGACCTCCCACTCGTCGCGGTTGGCGGGCACGTCGCCCACTGCGACCCGCTTGACCACCCCGTTGCGGGTGCCGATCGCGAGCGGCGGCGCGTCGTCCGTCACGGGCACGACCGTCACGACCTGCTCGCCCGCGGCGAGCGTGACCATCTCGCCGAGCGGCACCCCGCCCGAGAGCGACGGCGGACCGTCGGTCGGCGGCAGGCCGGGCAGCTCGAGCACGGGCAGGCGCAGCACGCGCCCCGTGCTCGTGAGCAGGCCCACGTCGCCGCGCGTGCGGGCGAGCACCGAGCCCCGGATCGCGTCGTGCGCGGCGCGGCGGCCCTCGGTCACGACGGGTGCGCCGTCCGCGGTGCGGGCGAGCAGCCCGGTCGCGGACAGCAGCACGCGGCAGGGCGCGTCCTCGACCTCGAGCGGCACCGCGAGCGGTGCGCCGACCTTCGCGCCGACCGCCGCGCCGCCCGCCGACTCGAGCAGGATCGTGCGGCGCGGCGTGCCGTACGTGCGCGCGGCCTCGTCCATCTCGGCGCTCACGACGCCGTGCAGCACGGCCTCGTCGCCCAGGATCCGCTCGAGCTCGGCGATCTCGCGGCGCAGCTCGTCCTGCTCCTTCTCGAGCTCGATCCGCGAGAACTTGGTGAGCCGGCGCAGCTGCAGGTCGAGGATGTACGTGGCCTGCGCCTCGGACAGGTCGAACACGGTCTCCAGGCGCGTGCGGGCGACCGCCGCGTCGTCCGACGACCGGATCACCTGGATGACCTCGTCGATGTCGACGATCGCGAGCAGCAGGCCCTCGACCAGGTGCAGGCGGTCCTTGCGCTTGGCGAGGCGGAACTGCGAGCGGCGGCGCACCACGTCGACCCGGTGGTCGACCCACACCTTGATCAGGTCGCGCAGGCCGAGCGTGCGCGGCTGGCCGTCGACGAGCGCGACGTTGTTGATCCCGAACGAGTCCTCGAGCGGCGTGTAGCGGTAGAGCTGCTCGAGCACGGCCTCGGGGTTGAACCCGTTCTTGACCTCGATCACGAGCCGCAGCCCGTTGGTGCGGTCCGTCAGGTCGGTGAAGTCGGCGATCCCGGAGAGCTTCTTGGCGTTGATGCCCTCCTTGATCTTCTCGCGCACCTTCTCGGGGCCCACGAGGTAAGGCAGCTCGGTCACGACGATGCCCTTGCGGCGCGGCGTGAGGTTCTCGATCCGGGCGGTGGCGCGCGTGCGGAACGTCCCGCGGCCCGTCGCGTAGGCGTCGCGCACGCCGTCGAGTCCGACGATCTTGCCGCCCGCGGGCAGGTCCGGGCCCGGGACGAACCGCATGAGGTCCTCGAGCGTCGCGTCGGGGTGCGCGAGCAGGTGCCGTGCCGCGGCGACGACCTCGACGAGGTTGTGCGGGGCCATGTTCGTCGCCATGCCGACCGCGATGCCCGAGGCGCCGTTGACGAGCAGGTTCGGGATCGCGGCAGGCAGCACCTCGGGCTGGGTGAGTTTGTTGTCGTAGTTGGGCACGAAGTCGACGACGTCCTCGTCGAGCCCCGTGGTCATCGCGGTCGACGCCGAGGCCAGGCGCGCTTCGGTGTACCGGGCGGCGGCCGGGCCGTCGTCGAGCGACCCGAAGTTGCCGTGACCGTCCACGAGCGGCAGCCGCAGCGTGAACGGCTGCGCGAGCCGCACGAGCGCGTCGTAGATCGCGCCGTCGCCGTGCGGGTGCAGCTTGCCCATGACCTCGCCGACCACGCGCGCCGACTTCACGTACGGGCGCTCGGGGCGCAGGCCCATGTCGGCCATCTGGTACAAGATGCGGCGCTGCACGGGCTTGAGGCCGTCGCGCGCGTCCGGGAGCGCACGCGAGTAGATGACCGAGTACGCGTACTCGAGGAAGGACCCCTCCATCTCGGCGGCGACGTCGATGTCGACGATCGTCTCGTGGATCTCGCTCGGGTCGAGCGGCGGGGTCGAGGGCGTGCGCGCCATGGGGGGTCGGGCTCCCGGGTCTCGAGGGTGCAGGGCGGTCGGGCGGAACGGTACGCGAAACCACCGACGCCCAGCGCCATTGTCCCTGCTCCGGCGCGTGCCGGACGCCCTGGCGCGCCGGACCGCCTAGCCTGGGGCGCGTGGAGGACAGCGCCGCCCAGGGCAGGTATCCCGTCGAGTGGGAGGCCGACGTCGTCCTGCGCGACGGCGGGACCGCGCACGTGCGCCCGATCCGCCCCGAGGACGCCGAGGCGCTCCAGCGGTTCCACGTCAACCAGTCCGAGCGCTCGACGTACCTGCGGTTCTTCGCGCCCATGGAACGGCTCTCCGAGCGCGACCTGCGGCGCTTCACGCACGTCGACCACGTCGACCGCGTCGCGCTCGTGGCCGTGCGCACGCTCGCCGACGGCACCGAGGAGATCATCGGCGTGGGTCGGTTCGACCGCGTCGAGCCGACCGAGGCCGAGGTCGCGTTCAACATCGCGGACGCCGCGCAGGGCCGTGGCGTCGGGTCCGTCCTGCTCGAGCACCTCGCCGCAGCGGCGCGCGAGCTCGGGATCCGCCGGTTCACGGCCGACGTGCTGCCGCAGAACGGCAAGATGATCGACGTGTTCCGCGAGGCCGGCTTCGAGCTCACGCAGCGCATCGAGGACGGGATCGTGCTCGTGCACGTCGACCTCGACCCGACCGTGCGCTCGCGCGCCGTCATGGCCGACCGCGAGCACCGCGCCGAGTCGCGCAGCATGGCCCGCCTGCTGCGGCCCGACGCCGTGGTCGTGGTCGGCCCCGGCGAGGGCGACACGACGTCGTCCGAGGCGCTCGCGGCCATGCGTGTCACGGCGTCGCTCGTCGCGCAGGGCACGCCCACGCACACCGTCGGCGTGGCCGAGCCCGCGCCGCTGCCCGCGGGCGCCGCGCGGCCGTTCCGGGCGGACGACGTCGCCGCGGTCCCGGCGCCCGTCGAGCTCGCGGTGCTGTCCCTCGCCCCGGCCGAGGCGATCCGCGCGGTCCGGGCCCTGGTCCCGCTCGGCGTCCGCGGCCTGGTGATCCTCTCGTCCGGCTACGCCGAGGCGGGGCCCTCGGGGCTCGCGGCGCGGCGCGAGCTGCTGCGCGCCGCGCACGGCGCGGGCATGCGGATCGTCGGCCCCGCGTCGTACGGGCTGTTCACGACCGACCCCGAACGTCCGCTCAACGCGAGCCTGCTCGACGAGCTGCCGCCCGCGGGCGACGTCGGGTTCTTCTGCCAGTCCGCGCCCATGGCGGTGACGCTGCTCGCGACCGTGCGCCGCCGTGGTCTCGGGGTGTCGTCGTTCCTCTCGGGCGGGCACCGCGCGGACGTCTCGGGCAACGACCTCATGCAGCACTGGCAGGACGACGCGCGCTCGAAGGTCGTGTGCCTGTACCTCGAGTCGATCGGCAACCCGCGCAAGTTCTCCCGCATCGCGCGACGGCTCGCCCGCGCCAAGCCGGTCGTGGTCGTGACCGCGGGCCGCTCGGGGCACGTCGTGCCGCCCGGGCACGCGGTGCGCACCACGCGCGCCCCGCGCCGCACGCTCGAGGAGATGCTGCGGCAGTCCGGCGTGATCCACGCCGACAACACGCACCACCTGGTCGACATCGCCCAGCTCCTCGCGCACCAGCCCCTCCCGGCGGGCCGCCGGGTCGGGGTGCTCGCGAGCTCGGCGGCGCTCGCCGCGCTCGTCGCCGAGGCCGTCTCGGCCGCGGGCCTCGAGGTGGCCCCCTGCTCGGGCTCGCTCTACGAGGGCGTCACGGACGACGTCGTGGAACGTGCCGTCGAGCCCATGTACGCGGACGGCGCGTGCGACGCGGTCGTGGTGGTGCACGTGCCGACGCTGCACCCGCGCGACGAGCGGCTCTCGCACGCGGTCGCCCGGCACGCCGCGCGCACGGGGCGCACGACCGTCGTCAGCACGCTCGGCCTGCACGGGCTCACCGACGAGCTCGCCGCGCCCGACGCGGACGGGACCGTGCGGCACGTGCCCGCGTACTCGACCCCCGAGGACGCGGTCGCCGCGCTCGGGGCGGTCGTGCGGTACGCGGACTGGCGCGCGGTCGACCAGGGCACGCTCGTCGAGCCGGACCGCGTGCGGCCCGCGCGCGCCCGCGCGCTCGTCGAGGAGGTCGTCGCCGACCGCACGCTCGACGACCCGCCCGTGGCCCTCGACGCGACGCGCACCGCCGAGCTGCTGGGCGCGTACGGCATCAACGTGTGGCCCTCGGCCAAGGTCGCGGACGCCGACGCCGCGGTCGCCGCGGCCGACGCGCTCGGGTGGCCGATCGCGCTCAAGCACACCGCGGACGCGCTGCGGCACCGCACCGACCTGGGCGCCGTGCGGCTCGACCTGCACACCGCCGACGAGCTGCGCACCGCGGTCGCGCAGATGTCGGAGGCGTTCACCGACCTGGTGCCCGCGATCGACCCCGGTCCGCTGCCGTTCGAGGTGCAACCCATGGCGACCTCGGGCGTCGCGTGCGTCGTGCGCTCGACCGAGGACCAGCTGTTCGGTCCCGTCGTCGCGTTCGGTCTCGCGGGCGACGCGGTCGACCTGCTCGAGGACGTCGCGTACGGCGTCCCGCCCCTGACCGACGTGGACGTCGCCGCGATGGTCCGCGCGGTGCGGGCCGCGCCGCGGCTCTTCGGGTACGAGGGTGCCCCCGTCGCGGACGTCGCCGCGCTCGAGGACCTCGTCGCGCGCGTGTCGGTCATGGCCGACGACCTGCCCGAGCTGCGCAGCCTCGAGCTGTACCCCGTGGTCGTGGCCGACCGCGGCGCGGCGGTGCTCACGGCGCGGGTCACGCTCGCGCCGTCGTCCCGCACGGACGCTCTGCGCCGGGCGCTCCCCGGGTAGCCGCTGCGCGCGGCTCCCCACAGCCCCGCCGCGCGGGCTGGCCCGGCGCTCGGTGCAGGTGGGAGAATGCGCCGGTGCCCTCCAGGACCCCCGACACCCATCCCGCCCTGACCGCCGAGCTCCGCCGCGCGGGCTACTACCCGGACCTCGTGCGCGACGTCCTCGACGTGGCGCTCGGGGACGAGGACGTCGTCGCGCAGCTCGTGCACGCCGAGACGACGTTCGACGTCGCCGAGGTCCGCCGCCACCTCACGGTCCTCGTGCTCACCCCGACCCGGCTCGTCTCGGCGCACGTCGACGACCACCCGGCCGACAGCGAGCACCCGTCGGCGTCGGCCGCCGCGACCACCGAGTCCGTCCCGCTCTCGGAGCTGCGCTCGGTCACGCTCACGCACGTCATGGCCGACCCCGAGAAGCACCGGTCGGGCGACCTCGCCGTCGAGATCACGCTCGCGGTGGGCTGGGGGAGCGTCTCGCGCGTCGACCTCGAGCCCGCGCAGTGCCCCGACCCGGAGTGCGACGCCGACCACGGCCTGACCGGCCAGATCACCCCGGACGACGTCGTGGTGCGCGTGAGCTCCGAGGCCGAGGGCCGCGACGCGGTGCGCGCCGCGACCGACTTCGCGCGGCGCCTGTCGGCGCTGAGCTCGGTCACGGCCCGCCGGTGACGGCGGCCGCGCTCCCCGCGGGCTTCGTCGCCCCCGCGTACGCGGGCCGCTCGCTCGCCGCCGTGCTGCCCGCGGCCGCCGGCGCGCTCGGCGTCGACCTGACGACCAGCACCGGGATCGTCGCGGCGCAGGCGCGCGCGACGCTCGCGCTGCCGTCCGCCGAGCGCGTGTGCGTCGTCCTCGTCGACGGCCTCGGGTACCGCAACCTCGCCGAGCGGTCCGGGCACGCGCCGTTCCTGCGCTCGCTCCTGGCGGGCTCCGAGCCCCTGGTCACGTGCGCGCCCAGCACGACCGCCGCGGCGCTCGCGACGTTCGGCACCGGCACGTCGCCGGGCACGACCGGCATGGTCGGGTACACCCAGCGCGACCGGCTCACGGGGGCGCTCGCGACCATGGTCTCGTGGGACGGCGCGAGCGACCCGCTCGAGGTCCAGCGCGAGACGACGGTGCTCGAGACGCTCGCTGCCGCCGGCACGCCCGTCACGACGGTCGGCCCGCGCCGGTTCCAGGGCTCGGGCATGACGCGCGCCGCGCTGCGGGGCAGCCGGTACCGCGTCGCCGAACGGCTCGCGGACCGCGTCGACGCCGCGGTCGACGTGCTCGCCCGCCCGGGACTGGCCTACCTGTACTGGGAGGAGGTCGACCACACGGGGCACGTGCACGGCGTCGACTCCTGGCAGTGGGGCGACCGGCTCGAGGCGACCGACGGCGAGCTCGCGTCGCTCGTGCGCAGGCTCCCGCGCGGGACGCTCGTGATCGTCACCGCCGATCACGGCATGGTCGACGTCGACCCGTCGGTGCGCCGCGACGTCGCGCACGACCCGCGCCTCGCGCAGGACGTCGACCTCGTCGGCGGCGAGCCCCGCGCCGTGCACCTGTACACCGACCGCGCGGACGACGTCGCTGCGCGCTGGACCGACGTGCTCGGCGACGACGCGTACGTCGTGCGGCGCGACGACGCGGTCGAGGCGGGGCTGTTCGGCGCCGTCCGACCTGACAACCTCGGGGTGCTCGGCGACGTCCTCGTGCTGTCCACCGGCCTGGCGACCGTCGTCGACTCGCGCACCCAGAGCGCCGCGTCGATCGCGCTGCGCGGCATGCACGGCTCGCTCACCGAGACCGAGATGCTCGTTCCCGGGCTCGTGCACCAGTCCTGACCGACCCACCGACCGACCGAGGAGCACCGTGGCAGAACTCGTCTTCTTCTCCGGGACCATGGACTGCGGCAAGTCGACGCTCGCGCTCCAGATGGACCACAACCACGCCGCGCGCGGTCGCACCGGCCTGGTGTTCACGCGCGACGACCGCGCGGGCACCGACCGGATCTCGTCGCGGCTGGGGCTCGAGCGTGTCGCGCGCGAGGTGCACGACGAGACCGACTTCGGCGACGTCGTCCTGCGCGAGCACGCGGCCGGGCGCCCCATCGACTACCTCGTGTGCGACGAGGCGCAGTTCTACTCGCCCGAGCAGGTCGAGCAGCTCGCCCGCCTGGTCGACGAGATGGCCGTCGACGTGTTCGCGTTCGGGATCACCGCCGACTTCCGCACCCGCCTGTTCCCCGGCGCGGCACGGCTCATCGAGCTCGCCGACCGGGTCGAGGTGCTGCAGGTGCGGTCGCTGTGCTGGTGCGGGGCCCGCGCGACGCACAACGCGCGCACCGTCGACGGGGTCATGGTCGTCGAGGGCGAGCAGGTCGTCGTCGGCGACACCGGGGGAGCGGCGAGCATCGGGTACGAGGTGCTGTGCCGCCGCCACCACATGCGCCGCATGACCGCCTCGGGCGCGCGCGCCCGCACCGAGCACGGCGCGACCGTCCTGCTGTAGGCGCGCTGGCCGTCGTCCGGGGCGCCCGTGTGCCGCGTGGGCCCGTGTGTCCGGCCGCGCGAGCAGCCACCGGGCAGGTGCAGCTAGTCCTGCTTCGCGCCGAAGAGGATGTCGTCCCAGCTCGGGACCCCCGCGCGGCCCTTGCGGGCAGGCTTGCGCCCGGCGCGGGCGACCCGGGACGGCGTCGACGGGGCCTCGTCGCCACTGGCGTCCTCGCGCCGAGCGACCGCGTGCTGTTCGCGCTCGGGTGCGTCCGTGCGGGGGTGGTTCTCACGGCCTTGACCCCCACGGCCTTGGTCCCCGCGGCCTTGATCCCCGGTCTGCGTCCGGTGCTCAGGCTCGGCGGCATGCTCCGCAGCGGCCTCGGGCGGGCTCGCGGGCGCCGACGCGCGCTCGTCCGCGTCCCGGTCGCGCGACCCCGGCGCGGCCGGGCGCTGGAGCTGGAGCACCCGCGCACCGGCCGGCGGTTCGTCTTCGGACGGCGCACCCGGGCCCGCGTCGTCCGACAGGCGGACCGTCGGAACCTGGACACGTCCCGACGAGACGGGCTGCGGACGTCCCGTGCCCTCGAGCGAGTCCTGGCGGCCGCGGGGGTCGGACCGCACACCGCGCCGCATGTGCAGGTCGTCGAGCAGCACGCTCGTCGGGTCGGGCGCGGGGCGCGGCGGGGCGTCGACCGCCGCGAGCACGGGCCGCGTGACGGCCGAGACGTCGTAGTCGCCGGGCACCTCCCAGATGTCGGGCGCCGAGTCGTCCTGCGTGAGCCACAGCGCCTCGTCGTCCATCGCGTGCTGCTCGCGCGACGACGGGTCGAACGTCCACCGCGCGGTGCGCTCCGTGCCGCCCACGGTGAACGTGGCGCTCACGACCCAGGGGTGACCGTGCTCGCGCGCGGCGGACCACCTCACGTCGTCCTCGGTGACGTCACGGACCGCGAGCCGCTCGTCGATGCGCTCCGCGAGCGTCGGCACGTCGTCCGCGCCCCGACCCGAGCGCTCCGGCGCGGGGCTCACCGTCGGGGTCGAGCGGAGCCTGGCGACGACGTACTCCTGCTCGGCGACCACGGGGCCCTCGAAGCGGCGCACGTGCTCGACCGGGACGCCCGCGGCTTCCGCGACCTCCTGCGCCGACGCGCCCGCACGCAGGCGCGACTGGATCTCGCGCGGTGAGGCCGCCGAGGTGCTCGCGGCTCGCCACTGCTCGAGCGACGCGCGGTCACGGCGGACGGCGGCGCGCAGCGCCTCGGTGATGGGCAGCATGAAGGTCTGCCCGTCCGGACCGTGGAGCCGCAGGTGCTCCCCGTCCTCGTGCAGACCCACGAGCTCGAGCTCAGACATGTCACCCTCCGATGCGTTCCGCGGGCGGTCGCCCACCTGCCGCGCCCTTCGAGGGTGCCACCCGATCCGCGCCCAGCCGTGCAGGCGACACGGTGTGCCGCGACCTTCACGCTGCGCCGCGACCGCGACGGGGCCCTGCGCGATGATGGGCACGTGACCGCACTCCTCGTGCTCGACGCGCCCGACGTCGCCCGGCTCCCGTTCGACACCGCGCTCGAGATCGTCGCGGTGTTCTGCGCCGCGCTGTCGGGCGGCCTCGCCGCGGTCCGCAAGAACTTCGACCTGTTCGGCGTGCTCGTGCTCGCGTGGTGCACGGGCCTCGGCGGCGGGCTCGTGCGCGACGTGCTGATCGGCGCCGTGCCACCCGTCGGCATCGCGGACTGGCGGCTCGTCGCGTCGGCGCTCGCGGCCGGGATCCTGATCTTCTTCCTCAACCCACGGCTCGAGCGCATGCGGCGCAGCATCATCGTGCTCGACGCGGGTGCGCTCGCGCTGTTCGTGCTCGTCGGCACGGTCAAGGCGCTCGGCCTCGGCGTCGGCCTGCTGCCGTCGGTCATCGTCGGCATGCTCACCGGGATCGGCGGCGGCGTGCTGCGCGACCTGCTCACGGGCGAGGTGCCGCTCATCCTCCAGGACCGTCAGCTCTACGCGATCCCGGCGCTCGCGGGTGCGCTCGTGACCGCGGCGGTCTGGCAGGCCGGCCTGCTGGGCGTGGTCGCGCAGCTCGCGATCATCGCGCTCGTGTTCGGGTTCCGGCTCGCGTCGCTGCGGCTCGGGTGGACGGCGCCCGGGCCGTGGTCGTCGCGCGGCGGCAGCTCGGGCAGGATGTGACCATGGCCTTCATCGACGACCCCCGCATCCCTCCCGGCACGACCGTCGACGACCTGCGCGCGCTCGCGGTGCGCCTCGCGACCGAGGCGGGCTCGCTCGTGCGCGAGGGGCGCCCCGACACGGTCGAGGTCGCCGCGACCAAGTCGAGCGCGGTCGACGTCGTCACGCAGATGGACGCCGACTCCGAGGCGCTGCTGCGGCGTGTCATCGCGAGCGAGCGGCCGGACGACGCGGTGCTGGGCGAGGAGGACGGCCACAGCACCGGCGGGTCGGGCCTGACGTGGGTCGTCGACCCGATCGACGGCACCGTGAACTACCTGTACGGCGTGGGCCCGCACGCGGTGTCCGTCGCGGTCGTGGTGGGGGAGCCCGACCCGACGACGTGGACCGTGCTGGCCGGTGCGGTGCACTGCGTCAACGACGGGCGCACGTGGAGCGCCGGGCTCGGTGCGGGCGCGACCCTCGACGGGCGCCCCGTGCGCGTGAACGACCCGCGACCGCTCGCCGAGTCGCTGTGCGGCACCGGGTTCGGGTACGCGGCCGAGCGCCGCGCGGCGCAGGCGGCCGTGCTCGTCGAGGTGCTGCCCCGCGTGCGTGACATCCGCCGGCTCGGGTCGGCCGCGGTCGACCTGTGCCTGGTCGCCTCGGGCGCTCTCGACGTGTACTACGAGCGCGGCCTGAACCCCTGGGACATGGCCGCAGGCCTGCTCGTCGTCGAGGAGGCCGGGGGCGTCGTCCGCGGCCTGCACGGGCGCCCGGCCACGGGCGAGATGACGGTCGCGGGACCGCGCGAGACGGTCGCCGCGCTCGTGTCGGTCCTCGAGGACGCCGGGGCCGACCAGGGCGCCTGAGCGTGACCGGACCGTGCGCCCGACGTGAGCGCGGGGTGACGCGCTCGTGGGGTGACCGACGACACCCGCCGAAGATGGTGCGGTGGCGCTGAATCTGGTGCAGAATCCGTTCGCCCGCGGGAATGAAACGACGCCCGCGAGCATTGCATCGCGTACCGCTCGCGACGGGCGCCCGACCCCCCGGTCCCGGCCCGTCGCGCCGCACGGCGCTCGGCACCGCCCGACGCCGCGCATCCTTTCTCCACCGACCGTCACCCCGGAGTGTGAAGCCCGATATGGCAACTGACTACGACGCCCCTCGCAAGAACGAGGAAGACATCAGCGAGGACTCGATCCAGGAGCTGCAGACGCGTCGCTCTGACAAGTCGTCGGGCGTCGTCGACGAGGACGAGACCGAAGCGGCCGAAGGGTTCGAGCTCCCGGGCGCGGACCTCTCGGGCGAGGAGCTGTCCGTCCGGGTCCTGCCCCGCCAGGCGGACGAGTTCACGTGCTCGAGCTGCTTCCTGGTGCACCACCGCAGCCAGCTCGCCGGCGAGAAGAACGGCCAGCCGATCTGCACCGAGTGCGCCGCCTGACCTCGCGTCCCCACACCGCAGGGCCGCCGTCCCGACCGGGACGGCGGCCCTGCGTGCGTCAGGCCGGGTCTGCGCCGTCCGCCACGACGTTGCCGTCCGCCGCTGCGTTGCCGCCCGCCGCTGCGTTGCCGGCGGCCCCGCCGGCCACCGCGCCGCGGGCCGCGTCGATCGCGTCCGCGAGCGCGTCAGGTCGGCGGGTCGAGACGAGCCAGTAGGGCGTCGGGTCGGCCGGGTCGACGATCGGGACGCGTACCGCGGCACGCGCCCACGGGCGGTGGCACACGTACGCGCGCGCGTCGAGGCCGCGGCCGAGCTCGTGGCGCAGCCCGTCGCGGTCGACCGCGCGCGCCTCGCCGAGCGCGGCGAGCGGGATGCGCGCCGACCCGGCGCGCAGCTCGGCGTCGTCCACGCTCACGACGGGCGACGTGAGCCACAGCAGCACGAGGGCTCCCACGGTCGCCGCGACCGCGAGCCCGAGCGAGATCCCGACGCCGAGCGGCAGCGTCGCGAGCACCACGAACAGCCCGAGCCCGAACGCCGCCGCGACCGCGCCGGGCCCGGGGACGAGACGTTCGTGCAGTCGGGGTGCGGTGGCCGAGGGCGTCGTCATGCCCGCCATCATCGCAGGTGCGACTCGGCCTCCGGGTACGGGCGCTACGCTCTGGGGCGTGCCTCACGACGACAGCGTCCTCGACGACCCCGCCGACGTCCAGATCCTCCTCCAGCTGCTCGACGACGTGCCCGTGCCGTCGTACGCGCACCCGGGTGACGCGGGCGCCGACCTCGTGACCCGTGTCGACGTCGAGCTCGCGCCGGGCGAGCGCGCCACGGTGCCCACGGGTGTCGCGATCGCGCTCCCGCACGGCTACGTCGCGCTCGTGCACCCGCGCTCGGGCCTCGCGGCCAAGCACGGGGTCACGGTCGTCAACGCGCCGGGCACGGTCGACGCGGGGTACCGCGGGGAGATCAGCGTGACGCTGCTCAACACCGACCGCACCGAGCCCGTGACGCTGCGGCGCGGCGACCGCATCGCGCAGCTCGTGGTGCAGAAGGTCGAGCACGCGGTGTTCGTGCAGGCCGAGCGGCTGCCCGGCTCGCACCGCGGCACGGGCGGTTTCGGCTCCTCGGGCGGCTGGACCCCGACCCCGTGAGGTGAGCCGGCCGGGCCGCGGACGGCGCCGGGCGGGGGTTGACCCTGCCCGCGCCGATGCGGTCTAGGCTGGTGCAGTGGCGCGTCGGACGGCGCGCCGTGTCCAGGGGTGGCCTGGACGTACGACACGACAGGAGATCGTCAGTGGCTTTGTTCCGGCGCAGTGCAGCGCAGTCCGGCCCCGAGCAGGACGCGGCAGGACCGGTCGACGAGACGTCGCCCGACGCCCCGGAGCCCAAGGCCCCGATGGGTGCCGGCCCGTACGACCTCACCGACGTCCCCGAGCTCGGGCGGCGCGTCGACCTGGGCGCGGTGCGCCTGCCGATGATGCCGGGCCTCGAGCTGCGCATGGAGGCCGACCGCAAGTCGGGTCGCATCACGGGCGCTTCGTGCGCGATCAACGGCTCGGCGCTGCAGGTGCAGGCCTTCGCGGCCCCGCGCACGGCGGGCATCTGGGACGAGATCCGCGGCGAGATCGCGGAGTCCGTGCGCACCCAGGGCGGGTCGGTCGACGACATCCCCGGCACGTTCGGGCGCGAGCTCCTCGCACGCCTGCCCGCGACCGCCCCCGACGGCTCGAAGGGGTTCCGGCCCGTGCGCTTCGTCGGTGTCGATGGGCCGCGGTGGTTCGTGCGCGGCGTGATCACGGGCGCGGCGGCGGTCGACGCCGAGAAGGCCAAGGTCATCGAGTCGATCTTCGCCAACATCGTCGTGGCGCGTGACGAGACCGCACGCCCGCCGCGCGACCTGCTCGACCTGCACCTGCCGGGCGACGACTCGGGCATGAAGGTCGGGGGACCGGCGGGCGCCACCGCACCCGCCGCGCCGCTCGACCCGATGACCCGCGGCCCGGAGATCCAGGAGATCCGATGAGCGAGCGCACCGCCGACCGGGCGCTCGACCGCCTCCCTGTGCTCGCGTCCCAGGAGGAGTTCGCGGCCCGCGAGGAGCGTGACGACGCGCGCAAGCAGCACGGCTGCACGCCCGTGGCCGATCTCGCCGACCGGCGTCGGGCGTCCGTGACGGGGGTGCTGCGCTCGGTCGTGCTGCGCCCGCGCGAGGGCGTGCCGACGGTCGAGGCCGAGCTCTACGACGGCAGCGGCGTGGTCGACCTCGTGTGGCTGGGCCGCCGCCAGATCGCGGGCATCGAGCCGGGGCGCCGTCTGCGCGCCGACGGGCTCGTGTGCGAGATGAAGGGCCGCCGCACCCTCTACAACCCCCGCTACGAGCTGCGCGCGCGGCCGGGCGACTGAACCGGACGGACCCCGTGGACCACACCCCGACCGACGCCGCCGACGGCGCGGCCCCCGCACGCGGCGTACGCGTCCTGACCGCCGAGACCTTCTCGTTCGCCGACGCCGTGGGCGGCTGGCGCGGGCTCGTCGAGTCGACGGCGCCGGGCCTCGTGTTCGTCGTCGTCTTCATCGCCTCGGGCCAGCAGCTCACGCCCCCGCTCGTCGCGTCCGTCGCGGTCGCGCTCGTGGCCGTGGTCGCGCGGCTCGTGCAGCGCACCCCGCTCACGCAGGCGCTCGGCGGGGTGCTCGGTGTCGGGATCGGCGTGATCTGGGCGTGGCGCTCGGGCGAGGCCGGCGACTACTACGTGTGGGGGCTCCTGACGAACGTCGCGTACCTCGCGGGGCTGCTCGTGTCGCTGCTCGTGCGGTGGCCCGCGGCGGGGCTCGTGGTCGAGGGTGGGCGCAGCCTCGCCGGTGCGGCCGCCGCCCCCACGGACGGGTCCGACGGTTCCGAGCGGACTCGCGACGAGGCCGTTCGCGCGTCGGCGGACGTCGCGCCGGCGCACGCGGAGACCGAGCGCGCGTCGTCGATCGAGACCGGGTCGACCGACGGGACCTCGACCATCGGCACGACGGACGTCCCCGCCTGGAAGGCGTGGCGGTCGGACGCCGCGCTCGTGCGCCGGTACGTGCTCGTGACGTGGCTCTGGGTCGCGATGTTCGGGCTGCGCCTCGCGGTGCAGGGGCCGCTCTACCTCGCCGACATGGTCGGCTGGCTCGGGACCGCGCGGCTCGTCATGGGCGTGCCGCTGTTCGCGCTGACGCTGTGGGCGTCGTGGGTGATCGTGCGGCGCCCGTCGTCGGCGGAGGGCGTCAGCGCGACGGCGTGACGAGCAGCGCCTCGAGCGCGTGCTCGTCCACGTCGCGGCCGGCGACGATCAGCAGCTCGTCGCCCGCCTCGAGCGGGTCGTCGCCCGTCGGGGCGAACGGCTGCGCGTCGCGCACGATCGCGGCGAGCACCGTGTCGGGCGGCCACTCGACCTCCGAGACGCGCGAGCCGATGAGGCGCGACTCCGCGGGCAGCGTGAGCTCGAGGATGTCCGCGCCCGACTGGTGGAACGTGAAGATGCGCACGAGGTCGCCCACCGCGACGGCCTCCTCGACCATCGACGTCATGATGCGGGGCGTCGAGACCGCGACGTCGACGCCCCACGACTCGTCGAACATCCACTCGTTCGCGGGGTTGTTCACGCGCGCGACCGTGCGCGGCACGCCGTACTCGGTGCGGGCCAGGAGCGAGACCACGAGGTTGACCTTGTCGTCGCCCGTGGCCGCGACGATCACGTCGCACTCGTCGACGCGCGCCTCGGTCAGGGTCGAGAGCTCGCACGCGTCGGCCAGGAGCCAGTCGGCGTCCGCGACCTGGGTGATCCGCATCGCGCTCGGCTGCTTGTCGATGAGCGTCACCTCGTGGTCGTTGCCCAGCAGCTCGCGGGCGATGGACCGGCCGACGGAGCCTGCCCCGGCGATGACGACGCGCATCAGATCTCCTTCGAGGGTTCGCGGCCGAGCATGCGCTCCACGGCGTCGGCCTGCGTCGCGTGCATGAGCACGTGGACGATGTCGTTCTCCTGGAGCACCGCGTCGGGCGTCGGGAGGATCCCCTCGCCGAACCGCGTCAGGAACGCGACGCGCGCGCCCGTCGCCTCCTCGATCGAGGTGACCGAGCGGGCGACCCAGCCGGGGTGCACGTCGATCTGCGCGAGGCGCACCTTGCCGGACGGGTCGCGGTACTCGTCGGTCGCGCCGAGCGGCAGCATGCGGCGCAGCACCTGGTCCGAGGTCCAGCGCACCGTCGCGACGGTCGGGATGCCCAGGCGTTCGTAGATCTCGGCACGCCGGGGGTCGTAGATGCGGGCGACGACCTGCTCGACGCCGTACGTCTCGCGCACCACGCGTGCCGCGAGGATGTTCGAGTTGTCGCCGTCGGAGACCGCGGCGAACGCGAACGCGTCCTCGATCCCGGCCTGCACGAGGGTGTCGCGGTCGAACCCGATGCCCTTGACCTTCTTGCCCGCGAAGTCGGGCGGCAGCCGACGGAACGCGTCGGGGTTCTGGTCGACGACGGCGACCGAGTGGCCGCGGCCCTCGAGCGAACGGGCGAGCGCCGCCCCGACACGGCCGCAGCCCATGATCACGAAGTGCACGGGACGACGCTATACCGTCCACCCGCCGGTCGCGGCACGCGCGCGGCGTCGGCGGCATAGCATGGTGCCTCGTGTCAGACATCGCGGACTCCGCCAAGCGGCTCCTCCTCGGGCGCCCGATGCGCAGCGACACCCTCGGGCACACGCTGCTGCCCAAGCGCACCGCGCTCCCCGTGTTCGCCTCGGACGCGCTCTCGTCGGTCGCGTACGCGCCCGACGAGATCCTGCTGACCCTCTCCCTGGCCGGGATCACCGCCGTCGCGGTCTCCCCGTGGGTCGGGCTCGCGGTCGTCGTCGTGCTCGTCACGGTCGTCACCTCGTACCGCCAGAACGTGCGCGCATACCCCTCGGGCGGCGGCGACTACGAGGTCGCGACGGTCAACCTGGGGCCGAACGCCGGCATCGGCGTCGCCTCGGCGCTCCTCGTCGACTACGTGCTCACGGTCGCGGTGTCGATCTCCTCGGGAGCCCAGTACGCGGCGTCCGCCATCCCGGCGCTGCGGGGGCACGAGGCGCTGCTGGCCGTGGTCATCGTGATCTTCCTGGCCGTGATGAACCTGCGCGGCGTCAAGGAGTCGGGCACGTTCTTCGCGATCCCCGTGTACCTGTTCATGTTCTCGATCGGCGCGATGGTGCTCGTCGGGTTCCTGCGCAACCTCACGGGGTCGCTCGCGCCGGCCGAGAGCGCCGACTTCACGCTCGTCGCGCAGCCGGGCTTCGACGAGGGGCTGACGGGGCTCGCGGGCGCGTTCCTGCTCGCGCGCGCGTTCGCCTCGGGCTGCGCCGCCCTCACGGGCGTCGAGGCCATCAGCAACGGCGTGCCCGCGTTCAAGAAGCCCAAGTCGCGCAACGCCGCGACGACGCTCGGCCTGCTCGGGCTCATCTCGGCGACCATGATGATGTCGATCCTGTTCCTCGCGAGCGCGATCGGCGTGCACTACACCGAGGACCCGCACACGCAGATGCTCGACGCGGGCGGCGTGCCGCTGCCGGCCGACTACGTGCAGCACCCGGTCATCTCGCAGATCGCGCAGTCCGCGTTCTCGGGCTTCACGCCCGCGTACCTGTTCGTCGCGGCGATCACGGGCGTGATCCTGGTGCTCGCCGCCAACACGGCGTTCAACGGGTTCCCCGTGCTCGGGTCGATCCTCGCGAAGGACGGCTACCTGCCGCGCCAGCTGCACAACCGCGGCGACCGGCTCGCGTTCTCGAACGGCATCGTGACCCTCGCGGTCGGTGCGATCGTGCTGATCCTGGCGTTCGACGCGCAGGTCACGCGCCTCATCCAGCTCTACATCGTCGGCGTCTTCGTGTCGTTCACGCTCTCGCAGCTCGGCATGGTCAAGCACTGGAACCGCGAGCTGCGCACCGCGATCGACCCGCGCGAGCGGGCGCGCATGAAGCGCTCGCGCGTCGTCAACGGGTTCGGCCTGCTCATGACCGGCACGGTCCTCGTGATCGTGCTCATCACGAAGTTCACGCACGGCGCTTGGATCGCGATCCTCGCGATGGCCGTGGTCTTCGTGCTCATGCAGGGCATCCGCAAGCACTACGACCGGGTGCGCGACGAGCTCACGCTCGCGGTCGAGGACGAGGGGGAGGCGCGCGCGCTGCCGAGCCGTGTGCACGCGATCGTGCTCGTCTCGCGCATGCACAAGCCGACCATGCGCGCGCTCGCCTACGCCCGTGCGTCGCGCCCGTCGGTGCTCGAGGCGGTGACCGTCGGGGTCGAGAAGGACGAGGCCGAGGAGCTCGTGGCGCGCTGGGCGGCCATGGACATCCCCGTACCGCTGCGCGTCCTCGACTCGCCGTTCCGCGAGATCACGCGCCCGATCCTCGGGTACGTGCGCTCGATCCGCCGCGAGAGCCCCCGCGACCTCGTCGTGGTGTACATCCCCGAGTACGTCGTGGGCCGGTGGTGGGAGCAGCTGTTGCACAACCAGAGCGCGCTGCGGCTCAAGGGGCGCCTGCTGTTCAGCCCCGGCGTGGTCGTGGCGTCCGTGCCGTGGCAGCTGCAGTCGTCGGTCGCGACCGACCACGACGGCCTCGGCCCGGGATCCGGGTCGGTGCCCGCGCCCGGCGGACCGACCGGCTGATCCCCGTCCCACCGCGCGGCGGTGGGATACTCGGAGCATGCCCCACGACTCCGCCGACCCTGCCGTGCCCGGAACCGACCCCGGCGCCGCACCCCTGCTCGAGCTCGAGGTCGGGCCCGTGGCCCACGGCGGGCACTGCGTCGCCCGCGTCGACGGCCGCGTCGTGTTCGTGCGGCACGCCTTGCCCGGCGAGCGCGTGCGCGCCCGCGTGACCGAGGGCGGCGACTCCGCGAAGTTCTGGCGGGCCGACGCCGTCGAGGTGCTCGACGCCTCGCCCGACCGCGTGCCCTCCGCCTGGCCCGCCGCGGGCCCGGGCGGCGTCGGCGGCGGCGAGCTCGCGCACGTCTCGCTCGACGGGCAGCGCCGCTGGAAGGCCGCCGTGCTGCGCGAGCAGCTGACCCGTCTCGCCCAGGACGAGCGCGAGGTCACGGTCGAGGCCGCGCCCGGGGACGACGTCCGCGGCGGGCTGGGGTACCGCACCCGCATCGACCTCGTGGCGGACGCCGCGGGGCGGGCCGGGATGCGCGCGCACCGTTCGCACGACGTGCACCCGCTCGACGCGATGCCCCTGGCGACCGACGAGGTCGCGGCGCTCGCGGCCGCCGAGAAGGTCTTCACGCGCCGCTGGCGCCCGGGGACGCGGCTCGAGCTGGTCGCGCCCTCGGGCGGGGCGCCGATCCTGCTCGCGGACGGCGTGGTGTGGCGCGGCGGGCCGGACACGCGTCCCAACGCACGCCGGACCGTGGCCGAGCACGTCGAGGTCGCGGGCCACGAGCACCGGTACAAGGTCGCCGCGGACGGGTTCTGGCAGGTGCACCGCGAGGCGCCCGCGCTGCTCGCAGGTACCGTGCTCGACGCGGTCGGCGACGTCGCCGGCGCGCGCGTGCTCGACCTGTACGCGGGCGCGGGGCTGTTCACCGCGCCGCTCGCGCGCGCGGTCGGCCCGGACGGGACCGTGGTCGCCGTCGAGGGGGACGACGACGCGGTGCGCCAGGCCCGCCGCAACGCGCACGGGCTCGACCAGGTCGAGCTGCACCGCGGTGCGGTCGACGCGGTGCTGGGTGCGGGTGAGCACGCGGCGCGCGGGGGAGCGGACGTCGTCGTTCTCGACCCGCCCCGCGTGGGTGCCGGACGCCGCGTGGTCGAGCAGGTCGCGGCCCTGGGCGCGTCCCGGGTGGTCTACGTCGCGTGCGACCCGGCCGCGCTCGCGCGCGACGTCGCCTACCTCGCGGGCCACGGCTACGGCCTGACGAGCGTGCGCGCGTTCGACCTGTTCCCGCACACGCACCACGTCGAGGCGGTCGCGGTCCTCGACCGGTGACGGATGTCCGCGAGGTATCTTGACGTCAAGATATATGCGGTATGCTGGGCGGGAAATCGCCCCCACGTACCATCGGCAGCCGCATGCCCCACGGCGTGCTGCCCGCCATCTCGTCATGGAGTAAAGGAGCACCCGTGAGCAGCGTCGACACGTTCCGGTCGAAGGGAACACTCGAGGTCGGTGAGAACTCGTACGAGATCTTCCGCCTCTCCGCCGTCGAGGGGACCGAGCGTCTCCCGTACAGCCTCAAGGTGCTCGCGGAGAACCTCCTGCGCACCGAGGACGGCGCCAACATCACCGCCGACCACGTGCGCGCGATCGCCGCGTGGGACCCGGACGCCCAGCCCGACACCGAGATCCAGTTCACGCCCGCACGCGTGATCATGCAGGACTTCACCGGCGTCCCCTGCGTCGTTGACCTCGCGACCATGCGCGAGGCCGTCGCCGACCTCGGCGGCGACCCCGAGCGCATCAACCCGCTCGCGCCCGCCGAGATGGTCATCGACCACTCGGTCCAGATCGACGTCGCTGGCCGCGCCGACGCGTTCGCGCGCAACGTCGAGCTCGAGTACCAGCGCAACCACGAGCGCTACCAGTTCCTGCGCTGGGGCCAGACGGCGTTCGACGACTTCAAGGTCGTCCCCCCGGGCACCGGCATCGTCCACCAGGTCAACATCGAGTTCCTGGCCCGCACCGTCATGACCCGCGAGGTCGACGGCGTCCTGCGCGCCTACCCCGACACCTGCGTCGGCACCGACTCGCACACGACCATGGTCAACGGCCTCGGCGTGCTCGGCTGGGGCGTCGGCGGCATCGAGGCCGAGGCCGCGATGCTCGGCCAGCCCGTGTCGATGCTCATCCCGCGCGTGGTCGGCTTCAAGCTCACGGGCGACATCCCCGCGGGCGTGACCGCGACCGACGTCGTGCTCACGATCACGCAGATGCTGCGCCAGCACGGCGTCGTCGGCAAGTTCGTCGAGTTCTACGGCGAGGGCGTCGCCGCCGTGCCGCTCGCGAACCGCGCGACCATCGGCAACATGAGCCCCGAGTTCGGCTCGACCGCCGCGATCTTCCCGATCGACTCCGTGACGATCGACTACCTGCGCCTGACGGGCCGTTCCGACGAGTCGCTCGCGCTCGTCGAGGCGTACGCCAAGGAGCAGGGCCTGTGGCTCGACCCCTCGGCCGACTCCTACGTCGAGCCGACGTTCTCGGAGTACATGGAGCTCGACCTGTCGACGGTCGTGCCGTCGATCGCCGGCCCCAAGCGCCCGCAGGACCGCATCGAGCTCTCGCACGCCAAGTCCGCGTTCGCGCGCGACCTGCCGAACTACGCCTCCGAGGTCGTCGACTCGGTCGACGAGGCCGAGAAGGAGTCGTTCCCCGCGTCCGACTCGCCCTCGACCCACACCGAGGTGCGTCGCACGGTCCCCGTGACCGACAGCCAGGGCAAGGAGTTCGAGCTCTTCCACGGCGCCGTCGCGATCGCCTCGATCACGTCGTGCACCAACACGTCGAACCCGTCGGTCATGCTCGCCGCCGCGCTCGTGGCCAAGAAGGCCGTCGAGGCCGGCCTCGAGGCCAAGCCGTGGGTCAAGACGTCGATGGCGCCCGGCTCGCAGGTCGTGACCAACTACTACGAGAAGTCCGGCATGTGGCCGTACCTCGAGAAGCTCGGCTTCCACCTCGTGGGCTACGGCTGCGCGACCTGCATCGGCAACTCGGGCCCGCTCGACGAGAAGGTCTCGGAGGCCGTGCAGGAGCACGACCTCGCCGTGGTCTCGGTGCTCTCGGGCAACCGCAACTTCGAGGGCCGCATCAACCCCGACGTGAAGATGAACTACCTCGCGTCGCCGCCGCTGGTCATCGCGTACGCGCTCGCCGGCACCATGGAGTTCGACTTCGACACCGACCCGCTTGGTCGTCGCGAGGACGGCTCGCCGATCTTCCTCAAGGACATCTGGCCCACCGCGGCCGAGGTCGAGGAGGTCATCGCGTCGTCGATCGACCGCGAGATGTTCACCAAGGACTACGCGGACGTCTTCTCGGGCGACGAGCGCTGGCGCGCGCTCGAGACCCCCGAGGGCTCGACCTTCGAGTGGGACGCCGAGTCGACCTACGTGCGCAAGCCCCCGTACTTCGAGGGCATGGGCGCGCAGCCCGAGCCGGTCAGCGACATCTCGGGCGCCCGCGTGCTCGCGAAGCTCGGCGACTCGGTCACGACCGACCACATCTCGCCCGCGGGCGCGATCAAGGTCGACAGCCCGGCCGGCGTGTACCTCGCCGAGCACGGCGTCGCGCGTCGCGACTTCAACTCCTACGGCTCGCGCCGCGGGAACCACGAGGTCATGATCCGCGGCACGTTCGCGAACATCCGCCTGCGCAACCAGCTCCTCGACAACGTCGAGGGCGGGTACACGTTCAACTTCGTCAAGAACGCGCAGGACACGATCTACGACGCCGCGCAGGACTACGCCGCGCAGGGCACGCCCCTCGTGGTGCTCGGCGGCAAGGAGTACGGCTCCGGCTCGTCGCGCGACTGGGCCGCCAAGGGCACCGCGCTCCTGGGCGTCAAGGCCGTCATCACCGAGAGCTTCGAGCGCATCCACCGCTCGAACCTCATCGGCATGGGCGTGCTGCCGCTGCAGTTCCCCGCGGGCGAGAACGCCGAGTCGCTCGGCCTCGACGGGACCGAGACGTTCGACATCGCGGGCGTCACCGCGCTCAACGAGGGCACGACGCCCTCGACGGTCGCGGTCACCGCGACCAAGGCCGACGGCACCTCGGTCGCGTTCGACGCGGTCGTGCGCATCGACACGCCGGGCGAGGCGGACTACTACCGCAACGGCGGCATCCTGCAGTACGTGCTGCGCTCGCTCGTCAGCGCCTGATCCGCTGACCGGTCGGCACGGCTGACCAGCACGTGAACGGCGGGGCGTCCACCTTCGGGTGGGCGCCCCGCCGTTCGCGTTCGGTGCTCGGTGCTCGGTGCTCGGTGCTCGGTGCGTGGTGCTGCCGCTGCCGCTGCCAGATCGCATCCGCCTACGAGAGGTACTCCGCGACGGCGTCCGACTCCTGCTCGATCGTGTCGACGTCGACCAGGTCGTCGGCCTGCTCCTCGAGCACCGTGGTCCACGAGTCGAGCGTCTCGAGCCCCGCCCCCGAGTCGACGAGCGTCTCGTCGAGCTCGTCCTGGGCCGCCTCGTAGAGGGCGGCGAACTCGTCGTCCGCGAGGAAGCGCTCCGTGAGGACGTTGGAGCCGCCCATCGCGCCGGCACCCATCGCGCCGGCGCCCATCGCGCCGTCGCCCGTGCCCTCGGCGCCCGTGCCCTCGCCCGTGGTCCCCGCGTCCGTGCCCGCGCCCAGGCCCCCGGCACCCGGGCCGCCCTGTGGGGCTCCGGCTCCGGCGTCGGCCGGGGGAGCCCCCTGCGCCGGGCCGCCGGCCTGCCCGCCCGGGCGGACGCCGTCGGGCGTCGTCCCGGCCTCGCCGCCCTGCGCGGCGGGCGAGGCGCCGAACGCGAGGTTCAGGTCCCAGTTGACGACCGTCATGAGGCCGGTCTCCTCGTCGTAGCGCAGGTACGAGTTGTTGCCGCGGCCGTCGATGTCGTCGTCGTTCGCCACGAGGTCCTGGAACGCGAGGTACGTCGCGAAGGCCTCGACGTCGAGGTGGTCCTCGAGCTCGGCGGAGAACGTCTCGTCGTCGGCCGTGTCGACGAACTCGAGGAAGTCCATGAGCGGCTCGAGGTCGTCCTCCCCGGCCTCCTGGTCGAACACGTCCTCGTACGCGCTCGGGTCGTCGCCGCGGTAGCTGTAGTCGCCCCCGCTCTCGGCCTTGTAGAGCATGCCCGAGGAGTCGAACTGCTCGGCGTCCCAGGTGTCGCTCGGGTTCTGGACCAGGAGTCGCAGGGTCTCGTCGGAGCCGTTCACGCTGAACCGGGACGCCGAGGCCTCCTCGGTCGCGAGGCCCGTCTGGCCGAGCAGGTCGAGGGCCACCGCCTCGTTGAGCGAGGTCTGCGAGCTGTTGCTGCGCACCACGATCTCGGTCTCGCCCAGGTAGTCCTGGTCGTCGACGAACTTGTCGGTGCGGATGATCCACGGCAGGGAGACCGGGTCGTCGTCCGCGGAGACGCCGCGGAGGCTCGAGTTGCCCTTGAGCTTGAGGCCGACGTCCTCGACGAGGGTGCCGTCGATCGTGACGTCGGCCGTGATCCACTCCTTCTCCCCGGTCTCGACGTAGGTCGTGACCGCGGCGGTCAGGTCGTCCTCGTCGGCCTCGACGTCGACGTCGTGCACGACGCTCTCGTCCCAGACGGAGTCGGTCCTCACGGCGGACCCTTCGCCGTCCGCCGCTGCGGCGGAGCACGCGGTCAGTCCCGCGGCACCGAGGCCTGCGGCGACGAGGAAGGCCGTCCTGCGGGTGCGGCGGCGCCGCGGGGTCCGGTGCGGGTCGGGCGTCGTGGAGCCGGGGGGCGCGGGGGTCGGCGTGGTGTCGGTGTCGGTCGGGGGGAGGGCGTCTGGCGTGGTCATGACATCCACCTGACACGACCTGCGGAAGCGGGCGCTGAGGCGGGCCTGTGCCCCGTCTGAGAGCCCGGCGCGGGCGCCGCCTCCCTGCGTCGGCTCGCGCCCCTGTGCCTGCGGCGGCTCGCGCCGCGGCGCGTCTCTGCGGCTGTGCCGCCGTGCTTACGCCGCCGCGCCGTCGTCCGCGGCCGGGTCCGCCCCCGCTGCGACCGCGACGTGGAGGTCGATGTGCACCCCGAGCATCGTCCCGTCCGCCGCGTACGTCGCGCGCACGGGGTAGAAGCCGTCGCCCCAGCCTGCGTGGGCCATGACGACGTTGGCGCCCTCGACCCCGGGCAGCGGCACGTTCGCGCAGCCGGGCCGCACGTGCTCCGGGTCGTCCTGGCGCGCGAACCAGCTGTCGTCACGCCCCGAGTCGAAGTGCTCGTCGTACCAGGTGTCGTCGGGCGCGGCGGCAGCGGTCGCGTCGGCGTCGACGAACGCGACGACGCCCGCGTCGACCGGGACGCCCACGTACCCGGGACCGTCGAGCCGCTCGGCCGAGTGCGGCGGCGCGACGCGCTCGACCTCTCCCTCGGCGAGGACGACGCTCAGGTACGCCTCGCGCAGGTGCGACCCGTCCTGCGCGGGCGAGACGTCCGCGACGGTCACGCGCACGGGGTGGCTCCCCGCGGGCACCCGGATCACCGCGCCGCCGCCCAGGAACACGTACGGGTCGACCGCCTCGAGCCGCCCGCTGGGTACGTGGACCTCGCCGAGGTCGTGCACGCTCAGGCGGTAGGGGCTCGGGGTCGCGTCGCCCTCGCGCAGGGCGGCGAAGGTCTCCAGGGTGGTCATGCGACGACCGTACAGATGTGTCCGCTATGCGGCAATCATCGACCAGCGGTCGAACGATCAGCCGCCGAGCACCGCGTCCAAGGTCTGGCGCCCCAGCTCTCCGTAGAGCGGGTTGTCGTCCGAGTGGACGAGCAACGACGTCGTGACCGCCAGCGCGCTCGCCCGCGCCCGGTCCCAGGTCGCGGCCGTCGTCCCGCACGCGGCGGTCACGGCGTCGCGGAACTCGGCCCGCCCGACGTCGTCGAGGACGAGCCACGCGGCAGCCAGGTCGGTCGCCGGGTCGCCCGCGGTCATGTCGCCGAAGTCGACCACCGCCCGCAGGGTGCCGTCCGGGCCGCACACGAGGTTGCCCGGGTGCAGGTCGCCGTGCAGCCACAGCGGCGGACCGTCCCACACGGGCGAGGCGAGCAGGCGCTCCCAGACGGCCAGCACAAGCGGGGCGTCCGGGACGTGGCCCGTGGCGAGGCGCTCGCGGACGGCGGCATCCCGGGCGGCGAGCGGGACGCCGCGATAGGGGTTGACCGGGGCGTCCGGGGGAGCGGGCCGGTGCAGCGCCGCGACGAACGCCGCCAGGGGCGCCGCTGCCGGACGTCGCGCGGGGGCCGGGAGGTCGAGCATCCTCGTCCCGTCGAACCATGGCACGACGCTCCACGACCAGGGGTAGCCGAGCGCGGGCACGCCCGTGCGCACCGGCGCCGGGACGGGCACCGGCAGGTGGCCGGCGAGGCCTGGCAGCCAGCGCTGCTCGTGCTCGACGAGCACCGCGGCGAGCGCACGGCGGGGCACGCGCACCGCGAGCTCGTCGCCCAGGCGCAGGACGACGTTGTCCCAGCCGTTCGCCACGACGCGCAGCGGGAGCTCGGCGAGGTCGGGGTGCTGGTCGCGCAGGAGGCGGCGCACGAGGTCGACGCTCACGTCGACGTCGGCGGCGGGCATGTCGGGCATCGGCTGCTCCTCGGCAGATCGCGTGCGGTCAGGGCCGGGCGGGTCTCGACCTGAGGTCGAGGGTCGAACGCGGGCGTGCCTTCACCTTCAGGTAGAGGTCGAGTGTTGGGTGCGGATGTCGCGAGATTCCGCGGGTGCGACGGGTCGTGCGCGCGTCACAGCGGGTCGACGGTGCGGCTCGCGTCCCACGGCTCGGTCCACCCGAGGCGGTCGAAGAGCGCGTCGAGCACCCCCGCGGTGAACCCCCACACGAGGTGCTCGACGCCGTTCGCACGGTCGTCGACGACGAACGCGGGGCTGCGGAACGTGCGCGCACCGCGCGTCACGACGGCCGTGCGGCGGTTGCGCGCGGCGAGCAGGTCGGCGACGGGCGCCCGGAAGACGTGCGCCGACTCCGCCACGTCGACGACCCGCACCGGGGAGGGCTGCTCCCACCAGGCGAGCACGGGCGTGACCCGGTGGTCGCTCACGGGCAGGGGGAGCGGGCCGAGCGTGCCGAGCACCTCGACGCCCTCGCGGTCGAGCCCGGTCTCCTCGACGGCCTCGCGCAGCGCGGCGTCGACCGGGCCGTCGTCGCCCGGGTCGATCCGCCCGCCCGGGAACGCGACCTGACCCGCGTGGCTGCGCAGCGTCGTCGCGCGCGCGAGCAGCAGGACGTCGAGGTCCGCCGAGACCGCGGGCGCCGTGCCGGCGTCGGTGCGCGCCGGCAGGTCGTCGAGCACGCCGAACAGCACGAGCACGGCCGACTCCCGGGTGCGCTCCGGGTCGAGGCGACCGACCGCGTGACGCCACGCGCTCGGCCACCGGCCGCCGTCGGCGACGAGCGCCGCGAGCTCCGCGCGGGCCGCGTGCGGTGCGGGCGTGCTCACCACCCCGCGGGCAGCGGACGCCCCTCCTCGTACCCGGCGGCGGACTGCACGCCCACGAGGGCGCGCTCCGCGAACTCCGCGAGCGACGACGCCCCCGCGTAGGTGCACGAGCTGCGCAGCCCCGAGGTGATCTCGTCGACGAGGTCCTCGACGCCCGGGCGGGCCGGGTCGAGGAACATGCGCGACGAGCTGATGCCCTCCTCGTACAGGCCCTTGCGCGCGCGGTCGAACGCCGACCCGTCGCCCGCGGTGCGGGCGGCGACGGCGCGCGCCGACGCCATCCCGAAGCTCTCCTTGTACAGGCGACCGTCGCCCGACTCGTGCAGGTCGCCCGGGGACTCGTACGTGCCCGCGAACCAGGAGCCGATCATGACCTGCGACGCGCCCGCGGCCAGGGCCAGGGCCACGTCGCGCGGGTGGCGCACCCCGCCGTCCGCCCACACGTGCTTGCCGAGCTTGCGCGCGGCGGCCGCGCACTCGAGCACGGCGGAGAACTGGGGGCGTCCCACGGCGGTCATCATGCGCGTGGTGCACATCGCGCCGGGGCCGACCCCGACCTTGACGATGTCGGCGCCCGCGGCGACGAGGTCGCGCACGCCGTCCGCGGTCACGACGTTGCCCGCGACGACGGGCACCTGCGGGTCGAGCGCCCGCACGGCGCGCAGCGCGTCGAGCATCTTGGCCTGGTGGCCGTGCGCGGTGTCGACGACGAGCACGTCGACGCCCGCGTCGAGCAGCTCGCGCGCCTTGCCGGCGACGTCGCCGTTGATCCCGACGGCGGCCCCGACGCTCAGCCGTCCGTGCGCGTCGGTCGCGGGGGTGTACACGCTCGAGCGCAGCGCGCCCTTGCGCGTGAGCACGCCCACGAGCACGCCGTCACGCACGACGGGGGCGAAGCGCACGCGGGCGGAGTGCAGCGTCTCGAACGCCGCGCGCAGACCGTCCGCGCCCGCGTCGGTCACGCTCGCGTCGATCACGAGCGGGTCGGCCGTCATGACGGCGCCGACCTGGGTGAAGCGGTCGACGTCGCGGCAGTCGTCGGCGGTGACCACGCCCACCGGGCGGTCGCCCTCGACCACGACCGCGGCCCCGTGCGCGCGCTTGCCGAGCAGCGTGAGCGTCGAGTGCACGGTGTCGCCGGCCCGGACGGTCACCGGCGTCTCGACCACGAGGTCCTTTGCCTTGACGTCGGCCACGACGTCCGCGACGACGTCGGTGGGCACGTCCTGCGGCAGGATCGCAATGCCGCCGCGCCGGGCGATCGTCTCCGCCATACGGCGTCCGGCGACCGCGGTCATGTTCGCGACGACGAGGGGGACGGTCGCGCCCGTGCCGTCGTCCGCGGTGAGGTCGACGTCGAAGCGCGAGGCGACCTCCGAGCGCGAGGGCACGAGGAACACGTCCCCGTAGGTGAGGTCCGTGGTGGGGGACTGGCCGGGGAGGAATCGCATGCCGCCAGTCTACGAGCGCCGCGCGACGCGTGGGGATCGTCACAGGCGCCGCGCGCCGGCACCCGGCGGCCGATGCGCGGCGGGTGCGCGGCACGGCCTAGAGTGTGTCGGTCATGGAGAACGGAGCACCGATGTCGTCGAAGCCCACCCCTGCGGGGTCGCAGGAGCCCGGGCCGCTGCTCGGCCGGATCACCTCGCCCGCAGACCTCAAGGCGCTGGATCCCGAGCAGGTGCGAGAGCTCGCCGCGCAGGTGCGCGACTTCCTCGTGCAGTCGGTCTCGCGCACCGGCGGGCACCTCGGGCCGAACCTCGGCGTCGTCGAGCTCACGCTCGCGATGCACCGCGTGTTCGACTCGCCCACCGACTCGTTCGTGTTCGACACGGGCCACCAGTCCTACGTGCACAAGCTCCTGACGGGGCGGCAGGACTTCTCGGACCTGCGCAGCCGCGGAGGCCTGTCCGGGTACCCGAGCCGCGCCGAGTCGGAGCACGACGTGGTCGAGAACTCGCACGCGTCGACGGCCCTGAGCTGGGCCGACGGCATCGCGAAGGCGAACGTCGTGCGCGGGCTCGACGACCGGCACGTGGTCGCCGTGATCGGCGACGGCGCGCTCACGGGCGGCATGGCCTGGGAGGCGCTGAACAACATCGCCGAGTCGCAGGACCGCCGCCTCGTGATCGTCGTCAACGACAACGGGCGCTCGTACTCGCCGACGATCGGCGGCCTCGCGCACCACCTGTCGACGCTGCGCACCACGCGCGGCTACGAGGCGTTCCTCGGCTGGGGCAAGCGCACGCTGCACCGCTCGGGCGCGCCCGGCCGGTTCGCGTACGACTGGCTGCACGGGCTCAAGAAGGGCCTCAAGGACGTCGTCGCGCCGCAGGGCATGTTCGAGGACCTCGGCATCAAGTACATCGGGCCGGTCGACGGGCACGACGAGGCGGCCATGGAGCGGGCGCTGCGCCAGGCGCGCGCGTTCGGGGCGCCCGTGATCGTGCACGCCATCACCGAGAAGGGCCGGGGGTACTCGCCGGCCGAGCAGGACGTCGCGGACAGGTTCCACGCGGTCGGGCAGATCCACCCCGAGACGGGCCTGCCGGTCGCGCCGTCGCGCTTCGGGTGGACCAAGGTGTTCGCCGACGAGATCGTCAAGATCGGGCACGACCGCAAGGACGTCGTCGCGATCACGGCCGCGATGCTGCACCCGGTGGGCCTCGCGCCGTTCGCCAAGCACTTCCCGGAGCGCACGTTCGACGTCGGCATCGCCGAGCAGCACGCCGCGACGTCGGCGGCCGGCATGGCGTTCGCCGGCCTGCACCCCGTGGTCGCGGTCTACGCGACGTTCCTCAACCGTGCGTTCGACCAGGTGCTCATGGACGTCGCGCTGCACCGCGCGGGCGTGACCTTCGTGCTCGACCGCGCCGGAATCACGGGCGCGGACGGCGCGAGCCACAACGGCATGTGGGACATGGCGATGCTGCGGGTCGTGCCCGGGCTGCGCCTGGCCGCGCCGCGCGACGAGACGACGCTGCGCTCGGCGCTGCGCGACGCGGTCGACGTGGACGACGCGCCGACGGTCATCCGGTTCCCCAAGGGCTCGCTGAGCGAGCTGCTGCCCGCCATCGACGAGCTCGACGGCGTCGACGTGCTGGCCCGGCACGAGCCCGCCGAGCCGTCGGCGCGTCGCGTGCTGGTCGTGGGTGTCGGGGCGATGGCCGGGTGCGCGCTCGAGGCGGCACGGACGCTCGCGGCGCACGGCGTCGGCGTGACCGTCGCGTCGCCGACGTGGGTCATGCCCGTGCCGAGCGCGCTGGTCAAGCTCGTCGACGAGCACGACCTCGTGGTCACGATCGAGGACGGCGTGGTCGAGGGGGGCGTGGGGTCGCTCGTCGCGCAGCGCTCGGCCGAGGCAGGGGGGCGGACGCCGTTCGTGCACTCGGGTCTGCCCGCGCAGTTCCTGGACCACGCCACGCGCGAGGAGATCGCGCACGACGCCGGGATGACCCCGGGCGACGTCGCGCGCGAGGCGCTCGACGCGCTCGCCCTGCTCTGACCCTCCCGGCCCCGCACGCCGCGTCCACCCTCCGGGGTGGGCGCGGCGTCGTCGTCCACCCCTGACGTCACCTCACGGGAGCGCGCGCCGGGCCCGGTCCGGCAGGCAAAGAGCGAGTGTTCGGGGTGTCATGTGAAGGAACTCACAAGCGTACCAGCGGCGTGTCGGACGACGTCGGAGGCGCGGAATCCCGCCGCTCCTCGGCGTGCGCGTCGCGCCCGCCCGGGGCATCCTGTGACTCGGGAGACAAGCCCTTGACCGACCATGCGAACCTCCCCAGACGTAGTCTTGAAGGCAGAGGCGATGCGTGAGATCCACGCGTCAGGCTGGAGGAGGAGACTTCGCATGACGAGCGTTCCTGAGGCACCGAGCACCGGCACGACGACCGGCGCCGACGACGCCCACGTCCCCGCGTGGGCAGGGTTCGAGCCGGGGGCCTGGCGCGACCGCATCGACGTGCGCGACTTCATCCAGCGCAACTACGCCCCCTACGAGGGTGACGGCGCGTTCCTCGCCGGCCCGACGTCGCGCACGACCGGCGTGTGGGACACGCTCTCGGCGATGTTCCCCGAGGAGCGCGAGAAGGGCGTGCACGACGTCGACCCGACGACGCCCGCCGGCATCACGGCGCACGCGCCCGGATACATCGACAAGGACGCCGAGGTCATCGTCGGCCTGCAGACCGACGCGCCGCTCAAGCGGGCGATCATGCCCAACGGCGGCTGGCGCATGGTCGAGAACGCGCTCGAGACCTACGGGTACGAGGTCGACCCCGTGCTCAAGGAGTTCTACACGCACGAGCGCAAGACCCACAACCAGGGCGTGTTCGACGTCTACCCGGCCAACGTCCGGGCCGCGCGCAGCTCGCACATCATCACGGGCCTGCCCGACGCGTACGGCCGCGGCCGCATCATCGGCGACTACCGCCGCGTCGCCCTCTACGGCGTCGACGCGCTGATCGCCGCGAAGAAGGCGGACCGCGCGCTCATCGACATGGAGCCGTTCAGCGAGGCGAACCTGCGCGACCGCGAGGAGAACTCGGAGCAGATCCGGGCGCTCGGCGAGCTCGTGCAGATGGCCGAGTCCTACGGGTTCGACGTCCGGCGCCCCGCCGAGAACGGCCGCGAGGCCGTCCAGTGGCTCTACTTCGCCTACCTCGGCGCGGTCAAGGAGCAGAACGGCGCCGCGATGTCCCTCGGGCGCACCTCGACCTTCCTCGACATCTACCTCCAGCGCGACATCGCCGCGGGCCGCCTCACCGAGTCCGAGGCCCAGGAGATCATCGACGACTTCGTCATCAAGCTGCGCATCGTGCGGTTCCTGCGCACGCCCGAGTACGACGCGCTGTTCTCGGGCGACCCGACCTGGGTCACCGAGACCATCGGCGGCATGGGCGAGGACGGTCGTCCGCTCGTGACGCGCACGTCGTTCCGCTACCTGCAGACGCTCTACAACCTGGGCCCGGCCCCCGAGCCGAACATGACCGTGTTCTGGAGCGCCGCGCTGCCGCAGGGGTTCAAGGACTTCTGCGCCAAGGTCTCGATCGACACCTCGGCCGTCCAGTACGAGTCGGACGACGAGATCCGTGCGGCCTGGGGCGACGACGCGGCCATCGCGTGCTGCGTCTCGCCCATGGCGGTCGGCAAGCAGATGCAGTTCTTCGGCGCCCGCGTGAACCTCGCCAAGACCCTGCTCTACGCCATCAACGGCGGCCGCGACGAGGTCACGGGCAAGCAGGTCTCGCCCGCCGTGCCGCCCGTCGACGGCGACGTCCTCGACTACGACGACGTGCGTGCCCGCTTCGACAAGACCATGGACTGGCTCGCCGAGACGTACGTCGAGGCCCTCAACTGCATCCACTGGTCGCACGACAAGTACGCGTACGAGCGCCTCGAGATGGCGCTGCACGACCGCGAGGTGCTGCGCACCATGGCGTGCGGCATCGCCGGCCTGTCCGTCGCGGTCGACTCGCTGTCCGCGATCCGGTACGCCACCGTGCGGGTCGTGCGCGACGAGCGCGGCCTCGTGACCGACTACGTGACCGAGGGCGACTTCCCGACCTACGGCAACGACGACGACCGCGCCGACGACATCGCCGTCGAGCTCGTCGAGTCGTTCATGGCGAAGATCCGCACGCACCCGATGTACCGCGACGCGGTGCCGACGCAGTCCGTGCTGACCATCACGTCCAACGTCGTGTACGGCAAGGCCACGGGCAACACGCCCGACGGCCGCCGCGCGGGCGAGCCGTTCAGCCCGGGCGCCAACCCGATGAACGGCCGCGACACGCACGGCATGCTCGCCTCGGCGCTGTCCGTCGCGAAGCTCCCGTACGCGGCGGCGCAGGACGGCATCTCGCTGACCAACACGATCGTCCCCTCGGGCCTCGGCCGCACCGACGACGAGCGCGTGCGCAACCTCGCGGGCCTGCTCGACGCCTCGGTCGGCGGCGACGGGTACCACATGAACGTCAACGTGCTGAACCGCGAGACGCTCGAGGACGCCATGGAGCACCCCGAGAACTACCCGCAGCTGACGATCCGCGTCTCCGGCTACGCCGTGAACTTCGTCCGCCTCACCCGCGAGCAGCAGCTCGACGTACTCGCCCGCACGTTCCACGGCGCGCTCTGATGACGACGGTCCCGCTCGAGGCCCCCACCCGCCGCACGGCGGGTGCGGGGCTCCGGGGCGTGGCCACCGCCGACGTCGACCGGCACGACCGGTTGGCGCTCATGCGCACGGGCGAGCTCGGGTCGGTCCACTCGTGGGAGCTCGTGACCGCGGTCGACGGCCCCGGCACCCGGATGACCCTGTTCGTCTCGGGCTGCCCGCTGCGCTGCGCGTACTGCCACAACCCCGACACCATGGCGATGAAGGACGGCGACCCCGTCCTCGCGAGCGAGATCCTCGACCGCGTGCGCCGGTACCTGCCGGTCTTCCGGGCCACGGGCGGCGGCCTCACGCTCTCGGGCGGAGAGATCCTCATGCAGCCCGCCTTCGCGGGGCGCCTGCTGCACGGCGCCAAGGAGATGGGCGTGCACACCGCGCTCGACACCTCGGGCTACCTCGGCGCCAACGCGACCGACGCGATGCTCGCCGACACCGACCTCGTGCTGCTCGACGTCAAGTCGGGCGACCCCGAGACCTACCGGGCCGTCACGGGTCGTGAGCTGGCCCCGACCCTCACGTTCGGCCGCCGGCTCGCCGAGACGACCGACTGCGAGGTCTGGATCCGGTTCGTCCTCGTGCCGGGCCTCACCGACGACCAGCGCAACGTCGAGCGCGTGGCCGCCTACGCAGCGTCCCTCAACCGGCGCCGCGCCGGCACGGTCACCCGGGTCGAGGTGCTCCCGTTCCACCAGATGGGGCGCGACAAGTGGGCGAGCCTCGGCATGGAGTACTCGCTCGAGGACACCGAGCCGCCGACGCCCGAGGCCGTCGAGGCCGTGCGCGAGCAGTTCCGCGCCCAGGGGCTCACCACGTACTGACGCGCCGAGTCAGAGCGCGACCGCCCGCACCGACGACCCCGGCCCGAGGGGCGAGTCGGGCGTGACCCGCCCACACTGCACGCATGACGAAACCAGCAGCACGGACCATCGGTGTCGAGGAGGAGTACCTCCTCGTGGACGACGACGGCGTCCCGGCCGCCGTCGCGCAGGACGCCCTGGCGCTCGCGGACCAGCACGAGCCCGAGCTGCACCCCGAGACGGGGGAGCCGGTGCCAGGCGGGGCGCTCGAGGCGGAGCTCAAGCAGCAGCAGCTCGAGACGTCGACGCCGCCGTGCACCGACCTCGAGGCGCTCGGCAAGGAGCTGCGGGTCGGGCGCGCGAACGCGGGCCGCGCCGCGGGCCGGGCGGGCGCGCACGCCGTGGCGGTCGCGACGTCGCCCCTGGCCGCGGCGTCGACCGTGACGGCGGACCGCCGGTACCGCGAGATCAGCACGCTGCTCGGGCTCACGGCGCGCGAGCAGCTCACGTGCGGGTGCCACGTGCACGTCTCGGTCGAGAGCGACGAGGAGGGTGTCGCGGTGCTCGACCGGATCTCGCCCTGGCTCCCGGTGCTCCTCGCGCTGAGCAGCAACTCGCCGTTCTGGAACGGGCAGGACTCGCACTACGCGTCGTACCGGTCGCAGGTCTGGAGCCGGTGGCCGACCGCCGGACCGACGACGCCCTTCGGCTCGGTCGCGGGCTACCGCGCGGCGGTCGACGCGCTCATCGCCACGGGGACTGCGCTCGACGAGGGCATGGTCTACTTCGACGCGCGGCTCTCGGCGCGCTACCCCACGGTCGAGATCCGGGTGGCCGACGTGTGCCTCGACGTCGACGACGCGGTGCTCGTGGCGGCCCTCGCCCGCGCACTGGTCGAGACCGCGGCGCGTGAGGCCGCGCAGGGAGTCCCGCCGTCGTTCCAGCGTGCCGACCTCCTGCGCGCGGCCACGTGGCGCGCGAGCCGGTCGGGCGTGCGCGACGACCTGCTGAGCCCGCGCACGTACCGCCCCGTGCCCGCGTTCGAGGCGGTCGCCGAGCTCGTCGCGCACGTGCGCGACGCCCTGACGGACACCGGAGACCTGGAGGGCGTGACCGCACGGATCGAGCGGATCGCGGAGCGGGGGACGGGCGCCGACCAGCAGCGCCGGTGGCGCGCGGAGGGGCTCGAGACGCTCGTCGAGCGTGCGTCGCTGCGCACCCTCGCCTGACGCGCCACGGCCCGCCCGCCCTCGACGAGGGCGGGCGGGCCGTGGACCACGGGCCGGTCAGCCGCGCGGGACGTTCCCCACGCCGTCGGGCAGCAGACGGCGGCCGAGGACCTTCTCGGAGTACCCGGTGCGGTCCAGGTAGGGCGTGATCCCGCCCAGGTGGAACGGCCACCCCGCGCCGAGGATCATGCACAGGTCGATCTGGCTCGGCGACTGCACGACGCCCTCGTCGAGCATGTGCCCGATCTCGACCGTGAGCGCGGTGAGGATCGAGTCGAGCACGCCCGCCTCGTCCAGCACGACGTCGTCCGAGGAGTCCCGCACGCCGTCGAAGACCGCCTGGATGGCCGGGTCGACGTCCGCGGGGATGCCCTTGGCGACGGGCGGCAGCGCGACCTTGGTGCCGTCGGCGACGAGCTTCTCGAGCCCGGGCGACTGCGGGAACCGGTCGCCGAGGTCCTCGCGCAGCGACGTCAGCACGTGCAGGCCGACCGCGGGGCCGACGAGGTCGAACAGCGCGAACGGCCCCATGGGAAGGCCGAGCGGACGCGTCGCGCGGTCGGCGACCTCGACGGGCGTGCCCTTCTCGACGGCCTCGACGATCTTGCCCATGAGGAGCACGAGCAGCCGGTTGACGACGAAGCCCGGGCGGTCGAGGCAGCCCACGGCGGTCTTGCGCAGACCCTTGGCGATCTTGAACCCGGTCGCGAGCGCCGCGTCCGAGGTCTTCTCGGCCTTGATGACCTCGACGAGCGGCATCTGGGCCACGGGGTTGAAGAAGTGGATGCCGACCACGCGCTCGGGGTGCTCGAGGTCGGCCGCCATCTCGGTGATCGAGAGCGCCGAGGTGTTGGTCGCGAGGATCGCGTCGGGGGAGATGATGCCCTCGAGCTCGGCGAAGACCTTCTTCTTGAGACCCATGACCTCGGTCACGGCCTCGATCACGAAGTCGCAGCTCGCGAACTCGGTGATGTCGGTCGTGCCGTGCACCGACGCGACGATCTTCGCGGCGACGTCGGGCGACATGCGGCCCGAGCCGACGAGCTTCTCGGTCGTCGAGCGGACGAACGCGAGTCCCTTGTCGACGCGCTCGGCGTCGAGGTCGCGCATGACGACGGGGACGCCCAGGCGCTGGGCGAACAGCAGCGCGATCTGCGCGGCCATGAGCCCGGCGCCGACGATCCCGACGCGTGTCACGGGCTGCGCGAGCTTCGGGTCCGGTGCGCCCTGGGGGCGCTTGCCGCCCGAGACCTGGCTGAACGCGTAGACGCTCGAGCGCATCTCGTCGGTCATCATGAGGTCGGCGAGCGCCTCGTCCTCGGCCGCGAAGGCCTCGTCGAGGCTCGCGGTGCGGGCCGCGGCGAGCAGGTCGATCGCCCGGTACGGCGCGGGGCGCGAGCCGTGCACGACTGCGTCGACGCGCTGGCGCGTCGCGGCGACCACGGCGTCCCAGACCTCCGGCGGGTCGAGCTCGCGGCGCTCGACGACGACCTCGCCGCGCAGCACCTGCTCGGTCCACAGGATCGACTGCTCGAGGAAGTCCGCGGGGGCGAACAGCGCGTCGGCCAGTCCCAGGCCGAACGCCTCGGCGGCCTTGAACGGCTTGTTCGCGGCCGGGCGCGTGAGGATCACGTCGACGGCCTTCTCGATGCCCACGAGGCGCGGGACGAGGTAGGCGCCGCCCCAGCCGGGGACGAGGCCGAGGCCGGTCTCGGGCAGGGCGACCGTCGCGTCGGCGGCGATCGTGCGGTAGTCGGCGTTGAGGGCGACCTCGAGGCCGCCGCCGAGCGCGAGCCCGTTGACGTAGACGAACGTGGGCACGCCCATCTCGCCGAGCAGGCGGTAGGTGTCGTGGCCGGCGCGGCCGAGCGCGAGCGCCTCGTCGCGACCCGAGAGGCTCGCGGCCTGGAGCAGGTCGGCGCCCGCGGCGAGGAAGTACGGCTTGCCGGTGACGGCGACCGCGACGATCTCGCCGCGCGCGGCGCGGTCGCGCTGCGTCTCGAGGGCCGCGCGGATCTCCGCGAGGCCGAGCGGGCCGAGCGTCGTCGGCTTGGTGTGGTCGAGCCCGTTGTCGAGCGTCACGAGCGCGAGGGTCCCGGTGCCGCCCGGCAGGGTGACGTCGCGCACGAGCGCGTGCGTCACGCGCTCGCCGCGGCCGGCGGGCGCGCCCTGGGGGGCGGGCGCCGCGGGGGTGATCGTCTGGTCGCCGGCGGTCGTGCCGGGCGTGGTGCTCTCTGCCATGGTCAGTTCTCCCCGTCGGTCGTGGTGGCGCTCGTGTGGCCCGAGTAGTCGGCGTGGTGGGGGTTCTCCCAGATCACGGTGCCGCCCATGCCGAGGCCGACGCACATCGTCGTCAGGCCGTACCGGACCTCGGGGTGCTGCTCGAACTGGCGCGCGAGCTGCGTCATGAGGCGCACGCCCGAGCTCGCGAGGGGGTGCCCCATCGCGATCGCGCCGCCGTAGACGTTGACGCGCTCGTCGTCGTCCGCGATGCCGTAGTGGTCGAGGAAGCTCAGGACCTGGACGGCGAAGGCCTCGTTGATCTCGAACAGGCCGATGTCGTCGATGCTGAGCCCGGCGGTGCGCAGCGCGCGCTCGGTCGCGGGGACCGGGCCGATGCCCATGACCTCGGGCGCGACGCCCGCGTAGGCGAACGCGACCATGCGCATGCGCACGTCGAGCCCGAGCTCCTCGGCGACGTCGCCCGCGGCCACGAGGCACGCGGTCGCGCCGTCCGTCAGGGGCGAGGCGTTGCCCGCGGTGACCTTGCCGCCGGGGCGGAACGGGGTCTTGAGGTTCGCGATGTCGGCGGCCGTGGTGCCGGGGCGGGGGAGCTCGTCGGCGGTGGCCAGCCCCCAGCCCTTCTCGGCCGAGCGGACGGCGATCGGCACGATCGCGGGGTCGATGTCGCCGTTGGCGAGGGCCTTGGCGTACTTGTCCTGGCTCGCGACGCCGTACGCGTCGGTGCGCTCCTTGGTCAGGTGCGGGAACCGGTCGTGCAGGTTCTCGGCGGTCGAGCCCATGACGAGCGCGGAGCCGTCGACGAGCTTCTCGGCCACGAACCGGGGGTTGGGGTCCATGTCCTCACCCATGGGGTGGTGGCCCATGTGCTCGACGCCGCCGGCGATCGCGACGTCCTGCGCGCCGACCATGATCGCCGAGGCGACGTTGGTCACGGCCGTCATGGCGCCCGCGCACATGCGGTCGATCGCGTAGCCGGGCGTGGTGCTGGGCAGGCCCGCGAGCAGCGCGACGCTGCGACCGAGGGTCAGGCCCTGGTCGCCGGTCTGCGTCGTGGCGGCGAGGGCGACCTCGTCGACGCGCTCGGCGGGCAGGGCGGGCTGGCGGCGCAGCAGCTCACGGATGGTCTTGACGGCGAGGTCGTCCGCACGGGTCTCGGCGAACAGACCGTCGGGGCGGGCCTTGCCGAACGGGCTGCGCACCCCTTCGACGAACACGACGTCGCGCACGACGTTCCGGTGGGTCATCACAACTCCTGGGTCGGGACGGCGGTGTCCGGAGCGGCACCGCTCTCACGCTGTACACGATACCGCCGGTATCAGTAAAAGAGAACCGACCGCGCCCGGGGACGACGACGCCCCGGCACCGTGGGGTACCGGGGCGGACGACGGAGGGCCGGCTCAGCGTGCGACGCAGGGTTCGTTCAGCGTGGGACGCAGGGTTGGCTCAGCGTGCGACGCAGGGTTGGCTCAGCGTGCGACGCAGGGTTGGCTCAGCGCGAGCCGCGCAGCTTGCGCACGACCTTCTTCGCGGTCGGCAGCGCGTTGTTCCACGCCGAGTACCACATCGAGAACGGCACGTCGACGCTGCGCACGAGCTCGTCCGAGTGCTGCGCGAAGCTCTTCTTGAACTCGCTGATCCCGTCGTTGAGCAGCCCGTTCATGTCGTAGCGCACCACGCCGGCCGCGCGCGCGACCTCGACCGCGTGCCACTTGACGGGCGCGTTGGCGCGCAGGCGGCGCCCGGCGTCGTCGATGCCGCCGTAGAGCTCGAACGACGTCGACGCGGACTGCACGCACCACACGAACGACACGGGCGCGCCGTCCGCGAACGCCGCGACGAGCACCGAGTGCTCGCCGAGCTCGCGGTGGATCGCGAGGTAGTAGTCGTCGTCGTGCAGCGCGAAGCCCGCGCGGGCCGCGGTCTCCTTGTAGACCTCGAGCACCGCGCGCACCTCGGACTCGTCCTGCACGCGCCGGACCTCGAGGCCGGTGCGCGCGGCCTTGCGGATGTCGTAGCGCGTCGACTTGCCCATGACCTTCGTCAGGTCCTCGGGGCTGCGGGTGAGGTCCAGGATCAGGGTCGAGGGGTACAGGATCGGGTTCGGCGAGGGGCGCGCGCCCTCGAGCTCGAGCGACGAACCCTCGGGCCAGTCGGGCTCGAGCGTGATGCCGACGCCGCCGACGCGGTCCTTGCACCAGGAGACCACGGCCGCCGAGACCTGCGAGCGCAGCGGCTCGGTGCCCACGCCGTACCCGCCACCCCGGTACGCGCCCTCGGGGAGGTCCGCGGGGACGTCGTCCGCGGCGGGGTCGGGGGAGATCACGACCGGGCCGCGCGGCACGTGCGCGAGGGCCTTGAACTGTGCCGGCAGGGACCGCACCAGGACCTGCGCGAGGCCGACCACGACCCCGTCGGGACCCGTGACGCGCAGGCGCCGGGGGGTCCAGGCGCCCGTGGCCTTGACCTCGCCCCAGCCCCAGAGCTGCAGCGGGTGACCGCCCGCGTCGAGGACCATGCGGTCCCACGCGGAGCGGTCGGTGATCTCGTCGACGGTCAGGTTCAGGTTCGGCGCGTGCACGCGGTCGACCCTACCGTGCCGGGTCCCGGGGCCCGCTCACGCCCCCGGGCTCGCCGGTGTCGCCCGCAGGGCCGTGACCAGCGGTTCCACGAGCAGATCGCGCTGCCAGGGGCGCGCGCCGCGCCCCGCGAGGAACGCGTCCACGCCCGCGGCGTCGGCCGGGTCCGGCGGCGTCCAGCACAGCCGCCGCAGGGCGTCGGGCTGCAGCAGGTTCTCGACCGGCGTCGAGCGCTCCTCGCTCACGCGCTGCACGACGTCGCGCGCGGCCTCGAGCCGTGCGGCGGCCCCGGGGTCGCGGTCGGCCCAGGCGCGCGGCGGCGGCGGGGCGTCCGTGCTCGGCCCGCGCGAGGACGGCAGCTCGCTCTCGGGCAGCCGCAGCGCGGCGTCGATCGCGGCCTGCCACTGCGGGGCACGGCGCTTGGTCATCTTGCCCGCGAACTCGCGCAGGGCCGTGAGCTCGGGCACCGTGCGGGGCAGGGCCTTCGCGGCCGCGACGATCGCGCGGTCGGGCAGCACGCGCCCGGGGGCGACGTCGCGGCGGCGTGCGTTCTCGTCGCGCGCGAGCCACAGGCTGCGCACCACGGCGATGCGGCGGCGGTCGCGCAGCACGTGCATGCCGGACGTGCGGCGCCACGGGTCCTGGCGCGGCGGGGGCGGGGGAGCGGTGCGCACCGCCTCGAACTCCTGCGCGGCCCACCCGGCCTTGCCGGCCGCCTCGAGCCGCTCCGCGAGCCGGTCGCGCAGCTCGACGAGCACCTCGACGTCGAGCGCGGCGTACCGCAGCCAGTCCTCGGGCAGCGGGCGCGTCGACCAGTCGACCGCCGAGTGCTCCTTGGCGAGCCCCAGGCCGAGGACCTCGGCGACCACGGCCGCGAGGCCGACCCGCTCCATGCCCAGCAGGCGCGCGGCGAGCTCGGTGTCGAACACGCGCGCGGGGCGCAGGCCGTGCTCGCCGAAGCCCGGGAGGTCCTGCGACGCGGCGTGCAGCACCCACTCGGCGTCGCCCACGGCCTCGCTGAGCGCCGACATGTCCGGCACCCCCACCGGGTCGATCAGCGCCGTCCCGGCCCCCGCGCGCCGCACCTGCACGAGGTACGTCGCCTGGCCGTACCGGTAGCCCGACGCGCGCTCGGCATCGGCCGCGACCGGGCCCGTGCCCGCCGCGAACGCCTCGACCACGCGCGCGAACGCCGCCGGGGTGTCGACGACGCGCGGGATCCCGTCGGCCGGCTCGGTCAGCGGCGTGACGGCGGGCGCCTCGGGCGCGCTCTCGGGCGGGGTCCCGGTCGCGGACCCGGTCGGGTCGCTCGGGACGTCGGGCGTGACGGGCTGGCTCATGACCCCATGGTCTCGCGTCGGGGCCGGAACGCGGACACGCCGTCCGGCAGCGGGGGCAGACCGGCGGCCGCGCACAGGAACGTCGCCCACGCGCTCAGGTGCGGGCCGAGGTCGGGGGACCCGGGCGTCCACGACGTGCGGGCCTCGAGCTCGACGTCCGCGTCGCGTCCCGCGAGCGCGCCGAAGCTCTCGGAGACCACGCGCGTGATCGTGCCGCCCGTCGCGTGCGCGTCGACGCCGTCGAGGGCGTCCTCGAGCCACGTCCAGGCGACCTCGGCGAGCAGCGGGTCGGCGGCCATGTCGGGCTCCATGACGGTCCGCACGAGCGTCACGACGCGGAACGTGCCGTCCCACGCCTCCTGCCCGGCGGGGTCGTGCAGCACGATGAACCGGCCCGAGGCGACCTCGTCGTCCGCGTCGTGGCCGCCGCGGTGCACGCTCGCCTCGAGCGCGACGGCGAACGGCGCGATGCGGCGCGGCGCGGGGATCTCGCGCAGCACGACCTCGGGCCGCAGCCGTGTGCTCCCGATCGCCCGCAGGGCGTCCCTGAAGGCTCCGGGGACGTCGGCGCGTCCGGGCGTGGTCATGCGCAGCACACTACGAGGTGGTGTCCACGATGTGGAGCAACGGCGCGCGGGCAGGGGCTCGGGCCGGGCCGCGTACTAGGGTGAGGTGTGCGGGAGCGCCACCACGGTCGCTGACCCGCTGCGAACTGATCCCCTTCTCAAGGAGCTTCGAAGCGAATGTCTGCACGCGCACAGATCGGTGTCACCGGGCTCGCCGTCATGGGCCGCAACCTCGCCCGCAACTTCGCGCGTCACGGGTACACCGTCGCCGTGCACAACCGTTCCTACGGCAAGACGCAGTCGCTCATCGCCGAGAACGGTGACGACGGGGACTTCGTGCCGTCGGAGTCGATGGAGGACTTCGTCGCGTCGCTCGAGCGCCCGCGCAAGGTCGTCGTCATGGTCAAGGCCGGCGCCGCGACCGACGCCGTGATCGACGAGCTCGTGCCGCTGCTCGAGGAGGGCGACATCGTCGTCGACGCCGGCAACGCGCACTTCCCCGACACGATCCGCCGCGAGAACGCGCTGCGCGAGAAGGGCCTGCACTTCGTCGGCACGGGCGTCTCGGGCGGCGAGGAGGGCGCGCTCAACGGCCCGTCGATCATGCCGGGCGGCACCGCGGAGTCGTACGAGAGCCTCGGCCCGATCCTCGAGGACATCTCGGCCAAGGTCGACGGCGTGCCGTGCTGCACCTACGTCGGGCCGGACGGCGCCGGGCACTTCGTCAAGATGGTGCACAACGGCATCGAGTACGCCGACATGCAGCTCATCGCCGAGGCCTACGACCTGCTCAAGCAGGGGCTCGGCGCGTCGGCCGCGGAGATCGGCCAGATCTTCGCCGAGTGGAACACGGGCGACCTCGAGTCGTTCCTCATCGAGATCACCGCCGACGTGCTGCAGCACGTCGACGCGGAAACCGGCTCGGCGTTCGTCGACGTCGTGCTCGACCAGGCCGAGCAGAAGGGCACGGGCCGCTGGACCGTGCAGAACGGCCTCGACCTGGGCGTGCCGATCACGGGCATCGCCGAGGCGACGTTCGCGCGCGCGCTCTCGGGCTCGGTCCCGCAGCGCGAGGCGGGCCGCGCGGCCCTGCCCGCGGACGCGGGCACCTGGGCCGTCGAGGACCGCGACGCGTTCGTCGAGGACGTGCGCCTCGCACTGTTCGCGTCGAAGGTCGTCGCGTACTCGCAGGGCTTCGACCAGATCGCCGCCGCCTCGGCCGAGAACGGCTGGGACATCGACCGCGGCGCCATGGCCCGCATCTGGCGCGGCGGCTGCATCATCCGTGCCCGGTTCCTCAACCGCATCACCGAGGCGTACGAGCGCGACGCGGAGCTCCCGCTGCTGCTCGCCGACGAGTACTTCACCGGTGCGGTCGGCAACGGCCTCGCCGCGTGGCGCCGGATCGTGTCGCAGGCCGCCCTCAACGGCGTGCCCGTGCCCGCGTTCGCGTCGTCGCTGTCGTACTACGACGGCGTGCGCGCCGAGCGTCTGCCCGCCGCGCTGATCCAGGCGCAGCGCGACTTCTTCGGGGCGCACACCTACAAGCGCGTCGACCGCGAGGGCACGTTCCACACCGAGTGGTCGCTCGACCGCTCCGAGTCGCAGGCGTGAGCGCGCCCGCACCGACGGCGACGAACCTGCTGCCGGTCGCGGTCGGCGGCGACATCGGCTCGTACGCGATGCTCCGCGCGTTCCACGAGCGCTACGGGTGCGACGCGGTCGTGGTCGCGAGCGTCGTCACGCGCGCGATGGCCGACTCGTCGTTCGTGCGCGTCGTCGTCGAGCCGAAGGTCGACGAGCCCGAGGCCATGGTCGCCGCGCTCGAGCGGGTCGCCGCGCAGCACCCGGACCGCACGCTCGTGCTGCTCACGAACGCCGACTGGTACGTGCGATCGGTCATCGAGCACCGCGAGCGCCTGGAGGCGGCCGGCTACCTGCTGCCGTACTGCTCGCTCGACGTGCTCGAGAAGGTCTCGTCCAAGGAGGGCTTCGCCGAGATCTGCGACCGCCTGGGCATCCCGACGCCGCGCACCGTCGCGGTCGACGTGCCCGCCCTGGTCGCGGCCGGGGGGCGGACGGCGGTCCCGACGTTCCCGGTCGACCTCGAGTTCCCGATCGTGGGCAAGCCGTCGTCGTCGGCGGACTACTACTACGTGTCGTTCCCGGGCAAGAAGAAGATCCACCACATCGACACGCGCGCGGAGCTCGACGAGCTCCTCGGGCACCTCGTCGACGCGGGGTACGCCGGGACGTTCCTGCTGCAGGAGTTCATCCCCGGGGACGAGACGCAGATGCGCTCGCTGACCGCCTACCGGGACCGTGCGGGGCACATCACCCTGCTCGCGACGGGTCGGGTGCTGCTCGAGGAGCACACGCCCGGCACGCTCGGGATCCCCGCGGCGATCCTGGTCGAGCCGTACGAGGACGCGATGGACGCCGCGACCCGGTTCCTCGACGAGGCCGGGTACGTGGGGTTCGCCAACTTCGACTACAAGCTCGACCCGCGCACGGGTCGGCACGTGTACTTCGAGATGAACCCGCGTGTGGGCCGGAACAACTACTACGTGACCGGCTCGGGGGCGAACGTCGCCGAGGCGATCGTCGAGGACCACGTGCACGACCGGGCGGGGGAGGTCGCGCGCTCGCAGCGCGAGGTCCTGTACTCGGTGGTGCCGTTCGGGCTGCTGCAGAAGTACGTGCTCGACGACGCCCTGCGGGCACGGCTCGTGGCCGCGAAGAAGCGCGGGGACGTCGTCCACCCGCTCAAGTACGGCGCGGACGCGGGCATCAAGCGTCGGCTCGTGGTCGAGGCCGTGACGCAGAACTACCGGCGCAAGTACGCGCAGTACTACCCGAAGCCCACGAGCTCGGGGTACTGACCCTCAGGGTCCGACGACGAGAGCCCCGGGGCGCCCACCGTGCGGTGGGTGCCCCGGGGCTCTCGTGGTTCCCGGGCGGGTTCGTCCGGGCTCAGCCGAGCTCGGACGTGCCGAGGTAGATGTGCAGCACCGGCACCTGCAGGCTCTCGCGCGCCTTCGACGCCCAGTCGGTGTGGAACGTGTCCTCGACCGCGTGCGGGTACGTCAGCACCACGATCTCGCGCGCCTCGCCGGCCTCGACGATCGCGCGCACGGCCGGCAGCGGGTCGTCCTCGGTGACCTCGCCGACGACGTCGACGCCCGCGTCCGCGAGCGCCTGCACCGTCGTCGCGAGCTGCTCGCCCGCGGTCTGCCGGGCGACCACGGGGTCGGGCTCCTTGCCGATCATCGCGTCCCACGCCTCGCGCAGGTAGCCCAGGCTCAGGTAGTCGATGAACGACTCCACGAGGTTGTGCTCGGTGTCGGCGGGCACCAGCACCCGGTAGCGCACGTCGTCGTCCGTGTGCAACGACGTCACGTGCTCGACGTCCGAGGCGGACAGGGCATCTTCGGCAAGAACCAGGATCGTGTCGGTCACGGGACCCACCGTAGTCGGCGCGACGACGCAGCGTCGCCCCGCCGACGCGTGTCACACCGCGACACCTAGGCTGGTGGCGTGACCGCCACGTCGTCCGGTGCCGTGCCCGGCGAGCCACCAGCCCCTCGCACGGTCGCGCCCGGCGCCTCCGCACCTGCCGACGCCGATGCCCCCGAGGCCGACGCTCCTGACGCCGGTGCACCTACTGCCGGTGCACCTGCTGCCGGTGCCGCCGACCGTCGGGGCGTCGTCGTGCTCGGTGCCACGGGTCTCGTGGGCGGTGCGGTCGCCCGCGCGCTGCGGGCCGACGGCGTGCCCGTCCTCGCGGCGGGGCGCGACCAGGACCGGCTCGCCGCGCTCGCCCACGAGGGCTGCGCGACCACGCGGCTGGGCGAGCCCGCGCTCCTGGGGCAGGACGTCGCACGGTTCGCCGCGACGCACGGCGTCCAGGGCGTCGTGGCCGCGATCGGCGGCTGGTGGATCGGCGACCGGCTCCTCGACCTCGACCCCACCACCTGGGAGGCGATGCTCGCGAGCCACCTCACCGCGCACCTCGACGCGGCCCGCACGCTCGCACCGCACCTGCCGCCCGGCGCCGCGTGGGTCGTGCTCAACGGCGCCGCGTCGTCCGAGCCCATGGCGCACTCGGGACCGGTGTCCGTGACGGGGGCCGGGCTGCACATGCTCGTCGAGGTGCTGCGCGCCGAGGAACCCCCGGGCGGGACCCGGTTCCACGAGGTCGTCGTCGACCACGCGATCGCGGGGGACGACCGCAACCTCGACCCCGCGGTCGAGGTGCCGCTCGACGCCGTCGTGGCCACGGTGCTCGCACGCCTGCCGCACGACGCCGCACCCGGCGTCGTGCACGTGCCCGCGCGGGCGTGAGGTAGGCGGGCGTGAGGTGGGCGACGTCACAGCGTCCCACCCACGGCCGGGCGTAGGCTTGAACGTTGTGACCAGCGCACCTTCGCAGACCCCCCGCACGTCCTCCACGACGGCACCGCCCGCCACCGGGGGCGCCGGTCTGCGCGCGCTCGCCAGCATCCGCCCCGTCGTGGCCCCCGAGCGACTGCTCGCCGACCTCGTGCCCCCGCGGCACTTCGACGACGCGCGCTTCGCGACGTACCGGGCCAGCGCCGACCACCCGAGCCAGGCCGCGACGGTCGCCCGCCTCGAGCAGGTCGCGGCCGAGCTCGTCCGCCCCCGCCGCGGCGGGCTGTTCTCGCGCCGCAGGACGGCCGCACCCGCGGTGTACCTCGACGGCGGCTTCGGCGTCGGCAAGACCCACCTGCTCACGTCCCTCGCGCACGCCGTCGGACTCGAACGCTCCGCCTACGGGACCTTCGTCGAGTACACCAACCTCGTCGGAGCGCTCGGGTTCGCCCCCACGGTCGAGGCCCTCGCGACCCGGACGCTCGTGTGTATCGACGAGTTCGAGCTCGACGACCCCGGCGACACCGTGCTCATGTCGCGGCTGCTGCGCGAGCTCGCCGACCGCGGCGTGGCGCTCGCGGCCACGTCCAACACGCTGCCCGACGCGCTCGGCGAGGGGCGGTTCGCCGCCGAGGACTTCCTGCGCGAGATCCAGGCGATGGCCGCCCGCTTCGAGGTCATGCGGGTCGACGGCGAGGACTACCGGCACCGGGCCGTGGTCACCCACGCCGAGCCCGTGGGCGGCGACACGATCGCCGCGACGGTCGCCCGCACGCCCGGCGCGACGTTCGACGCGTTCGACGACGTCCTCGCGCACCTGGCGACCGTGCACCCCAGCCGCTACGGCGCGATGCTCGACGACGTCCCGCTCGTGGGACTCACGGGCGTGCGCCCCGTGACCGAGCAGTCCGCCGCGCTGCGGCTCGTCGTGCTCGTCGACCGGCTCTACGACCGCGACATTCCCGTGCTGCTCGGCCGCGACGACCCGGCGCAGGGCGGCACCGACGTGCCCGCGCTGTTCACCGACGCGATGCTGCGCGGCGGCTACCGCAAGAAGTACTACCGCGCGCTGTCGCGGCTCGGCTCCCTCGCGGAGGACGGCCGCGCGGTCGTCGCCCGCCAGGGCTGAGACGGGACCGGCGCCGGCCCGACGCACGACCGAGTTCCCACGACGCAGCACCCACGACGCAGCACCCACGACGCAGCACCCCCGACGCAGCACCGACCCGAAAGGCCGACCCTTGCGCCTGCACCGCACCCGCACCGCCGCCCTCCTCCTGCCCGTGCTCGCCCTCGCGCTCGCTGGCTGCTCGGACGACGACGGCACCGCGGCCGACGACGCCACGGCGGGCGCGGCGTCCGACACCTGCACGCCCGACGCGCTCGAGACCCTCACCGCGGGCACGCTCACGGTCGGCGCGAGCGACCCGTTCGAGCCGTGGTACGTGGGCGAGCCGAGCAGCGGCGAGGGCTTCGAGTCCGCCCTCGTGTACGCGGTCGCCGACGAGCTGGGCTTCGCCGAGGACGACGTCGAGTGGACCTCGGTCACGTTCGAGCAGATCGTCAGCCCCGCCATCAAGCCGTTCGACCTCGCGGCCTACCAGACCACCATCACGGACGAGCGTCGCGCCGCGGTCGACTTCTCGAGCCCCTACCTGACCACGCGCCAGGGCGTCATCGTGGCGGACGACGGGCAGTACGCGGGCGCGACGACGCTCGCCGCGCTCGAGGGCGCCAAGGTCGGCGTGACCGCCTCGCAGACCTCGCTCGACGCGGCCGAGGCCGCCTGGGGCGACGCGGTCGAGGTCGTGCCGTTCAACGGGGCGGGCGACGGCATGACCGCGCTCACGTCGGGCACCATCGACGCGATGGTCATGGACGTCGACCAGGGAGTCGCTGCCTCGACCGTGTACTTCCCGGACACCGCCGTGATCGGCACGCTGCCCGCGGTCGGGGACCCCGAGCAGCTCGGTCTCGTGCTCGACAAGGACTCGGCGCTCACCGCGTGCGTGAGCGACGCGGTCGACACGCTGCGCGAGGACGGCACGCTCGACGAGCTGCGCGCGACGTGGCTCGACTCGGACGACATCGCCGACCTGACCTGAGCGCGCGCGGGGGACTGACGTGAGCGAGACCGAACCGTCCGAGCGCGCCCGCGCGCGCACGGCGTTCCGGCGCGCCCAGCACCGGCGCGCACTGCTCGTCGCGGGCGTCGCGACGGCGATCGTCCTCGCTCTGGTCGCGTGGGTCGTGACGACCGCCCCCGGCTGGGACCGCGCTCGCGAGGCGTTCTTCTCGCCCGAGCGTGCCGTCGAGGTGCTGCCCGAGGTCGCCGCCGGGCTGTGGCTCAACCTGCGGGTATGGCTCGTGGCGAGCGTCGTCGGCCTCGTGCTCGGCCTGCTGCTCGCGGTCGTGCGCACCTCGCGCATCCCCGCGCTGTTCCCCCTGCGGATGCTCGCGATCGCGTACGTCGACGTGTTCCGCGGCGTCCCGCTGCTGCTCACGCTCCTGCTCGTCGGGTTCGGCCTGCCCGCGCTGCGCCTGACCTGGCTGCCCGTGAGCGCCGCGTTCCTCGGCGGGCTCGCGATCGTCCTCACCTACACCGCGTACCTCGCGGAGATCTTCCGGGCCGGCATCGAGTCGGTGCACCCGTCGCAGGTCGCCGCGGCCCGGTCGCTCGGCCTGAGCCGCGGTCGTGCGGTGCGGCACGTCGTGCTGCCCCAGGCGGTGCGCAACGTGACCGCGCCCGTGGCGAGCATGCTCGTGTCGCTGCAGAAGGACTCGGGCCTCATCTCGATCCTGGGCGCGGTCGACGCGATCCGCGCCGCGCAGATCGCGACCACGGGCGACTACAACTTCACGCCCTACGTCGTCGCGGGCCTGCTGTTCCTGCTGATCTCGATCCCGCTGACCCGGCTCGTGGACGCGTGGTCCGCCCGCCACGGGTGGCGCGGAGGCCTGAGCACCGTCTCGGGCGCGGGAGGCCTGCGATGAGCGGGACCGGCGCGCCGCTGCTGTCGCTGCGCGGCGTGCGCAAGAGCTTCGGCGGCACGCGTCGCCGCGGCGCGCGTGGTGGGGTGGCCCACCTCGTGCTCGACGGCGTCGACCTCGACCTCGCGCCGCACTCGTGCACCGTGCTCGTGGGCGCCTCGGGCTCGGGCAAGTCGACGCTGCTGCGCGTCGTCGACCTGCTCGAGGACGTCGACGACGGGCAGATCCTGCTCGACGGCGTCGACGTCGCCGACCCGTGGGTCGACGCCGACGCGGTCCGGGCGCGACTCGCGCTCGTGTTCCAGCAGTACAACCTGTTCCCGCACCTGCGGGTCATGGACAACCTGACGCTCGCGCCGCGCGTGGTGCACGGTCGCCCGCGCGACGAGGCCGAGGCGGCCGCCGAGGCGATGCTCGCCAAGGTCGGCCTCGCGCACAAGGCCCGTGCCTACCCCGACCAGCTCTCGGGCGGCGAGCAGCAGCGCGTCGCCATCGCGCGCGCCCTCGTGGGCGACCCCGAGGTGCTGCTGCTCGACGAGGTCACCTCGGCCCTCGACCCGGCGCTCGTGGGCGAGGTGCTCGACCTCCTGCTCGACCTGCGCACCGAAGGCACGACGATGCTCGTCGCCACGCACGAGATGGGCTTCGCGCGGGACGTCGCCGACGAGGTCGTGTTCCTGCACGAAGGGCGCGTGCACGAGCGCGGCACCCCCGCGCAGGTGCTCGACGACCCGCAGCGGGCCGCGACGCGCGAGTTCCTGCGGCGGCTGCACCGCTGAGCTCGGCGGACCCGCAGGGCTGGAGGGATCACTGACGCCGGTGGCCCGGCGGGTCCGCGCCCGCCCGTCAGTCCGTCCCGCGCGTGCCCGCGGCCCCCGGGAGCACCCGCTCGGCCACGTCGGTGAGCGTGACGACGCCCCGGGACTCGCCCTGCTCCTCGACGACGGCCAGCTGCACGGCGTCCGTCCGCATGCGGCGCAGCAGAGCGTCGACGGTCGTCGACGCGTCCACCACGAGCGCGGGCCGCGCGTACCGGGCCACGGGCTCCGCGCCGTCCGCCACGAGCGTGTCGCGCACGTGCACGACCAGGGAGAGCCGACCCGCGGCGTCTGCCAGGAGCACCCGCAGGTGGCCGGAACCGAGGGCGGCCGCGTGCACGTCGGCGACCGTGGCGTCCTGGGGGACCGCCGACGGGGCCGTCGAGCGTGACGCGATCTGGCCGACCGTGAGCGTCTGCAGCTCGAGGACCTGCGTGATCTGGGTGCGCAGCGCGGGCTCGAGGACCCCGACCTGCGCGGAGTGCTCGACGAGGGTGCGGATCGTGTCCGCGTCGCGCCCGCCCACGGCCGCGCTCTCGACCGGTTCGACGCCCGTGCGGGCGACGAGCCGGTTCGCGATCCGGTTGACCCACGTGAGGAACGGGCGCAGCGGGAGGACGAACGCCCGCGCCGGCGCACCGACGATCGTCGCGGCGCGCTCGGGATGCGCGATCGCCCACGACTTGGGGGCCATCTCACCGATCACGAGGTGCAGGAACGTGACGAGCAGCAGCGACAGCGCGAACGCCGAACCGCCCGCGAGCCACTCGGGCAGCCCCCACGACTCGAGCACGGGGCCGAGCCAGGCGTCGACCGCGGGCTTGGTGACGGCACCGAGCGCGAACGTGCAGACCGTGATGCCGAGCTGCGCGCCCGCGAGCATGATCGTCAGCTCGTTCATGCCGCGCAGGGCGGCCCGCGCGCCACGGCTGTGCTGCGCCTGCTCCTCAAGACGGTGGCGCCTCGCCCCGAGCAGCGCGAACTCGACGACCACGAAGAACGCGCTCAGCGCGATGAGCGCGACGGTGATCAGGGTGACGGTCCAGGCGTTCATCGGTCCTCCTCCTGGAGCCGCACGCGCAGCTCGCTCGGCACGTGCCGCTCGACACGCACGACCTCGACGTCGAGCGTCGGTCGGGGAGTGCCGTCGACGAGCTCCGCGCCCTCGGCGGGCAGGGCGATCGTGAGCGTGACCCCGACGTCCGGCAGACCGCCGTGCTCCGCGACGACGAGCCCCGCGAGGGTCTCGTGGTCGCCGTGCGGCAGGTCGCGCCCGATGGCCCGCTCGACCTCGTCGACGGGCAGGTCGCCGGACATGACCCACGCGCCGTCGTCGTCACGCGCCACGCCGGCGGGCGCGACGGCGTCGTGCTCGTCGCGCACGTCGCCGAGGAGCTCCTCGGCGAGGTCCTCGATCGTCACGATGCCCGTGAACCCGCCGTACTCGTCGATCACGCAGGCGAGCTCGTGGCCCGTGCGGGTGAGCTGCTCGAGCAGGTGCGGCAGCGCCATGACCGTCGGGACCACGAGCGGCTCGCGCATGATCGCCGTCACCGGGCGCGCGTCGTCGGGAGCGGTCGCGAGCACCGCGCCGAGCTCGACGACGCCGACCGGCTCGTCCCGCACCCCGAGCACCGGGTAGCGGGTGTGGCCGTGCGCCATCCGGGTGCGCACCTGCGCGACCGTGGTCGCGGGCGTCACGACGTCGACCTGCAGGCGCGGCAGCATCGCGTGCTCGACGTCCCGGTCGGGGAAGTCGAGGACGCGGTCGAGCAGCAGCGAGAGGTCGTCGGACAGGTCGCCGCTGGCACGCGAGTCGTCGATGATCCGCTCGAGGTCCTGGGCGGTGGCGCTGCTGTCGACGTCGTGCACGGGCTCGACGCGCAGGAGGCGGAGCACCGCGTTCGACGACGCGTCGAACAACGTGACGAGCCACCCGAAGGCGGCGAGGTAGATCAGCGTCGAACGGGCCAGGGCGCGTGCCAGGGGATCGGGGTCGGCGATCGCGAGGTTCTTCGGGAACAGCTCGCCGAAGATCATCTGCGTCACGGTCGCCAGCACGAGGGCGGCCACGGTCCCGACGGCGAGGCTCGTGGCGGTCGCGACGCCCGCGCCGCCGAGCATCTGGGCGAACGCCTCGCCGATGAACGGTTCGGCGACGTAGCCGACCATCAGGCCGGTCACCGTGATGCCGAGCTGGGCGCCCGAGAGCATGAACGACGTGCGGCGTGTCACGGCGAGCGCCCGTCGCGCCGACGCGTCGCCCTTGTCCGCCCGCGTCCGCAGCGCCGCGCGGTCCACGGACATGTACGCGAACTCCTGGGCGACGAAGTACCCGTTCGCGGCGATGATGACGGCCGTGAGCGCCAGACCGGCCAGGAGCAGCAGCACGGCGCTCATCGAGGGCTCACCGCCGGGGTGCGCGTGCGGGCGTGCGCGCGGTCGTCGCGACGTGCGGCACGCGGGGCCGGACTATGGCTGGGGTCGTCGGTCGAGGCGTCGGGCAGGGTGGTGTCCACGTGGGTCCAACGACGTGCCGGCCGCGGAGGTTCCCGGGCCGTGCCCGCGGGAACGGGCACGGCGCCGGGCGGGCGGACGGCGCGGGCCGGGCTCAGGCCTGCGCGAGCAGCCGCTTCTGCTCCTCGACGTCGAACGTCGCGGGCGGCCAGCCCAGGTCGAGGTCGCGGAACGCGTCGAGCAGCAGCTGGGTGATCGTCAGTCGTGCGTACCACTTGTGGTCCGCCGGGATCACGTGCCACGGCGCGACGTCGGTCGAGGTGTGGTCGAGCACCGCCTGGTACGCCTCCTGGTACTCGGGCCAGCGGGCTCGTGCCGCGAGGTCGCTCGGGTCGAACTTCCAGTGCTTGTCGGGGCGCTCGAGGCGTTCGCCCAGGCGCGCCTTCTGCTCGTCGAGCGACACGAACAGCGCGACCTTGACGATCGTGGTCCCCGCCGCGACGAGCTCGGCCTCGAACGCGTTGATCTCGTCGTAGCGGGCCTCGACGACGTCCGCGGGCACGAGCGCGTCGACCTTCGCGATGAGCACGTCCTCGTAGTGCGAGCGGTCGAACACCCCGAGGCGTCCGGCGCGCGGGAGCTCCTTGCGGATGCGCCACAGGAAGTCGTGCGCGAGCTCCTCGGGTGTCGGGGCCCCGAACGACGAGTGGTCGACGCCCTGCGGGTCGACCATGCCGACGACGTGCCGCACGATCCCGCCCTTGCCCGCGGTGTCCATGCCCTGCAGCACGAGCAGCACCGAGCGTGACCCGCCCGTGCGCCCCTCGGCGAACAGTCGCTCCTGGAGCTCGGAGAGCTCCTCGCCGCGGCGCAGCAGCTCGTGCTCGGCGGCCTTCTTGCCGTGCGACCAGCCGGGCGTCGCGCCCCGGTCGAAGTGCTCCAGGTCGACCCCGTCGGCGCGCAGCGCCTCGCGCGGCGGGACCTCGAACCGGGGGTGCTCCGTGCTCGACGACTTCTTCTTCGAGTGCTTCTTCTTCGACGACTTCTTCGACGACTTCGTGGACATCGCCCGAGAGTAGCCCGTGCGCACGCTCGCGTGCGGGAGCGCGCGGGGCGAGGGTTCGTGCGTGTGGCGCGTCCGTACCCGCGCGTGCGCGGGCGAGGGTCACGTTCCGGCCCGTTCGTCCGGTGTTGCAGGGGCCGGAACGTGACGCTCCGCGGATGGACGGGCGGGCGGACGACGCGTGGGTCGGCGCTTGGTCGGACGCCGCGTGGTGGGGCCCGTCGGCGCGCGCGGCGCGACGTGGGGCTGCGCGCCGGTGAGGGTCACGTTCTGGCCCGATCACGTCGTGCCGAAGGGGCCGGAACGTGACGCTCACCGGCCGGGCGGGCCGCGGGTGGTCGCGCGGGTGGGCGGCGGGTGGGTTGGTGCGTGGGGCGGACGTCGTGTGGTCGGGTCGGTCAGCGCACGGGGGAGAGTACCGCGACCGAGCGTGGAGGGAGGACGACGCCCGCGCCGTCCTCGACCGTGACGTCGTCCCACGCGGCGAGCACGGACCACGCGCCCCGCGATCCGCTACCTGCGGCATGGTCTCCGGCTGCGTCGAGATCACCGGGCGCGTCGAGGCCGACGCGCGCGGTCTCCCGCCCTAGGTTCACCACGACGCGCACCGCGCCTCGGTGCAGCACCAGGACGTCGGACGCCGCCCCCGCGCGTGCCCCCGCCACTGCGCCTGCCCCCGCCACTGAGCCTGCCTCCGCCGACACGCCTGCCTCTGCCGCCGCGCCTGCGGCGTCGTGTCCCAGCCAGGTGAGGTCGGTCGCGCGCAGGTCGCCCGACGTGAGGTCGGGCGTGCGGCGGCGCAGCGCGATCAGGTCGCGGTACCAGGCGCGCAGCCGGACGTGCTCGCCCCGGTGCGACTCGGCCCGGTCCAGCACGCTCGCGTCGAACGTCGTGCGCGCCTGCGGGTCGGGCACCACGAGCGCACCGTCGACGAACGTCGCGCCGGCGAACCCGTCGTAGAGCTCGCCCCAGCCGTGCGACCCGAACTCGGCGCGGCGTCCGTCGCGCACAGCCTGCGCGAGCCCCGGGTCCTGGTGGTCGGTGAAGTACTGCCAGGGTGTCGACGCGCCCCACTCCTCGCCCATGAACACCATGGGGGTGAACGGCGAGCACAGCACGAGCGCCGCCTCGATCGCGAGACCGCCGACGTCGAGCCGTGCCGACGGTCGGTCGCCGAGCGCCCGGTTGCCGACCTGGTCGTGGTTCGAGGCGCACACCACGAACCGGTGCCCGTCGGTCTCGGGTGGCACGGGGCGGCCCCAGTCGCGTCCGCGGAACGTCGACCACCCGCCGTCGTGCACGAACACGCGCGTCATGGCGTGCCGCAGCACCTCGGGGGTGCCGAAGTCGACGTAGTAGCCGTGGCGCTCGCCCGTGACGAGCGCGTGGATCGCGTGGTGGACGTCGTCGGCCCACTGCGCGGTCATGCCTCGTGGTGGCATCCCCGCTGCCGGCGACTCGGTCGTGCCCCGCGTGGTCGCGCCACGCGTGGCCGTGCCTCGGTCGTCCGGTCCTGGCGCGGGCGTGTCGAGCGGGGTCACGGTTGCGGGGTCGTTCTCGTCGGACTCGGCCACGAGCGACAGCGGGCGCCCGAGCGTCGCGGCGAGGTCGGCGGTGCGCCGGGACAGCTCGGCGAGCAGGTGCTCGGGCGAGTCGTCGACCAGCGCGTGGACCGCGTCGAGGCGCAGCGCGTCGACGTGGAAGTCGCGGAACCAGCGCAGCGCGTTCTCGACGATCCACGCGCGCACCTCGGCCGAGCCGTCCTGGTCGAGGTTGACCGCGGGACCCCACGGGGTGCTGTGCGCGTCGGTGAGGTAGGGGCCGAGCTCGGGCAGGTAGTTCCCGGCCGGGCCGAGGTGGTTGTAGACGACGTCGAGCGCGACGGCGAGGCCCGCGGCGTGCGCGGCGTCGACGAACCGCTGCAGCGCGCGCGGCCCGCCGTACGCCTCGTGCACGGCCCACAGCCCGACGCCGTCGTAGCCCCAGCCCCGGTCGCCGCCGAACGCCGCGAGCGGCATGAGCTCGACCACGTCGACGCCCAGGTCGACGAGCTCGTGCAGGTGCTCCGCGGCGGCGTCGAGCGTGCCGCGCCGCGTGAACGTCCCGACGTGCAGCTCGTAGACGACCGCCCCGCGCACGTCCCGACCCGGCCACGCGTCGTCCGACCACGCGAACGTCGGGTCGAACCAGCGGCTCGGGCCGTCGACGCCGTGAGGCTGCCATGCGCTGCGCGGGTCGGGTCGGGCCGGGCCACCGTCGAGCGAGAACGCGTAGTCGGTGCCGGGGGCGGGTGCGGGGGCGGCCCACCAGCCGTCGTCCGCCCGTGACATCGGTGCACTCGTGCGAGGGCCGGGACCGCCGAGCACGACGTCGACGCGCTGCGCGCGCGGCGCCCACACGCGCAGGCCGCTCATGCGGCGTCCGCGGGCACGAGGAGTGCGACGGGGAGCGACGCGAGCAGGTCGGCGAGGCGCAGCGACCCGCTCGCGTGCCGGGCCCCGGTGAGCAGGTCGTGCCAGCCGTGCGGCGCGTCGGGCAGGACGACGGTGTGCTCGCCCCACCCGCCGAGCCGGGCGAGCGTCGTCGCGAGCCGGGTCGCGACGGTCACGACCTGCGGCGCCCCCGCGAGCGTGCGCGCGGACGCGAGCGCGCACGGCGTCGACGTCGGCAGGGGGAGGTACCCGGCGTCGGGCCCGACGAACGTCTCGGGCCGCTCGCGGCGCAGGCGCAGCGCGCGGGAGGTCACGAGGAGCTTCTGGTCCTCGAGGGACCGCGCGCCCTCGCCCGCGTCGAGCCGGGCGAGACGGTCGGCGAGCGTGGCCACGTCGGTCGGACGCCGGTTGTCGGGGTCCACGAGCGTCGGGGAGAAGCCCTCGGAGCCCTGGTAGACGTCGGCGACGCCGGGCATGGTCAGCTGCACGAGCTTGGTGCCGAGCGCGACCGCCCGCACGGCCTCGACGTGGTGCTCGGCCCACGTGGCGAGCAGGGCCAGCACGCGGTCGTCCGCGAGAAGGGACCGCACCAGGTCGACGACGGCCGCCTCGTACGCCTCGTGCGGCGTGGTCCAGGACGTGCTGAGCTTGGCCTCGCGCAGCGCCTTCGTGAGGTACTCGGCGAGGCGGTCGAGCGAGGCGGGGCCGGGCATCGGCCCGTCGGGCGTCCAGGTGCCGACGAGGGTCTGGAGCACGAGGCTCTCGGCGTGCGCGTCGACCAGCGAGCTACGGTACCGGCCCGACGCCGTGCGCATCATCTCGACCATGAAGGCCCACTCGTCGGGCACCTCGCTCAGCACGCCGATCTGCGCGCGCGTGTCCTCGCCGCGCTTGGTGTCGTGCGTCGAGGTCGTGGTCAGGGCGTGCGGGGCGTGCTCCTGGGCGCGGGTCGCGAACGCGTGCCAGGTGTGCGCGTCGATCCCGAACCGGTCCGGCTCGCCGCCGACCTCGCACAGCGACGTCAGCTCGGTCCAGCGGTAGAACGCGGTGTCCTCGACGCCCTTGGCCATGACCGCGCCGCACACCTGCTGGAAGCGCACCACGAGCTCGTCGCGCCGCGCCTCGCGCCGGCGTCCGGCGCTGCCGGCCTCGCGCCCGAGCAGCAGCTCGACGAGCACGTCGAGGGTCGCGTGCCGGTCCGGCGCCAGCGTGGCACGAGCGCGCTCGGTCGCCGCGGCCATCGCCGCGACGGGCTCGTGCCGCGTCTCCTCGCCCGGCACGACGTACGCGCGGTACCGGTCGAACGCGACGAGCAGCGCCCGCAGGCAGTCGTGCAGGCCGCGCCACGTGTGGTCGCGCAGCCGCAGGTCGTCGGCGCACACCGACGCCGCAAGATCCGTCAGGCGGTGCACCTCGGCGTACAGGGGGCCGTCGACGACCTCGCGCTTGGCGCGCTGCACGACCTCCTCGAGCGTGCCCGCCGGCGGGGCGAGCTCCGCGAGGCGCGCGCGGCCCGCCGGGTCGACGAACAGCGACTGGAGCCGCCAGAGGCCCTCGTAGCCGGTCGTGCCCGCGGTGACCCACTCGGGCGGCAGCCGTTCGTCGCCCGCCAGGATCTTCTCGACCACGACCCACGCGCCGTGCGTGCGCTCGGCGAGGCGTTCGAGGTATCCGGCAGGGTCGGCCAGCCCGTCGGGGTGGTCGATGCGCAGTCCGTCGACCGTGCCGTCGGCGAGCAGCCCGATCAGCACCTCGTGGGTCGCGTCGAACACGGACTCGTCCTCGACCCGCACCGCCGCGAGCGTGCCCACGTCGAAGAACCGCCGGTAGTTGAGCTCCTCGTCACCGACCTTCCAGTACGCGAGCCGGTAGTGCTGCCGCTCGACGAGCTCGGCCAGCGGCAGGTCCTCCGTGCCCGCCCGGACCGGGAACACGTGGTCGAAGTACCGCAGCACCGTCGTCGGCCCCGTGCTGACGCCGCCCAGCTCGGCGCCGTCGACCACGTCGAGCACGAGGTCGCCGCCCGCGACGACGTCGCCAACGCGCTCGCCCAGCACGGGCATGAGCACGGCACCCTGGCCCTCGGGCGAGCCGCCCGCGGACCAGTCGACGTCGAACCAGTGCGCGTACGGCGAGGACTCGCCGTGCGCGAGGACGGACCACAGCGCCCGGTTGTGCCACAGGGGCGTGGGCACCGCCATGTGGTTCGGCACCACGTCGACCACGAGCCCGAGGCCGGCGTCGTGGGCCGCGGCCGCGAGGCGGTCGAGCCCCGCGCGGCCGCCGAGCACGTCGCTCACGCGCGTGTGGTCGACGACGTCGTAGCCGTGCGTCGACCCGGGGGCCGCGGGCAGGATCGGGGACAGGTACAGGTGCGTGACCCCGAGCGCGGCGAGGTACGGGACCTGCGCCGCGGCGTCGTCGAACGTGAGGTCGGCGTTCAGCTGCAGCCGGTACGTCGAGGTGGGCACCCGTGCGCTCACAGCGCCGACTCCCGCACGAGCACCACGACCGACCGGCCCTCGGCCGTCAGCGTGGCCCCGGCCGCGAGCTCGTCGCCGGGGGAGACCGCGCCGTCGGTGTCGAGCACGACGGTCCAGGTCTCGCCGTACTCGGCGTGCGGCAGCGTGAACCCGAGCGGCTCGGAGTGCGCGTTGAGCAGCAGCAGGAACGAGTCGTCGACCACCTCGGCGCCCCGCGCGTCACGCTCGTCGATCGCGTCGCCGTTGAGGAACACCATGACCGATCGGGCGAACGAGTTCGCCCAGTCCTCGTCGTCCATGCGCTCGCCCGTGATGTCGAACCACTCGATGTCGGGCAGCGCGTCGGACGGCGCGTCCGGGTCGCGGCCGTCGCGGCCCGTGAAGAAGCGGCGACGGTGCAGCAGCGGGTGCTCGAGCCGCAGGTGCACCAGGCGTCGCGTGAACTCGAGCAGCGCCTCGCGCTCCTCGTCGAGCTCCCAGTCGACCCACGACAGCTCGTTGTCCTGGCAGTACACGTTGTTGTTGCCCTGCTGCGTGCGGCCCAGCTCGTCGCCGTGCGCGATCATCGGCACGCCCTGCGACAGCAGCAGCGTGGCGAGGAAGTTGCGGCGCTGACGTGCCCGCAGCGCCCGCACGTCGGGGTCGTCCGTCGGGCCCTCGACCCCCGAGTTCCACGAGCGGTTGTGCGACTCGCCGTCCTGACCGCCCTCGCCGTTCGCGTCGTTGTGCTTCTCGTCGTAGCTCACGAGGTCGGTGAGGGTGAACCCGTCGTGCGCCGTCACGAAGTTGATCGATGCGATGGGCTTGCGCCCCGAGTGCTCGTAGAGGTCCGACGATCCCGTCAGCCGGCTCGCGAGCTGCGGGAGCGTCGAGGCCTCGCCGCGCCAGAAGTCGCGCACCGTGTCGCGGTAGTCGCCGTTCCACTCGGTCCACAGCGGCGGGAACCCGCCCACCTGGTAGCCCCCCGAGCCGAGGTCCCACGGCTCGGCGATGAGCTTGACCTGCGAGATGATCGGGTCCTGCTGGACGATGTCGAAGAACGCCGAGAGGCGGTCGACCTCGTGGAACTGTCGTGCGAGCGTCGCCGCGAGGTCGAACCGGAACCCGTCGACGTGCATCTCCTCGACCCAGTACCGCAGCGAGTCCATGATGAGCTGCAGCACGTGCGGGGACCGCATGAGCAGCGAGTTGCCCGTGCCCGTGGTGTCGAAGTAGTGCGCGCGGTCGTCGTCGACCAGCCGGTAGTAGGCCGCGTTGTCGATGCCGCGGAACGACAGGGTCGGGCCCTGATGGTTGCCCTCCGCCGTGTGGTTGTAGACGACGTCGAGGATGACCTCGATCCCCGCCTCGTGCAGGGCCTTGACCATGGACTTGAACTCCATGACCTGTTCGCCGCGCGTGCCGTACGCCGCGTACCCGTTGTGCGGCGCGAAGAACCCGATCGTGTTGTAGCCCCAGTAGTTCGACAGGCCCTGCTCGACCAGGTGCGGGTCGTTGACGAACTGGTGCACGGGCATGAGCTCGACCGCCGTGATGCCGAGCGCCACGAGGTGCTCGACGATCGCCGGGTGCGCGATCGCCGCGTACGTGCCCCGGATCTCCTCCGGGACCTCGGGGTGGCGCATCGTCAGGCCGCGCACGTGCGCCTCGTAGATCACGCTGTCGTGGTAGTCGCGCGCCGGCGGGCGGTCGTGACCCCAGTCGAAGAACGGGCTCACCACGACCGCGGTCATCGTGTGCCCGAGCGAGTCGTCCTCGTTGAGCGCGTCCGGGTCGTCGAAGCGGTAGGAGAAGAGCGACTCGTCGCCGTCGATCTGCCCGTCGATCGCCTTCGCGTACGGGTCGAGCAGGAGCTTCGCCGGGTTGCACCGGTGCCCCTGCTCCGGGTCGTAGGGGCCGTGCACCCGGTACCCGTAGCGGGTGCCCGGCGCCACGCTCGGCAGGTACACGTGCCACACGTGCGCGTCGACCTCCTCGAGCTCGACGTGCTCCTCCGAGCCGTCGTCGTCGATCAGGCAGAGCACGACGCGCTCGGCCACCTCCGAGAAGAGGGCGAAGTTCGTTCCGCTGCCGTCGAAGGTCGCGCCGAGCGGGTAGGGGCGTCCAGGCCAGGTCTGCATGTGCTGATGCTGCCACCACACCGTTACCGTGACATTGCGAGGGGCACGTGACGCACACGTCGCCCCGGAACGGCCCACCGGGCGTGCGAGTCGCGACCCCGTAGGTTACGGGCGTGCGACGTGACGCGGGTCACGGATGCGGAGGTACCGGGTCGTTCCGGTCGGCGAATGTGAACATCGTGTTCGCGCATGGCGTGCGTCCGTGCGTGCTCGCACCACACCTGGTAGACCCGAAGCATGAACTCGCACCCCAGTTCTCGCCGCCGGCCCGACGACCCGAACACCTCGGACATCGCCTCGGCACGGCTCGCCCCCCGCCGGATCCACGACGACGAGCGCGGTGACGTGCTCGCCGGAGGTGACGCCTCCAAGGCGCCGCAGTCGTTGCGCGAGCAGTGGCGCGAGCGCATCGTGCACACGTCGTCCGGCACGTCCTGGGACGACCCCGACGAGCTCTGACGCGTCGGCTCAGACGCGCGGCAGCCGCCGCTCGTCGACGTCGATGAGCCGGGGGATCCCCGCCGGGGCGACCTGGCTCAGCGCGAGGTAGCGCGCCTCGGCGCGGTGCAGACGGATGTGCTCGTCGAGCGACCAGCCCACGCCGTTCGTCAGCGTCATGCCGCACGAGCAGCCGATGGTCACCTGGCCTGACGGGCCGTGCTCGACCGTGCCGACCGTGACGTGCGACGCCTGCGCGTCCGCCTTGGCACGGCGCATCTCCGCGCTCACGGCGGGCTCGACGGGGGTCACGGTGGACGAGCCTAGGCGCTCGCGGCCTCGGGTTCCACCTCGTGGTGGTGCGCAGTGTCGTCGTGTGCAGGCTCGTCGTGTGTAGGCTCGTCGTGCGCAAGGTCGTCGTGCGCACCGTGGTCGTGGTCGTGGTCGTGGTCGTGGTCGTGCGGGATGCCGTGTGCGTGCGCGGCCGCGTGGGCGGCCTCGCGCGCGGCGATCCGCGCCCTGACCTCCGGACGCCGCAGCGGCGGGTCGTTCTTGGGCGGCACCTTGCGCTCGGGCAGCTCGTCGAGCAGCCGCGTCACGACGGCCGCGATCTCGGCCACGGCCGCGTCGACGGGCCCGCGCGTGACGGCGCTGACGGTGCTGATGCCCGCGACCTTGCGGACGAACTGGAGGGCGGCGGCGTCGATCTCCTGGGGGGTGGCCGCCGGCTCGAGCCCCCGCAGCGCGGTGATGTTTCGGCACATGCTCTCGACGCTACGCCGCTGACCGCGCTGACGGAAGGTCTGCGCCCCGAAGCTGGACGTGGGTCGCCGCGGCTCGCTCCGCGGGCCCGCGGCGGGGGACACTCGGCTCGTGCCCGCCGACCCGATCGCCCGCCTGCTCGCCGCACCCCCGGACCTGCCCGTGCGCGCGCACCTCGACGACGTGGTGCGCGCGGTCGTGGGCACGGGACGTCACACGAGTACCCAGCACGCCGGCACCCAGCACACGAGCTCCCAGCACGACAGTACCCAGCCGGCCCGCGCCGCCGTCGTGCAGGCGCCGCCCGGCACGGGCAAGACGACCCTCGTGCCGCCCGCGCTCGCGCACGCCCTGCCCGGCACGATCCTGGTCACGCAGCCGCGGCGCATCGCGGCACGCGCCGCCGCGCGTCGGCTGGCCCGCCTGCTGGGTGAGGAGGTCGGACGCACGGCCGGGTACGTCGTCCGCGACGACGTGCGGACGTCGCCCGCGACCCGGGTCGAGTTCGTGACCACGGGCATCCTGCTGCGCCGGCTCCAGGCGGACCCGGACCTGCCGGGCGTCGGCGCGGTCGTGCTCGACGAGGTCCACGAGCGCCACCTCGACGACGATCTCGCGCTCGCGCTGCTGGTCGACGTGCGCACCAACCTCCGGGACGACCTCGCGGTCGTGGCGATGTCCGCGACGGTCGAGGCCGAGCGCACCGCGCGGGTGCTCGGCGGTCCGGGCGCGCCCGCGTCGGTCGTCGAGGTCGAGGGGTCGCTGTTCGACGTCGACGTCGTCTGGGCGCCGCCGCGCGGGCCGTGGGCCGACGAGCGCGGCGTGACGCACGCGTACCTCGACCACGTCGCGGCCTGCGTGCGTCGGGCGCTCGCCGAGCGTACGGGCGACGTGCTCGTGTTCGTGCCCGGGGTGCGCGAGGTCGACGAGGTCGCCCGACGTCTCGCCGGGGTCGACGCCGACGTGCGCCGGCTGCACGGGCGTCTCGCGCCGCGCGAGCAGGACCTCGCGCTCACGGCCGGTCCTCGGCGTCGCGTCGTCGTCTCGACCGCGGTCGCCGAGTCGTCGCTCACCGTGCCCGGTGTGCGGGTCGTCGTCGACGCGGGCCTCTCGCGCGAGCCGCGGACCGACCTGCGGCGCGGCCTGCCCGGGCTGGTCACGGTCCGCGTGAGCCGCGCGGCGGCCGAGCAGCGTGCGGGCCGTGCGGGTCGCGAGGGCCCCGGGGCGGTGTACCGGTGCTGGTCGCCGGGCGACCACGCGCGGCTCGCCGCGCACCCCGAGCCCGAGATCCGCACGGCCGACCTGACGGCGCTCATGCTCGACCTCGCCGCGTGGGGGTCGCCCGGGGGTGAGGGCCTCGCGCTTCTCGACCCGCCGCCGGTCGCCGCGGCCGCGGTCGCGACCCAGACGCTGCGCGGGCTCGGTGCGGTCGACGACGACGGTGCGGTCACACCCGCGGGCCGCCGGATCGCGGCGGTGCCGACCGACCCCCGGCTCGCGCGGGCGCTCCTGGACTCCGCCGGCACGCTCGGCTCACGGCGCTCCGCGGAGATCGTCGCGCTCCTGTCGCAGGACGTCCGGCCGCCCGGCGCCGACCTCGTGGCCGGGCTGCGCGCTCTGCGCCGGGGCGGCCCGGGTGCTGACGCGTGGGCGCGGCAGGCGCGACGTCTGCGCGCGGTGCTCGACGGGCGCCCCGACCGACCAGGTGACCGAGCGGGTGCGGGCGAGGACGACCGGCTCCCCGACGACCTCGCGGTCGGGCTCGTCGCCGCCCTCGCGCACCCGGCCCGGGTCGCGCGCCTGCGGCCCGGCGGCAGCGCGTACCTCACGGTCGGCGGCACGGGGGCGATGCTCCCGCCGGGGTCCGGCCTGGCCGGGGCGCCGTGGCTCGCGATCGCGGACGCCGACCTCGCCCCGGGCCGACGCGACGCCGTCGTGCGGGCCGCAGCACCCGTCGACCTCGATCTCGCGACGACGGCCGCGGCCCACGCCCTCACGGAGGAGGACGTCGTCGCCTGGGCGGGCGGCCGCGTCCAGGCGCACCGGGTGCGCCGGCTCGGCGCGATCGAGCTCGCGCGCGCCCCGCTCACGCACCCGCCGGCCGAGCAGGTGACCCGGGCGGTCCGCGCCGGCCTCGCGGCCGACGGCCTCGACGCGCTGCGCTGGTCGGACGTCGCCACGCACCTGCGCGAGCGCCTGCGGTTCCTGCACGGCGCGCTCGGGGAGCCGTGGCCGGACGTGAGCGACGACGAGCTGCTCGGGCGCCTCGACGACTGGCTCGACGTCTCCCGCGTGCGGGGTGCGGGCGACCTGGCGCGCCTCGACGTGCTCTCCGGCCTGCGGGGCCTGCTGCCGTGGCCGCAGGCCGCACGCCTCGACGAGCTCGCCCCCGAGCGGCTCGCCGTGCCCTCCGGGTCGACGGTGCGGGTCGACTACGCGGGCGAGCAGCCCGTGCTCGCGGTCCGCCTGCAGGAGGTCTTCGGCTGGACCGGGACCCCGCGGCTCGCGGACGGACGCGTCCCGGTGCTGCTGCACCTGCTCTCGCCCGCCCGCCGACCGGCCGCCGTCACGGCCGACCTCGAGTCGTTCTGGCGCACGGGATACCCGCAGGTGCGCGCCGAGCTGCGCGGGCGCTATCCCAAGCACTCCTGGCCCGAGGACCCGCTGAGCGCCGAGCCGACGCGCGGCGTCCGACGTCCCGGCCGGTGACGCCCTGGCCGGTGACGATTCAGTGGGACGACGTCACGGTGGGCCGGCCCCTCGCCGGGCCCGATGTGACGGGCGCGAGCTGACGGGCGCGAGGCGACAGGTGCGAGGGAGGAGGGCGCGGTGCCGGACTACTCGGTCGCCGTGTCGACCTTCTCCTGCACGAGGTGCACGACCCGGCCGACGTTGACGGTCCACCCGACGCCGAACACGTGCGGGCTCAGCAGGTGCGACCCGTCCGGGTCCCACACGCGCTCGCGGAACCGCGCGAGCGTGGGGAACCGGAAGTCGTAGGGCACGAAGCCCGCGACCGTGCCGTTCCAGGTGCGCTCCGCGGGAGGCGTGCGCAGCTCCTTGACGACGGCGGCGACCCCGAGGCCGAGGACGACGAGCTGCACGACGCCGCGCAGCCCCCCGCCGTTCCGGTGCGTGCGATTCGATCCCATGGGTGCCTCCGTCGTGGTGCCGCGGACCCCTCAGTGGCCCGTCGCCTCATGCTCGCCGTCCCGGGTGCTCGTCGCAAGGGCCGAGCCGTCTCATTCCGTCTCTTCGGTGCCCAGGTCGTCGGTGCCTGTCTCTCCGGTAGCCGGATCGTCGTGGGCCACGTCGTCGGTGGTCGGGCCGAGACCGAGCGCGAGCTCGGCGACCGCGAGCGGAGGCACGAGCACGAGCGGGTCCGTGTCGAGGTCGAGCACGCGGGACGTCGCGGGCGCGGTGTGCGACGTCTCGAAGCGGACCGTCGCCGCGCGACCCCGCACGTGCACGACCCACCCGCGCCCGAGCCGTGCGTGCTCGACGTCCAGACCGGGCCGAGCGTTCGCCTCGGTGAGAGGCGCGCCGTCGGACCCGATGCTGCCTCGAACGGCGTCGGGAGCGGGTTCGTCATGCGCGTGCGCCACTGACTCGTGCTCGACCGACTCGTGCTCGACCGACTCATTCTCGACCGACTCGTGCTCGACCGACTCGTGCGGGTCGGGTGCGTGCGCCTCGGGTGCGCCCGGATCCGATGCTGTGGCGTCGGTCACGGGCTCGGTGGTCTCGTCCACGTCCCAGTCGAGCGTGAGCTGCGCGTGCGGCGACAGGTTGTGGAACGAGACGCCGAGCAGCCGGACCGAGTCGTCGATGCCGGCGGCGAGCGCGGCCTGCTGCGCGGCGTCCCGCAGGGCGGGCTCGTCCGCGGTGGGCTGGGGGAGCGTGACCGAGCGGGTGATGGTCGTGAAGTCCGCGAAGCGGACCTTCGCGACGACGGTCCGGGCGCCGCCCCCGTGCCGTACCAGGCGCTGCAGCGCCTCGTCGGCGACCGCGTCGATCGCGGTCCGGACGGCCTCGCGCCCGTAGATGTCGGCGGCGAACGTGCGCTCGGCGCCGACCGACTTGCGCTCGCCCGAGACGGCCACGGGCCGCAGGTCGATGTTGCGCGCGAGCCGGTACAGGTTCGTCCCCGACGACTCGCCGAGCGTCATGGTCAGCATGTCGAGCGCACGACGTCGCAGGTCGGCGACCGTGCGCACGTCGAGCCGGTCGAGCGCGGCGGCCGTGGCCGGGCCGACCCCGGGGATCGCGCGCACGGGCAGCGGCAGGAGGAACGCGTCCTCGTCATCGGGCTCCACGACGAGGAGCCCGTCGGGCTTGGCGGCGTCCGAGGCGATCTTCGCGACGAGCTTGGTGCGCCCCACACCGATCGACACCGCCAGTCCCGTGCGCTCCCGGATCCTGGCGCGCGCCCCCTGGGCGGCGGCGGTGGGATCGTCCCCGCCGGGGGAGTGCTCGAGGTCGACGAAGGCCTCGTCGATGCTGAGCGGCTCCACGAGGTCCGAGAGGCGCGCGAGCTCGGCCATGATGACGCGTGAGTAGGCGCTGTACGCGGCGAAGCGGGGGAAGAGCACGGCGGCGGCCGGTGCCAGGCGCCGTGCGCGGGCCATCGCCATCGCGGAGTGCGCACCGAGCCGACGGGCCTCGTACGACGCCGTGGACACCACGCCCCGAGGTCCCGTGCCACCCACGAGCACGCCCTTGCCGCGCAGAGACGGCTTGTCGCGCTGCTCGACCGCGGCGAAGAACGAGTCGGCGTCCGCGTGCAGCACCGTCGCGCGCGCTCGCACCCGCGCGGCGTCGGCGAGCAGCTCGTGCTCGCGGTCGGGACGGTCCACGGTCCCACTGTGCCGCACGCCGGTGACACGGCCGGTTCGCGGGCGAACGACGAAGGGCCCCGGCCGAAGCCGGGGCCCTTCGTGACGTGCTGGTGGGCGATACTGGGATCGAACCAGTGACCTCTTCCGTGTCAGGGAAGCGCGCTACCGCTGCGCCAATCGCCCATGGTCGTGCTGAGAGGTGGAGATGGGATTCGAACCCACGTATACGGCTTTGCAGGCCGCTGCCTCGCCTCTCGGCCACTCCACCACGTGGTCGTCCACCTCTTGACCCAACTGCTCGGACCGAGGAGTCCACCGAGCGGATGACGGGATTCGAACCCGCGACCCTCACCTTGGCAAGGTGATGCTCTACCACTGAGCCACATCCGCGTTGCGCTGTTCCCCCGGGTTTTTCCCCCGTGTTTCCGGCGCGGTCTGAACTTTAGTAGACCTTTGGCCGGATGTACAAACCGGGGTCCGGCATCGGCCCTGGTGGGTAGCGTGGTGGGGTGCCCCAGTCCCCTGAGCTCCCACCCGTCAGCCGCACGGTTCCGCGGTTCCGCGACCCGGCCGGCGCGGATCGTGACGTGGCCTACGCCCGCTTCGGACGCCGCACGGGGGCCGGCGACGTCGTGTGCGCGGACCTCCTTCGGCACCCCGAGGCGCTCGACGAGGGCGGTCTGTGGTTCGTCGTGGCCGACTTCCAGGCGCTCGCGGACGACGGCTCCGCGCGTGCGGACGGCCGCGCCGGGGACGCGAGCCGCAGCGAGGAGGCGACCTCTGCGGGCGCACGCGCGAGCGCGCCGGGCAGGATCCGCGCCTGGCGCTTCACGGGCGACGCCGGCGGCACGCCGCGCGGCGGACGCGAGGTCGCGGACGTCGTCCGCCCCTGGGTCGGGCCGGAGGCCGCGAGCTGGGTCTCGTCGACCGACCGCGCGGGCTACGAGGACGCCGTGCGCGCCGTCCGCGGACACGTGCAGGAGGGGGACGTCTACCAGGTCAACGTGTGCCGGGTGATGTCCGCACCGCTGCCGCGGCGCGAGGGGCGCGAGCCCGACGCGCTCGCTCTCGCGCACGTGCTCGCGGCGGGCAACCCGGCGCCGTACGAGGGCGTGCTGCACGTGCCGGCGGGCCTCGGCGTCGACCCGGTGTGGGTCGTCACCGCCTCGCCCGAGCTGTTCCTGCGGGTGCGGGACGGTCGCGTGACGTCGGGGCCGATCAAGGGGACCGCGACGACGGCTGCCGGGCTGAGCGACAAGGACCGCGCCGAGAACGTGATGATCACCGACCTGGTGCGCAACGACCTGCAGCGCGTGTGCGTCGCGGGCACGGTCGAGGTCGAGACCCTGCTCGGGGTCGAGGAGCACCCCGGCCTGGTGCACCTCGTCTCGACGGTCTCGGGCACGCTCACGGACGCGGACCGCGTCGACTGGCTCGGCCTGCTGCGCGCGACCTTCCCGCCCGCGTCGGTCTCGGGGGCGCCCAAGTCGTCGGCGCTGCGCATCATCGACGCGCTCGAGCCCGAGCCACGCGGCCCGTACTGCGGCGCGGTCGGGTGGATCGACGCGGACGCCGGCACCGCGGAGCTCGCCGTGGGCATCCGCACGTTCTGGTGGGCGCAGGACGTGCTGCGGTTCGGCACGGGCGCCGGGATCACGTGGGGCAGCGACCCCGCCGCGGAGTGGGAGGAGACCGAGCTCAAGGCGCGCCGCCTCGTCGGCCTCGCGTCGGGCGCGCCTGCGGCAGACTGTGACGCATGACTCTCGTCCTGTGGGCCGACGGTGAACTCGTCGGCGAGAACCAGCCCGCGCTGAGCGCCGTCGACCACGGCGTGACCGTCGGGGACGGCGTGTTCGAGACCTGCGCGGTCGACGACGGCCGGCCGTTCGCGCTCACGCGGCACCTGCGCCGGCTCGCCGCCTCGGCCGCGGGCCTCGGGCTCGAGGCGCCCGACGAGGCCCGGGTGCGCGAGGGCGTCGCGGCCGTCCTCGCGGCAGCGCCCGACGCCGGCCGCCTGCGGATCACCGTGACCGCGGGCATCGGGCCCCTGGGGTCGGCGCGCACCCCGGGCGCGCAGACCGTCGTCGTGGCGGCAGCGCCCGCGACCGCCGCGGCGACCGCGGCCGTCGTCCGCTCGCCATGGACCCGCAACGAGCGCTCGGCCGTCGCCGGGCTCAAGACGACGTCCTACGCCGAGAACGTGGTCGCGCTGCTGCACGCGCAGGAGCGCGGCGGCGACGAGGCCGTGCTCGCCAACACGGTCGGCGACCTGTGCGAGGGCACGGGCTCGAACGTGTTCGTCGAGCGCGGCGGCGAGCTCGTGACGCCACGGCTCGACACCGGGTGCCTCGCGGGGATCACGCGCGAGCTCGTGCTCGAGTGGGGAGCGGCCGAGGGGATCCCGGTGCGGGAGGCAAGGCCCGGCGAGCTGCCGTTCGAGGTGCTCGACGACGTGCTGCGCGGCGAGGCGCACCTCGCGATCACGAGCAGCGTGCGCAACCTGCAGCCGGTCGTCACGCTCGACGGGACCTCCGTCGAAGCGGGACCGCTGTGCGCGGTGGTGCAGACGATGTTCGCGCGGAGGCGGGCCGAGACCGTCGACCCGTGAGCCGCTCGGGGGTCGACCGAGCGGCTCGCGGCGGGCCGATTGGAAACCGGACCGCGAAACCCGCTACTATCGGTCAGCACCGCGGGGTGAACAACCCCGACGGGCGATTGGCGCAGTGGTAGCGCGCTTCGTTCACACCGAAGAGGTCACTGGTTCGAACCCAGTATCGCCCACCAGCACAGAGGCCCTCTGACCAGCGGAAACGCCGGCTCAGAGGGCCTTTTGCCGTGCCCGGGTCGAGTGCTGCTGGCTCATCTGCTGGTCTGCCTCCCGCGATCTGGGCGGATGGGGGGAGTGCCAGGGCTCGGCGTGGGTGTCTGGTTCAGGGGAGCGAGCGTTGCTCGCATCCGTGTGCACGAGTGCGCGGGCTGGCGCAGCCGATGACATCCTCCCCGGTGTTGATTCAGGATGAATCGACACGTAGTCTGGTGGCCGAGGAGGAAGCCATGTCTGCTTTGACTGTCGCCGCGCACGAGCCGAGCCTGAGGCTGTCCTACGCCCGAGCTCGGCTGGCTGAGATCGATCGGATGCGACAGGTGTACCTGGCCTCGCTCGACGGAGTGCCGCAGCGAGACATCGCCGCGGCGGTGCACCTTTCTCAGGCCAGCGTGCACCGGATGGTCGTCCGGGCGCGCGCGTCGGGTATCGAGCGGGAGTCGGTCGAGGAGGTCGTGCTGAAGCGATTCGTCGGGCAGTTCTCCACCGAGCAGATGCTCGAGCGGCTGGCGTCGATGGAGTCGTGGGTGCCGCGGGTCGTCGATCCGGTCGACGGTGTGCTGCCTGGCGACTCCCGGGCCGACCTGGACTCGTTGTGCGAGGACGGGATGATCAGCGAGGACGAGGTCGATCAGGTTCTCGACGCACGTGAGTGATCTGCGCGCGCAGACGCACGCTGCGGTGTGCGCCGCTGTTCGTGGCGTGGTGCCGCTGGACGTGCTGTTGACTCGCGGGGATCAGCGGCGCGTGGTGCGTGAGGCCCGCGACTGGTACCTGGAAACCTTCGCCGGGAGTGTCACGCGCCGGGGCACCTGTGTGGTCGCGACGGCGGGCCCGTGCGTCCCCTGGATCTGTCGCCGCTGCTGCAGACCGTGTCCACCGAGGTGGCGAACACGGTGCGACACGACGCCCTCGCGCAGCGCATGGACATCGTCCTGGAGGCCACCATGGCATCCCCGGCGTACGGGGAGCGTCTTCTGCTGTCCCTCGCGAAGGCCGACTATCAGGCGCTGGCCATCGTGTCCGTCGAGACCGACCAGGAGTCTGCGCACGCCCGCGCGGTCGAGCGGTGGTGGACCGGCCGCCGGGCCGACCCTGAGCTCGGCGGCCGCCTTGTCCTGCCTGAGACCATCGACGCCGCCTACCCCGACGCCGGGTCTGCCAGCATCTGCCGCACCAGTGCCCGCAGCCTTGCCGAGACGATCCGTGCGGGCGGCACCGCGATCGAGCGGGTCACCATCGCCGAGTACGACGACGGTGCGCTCGCCCGACTCGACGCCGACCCGCCACGCTCGCTCGACGCCTGACACACCTCGGCAGCGGGCGGGGGGCGACACACGGTCCGGACGCTCGACCCCGTCGTGCCGGCCGCCGTCTCGTTGCCGCCAGCGACGCGAGCGCGCTCGGCGTCGTCGTCCGGCTACAGGCGGGGATCCACCGCGTCCGACTCGAGGGCGAGGACCCCGAACGCCAGCTGGTGCACGGACCACAGCGGGTCGCCGGCGACGAACCGGGACAACGCCTCGAGCCCGAGCGCGTGCTCGCGCAGCGCGAGGCTCTTCTTGCGGCCGAGCGACCGGCTGCGCAGGAGGTCGAGAGAGTCGGTGTAGTCCGGTCCGTAGACGAGCCGGAGGTACTCACGTCCACGGACCTTGAGGCCGGGCTGGACCCGGGCGACGGGTTCGACGGGCTTGACGACCATGCCCTCGCCGCCGGCGGCCGTGAGGTCGAGCCACCACCGGACGGCGTCGGCGCGTTGCGCGTCGTCGGTGAGGTCGACGAAGCGGTGCCGCGTGTGCGTGACGAGGGGGTCGCGGAGCGTGGCGATCTTCTCGAGGTGCCACCGGTGCGACTCGGTCGCGGCCAGGGTGCGTCCCTCCACGGCGAGGATCTGGAACGGTGCGAGCGTCACACCGTCGAGCCCGTGGGTCGGGGCGACGTGGGCCGCGTACGCGGTGCGGTACGCCTCGGCGTTCTCGGCGCGTCGAGAGGTGCGGGCGGTGAGGTCGGACACGTCGAGGCCGCGCGCTGCGGCGGCCGCGAGCGTCGTGGCGGCTGCCGGGAGGGCCGCGTGCGCGGCGGCGCCCACGGACGCGTACTGGTCCTTGATGAGCCCGATCGCCTTGGCGGACCAGGGCAGCAGCTCGCAGTCGAGCGCGAGCCAGTCGGTGTCGAGGTCGTCGAACAGCGGGGAGACGGCGTCGCGCACCCGGTCCACCAGCGCGGGGCCGGGGAAGAACGGGCGTCCGGTGCGGGTGTAGACCGCACCCGTGCTCCCGTCGGCGACGCCGAAGCGTCGCGCGGCCACGGCCTCGTCGCGGGTGACGACGGCGATCGCCCGCGAGCCCATGTGCTTCTCCTCGCACACGACCTCGCGCACGCCGGCCTCGGCGTACTCGGCGAACGCCCGGTCGGGGTGCTCGAGGTACCCGGGCGTCGTCGACGTCGGCGCGGGCGACATCGTGGGCGGCAGGTGCACCAGCCAGCGCGGGTCGACGGCGTACCTGCTCATGACCTCGAGCGCCGCGGCAGCGTTCTCCTCGGGGATCTTGACCCGGCCGGCGCGCTCGGTCACGAGCCAGCGCGTGCCGGTGACGTCGTCGATCGCGAGCGTCGAGGGTTCGCGCTCGACCACCGTCGGCGCGAGCGGCCGGACGGGCGGGTAGTGCTCGCGGACGGCGGCGACCTGGACGATCTCGCGCTCGGGGTAGCGCAAGGCCGTCAGGTGCCCGCCGAACACGACCCCGGTGTCGAGGCAGATCGTGTTGTTGACCCACTCGGGCTCGGCGGTGGGCGTGTGGCCGTAGACCACCGTCGCCGTGCCGCGGTACTCGCGCGCCCAGGGGTGGCGCACGGGCAGCCCGAGCTCGTCCGTCTCGCCGGTCGTGTCCCCGTAGAGCGCGAACGCGCGCACGCGCGCAGACGTCCGGCCGTGGTACTTCTCCTTGAGCCCGGCGTGCACGACGACGAGTCGACCGTCGTCGAGCACGTAGTGGCTGATCAGGCCGTCCATGAACGCGAGAGCCCGGGCACGGAACTCCTCGCCCGCGTCGTCGAGCTGCGCCAGGGACTCGGCGAGACCGTGCGTGACCTGGACCTTCGCGCCGCGCAGCGCGCGCACGAGCTTGGCCTCGTGGTTCCCCGAGACGCACAGCGCGGTCCCGGCGTCGACCATGCCCATGACGAGCCGCAGCACCCCGGGGGTGTCGGGCCCACGGTCCACGAGGTCACCGACGAACACGGCGGTGCGCCCCTCGGGGTGGGTGGCGCCCACAGGGCTGCCCGCAGCGTCGACGTCGATCGCCCAGCCGAGCTTCTCGAGCAGGGTGCGCAGCTCGGCGGCGCAGCCGTGCACGTCGCCGACGACGTCGAAGGGCCCGTGGAGGTCGCCACGATCGTTCCACGGCCTCTCGGGCACGACGACGGCCCCGGCCACGTCCTCGGGCGTCAGGACGTGGACCCGACGGACCCCCTCCTTGCGGATCGAGCGGAGCGAGCGGCGCAGGTCGCCCCGCTGGCGCGCCACGACGTGCGCGCCGTGCTCACGGTCCGTCCGGGCGCGATTGCGCTCGACGGCCACGGACTCCGGCACGTCGAGCACGATCGCGTCCACGAGCACGTGGTTGGCCTTCGCGACCTTCACGAGCGACGCACGCGCGGACGACTGCACGTTCGTCGCGTCGACGACGGTGAGCAGCCCGCGCCGCAGCCGCACGTCGACCACGTGGTGCAGCAGCTCGAAGGCGTCCGCGGTCGCCGACTGGTCGTTCGCGTCGCCCGAGACGATCGCGCGGTACGCGTCCGAGGACACGACCTGGGACGGGGCGAAGTGCGTGGCGGCGAAGGTCGACTTGCCGCTGCCCGAGACGCCCACGAGCAGGACCAGGCCGTTCGCGGGCACGCGGAGCTCGCGCACCGGGGCGTCGGGCTGCGTGGAGGTCGGCTCAGGCACGTCGGAACACCGCCATCTGCGTGGGGGTGCCGCGCTCGGGGTCGACGTCTCCCACGCCCTCGAGCTCGACGAGGTAGCCGTGCTCGGTCGCGACGTGCTCGGCCCAGTCGCGGAACTCGGCGCGGGTCCACTCGAACCGGTGGTCGCTGTGGCGCATGCCGTGCAGCCCTTCGTAGTTCGGGTTGTACTCGGAGTTCGGCGTGGTGACCACGACGGACCCTGGCCGCGCGGCCCCGAACACGACACGCTCGAGCGCGGGCAGCCGCGCAGGGTCGACGTGCTCGACGACCTCCATGAGGACGGCGGCGTCGAAGCCGCTGAACCGAGGGTCCTCGTACGTCAGCGCGCCCTGGAAGAGCTCGATCCGCTCGGCCTGCCGTTCGCTCAGGGTCTCGAGGTGCAGGCGGCGGGCGGCAGCCTGGAGGGATCGGGTCGAGACGTCGGACCCGGCGATCCGGGTGAGCTGCGGCTCGCGGACGAGGACGTCGAGGAACGCGCCGGGGCCGCACCCGAGGTCGATCACCGAGCGTGCCTCGAGACGGCGCAGCACCCCCACGACGGCCTGGTGGCGCAGGGTGTGGAGCGGCGAGCGCGGGCCGTGACCGTCGGCTCCCGCCGCCTCGTCGCCGTGGTCCGTCCCGACGGGCGAGTCGTCGAGCTCGGCGAGCCGTTCGAGGGCCGCATGGGCGAGCGGCGCGCTCCGGGCGAGGTAGCGGCGCGTGATGAGCTCGCGCTCCGGGTGCGTCGCGAGCCATCCGTCGCCCGAGCGGAGGAGCTTGTCGACCTCGTCGTCGTTCTGCCAGTAGTGCTTCGCCTCGTCCAGCACGGGAAGGAGGACGTGGAGCTGGTTCAGGGCGTCGGCGAGCCGCACCGTGCCCGTCAGGGCGAGGCGGACGTAGCGGGACGGGCCCCAGTCGGGAAACCGCTCGTCGAGGGGGATCGGCTCGGCGTCGACCTCCCACCCGAGGGGCGTGAAGATCCGCCGGGCGATCTCGGGGCCACCACGGCACGGCAGCACGGGGATCTCGATCTCGAGGGGGATCGGGGAGTCGGCGAGAGCCTGGCGCGAGTCTCCCCGTCCGCTGCGCGCCGTGGAGAAGACGTCGGCGATCGCCGAGCCCAGCATCGAGGAGGCCGCGTAGGAACGGTCGTTGACGTACTGCGCGAGCGAGAAGTCGTGCGTGCTCCCCTTGGACGAGCGCGCGAGCCGGACCGGGTCGATCTCGAGCATCACGGCGACCGTGCAGCGCTCCTCGGTGGCCTCGGGGTACAGGACCGTGACGGTGCCGAAGGACTGGCGGAACTCCTGGACCCGGTCGGGGTGCTTGAACAGCAGGTAGCCCAGGTCGGTCGCCGGTCGATGCGTCGTCGTCAACGTCAGGAGCACCTTGGCAGTATGGCGGATCGAGCACGGCGCGCCCGTCGTGGGGACGCCGGACGCCGCCGCGTGTCGGCACGCCGTCGCCGGCGGGTGCTCGATGGTTATGGTGTCCTGCATGGCAGGCCACAGGATCTTCTCGACGAGCTTCGCGAGCATCTACCCCCTCTACGTGACCAAGGTCGAGCGCAAGGGGCGCGACGCCGCGGACGTCGACCAGGTCGTGACCTGGCTCACGGGGTACGACGCCGACGGGCTGCGTGCGGCCGTGGACACCGAGGTCGACCTCGAGACGTTCTTCGCGCAGGCGCCCCGGATGAACCCGAACGCCGAGCTCATCACCGGCGTGATCTGCGGTCACCGGGTCGAGGAGATCGAGGACCCGCTCATGCAGCAGATCCGCTGGATGGACAAGCTCGTCGACGAGGTCGCGCGCGGCAAGAAGATGACGTCGATCCTGCGCACCCCTCCCGCCGCGGGCTGACGCGTGGCGGGTCGTGACGCCACGGTGCACCGGCGCGGGAGGGTGCACGAGCATCACGCGCCCGGCTGGCTCCCGGCCGGGAGCCGGGCGGACGTCGTCCGCGACCCGGGCGGGGACGTGCCCTCACCGACGTGCCTCGTCCGGCTCCTGCTGGAACGCGACGGCGAGGTCTTCTGCGTGCCGCGCGAGGACGGCGCGACGCGCCTCGACCTGCCGACCCGCGTCGTCGGGGCGCTCGATCCGCAGGTCGTCGCCGACGCCCTCGCCAGGGAGGTGGTCGGGCACGGCGCTCGGCCCGAGCTGCTGGGGTACGTGCGCAACGTCGTCACGACCCCGGACGCGGGGTACCCGTGGCCTGCGCCGCTCGCGCACTTCACGGTGTGGGCCGTCCGGGGCGTCCCCGCGGTCGCCGGGACCTGGGTGCCGGTGCACGACCTGCGGGAGCGGCACTGGTGGCCGCTCGTCGGAACGGTCTGAGACCGGGGACGACGAACGGGGCGGGGCCGTCCGGCCCCGCCCCGTCGCGGCTCGTCAGAGCGCGCCCAGGTCCTTCCAGGCGCCCCAGGCGCCGGCCCGTGGCTCCTGGTTGCGGTTCCACCACTGCGCCTGCCAGCGGTGGCCCGCGTGCGTCACGACCTCACCGCCGGTGTAGATCGTCGACGCCGCCCATGCCGGGTCCGCGGTCGCGTCCGACGCGTCGCACGCGCCAGCCGACGTCCACGGCCCGTACGCGTCGCCAGGCTCCTGGTTGCGCGTCCACCACTGCGCCGTCCAGAGGGTGCCGTCGTGGACGACGACGTCGGCCTTGACGTAGACGGCGGAGGCGGTCCAGGACCGCCGGTCGCCGGCCGTGCAGGCGACCGGCGCGCCCACCTCGGCCCAGGCGCCCGTGACCGTCGACCCGGGCTCCTGACCCCGGGTGGTCCACAGCGCGACGTACACGACGCCGTCGACCGCGACCCGCTCGCCCGCGGCGTAGGTCGTCGTCGCGCTCCACGCCGGGGCGAGGACCGTGACCTTCACGGACCCGGTGACGTCCGAGCCGTCGACGGCGGTCGCCGTGACCGTCGTCGTGCCCTCGACGAGGGCGACCACGACGCCGTCGTCGACCGTGGCGACGGCAGGGTCGCTGCTGGACCACGTGACGGACCGGTCGACGGCCGAGGCCGGGCTCACGTCGGCCGTGAGCTCGAGCCGGTCGCCCGCCGCGAGCGACACCGCGCCGTCCGTGACGCCGTCGCCGTCGAGCGTGATCGACGCCACGAGCGGTCGCGCGAGAATCTCGTCGAACCCCTGCCCGCCCACCCGCACGGCGACGGCGTCGGCCGAGGTCGCGCCGGACCGGTACGTGTACTCGAGCACGCCGCGACCGTCGACGGTGACGAACGCCACGTGGTCGAGGCCCTCGACGCCGGAGGCGGTGCCCTCGACGACGACCACGGACCCGGGGGAGTAGCCCGACCCGGTCAGGGTCACGTCGTGCGTCTCCGCGTCGAACGCCACGTCGAGCGTGGGGTCCGTCGCGGGGAGTACCTCCCGCAGCCCCGTGTGCGAGAACCCGCCCGCGGCCGTCGCGCCCTTGGTCCAGGCGCCGGCCACGGGCGTGAGCGTCCCGTCCTGGACCAGCATGTACGCCACGGAGGTCGGCGCCGAGCCCTCGGGGAGGGTCATCGGCAGATCGCCGTCCTGGTTGCCGTCGTTCGTGGCGAACGTGACCTCCTGCGACCCGAGCATGCGGTTGTCGGCGTCGTAGACCGCGGCGATGCTGCGGATCTTTCGGCCGTCCTGCTCGGTGCTGAGGAGGTATCCCACGGTCGCGCTGTCGTCGTCGACTGTGGAGGTGAGGCGGATGACGTCGACGGGCTCGTCGATCGCGTCGCCTGCGACGGTGATCTGCGGGTCGCCCCACACGGACTGGACCGACGCGTCACCACCCGCAGGGATCGCCACGAGGCGCAGGGCCTCGTACGGGCTACCGTCCTCGGCCGTGAGGTCGAGGTCGAACCGGTAGAGGCCCTGACGGACCTCCAGGTCGCCGGCGTAGTCGGCGTTCGCCATCACCGGCGAGCTGCCGAGCCTGACCCAGCCGTCGGTCGGCAGGGTCCCTCCGGTCGGCGTCGGTGCGGCCTTCGCGTAGTACCCGTTGGTCAGTGTCGACGCGTCGCTCGCGCCCCAGACCTCGAAGCGGACGGCGGGACCGTCACCCTCGGAGGTCGACCCGTCGGGCTGCATGGTCCAGTCCACCCCGACGTCGGCGGTGAAGCGCAGCGCGTCGCCGTGGGACACGTCGAGGTCGAGCACCTGCTGGGCCCGGCCCGCGAGGCCGTGCTCGTAGGTCCTGACGACCGCGTCGTCGCCCTCGCCGCTCGCACGCAGCCGCACCGAGGTGTCGTCGCCAGACCCCTCGACGCGGTCGAGGTACGTCGCGCCGTCACCGCTGTAGGCGTACAGGAGGTTGCCGTTCAGGACCGCCGAGCGGTCCTCGCCGTCGCCCGTGAGGGACGTCGGCACGGACACGAGGTCGCTCAGGTACGACTGCGGCCCGTCGGGCGCCTGAGCCCGCTCGAAGTTCACCGTGTAGAGCTCCGTGCCGGCACGAACCTTCGCGGTGCCCGGGACGTCCGACGCCTGGGTGACGTTCACGAAGATCCCCTGGTCGGCGTCGGCGCCCACCGTGGGGACCTTCGCCCCCGCACCGAGGACGACCGTGTAGTCGTGGTCGTCCGCGGAGTACCCGGGCAGCGGCGCACCGTCGAGGGTGACGGAGTGCAGCTGCGGGTCCTCGGGCAGGTCACGCGTGACCCGCGGGTCGCCCCACACGCCCTGGTCGTGCCCGTTGTCGCCGTTGGCGTTCATGACCAGGCGCAGCGCCTGGTAGTGCTTGGTCACCCCGTCCTCGACGTAGGTCAGGGGCACGTCCGTGAACGCGTGATCCTTCTTGCCCGTCATGACGGCACTTGCGGCGAGCTTCGTCCACCCGGTCGTGACGATCGTCCCGGTCCCCGCGGCACCGGGCGCCATCGGCGCGTAGTAGGCCGACGTGAGGCGGCTGACGTCCTTGTGCGCCCACACCTCGAAGATCACCGACGAGCGCGTCGCGCCGCTCCCGGTCCACTTCGACGGGTCGATCCCGCCGACGCCGGAGAACGACCGTGCGTCGAGGTCGGAGATGTCGAGGTCGAGGATCTGCTCGGCGTTGCCCTGGAACCCCTTGTCGAACAGGCCGCTCGCGGTCTGCAGGCCTGCGCCGGTCGTGCTGAGGTTCTCCGCGATCCGGCCGTAGCCGCTGTACGCGTACAGCAGCGTGCCGACGCCGGGGCTCGCGCCGGTGTAGGCCCCCGAGGCGGAGACGGTCGCCGGGACGTCGACGAGGTCGGGCACCGACACGACCGGGCTCGGGGTGTCGCCCGCGGCGATGCGGACCGTGTAGTCCACGGTCGACGAGCCCGAGGTCACGTGGAGCACCGCGGTGCCGGGTACGGCGGTGGGCTGGTCGATGCTCACCGTCGTACCCTCGGGCGCCGTGGCGGCGACCTCGGGGACGAGCGACGTCGGGTAGTAGTCCGGGAGCGTGTAGTCGTACTCGAAGGTCTCGGGCGAGAAGCCGGTGAGCGGCATGTCGTCGATCGTCACGGAGTCCAGGAGCGGGAACGAGGGTGCCGGGTAGATGTCCTTGGAGGCGGACATCGGGTCGGAGCCCGCCGCGAGCGGCCGCAGCACGTAGTCGTACGTGAGCTGGTCGGTGTCGTTCTTGCCGATGACGGCGGACGGCGGTTCGGAGCCCCAGGTGATGTTCCCGACGCCCTTCTGGTGCTTGAGCACGCGCAGGACGACGTCGTCGGTGCGCTCGGCCTGGTACGGGTAGAGGTCCTTCGAGTTGTACGACGACAGCGCCTTCGGCGTGTAGTGCAGCGCGCTGACCTCGAGCGGGTCGCCCACGTACCCCTCGCCGTAGTCCATCGACGCCAGGAGCCCGGCGCCGTCGTCGTCGGTGAGGGCGACCCAGCGCACGTCGGTCTTGTTGCCCGTCTCCTGGATGCGCATGTACGGGAAGAACTGCTCGTCCACGGTGCCGGACCACACGCCGACGTTGTTCCCGGCCTTGCGGTCCCAGTACGTCTCGGACGGGCCGCGCCCGTACCACTCCATGTTCTCGAGGTCGCTCGGGAGGTGCATCATCATGCCGAACTCGCCGAGCTGGTCGGGTGCGGACGCCGACGGGACGAGGGTCGCACCGACGGTGACGGTCGCGTCCGCGTAGACGGTGTAGGTGGTGGTCCAGGCGCTGCCGTTCGCGAGCGTCGCGTTGACCACGACCTTCGTGGTGGCGCCCAGGCCCTGCAGCGTGCTGACGCGGACGTCCTCGAGGTCCTCGCCCTGGTCGATCCAGCCCTGGTACGCCTCGGGGGTCCTCGTGGTCCACGCGGTGCCGTTGACCGCGGCGCTCTGGTCGGTCTCCGCGCGGAAGAACGACCCGACGGGGGCCTTGGTCACGAGCTCCTTGCCGTCGACCTCGTAGGTGCTCATCTCGCCCGTCGACTTGTCGACGGCGACGGTGAACGGCGCTCCCGCGGGCGTCGTGCCGGTCACGGTCACGGCGTCCGCGGTGTCGGTCGTCGTCGACGCGGGGAGCGCGGCGACGTCGACGAGGCGGTCCGCGCCGCGCGCGTCGATCGCGAACTGCGCCGAACCCTGCACGTACCCGGCGTCGGCGTAGGGCGCGTCGGCCGCGAGGCGGTACTCGACGAGCAGCTGGTACTCCGCGCCTGCCTTCGGGTCGTCGATGCCGTAGGGGACGGTCACGACCTTGGTCGCGCCCGCGGACACGTCGCCGGTCGGGGGAGCGAGGTCGGCCTGGTCGTCCGAGAGGGTCCCGGACTGCACGGTCGTCCCGTCCTCCTGGAGCTGCCAGACGATGTCGTAGGTGTTCGCGTTCCTGAACCGGTTCAGGTTCACGATCGTGACCTGGTGGTCAGCACGCTGGGCGTCGCTCTGGGTGAACTTCAGGTCCTGGTACTGCTTCTTGACCTCGTACGCCTCGGGCTTCCAGGTGCGGTCGGGGTAGATGAACCCGTTCTGCAGGAAGTTCCCGTCGCCGGAGGCCTGCTTCCAGCTGCCGTCGAAGCCGAGGTAGAGCTCGTCCTGCGTGACGCCGTCGGACGTGTCCGCGCCGTCCTGCAGGGTGTACGCCGACTGGTCGACGTAGTCCCAGATGAACCCACCCTGCTGGCGGTACGAGCTCTCGATGATCTCGACGTAGCGGTCCAGCTCGCCGCCCGTGTTGCCCATCGAGTGCTGGTACTCCGACAGGACGAAGGGCTTGGTGCTCGTGGGGCGGTTCGCCGCGCCGTACTCCGGGTAGAACGAGCCGACCATGTCGACGCGGGGGTTGCCGTTGTCGCCCTGGTAGTGGATCAGCTTCTCGGCGTCGAGGTCCTTGATCACGTCGATCATCGTGTCGAAGTTCGGGCCCGTCCCGGCCTCGTTGCCGAGCGAGTACATGACGACCGAGGCCGCGCTCCTGTCACGCATGACCATGCTCGTCATGCGCTGCTCCATCGCCGCCGTGTAGCGCGAGTCGTTGCCGGGGAAGTCGCGGCTCGTCAGGGACGGGTCGATGCTGAAGGGCGTGTTGTTGATCCCGTCCCGGCCGTTGTGGGACTCGACGTTCACCTCGTCCATGATGTACAGCCCGTACTCGTCGGCGAGGTCGATCAGGTGCGGGTCGGGCGGGTAGTGGCTCGTGCGGATCGCGTTGATGTTGAGCTGCTTGGCGTTCTGCACGTCCTTGACGACGGTCTCGTACGGCACGTGGTGCCCGTACGCGGGGTCCGCCTCTCCGCGGTTGACGCCGTAGAGCTCGAGGTTCTGCCCGTTGACCCGCATGTTCGACGTCGAGTTGGTGGTGCCGGCGTTGGCCATGTAGATCTCGCGGAACCCGACCCGCTTGCCGAGGGTCTGCACGGTCGCGCCGTCCTCGTCCTCGAGCGCGAGCACGAGCGTGTAGAGGTTCGGGATCTCGGCCGACCAGAGCGCGGGGTCCTCGACGGTCGTGGCGAGCGTCGCCGTCCCTGATCCGCCGGGGGCGATCTCGACGGGATCGCTGGTCGCGGTCGCGACCTCCTGCCCGTCGGCGTCGTACAGGTGGGCCGCGACCGCGCGCGTCGCTGGCTCGCCCGACGTGTTGTCGACGTCGACGTCGACCGAGAGCTCGGACGACGAGTAGTCGTGGTCGGCGAACGCCGTCTCGACGTCGTAGTCGTAGATCGAGACCTCCGGCTGCACGGTCAGCAGGACGTCGCGGTTGATCCCGCCGTAGTTCAGCCCGTCCTGGTTCTCGAGGAAGCTGCCGGTGGTCCAGCGGTAGACCTGGACGGTCAGGAGGTTCTCGCCCTCGTGGACGTAGTCGGTCACGTCGAACTCGGAGGTGCTGAAGCTGTCCTCGCCGTACCCGACGACAGCGCCGTTGACGTACAGGTAGAACCCGGACTCCACGCCGAGGAACGACAGGATGAGCCGGTTGCCCGCGAGGTCGTCGGCGCTCAGGTCGAGCGTGCGCATGTAGGTGCCCACGGGGTTGAAGGTCGTGGGTGCCTGCGCGGCCTCGAAGTCGCCCTGGTTGGGCACCCCGTCGCCGGACGCCTGGAACGCGTAGTCCTGGTTGTTGTAGATCGGGTAGTCGGTCCCGAGCGCGCCCGCGTACTTCCCGGCGACCTCCCAGCTCGAGGGCACCTCGATGTCCTGGTAGCCGTCCGGCACGGCGGTCACGCCGGCGACCTGCGGCTTGTCGGCAGGGCGGGCGGCGTACCGGAACTTCCAGGTGCCGTCGAGGTTCCGGACGTTGGGCGACGTCGCCTCGGCCTGGTGCAGCGTGGGGCCGGCCTTCGCCTGCTCGACCGTGTCGAACGGCACCACGACCGCGCGTGCCGGCGTCTGCCCGACCTTGACGGCGGCGGGCGTCGTCCACTCGTTCCCCGTGACGTCGGGGTTGGCGGTGGCGGACGGCGCGGCCTGGGCGGGCGCGACGAACCCCGCGAGGACGAGCCCCGCGGTCGTGATGGATGCGACGGCCCAGCGTGCGGCCTTCTGGCGTGTCCTCGTCATCGAGAGCCCCTTCGTGGTCGGAGGGCCTCGCTGCCCTCGCACCCGCCTGCGCAGGCGTGGTCCCGCAAGGCAACCGCTCTCCGGCCGATCCTGTCAAGAGCGCAAGCGGTAACGAAACCCGATATGGGGGTAATGAACCGTATCTGCCGTGCGGCGGCGCGGAGCACGGCGCGCTTCGCGCTTGCCTTTCCCGTGAGGAGCTGGCGCCGGGCTGGTGTTGACAGCACGTGCCGGGCGTGTTTCTCTCCGACCATGACCGACGCCGCTCAGAGCACCGCCTCCAGTGCGACCTCGCGTCGCCGCGACATCCTCGAGCGCGTCAACGACCGTGGGTTCGCCTCGGTCCACGAGCTGTCCGAGGCCTTCGGCGTCTCGCAGGTCACCGTCCGCGCCGACGTCGACAGGCTCGCCGAGCGCGGCGCGGTGCGCCGCGTGCGCGGCGGGGCGCTCGCGAACGGGCACGCACGGTCCGAGCGCCCGTTCGAGGAGGCGCGGACCAGCAACGCGGCCCAGAAGGCGGCGATCGGCGTCGCCGCCGCCGCACTCGTCGAGGCGGGCCAGACCCTCGTGCTCGACGTCGGCACCACCACGGCGGCCGTGGCCGCCGCGCTCGTGGCGCGCACGGACCTCACGGACGTCACCATCGTGACGAACGGGCTCAACATCGCGACCGCGCTCGAGCCTGCGCTCGACCGCTATACGGTGGTGGTCACGGGCGGCACGCTGCGACGCATGCAGCACTCCTTGGTCGACCCGATGGGACTCGTGCTGCTCGACCGGCTCCACACGGACCTCGCGATCCTCGGCTGCAACGGGGTCGACGTCGCGGCCGGCGTCACGAACGTCAACCTGCCCGAGGTCACGGTCAAGCAGCGCATGCTGGCAGCGGCCCGCCGCGTCGTCGTCGTCGCGGACAGCACCAAGCTCGGGCACGCGTCCCTGGCGCGGATCTGCGACCTCGACGAGGTCGACGTCCTCGTCACGGGCGACGCCGCCGGGCAGGACGAGCTCACAGCCCTGTCCGCGACCGGACTCGAGGTGCTGCAGGTGCCCACGCCCGACGCAGGGTGACCAGCGGGCTCACCCCTGCTGCTGGGCGCGCCGCCCCGTCTCCTTCTCCCACGCGTCGAGCTGCTTGGTCAGCGCGCTCGCGAGCTCGAAGACCTGCTCGGGCGGGATCCGCACGCGCGAGACGACCTTGACCGGCATCGTGACGACCTGCTCGCCGGTCTCGGGGTCGGTCGACGGCGCGGGCGGCGACTTCATCGCCACGAAGTCGATGACGAACGACGACGGCGTGTGCCACAGCGACGCGAAGTCGGCGGGCACCCCCGCCTCGTTCTCCGGGGGGAGGTCGATCGTGAAGCTCCGGCGTGCGCCGCGGGGCTGGTCCGCCATGGTCGTGCCTCCCGGTGGGTGCGTGGTGCCCCCGACGCTACAGGTCGGCGTCGACCGCCGCCGTCGTGGCGGTGACGCCGTTCGTCGAGCGTGTCCCCGGGGGCGGGCGTACAAACCATCCATGGACTCGACACGGGGAGCGACGTCGCTCCGGACGATCACGACCGCTGTCCCGGCACGACTCGACCGTCTGCCGTGGTCGCGCTGGCACTGGATGATCGTGGTCGGGCTCGGGACGGTCTGGATCCTCGACGGGCTCGAGGTCACGATCGTCGGCAACCTCTCGGCCGTCCTGAAGTCGGACGACGGGCTGGGCCTCGACAGCGGGCAGATCGGTCTCGCGGGCGCCGTCTACGTCACGGGCGCGTGCGTCGGAGCGCTCGTGTTCGGCCAGCTCACGGACCGGTTCGGCCGCAAGAAGCTCTTCATCGTGACGCTGCTCGTCTACCTGTGCGGGACGGTGCTCACGGCCTTCTCGATGAACCCGCTCTACTACTTCGTCATGCGGTTCGTCACCGGGATGGGGATCGGCGGCGAGTACGCGGCCGTCAACTCGGCGATCGACGAGCTCATCCCCGCGCGGTACCGCGGTCGGATCGACATCACGATCAATGGCTCGTACTGGCTCGGCGCGGCCGCGGGCGCGCTCGTGACGATCCCCCTGCTGGACCCGACGCTCGTGGACGCCGGGCTCGGGTGGCGCCTGTGCTTCGCGCTCGGCGCCGTCCTGGGGCTCGCCGTCCTGCTCGTGCGTCGGCACGTCCCCGAGAGCCCGCGCTGGCTCTTCATCCACGGGCGGGAGAAGGAGAGCGAGGAGATCGTCGGCGCGGTCGAAGAGCGCGTCGTGGCCGACACCGGTGCCGAGCTCGAGGAGGCCGAGCGGACCATCACGGTCAGGCAGCGTCGGTCCATCGGACTCGGGCAGGTGGCCCGCACGGTGTTCACCGACTACCCGCGGCGGACCGTGCTGTGCCTCGCGCTGTTCATCGGGCAGGCGTTCCTCTACAACGCGTTCTTCTTCACCTACGGCGACACGTTGCAGACGTTCCTGGGTGTCGACCAGACGGGGGCGTACCTGGCGCTGTTCGCGCTCAGCAACTTCGCGGGCGCGCTCGCGCTGGGTCCGCTGTTCGACAAGGTCGGTCGCGTCCCGATGATCTCCGCGACGTACATCGTCTCGGGCGTCCTGCTCGCGGTCGCCGGGCTCATGATCGGCGGCCTCACGGCGGTGACGCTGACGATCTTCGGGATGGTCATCTTCTTCTTCGCCTCCGCGGGGGCGAGCTCGGCGTACCTCACGGCGTCCGAGGTCTTCCCGATGGAGACGCGGGCGCTATGCATCGCGTTCTTCTACGCGATCGGGACCGCGGTGGGCGGCATCACCGGGCCGCTGCTGTTCGGCCGGCTCATCGAGTCCGCGAGCTCCGCGGACGACATCTCCGGCGTCGCCGTCGGCTACTTCATCGGTGCCGGGCTCATGATCGGCGGCGGGATCGTCGCGATCTTCCTGGGGGTCGGGGCCGAGGAGCAGTCCCTCGAGGACCTCGCGACCCCCCTGTCCGCGACCGACGAGGGGGACAGGGAGATGTGACCTGCGTCTCGCGTGCGTACCGTGGAGGTGCGCGGGCGGTCCCGCTCGCGGCGACGCACGGCACGGAGGAGAAGTCATGGGCATCACCGACGGACTCGGCGGACTCGCGGACAAGGCCAAGGGCCTCATGAGCGACGAGCAGGTCGACCAGGTCGCCGAGCAGATCAAGGACAAGGCGCCCGACCAGGTCGACGGCGGGGTCGACGCGCTCGCGGAGCAGGCCAAGAAGATCAACGACTGAGACGCGGCCGCGCCCGACGGCGTCCCGCCCGGACGGGTGGGACGCCGTCGTCGCGCGGTCGGTAGGATCGAGCGGGTGCCCCGGATCCGGTGGTGCCGTGTCGACCGCCCCGAGGAGCGTCCCAGTGTCCGACGTCGTAGCGTCCCCCCAGTCCATCACCGTCGACGGCGAGCAGGTCACGGTGACGACGGGAACGACGGGCACCGACCACTTCGCCGCGCGCAAGGACGTCGTCGCGCTCCGCGTGGGCGGCCAGCTCAAGGACCTCGCGACCGTGCTCGCCGAGGGCGACGTGGTCGAGTCCGTGACGATCGACTCGCCCGACGGGCTCGACATCCTGCGCCACTCGGCGGCCCACGTGCTCGCCCAGGCGGTGCAGCAGGTCAACCCGGACGCCAAGCTCGGCATCGGCCCGCCCATCACCGACGGCTTCTACTACGACTTCGACGTCGAGACCCCGTTCACCCCCGAGGACCTCAAGGCCCTCGAGAAGGTCATGACCCGCATCGTCAAGGAGGGCCAGACGTTCCGTCGTCGCGTGGTCACCGAGGACGAGGCGCGCGCCGAGCTCGCCGACGAGCCGTACAAGCTCGAGCTGATCGGGCTCAAGGGCGGCAGTACCGCCGAGGCCGGCGAGGGAGTCTCCGTCGAGGTCGGTGCCGGCGAGCTCACGATCTACGACAACGTGCGCGGCGCCGGCCGTGAGACCGAGACCGTGGTCTGGAAGGACCTGTGCCGCGGCCCGCACCTGCCCAGCACGCGACTGATCGGCAACGGCTTCGGGCTCATGCGCTCGGCGGCCGCCTACTGGCGCGGCAGCGAGAAGAACCCGCAGCTCCAGCGCGTCTACGGCACCGCGTGGCCGACCAAGGACGAGATGCGCGCCTACCTCGACCGACTGGCCGAGGCCGAGCGTCGCGACCACCGTCGCCTGGGCACCGAGCTCGACCTGTTCTCGTTCCCCGACGAGATGGGCTCGGGCCTCGCGGTGTTCCACCCCAAGGGCGGGATCGTGCGCACCGAGATGGAGGACTACTCGCGTCGCAAGCACATCGAGGCCGGGTACTCGTTCGTGAACACGCCGCACATCACGAAGGAGAAGCTCTACCAGGTCTCGGGCCACCTCGACTGGTACGCCGAGGGCATGTACCCGGCGATGCACCTCGACGAGGAGCTCGACGACGACGGCACCGTGCGCAAGGCCGGGCAGAACTACTACCTCAAGCCCATGAACTGCCCCATGCACAACCTGATCTTCGACGCCCGGGGCCGCTCGTACCGCGAGCTGCCGTTGCGCCTGTTCGAGTTCGGCACGGTGTACCGGTACGAGAAGTCGGGCGTCATCCACGGCCTGACCCGTGCGCGGGGGTTCACGCAGGACGACGCGCACATCTACTGCACGCGCGAGCAGATGAAGTCCGAGCTCACGAACGCCCTGACGTTCGTGCTCGACCTGCTCAAGGACTACGGCCTCGACGACTTCTACCTCGAGCTCTCGACGCGCGACCCCGAGAAGTCCGTCGGCACGGACGACGCCTGGGAGGAGGCGACCGAGACGCTGCGCCAGGTCGCGCAGGAGTCGGGCCTCGCCCTCGTGCCCGACCCGGGCGGCGCCGCGTTCTACGGCCCCAAGATCTCGGTCCAGGCCAAGGACGCGATCGGTCGCACCTGGCAGATGTCGACGATCCAGCTCGACTTCAACCTGCCCGAGAAGTTCGACCTCGAGTACACCGCGGCCGACGGCACGCGCCAGCGCCCCGTCATGATCCACCGCGCGCTGTTCGGGTCGATCGAGCGGTTCTTCGCGGTGCTCCTCGAGCACTACGCGGGGGCGTTCCCCGCGTGGCTCGCGCCCGTGCAGGTCGTCGCCGTGCCCGTCGCGGAGCCGTTCAACGACTACCTGCACGACGTCGTCGCGCAGCTGCGCGCCCAGGGGATCCGGGCCGAGGTCGACGTCTCGGACGACCGCTTCGGCAAGAAGATCCGCACGGCCAGCACGCAGAAGGTGCCGTTCGTGCTCATCGCGGGCGGCGAGGACGCGGAGGCCGGTGCGGTCTCGTTCCGGTACCGGGACGGTCGCCAGGACAACGCGGTGCCGGTCGCCGAGGCCGTCGAGCGGATCGTGGCCGCAGTGCGCGACCGCGTCCAGGTCTGAGCCGGTCGTGAGCGCCGAGCACGGGGCGGCCGGTCCGGGGGAGCCGGTCGTGCACGTCGAGGACGAGGCCGGGTTCGCGGCGTCGCGCGACGGGTTCGAGCGCCTGTGGACGCCGCACCGCATGGTGTACATCGGCGGCCAGGACAAGCCCGCCGACGGCACCTCCGACGCCTGCCCGTTCTGCCGGCTCCCGGGCCGGTCGGACGAGGAGGCGCTGATCGTCGCCCGCGGCGACGCGTGCTTCGTGGTGCTCAACCTCTACCCGTACAACGCGGGTCACCTCATGGTCCTGCCGTACCGGCACGTCGCCGACTACACCGACCTGACCGACGAGGAGACCCACGAGCTCGCGCGCCTGACGCAGACCGCGATGCGGGTCGTGCGCGAGGTCTCGGCGCCCGCCGGGTTCAACCTGGGCATGAACCAGGGCGAGGTCGCGGGCGCCGGGATCGCGGCGCACCTGCACCAGCACGTCGTGCCACGGTGGCTCGGCGACGCGAACTTCCTGCCCGTCGTCGGGCGGACCAAGGCCGTGCCCGAGCTGCTGTCCGACACGCGCGCGCGGCTCGCGGCAGCATGGCCGACCACGAACGGAGACGACTGAATGTTCGGCCGCCTGCGCGGACTCTTCACCCGGCTGTTCACCCCGATCGCGGCGTTCCTGCTGCGGATCGGCGTGACGCCCGACATGGTCACGATCGCCGGGACGCTCGGCGTCGTGGTCAGCTCCCTCGTGCTCTTCCCGACCGGGCACCTGTTCTGGGGGACCATGGCGATCATGGTCTTCGCGTTCTCGGACGTGCTCGACGGCAACATGGCGCGCCAGCGCGGCATCACGGGCCCCTGGGGCGGGTTCCTCGACTCGACGCTCGACCGCGTCGCGGACGGCGCGGTGTTCGCGGGCCTGCTCGCGTACCTGTGGACGCAGGACGAGGTCTGGGGCATGGGCTTCGCGCTCGCGTGCCTCGTGCTCGGCGGCGTGGTCCCGTACGCGCGCGCCAAGGCCGAGAGCCTCGGGATGACCGCGACCGTCGGGATCGCCGAGCGCGCCGACCGGCTCGTGCTCACGCTCGTCGCCGCGGGCCTCGTGGGCCTCGGCGTGCCCGACGTCGTGCTCGTCGTCGTGCTCGGGCTCCTCGCGCTCGCCTCGGCGATCACCGTGGTCCAGCGCATGGCGACGGTGCACCGGCAGGCACAGGCCCTGACCTCGGGCCCCGCCGAGTGAGCCTCGACACCGGCGCGCTGTTCACGTTCGCGTGGCGGCACGCCCACCGCGTGCCCGGGCCCCTCCTGCGGGCCGGCTTCGCCCTCGCCGCGGACGTCGCGTGGTTGCGTCACGGCGGCGGCGTGCGCCGGCTCGAGGCGAACCTCGCGCGCGTGCGCCCCGAGCTGTCGGCGCGCGAGGTGCGGCGGCTCTCGCGCCGCTCGATGCGCTCCTACATGCGCTACTACCAGGAGGCGTTCACGCTGCACGCGGCGACGCCCGAGCAGATCACGGCGCGCGTGCGCGAGGAGGGCTCCGCGCCCGTGCGCGCGCACCTCGAGGCCGGGCGCTCGCCCGTGCTCGCGCTCGGGCACCTGGGCAACTGGGACCTCGCCGGCGCGTGGGCCTCGACCCACCTGGCGCGCGTGCTCACGGTCGCCGAGCGCCTGCGCCCCGAGGAACTGTTCCAGGAGTTCCTGCGGTTCCGCACCGCGCTCGGCATCGACATCCTCGCGCTCGGCGACACCGACGTGTTCCGGTCGCTCGTGCGCGCCGCGCGCGGACCGGACCGCATCCTGCCCCTGCTCGCGGACCGTGACCTGACGGCGAGCGGCGTCGAGGTCGACCTGCTCGGTCACCACGCGCGCGTCGCGGCCGGGCCGGCGTCCCTCGCGGTCGCCACGGGCGCCCCGCTGTTCGCGGTCGCCATCACGTACGAGCGACTGCGCGGGTCCCGACGCCGCGCCGCCGGGACCCCGTGGGGCATCGTGCTGCGGTTCGGCGACGAGATCGTGGCCGAGGCGCTCGACCTGCCGCCGGACGCGACCAAGGAGCAGCGGGTCACGGCGACCACGCAGGCCTGGGTCACGGACCTCGCCCGCACCATCCACGAGGTCCCGGAGGACTGGCACATGCTGCAACGCGTCTTCGTCGCCGACCTCGACCCCGCCCGGGACGCCGCCGTGCGCGGCGCGGGGGCGGCATGACCCGCCGCGGCGGCGGCCCGTCCCGCCCCCTGCGCGTCGGCATCGTGTGCCCGTACTCGTTCGACGCCCCCGGCGGCGTGCAGTTCCACGTGCGCGACCTCGCCGAGGCGCTCATGGCCGCCGGCCACCACGTCTCGGTGCTCGCCCCCGCCGACGAGGACACGCCCCTGCCGGCGTTCATCACGTCGGCCGGCAAGGCCGTCCCCGTGCGGTTCAACGGGTCGGTCGCCCGCCTGACGTTCGGCCCCCGCGTCGCCGCGCGCGTGCGCCGGTGGGCCGAGCTCGGCGACTTCGACGTGCTGCACCTGCACGAGCCCGTGACCCCGAGCCTGAGCCTGCTCGCGCTGTGGGCCACGCAGGTTCCCGTCGTGGCGACCTTCCACACCTCGATCGTGCGCTCGCGCGCCCTGCAGCTCGCCTACCCGCTCGTGCGGCAGAGCCTCGAGAAGATCGACGGACGCATCGCGGTCTCCGAGGACGCCCGGCGCACGCTCGTCGACCACCTCGGTGGCGACGCGGTCGTGATCCCGAACGGCGTGTACGTCGACGCGTTCGCCGACGCCGACGCCGACCCGCGCTGGCAGGGCACCCCCGAGCGCCCGACCGTCGCGTTCCTCGGACGCCTCGACGAGCCCCGCAAGGGCCTTCCCGTGCTGGTCGAGGCGATCCCGACGATCCTCGAGCACGTCCCCGGCGCGCGGTTCCTCGTCGCGGGCCGCGGCGACGCGGGACGTGACGCGGCGCTCGCGGCCCTCGGCGAGCACGCCGCGAACGTCGAGTTCCTGGGCGCGGTGAGCGACGACGAGAAGGCCCGCATGCTCGCGTCGGTCGACCTCTACGTGGCGCCGCAGACGGGCGGGGAGAGCTTCGGGATCGTGCTGGTCGAGGCCATGAGCGCGGGCGCGGCGGTCGTCGCGAGCAACCTCGGGGCGTTCCGACGCGTGCTCGACGACGGCGCCGCGGGCGCGTTGTTCGAGGTCGGCGACCCCGTGGACCTCGCGCGCGCGGTCCTCGACGCCCTCGCCGACCCGCAGGGGCGCGCCGCGCGGCGCGAGCGCGCGTCGCAGTTCGTGCGGCAGTTCGACTGGTCGGCCGTGACCACCCAGGTGCTCGCCGTCTACGAGATGGTTCTCGCGGCGTCCGACGCCGCCCGCGACGTCGCCCCGGACACCGGGCTCCTGGGCCGACTGACCCGTAGTCGGCCGAGCGAAGGGAGCGGCGCATGACCTGGTCCGAGATCGTGATCCTGGTCGTGGTCGTCCTCGCGCTGGCCGGCTGGAGCGCGTGGCTCGCCGCGAACCGGCTCGACCGGCTGCACCGCAAGGTCGTCGCGTCGCGCACCGCGCTCGACAGCCAGCTCGTGCGGCGCGCGGCGGCGGCCAGCGAGCTCGCGGGGGCCGGGGTGCTCGACCCGGCGTCGTCGCTGCTGGTCGCGCAGGCCGTGTACGAGGTGTCGCTCGAGGGCGACGCGGGCGACCGTGAGCTCGCGCGCGCGGTGCCCGAGCTCGCCCGCGACCTCACGCACCGGTCCGTGCCGACCGTGCGCGACAGCCTCGCGGTCGGGTTCGACGAGGAGCGCGCGCGCGCCGAGAGCGACCTGTCCGCGATCCTGCGTGGCGCGCTCGGCACCGCCGCGGACGTCGCGCAGCTGCGCGCGCACCCCGACGCCGACGCCCTGCTGCAGTCCCTCTCTGCCGCCTGGTACCGCGTGCAGATCGCCCGCCGGTTCCACAACGAGGCGGTCGCGCAGGCCCAGCGCGTGCGCCGCAAGTGGTGGGTGCGCACGTTCCGCATCGCGGGGCGCGCCGCGCTGCCCGTGACCGTCGAGCTCGACGACGCGTGGCCCGCGGGCCTCGGCCGTCCGGCCGCCGCGGTGAGCGGCGCGTGAGGTCCGGCCGTGCCGGGCGAGCCGACCGGGCGCACCGGTACGCGTAGAATCGACCACGGTGGCGCGACGCGCCATCCCCCCAGATCAGTGAATGTGAGGTTGCGGTGACCAAGGACCCGAGCGACACCACGAGCGTCGGGACGGCCCGCGTCAAGCGTGGCATGGCCGAGATGCTCAAGGGTGGCGTCATCATGGACGTCGTCAACGTCGAGCAGGCGAAGATCGCCGAGGACGCGGGCGCGGTGGCCGTCATGGCCCTCGAGCGCGTCCCGGCGGACATCCGTGCCCAGGGCGGCGTGTCGCGCATGAGCGACCCCGACATGATCGACGGCATCATCGAGGCCGTCTCGATCCCGGTCATGGCCAAGGCGCGGATCGGCCACTTCGTCGAGGCGCAGGTGCTGCAGTCGCTCGGCGTCGACTACATCGACGAGTCCGAGGTGCTGACCCCGGCCGACTACGCCAACCACATCGACAAGTGGGACTTCACGGCCCCGTTCGTGTGCGGTGCGACGAACCTCGGCGAGGCTCTGCGCCGCATCACCGAGGGCGCGGCCATGATCCGTTCCAAGGGTGAGGCCGGCACGGGCGACGTCTCGAACGCGACGACGCACATGCGCCAGATCCGCCAGCAGATCCGCGCGCTCGCGTCGCTGCCCGAGGACGAGCTGTTCGTCGCGGCCAAGGAGCTCCAGGCCCCGTACGAGCTCGTCAAGGAGGTCGCGACCACGGGCAAGCTCCCTGTCGTGCTCTTCACCGCGGGCGGTATCGCGACCCCGGCCGACGCGGCCATGATGATGCAGCTCGGCGCCGAGGGCGTGTTCGTCGGCTCGGGCATCTTCAAGTCGGGCAACCCGGCGCAGCGCGCCGCGGCCGTGGTCAAGGCCACGACGTTCTTCGACGACCCTGACGTCATCGCGAAGGTCTCGCGCGGCCTCGGCGAGGCGATGGTCGGCATCAACGTCGACGAGATCCCCGAGCCGCACCGTCTGGCCGAGCGCGGCTGGTGAGCTGACGCCGGCCCGCGACCTGACGCGACCGACCGGCACGCGCGGCCCCCGTCCCCGGCACCACCGGGAGCGGGGGCCGTCGCGTACCCTGGCGCGCATGAGCGCCCAGCCCCCCGGAACGCCCCTGCCCGCCGGGTCCCCCGAGGGGCGGACGTCGCCGCCGGCCTCGCGCCTCGGCCCCGAGTGGGTCGTGGGCGCCGACGGGCTCCGGTTCCGTCGTGGCGCACGCGTGATCCTCCTCGACCCGGACGGCCGGGTACTTCTCGTGCGCGGGCACGACGTCGACCAGCCGGGCCGGTCCTGGTGGTTCACGGTCGGCGGGGGCATCGACGCGGGGGAGGACGCCGCCGCCGCCGCGGTGCGCGAGGTGCGCGAGGAGACCGGCATCGTGCTCACGGTCGCCGACCTCGAGGGTCCGGTCGTGCGCCGGTCGGCGGTGTTCGACTTCTACGCCGAGACGTGCCGCCAGGACGAGGAGATCTTCGTCGCGCGCGTCGGGCCGACGGCCGCGCTCACGCGCGACGGGTGGACGGCGGTCGAGCACGAGACCCTCGACGAGATGCGCTGGTGGTCGGCCGACGAGCTCGACGCCGTGACGATCGAGGTCTTCCCCGCCGAGCTCGCCGAGCTGGTCCGGGCCTTCGCGCCGGGGTGGGACGGCGTCGTCCGCGACCTCGGCGAGGGGCGCGGCTGAGCGCCTGACTCTCAGGGCTCGACGGGCGTACCGAACCGCGCGACGCAGTGCCAGAGCCGCTTGAGGTCCTGCGGGTCCTCGTGGCCCGTCCGCGCCGCCCGGGCCAGGACCGCGGCGTCGAGCAGCCCGTCGACGGCGACCCGGAACCCGGACTCGACGACCCGTGCGCCCCGGAACCCGGGGTGCGCGGCGAGGACGTCGACGGGGAGCCGGCGGCCCTCGTGCCACGCGACCGGGACCCCGAGGCTGTCGGCGGCACGCTCGACCTGCGTCCCGCGGAACGACGGGTCCAGCACGAGCGCCTCGACGTCGGTCGCGAGCCGCACGCCGCCGTGCACGTGCGCCTCGACGTAGGCGTCGAGCGCGCCGCCGTCGCGTGCCTCCTCGGCGTCGGTGCGGGGAACGGCCGCGAAGGCCTCGGCGAGGGGGAGCAGGTCGAAGGCGCCCGCGGTCCCGAACGAGGTCGGCTCGAGCACCGAGTCGGGGAAGCAGAAGGTGCAGCGGTCCAGGACGTGCGCGGCGAGCCGCAGGTGCGCCGACCCGAAGCGCAGGGCGCCACCGGACCGTGACCTGCGGTGGTTCAGGGCCCCGTACACCGGTCGTGCGGACGCCGGGGCCGCGTCGTACGCCGTGCCGAACATCCGCTGCTCCCACCGCCAGCGCGCCTCGCCGGGGCGCGCACCCAGGCCGCCGTTGCTCGTCCCGGTCTCGAACTGCGACCGGTACCGGCCGTCGTGGGCGAGCGACTCCAGCACGCTCGACCCGTGGTGCGTGCGGTCCGGGTGGAAGGTGAGCGTCACGCGCAGCGTGCGGTCGAGCGGCGCGCCCCGGGCGTGCGCGCCGACGTGGGCGAGCGCTCGGCCGGCGGGCGTGTCGAGGGTCACGTGCCGATCGTGCCAGCGGGCGCATCCCGGCGCACGGCCGTGCTCGGGGATGGTCGGTCGCGCGCGGGCAGGGTCACTCGCGCGCGGGCAGGGTCACTCGCGCGCGGGCAGGGTCACTCGCTCGCGGGCATGGTCAGTCGTGCGCGGCGGTCGCGTTCGCGAGCGCGCCGAGCACCGCGCGGTGACTCAGCCAGCCCACGAGCGAGCCGCCGGCGTCCACGACGGCCACGCCCGCGTCGTCGGGCCGTCGACGCAGCACGTCGACGGCGTCGCGCAGCGAGCCGTCGACACCGACGCGACCGACCTCGTCGTAGACGTCCGCGACGGTGCGGTGCGCGACGTCGTCGTCCTCGTCGAGCGACCGGGCGACGTCCGCGGCGCGCAGCTGGCCGCGCAGCCGCCCGTCGTCGACCACGGCGAGCGTGGGGCTGCCGCTCGCGAAGACGGTCCGGGCCGCCCCGGGCAACGGCGCGCCGGGCGCGAGCGTGGGCGGGGCGGGGTCCATGACGTCGGCGACGCGCAGGTCGGTCAGCACCTGGTCGGCCGGGTGGCCGTCCAGGACGATGCCACGGCGGCGCAGCTTGAGGCTGTAGACGGTGTCGTCGCTCAGTGCCCGGCTCACGCCGGTGGCCAGGACGATCGCGAGCATGAGCGGCAGGATGATCGTGTACTCGCCCGTGAGCTCGAACAGCATGATCACGGCGGTCAGGGGAGCGCGGGCCGTCCCGGCGAACACCGCGCCCATGCCGACGATCGCGAATGCGCCGGGCGAGGGTGCCAGGGCCGGGACGAGCGCGTGCGCGACCTGGCCGAACGCGGCGCCGAGCATCCCGCCGATGAACAGCGACGGCGCGAACACGCCGCCGGACCCGCCGATCCCGAGCGTGAGGCTCGTCGCGACGACCTTGCCCACGAGCAGCAGCAGGAGGAAGCCGACGACGTAGCCGCCGTTGACGCCCGTCTCGAGCACCGGGTAGCCCACGCCGTACATCTGTGGCAGCACGAGAAGGACGAGGCCGAGCAGCACGCCGCCGGCGGCGGGCCGCAGCCACTCGGGCCCGCGCCACACGCGGTCGCAGAGGTCCTCGACCGCGTACAGGATGCGCGTGAACCCGATGCCGACGGCGCCTGCGACGAGTCCCAGCAGGGCGAACAGCAGGTAGGTCCACGCGGAGTCGATCGTGAAGGCCGGCAGTGCGAGGAACGGGTCGTCGCCGAGGATCGCGCGCCCGACGACGGACGCGACGACCGACGAGAGCACGACGAACCCGAACGACCGGGCGCGGAAGTCGCGCAGGATCAGCTCGAGCGCGAAGAGCACCCCCGCGATCGGGGCGTTGAAGGTCGCGGCGATGCCCGCGGCGGCGCCGGCCGCGACGAGCGTGCGCATGCGGTCGAGCGGCATGCGCGTCGCCTGCCCGACGCTCGACCCGAGCGCCGCGCCGATCTGGACGATCGGGCCCTCGCGCCCCACGGACCCGCCCGAGCCGATGCAGATCGCGGACGCGAGCGCCTTGACCGCGGCCACGCGGGCGCGGATGCGACCGCCGTGCCGCGCGACGGCGAGCATGACCTCGGGCACGCCGTGGCCTCGGGCCTCGCGCGCCCCGAGGTAGACGATCGGGCCGTAGACCAGTCCGCCGACGACGGGCGCGAGCACGACGAACCAGGGGCCGAGCCACGGGAGGTTCGGGTTGGCGGGGTGCTGGCCCACGCCGACCGCGGAGTAGTCGGCGAAGCCCGAGAACACGAGCGTCGCGTGCTCGATGAGCCACCGGAAGCCGACCGCGCCGAGTCCCGTGAGCGCGCCGACGGCGACGGTCAGGGCGACGAAGCCGACGGTGCCGGTGCGCGCGCTCTCGGCCGCCCGGTCCCAGCCGCGCGAGGTCGTGCGGGCGAGCCCGGTGAGGGCATGCGTCATGACCGGTTCCTTGCATGCATACAACTAATGTACCAGGGCAACTATGCTGGTCGGGACCGCGCGCGGCCCGTCGGCGGCGCGCGCGAAGCGGCTACGCTGGCCGGATGGACGACGTCGAGAGCACCGCCGACGCCACGCTGCACGCCTCGCGCGCGCTGGTCGCGGTCATCGCCCGCTCGCTCGCCTCGGCGCTCGAGGACGTCTCGCTCCCGCAGTTCCGCGTGCTCGTGCTGCTGTCCAACAACGGGCCCTTGCGCCAGGGCGTCGTGGCCGAGCAGCTCGGCGTGCACGCCTCGACCTTCTCCCGCAACGCGGGTCGGCTCGTGGCCGGGGGATGGGTGCGCCGGCTCGAGGACCCCGACAACGGGCAGGCCAAGCGGCTCGAGCTCACCGACGCCGGTCGGGCGCTCGTCGATCAGGTCACCGAGCAGCGGCGCGCCGAGATCGCTGCCGTGGTCGCCGCGGTGCCGGCCGCGGAGCGCCCCGCGGTGCTCGCCGCGTTCCGCGCGTTCGCGCACGCCGCGGGCGAGCCCGACCCGCAGGACCTGCAGACGCTCGCGATGTAGGTCCCGGTCGTGCGGGCGGTGTGACGCTGCGCACGCCCGCGCTCGCGGACCGCGGTCGCCCGCGGCGTCCGCCCTAGGATTGACCGGTGATCCCCACCATCGGCGTCCTGGCCCTGCAAGGTGACGTGCGCGAGCACGTCCACGCGCTCGAGGCGGGGGGAGCGCGCGCCGTGGGCGTGCGCCGTCCCGCCGAGCTCGCCGCGGTCGACGGCCTCGTGCTCCCGGGCGGGGAGTCGACCACGATCGACAAGCTGCTGCGCATCTTCGAGCTGCGCGACCTCGTGCGCGAGCGGATCGCCGACGGCATGCCCGTCTACGGCTCGTGCGCGGGCATGATCCTGCTCGCCGACCGCGTGCTCGGCGGCACGAGCGACCAGGAGACCCTCGGCGGCCTCGACGTCACGGTGCGCCGCAACGCGTTCGGGCGCCAGGTCGACTCGTTCGAGACGACGCTCGACGTGCGGGGCGTCGACGGCGGCCCTGTGCCCGCGACCTTCATCCGCGCCCCGTGGATCGAGGAGGCCGGCGCGGACGTCGAGGTGCTCGCCGCGATACCGGACGACGCCCCGGGCGCGGCCGCCGGTAGGATCGTCGCAGTACGTCAAGGAGCCTTGCTCGCGACCTCGTTCCACCCGGAGATCACCGGTGACTCTCGCGTGCACGAGCTGTTCGTCACGATGGTGAAGGAGTAAGTCGGGCAATGTCAGGTCACTCCAAGTGGGCAACGACGAAGCACCAGAAGGCCGCGAAGGACGCCAAGCGCGGGAAGCTCTTCGCGAAGCTCATCAAGAACATCGAGGTCGCGGCGCGCACGGGCGGCGGTGACCCCTCGGGCAACCCGACCCTGTTCGACGCGATCCAGAAGGCCAAGAAGACCTCGGTCCCGAACGACAACATCGACCGCGCGGTCAAGCGCGGCTCCGGCCAGGAGGCCGGCGGCGTCGACTACCAGACGATCATGTACGAGGGCTACGGCTCGGGCGGCATCGCGGTGCTCGTCGAGTGCCTCACCGACAACAAGAACCGCGCCGCGGCCGACGTCCGCCTCGCGTTCTCGCGCAACGGCGGCCAGCTCGCCGACCCGGGCTCGGTCTCGTACCTGTTCTCGCGCAAGGGCATCGTGATCGTGCCCAAGGAGGGCACGACCGAGGACGCCGTCATGGAGGCCGTGCTCGAGGCGGGCGGCGAGGAGGTCACCGACCTCGGCGACTCGTTCGAGGTCATGTCCGAGGCGACCGACCTGGTACCCGTGCGCACCGCGCTGCAGGAGGCCGGGATCGAGTACGACTCCGCCGACGTGGTGTTCCACCCGTCGATGCAGATCGAGGTCGACGCCGACGGCGCGCGCAACATCCTGCGCCTGATCGACACGCTCGAGGACAGCGACGACGTCCAGACCGTCTACGCGAACTTCGACGCCTCGGACGAGGTCATGGCCGAGCTCGAGAACGACTGACACCGCACCGCCCCGGAGGCCCGGGAGCCGTCCCCGCGGGGAGGCTCCCGGGCCTCCGGCGTGTGCGGGCGGGGGTGTCGGTGCCGCGTGCGAAGGTGTGCTCGTGCGCGTACTCGGAGTGGACCCAGGCCTGACCCGGTGCGGCGTGGGGGTCGTCGACTCCCTGCCCGGGCGCCGGGCCGAGCTCGTCGCCGTCGGCGTCCTGCAGAGTCCGCACACCGACTCGGTCGACCTGCGACTGCTGCGCATCGCGGACCGCCTCGACGCCTGGTTCGACGAGCACGTGCCCGACGTCGTCGCGGTCGAGCGCGTGTTCGCCCAGCACAACGTCGGGACCGTCATGGGCACCGCGCAGGTCGCGGGGCTCGCGATGGTCGCCGCGGCGCGCCGCGGCGTGCCGGTCGCGCTGCACACCCCGAGCGAGGTCAAGGCCGCGGTCACGGGCACGGGACGCGCCGGCAAGGAGCAGGTCCAGCGCATGGTCACGAGCATCCTGGGCCTCGCCGCCCCACCCCGGCCCGCGGACGCCGCCGACGCCCTGGCGATCGCGATCTGCCACCTGTGGCGCCCCACGGGCGCGCTCCAGGGCGGCGAGCGGCACCAGCTCACGCCCGCGCAGCGGGCCTGGGCCGCGGCCGAGCAGAGCGCGCGCGGCGGTCGCGGGTGAGCGCGCACGCCGGTGCTAGGCTGACCGCCGCTCGTACAGGTGTTCGCACCACGAGCGCCCGCACCTCGTCCTGGTCCTGGAGGTCCCCGTGATCGCTGCGCTGTCGGGGACCGTCGTCTCCGTGTCCCTCGACCGTCTCGTGCTCGACGTGGGCGGGGTGGGGTACCTCGTGCACGCGACCCCGGCGACGCTCTCGTCGCTGCGCGTGGGGGAGCAGGCCCGGGTCGCGACGTCCCTCGTGGTGCGCGAGGACTCGATGACGCTCTACGGGTTCGGCGACGACGACGAGCGCGAGGTCTTCGAGACCGTGCAGACCGTCAGCGGCGTCGGGCCCCGGCTCGCGCTTGCGATGCTCGCGGTGCACACGCCCGACGCGCTGCGGCGCGCGGTCGCGGGCGAGGACCTCGCCGCGCTCGTGCGCGTGCCCGGGATCGGGCGCAAGGGCGCCCAGCGCATCGTCCTCGAGCTCGGCGACCGCCTCGGACCCGCCACGGGGTCGGACGACGCAGCCGCGGTCCCGGCGTCCGCGCACGACCACCGGGGCCAGGTCGTGGACGCGCTCGTCGGCCTGGGCTGGACCGCGAAGGTCGCCGACGACACGGTCGACGCGGTGCTCGACGCCGCCGGCGAGTCCACGGTCGCGGCGGACGACGTCGCGGGCGCGCTGCGCGCGGCGCTGCGCCTGCTCGGGGCGCAGCGTGGCTGACTTCGACCGCGTGGGTCTCCCCGGACGGCTCCCGGGCCCGCGCGACGCTGCGCGCAGCGACCGGGCTGGGTTCGCCGACGAGTCCGTGACGACCGAGCGGCTCGTCGCCGCGGGGGCCGACGACATCGAGCGCGCCGCCGAGGCCGCGCTGCGCCCCCGGTCGCTCGAGGACTTCGTCGGCCAGCGCGTCGTGCGCGACCAGCTCTCGCTCGTGCTGCACGCGGCGCTGGGCCGCGGCACGCCGCCCGACCACGTGCTGCTCTCGGGGCCGCCCGGGCTCGGCAAGACGACCCTCGCGATGATCATCGCGAACGAGCTCGGCACGTCGCTGCGCGTGACCTCAGGCCCCGCGATCCAGCACGCGGGCGACCTCGCCGCGGTGCTGTCCTCGCTCGAGGAGGGTGAGGTGCTGTTCATCGACGAGATCCACCGCCTCGCGCGGCCCGCCGAGGAGCTCCTGTACGTCGCGATGGAGGACTTCCGGGTCGACGTCGTGGTCGGCAAGGGCGCCGGGGCGAGCGCGATCCCGCTGAGCCTGCCGCCGTTCACGGTGGTCGGCGCCACGACGCGGGCCGGCCTGCTGCCCGCACCGCTGCGCGACCGTTTCGGGTTCACGGGGCACCTCGACTTCTACGCCGCTGACGAGCTCGAGCGCGTCGTGACGCGCTCGGCGCACCTGCTCGGTGCGCCGCTCGACGCGGACGCCGCGCGCGAGCTCGCGAGCCGTTCGCGCGGCACGCCCCGCATCGCGAACCGTCTGCTGCGGCGCGTGCGCGACTGGGCGCAGGTGCGCGGCGACGGCAGCATGGACCTGCGGGCCGCGCGGGCCGCGCTCGAGGTCTACGAGGTCGACGCCCTCGGGCTCGACCGGCTCGACCGCGCCGTGCTGACCTCGCTGTGCACCCGGTTCAACGGCGGCCCCGTCGGCCTGTCGACGCTCGCGGTGACCGTGGGCGAGGAGACCGAGACGGTCGAGACGGTCGCCGAGCCGTACCTCGTGCGCGAGGGCCTCATGGGCCGCACGCCGCGCGGCCGCGTCGCCACGCCCGCCGCGTGGGCGCACCTGGGCCTCGAGCCGCCCGCGCCCGCGGGCACCCTGTTCGACGCCGACTGACGCCCGGGTGTGACGGAGCGCTCATCACGAGGCCCTAGACTGTGCGCACCGACGCACGGGAACTCCTGGACGCCGGTGCCCGTTGGACGACGGAGCGCCGGCGCCTAGACTGCCGCGCGGACCCGACAGCAAAGGAACCACCGATGGAACTCCTGATCTTCGCCGCTCTCGCGATCGGCCTGCTCTTCTTCATGAGCAGCCGAACCCGCAAGCAGCAGCAGACGCAGCAGAGCTTCCGGTCCAGCCTGGCACCCGGTCAGGAGGTCATGACGGCGTCGGGGCTCTTCGGGACGGTCGTCGCGATCGACGACGAGAACGACGTGATCACGCTCGAGACCGAGCCGGGCGGGTCGCAGACCCGCTGGCTGCGCGCCGCGATCGCCAAGCGCGTCGACACCGACGAGGTCGTCGAGGACGAGACCGAGACCGACGCCGTGCTCGGCACCGCGGACGACGCCGGGATCGACCTGGGCAAGCGCGACGACTCGTTCGACGTGCCCGACGACATCTCGGGCATCGACGGCCCGCGCCGTGACGACGAGGGCGACAAGACCAAGTGATCGGGGCGCCCCGGGCCATCGGCCCGGGGCGTCGAACCCGTACCGCGCGGCGGTACGCACACGAGAAGAGACGGACAGTTGGCCACCAGCAAGGCACGCACGCGACCGGTTCGCACACTGGTCGTCCTCGGCGTCCTGATCGTCGCGATGTTCGCGACGATCTTCGCGGGGACGAAGCTCGACGCCAAGAGCGAGGACAACCCGAACGGCGCGAGCTGGGCTCCCGGCCTCGCCCTCGACCTGCAGGGCGGCACCGAGCTGATCCTCAAGGCCGTGACCGAGGACGGGTCGACCCCGACCGACGAGGACATGGACCAGTCGATCGCGGTGATCCGCCAGCGCATCGACTCCTCCGGCGTCGCCGAGGCGGAGATCACGCGCCAGGGCGCGACCAACATCGTCGTCGGGATCCCCGGTGAGGTAAGCCAGTCGACGATCGACCTGATCGTCACGCCCGCGCAGATGGCCTTCCGTCCCGTGCTGCAGATCCTCGCGCCGGGAGCGACCGCGACCGACGAGCCCACGGACGGTGCGACCGACGCCGCCACGGACGCTCCGACCGACGGCGCGGACGACGCCGCCGCGACGGACACGGCCACGGACGCCGCGACGGACACGGCCACGGACGCCGCGACCGCGGCGCCGTCGGACGGCGCGAGCGACGCCGCGTCCGACACGGCCACGGACGCCGCGACCGACGACGCGACGCCGGCCACCGACCCGAGCGACCTCGCGCAGATCACCCCCGAGGTCCAGGCCGAGATCGACGCGTTCGACTGCACCGACCCGGCGAACCTCACGGGCGGCAACAGCGGCAGTGCCGACGACGTCCTCGTCACCTGCGACGACACCGGCACGGCCAAGTACGTGCTCGGCCCGGTCGAGATCTCGGGCGACGAGATCGACTCCGCCTCCGCGGGCCTGCAGACCACGCAGAGCGGCGCCACGACCGGCGCCTGGGAGGTCGCGCTGAAGTTCACCGGTCAGGGCCGGGACGACTTCGCCGCGTCGACCGAGCGCATCTCGACCCTCGAGTCGCCGCGCAACCAGTTCGCGATCGTGCTCGACGGTCTCGTGATCTCTGCCCCCTCGGTCGACGAGATCATCCCGAACGGCGAGGCCAGCATCACCGGTTCGTTCACGCGTGAGTCGGCCACGACGCTCGCCAACCAGCTCAACTTCGGTGCCCTGCCGCTCACGTTCGAGGTGCAGAGCCAGGAGACGATCTCTGCGACGCTCGGTGCCGAGCAGCTCAAGCAGGGCCTCATCGCGGGCGTCATCGGCCTGCTGCTCGTGGCCCTCTACTCGCTCGCGCAGTACCGTGCGCTCGGGCTCGTGACGCTCGCCTCGCTCGTGATCGCGTCGATCGTGACGTACGGCGTCATCACGCTCATGTCGTGGACGCAGGGCTACCGGCTCTCGCTGCCCGGCGTCGCCGGTCTGATCGTCGCGATCGGCATCACGGCGGACTCGTTCATCGTGTACTTCGAGCGCATCAGGGACGAGCTGCGCGACGGACGCCCGCTCGTGGGCGCGGTCGAGCGCGGGTGGTCCCGGGCGCGACGCACGATCCTCGCGTCCGACACCGTGAACTTCCTGGCCGCCGTGATCCTCTACGTGCTCGCGGTCGGCTCGGTGCGAGGCTTCGCGTTCACGCTGGGCCTGACGACCGTGATCGACCTCATCGTGGTCATCATGTTCACGCACCCGGTGCTGCAGCTGCTCGCCAAGACCAAGTTCTTCGGCGAGGGCCACCGCGGCTCGGGCCTCGACCCGCGCCGGCTCGGGGTCGACTCGATCCGCTACGGCGGTCGCGGGCGCGTGGTCACGCCCAAGCGCCCCGTCGCGGACGAGGTCGCCACGCTCGACGCGGACCGTGAGCCGGTCGCGGTGGGTGCGGCAGCGGGCGAGGGACGACGCATGACCATCGCGGAGCGGCGTGCCGCCGAGCGCAAGGCCGCCGAGGCGGGCACCGAGCCCGACCAGGCAGACGCTGCGCCCCAGGCGCGCGACCAGGACGAGGAGACGCACTGATGGCCAGCGGTTTCGCCCAGTGGGGCAACGACCTGTACACGGGTCGCCGCTCCTACCAGATCGTCGGCAAGCGCCGCGGCTACTTCGTCGCCTCGGCCCTCGTCGTGCTGTTCTCGGTCCTCGTCGTCGGGTTCAAGGGCTTCGACCTCGGCATCGAGTTCCGTGGTGGTTCGCAGTTCACGGTCTCCCAGGTCGCGGACACCTCGGAGCAGATCGCGCTCGACGCGGTCGCGGCCGTGGCGCCCGACGAGGAGCCGCGTGTCTCGGTCGTCGGTGGCAGCTCGATGCGCGTGCAGACCGAGGAGCTCACCCCGACCGAGGTGACGGAGGTCAGCGCCGCGCTGGCCGAGGGCTACGGCGTCTCGACGGACGACGTCACGTCGTCGTTCATCGGCCCGTCGTGGGGCAAGGACGTCTCGGGTGCCGCGCTGCGCGCGCTCGTGATCTTCCTGGCGTTCGTCGCGATCGTGATGTCGCTGTACTTCCGCAGCTGGCGCATGGCCGTCTCGGCGCTCGTCGCGCTCTTCCACGACGTCGTGATCACCGCGGGGCTGTACGCGCTGATCGGCTGGGAGGTCACGCCGGCGACGGTCATCGGCTTCCTGACGATCCTCGGGTACTCGGTCTACGACACGGTCGTGGTGTTCGACAAGGTCCGTGAGAACACGCACGGCGTGCTCGACCAGACCCGATCGACGTACGCCGAGAAGGCCAACCTGGCCGTCAACCAGACGCTCATCCGGTCGATCAACACGTCGATCGTTGCGCTGCTGCCGGTCGGGTCGATCCTCTTCATCGGCGCGTTCGTGCTCGGTGCCGGGACGCTGCGCGACATCTCGCTCGCGCTGTTCATCGGCATCGCGGTCGGGGCGTACTCCTCGATCTTCCTCGCGACGCCGCTCGAGGTGGCCCTGCGCGAGCGGGAGCCCAAGATCAAGGCGCACACCGACAAGGTGCTCACGGCCCGCCGTGAGCGCGCCGAGCAGGCCGGGGCGGACGAGGCGGACGCCGTGCTCGCCGCCGCGGGCGTCGAGGGCGCCGCGCAGCTCGTGCCCGGGTCGCACCAGGGCAACCGCGCGCAGCCGCGCCGCAAGCGGCGCTGAGCGTGAGCATCCAGCCGCGGGACGTGGCACGGCTCGGCCTCGCGCCGGGCCGTGCCGCGGCCCTCGCGCAGCTCGTGCGCGACGTCCCGGACTACCCGCAGCCCGGGGTGATGTTCCGTGACATCACGGGCCTGCTCGCCGACGGGCCGGCGTTCGCCGACCTGGTCGGTGCCTTCGCCGCGGCCCAGGAGCCCGGCGCGGTCGACCTCGTCGTCGGCATGGAGGCCCGCGGCTTCCTCCTCGGGGCGCCGCTCGCGGTCGCCCTCGGTGTCGGGTTCGTGCCGCTGCGCAAGGCGGGCAAGCTCCCGGCGCCGACCGAGCGCGTCGCGTACGACCTCGAGTACGGCACGGCCGAGCTCGAGGTGCGCACGGGGTCGATCCCCGCGGGGGCACGGGTCGTGGTCGTCGACGACGTGCTCGCCACGGGCGGCACCGCCGCCGCGGCGGTCGAGCTCGTCGAGCGGTGCGGTGCGCAGGTCGTGGACGTGCAGTTCCTGCTCGAGCTCGACGCGCTCGGCGGGCGCGCACGTCTCGCGGGGCGCCCGCTGACCTCGTTGTGGGCGGTCCCGGCGTAGGATTGCCCCACTCCGGACGCGTCCAGACGCGGTCCGGGTGCGGCGCCCGTGCGGGCGACCGACCGACGTCGGAGGGAGGTCGCGTGAGCGACGACACGCGGACCAGCCCGCAGGGTTCTCGGGTGCGGTCCCGGCTCGTGCGGTTCGGCGGGCGGCCCCAGGGCACCCCGGCGCTCGAGCCGCTGCTCCAGGCGGTGCGCACCAACCACCCGAAGGCCGACCTCTCGGGCATCGAGCGCGCGTACGTCACGGCGGAGAAGGCGCACCGCGGTCAGCTGCGCAAGAGCGGCGACCCGTACATCACGCACCCGGTCGCGGTCGCGACGATCCTGGCCGAGCTCGGCATGACGCCGCCGACCCTCGCGGCGGCGCTGCTGCACGACACGGTCGAAGACACCGACTACTCGCTCGACCAGCTGCGCAGCGAGTACGGCGACGAGATCGCGATGCTCGTCGACGGCGTGACCAAGCTCGACAAGGTCCAGTACGGCGACGCCGCGCAGGCCGAGACCGTGCGCAAGATGGTCGTCGCGATGGCCCGTGACATCCGCGTGCTCGTGATCAAGCTCGCGGACCGCCTGCACAACGCCCGCACCTGGAAGTTCGTGCCCGCGAAGTCGGCCGAGCGCAAGGCGCGCGAGACCCTCGAGATCTACGCGCCGCTCGCGCACCGCCTCGGCATGAACACGATCAAGTGGGAGCTCGAGGACCTCTCGTTCGCGGCCCTGTACCCCAAGGTCTACGACGAGATCGTGCACCTGGTGGCCGAGCGCGCCCCGGCCCGCGAGGAGTACCTCGCGGTCGTGCGCGGACAGGTCACGGCCGACCTGCGCGGCGCCAAGATCAAGGCGACGGTCACGGGCCGGCCCAAGCACTACTACTCGATCTACCAGAAGATGATCGTGCGCGGCCACGACTTCGCGGAGATCTACGACCTCGTCGGCGTGCGCGTCCTGGTGGACTCGGTGCGCGACTGCTACGCGGCGCTCGGCGCGCTGCACGCGCGGTGGAACCCGGTGCCCGGCCGGTTCAAGGACTACATCGCGATGCCGAAGTTCAACATGTACCAGTCGTTGCACACGACCGTGATCGGCCCGGGCGGCAAGCCCGTCGAGATCCAGCTGCGCACGCACGACATGCACCGTCGCGCCGAGTACGGCGTCGCGGCGCACTGGAAGTACAAGGAGGCCGCCAAGGCGGGCAAGCCGTCCGAGGACGGCGCGGGCGGCCCGAGCGACATGCACTGGCTGCGCCAGCTCGTCGACTGGCAGCGCGAGACGGCGGACCCGGGGGAGTTCCTCGACTCGCTGCGCTTCGAGATCGGTGGCGCCGAGGTCTACGTGTTCACGCCCAAGGGCGACGTCATGGCGCTGCCCATGGGATCGACCCCGGTCGACTTCTCGTACGCGGTGCACACCGAGGTGGGGCACCGCACGATGGGTGCGCGCGTCAACGGGCGTCTCGTCCCGCTCGACTCCCCGCTCGACAACGGCGACGTCGTCGAGGTGCTCACCTCGAAGTCCGAGAACGCGGGGCCGAGCCGGGACTGGCTCGCGTTCGTCAAGAGCCCGCGGGCGCGCAACAAGATCCGGCAGTGGTTCTCCAAGGAGCGCCGCGACGAGGCCGTCGAGCAGGGCAAGGACCAGATCGCCAAGGCGATGCGCAAGCAGAACCTGCCGATCCAGCGCCTGCTCTCGCACGAGGGGCTGCTCGCCCTCGCGAACGAGCTGCGCTACCCGGACGTGACCTCGCTGTACGCCGCGATCGGCGAGGGCCAGGCCTCGGCCGCGAGCGTCGTGCAGAAGCTCGTGCACTCGATGGGCGGCGAGGAGGGCACGACCGAGGACGTCGCCGAGACCGCACGTCCGGGGCAGACCGCGCGGCGCGTGCGCACGGGCGACCCGGGCGTCGTGGTCAAGGGCGTCGACGACGTGTGGGTCAAGCTCGCCAAGTGCTGCACGCCCGTGCCGGGCGACGAGATCATCGGGTTCGTCACGCGCGGCCACGGCGTGAGCGTGCACCGCACGGACTGCGCGAACGTCGTCGGGCTGCGCGACCAGCCCGAGCGGATCGTCGACGTCGGCTGGTCCACGGGGGCGAACACCATGTTCCTCGTGCAGATCCAGGTCGAGGCGCTCGACCGCTCGCGCCTGCTGTCCGACGTCACGCGCGTGCTGTCGGACCACCACGTCAACATCCTCTCGGCGTCGGTCTCGACCTCGAACGACCGGGTCGCGATCTCGCGCTTCGTGTTCGAGATGGCCGAGCCCGGGCACCTCGCCTCGGTCCTGACCGCGGTGCGCAAGATCGACGGCGTGTTCGACGTCTACCGCATCACGGGGTCGAAGGCCGAGCAGGCGCCGAGCCTCCCGGCCTGACGCGCCGCGTGCGGGGCCCGGTGGCAGCATCGAGCCATGGACCTGCCCGTGCTGCCCCCCATCGCCCCGATGCTCGCCAAGGCCGTGCCGGGCATCCCCGCCGCGGACTCGCGCCCGGGCGGGTTCGTGTACGAGCCCAAGTGGGACGGGTTCCGGTGCGTGGTCTTCCGCGACGGCGACGAGGTGCTCCTCGCGAGCCGCAGCGGCAAGCCGCTCGACAGGTACTTCCCCGACGTCGTCGACGCGGTGCGTGATGCGCTCCCGCAGCGCTGCGTGGTCGACGGGGAGATCGTCGTCGCGCAGGGGGCGCGGCTCGAGTTCGAGCTGCTGCAGCAGCGCGTGCACCCGGCGGCGTCCCGGGTCGCACGGCTTGCGGCCGAGACCCCGGCGGCGCTCGTGGTCTTCGACGTCCTCGCCCTCGGCGACGACGACGTGTCCGGGCAGCCGCTCGAACGGCGGCACGACGCGCTCGACGCCCTCGCGCTGCGCGGACCGCTGGTCTTCACCACGCCCCGCACGCGGGACGCCGCGGTCGCCCAGCAGTGGTTCGAGAGCTTCGAGGGCGCGGGGCTCGACGGCGTGGTCGCCAAGCCGCTCGACCTGCCCTACCAGCCGGGCAAGCGGTCGATGCTCAAGATCAAGCACGAGCGCACCGCCGACGTCGTGCTCGCCGGCTACCGGCCGCACAAGGACTCGACGCCCGACGAGCCCCGGGTGGGTTCGCTCCTGCTCGGCCTCCACGACGCGCACGGTCAGCTGCGGTTCGTCGGGGCGGCGTCGTCGTTCACGGCGGTGCGCCGTGCTCAGCTCGCGGCCGAGCTTGCGCCGGGCGTCGTGGTCGAGGACCACCCGTGGATCGACCAGGACGGCGAGCAGGTGCCCGGTGCGCCCTCGCGGTGGACCGGGAGCAAGGACACGTCGTTCGTCGCGCTGCGCCCCGAGCGCGTGCTCGAGGTCGCCTACGACCACATGGAGGGGCCGCGGTTCCGGCACACCGTGCAGATGCGGCGCTGGCGCGAGGACCGCGAGCCGGAGTCGTGCACGTACGAGCAGCTCGACGAGCCGGTGTCCTACGACCTCGCCGAGCTGCTGCCCGGCGCCCCGGGCAGCGAGGGCCGCGGCTGATGGGCCTGCGTGATCGGCCTGCCTGAGCGGTCCTGAGCGATCGTCTGCTGCTGATCGGCTGATCGCTCAGTCGTGCCGTGCGCGGCTCGGCTGCACCCGCGCCGGCTCGCCCGGCATCTTCGGGTACTCGGGCGGGTACGGCAGGTCGCCGAGGTCGTGGTCGCGCTCGTCGCGCGCCGCGAGCTCGAGCAGGGCCTCGAGAGAGCCGGGCGAGTCGGCGTGTCCGCCGGCCGACGCCTGCGCGAACAGGTCGCCCACCTCGGCGAACCGGGCGGGCATGGTCGTGACGTCGAAGTCGTCCGGCCGCGCGTCGGCGACCTCGGCCCACCGCAGCGGTGCCGACACGGTCGCCCGGGCGTTCGGCCGGATCGAGTAGGCCGAGGCCATGGTGCGGTCACGCGCCATCTGGTTGTAGTCGAAGAAGATCTTCTCGCCGCGCTCCTCCTTCCACCACCGCGTCGTGACCTGCTCGGGACGGCGCCGCTCGAGCTCGCGCCCGAACGCGATCGTCGCGCGGCGCGCCTCGACGAAGTCCCACCGCGGCGCGATCGGCACGAACACGTGCAGGCCGCGACCGCCCGACGTCTTCGGGTACCCGACGAGGCCGACCTCGGCCAGGAGCTCCTGCACGTCGTCGGCCAGCGCGGCCGCGTCGGTGTAGTCGGTCCCGGGCTGCGGGTCGAGGTCGATCCGCAGCTGGTCGGGCCGGTCGACGTCGTCACGGCGCACGGGCCACGGGTGGAACGTGATCGTGCCGAGGTTCGCCGCCCAGGCGACGACCGCGAGCTCGGTCGGGGCGACCTCGTCGGCCGTGCGCCCGCTCGGGAACCCGATCCGGGCCGTCTCGACGTACTCCGGCGCGCCGCGCGGGACGCGCTTCTGGAAGAACGCGTCACCTGTGCTGTCGGTGCGCGTGCTCAGCCGGGCGCCGTCGAGCACGCCCTTGGGCCAGCGCTCGAGCGTCGTGGGGCGCTCGTGGAGCGCCGCGAGGATCCCGTCGCCGACGGCGAGGTAGTAGTCGACGACGTCGCGCTTGGTGAGTCCCCGGTGGGGGAACACGACCCGGTCGCCCGACGACACGCGCACGGTGCGGCCGGCGACCTCGATCTCGACCGCGGGGGAGGAGGGGCTCATGACGTCACGCTAGTTCGGGCCCGGCAGCAGCGCCCGACGGGACGAGCGTGGCGGCGACGGCCAGGTCGAGCACCTGCCGTGCGACTCCCCGGCCGCGCCAGCGGTGCCGCAGCTCGAGCGCACGCCGGGCGCCGCGCGGGTCGATCCCGGTCGCGGCGCACACCCTGACGACGCAGCGGGCCGCGGCGGCGAGGTCGTCGGGCAGCGGGGTCACGAGCGTGCCGCACGCGTGCGCCGGGACCGTCGGGGACGACGCGACGTCGAGCACGGTCCGCAGGGGCGACGTGACCTGCACGCCCCCGAGGTCGACGACCTCCGAGCGCAGGATGCGCGCGTACCGCACGACCCTGCCCGGGTCGTGCGCGGGGGCACGCACGCCGTCCGACGCCAGGAAACCCAGCAGCGCCGGTGGCTCGCCACCCGCGTGGACCCAGGCCGCCGTGCGTCCGGCCACCACGAGCCCGCCGACCGACGGGCTCGCGAGCGAGCGCGCCCGCACCCGCGGCGTGACGGCCGTGCCCCGCGCGACCGCGACCCACGGCCGGACCACCTGCACCGCGCCGCGGCGCACGAGGTCGTCGAACGCCGCCGCGCCGCCTACGTGCTCGGGCCGGACCAGGGCGTCGTCAGGGTCGACCACGGGGCTCAGGTAGGCGCGAAGGGTCTGCACGCGCCCACCATGACGCAGCCCGCCCCCGCGCACCAGGGCGCAGGGGCGGGCTGTGGACGAGCGAGGGTCAGCCGCGCGAGTCCTCGGCGGCCTTCACGATCTGCTCGAGCCACGAGCGCCGCGCCTCGAGCGACGCGGTGAGCTCGGAGACCTTGCGCTTGTCGCCCTTGGCCTCGGCCGCCGCGAGATCCGCCTCGATCTCCGCGATCGCGGACTCGAGCTGCGCCGCAGCACCCTCGGCCCGCGCGCGCTGCTCGGGGTTCGAGCGCGTCCACTGCGCCTCGTCGGCCGTGCGCACCGCGGTCTCGACGGCCCGCAGGCGCGCCTCGACCCGCTGCACGTCCGCACGCGGGACCTTGCCCGCGGCCTCCCAGCGGTCCTGGATGTCGCGCAGCGTGTTCTTCGCGGTCGTCAGGTCGGTGACCGGCAGCAGGGCCTCGGCCTGGACGAGCAGCTCCTCCTTGACGACGAGGTTCTCGCCGTACGAGGCGTCGAGCTCGGCGTTCGCCGCGTCCCGCGCCTGGAAGAACGTGTCCTGCGCTCCGCGGAACCGTGCCCACAGCGCGTCGTCGTCCTTGCGGTTCGCCCGGCCCGCGGCCTTCCAGCGCGTCATCAGGTCGCGGTAGCGGCCCGCGGTGATGCCCCAGTCGGTGCTCGACGCGATCTGCTCGGCCTCCGCGACGATCGCCTCCTTCTCGCTCTTGGCAGCGGTGTTGCGCTGCTCGAGCTCGGCGAAGAAGTGCCGGCGCTCACGGTCGAACGTCGTGCGCGCGTGGCTGAACCGCTTCCAGAGCGACTCCTCGCTCGCGCGGTCGATGCGCGGGCCGGAGCGCTGGGCGTTCTTCCACTGGTCGAGCAGGCTGCGCAGCTCCTCGCCCGCGGGACGCCACTGCATCTGCGCGGGGTCGGTCGCCGAGATGCGCTCGGCGGCCTCGACGATCTCGGTGCGGGCGGCGAGCGCCGACTCCTTGGCGGCGGCGCGCTCGGCCGCGATCTGCTCGCGGCGACCGGCGGCACGCTCGGCGAGCGCCTCCACCTGGGCGCGCAGGGCGTCGAGGTCCCCGACGGCGGCGGGCTCGGCGGTCTCCTCGCGCAGACGCTCGAGCGTGCCGTCGATCTCCTTGACCGTCAGGTCCGTGCTCGACAGCCGCGCGTCGAAGAGCGCGACCTTGGCGTTGAGCTCGAGGTAGCGGCGCACGTACAGCGCCTTGGCCTCGTCGTGGCCCACGCCGGGGAACTGACCGACCGAGCGCTCGCCCGCGGCCTCGCGGACCCACACGGTGCCGTCCTCGTCGACCCGGCCGAACTCGCCCGCAGCCTTCGCGGCCGCGGCGTCGTCGGGGATCACGGGGTGGGGCTCGGGCGCGACGGCCGCCGCCGCGGGACGGGGAGGGTGCGGCAGCGCGCTCGGGCGCGGGACCGGGCGCGGGCGCGGCGTCGGGCGGCTCGGCGCCGGGCTCGGCGTGGCCGGCTTCTCCTCGGCAGCCTTCGCCGGGGTCTCCTCGGCGGCAGGCTCTGCGGCCGGGGTCTCCTCGGCCGGGGCCTCCTCGGCCGAGGGTGCCTCCGCGGCGGGCTCCGCCGTCACGGCCTCGTCGGCCGACGTGTCGTCGGACGTGCTGGCGGCGTCGGTGCTGGCGGCGTCCGTGGCGTCGGCCTCGGGCGCCAGACCCTCGGCGGCGGCCGGGGCGTCGACCGTCTCGGTCGCCTCCTGCGGCGCCTGCACGGCGGGCTCGGGCGTCGAGTTCTCGGGGCTCTCGCTCACTGGACTTCTACTCCTTCGATGGTGACCGGGATCAGCGGGACCCCGTCGCCGGAGCCGTTCACCGTCCCTGCGTCAGCGACAGCCTGGATGTTCTCCAGGCCAGAGGTGATCGTGCCGAACACTGTGTACCCGCCGCCGTCCGTGGGCAACTGGGTGTCCTCGTAGACGAGGAAGAACTGGCTCCCCATGGAGTCCGGCGCGCTCGCGCGCGCCATGGCGATCGTGCCCGTCGGGTACACGCCGTCCGCGGGCGCGTTCTCGATGGGTCCGAACGTGTAGCCCGGCCCGCCGGTTCCCGTGGCGGTCGGGTCGCCGCACTGGAGCACGTAGATGCCGGACGTCGTCAGCCGGTGGCAGCCCGTGCCGTCGAAGTACCCGTCCTGGGCGAGCGTCACGAAGCTCGCGACGGCCTTCGGGGCAGCCGCACCGTCGAGCGAGACGCCGACGTCGCCCGCACTGGTGGAGATCGTGCCGGTCCACTCGCGGCCCTCGGCCACGGACGGGTCGGGCAGCGTGTACTCGCCCGCGGCGGGCGCGGGGCGGGACGGCAGCGGCGTCGCGGACTGCGCCGCGTCGTCCGGCTGCGTGGTGGCGGACGCCGGGGGCGTCGTCGCGGCCGAGGGCTCCGGCTCGTCGTCCTGCACCGCCCACACCACGAGGCCACCGATCACGACGAGCCCGGCGACCGCGCCGCCGACCGACCAGGCGCGGCGCCTGCGCGCGGTGCGTGCCGACTGCCGCTGCTCCCACTTGAGCTGGCGCTTGCGCGCCTGCTCACGCTCCCGCTGGGCCTTGCTCGTCACACCCGCTCCTCGTCCGTCGTCGTCCGTGCGGCGGTGCCCGCCGTCCCCGGTCGCGAGGTCCGGCCGCGGGCGCGCGACGGGGCCCGGCCGCGCCGGTCGTCGCACAGTCTAGGCGCGGAACCGCGCCAGGACCGCGCAAGCGGGGCCGTGCGTCGTCGGTAGGCTCGGCGCATGGATCGCACCCCGTCCCGCCCGCCCGTCGACCCGGGTGCGACGCTCGTGCTCGAGCAGGTCGTCTCGCCCGTGTTCGGCGCCTCCTGCTGGATCGTCGGGCTCCGCGCGGGTGGGCCCTGCGTCGTCGTCGACCCGGGCGCCCGGGTGAGCGAGCGCGTGCGCGACGTCGTGTCCCGCCACGGCTGGGAGCCGGTCGCCGTGCTCGCGACCCACGGACACCTCGACCACGTGGCCGACGCCGCCGGGCTCAGCGCGTACTACGGCGTCCCGGTGCGGCTGCACGCCGACGACGCCTACCGGCTCGACGACCCGTTCGGCACGATCGACCGGCCGGGCGCCTCGGGCACGCTCGTCGCGGCGCTCGCGGCCGCGGGTCTCGACCCCGCCGACTACCGCGCGCCGCACGACGTACGGACGTTCGGCACGTCGCGCTCCGGCACCTCGCGCACCGGCGCGACCCGGCCCGGCACTGCGCACCGCGGCGCGTGGCGGGACGAGCCGCTCGACCTCGACCTCGACCTCGGCCTCGACCTCGACCCCGGGTTCACGGCGGCCGACCGGACCGGCCCGCGGGCGCTCGCGGTCCGGGCCGTCCACGCGCCCGGGCACACGCAGGGCTCGACGCTCTACCTGCTCGACGACGTCGACGCGTCGCGCGTCGGGGGAGCGCGCGTCGGGGGAGCGCGGGTGGACGTCGCGCTCACGGGCGACGTGCTGTTCGCCGGGACGATCGGCCGTACCGACCTGCCCGGGGGTGACCCCGCGCTCATGCAGCGCACGCTGCGCGACGTCCTCGGCCACGGCGGAACCCCGGGCGCCGAGATCGACGGCGCCCGCGCCGTCCTGCCCGGGCACGGTCCCACGAGCACGCTCGCGCACGAGCGACGCACCAACCCGTACCTGCGGTGAGCCCGGTTGGGCGCACCGCGCCCGTTCTGGGAAGATGCACCCCATGGCCCGCCCCACACCCCTGTCCGGATTCCCCGAGTGGCTCCCCGACGGCCGCGTCGTCGAGCAGCACGTCCTCGACACGCTGCGCCGCACCTTCGAGCTGCACGGGTTCGCCGGGATCGAGACCCGCGCCGTCGAGCCGCTCGACCAGCTCCTGCGCAAGGGGGAGACCTCCAAGGAGGTCTACGTGCTCTCGCGCCTGCAGGAGGTCGCGGACGACGGTGCCCCCGCACGCGACGCCGACAAGCAGCTCGGGCTGCACTTCGACCTGACCGTGCCGTTCGCGCGCTACGTGCTCGAGAACGCCGGCAAGCTCGCGTTCCCGTTCAAGCGCTACCAGATCCAGAAGGTCTGGCGCGGCGAGCGCCCCCAGGACGGCCGGTTCCGCGAGTTCGCGCAGGCCGACATCGACGTCGTCGGCGCGGGAGGACTCCCGTACCACTTCGAGGTCGAGCTCCCGCTCGTCATGGCCGCCGCGCTCGGTGAGCTGCGCGCGATCGGCCTGCCCGAGGTGCGTGTGCTCGTCAACAACCGACGCGTCGCCGAGGGGTTCTACCGCGGGCTCGGCCTCGACGACGTCGACGGCGTGCTGCGCACCATCGACAAGCTCGACAAGGTCGGCGCCGCGAAGGTCGGCGAGGCGCTCGTCGCCGAGGTCGGCGCGAGCGACGCGCAGGCGCAGGCCTGCCTGGACCTCGCCGCGATCAACGGCTCCGACACGAGCGTCGTCGACCGGGTGCGGGCGCTCGCGGCCTCGCACGGCGTCGAGTCCGAGCTCCTCGAGCAGGGCCTGGCCGAGCTCGGGGCGCTCGTCGACGCCGCGAGCGTGCGCGCGCCGGGCGTCGTGGTCGCCGACCTCAAGATCGCCCGCGGTCTCGACTACTACACGGGTTCGGTCTACGAGACCGTCCTCGTGGGTCACGAGCAGCTCGGCTCGATCTGCTCGGGCGGTCGCTACGACACCCTCGCCTCGGACGGCAGGACCACCTACCCGGGCGTCGGGCTGTCGATCGGCGTCTCGCGCCTCGTCTCGCGCCTGCTCGGCGCGGACCTCGTACGCGCGACCCGCGGCGTGCCCGCCGCGGTCCTCGTGGCCGTCACGGACGAGGCGACGCGCGCCGACTCGGACGCGGTCGCCGCCGCCCTGCGGGCGCGCGGCATCCCGTGCGACGTGGCACCGAGCGCCGCGAAGTTCGGCAAGCAGATCCGGTACGCGGACCGCCGCGGCATCCCGTTCGTGTGGTTCCCCGGCCAGGAGCCGGGCGCGGACGACGTCGCGGCCGGGACCGCCGTCGCGGGCGAGCGCGGCCCCGACCAGGTCAAGGACATCCGCTCGGGCGAGCAGGTCGACGCGGACGCCGCGACCTGGGCGCCGCCCGCCGAGGACCTGTGGCCCCGGGTGGTGCCGTCGGCAGGCTGAACGCCCGCCGCGGACCGGACTCGCGACGCCCGCGACGACCCCGGTTGTGTACTCTGCGCAGCGATCGCGACGGGGATCGACCCGTCGCACCGGGGACGGGGAGCCCGATGGCGCGACACGAGCGTGCACGTGAGCAGCAGCAACGGCAGGACGGGCTCTGGGCGGTGCGCGAGGACCTCCTCGGCGTGCTGGCGGCTGCCCGAGCGGGAGACTGGGGCACGGTCCGGGCTCACCTGATCGGGGCCCCTGAGGTCGACGACGCGCTGTTCGTGCTCGGCCTGGCCGCCGAGGTCGACGAGCTCGAGTCCGCGCTCGAGGACGCGCACGCGGACGGGCGGGTCGACGACCCCTGGGTCGGCGCGATGCTCGGGAGCCGGCGCACGGTCGTCGCGTGGCGGCACCGCACCCACGCCCGCGCGCGGGACGTCTCGCGCGAGCAGTTCGAGCACTTTCGCGTCGGGCTGGTGCGTGCCGAGCAGGTACTCATCAAGACCTGTGCGGAGCACCCCGACTTCGTCCCGGCGTGGCACGCGCGGCTCGCGACCGCTCGCGGCCTCGAGCTCGGTGCCTCCGAGTCCCGCCGACGCTACGACCGGCTCGCCGCGTACGCCCCGCACGCCTACCGTCCTCAGCTGGGCCACCTGGTCCAGCTCGCGCCGCGCTGGGGCGGCTCCGCCGAGGCGACGCTCTCGTTCGCGCGTGACCGGGGCCGGGCCGCGCCGCCCGGTGCGGCCGCCGCCGCGCTGCCGGCGCGAGCGCACGTCGAGATCGCGCTCGACCACGGGACGAGCATCGAGGAGCACCTCGGAACCCCCGAGGTGCGCGCGGAGGTGCTGGCCGCGTCCCGACAGGTGCTGCTCCCTGACGGCTCGCCGGACCTCGCACGCCTCCAGGCGCACGCGGACCTGGCGTTCGCGCTCTCGTTCGGCGGGCTGCACGACGAGGCCGCGCCGCACTTCGCTGCCCTGCCGATCGTCTGGCCCGAGTCGCCCTGGGGCTACGTCGACCGACCGCACGAGGTGTTCGTCGAGATGCGGCGCCGCGCCCTCGAGACCGTCGAGGTGGCCCGATGAGCGCCCCGACGGCGCGGGAGGCGCTCGACGGTCTCGCGTACACGTTCACGCACGTCGACGGTGTCCCGGCCGTGCTCGTCCCGCGTGAGGGCCCCGTCACCGCGGGCATCACCTTCCGCGTCGGCATGGCGGACGAGTCGCTCGCGACGTCCGGGATCACGCACCTGGTCGAGCACCTCGCACTGCACGGGCTCGGCGAGGTCGAGGCTCACCACAACGGCACGACGACGATGACGACCACGACGTTCCACGTGACCGGGAGCCCCGCGGAGGCGGCCGCGTTCCTGACCGGACTGTGCGCGTCCCTGCGGGACCTGCCGACCGAGCGCCTCGCGACCGAGAAGAACGTGCTCGCGACCGAGTCGGCGCACCGCGGCTCGCGTGCTGCGGGTGCGGCGCTCGCCACCCGGTTCGGGGCGCGTGCGCACGGGCTCGCCGGGTACGGCGAGCTCGGCCTGGACCGGATCGGCCCCGACGAGCTCGCGTCGTGGACCCACCGGTGGTTCACGCGCGAGAACGCGGTGGTGTTCCTCACCACGACCGACGTCCCGGAGGGGCTCGTGCTCGACCTCCCCTCCGGCGAACGGATGCCTGCACCCACGGCGCGGCCCGTGCTCGCGTCGACGCCCGCGTTCGAGCAGGGCGCCCAGGGCGAGGTCCGGGTCACGGCCGTGGTCGACCGCGGTCCGGCGGCGAGCCTGCTGATGTCCGTCGTCCGTGCGAGGTTGCAGCGCGACCTGCGCCGCAGCGCCGGGTACTCGTACGTGGTGGAGGCGGGGCTCGTGCCGCTCGACCGCGAGCACGCGCTGCTCGCGCTCTACGCCGACTCCCTGCCCGCGCACCAGGACGCCGTCGTCGGGGCCGTCGTCGACGTGCTCGCGGCCTTGCGCGCCGGGCGCATCGGCGCCGAGGAGCTCGAGGGCGCCCGGTCCGCAGTGCTGCGCGAGCTCGACGCCCCGGACGTCGACGCCGCGATCCTGCCCACCGCGGCGTGCGACCTCCTCCTGGGCGAGGACGTCGCGGACGCCGCCCGCCGTCGCTCGCAGATCCTGTCGGTGACGCTCGAGGAGGTCGTCGAGGCGGCGGGCCAGGTGTGGCCGAGCGCGCTCGCGCAGGTGCCCGGTGGTCCGCTGGACTGGGCCGGCTTCGCCGAGGCTCGACCCACGGCGTCGACCCCGGTGCGCGGCTACCCGTTCGCGCACGTCGACGAGCCAGGGGTCGAGCTCCTGCTCGAACGTGCGGGGTTCACCGTGCAGCACGCGGGCGCTCACCGCACCGTGCTGCTCGAAGACGTCGCGGCGCTCGTCGTCCTCGGGGACGGCGGGCGCGTGGTCGTCGGCACCGACGGCACCACGGTCGACGTCGAACCGACGGTCTTCGAGGGCCTCACCGCCGACGTCGTGGCACGCCGCGTGGACGGCGTCGTGCCCGAGCATCTGCACGTGCACCGGCCCGCGCGGGACCCCGAGCAGGTGCCCGCGCCGCGCGGCCCGGGGCTCGCCGCGACGCGTGCGCGGGTCGAGTCCCGGCGTCGCAGGGCGGGTGCTCTGGTCTGGGCGCTGCGCATCGTGGCGCTCATGGCGGTGGTCATGGGCGTGCTGATCCTCGCGGGGGGCGGGCCGCAGGCGTCGTCCGACGGCAGGCACGTGCTCACGGTCGCGGCCGTGTGCTCGCTCGTCGCTGTGCTGGTCGCACGACGCGGCCGCGCCGACTGAGAGGGCCTCAGCCCTCGGCGAGGCGCGCGGGGAACCCGCCCGTCGCGATCGGACCCCAGCGCTCGATCGTGACGCGGACCAGGGACTTGCCCTGGTCGACCATGGCCTGCCGGTACTCGTCCCAGTCGGGGTGCTCGCCCGAGATCGACCGGAAGTACTCGACGAGCGGCTCGACGGACTCCGGCAGGTCGAGGACCTCCGCGGTGCCGTCGACCTGGACCCACGCACCGCCGAACGTCTCGCCGAGGAACAGCACGGACGCGCGTGAGTCACGTCGCAGGTTCACGGCCTTCGCGCGCTCCGGGTACGTCGAGACGACGACGCGACCGGCGGCGTCGACGCCGCACGTGACGGGGCTCATCTGCGGGCTCCCGTCCGCGCGGTGCGTGAGCAGGATCGCGTCGTGGCGGGTGCGGACGTGCTCGAGGAGAGCCGCGCGGTCGACGCGCGAGCTCGTGGCGATCTGACGGGGCACGGGAACCTCCGGGGTCGAGGGTGCGCCGTCCCCGGCCGTGCGCGGACCGCGGGATGGCGGGCTTCACCACAGACTAGACTCGTGCGGGTGCGCCCCCGCCGGGCGCACGTCGTCCGCGGCCCGAACGCTCGGGACGGACGCACACCACGAACCCGGAAGGACCCCCTGTGCTGCGCACCCACACCGCCGGCTCGCTGCGGGCCGAGAACATCGGCCAGACCGTCACCCTCACCGGTTGGGTCGATCGCCGTCGTGATCACGGGGGAGTGGCGTTCATCGACCTGCGGGACGCCTCGGGCATCGCCCAGGTCGTCATCCGCGACGAGGCCGTCGCCGGGCCGCTGCGCAGCGAGTTCGTCCTGCAGGTCACGGGCGAGGTCTCGCAGCGCCCCGAGGGCAACGCCAACCCGAACCTGCCCACGGGCGAGGTCGAGCTCGTCGTGAGCGAGGTCGTGGTGCTCAACGAGTCCGCGCCGCTGCCGTTCCAGGTCTCCACGGCCCTCGACGGCAACGAGACCATCGGCGAGGAGGCGCGTCTCAAGCACCGCTACCTCGACCTGCGCCGTCCGGCGCCCGCCCGCGCGATCCGGCTGCGTTCCAAGGTCAGCCAGGCCGCGCGCGCCGTGCTCGACGCCGAGGACTTCGTCGAGATCGAGACGCCGACCCTCACGCGCTCGACGCCCGAGGGTGCGCGCGACTTCCTGGTGCCCGCGCGTCTCGCGCCCGGCTCCTGGTACGCGCTGCCGCAGTCCCCGCAGCTGTTCAAGCAGCTGCTCATGGTCTCCGGCATGGAGCGCTACTACCAGATCGCGCGCTGCTACCGCGACGAGGACTTCCGTGCGGACCGTCAGCCCGAGTTCACGCAGCTCGACGTCGAGATGAGCTTCGTCGAGCAGGACGACGTGATCGCCCTCGGCGAGAAGATCCTCGTCGCGCTGTGGGACCTGATCGGTGTCACGATCCCCACGCCGATCCCGCGCATGACGTTCGCCGACGCGATGCGGCTGTACGGCTCGGACAAGCCCGACCTGCGGTTCGGCAACCCGATCGTCGAGCTCACCGAGTACTTCGCGAGCACGCCGTTCCGCGTCTTCCAGGCCCCCTACGTCGGTGCCGTCGTCATGGCGGGCGGCGCCGACCAGCCGCGCCGCCAGTTCGACGCCTGGCAGGAGTGGGCCAAGCAGCGCGGCGCCCGCGGCCTCGCGTACGTGACGTTCGGCGAGGACGGCACGCTCGCCGGCCCCGTCGCCAAGAACCTCTCGGACGCCGAGCGCGAGGGCCTCGCGGCCGCGACGGGCGCCCAGCCGGGCGACTGCGTGTTCTTCGCCGCAGGCGGCGTCGACGACTCGCGCGCGCTGCTCGGCGCCGCGCGCGTCGAGATCGCCAAGCGCACCGGCCAGATCGACGAGGACGCCTGGGCGTTCGTGTGGGTCGTCGACGCGCCGCTGTTCAAGCCCACGGGCGCGGCGGCCGACGAGGGCGACGTCGCGCTCGGCAACTCGGCCTGGACCGCGGTGCACCACGCGTTCACGTCGCCCACGCCCGAGTGGATCGACACGTTCGAGCAGAACCCGGGCGAGGCGCTCGCGTACGCCTACGACATCGTGTGCAACGGCAACGAGATCGGTGGCGGGTCGATCCGTATCCACCGCCGCGACGTGCAGGAGCGCGTGTTCGAGGTCATGGGCATCGGCGCGCAGGAGGCCCAGGAGAAGTTCGGGTTCCTGCTCGACGCGTTCGCGTTCGGCGCGCCGCCGCACGGCGGGATCGCGTTCGGCTGGGACCGGATCGTGGCGCTGCTGACGAAGTCGGAGTCGATCCGCGACGTCATCGCGTTCCCGAAGTCGGGCGGCGGGTTCGACCCGTTGACGCAGGCGCCCGCCCCGATCACGCCGGAGCAGCGCAAGGAGGCGGGCGTCGACGCCAAGCCCGCGGCGGACGTCCCCGCGCAGACGACGCCCGCCGAGCAGGCCGTGCTGGGCGGGGACCCCGCCTGAGCGGCGTCCCCTCACCGGGCGTGACCCCGGGCGCGACGCCCGGCACGGCGTCCCGCACGACCCGCGGCGCGGGCCCGCTCGACGGGCTCGCGCCGCGCTGGCGCGCGCACCCGTGGGTGCGCGTCGAGGCGCCCGCGCGACAGGTGGTCGCGGCCGCCTCCTCGCCGGCCGCGGCGGTCCTGCTCGTCGCGGCGGACGACCGCGGGGTGCCCGGAGCCGCGCCGTACCTGTGGGCGCTCGGGGACCCGGACGCCGCGCACGCCCTCCTTGCCCGCGAGAGCACCCGCGGCGGGATCCTCACGGACGGCGCGGCGCCCCTGGTGCTCGGCGGCGGGTGCGTACCGCGCGGGACGCCGGCGCTCACGACTCCGGGCGCGCCCGCGCTGCTGCGGCGTGCCGCGACGTCGGACTGGGACTGGTTCTGGACGAGCATCGATCCCCGGCCGCCCCGGGGAGCCGGGGCCGGGGGCACGGTCCGCGAGCTGCGCGGTGCGCGCGACCTCGCGGCGGCCTCGGCGGCGCAGGCGGTGGGCAACCCCCGCGCCGAGCTCGCCCCGACGACCGACGGCACCCGGTGGTGGGGGTGGTGCGACGACGGCGGGACGGTGCGCTGCGTCGTCGGCGCCCGCGTGCGCCCCGCGGGCTGGGAGCTCGGCGGGATCGGCACCGACCCGGCCGTGCGCGGACGCGGTGCGGCCACCGCGACCCTCGCCGCGGCGGTGCGCGAGGGCCTGCGGCATGCCGAGGACGTCGTGCTCGGCATGTACGCCGACAACGTGGCCGGGCGCGCGCTGTACGAGGGGGCGGGCTTCGTCGTCGGGCAGCGGTTCGCCGGGTGGCGCACGGCCACCTGACGGCGGACGTGCACGCTCGTTCCGGCGCTGGAGCGGGTGGTGCTGGTGCTGGTGGTGCCGGCGCTGACCGTCAGTGCGTGATCGCGAGCTTGCGGTGCACCCAGCGCAGCGGGCGCGGGGCCCACCAGTTCGCGCGGCCGAGGATCGTCATGGTCGCCGGCACGAGCAGCATGCGCACGATCGTCGCGTCGAGCGCGACCGCGACGGCGAGCGCGAACCCGACCTCCTTGATCACCAGGAGGTCGCCGAGCACGAACCCGAGGAACACCACGACGATGATCAGCGCGGCCGAGGTGATGATGCGCCCCGAACGCTGCAGACCCAGCCGGACCGCCTCGTCGTTGCTGTGCCCGGCGTCGAAGAGCTCCTTGACGCGCGCGAGCAGGAACACCTCGTAGTCCATCGCCAGACCGAACGCGAACGCCACCACGAGCGCGACGACGTAGGTCTCGATCCCGCCCGTGGGGGTGAAGTCGAGCAGGCCGGCGCCGTGGCCGTCCTGGAACACGAAGGTCAGCACGCCGAGACTCGCGGCGAGCGAGAGAGCGTTCGTCAGGAGTGCCTTGACGGGGATCAGCACCGACCCGGTCATGAGGAACAGCAGCACGAGCGTCGCCGCGACGACGATCCCCACGGCCCACCACATGCGGTCGCCGAGCGCGTCGACGAAGTCGACCTGCCCGGCCGCCTGGCCGCCGACCCACGCGTCGAACGGCGCGTCGAGCGCGCGCACGTCCCGCACCGCCTCGACCGCCTCCGGGCCGCCCGCGTCGTCGGTGGTCAGGTAGACCTCGAGCACCGCGTACTCGCCCGCGGGGACGGCCGACCCGACGGCCTCGACCCCCTCGAGGGCCGCGACGTCCTGCCCCCACGCGTCGGTGGCCTCGAGCGTGCCGTCGGTCACGACGAACAGGTCGGCGGTCTCGCTCGCCGGGTACTGGTCCGCCAGCTCGTCGACGAACACGCGCTGCGTCGCGTCGACCGGGAGCAGCTCGATGCCGGAGTTGCGCATCTGCAGGCCCAGCAGGGGCAGCGCGAGCACGACGAGGACCACGACGCTGCCGAGCGCGACCCACCAGGGGTGCTTCTGCACGCGGGCCGTGAGGCGGGAGAACATGCCCTCGTCGGAGACGACGTCGGCGGTGCGGCGCACGACGGCGCGCAGGCCCGGGACGCGGCCCAGCACGCCGGGCCGCGCGAGGCGCCGCCGCGAGAGCACCAGCAGGGCCGGGACGAGCGTGAGCGCCGTCGCGACGGCGATGAGGATCACCGCGAGCCCCGCAGCACCGATGGCACGCAGGATGTCCGGCGTGAACACCATCAGGCCCGCGATCGAGATCGCGACCACGAGCGCCGAGAACGCGACCGTGCGGCCCGCGGTCGCCATCGTCCGGGCGAGCGCCGCCTGCACGACGCCGTCGCCGCGGCGCCGTCGTAGCGTCGCCCCGTCGTCCTGGGCGAGCGCCTTGTGGAGCTCCTCGCGGAAGCGGGACACGATCAGCAGCCCGTAGTCGATCGACAGCCCGAGCCCCAGCAGCGAGACGACGTTGACGACCGACGCGTCGATCTCGAGCCGGTACGAGAGCCCGTACAGCACGCCGAGCCCTGCGCCGATCGACGCGAGCGCCCCGACCACGGGCATCGACGCGGCGAGGAACCCACCGAACACGAACACCATGATCACGAGCGCGAACGGCAGCGCGTACGCCTCGCCGGTCTTGAGGTCCTCCTCGACCTGCCCCGTGATCTCCTCGACGATCAGCTCGTTCGACCCGACGATGCCCGTCGCGCCCGGCGCGACCTCGGCCAGGTCGTCGTCGACCGTCCCGAGGCGCGCCTCGACGTCGTCCCGGGCCTGCGCCTCGTCGTCCGCCGCGAGGTCCGCCTCGAGGTTGACCTCGACGAAGAAGCCGTCCCCGTCCGCCGCGAGCAGGTTCTTCGCCGCCGGGGCCTCCACACCGCCGGCAAGCGCGAACGCGTCGATCACGCCACCCTCGGGCGCGACGCCGTCGATCTTCGCGAGGTCGGCGTTGACCTCGGTCATGACCTCGGCGACGGCCGGGTCGGTCGGGTCGACGCCGCGCACGAGCAGGCGCACCGACTGGCCCTCGTCCGACGCCGTCACGATCGCCTCGGACGCCTTCTGGCTGTCCGACCCCGGCACCGCGGGCTCGCCCGACGTCAGCCGGTCGAACAGGCTCTGCCCCCCGAACCCGACCAGCGCGAGCGTGAAACCCAGCGCGGCGACGAGCAACCACACGAGGACCGTCGTCTTGGGGCGCGCCGCGACGCGCCTCCCGATGCTCTCGAACACGGGCGCCAGCATGGCACCTTCGCGCACGCCGTGTCAGGTCGGTCCCCAGGCCGGACGCGTCCGCGGGCGCTCGCCCGACGCGCGCCGACCGTCAGGGGCGTTCCGTACCCTCGGACGATGGACTTGTTCGACAGCGCGACCGCCGACGCGCACGGCGCACCCCGGCCCGCCCCCGGCGCGCCCCTCGCGGTACGCATGCGCCCCGCGACGATCGACGAGGTCGCCGGCCAGGACCACCTCCTCGCCCCGGGCTCGCCCCTGCGCCGCCTCGTCGAGCCCGCGGACGACGCCGCCCGCCGCGCCGCCCCCGGGTCGGTGATCCTGTGGGGCCCGCCCGGCACGGGCAAGACGACGCTCGCCTACGTCGTCGCCGCGACCTCGGGCCGGCGCTTCGTGGAGCTGTCCGCCGTCACGGCCGGCGTGCGCGACGTGCGCGCCGTCGTCGAGGACGCCCGCCGCCGCATCGCGCACGGGGGCGAGGAGACCGTCCTGTTCGTCGACGAGGTGCACCGGTTCTCCAAGTCCCAGCAGGACGCCCTCCTGCCGAGCGTCGAGAACCGGTGGGTCACGCTCGTCGCCGCGACCACCGAGAACCCGAGCTTCTCCGTCATCTCCCCGCTGCTGTCGCGCTCGCTCCTGCTGACCCTGCGCCCCCTGACGACCGACGACGTGCGGACCCTCGTGCACCGGGCGCTCACCGACGAGCGCGGCCTCGCGGGCGAGGTCACGCTCGCGACCGACGCCGAGGAGCACCTGCTGCGCCTCGCCGGCGGCGACGCGCGCAAGGCCCTGACCATCCTCGAGGCCGCCGCCGGGACGGCACTGTCGAGCGACGACGTGCGCGCGGGCGCCGACGCCGTCGTCGACCTCGCGACGGTCGAGCGCGCGATCGACGTCGCGGCCGTGCGCTACGACAAGGACGGCGACCAGCACTACGACGTCATCAGCGCGTTCATCAAGTCCGTGCGCGGCTCCGACGTCGACGCCGCCCTGCACTACCTCGCCCGGATGATCGCCGCGGGGGAGGACCCCCGGTTCATCGCACGCCGCATCATCATCTCGGCCGCCGAGGACGTCGGCCTCGCCGACCCCTCCGCCCTGCAGACCGCGACCGCCGCCGCGCAGGCCGTCGCGCTCATCGGCATGCCCGAGGCGCGCATCGTCCTCGCCGAGGCCGTCGTCCACCTCGCGACCGCCCCCAAGTCGAACGCCGCCTACCTCGGCATCGACGCGGCGCTCGCGGACGTGCGCGCGGGCAAGGCCGGCCCGGTGCCGATGCACCTGCGCGACGCGCACTACGCGGGGGCCGACGCGATCGGCCACGGCAAGGGCTACCAGTACGCGCACGACGCGCCGCACGCGGTCGCGCCGCAGCGCTACCTGCCGCAGGAGCTGCAGGGCGCGCGGTACTACGCGCCGTCCGACCGCGGGTTCGAGCGTGCGGTGGGTGAGCGGCTCGCCCGGGTGCGCGAGATCCTCGACCAGGCGTGACCTGCGGCTCCTCGGCGAACCCACGATGACGGCCGGCGCGAGCTGTGACCAGGACGACCGGGCGCGGGCGCGGGCGCCCGGCCCGGATGCGTTAGACTGGTGCGGTTGCCATCTGGCAGCTCCCTGGGACCTCGGCCCCGCGACCCCGGCGCACGTGCTGCGAAGCACGCGCCCCACGGCGGTCCGACGGCTGGTCCCGCACCCGGCAGCGCCGCTGTCCCGGGTGTGATCGATCCACACGACAGGAGAGGTACCACTGTGTCTTCAGTGACCCGCTCGCGCCGCCAGGTCCGCCTGAGCCGCGCACTCGGCATCGCGCTGACCCCCAAGGCCGTCAAGCACTTCGAGAAGCGCCCCTACCCCCCGGGCGAGCACGGCCGCGCCCGTCGCCGCACCGAGTCGGACTACGCGGTGCGTCTGCGCGAGAAGCAGCGTCTGCGCGCGCAGTACATGCTGCGTGAGAAGCAGCTCGCCCGTGCGTACGAGGAGGCCCGCAAGGACTCCGGCCTGACCGGTGAGGCCCTGGTCGAGTCGCTCGAGACGCGCCTGGACGCGCTCGTGCTGCGCGCCGGCTTCGCCCGCACGATCCTGCAGGCCCGCCAGGCCGTGACGCACCGTCACATCCTCGTGGACGGCAAGATCGTCGACCGCCCGTCGTTCAAGGTCAAGCCGGGTCAGACCCTCCAGGTCAAGCCCAAGAGCCAGGCCACGACGCCGTTCCAGGTCGCCGCCGCCGGTGCGCACCGCGACGTGCTCCCCGCCGTCCCGGGCTACATCGACGTGCAGCTCGAGAAGCTGAGCGCCGTGCTCGTGCGTCGCCCCAAGCGCGCCGAGGTCCCCGTGCAGTGCGAGGTCCAGCTGGTCGTCGAGTACTACGCCCGCTGACACCCCCTCGGACGCCCCGCGCGTCGGTACGGCTCCGGCCGTGCCGCGCGCGGGGCGTTCGTGCGTCCGGGTAGTGTTTCGCCGGACGATCACCGACGAAGGAGCGGCACATGGCGCAGGACGGTTCGACGTGGGGCATGGGTGACCTCGCGGCCCTGCTGGGGGCGATCGCCGGGCTGGTCGCAGCCGTCGCGTTCCTCGTCCTGGTGATCTGGCTGGCGTTCCCGCTCGTCAAGCTCGGGCGCACGTTCGACGAGGCGAGCGCGAGCCTCAAGGAGGCGACCGAGCACACGCTGCCGATCCTCGACGAGGCCGCGCAGACGCTCGCGTCGACCAACGCGCAGCTCGAGAACATCGACACGATCACGACCTCGGCCGCGCAGGTCGGGGCCAACGTGTCGGCGCTGTCGAGCCTGTGGGCCGCGACGCTCGGGCGCCCGCTGATCAAGGTCTCCGCGTTCAGCTACGGGGTCCGCCAGGCGTACGCCCGCGCGACGGGGCGGACGTCGGCCGAGGACGCCCGCTGATGCGCCGGCTCGTATGGGTCGGCGTGGGCGTCGGCCTCACCGTGGTCGTCGTCGTGCAGGGGCGTCGGCTCGTCGCCCGGTACGCGCCCGAGGCCCTCGTGGAGCGGGCCGCCGACTCGGTCGACGCGGCCGGCGCGCGGGGCCTGGAGTTCGTGCGGGTCTTCCGCGACGAGTTCTCCCGCGCTCGCGCCGCCCGCGAGGTCGAGCTCCGTGCGGCGCTGCTCGCCGAGGGCCAGCCGCACCCCGACGAGGTCCGGGCCGCGCGCCGTCGGGCACGCGAGCAGGGACCGGCGGACGACGTGCCCGACGACGAGGAGCTCCTCGGCTACTCGTTCTTCTGACCTCACGCACTCAGGACCTCACGGCCGTCCGACGGCATGAGGCCACGCCCCGCCGTCCGGCGCACCACGCGACGGCTCGACGGGCACCCGTGCGCGGGGCGGCGAGCAGGACAACTAGGCTGGACCCCAGCACCGGACGCGAGCCCGCGCCCGCACCACCGCCGACGAGCTCTCGCCGGCACCCGACCTCCCGAAGGACATCATGCGTACCGCCGAGATCCGTCAGCGCTGGCTCGACTACTTCGCCTCCCGCGGCCACGCCGTGGTGCCGTCGTCGTCCCTGATCTCCCCGGACCCGTCGACGCTGTTCACGATCGCGGGCATGGTGCCGTTCATCCCGTACATGACCGCGGAGCAGACGCCGCCGTGGTCGACCGCGACGAGCGTGCAGAAGTGCGTGCGCACGCTCGACATCGAGGAGGTCGGCAAGACCACCCGGCACGGCACGTTCTTCCAGATGAACGGCAACTTCTCGTTCGGCGCCTACTTCAAGGAGCAGGCGATCACGTACGCCTGGGACCTCGTGACCGGCTCGCAGGACGAGGGCCGGTACGGGTTCGACCCCGAGCTCGTGTGGGTCACGGTGTACGAGGACGACGACGAGGCGCGCGAGCTGTGGAAGCGGATCGCGGGCCTGCCCGACGAGCGCATCCAGTCGCGCGGCAAGAAGGACAACTACTGGTCGACGGGTCAGCCCGGACCGGCCGGCCCCTGCTCGGAGATCTACATCGACCGTGGCCCCGACTACGGCGTCGAGGGCGGCCCGGTCGCCGACGAGGACCGCTACATCGAGATCTGGAACCTCGTGTTCATGCAGTACTCGATCGACGAGGTGCGCTCCAAGGAGGAGTTCCGGATCGTCGGGGAGCTCGCGCGCAAGAACATCGACACCGGCATGGGCCTCGAGCGGGTCGCGTTCCTGCTCCAGGGCAAGGACAACATGTACGAGATCGACGAGGTCTTCCCCGTCATCGAGGCGGCCGAGAAGCTCTCGGGCCGCACGTACGGTGCGAACCACGAGGACGACGTCCGGTTCCGCGTCGTGGCCGACCACGTGCGCTCGGCCCTGATGATCATCGGCGACGGCGTGCGCCCTTCGAACGAGGGCCGAGGCTACGTGCTGCGCCGCCTGCTGCGCCGTGCGGTGCGCGCGATGCGCCTGCTCGGCGTCGAGGGCGTGTCGATGCCCACGCTGCTCCCGGTCTCGCGCGACGCGATGTCGCCCTCGTACCCCGAGCTCGCGACGGACTTCGAGCGCATCTCGGCGATCGCGTACGCCGAGGAGGAGGCGTTCCGGCGCACGCTCGAGTCGGGCACGACGATCCTCGACGCCGCGGTCGCCAAGGCCAAGGAGTCGGGTCGCACGGTCCTGGGCGGCGAGCAGGCGTTCGCGCTGCACGACACCTACGGGTTCCCGATCGACCTGACGCTCGAGATGGCCGCCGAGCAGGGCGTCGAGGTCGACGAGAAGGCGTTCCGCACCCTCATGCAGGAGCAGCGCTCGCGCGCCCGTGCCGACGCGCTCGCCAAGCGGCAGGGCGGGGCGGACGTCGCGGCGTACGAGAGCGTGCAGTCCGGCCTCGCGGCACCGGTCGAGTTCCTCGGATACCGCGAGTCGACCGCGCAGGTCACGGTCGCCGGCCTCATCGTCGACGGCGTGCCCGCGCCCGCCGCGACCGCACCGGCCGACGTCGAGGTCGTGCTCGACCGCACCCCGTTCTACGCCGAGGCCGGCGGGCAGCTCGCCGACCACGGCACGATCGTGCTCGACGGTGGGGCGACCATCGAGGTCGACGACGTGCAGCGCCCGGTCAAGGGACTGTCGGTGCACCGCGGCCGGCTGACCGAGGGCACGGTCGCGCTCGGCGACCCGGGCACGGCACAGATCGACACCGCGCGCCGCAAGGCGATCAGCCGCGCGCACTCGGCGACGCACATGATCCACAAGGCGCTCCAGGAGTCGCTGGGCGCCGACCACACGCAGGCCGGGTCGGAGAACGCCCCGAGCCGTATCCGGTTCGACTTCCGTTCGACGGGCGCGGTGCCCGCGGGTGCGCTGTCGGAGATCGAGGAGCGCGTCAACACGCAGCTCGCCGAGAACCTCGAGGTGACCGAGCAGGTCATGCCGATCGGCGAGGCCCGTGCGCTCGGCGCGATGGCGCTGTTCGGCGAGAAGTACGGCGACGAGGTCCGCGTGGTCTCGATCGGCGGCGACTGGTCGCGCGAGCTCTGCGCGGGCACGCACGTGCGTCAGACCGGTCAGCTCGGTCGCGTCTCGCTGCTCGGCGAGTCGTCGATCGGCTCGGGCGTGCGCCGCGTCGACGCGCTCGTCGGTGACGGCGCGTACGGCTTCCAGGCCAAGGAGCACGCCCTCGTGGGCCAGCTCAGCGGCCTGCTGAACGTGCGCGCCGACGAGCTGCACGACCGCGTCGGCTCGCTCGTGTCGCGCCTCAAGGAGGCCGAGAAGGAGCTCGCGACGCTGCGTCAGGCTCAGCTGCTCGCCGCCGCCGGGGGCCTCGCGTCCACGGCCGAGACGGTGGCCGGCACGCGCGTGGTCACGCACGACGCGGGCGAGGTCGCGGGCGACGAGCTGCGCGTGCTCGCGCTCGACGTGCGCGCACGCCTCGGTGAGGCCGAGCCGGCCGTCGTCGCGATCGGCGGCGTGAGCAAGGGCCGCCCGCAGGTGGTCGTCGTGACCAACGCGGCGGCACGCGCGGCGGGCCTGCGGGCCGCTGCGCTCGCCAAGGGCGCCGCGGGCGTCCTCGGCGGCGGGGGCGGCGGCAAGGACGACATGGCGCAGGGCGGCGGCACGGACGTCGCGGCGCTGCCCGCGGCGCTCTCGGGCGTGCGCGAGGCCGTCGGCGCGTGACGCACGAGCCGCTCCCGCGGGGCGCGCGCCTCGCGGTCGACGTCGGTGCCGTCCGGGTCGGGCTCGCCGCGAGCGACCCGGACGGCCTCGTCGCGACCCCGGTCGAGACGCTCGCGCGGGACACCCCGAAGGCCGTCGGCGGCGTCACGCCCGTTCCCGCGGACGTCGCGCGCATCGTGGACGAGGTCGCCGAGCGCTTCGCGCGCGTGGTGTACGTCGGGCTCCCGCGGCACCTGTCAGGTGCCGAGGGTGCCGCGTCGGAGCACGCGCGCGCGTACGCCGCGCGGCTCGCGGGGCTCGTCGCGCCGGTCGAGGTGCGGATGGTCGACGAGCGCATGTCGACCGTCACGGCGCACCAGGCCCTGCACGCCTCGGGGCGGGCCGGGCGCAAGCACCGTGCCGTGGTCGACCAGGCCGCCGCCGTGGTGATCCTGCAGTCGGCGCTCGACGTCGAGCGCGGGCGCGGCGTGCGCGCGGGCGAGGCCGTCGTGGTCGACGGTCAGGGGCCGGACGCGGCGTAGTCCGCGGCGCGCGCGGGCGGTACGGTGGGCCCTCGAGAAGGCCCCCGCCACCGCGTCCGATCGCGCGTCGGACCGCGCGTCCGGGGGCGACGAGAACCCCTGGAGGAATGCGCACGTGAGCGACCTGTTCCCCGCACAGGGTCCTGCCCAGGACCCGGAGCCCGCCCCGGTCGGCCCGCAGCGGTCCGCGGGGCAGGAGGAGCGTCGCTCTCGCCGCCGCCGCACGCGGCGCCGTCGGCGCACGGTGCTCGCGGTCGTGCTGATCCTGGTGATCCTCGGCTGCGTCGGGTGGGTCGCGAAGGACCAGCTCGCCGGGCTCGTGGACGACGTGCGGCCAGGTGCGGCCGCGGACTATCCCGGCCCGGGCGAGGACCCGGTCTCGGTCACGATCGAGACGGGCGCGACGGGCGAGGACATGGGGGCCGCGCTGCACGACGCCGACGTGGTCGCCAGCACCCAGGCGTTCGTCTCGGCCTTCCAGGACAACCCGCAGGCGGGACAGATCCAGCCGGGCACGCACGAGATGCTGACGAAGATGTCGGCCAAGGACGCGGTCGCGCGGCTCGTCGCCAACCAGAACAGGGTCGACATCAAGCTCACGATCCCTGAGGGCTTCACGGTCGAGCAGATCCTCGAGCGTGCCGTCGAGGTCACCGGGATCCCGCGCGACGCCTTCGACGCCGCGATGAAGGACCCGGACGCGACGGGTCTGCCCGCGCAGGCCAAGGGCAACTTCGAGGGCTGGCTGTTCCCGACGACCTACTCGTTCGAGCCCGACGTGACCGCGACGCAGGCGCTGCAGCAGATGGTCCAGCAGACGCTCTTCGCTCTGTCGGACGCCGGCGCGAAGAAGGCCGACTACCAGGACGTCCTGATCGAGGCGTCGCTCATCGAGCGTGAGGCGAAGCGGGATGAGGACCGGCCCAAGATGGCCGCCGCGATCGACAACCGACTCGCCGCGGGGGACTACCTGCGCATCGACGCCTCGGTCGCGTACGGGGCGGGCAAGCCCGGGACCGAGCTCACGCAGAAGGACCTCGACGACGCGAGCAACCCGTACAACCTGTACGAGCACCCGGGGTTCCCGCCCGGGCCCATCGCGTCGCCCGGGCGGCCGTCGATCGACGCGGTCCTGCACCCCGCGGACGACGGCACGTATTACTACTTCTGGCTGACCGTGAACCTCGACACCGGCGAGACCGTGTTCAGCTCGACGCAGGCGGGGCAGGACGCCGCCGAGGCGCAGCTCGACGAGTGGCTCGAGGAGAACGGCTGACGGTCGGCCGTCGGCCCGCACGCGTCCAGCCGTTATCATTCTGCAATCGCTTGTCCGTCGTCCGCCCGCTCCTCGGCGCGCGCACCCGGGTGTGCGGTGGTAGCCGGCCCGCGCGATAGCGTGGTCGGTGGACGGCGCCCCCGGCGCGCGACGTTGCGACGACCAGCAGGAGGACCCCGCTCGTGAGCGATCTGTTCGCAGGCACATCGACGATCGAGCGTGAGCCGGTCCAGGCCCCGTCGCGGTCGCAGGCCCAGCGCGAGCGCCGCGCGAAGCGGCGCCGCGCGCGCCGTCGTCGCCGCACCCTGCTGACGATGACCGTGATCGTGGTGCTCCTCGCGGGCGTCGGCTGGATCGCGAAGGACAAGGTCATGGGGCTCGTCGACGAGCTGCGCCCGTCGGCCGCGGCCGACTACCCGGGCCCCGGCGGGGACCCCGTCGCGGTGCAGATCGCGAGCGGCGCCACGGGCTCCGCGATGGCCGCCACGCTCGTCGACGCCGGCGTGGTCGCGAGCAGCGAGGCGTTCGTCGAGGCGTTCACCGCGAACCCGCAGGCGGCGCAGATCCAGCCGGGCACGCACGAGATGCTCGCGGAGATGTCGGCGAAGGACGCGGTCGCGCGTCTCGCGGGCAACGAGCACCGCGTCGACCTGACGATCGCCGTGCCCGAGGGCTTCACGGTCGACCAGGTCCTGGCGCGCGCCGTCAAGGTCACCGGGATCTCGCAGGAGGACTTCGCCGCGGCCATGCAGGACACGGCGGCCACGGGGCTCCCGGCCGAGGCCGAGGGGTCGTACGAGGGCTGGCTGTTCCCCGCGACCTACACGTTCGAGCCCGGCGTCACCGCGACCGAGGTGATCGCGCCGATGGTCCAGCAGACGAAGGCGGCGCTCGCGGAGGTCGGCGTCCCCGAGGCCGAGTTCCACGAGATCATCACCAAGGCGTCGCTCGTCGAGCGCGAGGGCGTGAACCCGGAGCAGTACGGCAAGATCGCGCGCGTCATCGAGAACCGGCTCGAGCGCGGCGAACCCCTGGGCCTCGACGCGATCGACTCGTACGGCCGCAAGAAGCCTGCTGACCAGATCACGAAGTCCGAGTTCAACGACACGTCCTTCCCGTACGCGTCACGCGTGGTCGCCGGTCTGCCGCCGACGCCGATCGGAAGTCCCGGCGCGGAAGCCATCGCGGCCGCCCTCAACCCGACCGATGGGCCGTGGCTCTGGTACGTGACCGTGAACCTCGACACCGGCGAGACGAAGTTCACCGACGACTACGACGAGTTCGGCGCGTACAAGCGCGAGCTCAACGCGTGGCTCGCCGAGAACCGCTGATGCCCATCACCCCGACCCGGCGGGCCGCGGTCCTCGGGCACCCGGTCGCGCACTCGCTCTCGCCGCTGCTGCACGGCGCCGCGTACGCGGCGCTCGGCCTCGACGACTGGTCGTACACCGCGATCGACGTGACCGAGGACGAGCTGCCCGCGTTCGTCGCCGCGATGGACGACTCGTGGGCCGGGCTGAGCCTCACGATGCCGCTCAAGCAGGCCGTGATCCCGTTGCTCGACGCGGTCGACCCGCTCGCGCAGGTCGTCGGTGCCGTCAACACGCTCGTGCCGTCGGCCCGCACGAAGGTCGGCACGAACACCGACGTGCACGGGCTGGTCGCCGCGCTGCGCGAAGGCTTGGTGCACCGTGGCGCGGATGCGCGGCCGGGCCGCTCGGGGGCCGGCGCCGAGCGACCCGAGGTCGGCTCCGCCGTGGTGCTCGGGGCCGGGGCGACCGCCGCGTCGACCCTCGCGGCGCTCGGCGAGCTCGGCTGCACGGCGCCCCACGTGCTCGTGCGCTCGCTCGCGCGCACGGGTGAGCTGCGCGCCGCGGCCCACCGCATGGGCACCGCGCCCCAGGTCGAGCGGCTCGACCACGCGCTCGAACGGATGCTGGCGGCCGACGTCGTCGTCTCCACGATGCCCAAGCACGCCGCGGACCCGCTCGCGGACGATCTTCTGGCGGCACGCGCAGCGGGGCGTGAGCTGGCCCTCGGCGTCCTGCTCGACGTCGTGTACGACCCCCGGCCGACGGCGCTGAGCCGGGCCTGGCAGGAGTGCGGCGGGACGGTCGTCGGCGGCGAACGCATGCTGCTGCACCAGGCGGCCGAGCAGGTGCGCCTCATGACGGGACGCGCCGCGCCGCTCGCCGCGATGGACACCGCCCTCGAGACGGCGCTCGCCGCCCGCTGACGGGTCACACGAGCGCGGCGACCGGCACGCCCGCGCACGCGGCCCCGAGGACCGCCCCGGCGACCATGCACGGGCCGAACGGGATCGCGCTGCTGCGCGTCGCGCGGCCGGTCACGAGCAGCGCCACGGCCCACACGCCGCCGACGGCGAACGCCGCGAACGTCGCGACCACGACCGGACCCCACCCGAGCCAGCCCAGCGCCACGCCGAGCAGAGCGGCGAGCTTGACGTCACCGAACCCGAGCCCGCCGCGCGGCCCCGCGAGCGCGAGCAGCAGGTACGCCGAGAACAGCACCCCGCCGGCCGCCAGGGCGCGGACGAACGGGCGCCACGGGTCCGAGCCGGACCCGACCGCCGTGCCCGTCCCGACCGCAGTGCCCTCGACCGTCGTGCCGATGACCAGGGCGGTCCCGACCGTCGCGAGCGCGAGCAGCACCACGGTCGCCACGAGCGCCGGCAGCACGATCGCGTCGGGCAGGCGGTGCGTGCGCGCGTCGACGACCACCAGCACGCCCAGCGCGCCGGCCGCCGTGACGAGCGCGGGGAGCTCGGCCCACCGGCCCTGGCCCGCGCACCACAGCCCGCACGCCAGGGCGAGCACACCCCCGAGCGTGAGCGCCGGGACGCGGTACGGGGCGATCTCGGCGCGGGCACGGGCGCGGGTACGGCGGACGACGGCGGTGGCGCTCACCCGGCGACCGTAGCGGGACGTACCCGGCGGCGTCCGCGGCCGTCCACAGGGCCGCCGGTCCTGGGCGCCGGCGGGCCGGCCGCGCGCCCGTCCGCACTCCGGGCGGCGCACCGCCGCCCGGGCCCGGCGTGGGAGGATGACGACCATGCTTCGGTGGTTGACCTCAGGTGAGTCGCACGGTCCGTCGCTGGTCGGGATCCTCGAGGGTCTCCCCGCCGGCGTCGAGCTCGTGACGTCCGACGTCCAGGACGCGCTCGCGCGTCGCCGCCTCGGCTACGGCCGCGGCGCACGCATGAAGTTCGAGAAGGACGAGGTGCGCGTGCTCGGCGGCCTGCGCCACGGGCTCACCCAGGGCGGACCGCTCGCGATCGAGATCGCCAACACCGAGTGGCCCAAGTGGGTCGACGTCATGTCGGCCGACCCGGTGCCCGTCGAGGCGCTCCAGGTCGACGCCGGCACGGGCGACGTCCGCGAGATCGCACGCAACCGGCCCCTGACGCGCCCCCGCCCCGGCCACGCCGACCTCGTCGGCATGCGCAAGTACGCGTTCGACGACGCCCGCCCCGTGCTCGAGCGGGCCTCGGCCCGCGAGACCGCGACGCGCGTCGCGCTCGGGACCGCCGCCGCGATGTTCCTCGAGCAGGCCCTCGGGATCCGGCTCGTCGCGCACGTCGTGGCGATCGGCCCCGTCGAGGTGCCCGAGGACGCCGACCTGCCCACCGCGGACGACGTCGCCGCGCTCGACGCCGACCCCGTGCGCTGCTTCCACGCCGAGACGTCCGCGGCGATGGTCGCCGAGATCGACGAGTGCCACAAGGACGGCGACACCCTCGGCGGCGTCGTCGAGGTCCTCGCCTACGGCGTCCCCACCGGCCTCGGCTCCTACGTGCACGCCGACCGCCGCCTCGACGCACGCCTCGCGGGCGAGCTCATGGGCATCCAGGCGATCAAGGGCGTCGAGGTCGGCGACGGGTTCCGCACCGCCCGGCGCCGCGGCTCGCAGGCGCACGACGAGATGGTCCGCGAGGACGGCACGATCCGCCGCCTGTCCAACCGCGCCGGCGGCGTCGAGGGCGGCATGACCAACGGCGAGGTGCTGCGCGTGCGCGCCGCCATGAAGCCCATCTCGACCGTCCCGCGTGCGCTGCGCACCATCGACACCGCCTCGGGCGACGTGGCCAAGGCCCAGCACCAGCGCTCCGACGTGTGCGCCGTGCCGCCTGCCGCCGTCGTCGCCGAGGCCATGGTCGCCCTCGTGATCGCGCAGGCCGCGGTCGAGAAGTTCGGCGGCGACTCCGTCGGCGAGGTCCGGCGCAACGCCGAGGCCTACCTCGCCGCGATCCCCGAGCTGCAGCGCTGACGTGGACGCACGTACGGCCCCCCGCGTCGTCCTCGTCGGCCCACCCGGATCGGGCAAGACGACCGTCGCCCAGGGCCTCGCCCGGTATTGGGACCTCGCGCACCGCGACACCGACACCGACGTGGAGACCACGGCGGGCAAGCCCATCGCCGAGATCTTCGTCGACGACGGCGAGCCCGCGTTCCGGGCCATGGAGCGCGACGCCGTCGCCGCGGCGCTCGCGGACCACGACGGCGTGCTGTCGCTCGGCGGCGGGGCGGTGCTCGACGAGAGCACGCAGGCGGCCCTGGAGGCCTACGCGCGCGACGGCGGCGCCGTGGTCTTCCTCGACGTGACGCTCGCGCACGCGGGCCCGCGCGTCGGGTTCAACCAGGCCCGGCCGCTGCTGCTCGGCAACCCGCGCGCTCAGTGGCAGGCCCTCATGCAGGCGCGGCGCCCGATCTACGAGCGGCTCGCGACGCTGCGGGTGCTCACCGACGCGTGCACGCCCGCGCAGGTCGTCGAGCAGGTCGCGCACGGCCTCGAGGCGCAGACGAACGACACCCACGAGCACGGACGGACGGAGCACCAGTGAGCGAGACGACGACGAACACCCCGGCCCCCGTGCGGGTCACCGTCGCGGGCGCGGCCCCGTACGACGTCGTCATCGGCCGGCACCTGCTCGGCGAGCTGCCGGGCCTGCTCGGCCGCGACGTGCGGCGCGTGCTCGTGATCCACCCCGCGTCGCTGTCGGCGACGGCCGACGCGATCCAGGAGGACCTCAAGAGCGTCGGCTACACGGCCTTCGCGGCCGAGGTGCCGGACGCCGAGGAGTCGAAGACCGCGCAGGTCGCGGGCTTCCTGTGGGGCGTGCTCGGGCAGGCCGACTTCACGCGCTCGGACGCGATCGTCGCGGTCGGCGGCGGCGCGACGACGGACCTCGCGGGGTTCGTGGCCGCGACGTGGCTGCGCGGCATCAAGGTCGTGCACGTGCCCACGACGCTGCTCGCGATGGTCGACGCCGCGGTGGGCGGCAAGACGGGGATCAACACCGCCGAGGGCAAGAACCTGGTGGGCGCGTTCCACCCGCCCGCGGGCGTGCTGTGCGACCTCGCGGCGCTCGAGACGCTGCCGCGTTGGGACCTCGTCGCGGGCATGGCGGAGGTCGTCAAGACCGGGTTCATCGCCGACCCCGTGATCCTCGACCTCGTGACGAAGCACGCGCCCGCGTTCCACGAGTGGGCGGGCGCCGACGCCGCACCGCAGACGTGGGACGCGCTCGCGGAGCTGATCGAACGCTCGGTCGCGGTCAAGGCGCGCGTCGTGGGGGAGGACCTCAAGGAGGCCGGGCTGCGCGAGATCCTCAACTACGGGCACACCCTCGGGCACGCGATCGAGCTCGCGGAGCGCTACGCGTGGCGGCACGGCGCGGCGGTCTCGGTCGGGATGGTCTTCGCGGCCGAGCTGTCGCGGCTCGCGGGCAAGCTCGACGACGCGGTGGTCGACCGGCACCGGGAGATCCTCACGTCGCTCGGCCTGCCCGTGACGTACCGCGGGGACCGCTGGGAGCAGCTCATGAGCGCGATGCGGCGCGACAAGAAGTCGCGCGGCGACATGCTGCGGTTCGTGGTGCTCGACCGCGTCGGTGCGCCGACGCGTCTCGAGGGACCGGACCCGACGCTGCTCGCGGCCGCCTACGCGGAGATCGCCGCCGACGCCCCGACCGGTCGGGCGCCGATCTCGCTCTGACTCAGGTCCACCGGCCGCGCGCGACGAGCACGTCGCGCAGCAGGTCGGCGCGGTCCGTGACGATCCCGTCGACCCCGAGGTCGAGCAGCCGGTGCATGTCGGCCGGGTCGTTGACGGTCCACACGTGCACCGCGCGGCCGGCCGCGTGCGCCGCGGCGACGGTCCGCGCGTCCACGACCCGCACCCGCCCGTGACGTTCGGGCACCTGCAGCGCGTCCACGCGGCGCAGCGCGTGCCGCGCGAGGGCCCCGAAGGGGGCGTGCGGGGCGCCGGCCCGTGCGGCGAGCAGGAACGCCGCGACCTCCGAGGTGCCGGACGACGTCGCGACGGGCCTGGTCAGCAGCGCGAGCGTCGCGCGTCGGCGGGCCGGGGAGAACGACGTCACGCACGCGCGCTCGTGCGCGCGCGTGCGCTCGATCGCGTCGGCGACCGGGCGGATCCCGCTGGTCGCCTTGACGTCGACGTTGACCCGCACGTGCGGCCACGTACCGAGCACGTCCTCGAGCAGCGGGACGGGCTCGACGCCGCCGATGCGCGCGGTGCGCACCTGCGCCCAGGGGAGGTCGGCGACGAGTCCGGTCGCGTCGGTCGTGCGGTCCAGCGCGGCGTCGTGCAGCGCGACCGCGACGCCGTCCGCCGTCCCGTGCGCGTCGGTCTCGACGTGCGTGAACCCGAGCTCGACGGCCGCAGCGAACGCGGCCATCGAGTTCTCCAGGCCGTCGCGGGAGAACCCGCGGTGCGCGAGCGCGACCACACCGCCCGGCGTCCGGAAGTAGGGGTGCGTCGGCCCGTTCACGCGCGACCGCCGAGCGCGCGGTCGAGCCATGCGACGGTGCCGTCGAGGTACGCGGCGCGCGGGCCGTCGGCCGACAGCACGAGGTCGTGCACGCCGCCGTCGATCACCGCGGTGCTCACGTCGGCGCCGAGCCGGGGTGCGAGCCGGGCGATCTGGGCGACGTCGAGCACGGTGTCCTGCGCGTCCAGGTGCGGGTTCGTCTCGACGTCCGACCCTGAGCTGTCCGAGTGCGCGACGAGCACGGGGACGCCGATCTCGAGTCCCCGCGCGACGCGCGCCTGACCGCGTCGGACGGCGCGCAGCCAGCCCGCCCGGATCGGCACGCCCTCGGGCCGCTTGAGGTGCGTGTCGAACTCCCAGCGGCCGCCGTTGGCCGCGAGCTGGTGCGTGGCGTAGACCGAGGGGCCGCTGCCGACCACGGCGAGCGGGGACCACGGGCCGACGACGTCGAGGATCCGCGTCCCGACCGTGCGGTTGAGCCACGACGAGCGCAGGTCGAGGAACGGGCTGTTGAGGACCAGGGCGTCGATCGTGCCGTGGTTGCGGTGCGCGTGGGCCCACAGCGCCGCGAGCAGGCCGCCCGTCGAGTGGGCGTGCAGCACGAGCGGCAGCCCCGGGTGCGCGGTGCGCACCGCGCGGGCCGCGCGCGACAGGTCGCCCGCCTGGTCGAGCAGGTCGGTCATGTAGTGCGGGACGTCGCCCTCGCGCAGCGACCGGCCGCAGCGTCGCAGGTCGACCGCGAAGAACGCGAACCCCGCCGCCTCGACCGCGCGGGCCAGGTGGTCCTGGAAGAAGTAGTCGTTGTAGCCGTGCAGGTGCAGGACGACGCCGCGGGGCGCCGGGGGCGACGCCGTCGAGCGCACGAGGGTCGCGTCGCCGAGTGGGCGGGCCTCGAACGGGGCGCCGAGGCAGGGGTCCACGGCCCAGCCGTTCATCGGTGCAGTCACGATGAACAACCTAGCCCGGGGTGTGCCCTGGAGCGCGCAGCGCCGGGTCGACGGGCCCGACTCGCCAGCAGCCAGACCCGTATTGCCGGCCTCGAGGAACGCCCGCTTCCAGTTCCCGACCGACTGCTCGGACACCTTCGCCCGGCGGGCGGCCTCGGCGACGGTGACCTCACCGCACGAGGTCTGACGCACGACAAGTGCGCTCATTCGCCAGCATTGCCATCGCGCTCAGGACGTTCTCCCTCGGCGATGGGGCAGAGGGAGGCAACGGCCAAGACAAACACGCTCGCACACGCGCCGGGGCGACCCAGGTCGAGGTCCGAGCGGCGATCAGGCCGTGTTCGGCCAGGGCCGTGCGCCGCGTCAGGTGCGTCGTTGAACGCGGCGATCAGGCGCTCACCCAGAACAGCGTTGTTCGGGACTGCGCACGGCGCGGTCGGCGTTGGGAAACGTGAGCGAGATATATAGAGTTCGAGCATGGGCACTTACCTTCGGAGCACACCTGCATTGTGCGACGTGCTCAAGGCGTTGCTTGAGTCAACCGATGGCTTGTGGGGGCTGCGAATCTCCGTTCTGACCGGCCGACCGACTGGCACTGTCTACCCCTTGCTCGAACGACTGGAGCGTGAGCGTCTAGTGGAGTCCCGATGGGACCTCGACGGAGACAGGCCCGGCCCGCCGCGACGCCTGTACCAACTGACAGCGACGGGCCACGAGTGGGCTCGCAAGAAGACGACGGATGGATGCCGATGAACCAGGGAACGACGAGCCTCCCCGCACAGGTGGAACGCCTTCTGCGCCGCGCGGAGCGGGTTGCACCGCCGCAGGCGAGGGATCGCTACGTGCCTGAGTGGTACTTCAACGCACAGCATGCGGAACGCGAAGGACTCGACTCGCGTGAGGTCGCACGCAGCGCTGTTCGTGCGAGCGTCCGACTTCGTGGGCGATCAGTCCAAGGCACGTTCACCGGGGAGCAAGGGGCTCCTAGGGCGCTGGTCGCCTGGTTGCTCGTGAGTATTCTCGGCGTGGCGGGCCTTCTGCTCGGGCAGCTGCTGTTCGTCGCATTCATCGGCGTTCTTGCCGTGATGGTCACGGTGTTTGCGCGGTCGGGTTCCGCATCGGTGAGCAGCCACTGGCTCGTGGTCTCGTCCGCGATCGCCGGCGGCGTTTCAGCTGGCTATCTGTGGTGGGCATGGGGCGTCGCGATCGATGCGGATGACGCGGGTGCAGAACTCCCTGCCGGTGCTCAGTGGCAGGGGGCCGCGCTTCTCGTGCTCCTCGTCAGTGGAGTCGCTTTCGTCGTCGCCGTGGTCGTGGCACTGACGAGGCAGCGAGCGATTGAGAAGACCTAGCCCCTGGGTCGGGTTGTTGGCGTCCTCAAACATGGTGTGGACTCGGAAGTCGTCGTCGCCTGCCTGAACGATGGCGATCGACGCGGACGACGCCGGCAGCGAGTTCGTGCGGCCCACGTGGGCAGGCCCGTGGCGGCCGACGGACCGTCGTCTCAGTGTGATGTGGCGTCGAGCGCCGCGGTGGCACGGTCGATCGCCTGGCGGACGTTGAGGGCCCCGGGCTCGTCGTCCATCTCCTCGCGCAGCCCGAGAGCCGCCCTGAGGTCGGCGACACCTTCTACGTGTCGACCGAGCTGCGCTCGGGCCCGCCCGCGCAGCAGGTACGCGTTGGCCGTGAGTCGGGGTACGCCGAGCGGGACGGTCAGGTCGACCGCGAGCGTCGCAGCGTCCTCGACCTCGGTCCACCGGCCCGTGGCGAGCAGGTTCTTGGCGAGGTAGACCTGCGCGTTCGCCTCGGTGAACCTGGCGACCTCGGCGCGTGGCCGGGTCAGCGGGTCGGCGAGCGCGTCGATGACGGAGCGCACGACCTCGACCGCGGCGTCCGGGCTGCCGAGCTGGGCCTGGCAGTCCGCGACGAGGAGGAGCGCCTGCGGGAGTCCCTCGCGTTCGCCGACCGCGCGGAAGATCTCGGCCGCGCGGAGCCCGTCCGCGACGGAGTCGTCGAGCGACTCGCGCCGTCGCTTGCCGATCCAGGCGCGGTAGAGCAGCGCCCAGCCCTCCTGGCGGGCGTCGCCGCAGCGCCGGGCGGCCGCGAGGCCGACGTCGCAGGCCTCGCGCGCGCCCGCCGCGTCGTCGAGGCACTCCATCCGCGCCCATGCCAGGTATCCCTGGTGCGTCGCGACGAGCACGTCGTCCGCGAGGGCGGCCGCGGCGTCGGCCGAGGTGCGGTAGATCTCGGGCCAGGCCCGCCACACGGACCACAGGTCCGAGAACCAGTGCAGCGAGTCGGCGACGTCGACCACGGTTCGGTGGTCGCCGCGTTCTGCGGCGCGCCGGAACGCGGCGAGCCAGCTGTCGGACTCGTGCCGCAACCAGGCCATGGCCTCGGTCGTGGACCGCAGCATCGGGTCGCGCTCGGACGCGTCCCCGTCGGGCTCGAACCAGCGCCCGGCAGCCATGGTCGTGCTCAGGAGCCAACGGTCCGCGTCGTGCTCGAGCCGGGCGCGTGCCTCTGGCCCTTCCTGCGTCCGCATCCGGTGCGACGCGTACAGCCGGAGCAGGTCGTGGAGCTGGTACCGGTCGCCCGCGACGTGCTGCAGGAGCCCGAGCTCGACGAGCTCGTCGAGGATCTCCTCGGTACGCCAGAGGTCCTCCTGGGCCAGCGCGGCGGCGAGGCCGGGGCCGACGGTCGGGGCGGCGACGAGGGACAGGCGACGAAGCAGTCGTTGCGCGTCGGGGCCGAGCTGCTCGAAGGACGAGCCGAACGCGGCCCGCACGCTGAGGTCGCCGACCGCGAGGGAGTCGAGCCGCCGGTCCTCGACCGCGAGGCGGGCCGTGAGCGTCGCGATCGTCGTCCCCGGTCGGGTGCCGAGCCGGTTCCCGAGGATGCGCAGCGCGAGGGGCACCGCGCCGCAGAGCTCGACGACACGGGCCAGCGCGTCGTCGTCCGCGGTTCCCACGAGGCGGGCGAGGAGCGCGGCGGCGTCGGGCGTCGTCATCCGGTCGATCGTGACGCGGTCCACGCCCTCGAGCCCGGAGAGCCGGCGTCGGCTCGTCACGAGCACGGCCCCGGGCCCGTCGCTGCTGACGACGTCGCGTACCTGCTCCTCGGCACCGGCGTTGTCGAGCACCACGAGGACCTTCTGCGAGGCGAGGATCCGCCGGAGCCGTTCGAGCGCGTCGAGGGAGGTCAGTGGGACGGGGCTCGGGCTCAGCGCCTCGACGAGCCGCCGGGCGACGTCGTCCCGGTGCACGGGCTCGTCGTCCAGCCCGCGCAGGTCGACGAACGCGACCTCGTCGAAGTCGCCGCGGACGTCGTCGGCGACCCGGACGGCGAGGGTCGTCTTGCCGAACCCGGGCGGGCCGCTCAGGAGCACGGCGCGCGGGGCGGGGCCGCGCAGCAGCGCCGCGACCGCGTTCCGCTCGCCGGCGCGACCCGTGAAGTCGGTGACGACGCGGGGCAGCGGCAGCGCGGGCGACGGGGGAGCGGTCGCGCGTCGTCGGCCCTCACGGGCCAGACGCAGCAGCTCGGCGCGCTCGTCGGCGCCGACGCCGAGCGCGTCCGCGAGCAGGTCCACGGTCCGGCGCTGCGGGCCCCGGCTGGCGCCGCGCTCGATGTCCCCGATCGCCCGGTCGCTGACGCCGGAGCGTTCGGCGAGCGACTCGAGGGTCATGTCCAGCGCGGTGCGGTGGGCTCGCAGGAGCGCTCCCAGGCTCGTGTCCGTCACGACGTCTCCGATCAGCAGGAAGGCCTGGCAGCGACCGAACTCCTCCTGCGAAGTTCCTGGTGCCCAGGTTCGCCGCGCGATGGGATGGCTACGAACGCGGCGCCGGGCCGCGGTGCCCGAGGAGAAGACTATGGCCCCCAGCGCTCCCACGATCGTGCTCGTCCCCGGCGCGTTCGTCGACGCCGGCGGGTGGGCACCGGTGGTCGAGCTGCTCCTGGCCGAGGCGTTGCGCGTCGTCGTCCCCGCGCTTGAGTACCGCAGCCTCGCCGCCGACGCCGCGACCGTCCGCTCGTGCATCGACGGGGTCGGCGGGCCCGTGCTGCTGGTGGGGCACTGCTACGGCGGCGCGGTGGCCACGGTCGCCGGGACGCACGCCGCCGTCGTCGGCCTGGTCTACGTCGCGGGGCACGCCCTCGACGTGGGCGAGAGCATCACCTCGCTCGAGGGGACGTTCGACGACGCGGGCCTGGGAGACCACCTCGTGCGCGAGGAGCGGGCCGGCTCCGTGCACGGCACGCAGACGTCGCTCACGGTGAGCGTCGACCGGTTCCCCGACGTCGTCGCCGACGGTCTCCAGCTCGAGATCGCCCGGATCCTTGCCGTCTCGCAGCGACCCGTCGCGGCGCAGGCCCTCGACGAGCGCAGCGACCGGGCCGCCTGGCGGACGACCCCGACCTGGGGTGTCGTCGCGCGCGACGACCAGGTCGTGAGCCCCGCCCTGCAGCGCCACGTCTACGCACGGGCCGGGGCGCGCGCCGTCGTCGAGCTCGACGGCCCGCACCTCGTGATGCACACGCACCCCCTCGACGTCGTCGAGGTTCTCCGCGCCGCCCTCGGCGACCTCGACAGGTCCTGGGCGACGCGGTCGCACCACCTGACCCACCCCGCCCGGTGACCCCACCGGTGCGCACCGACGAAGGAGCTGACGAGATGCCGTACATCACCACCCAGGACGGGACCGAGATCTTCTACCAGGACTACGGGACGGGCCGTCCCGTCGTCATGAGCCACGGCTGGCCCCTGAGCTCGGACGCCTGGTCGTACGAGCTCAAGGTGCTCGCCGACCACGGGTACCGGGCGATCGCGCACGACCGCCGCGGCCACGGCCGCTCCGCGCGGACGCACCACGGCAACGACATGAACACCTACGCGGCGGACCTCGCGGACCTCGTCGAGATCCTCGACCTGCGCGACCTGACGGTTGTCGGGCACTCGACCGGTGGCGGGGAGGTCGTGCGGTACGCGGCGCGGCACGGGGCGGGGCGCGTCAGCAAGGTCGTCACCGCCGGCGCCGTGCCGCCCGTCATGGTGCGGTCCGACACGAACCCCCAGGGCACCCCGATCGAGGTGTTCGACGGCATCCGCGCCGGGGTGCTCGCCGACCGCTCGCAGTTCTTCCAGGACCTCACGGAGACCTTCTTCGGGGCGAACCGCCCGGGTGCGGCGATCTCCCAGGGGCAGCGCGACGACTTCTGGCGCCAGGGCATGCTCGCCGGGCTGCAGGCCGCGTACGACTGCGTCAAGGCGTTCTCCGAGACCGACTTCTCGGACGACCTGCGCGCGCTCGACGTGCCGGTGCTCATCGCGCACGGCGACGACGACCAGATCGTGCCGATCGAGGCGGCCGCGCACCGAGCCATCGACCTCGTCAGGCTCGGCACGCTGAAGGTCTACCCGGGCGCACCCCACGGCGTCGTCGGCGACTACCAGAAGGCGCTCGTGGCCGATCTGCTGGAGTTCCTCGAGGCGTGACCGGTCCCGGGCGCCGCACCGTGCGGCGCCCGGGGATCCCCCGACGTGATCGCGAGCGGCTCACTCCGTGATGCCGTTCTTCTCGACGTCGAGCGCCACGAGGTCCCGGGTGGTCTGCACGCACTCGCGCCACCAGGCGTGCACGTTCTCGAACTCGTCGCTGTCGGTCGACGTCATGCGGATGACCGGGAAACCGCCGTCGGTGACGGGTCCGTTCATCCAGACCGCGCTGGTGTCCAACACGACGTCGGATACGCAGATCGGGACGAGTTCTTCGAGCGGGGGGAGCTCGTCGAAGTAGTCGCTCGCGGTGTCGAGATGCACCCATGCTCGTTCCCACAGTTCGCCGGCGCCGATCTCGTCGGTGCCCAGCACGGTCCCCTCGAGAAACGCGTCAGGCCACCCGTTGATCTCGCGCAGCAGCGCCTCGTGCTGGGCGTCGAGCTCGAACCCGATCCGCGCCTGCGCGGCGGCGATCGCCGCGTCGTCAGCACCGATGCGGGGGATGGTCAAAGGCCACGATGACGAGACGTGCGCCAGGCGTGTGCGCCACGAGGTCGCCTCGCGCACGAGGTCGCCCCACGGGACGTCGGTGCCGCTCATCGTCTCGTCGCCCTCGTCTCGTCGCCCTCGTCACAGCGACATCCTGGCCTACGCCGGTCGGGCACCGCCACCGTCGCGCACCCGTGGGGTGTGCGGGTAGGCGGCGTCGCGGCCCTGGAAGGCCAGCACGGCCGGGTTGCGCACGACGCCGTCGTGGATCTCGATCGCCCGGGAGATGGTCTCGTTCGACTCCCACGCCTCGCGCCCGCCCATCACGGTGCCGAGGAACGGCAACAGCGCCGCGCTGATCTCCCAGGTCGCGGAGTTCCACAGGTACGACGGGCTGTGGTCGACGCCGTAGTACAGCACCCCGTCGCCGACGGTGAAGGTGGGCTCGTCGAACGTCGTGGGTCGCGCCCACGTGAAGCCCATGCCCTCGTCGCACGACACGTCGACGACGACCGTGCCGGGGGAGAGCTCGCCCAGGTCGTCGTCGGTCATGAACGTCAGCGGGGCCGCGACGTCCTGCAGCACGCAGTTGACGACGACGTCGTGCTCGCCGAGGAACGCGGGCAGCGGCACCCGACCCTCGGCCGTCACGGCGTGGCTCACGCGCTCGCCCGTGTGGTCGTCGTCGAGGTGCACGATCCGGGCCGAGTGGATCGGCGCGGCCACGGCGGCGACGTGCCGGTGCGTCAGGACGTCGACGTCGTGCACGCCGAGCGCGTCCAGCGCGGTCACCGCACCGCGCGCCGTCGCGCCGAACCCGATCACGACGGCGCGCAGTCGCGGCCCGTAGTCCCCGGCGATCCCCGCGAGCTGCATGGCGTGCAGCACCGAGCTGTACCCGGCGAGCTCGTTGTTCTTGTGGAACACGTGCAGGTTGAACGCCCCGTCGCGGCTCCAGTGGTTCATGGCCTCGAACGCGATCAGGGTGAGCCGGCGGTCGATCGCGAGCTGCGTGATCTGCGGGTCCTGCACGCAGTGCGGCCACCCCCACAGCGTCTGACCCTCGCGCAGCTCGGCGACGTCGGCGGCCAGGGGCTTGGGTGCCAGGATCACGTCGCACCCGGCGAGGAGCTGCTCGCGCGTGCGCAGCCCGCCGACCCACGGCGCGACCTGCGCGTCCCGCAGCCCGAACCGCTCGCCGTACCCGTGCTCGAGGAACACGCGGGCCCGCAGGTCGTCCGGGATCTGGGCGAGGTGGCGGGGGTGCAGCGCGAGCCGCAGCTCGTTCTCCTTGCGCGAGTGCGCGACGACGCCGAGGGTGAGCGGGGTCATGAGGTGTGCCTCCGAGGCCCTGGCGGTTCCGAGACGGATCGCGACAGCAGCCACCGGGCCCGCGAGGGAGGCTCTGCGCGCCACGGTACGCGAGTGCGGTGGCGCCACCGACCACCGACCACCGACCACCGCACGACGCCGCAGCTCCCGTCCGCACCCCCGTCGGCACCGCCCGTCGTGCTCGACGTCCGGCACGGCCCAGGGGTTCGTCGTCGGTCAGGACACCGTTCACCGGCGGTTCATCGCCCGGCCGTGCGGGTGGGGTCTACTCCACGGGTTGGGTGTCCACGACGACGAAGACCGGTGTGATGAAGCGAAACCTGAGAGACATCTCCGTGACGCGCGCGGCTGCGTGGCGGCTGCGGGTCCTGGCCGAGCGGCTCTCGGGCGAGCGCCGCCGGCCCGCACGCCGCCCCGGCGGGTCGTCGGACGACCTCGCGCTCACGCGCGCCGAGTGGCGCGACCAGGGCCCCACGCCCGCGCTGGTCGAGCGGGCCCGGTCGATGAGCCAGAACTCGGTCGCGTGGTCGGTGCTCCCGGCCCGGCTGTGGCTCGTGTTCGCGGGCGCGCTCGTCGAGGCGGGCGAGCACGAGCACGCGGAGCGGATCGTGCGCACGTGGATGCGCCGCCGCGACGACGCCGACACGCTCGCGCTGTGCCTGCCCGTCGCGCAGTTCGCCCGCGACCTCGGCATCGGCGCGCGCCCGGTCGCGCGCGCGGCCGCCGCGGCCGACGTGCTCGCCGCGAACAGCGATGCCGACGTCGTCGGTGCGCTCGTGCGCCACGGCTCCGTCGCTGTCGTCGGCAACGGCCCCGGCAACCTCGGCTCGGGACGCGGCGAGGAGATCGACGCGCACGACCTCGTGGTGCGGTTCAACAACTTCCCGCGCGGGTACGAGGCGGACTACGGCTCCCGCACCGACGTGTGGGTTCGTGGGGCGCACCCGGACGTGCGCGACCGCGCCGGCATCGAGGACTTCTCGCTCGTGCTGTGGGAGATGGACGTGTTCCGCAACGTGCTCGAGCGGCCCGCGCACGGCGAGGTGCTGTACCGGGACACGCAGTTCGCGCCCGAGAAGATCGCGCACGTGGACACCCGCACCAAGGCCGCGCTGCGCTCGCGGTCGGGTCTGCTGCTGCCCACGAGCGGCGCGCAGCTGCTGTGGATGCTGCACGAGAGCCGTGGGTCGTTGCGCGACGTCGACGTGTACGGGTTCTCGACGGTCGACGGCACCGACGAGGTCGGGCACTACTTCGACGCGCTCGGGGACATGGGCACCCGGCACGACGTCTCGGGCGAGGGGGAGTTCCTGCGCGGGCTGCTCGCCGGCGTCGACCTGCCCGGCCCGGCGTCGTCCGCGGCCGGGCCCGGCGCGACGTCCGCCACCGACCCTGACGCCACCGACCGCGATGCCACCGACCACGATGCCGACGGCACCGTCGTGGTTGGGTGGGCGTACCGCCAGTACGACCCCGCGAACGGCAAGACTGGTGGGCCGGCCGGCGTGCTCGCGACCCAGCGCCTCGCGCTCGGGGACGACCTCGACGGTCGCCGGCTCGAGTACCGGTTCGACGACGGCGGCAAGGCTGAGCTCGCCGCACGGCTCGAGGTCCAGCTCACGGGCCTGAGCAGCAAGGTCGCCGACATCGTCCTGGGCGCCGAGGTGGTCCAGTGTGACCCGGACGTCGCCCGGTGGCGCGCCCAGGGGCGCACCCTGCTGTTCGTGTGCCACGACCTCGGGACGGCCTACGGCGCCCACCTGCTCGGCGTGCCCTACGTGCTCGTCTACCACCAGCAGGGCAGCACCGTGCAGGAGATGCGGTCCAACGGGCGACGCCCCACCGCGCACGAGGAGCACGTCGCGCAGCGCCTCGAACGCGTCGTGCTCGAGAACGCGCAGCAGGTGTACTTCCCGAGCCTCGGCGCGCTCGAGACCTACCGCTCGACCGCCCGGATCGTGGACCCCGGCGCGATCGCGTTCGCCGACCGGGCGCTGCACAACACCGTGTCCGCCGTCGACCACGCCGAGGGTCAGGACCGCGCCGCCCAGCGCGCCGCGATCCGCCGTGAGCTCGACATCCCCGACGACGACGACGTGCAGGTGTTCGTCAGCGTCGGCGACTTCAACCACGACAAGGGCCTCGACCGGGTCCCGGACCTCCTCGACCGCTACGTGCGGCTCACCGGGCGCAAGGTGCTGTGGGTCGCGGTCGGCGGCGCGTCCGACCCGGCGCTCTTCGGGCGGCTGCGGGCCAAGCAGAAGAAGTGGCGCTTCGACGCACGCCTCGTGGGGGAGCGCATGACGCACGACAAGCTCCTGGCTCTGCTCGACCTCGCCGACCACTACGTGATGCTGCACCGCAACGCGATCTTCGACCTCGCGACGCTCGAGGCGATGCGCGCCGGCAAGGCGCTCGTGCTCTCGCCCGTGGGCGGCAACCGCGAGGTCGACAAGGACTCCAACGTGCTGTTCGTGACCGACGAGACGCTCGACGACGCCTGCCGGGTGCTCGAGACCCGCGACCCGGTCGCCTGGGGCGAGCGCAACCGCCAGGTGTTCGACGAACACTTCAGCCTCGGCCGGTTCGCCGACAGCTACCGGGTGATGATCGAGGAGAACCTCCGCGCGCTCGAACCCGCGACGAGCGAGCCGCTCGCGGCGGTCGCCTCGTGAAGCGCGCACTGTGGATCACGTGCGGGACCCGCGGCAACGCCGGCGACGCCCTGCTGCACGAGGTCACCCCCCGGCTCTTCGACGGACTCGTCGACCTCGACTTCCGTGCCGTGAGCGAACCCGCCTACCTGCGCCGCGGCGACACCCCCACCGACAACGTCGTGATCGGCCCCGGCGGGCTCTTCGTCCAGACCAACTCCTCACGGCACCTGCACGCCAAGCTCGCCAAGCAGTGGGACCGCTTCGAGTCCAAGAAGTTCTTCCTGTGGTCGACCGGCGTGCTCGAGCAGCCGTCCGACGCCGAGCTCCCCGCCGTGCGGCGCGTGACCGCACGCGCACCCCGCATCGTCGTGCGCGCCACCAAGGAGGCCGAGCTCGTCCGCTCGATCGGACCCGTCACCTCACCCGAGTGGGCGCCCTGCGCCTCGCTGTTCACCGACCGGCTCCTCGACGTGCCCGACCGCACCCGCGACGTCGTCGTGCTCAACCTCGACTCGTTCCTGTTCACGCCGGACAACGCCGCCGACCACCCCCTGCGCCGGTTCGTCGACCACGCCCGCGCGCACGGGCTCGACGTGCGGTCCATGGTCAACGCCGCCGGCGACTTCAACCGATACCAGCTCGACATCGCACCCCCGATCGAGATCGACGCCCGCCCCTTCGCCGACGCGCTCGACGACACCCTCGACGGCAAGGCGTTCCACCAGACCTACAACGCGGCGCTCGCGGACCACCCCTCGTTCGGGGCGCGCTACACCGACTGCCGGTTCGCCTTCGGCAAGCGCCTGCACGGGTGGCTGCCGTTCCTGGCGTTCGACAAGCCTGCGGCGTTCGTCGGCATGGCGGCGCGGCGGGGGATGCCCCGCGACTACTTCGGCTCGGACGAGTTCCTGTGCGCGGTCCCGCGGCGCACCGGCATGTCGCGTCAGCAGCTCGAGACGATGGCCGACGCCATGATCGAGAAGCTCACGTACTTCATCGACCACGAGGACACGCTGACCAAGCAGATCGCCGAGCGGCGCGAGGAGCTGTGGCAGCAGCTCACGCGCCAGGCCGCGGGGTTCGCGGACGCTCTCGCCTGAGCCCTTGAACGGTCGGCGCTGCGGCGGACGGCGCGAGGGACGCGGCCACGGCGCGGGCGGTGTGCTGCGGCGTGCTGCCCGCGGTGAGCACGACCCCGGTCGCGACCTGGCGCGTCAGGGGCTCGTCGAGCCACCTGGCGAGGAAGTCGTGCCCATCCGCCGTCCAGGTGGTGCCCTTGGTCTCCAGGCACCGGCGCCGCAGCACCGCGTACGCGGCGTCCCGGTCCTGGCACGGCAGCACGAGGCGGACGTCGGGGCAGGCGGCGAGCACGCGCGCGACCTCCCGGCCGTGGGCCGGGTCGGTGTACGACGTGTGACCCGCCCCGAGCGCGACGACCGCCCCGGGCGACCGCGTCACGACGCGCCGCGCGCTCACGGTGCCTCGGGCGCCGGCGGGGCGTCGGCCGTCGGCACGGCGACGTCCCGCCGTCCGCCCACGCCCCGGCCCGCCGGAAAGCGCACGCCGAGCAGCAGCACCAGGCCGACGGCGATCACGGCCACGATGCCGAGGATCCCCCAGTACTGGGCCCCGCCGAGCGCGATCGCGGTCGAGAACGCCAGCGGCGCCAGGAAGCTCGCCGCGCGTCCCGTCGTCGCGTACAGGCCGAACGCCTCGGCCTCGGCGCCCGGGTCGCTCAACCGTGCCAGCAGCGCACGGCTCGCCGACTGCGCGGGCCCCACGAACGCCGTCAGCAGCAGCCCCCACACCCAGAACGCGCCCGCCCCGCCGTCGTGCAGCACGAACACCGCGACCCCCGCGACCACGAGGCCCACCAGGGCCACGACCACGACCCGGCGCGGACCGATCCGGTCGTCGAGCCAGCCCGCCGCGATCGTCGACGCCCCCGCGACCAGGTTCGCCGCGATCGCGAACACGATCACCTCGCCCGCGTCGAACCCGAACGTGCCCGCCGCGATCACCGCCCCGAACGTGAACACCCCGGCCAGGCCGTCGCGGTACACGGCGCTCGCGACGAGGAACCACAGCGTCGAGCGGCGTGTGCGCCACAGCCGGGCCACGTCCCGACCCAGGCGCCGGTACGCGTCGAGCACCCCCGGGCGGGACCCCGAGGCGGCGGGCGTGCCCGGCGCGGGGGAGCTCACGCGCTCGGGCACCGCGAGCATGACCGGCACCGCGAACACCGCGAACCACACCGCCGACAGCACGACCGACACCCGGATATCCATGCCGTCCTCGCCCGTGACGCCGAACCACCCGACGTCGGGGTCGATGAACCCCACGAACAGGATCAGCAGCAGCACGATCCCGCCCACGTACCCCGCGCCCCACCCGATCCCCGAGACCCGACCGATCGTGCGCGGCGTCGAGATCTCCAGCAGCAGCGCGTTGTACGCGACCGACGCGAGCTCGAAGAACACGTTGCCCACCGACAGCAGCACCACGCCCAGGATCACCGCGTCCGCCCGCGACCCCGGCGTGGGGGACACCGCGAACATCGCCAGCATCGCCGCGACCGTCGCCGCCGTGTTGACGCCCAGCCACACCTTGCGCCGACCCTGCGCGTCCGCCAGCGCCCCCAGGGCCGGCGCGAGCACCGCGATCAGCGCACCCGCCGCCGTCAGCCCCCAGCCCAACCACTGCGTGTGCTGCGCCGTGACGGCGTCCGCGTCCGCACCCGCCTCGACGAACGCGTCGGACGTCAACCACACCGTGAACACGAACGTCGTGACCACCGCGTTGAACGCCGCCGACCCCCAGTCCCACGCCGCCCACGCGATCACCCGCCCCCGGGCGGTACGACGACCCACGAGGGGTCCGGCAGTGGTCGGCGTCACATCAGCGTGGTCAGGCACCCGCGCATGCTAGCCCCTGCAGACGTCCGCGCGGTGTCCATCACGGCCCCCGACGCGACCGATGGCCCTAGGCTGCACGCATGACCAGCGTGCTCCTGCTCAACGGACCCAACCTCGGACGCCTCGGCGTGCGCGAGCCCGACGTCTACGGCTCGACCTCCTACGCCGAGCTCGTCCGCCTCGCCGCCCGCTGGGGCGACGAGCACGACCTCGCCGTCGACGTGCGCCAGACCGACGACGAGTCCGAGATCGTGCACTGGCTCCACGAGGCCGTCGACACCCGCGCCCACGTGATCATCAACCCCGCCGCGTTCACCCACTACTCCTACGCGATGCGCGACGCCGCCGCGCAGGTCACCAAGTCCGGCCTGCTCCTGGTCGAGGTCCACATCTCCAACCCCCACGCCCGCGAGACGTTCCGGCACACCTCCGTGATCTCCGGGGTCGCGACCGGCACCATCGCCGGGTTCGGCCTCGGGTCGTACCGGCTCGCGGTCCAGGCGCTCGCGGACGCGCTCGCCTGATCAAGCCCCAGTCCTTGATCGGCGCTGATCAAGGGTCTAGGGTTGATCCATGTTCGTCCTGACGATCGACCAGCGCGGCAGCACCCGGGCGCCCGACCGCGTGCCGGCGCTCCTCGCGACGATCGAGCGTGCGACGGGCGGCCGGGGCGTCGTCCTGCCGTTCGAGCGCACGGTGGGCGACGAGCTCCAGGGCCTGCTCGACGACGCGGCCGTCGTGCTCGACGTCGTCGCCGCGGTGCTGCGCGACGCCGCGTGGAGCCTCGGCCTCGGCATCGGTGCGGTCGCGACCCCGCTGCCCGCGAGCACGCGTGCAGCGACGGGGCCGGCGTACCTGCACGCACGCGAGGCCGTCGAACGCGCCAAGACCCGTGCCCCGACCGTTCCGCTCGCGGTGACCGGACCCGACGAGCGCGCCGCCGACGAGATCGAGGCGCTGCTGCGCCTGCTCGGCGCGGTGATCACCCGTCGCACGCCCGCGGGGTGGGAGGCTGTCGACGCGCTCGACCGCCTCGGCAGCCAGACGCAGGTCGCGACCCACCTCGGGATCAGCGACCAGGCGGTCAGCCAACGCCTGCGCGCCGCGCTGCGGGCCGAGGAGCGCGCCGTCAGACCCCTCGCCACCCGCCTGCTGGAGGACGCCGACCGATGACCATCACCTGGACCTCGACGATCGTGACCGTGATCGCCCTCGCGGTGAGCGTCGCCGGGGGAGCGTGGCTCACGCCCGCCGTCCTGCGCGCCGCCGCCCGGGCGTCCGCCGACGAGGCCCCGCAGCGCACGACCTACGCGGAGTCGGAGGCCGCCGAGGAGGGCCCCACGGGGGCCGTCGCGGTGCAGGCGCTGCGCGGCGGCATGTGGGTCGGGCTGCTCGAACGCTTCGCCATCACCGGCAGCGTCCTGGCGGGGTTCCCGGCCGGGATCGCGGTCGTCGTCGCGATCAAGGGGCTCGGGCGCTACCCCGAGCTGCGCGACAACCCGGGCGCCTCGGAGCGGTTCGTGGTCGGCACGCTCGCCTCGGTCGTGTGGTCCGGGCTCGTGGGCTTCGGCGCGCTCGCGCTGATCGTGGTCCTGTGACCAGGCTCGTCGGCTAGACTGGACGGAGTTTTGCGCGCCCCGGGACCCGTCGTGCCCGTGCGTGGGGCCCTCGCGTGCAGCCGCACGCACGAGCGTCCACGCGCGAGCGGTCGACCCGCGCGGGCGCCGCACAGGCGACAGCCCGGGCGAGCGTGTGCTCGTCACCATCACGGACACGACAGGAAGATCGACGTGGCAACGACCAACGACATCAAGAACGGCACCGTCCTGCGCATCGACGGTCAGCTCTGGACGATCATCGAGTTCCAGCACGTCAAGCCGGGCAAGGGCGGTGCGTTCGTGCGCACCAAGATGAAGAACGTGATCTCGGGCAAGCAGGTCGACAAGACCTTCAACGCGGGCCTCAAGATCGAGACCGCGAACGTCGACCGCCGCGACATGCAGTTCCTCTACAAGGACGGCGACGACTTCGTCGTCATGGACACCTCGACGTACGACCAGATCAACCTCCCGGCCGCGGTCGTGGGCGAGAACGAGAAGTACATGCTCGAGGGCGTCATGGTCACGGTCGCCTCGAACGACGGCACGCCGCTGTACACCGAGCTCCCCGCGTCGGTCGTGCTCGAGATCACCTACACCGAGCCGGGCCTGCAGGGCGACCGCTCGACCGGCGGCACCAAGCCCGCGACGCTCGAGACCGGTGCCGAGATCCAGGTCCCGCTGTTCCTCGAGCAGGGCGTCAAGGTCAAGGTCGACACGCGTGACGGCTCGTACCTCGGCCGTGTGAACGACTGACGTGGGCGCTCGCACCAAGGCGCGCAAGCGCGCCCTCGACGTCCTCTTCGAGGCCGACCAGCGCAAGGTCGACGCCGGCACGCTGCTGGCCGACCGCCTGGTCGAGCCCGGCACCGAGGCGTCGCTGCCCCAGTACGCGGTCGAGCTCGTCGAGGGCGTGCTCGAGCGCCGCGAGCGCATCGACGAGCTGCTCGAGACGTACTCGCACGGCTGGACGATCGACCGCATGCCGTCGGTCGACCGGGCGCTGCTGCGCATCGGCACGTGGGAGGTCCTCTACAACGACGACGTGCCCGACGCGGTCGCGATCGACGAGGCCGTCGACCTGGCCCGTGCGCTCTCGACGGACGACTCGCCGGACTTCGTCAACGGCCTCCTGGGCCGGATCCTGGACCTCAAGCCGACGCTGCTCGGCTGAGTCCCGCCCGTGCCGCCGGCCCGGACGACGTCGCCCCACTGGGTGCGTCGTCCGGGCCGTCCGCGTCCCGCGCCGGGTCGCCGACGGGTGTGACCGATCTCGCCGCCCGGATGCCGGGACACCGCCGGGCCCCGCGACCCCGCGGGGTTAGGGTGGGACCGTCAGACATCCTTTAAGGCCCGTCCGGTGAGGCGGGGAAGGAGGTCGCCAGATGAACGCTGGCGCTGCTGTGCCCAAGAAGTCCCCCACGAGTCCTGCCCCGAGCGACGCGACCGAGACGGTCGTCCTCGGTGAGGCCGACGTCGCGCGGGCACTGACCCGCATCGCGCACGAGATCCTCGAGCGCAACAAGGGAGCCCAGGACGTCGTCCTGCTCGGCATCCCGACGCGCGGGGTCCCGCTCGCCCTGCGGCTCGCCGACCGCCTCGCGCACGTCGAGCCCGGTCTCGACGTCGAGTCCCTCGTGGGCGAGCTCGACGTGACGATGTACCGCGACGACCTCCACAAGCACCCGACCCGGGCGATCGGGACGACGACGCTCCCGGCGTCCGGCATCGACGGCAAGGTCGTGGTGCTGGTCGACGACGTCCTGTACTCGGGCCGCACGATCCGGGCCGCGCTCGACGCGATCAACGACCTCGGCCGCCCGCGCGCCGTGCAGCTCGCGACGCTCGTCGACCGCGGCCACCGCGAGCTGCCGATCCGCCCCGACTACGTGGGCAAGAACCTGCCCACGTCGGCGTCCGAGCGCGTGCGCGTGCGCCTCGCGGAGGTCGACTCGGCGGACGGCGCGCCGGTGACCGACGCCGTGACGATCAGCCAGTCCGCGTCCGGCGCGACGACGGAGGCCGCCCGATGAAGCACCTGCTCTCGACGGCCGACCTCGCGCGCGAGGACGCGATCACGATCCTCGACACGGCCGCGCAGATGGCCGCGACGCAGTCGCGCGAGATCAAGAAGCTCCCGACGCTGCGCGGGCGGACCGTCGTCAACCTGTTCTACGAGGACTCCACGCGCACCCGCATCTCGTTCGAGACCGCGGCCAAGCGGCTGAGCGCCGACGTCATCAACTTCTCGGCCAAGGGCTCGAGCGTGTCCAAGGGCGAGTCGCTCAAGGACACCGCGCTGACCCTCGCGGCGATGGGCGCCGACGCGGTCGTGTGCCGGCACCAGGCCTCGGGCGCGCCGCACCTGCTCGCGCACGCGGGCTGGCTCGACTCCGCGGTGGTCAACGCGGGCGACGGCATGCACCAGCACCCGACGCAGGCCCTGCTCGACGCGTTCACGATGCGCCGGCACCTGGGCGGCGACCGCACCGACGGCCGCGTGGGCCCCGACGACGCGCTCGTGCGCGGCGCCGACCTCGCGGGGCTGCGGGTCGCGATCGTCGGCGACGTGCTGCACTCGCGCGTCGCCCGCTCGAACGTGCACCTGCTGCACACCCTGGGCGCGCACGTGACGCTCGTCGCGCCGCCCACGCTCCTACCCGTCGGGGTCGGCACGTGGCCGTGCGACGTGTCGTACCACCTGGACGAGACGCTGCGCGACGTCGCTCCCGACGTCGTGATGATGCTGCGCGTGCAGCGGGAGCGCATGAGCGGCTCGGGCACCGGCGGGGGAGCGTTCTTCCCGAACCCGCTCGAGTACACGCGCAAGTACGGGCTCGACGCCCGCCGCCTCGCGCTGCTGCCGCCGCACTCGATCGTGATGCACCCCGGCCCGATGAACCGCGGCCTCGAGATCTCCGCCGAGGCCGCCGACTCGCCGCGCGCGGTGATCGTCGAGCAGGTCGCGAACGGGGTCGCGATCCGCATGGCCGTGCTGTACCTCCTGCTCGCAGGGGACGACTCCACCGAAAGGGCACCCATCTCATGAGCACGACCTACCTGGTGACCGGCGTCGCGCCGCTCGGCGGCGAGCAGGTCGACCTGCTGCTGCAGGACGGCGTGATCGCGCAGGTCGCCCCCGCGGGCACCCTCACGGCGCCCGACGACGTCACCGACGTCGTGACGATCGACGCGGCAGGGCTCGTGGCGCTGCCGGGCCTCGTGGACCTGCACACGCACCTGCGCGAGCCGGGCCGCGAGGACGCCGAGACGATCGCGTCGGGCACCCGTGCTGCCGCCGTCGGCGGGTTCACCGCGGTCCACGCGATGGCGAACACCACGCCGGTCGCGGACACCGCGGGCGTCGTCGAGCAGGTCTGGCGTCTCGGGCGTGACGCGGGCTGGGTCGACGTCCACCCCGTCGGCGCGGTGAGCGTCGGGCTCGCGGGCGAGCAGCTCGCCGAGCTCGGGGCCATGGCCGACTCGGCCGCGCAGGTGCGCGTCTTCTCGGACGACGGCAAGTGCGTGCACGACCCGATCCTCATGCGCCGCGCGCTCGAGTACGTCAAGGCGTTCGACGGCGTGGTCGCGCAGCACGCGCAGGAGCCCCGCCTGACCGAGGGCGCGCAGATGAACGAGGGCGTCGTCTCGGCCGAGATCGGCCTGGCGGGCTGGCCCGCGGTCGCCGAGGAGGCGATCATCGCGCGCGACGTGCTGCTCGCCGAGCACGTCGGCTCGCGCCTGCACGTGTGCCACCTGTCGACCGCCGGGTCGGTCGAGATCGTGCGCTGGGCCAAGGGGCGCGGCATCGACGTGACCGCCGAGGTCACCCCGCACCACCTGATCCTCACGGACGAGCTCGCGCGCGACTACGACCCGACGTTCAAGGTCAACCCGCCGCTGCGGACCGCCGCCGACGTCGAGGCCGTGCGCGCGGGGCTCGCGGACGGCACGATCGACATCGTCGCGACCGACCACGCGCCGCACACGCGCGAGGACAAGGACTGCGAGTGGGCTGCGGCCGCGTTCGGCATGACGGGCCTCGAGACCGCGCTGAGCGTCGTCCAGCAGACCATGGTCGACACGGGCCGCATGTCCTGGGCCGACGTCGCCCGGGTCATGTCGAGCGCGCCCGCGCGCATCGGTCGCGTCGACGTCGGCCCGCAGGCGCAGGGACGCCCGATCGCCGAGGGCGAGCCTGCCAACCTCGTGCTGGTCGACCCGGCCGCGACACGCGTCGTCGACGGCGCCCAGCAGGCGACCGCGAGCGGCAACACGCCGTTCCGGGGGCGCGAGCTGCCCGGGCGCGTGGTCGCGACGTTCCTGCGCGGTCGCGCGACCGTGCTCGACGGCGCGACCGTCGAGACCGCCGCGGAGGTGACCGCGTGAACCTGCCCATGCCCGTGGCCGTCGGGATCTGGATCGTGCTCGGCCTCCTGCTCCTGCTCGTGATCTGGCGCGGCCTGCGCTCGTTGCGCGGGCGCGGCGCCGACGTCGTGCCCGCGCTGCCCGCCGTGCCCGAGCCCCTCGGGGCCGCGACGTTCGGCCCGGTCGAGGCGACGTACGTCTCCACGACGCTGCACGGGGACTGGCTCGCCCGCGTCGGCGCGCACGGCCTGGGCGACCGGGCGGGCGCGAGCGTGAGCGTGCACCCCGAGGGGGTGCTCGTCGAGCGCACCGGCGCCCCGACGCTGTTCGTCCCGGCCGAGCGGCTGCAGGACGCGGGGACGACCGCCGGTATGGCCGGCAAGTACGTCGGCGGCGAGGGCATCGCCGTCATGACCTGGGCCGAGGGAGCGGGGGAGGCCGACGGCCGTCCCGCGACCCTGCTCGACACCGGGCTGCGGACCCGACGCTCCGCGGACCGCACCGCGCTGCTGGACGCGATCCGCGCGCTCGTCCGACCGACCGACCACGGGGAGGAACCCGCGTGACCACCGACCAGACCCTGGACCGGCCCGCTGAGCAGGCCGCCGACGACACCGCCGTGCTGGTGCTCGAGGACGGTCGCACCGCGACCGGCCGCGCGTACGGCGCCCGCGGCACCACGGTCGGCGAGATCGTCTTCAACACCGGCATGACCGGCTACCAGGAGACGCTCACCGACCCGTCGTACCACCGCCAGATCGTCGTGATGACCGCGCCGCACATCGGCAACACGGGCGTCAACGACGAGGACCCGGAGTCGACCCGCATCTGGGTCAGCGGCTACGTGGTGCGCGACCCCGCCCGCCGTGCGTCGAACTGGCGCTCGGAGCGCTCGCTCGACGACGAGCTCGTCGCGCAGGGCGTCGTGGGCATCAGCGACATCGACACGCGCGCCCTGACGCGGCACCTGCGCGAGCTCGGCACCATGCGCGGCGGGATCTTCTCGGGCGACGCGCTCTGGGCCGACGGCCGCCGCCGCTCGGTCGAGGAGCTGCGCGCGGAGGTCGCCGCGGCCCCGCAGATGGCCGGCGCCGACCTCGCCAAGGAGGTCAGCACGACCGAGGCGTACACGGTCGAGCCCGTGGGCGTCGACGGCGGCGACGCCCCGGCGCTCGTCGGGACGGTCGTGGCGGTCGACCTGGGCATCAAGTCCATGACGCCGCAGCGGCTCGCCGAGCGCGGCCTGCGCGTGCACGTCGTGCCGAGCACAGCGACGATCGACGAGATCGTCGCGCTCGCGCCCGACGGGGTGTTCTTCTCCAACGGCCCGGGCGACCCGGGCGCCGCGACCGTCGAGGTCGAGCTGCTGCGCGAGGTCCTCGACCGCCGCATCCCGTACTTCGGCATCTGCTTCGGCAACCAGATCCTCGGGCGCGCGCTGGGCTACGGCACGTACAAGCTCGGCTACGGCCACCGCGGGATCAACCAGCCCGTCATGGACCGGCGCACGCGCAAGGTCGAGGTCACGGCGCACAACCACGGGTTCGCCGTGGACGCGCCCCTCGACGGCGAGTCGACGGCCCCGCACGACGGCGGCCGGTACGGCCGCGTCGTGGTCTCGCACGTCGGGCTCAACGACCAGGTCGTCGAGGGGCTCGAGTGCCTCGACCTCCCGGCGTTCTCCGTCCAGTACCACCCGGAGGCCGCGGCCGGCCCGCACGACGCCTCCTACCTCTTCGACCGCTTCATCGAGCTCATGACGAGCCAGAAGGAGACCCTCGGTGCCTCGCAGAACTGACCTCAAGAGCGTCCTCGTCATCGGGTCCGGCCCGATCGTCATCGGCCAGGCCTGCGAGTTCGACTACTCCGGGACCCAGGCGTGCCGCGTGCTCAAGGAGGAGGGCCTGCGGGTCATCCTCGTGAACTCGAACCCGGCCACGATCATGACCGACCCCGAGTTCGCGGACGCGACCTACGTCGAGCCCATCACGACCGAGGTGCTCACCACGATCATCGCCAAGGAGCGCCCCGACGCGCTCCTGCCGACCCTCGGCGGCCAGACGGCGCTCAACGCGGCGATCGACCTCGACAAGGCGGGCGTGCTCGCCGAGTACGGCGTCGAGCTGATCGGGGCGAACATCCCCGCGATCGAGAAGGGCGAGGACCGCCAGCAGTTCAAGGACGTCGTCGCCAAGTGCGGCGGCGAGTCCGCGCGCTCGGCGATCATCCACACGATCGACGAGGCCCTCGCCGCGGCCGACGACCTCGGCTACCCGATGGTCGTGCGCCCGTCGTTCACCATGGGCGGCCTCGGCTCGGGCATCGCCTACGACGAGACCGACCTGCACCGCATCGTCGGCGCGGGGCTGTTCTACTCGCCCACGACCGAGGTGCTCCTCGAGGAGTCGATCCTCGGCTGGAAGGAGTACGAGCTCGAGCTCATGCGCGACAAGGCGGACAACGTCGTGGTCGTGTGCTCGATCGAGAACGTCGACCCGGTCGGCGTGCACACGGGTGACTCGATCACGGTCGCCCCGGCGCTCACGCTCACGGACCGCGAGTACCAGAAGCTGCGCGACATCGGCATCGCGGTCATCCGCGAGGTCGGCGTCGACACGGGCGGCTGCAACATCCAGTACGCGGTCGACCCGGCCACGGGCCGCGTGATCGTGATCGAGATGAACCCGCGCGTGTCGCGCTCGTCCGCGCTCGCCTCGAAGGCCACCGGGTTCCCGATCGCGAAGATCGCGGCGAAGCTCGCGGTGGGCTACACGCTCGACGAGATCCCCAACGACATCACGCAGGTCACGCCCGCGTCGTTCGAGCCCACGCTCGACTACGTCGTCGTCAAGGTCCCGCGCTTCGCGTTCGAGAAGTTCCCGGCGGCCGACACGACGCTCTCGACGACCATGAAGTCGGTCGGCGAGGCGATGTCGCTCGGGCGCAACTTCACCGAGGCGCTCGGCAAGGCGCTGCGCTCGATCGACAAGTCGGGCTCGACGTTCCACTGGGACGGCGAGCCGGTCGCGGGCGCGGAGCTCGACGAGCTCCTCGCGTCGATCGCGCGCCCGACCGAGAACCGGATCATCGGCGTCCAGCAGGCGCTGCGCGCCGGGGCGACGATCGAGCAGGTCTTCGAGTCGACCAAGATCGACCCGTGGTACCTGGACCAGATCCAGCTCGTCAACGAGGTCGCGGCCGAGGTCGCGGCGGCCCCGGCGCTCACGGCCGACGTGCTGCGCCGCGCCAAGCGGCACGGCCTCTCGGACGTGCAGGTCGCGCGCCTGCGCGGCGTGAGCGAGGCGACGGTCCGCGAGGTGCGTCGCGCGCTCGACGTGCGCCCGGTCTACAAGACGGTCGACACCTGCGCGGCCGAGTTCGCGGCCAAGACGCCGTACCACTACTCGACGTACGACGACGAGACCGAGGTCGCGCCGCGCGAACGCCCGGCCGTGATCATCCTCGGCTCGGGCCCGAACCGGATCGGTCAGGGCATCGAGTTCGACTACTCGTGCGTGCACGCGACGCTCGCCCTGCGCGACCGGTTCGAGACCGTCATGGTCAACTGCAACCCCGAGACGGTCTCGACCGACTACGACACCTCGGACCGCCTCTACTTCGAGCCGCTCACGTTCGAGGACGTGCTCGAGGTGTACGAGTCCGAGCTCGCGGCCGGCCCGGTCGAGGGCATCATCGTCCAGCTCGGCGGGCAGACGCCGCTCGGCCTGGCCCAGCGCCTCGCCGACGCGGGCCTGCCGATCCTCGGCACGAGCCCCGAGGCGATCGACCTCGCGGAGGACCGCGGCGCGTTCGGCCGCGTGCTCGCCGAGGCCGGGCTCCCGGCGCCGGCGTTCGGCACGGCGCTGTCGCTCGCGGAGGCGCAGGACGTCGCCGCGGGCATCGGCTACCCGGTGCTCGTGCGCCCGTCGTACGTGCTCGGCGGCCGCGGCATGGAGATCGTCTACTCGGTCGAGCAGCTCACGGGCTACGTCGAGCGTGCGCTCGAGGCCGCGGGCGAGGAGGCCAGCACCAACGGCGGCCTGCCCGCCCCGCTGCTGATCGACCGGTTCCTCGACGACGCGATGGAGATCGACGTCGACGCGCTCTACGACGGCACCGAGCTCTACCTCGGCGGCGTCATGGAGCACATCGAGGAGGCCGGGATCCACTCGGGCGACTCGGCGTGCGTGCTGCCGCCCGTGTCGCTCAGCACCGCCGAGATCGAGCGCATCCGTCGCTCGACCGAGGCGATCGCGCGCGGCGTCGGGGTGCGGGGCCTGCTCAACATCCAGTTCGCGCTCGTCTCCGACGTGCTCTACGTGCTCGAGGCCAACCCGCGCGCGTCGCGCACCGTGCCGTTCGTGTCCAAGGCGACCGGCACGCCGCTCGCCAAGGCGGCGGCGCTGCTCATGACGGGCACCTCGATCGCCGAGCTGCGCGCGCAGGGCGTGCTCAAGGCCGAGGGCGACGGCGGCATGCTCGACCTCGACGCGCCGATCGCGGTCAAGGAGGCCGTGCTGCCGTTCAAGCGGTTCCGCACCGCCGAGGGCGCGATCGTCGACTCGCTGCTCGGCCCCGAGATGCGCTCGACCGGCGAGGTCATGGGCTACGACAGCGACTTCCCGCGCGCGTTCGCGAAGTCGCAGGCCGCGGCGTTCGGCGGCCTGCCGACGTCGGGCGCGGTGTTCGTCTCGGTCGCCGACCGCGACAAGCGTCAGCTCGTATTCCCGATCAAGCGCCTCAAGGACCTCGGCTTCGAGATCCTCGCGACCGAGGGCACCGCGTCGGTGCTGCGCCGCAACGGGATCGACGTCACGGTCGTGCGCAAGCACTCGCAGGGCCGCGGCCCCGAGGGCGAGCCGACGATCGTCGACCTGATCACCGACGGCAAGGTCGACCTCGTGGTCAACAGCCCCTCGGGCCAGGGCGCGCGCGCCGACGGCTACGAGATCCGGGCGGCTACGACCGCGGCCGACAAGACGATCGTGACGACCGTGCAGCAGCTCGCGGCCGCGGTCCAGGGCATCGAGGCGGTCCTCGAGGGTCCGTTCACGGTCGGTTCGCTCCAGGAGCACGACGCGCGGGCGGCGGCCCGATGAGCGTGGACCCGACGACCGGCGGGGCCCGGGCGCCCTTCGGGGAGCGGCTCGCCGCGGCCATGGACGAGCACGGCCCGTTGTGCGTGGGCATCGACCCGCACCCCGGCCTGCTCTCGGCCTGGGGCCTGGCGGACGACGCGACCGGGCTGCGCGAGTTCGCGCTGCGGGTCGTCGACGCGGTCGGGGGACGCGTCGCGGCGCTCAAGCCGCAGGCCGCGCTGTTCGAGCGGCACGGGTCGCGAGGCCTCGCGGTGCTCGAGGACGTGATCGCCGCGGGCCGCGCGGCGGGCACGCCCGTGATCGTCGACGCCAAGCGCGGTGACATCGGCTCGACGATGGAGGGCTATGCCGACGCGTTCCTGCGCGACGGCTCGCCGCTCGCGGGCGACGCCCTCACGGTGTCGCCGTACCTGGGCTTCGGGTCGCTCCGGCCGGCGATCGAGGCCGCGCTCGCCTCGGGCCGCGGAGTGTTCGTGCTGTGCCTGACCTCCAACACGGAGGGCGAGCAGGTGCAGCACGCGCGCGACGAGGACGGCGTCTCGGTCGCCGCCCGCATCGCGTCGGAGGCCGCGCTGCTCAACCACGGCGTCGACCCGCTCGGCTCGGTCGGTCTCGTCGTCGGCGCGACCATCGGTGGCGCCGCGGCGTCGACCGGCACCGACCTGACGGCCGTCAACGGGCCGCTGCTCGCGCCCGGCGTGGGTGCGCAGGGCGCCGGTGCGGCCGAGCTCGCGCAGGTCTTCGGTGCTGCGCGACGCCAGGTGCTCGCTTCCTCGTCGCGCGGCGTGCTCGCCGCCGGCCCCGACGCGGGTGCGCTGCGTGCCGCGGCCGCGGCGGCGTCGTCCGACGTGCGGGCGGCACTGCGCGGCTGAGCGCGCGAGTCCCGGCACCACCACGACGGCCCCCCGACCACCCGGTCGGGGGGCCGTCGTGCACGTCTGACCAGGACCGACACGCGCGGCGCGCCGCCGTTGTCGTTGCCGACCTCCCGGGTGCTCGCTAGGTTCGAGGGACGACGGCGGGCCGCTGCCCGTCGGGTGCGTGCACATCTGACCAGACGAGAAGGTGACTTGCGTGGCACTTCCCCAGCTGACCCCGGAACAACGCGCCGCAGCGCTCGAGAAGGCCGCCGAGGCGCGACGTGCGCGCGCGGAGGTCAAGAACCGACTGAAGTACTCGCAGGGATCGTTGGCCGAGGTCATCGAGCAGGGGCACTCCGACGAGGTCATCGGCAAGCTCAAGGTCTCGGCGCTGCTCGAGTCGCTGCCGGGCGTCGGCAAGGTCAAGGCGCGTGCGATCATGGAGGAGATCGGGATCGCCGAGACACGCCGCGTCCGCGGGCTGGGTCCGCACCAGTCCGCTGCGCTCATCGAGAGGTTTGGCTGACATTTCTGCTTCACCCGCCGTGCCGCAGCCCGCTGCCGCCGACAACGGTCCTGCCCGCCTGACGGTCCTCGCCGGACCGACCGCCGTCGGGAAGGGCACGGTGTCGGCCGACATCCGGGCCCGGTACCCGGACGTGTGGCTCTCGGTCTCCGCGACCACGCGGTCCGCGCGGCCCGGGGAGGTCGACGGCGTGCACTACCACTTCGTCCCGACGCACGAGTTCGACCGCATGGTCGCGGACGGCGAGATGCTCGAGTCGGCGGTGGTGCACGGGATGAACCGGTACGGCACGCCGCGCGGCCCGGTCGAGGAGAAGCTCGCCGCGGGCGTCCCGGCGCTGCTCGAGATCGACCTCCAGGGTGCGCGTCAGGTCCGCGAGGCGATGCCCGAGGCGCGGTTCGTGTTCCTCGCCCCGCCGAGCTGGGACGAGCTCGTGCGCCGGCTCGTGGGCCGTGGCACCGAGGACGCCGAGGAGCGCGAGCGTCGCCTCGCGACCGCGCGCGTCGAGATGGCGGCGGCGAGCGAGTTCGACCACGTCATCGTCAACGACGAGGTCCACCGCGCGGCCGACGAGCTCGTCTCCGTCATGGGGATCGAGCGCGTCCCCGCCGGATTGGACACGCACGACTAGAATTGTCCGTGGCGCGCTCGTGCGTGCCACGCGGCCGCGGGGCGACCCGCGCACCCCGGGCGCCCGCGACGGCGCCCGCAGCCCATCAGATCCCGAACGACGGAGCGAACCTGTGTCCGGAACCATCGCAGCACCCGAGGGCATCACCGACCCGCCCATCGACCAGCTCCTCGAGCGCGTCGACTCGAAGTACGCCCTCGTCGTCTACGCGTCCAAGCGTGCGCGCCAGATCAACGCCTACTACTCGCAGCTCAACGAGGGCCTCCTGGAGAACGTGGGCCCGCTCGTCGAGACCCGCAACCAGGAGAAGCCGCTGTCGATCGCGATGCGCGAGATCGACAAGGGCCTGCTGACGATCTCCGCCAGCGCCGACGCGGACTCCGCCGAGGCCTGAGCTCCCGCATGAGGATCCTGCTCGGCGTCAGCGGGGGAGTCGCCGCCTACAAGGCCGTGCTCCTGCTGCGTCTCCTGCGCGAGCAGGGTCATCGGGTGCGTGTGCTGCCCACGGCGTCCGCGCTGCGGTTCGTGGGCGCACCCACCTGGGAGGCGCTCTCGGGCGAGCCCGCGACCGCCGAGGTGTTCGAGGACGTCCCGCACGTGCCGCACGTCGCGCTCGGCCAGGAGGCCGACCTGGTGGTGGTCGCGCCGGCGACCGCGGACCTGCTGGCCCGCGCGGCGTCCGGTCGTGCCGACGACCTGCTGACGTCGGCGCTGCTGACGGCGCGCTGCCCCGTGGTCATGGCCCCGGCGATGCACACCGAGATGTGGGAGCACCCCGCGACCGTCGCCAACGTGGCGACGCTGCGCTCGCGTGGCGTCCACGTGATCGAGCCGGCCTCTGGCCGGCTGACCGGCTCCGACACCGGGCCCGGGCGCCTTCCTGAGCCCGAGGAGATCGCGGCGACCGCGCTCGAGGTCGCCCGCGGCGTCCGCGGCCAGGACCGGGAGCAGGACCTCGCCGGACGGCGCGTCGTGGTCTCCGCCGGCGGGACGCGCGAGCCGCTCGACCCGGTCCGGTTCCTGGGCAACCGGTCGTCGGGCCGCCAGGGTGCCGAGATCGCCGCGGCGGCCGCCGCGCGGGGCGCGCACGTGACTCTCGTCGCCGCCAACGTGAGCGTGCCCGTCGACCCCGCGGTCGCGGACGTCGTCGCGGTCGAGACCACCGCGGAGCTGCGCGACGCGGTGCGCGACGCCGCCCGCACGGCCGACGTCGTGGTCATGGCGGCCGCGGTCGCGGACTTCCGGCCCGCCGCGGTCGCCGGGACCAAGATCAAGAAGACCGCGGGCGCCCCTGCGGCGATCGAGCTCGTCGAGAACCCGGACGTGCTGGCCGAGCTGGCCCGGGACCGGCTGCGTGCCGGTCAGGTCGTGGTCGGCTTCGCGGCCGAGACCGGTGACGCGACGGGCGACGTGCTCGCGCACGGTCGGGCCAAGGCACGCCGCAAGGGCGCGGACCTGCTCGCGGTCAACGAGGTCGGCGACGGCGTCGGCTTCGGCGTGGCGGACAACCACGTGACGCTGGTCGACGCCGAGGGGCGCACGGTGCACGAGGTCGGCGGGACCAAGCGGGCGGTGGCCGACGGGCTGTGGGACGCGGTCGTGCCGCTCCTGGGTGCCGCCGACGCCTGACGCCGGGGTGAATCCCGTCTCATCTCGCAGTGCGGATGCCGCTGCCCACCCTTCGGGACAGTAGGCTGGGGCGCATGACCGATCTGCGCCTGTTCACGTCCGAGTCCGTGACCGAGGGACACCCGGACAAGGTCTGCGACCAGATCTCCGACGCGATCCTCGACGCCCTCCTCGAGCAGGACCCGCGCGCGCGCGTCGCCGTCGAGACCATGGTGACCACGGGGCTCGTGCACGTCGCGGGCGAGGTCACGACCGAGGACGCGTACGTCGAGATCCCGCAGATCGTGCGTGACGTCGTGCGCCGCATCGGCTACACGTCGTCCGCGATCGGGTTCGACGGCGACTCGTGCGGCGTGTCGGTGTCGATCGGGCAGCAGTCGCCCGACATCGCGCAGGGCGTCGACAAGGCGCTCGAGCAGCGCGACGACACGGGCGACCTCGACCCGCTCGACGCGCAGGGCGCGGGCGACCAGGGCCTGATGTTCGGGTACGCGTGCGACGAGACGCCGTCCCTGCTGCCGCTGCCGATCTGGATGGCGCACCGCCTGGCCGAGCGCCTCGCGCAGGTGCGCCGCGACGGCACGGTGCCCGGGCTGCGTCCCGACGGCAAGACCCAGGTCACGATCGAGTACGACGGCGACCGCGCCGTCCGCCTCGACACCGTCGTGCTCTCGACCCAGCACGACCCCGACGTGCGCCAGGACGAGCTGCGCGACGCGATCGCCGCGCACGTCGTCGCGCCCGTGATCGAGGGCCTCGGCGTCGAGCTGCGCACCGACGACCACCGCCTGCTGGTCAACCCGACCGGCACGTTCGTCATCGGCGGCCCGCAGGGCGACGCCGGCCTCACGGGACGCAAGATCATCGTCGACACCTACGGCGGCATGGCCCGTCACGGGGGCGGCGCGTTCTCGGGCAAGGACCCGTCGAAGGTCGACCGCTCGGCCGCGTACGCGATGCGCTGGGTCGCCAAGAACGTCGTCGCCGCGGGCCTCGCGCGCCGCTGCGAGGTCCAGGTCGCGTACGCGATCGGCAAGGCGCACCCCGTGGGGCTGTACGTCGAGACGTTCGGCACCGAGACCGTGCCCGTCGAGCGCATCACGGCCGCGATCCGCGAGGTCTTCGACCTGCGCCCCGCCGCGATCGTGCGTGACCTCGACCTGCTGCGCCCCATCTACGCGCGCACCGCGGCCTACGGCCACTTCGGGCGCGAGCACGACGACTTCACCTGGGAGCGCACCGACCGCGCGGACGCGCTGCGCGCCGCGGTCTGACCGTGGCCGGGTCTCCCGGGCCACGCCGCGCGGTCCGCGCGGCGTGGGTGGCCCGTGCTGAGATGTCCCGGTGACCACCCAGCCCTCCGGCGAGCCCGGCGCCGAACCCGCGGACGCCGGCGAGCAGCTCACGCTGCTCGACCTGCCCGCCCCGACGGCGCCCGCCCCGCGTGACGCCGCGGGTGGCGTCCCCGTCGCGGCCGACCAGCCGGTCGCGCGCGTCGCCCTCCAGCTCGTCCCCGCGCACCTGGACCGGACGTTCGACTACCTCGTCCCGGCCTCGATGGCGGACGACGCGCGCCCGGGCGTGCGGGTCAAGGTGCGGTTCGGCGGGCAGGACGTCGACGGGTACGTGCTCGAAAGGGCCGCGACGACCGACCACGACGGGACCCTGCTGCCGCTGCGCCGGGTCGTCTCGCCCGAGCAGGTGCTCACGCCCGCCGTCGCGCGGCTGTGCCGCACCGTCGCCGACCACTACGCGGGCACGCTCGCCGACGTGCTGCGCCTCGCGGTGCCGCGCCGGCACGCGCAGGCCGAGAAGGCGCACGTGGCGGCCGCAGCCGCGGGGGGCGCTGCGGCGGGGGGCACTGCGGCGGCTGAGTCAACCGACGCAGGTACGGCAGGTGCTGCCGCGGGTGAGCACGCGGCGTCCGACACGAACGCGTCCGGCACGAGCGCGTCCGACACGAGCGGGACTTCTCCGCCCGACGCCGGCGGGGCGGCGGCAGACCGTGCCGCGACCCTCTGGCAGCCCTACCCGAGCGGGGCGGCGTTCCTGTCGCGCGTCGCCGCGGGCGACGCGCCACGGGCCGTGTGGACGGCTCTGCCGGGGCGTTCGGGCGACGACGCGATCGAGGACTGGGCGCTGGCCCTCGCCGGGGCCGTCCGGGCTGCCGCCGTCGCGGACCGCGGCGTGATCGTCGTCCTGCCCGACGCGCGCGACGTCGCGCACCTCGCCCGGGCCCTCGACGCGACCGGGTGGTCGTGCTGGTCGGCGCGGACGCCGGGCCAGTACGTCCGGCTGGAGGCGGACGCAGGGCCGTCGCCGCGCTACCGGGCGTTCCTCGCGGCGCTGCGGGGCGACGTCCGCGTCGTGATCGGCACGCGCGCCGCCGCGTTCGCGCCCGTGGCGGACCTCGGCCTCGTCGCGGTCTGGGACGACGGCGAGTCGACGCTCGCCGAGCCGCGTGCGCCGTACCCGCACGTGCGCGAGGTGCTCGCGCTGCGCAGCGCCGCCGAGGGAGCGGCGTTCCTCCTCGGCTCGCTCTCGCGCACGGTGCAGGCGCACGCGCTCGTGACGTCGGGCTGGGCGCGCGAGATCGTCGCGCCGCGCGAGGTCGTGCGTCGCAGCGCGCCCCGCGTGCGGGCGCTGACGTCCGTCGAGCTCGCCTCCGAGGGGGCTGCCGCGGGGGCGCGACTGCCCGAGCCTGCGTGGCGGGTGGCGCGCACCGCCCTGGGCAAAGGACCCGTGCTCGTGCAGGTGCCGCGTGCGGGCTACCTGCCCGTCGTGGCGTGCGTGCGGTGTCGTACGCCCGCGCGGTGCACGACCTGTCACGGGCCGCTCGGGCTGCGGGGCGCGCGCGAGACGCCCCAGTGCACGTGGTGCGGCACGCTCGCCGGGGCGTGGCGGTGCGAGGAGTGCCACGCGACCGGTCTGCGGTCCGTGCGTGTGGGCGCCGAGCGGACCGCGGAGGAGCTTGGACGGGCGTTCCCCGGCGTGCCGGTGCGCCAGTCGGGTGCGAGCGCCCCGGGCGGGGTGCTCGCGACGGTCGACGCGCGGCCCGCGCTCGTCGTCGCGACGCCCGGCGCGGAGCCCGTCGCCGTCGGCGGCTACGCCGCGGTGCTCCTGCTCGACGCCGCCTCGAGCACCGCCGCCGTGCGGCTCGCCGTCGCGCAGGAGGCCCTGCACCGGTGGCAGGTCGCGGCGAGCCTGGCCCGCACGCCGGCCGACGGCGGGCAGGTGCTGCTCGTGGGCGACGCCGCACCCGCACCGACCAACGCCCTCGTGCGTTGGGACGCGGCGGGCTTCGCCGACCGGGAGCTCACCGAACGGGCCGAGCTCGGGCTGCCGCCTGCCGTGCGGGTCGCCGCGGTCACGGGGGACCGGGACGCGGTGCGTGCGGTCGTGGCCCGCGTGCGGCTCGCGACGGACGAGACCGTGCTCGGGCCGGTCGAGGTCGAGGACGACGCGCGTCGTGCGCGCGAGACCACCGCACCGCCGGTGCGCACCGTGGTGCGCGTGCCCGTGGCGCAGGGGCGGGCGCTCGCCCGGGAGCTGGGGGAGTCGATGGCGATCCGCAGCGCACGCCGTGAGGGTGGGTCCGTGCGGGTGCAGCTCGACCCTGCCGAGATGCTCTGACGTCCGCTCCGGCGCCGACGACGCGTGCCGGGCGAGTGAGTGCGTTCCGTTGGAAATAGTGTGCCAAGCGGACTGGCGCCCGTCACCACGGCTCGTCCGCACGTGACCACCAGGCCCGGACCAGGGGAGGATGGGCCGATGGAACGCGCGACCACCTCGACCACCGGCACGCCCGACGACGCCGTACCGATCGATGCTGTAACCACCGAGGCTGCACCGACCGACCGCGTGCCCGTCGACGCCGTGCTCTACGACTTCGGGAACGTCCTCGTCGGCTGGGACCCGGCGGGAGCGATCCGCGAGGGCATGTCGGCGCACGAGACCGAGCGGTTCCTGCGTGCCGACGACTTCGACTTCGGTGCGTTCAACCACGCGCAGGACGCGGGCCGCTCGTGGGCCGACGCGCTCGCGGAGCTCGCCCGCACGCACCCCCACCACGTCCCCGCGGTCGAGGCGTATCTCGCGCACTTCCCGTCGTCGCTCACGGGACCGGTCGAGGGCTCGGCCGAGCTCGTGGCGGAGCTCGACGCGCTCGGCCTGGCCCTCTACGGGCTCACGAACTGGTCGGCCGAGCTGTTCCACGGCGCCGAGCCCGCGGCCCCGGCGATCGGACGCATGCGGGACGTCGTCGTCTCGGGCCGGGAGGGCCTCGCCAAGCCCGACCCGGCGATCTTCGAGCTCGCGATCGCCCGGTTCGGCCTCGACCCGGCGCGCACCGTGTTCGTCGACGACAGCCCCTCGAACGTCGCGACGGCGGTCGGTCTCGGGTTCGTCGCTCTCCTGTTCACGGGGACCTCGGAGCTCCGCCGTCGGCTGCGCGATCTCGGGGTGGACGTCGCCCCCGCGTGAGCACGTCCGCGACCTCGCCCGCCCGTAGACTCGTCGGATGCGTGTCCTCTTCGCCGGAACCCCCGAGGTTGCCGTCCCCTCGCTCGACGCCCTGATCGACTCGCGCCACGAGGTGGTCGCCGTGCTCACGCGCGCCGACGCCCCCGCGGGCCGCGGACGGCGGCTCGCCCCGAGCCCCGTGCGCGAGCGTGCCGAGGCGGCGGGCATCCCCGTGATCACCGACCGCCCGCGGAGCGAGGGCTTCGCCGAGCGGCTCGCCGAGCTCGAGGTCGACTGCGCGCCCGTCGTCGCCTACGGCGAGATCCTGCGCCGCGACGTGCTCGACGTCCCGCGCCTGGGGTGGGTCAACCTGCACTTCTCGGTGCTGCCCGCCTGGCGCGGCGCCGCGCCCGTGCAGCGCGCGATCATCGCGGGCGACGAGGTGACCGGGGCGTCGACGTTCCTCATCGAGGAGGGACTCGACACGGGGCCGGTCCTCGGCACCATGACCGAGACGATCCGCCCGCGCGACACCGCGGGCGACCTGCTGGGCCGGCTCGCGACGTCGGGCGCCGGGCTGCTCGTCGCGACGCTGGACGCGCTCGAGGACGGCGCGATGTCACCCGTCCCGCAGAGCGAGGAGGGCGTGTCCGTGGCCGCCAAGCTCGCCACCGACGACGCGCTCGTGCGCTGGGCCGACCCGGCGTTCGCCGTCGACCGCCACGTGCGGGGCTGCACGCCGGCCCCGGGCGCGTGGACCACGCTGCCGGACGGCGCCCGGCTCGGGCTGGGACCGGTCCTGCCGCGGCCGGACGTCACGGACCTCGGGCGCGGCGAGGTCCGCGCGCTCAAGAAGGAGGTGCTCGTGGGCACCGGCACGCACGCGGTCCAGCTCGGCGAGGTCGCGCCCGTGGGCAAGAAGCACATGGCTGCGGCCGACTGGGCGCGCGGGGCGCGCCTCGGCGACGACGTCGTGCTCGGTGCGGGGGTCGACGCGTGAGCGCCGACGGACGTCGCGACGCCCGCGGACGCCAGCGTGGTGCGGCACGGGCCCACGGCGACGGTCACCGCAGCACGGCGGCGCCGTCGCAGCGTCGCCGCGGCAGCGACCCGGCCCGGACCGCCGCGTTCGACGTGCTCCGTCAGGTCGACGCCTCCGACGCCTACGCGAACCTCGTCCTGCCGCCGATGCTGCGCGACCGTCGCGTCACGGGGCGCGACGCGGCGTTCGCGACCGAACTCGCGTACGGGACGCTGCGCATGCGCGGGTACTACGACGCGGTGCTCGCGCAGTGCGTGGACCGCGACCTCGACCGGATCGACCCGCCCGTGCTCGACCTCCTGCGGATGGGCGCCCACCAGCTGCTCGGCATGCGGGTGCCGCAGCACGCCGCGGTCTCCGAGACCGTCGGCCTCGCGCGCGAGCGCGTGGGCGCGGGCGCGGCCCAGTTCGTCAACGCCGTCCTGCGCGGCATCACGCGCACGCCGGCCGACGAGTGGACGTCGCGCGTCTCGGCCCCGTCGGTGGAGGCTGGCGACGACGTCGCGCGCCTCGCGGTGACGCAGAGCCACCCCGCGTGGGTCGTGCGCGCGCTGCGCGAGTCGCTCGTCGCCTCCGGGCGCGACGCGTCCGAGCTCGAGGACCTCCTGGCGGCCGACAACGCGGCCCCCCGGGTCACGCTCGTGGTGCGTCCCGGGCTCGCCGACGAGCGCGACATCACCCGGCCCGGGCGGAGCGAGCCCGACGCGTCCCGCGGCCGCTGGGCGCCGACGGCCTACGTGCTGCCGGGCAGCGACCCGGGGGCCATTCCCGCGGTGCGCGACGGGCGGGTGGGCGTCCAGGACGAGGGCAGCCAGCTCGTGACGCTCGCGTTCCTCGCGGCGAGCGTCGAGGGCACGGACGAGCGCTGGCTCGACCTGTGCGCGGGACCGGGAGGCAAGGCTGCGCTCCTGGCCGCGGTCGCGGGGGAGCGGGGCGCCCGGATCGTCGCGAACGAGGTCCAGCCGCACCGGACCGAGCTCGTGCACCGGTCGCTCGGTGCGGTGCTCGCCGACGCGGTCGAGGACGTGCGCACGGGCGACGGCCGGGACGTCGGGCGCGACGAGCCCGCGGCCTACGACCGCGTGCTGCTCGACGCACCCTGCACGGGCCTGGGCGCGCTGCGCCGTCGCCCCGAGTCGCGCTGGCGTCGCACGCCGCAGGACCTCGCGGCGCTCACGGTGCTCCAGCGCGAGCTGCTCGACTCCGCGATCGACGCGGTGCGCCCGGGAGGCGTCGTCGGGTACGTGACCTGCTCGCCGCACGTCGCCGAGACGCAGGTCGTGGTCGCCGACGTGCTCAAGGCGCGCGACGACGTCGAGCGGATCGACGCCGCCGCCGCGGTCCGGGAGGTCGCGGGGGCCGACGTCCCGCTCGGGGACCGTGACGACGTGCAGCTGTGGCCGCACGTGCACGGCACCGACGCGATGCACCTGACGCTGCTGCGCCGGCGGTGAGCACGCCCGCGCGTGCCGCCGCTGCGCGGCGCGCGCGGGGTGGTGCGGCCTAGGCTGGGTGCATGAGCTCGCTGATCACGCCCAGCATCCTGTCCGCCGACTTCGCCAACCTCGAGAGCGAGCTGCACGCGATCGGGACCGCCGACTACGCGCACGTCGACGTGATGGACAACCACTTCGTGCCGAACCTCACGCTCGGTCTGCCCGTGTTCGAGCGGCTCGCGCAGGTCTCGCCGGTGCCTCTCGACGCCCACCTGATGATCGCCGACCCGGACCGCTGGGCGCCCGCCTACGCGGAGGCCGGCGCGGCGTCGGTCACGTTCCACGCGGAGGCTGCGGCGGCGCCCGTGCGCCTCGCGCGCGAGCTGCGCCGCCTGGGGGCGCGCGCGTCGATGGCGCTGCGGCCCGCGACGCCGGTCGAGCCGTACGTCGACCTGCTCGCCGAGCTCGATATGCTGCTGATCATGACGGTCGAGCCCGGCTTCGGGGGGCAGTCGTTCATCGAGGGCACGCTCCCGAAGATCCGCCGCGCCCGGCAGGCGGTCTCGGCCGCGGGGCTCGACGTCTGGATCCAGGTCGACGGGGGAGTGTCCCGCGAGACGATCGAGCGGGCGGCCGACGCGGGCGCGAACGTGTTCGTGGCGGGGTCCGCGGTCTACGGGGCCGAGGACGTCCCGCAGGAGATCGCGACGCTGCGCGCCCTCGCGGACGGCGCCGCCCACACCCACTGACGCCGACGCCCACGGGGTCTTCGTTCGCGTCATCACCAGAATAAATAGTGTGCCAAGCGGTCATGACGACCGCAGTACCACCACGCCCGACAGCTGACCTTCCCGAGCCAGGAAGAACAGGGGGCACGAACGCCGGCGCTGACATCGCGTCGGCGCACCCGCGGGGCGGTGCGCGCCGTGTGGGATGATGGGGGAGCAGTACGTACACGTGCTTCGGGGTCGGTGAAATTCCGAGCCGGCGGTGACAGTCCGCGACCCACGCCTCGGCGTGGTTGACCTGGTGGAACTCCAGGACCGACGGTGAGAGTCCGGATGGGAGAACACGTGGCGACGCCTGCGTCGGCGAGCCGACCGCAGGTGTCGTTCGTCGCGCCGCCCGTCGGCGTGCCGTCGCCCCGGAGCGCCTCGGACCGAGGACGGAAGGGCACGGCAGGTGGCGACCAGCCCCACGACAGGGACGCGCGGCTCCCTCACGATCGACGCGGCGATGCGACGCGCCTTCGAGCTCGCCGCCGAGCGGCCCGTCCTCGGCCCGAACCCCCGTGTCGGCTGCGTGATCCTCGCCCCCGTATCCGCAGCGGCCGGCACCGGACCGGACGCACCCCGCGCCGTCCTCGCCGAAGGGCGCAACGCGGGCCTCGGTCCGCACGCCGAGGCCGTCGCCCTCGCCGACGCCGCCCGGCGTGGGATCGACGTCCGGGGCGCGACCGCCGTCGTGTCGCTCGAACCGTGCAACCACACCGGTCGGACGCCGCCCTGCTCGGTCGCGCTCGCCGACGCGGGCGTCGCCGAGGTCGTCCATTCCGTCGCCGACCCCCACGACGTCGCGGCGGGCGGCGCGGCGTACCTGCGCGGTCGCGGCGTCACGGTCGTGGGCGGCGTCCGACGCCGTGAGGGCGAGGAGCTGCTCGGGGCGTGGTGGCACGCGATCCGTGCGGGGCGTCCGTACGTGACGCTCAAGACCGCGACGTCGCTCGACGGGCGCGTGGCCGCGCCCGACGGGACGAGCCGCTGGATCACCGGCCCCGACGCGCGTGCGCACGCGCACGGCGTGCGCGCCGGGGTCGACGCGATCGTCGTCGGCACGGGCACGGCCCTGACCGACGACCCGTCGCTCACGGCCCGCACGGACCACGGCCTCGCGACGGACCAGCCGCTCCGCGTCGTCGTCGGGCACCGGGACGTGCCCGCGGGGGCCCGTCTGCGGGCCCACGACGGCGGGGAGCTCGTGCCGCTGCGCACCCACGACCCCGCCGAGGTGCTCGCCGCGCTCGCCGCGCGCGAGGTGCGGCACGTCCTCGTCGAGGGCGGGCCGACGCTCGCGACCGCGTTCCTCGCGGCGGGCCTCGTCGACGAGGTCCACGCGTACGTCGCGCCGGTGCTGCTCGGCGCAGGTGCCGGCGCGGTCGGCGACCTCGGGGTCGCCACGATCGCCGACGCCCACAGGTTCACGACGTCGCACGTGCGACGTCTCGGAGACGACGTGCTCGTCGTCGCGCGGGCCGAGCGCCCGCAGGAGGAGGAGAGCTGATGTTCACGGGAATCGTCGAGGAGAAGGGGCTGGTCCGGGGCATCGACTTCCCCGACGGGCCGGACGCCGACGCGGTGCTGACCGTCGAGGGCCCCCTCGTGACCTCGGACGCCCAGCTCGGGGACTCGATCGCCGTCGACGGGGTGTGCCTCACCGTGACGAGCGTCGTGGACGGTGCCTTCACGGCCGACGTCATGCCCGAGTCCTTGCGGCGGACGGCGCTCGGCGACCTCGTGGTCGGGCGCGCGGTCAACCTGGAGCGGGCCGTGCAGGCGCACACGCGCCTCGGCGGTCACGTCGTGCAGGGGCACGTCGACGGCGTCGGACGGCTCGTCTCGCGCACGCCCGGCGCGCGCTGGGACGACCTCGTGCTCTCGGCCCCGCAGGACATCACGCGCTACGTGGCCGAGAAGGGCTCGATCACGGTCAGCGGCGTGTCCCTGACGGTCACGCACGTCGCGGACGACGCGTTCGGCGTCTCCCTCATCCCGACCACCCTGGAGGCGACCACGCTCGGCGGGCTCGTGCCCGGGGACCGCGTGAACCTCGAGGTCGACGTGATCGCCAAGTACGTCGAGCGGCTGCTCGTGCGTGGCGTCGTGCCCGCGAGCGCCGACGGTTCGGGGGTGGCGTGATGGTGGCGCTGGGGTCGGTCGAGGAGGCGTTGGAGGCGATCCGGGCGGGTCGTCCGGTGCTGGTGGCGGACTCTCCTGACCGGGAGAACGAGGCGGACGTGGTGTTCGCGGCGTCGAACGTGTCGGTGGAGTGGGTGGCGTGGACGATCCGGCACTCGTCGGGGTATCTGTGCGCGCCGATGCCGGGGGTGCGGGCGGACGCGTTGGACCTGCCGTTGATGGTGCCGAACAGTCAGGATCCGCGGCGCACGGCGTACACGGTGACGGTGGACGCGGCGACGGGGGTGACGACGGGGATCTCGGCGTCGGACCGTGCGCGGACGTTGCGGGTGCTGGCGGATCCTGCGTCGGGGTCGGTGGACCTGATCCGTCCGGGGCACGTGCTGCCGTTGCGGGCGGTGCCGGGGGGTGTGCTGCATCGTGCGGGGCACACGGAGGCTGCGGTGGACCTGGTGCGGTTGGCGGGGGTCGGCGAGGTCGGGGGCATCGCGGAGCTGGTGCGTGACGACGGGTCGATGATGCGTCTGGGTGATGCGGCGGCGCTGGCGCAGCGGGACGGTCTGGTGCTGATCACGATCGAGGACCTGATCGCGTGGCGGCGGGTGCACGACCCTGTGGTGGTGGAGCCGGAGGTGCGTCCGCGGGGTGCGCGGGTGCAGGCGACGTCGGTCGCGGAGCTGCCGACGGCGCACGGGGCGTTCCGGGTGCACGGGTACCGGGACCTGCGGACGGGGGCTGAGCACGTGGCGTTGGTGCCGCGGGACGTGCCGGTGGGTGGTCCTGGTGGCGGGCCGGGGGGTGCTCCGTTGGTGCGGGTGCACTCGGAGTGCTTGACGGGTGACGCGTTCGGGTCGTTGCGGTGCGACTGCGGTCCGCAGCTGCAGGCGGCGATGGCGCGGGTCGCGGCGCAGGGGGGTGCGGTGGTGTACCTGCGGGGGCACGAGGGTCGTGGGATCGGGTTGTTGGCGAAGGTCGAGGCGTACGCGTTGCAGGACGCGGGTCTGGACACGGTGCAGGCGAACCTGGAGCTGGGGTGGCCGGTGGATCGTCGTGAGTACGGTGCGGCGGCCGCGATCCTGGCGGACCTGGGGCTGGAGCGGGTGACGTTGCTGACGAACAACCCGGCGAAGGTGACGGGGTTGGCGGCGTCGGGGATCGACGTGGTCGACGCGGCGCGCCTGGAGGTGGGTCACGGGGTGCACAACCATGCGTACCTGGTGACGAAGAAGACGGAGATGGGCCACCTGCTGGACACGGTGGTCGTGGCGAGCGCCGGCGGGGAGTCCGCGGGCGATGACGAGGAGGTTGGGCGATGAGCGGGGCAGGTGCACCTCGGATCGAGGTCGACGGCGCGGGGCTGCGCGTCACGGTGGTGGCGGCGAGCTGGCACACGCAGGTCATGGACGGTCTGCTCGCGGGGGCGCGGGGTGCGCTCGAGCGGGCGGGCGTGGCGAACGTGCGGGTGGTGCGGGTGCCGGGGTCGTTCGAGCTGCCGGTCGCGGCGGCGCGCGCGGCGGAGCACGGTGCGGATGCGGTGGTGGCGCTGGGTGTGGTGATCCGTGGTGGGACGCCGCACTTCGAGTACGTGTGCGCGGCGGCGACGAACGGTCTGACGGACGTGTCGGTGCGCACGGGCGTCCCGGTCGGGTTCGGCGTGCTCACGTGCGACGACGAGCAGCAGGCGCTGGACCGTGCGGGGTTGCCGGGCTCGCGCGAGGACAAGGGTGCGGAGGCGGTCGAGGCGGCGATCGCGACGGTCGTCGCGCTGCGCGACCTGTGACGCGCGTCGACCGATCGGCGGACGCGACCGCGAGCGGCGTGGTGTCCGACTACGCTGGCGGGGTGAAGACGTTCGAGTCGCTGTTCGCTGAGCTGTCGGAGAAGGCTGTCACCCGTCCTGAGGGGTCGGGGACGGTCGCGGAGCTGGACGCGGGGGTGCATGCCATCGGCAAGAAGATCGTCGAGGAGGCTGCCGAGGTGTGGATGGCGGCCGAGTTCCAGAGCGACGCGGAGGCGGCGGAGGAGATCTCGCAGCTGCTGTACCACGTGCAGGTGCTCATGATCTCGAAGGGTCTGTCGTTGCAGGACGTCTACCGCTTCCTGTGAGCGGTCGTCCGTGCTGAACCCTCCTGACCGTCCGTCCTACCGATCGAACCGAGGAACCGTGCTGCGCATCGCCGTCCCCAACAAGGGGTCCCTGTCCGAGCCTGCTGCCCAGATGTTGCGGGAGGCGGGCTACCGTCAACGTCGTGACTCGCGCGAACTAGTGCTCGCGGACCCGGACAACGACGTGGAGTTCTTCTTCCTGCGTCCGCGGGACGTCGCGGTGTACGTGGGTGCGGGGACGGTGGACGCGGGCATCACGGGCCGTGACCTGCTGCTGGACTCGGGGGCGCACGCGGACGAGCACCTGGCGCTGGGTTTCGCGGGGTCGACGTTCCGGTTCGCGGCACCGGCGGGCACGGTGACGTCGGTCGAGCAGATCGCGGGCCTGCGGGTCGCGTCGTCGTACAACGTGCTGGTCGCGGAGCACCTGGCGTCGTTGGGCATCGAGCCGGCGGGGATCGTGCACCTGGACGGTGCGGTCGAGTCGTCGGTGCGCCTGGGGGTGGCGGACGTGATCGCTGACGTCGTGGAGACGGGCACGACGTTGCGTGCGGCGGGCCTGGAGGTGTTCGGCGAGCCGATCCTGCACTCGGAGGCGGTGCTGATCAAGCGTCGTGGCGGGGTGGACGGCGGCGGTGACCCGGCGGGTCTGGACGTGCTGACGCGGCGCCTGCAGGGTGTGCTGACGGCACGGCAGTACGTGCTGATGGACTACGACGTGCCGGTCGCGCTCGTGGACGCGGCGGTCGCGCTGACGCCTGGCCTGGAGTCGCCGACGGTGTCGCCGTTGCACGACTCGGAGTGGGCCGCGGTGCGGGCGATGGTGCCGCGCCGGCAGACGAACCAGGTCATGGACGCGCTGTACGACGTGGGGGCGCGCGCGATCCTCGTGACGTCGATCCACGCGTGCCGGCTCTGAGCGTGGGCGCCGGCTCGGCGGGGTCGTCGGCCGGGGGCCGGCGTGACCCGTACGCGACGTTCCGTCCGTTCCTGGGTCGCTGGGTGGCGTACGGGATGGCGGTCGTGGTCGCGGTGTCGTTCGGGTTCGTCGCGCTGACGGCGACCGGCACCATGGACACGCCGGGCAACCGGGCATCGATGGTCGTGTTCGCGCTGCTCGTGGTGGTGCTGCTGTGGCGGCTGGGCAGCGTGCGGGCGGTCGTGGACGCGGACGGCGTGGTGGTGCGCAACCTCGTGCACACGCAGCGGTTCGCGTGGACGCAGGTCGTCTCGGTGCGGTTCGGCCCGGACCAGCCGTGGTTGCGCCTGGACGTCTCGGACGGGCAGACGGTCTCGGTGCTCGCGGTGCAGCGGGCCGACGGTGCCCGCGCGGAGGCCGAGGCGCGGCGCATGGCGTCCCTCGCGCAGGCGCACGGCGAGGCCCCCGAGCGGGACTGAGCTCGGCGCGGGACTGAGCTCGGCGCGTCGTCAGCGGTCGACGAGAACTGCGTGACAGCTGCACCACGGCACGACGACACGACGAAGGCCCAACGACGAAGGCCCCCGAGCATCTGCTCGGGGGCCTTCGTCGTACGGTGCTGGGTCAGCGGGCCGAGGTGTGGCGCGGCTTGCGGTCGTACCGCTCGCCGCCACGCGAGTCCGGTCGACCCGAGGGGCCGTGCCCGTGCTCACGACGACCGCCGTCACGCGCGTCGCGGTACGACTCGCGCCCGCCCTCGCGCGGCGCGCGCGCCGGGGCGCCGCGGTCCTCGCTGATGCGCAGCGGGCGACCGGCCACGCGGGCCCGCGAGATGCGGTCCATCGTGTCGGCGTTCATCGGCGTGAGGATGTCCACGAGCGAGAACGTGCCGAAGATGTCGATCTTGCCGAGGTCCTTGCCCGTCAGGCCGCCCTCGTTCGTCAGCGCACCGACGATGCCGCGCGGCTCCGCGCCGTGCGTGTGACCCACGGCCACCCGGTAGCGGGTGCCCGACGACTCGCGGCTCGTGCGACGCTCGGTGCGCTCGCGACGCTCGTCGTCACGCGGGCCACGGCGCGGGGCACGGTGGTCCTCACGGTCCCGGTCGCTGCTGCGCGCACCGCGTGCCGCACGCGCCTCGGCACGCTCGGCCTCGAACCGCTCCTGCTCCTCACGGGCCTGCGGACCGTCGTCCCCGACCGCGAGCGCCGCGAGGGCGGCCGCGAGGTCGAGGGGGTCGGTGCCGGTCTCGGCGAGGTGCGCGGCGACGAGCTCGCGGTACATGCCGAGCCGGCCGGCGGCGATGCGCTCGGGCAGGCGGGCGAGCAGCGTGCGGGTCTTGTGCGCGGACACGTCGGCGGGCGAGGGGATCTCGACCTCCTCGAGCTGCACGCGGATGGTGCGCTCGATCGCCTTGAGGCGGCCGCGCTCGTGCGGGTTGACGAACGACAGCGCGGTGCCGGTGCGCCCGGCGCGCCCCGTGCGGCCGATGCGGTGCACGTACGACTCGGGCTCCTTGGGCAGGTCGAAGTTCACGACGAGCCCGATCCGGTCGACGTCGAGGCCGCGGGCGGCGACGTCGGTCGCGACGAGCACGTCGACCTGGCCGGCGCGCAGGCGCTCGACGATCTTCTCGCGGTCCTTCTGCGCGACGTCGCCCGAGATGGTCGCGGCGGAGATGCCGCGCTCGACGAGCGCGGCGCCGACCTCGTCGGCCGCGGAGCGGGTGCGCACGAACACGATCGTCGCGTCGGCGTCGGACGTCTCGATGACGCGGGCGAGCGAGCCGGCCTTGTGGCGGAACGGCACGACGGCGTACGTCTGACGCACGGACGTGACGGTCGTGGCCTGGCGGGTCACGGCGATCTCGACGGGGTCGTTGAGGTGCTGGGCGGCGACGCGACGGATCTGCGGGGGCATGGTCGCGGAGAACAGGGCGACCTGACGCTCGCGCGGCGCCTGGGAGAAGATCGTGTCGACGTCCTCCGCGAAGCCCATGCGCAGCATCTCGTCGGCCTCGTCGAGCGCGAGGAACCGGATCGCGTCGAGCGTGAGGGTGCCGCGCTCGAGGTGGTCGATGACGCGCCCGGGGGTGCCGACGACGATCTGGGCGCCGTCGCGCAACGCACGAGCCTGAGGGCCGAACGGCGAGCCGCCGTACACGGCCTCGACGCGCACGCCCGGCAGCGCGGAGGCGAACGTCGAGATCGCCTCGGCGACCTGCATCGCGAGCTCGCGGGTGGGGGCCAGCACGAGGGCCTGCGTGGCGTCCAGGTGGGGGTCGATCGCGGCGAGCATCGGCAGGCCGAACGCGGCGGTCTTGCCCGTGCCGGTCTGCGCGATGCCGGTGATGTCACGGCCCGACAGGAGCGTCGGGATGGCCTGGGCCTGGATGGCGGACGGCGTCACGAACCCGAGGTCCGCGACCGCACGCTGCAGCTCGGCGGGCAGACCCAGGTCGGCGAACGTGGGGCCGGTCGGCTCCGCGGGCGCGGTCGTGGCGGTCGGGGAGTCGGTGGCCGTGGTGGAGATGTCGGAGGCGCGCTCGGGCGCGCGGACGTCAGTCGTCAAGGATCTGGACCCGTTCGTGAAAGGGGGGTCGGAGCCGAATGCGGTCACCGGGACGGCTCTCCGCAGGTCGCACTCCCGAACACACATGCGTGGGCCATCTAGGGCCACGCTCACACGAACACGCGGGAACAGCGACAGAACTCCAAGGGGATGACTCCATCCTACGCGCCGCACGCCCCGGGGCACAGGGGCGCCCCCGGTGAGGTCCACCACAGGTCGCCCGCGTGCGCCCTGCACCCGGCGGCGTCCGCGATCCGTAGGATGTGCTGCGCGGGGCGCCCACGCCCGCGGCACGCACCGTGCGCGGTCGTGGTGCGGGCGCACGAGCGCAGCCGGCACGGTCGGCAGACGGTCGGCAGGCGGGCACAACCAGGAGGGACGCGGACCATGGGGGACGACGACGCCGTGAGCACCCGCGTGCTGACCGTCCCGAACCTCATCTCGATCGCCCGCCTCGCCCTCGTGCCCGTCTTCGGGGTGCTGATCGCGCAGGAGCGCGACGCCGCCGCGCTCGTCGTCCTTGCCGTCTCGGGCGCCTCCGACTGGCTCGACGGGTACCTCGCACGCCGCCTGCACCAGACCTCCCGCCTGGGCCAGATGCTCGACCCGGCCGCCGACCGGCTGTTCATCCTCGTCACGCTCGTCGGCCTCGCCTGGCGCGACATCATCCCGCTGTGGCTCCTCGTCGTGGTCGTCGCCCGCGACGTGCTCATGCTGTGCCTGCTGCCCGCCCTGGCCCGCCACGGCCACGGTCCCCTCGCCGTCACGTTCGCCGGCAAGGCCGGCACGTTCGCCCTGCTGTACGCGTTCCCGCTGCTGCTGCTCGCCACCGCCCCCGGGCCCGTCGGCGACGTCGCCGCCGCGCTCGGGTGGGCGTTCGCCTGGTGGGGCGTCGGCCTCTACTGGGTCGCGGGCGTGCAGTACGTGCGACAGACCCGCCAGATCCTCACCCAGGACGTCCCATGACACCCCACCCCCCGCCGTCCGCCCCCGCCCGCGAGCGCCGCCCCGACGAGTCGATGACGCTCCTGGTCGAGACCATGGAACGACCCCTGGACCCCGGGTACGCGCAGGCCGCGCGCGAGCGTGCCGCCGGCACCCGCGGGCCGCGGCGCGCGGTCACGAGCGTGTGGGTCGCGCTCCTGGCGGTCGTCCTCGGGTTCGGCACGGCCGTCGCCGCGCGCGCCCTGAACGCGCCGGAGCCGTCGGCGCTGGCCGCGCGCACCCTGCTGGAGGACGAGATCGCGAGCCGGCAGGCGGAGGCCGACGCGCTCACCGCCCGGGTCGACGCGCTCGACGACGAGGTGGACGCGCTCGGCGCGCAGGCGCTGAGCGAGGAGGAGCCGGCGCTGCTGGCCTCGCTCGAGGCTGACGGCGTGCTGTCCGGGTCGGTCGCGGTCAGCGGCCCGGGCCTGGTCGTCACGCTGCGCGACGCGTCGGGGTTCGACGACGCGCAGATGTCGTCCGACTCGCGCGTGCAGGACGACGACCTGCAGATCGTCGTGAACTCGTTGTGGGCCTCGGGCGCCGAGGCGGTCGCCGTCAACGGGCGACGGCTGACGGCGCTGAGCGCGATCCGTACCGCGGGCGACGCGATCCTCGTGGACCTGCAGCCGCTGTCCAGCCCGTACCGGGTCGTCGCGATCGGCGACCCGGGCAGCCTCAAGGCGGACTTCACCCGGTCGGTCGCCGGCGGCTACCTGGTGACCCTGACGAACTACGGCATCCAGAGCTCGGTCGTGGGGCAGTCGAGCCTCGAGGTCCCCGCCGACGCGTCGCTTCGTCTCTACCACGCGGTGCCCGTAGACTCGCCGACGGCCGCACCGGAGGAGTCGTCGACGACCCCGTCCGCACGCAACGACGAAGAACAGGGGAGTGGTCGGTGATCGCCGTCATCGGGCTGATCGTGGGTGTCGTGGCGGGGTTCGTCCTGCAGCCCGAGGTCCCCGTCTACCTGCAGCCCTACCTGCCGATCGCGGTCGTCGCCGCGCTCGACGCGCTCTTCGGTGCGCTGCGGGCCAAGCTCGACGGCCTGTTCGACGAGAAGGTGTTCCTCGTGTCGTTCGCGTCGAACGTCGTCGTGGCCGCGCTCATCGTGTTCCTCGGCGACCAGCTCGGTGTCGGCGCGCAGATGTCGACGGGTGTCGTCGTGGTGCTCGGCATCCGGATCTTCTCCAACGCGGCCGCGATCCGCCGGCACCTGTTCAAGGCGTGAGCTGCACGGCATGAGCACCGACGAGACCAGCGGCGGCATGAGCAGCGACGACCTGGACCGCGACAGCCAGAACCCCGGCGACGCGGGCCATGGGGACACGGGCCACCGCGACGTGGGCCACGGCGAGACGGCCGGTGGCACGACCAGCGGCGGCACGAGCTCCCGCGAGCCCGACGCGACCCAGGACGACGCCGTGCACGACTTCGCCGAGCGGGACGACGCCGTGCGGGACGAGGATCCGCAGACGGAGGAGCCGCAGCACGAGGGCCCGACCGACGACGACCGCGAGCGCCAGGGCGAGTCCGTCGGCGCTCCTGGCGACAGTCTCGCCGACGGGCTCGGCGACGCGGGAGCGCCGGACGCGCAGGTCGGGCCCGAGGCGGAGCCCACCCTCGACCCGCAGCCCACTCCTGAGGTCGGGGTCGCCCGGCCCGTGCGACCCCGTCACGGGCAGGACGACGTCCTCGACCTCGGCGCGGGTGACGCGCAGGACCAGCCCGACCACGCGCCGTCCGACGCGGACGAGAGCACGGACGAGTGGGCCGACGACAGCAGTACGCCGTCCGACGCCGGGAGCACTGAAGTCGAGAGCACGAAGCCCGGGAGCACTGACCCTGGGAGCACTGACGCCGATTCGTCGGGTGCGGACGCACCGCTCACGGGCCGGGCCGCGCTCGTGTCCATGCTGAGCCTGCGTCGCTCGCGCGGGCAGATGCTCGCCGCGGTGCTGTGCGGGCTGCTGGGGTTCGCGCTCGTCGTGCAGGTCAGCTCGAACCGCGACCAGGACCTCTCGTCGTTGCGGCAGAGCGACCTGGTGCGCCTGCTGGACGAGGTCACCCAGCGCACGCACACGCTCGAGGACCAGGTCGACGACCTCGAGTCCACGCGTGACGAGCTGCAGTCGGGCGCCGACGGCAAGGAGGCGGCGCTCGAGCTCGCCCAGCAGCAGGCGGTGACCGAGGGGATCCTCGCGGGCCGCCTCGCGGTGCACGGGCCAGGCATCGAGATCACCGTCATGGAGACCGGCGACGCCCTGCCCGCCGCGTCGATGTTCAACATCCTCGAGGAGCTGCGCAACGCGGGCGCCGAGGCGGTCGCGGTCAACGGCGTCCGGCTGGTCGCGTCGTCCTACTTCGAGCGCACCGACGACGGGCTGGTCGTCGACGGTCAGGTCATCACGTCCCCCTACCGGTGGAGCGCGATCGGGGACCCGCCGACCATGGAGACCGCGCTCGAGATCCCCGGCGGGGCGATGGCGTCGGTACGCACCAAGGGCGCCGACGAGACGATCCGCCAGCTCGACGACCTCACGATCGACGACGTCGCCGACCCGCAGGAGGCGCAGTTCGCCACGCCCGTGCCCGAGCCGGCGAAGGGCTGAGCGCGGGACGTGCCGGGTCCGGTTCGCGGCGAACCCTGGCCGGGGGTGCGTCGGAGCCGCGCGCGACCCTAAGGTGTAGTAGTTTGCGGCGTCAGACAGCGGTGCTGAACGCGCCGGTACCTGCCGAGGAGGCGACATGACGACCCCGGGTGAGTTCGACCCCCAGGCCAGCAGCGACACGACCATCAGCTTCGGACGCCTGGACCCTGCGGCGGTCGAGGAGGCACCCCAGCCCGGGGGGCTCACGGCCGAGGAGAACGCGGCGGTCGCGGCCCTGCCGGAGACGTCGGCGCTGCTCATCGTGCGGCACGGGCCCGGGGCGGGCGCACGGTTCCTGCTCGACGCCGAACGGACCGTCGCGGGCCGCAGCGAGCGAGCCGACATCTTCCTCGACGACGTGACCGTCTCGCGCAAGCACGCCGAGTTCGTGCGTGAGGGCGGCCGCTTCGTGGTGCGCGACATCGGCTCGCTCAACGGCACCTACCTCAACCGTGCACGCATCGACCTGATGAGCCTGACCACGGGCGACGAGGTCCAGATCGGCAAGTTCCGCCTCACGTTCTACGCCGGGCAGCGTGCCGCGGCCGCACCCGGGGCAGGAGGGGTGTGAGCGCCTTCGCCTCCCGCGCGAGCTCGCCCGAGCCCGCTCCCGAGCCGTGGCCGCAGGGCATCTCGCGCCGCGCGTCCATGCGCATCTCGGACGTCCTGGCCGGTCTGCGCGCCGACTTCCCGGGTGTGAGCCACTCCAAGCTCCGGTTCCTCGAGGAGCAGGGACTCATCGACCCCGTGCGCACCGCGTCCGGGTACCGGCAGTACAGCCCGGCCGACGTCGAGCGGCTGCGGTTCGTCCTGACCGAGCAGCGTGACAGCTACCTGCCGCTGAAGGTCATCAAGGAGCGCCTCGCCGAGCTCGACGCCGGGACCGCGGTCGCCGGCCCCGCCCCCCGACTGGCCGCGCCCGCCGAGCCGGGCGAGGACGTCGACGCGCTGCCCCTGCGCTTCACCGTCGAGTCCCTCGCCGGCACCGCGGGCGTCGAGACCGCGTTCGTGGACGCGCTCGTCGACGCCGGGGTGCTGCACAAGTCCGCAGGGGGCCAGCTCGACGCCGCGTGCCTCGAGGTCGTGCGGATCGCCGCGTCCCTCGCCGAGCACGGCATCGAGCCCCGCCACCTGCGGTCCCTGCGCACCGCCTCGCAACGGCACGTGAGCCTCGTCGAGCAGGTCGTCGCACCGTGGCAGCGTCAGCAGACGCCGTCGGCCCGCGCGCACGCCGGGACGGTCGCCGCCGAGATCGGCGAGATGTGCGCACGCCTGCACACGGTGTGGGTGCGCCAGGGCGTCGCGGACGCCACGTCAGGCTGACCTGCACCGTCACGCTTCCACCTGACGGCCCGCCTGCGGCGTCGTACCGTGGAGCGGTGAGCGACGACGTCCCCATGGTTCCCGTGGACGTGCTCGGTGTGCGCCAGCGCCCCACCGAGCACGAGATCGTCGTGCTGCTCCTGGACGCCGTGTCCGAGCTCGTCGTGCCCATCGTGATAGGCCCGCGCGAGGCCGCCGCGATCGCCGCCGCGCAGGGCGGCCAGGTGCCGCCCCGCCCCCTGACGCACGACCTGCTGTGCGACGTGCTCGAGGCGGCACAGGTCGACCTGTGCCAGGCCGAGATCGTGGCCCTCGACGACGGGATCTTCTACGCCGAGCTCGTGCTCAGCAACGGGCGCCGGCTCGACGCACGCGCGTCGGACGCGATCGCGCTCGCGGTGCGCACCGGCAGCCCGGTGCTGTGCTCGGCCGAGGTCGTCGCGACGTCCGGCGTCGAGATCGTCTCCAGCGCCCAGCGCCGCGACCTGGAACGGTTCCACGTCTTCGTCGAGCGCCTCACCCCCGAGGACTTCATGTGACACGCACCGCACCCGGGCACGACACGGCGAGCCTCACCTCGAGCACGAGGTCCCGCCCCTAAGGTTGAACCAGAGGTTGAACGTCCGGCCCGGCAGCGGGCCCGCACGACACGCACCAGGCCGGCGAGCCCCGGTCGTTGACGGCCCACCGGCCGCCCCATAGCGTTGACGAGCACACGATCGCTGGAGGCATTGTGAACACGAGCGGACCGATGGGTGCCGACGCCCGCCCCGCCCTGCCGCACGGCGCCCAGGGACTGCTCTTCGGCGAGGACCTGTCCGAGCAGGACGCCTCGACCGGCTACCGCGGGCCGACCGCGTGCCGTGCCGCCGGCATCACCTACCGACAGCTCGACTACTGGGCGCGCACGGGGCTCGTCGAGCCGTCGATCCGCTCCGCGACCGGCTCCGGCACGCACCGGCTCTACGGGTTCCGCGACATCCTCGTGCTCAAGGTCGTCAAGCGGCTGCTCGACACGGGCGTGTCCCTGCAGCAGATCCGCGCCGCCGTCGACGCCCTGCACGAGCGCGGCGTCGAGGACCTCGCCCAGATCACCCTCATGAGCGACGGCGCGAGCGTGTACGAGTGCACGTCTCCCGACGAGGTCGTCGACCTCGTCCAGGGCGGCCAGGGCGTGTTCGGCATCGCGGTCGGGCGCGTGTGGCGCGAGGTCGAGGGGACCCTCGCCGAGCTGCCCACCGAGTCCCTCGACGGGGCCGAGGTGGCCGAGGTCCCCGGCGACGAGCTCGCGGCCCGCCGCCGCTCGCGCACCGAGGCCGTCTGAGGCTCTCGCCGACGGTTGCCCCGGGTGCCAGAAGTTCGGCCCGGCCACCCTGGCACGTCACCCCGGCGCCACCGGCACGTCACACGGGTGCGTTTTCGTGAGGTACCGCGGCACACGCCGCATCCCTCTCACGAAGGAGCATTCCTGTGCGAAGCACAGCGCAGCGGATCACCGTGTCCTCGATCCTGGCGGGCGCCCTCGTCCTGGGCGCCGCCGGCGCGTACGCGAGCGGCACCGACCTCACGGGCCACGGCGACGCACGCCGACTGAGCGGCGACCAGACCAGCGCGGTCAAGGCCGAGGTCAAGGGCGGCAAGGCCAAGAACGTCATCCTGCTCATCGGCGACGGCATGGGCGACTCCGAGATCACGATCGCCCGCAACTACGCCTACGGCGCCGCGGGCCGCCTGCCCGGCATCGACGCCATGCCGATGACCGGCCAGTACACGACCTACTCGCTCGACCCGAGCAACGGCAAGCCCGACTACGTCACGGACTCCGCGGCGTCCGGCAGCGGGTGGGCGACCGGCACCAAGACGTACAACGGCGCGATCTCCGTCGACGTCGACGGCGTCGCGCAGAAGTCGATCCTCGAGATCGCCAAGGCCAACGGCCTGCGCACGGGCGACGTGTCGACCGCCGAGCTGCAGGACGCCACCCCGGCGGTGCTCGTCTCGCACGTGACGAGCCGCAGCTGCTACTCGCCGACCTCGACCGCGGCCAAGTGCCCGACGAACGCGCTCGAGAACGGCGGCGCCGGGTCGATCACCGAGCAGCTGCTCGACGCACGCCCCGACGTCACGCTCGGCGGCGGCGCGGCGTCGTTCGCCGACACCGCCCGCGCCGGGCAGTGGAAGGGCAAGACCCTCGCCGCGCAGGCCACCGCGCGCGGCTTCCAGGTCGTCGACGACGCCGCAGGCCTCGACGCGGTCACGCGCGCCGACCAGACCAAGCCCGTCCTGGGGCTCTTCACGGCCGGGAACATGCCGACCGTGTGGCAGGGCCCGGCCGCTACGCGCACCGGCGGCACCGAGCCCGCCGTGACGTGCACCGAGAACCCCGCGCACACGTCCGAGGTGCCCACGCTCGAGGCCATGACGACCAAGGCCATCGACCTGCTCGACGCCCCGGGGGCGAAGAAGGGCTTCTTCCTGCAGGTCGAGGGCGCGAGCATCGACAAGCAGGACCACGCCGCGAACCCGTGCGCGCAGATCGGTGAGACGGTCGACTTCGACCACGCCGTGTCCACGGCACTCGAGTTCGCCAAGGCCGACGGGAACACCCTCGTGGTCGTCACCGCCGACCACGGTCACTCGAGCCAGATCGTGTACCCGAACTCGACCACGCCGGGCCTGACCCGCACCCTGACCACGGTCGACGGCCAGCCCATGACGATCGCGTACGGCACGGCCGACGAGGGCGGGTCGCAGGACCACACAGGCACCCAGGTGCGCGTCGCCGGGTACGGGCCGGGCGCGGCGAACGTCGTCGGCCTCACCGACCAGACGGACCTGTTCTTCACGATGCGCGACGCCCTGCGCCTCGACGACTCCCTCGATCTGCCCGGCGCCCCGGAGATCCGCAACGTGTCCGTCTCCGACGGCGCGGTGCTCTCGGGCCGCAAGAAGATCGTCGTCACGCTCGACGCGAGCCCGAAGTACACGTACATCGAGCTCAACAAGGCCGGCGTGTGGAAGACCGACAACACCAAGGCCCCCGGCAGCACCAACGCCGGCAGCAAGCCGACCCTCGTGATCGACACGCGCGACTACCCGAACGGCACCTACGGGCTCAAGATCGACGCCGTGGGCATCGACGGGCGCACCACCGAGAAGACGATCTCGTTCGAGATCCGCAACCGCTGATCCCCGGCCACCCGGGCGCGACGCCCGCTCCCCGCGTGCGGGGGGCGGGCGTCGTCCTACCCTGGGGTGAGCCCACCAGCGAGGAGCCGACATGAGTGCACCCACCCCGCCCGAACCGTCCGCGGTGAGCGACGAGATCCTGCGCGAGCACCCCGAGTTCGCCGAGCCCCACATGCTCGAGGACGACGAGAGCGTGCCCCCGCGCCCCGAGGAGGAGGTCGCGGACGCCGTCCGCGACCGGTGAACGCCACACCGCGCCACGCCCCGCAGGGCGTGGCGCGGTGAGTACGACAGCAGGTGAGTGCTACATCGGGAGAGTGTTATAGCGGGAAAGTGTTACAGCAGGGGGCGCAGGGGGCGCAGCGAGATCTCCGAGAGCTTGGCGACCACGGGGCGCGAGACCCACTCGTCGAGGGTGAGCTCGCGGCAGTTCGTCAGGTCGGTGTCGAACACGTCCTGCATGCGCGCCGCGAGGCCCTCGTCGACGATCTCGATGTTGACCTCGTAGTTGCCGGTCAGCGACAGCCGGTCGATGTTCGCGGTGCCGATCGTGGTCCAGGCCCCGTCGATCGTCATGGTCTTGGCGTGCACCATGGCGTCGCGGAACAAGAAGATGCGCACCCCGCCGTCGAGCAGCGTCGTGAAGTGCCCGCGCGAGAGCCAGTCGGCGAGCACGTGGTTGGACCGCTCGGGCACGACCACCCGCACGTCGACGCCGCGCGCGGCCGCGACGAGCAGCCCGTCGAGGATCTCCGCGTCGGGGATGAAGTACGCCTGGGTGATCGAGATGCGGTCGGTCGAGCGGTCGATCGCGTCGAGGTACATGTTGCGGATCGGGAACGTCAGGTGCGCGGGAGCGTTGCGCGCGGCGCGCACGTGCGGGTCCCACACGGGCGAGCCCGGGTCCTCCAGCGGCGGCTGCGTCGCGTCCCGGTTGACGTTCCAGAAGTCGACGAACGCGTTGCGCAGCTCCCACACGGCCGGGCCGGTCAGGCGGCAGTGCGTGTCGCGCCACTGGTTCGCGTAGTCCGCGCCGATGTTGTACCCGCCGACGAACCCGACCTCGTCGTCGACCACGAGGATCTTGCGGTGGTCACGGCCGGACTTGCGCACGTTGAGCGCGAGTATCCCGGGGCGGAACACCGGGAACCGGATGACGTGCACCTGCGGGGAGAACGTCAGGAACTTGCGCGGCACGACGAGGTTCGCGAACCCGTCGTAGACCACGAACACGTCGACGCCGCGCGCGGCGGCGTCCTCGATCGCGTCCTTGAACTCGCGCCCGACCTGGTCGTCCTTCCAGATGTACGACTCGATCATCACGGTGCGCTGCGCCCCGCGGATCGCGGCGAGCATGTCGGCGAACAGGTCCTCGCCGTACGTGTACACGCGCGCGCTGTTGTCCCCGACGTTCGTGTCGCTCGGGGGAGTGATGGGGAACTTGCCGGACAGCGGCCGCGAGCGCCGTCGGATCATGTCCGAGACGGTGATCGCGCCGGCGACGGCGAACGGGACCGCGGCCGCGACGAGCGCCGTGCGGGTCACGACCTTGCGGGCACGCTCGGTCAGGGGGCGGCCGGGGGTGATGGTGGGCAGCAGCGAGGCGAGGTAGTCATCGGGCACGCACCGAAGACTACGGGGCGTGGCGGGTGTCCACCGGTCGAACGGTGCCGCACGACGGCGCGTCCGAGGGTGATCTGTCCGGTGCTTCGTGCTGGACGATGCGTTTGTCCCAGAACGATCCTGCGGGCCGTCCGCAGATCCGGTCCCGCGGGTCCGGCGGCCCCGAACTTCTGGGTGGCTCCGCCGAGCAGGGCTGCCGAGTCGCTCCGGGGGAGAGGGGGACCCGTCGGATCGAACGCCTGTTCGAATGCGGTCCGTGACATTGAACTACCCGATAACAGGTCTTTTCAGGTAAAGTCCGTTTCGTGGTCTTCGACGTGGTTCCTTCCGGTCGGACGGCGGCGGCCGACGTCCGCCTCGACCGCGCCCACCGCCGGTGGCTGGCCGGGCTCGCACCCTCGACCCGGCGCGGGTACTCCGCGGACGTCGCCGCCTGGCTCGCATGGTGCGCCGCGCACGGTGTCGACGCCGGGCACCCGTCGGGGCGCGACCTGGGGGAGTACCTCGACACCCTCGCCGACACCGTGTCGATCGCGACCCGCGCGCGCCGCCTGGCCGCCGTCCGCTCGTTCTACGCGTGGGCCCGCGACGAGGGAGCGAGCGACGCGGACCCGAACCCGCCGCGGCGCTCCACACCCCGGGTGCGCGGCCTGGACGCCGCCCGCCTCGGCGGGCTGTCCGCGACCGAGGCCCGCACCCTCATGAGCGCCGCCGACGCCCACCACCCCCGCTCGGCCGCGCTCGTCGCGTTGCTGCTGACCACCGGGCTGCGCATCTCCGAGGCCCTGAGCGTCAGCGTCGGGGACCTGCGCCCCGACACCCACGGCCGCGTCCTGCTCACCGTGACGGGCAAGGGCTCCAAGGTCCGCACCGTCGTCGTGCCCGAGCTCGCCGCGCACCGCTGCACCGTCATCGCCGGCCAGCGCGGGCGCACCGCCGCGCTGTTCGTGACCCGCACCGGCAAGCGGTGGAGCGCCGACGAGGCCCGCGACCACCTCGCCCGCCTCGGGCGACGCTGCGGCCTCATGGGCCTGCACCCGCACGCCCTGCGGCACACCGCCGCGACCCTGGCGCTCGCGGGCGGCACCAACATCGAGGCCGTGCGCGCGATGCTCGGGCACGCCTCGCTCGCCACCACCCAGCGGTACGTCACCGCGGCCGGAGCGCTCGACGCCTCACCCGCCGAGGCGTTGGCCGCGCAGTTCGTCGCACCGACCGCCAGCGAGCCGACCGCTAGTGGGGAGCAAGCCCCCGCGGCGGGCGGAACTTCGACGACATGACGGTGCAGGTGCGGCCGCCGTCGCCGACGCCGTCCGCCTCGCGGGTCATGCCGATCTTCTCCGCCACGCGTCGTGAGGCCACGTTCGCCGGCGCGATGATCGCGACGAGCTCGTCCGCGCCGATCACGTCCCGGGCCAGGTCGCGGCACGCGGCCGCCGCCTCGCTCGCGTACCCCCGGCCTTGCAGCTCGCGACGCACGTGGTAGCCGACCTCGAGGCGACGCACACCGTCGACGCGCTGCCACGTGAGCCCGCAGTCACCGACGAACTCGCCCGCCCGGGTCTCGACGATCCACAGCCCGTACCCGTGCTCGGCGTAGTTCGTCAGGTTCCAGTCGATCCACGCGCGGGCCTCGTCCCGAGTCTTCGGGGCCGGGTAGTGCGCCATGACCTGCGGGTCACCCAGCAGGGCGGCCATCGCGTCGACGTCGGCCCGGGTCATCTCACGAAGACGCAGGCGGGCCGTGTCGGGGGGAAGCATGTCCCGAACCTACCGAACGCCGGTAGCCTACGGCGATGCCCCGCGACGTCGATTCCCCTGACGAGTCCTGCGCCCAGGCCCGCGTCGAGTCCTCCACCGCCCCACGATGGCGGGTGCGCGTAGCACAGGCCGCGGACGCCGACGCCATCGCCCGCGTGCACCACGCCTGCTGGGTCGAGACCTACACCGGCCTCGTGCCCGAGGAGTTCTGGCAGCGCGGCACCCTCGAGAGCAGGCAGCGCATGTGGACGGCGATCCTCGGGACACCCGCTGCACCCCGCGACCCCCAGGACGAACGCGCCATCGTCGCCGAGGTCGTCCCCGCGTCCGGAGTCGCCGACATCGTCGGGTTCGCCCTCGCCGGCCCCGCACGCCCCGACGACATGACCCGCACGACCGTCGCCGAGCGCCAGCTCAGCGCCCTCTACCTGCTCAAGACCCACCACGGCACCGGCATCGGACAAGCCCTGCTCGACGCCGCCCTCCCAGACACCGCGAGCATCCAGCTCGGCGTCGTCGAGGACAACCCCCGCGCCGTCGCGTTCTACACCCGCAACGGGTTCGTCCCCGACGGCGCTCGCGGGCGACTCGACTGGTTCGGTGGGCTCACCGAGATCCGGATGGTGCGCGCGGCGCGGTGACCGCACCCACCCGGCGGGCGGCACGCCGCCGGCACCGGGACGACCCTGGCACGATCACCTGTCGCGCAGCGCCTCGATCAGCTCGGCCTTGCGCATCGACGACCGTCCCTCGACGTCGAGCTCCGCGGCACGCCGGCGCAGGTCCGCGACCGTCCACTCCTCGTACGCGGGCGCCTCGCCGCCCTTGCGACCCACCGCGCTGCGGGACGACGCGGCCGCGGCGTTCGCGATCCGCGCCGCCTTCTCCTTCGAGCTGCCCTCGTCCCGCAACTTCTCGTACAGCTCAGGGTCCTTGACGCTCGGACCCGGACGACGTCCCGGCATGATCCCTCCCCGTGCTCGACGACCGACCCCACCACTGTGCGCACGCCCGACGCCGCACGCACCCCGGCCCCCGGCCCCCAGCTCGCCAGCGCGGCGCTCTGCACCACAGCGCTCTGCACCACAGCGCTCTGCACCACAGCGCTCTGCACCGTGGCGCTCTGCACCGTGGCGCTCTGCACCGTGGCGATCACCGCGTGCGACCACGCACCGCGCACGCGACGATCACCCCATGCCCGACCAGCCGATGCGCGACGACACGTCCACGACCGACGACCACCCCCGGCACGACACCCGGCCCCCGACCGACGACGCCCCGGACTCCACCGCCTCCCCGGTCACCACCGCCCGCGAGCGCCGCGGCGAGACCCGCGAGCAACAGATGGACCGCAACTGGAACGAGCTCCTGCAAGAGCTCCGCGTCACCCAGACCGGCACCCAGATCCTCACCGGGTTCCTGCTCACCGTCCCGTTCTCCGCCCGCTTCGAGACCCTCGACGACCTCGAACGCACCACGTACCTCGTCGTGGTCCTGCTGGCCGTCCTCGCCACCGGCCTGCTCGTCGCCCCCGTGAGCGTCCACCGCGTGCTGTTCCGCCGCGAACGCAAGGCCGAGCTCGTCCACATCGCCGACCGCCTCGCCCGCGCCGGACTCGCCGTCCTGGCCCTGACCATCACCGGCTGCGTCGTCCTGCTCGTCGACGTCGTCCTCGACACCCGCGCCGGCACCGTCGCCGGCGTCTGCGTCCTCGCGGCGCTCGCGGTCCTGTGGGTCGTGCTGCCGCTGCGCGTCGCGCACGGGGCGCCGCCGCGCCCTTCCCCGGAGGACGACGGGGTGCAGCGGTAGACCGGGAGGAGCAGGGGTCGTCGCCGAGGCGCCGACCCGGAGCACGAGCACGCACCACCAGGCGAACGACGCGGGCCCCGACCGACGGTCGGGGCCCGCGCGTCTTACCGGCGGCACGGGGTCAGCACGACCCCAGGTCCTTCCACGGGCCCCACGTCACGGCCGACGTCGGGCGCTCGGCGAACGTCCACCACTTCGCCTCCCACAGCCGGCCCCCGTCAGCAGCACGCTCACCACCGGTGTACGTCTGCCCGGCCTGCCACGCCGGCGCCGAGCACACGGACGGCACGGGGGTCGAGGACGGGACGGGCACGGACGGCGCAGGGGAGGACGGCGCAGCAGACGGCGACACCGACACCGACGGCACGGGCGTGGGGGAGACCGGAGTCGACCCGGTTACCGCACGCACCGCAGCCGTCACGTCCAGCTCGCCCGCACCACACCCGTCGCACCACGGCGACGACGGCCGCGCCGTGTCCCTGAGCACCTGCGCCACCTGGTCCACGCTCAACGTCGGGTCCGCAGCACGCACCAGCGCCGCCGCACCCGCGACGTGCGGAGCAGCCATCGACGTACCCGACATGTACCCGTACGCGTCCACGCCCGGCGTCGCGCCACCCGTGTTGTACGTCGAGATGACGTTCACCCCCGGAGCCGATAACGCGACCCCCGCACCGAAGTTCGAGAAGCCCGCCCGGCCCCCGGAGGCGTCATGAGCGGCCACCGCCACCACACCCGCGCAGCTCGCCGGGGTCGCCAACGCCACGTCCTCCGCGCTGTTCATCGCCGCAGCCACCACGACCGTGCCGTTCGCCCGCGCCACGTCCACCGCCGCCTGCTCGAACCCCGAGCACGCCACACGCGCGCCCATCGACAGGTTCGCCACGTCAGCAGGGTGCTGGTTCGACGGAACACCCGGCACCGCACCACCCGACGCCCAGATCAGACCGTCCATCGCATCCGACATGTACCCGCCGCACGCACCCAGGATCCGCACCTGCAGCACGTCCACCTCGGGCGCGACACCCGCCACACCGATCCCGTTGCCCTCACGCGCCGCGATCGTGCCCGTCACGTGCGTCCCGTGCCACTGCGACGGGCACCACTCCTCGCTGTACCCCGGGTCCCGCGCATCACCATCACGCCCGTCCCCGTCGTTCGCCGGCACCAGCGCCGAGACCATGTCGTACTCACCCACCAGGGCGGAGCCGAAGTCCTCGTGCGGCCGATACCCCGTGTCCAGGACCGCCACCGTCACACCCGCACCACGCGTCACGTCCCACGCGCCACCCAGCAGGTCCACACCCGGGGCACCCGCACCACCCCACTGACGCCACCACTCACCGTCGTTCGGCGCAGCCGAGCCCACCGACACCATCACGTCCGGCACGACCGACTCGATCGACGCGTCCTGCGCCACGATCTGCGCCGCCACGTCCTCGACCGCGTCCACCGCGACCACGTCGTCCAACGCCCACACCCGCGCACCCGTCCCCGTCTCACGCACCGGCGCCACGGACCCCGACACCTGCGCGAACGCCTCGGTCAACGCCGCATCCTGCCGCGCCACCTCCGCCGGCACGGCCGGCGCGTCATCCTCGTCCCGGTACGTCACCACGAAACGGTCCGTCGCCTCCACCTCGGACGACGACACCGCCCCCGGCGCAGACACCACCGGCGGGTCGGACGGCGCAGGCGCCGCCACCACCGGCGCGGCCACACCCACCGACAGCACACCCACCGTCAGCGCGACAGCCGCCACACCCGACGCCACCGCGCGCACAGAAACACAGCTCTTCATGAAGTTCGAGATCCCTCGATCGATCCACCAGGCCCCGAACACCCACGGCGCTCGCGGACCTCTGACTGCGGGGCCTCGCCCTCGAGCAGCTCGAGGGCACGACGAAGAGCGTCGGAGCGAGGCCCGACGACGCACCTGTCGTGCGATCAGCAGCCCCGCGTCTCGCAGTACCGACATTAGGTCATGTTGCTTACGAATAGGCAAATATGGGACGAATCAGCGCATGATGGATGTCATGAATCCTGCGTGACGGCATCCCCGGCCTCATGATCGAGCGGGGGCTCGGCGGCGGAGATGCTCGCCGAACGGTTCGTCCACGCCGTGCCGTCGGCCAGGGGATGCGCGCGGATCGCCGCCGCCAGCTCGCCCTCGATCCGGTCCAGGTACACGCCCGTCGTGGCGATCGAGGCGTGCCCCAGGAGCTCAGCGACCACCTTGACGTCCCACCCGTTCGCCACGAGCAGGGTCGCGGTCGTGTGCCGCAACGCGTGCGGGGTGGCCTCGCGGCGGTACTCGGCGGGCATGCGCCGCACCGCGCGGGCAACCACGCCCCGCACGCCCTGCGCGTCGAGCCGCCGCCCGCGCCAGGTGATGAACAACGCCCTGCGAGCGTCAGGATCGCCCGGACCGCGATCGACCAGGCGCGGACGCAGCTCGCCGACGTACGCGTCGAACACCGCGACCAGCGCAGGGGAGAGCGCGAGGGTGCGCACCCCACCGCCCTTGCCCCGTACTCGCCACCGCACCTGCCCGGGCTCGCGCACGAAGTCGTCGAGATCGGCCCCCACGAGCTCCGAGACCCGGGGTCCGAGGATCACCAGCAGCGCCACGACCAGACGGTCCCGCAGGCCCAGGTCGTGGTCGGCCCGACCGACTGCGCCCGACGACGCCGCCGCGCCCGCGCCGTCCGACACCTCGAGCAACGACCGCGCCGCCGTCCCCGACAACGCCGTGCGGGCCGTGCGCAGACCGCCGCGCAGGCGCGCCGGCGGCGCGGCCCACTGGAACGGGTTGGCCTGCACCCACCCCTGGAGCGCCGCGTGCGTGAAGAACCGCGACACCGACTGACGGAACCTGTTCACCGTGCCCGGGGAGCGGCCCTGCGCGGCAGCGCTCGAGGCGCGGTCGCGGTACCGCCCATCCGGGGTGCTCTGGTAGCGCACCAGCACGTCGTCGATGTCCGTCCCGCTGACGTCGTCAAGCACGACGTCGCCCCCGACCAGACGCGCGAACTCCCGCAGGTCCCGCTCGTAGCTGCGCTGCGTCGTGCGCGCCAGCACCCCGCGCGCCGCCTGCGAGGCCACCGCCGTCAGGTACGTCGCGACGGCGTCCGCGACGGTGAGTCGCTCGACGCGAGGAGGGGCTGCCACGATCGGCTCCTTGGTTCGAGAGGCGTTGCCACCGGATCGTACGTGCCACCACCGACACGTTCCGGACACCGGACGCGAGCATCGATGCAGGTGAGGGGCGTGCGGCGCTCGTGGTGAGTCAGCGTGCGGCGGCGAGCGCGGGGGAGCGGTGAGGCGTCAGGTGGCGCCGTCGCGCCGTGCCCTGCCGTGTGCCTGCCGGAGCGGCTGCGGGAGGAGTGGCATCCGCGGACGTCGGGGCATGACGTCCCCGATATGGCGTCAGGGCCGCGGCGTCACTCGGCGAGTGCGGCGCACCGCGCAGGGGAGGGCGACTCGGATCGAACAGGTGTGCGAAACCATTGTGTTGTGACATACACAATGGTTTGACATGCTTTGTCCTATTCTTCGCACACTAGCGCGGGCGCGGAGGGCGTGCGAGCCGACCGCCGGCGCCGGCGCTCGCGGCGAGCGACGAACGGCCGCCGCGCTGCAGGTCCGGCCAATGCGGCCAATGCCACAAGCGCGATGATCGGCAGGGAAGCGAGCGCCACGAGGACCAGCGCGGCCAGGGTAAGGCCCAGCAGCGTCGTCCAGAGCGTTCCCAGGACGAGCCTGCCGAACGTCGGCCGATGGTCGACGTCAAGCTGTCGGCCGCGACGAGCTCGGTACCGCACGTGCGGCGTCGGTCGAGCTGTCGGGCGCACGGGAGCTGCCGGTGCGGTGCGGCACGAGCGGATCGCGTCCATGCATGACGGGGAGAGGGCGCGGCGGCCGGATGATGCGTCCTGGGGCGGATCTCACCCGCGAAATGACATAATGTACATTATCGGCGCGCTGTGGCGTCGACGAACGCGCTGTCCCAGAGGCCTCCGGATCGCCGGGCCTCGTTCACCGCGAGCGTCACGTCCTGGCCCCTTCGCGCACGCGGGACCGGGCCGGAACGTGACGCTCGCGCGGTAGCGCGCGCCGGCGCGTCGTCACGCAGTGCTGAGCTCGACGGTCCGCACCTGCTCGCCGCAGGTCCCGCAGGTCAGCGTCTCCAGGACCAGGCGCTTGGTCACGCGCACGGCCTCGTGCTCGATCACGTGGTGGTCGCTCAGACAGTCCATGGCTCATCCCTTCGGGTCGAGCCAACTGTAGGCCGTCCCGTGCGTGTCGGACGCCGCCCGTACGGTCGGTCCGTGAACGCCGTCCACCCGTCGCCAGGTCCCGACATGCTCGACGAGCTGAGCGATCGTCTCCGGTTCACGACGTCGCTCACGCTGACGGCCCCGCACGCGGGCTCCGACGCACCGACCGGCCTGCTCGGGTGGGGCGCCGCCCTGACGGCGAGCCTCGACACGTCGAGGCTCGACGCGACGGACATCGACGCGACGGGCGCGCCGTCGCGGGAGCAGCAGACCGGCGAGGGAATCGTCGTCGGGAAGGCTCGTGGGCTGCTCGTGGACCTCCGGCTCGACCAGGACCTGGGCGCCCTGCTCCCCCACGTCGTGCACGGTGGATCCAGGGGGCCGGGCGTGGACTCCGCCGGCGACGACCTTGCTGACCGCGACCTCGCCGACCGCGAGCTCGTGGTGCGCACCCTGTTCGGTCTGCGCGCCCACGCACGCGGGCTGCAGGGCGCCAAGGCCGGCGCGAGCGTCGACCACGTCGCCCTCGCACCCGTGCTGCGCGGCGCCGGGGTCGGCCCGGCGTGGCTGCGGCGCATCCTGACGCTCCTGGCGTTCGCGCGGCCGTCGCTGCCCGTGGTGACGTTGCCGTTCCCCGAGGGCGCGTCGTCGGACGATGCGTGGGCGATCAGCGCGGCGCTCGACTCGGTGCGGACGGCGTTCACGGCCGCGGGGTTCTCCCCCGCCACTGCCGCGGCGGGCGCGTCGCATGAGCTGGCGATGGCGCGGGTCGAGCCGTGGTGGACGATCGCCCGCCCGGGCGCGGGCGAGCCCGTCGCGCCCGTGGACGTCGCGCGGAGCGTCGTGGAGCAGATCCTGCAGGCGGCGCAGGGACGCTGAGCCCGCTCCAGGTGCCCCGCGCTCCCCCGCCTGCGACGCGCCTCGTGTCGGACCCTCGTTCTAGCCTGGAGTGATGGAGACCACACGAGCACCGATCATCCTCGTCCCCGGCTTCTGGCTGGGCGCCTGGGCGTGGGACGAGGTCGCGGCGATCCTGCGCGCCGACGGTCACGACGTCACCGCGCTGACCCTGCCGGGGCTGGAGAGCGCCGACGTCGACCGGTCCGGGATCACGCTCTCCGACCACGTCGACGCGATCTGTGCCGCGGTCGAGGCCGCGGGCGACGGGGTCGTGCTCGCGGTGCACAGCGGAGCCGGCGCGCCCGGCTACGCGGCGTCCGACCGTCTGCCCGAGAAGATCGCGACCATGGTCTACGTCGACACGGGACCCGCGACCGGCGCCCTCGACCCGGACGTCACTGGCGCGCAGACCGGTCCCCCGACCCTCGCCCAGCTCGGCGAGGACGAGAGCCTCGAGGGCATCAGCCCCGAGCAGCTCGCGGCTTTCGAGGCGCGCGCCGTCGCAGAACCTGCGGGCCCGCAGCGCGACGCGCCCGTGCTGGAGAACCCGGCACGTCTTGACGTACCGACCGTCGTGATCTGCACCTCGTTCACCGAGCAGCAGTATCGCGAGGCCGCCGCTGCCGGGTTCGCCTTCGTGGGCGGGCTGACCGAGCTGCACGACGTGCAGTACGTCGATCTGCCGACGAGCCACTGGCCCATGTGGTCGCGGCCCGCCGACCTGGCCGCCCTGCTCGGCGGCGTGGCCGAGCGCTCGACGCAATGACGGCGCGTCAGCCGCCGAGCTCGCGCACGAGGGTCGCGACCTGGCGCAGCCCCGCGTCCTCCAGCTCAGGGGTCGCGTGGGCGTAGCCCCAGGCAGCGGCGCTCACGGCCTCGCGCACCCGGGTGCGCTGCCACGCGCCCGGCTCACGGGGGTCGCGGCCGTACCCGTCGAGGAACGCGCGCTCGAGCTCCGGCGCGTCGCCGAAGCGCAGGAACGCGAGCCGGATCAGGTCGGTCGCGGCAGGTCGCAGGTCAGCGCGCCCGAGGTCGATCGCCCGGATCTGCCCGGCGTGCACGAGCCAGTTGCGCGGGTGCCAGTCGCCGTGCGTGGGCACGACGGACTGTGCGGGCGTCGGCCACCGGCGGATCGCGTCCTCGAGCACCCGCGCGTCGTCGGCGTCGATGCGGTGCGGGCGCGCGAGCCAGGCGAGGGCGTCGGCCTGCTCGCGGCGGGCGAACTGCCCGTCGTCCGACACCGTGAGCTGGGCGTGCAGGGACGCGAGGAGCTCGCCGGCCTGCCGGTACGTGTCCGGGTCGTGCTCGCACGGGTGGCCCAGCACGAGCGTCCCGGGCAGGTACCGGGTCAGGAGCAGCTTCGCGTCACGGTCGGCCGCGACGAGCGCGGGCGCCCGCCCGAGCGACGCCCACGGGCCGAGCCACGACTCGTGCGCCCGGATCTCGCGGGCGATGTGCGTGTCGGCGGCGTCGCCGGCCTTGACGACGAGGTGCTCCCCGTCGGGCCGGACGAGCTCGAGCACCGTCGTGCCCATCAGCCCCCACGAGTGGTCGGCGACGACGTCGGCACCCGGGGCCCAGCGCGCGACGAGCTGCCGCTGGGCGGGGGTGAGTGGGTACAGGCTGAGCGGGCTGAGCGGGCCCGTGCTGAGGGTCTCGTCGCCGGGAGCGTCGCCTCTGAGGGATTCACGGGTGCGGGACCCGAGGGTCGTGAGCTCAGGCCGTGGGGTGGGCGGGGAGACTCCACCCGCAGGCGCGTCGTCCGACTCTGCCTGCATCTCAAAGATATATCGCACAGGGGGTCTTGCGGCAAGGCCCCCTGCAGGGCGCACACTCGGTCCTCCGCCCTGCCTGACGATCGGAGCCGCCCGTGCGCACGCCCTCTGCCTTCGACCTGCCCGACGCGCTGCACGCCAAGGCCGACCCGGCGCTCGTCGCCGACGACGAGGTGCACTTCGCCGCGATCGCGGACAGCATCGAGCACCAGGTCGCCGAGCTCGAGCACCGCCTCGACGTCGCGCGCCGCTCCCCCGCGGGCAGCGGGCAGGCCGCGGTCGAGCGCGACCAGGAGATCCACCGCACCACGGCACGCCTGCGCACGCTGCGCCGGTACGGGATCGACCTGTGCCTGGGCCGGGTGGTGGGCCTCGACGGCACGGTCGCGCACGTGGGACGTCTGGGACTGACCGACGCGCACGGGCGCCGGCTGCTCGTGGACTGGCGCTCCCCCGCGGCCGAGCCGTTCTTCGGGGCGACGCACGCGAATCCGATGGGCCTGGCGAGCCGGCGCCGCTACCGGTGGGCGCACGGACGGGTCGTCGACTTCTGGGACGAGGTCTTCACGGCTGACGCGCTCGAGGGGCACGCGGCCCTCGACGACCAGTCGGCGTTCGTCGCGAGCCTGGGCGCCGCCCGCTCGGACCGCATGCGCGACGTGCTGGGCACCATCCAGGCCGATCAGGACGCGATCGTGCGGGCGGGGTCGCGGGGCGCGCTCGTCGTCGACGGCGGCCCGGGCACCGGCAAGACCGTCGTCGCGCTGCACCGCACCGCCTACCTGCTGTACGCGGACCCGCGCCTGGGCCACCGGCGCGGCGGCGTGCTGTTCGTCGGCCCCCACCAGCCCTACCTCGCGTACGTCGCGGACGTGCTGCCGAGCCTCGGCGAGGAGGGCGTGCGCACGTGCACGCTGCGCGACCTCGTGCCCGAGGGGGCGTCCGCGGTCGAGGAGAGCGACCCGCGCGTGGCCGATCTCAAGGCGCGCGCCGCGATGGTCGACGCGATCGAGCCCGCCGTGGCCCTGTACGAGCAGCCCCCCACGCAGGGGATTCTCGTCGAGACGCCCGTCGCGGACGTGTGGATCTCGCCCGAGGACTGGGCCGAGGCGTTCGGGGCCGTCGACCCGGGCACGCCCCACAACGAGGCCCGCGACGAGATCTGGGACGCGCTCCTGGCGATCGCGGTCGACAAGGCCGCGGACGAGCTGACCGCGAGCGCCGAGGGTGGGGACCGGGGTGGTCCGTGGGGTGCGGGTGACGTGCTGGCGGGGGCGGGTCCGGACGAGGACTGGCTGGACGGCGGGGACCTGGGTGATGTGGGCCTGGACGGCGTGGACGAGGGGTTCGACGCGTACGGGGCCGCGGGGCGTGCGGGGGTGGATCCGGTGGAGGCGTTGCGGTCGGCGCTCGCGGTGCATCCGGGGTTGGTGGGTGCGTTCGGTCGGGCGTGGCCGGTGCTGGAGGCGACGGATCTGGTGGGTGATCTGTGGGCGGTGCCGGCGTACCTGCGTCGGTGTGCTCCGTGGTTGTCGGTCGAGGAGGTGGGGTTGCTGGGTCGGGCGGAGGGGTCGGCGTGGACGGTGTCGGATCTGGCGTTGCTGGATGCGGCGCGGCGTCGGTTGGGTGATGCGGGGGTGTCGGGGCGGCGGCGGCGTGCGGCGGCGGCGCGGGAGGTGGAGCTGTCGCGCAGGGCGGACGTGGTCGAGGACCTGGTGGCGTCGGACGGTTCGGACATGCGGGTGATGTCGATGTTGCGGGGGCAGGACCTGCGGGCGGCGTTGGTGGACGTCGAGGAGCCGGTGGTGGTGTCGGACGGGTTGGCGGGGCCGTTCGCGCACGTGGTGGTGGACGAGGCGCAGGAGCTCTCGGACGCGCAGTGGCGGATGCTGCTGGCGCGGTGCCCGTCGGGGAGCGTGACGGTGGTGGGTGATCGGGCGCAGGCGCGTGCGGGGTTCGCGGAGTCGTGGGGTGAGCGGTTGGCGCGGGTGGGTGTGGGGCGGGTGCGGGTGGCGTCGTTGTCGGTGAACTACCGCACGCCGGTGGAGGTGATGGGGGCGGCGGAGCCGGTGATCCGTGCGGTGCTGCCGGATGCGAACGTGCCGACGTCGGTGCGGCGTGCGGGGGTGCCGGTGCGGTTCGGGCGGGTGGCGGAGCTGGGTGGGGTGCTGGCCGGGTGGGCGGGCGGTGCGGGCACGGTGTGCGTGGTGGCGGTGCCGGATGTCGTGCGGCGGGTGGTCGCTCCGGTGCTCCGCGAGGTCGGTTCGGCGGACGGCGTTCCGGGGGCCGGGTCGGGGGGTGTGCGGGTGCTCTCCCCCGCCCTGGTCAAGGGGTTGGAGTTCGACCGGGTAGTGCTGGTCGAGCCGGAGGGTTTCGGCGAGGGTGTGGCCGGTGGGGTGGACCGGTACGTGGCGATGACGCGGGCGACGCAGGAGCTGGTGGTGCTGGCGGGGTCGTGAGCGTCCAGGTGTCCGCGAGCGCCGGTGTGTCGGGTGCTGGTGTGCGGGTGCGTGTGGGGGTCTTCGTGGAGCGTTGCGCGCCGCTCTGCTGAATTAACTTTAGGTGCGGTAGCGTGTATCGAACGGGTGGTGCGTTCCGGCTGTCGCCGCCCGGGGTGCCCGGCGCCGTCGGGCCGCGGACGTCGCACGGCCGGGCGGGGAGGGTGACGTGGCGAGGTTCGTCGAGCTGGTGTGGGACCCGCAGGACTCTGCGCACCTGTCGCGGCGCGACCGTGCCCCGGGCCGGTACCGGGCGTACGTGCCGGACGAGCTGGGTGCTGCGCTCCCCCGCCTGGGTGAGCAGGCGCGGCAGGCCGCGGAGGACGCGGTCACGGTGCTGGCACGCGCGGACGAGCGGATCGGTGCGCGCGGGCGCTACCTGAACCATCTGCTGATCCGGTCCGAGAGCATCTCGTCGTCGTGGATCGAGGGGAACCGGATCACCCCGAAGAAGCTCGCGGTCGCGGAGATCCTCGCGGCGGGCTCGCGGGCGGCGCTCGACGTGATCGCGAACGTGCGCGCGACCGAGGAGGCGATCGACGCGCTCGCGGACCGGTCGCGGCCGATCACCACGGCGGACGTGGAGCACCTGCAGCACGTGATCGAGCCGACGCTGGCGTTCGGGCTGCGGCGCGAGCAGAACTGGGTGGGTGGTCCGGGCTGGTCGCCGTTGCGTGCGGACTTCGTGCCTCCCCCGCCCGGAGAGGTGCCGCGCCTGGTGGAGGACCTCGCCCGGTTCGTCAGCGCGACCGACGGCAACCCGGTGGTGCGCGCGGCGATCGCGCACGCGCAGTTCGAGACGATCCACCCGTTCGTCGACGGCAACGGGCGCACGGGGCGTGCGCTGATCCACACGGTCCTGGCGCGTGCGGACGCGTTGCGCAACACCCTGATCCCGATCAGCACGGTCTTCGCCGGGGACACCACCGCGTACGTCGCGGGCCTGGGCGCCTACCGGCAGGACCCGCCCGACCTGGACGCGTGGGTGCTGGGGTTCGCGGCCGCGGCCGAGCGGGCCGCGGCGAGCGCCGTCCGCCTCAGCCAGGACGTGGGTGCCCTGGACGAGCAGGTGCGCGAGGACCTCATCGCCCACCGCGAGGCCAAGGGTCTGCGCCCGGCCCGCCCGCGCGCGGACGCCGTCGTGTGGCGGGTGCTGGACATGCTCGCCACGGACCCGGTGCTGACGATCGAGGGCGTCGCGCAACGGCACGGGGTGTCCCCGGTCGCCGCGCACCGCGCCCTGGTCGAGGCCGCGGACGCCGGGGTGCTGGGACGGACCAAGGACCACCGTTCGCGCGTGGTGTGCTGGACGGCGGACCGGCACCTGGACCTGGTCGCGCTGACCGAGCGCTCCAACCGGGTCGGGGGTGCGGACACCGCGCACGCGCGGCCCCGCCTGGGCCCGCCGGCACCGCCCCGCGCGCGCCCGGACGGCCCGCGGACCGTGTGAACTTGCTCATGCGATCCCCGACGCCCGCAGCCCTCACGGCACCGGGCCCCCGGGATCGTGCGGCTGCGGGCCCGGGCCCGGGCCCGCGTCGTCCGGCACCGGGGGCCGTGCGGCGGGACCGACTTGCAGGCCGCTGCCGGTCCGGGCACTCTGGTCGAGCGCTTTCGACGCGCGACGTCCCGCCGACCCACACGTTCACGGGACCTTCACGCGTCGCCGGAACATCGCTCACCGTGCGGCCGTTGTATGCGAGTGACGCCACTTCCGCTACCCCTTGGAGGATGACATGCCTGACCGATCGTTGCGTGGAATGAGCATCGGGTCGAAGAGCATGGAGACGGACGAGGGCGTCGACTTCGCTCCGCGTTTCCAGGCCCACTACGACTGCCCGAACGGGCACACGATCATCCTGCCGTTCTCGACCGAGGCCGACGTTCCCCCCGTGTGGGAGTGCCGCTGCGGCGAGGAGGCGCTCCTGCGCGACGGCGAGCGCCCCGAGCCCAAGGCGACGAAGCCGCCGCGCACCCACTGGGACATGCTGCTCGAGCGTCGCACCGTCAAGGAGCTCGAGGAGCTGCTCGACGAGCGCATGGAGCTCCTGCGCGCGGGCAAGCTGCGCCGCGGCGCGTGACCCGCACGACCTGACCTGACGGCGAAGGCCCGGACCCCCGAGGGGTCCGGGCCTTCGCCGTGCTGCACCCTCGTCCGTGTGTGCCTGACAGCGTCCGCCAGGGGCCGTCGTCAGGCGCCGGTGGTCAGGCCTCCGCGCTGCGCCGGCGCTCGCGGATACCTGAGACGAACCCTGCGGCGACGAGCAGCGCGGCCAGCGCCCACGCGACGCGCTGCGGCCACGCCCCCGCCCGCACGGCGGGCGTGAGGTCGGTGCGCAGCGGCAGGTCGGCGACCATCTGCTCGGCGGTGTACAGGTCCGTCGACTCGAGCAGCGCCCCGTTGGGGGCGATGACGCCGGAGACGCCGACGGTCGAGACCTGCACGGTGGCGCGGCCCGTCTCGATCGCCCGCAGGCGGGACATCGCGAGCTGCTGCGTCGACTCGGCGGTCATCCCGAACGACGCGTTGTTCGTGGGCACGACGAGCACCTCGGCGCCCGCGCGCACCGACGCGTGGATGAGCTCGTCGTAGGCGACCTCGAAGCAGATCACCGTCCCGAGGGGCACGTCGCGCCCGAGCCGGTCCACGGGCAGGTCGATCGTGGCGACCCCGACGCCGGGGAGCATGTCGGTCGTGATCCGGTCGACCTCGGCCGAGAAGTGCCGCACGAACCCGCGGATCGGGATGTACTCCCCGAACGGGGCGGGGTGCTGCTTGGCGTACCGGTCGACGACGCCGACGCCCGGCTCCCACAGCAGCAGCACGTTGTACCGGCCCCCGGTCTCGGGGAACTCCTGCGCGCCGACGAGGATCGGCGCGCCCACCGCGGTCGCGGCGTCGTCGATCGCCGCAGCCACGTCCGGGGTGGTCTGCGGGTCCAGGTCGGAGCCGTTCTCGGGCCACAGCACCACGTCGAGGTCGCCCGGGTCGACCTGCCGCAGCAGCGCCCGCGTGCCGTCGAGGTGGTTGTCGAGCACCTCGCCCCGGTTCGCGAACGACTCGAGGCCGGGCTCGCTGACGTTGCCCTGCACCGCGCCCACGCGCAGCGTTCCGGACTGCGCGCGGGTGTCCAGCGGCACGAGCAGCGACCCCACACCCACCGCCGCCACGACACCGATCGTGACGCCCGCGCGCACGAGCTGCCGGTCCAGCAGCGCGAGGGCCCCGAGCACCACGAGAGCGCCCGCGAGCGCCACCGCGAACCCGACGGCGGGCGTCCCGGCGAGGTGCGCGTACGCGGCCAGCGGCGAGTCGGCCTGCGAGAACGCGAGCTTGCCCCAGGGGAATCCGCCGAACGGCACGCACGAGCGCAGCTGCTCGACCGCGACCCACAGCACCGCCCAGGCGGGGCCCTGCACCAGGGGGTGCCGGTGCAGCACCCGTGTGCGGCGCGCCCACGTCCAGGCGGCGCCGAGGACGGCGAGGAACACGGCCTGCAGGACGGACAGGGCGAGCCACGGCACGACGTCGGTCGCCACGCGCGACCACCACAGGTGCGGCAGGAAGAACGTGAGCCCGTACGCGAGGCCGAGCAGCGCGTTCCAGCCGGGGGTGTCGCGGCGCAGGGCTGCGAACAGCAGCCCCGTGCCGACGATCGCGAGCTGCCACCACCCGGTGTCGGGGAACGCGAGGTAGGTCGCGAACCCGCCGGCCACAGCGAGCAGCAGGCTCAGGCCGCGCGAGGGTCCGGGGCGCCCGGGTCCGTGCGTCGTGGGCGTGCGCGAGGCGGGCGTGCGCGAGGCGGACGCGGTCGCAGCAGGCGCGTGGGGGGCAGGCATGTCGTGGATGGGCTCGTCGTGGGTGGGCACGGTCAGAACGTGTCGTGCAGCACGACGCCGTCACGCACGGTCTGCAGGCACTCGGGGGCGGGCTCGTCGGCGCCGAGGGCCGGCAGCAGGGGTGTGCCGGAGCGTGCGTCCGTCGACCAGGACGACGTGCGGGCCTTGCCGCCCTGCACGGCGAGGTGCTCGGCCCGCCAGACCGCCAGGTGCGCGGGGGCACCCACCCGGATCTCGCCCGCGCCCGTGCCGTCGAGGCCGGCCAGGCGCCACCCGCCGCGGGTGTGCGCGCGGAACGCCGCTCGGGCGCTGATGCGCTGGTCCGTGTCGGCGTGCTCGAGGCATGCGCGCACCGCACCCCACGGGTCCACGGGTGTCACGGGCGCGTCGGAGCCGAACGCGAGCGGCACGCCGGCCGCCGCGAGGTCCGCGAACGCGTTCATCCCGTCGATGCGGGTCGCGCCCAGGCGGGTCGCGTACATCCCGTCACGCCCGCCCCAGGTCGCGTCGAACGCGGGCTGCACGCTCAGGTGCACCCCGAACAGCAGGAGCGTGGCCAGCGCGGACGCGTCGACCATGGGCGCGTGCTCGACCCGGTGCCGGGCCGCGCGGATCGGACCGTTGCCGCTCGTCTCCCCCGCCACGCGCAACCCCAGCAGGAACTCGTCCATCGCCCGGTCGCCGATCACGTGGAACCCGCCCTGCAGGCCCGCGGCCGTGACCGCGGACAGGTGGTTCGCGACCTGCTCGGCGCGCAGGTACAGCAGCCCGCGCCCGTCCGGGCCGCCCGCCCCGGGGGCCAGGTCGCCGCCCAGGTCGGCGTACGGGTGCCGCAGGGCCGCGGTGCGCGACCCGATCGACCCGTCCACGTCGAGGTCGCCGCCGATCCCAGTCAGGCCCGGCACGTCCGCGGCCAGGTCGCGCGCGTCGTCCGACGTCACGCACAGCTCGCCCCGGTACCCCACGACCAGCGGCAGGCCCGACGCCGGGTCGCGCGTCATGTCGAGCAGCTCGCGCAGGCCCGCGCGCGTGTCGATGTGCGGGGCGGAGTTCTCGTGCACCGCGACCACGCCACGGCGGGCCGCGTGCTCGAGCACGTCCCGGTACACGGCCGTGCGGCGCGCGGCGCTCAGGTCACGGGCCGCGTCCCGGGCCGCGTGGTGCGCGTCGCCCGTGACCCAGCCCTCGTCGGTCCACCCGTCCAGGCGCGCCAGCCCCGCGGCCTCCGCGAGCGCCGACGACACCACGGCGGAGTGCACGTCCACGCGCGCGGCGTACACGCGCGCCCCGCGGGCGGCGGCGTCGACCTCGGCCCGGGTGGGGGCACGGTGCTCGGGCCACGTGGTCTCGTCCCACCCGAAGGCCCGCAGCACGTCGTCGGCGTCGCCCGCGGGGCGGGCGTCCACGGCGCGGCGGATCGCGGCGAGCGCGTCGTCGAGGCCGTGCACGCCGGCGCTCGCGGACAGGTCGACGCCGTGCAGGGCGAGGCCGGTCTCGAGGGTGTGCACGTGCGCGTCGACGAACCCGGGCGCGACGAGGGCGCCGTCGAGGTCGATGACGCGGTCGGCGCGGTGCGCGAGGCCGTCGGCGGTGTCGTCGGCACCGATCCAGGTGATGACGCCGTCGGCGACGAGGAGGGCTTCGGCGAAGGGGTCCGCGGCGGAGTGGACGACGCCGCCGCGGTAGAGGGTGGTCGTCACGCGTCGAACACTAGGCCACCCGGGCGGGGTGCTCCTAGCCAGGTGCGTGCGGGTGTCGGGTGGTTCACAGGCTCGAGTAGGCCACGACGCCGCGGTGCAGGGCGTCGATGGCCTTGCGGGCGGTGCTGCGGGTGCGGGCGTCGGGGGCGGCCTTGGCGAGCTGGTCGAGGACGTCGATGACCTGCTTGCACCAGCGCACGAAGTCCCCGGCGGCGAGCTCGGAGCCGCGCAGGACGTGGTCCAGGGAGCGGCCGGTGGCCCACCGGTGCACGGCGCTGACGAGCCCGAGGTCGGGCTGGGCGGTCGGGTCGAGGCGGTGCGCGACCTCGAGGTCCTCGACGTCGGACCACACGCGCACGGTCTGGTCGAGGGCGCGGGCGAGGGGGCCGTGCGGTCCGCCGGGCACGTGCGGGTCGCTCGGGTCGTCGCGGCGTGCGGAGTACACGATGGTCGACACCGCGGCGGCCAGGCCTGCGGGGTCGAGCTCGTCCCATGCGCCGCGGCGCAGGCACTCGGCGAGCAGCAGGTCGTTCTCGGCGTACAGCCGGCGCAGCCAGCGCCCGTCGTCGCTCACGCGCAGGGCGCCCTGGCTCTGAAGTTCGGGACTCTGCAGCGCGGGGCTCTGCAGCTCGGGGTCGTGCAGCCCGGGCGTGCTGGCGGGTTCCCGCTCGAGGTAGTGCAGGGTCTCGAGCACGTCGCAGATGCGGTCGAAGGTGCGTGCGATCGACCCGGTGCGTCCTTCGACGCGGCGCACGATCGCGGCGTGCTCGGCGGACAGCTTGGTCCAGCGTTCGGCCCAGCGGGCGTGGTCCTCGCGCTCGGGGCACTGGTGGCAGGGGTGCTCGCGCAGCGCGGTGCGCAGGCGGGCGAGCTCGCGGTCGTCGTGCGCGGACGAGCGCTGGGTGCGTCGTCGGGACGTGCCCGCACGGCCGGCGTCACGTTCGCGGGTGTCGTGCGCGTCGTGCACGGCCTCGCGCAGGGTGCCCGCGAGCCCGGCGCGCTCGCGGGGGGTGCGGGGGTTGAAGCGGGCGGGGATCCGCACCCGGGTGAGGGTCTCGATGCCGGCGGGGGCGTCGGCGACGGTCAGCTTCTTGACCTGCGCGTCGGTGGTCAGGACGGTGGGGCGGGGGCCGTCGAAGCCGCCGTCGCCGGTGGCCAGGACGAGCACGTGCCCGGCGCGCCGGCCGGTGGGGACCTCGACGACGTCGCCGGGGCGCAGCGCGTCGAACGCGGCGACGGTCTCGGCGCGGCGGGCCTTGTGCGCGGTGCGCGACAGGTCCTTCTCGCGTGCGCCGATCGCCTGGCGCAGGCGCGCGTACCCGGCGAAGTCGCCGCGGTCGCAGCGCATGGCCTGCGCGTACCCGTCGAGGGCCTCGGCGTGCGCCTGCGCCTGCTTGGCGAGCCCGACGACGCCGCGGTCGGCCTGGAACTGGGCGAACGACGTCTCGAGGACGTCGCGGGCGCGGTCGCGTCCGACCTGCTCGACGAGGTTCACGGCCATGTTGTAGGTGGGGGCGAAGCTCGACCGCAGCGGGTACAGGCGCTTGGAAGCGAGGCCCGCGAGCGCGACGGGGTCGAGGCCGGGCTGCTCGACGACGACCGCGTGCCCCTCGACGTCGATGCCGCGCCGCCCGGCCCGGCCCGTGAGCTGGGTGTACTCCCCGGGGGTGAGGTCGACGTGCGTGGTGCCGTTCCACTTGACGAGCTTCTCGAGCACGACGGACCGGGCGGGCATGTTGATGCCGAGCGCGAGGGTCTCGGTCGCGAACACGACCTTGACCAGGCCGCGGGAGAACAGGTCCTCGACGGTCTCCTTGAAGATGGGCAGCATGCCGGCGTGGTGCGCGGCGACGCCGCGTTCGAGGGCGTTCGCCCACGTCGAGAACCCGAGCACGTCGAGGTCCTCGGGCGGCAGGGTCGCCGCGCGCGCGTCGACCGCGGCCCGGATCTCGGCCTGCTCGGCGGGGCTGGTCAGGCGTAGGCCCGCGGTCAGGCACTGCGTGACGGCGCCCTCGCACCCGGCGCGGGAGAAGATGAAGTAGATCGCGGGCAGCAGGCGTGCCTCGGCGAGGGTGTCGACCACGGCCCAGCGCAGCGGTGCGCGACGGCCCAGGCTCTCGCCGCGGGGTCCGCGGGACGGGGGTCCGCCGCGCCCGCGCCGTGGCCCGCCGCGGCGCCTGTCGTACCCGCCACGGCCCCCGCGCTGGTCGCGGCTGTCGGGGCGCGCGCTGCGCAGGGCGTCGAGCAGGTCGGGGCTGATGGGCGGGTTCGTGCCGGGATCGGTCGGGTCGACGTCGTGCGCGTACAGGTCGAGCAGGCGGGGCGCACCGCGCGGCTCGGCGGGCGCGGCCGCGACGTGCTGGCCCAGCGGCACGGGCCGGTGCTCGGAGACCACGACCGCGGTGTCGCCGCGCACCATCGCGAGCCAGTCGCCGAACTCCTCGGCGTTGGACACGGTCGCGGACAACGACACGAGCTGCACGTCGTCCGGCAGGTGGATGATGACCTCCTCCCACACGGGCCCGCGGAACCGGTCCGCGAGGTAGTGCACCTCGTCCATGACGACGTACCCGAGCCCGTCGAGGGCGCTCGAGCCCGCGTACAGCATGTTGCGCAGCACCTCGGTGGTCATCACGACCACGGGCGCGTCGGAGTTGACCGACGAGTCGCCCGTGAGCAGGCCGACGTCGTCGGGCCCGTACCGGCGCACGAGGTCGGCGTACTTCTGGTTCGACAGGGCCTTGATGGGGGTCGTGTAGAACGCCTTGCGGCCCGCGCCGAGCGCCAGGTGGACGGCGAACTCCCCGACGATGGTCTTGCCGGCGCCGGTGGGGGCGGCCACGAGCACCCCCCGCCCGGCCTCGAGCGCCTCGCAGGCGTCCACCTGGAACGCGTCGAGCTCGAACCCGACGAGGCGGCGGAACGCCCCGAGCTCGCTCGCCTCGGCGCGGGCGCGGGCCTGCGCGGCGGCGTACCGCTGCGCGGGCGAGAGGTCAACCTCGGCCGTGCCGCCGGCCGTGCCGCTGGGTGTGCCGCCGGTCCTGTTGCTTGTCGTGCCGGTCCGGGTGCCGGTGCCGGCGGGGGTCTTCCGGGTCGTGCTGCCGTCACCGGTCGTGGTGCGCTCGCGTGCCATGCGCCCAGCGTACGGCCGTGCGGGGGGCCCGCCGTGGGAGCGCCGCGCACCCGGGGGCGTGCACGTCGGGCGCGCGTCAGGCGAGCAGGTGCAGCGCCCCGGGGACGACCTCGACGCGCACCGGCAGGGGGCCGAGGCGCTCGCCGTCGGCGAACGCGTGCGGAGGCGGCGCCCCGGCGTGCGTCGCCTCGAGCGTGATCGCGCGGGTGCGGAACGTGTGCACGCCGCGCACCCGCAGGTGGGTGCCCCGGTACATGCCGGGGAAGATCGTCACGACGCGGGCGCGGGAGAACGGGGCGGCGAGCACGACGTCGAGCCACCCGTCGTCGAACGCGGCAGTGGGGGCGATGCGGATCCCGCCGCCGATCGCGGGACCGTTCGCGACCGCGACGAGCGTCCCGGGCGCGTCCCAGGTGCGTTCGTCGGACACGATCCGGTACCCGTAGGGCCGGAACCGGGCGAGCTCGAGCGCGACGGCGCGCACGTACCGGGCGCGCCCGCGCGGCCAGGTGAGCGTGTTGGCGCGGGCGTTGACGGCCGCGTCGAGGCCGGCCGAGAGCACCCCGACGAACCAGCGGTCCCCCGTGGCGGTGCGCGCCAGGCCCGCGTCGAGGGGTCGGGTGCGCCCGTGCGCGAGCGCGTCCAGGAGGGTCGCGACGGCGGCGGGCACGTCGCGCACGGGCAGCGCGAGCTCGCGCGCGGCGTCGTTGCCCGTGCCGGTGGCGACCAGGCCCAGCGGGACGTCGGTCCCGGCGACCGCGTTCGCGCCCAGGTGGACCATCCCGTCGCCGCCGACGACGACGAGCGCGTCGATCGTGTGTGCGTGCACGGCCGCGCGGGCGGCGTCGAGCGCGGTCGCGGCGTCCGCGGCGGACAGGTCGACGACGGCGTGCCCGGCCGCGCGCAGGATGGTGGCCGTGCGTTGCCCGGCTGCGCGCCCGCGCCCGCGGCCGGCCGTCGGGTTGACGACCAGCCCGAGGGTGCGCGCGCTCACGTGGCAGGCACGTCGTGCTCGACCGGCGCGCGCCGGCGGGCGCGCCGGTCGTGCAGCAGGCACACCCCGACCGCGACGAAGTACAGGGCGACCACGGGCAGCGCGACCAGGAACATGCTCAGCACGTCGGGCGTGGGGGTCATGACCGCGGCGAACACGAACCCGAACAGCACGCCCCAGCGCCAGCCCGCGAGCCACGTACCGCCCGGCACGACGCCGAGGAACGTCAGCGCGACCATGATCAGCGGCACGAGGCACACCAGGCCGAACGCGAGGACGAACCGCATCACGAACCCCAGGTAGGCGCCCGCGTCGACGAGGTTCGCCGACCCGTCCGGGACGAACTCGTTGAGGATCCCCACGGTGCGGGGCAGCGCGAGCCACGCCGCGGCCGCACCGAGCAGGAACAGCGGCACCCCGGAGCCGATGAACACGATCGCGTACCGGCGTTCGGCGCTGCGCAGCCCGGGGGTGATGAACGCCCACACCTGGTACAGCCACCACGGGCTCGACACGATGACGCCGAGGAACAGCGACACCTTGACCTTCATGTCGACCGCGGTCACCACGCCCGAGAAGTTCAGGGTCGCGAGGATGCCGCGCTCGGCCGAGACGTCCGCGAGCGGCTGCTGCAGCGCCTCGAAGATCGGCTCGTACAGGATCCAGCCGACGACGGCACCCACGACCACGCCGATCGCGGCCAGGAACACCCGGTGGCGCGCCTCGACCAGGTGGGACCGCAGGGGCATGCGCCCCTCAGGGTTGGCGCGCCGCGCGCGCGACACCGCCGTCAGGCCTTCGCGTCGCCGTCGTCGGTGCCGGGGCGGGCGGACGTCGTCGACTCAGCCGGCGCGCTCGCGGCCGGGGAGGCGTCGGGCAGACCCGCCGCCGTGCCTGGCACGAGCGGCGCCGCGGGAACCCCCGCTCCTGGCGTGCCGTGCGCCGTCGTGCCCCCCGGGGTTCCGGTGGCGCCCGTCGTGGTGGCGCCCGTCGTGGTGTCGGACGGCGCCGGGCCGGCCGCGGGGGTCGTGGGGGTCGCGGGCTTGTCGTCGCCGCGCAGGTCCGTGACCTCCTTCTTGAAGATCTTCAGCGACTGGCCGACGCTGCGCGCGAGGTCCGGCAGCCGCTTGGACCCGAAGAGCAGGACGATGATCAGGATCAGGATCAGGATCGTCGCGGGATGGCTCAGGATCTTCACGGTTCCCACTTCCAGACGGTGTCGCGGTGACGGTGCACCAGCGGTGCACGACGAGGTCGTTCGATGTCGGGCCCAGCGAACGTTCACGCTTCGACGCTTCACTGATCGTCGACGTTCACTGATGTCGCAGCGCGGCACGCTCGGCGCCGCTCCCCCACATCGTAGGACATGCCGCCGCACGTCAGGCCCGGTTCACGGGCATGGTGCGCAGGCCCGCTCACAGCTCGTCGCGCAGCCACCGCTCCTGCACCGCACGGTCGCGGCGGGCCCGCGCGGCACGCCGACCCGCCCGGTGCGCGGCGTACCGGGCCCGGGCGGCGTCCGACTCGGCCCGCACCACCCGCGGGTCGTCGAACACGCGCGCCGCAGGCCCCCCGGCCCGCTCGCGGGCGTCCTCGAGCTCCGCGGCGACGTCCGCGACACGGTCCACCACGCCCGACGCGTCCGCGATCGCCCCCTGCAACCGGCGGGCGCGGTGCAGCGTGTCGCCCACGACCACGGACAGCACCGCGCACGCGAGCACCACCAGCTGCGCCCACACCAGCCACCACGTCGCGGCGTCCAGGCCGCCCAGGACCCCGGTCACGGGGTGCCCGCCAGGTGCTCGTACGCGTCCAGGGCGGCGCTCGCGGACGTGACGACGTCCTCGACGAGCCAGGCCGGCTCGACGCTGCGCACGTGCCGGGCCTGCTCGAGCAGCAGGTGCCGCAGCCACACGGGGTTGGTCACGCGCAAGGTGACCTCGAACCCGCCGTCGACGTCGTGGACGGACTCGACGGGCACCTGCTCGGCGACCCACCGGGCGGGCGAGGCGAACCCGATGGTGGCCAGGGGCGCGTCGGCGTGCGGGGCGTACCCGGGGTCGTCGACGTCGAGCGTGATGCCGTGGTCCTGCGCGGGGGCGTCGAGGGTCTGCGCCGACAGGATGCGGTCGAGGCGGAACGTGCGCCGCCCCTGCGCGCGGTGGCACCACGCGAGCAGGTATGCGTGCTCGTCCTGCGTGTGCAGCAGCACGGGGTCGATCTCGCGGTCGGTGACGACGTCCGCGGCGGTCACGTACCGGATGCGCAGCCGGCGGCGGTCCGTGAGGGCGCGGGTGACGGTCTGCACGACCTGCGGGTCTCCGGGTGGTGCGAGGCGCACGTCCAGGGCGGAGGCGGCCTCGCCGGTGGCCTCGGTCAGCTTCGCCAGGACGGAGTCGACGACGCGCACCCGCTCGTCGTCGGGTGCCAGGACGCCGCGCATGGCGCGCAGGGACGCGACGAGCGCGACCGCCTCGCGGGTGCCCAGGCGCAGGGGGCGGGTCAGGCCGCGCGACTGCGTCAGGCGCACCACGCCCCGCTCGAGCGAGGACGCGTCGAAGTCGATCAGGTCGTCGGGCCAGTACCCGGGGGTGCCGGTCACCCACAGCGCGTCGACGTCCTTGACGATCTGCTCGCTGCTGACGCCGAACCGGTCCGCGAGGTCCTCGACCCGGACGGGTCCCGCGTTCTCCAGGAACGCCACGATGCCGAGCAGTCGCACCACCCGGTCGTCGGCCCGCTCAGCCACGGCTCCCCCTGTCGTCGTCGTCGTGGGCGTGATCGTCGTCGTGCGCTTCGGTGCGGCCCAGTGCGGCGGCGAGCCGCAGCCGTTCGACGACCGCGTCGCGCAGGTCCTGCGGTGCGAGGACGAGCACCGCGTCGGCGTACCCGGCGATCTCGTCCGCGAGGGACGTCGTGGAGGTGAACGGCACGTCGACGACGTCGCGGGCGGACTCGGAGCCCGCCACGGTCGGCTCGGCCACCGTGTGCTCGGCCACGGTCGGCTCGGCGGCCGGGGCGACGGCCGTGCCGCGGGCGCGCAGCGCACCCGCCCGCTCGGCGAGCACGGCCAGGCGGGCGGTGCGCGGCTCGCCGCCGCGCGTGCCCAGCAGGGCGTCGACGTCCACGTCGTCGGGCAGCGCGTACGCGCCCGCCGTCCCGATCGCACGGACCCGGCCCACGACCCGCGAGAGCCGGTACGCGCGCGCCGCCCCCCGCTCCCGGTCGAACCCGAGCAGGTACCAGCCGCCGCCGCGGGCGGCGATCCGCCACGGCTCGACCACGCGCGAGAGCACCTCGCCCGTGGACGCCGCCCGGTACGTGAACGTCACCGCGGTGCGCGACCCGATCGCGTCCAGCAGCGGCCCGTACGCCTCGCCCACGGCCCGCACGCGCGGCGCCAGGCCGGCGACGACGTCGCCCGCGGCCTCCGCGACGCCCGCCGAACGGATCTTCGTCAGCGCGCGCGAGATGTCGGCGCGCACGTTCTTGTCGGCCCAGAACTGCGCCGCCAACGACAGCACGCCCAGCTCGGCGGGCGTCAGGTCCAGCTCGCGCAGCGCGTACGCGTCCAGGTCGATCCGGTACCCGACGTCGTCCGCGTGCCCGCCCGAGTCGACCGTCATCACGGGCACGCCGAGCTCGCGCAGCGCGTCCTTGTCGCGCTCGAACATGCGCTCGAACGCCTCGACCGTGGGTGCGTGCGCGTACCCGTTGACCTTCGAACGGATCTGCTGCTTGGTCATCGACGCGCTCGTGTTCACCAACGCGATCACGAGGTTCAGCAGCCGCTCGTGTGCCTGAGATCTGTACGCCATCCCGCTCAACCTACAGCGCACGGTAGCCTTCGCGGGTGATCACGTGGCGAGAAGGATTCGTGGTGTCGCAGGGGCGCACGTGGCAGGGGGCGATCGAGCTGAGGGTCGACCTGTCGCACGACACCTCCGCGCCACCCCCCGTCGACCCGGCCGTGCGCGCCGAGGTGGATGCCGGAGCGCGCAACGAGGCGACGGCGGCACCGGACGCGGAAGAACCCGCCCGGCTTCCCGCCCAGGTGCGCGCCCTCGCCTACACCGACCTCGTGGGGACCCCCGCCGTCGGCGACCGCGTGACCCTCAACGTCTCCGCGCTCGCCCGTGGCCTCGGCACCGGCGGGTACGCGCTCGTCGTCGCCACCCCCGACACGCTGCCCGCCGACCCGCCCCCCGGCCCCGGACACCTCGTCAAGGCCCGCTACACGCCGCTGCAGGCCCTCGTCCTGGGCGCCGACGAGCAGGAGTCCCCCCACCACGCCGCCCTCGCCGACGCCGACGACCTGCACGGCATGCCCGTCGTCGTCGCCGACCTGCACTCCGCGCTGCCCGCCATCGTCGCCGGCGCCCGGCACGCCGCCGCCCGCGCCGGACGCCCCGCCCCCCGGATCGCCTACGTCATGACCGACGGCGGGGCCCTGCCCGCCGCGTTCTCCCGCACCGTCGCCACCCTGCGCGACGCCGGCTGGATCGAGGCCTGCATCACCACCGGGCAGACCTACGGCGGCGACCACGAGGCCGTCACCGTCCACACCGGGCTCCTTACCGCACACCTCGTGACCCACGCCGACCTCGCCGTCGTCGCCCAAGGCCCCGGCAACCTCGGCACCGGCACCCGCTGGGGCTACTCCGGCGTCGCGACCGGAGAAGCCCTCAACGCCGCCGCGACCCTGCGCGGACGCGGCATCGGGTCCCTGCGCGTGTCCGGCGCCGACGCCCGCGACCGCCACCTCGGCATCTCCCACCACACCCTCACCGCCTACGGGCGCGTCGCCCACCACGGCGCCGACATCCCCGTCCCCCGCGCCACCGCCGACCTCACGGCGCTCGCGGCCTGGGGCGAGGCGCTCGAGACCCGCGTGCACCGCCAGGCCCACGACCTCGTCACCGCGCACGGACGCCACCGCCTCGTCACGATCGACGCCGGCACCGACCTGCTCACCGCCCTGCGCGCGACCCCCGGCGGGCTCTCGACGATGGGACGCGACCTCGACGGCGACCCCGCCGCGTTCGTCGCCGCGGCCGTCGCGGGAGCCCACGCCGCCGACCTCGCCGGGCCCCCGGTCCCGACCGCATGAGCCGCACCCGCCTCGCCGCCTGGGTCGGTGCCCTCGTCGCGACCGTCGTGCTCGCCGCCGCGCTCGCCCCCGCCTGGAGCGTCAACGCCTGGATCTCGGACCTCGGGGTGTTCGACGGCCCCGCCCCCGAGCTCACACCTCCCGCGGCCACGCCCGTCCCCACGCCCACCCCCACCCGCCTCCTCGAGGAAGCCGGCGACAGCACCCTCACCCGCACCCTCGTCAAGATCGTCTTCGCCGGCATCGCGCTGCTCGTCGCCGCCGTGATCGTCAGCTGGTTCCGTGGCGTGTCCTTGCGCCGCACCAGCACCATCCGGATGCGCGCCACCGACGCCGGGGGCACCGGCGAAGCCCTCGACGCCGACCCGGACGACCTCACGCCCGCACCCCTGCGCCGAGGCGTGCGCACCGCGACCGACCGCCTCGAGTCAGCCGCCACCCCCACCGACGGCGTCGTCGCCGCCTGGGTCGCGCTCGAGGAGTCCGCCGCCGACCTCGGCGCCCACCGCGACCCCGCGCAGACACCCACCGAGTTCACCACCAAGGTCCTGCACCGCACCCAGGCCGACCCCCACGCCGTCACGACCCTGCGCGACCTGTACCTCCAGGCCCGGTTCGGCGACCACCCCCTCGACCCCATCGCCGTCACGACCGCCCGCACCGCGCTCGAACGACTCACCGAGACGCTCACCCCCGAGGCCCGCGACACCAAGGCCCGCGACATCGAGACCCCCGGTACCACCACGAGCACCCCCGGAGCGCCATGAGCCGCCGCCGCCGCCGACCACGCCCCAGCGACCGCGTCCGCACCACCCGCCGTTTCGCCGTCGGCGCCACCCTGGCCGCCGTCGCCGCCGCCGTCCTCGGGATCGAACCCCTCCACGTGCTCGCCCTGCTCGCGCTCATCGTCAGCGCGGCCGCCCTGTGGAACACCGCACCCGACGACTCCCCCGTCGAGCTGCCCGCCACCCCCGGCTGGAGCCGCGACGGCACCCGCCGCGACGTCTCCCAGCTCGCCTGGGCCGTCCACGGCCGCGACCGACGCGTCGGCGAACGCGTCATCCGCCGCCTGCGCGACCTCGCCACCACGACCCTCGCCACCCACGGCGTCGACCTCGCAGACCCCACCCAGGCCGACCGCGCCCGCGCCCTCCTCGGCCCCAGCGCCCACGACGCGCTCACCGACACCACCCGCATGCCCACACCCCGCACCGCCGCCGCCGTCATGACGACCCTCGAGCAGCTCGCCGCCCGCACACCCGAGAGGCAGAACCACCCGTGACCACCGAACCCACCGCCACGCACACCCCCACGACGCAGCAGCCCGCCCTCACCCCCACCGACGTCCACCACCACGCCACCGCCGTCCTCGACGAGGTCGGCACCGCCGTCGTCGGCATGCGCGACACCCTCGAGCTGGCGCTCGCGGCCGTGCTCGCGGGAGGGCACGTGCTGTTCGAGGACGTGCCCGGCCTGGGCAAGACCCTCGCGGCGCGCAGCCTCGCCGCCGCTCTCGGGCTCGACTTCGCACGCCTGCAGTGCACACCCGACCTGCTGCCCTCCGACATCACGGGCTCCTCGGTCTTCGACCCGGCCTCGGGTCGCTTCGAGTTCCGGCCCGGGCCGGTGTTCACGGGCCTGTTCCTCGCGGACGAGATCAACCGCACGGCCCCCAAGACCCAGTCCGCGCTCCTGGAGGCCATGGCCGAGCGCCAGGTCTCGATCGACGGGGTCACGCGGCCGCTCCCCCACCCGTTCCACGTCATGGCGACGTCCAACCCCGTCGAGTACGAGGGCACCTACCCGCTGCCCGAGGCGCAGCTCGACCGGTTCATGGTCCGCCTGTCGGTCGGCTACCCCGGTCGCGACCAGGAGAAGGACGTCCTCGCGCGCCGCATCGGCCGCCGGCAGGAGGCCACGGCCGTGCGCCGCGTCGTGGACGCCCCCACGGTCCTCGCGATGCAGGCCGCGGTCGAGGCCGTCACGGTCGACGACTCGCTCCTGACCTACTGCGTCGACCTCGCCGCGGCGACCCGCACGAGCCCCGTGCTCGACGTCGGCGCCTCGCCCCGCGGGTCGCAGAACCTCCTGCTCCTGGCCCGCGCCGTCGCAGTCCTCGCCGGACGCGACTTCGTCGTGCCCGAGGACGTCAAGCGCGTCGCGGTGCCCGTCCTCGCGCACCGGCTCACGCTCACCCCGGCGGCCTGGGCCTCGGGCGTGCAGACCGAGTCCGTGGTCCGCGAGATCTGCGACGTCGTCCCCGGCCCCGCGACCGTCGGATGACGACCCCCGGATCCACCTGGTCGCCGTCCCGGTCGTACGTCGCGGGCGTCGTGCTCGGGGTCGGGCTGCTCGGGTTCGGCCTCGTGGTCGGTCGGGCGGACGTCGCGCTGCTCGGCGTGCCCGCGGTCCTGGGCCCCGTCCTCGCCCGGGCACGCACCCCCCGGACCGACCTGACCGTGCAGGTGTCCTCCCGTCCGTCCGAGGGTTCCGAGCGCCGCGCGAACCTCCACCTCGACGCCGGGGGCAAGCGTGTCGCCGCGCACGTGCGCGTCGCCGCCCCCGGGCACGAGCCCGTCGAGCGGGTCGTGCTGGTCGACGGCGAGCGTGACCTCACGGCCACCGCGCGCAGCGTCCGCACCGGGCCGCAGGACACGTTCCGCGTCGACCACGTCGGACGGTCGATCCTCGGCGACGTCGTCGGCGTCCCCGCGGTGTCCCACGCCCCTCGCCGGGTCGTGCTCCCCGGGACCAGCCGGCTCGGAGCCCTCCCGACGCCCGCCCGCCTGCTCGGGCTCACCGGCCCGCACACCTCGCGCCGCCCCGGCGACGGCGACGAGCTGCGCGACGTCCACGAGCTCGGCCCCGGCGACTCCCTGCGACGGATCGACTGGCGCGCGACCGCCCGGCGCTCACCCACCTTCGAGACCCTGTACGTGCGCCGCACCTGGGCGACCGCCGAGGCCACCGTCGTCGTCGTCATCGACTCGCGCGACGAGGTCGGGCCCGACGTGAGCACCTGGAACGGCGGCACCCTGCGCGTCGACGAGGCCACCTCCCTCGACCTCGCCCGCAACGCCGCGGCCACCGTCGCCCGCGCCACGGTCGACCGTGGCGACCGCGTCGCGCTCGAGGACCTCGGCCGCGCGCGCCGCCCCCTGCCCGCCGCGGGCGGCCGTCGTCACCTGCGCCGCGTCCTGCACGGCCTCGCGCTGTCCCACCCCGTGGGAGAACCCGCCCCCCGCGCGCGCGCGCCCCGCATCCCGGGCAACGCGATCGTCTACCTGTTCTCGACGTTCCTCGACGACGCCGCCGCCCGCACCGCCGAGGACTGGCGCCACGAGGGGCACACCGTCGTCGCCGTGGACGTCCTGCCCGAGGTCACCGGTTGGTCGAGCACCTCCGCGCTCGAGCTCGCCTGGCGCATCACCCGCGCCGAGCGCGCCGTCCGCCTCGACGCGCTGCGCGCGCACGGCGTGCACGTCGTGCGCTGGCTCGACGAACCCACCGCGGCGCTCGCGGCACTCGCCCGCACCACGTCCCGCAGCCACCGGAGCCGCGCATGAGCACCGTCCGCACCGCCCTCGCCCGGGCGGTCCGCCGTCCCACGGCCGACGCCGTCGTCGACGAGAACCTGCCCGAGGTCGGGCTGACCGTCGACGCGACCATCCACGGTGCCGTGCTGCGCATGGCACTGGCCGGCTCCCTGGTCGTGCTGCTGACCCTCGCCTTCTTCCGTGTCGAAGGCGGGGGGGACAAGTTCACGGTCGAGACGGTCGGCCTGGGCACCGCGACAGGCATCGCCGTGCTGGTCGCGCTGGTCGCGGTCTACTACCGCGGGCTCCCGTTCACGCAGCTTGCCGTGGCCGCCGCGGCGATCGGGTTCCTCGCCTCGATCGACGGGCCGTTCGACCCCGTCGTGCTCGCCGCGCTCCCGTTCGCCCACCTCGCGCTGCGTGCCGACGCGTGGTGCACGGCCGTGCCGTGGTCCGCCCGGGTCGAGACGGCCGCCCTGCGCGACGACGTCCGCTCGAGCCTCGTGGTCCAGTGCGGCACCCAGCTCCTCGGCGTCACGGCGCTGCTGGTCTCGGGGTACCAGAATGTGTGGCTGCTCGGCGTCGCGGCCCTCGCCCTCGGCGCGCTGACCTACCTCGTGATCCCGCGCGCGTGGTGGTCCTGACCGGGGTGATCGCACGGGCGTGGTGACGGCCACAGCCTCCCGACCTGCGAGCCACGGCCGCCCGGGTCACGATGGGGACGCGGCGCCAGAGCCGCACCGTCGACCCCGAAGGAGGACCTCATGGCCGCAGAGAACCTGCCCCAGTACACCGTCCCGTCGCTCACGCTCGCGGACGGCGCAAAGGTCGCGGGGATCCTGCAGGGCCGCCTGCACGCCCTGAACGACCTGCAGCTCACGCTCAAGCACATCCACTGGAACGTCGTCGGCCCGCACTTCATCGCGGTGCACGAGATGCTCGACCCGCAGGTCGACGCCGTGCGCGCCATGGTCGACGCGATCGCGGAGCGCATCGCGACGCTCGGCGTCCCGCCCGTGGGCACCCCCGGCGCCCTGGTCGAGGCGCGCTCGTGGGACGACTACTCGATCGGCCGTGCGTCGACCATCGCCCACCTGGGTGCGCTCGACACCGTGTACCAGGGGATCATCACCGCGCACCGCGAGGCTGCGACCGCGACGGCCGACCTCGACGACGTGACGAACGACCTCCTCGTGGGGCACCTGCACGAGCTCGAGCTCTTCCACTGGTTCGTGCGCGCGCACCTCGAGTCCTCGGGCGGCGCGCTCAGCACCGCCGACAGCGAGGGCGAGAAGGACTCCGCCGAGCTCGCCGAGGCGGGCGCGGCCGACGAGGCCTGACCTCCCACGCACCGACCCCGGGGCCCCGACGTCACGCGTCGGGGCCCCGTCGTGGTTCCGGGCCGAGCGCCGCCGCCGCGACGCGGGAGCGGGCCGTGGGGTCCATGAGCACGGGCACCGACGTGGCCCACTGCTCGACGGACGCCGTACCGGCCGACCAGGCCCGCACGCCCGCGTCGTCCACGGCGTCGCGCAGCAGCTCCGGCACGTCCCCGACCCCCGCGAAGCCGCGCGTGTGGAACGGCACGACGGCGCTCGCCGCAGCAGGCAGCCCCGTGTCGCGCTGCAGGTCGTGCAGCGTCTCGAGCGCCTCGACGATCGCGGCCTCGCGCGTGCGCCAGTCGTCCGCGGCGAGCGCGCGGCCCAGCGGCGCGGCGGTCACGGACGCCCGGGGCAGGCGCGCGTGCAACGTCCCGAGCCATTTCGCGTACGGCGGCCACCGTCGGTCGAGCCAGAACCCCAGGCGCACGGTGCGCTCGACGAGGCGCGCGGCGACCACCCGCGAGCCGAGGTCGTCGCCCCGCTCCCCCGCACGGCCCACGAACGGCAGCTCCTGCGCGATCGCCGCCCACTCGCCCGCGAGCACCGCGAGCCACACGTCGTGCGGCATCCACGCGAGTCGCTCGCGCACCGCGGTCAGCTCCCCCGCGACGTCCTCGAACACGTCGCCCGCGACGACCTCGAGGACGCTCTGCCCGGTGAGCCCGAGCCACGCGGACGGCTCGAGCGGGGCGGTCGCGTCGACCCCGAGCCGGGAGTGCACGAACCCGGCGACGCTCGCGACGTCGACGCCGTGGCGCACCTGCGGCGACCACGTCGTGGCGAACCGGGTCGGGAGCCCGTCGAACGCCGGCGGCAGCACGTCCTCGAGCCACGCGTCGACGTCGGCGACGCGGTCGGCGTCGACCAGCAGCGTGAGCCGGTTGCCCCAGTCGTGGTCCGTCGACGTCCCGTCGTCCAGGCCGAGGACGTCGGAGCCGCTGCCGAGCCGTCCCGCGGCGTACCCCAGGCCGGGCCAGCGGTCCACGACGAGCGGTCGCACGACCTGCTCCCAGTAGCCGCGCGCCCGGGACGTCCCGCTCACGACGCCTCATCCTCGCGCAGCGCCCGCGCTGCGGCCGGCGCCCGGTCGGCCTCCGGGTCGCCGTCGTGCCAGGCCCTGCGCACCTGCTCGAACCGCGTCGGCAGCGGCGGGCGGATCCCGGCCCAGCGCGCGTTGGTGCGCTGCACGTGCCGACGCCACGAGAGCACGAGCCCCTGCTTGGTGATCGGCAGGCCGCTCGCGACCGTGACGCCGTTGTCGTGCGTGTGGTGCACCGTGAGCAGCAGTGCGCGCGGCACGGACCCCTCGAGCTCGGCGCAGAGCTGGGCACGCACCTCGAACCAGCGGCGCACGAGCACGACCTCGCTCGCGTCGAGCCGGTGCTCGCGCACGGTGCGGTGCTTGCCGTGCTGGACCACGACCTTCCCCTCGACCGCGCGAGCCGACTCCGGGCCGAGGTCGAACGAGTCCACGGTGCAGCGCAGCAGGTCGCCGTAGCGCGCACCCGTGGCGCGCGTGAGCCCGACGATCACCGCGAGCCGCACGACCTCGGGCTTGACCGCCGGGTCCATCGCGGCGGTCGCGAGGTCGCGCCACACGGTCTCCGCCTCCGCACGTGTCACCGGCGGCCGGGGGTACCTTCCCTGGTCGGGGCTTGTCGGTTCCTGCTCGGGTGTCTGAGCCATGAGCGGACTCTATCCGCTTGGCATACTATTTTGGTCAGGTTCGTCGGCGTGTCGGACGACGGAGCCGCGGTCCTCGCGGCGATGCGACTTCACCTGTCCACGGGCAGGGACGACCTAGGCTGGGTCGGTGCCCCCGGACCTGCCCTCGACCGTCGCCGCGCCGGTCTCCGTGGAGCTCGAGATCAAGCGTTCCCGGTTCCTTGCGCACCTCTCCCCCGCCGCCGACCTCAGCGCCGCCGAGACCGTGATCGCCCGGTGCCGCAAGGAGCACTGGGAAGCCCGGCACCACTGCACGGCGATGATCCTCGGCACGCACGCCGACCAGCAACGCTCGTCGGACGACGGGGAGCCCGCGGGCACCGCCGGCTCGCCCATGCTCGACGTGCTCCGTCACCGCGCGCTGACCGACGTCGTCGTGGTGGTCACGCGGTACTTCGGCGGGGTGCTGCTCGGCGCGGGCGGGCTCGTGCGCGCCTACTCCGGGGCGGTGTCGCAGGCGTGCGACGCCGCGACGGTGCTGCGGCGCGAGCGTGTGCGCGAGCTCGTGGTCGACGTGCCGCACGCCGAGGCGGGGCGCGTGGGCGCGTTCGTGCACTCCTGGGCCGCCCAGCACCGCGCCGTCGCGCTCGACCCCGAGTACGGCGCGAGCGCCCGCCTGGGCGCACTCGTCCGGCTCGACGACGTGGGGACGTTCGAGGCCGACCTCGCGGCCCTCACGCTCGGCGCCGTGACCGCGCTCCACGGCGAGGTGCGCGTCGTCAGCGTCCCCTGAGCGCCGCTGTCGGTGCGGTTCCGGGCGACTCACGTCCGGCCGGCCCGGTTCCGGCCGGTCTGGTTCAGGCCAGTCCCGTTCCTGTCAGGCAGCGCTGCCGTGCGGCCACCCGCACGGCAGGCCGTGGCTCCGTCAGGCCGTGATCCCGTCGGGACCCAGCCCCGCGCCGTCCGGCACCTCGCCGCCCTCGCCGCGCAGGACGGCGTCCCCGGCCACCCGCACGTCCGCGCCGAAGGTCCAGTCCCCCTCGACGGTGAGCGACGACGCCTCGACCAGCGACGGGGCACCCGCGGGGAACCGCGCGTCGAAGTCGGCCACGAGCTTGTAGTGCGCGGTGTCGAGGTCGACGAACGGCGCGTCGGTGCGTGCCACGAGGCGGTAGTCGTCCCCGAGCGCGTACACGTCGGAGCGGAGCACGAGCAGGTCGTTCGTGGTCTTGACGGGCAGGAACCGCGAGCGGTCGATCTCGATCGCGAGCGCGCCGTCGAACACCTCGACCGCCGCGCCCATCGCGGACTCGACCTGGACGACCTTCGTCGACGACGCGTCGCGCGGGTCCACGGTCTTGTCGTTGCGGATCAGCGGGAGCTCGAGCACGCCGTCGGTGCGCTCGAGCTCGGCCGCGAGGGCCTCGAGGTCGAACCACAGGTTGTTGGTGTTGAAGTACCGGTGCGTGTCGATGTCGCCCGCGGCGTCCTTGTCGGCGTCGAGCACCTGGGCGCTCTCGCGCAGCACGAGCCGCCCGTCCGCGGTGCGCACCACCAGGTGGCCGCCCTTGCGGTCGGCGGGCGTGCGCCGCGCGACCTCGGCCGCGAAGGGGGCGCCCGTGCCGGCGAACCAGCCGGCCATCGCCGCGTCGGGGGCCGCGCCGAGGTTGTCGGAGTTCGACACGCTCGCGTACCGGAAGCCGGCGTCGAGGAGCGCGCGCAGCACGCCCGAGGCGTACAGGGCCGTGTAGAGGTCACCGTGCCCGGGCGGGCACCACTCGAGCGACGGGTCGGCGGGCCACTCGACCGGCGTGAGGTCGTCGGCGCGCAGCTTGGGCTCGCGGTTCTGCAGGAAGTCGAGCGGCAGCCCGTCGACGGCGACGTCGGGGTGCGCGGCGAGCGCGGCGAGCGTGTCGTCCTGCGTCGAGAAGCTGTTCATGAGCACGAGCGGGAGCCGCGCCCCCGTCGCCGCACGGGCAGCGCGCACCTGCCCGACGATCACGTCGAGGAAGGTCAGCGGACCACTGCCGTCGGGGGCGTCGTCCCGCACCGTGAGCAGGGACTTGGCCCGCTCCATGCCCATCGACGTGCCGAGGCCGCCGTTGAGCTTGATGATCGCGGTGGCCGCGAGGGCCTCGCGCGCGGCGTCCGGGTCGACGTCGAGGTCGGCGTGCCGCGGGACGTCGCCCAGCGGGCTCACGTCCGACTCCGGGATGGTCCCCGTCTCGCCCGAGGCGAGGAGGTCGTAGAACCGGCTGAACACGTCGATCGCGGTGGGGTGCACTCCCCCGTCGGTCATCTTCGTGCGGGCCTGGGCGAGTCCGTCGCTGCTCATGGGTCTCACGCTAGGCGGTGGGCGCGTTCCCGGCGCGGCGCGCGTCCCGAGGCGTCGGTCACACGCCGAGCCCACCCCCCGGGTCGTGGCTCGTGGGACGTCACGCGCGGCGGGACGGACCGTTGCGGGCCGCACTGCTTGGCACACTATTTTCTCCGAAGTGGGAGATCATCGGGCCTTCGCCCGGATCTCAGGCGAAGCGGTCGGGGTCCCCCGCGCCCACACGCACGACCTCGGGTGCGCCGTCCGACCAGTCCACGACCGTGGTCGGCTCGGTGCCGCACTCCCCCGCGTCGATCACCGCGTCGACGAGATGGTCGAGCTCCTCCTTGACCTGCCAGCCGTCGGTCAGCGGCTCGGCGTGCTCGGGCAGCAGGAGCGTGCTCGTCAGGATCGGCTCCCCCAGCTCGCGCAGGAGCGCCGCGACGACCCGGTTGTCGGGGATCCGCACCCCGACGGTCCGCTTCTTGGGATGGGCGAGCCGGCGCGGCACCTCGGCCGTCGCCGGCAGGATGAACGTGTACGGCCCCGGCGTCGCGGCCTTGATCGCCCGGAACGCCGCGTTGTCGATCTTGACGAGCTGGCCGAGCTGGGCGAAGTCCGCGCACACGAGCGTGAAGTGGTGCTTGGCGTCGAGGTGGCGGACGGCGCGGATGCGGTCGGTCCCGTGCGTGTTCCCCATCCGTGTGCCCAGCGCGTAGCACGAGTCGGTCGGGTAGGCGATGAGCCCGTCGTCCTGCAGGATCGCGACCGCCTGGGCGATCGCACGGGGCTGCGGGTCGTGCGGGTGGACGTCGAGGTAGCGGGCCATGCCCGCCATGATGCTCCCTCTCAGCGGGTGCCGCGCGCGCGTCCCGCGGCGTCAGCCATCGCCCGGGCCGCCTCGCGGCTCTGGAACGCGAGCTGCGCCCGCTTGGTCCCGACCAGCACGCGCGGGCCGAGCTCGAAGCCGAGCCGCTGCACCCGCGCGACCGCCGCGACGTTGTCCGCGTCAGGCTCGACGACCACCCGCCGCGCCGCGGGGGCCGCGTACACGAAGCTCTCGAGGACCACCCCGAGCACGGCCCACGCCGACACCGGTGCGGCAGGCTTCGCGCCGAGCAGGAAGTGCAGCCCGACGTCGCCCTCGGCGACCGGGTACGTCTCGCCGACCGGGTCGTGCGCCGGGTCGTAGGTCTGCAGCAGGACGAACGGCTCGCCCTCCCAGCACAGCAGGAACGCGTGGTGCGTCTCGAGCGAGTCGACGAACGCGTACGTCGAGCGCAGCTCGTCCCGGGAGAGTCCGCCGAGGCCCCAGAAGCCGCTGCCGCGGTGCGTGACCCACGCGTGCACGAGGTCGAGATCGGCGACCGGGTCGAGCACGCGCACGCTCGCCGTGCCGCCGTGCACGGTCGCGGTGTGGACGGTCTCGCCGGGTCGGCCGCTCAGGAGCAGGGTCATCGGTCCTCCGCAGACGTGGTCGGTGTGGTCGCTGTGGTCGCTGTGGTCGGTATGGTCGCTGTGGTCGGGCCGTTCGTACCCTTCGGGGCTTTCGGAGCGGTCGCGTCCGCGTGCTGCGGGGGCGCCGGGCTGCGTCGCGCGGGCGGACCGTCGCAGGACTCGTCGCGCACGAGCCGCTCCCACCGGGTCTCGACCCGCACGGTGCGCCCCGCGAGCCAGTGCGCGTGCTGGTCGGCGAAGTGCGGGCTGCGCGCGTCGCCCGCGGCGCCGAACGGCACGCCCCACCGGCTCGCGTCGCGGTCCCCCAGGTCCCAGACCCATCGCGCGGCAGGCCCGCGCCAGCACAGGTCGCTCGCGCCGGGCGTGCTCACGGTGCTGCAGACGCAGTCGGTGTCGCCGCTGAGCCGTGACGCGCCGCCTGCACCGTCATCTCCTGCACCGTCATCTCCTGCACCGTCATCGCCTGCAAGGTCATCGTCTGTGCCAGTGCCACCCGTGCGGCCGTCGCCCAGGCCCGGCACCTGAGCGCCTGGCACCCCGAGGAACGCGTGCACCGGCACCAGCGTGTGTGACTCGCCCCACGTCGCACCAGCAGGCTCCGTAGCGAGCGACTCCGTGCCCGCCGCCGCCATGACCGCTGTCGTCGTGCCTGCCGTCGTGGTGCCGTCGTCCCGGGCGTCCTCCGCGACGAGGTCGTCGAGCGCGGCGCGGGCCAGCGCGCGACCGTCGACGCCGAGCGCGGCCGCCGTCCCGCCGCGCGTCAGGTGCTCGATCGCGTCACCCACGCGGGCGGTCACGTCGAACCACGGAGCGAGCTCGGGCGAGAGACCGTGCTCGGCACGCAACGGCGCGAGCGCGGAATGACCGGCGACGCGGCGCACGAGGTGCGACCGCCAGCGTGCGTACGTGGCGGCGACCCGCGACCCGGCGTCCATCCGGGCGTCCCAGGCGCGCAGCTCGCGCAGCACGGTCCGCGCGCCGGCACCCAGGTGCGGGTCGTCGGCGGGCGGCAGGAGGGCGAGCAGCCCCGCGACGCTCGCGAGGAACGTGTCGGCGTGCACCTGCTGCTGCCCCTCGGGCGTCCCGGGCACCTCGTCGAGCAGGGCGCGGACGCGGCGCGCGCGGTGCGGCGCGGCGTACGCGTGGCCGTACGCGACGTCGGGTCGTTCGTTCGCGTCGACGGCCACGTCCGTGACGACCACGGGTGCGGGCAGCACGCGGCGTCCGGGTACGGGGTCGCCGTCGGGCGCCTGTGGCAGGTGCCCGTGCGCGGGCGGGACGTCGGGCACGAAGCCCGCCGTCAGGCGCAGCACCGCGCCCGTGTCGTCGGCGACGAGCACCCGGTTGACCGGTTCGACCCAGCCCGCGAGCGCCGTGGCGACGTCGTGCGCGGTCGTGGCGTACAGGAGGGTGCGCATGCTGGCGATGCCGAGGTCGTGGGTGCGGTGGCCGGGCAGGTCGAGCGCGTAGGCGTGCTGCTCGGCGGCCACGGGTTCGGTCTCCGTGGGGTCCGGCACGGGCGTGACGGGCAGCACGACGCCGCGCGGTGTCGTGCTGCGCCGCACGGGGTGGGTGCGCACGCCGTCGACGGTCCGCACGGTGAGGTGCACGGTCTCGGTGGGGGCCGGCTCCCAGCCGTGGGGGCCGTGCGCCTCGCGGGTGCCGTCGGTGTGCTCGCGCAGGTGCTCGTGCGTGACGGTGACCTGGTGGGCGACGGCGTTGGTGATCCCCCAGGCGACGCTGCCGGCGTGGGCGAAGTGCGCGACGCCGGGCACGCCGGGCAGTGCGAGCCCGAGCACGTCGTACGCGTCGCACGCGAGGCGGACCTGCTGGTAGGTGCCGGGCAGCTCGAGCACGCGGTGCGGGTCGCCGGCGAGCAGGGGGTGGCCCGTGGCGGTGCGCGCCCCGGCGAGGGCCCACGCGTTGCTGCCGGGGCCGGGGCCGCCGTCCGCGGCGAAGAGGTCGGCGAGCGCGGTCGCGGGGACGTCGGGGTGGTGGGGCGCGAGGGTGCGCACGACGTGGTCGCGCCAGAGCTGGTGCGGGAAGTCGTTGAACAGCACGTGCGCGACGAGCAGGACGCCGATCGGCGTCCACGGCTGCCAGGGGGCCGGGTCGGGCGTGGGGCCGGGCAGCGTCTCGAGGGTGCGGTGCTCGGGGGTGTCGCGGCCGCCGTCGGCGAGGCCTGCGTTGACGCCGCGCGCGTACGCCTCGACCCAGGTGCGTTCGGGGTCGGCGAGGGCGGCGTACACGCGGCGCGCGGTCTCGTCGAGGCGCAGGTGGGTCGCCAGGACGTCCCAGTCGAGGGCGGTCTCGCCGAGGTGCGCGGCGAGGCGCGCCTCGGACCGCCACCGGTCGACCTCGATCTGCCAGCCGCGGTCACGGGCGGTGACGTACCCCTGGGCCTCGGCGAGCGTGAGCTCGTCGGGAGCGCGCAGGTGCGGCACGCCGTGGGCGTCGCGCCAGGTGCGCCAGCGGTGGGTCATGCGCGGGCGGGGTTGGCGAGCGTGCCGGCGTACAGCAGGGACGACGACTGGTCGGTGAGGTCGACCATCTGGAGCGTGTTGCGCAGCTGGAGCCGGTTGAGGCAGCTGTGGGCGAAGCGCTGGGCGCGCAGGTCGACGCCGGTGCGCAGGTCGGGGTGCTCGGCGCGGTGGGTGTCGATGACGTCGGCGACCTCGGCCCAGAACGCGGTCTCGGGCAGGGTGCCGTCGACGGCGAGGATCCCGGCGAGGTGCCGCAGCACGCCGTCGAACACGTCGGTGAAGATCGCGAGCGCCTTCTCGGTGTCGTCGACGACGGCGCGCACGCGCTCGACCTCGGGCGGCAGGGCACGCTCGCCGAGCACGGCGACCTCCTCCCCGATGTCCTTCATGTACGCGCGCACGGGCACGTGGTCGCGCAGCACGAGGATGAGGTTCTCGCCGTGGGGCATGAACGCGAGGTCGTGCGCGAGCAGCGCGTGCACGAGGGGCCGCAGGTACACGTCGAGGTAGGCGCGCAGCCAGGTGCGGGCGTCCAGGCCCGAGCGGCGTACGAGCGCGGTCGCGTACGAGGCGCCGTGGGCGTCGCGGTGCAGGAGCGCGGCCATGGTCGCGCAGCGCTCCCCCGGCGCGGTGCGGGCGGTCGGGTTCTCGCGCCAGAGTGCGGCGAGCATCTTGCGGTGCGCGGACGGCGCGGCGGTGCGGTGGTACACGTCGCCGGTGTAGCCGATCGACGCGTGCTCGCGCAGCACCTCGAACCCGGCGAACCCGGGGTCGCCTGCGACGAGGTCGTGCACCCAGTCGTTGATCTGCGGCGTGACGCGCATGTAGGCGGGCGACAGGCCGCGCAGGAACCCCATGTTCTGGATCGCGAGCGCGACCTTGACGTAGTCGGCGCCGGGGCGGGTGCGGTTGAGCAGGGTGCGGATCGACTGCTGCGGCTGGTACTCGTCGGCGCCCGTGCCGAGCGGCACGAGGTCGCCGCGGGCGACGTCCGCGGCGAACGTGACGGGCACGCGGTGCTGCCACTGCCAGGGGTGCACGGGCAGCAGGTGGTAGGCGGCAGGGTCGTGCCCCCGCGCGGCGAGACGCTCGGTGAACGCGGCGTGCTCGTCGGGGGTGATCTGCCGCGCCAGGTGCGTGGCCTCGTCGAGGCCCGCGCCGAGCGCGAGGTGCGTGTGGTCGCGGTGCGCGGCGAGCCACACGAGGCGCGTGCGGGCGCCGCGCTCGGGCGCGTAGGCGAGGTAGTCGTCGAGGGAGAAGCCGATGCGGCCGTTGTTGGCGACGAAGGCCGGGTGGCCCTCGGTCATGGCGGCCTCGACGGTCGGCAGGTCGGCGTCGGCGAGCTCGTCGGCGCGCGGGCCGCCCGCGTGGTCCTTCGCGGCGCCGGCGGCGAGCGTCGAGGAGACCTCCTCGAGGTAGGTCGCGAGCAGCGCGTCGGGGATCGCGAGCACGGGCTGGAGCTCGACCACGAGCGCGAGCGCGTCGAGGTCGGCGGCGGCGCCGTCGACCGTGCGGGTGATGCTCGGCTCGTCGATCACCCAGTGCTCGAGCGCGAACCGGGCGGCGCGGAACCGGTGCACGACCAGCCCGTGGTCGGTGTCGAGCGCGAGCTCGAACCAGGCCCACGTGGCCCGGTCCTGGGGGTCGGCCTCGGCATCCCCGAGCGCGCGGGGCGCGAGCAGCCGTTCGTGGCTGAGCTCCGCGAGGGTCTTGGCGACCAGGTGACGGTGCGCGCGGGCCATGGGTGACGCTGCGTCGCCGGTGTCTGGCGTGCCGGCGTCCGGCACGTCGGCGCCCGCGCGCAGGTGCGGCGCGAGGTCGACCCCGTCGCCCAGGGGGCTCGCGGCGAAGTCGTCGCGGGTGCAGACCGAGAGCGCGGCGCGCTTGCCGGGCAGGTCGACCTCGCGCAGCACGCGGAACCCGGCGGCGGCGTTCTTGGCCGCGATCGCGGTGTTGCGCACGTCCGGCTCGACCACGACGCGTGCGGCGCCGAGGCCGTGGAGGCAGAACCGGACGACGGCGCTCATGAGCGCCGACGTGAAGCCGTGGCGGGGCGCGTCCCCGGGCGGGGCGACGAGCAGGTGCATGCCGAGGTCGCCGGGGGCGGCGTCGTGCACCTGGTCGAGCAGCACGCGCGCCGGGTCGTAGGTCTCGACGTAGACGGCGGGCTCACCGTCCACGGTCCCGAGCCACGGGGCCTGCGCCGGGTCCTGCACGAGCGCGTCGAGGTAGTCGCGCACCTGGGACAGGTCGTGGTCGCCCATGGCCCAGAACGCGGCGTGCGGGTCGGTGAGCCAGGCGTGCAGGGTCGGGGCGTCGTCGCGGGTCGCGGGACGCAGGACGACGGTCCCGACCCGTGTGCGGACAGTGTGCTCGTTCATCGGGCACCCCCGTCGGGCAGTCCGAACTGCTGGAACGCGATGCGGCGTTCGACCGGGTAGGGCTCGTGGCCGAGGATCGTCGAGAGGATCACGGCGTTGCGCCAGGCCCCCATGCCGAGGTCGGGGGCGGTCAGACCGTGCGTGTGCTCCTCGGCGTTCTGCACGTGCAGGGTCCGCGAGGGCTCGACCGTGTAGTCGCGCGTGACGGCGAGGCGTCCGCGCGCGTCGCGGTCGAGCAGGTCGCGCACGGGGCCCAGGAACGCGGGCTCCGCCGCGGCGTACCCGGTCGCGACGACGACGGCGCGCGTGCGGTGCGTCGTCCCACGGTCGAGCTGGGCGTGGTGCAGGCGCAGCTCGATGCCGTCGACGTCCGTGCTCGCCGCGACGACCTCGGTGTCGGTCAGGAGGGTCGTGGGCACGCGGTGCTCGAGGCTCAGGCGGTACAGGGTGTCGTAGATGTCGTCGACGAGGTCGCCGCTGATGCCCTTGTACAGCCCGCGCTGCTCGCGCCCGAGCCGGTCGCGCAGCTCGAGCGGCAGCGCGTGGAAGTGGTCGGTGTACTCGGGCGACGTCATCTCGAGCGTGAGCTTGGTGTACTCCATCGGGAAGAACCGCGGCGAGCGCGTGACCCAGTCGAGCCGGTCGAGCGGGCCGCCGCCGTGCGGCGTGCGCAGCTCGCCGAGCAGGTCGCGGTAGATCTCGGCAGCGGACTGCCCGCTGCCGACGACGGTCACGTGCCCGGCGGCGAGCAGCACGGTGCGGCGCGCGAGGTACTGCGCGGAGTGCACCGCGCTGTCGCCGAGGTCGCGCAGCGCGGGCGGCAGCACGGGGCTCGTGCCCGTGCCGAGCACCACGTGGCGGGCACGGTAGGTCTCCACGGTGCCGTCGGCGAGCTCGGCGCGCGCGACCCAGGTGTCGGCGTCACGCTCGAGCGAGACGACCTGGCGGCCCCAGCGCAGCGACCCGAGGCGGGCGGCGGCCCACCGGCAGTACGCGTCGTACTCGGCGCGCAGCGGGTAGAAGCTCTCGCGGATGTAGAACGGGTACAGCCGCCCGACGTCCTTGAGGTACGCGAGGAACGAGTACGGCGACGTCGGGTCGGCCATGGTCACGAGGTCGGCGAGGAACGGCACCTGGATGGTCGCGCCGTCGATCATCATGCCGGGGTGCCAGCGGAACTCGGGCGCCTGGTCGACGAACACCGCGTCGAGGTCGAGCGGGTCGGCGAGGCACGCGAGGCCCAGGTTGAACGGGCCGATGCCCACGCCGAGGACGTCGTGCACGTGCGCGCTCATCGGCTCGCCTCCAGGTCGAGCACGCCGGCGCCGTCGAGCAGCCGGTCCGGGTCGGCGAGCACCTGCGCGGTCGTGCGCACGAGCTCGAGCACGCGCAGCACGTCCTCGAGGCGCGAGTCCGGGTTGAGCAAGGTCAGCTTGAGGCAGGGGCGGCCGTCGATGACGGTCTTGGTCACGATCGCCCGACCGGAGTCGAACAGCAGCCGACGCACGGCCGGCACGATCGCGTCGGCGCGCGCCGGGTCGAGCCCGGCGGGCTCGTAGCGGAACAGCACGGTGCTGAGCTGGGTCGGGGCCACGACGTGCAGGTCGGGGTCGTCCGCGAGCGCGGCGTGCACCTGCGCGGCGAGGTCGCACACGGCGTCGACCATGCGCCCGACGCCGTCGGGGCCGAGCGCGCGGAGCGTGACCCAGAGCTTGAGCGCGTCGAACCGGCGCGTCGTCTGCAGCGACTTGTCGACCTGGTTGGGCTCGGCGTTCGCGAGCGGGTTGAGGTAGTCGGCGTGCCACGCGACCGGTGCGAGGTCCGCGGGCTCGCGCACGACGAGCGCGCTCGAGGACACGGGCTGGAAGAAGCTCTTGTGGAAGTCCACGGTGACGCTGCGCGAGCGCTCGACGCCCGCGAGCAGGTGACGCCGCGTGGGCGAGACCAGGAGCCCGCAGCCGTAGGCCGCGTCGACGTGCAGCCACGCCCCGGTCGGGTCGCAGGCGTCCGCGATCGCGTCGAGCGGGTCGATGCAGCCGCGGTCGGTGGTCCCGGCGGTCGCGACGACGGCCATGACGTGCTGGCCCGCGGCCGCGACGTCGTGCAGGACGACGCTCAGCGAGGCCGGGTCCATGCGCCCGGACGCGTCGGCGGGCACCTCGACGACGGCGTCGTGCGCGAGCCCGAGCAGCAGCGCGGACTTGCCGACGCTGAAGTGGCTGGACGCGGTCGCCAGGACGCGCAGTCGTGCGGTCGCGGCGGTGCGCGCCTCGCCCTCGGCGGCGCCGAGGGCGCGCAGCGCGGACTCGCGGGCGAGGAACAGCGCCTGCAGGTTCGACTGCGTGCCGCCCGAGGTGAACACGCCGTCGCCCTGCGCGTACCCGATCCGGCGTGCGGTCCACTCGACGAGGCGGCGCTCCATGAGCGTGCCCACGGTCGACTGGTCGTACGTGTCGACCGAGGTGTTGACCGCGGCGAGCACGGCCTCGGCGGCCACGGCGGGCAGCGCGACCGGGCAGTTGAGGTGCGCGGTGTACGCCGGGTCGTGGAACCAGACCGCGTGGCGCAGGTAGAGGTCGCCGATCTCGTCGAGGGCGGCCTGCGTGCCCTCCCCCGCGGTGTCGAGGTCGACGGCGTCGACGAGCTGCTCGAGCTGCTCACGGCTCGCGCCGGAGAACGGCTGCGTCGTGGTCGCGAAGCGCTCGGCGAGCGTGTCGACGACGCCGTGCAGCGTGGTGGCGTAGCGTTCCGCGGTCGCGGCGGACAGCAGGGCGGACATGGGCGGGCTCCCGACTCGTCTGAGGTTTGGCTGGCCTAACTTAGCCCATCCTCACTCGGGCGAAACACCCCATCTCCCACTCCGGGCACCGGGCATTCGCGACGAACCCTCCGCGCCCACGGGCGGCGCGCGCGTTTACCGCGGAACGGTGCGCCTCGCCGCACCCCGCCGGGACGCGGCTGTCGCGGACGTCACACGTACCGCGCGACGTCCGCCCGCTCCGCCGGGCTCACGTTGCCGCCCGTGAGCGCCACACCCACCCGGGCGCCCGCGAACCGACCGGGGTCGGCCAGCACGGCCGCGAGCGCCGCGGCACCGGCCCCCTCGACCACGGTGCCGGTGCGCACGAGCAGCGCGGCCTGCGCGCGCCGCAGGTCGGCGTCGTCGACGAGCACGAAGTCCGCGAGGTGCTCGGCGAGCACGCGCTGCGTGAGCGCGAACCCGGCCCCGGTCGCCAGGCCCTCGGCGAACGACGTGTTCGATCGCTCGACGAGGCGGCCGGTGCGCCACGAGTCGTGCGCGGCGGGCGACGACGCGGACTGCACGCCCACGACCGCGCAGCCCGGGGCGAGGTGGGCCGCGGCGAGGCAGGCGCCCGCGGCGCCGCTGCCGCCGCCCACCGGGACGAGCAGGACGTCGAGGGGCGCTTCGTCGAATGGCACTGTGCCGGTGTGCGGGAGGTCCTCGAGCATCTCGACGTAGGCCGTGGCCGCACCCGCCACGATCTCGGGCTCGCCCGCGGCCGTGACGTACCGGGCGCCGTCCTGTGCCGCGAGGACCTGCGCGTGCTCGGCGGCCTCGGTCAGGGTCGGGCCGTGCAGCACGAGGCGCGCGCCGAGGGCCTCGACGGCCGCGGCCTTGGTGGGGTTGGGATGCTCGGGCATGACGATCGTGCACGCCGTGCCGGTCTCGCGCGCCGCGTACGCGAGCGCCTGCGCGTGGTTGCCGGTCGAGTACCCGACGATCCCGCGGGCGCGCTGCGCGGGCGCCATGGCGAGCAGCAGGGTGAGCGCGCCGCGGAGCTTGAAGGCTCCGGTGACCTGCCGCTCCTCGTGCTTGACGACGACGCGGGTGCCCGTCAGGTCGTCGAGCGCGGCCCAGGTGCGCGTCGGGGTCCGCACGACGCTGCCGTGGGCGGCCAGGAGGTCGCGGGCGTGCCGGACGTCGTCGAACGTCGGCACGCGCGGGGACGGGCGGGTCGACGCGGTCGGACGGGCGGCGAGCGGGCTCAGGGTCATGCCTCCACGGTCGCAACTGGGCGACCCATCGGTCCAATACCTGTTCTCGCTGGAACCATCGATCGATCCGATGGGTGCGGCGTAGCCTGGGCTGATGGACCTGCACCGTCTGCGCATGCTCGTCGCGGTCGCGCACGAGGGCACGATCACCGCCGCCGCGGAGTCGCTGCACACGTCCCAGCCGTCCGTCTCGCACCACCTGGCACGCCTCGAGGCCGAGGTCGGGGTCCCGCTGCTGCAGCGCGACGGTCGGGGCGTGCGGCTGACCGCCGCGGGCGCCCTGCTCGTGCGCCGCGCCGAGGAGCTGCTCGGGCGCGTCGAGGCGACGCGTGACGAGCTGCGGACCCTCGCCCACCTGGGTGCGGGGCGCGTGCGGCTCGCCGCGTTCCCGTCGGCGCTGGCGACGCTCGTGCCGGCCGCCGTCGCGGCCCTCGTGCGCGCGCACCCCGGCGTCGACGTCGAGCTCGTCGAGGCCGAGCCGCCCGAGGCGCTCTCGCTCGTGCGGCGCGGGACGGTCGACGTCGCGCTCGTGTTCGAGCACGATCACGCCGCGAACGACCGCCACGGGCTCGCCGCGCACCCCGTCATGACCGATCCCGTGCACCTGATCACGCCGCTCGGGGGCGTGACAGCTGACGGCGCGACAGGTGACGGCGAGTCGGGCGGCCGCGCGGAGCACGACGGGTCGGCGCCCGAGGAGCCGGAGGAGGACGGGTCGGACGGCGGGTCGGACCTGGCCCGGTGGCGCGACGTCCCGTGGATCGCGGGCTGCGAGCGGTGCCGCGCCGACCTGCTCGGGCGGTGCGAGCGCGCGGGCTTCACGCCGCGCATCGCGTTCGAGACCGACGACTACGTCGCGGTGCAGGCCCTGGTCGCCGCCGGCATGGGCGTGAGCCTGCTGCCCGGCCTCGCGCTCGCCGCGCACCGTGACCCGCGCGTGCGCGGCGAGGCCGTGACCGACGCGCACCGCACCGTGCTCGCAGTGACGTACGCCGACCGGCCGCCGCCCGCCGCGGGGGCGCTGGTCGACGCGCTCGTGACCGCCGGGCGCGCGACCGCCCACCCGTCCCCGCCACAGGCTGACCCGGTCACGCGCTGACCCCGTCGCCCACTGACCCGTCGACCACTGGCCCGTCGACCACTGACACCGTCCCGCGCAGACCCCGTCGCACGCGGACCCCGTGTCACCGGCGCCCGTGTCACCGGCGCCCGTGTCACCGGCGCCCGTGTCACCGGCGCCCGTGTCACCGGCGTCGGGCACGATGCCCCCATGAGCTACGACGTGGTCGCGTTCGAGCAGGACGCCCTGGAACCTGAGACCGCCGTCGGCGCAGGCGGCCGAGACACCGAGGCCGACTTCGACGCCTGGTTCGACGGAGCCGCGTGGTCGGACGACGCCGACACCGAGGACCCGGCGACGACGAGCCCGCGCCTGCGCGCCTACTGCGAGATCCTCTGGACACGGTTCCCCGCGATGAACGACGGCTTGTCCCCCACCGGCGAGGGCGCCCAGCAGGTGTCCCGTGCGCTGAGCGACGTGCTCGCGGACTACACCTACGGCCCGCACCTGGTGCAGACCTCGTTCTCGGACGCCGTGGCACGCGACGCGCTCGCCGCGTGCGCCGCCGCCGCGAGCCAGGCCGGGGTGAGCCTCGCGCTCGTCAGTGCGGGCCGCCCGACGCCGGTGCTGCCGCCGACCTGAGCCGCCCGCTCGTGCGAGCCCCGCTCACCGGCCCACGAGGCCGAGGTGGAATGCGCCGTACCGCTCGCCGTGCACACCGAGGTCCGCCGCCAGCGTGTCCAACGACGCGCGCTCGTCCGCGGAGAGCGCCACCTGCGTCGCCGCGGCGTTCTCCTCGACGCGGGCGGTCCGACGCGTCCCCGGGATCGGCACGACCCACGGGTGCCGGCCGAGGAGCCACGCGAGCGCGACCTGCCCGGGGCTCGCACGCTTCGCGTCGGCGAGCAACGCCACGTGGTCCGCGAGCGCCTGGTTCGCCGCAAGGTTGTCCGCGCTGAACCGCGGGATGGTGGCGCGGATGTCGTCGTGCGCGAACTCCTGGTCGGCCGCCACCGTGCCGGTCAGGAACCCCTTGCCGAGCGGGCTGAACGGGACGAACCCGATGCCCAGCTCCGCCAGCGTCGGCAGCACCTGCGCCTCGGGGTCGCGGGTCCACAGCGAGTACTCGCTCTGGACGGCGGTCACGGGGAGCACCGCGTGCGCGGCGCGGATCGTCGCCGCCGACGCCTCGGAGAGTCCGAAGTGCCGCACCTTCCCGGCGCGCACGAGATCGGCCACCGCACCCGCGACGTCCTCGATCGGGACGTCGGGGTCCACACGGTGCTGGTAGAAGAGGTCGATGACATCGGTGCGCAGCCGGCGCAGCGACTCGTCCGCGACCCGGCGCACGGTCTCGGGGCGACTGTCCAGCCCGACGGCCCGCCCACCCTCGAACCGCCAGCCGAACTTCGTCGCGATCGTCACCTGGTCCCGCACCGGGGCGAGCGCCTCGCCCACGAGCAGCTCGTTCTCGTACGGGCCGTACGCCTCGGCGGTGTCGAAGAACGTGACCCCGAGGTCGACGGCGGACCGCAGCACCCGGAGCATCTCGTCCCGCGGCCCGGGGTTGGGCCCGTAGCTCTGGGACATGCCCATGCACCCGAGGCCGATCGCGGACACCTGGAGGCCCTGCCCCAACGTTCTCGTGTGCATCGTCGACCTCGTCCGCCGAGCGGCGTCCGGCGAACCGGACCTGCACCGTCGACGGTACACGCGACGGCGACAGCCGACCGAGGACACCCGGACACGACGGCACCCGGACACGGATGCCCACACACGTCGAAGCGCAGACACGACGAAGCCCAGACACGACGAAGCCCAGGTGAGAGGTTCTCTCACCTGGGCTTGAACGTCGGGCTGACAGGATTTGAACCTGCGACCCCTTGACCCCCAGTCAAGTGCGCTACCAAGCTGCGCCACAGCCCGCGAATCCATGGTTTCCCCGGACCCGGGTGGCCCTTACGAGCCTCGGAAATACTACCCCACATTCAGGGGCTGGTCCGACATCCCCGCGACGGACGACGCGACATCAGCGCTTGCGCTTCTCGCGCACGCGCACCGAGATCTCGATGGGCGTGCCCTCGAAGCCGAACTCCTCGCGCAGGCGCCGCTCGATGAACCGGCGGTAGCCGGCCTCGATGAACCCGGTCGCGAACAGCACGAACCGCGGGGGGCGCGTCGAGGCCTGCGTCGCGAACAGGATGCGCGACTGCTTGCCGCCGCGCAGCGGGTGCGGGTGCGCGGCCACGAGCTCGCCGAGGAACGCGTTGAGGCGACCCGTGGGGATGCGGCGGTCCCACGAGGCGAGCGCGCGCTCGAGCACGGGCACGAGCCGCTCGGTGTGCCAGCCGGTGCGCGCCGAGACGTTGACCCGCTCGGCCCACTGGAGCTGCACGAGTTCCTTGTCGATCTCGCGCTCGAGGTAGCGGCGACGGTCGTCGTCCATGAGGTCCCACTTGTTGTACGCGATCACGAGCGCGCGGCCTGCGTCGACGACCTGGGACAGCACGCGCGTGTCCTGCTCGGTCAGCGGCACGCTCGCGTCGAGCAGCACGACCGCGACCTCGGCCTTCTCGATCGCGGCCTGCGTGCGCAGCGACGCGTAGAAGTCCGCGCCGCGCGTCTGGTGCACGCGGCGGCGGATCCCGGCGGTGTCGACGAACCACCACGGCACGCCCTTGAGCAGCACGAGCTCGTCGACCGGGTCGCGCGTGGTGCCCGCGATCTCGTCGACGACGACGCGCTGCGAGCCCGCGATCTTGTTCAGCAGCGACGACTTGCCGACGTTGGGGCGGCCCACGAGCGCGACGCGGCGCGGCCCCTCGGGCCGCAGCTCGCCGTGCGCGGACTCGGTCGGCAGCACGTTCATCGCGGCCTCGAGCAGGTCGCCCGTGCCGCGGCCGTGCAGCGCCGAGACCGGGTACGGCTCGCCGAGGCCCAGGCTCCACAGGTTCATCGCGTCGGCCTCGCCCGAGGCGCCGTCGACCTTGTTGGCGCACAGCACGACGGGCTTGCCCGAGCGGCGCAGCAGGCGCACGACGCGCTCGTCGGTGTCGGTCGGGCCGACCACGGCGTCCACGACGAACACGACGGCGTCGGCGAGCGAGATCGCGATCTCGGCCTGCTCGGCCACGCGCGCGTCGATCCCGGCGACGTCGACCTCCCAGCCGCCCGTGTCGACGAGAGTGAACCGGCGTCCGGCCCACTCGGCCGGGTAGCTCACGCGGTCGCGCGTGACGCCCGGCTTGTCCTCGGTGACGGCCTCGCGGCGCCCGAGGATGCGGTTGACGAGCGTCGACTTGCCGACGTTGGGGCGGCCGACGACGGCGAGCACGGGCAGCGGGGCCTCGGGGGCCTCGACCTCCTCGTCCTCGTCGTCGCGGTCGAGCAGCGAGAAGTCCTCGTCGCCGAGCTCGTAGTCGTCGAGGCCCGCGCGCAGGGCTCGTTCGCGCGCGGCGTCGTCCGCGTCGGGGGCGATGGTCTCGACGCCGGCAGGTGCGTCGTCCTCGGGCACGATGGCGGGAACGTCGGCGTCGTCGGGGTGGGTCATGCCCACCATTCTCCCAGGCTCGGGCGACTTCACCGAACCGACGCACGCGAGACGTGCGACACCCGTGGCACGGGCACCGTCACAGGTGCCGCGAGCCGCCCTCGGGCCCGTCCGTGGGCAGGGCCACGCCCGTGCGCGCGACGGCCCGCGCGACGAGGTCCGCGAGCGCCGCACGCACCTGCTCGTTGGCGTCGGCGAGCGCCTGGCGGCCGCTCGTGCCCGGCGCGCGGCGCACCGTGACGGGTGCGCCCATCTCGACCTCGATGCGCCGGCGCAGACCCGGCAGGTGGTTCGTGGACTCCCCCGTGCGCCGCGTGCCGAGCATCGCGACGGGCACGACGGGCGCTCCGCTGTGCAGCGCGAGCCATGCGACGCCCGCCCGGCCCGACGACGCGTCGCCGCGACCGCGGTTGCCCTCGGGGAATACGCCGACGGCGTCCCCGCGCTCGAGCACGGCGCGCGCGGTCACGAGAGCGGCGCGGCCGCCGTCACGGTCGACGGGGATCTGCCCGGCGGCGCGCAGCACCGCCCCGACGGGCCCGTGGAACATCTCCTGCTTGACCAGCACGTGCAGCCCTCGCGGCGCGACGCCGAGCAACAGGGGGCCGTCGACGACGCCCGTGTGGTTCGCGGCGAGGATCACCGGGCCCGTGGCGGGCACGTGCTCGGCGCCGGTCACGCGGGTCGACCACACGACCGTCGCGGCGAAGCGTCCGACGTGGCGCGACCACGCCGGGCCGCGCGGCGACGGGACGGCGGGTCCGTCGGCGTGGGTGCCGCCCGTGCTCATCGCGGGGGCCTCAGCGGTTCGCGTGCTCGCGGACCACCCCGAGCACGGCCTCGACGGTCTGGGCGAAGTCGAGTGCCGAGGAGTCGACGGTCACGACCCCGTCGGCCGCGACGTGGAACTGCGAGACCGCGGAGTCGTCCTGGTCACGGCGCAGCACCTGGTCGCGGGTCGCCTCGACCGCGGCGTCGCCGGCCTCGCCGTGCACCTCGAGCGCGCGGCGCGCCAGACGCGCCTCCTCGCTCGCGGTCAGAAGCACCCGCGCGTCGGCGTCGGGCGCGACGACGGTCGTGATGTCACGACCCTCGGCGACCATGCCGCGACCCTGCGAGAACCCGCCCGTGCGCTCGGCGTCGATCGCCTCGCGCTGCAGGCGGCGCAGCTCGGCCCGCACGTCGAGGTTGGTCGCGACCGCGCTCACGGCTGCCGTGATCGCGGTCGAACGGATCGCCTCACCGACGTCGGTGCCGCCGACGTGCACGCCCGGCGCGGCCGGGTCGACGCCCATGACCAGCGGCATCACGCGGACTGCCGCGGCGACGGCGTCCGCGTCCGTCAGCTCGACGCCCTGCTCGACGCACCACCACGTCGCCGCCCGGTACATGGCCCCCGTGTCGAGGTACGCCAGGCCGAGCTCGCGCGCGACGGCCTTCGACACGCTCGACTTGCCCGAGCCGGACGGGCCGTCGATCGCGACGACGAGCGGCGCGGGGGTCGTGGGATCGGTGGCGGCAGCGGGCACGGGGGCTCCAGGGGTCGGACGGACGGGAAGGACGCGCGGGCGGCCTGGGCCGCCCCCGGAAGGGTACCCGCAGGTGCCCGTGCGCGGCCGCGTGCGCCCGCGGCGTCCCGACCGCGGCGCACGGCGACCAGTGCCTCTACGGAGAAGTGCCCTACCGAGAAGTGCCCCTACTGAGCGATGTCGCGCCGCAGCGCGACCGCACCGTGCAGGTACACGTGCTGCACGTCCGCGCGCGCGACGTCGAGGTCGGCGTGCGCCATGAGGCGCACCACGCGCGGCAGGGCGTGCGGCACGCCGATCTCGACCGCGCACATGAGCGGCACGTCGCCCAGGCCCATCTCGCGGGCCGCGGCGGCCGGGAAGTCGGCGACGAGGTCGGGCGTGCAGGTGAAGAAGATCGAGATGAGCGACGCGGTGTCGACGTCGTTGGCGTCGAGCACCGCCTGCACGAGCTCGGTCGTGCGCGCGAACAGGTGCTCGCGGTCGTCGACGTCGAGCTGCGTGGCCCCGCGGATCGCGCGGACCGCCACTACAGGCCCACCTGCGCCATGAGCGAGCCGAGCTCGTCGCGACCCAGCACGCGCGTCGTGCCGGGGCGCAGGTTGCCGAGCGCGATGGTGCCCACACGCGTGCGCACGAGCGCCGACACGGGGTGCCCGACCTCCTCGAACATGCGACGCACGATCCGGTTGCGGCCGTCGTGGATCACGACCTCGACCATCGACTGGGTCGCGGTCGTGTCGACCACGCGGTACCCGTCGACCTTCGCGACGCCGTCCTCGAGCTCGACGCCGTGCTGCAGCACGTTCGCGAGGTTCCCCTTGACGCGACCCTCGACCGTCACGAGGTACGTCTTGGCGACCTCGTACTTGGGGTGCATGAGCCGGTTCGCGAGCTCGCCGTCGTTCGTCAGCAGGAGCAGGCCCTCGCTGTCGGCGTCGAGACGGCCCACGTGGAAGAGCCGCTCGGAGCGGTTCTGGATGAAGTCCGACACGGTCGAGCGGCCGTCCGGGTCGTCCATGGTCGACAGCACGCCGCGCGGCTTGTTGAACGCGAGCGTCACGAGCGACGTGTCGAGCTGCACGCGCATGCCGTCGACGTGGATCTCCGCACCCTCGGGCTTGACGCGCACCCCGAGCTCGCGGACCACGACGCCGTCGACCTGCACACGGCCGTCCTCGATGAGGCGCTCGCACGCGCGACGCGACCCGAGACCCGCCGAGGCGAGGATCTTCTGCAGCCGTACCCCGTCGGGCTCGTGGACGTCGCGCGGCGGCTCGACGGCCCGTCGGGCCGGCTGCTTGCGCGCAGGTCGTGCGGACGTCGGGCGCCCGCCGGAGTTGCCTCGGCGGTGCGGGGTGGGGCTCATGAGGGGGAAAGGTCCTTCGGTCGGTCGAACCCGTCGACGTCGTCGAGCGACGCCATGTCGGGCAGGTGCGGGGCCAGGGGCGGCAGCTCGTCGAGCGACGTGAACCCCATCCGCTCCAAGAAGTATCCCGTAGTCCCGTACTGGATCGCACCCGTGGACGGGTCCTGCCCCACCTCGGCGACGAGCCCGCGCGTCGTGAGGGTCCGCATCACGCCGTCCACGTTGACGCCGCGGACGGCGGAGACCTGACCCCGGGTGACCGGCTGGCGGTACGCGACCACGGACAGCGTCTCGAGCGCGGCCTGGGTCAGCCGCGCCGTCTGGCCCTCGAGCACGAACCGTCCGACGACGTCGCTGAACGCGGGCGCCGAGTACACGCGCCACCCTCCCCCGGCCTCGCGCACCTCGAAGCCGCGCGGACGTCCGCCGCGCTCGCCCCGGTACTCGGCCGCGAGCTCGCCCAGGAGCGCCTCGACCTCGTCGCGCGGCAGCGCGAGCGCCGACGCGAGCTGGACCGCGGGGATCGGCTCGTCGGCGACCATGAGGATCGCCTCGAGCGCTGCCGCGGGCCCGCCCGGCAGGTCGTGCGCGTCGAACGCGAGCTCGTCCGCGTCGGCGGGCACGACGGGTGCCCCGTCGTGCACTGCGGTCAGGTCCGACTCAGCGGTCGGGTCGGTCCCAGCGTTTGGGTCAGTCTCGGTGGTCAGGTCGGTCTCAGCGGTCATCGGCCTCGTCCTGCTTCTCGTCGTGCGGTGCGTGCTGGGGCCCGTCATCGACGTCCACACCCCCCGGCGGATCCTCGGCGCCGTCGAACTCCTCGAAGTCCGCGCCGGCGGGCGAGCCGCCCGGCCCGTCGTCCGACTCCCCAGTCCAGCGCACCGTGAGCTCGCCGAGCGCCTCGACCTGCTCGAAGCCCACGAGCGCCTGACGGAACAGCTCGAGCAGCGCGAGGAACCGCGCGACCACGACGCCCGGCTCGGCGCCCGCGGTGAGGCTCCGGAACGTCGCCGCGCCGTCGCGCCGCAGGTGCTCGACGACGATCTGCGCCTGCTCGCGCACGCTCACGACGGGCGCGTGCAGGTGCGCGAGGTCGACGCCGGGCGGCGGCGCCTTGGGCTCGAGCGCGCGGGCCGCGAGCTGCGCGAGCTGGTCGGGCCCGATCTGCCACACGAGCTCGGGCAGCATGGCCGCGAGGTGCGGCTCGAGCTGCACCTGGCGCGGGAACCGGCGCCCCTCAGTCGCGAGCCGCTCCGCGACGATCCCCGCGACCTGCTTGTACGCGCGGTACTGCAGGAGCCGCGCGAAGAGCAGGTCGCGGGCCTCGAGCAGCTCGAGGTCCTCCGCGTCGTCGACCACGCCCGCGGGCAGCAGGCGTGCGGCCTTGAGGTCGAGCAGGGTCGCCGCGACCACGAGGAACTCGCTCGCGGTGCCGAGGTCCCACCCGAGCGTGCCGTCGGGCGCACGCTCGGCTGCCCGGATGTAGGCGATGAACTCGTCGGTGACCTGCCCGAGCGCGACCTCGGTGATGTCGAGGCGGTGCTTGGTGATGAGCGACAGCAGCAGGTCGAACGGTCCGGAGAAGTTCTCGAGGTGGACCTCGAACCCGCCCCGTGGGCTGCGAGGCTCCGGCGGGGTCGCGGTGTCGGACGTCGCCGGGCCGGGTGCCACGTCCACCGCGGTCACGGGGTGGTCGCCACGGTCAGGCGACGCTGCCGCGCGAGACGAGCTCGCGCGCGAGGCGGCGGTACGACTCCGAGCCGGCGTGCGCGGGCGCGTACACGGTGATCGGCTCGGCCGCGACGGACGCGTCGGGGAACTTCACGGTGCGCGCGATGATGGTGTGCAGCAGCTGGTCGCCGAACGCCTCGTGCACGCGCGCGACGACCTCGCGCGAGTGCAGCGTGCGGGAGTCGTACATGGTCGGCAGGATACCGTCGACCTCGAGCCGCGGGTTGAGCCGGTCACGCACCTTGTCGATGGTCTCCACGAGCAGCGCGACGCCGCGCAGCGCGAAGAACTCGCACTCGAGCGGGATCAGCACGCCGTGCGCCGCGGTGAGCGCGTTGACGGTCAGCAGCCCCAGGGACGGCTGGCAGTCGACCAGGATCACGTCGTACTCGTCGGCGACGGGCCGCAGCACGCGCGAGAGCACCGACTCGCGGGCGACCTCGCCCACGAGCTGGACCTCGGCGGCCGACAGGTCGATGTTCGCGGGCAGCACGTCGAGCCCGTCGACGGCGGTGCCGACGATGATCTCCCGCACGTCGGCGTCGCGCTCCATCATGAGGTTGTAGACCGTGCGGTCCAGGCCGTGCGGGTTGACCCCGAGGCCGACGGACGCCGCGCCCTGCGGGTCGAAGTCGACGAGCAGCACGCGCCGCCCGTACTCCGCGAGCGCGGCACCCAGGTTGATCGTCGTGGTGGTCTTGCCCACGCCGCCCTTCTGGTTGCACATCGCGATGATGCGGGCGGGGCCGTGCTGCGCCAGCGGGGCCGGGACGGCGAAGTCGGGCATCGCCCGGCCCGCCGGGTCCAGGCGGACCTCGTCCGCGACGCGCACCTCGACACCCAGGGTGTCGCTCGTGATCTCGCTCGGGCTGCTCACGCTCGTCACGCTACAACAGGGCTCACGCTCCGCCTCCGGGGCGGCCCGGCGCGCCGCGGGATCAGCCGCGGGCGCGCGGGTGCGCCGACGCGTAGACCTCGCGCAGCGTGTCGGGAGTGACGAGCGTGTAGATCTGCGTCGTGGTGACCGACGCGTGGCCGAGGAGCTCCTGCACGACGCGCACGTCGGCACCGCCCGCGAGCAGGTGGGTCGCGAACGAGTGCCGCAGCGTGTGCGGGGAGATCCGGTCCGGGTCGTCGATGCCCGAGCGTCGGGCGGCCTCACGCAGCACCGCCCACGCGCTCTGCCGCGAGAGCCGCGCGCCGCGCGTGTTGAGGAACAGCGCGGGCGTGCCGGTCCCGCGCGCCGCGAGGTCGGGACGCCCGCGCACGAGGTACGCCTCGAGCGCTCGGCACGCGAACGACCCGACGGGCACGACGCGCTCCTTGCTGCCCTTGCCGAACAGCCGCACGGCGCCCCGCTCGAGGTCCAGGTCGTCGACGTCGAGGCTCACGGCCTCCGAGATCCGGGCGCCGGTCGAGTACACGAGCTCCAGGAGCGCGCCGTCGCGCAACGGCGCGGCGCCCTCGCCCTCCTTCGCGGCCGTGAGGATCATCTCGACCTCACGCGTCGAGACGGCCTTGGGCAGTCGGCGTGCCTGGGCGGGGGCGCGCACGTCCGCGGTGGGGTCGCTCGCGGCCGTGCCCTCGGCCGCGCAGAAGCGGTGGAAGCCGCGCACGGCGGCGAGCGCCCGGGCCGAGGACGCGGGCGAGAGGGCGCTGCCGCCGTCCGACCCCGAGCGCAGGGCGACGACGTAGTCGGTCACGTCCTGCTCGACGACGGCGGCGACGTCGTCCCGCCCGCCGGTCGCGAGGTAGCGCGCGTACCGCGCGAGGTCGCGGCGGTACGCGGCGAGGGTGTTGCCGGACAGCCCGCGCTCGACCGCGAGGTGCGCGAGGTATCCGTCGAGGGCGACGCGCAGCCGGGCCGGGAGCTCGTCCGCGGCGGTGTCGGGCGCAGCGGCGTCACCGGGCAGGACGTCGTCGGGCAGGACGTCGTCGTCCGGGGCGGGCGGCACGCTCAGCCGAGCAGCGGCGAGAACGGCAGGAACACGTCGACCGCGACGGCCACGAACAGCAGGGTCAGGTAGGTGATCGACGCGTGGAAGACCTTCATGGCGTGGAGCTTGCCGCGCTCGGGGTGCTCGGCGCGGCGGAGCATCGCGACGCACGCGACGAGGAACCAGGCGCCGAGGCCGAGCGCGACGACCGTGTAGACCCAGGTCATGCCGGCCAGGGGCACGAGCGCGAGCGAGCTGAGGATCATGGCGACCGTGTACGCGATCATCTCGCGGGCTACGCGCGTCGAGTCGGCGACCACGGGGAGCATCGGGACGCCCGCGGTGCGGTAGTCGGCCTTGAACTTGATCGACAGCGGCCAGTAGTGCGGCGGGGTCCAGAAGAAGATCACGGCGAACAGCGCGACCGCGCTCCAGCTCACGCCGCCGTCGACCGCGGCCCAGCCGATGAACACGGGCATGCAGCCCGCGACGCCGCCCCAGACGATGTTCTGCGACGTACGGCGCTTGAGCAGCATCGTGTAGCCGACCACGTACATCGCGATCGCGGCGAGCGTGAGCCACACCGTGGCCGCGTTGACGAGGAGGCCGAACCACACGAGCGAGGCGACGCCGAGGACGCTCGCGAACACGAGGGCCGCGGTGGGCGTGACCTCCCCCGTCACGAGCGGACGCCGCTTGGTGCGGTTCATGACCTCGTCGATGTCGCGGTCGAGGTAGCAGTTGAACACGTTCGCGGACGCCGCGGCCGCGGCCCCGCCGACGAGCGTCGCGAGCACGAGCCACAGGTCGGGCAGGCCGCCCTCGGCGAGGATCATGGTCGGCAGGGTCGTCACGAGCAGCAGCTCGATGATGCGCGGCTTGGTCAGCGCGACGTACGCACCGACCCGTCCACGCCACCCGGGAGTGCGGGTCGGGGCCGGGGACGCCGGGCCGCGCGTCCCGCTCGTGGCGGCGCCGAGGTCGTCCATCGGTGCCTGGCTCGTGGTGTGCACGCGCTGGGGGTTCCGTTCTGCGTCGGAGTTCCGGCCGGCCGGCCGGGGGCCGTACCGCGCCTGGGCGATCGACCCATCGTACGTCCGTGACCACGCCCCCGCGCCCCTCGGAGGGGTGCCCGGGGTGTGAGATCCGCCCGATCCCTCACAAACGCTCCACCCTGCGGGCACCCCCGGGCCGCAGCCGCACGGCGTGTATAGGCTGGACGTGCAACCGGCGACGACCTGCTCCCCCTGCCTCCCGAGGGCCACGACCCTCGACGAGCCCGGGCACGTGTCCTCCCCCGGACGACGCCAGAGCGTCGCCGGGCGTCGTCCGGCGGCTCCGAAGTGTGCAGACGGTCCCGGCCCCGCCCGGGACGGGAAAGAGGTTCGGTGAACGCGTTCGACCCGGCAATCTCGCCGCTGGACTGGTCCGAGCTCGACGACCAGGCGGTCAAGACCATCAAGGCTCTCGCGGCGGACGCCGTCGAGAAGGTCGGCAACGGGCACCCCGGGACCGCGATCTCCCTCGCGCCCGCCGCGTACCTGCTGTTCCAGAAGACGATGCGCCACGACCCCGCCGACCCGCACTGGGTCGGTCGTGACCGGTTCGTGCTGTCCGCGGGCCACTCGTCCCTGACGATCTACCTCCAGCTGTTCCTCGCGGGCTACGGCCTCGAGATGGAGGACATCGCCGCGCTGCGCACCTGGGGCTCGAAGACCCCCGGCCACCCGGAGTTCCGCCACACCGCGGGCGTCGAGATCACCACGGGCCCGCTCGGCCAGGGCCTGGCCTCGTCGGTCGGCTTCGCGATGGCGGCCCGCCGCGAGCGCGGTCTGCTCGACCCCGACGCCGCGCCCGGCGAGAGCCCGTTCGACCACCACGTGTACGTGATCGCGTCCGACGGCGACCTGCAGGAGGGCGTGACCTCCGAGGCGTCGTCGATCGCCGGCCACCAGCAGCTCGGCAACCTCGTCGTGATCTGGGACGACAACAAGATCTCGATCGAGGACGACACCGACATCGCGTTCACCGAGGACGTCCTCGCACGCTACGAGGCCTACGGCTGGCACACCCAGCGCGTGGACTGGACCAACGGCGGCACGGGCTACGACGAGGACGTGCACGGCCTCGCCGCGGCGCTCGACGCCGCGAAGGCCGAGACCGGCAAGCCGTCGATCATCGCCCTGCGCACGATCATCGGCTACCCGTCGCCGACCAAGCAGAACACCGGTGGCATCCACGGCTCGGCCATGGGCGCCGACGAGGTCGCGGGCCTCAAGGTCGCGCTCGGGCTCGACCCCGAGCAGTCGTTCGCGATCGCGGACGACGTCCTGGCGCACACCCGCGCGGTCGCGCAGCACCAGTCGGCGCAGCGCGAGGCGTGGGAGACCGCGTTCGCCGCGTGGAAGACCGCGACGCCCGCCGGCGCGGCGCTGCTCGAGCGGCTCACGGCGCACGAGCTGCCCGAGGGCTGGACCGACTCCCTGCCCGTGTTCGAGGCCAGCGCCAAGGGCGTGGCCACGCGCGCGGCGTCCGGCAAGGTGCTCACCGCGCTCGCCGACACCCTGCCCGAGCTCTGGGGCGGCTCGGCCGACCTCGCCGGGTCGAACAACACCACGATGGACGGCGAGCCGTCGTTCGTCCCGGTCGAGCACGCGACCAAGAAGTTCCCGGGCCACGAGTACGGGCGCACGCTGCACTTCGGGATCCGCGAGCACGCGATGGGCTCGATCCTCAACGGGATCGTGCTGCACGGCCTCACGCGCCCGTACGGCGGCACGTTCCTGCAGTTCTCCGACTACATGCGCGCCTCGGTCCGGCTCGCCGCGCTCATGGAGATCCCGTCGACGTTCGTGTGGACGCACGACTCGATCGGCCTCGGCGAGGACGGCCCGACGCACCAGCCGATCGAGCACCTGGCGGCGCTGCGCGCGATCCCGGGCCTCGACGTCGTGCGCCCCGCCGACGCCAACGAGACCGCGTGGGCGTGGCGCACGATCCTCGAGAACACCGCGAACCCCGCGGGCCTGATCCTCACGCGCCAGAACGTGCCCACGTTCGAGCGGGCGGACGCCGCGGCCGACGCCGCCGGGTTCGCGCGGGGCGCCTACGTGCTCCGCGACACCGAGGGCACGCCCGACGTCGTGCTCGTCGGCACGGGCTCCGAGGTCCAGCTCGCGGTCGAGGCGAGCGAGGCCCTCGCCGCCGACGGGATCGCCGCGCGCGTCGTGTCGATGCCGTGCCGCGAGTGGTTCGACGCCCAGGACGCCGGGTACCGCGAGCAGGTGCTGCCCGCCGCGGTGCGCGCCCGCGTGTCCGTCGAGGCGGGCATCCGCCAGGGCTGGCACGAGATCGTCGGCGACGCCGGCCGCACCGTGAGCATCGAGCACTACGGCGCGTCGGCCGACGCCGAGACGCTCTACCGCGAGTTCGGCATCACGGCCGAGGCCGTCGCCGACGCCGCACGCGCGTCGATCGCCGCGGCCCGCGAGGGCGTCGCGCCCGGCGCGTCCGCGCAGCCCTCGCAGGGCGGCACGGCCGACCAGGCCTGAGGCTAGACCCGGGGGCGGGCGGAGTCCCGCCCCCGGGACCGCCGGGCGGCCACCGCCTGCCCGACGGCATGCACACGCAGATCCGCACCGAGGGAAGGCGCAGCATGACCGAGAGCACGAACACCCGTCCGACCCGCGCGCTGAGCGACGCGGGCGTCTCCATCTGGCTCGACGACCTGTCGCGCGAGCGGCTGCGCAGCGGCAACCTCGCCGCGCTCGTCGCCGACCGCGACGTCGTGGGCGTCACGACCAACCCGACGATCTTCGCCAAGGCGCTCGCCGAGGGCGACGCGTACGACGACCAGCTCGCCGAGCTCGCCGGCACCGACGTCGAGGCCGCGGTCGAGACGATCACCACCGACGACGTGCGCGCCGCGGCCGACGTGCTGCGTCCCGTGCACGAGGCGACCGGGGGCGTCGACGGCCGCGTGTCGATCGAGGTCGACCCGCGGCTCGCGCGCGACACCGAGGCGACCGTCGCGACCGCCGCCCGCCTGTGGTCGACCGTCGACCGCCCCAACGTCCTGATCAAGATCCCCGCGACCGTCGAGGGGCTCGACGCGATCACGCGCACCCTCGCCGCCGGGATCAGCGTCAACGTGACCCTCGTGTTCTCGCTCGAGCGCTACCGCGCCGTCATGGACGCGTTCCTCACGGGCCTCGAGCGGGCGCGCGAGGCGGGCCACGACCTCGCGCCGATCAGCTCGGTCGCGTCGTTCTTCGTCTCGCGCGTCGACAGCGCGGTCGACGCCGCGCTCGAGGAGATCGGGACCGACGAGGCGCTCGCCCTGCGCGGCACCGCGGCCCTCGCCAACGCGCGCCTCGCGTTCGAGGCGTGCGAGGAGGTCTTCGGGGGCGAGCGGTGGGCCTCGCTCGCGGCCGACGGCGCGCAGCCCCAGCGACCGCTGTGGGCCTCGACCGGCGTCAAGGACCCCGACTACCCCGACACGCTGTACGTGACCGGCCTCGTGACCGACGGCGTCGTCAACACCATGCCCGAGGCGACGCTCGAGGCCTTCGCCGATCACGGCACCCTCACGGGCGACACCGTCCGCGCCGCGTACGACGAGGCGCGCGGGACGCTCGCCGCGATCGAGGCGCTCGGCATCTCGCTCGCCGAGGTCACCGACCGGCTCGAGACCGAGGGCGTGCGCAAGTTCGAGGACAGCTGGACCGAGCTCCTCGCCACGACCACCGACGGGCTCGCCGCCGCCCGCGGCTGACGAGCACGCCCAGCAGCCCACCCCACCCGAAGGAGTACCACCCGGTGAGACCGGCCAAGATCAGCGCCGAGCAGAACCCGCTGCGCGACCCCCGCGACCTGCGGCTCCCCCGGATCGCCGGGCCCTGCGGCCTCGTGATCTTCGGGGTCACGGGCGACCTCGCACGCAAGAAGCTCATGCCCGCGGTGTACGACCTCGCGAACCGCGGCCTGCTGCCGCCGGGCTTCGCCCTGACCGGGTTCGCCCGGCGCGAGTGGGAGGACCAGGACTTCGCGAAGATCGTGCGCGACGCGGTCGAGAAGCACGCGCGCACGCCCTTCGACGAGGACACCTGGAACCAGCTCGCCGAGGGCATCCGGTTCGTGCGCGGCGAGTTCGGCGACGAGGAGGCCTTCGAGCGCCTGCGCGAGACCGTCGAGAAGCTCGACGAGGAGCGCGGCACCGGTGGCAACCACGCGTTCTACCTGTCGGTCCCGCCCTCGGCGTTCCCCGTCGTGTGCCGCCAGCTCGCCGAGTCGGGGCTCTCCCGCTCGGGCGAGGACGCGTGGCGGCGCGTCGTGATCGAGAAGCCGTTCGGGCACGACCTGACGAGCGCGCGCGAGCTCAACGACGTCGTCTCCGAGGTGTTCGACCAGGAGTCGGTGTTCCGCATCGACCACTACCTGGGCAAGGAGACCGTCCAGAACCTGCTCGCGCTGCGCTTCGCGAACCAGCTCTACGAGCCGCTGTGGAACGCGAACTACGTCGACCACGTCCAGATCACGATGGCCGAGGACATCGGCATCGGCGGGCGTGCGGGGTACTACGACGGGATCGGCGCCGCCCGCGACGTCATCCAGAACCACCTGCTGCAGCTCCTCGCGCTGACCGCGATGGAGGAGCCCGTCTCGTTCGACGCCGACGACCTGCGCGCCGAGAAGATCAAGGTGCTCAGCTCGGTCAAGCTGCCCCGCGACCTCGCGCGGCACACCTCGCGCGGCCAGTACACCGCGGGATGGCAGGGCGGCGAGGAGGTCGTGGGCTACCTCGAGGAGGAGGGCTTCGACGCCGAGTCCACGACCGAGACGTTCGCCGCGATCCGCGTCGACATCGACAACCGCCGCTGGGCGGGCGTGCCGTTCTACCTGCGCACGGGCAAGCGCCTCGGCCGCCGCGTCACGGAGATCGCCGTGGTGTTCAAGCGCGCGCCGCACCTGCCGTTCGAGTCGTCCGCGACGTCCGAGCTCGGCAAGAACGCGCTCGTGATCCGCGTCCAGCCCGACGAGGGCGTCACGATCCGGTTCGGTGCCAAGGTGCCCGGGACCGCGATGGAGGTCCGGGACGTCACGATGGACTTCGGCTACGGCCACGCGTTCACCGAGTCCTCCCCCGAGGCCTACGAGCGCCTCATCCTCGACGTCCTGCTCGGCGACCCGCCGCTCTTCCCGAGCCACGAGGAGGTCGAGCTGTCGTGGAAGATCCTCGACCCGATCACCGCGCACTGGGCGTCCAAGGGCAAGCCCGACCCGTACCGGTCCGGCACGTGGGGCCCCGAGTCCGCCGACGCGATGATGGCGCGCGACGGGCGCACCTGGCGCCGTCCGTGACCCGCCCGCCCGCCCCCGTCGCGGGGGCCACCGACGCCCGGACCCGCCGAAGGAGCCGTCCATGATCATCGACATGCCCGACACCACCACGAACGCCGTCAACAAGCGGCTCGTGAACCTGCGCGACGAGGGCGGCGCGATCGCGCTCGGGCGCGTCCTGACGCTCGTGATCCTCACCGACGAGGACTCGCTCGAGGACGCGGTCGAGGCCGCGAACAGCGCGAGCCGCGAGCACCCCTGCCGGATCGTCGTCGTCGCGCCCACCGCGACCCGCGGGTCGGCCGGGCTCGACGCGCAGATCCGCGTGGGCGGCGACGCCGGCGCGAGCGAGGTCGTCGTCCTGCGCCCCTCGGGGACGCTGCGCGAGCACACCGACACGCTCGTCATGCCCCTGCTGCTGCCCGACGCGCCGATCGTCGCCTGGTGGCCCGGGCAGGCGCCCGAGAACCCCGCCGGGGACCTCGTGGGCCGCATGGCGCACCGCCGCATCACCGACGCGGTCGCCTGCACCGGCACCCGCGAGGTGCTCGACCGGCTCGGGGAGCACCACGAGCCCGGGGACACCGACCTCGCCTGGACCCGGATCACCGTCTGGCGCGGCCTGATCGCCGCGGCGCTCGACCAGCCCCCGTACGAGCCAGTCACCTCGGTGCTCGTCGAGGGCGCGGCCGACCACCCGTCCGTCGACCTGCTCGCCGCGTGGCTCGGCCGCCAGCTGCGCTGCCCCGCGACCGTGGCCCGCGTCGACGGCGTCGAGGGCATCACGCGCGTCGAGCTCGTGCGCCGCGGCGGGTCGATCGAGCTGTCCCGCCCCGACGGGCGCACCGCGACGCTCACCGAGCCCGGCAAGCCCGTGCGGCACCTCGCGATGCCCCTGCGCACGCTCCAGGAGTGCCTGAGCGAGGAGCTGCGCCGGCTCGACCCCGACGAGGTCTTCGGCGAGGTCCTGACCAAGGGGCTCGCCGGGGTGAGCGGATGAGCGCCCGCCAGGTCGTCGTCCACCCGGACGCGTCGGTGCTCGCCCGCGCGACCGCCGCCCGGCTGCTCACCGCGATCCTCGACGCGCAGTCGCTGCGCGACCAGGTCCACGTGGTGCTCACCGGCGGCACCGTCGGGATCCGCACCCTCGCCGAGGTCGCGGACGACCCGGTCCGCGAGGCCGTCGACTGGTCGTGCGTGCACCTGTGGTGGGGCGACGAGCGGTTCCTCGCCGACGGCGACCCCGACCGCAACGAGACCCAGGCGCGCGACGCGCTGCTCGACGAGCTGCCGCTGCCCCCGCAGAACGTGCACGCGGTCCCGGCGCTCGACGACGAGGTGACGACGCCCGAGGCCGCGGCCGCGCTCTACGCCGACGAGCTCGCCCGGCACGCCGCACCCGGTGCGTCCGTGCCCACGTTCGACGTGCTGCTGCTCGGGATGGGCCCGGACGCCCACGTCGCGTCGCTGTTCCCCGGGCACCCGGCGCTCGACGTCGAGGGCGTCGCGACCGTGGGCGTGCACGGCTCCCCCAAGCCGCCGCCCCTGCGCGTCTCGCTCACGTTCGACGCGATCCGTGCCGCACGCGAGGTCTGGGTCGTCGCCGCCGGGGCGGAGAAGGCCGACGCCGTCGCCGCCGCCCTCGCGGACGCGCCCGTGCACGAGGCACCCGCGGCCGGTGCGCGCGGCGTGCAGCGCACGCTGTGGCTGATCGACGCCGCCGCCGCTCGGACCGCGGCTGCGGGATCGACGGTCCCCGCGCGCGACGTCCGCTGAGGAGGCAGGCTCACGTCGCCTGCTGACGACGCGTGCTGGCGACGCCTGACGGACGGCACCTGGCCAACGACGCGTTCTGACAAGGCCTGCTGACGAGGCCTGCCGACGACGAAGGACGCCTGCCCCTCGGGGCAGGCGTCCTTCGTCGTCGGTGCGGGCGCCGGGTCTGGTCCCAGGCCCGGCAGGCGAGCCGGTGCCGGTCAGCCGCCGCGGCGGGCGCGCAGCGCGGCGAGCGCCTCGTCGAGGATGGCCACGCCCTCCTCGTCGCTGCGACGCTCCTTCACGTACGCCAGGTGCGTCTTGTAGGGCTCGTTGCGTGCCGGGCTCGGGGGGTTCTCCCGGTCCTGGCCCGCGGGGAAGCCGCAGCGCGGGCAGTCCCACGTCTCGGGCGCCTCGATCTCGGCCTCGATCGAGAAGGCCGGCGCGGTCTCGTGACCGTTCGCGCACCAGTACGACACGACGAACCGGGGGGCTCTCTCGCCTCGTTCGGACTCCCCCAGCGGCCCCGCACCCACGCGCGAGCCACGGATCGCGTTCCCACCTGCCACGACTACTCTCCCCTTCTGAGCGTCCGGCACCGGTGCCGGACGGTTGGTGGTCCGACGGTCAGTCGAGCTTCTGGATCAGGCCCAGCAGCACGACGACGACCGCCCAGGTCACCGCGAGCGACACGGTGATGCGGTTCAGGTTGCGCTCTGCGACGCCCGAGCTGCCGACGCTGCTCGTGACACCGCCGCCGAACATGTCGGAGAGACCTCCACCCTTGCCCTTGTGCAGCAGCACCAGGAGGATGAGCAGCCCGCTGCAGATGACCAGCAGCACGTTGAGGATGATGCTTAGCACGTCCACGACTTGTACGACCTCTTGTTCAGTGACCCGCGTCGTGCGGGCCGAGCGGTGGTGAGCCGTGTCACGGCTCGTGGGACAGGGTAGGCGACGAACCGCCCCGGAGGCGAACACGCCTCCGGGGCGGTGGACAGGGTCCCTGCGACCGACGTCGCGTCGGTCAGGCGCCCGCGTGCTCGGTGAAGCGAGCGATCTTCGCGAACTCCTCCGCGTCGAGGCTCGCGCCGCCGACGAGCGCGCCGTCGACGTCGGGCTGCGCCATGATCGCGGCGACGTTCCCGGACTTGACCGAGCCGCCGTACAGCACGCGCACGCCGTCGGCGAGAGGCGCGTCGTAGAGCTCGCCGAGGCGGGCACGGATCGCGCCGCAGACCTCCTGCGCGTCCTCGGGCGTGGCGACCTCGCCGGTGCCGATGGCCCACACGGGCTCGTAGGCGATGACGATCTGCGCGGCCTGCTCGGCCGGCAGGCCCTCGAGCGCGCCGTCGACCTGCGCGAGCGTGTGCGGCACCTGCTCGCCGGCCTTGCGCACGTCGAGGCCCTCGCCGACGCACAGGATCGGCACGATGCCGTGCGCGAAGGCGGACTTGATCTTGGCGTTGACGATCGCCTCGTCCTCGTGGTGGTACTCGCGGCGCTCCGAGTGGCCCACGGCCACGTAGGTCACGCCGAGCTTGGCGAGCATGACGGGCGAGATCTCGCCCGTGTACGCGCCCGACTCGTGCGCCGAGACGTCCTGCGCGCCGTAGCGGATGTCGAGCTTGTCGGCGTCGACGAGGGTCTGCACGCTGCGCAGGTCCGTGAACGGCGGGAGCACCGCGACCTCGACGGCCGAGAAGTCGTGCTTGGCGTCCTTGAGCGACCACGCGAGCTTCTGCACGAGGTGCGTCGCCTGGTGGTGGTCCTGGTTCATCTTCCAGTTGCCCGCCATGAGCGGGGTACGGTCGGCCACGAGGGCCTCCTCACGTTGTGATGGGTGGGCGCGGGGCGCCCGGTGGACGGGTCTCAGTCCTGCAGGACCGCGAGGCCCGGGAGCTCCTTGCCCTCGAGCAGCTCGAGGCTCGCGCCGCCGCCCGTCGAGATGTGGCTGAAGCCGGCCTCGTCGAAGCCGAGCAGACGCACCGCGGCGGCCGAGTCGCCGCCGCCGACGATCGTGAAGCCGCCAGCGGCCGTCGAGTCGACGAGCCCCTGCGCGACCGCGCGCGTGCCCGCGGCGAACGCGTCGAACTCGAACACGCCCATCGGGCCGTTCCAGACGACGGTCCGGGCGTCCACGATCGCGCGCGCGAACGCCGCGCCCGAGTCGGGGCCGATGTCGAGGCCCATGGTGCCCTCGGGGATCGCGTCGGCCGCGACGACCTCGTGGTCGGCGTCCTTCGCGAAGGCCGACGCCGCGACGATGTCGGTCGGCAGGACGATCTCGACGCCCTTCTCGGCCGCGGTCGCGAGGTAGCCCTTGACCGTGTCGATCTGGTCGGCCTCGAGCAGCGACGAGCCGACGGCGTGGCCCTGCGCGGCGAGGAACGTGAAGACCATCCCGCCGCCCACGAGCACCTTGTCGGCCTTCTCGAGCAGGTTGGCGATGACGCCGAGCTTGTCGGAGACCTTCGAGCCGCCGAGCACGACGACGTAGGGCCGCTCCGGGTCGGTGGTCGCGCGCGAGAGCGCGTCGACCTCCTTGAGCACGAGCGCGCCGGCCGCGGCCGGGAGGATCTGCGCGACGTCGTACACCGACGCCTGCTTGCGGTGCACGACGCCGAACCCGTCGGAGACGAACGCGTCGGCCAGCGAGGCGAGCTCGCCCGCGAGCTCGGCGCGCTCGGCGTCGACCTTGGACGTCTCGCGCGCGTCGAAGCGCACGTTCTCGAGCAGGGCCACGTGACCGTCCTCGAGCCCGGCGACGGTCGCGCGGGCCGACTCGCCCACGAGGTCGTCCGCGAGAGTCACGGGGGCGCCCAGGAGCTCACCGAGGCGCTCGGCGACGGGAGCGAGCGAGTACTTGGCGTCCGGCACGCCCTTGGGGCGGCCCAGGTGCGCCGTGACGACGACCTTCGCGCCGGCCTCGACCAGACGCGTGAGCGTCGGGAGCGCGGCACGGATGCGACCGTCGTCGGTGATGGTGGTCCCGTCGAGCGGGACGTTGAAGTCGGAGCGGACCAGTACGCGCTTGCCGCGCAGGTCGCCGAGGTCGTCGATCGTCTTCATCTCATGCTCTCCCGTGTCGTGACATGGCAGCGTCCGCGTGCGCGCCGCCCCCGCAGGGGCGTGCGCGCACGCGGACGCAAGGGTCTCAACCGTCCTGAGGGACGATCAGAGCGAGTTGCCGACCTTGACGGTCAGGGCGACGAGGCTGTTCGAGTAGCCCCACTCGTTGTCGTACCAGGAGACGACCTTGACCTGGTCGCCGATCACCTTGGTGAGCTTCGAGTCGAAGATGCTCTGGTGCGGGTCCGTGACGATGTCGGACGACACGATCTCGTCGTCGACGTACGACAGGATGCCCTTGAGCGGGCCGTCGGCGGCGGCCTTGACCGCGGCGTTGACCTCCTCGACGGTGGTCTCGCGGCTCGCCGTGAAGGTGAGGTCCGTGGCCGAGCCGGTGATCGTCGGCACGCGCAGCGCGTAGCCGTCGAGCTTGCCCTTGAGCTCCGGGAGGACGAGCGCCACGGCCTTGGCCGCACCGGTCGAGGTCGGCACGATGTTCTGCGCGGCCGCACGGGCACGGCGCAGGTCCTTGTGCGGACCGTCCTGGAGGTTCTGGTCACCCGTGTAGGCGTGGATCGTGGTCATGAGGCCACGCTCGATGCCGACCGAGTCCACGAGGGCCTTCGCGAGCGGCGCGAGGCAGTTCGTGGTGCACGAGGCGTTCGAGATGATGTGGTGCGCGGCGGCGTCGTACAGGTCGTCGTTGACGCCCATGACGAAGGTCGCGTCCTCGTTCTTCGCCGGGGCGGAGATGATGACCTTCTTGGCACCGGCGTCGATGTGCGCCTTGGCCTTGCTGGCGTCCGTGAAGAAGCCGGTCGACTCGATCACGATGTCCGCGCCGAGCTCGCCCCAGGGGAGGTCGGCCGGGTTGCGCTCGGCGAGCGCCTTGATGGCCTTGCCGTCGACGATGATCGCATCGTCGTTGAACTCGACCGACTTCGGGAAGCGCCCGAGGACCGTGTCGTACTTGAGCAGGTGCGCAAGCGTCTTGTTGTCCGTGAGGTCGTTGACCCCGACGATCTCGATGTCCGCCCCCGACGCGATGATCGCGCGGAAGAAGTTGCGGCCGATACGGCCGAAGCCGTTGATGCCGACGCGGATGGTCACAGTGCCCTCCTCAGTGCGCGCCGGGTTTGCCGACGCGAACGGTTGATAACCGAACGAGTACGTACGACGGCGTACGCGATGACCGGCCGATCACACCACATCCACCGCGCGGGCGGCGACCGGTGAGCACCTCGTGGTGCTGCGCCGGAGCTCGGGAGAATGGAAGCACTCCCAGACCTGCGGGTTTGTCGACCAGATACCTGAACCCTATACCCGCAAGGCCGTGTCGTGAGACTCGGGGCCAGTGCGTGAGACGTGCGCTCCCACGTTCACGAACCCGAAATCCCGCGCACACCGAACCGTGAGGGAGCGGGGACGCGATCGTGAACGACCGCGGTGCGCGCGTGACCTACAGGTCGAGCAGGTCCGCCGAGAGCCCGGCCTCGGTGTCGGGGATCCCGAGCTCGACCGCCCGCTTGTCGGCGGTCGCGAGCAGACGCCGGATCCGGCCGGCGACGGCGTCCTTGGTCAGGGTCGGCACCGCGAGCTGGCCGAGCTCCTCGAGCGACGCCTCCTTGTGCGCGAGCCGCAGCTCGCCGGCCTCGCGCAGGTGCTCGGGGACGTCCTCGCCGAGGATCGCGAACGCCCGCTCGACGCGCGCGCCCGCCGCCACGGCGGCACGCGCCGAGCGTCGCAGGTTCGCGTCGTCGAAGTTCGCGAGCCGGTTCGCCGTGCCACGCACCTCGCGGCGCTGCCGACGCTCCTCCCAGACGACGACCGACTCGGTCGCGCCGAGCCGCGTGAGCAGCGCGTGGATCGCGTCCCCGTCGCGCACCACGACGCGGTCGACGCCGCGGACCTCGCGGGCCTTGGCCGAGATCCCGAGACGACGCGCCGCGCCGACGAGCGCGAGCGCGGCCTCCGGTCCGGGGCACGTGACCTCGAGCGCCGAGCTCCGGCCGGGCTCGGTGAGCGACCCGTGCGCGAGGAACGCCCCGCGCCACGCGGCCTCCGACTCCCCCACGCCGCCCGAGACGACCTGCGGCGGCAGCCCGCGCACCGGGCGACCCCGGGCGTCCAGGAGGCCCGTCTGCCGGGCCAGCGACTCGCCCTCGCGCACGACCCGCACGACGTACCGCGCGCTGCGTCGCAGACCACCGGCCGAGACGACGATGAGCTCGCTCGTGTGCCCGTACAGGTCCGTGATCGCGGTCCGCAGCCGACGCGCGGCGATCGCGGTGTCGAGCTCGGCCTCGATGACGATCCGGCCCGAGATGATGTGCAGGCCGCCCGAGAACCGCAGCGTCGCCGAGACCTCCGCGCGCCGGCACGACGTCTTGTCGACCTGGACCCGTGCGATCTCGTCCTTCACCTGAGCCGTCAGTGCCATGGCGACATCCTGCCACCCGGGAGCACGTCGCGTGCACCACCGACCACGGCGGGCGCCGTCAGCCGCCCGGGGTCACGTCGCCGACGACGCCGTCGAACACGTCCCGGTAGGCGGCCGCGAGCCGCAGCGGGTCGTGCCGCGCCGTGCCGTCGCCGCGGCTCACCTGCCGCAGGAGCAGGCGGGCCCCGAGCTCGCGCGTCGAGTCGACGAGCGCCGCGATGTCCTCGACCGCGCTCGGGTCGGCGACGACCGCGTCGATCTGCAGGTCGGGCGCGTGCCGGCGCAGCACGTCGAGGTGGTCGACGGCGCCCAGGCCGTACGTCTCGCCGCCGTCGCTCGAGAGGTTGAGCGTCACGCACCGGCGCGCCGCGGTCGTGTGCAGCGCCTCGTGCACCTGCGGCACGAGCAGGTGCGGCAGCACCGACGAGAACCACGAGCCGGGCCCGAGGACGACCCAGTCCGCCGCGTGGATCGCCTCGACGACCTCGGGGCAGGCGGGCGGGTCGTGCGGCACGAGCCGCAGCTGCTCGATGCGGCCCGTGGTCAGCGCGACCTGGCTCTGGCCCACGACCAGATCGACCCCCGCGGACGTGCGCACGTCGGCCTCGATCCGCAGCGGGACCGCCGCCATCGGCAGCACGCGCCCGCGCGCGTTGAGCAGGCGGCCGACCCAGTCGAGCCCCGCGACCGGGTCGTCGAGCAGCTCCCAGAGCGCGACGATCAGCAGGTTGCCGACCGCGTGGTTGTCGAGGTCGCCCGCGGACGAGAACCGGTGCTGGAGCACGTCGCGCCACGTGCGACCCCACTCGGAGTCATCGCACAGCGCCGCGAGCGCCATGCGCAGGTCGCCGGGCGGGAGCACGTCGAGCTCGTCGCGCAGGCGTCCCGACGAGCCGCCGTCGTCGGCGACCGTCACGACCGCGGTGAGCCGGTCCGACATGAGCCGCAGGGCCGAGAGGGTCGCGGACAGTCCGTGCCCGCCGCCGAGCGCGACGATCGCCGGGTTGCTCACGGTGTCACTCCCTGCCCAGGTCGCGGGCGGTCACGATGACGCGGTGCCCGTGCTCGCGCAGGCGGGCCGCGAGCGCCTCGCTCATCGCGACCGAACGGTGCTTGCCCCCGGTGCAGCCGACCGCGACGGTCGCGTAGCGCTTCTCCTCGTCGACGTAGCCCGCGAGCACGGGCTCGAGCGCGGCCGCGTACAGGTCGACGAACTCGAGCGCTCCGGGCAGCCCGAGCACGTAGTCGCGCACGGGCGCGTCGCGGCCCGTGAGGTGGCGCAGCTCGCTGACCCAGTAGGGGTTGGCGAGGAACCGGACGTCGGCCACGTGGTCGGCGTCGAGCGGGATCCCGTACTTGAAGCCGAACGAGACGATGTTGACGCGCACCTCGGCCGGCGTGCCGTCCGAGACGTGGTCGCGCACCTCGCGCGCGAGGTCGTGCACCGAGAGCTCCGAGGTGTCGATCACGGCGTCGGCGCGGGCCTTGAGGTGCGACAGCACACGGCGCTCCTGCGCGATCCCGTCGAGGATCCGGCCGTCGCCCTGGAGCGGGTGCGGGCGCCGGACCTGCTCGAAGCGGCGCACGAGCACGTCGTCCGCGGCGTCGAGGAAGATGATGCGGTAGTTGGCGCCGAGCTGGCCGAGGTGGTCGAGCACGTCGACCAGGTCGCGGAAGAAGTCGCCGCCGCGCACGTCGACGACCGCCGCGACGCGCTCCACGGTCGACGTCGACCGGGTCATCATGTCCACGAGCGGGACGATCATGCGGGGCGGCAGGTTGTCGACGACGTACCAGTCGAGGTCCTCGAGCACGGCGGCCGCGCGCGAGCGCCCCGCCCCGGACATGCCCGTGATGACGAGCACCTCGCGCACGGGCGCCTCGACGCGCACCGCGGCCGCGTCGGCCTCGGGAACCCCCGTGGGGACGGTCGTGGGGTCGGGCTCGGTGCTCATGGGTTCAGGATGCCAGGTCGTCGGGCGCGGACGCCGCCGCCGTGCCGGGCGCAGGACCGCCGGGCGCCGCAGCCGTGCCGGGCTCCGCAGCCGTGCCGGGCGCCGGCGCCAGGGCGTCGAGCACGGCCTGCGCGCTCTTGGGCCCCATGCCGGGCACCGCGGCGATCTCGGCGACGTCGGCCTGCCGCAGCTTCTTGACCGACCCGAACGCCTTGAGCAGCGCGGCCTGCCGCTTGGGCCCGAGGCCGGGGACGCCGTCGAGCGCGGAGACCGTCATCGCCCGGCCGCGCTTGGACCGGTGGTAGGTGATCGCGAAGCGGTGCGCCTCGTCGCGCAGGCGCTGCATGAGGTACAGCCCCTCGGACGAGCGGGGCAGGATCACCGGGTACGGGTCGTGGGGCAGCCAGACCTCCTCGAGCCGCTTGGCGAGGCCGCACAGCGCGACGTCGTCGATACCGAGCTCGTCGAGGGCCCGCCGGGCCGCAGCGACCTGCGGCGGCCCGCCGTCGACCACGACGAGGTGGGGCGGGTAGGCGAACCGCCGGCGGTCGGCGCTCACGTCCGCACCGACCTCGCCCGAGCGGGGCGGCTCGTCGTCGTGGAAGTCCGACTCGACGTCTGGCGACTCGCTGCGCTCGGCGAGGTAGCGGCGGAACCTGCGCGTGATGACCTCGTGCATGGCCTCGGTGTCGTCGCGCGCGCCGTCGCCCTCGGCGCCGCGGATCGCGAAGTGCCGGTACTCGTTCTTGCGCGCCGCGCCGTCCTCGAAGACGACCATCGAGGCGACCTGGTGCGTGCCCTGCGTCGTCGAGATGTCGTAGCACTCGATGCGCAGGGGTGCGGCGTCGAGCCCGAGCGCCTCCTGGATCTCGCGCAGTGCCTGGCTCCGGGTCGTCAGGTCGCCCGCGCGTCGCGTGCGGTGCAGCGCGAGCGCGTGCTCGGCGTTCTTGCGCACCGTCTCGGCGAGCTCACGCTTGTCGCCGCGCTGCGGGACGCGCAGGTCGACGCGCGAGCCGCGCAGGCCGTGCAGCCAGGCGCCCACCTGCTCGACGTCGGTGGGCAGCACGGGCACGAGCACCTCGCGCGGCACGGCGTCGCGCGCCTCGGGGCCGCCCGCCTGCGCGGTCTCGTCGACCGCGCCGTAGACCTGCTGGAGCAGGTGCTCGACGAGGTCGGCGTCGGTGAGGTCCTCGACCTTCTCCACGACCCACCCGCGCTGCCCGCGGATGCGCCCGCCGCGCACGTGGAAGACCTGCACCGCGGCCTCAAGTTCGTCGCCGACCATCGCGAACACGTCGGCGTCGGTGCCGTCGGTGAGCACGACGGCGTTCTTCTCGGTCGCGCGCAGCAGCGCCTGGATGTCGTCGCGCAGGCGTGCCGCCTGCTCGTACTCCATGGCCTGCGCCGCCTCGGCCATGCGGGCCTCGAGCCGGCGCACGAACCGCGCGGTGTCCCCCGCCATGAAGTCGCAGAAGTCCTCGACGAGCGCGCGGTGCTCGTCGGCGCTGACCCGTCCCACGCACGGCGCGGAGCACTTGTCGATGTACCCGAGCAGGCACGGTCGGCCGGACTGCTGCGCCCGGCGGAACACCCCCGTGGAGCACGTGCGCACCGGGAACACGCGCAGCAGCAGGTCGAGCGTCTCGCGGATCGCCCACGCGTGCCCGTACGGCCCGAAGTACCGGGTCCCGCGCCGCTTGGCGCCGCGCATGACCTGCGCGCGCGGGAACTCCTCGCCGAGCGTGACCGCGAGGTACGGGTACGACTTGTCGTCCCGGTACTTGACGTTGAACCGGGGGTCGAACTCCTTGATCCACGTGTATTCGAGCGCGAGCGCCTCGACCTCGGTCCCCACGACGGTCCACTCGACTGACGCGGCGGTCGTGACCATGGTCGCGGTCCGGTGGTGGAGGTTCGCGACGTCCTGGAAGTAGTTCGCGAGGCGTGCGCGCAGGTTCTTGGCCTTGCCGACGTAGATCACGCGCCCGTGCTCGTCGCGGAACCGGTAGACCCCGGGCGACGTGGGGATCTCGCCGGGGCGGGGACGGTAGGTCGCGGGGTCGGCCATGCGGACGAGCCTAGTTCAGGCCACCCACGCGGCCCGGCCCACCCCCGCGCCGGGACGCAGGATCCGGTCTAGCGTGACGCGCATGAGCGGAGCAACGCACACCTACGTCGGCACGGTCCGCTGGACGGGCGCGCACGACGCCGGCACTGCCTCCTACACGGCGTACTCGCGCGACCACGAGGTCGTGTTCGACGGCCGTCCCGTGATCCTCGGGTCGTCCGACCCGTCGTTCCGCGGCGACCCGGCACGGCACAGCCCCGAGGAGCTGTTCCTCGCGAGCCTCGCGCAGTGCCACATGCTGTGGTTCCTGCACCTGGCCTCGGCGGCGGGCGTCGTGGTCGTGGCGTACGACGACGACCCGACCGGCACGATGCGCGTCGAGTCCGCGGGGGCGGGGCAGTTCACCGACGTCACGCTGCGCCCCCGCGTCGTCGTCGCGTCCGCCTCGCAGGGCGCGGTGGCGGACGACGCGACGCTGGCCTCGCTGCACGGCGCAGCGCACGACCATTGCTTCATCGCGCGTTCGGTGAACTTCCCGGTCGTGCACGAGCCGGCACCCGTGCGCGTGCGCGACGCCTGAGCCTCGGGCCCCTGCCGCCGGCACGCCTGAGCCTCGGGTCCCTGCCGCGAGCACGCGACGCCCGCCCGGGCACCGGCCGAGCGGGCGCGTCAGCCCGCCGCGGCGACCTCGCCGACGTCGAGCACCTCGGCCAGGAACCGCCCCGTGTGGCTCGCGGCCACCGACGCGACGTGCTCGGGCGTGCCCTCCGCGACCACGGTGCCACCGCCCGAGCCGCCCTCGGGGCCCATGTCGACGACCCAGTCGGCGTTCTTGATCACGTCGAGGTTGTGCTCGATCACGATGACCGTGTTGCCCTTGTCGACGAGCGACTGCAGGACGCCGAGCAGCTTGCGGATGTCCTCGAAGTGCAGGCCCGTGGTCGGCTCGTCGAGCACGTACACGGTGCGCCCGGTCGAGCGCCGCTGCAGCTCGGTCGCGAGCTTGACGCGCTGCGCCTCGCCGCCCGAGAGCGTCGGCGCGGGCTGGCCGAGCCGCACGTACCCGAGCCCGACGTCCGTGAGGGTCTTGAGGTGCCGCGCGATCGCCGGGACCGCCGCGAAGAACTCGGACGCCTCCTCGATCGGCATGTCGAGCACGTCCGCGACGGTCTTGCCCTTGAAGTGCACCTCGAGCGTCTCGCGGTTGTAGCGCGCGCCGTGGCAGACCTCGCACGGGACGTAGACGTCGGGCAGGAAGTTCATCTCGATCTTGATGGTGCCGTCGCCCGAGCACGCCTCGCAGCGGCCGCCCTTGACGTTGAACGAGAACCGGCCCGGCATGTACCCGCGCACCTTGGCCTCGGTCGTCTCGGCGAAGAGCTTGCGCACGTGGTCCCACACTCCGGTGTACGTCGCCGGGTTGGACCGCGGGGTGCGACCGATCGGGCCCTGGTCGACGTGCACGACCTTGTCGAGCTGGTCGAGGCCGGTCACGCGACGGTGCCGCCCGGCGACCTTGCGGGCGCCGTTGAGCTCGTTCGCCATGACGGTGTAGAGGATCGAGTTGACGAGCGTCGACTTGCCCGAGCCCGAGACGCCGGTGACCGCGGTGAACGTGCCGAGCGGGAACGACACGTCGACGTTCTGCAGGTTGTGCTCGCGCGCCCCGACGACCGTGACCTGGCGCGCGCGGTCGACCGGGCGCCGGGCGGCGGGCATCGGGATCTGCCGGCGACCCGAGAGGTAGGCGCCTGTGACCGACTCGGGCGACGCGAGCAGGCCCGCGTAGTCGCCCGAGTGGACGACGCGCCCGCCGTGCTCGCCCGCGCCGGGGCCGATGTCGACGATCCAGTCCGCGACGCGGATCGTGTCCTCGTCGTGCTCGACGACGATGAGCGTGTTGCCGAGGTCCCGCAGACGGGTCAGCGTGTCGATCAGCCGACGGTTGTCGCGCTGGTGCAGCCCGATCGACGGCTCGTCGAGCACGTACAGCACGCCCACGAGGCCCGAGCCGATCTGCGTCGCGAGCCGGATGCGCTGTGCCTCTCCCCCGGACAGCGTGCCCGCGGGCCGCTCGAGCGAGAGGTAGTCGAGCCCGACGTCGAGCAGGAACCCCAGACGCGCGTGGATCTCCTTGAGCACCTCGGCGGCGATCGCGCGCTCGCGCTCGCCGAGCGAGAGCGACCCGAGGAACTCGGCGGCCTCGCGCAGCGGCATACGGCACACGTCGGCGATCGAGCGGTCCCCGACCCGCACCGCGAGCACCTCGGGCTTGAGCCGCGTGCCGTCGCAGGTGGGGCACGGGACCTCGCGCATGAAGGCCTCGTACTTCTCCTTGGACCACTCCGAGTCGGTCTCGGAGTGCCGCCGCTGGAGGAAGTCGATGACGCCCTCGAAGCCGGTCGAGTACTGCCGCTCGCGGCCCCAGCGGTTCTTGTACCGCACGTGGACCTTGTGGTCCTGCCCGTGCAGCACCGCGTCGCGCGCGCGCTTGGGCAGCGCGCGCCAGGGCACGTCGACCGAGAAGCCGAGGTCGTCCGCGAGCGCCGAGAGCACGCGGGCGAAGTAGTCGGACGAGATCTGCGCCCACGGGGCGACCGCGCCCTCGGCGAGCGTCTTCTCGTCGTCGGGGATCACGAGGTCGGGGTCGACCTCGAGCTTGAACCCGATGCCGGTGCATTCGGGGCAGGCGCCGTAGGGGGCGTTGAACGAGAACGTGCGGGGCTCGATCTCGTCGAGCGTGAGCTCGTGCTCGTTGGGGCACGAGCGCTTCTCGGAGAACTTGCGCACGCGCGAGAGGTCGTCGATGTCGGCGTCGACGAGCTCGACGAGCACGAGCCCGCCGGCGAGGCCGAGCGCGGTCTCGATCGAGTCCGTCAGGCGACGCTGCACGCCGTCCTTGGCGACGAGGCGGTCGACGACGACCTCGATGTCGTGCTTGAGCTTCTTCTCGAGCGTGGGCGGGTTCGTGAGCTGGACGACCTCGCCGTCGACGCGCGCCCGGGAGAACCCCTTGGTCTGGAGCTCGGCGAAGAGCTCCGCGTACTCGCCCTTGCGTCCGCGCACCACGGGTGCGAGCACCTGGTAGCGCGTGCCGTCCTCGAGCTCGAGGAGCTTGTCGACGATCTGCTGCGGCGTCTGGGCGACGATCTTCTCGCCGCACACCGGGCAGTGCTGGGTCCCGGCGCGCGCGTAGAGCAGGCGCAGGTAGTCGTAGACCTCGGTGATGGTCCCGACGGTCGAGCGCGGGTTGCGGTTGGTCGACTTCTGGTCGATCGAGACCGCGGGCGACAGGCCCTCGATGAAGTCGACGTCGGGCTTGTCCATCTGCCCGAGGAACTGCCGGGCGTACGCCGAGAGCGACTCGACGTAGCGGCGCTGCCCCTCGGCGAAGATGGTGTCGAACGCGAGGGACGACTTGCCGGAGCCCGAGAGGCCCGTGAAGACGATGAGCCGGTCGCGCGGGAGGTCGAGGTCGACGTTGCGCAGGTTGTGCTCACGCGCACCGGAGATGACGAGGCGGTTGTCCACCGAAGCATCGTACGTCGCGCCACCGACGTTCGTACGGATGTTCGACGAGGGCGAACGACGCGACGTCCGCCCTGCGACGGCGGGCGGCGTCCGCGAGACTGGCCCGGATGACCCGCTCCCCGCACCGCCCCGTCCCCATCGCCGACCACGCCGTCCTGGGGGACGGCGAGACGGCCGCCCTCGTGAGCCTGCACGGCTCGGTCGACTGGCTCTGCCTGCCGCGCTTCGACTCCCCCGCGTGCTTCGCCGCGCTGCTCGGCGACGAGCGCAACGGCCGCTGGCTGCTCACCGTCCCGGACGCGACGTCCGTGACGCGCCGCTACCTGGGTGACACGTTCACCCTCGAGACGACGTACGTCTCGCCGTCCGGCCGTGCGCGCGTGACCGACCTCATGCCGGTGTCGGACGGCGCGTCCGACCTGGTCCGACGCGTCGAGGTCGACGAGGGCTCGGTCACGCTCGAGCACGAGTGGATCGTGCGGTTCGGGTACGGCAAGGTCCAGCCGTGGGTCGTGCGCGTACCGGACGACGGGCCCGACGCCCGCCCCGCGATCCGCGCGATCGCCGGCGCCGAGGCCCTCCTGCTGCGCGGCGACCGGCTGCCGCCCGCGGACGACCACCGCCACCGCGAGACGTTCGACCTCGCGGCGGGCGAGGTGCTCGAGCTCGCGGTGACGTGGACCCCGTCGTGGGCGCCCGTGCCCCGACGGCTCGACGTCGACGAGCGGATCGCCGCGGCGCGCGAGCACTGGGAGTCGTGGATCGACACCTGCGACTACGAGGGCCCGTACCGCGAGGCGCTCGTGCGGTCGCTGCTGACGCTGCGGCTGCTCACGAGCACGACCACGGGCGGCATCGTCGCGGCGGCCACCACGTCGCTGCCCGAGGACCCGGGCGGCGAGCGCAACTGGGACTACCGCTACTGCTGGCTGCGCGACGCGGCCCTCACGCTCGAGGCGCTCGTGGAGTCCGGCTACCACGAGGAGATCTCGGCGTGGCGCGAGTGGCTCCTGCGGGCCGTCGCCGGCGACCCGGGCGACGTGCAGATCATGTACGGCGTCGACGGCTCGCGCGAGCTGCCCGAGCGCGAGCTCGACCACCTGCCCGGGTACGCCGGGTCCCGGCCCGTGCGGGTCGGCAACGCCGCGGTCGACCAGATGCAGAACGACGTCCTGGGCGAGGTCATGTGCGCGCTCGACATGGCCCGCGACGCGGGCCTCGCCGAGTCCGACGCGAGCTGGTCGCTGCAGAAGCACCTCGTGGCCGAGCAGCTCGAGCGCTGGCGCCGTCCCGACCGGGGGCTGTGGGAGATCCGCGGGCCCGAGCAGCACTTCGTGCACTCGAAGATCATGACGTGGGCCGCGGTCGACCGGGCCGTGCGCGCGGTCGAGGTGCACGGACTCGACGGACCCGTCGACCGGTGGCGTGCCGCGCGCGACGAGATCCACGCGGACGTCCTCGCGCACGGCTACGACGACGAGCTCGGGTCGTTCGTGCAGCACTACGGCGCCCACCACACCGACGCCGCACTCCTGCAGATGCTCCAGGTCGGGTTCCTGCCCGCCGACGACCCACGCGTGGTCGGCACGGTCCACCGCATCCGGGACGAGCTCGAGGGCGACGACGGCCTGGTGCGCCGGTACCGGACCGAGACGGGCGTCGACGGGCTCTCGGGCAGCGAGCACCCGTTCCTCGTGTGCTCGTTCTGGCTCGCCGACGCGCTCGCCCGGATCGGGGACCTCGACGAGTCGCGCCGCCTGCTCGACCGGCTCATGGGCGTCTCGAACGACCTCGGTCTGCTCGCCGAGGAGTACGACGGCGAGACCGACAGCCTGCTCGGCAACTTCCCGCAGGCCTTCTCGCACCTGGGCCTCGTGCGCGCGGTGCACAGCCTCGCACGCGCCGAGGCGGCCGCCGGGCGACCGTCATGACCGGCCCCGGACCGACCCCGGCCGCCCGGCCCGGCGGGCCCGCCGTCGTCCGCGTCCTGGACGAGCTCGTGGTGAGCTCGCTGTGCGTGGGACCGATGGAGAACACCGCCTACCTCCTGACGTGCCGCGCGAGCGGCACCCAGCTGCTCGTCGACGCGGCCGACGAGGCCGACCGCCTGCTCGCGCTCGTGCGGGCGTCGGGCGACGGGCTCGCGACCGTCGTCACGACCCACCGGCACCGCGACCACGTCGGCGCGCTCGCCGCCGTGACCGCCGCGACGGGTGCGGACCTCCTGGTCGGGTCGGACGACGCGGACGCCGTCGTCGCCTCGACCGGCGTCACGCCGCGCCGACGCCTCGTCCACGGCGACGCCGTCATCTGCGGGCATGTCACGCTCGACGTCGTCGCACTGCGCGGACACACCCCCGGCTCGGTCGCGCTCGCCTACCGCGAGCCCGGCGACGCGCGGGAGCCCGACGCGGTCGCCGGACGCGCGCACCTGTTCACGGGCGACTCGCTCTTCCCGGGCGGCCCCGGACGCACGACGTCGCGCGCGGACTTCACGCAGCTCATGGACGACCTCGAGGAGCGGGTGTTCGCCCGGTTCGACGACCGCACGCTCGTGCACCCCGGGCACGGGGCCGGAACCGTCCTCGGGGCCGAGCGGCCACGGCTCGGCGAGTGGCGCGCACGCGGGTGGTGACCGCGAGGCCGATGAACCCGAGGCCGACGACCGCCCCACCGCTGAGGGCGATCGCGGCCGGCCGGTCGCCGGCGCCGACGAACCTGCCAGAATCGACCTCATGCCGATCCATGCCGTGACCTACACGTACACCGACGACGACGCGCGGCGCGACGCCGTGCGCCCCGAGCACCGCGAGTTCCTGGGAGCCCTCGCCGCGCGCGGCGTGGTCGTCGCCTCGGGCCCCCTCGCCGCGCAGGGCGACACGCCTGCGGGCGCGCTGCTGCTGCTCGACGCGGTCCTCGCCCCGGACGCCCTCGAGGCGCTCGACGCGGACCCGTTCCACCGCGAGGGGCTCGTCGCCGCGCGCGAGGTGCGGTCCTGGTCGCCCGTGATCGGGGCTCTGCGCGAGCACGCCTGACGCCGGCACGACGAAGCCCCCGACCGGGAGGTCGGGGGCTTCGTCGTGCGTCGGACGGGCGCGGCGTCAGGCCTTGGGGCCCTCGACGTCGGCCGGCTCCTGGGCCTCGGCGACGACGGCCTTGCGGCGGTCGCTGCGGTCCTTGGCGAGGCTCGCGACCGTGGTGATCACGAGCACGATGCCGATGAACGACAGGGACACGCCGGTCGAGATCTCCGGGATCGCGGTGATGTGCTCGCCGCCGTTGATGAACGGCAGCTCGTTGGTGTGCAGCGCGTGGATCACGAGCTTGATGCCGATGAAGCCGAGGATCGCGGCGAGCCCGTACGCGAGGTACACGAGGCGGTCGAGCAGGCCGTCGATCAGGAAGAACAGCTGGCGCAGGCCGAGCAGCGAGAACGCGTTCGCGGCGAAGACGAGGTAGGTCTCCTGCGTGAGGCCGAAGATCGCGGGGATCGAGTCGACGGCGAACAGCAGGTCGGCCGAGCCGATCGCGATCATCACGATGAGCATCGGGGTGATGTAGCGCTTGCCGTCGATCTTCGTCGTTAGCTTGTCGTCGACGTAGTCGTCGGTCGTGCGGAAGAACCGGCGCACGAGACGGAGCACGCCGTTCTCGTGGAACTCGGTCTCCTCCTCGCCGCCGCCCTTGGCCTGCGCGATCGCGGTGTAGATGAGGAACGCGCCGAAGAGGTAGAAGACCCAGCTGAAGTTCGCGACGAGCGCGGCACCGGCGAGGATGAAGATCGTGCGCAGGACCAGCGCGATCGTGATGCCGATCAGCAGGACCTTCTGCTGGTACAGGCGCGGCACGCGGAACGACGCCATGATCAGCACGAACACGAACAGGTTGTCGACCGAGAGACTCTTCTCGGTCACGTACCCGGCGAAGTACTCACCGCCGTACGTCGAACCCCAGACGCCCCAGACGATGAGCCCGAAGACGACCGCGACGGCGATGTAGCCGAGCGACCACCAGGCGGCTTCCTTGAGCGACGGGGCGTGCGGGGTGCGCACGTGGCCGACGTAGTCGACGGCGAGCATGGCCAGGATCAGGCCGACGGTCAGGGCCCATGCCCAGAACGGGACGTCCACGAAGTTCTCCTCGGGGTAGCGCGAGACACCAGAGGTCTCTTCCGCTCACACGTCCATCGTCGAGGACGACGGGCTGGCGGGCGAACCGGGGCACCGGGCCGGTTACGGAACCGACCGTACTGACGACACCACCGCGTGGGAATACTCCCCTCAGGAACCCCCACTGTAGGGGGCGAACCTGCACCGTGTCACGTGTATCAGTACATCCGTACAACTCTTGCTCGAGGCACTCGACCCGCGCCCGCCCGGCGCGGGCCCGACCGTCGTGAGTCTCTCCCGGCGGGGTGCCGCTACTGCACGCAGAACTCGTTGCCCTCCGGGTCCTGCATCACGATCCAGAACTCGTCTCGCTCGCTCGTCTCCTGGACGACGCGCGCCCCGTGGCCCTCGAGCTCGGCGGCGAGCGCGCGCGCACGCTCGGGCCGCCCGTCCTTCGAACCACCCACGGAGACGTCGAGGTGGACGCGGTTCTTGGCGACCTTGGGCTCGGGCACCTTCTGCAGGAAGATCCGGGGCGCCACGCCGTCGGGGTCGGTGATCGCGAACGCGTCGCCGCGACCCTCGGGCGGGACGCCCCACGCCTCGAGCGCGTCGTCCCACGTCGCGAAGCCCTCGGGCGGCGGCTCGACCTGGTAGCCGAGCGCGTGGCACCAGAACCGTCCCAGCGCCTCGGGGTCCTTCGCGTCGAACGTGACCTGCATCGTGCGTGCCATGACCGTGCTCCCCGCCTGCTGCGCGGCCGGAGGTCCGGGCGGCCGCCGTCCCGGTCAGGCCGTCGCGGCCTGCATCTGGCGGAGCTCCTTCTTGAGCCCACCGATCTCGTCGCGCAGCCGCGCGGCGAGCTCGAACTGCAACTCGCCGGCCGCCGCGTGCATCTGGTCGCTCAGCTCCTGGATGAGGTCAGCCAGCTCGCTCGCCGCGACGCCCGCGAGCCGGTTGCCCGTGGTCGCGCCCTCCTTGGGCCCACCGGGCACCGGCGCCTTCGCGCCCGGCTTGCGGTAGCCGCCCTTGAGGAGCTCCGCTGTGTCGATGTCCTCGCGCGCGAGCATGTCGGTCACGTCCGAGATGCGCTTGCGCAGCGGGGTCGGGTCGATGCCGTGCTCGAGGTTGTACGCGACCTGCTTCTCACGCCGCCGCTCGGTCTCCCCGATGGCCTTCTCCATCGCCGCGGTGATCTTGTCGGCGTACATGTGCACCTCGCCCGAGACGTTGCGGGCGGCACGGCCGATCGTCTGGATCAGCGAGGTTCCGGAGCGCAGGAACCCCTCCTTGTCGGCGTCGAGGATCGCCACGAGCGACACCTCGGGCAGGTCCAGGCCCTCGCGCAGCAGGTTGATCCCGACGAGCACGTCGTACTCCCCGAGCCGGAGCTCTCGCAGCAGCTCGATGCGGCGCAGCGTGTCGACCTCGGAGTGCAGATACCGCACGCGCACCCCCTTGTCGAGCAGGTAGTCGGTGAGGTCCTCCGACATCTTCTTGGTGAGCGTCGTGACCAGCACGCGCTCGTTGCGCGCCGCGCGGTCGCGGATCTCGCCGAGCAGGTCGTCGATCTGGCCCTGCGTCGGCTTCACGACGACCTTCGGGTCGACCAGGCCGGTCGGGCGGATGATCTGCTCCACCACGCCGTCCGACATCGAGAGCTCGTACGCGCCGGGCGTCGCGGACAGGTAGACCGTCTGGCCGATCCGCTCGACGAACTCCTCCCAGCGCAACGGCCGGTTGTCGGTCGCGCTCGGCAGCCGGAACCCGTGGTCGACGAGGCTCCGCTTGCGCGACATGTCACCCTCGAACATCGAGCCGATCTGCGGGACCGTCACGTGCGACTCGTCGACCACGAGCAGGAAGTCCTCGGGGAAGTAGTCGAGGAGCGTGTTGGGCGCCGTCCCGGGGGCGCGTCCGTCGATGTGCCGCGAGTAGTTCTCGATACCCGAGCACGAGCCGATCTGCCGCATCATCTCGATGTCGTAGGTCGTGCGCATGCGCAGCCGCTGCGCCTCGAGGAGCTTGTTCTGCTGCTCGAGCTCGTCGAGCCGCTCGGCGAGCTCGGCCTCGATCGAGGAGATCGCACGCTCCATGCGCTCGGGGCCGGCCACGTAGTGCGTCGCGGGGAACACGAAGATGCTCGACTCGTCGCGCACCACGTCGCCCGTGAGCGGGTGCAACGTCTGGATCGCCTCGATCTCGTCGCCGAAGAACTCGATCCGGATCGCGAGCTCCTCGTACACCGGGATGATCTCGACGGTGTCGCCGCGCACGCGGAACGTGCCGCGCGTGAAGGCCACGTCGTTGCGCGTGTACTGCATCGTGACGAACTTGCGCAGCAGGTCGTCCCGCTCGACGTGGTCGCCGACGTCGAGCCGCACCATGCGGTCCACGTACTCCTGCGGCGTGCCGAGACCGTAGATGCACGACACGGACGCGACCACGACGACGTCGCGGCGCGTGAGCAGCGAGGACGTCGCGGAGTGACGCAGCCGCTCGACCTCGTCGTTGATCGACGAGTCCTTCTCGATGTACGTGTCCGTCTGCGCGATGTACGCCTCGGGCTGGTAGTAGTCGTAGTACGAGACGAAGTACTCGACCGCGTTGTTGGGAAGCAGTTCGCGGAACTCGGTCGCGAGCTGCGCGGCGAGCGTCTTGTTGGGCGCCATCACGAGCGTCGGACGCTGGAGCTTCTCGATGAGCCAGGCCGTCGTGGCCGACTTGCCGGTGCCGGTCGCACCGAGGAGGGTGACGTCCTTCTCCCCCGCCTGCACGCGCTGCGCGAGCTCGGCGATCGCGGTCGGCTGGTCGCCCGACGGGGTGTACTCGGAGACCACCTCGAAGGGGGCGACGGTCCGCTGCAGGTCGGTCACTGGGCGCATACATCCACGCTACGCCGGACCACCGACACCGGCCCGTGCCCGCCCTGCCGGCCCGCCCGTGTGACCGACGTCTCGCGATGCGGGACGTCGTGCAGGATCGTTACCTGTTTTCACCCGTCTTGTCCTGTTGGGCTCTCGGGGGCGCTGATAGCGTGTCCGCGGCGATGCTTGTACAGGCCCCTAACTTAGGCCGCAGCCCCGGAACCACGGCTCTGGGACAGGCGCCGCCCGAGCCCTCCGCGACGTCGCGGGAGGCCGTACGCCCATCGCCCTCGGGCGAGACGACCCGACACGTTCCTGGAGTTCCCGGATGCCGCACCGCGCCACACCGACCACCAGCTCGCGGGCACGCCGCGCGCGCCTCATCGCCTCGTCCGCCGTCGCGGCGGGCCTGCTCGCGACCGCGTTCCCGACGCTCGCGTCGGCCACGAACGGCGACAGCGAGGGTGCGCCCGTGTGCACCGAGACGAGCATCCTCCCGGGCATCACCCAGGGCAGCCAGAGCTTCACGGACAAGGGTGTCGCCGTGTTCGTCGGGGGCGACTACCTCGCGCTTCCCGAGGCGGCCGAGAGCGAGGGCCGACTCGTCGTCGGCGGGACGACGACGATCTCCGCAGGGCTGTTCAACCTCGGCCGCGCTGGCGGCGGTTCGCAGATCACGCCGCCGCCCGGCAGCGACATGCTCATCTCGCTCGGCGCGGTGACGGTGACCGCCGGCTCGAACCTGCACGTGGGCCACGGGCTCGAGAAGGGCACCAAGAAGGGCGGCAACGTCCTCTCCGGTGGCGACATCACCGGCACGATGGACCTCAACGGCGGCACGGCCAAGCCGAACAAGCCGGGCGCGACCTCCACGAAGGTCGACGCCGCACGCGAGACGCTCGCGACCGCGTCCCAGAAGCTCGCCGCGCTCGAGGCGAACGGCACCCTCGGCACGGACTCGGGCTGGCCCGCCCTCATCGGCGACGGCACGGACGCGACGCAGGTCTTCTCGCTCACCGCGCAGCAGGCCGACGACCTCGGCGCGGTGACGTTCAAGAACGTCGGGACCGACACCCCGATCGTCATCAACGTCTCGGGCACCACGGCGCGCCTCGACTCGACCTACGTCGCCGGTGGCAACTTCGGCCAGCGGATCGACGACTTCACGAAGATCGGCGCCTGGGCACCGCGCATCGTCTGGAACTTCCCCGACGCGACCGAGCTGACCCTCGCGGGCGGCAGCCAGCTCGTCGGCAGCATCCTCGCCCCCGAGGCGGACGTCGCCGACAGCACCCACACCAACGGCCGCCTCTGGGTCGGCGGCGACCTGACGTTCGGCGGCTCGTACAGCGGCCTCGAGCACCACAACTACCCGTGGATCGGCGCCTCCGAGCTCGGGTGCGAACCGACCGACATCCCCGAGCCGCCGGTCGTCGTGCCGACGGTCCCGCCGCTCCCCCCGGTCCCGACGCAGAGCCCGGAGCCGACCGAGTCGAGCACGCCGACCGAGTCGGTGACCCCGTCCGACGAGCCGTCGGCCACGCCGAGCGAGTCGGTGTCGAGCACGCCGTCCGAGTCGCCCGAGGTGCTCGGCACGAGCGTCCCGTCGCCGTCCGAGTCGCCCGAGGTGCTCGGCACGAGCGTCCCGTCGCCCGAGGCCGAGGAGGGTGGCCTCGCGATGACCGGTGCGACCGTCGCCACGGCGTCGATCGTCGCGCTGCTGCTCGCCGGTGGCGGCGCGGCACTGCTGATCCTGCGTCGTCGGGCCGCCCAGCAGGGCTGATCCGTCCAGCCCCGACAGGCTGATGCAGCACGCCCGAGGGCCGTGCTCCGCGAGCGAGAGCTCGCGGAGCACGGCCCTCAGGCGTCCCTGTGCGCGCGGCTGCGCCCGCATCTCCGCGGATGTTCACCCGCGGCACGTTCTTCCCATGCGTCGCGCAGGCGGATGAACTCCCCTACTGTCGTGGGAAGTAGTCGAACGGGGGCGCTCGACCGGCAGGGCCGTGCTCCGCGGGGTACGGCCTCGAAGTCCGGGCGCGCGTCACCACCTCGAGCGCCAGGGACGGAATCGATGTCGAACGCACCCCGCCACGCACGGCCGCCACTCCAACGATTCACCGCTGCCTCGGCAGCGCTGAGCCTCGCGCTCGTGGGATCGCTCGCGGTCGTGGCGACTGTGAGCACCTCGGAGACGGCCGCCGCGGCCCCCGCCGACCTCATCCCCCCCGCCTCGGGCATCCTCCCCGGGCCTGCACCCGAGGACTCGACCGGTGCACCAGGAGCGTGGGGCCCGTGCGTCCCTGACGACGAGTCGGACGACAACTGCTCCGGATGGCTCATCCCACCCAATATCCTCGGCCAGTTCTACGGGACCGACAACGGTCCGAACGTCATCGTGGGCGGCGACTTCTCCGTGCCGAGCGACGGAGGCACCGAGACCGAAGGCCTCATGGTGATCAACGGTAGCGCGACGTTCGACCGCGGCTACTCGGTCGGTGTCGTGGGCGCTGGCACAGGCGTCGTTCCCGCCGACGACGAGGACATGTTCGTCACAGGTGGAGACACGACCGTCAATGGCACGTCAACCGGGGTCACGGCGTACGGAGCCGATGGTTCGGGCGGCTATCGCACAGCCACGCTTCGCGTCGGCGGCGCCCACAACTTCACCGACCCCAGCTACACGGCGAACGGCACGTACGGCGACCTGGGCGACGTCGACTCCGCGAATCAGGACACGCTCCTGGGGCCGACGCAGAACTACCTGTACACCGACGTCTCGGTCATCGACGATGACCACTACACCGACCTGTTCGGCCCGGACGGGAAGATGTCCCGCTATTCGCAGCAGTGCTATGCCGAGCTCAGCACGACCGACGCGACCACCGTGGTCAACGAAGGTGGCGCGCTGACGCTGGAGCAGGGAACGCTCTCGAACGTCGGCAACGTCTACACCGCGACCAGCGACGGGACCGGCGACCTCGTTGTGTTCACGATCCCTGACATGCTCGGCTCGGCGACCCAGAGCGTGACCGTCTCCGTCGTCGGCGTCAAGCCGGGCGCGACGGTGCTCGTCAACACCCTCGGCACCGGGACGGTGCAGCAGCGGATCAGCGACATCATCGTCGGTGACGGCGACCCGAACTCGACGCTCGAGGCCGGCGACCGTGTGCTGTGGAACTACCCCTTCGCGACGGACGTCACGCTCGGCGGCGACACCCAGCTCCCGGGGTCGATCCTGATCGGGAACCCCGCCTCGACGGCAAGCATCGGGTTCTCGGGGACCAACGGGCGCATCTACGCAGCCGGGGATCTGGTTCACACGGGGAGTGTCTTCAACCTCACGGGCCTCGAGTATCACTCGTTCCCCTTCACGGGTGCGCTCGGGTGCGTGCAGACCCTGCCCGGCACCTTCTCGGTCGCCAAGTCCGTCGAGGGCGACGGCGTGGGCGAGGTCCCCGACGACACGACCTTCACGGTCGACTGGGAGGTCACGGCCCCGAGCGACAGCCCGAACCTTGGCCGCACGGGCACGCTCGACGTCCTCGCCGACGGCACGCCGGTGACCGGCCCGATCGACCTGGCCGAGGGCGACGAGGTCACTCTCTCCGAGCCGACGTTCCCCGAGATCGAGGGGGTCGACTGGGGCACCCCGGTCATCTCCCCCAACTCGGTGGTCATCGGGGCCGAAGGCACGGTCGCCGAGGTCGAGGTGACCAACACGGCCACGCTCGAGCGCGGCGGCTTCACGATCACCAAGGCGGTCACGGGCGACGACGGCGCATCCACGACCGACTTCACGGGGACGTGGACGTGCGACGCCGAGAACCTCGACGGGCAGTCGACCGGTAGCTGGTCGCTCTCCGACGGCGAGGACGTGACCGTCACGGGCTTCCCGACGGGCACGACCTGCTCGGTGACCGAGGACGCCCCGACCGACGACAACGGGGACTGGGAGTCCACGATCGACCCCGACGGTGACTTCGTGATCGTCGAGGGCGACGGCACCGAGACCACGGTCACGGTCACGAACGAGTTCACGCACGCCGTCGGCGGCTTCACCATCACCAAGGCCGTCGAGGGCGACGACGGCGCGTCGACCACCGAGTTCACGGGCACGTGGACCTGCGACGCCGAGAACGCCGACGGCCTGTCCTCGGGCACCTGGACGCTGGCCGACGGTGAGGATCTCGCGCTCGACGGCTTCCCGACCGGCACCACCTGCTCGGTCACCGAGGACGCGCCGACCGACGACAACGGGGACTGGAGCCCGACGATCTCGCCCGAGGGCGACTTCGTGATCGTCGAGGGTGACGCGACCGCGATCGCCGTGACGGTGACGAACGAGTTCACGCACGCCATCGGCGGCTTCACGATCACCAAGGAGGTCACGGGCGACGACGGCGCGTCGACCACCGAGTTCTCCGGCACCTGGACGTGCGACGCCCCGAACGCGGCGGGCGACACGACCGGCACGTGGTCCCTCGCGGACGGCGGATCCTCCGCGGTCGCGGGCTTCCCGACGGGCACGACCTGCTCGGTGACCGAGGACGCCCCGACCGACGACAACGGCACCTGGGAGTCCAGCATCGACCCCGAGGGCGACTTCGTGATCGTCGAGGGCGACGGCACCGAGACCACGGTCACGGTGACGAACGAGTTCACGCACGCCGTCGGCGGCTTCACGATCACCAAGGCCGTCGCCGGCGACGAGGGTGCGACCACGACCGAGTTCACCGGCACGTGGACGTGCGACGCCGCGAACACCGACGGCGACACGACCGGAACCTGGACGCTGACCGACGGTGACGAGCTCGCGCTCGACGGCTTCCCGACCGGCACCACCTGCTCGGTCACCGAGGACGTCCCGACCGAGGAGGACGGCAGCTGGGTCTCGTCGATCGACCCCGAGGGCGACTTCGTGATCGTCGAGGGCGACGCCACCGCGACCACCGTCACCGTCACGAACACCTACTCCCAGACCCCCGTGGGTGGCTTCACGATCACCAAGGCGGTCACGGGCGACGATGGTGCGTCCACGACCGAGTTCACGGGGACGTGGACCTGTGACGCCGAGGACGCGGACGGCGAGACGACCGGCACCTGGACGCTCGTCGACGGCGGGGAGGTGACCGTCGCAGGGTTCCCGGTCGGCACCGCCTGCTCCGTCGCGGAGGACGCCCCGACCGACGACAACGGCACCTGGGAGTCCACGATCGACCCCGACGGCGAGTTCACCATCGTCGAGGGCGACGGCACCGAGACCACGGTCACGGTCACGAACGACTTCACCCGCGCCGTCGGCGGCTTCACGATCACCAAGGCGGTCACGGGCGACGACGGCGCGTCCACGACCGAGTTCACGGGGACGTGGACCTGCGACGCGGCGAACGCCGACGGCGACACGACCGGCACCTGGACGCTCGCGGACGGCGACGAGCTCGCGCTCGCCGGCTTCCCGACCGGCACCACGTGCTCGGTCACCGAGGACGCCCCGACCGACGACAACGGCACCTGGGAGTCCACGATCGACCCCGAGGGCGACTTCACCATCGTCGAGGGCGACGCCACCGCGGCCACGGTGACCGTGACCAACACGTTCACGAGCGACGTGGGTGCCTTCCAGGTGACCAAGGTCGTCGAGGGCGACGAGGGCGCTGCCACGACTTCGTTCGAGGTCGACTGGTCGTGCGACGCCCCGAACGAGGACGGGCTCAGCGAGGGCACGTTCACGCTCGAGGCCGACGGGGTGTCGCCGGCCGTCGGGGGCTTCCCGGTGGGCACGACCTGCACCGTGAGCGAACCGACCGTCGAGGACCCGAACGGTGCGTGGACCGCCGAGATCACGCCCGACACGATCACGATCGGGAGCACCGACCAGACGGCGATCGACGCCGTGACCGTGACCAACACGTTCGAGCAGGGCGTCGTGCTGGGCGGGTTCACGATCACCAAGGTCGTCGTCGGTGACGACGGCGCGTCCACGACCGAGTTCACCGGCACCTGGACGTGCGACGCCCCGAACGCAGCCGGCGACACGACCGGCACCTGGACGCTCACGGACGGCGACGAGCTCGCGCTCGACGGCTTCCCCGTCGGCACCACGTGCTCGGTCACCGAGGACGCCCCGACCGACGACAACGGCACCTGGGAGTCCACGATCGACCCCGAGGGCGACTTCACCATCGTCGAGGGCGCCGCCACGGCGACGACCGTCACGGTGACGAACACGTTCACCGGGCCGCAGCCGTCGACGTCGGCGCCGACCACCACGGCACCGACCGAGAAGCCGCTCGCGAGCACGGGTTCGGACGTCGCCCCGTTGGCCGCCGCGGTCCTGCTGCTGCTGACCACGGGCGTGACGGCGCTCCTGATCGCCCGCCGACGCCGAGCATGACGCACGGTAGGGAATGACGAAGGGCTGGTGCCCGGAGACCCCCCGGCACCAGCCCTTCGCTCGTCGCCCGCGCGGTGCGCGCCGCTAGTCGTCCGCGGACTCCTCCGCCGTCTCCCGCACCAGCCGCTCCCAGAGGGCGTCGACCTGCGCGACGAGCGCGTCCTCGGTCCCGCTGCCGTCGAGGACGACGTCCGCGAGCGCGCGTCGCGCGTCGTCGTCCGCCTGGGCCGCGATCCGCGACCTCGCCTCGCCCTCGCCCATCCCCCGCCCAGACACGAGCCGCTCGACGCGCAGCGCGAGAGGTGCGTCCACGACGACGACGAGGTGGAAGTCCGCGGTGCGACCCGTCTCGACGAGCAGCGGCACGTCGTGCACGACGACGGCGTCGGCGTCCGCGGCACCGGCCGCGGCCTCCCGCTCGGCCGCCAGACGCCGCACCTCGGGGTGCACGATCGCGTTGAGCCGCTCCCGTGCCCCGTCGTCGCCGAAGGCCACGGCCGCCAGCGCCGGGCGGTCGAGCGCGCCGTCCGCGGCCAGGACCCCCGGGCCGAACGCCTCGACGACCTCCTCCAGGCCGACCGAACCGGGGTGCACGGCCTCGCGAGCGAGCAGGTCGTAGTCGAGCACGACCGCCCCCCGCTCCCCCAGCCTGCGTGAGGCCACCGACTTGCCTGCCGCGATTCCGCCCGTGAGTCCGATACGTAGCATCACCCCATCCTGCCAGTGCCGGCGGACGTCGCGAGCGGGGTTAGCCTCGGACGGTGAGCGTCCCCCACTTCTCCCCGCGCGGCGGCATGTCCTCCTTCCGTCAGGACGCGGGCGTGCGCTCGCACCGGCTCGCACCCGGCACGCTGCGCCGGGTCGTCGCGTTCGCGCGGCCGTACCGGGGCGAGCTCGCGGTGTTCCTGGTGCTCATCGCGCTCGACGCGGCTGCGGGCGCCGCGACGCCGCTGCTGTTCCGCCGGCTCATCGACGACGGCATCGTCGCCGGGCGCACCGACGTCGTGATCGGCTCGTCGGCGGTCGTCGCAGGGCTCGCGCTCGTGACCGCCGCGCTCGGCGTGGTGACGCGGTGGATCTCCGCGCGCGTGGGCGAGGGCCTGATCCTCGACCTGCGCTCCGCCGTGTTCGACCACGTGCAGCGCATGCCGCTCGCGTTCTTCGCCCGTGCGCGCACCGGGGCCCTGGTGCAGCGGCTCAACGGCGACGTCCTCGGCGCGCAGCAGGCGTTCACCTCGACGCTGCAGAACGTCGTCAGCAACTCGCTCACGGTGGTGTTCGTGCTCGCCGCGATGCTGTCGATGTCGTGGCAGCTCACCCTCGTGTCCCTCGTGCTGCTCCCCGTCTTCGTGCTGCCGGCCCGGTGGTTCGGGCGCCGGATCGCGGCGATCACGCGCGAGAGCTACGACCTCAACGCCGAGGCCGCGCAGACCATGAACGAACGGTTCAACGTCGCGGGGGCTCACCTGGTCAAGATCTTCGGCGACCCCGGGCGCGAGTCCGCGGCGTACGCGGCGCAGGCACGACGCGTGCGCGACATCGGCGTGCGCCAGGCGCTGTACAGCACGTACTTCCGCGTCGGGCTGACGACGGTCGCGTCGATCGCGATCGCCGTGATCTACGGCCTCGGCGGGGTCCTCGCGATCCGGGGCGAGCTCACCGTCGGCGTCGTCGTCGCCCTCACCGCCTACCTGTCGCGCCTCTACGGGCCGCTCACCGCGATGTCGAACGTGCAGGTCGACGTCATGACGGCGCTCGTGAGCTTCGAACGGGTGCTCGAGGTGCTCGACCTCGAGCCGTCCGTCGCGGAGTCCCCCGCTCCCCAGGACCTGCGCGCCGCCGTGACCGTCCGTGGCGCCTCGGTCGAGCTCGACCAGGTGCGGTTCCGCTACCCCGGCGCGGCCGAGGTCTCGCTCGCCTCGCTCGAGGCGGTCGGTGCTCCCACCGGCGATCCCGTGGGTGACACGCTGCACGGCGTCACCTTCACGGTGCCCGCCGGAGCAATGGTCGCGCTCGTCGGGCCGTCCGGGGCGGGCAAGACGACCGTGACGCAGCTCGTGACCCGCATGTACGACCCGACCGGGGGCACCGTCAGGATCGGCGGCGTCGACCTGCGCGCGGCGTCGCACGCCTCGGTCCGCGCGACGCTCGGCGTGGTCTCGCAGGAGGCCCACATGTTCCACGACACCATCGCGGCGAACCTGCGGTACGCGCGCCCCGACGCCGACGACGCGGCCCTCGAGCGCGCGCTGCGCCAGGCGCACGTGTGGGACCTGGTCCGGTCCCTGCCCGACGGCCTCGACACCGTCGTCGGCGACCGCGGCTATCGCCTCTCGGGCGGCGAGCGGCAGCGGCTCGCGATCGCCCGCCTGCTGCTCAAGGCGCCCGACGTCGTGATCCTCGACGAGGCGACCGCCCACCTCGACTCCGAGTCCGAGGTCGCCGTCCAGGCCGCGCTCGCCGAGGCGCTGCGCGGGCGCACCTCGCTCGTGATCGCGCACCGGCTCTCGACCGTGCGCGACGCCGACGCGATCGTCGTGCTCGACGCCGGGCGCGTGGTCGAGCACGGCACGCACGCCGAGCTCCTCGCCGTGGGCGGGCTCTACGCCGAGCTCTACCGGACGCAGTTCGCACCCACCGCCTGAGCGTTCGCGCCAATCTCCCGAGCTCGTTGCGCTCGGCCGGGCCACGGTGCGCGTCCGGGACGGCCCGGCCACGCGTCGTCCGGCACCGTGCGCGAGGGGGCGCGCCACCGCCGGACGCGGGTCAGCGACACGGATCAGAGAAGCGGGTCGACGGCGAAGGCCTGGGACGACGACGGGCCCGCCACCCCGAAGGGTGACGGGCCCGTGTCAGGCGTCAGCGCTCGACGAGCGCCTCAGCGGTGGGACTCAGTTGCCCGTGAGCTTCTCGCGCAGAGCGGCGAGCGCCTCGTCGGACGCGAGCGTGCCGCCACCGACCTCCTGGGCCGGAGCCGAGGAGTAGGACGACGCGTTGCCGGCGGCCGGAGCAGCGGACTCCGAGGTCGTGGCCTCGGTGTCGGCCTTGAGCGCCTCGGCGACCTGCTTGCGGTGCGCCTCCCAGCGCTCGTGGGCCTTGGCGTACTCCGCCTCCCACGCCTCGCGCTGCGTCTCGAAGCCCTCGAGCCACTCGTTCGACTCGGGGTCGAAGCCCTCGGGGTACTTGTAGTTGCCCTGCTCGTCGTACTCGGCAGCCATGCCGTACAGCGCGGGGTCGAAGTCGTCCGACTCCGGGTCCACGCCCTCGTTGGCCTGCTTGAGCGACAGCGAGATGCGGCGACGCTCGAGGTCGATGTCGATGACCTTGACGAACACCTCCTCGCCGACCGTGACGACCTGCTCGGGCAGGTCCACGTGACGGACCGCGAGCTCCGAGATGTGCACGAGGCCCTCGATGCCGTCCTCGACGCGCACGAACGCACCGAACGGGACGAGCTTGGTGACCTTGCCCGGCACGACCTGACCGATCGCGTGCGTGCGGGCGAACGTCTGCCACGGGTCCTCCTGCGTCGCCTTCAGCGACAGGGAGACACGCTCGCGGTCGAAGTCCACGTCGAGCACCTCGACCGTGACCTCCTGGCCGACCTCGACGACCTCGGACGGGTGGTCGATGTGCTTCCAGGACAGCTCGGAGACGTGCACGAGGCCGTCGACGCCGCCGAGGTCCACGAACGCACCGAAGTTGACGATCGAGGAGACGACACCGGGGCGGACCTGGCCCTTCTGCAGGGTCTGCAGGAAGGTCGAGCGCACCTCGGACTGCGTCTGCTCGAGCCAGGCACGGCGCGAGAGGACGACGTTGTTGCGGTTCTTGTCGAGCTCGATGATCTTCGCCTCGATCTCCTTGCCGACGTACGGCTGGAGGTCGCGGACGCGACGCATCTCCACGAGGGAGGCGGGGAGGAAGCCACGCAGGCCGATGTCGAGGATGAGACCACCCTTGACGACCTCGATGACGGTGCCGGTGACGACGCCGTCCTCCTCCTTGATCTTCTCGATCGTGCCCCAGGCGCGCTCGTACTGCGCACGCTTCTTGGACAGGATCAGACGACCCTCCTTGTCCTCCTTCTGGAGGACCAGGGCCTCGACCGCGTCGCCGACCTGCACGACCTCGCCGGGGTCGACGTCGTGCTTGATGGACAGCTCGCGGGAGGGGATGACGCCCTCGGTCTTGTAACCGATGTCGAGGAGAACCTCGTCACGGTCGACCTTGACGATCGTGCCTTCGACGATGTCGCCATCGTTGAAGTACTTGATGGTCGCGTCGATGGCGGCAAGGAAGTCCTCTTCGGTGCCGATGTCGTTGATGGCAACCTGGGGTGCGGACTTCGCGGGGGTGGAGATGGTCATTGAGTTCGATGCTCCGATGCGGACAGGACGTAGTGGGGACAAGGATCGTTCCGGTGCGCCGCGTCGTCGTGGTGACGACGTCGGCTGCACACCTGCCCACGACCGACCTGGTCCGAGGACCGGGCCGACGACCCGACGATCGGCCTGCATTGCCGGCCGGTCTGTCGATCAGGGGGTAGGCGCACTGCACCGTTGAGCATCATATCGGCGCAGCATCACGAAATCAACGTCAGGCGAGCACCTGCGCGACCCGCAGCAGCTCGCTCGGCACGTGCTTGACCTTGCCGGCGATCTCGGCGAGCGGCACCATGACGACCGACTCGCCCCGCAGCGCGGTCATGACCTGCGACTCGCCGCGGCTCGCGGCGTCCACCGCGGCGACGCCGAACCGACTGCCCAGGATGCGGTCGGTCGGGGTCGGCTCCCCGCCGCGCTGCACGTGACCGAGCACCGTCAGGCGCGTGTCGAAGCCCGTGCGCTCGGCGATCTCGGCGGCGACGCGCTCGCCGATCGACCCCGCGACGATCTCGCCGAACCGGCCCAGGGCCTGCTCGTACTCCATCGCGCTGCCGGCCTTGGGCAGCGCACCCTCGGCCACCACGACGATCGAGAAGTTCGCGTGCGCACGGTGCCGGTGCCGCAGGTACTTGACCACGGCCTCGATGTCGAAGGGCTCCTCGGGGGCGAGCACGACCTCCGCACCGCCCGCGATGCCGGCGTTGACGGCGATCCACCCGGCGTGCCGACCCATGACCTCGACGACCATCACGCGGTTGTGGCTCTCCGCGGTCGTGTGCACCCGGTCGAGCGCCTCGGTCGCGATGTTCACCGCGGTGTGGAAGCCGATCGACAGGTCGGTCCCCTCGACGTCGTTGTCGATCGTCTTCGGGATCGCGACCACGTCGACCCCCGCCTGGGCGACCTGCTGCGCGGCGTGCAGGGTGCCGTCGCCGCCGATGCAGATGAGCGAGTCGATGCGCTCCGCCTCGAGCGTCGCCAGGACGCCGTCGAGCCCGCCGTCCTCGGCGTGCGGGTGGAACCGTGCCGTGCCGAGCAGGGTGCCGCCCACCGGCAGGACGTTGCGGATGTCGGGCCGACCCAGGGGGACGACGTCGCCGTCGACGACGCCGCGCCACCCGTTGCGGAACCCCGTCACGGTGTAGCCGTACTCGCCCGTCGCCTGCTTGACCACCGCCCGGATCGCCGCGTTGAGCCCGGGGCAGTCCCCGCCACCTGTGAGCAGTCCGATCCGCACGCTGTCTCCTCGTCCTGGGTCCGGGCGCGCCGCGGCGCGCCCCCCGACGGCTCCCCCGCCGGACGTCCCCAACCTATCGCGAAGGTCCACGCTCGCCCGCGACGTCCCGCAGGCCGGTCTGCCGGTGTCCGACGCTCGACCCTCCGCCCCGCGTCCGCGGCACGGCCCCGGCGCAGCGCGGTGACCCGTGGCGGTCGCGACGCCGCCCCGAGGGGCACGTGACGGACGATGCACGTGACGGACAATGAGGCATGACGAGCCTCGGATCCGCCGGCTACCGCGACGTCCCCGAGCACGCCGGGGGCAGCGCCGCCCGGTCCTGGTGGGACGACAACGCCGACGAGTACCTCACCGAGCACGGGGAGTTCCTCGGCCCCGACGGGTTCCGCTGGGGGCCGGAAGGGCTGCGGGAGGACGACGCCCGCCTGCTGGGCGACGTCGCCGGGCGCGACGTGCTCGAGGTCGGCGCAGGTGCCGCGCACTGCTCGCGGTGGCTCGCCCGGCGCGGCGCCCGCGTCGTGGCGACCGACGTCTCGGCGGGGATGCTGCGCGGCGCGCGCGAGCTCTCGACCCGCACCGGGGCCACCGTCCCCCTGGTCCAGGCGGACGCCCGCGCGCTGCCGTTCGCGGACGACGCGTTCGACCTCGCGTTCACCTCGTTCGGCGCCGTGCCGTTCGTCCCGGACGCCGCGCGCATCCACCGTGAGGTCGCACGGGTCCTGCGCCCCGGCGGGCGGTGGGTCTTCTCGACGACGCACCCGCTGCGCTGGGCGTTCCCCGACGACCCGAGCGAGCACGGGCTCACCGCGCAACGCTCGTACTTCGACCGCAGGCCCTACGTCGAGACCGACGCCGACGGTGCGGTCTCGTACGCGGAGTACCACCGCACGGTCGGCGACCACGTGCGGGACGTCGTCGCCGCCGGCCTCGACGTGGTCGACCTCGTCGAGCCCGAGTGGGACCCGGCGAACACCGAGGTCTGGGGCGGGTGGGGTCCCGTGCGCGGTCGGCTCCTGCCAGGCACGCTCGTGGTCGTCGCCACGGCGCACTGACGCCGAGCGCGCCGCGGGTCAGTGCCCGGCGTCGTGCCAGCTCGTGCCGACGCCGACCGACACCTCGAGCGGGACCGACAGGTCGGCCGCCGCGCCCATGCGCTCGCGCAGCACCGCCTCGACCGCGTCCCGCTCCCCCGCCGCGACCTCGACCACGAGCTCATCGTGGACCTGGAGCAGCAGGCGCGAGCGCAGGCCCCGCGCGGCGAGCTCGGCCTGGACCCCGAGCATCGCGACCTTGATGATGTCCGCCGCCGACCCCTGGATGGGGGCGTTGAGGGCCATGCGCTCAGCCATGTCGCGACGCTGCCGGTTGTCGCTCGTGAGGTCCGGAAGGTAGCGACGGCGCCCCATGATCGTGGCCGTGTAGCCCGTGGCGCGCGCCTCGTCGACGACGCCCGTGAGGTAGTCCCGCACCCCGCCGAACCGGGAGAAGTAGTCGTCCATGAGGGTCTGCGCCTCGCCGACCGAGATCCGGAGCTGGTTCGACAGGCCGAACGCCGAGAGCCCGTACGCGAGGCCGTACGACATCGCCTTGATCTTGGACCGCATCTCGGAGGTGACGTCCTGCGCGTCGACCTCGAAGACGCGCGAGCCGACGTAGCGGTGCAGGTCCTCGCCCGAGCGGAACGCCTCGATGAGACCTTCGTCGCCCGACAGGTGCGCCATGATCCGCATCTCGATCTGGCTGTAGTCGGCGGTCAGCAGCGTCTCGTACCCGTCGCCGACGACGAACGCGCGACGGATCCGGCGCCCGGCCTCGGTCCGGATCGGGATGTTCTGCAGGTTCGGCTCGGTCGAGCTCAGGCGTCCGGTGGCCGCGATCGTCTGCTGGAAGGTGGTGTGGATGCGGCCGTCGTCCGCGACGGACTTGAGCAGGCCCTCGACGGTCTGCCGCAGGCGCGTCGCGTCACGGTGCGCGAGCAGGTGCTCGAGGAACGGGTGCCCGGTCTTGACGAAGAGGTCCGCGAGCGCCGCGGCGTCGGTCGTGTACCCGGTCTTGATCTTCTTCGTCTTGGGCATGTCGAGCTGGTCGAACAGGACTTCCTGGAGCTGCTTGGGCGAGCCGAGGTTGACCTCGCGGTCGATGACCTCGTAGGCGGCGGCCGCGGCGCCGGCGACGAGCTCGGCGAAGTGGCGCTCGAGCTCGCGCAGGTAGTCCACGTCGACGGCGATGCCGGTGCGCTCGACCTGCTCGAGCACGCGCGCGAGGGGCATCTCGAGCTCGGTCAGCAGCGCTGCCGCGCCACGGTCGGCGACCTCGTCGCCCAGGACGTCCGCGAGGTCGCGGATCGCGGTCGCGCGGGCCGCGCCCGCGGTGCGCGCGCCGAGGCCGTCGTCGAGGTCGAGCGCGCCCTGCGCGGCGGCGTCCTCGACGCGCAGCTCGCGCCGCAGGTGCCGCACGGCGAGGTCGCCGAGGTCGTAGCCGCGCTGGTCGGGGTGGCACAGGTAGGCGGCGAGCTCGGTGTCGAACACGACGCCGTCGAGCGCGAGGCCGCGCGCGTGCAGCGCGTGGGCGGCGGCCTTCGCCCCGTGCAGCACCTTGGGGGCGTCGGGGTCGGCGAGCCAGCGCTCGAGGGCCGTCTCGTCGTCGCCCGCGACGTCGGCGAGGTCGAGCGCGACGGCGTGCCTGACGTCCGCGATCGACACCGCCCACGCGTCCCCGCCCACGGGGGAGGTCTTGCCCTGCACGTCGACGCCGAGGCGGCTGCCGCGGCGCTCGGCGAGCCATGCACCGAGCTCTCCGGGGGCGAGCGTGTCGAGCGTGACCTCGAGGCCGGCCTCGGGGGTTTCGTCGGCGTCGGGGGCGAGGGCGAACAGCCGCTCGCGGAGCGTGGCGAACTCGAGCGCGTCGAACACGCCGTGCACGGCCTCGCGGTCCCACGGGCGGGTCAGGAGTTCGTCGGGGCCGACGGGGAGCTCCATGTCGCGCAGGAGCGCGTTGAGGCGTCGGTTGGTGCGGACCTGGTCGAGGTGCGCGCGCAGGCTCTCGCCGGCCTTGCCCTTGATGGCCTCCGCGTTGTCGAGCACGCCCTCGAGGCCGCCGTACTGGGTGATCCACTTCGCGGCGGTCTTGGGCCCGACGCCGGGAACGCCCGGCAGGTTGTCGGCGGTCTCCCCGACGAGCGCCGCGAGGTCGGGGTACTGCTCCGGGGGCACGCCGTACTTCTCGGCGACGGCGTCGGGCGTCATGCGCGCGAGCTCGGAGACGCCACGCTTCGGGTAGAGCACCGTGACGTCGTCGGTCACGAGCTGGAACGCGTCCCGGTCGCCCGAGCAGACGAGCACCTCCATGCCCGCGGCCGCACCCTGCGTCGCGAACGTCGCGAAGATGTCGTCGGCCTCGAAGTTGGGCTTCTCGAACACGGGCACACGGAGGGCCTCGAGGACCTCCTTGATGAGCGGCACCTGCCCCTTGAACGGCTCGGGGGTGGCCGACCGGCCCGCCTTGTACGTGGGGAGCTGCTCGGTGCGGAACGTCGAGCTCCCGGCGTCGAACGCGACCGCGAGGTGCGTCGGCTTCTCGTCGCGCATCAGGTTGATGAGCATCGAGGTGAAGCCGAAGACCGCGTTCGTGGACTGGCCCGTCGAGGTCGAGAAGTTCTCGACCGGCAGGGCGAAGTACGCCCGGTAGGCCATCGAGTGGCCGTCGATGAGCAGGAGCCGAGGTCGCGCTGAGGTCGTCACAGGTGCCAACCTATCCGCTATGACCGACACCCCGGCACCCGCAGCGCACCCGCCCGTCGACCCCGCCGTCGCCACCGCCCCCAGGGCAGGCGGCCCCGCCACCACCGCTCCCCCTACGGACAGGCCGCTCGACCCGACCGAGCTCGCGGCGCTCGTCGCCAGCACGCGCGGGACGCTGATCGAGCGCACGGGGACGCAGATCCTCGAGGCGTCGGCCGCCCGGGTGGTCGCCACGATGCCCGTCGAGGGGAACACGCAGCCCGCCGGGCTGCTGCACGGTGGCGCGTCGGCGGCGCTCGCCGAGACGGTCGGGTCGATCGCCGCGCAGATCCACGCCGGCCCGGGCAGGGCCTCGGTCGGCACGGAGCTCAACGCGACGCATCACCGGGGCGTGCGGACGGGAACCGTCACCGCGGTCGCGACCGCGCTGCACCGGGGCCGCACGACCGCGAGCTACGAGATCGTGGTGTCGGACGACGCGGGTCGCCGGGTGTGCACGGCGCGGCTGTCGTGCCTCGTGCTGGACGCCTGAGCCGTCGCGCGTCCTGCGGATCGTTCAGGGGGCCGCTGGTCGTTCAGCGGGCCACGCGCTCCGGGCCGCGGCCGTCGACGGTCCGTGCCCGCACGGACCGTGGGTCGACGTCCGCCCGGTCGAAGTGCTCGTCGTCGGCCGAGCGGCGCACCGGCGTCGGTTCGAGGGCGTCCCGCTCCATGCCCTCCTGGTAGGACCGCTGGAACGCCCGCAAGTCGACGGGGCCGCTGAGCCCCTCGGTGCGGGCGCGGCGTCGGCGGGCGATGAGGTCCTCGAGGCTGCGCGTGCTGCGGCGGCTCGGGGCCGCGTCGGTCGCCAGGCGGCGCTGCAGCACGGGCGTCGCGACGACGCGGTGGCCGCCCGCGGGCGCGAAGCCGAGGCGGGCGAGGAAGCGCTGGACACCGCGCGCGCCGGGCAGCGGCACCGCGTAGACGTCGGCCGCGCCCTCGTGGTCGGCGATCTCCGCGACCGCGGCGAGCAGCGCGTGCCCGACGCCCCGCCGGCGTGCGTCGGACTGGACGTACACGGCCTCGACGTAGACCGTCGGCGCGTCGACGAGGATCGCGGACGTGACGGTCCGCAGCAGCAGGAAGCCCACGACCGCGCCGTCGTCGTAGGCGACGAGCACCTCGCCGCCGGGCAGCGAGACGAGCAGCTGGAGGTGGCGCAGGACCCCGCGCTCCTCCGCGGTGCTGAGCTGGATCCCCGCACCGGACTCGGCGCGCGCCTCGAGGCAGATCGGGATCAGCGCGGAGAGGTCGTCGACCTCGGCGCGCCGCACCTGAGCACCTGTTCGCACGGAGTACCTCCTCGGGCTCGTCGACACGGGTCGTGCCGTCGCCCTGCTCGACATGGACGACCGACCAGAACCATAGTCCTGTCGGGGTGTCCCGCACCAGGGAGCGTCGTCACCCGGTGGACGACGACGCGACCGGCATCGGCCGGCCTGGGATCAGGCCGCGCCGCCGACCTGGTCGATCACGGCGTCCGCGACCTCGCGCATCGTCAGGCGACGGTCCATCGAGGTCTTCTGGATCCAGCGGAACGACTCGGGCTCCGTCAGGCCCATCTTCGTCATGAGCAGACCCTTGGCCCGGTCGACGCGCTTGCGCGTCTCGAACCGCTCGGCAAGGTCGGCGACCTCGGACTCGAGCGCCGCGATCTGCGAGTAGCGCGAGATCGCGATCTCGACCGCGGGCAGCAGGTCGGCGGGAGTGAACGGCTTGACGACGTACGCCATGGCGCCCGCGTCACGCGCACGCTCGACGAGCTCGGTCTGCGAGAACGCGGTGAGCAGGACGACGGGCGCGACGTGCGCCTTGCCGATGCGCTCCGCGGCGGAGATCCCGTCGAGCTCGGGCATCTTGACGTCCATGACGACGACGTCGGGCTTGAGCTCGGTCGCCAGGCGCACCGCGGTCTCGCCGTCGCCCGCCTCGCCGACCACGTCGAAGCCCGCGTCACGGAGCGTCTCGACGACGTCCATCCGGATCAGGGCCTCGTCCTCGGCGACCACGGCGGTCCGCACGGGACGGGCCGGGGCCGCGGGTGCGGCGTCCTGCGACTCGACCAGCGGCGGAAGGTCCAGGGGCTCGGGCGTCTGTGCACTCGCGTTGTCGTCACTCACGCCCACATCGTAAGCGGACAGGCTGAGAATCTCCTGCACGGAGCCGGTGTGATGCTGGCTTCACCCGGCGGTTGTGGTTCGATAGGCCCGCGCCCCGATAGCCCAACCGGCAGAGGCAATCGGCTCAAACCCGATCCAGTGTGGGTTCGAATCCCACTCGGGGCACCTCAGCAGGTCGTGGCCGACGCGGGCTGGTCCGGCCGCGCATGCGTTCTCGACGCTGGCGACGGGAGGTCCTGACGATGGGACGACGCACGCTCGTGCGCCTCGCACACTCCGAGCACCCGATCGCGGCACCGTTGAGCGACGCACGCGTCGACGACATGCTGACCCGGACGACACGCGGCCGGCGACGTGTCCTCGACCTCGGGTGCGGCGACGGCACCTGGCTGTTGCGAGCGTTGCGCCACGACCCGGGTCTCACCGCCGTCGGGGTGGACACGTCCGACGTCGGGTTCGAGAAGACCATGCGCGAGGCTGCCCTCGTCGGCCTGGCGGACCGCCTGACGCTGGTGCAGGGCGACGTCCGCCGGTTCATGGCCGACGCGCCGTTCGACGCGGTGCTCAGCGTGGGCGCCGCGTACGCCTACGGGGGCCTCGAGCCCACGCTCGAGGCCGCGCGTGGGCACCTCGCCGCCGACGGGCTCCTCCTGCTCGGCGACTGCTTCTGGCCCGTTCCCCCGACGGCAGCGGTCCTCGAGGGTCTCGGCGGGGCCTCGCCGGACGAGTACCTCACCCTGCCCGACACCGTCGACCTCGTCACGCGGCACGGGTGGGTGACCGTGTACGGGCACGTCAGCACCCAGGAGGAGTGGGACGACTACGAGTGGTCGTGGACCGGGGCGCCCGCGCGGTGGGCGGTCGAGAACCCCGACCACCCGGAGGCCGGTGAGGTGCTTGCCGCCGTCGAGGCGCACCGCGACGGATGGCTCCGCGGGTACCGCGGCGGACTCGGGTTCGTCACTCTGGTCCTGCACCCCGGCCGGGCGGCCGTCGCGGCACGGTGAACGCCTCGCCAGCTCGACCGTGAGACGCCGGAGCGTCCGACAGCGGTGTCGTCAGGCGAGCTCGGGCGCCCCGACCGCGAGGTCGAACGCGTCGTCGAACTCCGCCTCGAACTCCTCGACCGAGCCGTCGACCGTGTGCACCGCGACGGGGATCAGCGTGGGCATGTGCTCGCGCAGGATCTCGATGACCACGGCGACGGTCTCGTCGAGGTCAGCGGGGATCACGCCGGTGACGACCTGCGTCCAGTCGCCCGCGTTGAGAGTCGCGCCTCGCGACCGCACGACGTCGCGCAGCCGGACGGTGAACTCCCAGCCGGGCTCGTCGGGCTCGTCGCTGCGCACCTCCCCGGGCTCGAGGAGCGCCGTCTCGGCGTCCTCGACGTAGCGGTAGTCGACGACGAGCTCGGTCGCCTCCTCGAAGGTGGCGTCGTCCTGGGGCATCTGGTTCTCCTGAGGGTGGCAGTCGGTCGCAGGCGGGTGGTCGCAGGCAGGGGCACGGTCAGGCGCGTGGCGGCGCCAGCCGCGCGAGGCCCTCGTCGATCGTGACGGCGGGTTCCCAGCGCAGGTCGGCGCGCGTGCGGCGCTGGTCGAACCAGTGCGCTGTCGAGAGCTGCTCGGCGAGGAACCGGGTCATGGGGGGCTCGTCCGCTCCGGGCCGCACGCGCCACACGGCCTCGACGACCCCGCCGGCCGCGCGGGCGAGGCCCGCGGGCACGCTCCACGCGGGGGGCCGGACGCCGGAGGCCCGGCAGATCCCGGCGATGAGCTCCCCGACGGGGCGGGGTTCGCCGTTGGTCACCACGTAGGCGTTGCCGTGCACACGGTCGACCGCGGCGAGCGCCGCGACGATCGCGGACGCCGCGTTGTCGACGTACGTCGAGTCGACGAGCGCCGCCCCGTGCCCGAGCACGGGCAGCCGTCCGGCCCGCGCACGCTCGACCACGCGCTCGACGAGCTGGGTGTCCCCCGGCCCCCACACGAGGTGCGGACGCACGGCGACGACCCGCATCCGGTCCGAGTCGGCACGCAGCGCGAGCAGCTCGGCGGCGGCCTTGGTGCGGGCGTAGTCGCCGCGCGCGTGGACGGGGTCGGCGGGGTCGGCGTCGGCGCCCACGATCGCGGTGCCCAGGTGGGCGACCGACGGCGAGGAGACCTGCACGAACCGTTCGACGCCCGCGGCGCGCGCGGCGTCGAGCAGGGTCGCGGTGCCGCCCACGTTGACGCGTTCGAAGTCGGCCGGGTCGCCCGCGAGGCTGACCTTCGCGGCGAGGTGCACGACGGCGTCACGGCCGTCCAGCGCGGAGGCGACCGTCGCGGGGTCGGTGACCGTGCCGAGCACGTCCTGCACGCCCTCGACGCCCGAGGGGCGCCGCTGGAGCGTGCGCACGTCGTGCCCGGCCGCGACCAGGGCGGTAGCGACGGCCCGGCCGAGGAACCCGCTCGCGCCCGTGACGAGCACCCGGTGCGCGCTCACGGTGCGACCATCCGCCCACCGGCCAGGACGGCGTCCGCCCAGGTGGCCAGGCGTGCGCGGTCGACCTTCGAGTTGTGCCGGACGTCGGTCGGGAGGTCGGGCACCACGAGCACGGCCGCGAGCGGGACGGGGGTGCGTGAGCGGGCGTCGGTCGCCAGGACGTCGTCCGCGAGCGCCGGGCGACGGGGCGGGTCGACGGGCTCGAGCACCGCGACGAGCTGCTGCGCCCCGCGCGGGCCGACGCCGACGACGGCGGCCCGGGCCACGGCGTCCGAGGCCTCGAGGGCCTGCTCGGGGCCGACCGGGGTCACGACCCCGGTCGCGGTGACCACGACGTGCGCGAGGCGTCCCTCGATCCACAGGTGTCCCTGCGCGTCGAGGTGGCCGACGTCGCCCGTGCGGTGCCAGCGCGGGCTCGTGGGCGTGCGTCCGCGGCGGCTCGCGTGCTCGGTGAGCCACAGGCGGTCGTAGTGGTCCTTGACGTGCGGCGCGGCGACGAGCACCTCGCCGGTCGTGCCGGGGGCGTCGCTCGGCTCGCCGACGGCCGCGCCGGTCGCGTCGAGCGCGCTGATCCGTACGAGCGCGGAGCGCACGGGGCGGCCCACGCACACGCCGGGACCGCGGGCGGGGTCGGCCGCTGCCGCGCGGATCTCGGGCCCGGTCACGTCGGTGACCAGGAGCGACTCGGTCATGCCGTACGGGGTGTGCGCGAGCGCACCGGGCATGAGCGACTCGACGCGCGCGAGCAGCGCGGGCGAGACCGGCGCGCCGGCCGACAGGAACGTCTCGACGCCGGCGAGAGCCCGGTGGTCGGCGGGGTCGAGCGCGTCGGACGTCGCGACGACGTTCGCGATCGCGGCGGGCGAGAGGAACACGACGGTCGCGTCGGCCGCACCGACCGCGGCCGCGAGCGCGCGGGCGGTCAGCGTGCGCGGGGCCGTGACGTCCATGTCCGGGGTGACCGACCGCGTGCCGAGCGCGGGGCCGAGCAGCGCGAAGGGCGCGAAGCCCGCGACGAGCGACGCGCCGGGGCCGACGCCGTACTGCGCGGCCAGGGCGTCACGGACCGCGGCGATCTGGCGGTGCGTGTAGACCACGCCCTTGGCGGGGCCGGTCGAGCCCGACGTGAACAGCACCGCGGCGACGTCGTCGGCGGCCGGGACGTGCGCGAGGGCGTCGGCGCGGTCGGCGAGCAGCGCGCCGCGCTCGGCGAGGTCCGCGAGCGAGGCCCGCACCCCGAGCGTGCGTGCGAGCGGTCCGGGCAGGTCGGTCGTCGACACGCGCACCCCGGGCCAGCCGAGCGCGCGCGCCGCGGCGAGGCCGGGCCGCGCGCCGATCACGAAGGCCGGCCGAGCCCCGCGCACGGCCCGCGTGAGGCCGCGCAGACCGAGCCCGGCGTCCGCGACGACGACGACCGCGCCGACGCGCAGGCACGCGTACAGGACGGCGGTCAGGTCGGCCCCGGGGGGAACGAGCAGCGAGACACGGTCGCCCGGGCGCACGCCGAGGTCGACGAGGCCGCGCGCGATCTCGTCGACCCGACGCGTGAGCAGGCGCCAGCTCACCGAGCGGGGGCCGGCGCCGCCGGGGGGCGCCATCTCGACGAGCGCGACGTCCGCGTCGTCGCGGCGGGCGTCGAGGTGGTGCCACAGGGGCTGGACGGCGTCCGCGTCGCCGGCCTCAGGGGCTGCGTCGGCCGCCGGCTCGAGGACCACCTCGAGCCAGTCGAGCACCGCGGACGCGTAGTCGACGTCCTCGGCCACCAGGTGCCCGGCGCCCTCGAAGCGGTGCACGTCGAGGTGCGGCAGTCGCTCGCCGAGGTCGTCGAGGTAGCGGTCCGAGAACACGGGGTCGCGCGGCCCCCACAGCGCGAGCGCGGGCACCTCGAGCGCGCGGAGCCCGTCGGCGACGCGCTCGAGCACGTCACGGCTCTGGTGGGTCGCGGGCACGGGGATGTCGGCGACGAACGCCCCGATCCCGCCGCGCTCCGTGGCGGTGCGGTAGGGCGCACGGAACGCGTCCTTGACCTCGGGCGCGAGCGGCGGGTGCGCGAGCGCGAGCGTGGTCTCGAGGAACGCGCCGGTCGTGACCGTGCCCGCACCGAGCACGCCCGGCGCGAGCGCGAGCCGCAGCGGCGCGGGCACGTGGTCGCGGCCCTCACTCGGGCCGGGGTGCACGGCCGTGTTGAGCGTCGCGACGGCCGCGAGCCGGTCGGCGTGCTCGACGGCCCACCCGAGCGAGACGACGCCACCCCAGTCGTGGCCGAGCGTCACGGCGGGCCCGTCGAGCGCGAGCGCGCCCAGCACGGCGTCGAGGTCGCTGATGCGCTCGGCGAGCCCGCGCGGGGCGCCCGTACGGTCGGAGAAGCCCATGTCGAGCTGGTCGACCGCGACCACGCGCCAGGCCGGGCCGCCCGCGAGCGCCCGGTCGGTCGCGGCGTCGAGCAGGCGGCGCCACAGGTACGACCAGGTGGGGTTGCCGTGCACGCAGACCACGGTCCCCCGCGGCGCGACGCCGGCCGCGGCGAGCGCGGGCCCGGTGTCCAGGACGTGCCACGTGCGGGTGACGCCGGCTGCGTCGTCCGCCTCCACGAGCCGGGACCAGGCCGGGTCGAGACCGGGCAGGGCAGGCGGGAGGTAGGCCGCCGCGACGTGCCGCGCGGCGCCCGGGAGGGCGCGGTTCACCAGGCGATCTCCATCATCGACGTGTTGAGGCCGGAGCCGACGCCCATGAGCAGCACCCGGTCGCCCGGCGCGAGCGACGGCGCCTGCTCGGCGAGCGTGATCGGGATCGAGGCGGGGCCGACGTTGCCGTGGCGCGGGTACGTGAGCGGCACCTTGGAGCGGTCGAGGCGCGCGGCCTTGACGATCGCGTCGGTGTGCACGTCCGAGACCTGGTGCAGGATGTACCGGTCCATGGAGCTCCAGCTGAAGTGCTCGCGCGCGTCCTTCCAGGCGGCGACGACGAGCTCCATGCCGCCCTTGAGCAGCGCCTTGGTGTCGGTGATCATGCCGTCGACCGAGCCGACGCAGACCTCGTGGAACTGGGTCGCGGCGCGCGTGACCCCGCCCAGGATCCGGTGCCCCACGGGGTGCGCGTCCGCCGGGCCGAGCACGACCGCGGCGGCGCCCGAGCCGAGCGTGAGGCTCGCGAACTCGTTCATGAAGTCCTCGCGCGTGGTCGTGGGGCGCGAGAGCCGCTCGATCGTGCGGTCCTGCATCTCGTCGGCGTCCTCGCCGTCGATCACGATCGCGTAGCGGATCTGCCCGGCGTCGATCATGCTCGCCGCGACCGTCATGCCGTTGACGAAGCCCAGGCACGCGTTCGCGATGTCGAAGTTCATGGCCGACGACGGCAGGCCCAGCCCGTCGTGCATGCGGACCGCCACCGAGGGCTCGAGGTGCGGCCGGGTGACCGAGGTGTTGATGATCAGCCCGACCTCGGACGGCGCGACGCCGGCCTCGGCGAGCGCCTTCTCCCCCGCCGCGACGGCGGCCGAGACGAACGACTGGTCCTTCGCCCAGCGGCGGCGCTCGTGCACCCCTGCGACCCGCTGCAGCATGCGGCGCGGGACGCGCAGCCGCCGGAGCGTCTCGCCGAGACGCTCGTCGATCTCGTCCGACGTCGTGACGTCGTCCGGGAGCGTCGTCGCGAGCGCCAGCAGGGCGACGTTCTGGTGCACCATCGTTGCGTTGCCGTTCAAGTCCTGGACCCATCGTCTCGTCGTTCGCTGCGCAGGCCCACGGACCCAGCGTCCATCTTCCGCCTTCCGCGGGTCCGTCGCGAACCTGAGGCCTGTGTTCCGCACCACCCCGCGGTTCTCACGCCGTTCGCATCCCGTGCTCACGCTGTGTTCACGCCGTACGACGACGCAGGAGCCGGTCCGAGTCCCACCCCTTGGCGAGCCACGACACGGAGAACGCCCACACGGCCGCCCACTCGGCGACCAGCAGCACGCGGTCGCGCTCGAACGCACCGAGCACCCCCGTGGCCTGGAGCAGCCGCACGACCGCGACCCCGAGCACCGCGGCCGCGATGACCCCGGCGGCCGACCAGTGCAGGGCTCGCCAGAACGCGGGGCTGCGGCCGGGGACGGTCGCCGGGCGGCGTCCGGCACGCCAGCCGTAGAGCGCGCTGAGCACGCCCAGCAGCACGATGAACACCGCCGCCGCGACGATGTGCACGCGTGCGAGCGCCTGCTCGCCCAGCGCCTGCTGCACGGGCGTGAGCGGGCCGCCGCTCGTGGGGCAGAACGCGACGATGACCGCCAGGATCCCGGCGGCCGTGCTGATCCGGCTGTCCCAGTCGCGGAAGCTCCACAGGTACGCGACGAGGAATGCCGCGACGACCAGGAGCGACCCCACGAACCAGTCGCGCATGCCCGAGTGGTAGTACGCGCTGAGCGAGCCGCGCACGAGGGGGTCGCCGGGCTCGCGCCACAGCAGCTCGCCCAGGACGAGCACCACGGGCAGCAGCAGACCGACGACGCCGATCGTCAGACGCAGGTACAGGTAGGTGCGCAGGTACACGCGCCCCTCGACAGACGCGGCGAGCCAGTCGTCGTGCGGGTGCCGCTGGGCCATCGCCCGCACGGCGACCCCCGTGCGTGCCCGCAGCCCGCGGCGCTCGGTCGTGATCACCGTCGCACGCTAGCGCCGCCGCGCGGACGTGCGGGGAACCGCCACGCTGGTAGCGTGACGGCGCGCCGCATCCGGCGCTCGCCCCGACGGAAGGAACACCATGGCCCTCTGGCTCGTCCTGCTCATCGCTGGTGTCGTGCTCGTGATCCTGGGTTCTGCAGCGGGCGCCGGAATCCTGACCACGCTCGGCATCGTCGCCCTCGTCGTCGGGATCACGCTCGTGCTCGTCGGGCGCGGCAACCGCAAGGTCGGGCGCTGAACGCCGCGACCGTCTTCGGTAGCAGCGCGACCGTGCGCCCGAACATGACAACGAGCGCGCCGTGACGATCCTGGTCAGCGGCTTCGAGCCGTTCGACGACGCCGCGACCAACCCGTCCTGGGACGCCGCCCGCGCGCTGGCCGCGTCCTGGCCCGCGCTGGGTCACGCCGAGGAGCTGCACGCGGTGCGCCTGCCGGTGACCTTCGACGGTGCGTGGCCTGCGCTGCGCGCCGCGATCGAGGAGCACTCCCCGCGCGTCGTCGTCGCCGCCGGGCTCGCCGGCGGGACGCAGCACCTGCGCGTCGAGCGCGTCGCGATCAACCTCGCCGACGCGCGCATCCCCGACAACGCGGGTGCGTCGCCGCGCGAGGAGCCCGTGGTCGACGGCGGCCCCGTGGGCCTGTGGACCGACCTGCCGGTGCGCGGCACGCTCGCGCTGCTGCGCGAACGTGGCGTGCCCGCGCGCGCGTCGACCACGGCCGGCACGTACGTGTGCAACGCGCTGTTCTACGCGCTCCAGCACGCGACGCCCTCGACCGTACGCTCGGGGTTCGTGCACGTCCCCGCGGACGACGCGGGCGGCCTCCCCCTCGAGGTGACCGTCGCGGGCCTGCGGGCCGTGGTCGAGGCCGCCGCCGGGCTCGTCGCGCTGCCCGCCGACGACGTCACGAGCGGCACCGAGAGCTGAACCGCGCGGGCTGATCCGGGCGGGCTGATTCGGGCGGGCTGAGCCGTACGGACCGGCCCGCCCGCCGGCGTCCGCCACGACGCACGCCCTCCCGGCACCACCCGGAAGCCCGGCAGCGCGACCCACGCGCTCAGCACGACGCACGCGGTTCGCACGACGCAGCGGTCCCGGCAGGACGGTCCCAGCACGACCCGGCGGTCCCAGCACGACGTCCCTGCACGACGCGAGCCCCCGGACCACAGGTCCGGGGGCTCGCGTCGTCGTCGGGGAAGACCCCGGGGGTCAGACGGTCGCGCTCGTGCCGATCTTGTGCACGAGGATCGAGTTCGTCGTGCCCGAGACGCCGACCGGGGCGCCCGAGACGACGACCACGAGGTCGCCGACCTCGGCGAGGCCGTTCGCCTGCAGCATCGTGTCGACCTGGCTCACCATCGCGTCCGTGCTGTCGACCTCGGGCACCTCGTAGGCGTCCGTGCCCCACGTCAGCGCGAGCGTGTTGCGCACCGACTCGTTCGGGGTGAAGGCCAGCAGCGGCAGCGACGAGCGCAGACGCGACATGCGACGGGCCGAGTCGCCCGACTGCGTGAACGTCACGAGGTACTTGACGCCCAGGATCTCGCCGACCTCGGCCGCGGCGCGCGTGATCGCGCCACCGCGCGTGTGCGGGGTCGAGCCGAGCGGCGCGATGCGCTCGCGCCCGTGCTGCTCGGTGCTCTCGATGATGCGCGCCATGGTCTCGACGGTCTCGATCGGGAAGTCACCGACCGAGGTCTCGCCCGAGAGCATGACGGCGTCCGCGCCGTCGAGGATCGCGTTGGCGCAGTCCGAGGCCTCGGCGCGCGTCGGGCGCGGCGACGTGGTCATCGACTCGAGCACCTGCGTCGCCACGATCACGGGCTTGGCGGCACGACGAGCGAGCTCGATCGCGCGCTTCTGCACGAGCGGGACCTGCTCGAGCGGGAGCTCGACGCCCAGGTCGCCACGGGCGACCATGATGCCGTCGAACGCCTCGACGATCTCGGCGAGGTTGTCGACCGCCTGCGGCTTCTCGACCTTGGCGATGACGGGGACGACGCGCCCCTCCTCCTCCATGATGCGGCGCACGTCGTCGTAGTCGGCCGCGTCGCGGACGAACGACAGCGCGATGAAGTCGGCGCCGATCTTGAGGCCCCAGCGCAGGTCCTCCTGGTCCTTGTCCGAGAGCGCGGGCACGGAGACCGCGACGCCCGGGAGGTTCAGACCCTTGTTGTTCGACACCGGACCGGGGACCTCGACGACCGTCGTGACGTCGTTGCCCTCGACCGCGGTCACGCGGACCGTGACCTTGCCGTCGTCGATCAGGATCGGGTCGCCGACGCGCGCGTCGCCCGGCAGGCCCTTGTGCGTCGTCGAGACGCGCTCCTTGGTGCCCACGACGTCGTCGGTCGTGATGGTGAACACGTCACCGACCGCGAGGTGGTGCTTCTGGTCGCCGTCGAACCGGCCGAGCCGGATCTTCGGGCCCTGCAGGTCCACGAGGACGGCGACGTTGCGCCCCGCCTGCTCCGCCGCGGCGCGCACGTTGCGGTAGACCGCCTCGTGCTCGGCGACGTCGCCGTGGCTCCGGTTGATCCGGGCGACGTCCATCCCGGCGTCCACCAGGCGCTGCATCTGCTCGCGCGATGCGGTCGCGGGTCCGATGGTGCAAACGATGTTAGCTCTGCGCATGTCTCCAGCCTCGTCACTTCTCTCAGGCCCGGCACGCGGGCCGCGCACGCCGCGGGACGGCGCGCGCTCTGGCAGCCCGGCGCACGCGCCGGGCCAGGTCTCAGGGTCGCAAGGACACGGTGCTGGCCGCGACCGGCGCCGGCAGCTCCGTCTCCCCTTGAAGGTACGCGTCCACCGCCGCGGCAGCAGCCCGACCCTCGGCGATCGCCCACACGATGAGCGACTGGCCGCGGCCGGCGTCCCCGGCGACGAACAGCCCCGGGTGCGACCCGGCGAAGTCGTCGTCGCGCGCCACGAGCCCGCGGGCCGTGAGCTCGACGCCGTCCTGCGCCGTCAGCGTCTCGGTCTCGGGGCCCGTGAAGCCCATCGCGACGAGCACGAGGTCGGCCGGGATCTCACGCTCGGTGCCCTCCTTGGGCACGCGGCGGCCGTCCGGCAGGTACTCGGTCTCGGCGACGCGCAGCGCGCGCACCGCGCCGTCCGGCCCGGCGACGAACTCGACGGTCGAGGCCAGGTAGGCGCGCTCGCCGCCCTCCTCGTGCGAGCTCGACACCTCGAACAGGATCGGGTCGGTAGGCCAGGGCTGGTGCGCGGCGCGCTCAAGCGGCGGCTTCTTGCCGATGGCGAGCGTCGTGACGCTCGCGGCGCCCTGGCGCAGCGACGTGCCGAGGCAGTCGGAGCCCGTGTCGCCGCCACCGATGATGACGACGTGCTTGCCGGTCGCGACGATCTGGTCGGCGACCTCGCCGCCCGCGACCACGGTGTTCGCCTGGTGCAGGAACTCCATCGCGAAGTGGATGCCGTCGAGGTCGGCGCCGGGCACCGCGAGCGGGCGCGGGACCGTCGCACCGGTCGCGAGCACGACCGCGTCGAAGCGGCTGCGCAGCACGTCCCAGGTGATGTCCTTGCCGATCTCCACGCCCGGGCGGAACCGCGTGCCCTCGGCCGTCATCTGCTCGAGGCGACGGTCGATGTGCAGCTTCTCGAGCTTGAAGTCCGGGATGCCGAACCGCAGGAGCCCGCCGATCGCGGCGTCACGCTCGTAGACGACGACCGTGTGGCCGGCGCGCGTGAGCTGCTGCGCCGCAGCGAGGCCCGCGGGGCCCGAGCCCACGACCGCGACCGTCTTGCCGGTGAGCCGCTGCGGGATCACGGGCGTCACGAGACCGCGCTCGAACGCCTCGTCGATGATCGAGACCTCGATGTTCTTGATCGTCACGGCCGGCTGGTTGATGCCGAGCACGCAGCTCGACTCGCACGGTGCCGGGCACACGCGACCCGTGAACTCCGGGAAGTTGTTGGTCGCGTGCAGGCGCTCGATCGCGTCGGCCCACTGGTCCTGGCGCACGAGGTCGTTCCACTCGGGGATCAGGTTCCCGAGCGGGCAGCCCTGGTGGCAGAACGGGATGCCGCAGTCCATGCAGCGCCCCGCCTGGTTCTTCAGGAACGGCTGGCCCTCGACCCGGTGCTCGTGGACGTCGCGCCAGTCCTGCAGTCGCACCTCGACGGGTCGGTTGGTCGGGAGCTCGCGCTCCCGGGTCTTCAGGAATCCGCGGGGGTCAGCCACGGGCCACCTCCAAGATGTTCTCCCAGGCGCCGGGCGCCTCGAGGTCGACACCGTCGGTCGCGGCCTGCGCGAGCGCGGCACGCACGCGGGCGTACTCCGCCGGCAGGACCTTGGTGAGTCGGGCACGGGTCGCTGCGGGGTCCTCCAGGAGCTGGGCCGCGAGCGGCGACCCCGTCTCGTCGAGGTGCTTGCGCAGCAGCGTCTCGACGACGTCGGCGTCCGCGTCGTCGAGCGGGGTCACGAGCAGCTCGCCGTTCGCGACGGCCCCCGTGTTGAGGGCCTTGTCCCGCAGGTCGAGCACGTAGGCGGTACCGCCCGACATGCCCGCGCCGAAGTTGCGCCCGGTGCGGCCGAGCACGAGCACGGTCCCGCCGGTCATGTACTCGCAGCCGTGGTCCCCGACGCCCTCGACGACGAGCGTCGCGCCCGAGTTGCGCACCGCGAAGCGCTCGCCGACGAGACCGCGCAGGAAGATCTCCCCCGAGGTCGCGCCGTAGCCGATCACGTTGCCCGCGATGACGTCGTTCGAGCCCGCGAGCACCGAGGCGCGGTCCGGGCGGACGACGATCCGGCCGCCCGAGAGGCCCTTGCCGACGTAGTCGTTCGCGTCGCCGAACAGGCGCAGCGTGATGCCGCGCGGCAGGAACGCGCCGAGCGACTGGCCGGCGGAACCCGTGAGGGTCACGTCGATCGTGTCGTCGGGCAGGCCCTCGCCGCGGTACCGGCGCGTGACCTCGTGACCGAGCATGGTGCCCACGGTCCGGTTGACGTTGCGCACGGGCAGCTCGACGCGCACCGGGGTGCCGTTCTCGAGCGCGTCCTGCGCGAGCGCCACGAGCTGGTTGTCGAGCGCCTTGTCGAGACCGTGGTCCTGGACCCCGGTGTTGCGCAGCGAGGCGCCCTCGACGGGCACGGGACGCTCGAGCACCGGCGCGAGGTCGAGACCCTGCGCCTTCCAGTGCGCGACCGCCTTGCGCGTGTCGAGGTTCTGGACCTGGCCGACGGCCTCCTCGATCGTGCGGAAGCCCAACGCGGCGAGGTGCTCGCGCACCTCCTGCGCGATGAACTCGAAGAAGTTCACGACGAACTCAGGCTTGCCCGAGAACCGCTTGCGCAGCTCCGGGTCCTGCGTCGCGACACCCACGGGGCACGTGTTGAGGTGGCACACGCGCATCATGATGCAGCCCTCGACGACCATGGGGGCGGTCGCGAAGCCGAACTCCTCGGCACCCAGGAGCGCCGCCACGACGACGTCGCGGCCGGTCTTCATCTGCCCGTCGACCTGCACGACGATGCGGTCGCGCAGGTTGTTGAGCACGAGCGTCTGCTGCGTCTCGGCCAGGCCGATCTCCCACGGCGTGCCCGCGTGCTTGAGCGACGTCAGCGGGCTCGCGCCCGTGCCGCCGTCGTGGCCCGAGATCAGCACGACGTCCGCGTGCGCCTTGGACACGCCCGTGGCGACCGTGCCGACGCCGAACTCGGAGACGAGCTTGACGTGGACGCGCGCCGACGGGTTGGCGTTCTTCGCGTCGTGGATGAGCTGCGCGAGGTCCTCGATCGAGTAGATGTCGTGGTGCGGCGGCGGCGAGATGAGGCCGACGCCCGGCGTCGAGTGCCGCGTGCGCGCGACCCACGGGTAGACCTTGTGGCCCGGCAGCTGACCGCCCTCGCCGGGCTTGGCGCCCTGGGCGAGCTTGATCTGGATGTCGTCGGCGTTCGTCAGGTACTCCGACGTGACGCCGAACCGGCCCGAGGCGATCTGCTTGACCTTGGAGCGTCGCTCCGGGTCGTACAGGCGCTCGGGGTCCTCGCCGCCCTCGCCCGTGTTGGAGCGCGCGCCGAGGCGGTTCATCGCGACCGCGAGCGTCTCGTGCGCCTCGGCCGAGATCGAGCCGTACGACATCGCGCCCGTGTTGAAACGCTTGACGATCTCGCTGACCGGCTCGACCTCGTCGACGCTGATCGGCTCGCGCTCGCCGCGCAGCTCGAGCAGCCCGCGCAGCGTCATGAGCCGCTCGGACTGGGAGTCCACGCGGTCCGTGTACTGCTTGAAGATGTCGTAGCGGCGCTCGCGCGTCGCGTGCTGCAGGCGGAACACCGTGTCCGGGTCGAACAGGTGCTCCTCCCCGTCACGACGCCACTGGTACTCGCCGCCCGTGGTCAGACGGCGGTGGGCCTGGTGGTTGCCGGACGCCGGGTACGCCTCGGTGTGACGGGCCGCGGTCTCGGCCGCGAGCACGTCGAGGCCGACGCCGCCCAGCCGGGTCGTCGTGCCCGTGAAGTAGTCGTCGACGAGGTCCTGCGAGAGTCCGAGGATCTCGAAGACCTGCGCGCCGCGGTACGACGAGATGGTCGAGATGCCCATCTTCGACATGACCTTGAGCACGCCCTTGCCGAGCGCCTTGATCAGGTTCTTGACCGCGACCTCGGGGGTCACGTCGAGGTAGCCGCGCACCGCGAGGTCCTCGACGGTCTCCATCGCGAGGTACGGGTTGACCGCGGCAGCGCCGAAGCCGATGAGGAGCGCGACGTGGTGCGTCTCGCGCACGTCCCCCGCCTCGACGATGAGCGAGACCTGGGTGCGCGTGTGACGGCGCAGCAGGTGGTGGTGCACGGCGCTCGAGAGCAGCAGCGACGGGATCGGCGCGAGCTCGGCGTTCGAGTCGCGGTCCGAGAGCACGATGAAGCTCGCGCCCGCGGCGACGTGCGCGTCGACCTCGGCGAAGATCTGCTGGAGCCGTGCGAGCAACGCCTCTCCCCCGCCCGAGGCGGTGTACAGGCCCTGGATCGTGACCGACCGGAAGATCCCGTAGAGCTTCGGGTCGCGGTGCACGCGCACGATCTTCGCGAGCTGGTCGTTGTCGAGCACCGGGAACGGCACGACGAGCTTGCGGGCGTGCTCCGGGGTGTCCTCGAGCAGGTTCGGCTCGGGGCCGATCGCGCCGCCGATCGACGTCACGAGCTCCTCGCGGATCGCGTCGAGCGGCGGGTTGGTGACCTGCGCGAACATCTGCGTGAAGTAGTCGAACAGCAGACGCGGGCGCTTGGACAGCACCGCGATGGGCGTGTCCGTGCCCATGGCGCCGAGCGGCTCGGCGCCCGTGTTCGCCATGGGGCTCAGGATGATCTTGAGCTCCTCCTCGGTGTACCCGAACGCGCGCTGGCGGCGGTGCACCGAGGCGGCCGAGTGCGACACGTGCTCGCGCTCGGGGAGCTGGTCGAGGTAGACCGAGTTCTCGGCGACCCACTGCGCGTAGGGGCGCTGCGCGGCGAGCTGGCCCTTGACCTCGTCGTCCTCGACGATCCGGCCCTGGCCGGTGTCGACGAGGAACATGCGGCCCGGCTCGAGCCGGCCCTTGCGCACGATCGTCGCGGGGTCGAGGTCGAGCACGCCCGCCTCGCTCGCGAGCACGACGAGGCCGTCCTTGGTGACCCAGTACCGCCCGGGGCGCAGGCCGTTGCGGTCCAGGACCGCACCGATGAGCGTGCCGTCGGTGAACGTGAGGTTCGCAGGCCCGTCCCACGGCTCCATGAGCGCGGCGTGGTACTCGTAGAAGGCGCGGCGGTCGGCGTCCATCTCGGCGTGGTTCTCCCACGCCTCGGGGACCATCATGAGCACCGAGTGCGGCAGCGAGCGGCCCGACAGGTGCAGGAGCTCGAGCACCTCGTCGAAGCTCGCGGAGTCGCTCGACCCCTCGGAGCACACGGGCAGCAGCGGGGCGAGGTCGCCGATCGCGTCGCTCGCGAGCGTGCCCTCGCGGGCCGCCATCCAGTTGCGGTTGCCACGCACCGTGTTGATCTCGCCGTTGTGCGCGATCAGGCGGAACGGCTGCGCGAGCGGCCACGACGGGAACGTGTTGGTCGAGAACCGCGAGTGCACGAGGGCGAGCTCGGACGCGTAGCGCGGGTCGGACAGGTCCGGGAAGAACGGCTCGAGCTGCGCCGTGGTGAGCATGCCCTTGTACGTGATCGTGCGTGCGGAGAGCGACGCGAAGAACAGGTCGAGCTCGTTCTCGGCACGCTTGCGCAGGCGGTAGGCACGGCGGTCGAGCGCGACGCCCTCGAGCTCGCGCGCCGGGTCGGCGACGACGAGCTGGCGGAACGTCGGCATCGTGGCACGGGCGGTCGGGCCGACGAGGTCGGCCGTCACGGGCACGTCGCGCCACGCGAGGACGTCGAGCTTCTCCTCGGTCGCGATGGCCTCGACACGACGCGCGAGCGCGTCGGCCTCGGCCGTGTCGCCCGGCAGGAACGCCATGCCGATCGCGTAGCGGCCGGCCGACGGGAGGTCGGCGTCCACCACGTCGCGCAGGAACGCGTCGGGGATCTGGGTGAGGATGCCCGCGCCGTCGCCGCTGTTCTCCTCCGCGCCGACCGCACCGCGGTGGTCGAGGTTCAGGAGCGCGGTCAGGCCGGCGTCGACGATGTCGCGTCCCGGCGTCCCGCGGAGCGTGGCCACGAACGCGACGCCACATGCGTCGTGCTCGGCGGCAGGATCGTACAGACCCTGCGCTCCGGGAGCGCTGGTCCGATGCTGCGGCGTGGTCATCAACACCGTCCTCACAGGTGTCCGAGGGGGCTCGGACACGAACTAGTACCAAATGATGGGGCGCCTTTGACCCGCTGGACACGACGAAGCGACCGGACCGTGGTCCGGTCGGTCTTCGTCGACGTTTCGACGGCCGACGTCTCAGTCGCCCGGTTCGGGCTCTGCGGCGTCGTCCGTCTCAGGCTCCTTCGCAGCGAGCACGACTGTCTCCTCGCGCCCGGGGTGGCGGCGCCCGACAATCACGAAGGCTATCAACGCACCGAGGCCGACCAGGACGGACGTCCAGACGTTGAGCCGGAGACCGAGGATCTCCTCCGCCGTGTCGATGCGGAGCGCCTCGATCCACACGCGTCCGAGCGTGTAGAACACGACGTAGAGCCAGAATACCCGACCGTGACCCAGCCGGAACCGGCGGTCCAGGAAGATCAAGAGCAGGGCAGCACCGATGTTCCAGAGCATCTCGTACAGGAACGTCGGGTGGAACAGCGTGTCGGGCGTGCAGGTGATCCCGGCGTTCTCGCACGTCGTGCGGGCGACGTCCCAGTCGATCTCGAGGCCCCACGGCATTGTCGTCGGTGCGCCGAAGAGCTCCTGGTTGAACCAGTTGCCGAGCCGGCCGATCGCCTGCGCGAGCAGCAGGCCCGGAGCGAGCGCGTCAGCAAACCCGGGGAAGCTCACGCCGAGCCGTCGGCACCCGATGTACGCACCGACCGCGCCGAGCGCGACGGCGCCCCAGATCCCCAGCCCGCCGTCCCAGATCCGGATCGCCTTCCACGGGTCGCCGCCCTCGCCCCAGTACGGGTCCGGCGTCGTGACGACGTGGTAGAGCCGCCCGCCCACGATCCCGAACGGGACCGCCCAGAACGCGATCTCGAGCACGTCCTCGGCCTGGCCGCCGCGGGCGACCCAGCGCTTGGACGTCAGCCAGACCGCGACGGCGATGCCCGCGAGGATCGCGAACGCGTACGCGCGGATCGGGATCGGGCCGAGGTGCCACACGCCCTGCGAGGGGCTCGGGATGGACGCGGGCAGGACAGTCAGCAGGTGGTTCACGCGCCGACCTCCGCACGGGCGCCGCGCACGCCGGCCGCGAGCTCGGCCGTGACCGCGCGCAGCGCGGTCAGCCGCTCGGCCCAGGGCGCGTCGGTCAACAGCGGGCGCACGAGCGCCGAGCCGACGATCACCCCGTCCGCGAAGCGCGCGACCTGCGCGGCCTGCTCGCCCGTGGAGACGCCGAGGCCCACGCACACGTGCCCGGCCCCCGCCTCGCGCGTGGCCGCGACCAGCTCGGCCGCCCGGGGGCCCACCTGCGTGCGCTCGCCCGTGACGCCCATGGTCGAGGCCGCGTACACGAAGCCGCGCGAGGCGGCCGCGGTGCTCGCGAGGCGCGGCACGGTCGACGACGGGGCGACGAGGAAGACCTTGTCGAGCCCGTGCGCGTCCGCCGCGGCGAGCCACTCCGCACCCTCGTCGGGGATGAGGTCGGGCGTGATGAGCCCGGCGCCGCCGGCCGCGGCGAGGTCCGCCGCGAAACGGTCGACGCCGTAGCGCAGCACCGGGTTCCAGTACGTCATCACGAGCACCGGGACGCCCGTCGCAGCGACCGCGGACACGACCCGGAACACGTCGGCGACCCGGGTGCCCGCCTCGAGCGCGGCCTCGACCGCGTGCTGGATCGTGGGGCCGTCCATGACCGGGTCGGTGTACGGCACACCCAGCTCGACGACGTCCGCCCCCGCCTCGACCATCGCGAGCGCGGCCTCGATCGAGCGGTCGACGTCGGGGAAGCCCACGGGCAGGTACCCGACGAGCGCGGCACGCCCCTCGGCGCGCAGCTCGGCCAGCCGGGCGCCCGTGCGCCCCTCGCCGAAGCCGGTCGTGGCGGTCACAGGCTGCTCCCCTCGGTCGTCGCGGCCTTCGCGATGTCCTCCTCGTCGACGAGGTCGAACCACCGGGCGGCGGTCGCCACGTCCTTGTCGCCGCGGCCCGAGAGGTTGACCAGCACGACGGCGTCCTGGCGGCCCTGCGCCGCGAGCTCGCGCCCGAGCACGAGCGCGCCCGCGAGCGCGTGCGCCGACTCGATCGCGGGGATGATCCCCTCGGTGCGGCACAGCAGGCGGAACGCCTCCATGGCCTCGTCGTCGGTGACCGGCCGGTACTCGGCGCGGTGCGAGTCGTGCAGCCACGCGTGGATCGGGCTCACGCTCGGGTAGTCGAGGCCTGCGGAGACCGAGTGGCTCGGGAGCGTCTGGCCGTCGTCGTCCTGGAGCAGGTAGGACTTCGCGCCGTGCAGCACGCCTGGCGCGCCGCCGCTGAACCGGGCGGAGTGCCGCCCCGTGTCGACGCCGTCGCCCCCGGCCTCGAGGCCCACGAGGCGCACGTCGTCGTCGAGGAACGCGTTGAAGATGCCGAGCGCGTTCGACCCGCCGCCCACGCACGCCGCGACGACGTCGGGCAGGCGGCCCACACGCTCGAGCACCTGCGCGCGCGCCTCGTTGCCGATGACCTTGTGGAACTCGCGCACGATCTCGGGGAACGGGTGCGGGCCCGTCACGGTGCCGAGCAGGTAGTGCGTGTCGTCGACGTTCGCGACCCAGTCGCGCAGCGCCTCGTTGATCGCGTCCTTGAGCGTGCGCGAGCCGATCGTGACGGGCACGACCGTCGCGCCGAGCAGGCGCATGCGCGCGACGTTGAGGGCCTGGCGCTGCGTGTCCTCCTCGCCCATGTAGACGACGCACTCGAGGTCGAGCAGGGCCGCGGCGGTCGCGGTCGCGACACCGTGCTGCCCTGCGCCGGTCTCGGCGATGACGCGCTTCTTGCCCATGCGCTTGACGAGCAGCGCCTGGCCCAGCACGTTGTTGATCTTGTGCGAGCCCGTGTGGTTGAGGTCCTCGCGCTTGAGCAGCACGCGGACGCCGCCCGCGTGCTCCGCGAAGCGCGGCACCTCGGTCAGCGGGCTCGGACGCCCCGTGTACTCGCGCTGGAGCCGCTCGAGCTCGGCGAGGAACGCCGGGTCGACGATCGCGCTGCGGTACTCGGCCTCGAGCTCCTCGAGCGCCGCGATGAGCGCCTCCGGCACGAACCGGCCACCGAAGTCACCGTAGTAAGGACCCTGCGTGTCCTGCAGGGAGTCTGCGACGTCGGCCACGGGGGCTGACCTCCTGGGGTCTCGGGCGGTCCACGCCCGGCGGGCCGGTGCGTGTCGGGTCAATCGTCTCGGGTCGATCGTCTCGGGACAGTCGTCTCGGGTCGGAACGTCTGAGGTCGGAACGTCTGAGGGCGGAACGTCTCGGCTCAGTGCCGCAGCGCCCGCAACGACGGGTGGGCACCGGCCGCGACGAGGTCGGCGACCGAGGCCCGCGGGGCGTCGTCCGTCACGAGCGCCTCGCCCACGAGCACCGCGTCGGCGCCCGAGCGGGCAAAGTCGACGACGTCGTGCGGGCCACGCACGCCCGACTCCGCGATCCGGACGATCTCGTCGGGGATCGCGGGCGCCAAGCGGGCGAACGTCGTGCGGTCGACGTCGAGCGTCTTGAGGTCGCGGGCGTTGACGCCGATCACGCGGGCCCCGGCGTCGATGGCCCGGCTGACCTCGTCGACGGTGTGCACCTCGACGAGCGCGGTCATGCCGAGCGAGTGGACGCGCTCGACGAGCGACGTCAGCACGGTCTGCTCGAGGGCGGCGACGATCAGCAGGACGATGTCCGCGCCGTGCGCCCGCGCCTCCCAGACCTGGTAGGGCGTGACCACGAAGTCCTTGCGCAGGACGGGCACGTCCACGCGCGCACGCACCGCGTCGAGGTCCGCGAGGCTGCCGTTGAACCGGCGCTGCTCGGTCAGGACCGAGATCGCGCCGGCGCCGCCCTTCTCGTACTCCGAGGCGAGCGCGGCCGGGTCGGCGATCGCGGCGAGCGCTCCGCGCGACGGGCTCGACCGCTTGACCTCCGCGATCACGGCGATCGCGTCGTCGAGCTTGAGCCGGCTGACCGCCTCGAGCGCCCCGGGGACCTTGGCGGCGCGCTCCTTGAGCGCGTCGAGGGACGTCGTCGCCTGCCGTGACGCGAGGTCCTCGCGCACGCCGGCGATGATCTCGTCAAGAACCGTCATGATGCTTCTCTCCCGTGCTCGTGCCTGTCCCCCGGGCGGCGCGCGCCGCTGACGGTCGCGCGCGGGCGCTGCCGTCCTGGTCACATCGTAGGCGCGGTCGGCGGGACGCCGGACCACGGCCCATCTCGCGAGATGGGCCACCCGCGTCCCAGGGGCGGTCGCCCGCTCGCGTCAGGGGCCGAGCCACGGCGTCAGCGCGGGCACGTTGCGCAGCACCCAGAACGCGAGCACGATCCCGACGACGGCCACGGACGCGAGGTGCGAACGCCCGGTGGACCGCCGCCGGGTCGCGTCGTCGGCGCGTGGGCCGACCATCGGGACGGCGCCCGCACCGCGGGGACGTGCACCGGTCGCTCCCGCACCTGCAGGTCCCGAGCCCGGTGGGCGGACGCCGCGGGGCGCCGTCCGCCCGGCGCGGAGCCTGGACCGGAACCAGCCGAGCCACGCGAGGGCGAGGACCGGGACGGCCACGACCCACAGCGGGTTGCTCGCCCAGGCGGCGGCGAGGTCGAGGTGCGCGAGGTCGTGCGTCGCGCGCAGAGACCCGCACAGGGGGCAGCTCCACCCCGTGAGAGACAGGAACGGGCAGGTCACCCAGTGGCGCGCGCCCGGGTCGTCCACCGCGACGACGACGGTCGCGGCGGCGACGACGCCCGCCAGGAGCAGGGGGTCGCGGACGTTCTCGGTGAGCGTCCGCGTCCCGCGCACGTCAGTCCTTGCGGTGGCCGTCCGCCTGGCCGTAGCCCAGGCGCCGCATGACGCCGCCCACGACGAGCGCGACGACGACGATGCCCATCCCGACCCAGAAGACCCAGGGCTCCGCGACGAGGAACGCGACGGCGCCGACGAGCGCGCCGACGATGATGCCGATCATGGCGACCCACGCGGCGACGGTGTGCCCGTGGTTCGTGGGGGGCGTGCGCGGCGGGAGGTACGAGACCTCGGTCTCCTGGGTGGTGCCAACCATGGTGTGAGCCTTTCGTGAAGATGACTGCGCCAAGACTACCGAACGGGGTGCCCGCCCGTGGCGCTCAGGACCGGGCCGGGCCCTCGGGTCCGTCGGGCGCGGGGTCGTCGTCTCCCTCGTGCGTGAGCGCGTCCCACAGCGCCGCCGGGTCGTCGGCGGGTGCGGCGACCGTCTGCGCCCCCCGTTCGTGCCGCGCGGATCCGCGCGACCACGAGCCCGACGTGCGCGCCGCGGCCACCACGACGAGCAGCACCAGCACCGCGACCACGACGACGCCCCACGGCCACGGCGCGACGTCGACGGGCCCCGTGAGGTCGGTCACGCCCGTCGCGTCGGCGGCAGCAGACGTCGCCGTGGGCACCGGGTCGAGCGCCACGACGGCCGCGGAGACCCCGATCACGACGCCGCTGACGGCGGCGACCGCGAGCACGACCCACCGGGCGACCCGGCCGACGAGCCCGAGCGCGAGGGCGCTCGCGACGAGGACCAGCGCGCCGGCACCGACGCCGGGCGCGGCGGCCGTCCCGGTCACGACGACGTCGACCTCGGGGTCGATCGCCGTCGCCCCGGACGACGTGAGCCACGTCGGCACCGCGAGCAGCAGCGCGATCCCGCCGAGCAGCAGCAGGGACAGCAGCGCGTCGCGGCGCGTCGGACGCCGCACCCGCGGGGCCCCGGGAGCGTCGGCGGGCGTGACGTCCGGGGTCCCGGCGGGCTCGCCGTGCCACGGGTCGTCGCTCACCGCAGCACCCGCAACCGGGCCGCGAGCTGGACCGCGCGCACCGCGGCGGCGGCCTTGTTGCGCGACTCGGCGTACTCGAGCGCGGGCACCGAGTCGGCGACGATCCCGCCGCCCGCCTGGACGCTCGCGCGGCCGTCGCGGATCAGCGCGGTGCGGATCGCGATCGCCATGTCCATGTCGCCCGCGAAGTCGAAGTAGCCGACCGTGCCGCCGTAGATGCCGCGCGAGGCGGGCTCGAGCTCGTCGATCAGGGCGATCGCGCGCGGCTTGGGCGCGCCCGACAGCGTGCCCGCGGGGAACGTCGCCCGGAACGCGCCGAGCGCGGTCGCGCCCGGGCGCAGGCGCCCGACGACCGTCGAGCACAGGTGCATGATGTGGCTGAACCGCTTGGTCGCCATGAACTCGACGACCTCGACCGACGTCGGCTCGCAGACCTTGACCAGGTCGTTGCGCGAGAGGTCCACGAGCATGAGGTGCTCGGCCCGCTCCTTGGCGTCGGCGAGCAGCTCCTCGCCCAGCGCGACGTCCTCCGCGGGCGTCGCCCCACGCGGGCGCGAGCCCGCGATGGGGAACGTCACGACGCGCGAGTCCGTCACCTTGACGAGCGTCTCGGGGCTCGACCCCACGACCGCGAAGTCGTGGCCCGCGGCGTCCTGGAGCTGGAAGTAGTACATGTACGGGCTCGGGTTGATCGTGCGCAGCGCACGGTAGACCTCGAGCGGCGCGGCGGGGCAGTCGAGGTCGAGGCGCTGCGAGAGCACGACCTGGAACACCTCGCCGTCGCGGATCGCCTCCTTGCCCGCGAGCACGCTCGCCTCGAACTCCTCGCGGGTCGAGCGGAACTCGAGCTCGGGCTCGACCGCGTCGGGGTCGACCTGCGCCGTGAGGGCGCCGCGCGAGCCGGGCGCGACGAGCGCGGCCTGCATCGCGTCGAGGCGGGCCACGGCGTCGGCCCACGCCTCGTCGACGCGCTCGTCCGTGTCGTCGAAGTTGATCGCGTTCGCCACGAGCCAGACCGTGCCGTCACGGTGGTCGACGACCGCGAGGTCGGTCGCGAGGCACAGCGTGACCTCGGGCACCCCGAGCTCGTCGGGCGCGTCGCCGCGCAGCGTCGGCTCCCAGTGCCGCACGACGTCCCAGCCGAGCGCGCCCGCGAGCCCGCCCGTGAACGGTGGCAGGCCCTCGATCGCGGGGGTGTGCAGCAGCTCGAGCGTGCGCTCGAGCACCTCGAGCACGTCGCCCGACGTCGGGACGCCGGCCGGGACGTCGCCCGTCCAGCGTGCCGAGCCGTCGGCGACCGTGAGCGTGGCGCGCGAGTTCACGCCCACGAACGAGTAGCGGGCCCATCCCCCGTCGACCTCGGCCGACTCCATGAGGAACGTCCCGGGCCGGCCCTGCGCGAGGGTCCGGTAGAGGCTCACGGGCGTGACGTCGTCCGCCAGGAGTCGACGCACCACGGGCACGACGCGACGGTCGGCCGCGAGCGCCGCGAAGCCCTCAGCGGTCGGCCAGGTGCGGCCCCAGGGCAGCGTGTCGACGCGGGCGTCGGTCGCGGCACTCATGCGGCACCGCCCGCGGGACGCTCGCCCACCGCGGCGTCGAGGTCTCCCCCGGCCTCGAAGCACGTGCGGGTGCCCGTGTGGCACGCTGCGCCGACCTGGTCGGCGCGCACGAGCAGCGCGTCGCCGTCGCAGTCGAGCGCGACCGACTTCACGAACTGCGCGTGGCCCGACGTGTCGCCCTTGCGCCAGTACTCCTGCCGCGAGCGCGACCAGAAGGTCACGCGTCCGGTCGTCAGGGTGCGGTGCAGCGCCTCGTCGTCCATCCACCCGAGCATGAGCACCTCTCCGGTGTCGTGCTGCTGGACGATCGCGGCGACCAGACCGTCCGCGTCGCGCTTGAGGCGCGCCGCGACGTCGGCGTCGAGTGCAGTGTTTTCGGCCACCGGAGAATCCTGCCACGGACCGCGCCGGGCCCGTGCACGCGTCCACCGGGCTCGGGGTCCGACGCCGGTGCCCGGTCCCGGCGGATGCCCGGCCCCCTACCGCGTCTGCGCGACCCAGGAGTCGTGCATCTGCGCGTAGACGCCGCCCGCGGCGACGAGCTCGTCGTGCGGGCCGGTCTCCACGACGTGCCCCTCGTCGACGACCACGACGACGTCCGCGGCCTCGGCCGTCGACATCCTGTGCGCGATCGTGATGGTCGTACGACCGGCGGTCAGCGAGTCGAGCGCGCGGGCGATGCGCACCTCGGTCGCGGGGTCGACGGCCGAGGTCGCCTCGTCGAGCACGAGCAGGTCACCGCCCGCGAGGTAGGCGCGCACGAGCGCGACGAGCTGGCGCTCGCCCGCCGAGAGACCCTCGCCGCGCTGGCCCACGGAGCTGTCGAGGCCGCGCGCGAGCCCCGCGACCCAGTCGGTCAGCCCGAGCACGTCGACCGCGTCGACCGCGGCCGCGCGCGCGTCCCCGTCGAACCCGGGAGGCAGGCCGTAGACCATGTTGTCGAGCAGCGTGCCGTCGAACAGGAACCCTTCCTGGGGCACGAGCACGACGCGCTCGCGCAGCCGGGCGAGCGAGACGTCGCGCACGTCGGTGCCGTCGAGCAGCACGCGCCCGGCGGTCGGGTCCATGAGCCGCGTCACGAGCTTCGCGATGGTCGTCTTGCCCGAGCCCGTGCGCCCCACGACCGCGACCGAGGCGCGCGCGGGCAGGTCGAGGTCGACGCCGTGCAGCACCTCGGGGCCGTCCGGGTACGCGAAGCGCACGCCGTCGAGCTCGACGTGCGCCGGGCCGCGGGGGCTCGGCACGCCGCGCTCGCCCGCGTCGACGACCGACACGGGCGTGTCGATGATCGCGATGACGCGGCGCCACCCCGCGACCGCGTTCTGCAGCTCGTTGAGGATCTCGGTGGCCATCTGCACGGGACCGGTGAACAACTGCACGAGGAACAGGAACGCCAGCAGCTGGCCGACCGTGATCTCGCCCGCGATCCCGAGATACGTGCCGACGACCACGACGACCGCGAGCACGAGGTTCGCCACGAGGACCCCCGAGGAGAACACGACCGACACGAGCGCCTGCGCGCGCACCATGGCGCGGCGCGTGCGCTCGACCGCGACGTCGACCCGGCGGGCGGTGCGACGCTGCGCGCCGTACGCGCGGATCGTCTCGGCGCCCACGACCGACTCCGAGATCGCGCCGAGCATCGCCCCGACGCGCTCGCGCTGCGCGCCGTAGGCACGGTTGACGCGCTTCTGGGCGGGCCGCAGCACGAAGAACAGCGGCACGAACACGAGCCACACGACGATCGCGAGCTGCCACGAGTACACGGCCATGAGCACCGTCGCGACGCCGACCTGCAGCACCGAGACCAGGAGCATGATCCCGCCCCACTGCACGAAGAACGAGATCGTGTCGACGTCGCTCGTGACGCGCGAGACCAGGGCCCCGCGCCGCTCGGTGCCCTGCGTGAGCATCGACAGGTCGTGCACGTGCCGGAACGCGCGCGTGCGCAGGTTCGCGAGGCCGGTCTCGGTCGAGCGGAACAGCCGGACGTTGACGAGCGCGGTGCAGGTGCCGGCGAGCACGATCATGACCGCGGCGACCAGCACGAGCGTCGTGACGCGTGCCGCGTCGGGTCCGCCGTCCGCCAAGATGCCCGTGTCGACGGCCTGCTGGACGGTCACGGGGACCACGACGCGCCCCGCGGCCGCGAGGACTGCGAGCAGCAGCGTGACCCAGATGCCCGTGATCATCTCGGGCGACAGGGCGAGGCCCCGGCGCAGGGTCGCGAGCACCCCGAGGTCGCTCGCGACGGCGATGCGGTGGTGCGCGCTCATCGGGCGTCCTCGCTCTCGGTGGTGCTGGTGCTCGTGCCGTCCGGCGCGGCGGCGCCTGCGAGCGCCTGCGCCTGCAGCGCCTCGGCGTCGTCGGCCCGCCGTTCGGCCTCGCGCTCGTACGCGGTCGCGAGCGCCCGGTACCCGGGGTCGCGCGCGAGGAGCTCGGTGTGCGTCCCGACGTCGACCACGCGCCCGGCGTCGACGTGCACGACGACGTCGGCGAGCGCGACGCTCGACATGCGGTACGCGACCATGACGACGGTCGGGCGGGCGTCCGCGACGTCCGCGCCGTCCGACCGGCCCAGGCCCGTGAGGACCTCCTGCTCGACGCGCGGGTCGACCGCGGACGTCGCGTCGTCGAGCACCAGCACGCGCGGGCCGCGCACGAGCGCGCGGGCGATCGCGAGGCGCTGCCGCTGACCGCCCGACAGGTTCGCCCCGCGCTCCCCCAGCGGGGCGTCGAGCCCCTCGGGCAGGGCGCGGACGACGTCCGCGACCTTCGCGGCCTCGAGCGCGGCCCACACCGCGGCGTCGGGCACGTCGCCGTGGTCGTCGCGCGCGACGTCCTCGAGCGTGACGTTCGCGCGGATCGAGTCCTCGAACACGAACGTGCTCTGCGCGACGAACGCGACGGTCCGGGTGATCTCCTCGGGCGCGAGCGAGCGCAGGTCGACGCCGTCGAGGTGCACCGACCCGCGCGTCGGGTCCGAGAGCCGGGCGAGCAGCGACACGAGCGTCGTCTTGCCGGCGCCGGTCGGGCCGACCACGGCCACCGTCGACCCGGGCGCGACGTCGAGGTCCACGCCGTCGAGCAGGGTCGCGGTGCCGCCGTGCGAGGGCACGTCGACGCCGACTCCGGCGAGCCGCAGCGCCGCACCCCCGCGGGCCGGCGGCAGCGAGCCCGTGCCGGGCACGAGCGCGACCGGCGCGTCGAGCACCGCGGTGATGCGCTCGTACCCCACGAGGGCGCGCGGGAGCTCGCCGAGCACCCAGCCGAACGCGCGCACGGGCACCGCCATGACGGTCAGCAGGTAGGCCGCGGTCACGACGTCGCCGGTGTCGATCGCACCCGCGGCGACGCGTGCCGCACCGACGCCGAGCACGAGCAGCGTGCCGAGCGAGGGCAGCAGCTCGATCACGGGGTCGAACACGGCCCGCACCGTGCCCACGTGCACGTTCGCGTCCCGCAGCTCGTTCGCGCGGGCGGCGAACCGGCGCTCCTCGGCGTCCTCGGAGCCGAGGGACTTGACGAGCATCGCGCCCTCGAAGCTCTCGTGCGCCACGTCGGCGACGTCGGCGCGCAGCTGCTGGGCGCGCGTCGCGGCCGGCGACATGTACCGCTGGAACACGAGGTTCGCGGCGATCGCGAGCGGGATCACGACGAGCGCGGCGAGCGCGAGCCACACGTCGGTCGCGAGCAGCATCACGGCGGCGACGACGACCATGACCACGACCCCGAGCGCGAACGGCAGCGGGTTGAACACGCCGGTCGCAGCCTCGACGTCGGCGCTCGCGTTCGCGAGGAGCTGGCCCGTGGGGTGCGCGCGGTGCCACGACATCGGCAGGCGCAGGTACTGGCGGGTCACGGACGTGCGGTGACCTGCCTGGAGCGCGGCGAAGCCCATGCCCGCGAAGATCCGGCGGCCCGCGACGCTCACCGCGAGCGACAGCGCGACACCGGCCAGGACCAGGCCCGCGAGCCAGATCCGGCCCTGTGCGGCGGCGTCCCCGGCGATCGCGGGCACGACGACCTCGTCCGTGACCGTGCCCACGGCCCGGCTCACGCCGACCGTGAGCGCGCCGAACAGCGCCGAGGCCGCGATGGCGAGCGTGTACAGGCGCGGCTCGGACCGGATGCCCCGGCCCATGATCTGCAGCGCCCGGCGGGTGCGCGAGCCGCTCAGCCCGTAGCCGTCGCGGGTGCGGAACGTCGTCCGGCGGGGCGCGTCGTGAGCGCTCGCGGAGGCGTCGGACATGGGTGTGACCTCGATCCGTGGGGCGGTGAGCCCATCGTCTCACCCGGCACCGACAGCCCCTGCCGCCGAGGTCAGAAGCGCGCGGTGAGCCACGTCACGAGGTCACCGACCACCTCGTCCGCGTTCGTCTCGTTGTAGACCTCGTGGCGCGCCCCCGGGTACACGTGGCACGTCACGTCGCTCAGCCGGGTCCACCGCCGGTACGCCCACGCGAGCGCCCGCAGGCCCCGCGCGCCGCCGACCGGGTCGAGCTCGCCGCCCTGGACCAGCACGGGCAGGTCGTGCGCGAGCCGCCGCGGGGTCAGGCCCGACAGCGGCAGGGACTCGAGGTAGCTGAACGCCGGCGTCACCGCGACGTCGAACGTGAGCGGGTCCGCCGCGAACCTCTCCCAGACCGCGGGGTCACGGCTCAGCCACTCGAGCCCCGTGGCGCCCGGCCCGGCCCAGCGCCGGTTGAAGCCCGACGACCGGGTCAGGCCCGGCAGCGCGAGCGACGACCCGCTGAGCACGAGCCCCGCGTACCGCTCGCTCGACCGCGCGACGATCCGCTGGGCGATGAACGACCCCCAGCTGTGCCCGAGCAGCACGAGCGGCACGTCGGGCTGCTCGGCACGGATCGCCCGCCCGACCGCGTCGACCCCCGCGATCGCGGCGTGGTTGCGGCCCTCGCCGAGCTCCGCGAGGCCCCGGTGCCCGAGCCCCGTCGCGCCGTGCCCCCGATGGTCGTCCGCGACGACCGTGAACCCCGCGTCACGCAGCACCTGCGCGAGCTCCGCGTACCGCAGCGCGTGCTCCCCCACGCCGTGCACCACGTGCACGACGGCGCGCGGGGAGGCCGCGTCCCAGGTGTAGGTGTGCAGGTCGACGCCGTCGGCGTCGCGGACGGTCCGTTCCCGGTACGCGGTCATGCCCGCATGCTAGCGAGCGGGGGCGTGCCAGGATGTGCGCATGCCCTGGCACCCGATGCTCCGCGCCCGTCTCGCCGACACCCTCCGGGAGGCCTCGCCCGAGGCGCCCACGTTGTGCGAGGGGTGGCAGGCCCGGCACCTGGCCGCGCACCTCGTGCTGCGCGAGCACGCACCGTGGCGCCTGGTCGGCGGCCGGCTCGCGTCGATGGCGGACGACGCGCGGGACCGCCCCGCGTACGACGCGCTCGTCTCGCGGGTGGCGCAGCCCCCGTCCCGGCGCAGCCCGCACGCGTGGGCGGGCGACCTCATGGACGTCGCCGAGTTCTTCGTCCACACCGAGGACGTGCGCCGCGGTGCCGGGGACGTCGCCCCGCTCGACCTGCCCGACGACGTCGAGCGGGCCCTGCGCGGACCGCTGCGGGTCTTCGCCCGCCGCGCCTACCGGCGCAGCCCGGTCGGGGTCGAGCTCGTCGACCCCGGGGACGGCGCACGCGTCGTCCGCCCCCCGCGACGTGAAGCGGGCACGGTCCAGGTGACCGGGGCCACGGGCGAGCTCGTGCTGCACGCGTTCGGGCGTCGCGAGCGCGCCCACGTGCAGGTCTCGGGCGACCCCGCGGACGTCGCGGCGTTCCGCGCCGCCTACCCCGGGAGCTGAGGCTCAGCGCACGTCGACGCCCTCGGCGCGCATGACGTCCTTGACCTCCGCGATCGTCATCGCGCCGAAGTGAAACACGCTCGCGGCGAGCACCGCGTCGGCGCCCGCCCGGGCGGCCGCGACGAAGTGCGCGGGCGAGCCCGCGCCACCGCTCGCGATGAGCGGGACCGAGACCTCGGCGCGCACGCGCGCGAGCATCTCGAGGTCGAACCCGGAGGTCGTGCCGTCGGCGTCCATCGAGTTGAGCAGGATCTCGCCCGCCCCCAGCGCCGCCGCCCGCGAAGCCCACTCGACCGCGTCGATGCCCGTGCCGCGCCGTCCGCCGTGCGTGGTGACCTCGAAACCGGACTCCGTGCGGGTGTCGCCCGTGACGCGGCGCGCGTCGACCGACAGCACGAGCACCTGGCTGCCGAACCGGTCCGCGATCTCCGCGACGAGCTCGGGACGCGCGATCGCCGCCGTGTTGACGCCGACCTTGTCGGCGCCCGCGCGCAGCAGCCGGTCGACGTCGTCGGTGCTGCGCACCCCGCCGCCGACGGTCAGGGGCACGAACACCTGCTCGGCGGTGCGCCGGACCACGTCGTAGGTCGTCTCACGGTTGCCCGACGACGCCGAGACGTCGAGGAACGTGAGCTCGTCGGCACCCTCGGCGTCGTAGCGCGACGCGAGCTCGACGGGGTCGCCCGCGTCGCGGAGGTTCTCGAAGTTGACGCCCTTGACCACCCGACCGGCGTCGACGTCGAGGCACGGGATCACACGGATCGATACGGGCATGCTCAGCCTTCCTCCGTCTCGGCCGAGGTGCCCTCGCCCGAGGAGTTGTCCGCGGCCACGGCCGACCGCGTGTCCAGGATGTCGACGACGTACACGAGCGTCTCGTCGGCGAGCGGCGAGTCGGTCCCTCCGTAGGCGAGCGCGGGCGGGACCACGAGCAGCACACGGCTTCCCGCGGTGTGCTCGAGCAGCCCCTGCTCCCAGCCGTCGACCACCGTGCCGAGCCCGAACAGCGCCGTCAGGACGCTGCCGGACTCCCAGTTGCTGTCGAACTCCTCGCCGTCGGACCACTTCACCCCGACGTAGCGCACCGTCACGAGGTCCCCCGGCTCGACCTGCGCCCCCGAGCCGCGGACGACGGTGCGGACCTCGAGCTCGGACGGCGGGTCGCCCTCGGGCACCGTCACCGTGGGGATCCCGTCCTTGCCCGTGCGCACCTGCGGCTCGCCCTCGGCGAGCGTCACGGGCGTTCCTGACGCGCGCGTCGGGAGCACGTCGACCGTGAGGACCAGCGGCATCGTCCCGCTGGCCTCGGTCAACGTGTCCTCCTCGGTGCTCACCACGAGCAGGCGCGCGCCCACCCGCTGCCCGAGCAGCGCCTCGTAGAGCTGGTCGCCGACGTCCGCCGGGTCCAGGCGCAGCAGACGCGGGCTCGCGACCCAGGTGTCCTGCACGATCTTGCGGTTGCGGCCGTCCTCGGCGTACATGTTCAACAGCACCGGGTCGCCGTCCGTCAGCACCTCGCCCACGCCGGGCCACACGACCTGGCTCCGGTCGTGGGTCACCGTGAGCGGCGCCTCGTACTCGAGCACGGGCGGCACGTCGGCCGCGCCCGTGACCGTGACGGGCGAGTCTGTCGCGGGGGCCGCGGCGACCGGGTCCTTGAACTCGGGAGACAGCCCCTCGCCGCACGCGCCGAGCACGAGCACCGTGACGAGCGCGCACACGAGGGCGACGGCACGGCGCACGGACGAGCTCCTTCGGGAGAGGGCGGGACCGACCAACTCTATCCGCCCGAACCGACCACCCCTGTGGACGCCCACGACGTGAGAGGCGTCACCGATGCCAGGATGCAGCGTGCCCACCACACCGGAACCCCAGCGCTCGGAGACCCAGCGGCCGGCCTCGGCCGCGCCATCGGGGCCCTCGGGGCCGACGGGACCCCCGCCGCCCGACCCGACGCACGCGCTCCGGTCGCTGCTGCTCGACCGGTCGCGGTGCCCCGCCTGCGCGGCCCTGCTGACCTCACGCGTCTGCGACGCCTGCGGGATCGACCTCGCGGGCGACGCCGGGGCACGGCTGTGGTCGCTGAGCCGGCGAGCCGTCGAGACGATCGACCTGCGACGCGCGGTCACGCTCGAGATCCTGCACGAGCAGCGCCTCGCCCGTGCGGCCCACACCGGTGCGTCCGTCCGGCCCGTCGCCACGCCGGCGGCGTCCACGGCCGCACCCGGGGCGAGCGCACCGCCCCCACCACCCGCACCACCGGCGACGTCCGGACCGTCGGCGGCGTCCGCACCGTTCGCGCCACCCGGTGGCACCCCTGCCCCCGGGGTGCCGACGGCGCCCGGCAACCGGTCGACGGGCGGGCCGACGACGGGCGGGCCGACGACGCCGGGCACGACCTCGGGCGTCCGGCGGCCGGCACCGCAGCGACCCGCGCCGCAGAGGCCCGCACGACCGCCGCTGCGCGTGCAGAGCGTGCTGCAGGTCGTCGGCGTCGTGCTGCTCGCGGTCGCGAGCGTCGTGTTCCTCGCCCTGAGCTGGGGGTCGATGCCGCTCGGCGTGCGCGCCGCCGTGGTCGCGCTCGCCACCGCGGGCGTCCTGCTCGGCGCCGGGCACCTGCGCACGCGCGGCGTCGTCGGGGGCGCAGAGGCCCTCGGTGCGCTCGGCGCGGTGCTCCTCCTGCTCGACGCGTGGGCCGTCCGCGCGACCGGGCTCGTGAGCGCGGGCGACGACGCCTGGTACAGCGTCGCCGCGGCCGTCGTGTGCGGCCTCGTGCTCACCGTCTGGGGGCGCCGAGCACGCCTGCATGCCGGGTCGAGCGCCGGGCCGCTGCTCGTCGCCCTCGCACCGCTCCTGCTGCTGCCGACGACCTCGACGCTCGCGAGCGCCGGGGCGACCTGGCTCGTGACCGCCGCGCTCACGCTCCTGCGGTTCGTCGCCGTCCCTGCCGCCGGACGCGCTCGCGAGACCGAGGGCCAGGCCCGGACCGCGACGGTTGCCGCACCCGCTGCGACGCCCGCTGCGGCGGACGGCGCGACGCCCGCTCCGTCGTCCGCTCCGTCGCCTGCCGGGTCGTCTGGTGCGACGACCGGTTCGACACCCGCTCTCGGAGCGACCGCTGGTCCCGGGCACGACGAGATCGCCCGCACCCTGCTCGGCACGACCGGCGCGATCGCCGCCGCCTTCGCGCTCCTGCTCGGGCTCGGCGACGGACTCGGCAACCTCTCGCTCCGTCCGGCCCACCTCACGGGCGCCGCTCTCATGCTCGGCGCGACCGCCGTCGTGGCCGCCAGTGCGCACCTGGCCGGCCGGTCGCCGGGCTCCGACCGCACCACCGCGCGCCCCTGGTCGACCGCGGCGGGCGTCTCGGCGGTCCTCACCGCCTCGACCGCCGCCGTGAGCCTCGTCGCGGCGGTGCTGGACGGCTCGCTGCTGGACGGCAACGCCTCTCCCGTCACGCTGCTCGCGTACGCGTCGGCGGCCTCGACGGGGGCGGTCGCCGCCCTCGCCGCGGTCGAGGTGCGCACCGGGAGCGTTCGCGTGCGCGAGTCGCTCGTCGGCGCGCGACCCGCGATGCTCCTCGTGCTCCTGCCCACCGTGGCGGCGACGGTCTACGGCGCGCTCGGCAACGCGGCAGGCAGCACGGCCGCGTCGTCCGGCGCGCTCCTGGTCGCGTGCGCGAGCGTCGTCCTGGCCGCGCTGACCGCGGCGACCGTGCTCCCTGACCTCACGACCGTTCTCCCCGAGCCCAGGCTCACCGCAGAGCCGCACGACCCCGTGATCGCCCGGGGCGCGCGCGACACGGGTGGCACGGGTGGCACGGGTGGCACGGGTGGCACGGGTGGCACGGGTGGCACGGGTGGCACGGGTGGCACCGTCGAGCAGCGCGAGCTCGGCGTGCCCGACGGGAGGCAGGACGACAGGACGACAGGACGCAGGTCGCCGTCCGACGGAACGCTCGCCGACGCGGCGGCGCGGACCGCGCGCGAGTGGCTCCTTGCGCTCGCCGGTCTCGGCGCGGTCGTGGCCGTCGCCGACCTCGTGGCGCAGGTGGCGACCGCGGTTCCGGCGCACCTGCTCGTGACGCTCGCGCTGACCCTCGGGGGCGCCGTCGCCTCCGAGGTCGCGACGCGCACGGTCCGTGCACGATCCACGATCGTCGTCACGGCGGTCGTAGCTGCCCTCGTCGCGCTCCTGAGCGCCGCGACGGCGCCCACCGTCGCCCTGCAGATCGCGTCCGTGCTGCTCGGCCTCGCGTTCCAGGCGTACGTCGCACGGCGGCACGTCGTCGGCGCTCCCGCGCTCGCGACGCTCGGTGCCACGGCGTGCACCCTGCTGTACGGGGCGGTCGCCCTCGCGCTCGGCGCGTGCGGTGTCGAGCACGGGGTCGCTGCGACGGCCCCGGCGATCGTCCTGCTGATCGTCCTGCTCGGAGTGGCCGGACCGGCAGGGGCCGCGTCGTGGTCGACCCGCGGCGGCTCCTCGGACAGGCTCGCGCTGATGGGTACCGGTGGCGTGATCCTCCTCGTCGCCGCGCTCGCCACGTGGGGCGCCGCGTGGGAGGGCGCGACGGCCGGAGCCACGACACCGGGGTCGGGCGCGCTCGACGCGACCGACCTCGTCGTCCCGCTCGCCTGGCTCGTGCTGCTCGTGGCCGTGGCCTGGTTCACGCTCGACACGCGCGAGACTCCCGAGGCGCGGCTCGTCGCGTCCGTGACGCTCGCGCCCGTGCTCGTCGCGGCCGCACTGACCGTTCTCGCGCTCCTGCCTGCCCGTCCCGACGTCCCGCTCGTGGTGACGGTCGCCGGGTGCGTCGCGCTCCTGGTCGCCGCGGGCGCACCCGGCGGGCCGGCGGCGCAGCGGGTGCGCGACCTCGGTGAGGGCACCGCGGCGGTGGTCGCCGCGATCGGCCTGTGCGCGCTCCCGACGACCGACGCGACGACGGCCACCGTCACGCTCGCGCTCGCCGCCGTGGCCGCGGGTGTGCGGGCCGTCGCGCCCGACCGTCGCTGGGCGGCATGGATCGCCCTCGTGCTCGCGACCGCTGCCTGGTGGACGGCGCTGCGGGCGTCGGGCGCCGAGCTCCTCGAGATCTACCTCGTGCCGCCGGGGCTCGTGCTGCTGCTCGTCGGGCTGCGCCGCAGCCGAGCGGGTTCCCCGCGCGGGGGGTCGCTCGTGGCTGCGGGGCTGGCGCTCGCGACCGTGCCGACCGCCGTGCTCGACGGCGTGCTCGTCGAGGTCGGCGGCACCGGTGTCGAGCGCGCCGCCGCGACTGCCGTCGTGATCGCGGTCCTGCTCGTCTGGGGTCTGCGCACGGCTCCCCGCTCCACTGGGCCGGAGCTCACGCGCCGCGAGGCGATCGTGTGGGTCGCGGCACTGCTGACGGTCCTCGGACCCCTGCGCGCGGCCCTGACGCCCTGGAGCGCCGCGAGCACGCAGCTCGTGCCCGAGGTGTGGGCGCTGCTCGCAGCGCTCGCTCTCGCGCTCGCGCTCGGCGGCGTGGGCCGAGAGCGGCCCGTCGTCGCCCGACCCGTCACGCGCTACGGCTGGATCGTGACGGTGGCCGCCGTGCTCGTGCCCACGGTCGCGGCCGCGCTGGACGCCCCCGCCGCGCGCGCGAGCGTGGACGGGCTCACGATGCTGGCCGCGGGAGCGACGCTCGCGCTCGCGAGCGCCCCCCGGGCCGGTGCGCTGCACGCCGGCGTCCTCGCATGGAGGACGTCCCCGCGCACGGGCAGCGTGGTCGGACTCGTCGTCGCGGGCGCGGGCCTCGGCGTCGTCTCCGACGTCGGCGACGGCCCGGTCTCGCACCTCCCGCTCGACGCGCTCGCCGGCGTCCTGGCCACGCTCGTGCTGCTCGTGTGCCTCGGCCGCACCGTGGCCGGGGACCGGCACCCGTTGCTGTGGGTCGGGCCCGTGGCCGTCGTCGCGCTCGCCGCGGTCACGTCGCCGCTCCCCTGGCGCGCTCTCGTCTGGGGCGTGGCGGGAGCCGCGCTCGTGGGGCTCGGACTCGCATCGACAGGGCGCGGCACGGCCGGACGGCGCCGCGCGGGCGCGTTCATGCTCGGGACCGGCACGCTGCTGGTCCTGGTCGCGCCGTGGCTGCACGGACTGGTCGTCGCGCTCACGTCGCTGGGCGAGTCGACCACGACCGCACCGGGACTCGACGAGGTCGAGGCGTGGACCCTGCCGGCGTGCGTGCTCCTCGCGGTCGTCCTCTCCCACCCGTCGCTGCGCGCACTGGCCGGCCGGCTCCGTGCGAGCGGCGCCGAGCCCGACCGCGCACCCGCAGCACAGTCCCCGTCAGCACAGTCCCCGTCAGCACAGTCCCCGTCAGCACAGTCCCCGTCAGCACAGTCCCCGTCAGCACAGTCCCCGTCAGCACAGTCCCCGTCAGCACAGTCCCCGTCAGCACAGTCCCCGTCAGCACAGTCCCCGTCAGCACAGTCCCCATCGCCACGACAGGCACCGGTGTCGGCTGCGCCCGGCCTGCAGCTGGTCGCCGCTCTCGTCGCGCACCGCGTCCTGGTGGTCGCGCTCCTCGTCGCGGCGCCGGTCGCGGTGGCTGCCGCGAACGCGCCGCTCGGTTACGCGCGCGCCACGGTCCTCGTAGTCGTCGGCGCCGCATGGACGATCCTGCGTGACGCGCGCACGGGCCTGCTCGTCGCGGGGCTCGGCACCGTCCCGCTCGTGCTTCAGGAGGGCTTCGTCCCGAACGACCTGGCGCTCGAGGTGTTCGGGGCGCTCGTCCTCGTCGTCGGTGCACGCCGCATGCTCCGCACGCGGGCCGTCGGCTCGTGGGTGGCGCTCGGTCCGGGCCTCGCCCTGGTCCTCGGCGTCGCGTTTGTCGCCGCGCTCGCCGCACCCGAGAACTGGCGGACGGCGCTCGTGGTCGCGCTCGCAGTCGCGGCGACCGCGACCGGCGCCGCACGCCGCTGGCAGGCGCCGTTCGTGGGTGGCGCGGTGACGACGCTCGTCGTCGTCGGGATCCAGGTGCTGCCCGCGATCGCGGCCGGGATCGGCCGGCTGGACTGGTGGGTCGTGCTGGCGGTCGGTGGGGCGATTCTGCTCGGCCTCGGGATCACCTACGAGAAGCGCATCGCGGAGGCTCGTCGGGCGACCGACTACGTGACCTCGATGCGCTGACGTGATGGGGTGCGCTGACGTGACCTCGGTGCGCTGACGTGACGGGACTGCGCTGACGGTGTCTCGGTTCGTCGGTGCACCGCCGGCGCCACGCGGCGCGGCCCCCGGTGCCTGCGCCGCGCGGGGCAGGCACCCGGGGTGCCGGGTCACATGCTCTCGATGAGCCTCTCGACGCGCTCGTCGACGCTGCGGAACGGGTCCTTGCACAGCACCGTGCGCTGCGCCTGGTCGTTGACCTTGAGGTGCACCCAGTCGACGGTGTAGTCCCGCCGGGCCTCCTGCGCGGCGCGCACGAAGTCGCCGCGCAGCTTGGCGCGCGTCGTCTGCGGCGGGATCGCGGTCGACTCGAACACCTCGAGGTCGGTCGTGACCCGGTCGACCATGCCGCGCGCCGCGAGCAGGTTGTACAGCCCGCCCGTGCGCGAGATGTCGTGGTACGCAAGGTCGAGGCGAGCGATGCGCGGGTCGTCGAGCTCGAGCCCGTGCTTGTCCTGGTAGCGCCGGATCAGCTTGTGCTTGATGACCCAGTCGAGCTCGCGGTCCACGAGGGACAGGTCGCCCGACTCGAGCGCACGCAGGCCCCGCTCCCACAGGTCGAGGACCTGCTTGACGATCGGCGTCACGGTCGACTCCGCCTCGACGAAGTCCCGCACGCGCTGCAGGTACTCGCCCTGTAGGTCGATCGCGGTCACGGTGCGTCCGTTCGCGAGCTGCACTGGGTGCTTGCCGGTCATGTCGTGGCTGATCTCGCGGATCGACCGGATGGGGTTCTCGAGCGCCATGTCGCGCATCGGGACGCCGGCCTCGACGAGCCGTAGCACGAGGTCGGTGGCGCCGACCTTGAGCATCGTGGTGGGCTCGGCCATCGACGAGTCGCCGACGATGACGTGCAGGCGACGGAACGCCTCGGCGTCGGCGTGCGGCTCGTCGCGCGTGTTGATGATGGGCCGCGAGCGCGTGGTGGCGCTCGAGACGGCCTCCCAGATGTGGTCGGCGCGCTGCGACAGGCAGTACGTCGCCCCGCGCGGCGTCGCGAGCACCTTGCCCGCCCCGGTCAGCACCTGCCGCGTGATGAAGAACGGCACGAGCACGTCGGACAGGCGCGAGAAGTCGCCCTGGCGCCGCACGAGGTAGTTCTCGTGGCAGCCGTAGGAGTTGCCCGCCGAGTCGGTGTTGTTCTTGAACAGGTGGATCGTGCCCGGCAGGCCCTCGTGCTCGAGGCGCTGCTGGGCGTCGGCGACGAGGCCTTCGAGGATCCGCTCTCCCCCGCGGTCGTACGCGACGAGCTGGGCGATGTCGTCGCACTCGGCCGTCGCGTACTCGGGGTGCGAGCCCACGTCGAGGTACAGGCGCGAGCCGTTGCGCAGGAACACGTTGGACGACCTGCCCCAGGCGACGACCTTGCGGAACAGGTAGCGGGCGACCTCGTCGGCCGAGAGCCCACGCCCGTCGTCCGCGGCGCACGTGACGCCGTACTCGGTCTCGAGCCCGAAGATCCTGCGGTCCATCAGCGCACCTCGCCGTCGTCCGTGCCGAGCAGACCTGCGAGCTCGGTGCCCCCGACCCGCCGGAACGTGCGCCGCGGGCGCGTGCGGTCGAGCACCGCGACCTCGAGCTGCGCGGGCGCGATCGCGCGCGGCTCGCCGCCCTCCTCGGACCACCCGAGCGCCCGGACCGCGAGCGCGAGCGCGTCGCCGAGCCCGAGGCCGGGCGTCCAGCCCTCGGCCACGACGGCGCCGAGCTCGTCGGCCCGCCCGCCCATGACGACGTGGTCGTGCACGTCGGTGACCGACCCGTCGTACGACAGGCGGTAGATCTGGTCGGCCGCGGCGTCGGCGCCGACCTCGGCGACCACGAGCTCGACCTCGAGCGGCTTGGACTCGGTCGTGAACACGGTGCCGAGCGTCTGCGCGTACGCGTTGGCCAGGCCCCGGGCGTTGACGTCGGAACGGTCGTACGAGTAGCCCTTGAGGTCGGCGTATCGCACGCCGGCCACGCGCAGGTTCTCGAACTCGTTGTACTTGCCGACCGCGGCGAACCCGATGCGGTCGTAGATCTCGGAGATCTTGTGCAGCGCGCGCGACGGGTTCTCGGTCGCGAACGCGATCCCGTCCGCGTAGGCGACCAGGACGACCGAGCGTCCCCGGGCGATGCCCTTGCGCGCGTAGTCCGCGCGATCCTTCATGAGCTGCTCGGGCGAGACGTAGAACGGCATGGTCATGCGCGCGGCCCTCCCAGGCGGTCGGCGCGGTCGGCGAGGATCGCCGCCACGACGGGGTCGAGGTCGTCGTCGGCGACGCGCACGTACCCGGCGGCCGTCACCGACGCGACGACCGGCCAGATGCGCCGCACCGCGTCCGGGCCACCGGTCGCGGAGTCGTCGTCCGCGGCGTCGTACAGGGCCTCGACCGCGACGCGGACGCCGTCGGCCGGGCTCAGGCCGGGTCGCCAGAGCTTCTTGAGCGCGCCGCGCGCGAAGACCGACCCCGACCCGACGCTGTGGTGGTCGCGCTCCTCGTAGCGGCCGCCCGTGACGTCGTACGAGAAGATGCGGCCCGTCGCCCGGGCCACGTCGTACCCCGCGAACAGCGGCACGACCGCGAGGCCCTGCATCGCGAGGCCGAGGTTGCCGCGGATCATGGTCGAGAGCCGGTTCGCCTTGCCCTCGAGCGACAGCAGCGTGCCCTCGATCTTCTCGTAGTGCTCGAGCTCGAGCTGGAACATGCGCACGAGCTCGATCGCGATGCCCGCCGTCCCGGCGATGCCGACCGCCGAGAGCTCGTCGGCCGGGAAGACCTTCTCGATCTCGCGGTGCGCGATCATCGACCCGGCGGTCGCCCGCCGGTCACCGGCCATGACGACGCCGCCGTCGACCTGGAGGGCGACGATCGTGGTCGCGTGCGGCACGGCGGGCGCCGCGAAGTCGCCGTCCCGCCGTCCCGGCAGCAGGTGCGGGGCGTGCGACGAGACGAAGTCGAGGAACGAGGACGACCCGGGGGTCGTGAAGGCGTGGGGCAGGCGGGCGCTGCGCTCGTCGCTCATCGTGTCCTACTGCCCGCCCTTCTGCACGAACCCGCGCACGAACTGCTCGGCGTTCGACTCGAGCACCTCGTCGATCTCCTCCAGGAGCGAGTCGACCTCCGCGTCGTCCTTGCTGACCGCGGGGGCGACGGGCGCGGGGGCCGCGTCCGCGTCGTCGTCGGGGCGACGGTCCTGGGGCTGCGCGTGCTCTTGACCGGCCATGTCGATCTCCTCGTTCTCGTGGAGCGTGCGCTCCGACGTCGTGCGTCCGTCCAGCCTAGGCCCTGATCAGCCCCGCGACGCGGACAGACCCGCGAGCAGGGCGCCCGCGTCCGGGCTCGCGTCGAGCAGCGCGCCGATGTGCCCGCGCGTGCCGCGCAACGGGTCGAGCATCGGCACGCGCTGCAACGACCGCGCGCCCGGGACGTCGAAGATCACCGAGTCCCAGCTCGCGGCCGACACGTTCGACCCGTACCGCGCCATGACCTCGCCGCGGAAGTACGCGCGCGTGTCCGCCGGCGGGTGGTGCACGGCCGCCGCGACCGAGTCCTCGTCGACCAGCCGGTCGACCGCGCCCGACGCCACGAGCCGGTGGTAGATCCCCCGCTCGGGCCGCACGTCCGACCACTGCAGGTCGAGCGCCGCCAGGCGCGGGTGGTCCCACGCGAGACCGTCCCGACGCCGCATCGCCTCGAGGACGCGGAGCTTGGCGACCCACTCGACCTCGCGCGCGCACGACGCCGGGTCCTGGGCGAGCCGGCCCAGGACCGAGGCCCACCGGTCCAGGACGTCCGCAGTGCCGTCGTCCGGCACCCCGCCCAGGGCCGCGAGCGCGTCCCGGACGATCGAGACGTACTCGCCCTGCACCTCGAGCGCCGTGAGCTCGCGGCCGTCCGCCAGCGCCAGGCGGACGCCCAGCGTCAGGTCGTGGCTCACGCGCGCGACGTCCGCGACCGGGTCCGCGAGCCGCAGGGCCGCGAGCCGCCCGCGCACCGCGCACCCGGCCTCGGCCGCCGCGTCCAGGTGCTCGAGCAGCCACAGCACGAGCGACGTCGTGCCGAGCTTGAGGTACGTCGCGACCTCGAGGTGGTTCGCGTCACCGATGATCAGGTGCAGCCGGCGCCAGCGCGCACGGTCCGCGTGCGGCTCGTCGCGCGTGTTGACGATCGGCCGCCGCAGCGTCGTCTCGAGACCGACCTCGGCCTCCATGTAGTCCGCGCGCTGCGAGAGCTGGAACCCTGGCTCCTGGCCCGACTGACCCAGGCCCACCCGGCCCGAGCCAGTGAACACCTGCCGCGTCACCAGGAACGGCGTGAGCCCGTCCACGACCGTCGCGAACGGCACGGACCGCTCGACCAGGTAGTTCTCGTGCGTGCCGTAGCTCGCACCCTTGCCGTCGACGTTGTTCTTGTACAGCACGACCTCCGAGCCCGGGATCGCGAGCAGCTCCCGGCTCGCGGCCAGCATGACCCGCTCCCCCGCGACGTCCCAGCGCACCGCGTCGAGCGGGTTCGTGACCTCGGGCGAGGAGTACTCCGGGTGCGCGTGGTCCACGTAGAGCCGCGCACCGTTGGTCAGGATCACGTTCGCCGCGCTCGGGTCGTCGTACTCGTCGACGTCGGGGCGCGCGATCTCCTCGAACGCGTCCTGCCCCGCCGACGGACCCGCCGGCGCTGCGTGCTCCGGGTCGTCCGTCAGCAACGACGGGTGCGCCGACGCCCGCTGGAGCCGGAACCCGCGCGCGTCCGAGAGCGGGTCCTCGTCGTCGTAGTCCCACCGGGCGCGACCGCGCACCCCGTCGGCGCTCGCGGCGAGCGCCCGGTACGTCGTCACGACCTGGCTGGACATGAGCATCGGGTTCGCCAGGGGGCGTCCCGGCTGCAGCACGCCGTACTCGGTCTCGATCCCCATCACGCGTCGAACGGTCACGACGCCACCCTATGCGTCAGAGGTACTGCCCCGTGTTCGTGACCGTGTCGATGGTGCGCGGCGCCGCCCCCTCGCCCTCCTTCTGCACGATGGTGCGGATGAAGACGATGCGCTCGCCCTTCTTGCCGGAGATGCGCGCCCAGTCGTCCGGGTTGGTCGTGTTGGGCAGGTCCTCGTTCTCGCGGAACTCGTCGACGCACGCCGCGAGGAGGTGCTCGACGCGGATCCCGCGCTGACCGGTCGCCAGGAGGTCCTTGATCGCGGACTTCTTGGCCCGGTCGACGACGTTCTGGATCATCGCGCCCGAGTTGAAGTCCTTGAAGTACAGGACCTCCTTGTCGCCGCTCGCGTACGTGACCTCGAGGAACTTGTTCTCGTCGGCCTCGGAGTACATGCGCTCGACGACCGCGCGGATCATCCCGGCGACCGCCTCGGGGCGGCTCTCGCCGTGCTCGGTGAGGTCCTCGGCGTGGATCGGCAGGTCCTGCGTGAGGTACTTCGCGAAGATCTCCTTGGCACCCTCGGCGTCGGGGCGCTCGATCTTGATCTTCACGTCGAGGCGACCCGGGCGCAGGATCGCCGGGTCGATCATGTCCTCGCGGTTGGACGCGCCGATCACGATCACGTTGTCGAGGCGCTCGACGCCGTCGATCTCGCTCAGCAGCTGCGGCACGATCGTGGTCTCGACGTCGGACGACAAGCCGGTGCCGCGCGTGCGGAACAGCGACTCCATCTCGTCGAAGAACACCACGACGGGGGTGCCCTGCGACGCCTTCTCGCGGGCGCGGGCGAAGATCAGCCGGATGTGGCGCTCGGTCTCGCCCACGTACTTGTTGAGCAGCTCGGGGCCCTTGACGTTGAGGAAGAAGCTGCGCGCGCCCGCGCTCACGTCCTCGCCGCGCGCCCGCGCGACGGTGTGCGCGAGCGAGTTCGCGACGGCCTTGGCGATGAGGGTCTTGCCGCAGCCGGGCGGCCCGTACAGCAGGATGCCCTTGGGCGGGCGCAGCCCGTGCTCGCGGAACAGGTCGGGGTGCGAGAACGGCAGCTCGACCGCGTCCCGGATCTGCTCGATCTGCGGGCCGAGACCCCCGATGTCGGAGTAGTCGATGTCCGGGACCTCCTCGAGCAGGAGGTCCTCGACCTCGGACTTCGGGACGACCTCGAACACGAACCCGTTGCGCGTGTCGACCGTGAGGCTGTCGCCCACCCGCACCCCGGCCGCGAGCGAGCCCGCGAGGCGGACGACGCGCTCGTCGTCCGACCGTCCGACGACCAGGACCCGCTCGGGGTCGAGGACCTCCTTGACGGTCACGATCTCGCCCGTGCGCTCGTACCCGCCCGCCGCGACGACGGTCATCGCCTCGTTGAGCTTGACCTCCTGGCCCGGGCGCAGCGTCGCCACGTCGAGCGACGGCGACGCGCCGACGTGCATCTTGCGCCCCGCCGCGGACACGTCGACCGTGCCGTCGTCGTGCGCACCGAGGAACACCGCGTAGGTGCCCGGCGGCTTGGCGAGCTCGTCGATCTGGCGGCGCTGCTCGACGATCTGGTCGCGCGCAGCCCGCAGCGCCTCGGCGAGCCGCTCGTTCTTGGCCGAGAGGATCGCGACCTGCCGGTCGTGGTCCCGGGAGTCGCCGCCGGTCCACCGCTCGTGGCCTGGTTCCGTCATCGCCGCACCGCCCATCCGTCGTCACGGGTGCGCACGGACGACGCACCCGCGTGGTGGCACGACTCTATGCAGGTTCGGCCCCCGGATGCGTGACGTACACCCTGTGAGACGCGCGACGTGCCGCGTCAGGCCTCGGGCGCCTGCCCGACGTCGCGACGCACCTTGCGGATCTTCTTGTCCGAGATCGGGCGTTCGCCCATGTCCTCGGGCGTCCATTCCTCGGACGTCGTGGGGTACGCGCCCTTGGCCGGACGACGCCGCCGCTCGGGTGCCTGCACGCCGTCGGCCATGCGCCGCGCCGAGATCAGGAACCCGGTGTGGCCGATCATGCGGTGCTGCGGGCGCACCGCGAGACCCTCCAGGTGCCAGCCGCGCACCATCGACTCCCAGGCGGTGGGCTCGGTGAAGCGCCCGTCCTCGCGCAGGTCCTCGGCGGTGCGCGAGAGCTGGGTCGCGGTCGCGACGTAGCAGATGAGCACGCCGCCGGGCGCGAGCGCGTCGGCAACCACGCCGACGTTCTCCCACGGCGCGAGCATGTCGAGCACCACGCGGTCGACCGTGCCGGGCTCGGCCACGGTCGGCAGCACGTCGGCGAGGTCACCCACCGAGAGCTCCCACGCCGGGTGCGGGCCGCCGAAGAACGACTCGACGTTGCCGCGCGCGATCGCCGCGAAGTCGTCGCGCCGCTCGATCGAGTGCACCGACCCGGCGTCGCCCACGGCGCGCAGCAGCGACATCGTCAGCGCCCCGGAGCCGACGCCCGCCTCGACGACGCGTGCGCCCGGGTAGATGTCGGCCATCCCGACGATCTGGCCCGCGTCCTTGGGGTAGACCACGGCCGCGCCACGCGGCATCGACAGCACGTAGTCGGACAGCAGCGGGCGCAGCGCGACGTACTCGATGCCTGCGGTGTTGCGCACGACCGTGCCCTCGGGCCGGCCCACGAGCTCCTCGTGCGTGAAGTAGCCCTTGTGCGTGTGGAACGTGCCGCCCGGGGCGAGCGTGATGGTGTGCAGGCGACCGCGCGGGTCGGTGAGCTGGACCTTGTCGCCCAGCCTCAGCGGGCCGCGTCGCACGTGCGCCCCGGTCGCCCCGGGTACGGGCTCGGTCGCGTCGGGCACGGAGCCGTCGGGCCGGGTCGCGGCGGGCACGGTCGCGGCAGGCTCGGTCGCGTCGGGCTGGGGGGCGGGCGTTCTCGGCTCGTCGGTCACGAGCGACCATCCTAGGTCGTCGCGCGTGCCGGACGCCGCACGGCCGGGTCAGCGGTGGGCGGACCGGACCGCGGTGGCGACGTCCGCGACCATGACCACGCCCACGAGACGGCCCTCGTGCACGGCGGGGAGCACGCCCGCGCCGCCGCCTGCGCGCAGCACGGTCGTGACGAGCGCGTGGCCGTGCAGGGCGACGTCGACCACGACGCCGACCGGAAGGGGCACGGCCACCGCGCCCACGGGCGTGCGGGCGAGCGCCTCGGCGGGCACCGCGCCGGCCGTCGAGGGCTCGACGACCGCGACCGGGCGGCCTGCGTCGTCGACCACCAGCACCGCGTACGCGCCGACTGCCGAGGCCGCGTGCGCGACGTCCGCGACCGTCGCGTGCACCGTGACGACGGCGTGCGGGCGCACGAACGACGCGGCCTGCAGGTGCGCGACCTGCTCGCGGGCACGACCCACGGCGACCGCGGCGCTCGCGCCCTGCCACAGGAACGAGGCGATCAGGGCGGTCCACAGCACGATGAACAGGTCGGGGCTGCGGCCCTGCGCGACGGGGATCCCGAGCGCGAGCAGGACAAGGCCCACGGCGACGGCACGGCCGGTCCAGCCTGCGACGACCGTGCCGCGGTCGCGCGATCCCGTGCCCGCCCACACCGCCGACTCGAGCACCTGACCGCCGTCGAGCGGCAGGCCCGGCACGAGGTTGAAGAAGCCCACGAACGCGTTCGAGAAGGCTGCGGCGTAGCACAGCAGCCAGACCGTGACCGAGCCGACCTCCGCGCGGTACAGCGCGAAGAAGCCGACAGCGAGAACGATATTCGTCAGCGGGCCGACGACCGCGATCCAGAACGCGTCGCGCGGACGCCGCGTGGTGCCCGTGTACGCGGTGTGGCCGCCCCAGACCGTGAGCGCGAGCTCGGTCACGCGGTGACCGAGAGCCCGGGCCACGAGGGCGTGCGCGACCTCGTGCAGGAACACCGACGCGAACAGCAGCAGCACGAACGCGAACGACACGACGTACACCTGCGCGCCGCCGTACGGTGCGACGCGCGCGACCTGCGGGGCGAACAGCAGCGTCAGGACGACCGCGGCGATCGCCCACGAGGGCGTGATGATCACGGGGGCGTCGGCGATCCGGCCGATGACCCACCCGCGGCTGCGCGCGGGCTCGGGGGCCCTGCGGCCCGAGGTCGGGGTGCCCGGTGCGGGCGCGGGGTGCGTCACGCGGGCCAGACTATCCCGCGCCCCTGCGGGCGGTCCCCGGCCGCCGCCCCCCCCTGACCGGGCCGCCGCCCCACCGCCGAGCCGGCCGCCGCCCCACCGCCGAGCGCGCCATCTGTCACCGCTTTCAGCGATTTCTCGTGACGGATGGCGCGGTCGGCGGTGGCGGGTTGTCCACATCATGCGGGTTTGGTCTGGTGCGGTCCGTCGCGGCGTCGCTAGTCTCGGCTCGTCACCGACCGCAGGGGGAGATCAGGTGGACAGCACCGCGCACCGTCGCGCAGACCGTCCGGGCACCGCAGGCGATGGGCCAGCAGGGAGGGATCCCCGCCGGCCGGGCCACGACGATCCCGGGAGTCGCCGCCCGGCCCCGGTCCGCGGTGTCGGACGCCGCACCGCCGGGCTGGTCCTCGGACTGACCGTCGCGGTCGGCGCCGTGCTCGCGACCGGTGGGTGCACGGGAGGTGGCGCCGCGCAGGGGGCGGCGTCGCCTCCCGCCTCGTCCGCGCCGACCGTCAGCGGCTCGTCCGAGCCCACCGCCACCACGGTGACCCCGACCCCCGCGGCGACGCCCACGGCCACCGGCACCGCGGTCAAGCCCGTCCGCCCCGCCGACCTCGACCGCACCGACGCGCGCGGGGCCGAGGCCGCCGCGACCTACTTCCTGGAGCTGTACCCCTACGTCATGGCCACCGGCGACACCGCGGAGTGGGACGCGATGACGTTCGAGAAGACCTGCGAGTTCTGCACGAAGATCAGCGATGCGGCCCTCGCGTACTCCGCGGGGGGCAAGTCGGTCACCGGTGGTGACGTGCACCTCGGCGCGGTGGAACGGCTGTCAAAAGACAGCCTCACCGGGATCTACCCCGTCCGCGTGAACATCCGGCAGGACGACTCCACGCTGCTCGACTCTAGCGGTTCGACCATCCAGGTCCTCGAAGGCATCTCGTCGACGTTGATCGTCGAGACCGTCCGCGACGACACGGGGTGGCTAGTCGCGGCAGTGAGCGTCGACGCCTGATGTTCGCGCAGGCAGCCATCCTTATCTCGCTGAGCACCGCGCCCGCACTCGTCAGCGCGGTCGGCGACGATCCTCCGCTCGTCGGAATCGAGTCATGGGCCTCACAGGACGCGCTGACCATCGGCACCTCGAGCGACTCCGGCGGCGCGGGGTCGAACGCTCAGTCAGCAACGACGGCGGACGTGCGCTACCGCCGGATCGACGCGGTCGCCTGCCAGTTTGCCGAAGTCCCCGACGCCGATCCCGTCCTGCGCACCGCGTGCACCGAGGGCGAACAGCTCGCCGGCGATGCCCTCGACTGCGCACCCGACGAGTACGCACTGCCGCCGCTGTTCCGTCAGACGTCCGACGGCGACGGCAACTGGACCTCCTGGATCAACGTCGATCCAGGAACGTGCCTGACCGCGGCCGACCTCGCCGCGGCCGCCAGTCGCGAGTTCCGACGCCTGCCCCTCGCCCCCTCGCCGATGAGCGTCCAACCGCCTGACGGTTGGACCCTCGTGAACGTCCCCACGATCACCTACACGACCCCGACGCCCCAACACTTCGACGCCACGCTCCTGACCGTCCCCGTCGAGATCCGCGCGACGTCCAGCACCTACACCTGGGACTACGGCGACGGGACCCCACCCGTGAGTACGACCGACCCCGGCGCGCCCCACCCGCACGCCACGACGACCCACACGTACACCGCCCCGGTCACCGCGACCATCACCTTGACCACCACCTGGACCGGCGAGTTCCGCATCACCGGCTCGTCGATCTGGACCCCGATCACCGGAACGGCCAGCACGACCACGACTGCGCCGCCCCTCGACGTCCTCGAGGCCCGCAGCCGCCTGGTCGGCGACTGATGTCGGCGACTGATGTCGGCGCCGACGCCTACCCTCGTGGCATGACAGCGACCGACGAGACCGCGACGAACGACCGGTCGAGCGGGCCCACGTCCGACGACGCCGCGAGCGCCCGGACCGTGACCGACGAGACGCCCCGCCCCCGCCGCAGGCCGGGCCTCTCGCCGTCGCGCGCCAACGACTTCATGCAGTGCCCGCTGCTGTTCCGGCTGCGCAGCATCGACCGGATCCCGGAGCCACCGAGCCCTGCCGCCGCCCGCGGGACCCTCGTGCACTCCGTCCTGGAGCACCTGTACGACCTCCCGCTGGGCGAGCGCACCCCGGACGCCGCGCGCGCCCTGGTCGCCCCCCGATGGTCCGCGCTGCAGACCGAGGACGAGCGCTGCGGCGCGCTCTTCCCCGACGACGCGGACGGGGCGCAGGAGGCCGACTGGCTGGCGAGCGCGGCGGCGCTGCTCGAGACCTACTTCACGCTCGAGGACCCGAACCGGCTCGCGCCCGAGTCCCGCGAGCTGTCCGTCGAGACGCAGCTCGAGGACGGCCCGGTGATGCGCGGCATCGTCGACCGCGTCGACGTCGCCCCGGACGGTGCGCTGCGCGTGGTGGACTACAAGACGGGGCGCGCGCCCAAGGAACGCTACGTGGGGTCGGCGCTGTTCCAGATGCGCTTCTACGGCCTGGTGCTGTGGCGCGAGCGTGGCGTGCTCCCCCGCATGCTCCAGCTCGTGTACCTGGGCGACGGGCAGATCCTGCGGATCGAGCCGACCGAGTCCGAGCTGCTCATGACCGAGCAGAAGGTGCGCACGCTGTGGGCTGCCATCGAGCAGGCCGCCGTGACCGACACGTGGGAGCCGCGCACCTCGCGCCTGTGCGACTGGTGCGCGCACCGGTCGTTGTGCCCGGCGTTCGGGGGCACCCCGCCGCCGACGCCGCGCGACCGGGTCGAGGTCACGATCGGCGTCCGCCCCGAGGCCGCGTAGGGCTCAGGCGAGCTCGTCCACGACCTCGCCCGCGTGGATGCGCGCGAGGCGCGCAAGGTCGACGCCGGTGAGGCTCGCGAGGCGGCTCAGCCCGGGGCGCGGCTCGACGGGCACGACGGCCTGCACGCCGATCGTCGTCGCGCCCGAGGCGAGCGCCGCGCTGATGCCGGGCGGGGAGTCCTCGATCGCGACGCAGTCGGTCACGTCCACGCCGAGGAGCTCGGCCGCGCGCAGGTACGCCTCGGGGTCGGGCTTGCCGTGCTCGACGTCGTCGCCGCACACGACCTGCGCGAACGCGCCCGCGGGCGCCACGTCGACGAGCCGACCGGCGATGCTGCGGTACGACATCGTCACGAGCGCGCACGGCACCCCGGCCTCGCGCAGCGCGACGAGCAGCTCGAGCGCCCCGGGACGCCAGGGGGCGTGCTCGGCGATCTGCGCGGCGACGCGCGAGCCGAGGAACTCCAGGATCTCGTCGACCGTGAGGTCGACGCCGGCCGCCTGCAGGATCGTCGCGGACGTCTCGAGCGAGTTGCCGACGAGCTGCATCGCCTGCTCGTGCGTCCAGACCCCGCCGTGGGCCTCGACGAGCTCGTGCTCGGCGGCCATCCAGTACGGCTCGGTGTCGACGAGGGTGCCGTCCATGTCCCAGAGCACGGCCGCGGGCGGGCGCAGTCCGTCGAGAAGGGCGTCGGTGGCGGGGCTGGGCACGGGCATGGCGGAGCAGGTCCTCACGGTCGGGGTCCTGACCAGCCTACGTGCCGCGACCCGCCCGCCGGTCGTGAGCCCCATGACTCCGCCGGGTAGGCCTAGGCTGGACCGATGAGCGAGACGTGGGACGAGACGGACGACGACCTGGGCACCGTGCTGGTCGCCGCGTTCGAGGGCTGGAACGACGCGGGGAACGCCGCCTCGGCGGCCGTCGCCCACCTGCACGCCACGTGGGACGCGGTCGACGTCGCGGAGATCGACCCCGAGGACTACCACGACTTCCAGGTCAACCGGCCCGTGGTGTCGACCGACGACGACGGCCGGCGGGTCATCACGTGGCCGACCACGACGATCTCGACGACGCGCACGCCCGTGGCGGGCCGTCGCGTCGTGCTGGTGCGGGGCGTCGAGCCCTCGATGCGGTGGCGCTCGTACTGCCGCGAGCTGCTCGACGTCGCGGAGCGCTACGAGGTCACGACGGTCGTGACGCTCGGCGCGCTGCTCGCGGACGTCCCGCACACGCGCCCGATCCCGCTGACGGCGACGGCGGACACCTCGGCGCTGCGCGCGTCGCTCGACGCCGAGGAGAGCACCTACGAGGGGCCGACCGGGATCGTGGGTGTGCTGCAGCACCTCGCGGGCGAGCGCGGCATGCAGTCGGTCTCGCTGTGGGCCGCGGTGCCGCACTACGTCGCGCACCCGCCGTCGCCCAAGGCGACGCTCGCGATCCTGACCCGGATCGAGGAGCTCCTGGGCGAGCCCGTGCCGCTGGGCGAGCTGCCGGACGACGCCGAGGCGTGGCAGCACGGGGTCGACGAGCTCGCGGCGGAGGACGAGGAGATCGCCGAGTACGTGCACCAGCTCGAGGAGGCGAAGGACACCGCCGAGCTGCCCGAGGCGTCGGGCGACGCGATCGCGCGCGAGTTCGAGCGCTACCTGCGTCGTCGCGACCGCGGGCCCGGCGGCTCCTGACCCTCGCCCGGAGAGTCCGGCGTCGCGCTCAGAAGCGCACGCCGAGCAGCGCGTCGACGGTGCGCGCCACGAGCCCGGGGGCACCTTCGACGTCGTCCGCGGTGTCGCGTCCCGGCGCGAGCGCGAGGTCGGCCCAGGCGTCGACCGCGGCGAGGGCGCGCGGTGCGTCGAGGTCGTCCGCGAGCGCCGCGCGCACCGCGGCGAGGGTCTCCTCGGCGGCCGGGCCGCCGTTTCCGGAGACCGCGTCGCGCCAGCGGTCGAGCCGGGCGACGCCTGCGGCGAGGATCGCGTCGGTCCACTCCCACTCGGTGCGGTAGTGCTGGGAGAGCACCGCGAGGCGGATCGCGGCGGCGTCGACGCCCTGGGCGCGCAGGCGCGAGACGAGCACGAGGTTGCCGCGCGACTTGCTCATCTTGTGGCCGTCGTACGAGATCAGCCCGGCGTGGACATGGGTGCGGGCGCCGTGCCCGGCGTCGATCACGCGGGCGTGAGACGTCGACATCTCGTGGTGCGGGAACAGCAGGTCCGCTCCCCCGCCCTGCACGTCGAACGGGAGGCCGAGCGCGTCGCGCGCGATGACGGCGCACTCGACGTGCCAGCCCGGGCGCCCGGTGCCGAGGGTGCCGCCGTCCCACGTGGGTTCGCCGTCGCGCTCGCGCCGCCACAGCAGCGGGTCGAGCGCGCCCTTCTTGCCGTCGCGGGCGGGGTCGCCGCCGCGCTCGGCGAACAGCGCGGCCATGGTCGCGTCGTCGAGGCGGGCGACGGCGCCGAAGGCCGGGTCGGCACCCAGGTCGGCGTAGACGTCGCCGAGGTCGGGACGGTCGCCGCCCGCGCCGGCCTCGAGCGGGACGCGGTACGCGGTGCCGTCGGCGAGCATGGTCTCGACCGCGGCGCGCACGCCGGGGATGGTCTCGACGACGGACTCGTAGACGTCGGGCGGGATCACGCCGAGCGCCGTCATGTCCTCGGCGAACAGCGCGATCTGGTCGGCGGCGAGGTCGCGCCAGTCGACGCCGGTCGCGGTCGCGCGCTCGAGCAGCGGGTCGTCGACGTCGGTGACGTTGGACGCCAGGACGACGTCGTGCCCGGCGTCGCGCCACGCGCGGTTGAGCAGGTCGAACGCGATGTAGGTCGCGGCGTGCCCGAGGTGCGTCGCGTCATACGGCGTGATGCCGCACACGTACATGGTCGCCCGCGGCCCGGACGCCGCGACGACCGGCGCACCGGTCGTGCTGTCGTGGACGCGGACCGGGCCGCCGTGGCCGGGCAGGGCAGGGATCTGGGGGGCGGGCCAGGTGAGCACCCCACCACTCTACGTGCCGGGGGCACCCGTGCCGGACGCCGCAGGGTGCGTCAGGCGGTCGCGTCGAGCACGTTGGTGAGCAGCAGCACGGCGACGACCGCGGCGAGGCCCAGGCGGTAGTACACGAAGCCCTTGTAGGAGTACTGCGACACGATCTTGAGGAACGCGATGATCACGAGGTAGCCGACGACGAACGCGATCACCGTCGCCAGGAGCGTCGCGCCGAACCCGGCGCTGCCGGCTACGGGCGGCTCGGTGATCGACTTCGCGAGCTGGTAGAACCCCGACCCGAGCACCGCGGGCACCGCGAGCAGGAACGAGTAGCGGGCCGCGGCCTCGCGCGTGAACCCCATGAGAAGCCCGGCGGTGATGGTTCCCCCGGACCGCGAGACGCCGGGGATCAGGGCGAGCGACTGCGCGAACCCGAACCCGATCGCGCGCCGCGGCGTGAGCTCGTGGATCGTGCGGGTCTTGCTGCCGACCGAGTCGGCCCAGCCGAGGATCAGGCCGAAGATCGCGAGCATCGCGACGGTGATCCAGAGGTTGCGCAGCTTGGTCTCGATCGCGTCCTGGAACAGGAACCCGAGCACGACGATCGGCACCGAGCCGAGCGCGATGAACCACGCCATGCGGGCGTGCTCGTTCGCCGCGCCCATGCGCGAGCGCCAGTCGGTGCCGTCGTCGCCACGCAGGGCGCGCCACCAGCCGACGCAGATGTCGCGGATGTCACGGCGGAAGTAGAGCAGCACGGCGGTCTCGGTGCCGATCTGGGTGATCGCGGTGAACGCGGCCCCGGGGTCGTCCGAGCCGATGAGCTGCCCGACGATGCTCAGGTGCGCGCTCGAGGAGATCGGGAGGAACTCGGTGAGTCCCTGCACGAGGCCGAGGAGGATTGCTTCCCATCCGTTCACGAGCGGCCACACTACACACCCGCGCGGGCGGTCCCGGACATGCCACGCGATCCGCCCGTGCGGGACGACACGCGCTCGTCCGGGACGCCTCCGGCGCGAGCGCACCGACCCCCGGTACCCTGCCCGACATGGAACTTCGCCAGCTCGGGCGCACCGGCCTGCACGTGTCGGCCCTTGGGCTCGGCACCATGACGTGGGGGCGGGACACCGACGAGATCGACGCGGCCGAGCAGCTGCGCGAGTTCGTCGCCGCAGGAGGCACGCTCGTGGACACCGCGGCGTCGTACGGCGACGGCGACTCGGAGTCGGTGCTCGGCGAGATCCTGCGGGGCGCGGTCGACCGGCGGGACGTGCAGATCTGCACCAAGGCGGGCGTGCGACGCTCGAGCTCGGGCACCGTCGTGGACGCCTCGCGCGCGGGCCTGCTCGACTCGCTCGACGCCTCGCTCACGCGGCTCGGCACCGACCACGTCGACCTCTTCCTGGTGCAGTGCCCCGACCCGAGCACCCCGCTCGTCGAGACCGTCTCCGCGCTGCGGCACGCGGTCACGAGCGGCCGGGCCCGTTACGTCGGCCTGTCGAACCACACGGCCTGGCAGACGGCGCGCGCCGCGACCCTGCTCGAGGCGTCCGGAGACGCCGAGCTCGCGGCGGTCGAGGTCGAGTACTCGCTCCTCGAGCGCGGCATCGAGCGGGAGGTCGTGCCTGCCGCCGACGAGCTCGGCACGGGCGTGCTCGCGTGGTCGCCGCTCGGGCGGGGCGTGCTCACCGGCAAGTACCGGCACGCGCTGCCCGCGGACTCGCGCGGCGCCAGCCCGCACCTGTCCGGCTTCGTCGAGACGTATCTCGACCGGGCGTCGTCGGGCGTCGTCGAGGCGGTCGCGACCGCCGCGGACGGGCTCGGCCGGGCGCCGCTCGAGGTCGCGCTCGCCTGGCTCCTGGCGCGGGACGTCGCCTCGGCGATCGTGGGGGCCCGCACGCCAGCCCAGCTGCGGGCGTCGATCGCGGCGCTCGACCTCGAGCTGCCCGCAGCCGTGCTGCACGCGCTCGACGACGTGAGCGCACCGACGCTCGGCTACCCCGAGGCCCGCTGAGTCGACTACCCGCGACGGCGACGGTCAGCCGTCGCGGTCAGCGCCCGCCGCGGGTGTCGAAGATCTCGAGGTCGTCGCTCTCCAGGTCGTCGCCGTCCACGTCGGCCACGTCGAGGTCGACGCTGCTCAGGCCGGTGCGGTCGTCGTCGTCATGATCGTCGTGCTCGTCATCGTCGTGCTCGTCATCGTCCTGATCGTGCTCGTCGTCTTCATCATCGTCATCGTCATCGTCGTCGAGCACGAACGGCGTCGCCTCGCCGTGCGCCTCGCCCAGCGCGTCGTCGTAGACCTCGAACGCGTCGCCGAGCACGTAGTAGGTGTCGTCGACCCGGGGGTCGTCGTCGCCGCGACGGGACACGACGGCGTCGTAGTGGGCTTCGAGCGCGGCGACGAAGCGGTCGAGCGCGGCACGCGGGTCAACGGTCATACCCTGACGGTAGCCCGCTGCGGTGCACAATGACATCCAGAGACGACGGGCCGCTGAGAGGAGTCGCATGACGCAGACGACGTACCGGTCGGCCTGGTCGACGCACGGGCACTACGAGTACCGGGTGCTCACGTTCGACCGGAGCACGACGCCGGGTGACGCGCGCAAGGTCTTGACCGAGGAGGCCGAGTACGGCCGCTGGGAGCTCGCCCGCACGCGGTTGTACGTGGGCGGCGAGCGGCGCGTCTGGCTGCGCCGCAAGATCATCCGGGCGCGCAGCACGCTCTGACGGCGTCGGCGTGAGTCCCTGCCGACGGGCCCGCCCGGGCAGGGGCTCAGCGCGCGCGGCGCTGCCGGTGCGCCTCGTAGAGCACGACCGCGGCCGCGTTCGAGGCGTTGAGCGAGCTCGCGGCACCCGTCATGGGGATGCTGACGGTGAGGTCGGCGGCCTCGCGCCACCCGTGCGAGAGCCCCGCGGTCTCGTTGCCGACGAGCAGCAGCACGGGCTGGGTCAGGTCGGCGTCGGCGAGCTCGACGTCGCCGTGCTCGTCGGTCGCGACGACCACGACGGGCACGCCGGCGTCGCGCTGCCCGTCGACCCAGGCGAGGACCTCACGGTGTGAGGGCGAGCGCACGACGGGCACGGAGAACAGCGACCCGGTCGAGGCGCGCACGGCCTTGGGGTCGTAGGGGTCGGCGGCGTGCCCGGTGACGATCACGCCGTGCGCCCCGAACGCGTCGGCCGAGCGCACGACGGCCCCGACGTTGCCGGGCTGCGTGGGGCGGTCGAACGCGACCGCCAGCAGGTCGGCGGGCGCGGGGACGCGGTCGAGGTCGTCGGGCGCCATGGCGACGACCGCGAGGAGCTCGACCGACCCGTCCTGCTTCTCGGAGAGCTCCGCGAGCAGGTCGTGCGACATCGCGACGCGGTCGGCGCGCGTGCTGCGCAGGAGGTCCTCCGCCCAGGTCGACAGGCGCCGGTCGGCGTCGTGCAGCAGCGCGCGCACGGTCCAGCCGTGCTCGACGGCGAGGGTGATCGGGCGCACGCCCTGCACGAGGAACTCCCCCGCGCGGCCGCGCTTGGTGCGGTTGCCGACGAGGGTCTGCAGCTGCTGGAACCGCGCGTTGCGCGTGGTGATCCGCAGGTCGGTCACGGGTGCCTCCGGTGTGGTGCGGGACGGGTCTCGTGGGCGGGCGCCGTCAGCAGGTGCGCAGCAGGCGGTCGAGCACGCGCACGCCGAACCGCAGCGCGTCGGTCGGCACACGCTCGTCGACGCCGTGGAACATCCCGGAGAAGTCGAGCTCGGGGGGCAGGCGCAGCGGCGCGAACCCGTACCCGGTGATGCCGAGCCGCGCGAGGGACTTGTTGTCGGTGCCGCCCGAGAGCGTGTAGGGCAGGACGGTCGCGCCCGGGTCCTCGACGTGCAGGGCGTCGACCATGGCGTCGACGAGGTCGCCCGCGAACGGGACCTCGAGCGCGATGTCCTGGTGGATCGGCTCGATGCGCACGTGCTCGCCCGCGAGCTCGCGCAGCGTCGCCATCCCGGCCTCCTCGAAGCCGGGCAGCAGGCGCACGTCGACGGTCGCCTCGGCGCGCCCGGGGATCACGTTGGCCTTGTACCCGGCGGCGAGCTGCGTCGGGTTGGACGTGTGCCGCACGGTCGCGCCGACGAACTTCTTCGCGGGCCCGAGCGCGTCGACGAGCGCGTCGACCGCGGTCGGGTCCTGCGCGTCGAAGGGCAGCCCGGTCAGGTCGGCGACGCCGCGCAGGAGCGCGTCGACGGTCGGCGTGAGCTGGTAGGGCCAGCGGTGCGCGCCGATGCGCGCGACGGCCGCGGCGAGGTGCGTGACGGCGTTCGCGTCGTTGGTCTGCGACCCGTGCCCCGCGGTGCCGTCGGCCACGAGCCGCAGCCAGGCGAGCCCCTTCTCGGCGGTCTGCAGCAGGTAGGCGCGGCGCCCGTCGACCTCGACCGAGAACCCGCCGACCTCGCTGATCGCCTCGCTCGCGCCCTCGAACAGCTCGGGGCGCTCGCGCACCGCCCAGCCCGCGCCGTACACGCCGCCGGCCTCCTCGTCGGCGAAGAACGCCACGACGACGTCGCGCGCGGGCTTGCGCCCCTCGCGGGCCATCTGGCGCACGACCGCGAGGATCATCGCGTCCATGTCCTTCATGTCGACCGCGCCGCGGCCCCAGAGCAGGCCCTCGGTCTCCTCGCCCGCGAACGGGTCGTAGGTCCAGTCCGACGCCTGCGCAGGCACGACGTCGAGGTGGCCGTGCAGCACCAGCGCGGGACGCGTGCGGTCCTCGCCCTCGAGTCGCACCACGACGTTGGCGCGGCCCGGTGCGGACTCGAACAGCTCGGGCTCGAGACCGACCTCGTGCAGGAGCTCCATGACGTGCTCGGCCGCGGCCCGCTCGCCCGGCCCGGACCCGTCGCCGTAGTTGGACGAGTCGATGCGCAGCAGGTCGCGGCAGATGCGCACGACCTCGTCCTCGGCGCGCGGGACGGCGCCGGCGGGCGCGGTCGGGTCGGGCACGGCAGGCGTCGAGGAGGTCATGGCCTCACGCTACCCGTCGCACCGACCCGACCGGCCCGGCCGTCAGGCGTCGAGACCGCGGCGTGCGAGCAGCGGCGCGATCTCGGGCTCGCGCCCGCGCAGGTCGCGGAACGCCTCCATCGGGTCGACCGAGCCGCCGCGCGCGAGCAGGCGCGCCCGGAACAGGTCGCCGTTCTCGCGGCGCAGGCCGCCGTTCTCGGTGAACCACTGCACCGAGTCCGCGTCGAGCACCTCGGACCAGATGTACGAGTAGTACGCCGCGGCGTACCCGCCGCCGAACACGTGGTTGAAGTACGTCGTGCGGTAGCGCGGCGGCACCGGGGCGAACGCGACGCCCGCGTCCTCGAGCGCGGCGACCTCGAAGGGCACGACGTCCTCGACGCCCGCGGGGACGTCCTCCGCGGCCAGGAGGTGCCAGGCCTGGTCGAGGATCGCGGCGGCGAGGTACTCGGTCGTCGCGAAGCCCTCGTTGAACTGGCGCGAGGCGAGCATCGCCTCGACCCACGCGGCGGGCATGGGCTCGCCCGTCTCGTGGTGCACGGCGTAGGACGCGAGGATCTGCGGGTCCCAGGCCCACATCTCGTTGACCTGGGACGGGAACTCGACGAAGTCCCGGGGCACGTTCGTGCCCGACTGCGACGGGTAGCGCACGTGCGAGAACAGCCCGTGCAGCGCGTGGCCGAACTCGTGGAACAGGGTGATGACCTCGTCCCAGCGCAGCAGGGTCGGCTCGCCCGCGGGCGGCGCGACGATGTTGAGGTTGTTGACCACGACGGGCTGCTCGCCCAGCAGGGTGTTCTGGTCGACGAGGTTGTTCATCCACGCGCCGCCGCGCTTGGCCTCGCGCGTGTACCAGTCGGCGACGAACAGCCCGAGGCCCGAGCCGTCGGCGTCGAAGACCTCGAACACGCGGTTGCCCGGGTGATAGCCCACGAGGTCGTCGCGCTCGGCGAACGTCACGCCGTACAGCCGGGTCGCGGCCTCGAACACGCCCTGGTGCACGACGCGCTCGAGCTCGAGGTACGGGCGCAGGGTCGCGTCGTCGAGCGCGAAGCGCTCGTTGCGGACCTGCTCGGCCAGGAACGCCCAGTCCGAGGCGCGGACGGCGCTCGCGTCGTCCGCCCCCGCGTGCCGCGCGAGGTCGGCGGCCTCGGCGCGCGCGTTGCGCACCGCCGCCGGGGCGAGCCGGCCCAGCATGGCCGAGACCGCGGACGTCGTCCCCGCGGTCGCGCCCTCCGCGACGTACGCGGCGTGGTGGGGGTAGCCCAGGAGCGCGGCGCGCTCGGCCCGCAGCCGGGCGGTCTCGAGCACGATCTCGCGCGTGTCGTGCTCGTCGCCCGTCGCACCACGACGCTCCGAGGCCTGCTGCACCTGCTCGCGCAGGTCGCGGTCGGTCAGGGAGGCGAGGAGCCCCTGCTGCGTCGGGAGCTGCATCTCGACGAGGTACTCCCCCGCCCGGCCCCGGCTCTCGGCCGCGGCGGCCATGCCCGCGATCGTGTCGGCCGCCAGCCCGTCGAGCCGCGCGACGTCGTCCACGAACACGCTCGCGGCGTTCGCGCCCGCGAGCAGGCGACGCCCGAACGCCGCCTCGAGCGACGTCAGCCGCGCGTTGATCGCGCGCAGCCGCGCCTGCTCGTCGTCGCCCAGGCTCACGCCCGCGCGCCGGAAGTCCTTGAGCACCGTGGTCAGGAGCCACTGCTGGTCCTCGTCGAGCGCGACGTCGCCCGCGTCGGCCGCCTCGGCGAGCGCGACGAACCGACCGTGCAGCGCCGCGTCGAGGTAGATCGCGTCGCGGTGCGCGGCGAGCTCGGGCGCGACCTCCTCCTCGATCGCCTCGAGCGCGGGCGACGCGTCGGCCGCGAGCACCGTGAAGAACGGGGTCGCGGCGCGGCGCAGCAGCACGCCCGTGCGCTCGAACGCGTCGAGGACGTTCTCGACGCCCGCCGGGGAGTCGTCGGCCGCGATCGCGGCGACCTCGGCGCGCTGCTCGGCCATGCCGGCACGGATCGCGGGCAGGTAGTGCTCGACGCGGATCGCGGTGAAGTCGGGCAGCTCGTAGGGCAGCGTGGACGCGACGGCCAGGGGGTTGGAGGCGTCGAGCGTCCCGGGGGTGGGATCGGTAGTCATGCCTCCCATCATCGCCCACACGTGCTCACGGCCCGACCCAGGGCTCGACCGGCTCGCGCGGGTCGCCCGCCAGGAGGGTGCCGACCCAGGCGTCGCGGCGCTCGCCGCGCTGGACGAGGTGCGCGCGCACGGTGCCCTCGACCCGGAACCCGACCCGCCACGCGACCCGGCGCGACGCCCAGTTGCCGACGTACGCGTGCCAGAGCGCACGGTGCAGGCCGAGCCCCTCGGGGTCGAAGCCCCAGTCGAGGACGAGCGCGACCGACGCGCTCATCAGCCCTCGCCCCCGCGCCTCGGGCGCGAGCCAGTACCCGATCTCGGCGGACGGCGCGGCCGGCGTCGCCGGGTCGACGTGCAGCCCGACCATGCCGAGCACGGACGCCTCGTCCCCCGGGTCGCGCACGGCCCACGTGTACGCGGTGTCCTGCGCCCACGCCTGCGTGCACAGCTCGTCGACGAACCGCACGGCATCGGCCCGCTCGTACGGGCTCGGCACGACGGTCCAGCGCTGGATCTCGGGCGTGCGGCAGGCCCGCGTGATCTCGTCGACGTCGGCGGGCGTCGGCACGCTCAGGCGCACGCGGTCGCCGGTCAGCACGAAAGGTTCCATGCGCAGGCAGCCTGGCACGGGACCTCGCTCCGCGCGAGGGGATTCCCCGGGCGGCTCAGCGCTCGAGCGCGTCCGCGACCGACGTCGCGAGCAGCCCGTGCGCGTCGGCGACCGCGGTGCTCGTCAGCGCGCCCCGGTGCGTCGTCAGGCCCGCGCGCAGGCCCGCGTCCGCGAGCGCGTCGAGGCCGTGGTCGGCCAGGCGCGCCAGGTAGGGCAGGGTCGCGCTCGTGAGCGCCTGCGTGCTGCTCACGGGCACGACGCCGGGCATGTTCGCGACGCAGTAGAAGATCGACCCCGCGACCTCGAAGACCGGGTCGTCGTGCGTCGTCGGCCGGGTCGACTCGAAGCAGCCGCCCTGGTCGACCGCGACGTCGACGAGCACCGATCCGGGACGCATCGCCGCCACGAGCTCGTCGCTCACGAGCCGGGGTGCGCGGGCGCCCGCGACGAGCACCGCGCCCACGACGAGGTCGGCGCCCAGCACGGCGTCCTCGATCGCGTGCGCCGTCGACGCGACCGTGCGCACGCGCCCCCCGAAGGTGTCGTCGAGGCCGCGCAGCACGGGCAGCGACAGGTCGAGCACCGTGACCTCGGCGCGCAGGCCGAGGGCGATGGCGGCGGCGTGCCGACCCGCGGTCCCGCCGCCGAGCACCACGACGCGTCCGGGCGGGGTGCCCGGGACACCGCCGAGCAGCACGCCGCGCCCGCCCGCGCTGCGCAGCAGGTGGTACGCGCCCACCTGCGGCGCGAGACGACCGGCGATCTCGCTCATGGGCGCGAGCAGCGGCAGCGACCCGCCGACACCGCGCACCGTCTCGTACGCGACCGCCGTCGTGCCGGCCTCGAGCAGCGCCTCGGTGCACGCCTTGTCGGCCGCGAGGTGGAGGTAGGTGAACAGGATCTGGCCGTCGCGCAGCCGGTCCAACTCGTCCGGCACGGGCTCCTTGACCTTGCAGACCAGGTCGGCCGACCAGGCCGCGTCGACGTCGGCCACGTCCGCGCCCGCGGCCCGGTAGTCGTCGTCCGCGATGCCCGAGCCCGACCCCGCGCCCCGCTCGACCACCACCTCGTGGCCGGAGCGCACCAGGTGGTGCGCTCCCGCGGGCGTCAGCGCGACGCGGTACTCACGGTTCTTGACCTCTGCCGGGACCCCGATCCTCATGCCGCCAGTGTCACCCGCGCCCGCGGGTCGCACACGTCGGGCGCACGATCAGCCGGCGTCCTGCGTGCCGTCCGGGACGACGGCGTCCGATGTCGCAGGGTTCGACGTCGCAGGGTCCGGCCGCGCAGGGTTCGACGTCGCCGTGTCCGGCCGCGCAGGGTTCGACGGGGCCGGGTCCGGCCCGTCCGGCCCGGCGTCGTCCTCGTCCCGGTGGCGCAGCACCTCGGCCACGGACCACGCCACGGCCACGAGCGGCACGGCGACGACCGCACCCAGCAGACCGCCGAGCACCGTGCCCGTCGTGACGGAGATCGCGACGACGAGCGGGTGCAGGTGCACCTGCTTGCCCATGATCAGCGGCTGGATCACGTGCCCCTCGAGCTGGCCGATGCCGGCGATGCCCAGGCCGACGATCGCGGCCGACACCACGCCGTCCGCCGCGAGAGCGACGACCATCGCGATGACCATCGCGATGGGCGCACCGATGATCGGGATGAACGCCCCGATGAACACGAGGACCGCGAGCGGCGCGGCGAGCGGGACGCCCAGCACCGCGAGGAAGATCGCCACGAGCACGCCGTCGGTCAGTGCGACGAGCACCGTGCCGCGCGCGTAGCCCGAGAACGTGTACCAGCCCGCGCTGCCCGCCGCGTTCCAGCCGTCGCGCACGCGCTCGGGGAGCTGACCGACGAACCACGCCCAGATCTTCGCGCCCGACGTGAGGAAGAACACGGTGCAGAAGATCGCGAGCGCGACCACGGCGAACCCCTCGACGACCGACCCTGCGCTCTCCGCGGCCCGGCTCGCGATGTCGCCCCCGTGGTCGCCGACCCACTCGCGGCCGTTGTCGATCCAGCCGTAGACGTCGTCCGCGCTCACGTCGACGGGCAGCGGGCCGTTCTCGAGGTAGTCGACGATCTTGCCCAGGCCGGTGCGGAACTGCCCGCCCAGGTCGGACCACTGCCCCGCGACCGACGACACCACGTACGCGAGCAGCCCCGCGAACGCGAGGAACCCGCCGACCATCGAGAGCGTGGTCGCCAGGGGCCGCGGCATGACGCGGGCGAGGAGCTCGGTGAGCGGCCGCAGCACCGCCGTCAGGACGAGCGCGATGAACACCGCGGTGAACACGATGTGGATGCGCGCGGTGCCGACGAACACGAGCGCGACGGCGACCGCGAGCACGACGACCCGCCAGGACCAGCCGGCCGACGTGCGCAGCCAGCGCGGCACGTCGTCGCCCGTCGAGGCCGGCGCGGGAGCCCTGCGGGACCCGGCGACCTTGCGCACGGGCACCGCCGACGACCGGCGGCCGGCCGACGCCGTGGGCCGTGCGGGCACCTGCTTGTCGCTCATGCGCACCTCTTCCGGGTCGCTGCCGGCACCCTGACGACACCGGCAGGTGTGACGCCAGTCTCCCCCACCCGGCCGATGCACGCTGCACCCGAAACCCGTGCTAGATTTCTACCCGCACCGAGAGAGCCGAAAGGTTCGAACGGGTCACCTGTCCGGGTGGCGGAATGGCAGACGCGCTAGCTTGAGGTGCTAGTGCCCTTTATCGGGCGTGGGGGTTCAAGTCCCCCTCCGGACACTCGTTGAGACAGCGACATCGAAGGCCGCGGCCGGGAGAGATCCCGACCGCGGCCTTCGACGTTCCCGGGTGACGCGCCCTGCGGCCGCCCGGCAGCCCGCACGGGACACGAAGGCGCGGGGCGGCTCGTGCCACCCCGCGCCCCTGCGGGCCCTACTCCCAGTCGGGGTTCATGCCGTCGGGGTAACGGGACCCGAAGCCCCCGGTGGGGAGGATCTCCTTGACCCGGGCGAGGTCGGCATCGGTGAGCGTGAGCTCGGCGGCACCGACGTTCTCCGCGACACGGCTCGCGCTCCGGGTTCCAGGGATCGGCACGACGTGCTCGCCCTGGGCGAGGAGCCAGGCGAGCGCGAGCTGGGCGACGGTAGCGCCCTTCGAGGCGGCGAGCTCAGTGAGCCTGTGCGTCGCCTCGACGTTCTTCTCGAAGTTGCCAGGCTGCCAGCGTGCGTCACCGCGACGCATGTCGGTCGCGTCGTACTCCTCCGCGGGCTTCGCGGCGCCGGTGAGGAACCCGCGCCCGAGCGGCGAGTAGGGAACGAACCCGATGCCCAGCTCGGCGAGAGTGGGGAACAGGACCTCGACCTCGCGTTCGAACAAGGAGTACTCGGTCTGCAGGACGGACACCGGCTGGACGGCGTGCGCGCGCCGCAGCGTCTCGGGACCGACCTCGCTGAGCCCGAAGTACTTGACCTTGCCGGCGTCGATGAACTCCTTCACGGTCCCGGCGACGTCCTCGACGGGAACGTTCGGGTCCTGCCGGTGCTGGTACAGGACGTCGATGTGGTCCACGCCGAGACGGCGCAGGCTTCCCTCGACGACCTCCCGGATCCGCTCGGGGCGGGAGTCGTAGCTGAAGTCGGGCGCCTTGAACCCGAACTTCGTGGCGATGACCACGTCGTCGCGGAAGCCCTTCACCGCCCGGCCGACGATCTCCTCGTTCTCGCCCCAGCCGTACATCTCCGCCGTGTCGAAGTGCGTGACGCCCAGGTCGTAGGCCTTCCGGATCGCCGCGGTGCTGGCGTCGACGTCGCCGGGCCCGTACCCGAGTGAGATGCCCATCGAGCCGTAGCCGATCGCGGACGAGGTCAGGCCCTGGCGGCCCAGAGTTCTCTTCTGCATGGTGCGCCTTTCAGTCGTGGCCGCGCCGCTCGAGTGGCGCGACGACATGGTGGCAGCATATGCCCTACATGACAGTCACTGCCACAAACGGCGGGCGCTGTATGCTTGACGGATGAGCGGAAGCCAGGGCCCGAGCCTTCGTGAGCGCACTCGGATCGCCGTCCGCGACCAGATCGCACGAACGGCTCTCGTGATGTTCGACGAGTGCGGCTTCGACGAGACGACCGTGGACCAGATCGCGACAGCGGTCGGCCTGTCGCCTCGGAGCTTCTTTCGCTACTTCGCCGCCAAGGAAGACATCGTGCTCGGGGACCCGATGGTCTACGGAGAGCCCGTCCGGGCCAGCCTCGCCGAGAACGTGGGGACGATGCCGCTGTGGGACGCCCTGCGGGCGGCGTTCGACCCCGTCGTCGCGACGATCGAGGCAGATCCTGACGGGGCGCTGCGAGCAACGCGCGTCATGATCCGCACACCGGTCCTGCGCGCCCGCAACACCGAGAAGCACCTCGCCTGGATGACGCTGCTCGTCCCCGTCGTCGCCGACACCCTGCCGGGGCCCGGCGCGACCACGGCGTACCAGGCACGCGCGATCACCCTCGCCGCGCTGACCTGCCTCGACGTCAGCCACGCGGAATGGGTCCACCGGGACGGCGGCGTGGGCATCGCGCAGCTCCTCGACGAGACGTTCGCCCTCCTGAGGCCGGCCGCGCTGACCACGCCCTGAGGCCGCGCCCTAGAGGCGCGGACGCGTCGCGATCGACGTGCCACGTTCGACCCCGAGGCGGCGACGCCGAAGGCCGCGGCCGGGAGGGATCCCGACCGCGGCCTTCGGTGCTCGCGTCGGATCACTCCTGGCGGCGTCGACCCTCGACGATCATGAGCGTCCCGGCCCCGAGGAACAGCGCCGCGAGCACCGCGGCCCACGCGACCGTGGCACCGGTCCACGGGAGCGTCCCGTCGGACGGCGGCGCCGACCACGTGTTGGTGACCGTGAGGTCGACCTCCGAGACCTCGGCGACGGGCACCGTGAACTCGTCGGTCGTGGGATCGCCCGCGGCGAGGTCCGCGGCCTGCGTGGTGCCGTCGACCGTGAAGGCGACCTCCTCGGCGTCGCCCGTCCCGGTCTCGGTCAGGGTGCACGTCGCGCCCTGCGGCACGGTGTACGTGGTCGACCAGTCCGCATCGGCCGTGAGCCCGCGCTCGGCCCCGCCCGGGACCTCGACCGCGACCTGCTCGCCGTCGACGTCCTGCGTGCAGGCGAGCTCGACCGTGAACGTGTCGTCCTCGTGCAGGCCCGCGCCGTCGCCGTCGAGCTCCTTGGTCACGAGCACCTGACCCACGTCGAACGTGTTCGTCAGCAGGACCACGGCCGGCTCGGCGTCGTCCGCGGGGACCACGACGTCGCCCGGCACGCCGTCCGACCCCACGGTCGCGACCGTCGTGGACGTCGCTCCCCCCGTGCCGGACTCGGTGACGGCGCACGCGGCGTCGACCGGCAGGCCCTCGTACACCGCCGGGCTGCCGGGCACGAGCGAGCGGGTCGGGCCGCCCGGGATCTCGATGGGCTCACCCTGGAAGGTGCACTCGAGCGTCGACTCGAACGGTCCGGCACCGAAGTCCTCGGCACCGTCGCCGTCCACGAGCTTGTCGACCTCGAGCGAGCCGACGTCGAACGTGTTCGTCACCGTGACGACCGCCGGGTCGTCCCAGTCCTCGCGCGACACCTGGACCTCGCCCGGACCGCCGGTCTCCCCCTCGGCCTCGGGGTCGCTCGGGTCCCGGCCCACGGTCTGGGACGAGATCGTGACCTCCGCCGCGCCCGCGTCGTCGGTCTCGGTCACGACGCACTCGGCGCCGATCGGCAGACCCTCGTACGTCGCGGGCTCGTCCGGCGTCACGGTGCGCGTCGGACCACCGGGCACCTCGATGTCCTTCCCCTCGAAGGTGCACGTGAGCGAGACCTCGAACGGCGCGGTCACGAACGCCGCACCGTCACCGTCCACGACCTTGTCGACCTCGATCGACCCGACGTCGTACGTGTTGGTGACCACGGCCGTGACCGGGTCCTCGAGCGACGCCTCGCCGTCGACGATCACCGGGTTCGGGGCGTACGCCGTGTCCGTGGCCCCGCCGTTCTCGAGCTCGGTCACGGTGCACACCGCGCCGTCGGGGAGCCCGAAGTACAGGCCGGGGAACCCAGGACCGAAGCGGCGGGTGTCGCCGCCCACGATGGGCACGTCGAGCCCGTCGAACTCGCAGGCGATCTGCACCTCGTACGGGAACTCGTCGAACGGCACCGACCCGAGGTCGAAGTCCGCGAGCTCCTCGAGCGTGGTCGGCAGCGCGGGCAGCTCGGGCATCGGCGGGGCGAAGGCCGCCCCGTCGCCGTCGACGACCTTGCGCACCACGAGCGGCGCGGTCTCGAACGTGTTGGTCACGCCCACCTCGACCGTCGTCGGCTCGCCGTCGACCGCGGCCGGCACCGTGACGTCGACCGTCGGGTCCTGGCCGGCGGGGAACTCGGACGGGTCGCCGTCGTCGACCACGATGGTCGTCGACGTGGCGCCGAACGTGTTCGTCTCGGTGAGCGTGCACTCCGCACCGACCGGCAGGCCCGTGTAGAGCACGCCGTCGCCGCCCGCGTCGAGCTCACGCGTCGCACCGTCGGGGATCGTCAGCTCGACGTCCTCGTAGGTGCACGCGAGCTCGACCTCGAACGGTCCGGGCCCGTAGAGCGCGCCGAGACCGGCGAGGTCCTTGTCGACCTGGATCTCGCCCGTGTCGAACGTGTTCGTGATGACCACCTGGGCGGGCGTCTCGGAGTCGACGGTGATGGTGTCCGGGAGCACGACGGCCCCCGTGGCCCCGGCGTCGTCGAGCTCGCGCACAGCACACACCGCGCCCTCCGGGAGGTTCGCGATCTCCGCGGTCAGCGGCGCGTCACCCCCGAGCACCACCGTGCTGTCGTAGACCGTGCGCGCCTCGCCCGGGCCGTCACCGTCGTCGTCGTAGGTGCAGACGACCTCGATCGTGAAGGGCCCGGTGCCGTAGGCCTCGGCCCCCGTCCCCACGACGGCCTTCTCGAGGTCGAGCACCCCGACGTCGAAGGTGTTGGTCAGCGTGACCGCGTTGCGCGGGATGCTGACGACGTCGCCCAGCAGGTCCAGGACCGCCGTGGAGCCCGCGGTGGTGACCGGCTCCTGCAGCCCGTGGCGCACCGTGATCGTGGTGGACGACGCGTTGCCGTCGTCCGTCTCGGTCACGACGCAGTCCGAACCGACCGGCAGGTCGTCGAACTCGACCGACTCGCCGTCCTCGATCGTGAACTCCATCGGGTCGTCGGCCGAGTAGCCGGACGCGTAGACGTCCTCGCCGAGGAACGTGCACTCGACCGTGCCGCTGAACGGACCGAACGGCACGGGCTCACCCGTCTCGTCGACCGCGTCCGTCACGACCTGCTTGTCGATCACGATCGTCGACAGGTCGTACCGGTTGATCGCGAGCAGCCTCGTCGGGTTCTCCGGGTCCTGGCTGTCGATCGTCACCGTGCCCACGAGGAGCTCGCTCTGACCGTTGGTCGCGGTGTCCTCGGTGAGCGTGCACTCGGCGCCGTACGGGAGGTTCGGCACGACCGTCGGGGTCCCCGGCGTCACGGTCACCGGGATCGGGTCGAGCTCGGTCTCGAGCCACGACCCGACCGCCGAGGTGCACACGAGCTCCATCTCGAAGGAGTCGGGCGCGTAGTCGGCACCCGCGCCCGTGACGAGCTTGTCGATCTCGAGCGGGCCCGTCGCGGTCGCGACGCCGACCTTGACGCCCTCCGTCGAGAGCGAGCTGAACCGGGTACCGTTCTGCGTCACGATGACGCCGGACGTCGCCGCGGAGTTGAAGGCGATCGACTCGTCCCCGGACTCGGGCGCCTCGGGCGGCGTGGTCGACGTGCCGTCGAGGGCGATGAAGGCTCCCGGACGGAACAGGTTGTCGGGCGCCATGACGATGACCGTCTTGAGCGCCGTGATCTGCTCGAGCGTCGCCTCGGGCGTGTCGGGCGTCAGCTCGGCCCACCCGCCGGCCGACGGGTCGGCCGAGCACGACGGCTCGTTGAGCGGGTCGGCGAGGTCGTCGGGGCAGTAGTCGGTGACCGTCGTGTAGTAGAACGTCGTCGTGCTTCCCGCGGGCGCGTTGACGACCTCGGGCGGCGGGTCGTTGGTGAAGACCGGCGTGAACTGCGAGTCACGCTGCGAGCTGCTCGTCGGGTCCGACCCCGTGTCCCCCGGCCTCGGGAAGCGGTCGTAGATGACCACCTTGTCCATGGGCAGGTTGCCGACGTTGTCGACCCGGATGCGCCACGTCTCGTTCTGCCCCGGCGGGATGACGGGGGTGCAGGGGTACGCGTAGAAGCCCGAGATGTTCGGCGAGCAGTCGTCGGCCGTGACGGAGCCGGGCTGGTCGGGGTCGACGATGACGCCGAGCGGGTACTCGTCGTTCGTCGCCTTGACGAGCTTCGACTCCGCGAGGACGCCCGACGGGATCGGCGTGACGTCCGCGTCCGCCTCGCACGCACCGGTCTCGGCGTCGAGCCGCCCGTCGATGTCGGCTCCCGTGTCGCCCGACTGCGCGCGGCAGACGTCCCAGGGCCTGTCGCCGGTGACTCCCGCGGTGTTCTCGACCGTCGTGTTCGCGGCGAGCGTCGTACGGAAGATGACCTGCACGGTGATCGTGTAGGACTGCCCGACCTCGAGCACCGTGCCCGGAGGGAACGTCCACGTCAGACCGGCCACGTTGCCCGTGCGGTCGACCGTCACGGCGTCGGGGTCGGTCGGCAGCTGCGGCCCGTTGGGTTGTCCGGGCGGTGCGGCCGCCGGTTCGGTCAGTGCGTAGGAGTACGGCTCGTCGACGTCGGCGAGGCGCAGCTGCGGCCCGTCCGCGTCGGTCGGCATCGGGTCGCTGATGACCGGGTCGACGATCGGCCGGTTGCCGACGTTCGTCACCGTGATGTTCATGGGGAACGCCACGCCCGGGGGCTTGGTGCCCTCCGAGATGTCCGAGTCGAAGTCCTTGACGATCTTGACGCCGTTCTCCGCGTGCGCGTACGTGATCGTCCCGCTCGCATCGGCCTCGCTGCTCACCGGGGCGGGGTTGTCCGGGTCGGCAGGGTCGAAGACGAGGTCGGCGCCCGTGACCGTCGCGGTCACGTCGTTGGTCGCGATGCCGGGAGCGTCCTCGCCGGGTGCCGGGTCGTTGAGGGTCAGGTCGGTCGGGACGAGCACGTCCGGGTCCGACCGGAGCGTCTCGCGCACCCGGACCGTCAGGTGCACGACCTGCGTCGGGTTGGACGGGTTCTCCCAGATGGTCCCGTCGGCCTTGGTGAACGTGAAGCGCAGCCCGACGACGTCGGCCGCGTCCACGCCGTCCGGCAGGGCGAACGCGTCGGACGGTTCCCCGTCGGTCCACGTGCAGCCCGCGAACGTGTCGCTCGCCTCGTCGTAGGTGCCGCCCGTGCAGGCGTCGATCTGGACCTGGTCGATCGGGGCCCGGAACGTCGTGTCGGCGAGGTCGACGAGGTCGTACTGGTTCCAGAAGCTGCCGTCGACGTCGGTCAGGGTCATCTCGACGGCGCGAGACGGCCCGGTGGGCTGGCCCGTGATCTCGAGCACGGACGTGGGGTTGGGCTCGGCGTCCGAACCCGGCTCGACGACCGCCCCGGGGCTGAAGGACTTGGTCTGGACCATCGAGATCTCGGCGTCCCGGAGCTCCATGTCCGCCGTGGCCCACGCCTGGGGCGTCTGCGTCGTCGTCCCGCCCGGGTCGGAGACCTCCGCACCGGCGCTGTTCGGCACCGGGTTCGGGTCGTGGGCGATCGTGACCCGCTCGCCCGTGTACCGGTCGAGCTCGCGGAGCTTGAGCCGCATCTCGAGCACGCCCTCGTTGACACCTGTCTCGGTCGAGGCGATCCTTCCGTCGAAGGTGACCTCGACGCCGATCACGTCGGCGAGCTCGTCGGCGGTCAAGGCCTGCGCCTCGGCCTCGGTGTAGTCGGTGGTCGCTCCCCCGACCCTCGTCAGCGTCACGACCGTCGTCTCGGTGCCGTCGGGCGGCGAGACGTCGATGATGTCCGTGAGGGTGAACGCGTCGAAGGGACTCGCATCCGCCGTCGTCTCGGGCTCGACGACGTTGTCGCCGTTGGCCGTGGACGGCTCGGCGATGCGCAGCTCGTCGACCCGCGCGACCGAGTTGTTGGACGCGGTGATCGTCACGACTGTGGTCGGGAAGTCGGCGTACGGCGTCCCCTGCGGCGGGACGGAGAGCGGCCCGCCGGCCCACTGCTTGCCGATCCCCACGTTGATCGGCTCGTCGAGGATCAGCACGTCGTCGTCATCGGTGTCGGTCCGCTCTGCACCCTGGAACGTCGCCGTGGCACGCGCGGTGTCCGTCACCAGTCCCGCGTCGGTGGTGTTGTAGATCTCGCCTTGGTCCCGCCCGAGCGCGGGCCCGCCGCTACGGCGGTCGTCGCGGAGACGGAATTCCAGGTCGACGTGGCGCCCGTCGGCCTGCGTCGAGCGGGCGACGCCCTCGCCCTGGGCGGGCACGGTCGGGTCGGCCGGGAACTGCGACCTGTTCGGCGCCTCGGTGTACGTGAGTCGGACGGACGTCGCGGCCGCGCTCTCGTCGTCCGTCAGCGTGTATCCCGGGAACGAGCCGACGCACGGGTCGGCGACGGTACAGGGTGTCGCAGCACCGCCCGCAGGGACCCAGGCGCCGTCGACGTAGAGCTCGACCGCGGTGATCGCGTCGTACCGGATCAGCGGGTCGAGCGAGGCGTCGATCGCGGGGATCGAGACGAGGTCGAACGCGTCGTAGAACGACCCGTCGATCGCCGGGTCGTCAGCGGCCACGGGGTCCGCAAGGTCGCTGATCACCATGGGGTCCACACCCTCGAACCCGTTGGTCGACCACGTGATCTGCGCGGTGATCTCGTCCTGCGTGCGGGCCCGCACGGAGTACGGCGTGTCGGACTGCCCCGCCGGGGCGAGGAAGTCCTTCGCGACGAAGTTCAGATCGCCGGGGTTGGTGGGCACGGGGAACGGGTCGACGCTGTCGCAGCCCTCGGCCTGCTCGGTCGGGTTGACCGACGTCGAGGACGAGCTCGACGCGCCGCAGTTCTCGATCGGGGCGTCACGGTCCTGCGGACCGTCGTACGCGGCGACGAAGTTCGGCGAGACGCTCGTGCCGGGCGGGATCCCCTCGCCGGTCGTGTCGTCGTAGACGAACTGCACCCCCTGGGCGCCGTCGGGCAGGTCGCAGTTGACGGTCGCCGCACCCTCGACGGGGCTGCCGCAGCCCGGCGCCTCGACCCAGGCGGTCCCGTCCCAGTAGTTGACGGTGAGCGAGGTCCCGGCGGGGACCTCGGTCGAGCGAACCGACGAGGCGGTGAAGTCGTCCCAGAACTCGGCGGGGTCGTCCGTGCTCGTCGGGTCCTGCACCACGATCTGGTCGGCGTTCGTCGTGGACCCGTCCTCGCCGAACGGCAGGAGCTGGGTCGGGAGGCCCACGACGACCGTCTGGCCCGGTAGCGCGGGGATGCTCGACGGCGAGATCGTCTTCGAGGACTCGGTCGCGAGCCGGTCGGTGAGCGTCTCGAGCGTCGCGTCCGCCGTCTGGGAGTCGTTGGGGATGCTCACCGTGATCTCGTTGGGGTGCAGGACGTTGTCCGTCTCCTGGTCGAGGTCCGTGCTGACCTGGAACGGCAGGGACGCCTCGGCGCCCGTGACGATGTCACCCGTGAAGTCGACCGTGAACCCGACCACGACACATCCGGCCGGCGGCTCGGGCAGCGTGTCCTCCGCCGTGGCGGGGACGGTCGGCGTGGAGCTGTCACTGCACGTGTACGTCACGCTCGCGGCGGTCGCCTCGCTCGGCCACTGCACGACGCCCGGCTCGTCGGCCGTGCCCCACCCGGTGAAGGTCAGGGCGTCGTCGCCCTCGAAGGGGCTCGGGGTGTCGGGTGACGGCTCGGTGATCGACAGCGACGTCGTCGGGTCGCCGTCGTTGACCGCACCCAGGGTCACCGTGGCCGGGTCCCCCGCGCTCACGACCGGCGGTGTGAAGGACTTGCTGGGGATCACCGAGTTGTTCGGCGGGGTCAGGACGTAGGTGTCGCTCGCGGGACGGGGCGTGGACTCTCCCTCGGCGTGCACGACGTTCGACTCGGTCGTGTCGGCGACGGTCGTCGTGTCGGTCAGCGTGGTCACCTCGTCGGTCTGCTCGACGTCGAAGGGCACGGACGCGGACGCCCCGATCTCGATCGCTCCGTCGAACTCGATCGTGAAGCCTTCGACCTCGCAGCCGGCCGGCGGGTCCGGGAGGGTGTCGGGCGTCGTGCTCGTCCCGACCGGTGACGTCCCGTCGGCGCACGCGAAGGTCACGTCGGCGGACGTCGCGCCCTCGGGCCAGGTCACGGCACCCCACCCGGTGAAGCCGAGGTACGTGAACGGGTTCGGGTCGGTGTCCGCCGTCGGCTCGGTGATCACGAGCGAGCTCACGGGGTCGTTCGAGGTGTTGGTGCTGCCCAGGGTCACGGTCGCCGGCGTGCCGGGGCTCGCGATCGCCCCCTCGGGGTTGATCGTCTTGGTGGTCGTCGAGTCGAGCACGAGCGGCACGTTCGCGACGATGTCGTCCGTGGCTGACTTCGAGTCCGTGTTGTCCGAGTCGACCGTCGCGGTGTTGGTGATCGGCTCGCCGCTCGCGCTGTAGGGGATGTCGTCGGCGATCTGCGCCGTGACAAGGATCTGCACCTGCCCGCCGTTGTTCACGCTGTCGGCCATGTAGGTGACGGTGTCCGTCTCGGTGTCGACGTCCAACGAGCCGCCGGACGCGCCTTCCTGGTTCTGGATGGACGCGCTGACGAGCTCCACACCGTCGGGCAAGGTGTCGGTCATGGTGGTAGGGACGCACGGGTCAAAGTTGGGGTCGGAACACGACACGGTCACGACCCAGGTGACAGTCTGTCCGGGCAGGTACGGTCCCGTGCTCGTTTCGAGCTTCGAGATCCCCCAGGCCGGCGCGGCCGCAGCCGGCAGCGCCGGCACGACCGCGAGCGGCATCGCGAGCAGCACCGCGCCGAGCGCGGCCCAGCCGCGCCGGGCCCACGAACCCTGAGCACGCGACCGGTGGGATCCCGCCCGCCGACCTCCCGACCGCCGTGCCGTCCGAGCTCCGTGCATCGACCCGTTCCGCCCCATCAAGGCCCCTCGTCTTCCCTGTCCTCGCACCCCGGCGGGTGCCCTGCCGCCGGCGCGCGCACGCCTGAGATGTCGTGATGCTCGTCACGAGACTGTCACACGGTGCGCACATCGTCCTGCTGGACCGAAGCAACGATTCAGGGCAGGCGGGGCACCCTGGCAGGAAGCCGACACCTGGGGTTCCTCGCGACCGGGTCGTTCGGGCCGCTGACCTGCGACAACTCTGCTTGGCACACTATTTGTTCCGGTAGAGTGAACCGCGCATCCCGGCAGAAGCCGACGTACTTCGCGACAGATGAGGAATCAGACCCATGATGGGTGGCCACCACGCCGCCAGCGGAGCGGCGGCCTGGGTCGCGCTCGCCTCGACCGCTCCCCTGACGCTCGGCGTGCACCCCGTGTCGAACGTCGGCGTGATCACCGGGGCGATCGTGTGCGCCGGCGCCGCGCTGCTGCCCGACGCCGACCACCACTCGGGCACGATCGCCCACTCGCTGCCCCCGGTCTCCGAGCACATGACGCGCGCGATCGGCGCGATCTCTGGCGGGCACCGCAACGGCACCCACTCGATCCTCGGCGTCGTCGTGTTCACCGCGATCGCCTGGCTCGCCGGCACGTGGACCGTGCAGACCGAGGCGTTCGGCGAGATCGGCGTGGGCGCGGGCATCATGACGATCCTGCTCGCCGCGTTCGCGCTCAAGGCGCTCAAGCTCACCCGCAACGGGAAGTTCGGCCCCTGGGTCTCGTCGGTCACGCTCGCGGTGCTCATCGCGCTGCTCGCCCCCGAGGAGTGGAACTGGATGCCGTTCGCCGTCGCGCTCGGCTGCATCGTGCACATCCTCGGCGACGTCCTGACGACGGGCGGGTGCCCGCTGCTGTGGCCGATCGAGATCAAGTCGCCCCGCTGGGTGCGGCGCAACAGGTTCCTCGGCAGCATCTGGAAGTCCGGGGGCGGCTTCGCGCTGCCGATCCTCGGCGACGCCGGGTCGGTCCGCGAGTGGATCGTCATGACGCCCGTGAGCATCTACGCGGTGTTCGGCGTCGGGTGGGCGCTGCTGACCCAGATGGGGTTCGACACCCAGGGCACGCTCGACGCGCTCACCGGCGCCCTGCGCTGAGGCCACTCACCCCGCGAGCACCTCACGGCCCGCCGCGGCGAACACCGCACGCGCGTCGTCCAACCCTTGCGTGAAGTGCGCCCACTGGTCGGCGTGCACCGGCAGCACGTGCACCGCGCCGAGGATCGCCGCCGCGTGAAGGCCACCGGCGGCGTCGAGCGTGAGATCGGCGTCCAGCAGCGGTGACCGTGCCGCCCCCAGGTGCAGGACGGCGACGTCGACCGCACCCAGGCGCGCCCGGATCTCCCGGACGAGCTCGAGCGACGCGTTGTCGCCCGAGACGTACAGCGACACGCCGTCCGGGGCGCGCAGGTGGAACCCGGTGACCGTCCCCGTCGCCCGCTCGCACCCGGGCGGTCCGTGCAGCGCCGGGACGGCGGTCACGACGAGGTCCCCGACCCGGGTCGTCCCCCAGCGGGTGAGCCCCTCGACGCGCGCCGGTCCGGCGACGTCCGCCAGACCCTCCCGGTCCGCAGCGCGACCCGCTGTGCCGTCCCGACCCGCTCTACCGTCGCGACCCGCTCTACCGTCCCGGCCCGGCCTCCAGTCACTGCCCGCCAGCCGGGCCGCCGCCTCGGGCGTCGAGAGCACGCGCGGGACGTCGGCGAGCAGGGCCCGGCCCGACCGGTCGAGGTTGTCGGCGTGCTGGTCGTGCGAGAGCAGCACCGCGTCGACCCGTCCCACCTGCTCCACCGAGAGCGCGGGGCCCGCGGTCTTGACGAGGGAGCGCGACCCCACGGGGTACACGCCGGGCCCGTCGAAGGTCGGGTCGGTGAGCAGACGGACGCCACCCCACTCGATCAGGACCGTCGGCCCGCCGATCGCGGTGAGTCGGGGAATCGCGGCATCCCGGGGAGAGGTCACGGGTGCGGCGGCACGCTGTGCGGTGGGGCTCTGTGCGCTGGCAGGAATCGTCATGGCGTCACCCTCGCGTCCCGCGCCCCTTGGCGGACAGTGGACCAGCATCATCTGGATGAACGGACCGCTCACCGACGGTGGATTCCCAGTCATCCACCTGTCCGTGACCGACGACTACGAGTTCGAGAACGTGCACGCCTGGTGGCGCGAGTGCGTGCAGACCACCGCGCGCCTCGCGGCGCTGAGTGCTGAAGAGAACGGCGTCACCCCGCCGTGGTGACTGACACCCGGCGACGACGGCTCGCCGAACGGCTGCGCCGCGCTCACCGGAAGTCGCGCGAGCTCGTCGCGACCTGCAGAGACAGCGGAGCCAGGTGCTCCGCGACGAGGTTCGTCGCGCCGTCCGCCCGCTCGACCCGGCCGCGCACGACCATGGCCCGCGCCGAGCGCGCGACGGTGCGAAAGCGCCGCCACAGGCCGGGCGAGCAGACCACGTTGAGGATCCCGGTCTCGTCCTCGAGCGACAGGAACGTCACTCCCCCGGCCGTGCCCGGGCGCTGGCGGTGCGTGACGACGCCCGCGACCGCGACCCGGCGCGCCTCCTCGTGCCCGAACACCTCGGCGACCGTGAGCACGCCCGCGCGCACGAGCCCGTCGCGCACGAACTGCGTCGGGTACGACTCGGTCGACACGCCCGTGGCCCAGACGTCGGCGACCGCGGTCTCGACCTCGCTCATGCCGGGCAGCGTCGGCGCGTCGACCCCGACGCTCACGCCCGGCAGCGTGCCCGGGCCCTCCTGCGCGAGCGCCCCCGCCGCCCACAGCGCCTCGCGCCGCCCGACCCCGAGCGGGGCGAGCACGCCCCCGGTCGCGAGCGCCTCGAGCTGGGCCGTGGTCAGGTCGACGCGGCGCGCGAGGTCGCGCAGGTCGGCGAACGGCCGGTCGGGGGCGCCGGGAGCCAGCGGGGCGCCGTCCGCGTCCAGACGCCGGGCCGCGACGATCCGCTCGGCCACCGGCTCCCCGACGCCCCGCACGGTCGCGAGCCCCGTGCGCACCGCGAGCGCCTGGTCGGGCAGGCGCTCGACGCACGCCTGCACGGCCGAGGCGTTGACGTCGGGGCGCAGGGTCTGCACGCCGTGCCGGCGGGCGTCGGCCACGAGCGACTGCGGCGTGTAGAAGCCCATGGGCTGCGCGGCGAGGAGTCCCGCGTAGAACGCGGCCGGGTGGTGCACCTTGAGCCACGCGCTCGCGTACACGAGGAACGCGAACGAGTAGGCGTGCGACTCGGGGAACCCGAAGTCGGCGAACGCCTTGAGCTTGTCGAAGATCTGCTCGCCGACGTCGGGCGTGATGCCGTTGCGGGCCATGCCCTGCATGAGGCGCGCGTGCAGGGCCTCCATGCGCTCGACCGACCGCTTGGACCCCATGGCCCGGCGCAGCTGGTCGGCCTCGGACGGCGTGAAGTCGGCGACGTCGATCGCCATCTGCATGAGCTGCTCCTGGAAGAGCGGCACCCCGAGCGTCTTGGCGAGGGACTTCTCGAGCAGCGGGTGCAGGTAGGTCACGGGTTCGCGGCCCGCGTGCCGGGCGATGTACGGGTGCACCGAGCCGCCCTGGATCGGGCCGGGGCGGATCAGCGCGACCTCGATCACGATGTCGTAGAAGCAGCGCGGCTGCAGGCGCGGCAGGGTCGACATCTGGGCGCGCGACTCGACCTGGAAGACCCCGACCGTGTCGGCCGCGCACAGCAGGTCGTAGACCGCCGGGTCCTCGGGCGGCAGCCCGTGCAGCGTGAGCTCGACGCCCTCGTGCTCGCGCACGGAGGTGAACGCGAGCCGGATCGCGGTGAGCATCCCGAGGCCGAGCAGGTCGAACTTGACGAGCCCCGCGTCGGCGCAGTCCTCCTTGTCCCACTGCAGCACCGTGCGTCCGGGCATGCGCGCCCACTCGACGGGGCACACCTCGATGACCGGCCGGTCGCACAGCACCATGCCGCCCGAGTGGATGCCGAGGTGCCGCGGCAGGCGCAGGAACCGTTCGGCGAGGTCGAGGACGTCGTCGGGGATCTCGCCGTCCTCGGCCGCGGACGCCGGTCGGTGCGCGGGCACGACGTCGTGGCCGTCCGCCGTCGTGACCGGACCTGCCGCCATGACCGGACCCCTGCCGGCCGACGCGTGGCCGGTGTGCGCCCGGTCGGCGCGCCCCCGACGGGCGGCGGCCAGCGGGTCCTCGACCGCGGGCGACGGACCCCACAGGGAGGCGACCTTCTCGTCCTTGACGGCGGTCTTGGAGCGGATGCCCGCGGCCTTGGCGGCGCGGTCGGCCGCGGGCGACGTCGGGTCGGGGCCGCGCAGCGACCCCCACCGCTCGATCGACTTGCTCCACGCGTCCTGCTGGCCGACGTCGTGCCCGAGTGCCCGGGCGGCGTCGCGCACCGCGGACCGCGGCCGGTACGAGATGACGTTCGCGACCTGCGCGGCGTGCGTGCGCCCGAACCGTTCGTAGACGTGCTGGATGACCTCCTCGCGACGCCGGGACTCGATGTCGACGTCGATGTCGGGCGGCCCGTCGCGCTCGGGCGCGAGGAACCGCTCGAACAGGAGTCCGTGCCGCACCGCGTCGACGGCCGTGATGCCGAGCGCGTAGCAGACCGCGGAGTTGGCGGCCGACCCGCGCCCCTGCGCGAGGATCCCCCGCACGCGGCAGAACTCGACGAGGTCGTACACGATGAGGAAGTACCCGGGGAAGTGCAGGTCGGTGATGACGCGCAGCTCGTGGTCGATCTGCGCCCACGCGCCGGGCAGCCGCTCGGCGTCGCGGGGCCCGTAGCGCTCGGTCGCGCCGCGCTCGGTGAGCACGCGCAGCCAGGACGCCTCGTCGTGCCCGTCGGGCACCGGGTAGGGCGGCAGGTCGGGCGCCACGAGCGACAGGTCGAACGCGCACTCGTCGCCGAGCGCGGCCGCGGTCGCCACGGCCTGCGGGTGCCGTCGGTGCCGGGCGAGCATCTCGGTCGCCGAGCGCAGGTGCGCGGTCGGGGCGCCGGGGAGCCAGCCGTCCATGTCGTCGAGCGACGCGCGGGCACGCACCGCCGCGAGCGCCCCGGCGAGGTCGGCGTCGCGGGGCCGGGCGTAGTGCACGTTGCCCGTCGCGACGAGCGGCAGGCGCGCGTCGGCGGCGAGGTCCGCGAGCGCGTCGCACAGGTCGGCGTCGCGCGGGTCGCCGCCGTCGGTGATCTCGACCGCGACGTTGTCGGGTCCGAACGCGTCGACGAGCACGTCGAGCTCGCGGCGTGCCGCGGGCAGGTCGTAGGCGGCCGTCCCCGTACCCGTCGTGCCGGTCAGAGCCTGGCGCACGGCCCCCTTGCGGCAGCCGGTGAGCACGAGCCACTGCCCCGCGGACTGCTCGCCGAGCGTGCCGAGGTCGTAGCGCGCCGCGCCCTTGGTGCCGGTCGCGAGGTGCGCGGTCGCGATCGCGCTCGAGAGGTTGCGGTAGCCCTGGGCGCCGCGCGCGAGCACGAGCAGATGGGTCGCGCGCGGGTCGGGCACGCCCGTGGGCGCGTCGAGCACCGGGCCGGACGCCGTGGGGGCGGGCAGGTGCAGCTCGGCGCCGAACACCGTGGGCAGGTCGACCGCGCGCGCCGCCTGCGCGAACCGTACGACGCCGTACAGGCCGTCGTGGTCGGTGACCGCGAGCGCGCTCAGGCCCAGGCGGGCGGCCTCGGCCGCGAGCTCCTCGGGGTGCGAGGCGCCGTCGAGGAAGCTGAACGCCGAGTGGGCGTGGAGCTCGGCGTACCGGGGTCGCCCGGCGGTCGGTCTCCCGGTCGTGGACGTCTCAGTCATAGATCGCCTCGACCGCCCAGGAGCCCCGGGTCGCCGCGAGCAGCAGCCCCGTGCCGTCGTCGAGCACGACCTGCAGGTGCACGCGCCGCCGCGGGGCAGCCGTCCACCAGCGCTCGGCGACCGGCCAGGGGCCCGCCCACCCGCGGACGGCGCCCGGCCGGGCGCCGTCCGCCCGGTGGACCGTGGCGGGCGGGGCGCTCATGCCGAGCCGGGAGCCGACGACGACGGGCCGGCCGGCGGCGTCGAGCACCGTGACGTCCTCGGGCTCGGTCAGGACGCTCGCCGGGGCGGGGCTGGGCAGGGCGCCGGGCCACGGCAGCGCCGGGTCCCGCGCGGGGGGCGCGGACTCCCCGAACGGCACGAGGTGCACGCGGTCGCGCGGGTCGCGGCCGCCCTGGAGCTGCACGCTGAGCACCGCGTCGCCGCCCAGGATGCCCTGGACGCGCCCGAGCGCGCGCCGCGCGCGGTGGTCCTCGCCGCTCGAGGTGCCCCACAGCCGGGGCTGCTGGGCACCGGCGGGCGTGAGCTCCTCGGCCGCGATGCCGAGCGCGACGAGGTTCCCGGTGCGGGCACCGACCTGGAGCGAGGCCGCGGTGAGCCAGCCCTCGAGCTGCCAGCGCACGCGCTCGGTGATGCGGGCGGGCGTGAGGCCGCCCATCGCGTCGTCGCCGCAGCGCCACACCCGGTCGAGGTCGTCGCCGGCCTCGGTGCGGGCCGTGATGCGCAGCCGCCCGGCCGAGAGCGACCGGCGCACGAGCTGGTCGTGGAGGTCCTCGGCGAGCCTGCGCGCGGCGAACGTCGCGACGTCGACCCGCTCGGCGGGCGGGTCGAGCTCGGTGAAGACCTCGACGTCGGGCTCGAGCCGTCGGCGCGCGGGCGGGCGCAGGTCGGCGCCCGTCGCGAGCCGGTGCGCCCACGCGCCGAGCGCGCCGAACCGGGCGTGCACGCTCTCGGGCGGGAGCGCCGCGAGCGCACCCAGGCTGCGCACGCCGAGCCGCCCGAGCAGGTCGACGAGGTCGCCCACCGCACGGCGCTCGGCCGCGTCGCCCGCGACGGCGTGCACGAGCTCGCCCACGGGGTGGCCCGCGAGGTAGGCGGGCGACCCGCCCGGGGCGACCACGCGGTCGCCCCGGGCCGCCAGCACGGCCGCGAGGATCCCGTCGGCGACGCCGACCTGCGCCTCGTCGCCCGTGCGCTCGACGACCCGGGCGACGAGCGCCTCGGCGAGCGCGGTCTCCGAGCCGTGGTAGCGCGCAGGCCCTCCCGCGGGCAGGAGCAGCAGCCCCGGGCGCGCGATCTCGACGCCCGCGACGACGCTCTCCGCCGCCGCGGCCACCGGCTCGAACTCGCGGGCGTCGCGGGCCTCGTCGAGCGCGAGCAGCGCGACCTCGGGGCAGCACTCCTGCGCGCGACGTCGGCGCATGCCCCGGCGCACGCCCTGCGAGCGCGCGGTCGCCGAGGCCGCGACCACCTGGTGGCCGTCGAGGATCACCGCGGGCGTGTGCGCGGGGACGTCCGCGACGCGCATCGCGGCGAGGACGGGCCAGTCGGGCACCCAGAGCACGGCGGTGCGCGTGGGCGCGACCGGGCGTGTGGGTGCGCTCCGGGCCGGGGACCCGCTCGGGCTCGTCGACATGCTCGGGCCCGTCGACCCGATCGACGGCGTCATCCGACCCTCCGCAGGACGGGCGGGGCCGGGCCGCGCGTGGGCGGGTCGGCGAGGAGCGAGCCGGCGGCAGCCTGCGCGCCCCCGACCGTCCCGGGCGCGCGCCCGGGCGCGAGGGGACGCAGCGGCAGCGTGACCTCGAAGCGGCGCGGACGCGCGGCGCCCGCCCTCCCGGCACGCTCGACCGGGAGGGTCCGGCTGCGCAACCACCCCGCCCCGTGGTCGACGCCGGCCCAGGTGCTCGCGCCGGCCGTGAGCACGACGTGCGCCCCGGGCCACGGCTGCGCTGCCACGAGCACGCTCCCCCGCTCGCGCGCCCGGCCCAGGAGCCGACGGCGGTCGGCGTCGTCGAGCGCGGCCTCGGGGCCGACGACCACGACGTCCACGCCGTCGAGCAGCGCGCCGACCGCGGCGGCGGCGTCCGGTCCGGGCGCCGGGACGAGGGCGGTGCGCTCGAGGTCGATCCCGGCGTCGACCGCCGCGACCATCCCGACGCGCGCGTGCCCGACCATGGTCGTCCACGCCCCGGCGCGGGACGCCTCGGCGACGAGCGCGAGCAGCAGGGCCGTCGAGCCCTGCACCACGAGCACGGTGCCCCGCTGGACCGCACCCTGCGGCAGAAGGTCGGCGAGGTCGGGGTGCACGGGCCAGAAGCGCGCGGACGCCTCGACGGGCTCCTGGTGCGTGCCCTCGCGCGCCGCGGTCGCGATCTCCGGCCGCAGCACCGTGGGGGCGAGCGGTCGGACACCGACGCGGCCCGGGGTGCGCACGCCGGTGCGCAGCTCGGCCGCGGCGAGCGCGGCCCGGGCGGCGCTCGCCCGATCAGGAACCGGGCGATCAACGGCAGGACGATCAGGAACCGGGCGATCAGTGGCAGGACGATCGAGCGCGCCCCGCTCTTCCGGGAGACCTGCACGCGGCTCGACGACGACGCTCATCTCGCCTCCCAGCAGATCGTGCGTTGCCGGTGGTGACCGGTCGAACGGTGACTGTTCGAACGCATGTTCGAACAGTTCAAGTACACGCCTCCGCGCGCGCCGTGTCAACCGGGCGACGACCCCGCCGCAGCCGCACGATCCTGCGGCTGCGGCAACCCTCAAGGACACATCCAGACATATCGCCGCACCTCAGGCTCCACCTGAGGATGAGGGTTCTCGCACCGCTGACACAGCCCTGCGAGAGGCCCACGTCCCCGCCCGGACACCCGCCCGGACACGCCGGCCGTACACCGGTCGGCACGCCGCTCGGCACGCTCCCACCCACCCGGCCACGCGTCGTCCGCGGCCGTGCGGGAGGGCCCGCGATGACACACGATGCTGTGATGAACCTCCAGGACCGCCCCCAGGCACCCGATCCCTACGCCCAGCTGCCCGCCGTCCCCGGATTCACGCTCACGAGCGACGACCTGGCCGCCGGCGCCCCGATCGACGAGGCCTTCGTCGCCGACGGCGGCGACCGCTCCCCCGCGCTCGCGTGGTCGGGCCACCCCGCCGGAACACGCTCGTTCGTCGTGAGCTGCTTCGACCCGGACGCCCCGACGCCCGCCGGGTTCTGGCACTGGACCGTCGTCGACGTCCCGGCCGACGTGACCTCGCTGCCCGCGGGCGCGGGCGCACCCGACGGCTCCGGCCTGCCGGACGGCGCGTTCCACGTCCGCCACGACGGCGGCGGCACCGGGTACACGGGCATGGCACCGCCGCCCGGCGACCGGCCGCACCGCTACGTCTTCGCGGTGCACGCGCTCGACGTCGAGAGCCTCGGGCTGGACGCCGACGCACCGCCGACCAAGGTCGCGTTCACGGCGCTGTTCCGCACGATCGGGCGCGCGACCCTGACGGGCACGTACGAGATCCCCGCATGAGCGGGCACGACCTGCCGCGCCTCGGATCCCTCGCGTGGGAGCCCGCCCTCGACCGCCCCGACCTGCTCGCCGCCCCCGTGCTCGCGGCGCTGACCGCGTGGGCGGAGCAGGACGAGCGGGTCCGCACCCAGGTCGCGGTCGCGCCGATCGACCCCGACCACGCCGACACCGCGACGCTCAACGCCGTGCACGGCCTGCCGACCGAGGCGTCCGCGAACTGCGTCGTGGTCGCCGGCCGGCGCGGCGACGACGAGCGGGTCGCGGCCGTGGTCGTGCGCGCGACCACGCGCGCCGACGTCAACACCCGGGTGCGCCGCCTGCTCGACGTGCGCAAGGCGTCGTTCCTCGCGCACGAGCGCGCGGTCGCGGAGTCGGGCATGGAGCACGGCGGTATCACGCCGCTCGGCGTGCCCGCCGGGTGGCGGGTGCTCGCAGACGCGCGGGTCGCGGAGCCGGGGACGCTCGCGCTGATCGGCTCGGGCGTGCGGCGGTCCAAGCTGCTGCTGCCGGGCGACCTGCTCGCGGCCGCCCCCGGGGTCGAGGTCGTCGAGGACCTCGCGACCGCGATCGACGCGTGACGACGCGTGACGACGCGACCGCAGCACCTCGGGACCACGACGTCCGCTATCGTCCCCGCATGACGACGCGCACCGGGACCTTCCTGACCCTCGGCGGCGGCGGGTTCTCGATGCCCGACGTCGCGGGCGACCGTGGTCCGCTCCTGGACGACTTCCTGCTGTCCCTGGCGCGCACGGACGACCCGCGCGTGTGCTTCGTCGGCACCGCGAGCGGCGACGCGGCGGTCTACGCCGAGCGCTTCCTGGCCGCGTTCGAGGGCCGTGCGCAGGCACGGGTGCTGTCGCTGTTCGGGAGCGGCCCCGAGGGGTCGATCACGGTCGACCGCCTCAAGGAGGTGCTCGAGCAGGACGTCGTGTACGTCGGCGGCGGCTCGACCGCGAACCTGCTCGCACTCTGGCGGCTGCACGGCCTCGACACGCTCCTGGCGCGGGCGGCCGCGCGCGGCACGATCATGGCGGGCATCTCGGCGGGGATGAACTGCTGGTACGAGGGCTCGTCGACCGACTCGTTCGGGCCGCTCGCCGCGCTGCCCGACGGCCTCGGGCTGCTGCCCGGCTCGGCGTGCCCGCACTACCTCGGCGAGGCCGACCGGCGCGCCGGCTACCGGGCGATGGTCGCGGGCGGCGCCCTCGGCGACGGGTACGCGGCCGACGACGGCGTGGCGCTGCTGTGGCGCGACGGCGAGCTCGTCGAGGCGGTGAGCGAGCGGCCCGACGGGCAGGCGTTCCGGGTCGTGCGCGAGGGCGACGGCGCGGTCGAGACGCCGATCGCGGTGCGGTTCCTCGGCTGACCGGGGTCAGTTCTCGGCGCGACCCTCGCGCCAGTAGCCCATGAACGCGACGGCCCGGCGGTCGACGCCGAGCTCGCTCACGAGGTAGCGGCGCAGGGTCTTGATGACGCCGGCCTCGCCCGCGAGCCACGCGTAGAGCACGGTGTCCTGCACGAGCGGGGCGCCGTGCTCGTCGACGGGCACCTCCCACAGGATGCCCTCGTCGACGTCGACGTCCTCGAGCGCCTCGGGCTCCGCGAGCTCGGCCTGCGAGCGCCGCACGCCCATCGCGAGGAGCCGGTCGGCGGCGTCGCGCACCGCGGGCACGAGGTGCGCGCCGTGCGCCGCGCCGTCGCGGGGCAGCCAGGTGACGCGGACGCCGGCGGGCACGTCGAACGTCCAGGTGTCGTCGGCCGTGGGGACCTCCATGAAGATCTCGCCGACCGCGTCGTCGTCGAGCGACTCGCAGATCGACGTGATCGCGGGCACCGCGGTCTCGTCGCCCGCCAGCAGCAGCGCGTGGCTGCACGCGGGCGGGGTGAACTCGAGGCCGCCGTGCACGCCCTGGTGACGGGCGTTGGGGCCGAGGATCACGAGCGGGGTGCCGGGCCCGGCGGACATCGCCCAGCGCGAGGCGGGGCCGAGGTCGCCGTGCAGGACGACGTCGACGTCGACCTCCTTGCGGTCGTGCCGCACCGCGCGCACGGTGTAGGTGCGCAGCGGGTTGCGACGCTCCTCGGGCTGCGCGCGCCACGCGGCGAACCACTCGGCGCTGCGGTCGAGGTGCACGTACCCGCCGTCGGGCGCGGGGAGCACGAACTTGATGCGCTGGTCGCGGCCGTTGTCGGCGAACTCGTCGAGGTCGTCGCCCGTGAAGGTCACGCGCACGAACGAGGCGCACAGCCGGGTGATCCGCGAGACGGTCACGTCGAACATCCGGTAGGGCTGGTCGGTGACCTGTGCCGTGTCCTCGAGGGGTGCGGCCTGCGCGACGTCCGTCATGTCGGTAAGCCTAACCTCACCCCCGCGGACGACGGAAGGTTGCCCGAGCACATGTCGCCCGGATCACACCGGCGTCAGGCGCGTCGGTCGCGCCACAGGAGCCACACGAAGTACGGCGCGCCGACGACGGCCGTGACGAGTCCCGCGGGCAGCTGCACGGGCGCGAACGCGGTGCGCCCGATCGTGTCGGCGACGCTCACGAGCAGCGCGCCCAGGAGCATCGCGACGGGCAGCACGCGCACGTGCCGGGCCCCCACGAGCGCGCGGGCCGCGTGCGGGGCGACGAGGCCGACGAACCCGATCACGCCCACGGCGCTCACGGCCGCGGCCGTGAGCAGCGCCGAGACGGTCAGCAGCACGAGGCGGCTGCGGCCGACGGCCACGCCCAGCACGCGCGGGGTGTCCTCGTCGAGCGCGAGCACGTCGAGGTCCCGCCGCAGGTGCACGGCCACGGGCGTGAGCACGACGAGCGCGACCAGCACGGGCACGACCTGCGCCATGGAGCGCCCGTAGGTCGATCCCGAGAGCCAGGTGAGGGCGAGGTTGGTGTCCCACGGCGAGACCACGAGCACGAGCAGCGACGTGGCCGCCCCCGCGGCTGCGGCGACACCCACGCCCACGAGCACGAGCCGGTCCGTGCCGAGCCCCCCGCGCGCGGCGAGCCCGTACACGAGCGCGAAGGTCGCGAGCGCACCGACGACCGCGGCGAGCGCTACGGGACCCGCAGCGGCGCCGGGCACGAGCACGACGACCGCGACCGCACCGAGGCCCGCCCCCGCGGAGACCCCGAGCAGCCCGGGCTCGGCGAGCGGGTTGCGGCACACGCCCTGGACCACGGCGCCTGCGAGCGCCAGCGCGGCGCCGGCGAGCAGGGCGACGAGCACGCGCGGCACGCGCTGGTCGAGCACGAACCCGACCTGGCGACCCGCGGTCCCGGCGAGCCAGTTCGCGACGTCGCCGAGCAGCACGAGGCGGTCGCCGAGCAGGAGCCCGGCCACGAGCGCGACGACCACGAGCACCGAGAGCACCACGAGCACGACGACGGCACGCGCGCGGCTGCGGGGGCGCCCCCGCACGCCGTTCGCGGCACCGCCCGAGTCGCGCAGCCGCAGCGCGAGCCAGACCATGAGCGCCGCACCGACGAGCGTCGTCACGACGCCCGTGGGCACGGTGATCGAGGCCTTGACGGGCAGCACGAGGCGCAGCGCGACGTCCGCCGCGAGGACCACGAGCATGCCGCACAGCGCGGCGAACGGGACGAGCAGCGCGTGCCGCCCGAGGCCGCGCACGCGGCGGGCGACGAGGCGGGCGATCACGGGTGCGGCGAGGCCGACGAACCCGAGCGGCCCGGCCACGGTCACGGCGACGGCGGCGAGCAGCACCGCCGTCAGGACGCCGAGGGTCCGGGTGCTGCGCACGTCGACGCCGAGCACGCGCGCGGCGTCGTCGCCGAGCGCGAGGAGGTCGAGACGGCGCGCGAGCAGCAGCGCGCCGAGCAGGCCGAGCACGACCACGGGCAGCGCGAGGGTCACGCCCCGCGTGCCGGACTGCACGATCGTGCCGTTGCCCCACGCGAACAGGCCCCGCGTCTCCTCCTGGAAGAGCACCAGGAGGGTCGTGGTGAGCGCGTTGAGGGCGAGCGCGATGGCGGAGCCTGCGAGCACGAGGCGCGCGGGCCCGTCGGCACCGCCGCGCGCGAGCAGCAGCACGAGCAGCGCGGCGAGCAGGCCGCCCGCGAACGCGATGGTGCCCTGCAGGTAGAACGGGACCGCGAGCCCGACCACGGCGACCGTCGTGACGGCGGTGTAGGCGCCCGCGTTGACCGCGAGCGTGTCGGGCGAGGCGAGCGGGTTGCGCGAGATCGCCTGGAGCACGAGCCCGCTCACGCCGAGCGCGGCGCCCACGAGGAGCCCGGCGAGCAGGCGCGGCAGCCGCGAGTCGAGCAGCACCGCGGTCGCGGTGTCACCGTGCCCGACGAGTGCGCCGAGCAGGTCCCCGACGCCGAGCTCGGCCGTGCCCTGGAGCAGGTCGGCCAGGCAGAGCACCGCGAGCACGACGAGCCCGAGGACGAACGCGAGCACGACGGGCCCGCGAGCCGCCGACCGTGCGGTCGACGGCCCGGGGGTGAGCGCGCCGCGCGTCGCGGTGGCGCCCGGCGCGCTCGGGGTCATGCCGTGAGGGCGTCGACGAGCGCGTCGACGTACGCCTCGGCGGACAGCGGCCCGCCGAACATCCAGATGCCGTCCGGGACGCGGTGCACGTCGCCCGCCTGGACGAACGCGAGGGAGTTCCAGACCTTGTTGTCGGCCAGGCCGACCGCGAACGGGTCGCCGCCGTCGCCGTCGCTCGCGGCGTAGACGAACGTGACGTCACCCAGCGCCGTCAGACCCTCGACGTCGGTCTGCGCGAGCCCGTAGTCGGGGTCGCCCTCGCCCTCCCAGCCGTTCTCGAGGCCGAGCTCGGCGCCGATCGCGCCGAGGAACGACCCGGCGGTGTACATGCGCACCGAGACGGTCCCGTTGGTCATCCAGCCGTCCGCCATGGTGAACGTCGCGCCGTCCTTGCCGGCCTCCGCGAGCGCGGCCTTGCCGTCGGCGATCGCGGTGTCGAAGTCCGCGAGGAGCTCCTCGCCGGCGGTCTGCGTGCCGGTCACCTCGGCGAGCGTCGTGACGGTGGTGCGCATGTAGCCGAGCGGGTCGGTGCCGTCGGACCCGCGCAGCGTGAGCACAGGCGCGAACTCCTCGATCTGCGCGATGACGTTCTCGGGCAGGTCGGTCGTGGTGACGACGAGGTCGGGCTCGAGCGCGGAGATCGCGTCGAGGCTGGGCTCGCCGCGCGTGCCGACGTCGGGCGTCGCGGCGTCGAGCGGCGCGGACGTGTCCCACGTGTTGTAGCCCGCGACGTCGGCCGCGCCGACGGGCTCGACGCCGAGCGCGAGGAGGTTCTCGGTCAGGCCCCACTCGAGCGAGACGACCGCGGTCGCGGGGGCGTCGAGCTCGACGCCGTCACGCTCGTCGGTCACGCTCACCGGGCCGGCGGACGCGGTCGACGCGGTGTCGTCCGCGGCCTCCTCGGTCGTGCCGCACGCGGCGAGGGTCAGGGCGAGCGCGGTCGCGGACAGTGCCGCGGCGACGCGCATCGGGCGCAGGGGTGCCATGGTGTTCCTTCGGTCAGGGGTGGGACAGGGTCGTGGGGGCGACGCGCGCGTCGCCCGTGAGGTCAGACGCCGACGCGTGCGCGGCGGCTGTGGCGCCCGACGGCGCGCGTGCGCAGCACGCCGTCGGCGAGGGTCTCGACCTCGATCGGGATCTGGTACGTCGCGGTGAGCGTCTCGGCGGTCATGACCTCGCTCGCGGTGCCGGACGCGACGACCGCGCCGCGTCCGAGCAGCACGACGTGGTCGGCGACGGCCGCGGCCTGGTCGAGGTCGTGCAGGACGACGCCGACGGCGACGTCGTGCTCGTCCGCGAGGTCGCGCACGAGGTCGAGGACCTCGACCTGGTAGCGCAGGTCGAGGTGGTTGGTGGGCTCGTCGAGCAGGAGCACGCCCGTGTCCTGCGCGAGGCAGGTCGCGAACCACACGCGCTGCAGCTCGCCGCCCGAGAGCTCGTCGACGCCGCGCTCGGCCATCGGGGCGACGCCCGTGACGGTCATGGCGTGCTCGACGAGCCGGGCGCCGTCCGGGTCCCCGCCGCGGAACCGGCCGCGGTACGGGTGCCGGCCGTAGCCGACGACGTCGCGCACGCTCACCCCGCCCGGGGTGGGGCGGCTCTGCGAGAGCAGGGTCACGCGCCGGGCGAACTCCTTGGCGCCGAGCGCGAGCGCGTCGCTGCCGTCCTCGAGCCGCACCTGACCCGCGTCGGGCTGGTGCAGGCGGGCGACCGAGCGCAGGAGCGTCGACTTGCCGCTGCCGTTGGGCCCGATGAGTGCGGTGACCGCACCGGGGACCAGGCGGATCGACGCGCCGTCGACCACGGTGCGGCCGTCGTACGAGGCGCTCAGGTCGGTGCCGACGAGTCGGGCCGGGGCAGGTGTCGTGCTCACGACGGCCACACTAACCCCGCACCCATAGGCTTGCCTAACCTTAGGAAGGCTTACCTTTGGTGAACTGCGTCACCCGGGCGTGTCACGCCACCGTGCCGCTCGGCCCCGGCGCCACGCGCGTCGCCCAGAACGCGACCGCGGACGCCGCCGCCACGTTGAGCGAGTCCACGTCCCCCGCCATCGGGATCATGACGGTCGTGTCGCACGCGGCGATCGCCGCCGCGGACATCCCGTGCCCCTCGGTCCCCAGGACCAGGGCGAGGCGCTCGGGCGGGTCCGCCTCGACGTCCGCCAACGACACCGCGTCCTCGTCGAGCGCGAGCGCCGCGACCGTGAACCCGGCCTCGCGCAGGTCGTCGAGGCCGCCGGGCCACGACTCGAGGCGCGTCCACGGCACCTGGAACACCGTGCCCATCGACACCCGCACCGAGCGCCGGTACAGCGGGTCGGAGCAGCGCGGCGACACGAGCACGGCGTCGACGCCGAGCGCCGCCGCGGACCGGAAGATCGCACCGACGTTGGTGTGGTCCACGATGTCCTCGAGCACCGCGACCCGGCGCGCGCCCCGGCCTCCGCGCGCCGAGCGCAGCAGCTCGTGGACGTCGGGCAGGGGCGGGCGGTGCATCGCCGCGAGCGCCCCGCGGTGCAGGTTGAACCCGGTGATCGACTCGAGCACGTCGGGCTCGGCGACGAACACGGGCACGGGTTCGCCGTCGTCCCCCGGGCCGAGCGCCGTGATGATCGGCGCGAGGTCGACGAGCCACTTCTCGGCCATGAGGAACGAGCGCGGCCGGTGCCCGGCCGCGACCGCACGCTCGACCACGGTCGAGCTCTCGGCGATGTAGAGGCCCTTCTCGGGCTCGTGCCGCGAGCGCAGGCGCACGTCCGTGAGGTTCGTGTAGTCCGCGATGCGGGGGTCCGCGGGGTCGGTGACGCGTACGAGGCCGGGCAGGTCGGTCAGCGGTGTCGTGCCGCCTGCGACGGACTCGCGGGCGGCACGCTTGCTCAGGTCGGGTCGGGGCACGGCACGATTGTCCCGCAGGCCCCGACCCGCCCGCTCACTCCTCCTCGGCCGTGGCGACGGCCGAGGCGAACTGGCTCGCGTAGAGCCGCGCGTACGCGCCGTCCGCCGCGAGCAGGTCGTCGTGCGAGCCCTGCTCGACGATCGACCCCGACTCCATGACGAGGATCACGTCCGCGTCGCGGATGGTCGAGAGCCGGTGCGCGATGACGAACGACGTGCGGCCCGAGCGCAGCGCGTTCATGGCCTGCTGCACGAGCACCTCGGTGCGCGTGTCGACCGAGCTCGTCGCCTCGTCGAGGATCAGGATCGCCGGGTCGGCGAGGAACGCGCGCGCGATCGTCAGGAGCTGCTTCTCCCCCGCGCTCACGCTCGACCCCTCGTCGTCGATCGTGGTCGCGTAGCCGTCGGGCAGGGTGCGCACGAACGAGTCGACGTGCGTCGCGGTCGTCGCGGCGAGGAACGCCTCGGCGTCGACGTCCGCGCCGTCGCGCACCCCGTAGCGCAGGTTGTCCTCGATCGTGCCGCCGAACAGCCAGGTGTCCTGCAGCACCATGCCGATGCCCGAGCGCAGCTCGTCGCGGGTCATGGTGCGCGTGTCGACGCCGTCCAGGGTGATCCGCCCCGAGTCGACGTCGTAGAACCGCATCACGAGGTTGACGAGCGTCGTCTTGCCGGCGCCCGTGGGCCCGACGATCGCGACCGTCTGGCCGGGCTCGACCACGAGGTCGAGGTGCTCGATGAGCGGCGCGTCGGGGTCGTACGAGAACGACACGTCCTCGAACGCGACCCGACCGCGCACGGGCCGCACCGCGCTGCCCGCGGCCGGCTCCGGCGTCTGCTCGGGGGCGTCGAGCAGGCCGAAGACCCGCTCGGCCGAGGCGACGCCCGACTGCAGGAGGTTCATCATCGACGCGATCTGCGTGATGGGCTGCGTGAACTGGCGCGAGTACTGGATGAAGGCCTGCACGTCGCCCAGGCTCATCGTGCCCGAGGCGACCTTGAGCCCGCCGACCACGGCCACGATCACGTAGTTGAGGTTGGCGACGAAGCCCATCGCGGGCTGGATGCTGCCCGAGATCGCCTGCGCCTTGAAGCTCGCCTCGTACAGCGCGGCGTTCTCACGGTCGAAGTCCTCGAGCGCGGTCGCCTGGTGGCCGTAGACCTTGACGAGCGTGTGGCCCGTGAACATCTCCTCGACGTGCCCGTTGAGTCGACCGGTCGCGGCCCACTGCTGCACGAACTGCGGCTTGGAGCGCTTGGCGATCATCATCGTGATGACGACCGACAGCGGGATCGTCACGAGCGCGATGACGGCGAGCAGGGGCGATATCCAGAACATCATGCCGAGCACGCCGACCACCGTCAGCACCGCGGTCACGAGCTGCGAGAGCGTCTGCTGCATGGTCTGCGACACGTTGTCGATGTCGTTCGTCACGCGCGAGAGGATCTCGCCGCGCTGGTTGCGGTCGAAGTACGACAGCGGCAGCGAGTTGAGCTTGGCCTCGGCCTCGGCACGCAGGTCGCGTGCGGTGCGCTGCACGACGACGGCGGTCAGCCGGCCCTGGATCCACCCGAACAGGAACGAGCCGAGGTAGATCAGCACGACCCACGCGAGGATCGTGCCCAGCGCCCCGAAGTCGACGCCCTGGCCGGGAACGAGGTCCATGCCCGCGACCATGTCGGCGAGGTCGCCGTCGCCCGAGGCCCGCATCTGCTCGACCACGGCGTTCTGGGAGGCGCCCGCGGGCATCTGCGCGCTGATCACGCCTTCGAAGATCACGTTGGTCGCGTTGCCGAGCATCTTGGGGCCGGTCACCGCGAGCGCGACCGAGGCGACCGCGAGCACCATGACGACCGCGATGCGCAGCCGCTCGGGACGCAGCCGTGCCGCGAAGCGCTTGAGCGAGCCGCCGAAGTCCATGGCCTTCTCGCCGGGCATGCCCATGCCACCCATGGGTCCGCCGCCGCCGGGGCCGCGTCGGGCGGGCGGGGGCGTGGGTGCGGCGGCACCCTTCTCGGCCGCGGGCTGCGGCGGCGTGGTCTGCGACTCGCTCATGCTGCAGCCTCCTCGGCCGAGAGCTGGGAGTAGACGATCTCCTGGTAGGTCTCGTTGGTCTCGAGCAGCTCGGCGTGCGTGCCGGTGCCGACCACGCGCCCGCCGTCGAGCACCACGATCACGTCGGCGTGCCGGATCGTCGCGACGCGCTGCGCGACGATGATGACGGTCGACTCGCGCGTGCGGGGCGCGAGCGCGGCGCGCAGGCGCGCGTCCGTGGCGTAGTCGAGCGCCGAGAACGAGTCGTCGAACAGGTAGATGCGCGGGTCCCGGACCACGGCGCGGGCGATCGCGAGCCGCTGGCGCTGACCGCCCGAGAAGTTCGTCCCGCCCTGCGCGACGGGCGCGTCGAGACCCGCCTCGAGCGACTCGACGAAGTCCTTGGCCTGCGCGACCTCGAGCGCCGACCACATGTCGGCCTCGGTCGCGTGCGGGTTGCCGTAGCGCAGGTTGTCCGCGATCGTCCCCGAGAACAGGAACGCCTTCTGCGGCACGAGGCCGATGAGCGAGCCCAGGTCGGCGCCCGCGAGCTCGCGCACGTCGATCCCGTCGACGAGCACCGCGCCCCCGGTCGCGTCGAACAGCCGGGGCACGAGGTTCAGGAGCGTCGTCTTGCCCGAGCCCGTCGAGCCGATGATGGCCGTGGTGCGTCCGGGCTCGGCGACGAGGTCGACCTCGTGCAGCACGGGCTCCTCGGCACCGGGGTAGCCGAACGTCGCGCCCACGAGCTCGACGCGACCGGTCGGGCGCTCGGGCAGCGGGGTCGGGCGCTCCGGCTCGACGACGCTCGACTCGGTGTCGAGCACCTCGCCGATGCGCTCGGCCGAGACCGCGGCCCGCGGCACCATGACGAACATCATGGTCGACATCATCACGGCCATGAGGATGTACATGATGTAGCTCAGGAACGCGGTGAGCTCGCCGATCTGCAGCTGGCCCTGGTCGATCTGGCGCCCGCCGAACCACATGACCGCGACGGTCGAGAGGTTCATGACGCACATGACGACGGGGAACATCAGCGCCATGAGCTTGCCGGCGCGCAGCGAGGTGTCGTACAGGCGCTCGTTGGCCTCGGCGAACCGCTCCTCCTCGTGCCGCTCGCGCACGAACGCGCGGATCACCCGGATGCCCGTGATCTGCTCGCGCATGACCTGGTTGATCCGGTCGATGCGCTTCTGCATGGTCCGGAAGTACGGCACCATGCGCGAGACGATGAGCCCCACGACCACGACCAGCACGGGGACGACCACGACCAGCAGGAGCGAGAGCTGCGCGTTCTCCTGCAGGGCCATGATGACGCCGCCGACCAGCATGATCGGCGCCATGACCATGATCGTGAAGCCGAGCAGCACGACCATCTGGACCTGCTGCACGTCGTTGGTCGAGCGAGTGATGAGCGACGGCGCCCCGAACTGGTTGACCTCGCGCGCCGAGAACGTCTGCACCTGGGCGAAGAACCCGCGGCGCACGTCCCGACCGAACGACATCGCGGTGCGCGCCCCGAAGTACACCGCGACCACGGCGCACACGACCTGCCCGAGGCTGATCAGGAGCATCCAGCCGCCCGTGCGCAGGATGTACGCGGTGTCGCCCGTCGAGACGCCCTGGTCGATGATGTCGGCGTTGAGGCTCGGCAGGTAGAGCGTCGCCATGGTCTGCACGAGCTGGAGCACGAGCACCGCGACGATGGCGGTGCGGTAGGGCCGCAGGTACTCCCTGAGCATCCGGATGAGCATCGAGCCTCCGTCGGTTCCGGGACGCCCGGTGCCGGACGCCGCCCTGCGCGGCCCGCGCCGTCCGCTGCGGGACGTCGCCCCGGGCACGCGTCGAAGCCTCGGCAGCGTATCCCGGCACACGCGTGCGCCGCCCGCGATTTCGCGGACGGCGCACGGCGTGGCACGTGGTCCCGCGCGCTCGCGCGGGGCCGGGTCGGGTCAGCCCTGCGGCTGCTCCGGGTCGCCGTCGAGCGGGCGCGGCGCGGGGGCCGGCTGCTCGGGCTTGGGCGCCGGGGCCGGGCGGGCGCCGCCCGGGTGCTGCCCCTGCTCGGCGGCCGGGTCGAACGGGCGGCCCGAGTAGGTGCCGGCGCTCGTCGCGTCCGCGGTCGCGGCCTGCGCCTGGCGGCGGGCCTCGGCGAGCGCCTCGGCCGGGTCGACGAGCGACGACTCGAGCTTGGAGCGGCGGCGCTGCGCGGCGTCCCCGCCGTCGTGCTCCCCGCCCTGGTCCCCGCCGTGGTCGCCGCCCGAGCCGCCACCCGTCGGGCTCGGGGCGCCGCCGCCGAAGCCCTTGGTGATCGAGTCGAGCGCGGCCGTGAACTCGGTCGGCACGATCCACATCTTGCTCGACGAGCCGTTGGCGATCTGCGGCAGCATCTGCAGGTACTGGTACGCGAGCAGCTTCGGGTCCGGGTCGCCCTCGTGGATCGCGTCGAAGACCTGGAGGATCGCGCGTGCCTCACCCTCGGCGGTCAGGATCGCGGACTGCGCCTGACCCTCGGCCGTGAGGATCGCGGACTGCTTCTCGCCCTCGGCGCGCAGGATCTGCGACTGCTTGACGCCCTCGGCCGTGAGGATCGCGGCACGGCGGTCGCGCTCGGCGCGCATCTGCTGCTCCATCGCGCCCTGCACGCTCGCGGGCGGGTCGATCGACTTGAGCTCGACACGGTTGACGCGGATCCCCCAGCGGCCCGTGGCCTCGTCGAGGACGCCGCGGAGCTGGCCGTTGATCTGGTCGCGGCTCGTGAGCGTCTGCTCGAGGTCCATCGAGCCGATGACGTTGCGCAGGGTCGTCACGGTGAGCTGCTCGATCGCCGTGATGTAGTTCGCGATCTCGTACACCGCCGACTTCGGGTCCGTGACCTGGAAGTAGATGACCGTGTCGATGCTCACGACGAGGTTGTCCGAGGTGATCACGGGCTGCGGCGGGAACGACACGACCTGCTCGCGCAGGTCGACGGTCGCGCGCTGGCGGTCGATGAACGGCACGAGCAGGTGCAGGCCGGCGTCGAGCGTGCGCGAGTAGCGTCCGAGCCGCTCGACGATCACGGCCGTCGCCTGCGACACGACCTGCACGGCCTTGGCGAGGGCGACGAGGACGAAGATCACGACGATCGCCAGCACCACGTACAGCACGATGGTCCCGGCTCCTGGGTCGTTCATGGGGTTCCTTCCACGTGGACGTCTCGGACGCCGCGGCTGCGGCGCCGTCGTGCGCGGCGGTGCCGGGGCGTCCGTGGACGCTCCGCGCACGCCGGATGCGTGGGGTGCGGCCGCCTCAGGAGGCGGCGCTCGTGCTGCCCAGCGCGGGCCCGGCGTGACCGGGGTCGGTGCGCTTGGGCGCGGGGGCATCGGCGACGACCGCGGTGGCGCCGTCGATGCGCAGGACGCGCACCTCGCGGCCGACCTCGAGCGCGGGGGCGTCGTCCTCGGTGCGTGCCGACCAGACCTCGCCCGCGAGCTTGACCCGACCCTCGTGCTCGGTCACGGTCTCCACGACGAGGGCCTCACGGCCGAGGTGCGCGGCGACGTTGGTCTCCGCGAGCGGCACGCGGGCGCGCAGGTGACGCAGCAGCCAGGGGCGCAGCGTGAACAGCAGCAGGGCCGCGACCACGATCGCGACGACGAACTGGAGCCAGACGGGGCCGCCGAGCCCGGCGGTCGCGGCACCCGCGAGGGCGCCTCCCGCGAACATGATGAGCACCAGGTCGAGCGAGATGATCTCGAGCAGCCCGAGCAGCGCTCCCGCGCCGATCCACCAGAGCCATGCCATCGCGCACTCCCCTCCCCCGTGCCCGCCGGCGTCGGCAGGCTGTGCCGCACCCCGGGAGGTCCCGCGATGCCACCGGGTACACCTCTACCCGGGTCTTGACGATCACATTACCGAACTGCGGCCCGGATTCATAGCCCGACCCGTCCAGGCGGGCCGGGGCGTCAGCGTGCGGCGCGCGCGCTCCACCGGCCGTCGACCAGGGTCGCCTCGAGCGGGGTGCCGAACGCGTCCGACAGGTTCTGCGAGGTCATGACCTCGGCGATCGGCCCGGCGCGGTGCACCGCGCCGTCGCGCAGGAGCATCAGGTGCGTGAACCCCGGCGGGATCTCCTCGGGGTGGTGCGTCACGAGCACGAGCACGGGCGAGGCCTCGTCGGCCGCGAGCTCGGCGAGCGCCGCGACCAGCTCCTCGCGGCCCCCCAGGTCGAGACCCGCGGCCGGCTCGTCGAGCAGCAGCAGCTCGGGGTCCGTCATGAGGGCGCGCGCGATCTGGACGCGCTTGCGCTCGCCCTCGGAGAGCGTGCCGAACGTGCGGTCCGCGAGCGCGTCGACCCCGAACGCCGCGAGCAGGTCGGCCGCACGCTCGTCGTCGAAGTCCTCGTACGCCTCGCGCCAGCGGCCGGTGACGCCGTAGGCCGCCGTGACCACGACGTCGCGCACGCGCTCGTCGTCGGGGATGTTCCCCGCGAGCGCCGCGCTCGCCAGGCCGATGCGGGGCCGCAGCTCGAACACGTCGACCGCGCCGAGCCGCTCGCCGAGGATCTCGGCGCTGCCGCTCGTGGGGTGCATGCGCGCCGAGGCGATCTGCAGGAGCGTGGTCTTGCCCGCCCCGTTGGGGCCGAGCACGACCCAGCGCTCGCCCTCGGCGACCTGCCAGTCGACGGCGTCGAGGATGGTGGAGTTGTCGCGCCGGACCGAGACGCCCTGCAGGTCGAGAACCGAGCTCATGCGCCCGACCCTATAGGTTGGACGACGTGGATTCCCATTCCGTCCGTCCGGCGCGCAGCGTGGTGCTCGCCACCTGGATCGCCGAGGTCGCCCGCGGCGCGGCGGCCTTGACGGACGCCGTGCGCGCGGTCACGGGCGACGACGAGCCGCACCGCGTCGTCGGCGGCACTCCGCCCGGCGTGGGCGAGCCGGAGTCCGACGCGCTGGCGGTCCTCGTGGCCGCGCTGACCGAGGGTGACGTGCGCACGTGCGCGCTGCTGCCGGTCCCCGGCGACGCGAGCGGCGTGCCCGCCGCGGTCAACCCGTCCGCGACCGAGGCCGGCGAGTGCGTGCTCGTCGCGGTCGACGACGCGGCGTGGGCCCTGGTTCCCGAGGTCACGTGGTTCGGCTCGCACCTCGAGCCCGGCGTCGAGGTCACCTGGGCGTGCCGGGAGGTCGACCCGTGGCACGCCCGCGCGTTCGGTGCGGTCGGCTCGCTCGCGGACGCCGAGCGGGGGCTGCGCACCGCGCTCGTGACCGCGACCGAGGCGCTGACCCACCTCGACGTCGCGCGCTGGCGCGAGGACGCGGCCGAGCAGATCGCCGCGCTGCGCGGGGGCGAGCTCGGGTGGCCCCTGCCGCCACGGCTCGACCAGCGGCGCGTGCGCGCGCTGTCGCTCGCGACCCGGCTGCGAGCGATCGTCGACCTCGCGACCGCGGACGACGGTGGCGCGGTCAACCTGTGGCAGGCCGACCAGCGCACCGCGGCGCTCGCCCAGGTCGACCGCGCGGCCCGGCACGCGACGTCCGCGGCGACGCTCACCCAGCCCGGGCTCGACTGACCCGCCTCAGCGGGCCGCGAGCACCTGCTCGTAGACCTCGACGGTCCGGTCGGCGATCGCCTCCCACGCGAAGTGGTCCTCGACGCGGCGGCGCGCGGCCGCACCCATCTCGCGCGCGCGGTCGGGGTCGCCGACCGCGGCGGTCAGGGCGGCCAGGAGGTCGGCCACGAACCGGTCGGGGTCGGTCGGGGTGCCCGTGCCGTCGTCGACCTGGTCGATCGGGACGAGCGTGCCCGTGACCCCGTCGTCGACGACCTCCGGGATGCCGCCCGTCGCCGAGCCGACGACGGGCAGGCCGACCGCCATGGCCTCGAGGTTGACGATCCCGAGCGGCTCGTACACCGAGGGGCACACGAACACGGTGCACGCGGCGAGGACCGCCACGAGGTCCGGCCGCGAGAGCATCCGCTCGATCCACACCACGCCCGAGCGCTCGCGCGCGAGGCCGGCGACGGCGTCCGACACCTCGCGCGCGATCTCGGGCGTGTCCGGGGCGCCCGCGCACAGCACGAGCTGGACGTCGGCCGGCAGGTCGCGCGCCGCGCGCAGGAGGTACGGAAGGCCCTTCTGCCGGGTGATGCGCCCGACGAAGACCACGGCGGGGCGGTCCGGGTCGATCCCGAGCGCCCGGACCGTCGCGTCGGCGGCGACGGCGGCCTCGCCCGTGGGCCGGGCCCACCCGGCCAGGTCGATGCCGTTGTGCACCACGTGCACGCGGTCGGGGTCGACCGCGGGGTAGCTGCGCAGGATGTCCTCGCGCATGCCGCCCGAGACCGCGACGATCCCGTCGGCCGCCTCGTACGCGGTGCGCTCGGCCCACGACGACAGCCGGTACCCGCCGCCGAGCTGCTCGGCCTTCCACGGGCGCAGGGGCTCGAGCGAGTGCGCCGAGAGCACGTGCGGGATCCCGTGCAGCATGCCCGCGAGGTGGCCCGCGAGGTTCGCGTACCAGGTGTGCGAGTGCACGAGGTCGGCCCCCGCGACGTCGGCGGCCATCTGCAGGTCGACGCCGAACGTCGCGAGCGTCGCGTCGCCCCCGGCGAGCGTGGGCGGCGGCGCGTACCCCGTCACGCCGGGCTCGTCGCGCGGCCCGTCGAAGCAGCGCACGCGCACGTCGAGACGACGGCGCAGGACGGCGGACAACTCGGCCACGTGGACGCCCGCGCCCCCGTAGACGTGGGGCGGGTACTCGCGGCTCAGGAGGTCGATTCTCACGGCCCCACGCTAGCGTGCCCGGATCGCGGCGCCCAGGTGCGACGAGGTCCGCGCACGGCATAGGGTCGGCCCATGGCTGCTCCTCGGGTACTCGCGATCGTCCTCGCCGGTGGCGAGGGCAAGCGGCTCATGCCGCTCACCACGGCACGGGCGAAGCCGGCGGTCCCGTTCGGCGGGCTGTACCGACTGGTCGACTTCGCGCTGTCGAACCTCGTCAACTCGCGCTACCTGCAGATCGTCGTGCTGACGCAGTACAAGTCGCACAGCCTCGACCGGCACATCGCACGCACCTGGCGCATGTCGCCGTTGCTCGGCAACTACGTGGCCCCGGTCCCCGCGCAGCAGCGCGTGGGCAAGCACTGGTACCTCGGCAGCGCCGACGCGATCTACCAGTGCCTCAACATCATCGACGACGAGAAGCCCGACATCGTCGTCGTCGTGGGCGCCGACAACATCTACCGCATGGACTTCTCGCAGATGGTCGACGCGCACGTCGCCTCGGGCGCGGAGATCACCGTCGCGGGCATCCGCCAGCCCATCGACCAGGCCGACCAGTTCGGCGTCATCGACACCGACCCCGAGGACCCGACCCGCATCCGGGACTTCCTCGAGAAGCCGACCGAGGCCACGGGGCTGCCGGACTCCCCCGGCGAGATCCTCGCCTCGATGGGCAACTACGTCGTGAACGCCGACGCCCTCGTCGAGGCCGTCACGCGCGACGCCGCCGACGGCTCGTCGCGCCACGACATGGGCGGCGACATCGTGCCGTACTTCGTCGAGCGCGGGACCGCGGGCGTCTACGACTTCATCCGCAACGACGTGCCCGGCTCGACCGACCGGGACCGCGACTACTGGCGCGACGTGGGGACCCTCGACGCGTACTACGAGGCCAACAAGGACCTCATCGCGGTCGAGCCCGTGTTCAACCTCTACAACACGCAGTGGCCGCTGTTCACCGGCTACACGGGCCTGCCGCCCGCGAAGTTCGTGCACGCGGGCGCGGGCCGCGTCGGCCACGCGGCCGACTCGATCGTCTCGCCGGGCGTGATCATCTCGGGCGCGAGCGTGGTCGGATCGGTGCTGTCCCCCGGGGTGTACGTACACTCCTGGGCGTCGGTCGCCGACAGCGTCCTCATGGACGACGTCCAGGTGCACCGGTACGCCCAGGTGCATCGCGCGATCCTCGACAAGAACGTCGTCGTCAGCGAGCGCGCGCGCATCGGGCTCGACCCCGAGCACGACCTCGCACGCGGCTTCACGGTGACCGAGTCCGGCATCACCGTCGTCCCGAAGGGAACCATCGTTGACTGAGCACCACCCCGGCCCGCGCCGCCTCGTCGTCATGGACGTCGACTCGACGCTGATCTCCCAGGAGGTCATCGAGCTGCTCGCCGAGCACGCCGGCACGCGCGAGCTCGTGGCCGAGGTCACCGAGCGCGCGATGCGCGGCGAGCTCGACTTCGCGGCGTCGCTGCGCGAACGCGTCGCGACCCTCGCGGGCGTGCGCGTCGACGCGCTCGACGCGGTGCGCGCGGCCGCGACCTACACCCCGGGCGCCCCCGAGCTCGTCGCCGAGCTGCACCGGCGCGGCTGGGTCGTCGCCCTCGTCTCGGGCGGGTTCGCGGAGGTCGTGGGCGCTCTGGCCGAGCCGCTCGGGATCACCCGCTTCCTCGCCAACCACCTCGAGGTGGCGGACGGCGCGCTCACGGGTCGCACGACCGGCGCGGTCGTGGACCGGGCGGCCAAGGCCGTGGCGCTGCGCGAGTTCGCGGCCGCCGAGGGCATCGCCCTCGAGCACACCGTCGCGATCGGCGACGGCGCGAACGACCTCGACATGATCGCCGCGGCCGGGATCGGGATCGCGTTCGCCGCCAAGCCCGTGGTGCGCGCGCAGGCACCCTACGCGGTCGACGGACCGCGCCTCGACGCGGTGCTCGACGTCATCGACCGCGTCGCGGTGCCCGCGGGCGCCTGACGCCGGGCAGCGGGCCCGTCGATCAGCGGGCGGGCCGCCGCACGTCCACGAGGGTCGCGGCACGCGGCCCCCACTCGGCCCACGGCAGGTCGGCCTCGAGCACCGAGTAGGCCGCGGTCGGCACGCCCACGCGCACCTGCGCGAGCGCCGAGGCGTCCGAGCCGGGGCCCGCGAGGTGCTCGGCGGTCGCCGCCATGGTCGGCTCGTGGCCCACGACGAGCAGGGTGCGCACGCGCGCGTCGACCCCCTTGAGGATCGTCACGAGCTCGCGCACGCCCGCGGAGTAGAGCGCGTCGAGGGTCTCGACCTCGGGCTCGACGTCGCCGAGCTGCGCCGCGAGGAGGTCCCACGTCTGGCGCGTGCGCACGGCCGAGGACCGCAGCGCGAGGTCCGGGACGAGCGCCTCCTGCACGAGCGCCGCCCCCACGGCGCCGGCGTGCCGACGTCCGTTGAGCGCGAGCGGTCGCAGCACGTCGTCGACGCCTCCCGCAGGCTCCGCCTTGGCGTGCCGCAGGAGCACCAGGCGGTGCGTGGCGCTCGTCCCGGTCGAGGTCATGTCCTCAGAGTCCCATCGCGTGCACGCCGCCGTCGACGTGGACGATCTCGCCCGTCGTGGCGGGGAACCAGTCGGAGAGCAGCGCGACGACGGCACGGGCCGCGGGCTCGGCGGTCGTCTGGTCCCAGCCGAGCGGCGCACGCTCGGGCCAGCCGGCCTCCATCGACTCGAAGCCGGGGATCGACTTCGCGGCGGTCGTGCGGATCGGGCCGGCCGAGACGAGGTTCGCCCGGATGCCCGAAGGGCCGAGGTCGCGCGCGAGGTAGCGGTTCGCGGACTCAAGGCCCGCCTTCGCGACGCCCATCCAGTCGTACACGGGCCACGCGAACTGCGCGTCGAACGTGAGGCCCACGAGCGCGCCGCCCGAGGTCATGAGCGGCTGCGCGGCCGTCGCGAGCGACTTGTACGAGAAGGTCGACACCTGCAGCGCGGTCGCGACGTCCTCCCACTGCGCGCTCAGGAAGTTGCCACCCATGACGCTCTGCGGGGCGAAGCCGATCGAGTGCACCACGCCGTCGAGCGTGTCGACGTGCTCGCGCACGCGGTCCGCCAGGCCGGCGAGGTCGTCGGCGTCGGTGACGTCGAGCTGCACGACGGGAGCGTGCTGCGGCAGACGCTTGGCGAACGCCTGCGTGAGCTTCATCTGACGTCCGAACGACGACAGCACGACCTCGGCGCCCTCCTCCTGCGCGAGGCGCGCGGCGTGGAACGCGATCGAGGCGTCCGTGAGCACCCCCGTGACGAGGAGCTTCTTGCCTTCGAGCAGACCCATGGTGACCTTTCGTTCGTGGTGCTGGTGGGAGCGTACTGGCCCGCGGCGCACCGAGCCACGGACCGACGAGTGGTGGGACGGGTCAGTGACCCATGCCGAGGCCGCCGTCGACCGGGATCACGGCGCCCGTGACGTACCCGGCGTCGTCCGACGCGAGGAACTGCACGACGCCCGCGACCTCGTCCGCCTGCGCGAACCGGCCCGCGGGGATCGTGGCCTCGTACTGGGTCTGACGCTCGGCCGGCAGCTCGGCCGTCATGGCGGTCTCGATGAAGCCCGGGGCGACCACGTTCGCGGTGATGCCGCGACCGCCGAGCTCGCGCGTGATCGAGCGGGCCATGCCCACGAGCGCGGCCTTGGACGACGCGTAGTTGACCTGGCCCGGGCCGCCGTACAGCCCGACGACCGAGGAGACCAGCACGATGCGGCCGCGGCGCATGCGGATCATGCCCTTGGACACGCGGCGCACGCAGCGGAACGTCCCGGTGAGGTTGACGTCGACGACCGACTCGAACTCCTCGTCGGTCATGCGCATGAGCAGCTGGTCCTTGGTGATCCCCGCGTTCGCGACGAGCACCTCGACCGGGCCGAGCTCGGCCTCGATCTGCGTGAACGCGGCGTCGACCGCGGCCGAGTCGGTCATGTCCGCGACCGCGCCGAACACGCCGTCGGGCAGGTCGCCGCTGCGGTAGACCGTCGCGACGCGGTCGCCGTTGGCGACGAAGCGCTCGGCGATCGCACGGCCGATGCCGCGGTTGGCCCCCGTGACGACGACGGTGCGCGGGGCGGGGGCGGCGGTGGGGCTCGTCACAGGATTCTCCTCGAGGATGTGGCGGGACGGTCCGACGCTACCCCGCGGGCGCACCGCCGGGGCGCGGGCACGGGTCCAACGACCTCGGCCCTGCTTGTCGGATTCCCACAAAGGCCCGGCGCAGGGGCTTAGACTCACCGGGTGAAGAGCACGCGCACGGACGACCCCGTGCAGAGCATCACCGACGCCCCCGACTCGCTCGAGGAGGACCAGGCGCGCAGGTTCCGCCGCTACGCCTTCCAGATGTCGGTGCGCACGGCCTGCTTCCTCGGGTTCGTGCTGATCGACCACTGGACGCGCTGGATCCTCGCGCTCGGCGCCGTCCTGCTGCCGTACGTCGCGGTGCTCCTGGTCAACGCCGGGCGCGACGTGACGTCGCGGTCGGTGACCCCGGTCGACCACGCCCGGCTCGGCACCGCGCCCGAGCCGCCCCGCGCGTCCACCGGCCGCACGCCCCGGCAGGAAGCGATGGACGACGGGACCGTCGAGCACGAGACCGTCGAGCACCGCACGGTGGACCACGAGACGGTGGACCACGAGACCGTGGACCACGAGACGGTCGACCACGAGCACGCACAGGACGCGACGCGTCCCGAGAACCCCCGCGAGGAGACCCCGTGAGCACCCCCGACGTCGTGACCGGCGAGCTCGTGTGCAGCGCCAAGGGCTGCCGCGCCGAGGCCGCGTGGGGCCTGCTGTGGAACAACCCGAAGCTGCACACCCCCGCACGCCGCAAGGTGTGGCTCGCGTGCGACGACCACCGCGAGCACCTCGAGACGTTCCTCGGTGCGCGCGACTTCTGGCGCTCGACCGTGCCCGTCGCCGAGCTCGAGCGCACGGACGGGGCATGAGCACGACGTCCGACGAGTCCGCACGCGCGCTGCAGGCCCAGGAGGAACGCGCCCGTGCACGCCAGCGTGCACCCCGCACGCGCCGCGACTGGATCGTGCTCGCGGTCGGCGTCGTCGTGCTCGCCGCGCTGTGCCTGGTCGCGGCCCGCTGGCAGTGGCACCGGTACGAGAGCCGCGAGGCGCAGATCGCGATCGTCGACGCGAACTACGACGCCGCGCCGGTCCCGGCCGACGAGCTCGTGCCCACGCCGGGCGTGGCGTTCGACCGGGGCGACGAGTGGCGGCGGGTCACCATGACGGGCCGCTACGTGGTCGACGACCAGGTGCTGCTGCGCAACCGCCCGGTCGACGGCAACCCGGGGTTCCACGTCCTGCTGCCCTTCGAGATCACCGAGGGCGACCTCGCCGGGACGGTCGTCGTGGTCGACCGCGGGTACGTCACGTGGGGCGAGACGCCCAACGAGCCGGGACCCGTCGCACCCGCGCCCACGGGCACCGTGACCGTGACCGCCCACCTGCGCCCCGACGAGCCGGAGTCCTCGCGCGACGCGCCCCCCGGGCAGGTCCAGGCGATCTCGACCGCGCAGGTGCTCGACGCCGCCCCGGGCGGCGGCGACTGGGCCGACGGCCGCACCACGAGCGTCTACGCGTCGTTCGACGCGGAGGACCCGGCGCCCGCGCAGGCGCTCCTGCCGCTCGCCGTGCCCGACACCGACCCCGGCTCGCACCTGTCGTACACCGTGCAGTGGGTCATCTTCGCGCTCGGCGCGGTCGGCGGGTTCCTCGTGCTGATCCGCCGCGAGCGCGGGCCGGCCGTCGTCGCGGGCGACCTGTTCGAGGACGACGCCACCGGGGCCGAGCCGGGCACGCGCCGTCCGCGTCGACGCCGCGAGAGCGACGAGGACCACGAGGACGCGCTCATCGACGCCCAGGGCGGATAGCCCCTCGCACGGACGACCGTCCGGCCGGGCGGCGTCCGCTCAGGCGAGCGAGACGAGCTCGGCGTACGAGTCGTTCCAGAGGTCCTCGTCGCCGTCCGGCAGCAGCAGCACGCGCTCGGGGTTGAGCGCGGCGACCGCACCGTCGTCGTGCGTGACCATGACCACGGCGCCCTCGTAGGTCGACAGCGCGCCGAGGATCTCGGCCCGCGAGGCAGGGTCGAGGTTGTTCGTCGGCTCGTCGAGCAGCAGCACGTTCGCGGACGAGACCACGAGGGTCGCGAGCGCGAGGCGCGTCTTCTCGCCGCCCGAGAGCACCCGGGTCGGCTTGTCGGCGTCGTCGCCCGAGAACAGGAACGACCCGAGCACGCCGCGCACCTCGGACTCGCCGAGGTCGGGCGCCGCGTGCTTGAGGTTCTCGACGACCGTGAGGTCCATGTCGAGCGTCTCGTGCTCCTGGGCGTAGTAGCCGAGCTTGAGGCCGTGGCCGGCGTGCACCTCGCCCGAGTCGGGGTCCTCGACGCCGCCGAGGATCCGCAGCAGGGTCGTCTTGCCCGCACCGTTGAACCCGAGGATCACGACGCGGGACCCGCGGTCGATCGCGAGGTCGACGCCCGTGAAGACCTCCTGCGACCCGTACGCCTTGGACAGCCCCGACGCGGTCAGCGGTGTGCGCCCGCACGGCGACGGCTTGGGGAACCGCAGGTGCGCGACCTTGTCGCTCACGCGCTCGCCCTCGAGGCCCGAGAGCATGCGCTCGGCGCGCTTGATCATGTTCTGCGCCGCGACGGCCTTGGTGGCCTTGGCGCGCATCTTCTCGGCCTGCGCGAGCAGGGTCGAGGCCTTCTTCTCGGCGTTCTGCCGCTCGCGACGACGACGACGCTCGTCGGCCTCGCGCTGCTCGAGGTACGCGTCCCAGCCCATGTTGTACTGGTCGATCTCGCCGCGGTTCGCGTCGAGGTGGAACACCTTGTTGACGATCGCGCGCAGCAGGTCGTTGTCGTGGCTGATGACGATCAGGCCGCCCGAGTAGTTCCGCAGGTACTCGCGCAGCCAGATGATCGAGTCGGCGTCGAGGTGGTTCGTCGGCTCGTCGAGCAGGAGGGTCTCGACGCCCGAGAACAGGATGCGCGCGAGCTCGATGCGGCGGCGCTGGCCGCCCGAGAGCGTGCCGAGGGTCTGCGCGAGCACACGGTCCTCGAGGCCGAGGTTCGACGTGATGGTCTCGGCCTCCGACTCGGCGGCGTACCCGCCGGCGGCGACGAACCGGGCCTCGAGCTTGGGGTACCGCTCCATGGCGGCCTCCTGCGTCTCGGGGTCGGCCGAGGCCATGGCGCCCTCGGTCTCGCGCATCTGCCGCACGATCTGGTCGAGGCCGCGGGCCGAGAGCACGCGGTCCATCGCGATGGTCTCGAGGTCGCCCGTGCGCGGGTCCTGCGGCAGGTAACCGATCTCGTTACCGCGCACGATCGTCCCGGCCGTGGGCTGGGTCTCGCCCGCGAGCGTCTTGGTGAGCGTCGTCTTGCCGGCGCCGTTGCGCCCGACGAGACCGATCCGGTCCCCCGGGGCGATGCGGAAGGTCGCACTCTCGAGCAGCACGCGTGCACCGATGCGCAGCTCGACGCCCTGGGCAGTGATCACGGAAGGGTTCCTCCAAGAAGGGTGGGGTGGACGGCCGGAGGCCGCCCACGAGTCTACGGTCCGCCCGTGGTCCGGGCGGGCACGACGACGGCTGCCCCTCTCGCGAGGGGCAGCCGTCGGGAGCGTGCGGGACTCAGACGTTGAAGCCGAGCGCGCGCAGCTGCTCCTTGCCGTCGTCGGTGATCTTCTCCGGGCCCCACGGCGGCATCCAGACCCAGTTGACGCGGAACCCGTCGACGAGCCCGTCGAGCGCCTGCGCCGACTGGTCCTCGATGACGTCGGTCAGCGGGCACGCCGCGGACGTCAGGGTCATGTCGATGACCGCGTGGTTGTTCTGGTCGACCTGCACGCCGTAGATGAGGCCGAGGTCGACGACGTTGATGCCGAGCTCGGGGTCGATGACGTCGCGCAGGGCCTCCTCGACGTCGGCCGCGGTCGGCGGGGTCGGGCCGGCGGCGGGCGCCGCGGGCGTGTCGGTGCTCATGAGTGCTCCTTGGTGGTCGGCACGCCCGTCAGGACGAGCGAGTCGCGCAGCGCGGCCCAGCCGAGCAGCGCGCACTTGATGCGGGCGGGGTACTGCGAGACCCCGGTGAAGACCGTCGCGTCGCCGAGCAGGTCCTCGGTGGACTCGTCGAGCCCCTTGCCGCGCGAGCCCATGAGCTCGCGGAACAGCTCGCCGAGCCGCTCGCCCTCGGCGACGGGCTGCCCGACCACGAGGTCGGTCAGGACCGAGATCGAGGCCTGCGAGATGCTGCAGCCCTGCCCGTCCCAGCTCAGGCCGGTGACGGTCGGGACCGCGGGGCCGCCGTCCGCGGGGACGACGTCCGCGACCTCGACCCGCAGCGTGACCTCGTCGCCGCAGGTCGGGTTGACCTGGTGCGACTCGCCGTGCGCGGTGCCGTCGGCCGGGTCGACGAGGCCCTTGCCGTGCGGGCGCTTGGCGTGGTCGAGGATGACCTGCTGGTACATCTGCTCGAGCGAGCTCATCGGTGGGTCGGCTCCTGTCGGTCTGCTGGTCGGCTGGTCTGTCGGACTGTCTGGCTGTCTGGCCGCTGGTCCGCCCGGCGGCTGGTGCCGGGCGACCGGTGCTGCTGGACGCTACAGGGAGAAGAACGCCCGGACACCCGCGAGGGATTCCCGGAACGCCTCGACGTCCTCGTGGGTCGTGTACACCGACGCGGACGCGCGCGCCGTGGCGGCGATCCCGAAGCGCCGGTGCAGGGGCTGCGCGCAGTGGTGGCCCACGCGGACGGCGACGCCCGCGTCGTCGAGCACCTGGCCCACGTCGTGCGCGTGCACGCCGTCGACCACGAACGACACGACCGCGAGGCGGTCCGTGGCCTCGCGCGGTCCGATGATCCGCACGCCCGGGATGTCGCCGATCGTGAGCAGCTCGGCCGCGATCTCGGCCTCGTGCGCCGCGACGCCCTCCATCCCCAGCTCGTCGAGGTACTGCGCGGCGGCGCCCAGGCCCACGACCTGCGCGACCATCTGCGTGCCCGCCTCGAACCGCTGCGGGGGCGGCATGTACGTCGACTCGGTCATCGTGACGACCTCGATCATCGACCCGCCGGTCGTCACGGGCGGGAGCGCCTCGAGGATCTCGCGACGCCCGTAGAGCGCGCCGACGCCCGTCGGCCCGAGCATCTTGTGGCCCGAGAACGCGGCGAGGTCCACGCCGAGCTCGTGCAGGTCGACGGGCAGGTGCGGCACGCTCTGGCACGCGTCGAGCACCGTGAGCGCCCCGACCTCGCGCGCCCGGGCGACGAGCGGCGCGACCGGGGTGATCGCGCCCGTGACGTTCGAGGCGTGCGTGAACGCGAGCACGCGCGTGCGCTCGGTCACGACGTCGGCGGCCTCCTCGACGCGGATCCGTCCGTCGTCGTCGACCCCGAGCCAGCGGATCACGGCGCCCGTGCGGGCCGCGAGCTCCTGCCACGGGACGATGTTCGCGTGGTGCTCCGCCTCGGTGATGACGATCTCGTCACCGGGAGCGAGCGCGAAGCGTCGGGCCGCCTCTCCCCCGCGCCCGAGCGTCGCGTTCGACAGCGCGTAGGTCACGAGGTTGATCGCGGCGGTCGCGCCCGACGTCCACACGATCTCGCCGACGTCGGCACCCACGAACCGGGCCACGCGCGCGCGGGCGTCCTCGAACGCCTCGGTCGCCTCCTCGGCGAGCTGGTGCGCGCCGCGGTGCACGGCCGCGTTGCGCCGCACGTAGAAGTCCTGCTCGGCGTCGAGCACCGGGTCGGGCTTCTGCGACGTCGCCCCCGAGTCGAGGTAGACGAGCGGCTTGCCGCCCCGGACGCTGCGGTCCAGGATCGGGAAGTCCGCGCGGACCGCGGCGAGCTCGGCGGCGCTCAGGCGCGGCCGGTCGGCGAGTGTCGTCATCTGGTCCTCCGGGGTGCTGGGCGGTGGGTCGGCCGGTCGTCGGCCGGTGGCGGACGGCGCGTGCCGCCCGGGTGCGGTGCCGGCCCTCGCGGGCCGGCACCGGAGGTCACGCGGTCGCGGCCGGCGTCAGGAACCGGTCGTAGCCCTCGTTCTCGAGGCGCTCGGCGAGCTCGGGGCCGCCCTCCTCGGCGATGCGACCGTCGACGAAGACGTGCACGAAGTCGGGCTTGATGTAGCGCAGGATGCGCGTGTAGTGCGTGATGAGCAGCACGCCCGCGTCGGTGTTCTCCTTGACGCGGTTGACGCCCTCGGACACGATGCGCAGCGCGTCGACGTCGAGACCCGAGTCGGTCTCGTCGAGGATCGCGAACTTCGGCTTGAGCAGCTCGAGCTGGAGGATCTCGTGACGCTTCTTCTCGCCGCCCGAGAAGCCCTCGTTGACCGAGCGCTCGGCGAACGCCGGGTCCATGCGCAGCTGCTCCATGGCGACCTTGACGTCCTTGACCCAGTGACGCAGCGCGGGGGCCTCGCCGTCGAGCGCGGTCTTGGCGGTGCGCAGGAAGTTCGAGACGCTCACGCCGGGAACCTCGACGGGGTACTGCATCGCGAGGAAGAGGCCGGCGCGGGCGCGCTCGTCGACGCTCATCGCGAGGACGTCCTCGCCGTCGAGCGTGACCGTGCCCTGGGTGATCTGGTACTTGGGGTGCCCGGCGAGCGAGTAGGCCAGCGTGGACTTGCCCGAGCCGTTGGGGCCCATGATGGCGTGCGTGTGGCCGCTGTCGAGCGTCAGGTCGACGCCACGGAGGATGGGCTTGGGGCCCTCCTTCGTCTCGACGCTGACGTGCAGGTCGCGGATCTCAAGAGTGGACATTCGGGTTTCTCCTGGAGTTTCGGGGTGTCAGTGGGTGCCCGCGGTGACGGTGACGTCGACGTCCACGAGGACGCGGTCGCCGTCGATCGTCACCGGGTACACCGGGACGGGACGCATCGCGGGCAGCTGCAGGGGGGCGCCGGTGCGCAGGTCGAACTGCGACCCGTGCAACCAGCACTCGACGAGGCAGCCTTCGACCTCGCCGTCGGACAACGACACGGCGCCGTGCGAGCACACGTCCGAGATCGCGTGCCAGCCGCCGTCGGCGTCGCGCGCGAGCGCGACCTCGACCGGACCGTTCGCGCCGTCGACCTCGACCTTCATGGCCTCCTCGGGTGCGAGGTCGCCGGTGCTGCACACGAGCTGCGCGGTCATGCTCCGGCGCCTTCGATCACGCTCATCGACTTGGCGAGCTCGTCCTCGATCGAGGCGAGCAGTCGCTCCTCGACCGACGCGACGCCGATCTCCTGGATGAGCTCGGCGAAGAACCCGCGCACCACGAGCCGACGCGCGTCGGCCTCGGGGATGCCACGGGCCTGCAGGTAGAAGAGCTGCTCGTCGTCGAAGCGGCCGGTCGCGGACGCGTGACCCGCACCCTCGATCTCACCGGTCTCGATCTCGAGGTTCGGCACCGAGTCGGCGCGCGCGCCGTCGGTCAGCACGAGGTTGCGGTTGAGCTCGTACGTGTCGGTGCCCTCGGCCTCGGCGCGGATCAGCACGTCGCCGACCCACACCACGTGCGCACCCTCGCCCTGCAGCGCGCCCTTGTACGTGACGCGCGACTTGTTGCGCGGCAGGTTGTGGTCGACGAAGAGCCGGTGCTCCTGGTGCTGGTCGGTGTCCGCGAAGTACAGGCCGACCATCTCGACCTCGCCGCCCTCGCCGCCGAACTCGGCGTCCGGGGTCACGCGCACGACGTCGCCGCCGAACGTGACCACGACGTGCTTGAGGCGCGCGTCCTTGCCGATGCGGGAGCGGTGCGAGCTCGTGTGCACCGCGCCGTCCTCCCAGTCCTGGACCGAGACCAGCGTGAGGTGCGCGCCCTCGTCGACGACGACCTCGACGGTCTCGGTGAGCGTCGCGTCGCCCACGTGGTCGAGCACGACGACGGCCGAGCTGTTCGCCTCGGCGTGCACCAGCAGGTGCGTGGCCGTGGGGTCGGACGTGGTGCCCTCGACGCGGATCGAGGTGACGTCCGAGGCGGTCACGCCCTCGGGGATCGTCACGACCGTCGCCTCGGCGACGGCGTTCCACGCGACGACCGCGGTGCGGTCGCCCGGCTTGCCGACGGTGCCCAGGCGGGCGTCGTCGCGCGGCACGATCTCGACCGTGACCTCGGGCGCGTCCACGACCGTCGTGATGACGCCGCGGCCGGAGATCGCCTCGTCGAACAGCGGGGCGATGCGCGAGACCGGGGAGAAGCGCCACTCCTCCTCGCGCCCCGTGGGCACGGGGATGTCGGCGAGGTCGAACGACGTGAGCCGCTCGGCGCGCGAGCCCTGCGGGGTGCCGCCCGTGCCGTGCGAGTGCGCGGCGTCCGCGCTCGCGCGCGAGTGGTCGGTCGTGAGCCCCGCGGGCTCCTCGGCGCCGAACGCCGCGGACTCCTCGGGCGTGGGCGTGTTCACAGTGCTAGTGGTCGTCATCAGCCGACGGAACCTTCCATCTGGAGCTCGATGAGGCGGTTGAGCTCGAGCGCGTACTCCATGGGCAGCTCGCGCGCGATGGGCTCGACGAACCCGCGCACGATCATGGCCATGGCCTCCGTCTCCGGCATGCCTCGGGACATCAGGTAGAACAGCTGGTCCTCGCTCACGCGCGAGACCGTGGCCTCGTGCCCCATCGAGACGTCGTCCTCGCGGACGTCGACGTACGGGTACGTGTCGGAGCGCGAGATCTGGTCGACCAGCAGCGCGTCGCACAGCACGGTCGAGGCCGAGTGCTCGGCGCCCTCGAGCACCTGCACGAGCCCGCGGTACGAGGTGCGCCCGCCGCCGCGCGCGACCGACTTGGACACGATCGAGGACGACGTGTGCGGGGCCGCGTGGACCATCTTGGCGCCCGCGTCCTGGTGCTGGCCCTCGCCCGCGAAGGCGATGGAGAGCGTCTCGCCCTTGGCGTGCTCGCCGAGCAGGTAGATCGCGGGGTACTTCATGGTGACCTTGGAGCCGATGTTGCCGTCGACCCACTCCATGGTCGCGCCCTCGGCGGCCGTGGCGCGCTTGGTCACGAGGTTGTACACGTTGTTCGACCAGTTCTGGATGGTCGTGTAGCGCACGCGGGCGTTCTTCTTGACGATGATCTCGACGACGGCCGAGTGCAGCGAGTCGCTCGAGTAGATCGGCGCGGTGCAGCCCTCGACGTAGTGCACGTACGAGCCCTCGTCGGCGATGATCAGGGTGCGCTCGAACTGCCCCATGTTCTCGGTGTTGATCCGGAAGTAGGCCTGGAGCGGGATCTCGACGTGGACGCCCGGGGGCACGTAGACGAACGAGCCGCCCGACCACACCGCGGTGTTGAGCGCCGCGAACTTGTTGTCGCCCGAGGGGATGACGGTGCCGAAGTACTCCTCGAACAGCTCGGGGTGCTCGCGCAGGCCCGTGTCGGTGTCGACGAAGATGACGCCCTGCTCCTCCAGGTCCTCGCGGATCTGGTGGTAGACGACCTCGGACTCGTACTGCGCGGCGACGCCCGCGACGAGGCGCTGCTTCTCGGCCTCGGGGATGCCCAGGCGGTCGTAGGTCGCCTTGATGTCCTCGGGGAGCTCGTCCCAGCTCGTCGCCTGCTTCTCGGTCGAGCGGACGAAGTACTTGATGTTGTCGAAGTCGATGCCCGACAGGTCGGAGCCCCAGTTCGGCATGGGCTTCTTGTCGAAGAGGCTCAGCGCCTTGAGCCGACGCTTGAGCATCCACTCGGGCTCGCTCTTGAGGTGGGAGATGTTCCGGACGACGTCCTCGGAGAGCCCGCGCTGGGCGCTCATGCCGGCGGCGTCGCTGTCGTGCCATCCGTACTCGTACGAGCCGATCGAGGCGATGATCTCCTCGTCCGACTGCGGGGTGACGTTGTCCTGCGTGGGAGCGCTCATGTCAGTCCTTCCGCGTTCCTGGGACGTGCTGGGGGGGTGGTCTCGTGCGTGGGTCCTGCGGGTGGTGCGGTCGTGCTCGGTGGGTCGTGGATCGGGACGCTCGTGGTGCACGCGTGCCCGCCGCCCGCGAGGGTCGCGAGCCGCTGGACGTGGGTGCCGAGCAGGCGGGAGAACACCTGCGCCTCGGCCTCGCACAGCTGCGGGAACTCCTGCGCGACGTGCTGCACGGGGCAGTGCCCCTGGCAGAGCTGGACCGTGTGGGTGCCGCCGACGGGGCGCACGCTCGCCGCGTACCCCTCGGCCACGAGCACGGCCGCGAGCTGGGCGGCGCGCCCCTCGACGTCGGGCGCGGTGATCGCGTGCGCGTGCCGGCGGGCGAACTCGTCGAGTCGCGCGTGCGCGAACGCCTCGACCGCGGCCTCCCCCGCCGAGTCGCGCAGGAACCGCAGCGCCTGCGCGGCGAGGTCCGGGTAGGCGCCCGCGAGCTCGGCCTGACCGGTCGAGGTCGCGACGAACCGGCGCGCGGGGCGCCCGCGGCTGCCCGTGGGCGCCGGCGCGACGTGCGGCGCGATGAGCCCGTCGGTCTCGAGGCCCGCGAGGTGACGGCGCACGCCCGCCGGGGTGAGCCCGAGCGTGCGCGCGAGCGCCGCGGCGCTGACCGGGCCGTCCGCGACGACGTGCGTCAGGACGCGCTCGCGCGTCGAGGTGTCGACGTCGTCCGCGGCGGGACGCAGCGCCGGGCTCGGCGGACGGGTCGCGGTCTGCGGTGAGATGGCCTGCTCCTTCCGGCGGGTGCGTCGTGCGGGCTCGACGCGGCCGTCGAGGACGTCGTCGATATTGACAACATCTTCGTTCCCTATTTCGGCCGTGGCAAGGAAGGTGCGCCTCACCTCAACCCTCGCGCACCGCGCCGAGCCGCCCCGCACACCCCCGGGCGCCCCGGGATGTGGCGCACGCGACACCGCGGGAGCGCGTTCCTGGGAGCCACCTGGGCGTCCCGGCACCCCGGCCCTCCCTCGGCCCGCCTAGACTCGGCCCGTGCCCGACTCCCCCGCCGTCGTCGTCCGCGGCCTCGTCAAGCGGTACGACGGCCGCGCCGTGGTCGACGGGCTCGACCTCGTCGCCGAGCGCGGCGCCGTGACCGCCGTCCTCGGCCCCAACGGCGCCGGCAAGACCACGAGCGTCGAGTGCTGCGAGGGCCTGCGCACCCCCGACGCGGGCGAGGTCCGCGTGCTCGGCCTCGACCCCGTCGCCCAGGCGCGCGCGCTGCGCCCGCGCGTGGGCGTCATGCTGCAGGACGGCGGTCTGCCGACCGGCGTCCGCGCGCTCGAGATGCTGCGCCACGTCGCAGCGATGTACGCCGACCCGCGCGACGTCGACGAGCTCGCCGAGCGCCTCGGCCTCGAGAGCTTCGCCCGCACCACGGTGCGCCGGCTCTCGGGCGGCCAGCGCCAGCGCCTCGCACTCGCCGCCGCGGTGGTCGGGCGCCCCGAGGTCGTGTTCCTCGACGAGCCGAGCGCGGGCATGGACCCGCAGTCGCGGCACGCCGTGTGGGACCTGGTGCGCGAGCTGCGCGGGCAGGGCGTCGGGATCGTGCTGACCACGCACCTGATGGACGAGGCCGAGGACCTCGCCGACCACGTGTACGTCGTCGACCACGGGCAGGTGATCGCCTCGGGCGCGACCGCCGAGCTCCTCGCCGCGGGCGAGACCGCGGTCCGGGTGCGCACGCGGCCGGGGCTCGACGTCGCCGCGCTCGCGACGGTGCTCGCGGGCGCAGCGGCCAGGGGCACGACGACCACGAGCACGGGGGCCGCGACGACCTCCCGGGCGGACGGCGCGTCGCCCGCACCGTTCGTCGTGACCGAGGACGAGCCGGGGGCCTACACCGTGCGGGGCGACGTCAGCCCGGTCACCGTGGCCGCGACCACCCGGTGGCTCGCCGACCAGGGCGCGCTGCTCACCCAGCTGACGGTGGGCCGCCGCACCCTCGAAGACGTGTTCCTCGACCTGACGGGACGGCACCTGCGATGAGCACCACGACCGACGACCGCCCGGTGCAGGACCGCGCCGCGCCCGTCTGGCGCCGCGTCGCCGCGCAGACCGCGTTCGAGACGCGGATGATCCTGCGCAACGGCGAGCAGCTGCTGATCACGATCATCCTGCCCGTGATGATCCTCGTCGGGCTCACGCAGACCGACGTGATCGACCTCGACACGCAGGGCGCGTCGCGCGTCGACTTCCTGACACCCGGCGTGCTCGCGCTCGCCGTGATGTCGACCGCGTTCACGTCGCAGGCCATCGCGACCGCGTTCGACCGGCGCAACGGCGTGCTGCGCCTGCTCGCGACCACGCCGCTCGGCCGCGGCGGGCTGCTCGCGGGCAAGGTGCTGGGCGTCCTGCTGGTCGAGCTCGTGCAGGTCGTCGTGATCTCGGCGGTCGCGCTCCTGCTCGGCTGGGAGCCCGAGCTCTCGGGCTTCCTGCCCGCGCTGCTCGCCGTGCTGCTGGGCACCGCGGCGTTCACGTCGCTCGCGCTGCTGCTCGCGGGCACCCTGCGGGCCGAGGGCGTGCTCGCGGTCGCGAACCTCGTGCTCGTGCTCCTCGCGGTCGGCGGTGGCGTGCTCGTGCCGCCCGAGCAGATGCCGGGGATCATGCAGCACGTCGCCGTCGTGCTGCCGTCCGGGGCGCTCGGCGAGGCGATGCGCGGCGCGTTCCTCGACGGGTCGGTGCCCGCGTTCTCCGTGGTGGTCCTGCTCGGCTGGACCGCGGCGCTCGGCTGGGGCGCGGGCAAGCTGTTCCGCTGGCAGTAGCCGCGCCGACCGCGGGCACCGGCGCGCGTCAGGGCGCGAGCGAGGGCGGCGTGCGTACGCCGAACACCTGCCGCAGGGCACGCGTGGCGGCGTACCAGCCGCCCAGGCCGTGCACCCCCGGGCCCGGGGGCGTCGACGCCGAGCACAGGTACACCGCGGGCGCCGGCCCGGCCGCACCGCCGAGCGGGCCCGCCTCGACGGGCACCCGGTACGGGTCCCACCGCAGGGTCGGCCGGGCGAACATCTGCCGGATGCTCACCGCACCCGCCGCGATGTCCCCGCCCACGTAGTTCTCGTTGTGGTGGTCCATGTGCGCCGCGGGCACGCAGCGCGAGCCCACGACGACGTCGCGGAACCCCGGCGCGTAGCGCTCGACGTGCGCGGTCACGGCCTCGGTCACGTCGACGTCCGACCCGCGCGGCACGTGCGCGTACGTCCACAGCGGTCGCAGACCGCCCGCGGCGCGCGACGGGTCGACGACGGTCGGGTCGCTCGCCAGGACCATGGGCCGCGCCGCGTGCCGGCCCTGCGCGACGTCGGCCTCCGCGGCCGCCATCTCGGGCCGCGTCCCCCCCACGTGCACGGTGCCCGCGCGCGCGACCTCGGGCACCGCCCACGGCACGGGGCCCGACAGCACGAAGTCGACCTTGGCCGCCGCGTCGCCGTACCGGAACGCGTCGAGCGCCCGGGCGGCCGAGGCCGGGACCTGCGCACCCAGCACGTCCAGGAGCGTGCGCGGCGTGGTGTCGAACAGGTAGGCGCGCGCCGGCGGCAGGTCGGCGACGCCCGTCACGCGACGGTCCGTGCGGACGGTTCCCCCGTGCGCCTCGAGGTCCGCCCGCAGCGCGGCCACGATCGCGCCCGACCCGCCGCGCGGCACGGGCCACCCGCCGGGCGCGTGCGCGAGCGACGCGAGCAGCAGCGCGGTGCCCGCCGCCGCGAGCGAGGGCATGGGCGTGATCGCGTGCGCCGCGACGCCCGTGAGCAGCGCCGGGGCGACGTCGCCCGAGAACCGGCGGTCCCACGCGCGCGTGCCCTGCTCGAGCACGGCCGCGCCGAACCGGGCCGCCGTGAGCGCCCCGCCCGGCAGCAGGCCCGCCGGGACGCTGCGCTTGTCGAACAGTGCAGCCCGCGCGACGTGCGGCCAGTGCTGCGAGAGCCGGCCCACGAGCGCGCGCCAGGGCGCGCCGTCCGCCCCCAGGTGCTCGACCGTGCGGTCGAGGTCGTGGAACGCGAGGCCCGCCCGGGCGCCGGGCAGGGGCTGCGCGTACGAGACCTCGGGCACGAGCAGCTCGACGCCGCGCGCCGCGAGGTCGAACGCGCGGAAGAACGGCGACGCCCAGGCCATGGGGTGCACGGCGGAGCAGACGTCGTGCACGACCCCGTCCGCGAGCCCGAGCGCGAGCGTGCGCGCTCCCCCGCCCGCGGTCGGCTGGGCCTCGAGCACCACGACGCCGAGGCCCGCCCGTGCGAGCGTGACCGCGGCGGCGAGCCCGTTGGGGCCCGAGCCGACCACGACGACGTCTGTCGCGCCGTCCCCGCCCGACGGACTGCCCGAGCTGTTCACGGCCATCCTGCCCCCGCCCCGGCGACGCGCGCCGTGAATCGTCTGCTTCACCCGTTCTCCGTGGCATGACACGTTCGCACGTCCTGCCCCGCTGCTCCGGTATCCTCCCACGGCAGCGGCCCGGCGACGGCGTCGCACGAGCATCCCGGGGGCAGGAGAACGACATGGACGACACGGCGACGGTGCCGGAGGCTCCGCGCCCCGACCGGCGTGCCCGCGTGCGCGCGCGGGTCGTGACGTACGGGCTCGTCGGGGTCCTCGTGGTCGGCGCGCTGGCGAAGGTCGAGGTCTGGCCCCTGACGTCGTTCCACCTGTTCAGCGCGGTGCGGACCGGGACGTCGGTCGGGCTCGAGCTCGTCGCCGTCGCGGACGACGGGTCGCGCGCCCCCGTCGTCCTCGACCCGGCGCACCCCGTCCTCGTGACGACCGCCCACGAGTTCGGGGACCTGCCCGGCGCGACGCCCGCGGACCAGCGGCGCATGGTCGCCGCGTGGCTCGACGCCGCGCACGTCGACCCGGCGGACGTCTCCGCGGTACGGCTCGAGCGCGTGCACCGGCTCGCCGACCCCGACGGCGTCTGGCACGAGGACGCGCGCGAGCTCGTGACCGAGGTCCGGCCGTGAGCGCGATCGTGCGCGGCGTCGACCGCGCGCTCCTGGCGGCGGGCGAGGCGTCGCGGCTGGTCGAGGTCCGCACGCTCGTCGCGCTCGTGATCGGTCTGCGCCTCGCGACGCGCGACTGGACCCTGGTCGCCGACCGGCCCGCGGTGCTCACGAGCAACCTCACGGTCATGAGCTGGCTGCCGGCGCCCCTGCCCGCGAGCGTCCTGGTCGCGCTCCAGGTCGCCGGGCTCGCCGCGGTCGCGCTCGTCGTCGCGGGCCGGGCCCCGCGCGCCGGGTTCGTCGTCGCGTGGTCCGCGTACCTCGTGCTCACGGCCCTGTGGGGCAGCTCGGGCAAGGTCATGCACAACGACGTGCTGACCGTGCTGGTCGGGCTCGTGCTCGTCCTCGGGCCCGTCCCGCCGCGCCGTGGGACAGGGCGCGTGCCCGACGACGCGCGCTGGGGCTGGCCCCCGCGCGCAGCCCTCGCGGTGATCGCCGTCGTCTACCTGTTCTGCGGGGTCCAGAAGCTCCGGGTCAGCGGGATCTCGTGGGTCACGAGCGACAACATGCGCTGGGTCATGCTGCAGGGGACGTCGCCGTTCGGCGACGGGTTCACGCACGCCGTCGCGAACCTCCCGCTGCTGCCGTCCCTGCTCGCCGCCGGGGCGCTGCTGCTCGAGCTCAGCGCGCCCGTCTGGCTCGCGGTGCGGGTCGCGCGCATCCCGTTCGCGGTCTCCGTCGCCGTCATGCACACGAGCATCTGGGCGTTCCTCGGCCTCGACTACAGCGCGTGGGTGCTCACCGTCGCCGCCGTCGCGGTCCCGCTCGGCCTGCCGCGCGGCCTGCGACTGCTCGACGTCCGCGCCCGCCACGTGCCGACGATCCTGGGAATCTCACACCCCGCGCGGCGCACGGGCACCCCCGCGCCGACTACCGTGGGCGTGTGAGCGAGCCGACCCAGACCACGCCGCCCTCCGCCGCGGCACCGCCGTCCGCCCTCGGCCGGGGGCTCGCCGCCGCCCGGCGGTGGACCCACCCCGTGCTCGTCGCGAACCTGGTCGCGCAGATCGGGATCATCGTCACGGGCGGCGCCGTGCGCCTGACCGGCTCGGGGCTGGGCTGCTCGACCTGGCCCGAGTGCGAGCCCGGGCAGTTCACCGCCAAGTTCCACGCCGAGACGTCGTACCACCAGTACGTCGAGTTCGGGAACCGGACGCTCACCGGCGTGCTCGGCGTCATCGCGATCGCGGTCGCGATCCTCGTGTGGTCCGACCGGACGCGCACGCGCTCGTACCGCCTGCTCGGGTTCGCCCCGCTGCTCGGCGTCGTCGCGCAGGCCGTGCTCGGCGGGATCGTGGTGCGCATGCACCTGCACCCCGCGCTCGTCTCGGTGCACTTCCTGATCTCGGGAGCGCTCGTCGCGCTCTCGCTCTACCTGCTGCACCGGTCGGGCGAGGGCGACGGCCCGCCCGTGCCCACCGTCGGTCCACGCCTGCACGCGCTCGGCACGACGCTCGTGGTGCTCATGGTCCCGGTCGTCGTGCTCGGCGTGATCGTCACGGGCGCCGGGCCGCACAGCGGCGACGACGAGATCGCGTACCGCATCGCGGTCGACCCGGCGCTCGTGACCCGGTTCCACGCGGCGTCGGTGTGGCTCTTCGTCGCGGTCCTCGTCGCCACGGTCGTCGTCGCGCTGCGGACCGCCGCGCCGGACGCCGTCCGACGGTCGCTGTGGATCCTGCTCGCGATCACGCTCGCGCAGGGCGTCGTCGGGTACGTGCAGTACTTCACGGGCCTGCCCTGGGTGCTCGTCGGGATCCACATGCTCGGCGCGGCGCTGCTCGTCGCGGGGGCCGTGCGCGTGCCGCTGACGATGCGCACGCGGGCAACGACCTCCGCCGACCCTCGCGCCACGGACGACGTGACAGCGGGCGTGACAGCCGGGTGACACCGGCCTGACAGCGGCCTCCTCGAGGCTGGGGACCAGCACCACCGGAACCCAGACCTCAGGAGGCACCATGTCGAGCACCGACCGGGCCGTGGAGGCCCACGGCCTCGTCAAGACCTTCGGCTCCCACCGCGCCGTCGACGGCGTCGACCTCTCCGTCCGCACGGGGAGCGTCTACGGCGTCCTCGGCCCCAACGGGGCCGGCAAGACCACCACCATCCGCATGCTCGCGACGCTCCTGCGTCCCGACGCGGGCAGCGCCACGATCTTCGGCCACGACGTGGGCCGCGAGCCGTTCGTCGTCCGCCAGCTCATCGGCGTGACCGGCCAGTACGCGTCGGTCGACGAGACGCTCAGCGCGACCGAGAACCTCCAGCTCTTCTGCCGGCTCAACGGGCTGCACGGCGCCGCGGCGCGACGCCGCTCGAACGACCTGCTCGAGGAGTTCGACCTGACCGAGGCGGCCACCCGGCCGCTCAAGAACTTCTCGGGCGGCATGCGTCGTCGCCTCGACCTCGCGGCGAGCCTCATCGCCCAGCCGCCGCTGCTGTTCCTCGACGAGCCCACGACCGGGCTCGACCCGCGCACGCGCGCCCAGATGTGGGCCACGATCCGCCGGCTCGTCGCGACCGGGTCGACCGTGCTGCTGACCACGCAGTACCTCGAGGAGGCCGACCAGCTCGCCGACCGCATCGCGGTCATCGACCACGGTCGCGTCGTGGCCGAGGGCACGGGCGACGAGCTCAAGGCCTCGGTCGGGGCGCAGTCGCTCCAGCTCACGCTCGTGGACGCGGACGACGTCACCGCGGCGAGCCGGACCGTCGAGCAGGTCCTGGGCACGAGCCCCGTCGCGTCGCCCGAGGCCCGCCGGCTCACCGTCCCGGTCGACGACGCGACGCGCGTGACCGACGTCCTGACCGCGCTGCGCGCCGCCGCGATCGACCTCGCGGGGCTGAGCCTCGACAAGCCGACGCTCGACGAGGTGTTCCTCGCCCTGACCGGCTCCCCCACCGACACCGACGTCACCGGCACCGACGACGCCGGTGACGTCCCCGCCGGTGACGTCCCCGCCGCGGGGTCCCGCACGGAGACTCGCATCGAGACCCGCACCAAGACGCACCCTGAGACCCGCTCCGACACGATGGAGGTCAGCGCATGAGCACCCGGACCCTCGACCCGACCCGCCCGACCATCGTCCCCGGCGCGCAGCGCACGCTGCGCAACCGCGTCACGCCCGGCCAGACGGTGCGCGACTCGCTCGCGATGGCACGCCGCGGCCTGATCAAGGTGCGGCGCACCCCCGAGCAGCTGTTCGACGTCACGCTGCAGCCCATCATCTTCACCGTGATGTTCACGTTCCTGTTCGGCGGCGCCGTCGCCGGCGACGTCGCGAGCTACCTGCCGATCGTGATCCCCGGGATCCTCGTGCAGACCGTCATCACCACGTCGGTCGTCACGGGCGTGCAGCTGCGCGAGGACATGGACAAGGGCGTGTTCGACCGCTTCAAGTCGCTGCCCATCGCGCGCATCGCCCCGCTGGCCGGTGCGCTGCTGGCCGACGTGCTGCGCTACCTGATCGCCACGACGATCACGATCACCATGGGCCTCGTCATGGGCTGGCGCCCGGGCGGCGGATTCGTCGGCGTCGCCCTCGCCGGACTCCTCGTGGTCGTGTGCGCCTGGTCGATCAGCTGGATCTTCGCGTTCTTCGGCGTGATCGCCCGCTCGGCGTCCTCGGTCCAGGGGATCTCGTTCATGGTCCTGTTCCCGCTGACGTTCCTGTCGAACGCGTTCGTCTCGGTCGACACGCTCCCGAGCTGGCTCCAGGGGTTCGTGAACGTCAACCCCGTCTCCCACCTCGTGACCGCGGTGCGAGAGCTCGCCGGCAGCGGGACGCTGACGCACGAGGTGGGCATCGCCCTGCTCGGGTCCGCGGTGATCGTCGCGGTCTTCGCACCGCTCGCCGTGCGCGCCTACATGCGCAAGGCCTGACGGCTCAGGCCGCCGGCCCCCACGGGCCGGTCTCCAGCAGCTCCCGGACCCGGGCGACCGGGTCCGGGAGCTCGCGCGCCCTCCCCAGCCCCGCCCGCACCGCGTCGGCCGACGTCGCCGCGAGCGCCGCCGCACGGTGACGCTCGCGGCGCACCGCGAGCCAGTCCTCGCGCGACGTCAGCACCTCCGCGATCCCGAGCAGCTCGAGCCCGTCGTCGACGCGGCCGATCCCGGGCGACGACCACAGGTACGTGCCGAGCACGAGCGCCGCCGCCCCGAGCACCGGACGGTCGGTGAATCCGCGACCGGCGCGCAGCACCGCGCGCGTGCGGGCCCGCAGGTCGCGCGCCCAGGCCTCACGTTCGTGCGACGACGTGGCACCGGGCGCAGAGACACCGGGCGACAGGACACCGGGCGCAGAGACACCGGGCACCGTGGCACCGGACGCCGTGACACCGGACGCCGTGGCACCGGGCGCAGAGACACCGAGCGCCGCGACACCGGGCGCCGTGACACCGGGTGACAGGACGGCGATCGCGAGCCGCGACGCGCAGTGCAGGATCCGCGCCTGGAAGCCCCCGCGCTCACGCTGGGCACGCACCTCGTCGATCGCGCGCTGCGACAGCGCGAGCGCCGCCGCCGCGTCCCCGCGCGCGAACGCGACCTGGGCGAGCCCGACGAGACCCGCGGTCCGACGGTCCGCCGGGCTGTACATCGACTCGTCCGCGCTCCGGCCCGCCGCCTCGGTCGGCGCCCCGTCGGGCGTCGCGACCATCCGCTCGCACAGCGCCGCGGCCTCGTCGAGACGCCCGAGCGCCGTGAGCGCGCCCGCGTCGACCGCCTCGAGCTGGAGCAGGAACGGTGCGGCGTCGAACGCGGACAGCCCCGCGCGGGCCGTGGCCGACCAGTGCAACGCCTGCGCGGGCTCGTCGTGCTGCGCGTGCAGCTCGGCGAGCGACTGCGCCGCCGCCGCCGCGCCCCACGCGTCCGCGTGGTCGGTCGCGACCGTGCGGGCCCGGCGTGCGAGCTCGACCGCGTCGGCGATCCGGCCCTCGTTCTCCGCGAGCTGCGACGCGAGGAGGTCGGCGACCATCGCGAGGCTCCACCCGTCGCCCGACCGCAGCACGCCGACCGCGCCCGCGAAGTCCGTCGGCTCGCTGGTCGCGGCCTCGACGAACCGCGCGTAGACCCGGCCCGCGGGTGTCAGCACGGCCTCGGCGCGGTCCCGCCGCAGGAGCCCGCGCAGGCGGGCGTGCGCGCGCGCCGACCGCGAGGCGTCCATGACGGCCCCGAGCGGGGACCCGCCGACCATGAGCGCCCAGACCGACCACGCGGCGTCCGCGCCCGTGAGCGTCGTGCCCGCGAGCGCGTCGGTGACGTCGAGCGCGACCTCGGCCATCTCGCCGACCGCGCTGCGCATGAGCCAGTACCGCGCGAGCAGCGCGTAGACGCGCACGGCGGCGTCGGGACGCTCGTCGGCGATCGCCCAGCGCAGCGCCTGCCCGAGGTTGTCACGCTCGACGTGCACGCGGCGCAGCGCCGCGAGCTGCCGGGGTCCCCAGAAGTCCGCGAGCAGCGACTCGGCCAGGTGTGCGGCCCAGGCCTCGGCGGCGTCGCGCACCGCCTGCTGCTCGCCCGCGTCGGCGAGCCGCAGCAGCCCGAACTCGCGCACGGTCTCGAGCATGCGGTAGCGCGTGCCGACCGCGGCCTCGCCGTCCTGGACGGTGAGCATCGACTGCGCGACGAGCCCGTCGAGCACCGCGAGCACCGCGAGTTCGTCAGCCTGCCCACCGTGGTCGTGCGCACCGAGGTCGTGCGCACCGAGGTCGAGAGCGCACGCCGTGTCGAGACCGAACGCGTCGGGCAGCGCCGCGAGCCGTCGCAGCGCGGTCCGCTCGGCGTCGTCGAGGAGGTTCCAGCTCCAGTCGATCACGGCCTCGAGCGTGCGGTGGCGCGCGGGCGCGGCACGATCGACCGAGGTCAGCAGCGCGAACCGGGTCGCGAGCCGCCGTTCGACCTCCACGACCGACAGGGACCGCACGCGCGCGGCGGCGAGCTCGATCGCGAGCGGGAGCCCGTCGAGCCGGTCGCACAGCCGGCGCACGACGTCGCGCGGGAGCTCGACGTCGGGACGCGCCGCGCGGGCGCGCTGCTCGAACAGCTCGACCGCGGGGCCGGGCCCGGTCCCGTCGGTGCTGCGCAGCGGCGGCAGCGGGTGCACGACCTCGGCCCCGAGCCCGAGCGGCGCGCGGCTCGTGGTCAGCACGCTCGCGGGGGTCAGCGCCAGCACGTCGTCGACCCACCGTGCGACGCCGTCGACGACGTGCTCGCAGTTGTCGAGCACGACGAGCGTGCCGGGCACGTCGAGCGCCGCGAGCACACGCCCGTGCAGGTCGACGCGCGGGATCTGGTCGCCGATCCGGGTGGTCGCGGCGGTCTCGCGCACGCCGAGCGCGGCGGCCACGGCGTGCTCGACGTCGGCGTCGGCGCGCACGCTCGCGAGCTCGACGACGACGACGAGCGGTCGGTGCGCGCTCTCGCGGGCGGCGACCGCCTGCACGAGGCGCGTCTTGCCGAGCCCGCCCGGTCCGAGCACCGTGACGAGTCGGCCGCGACCGAGCTCGGTGGTGACGCCCGCGAGGTCCGTGTCGCGTCCGACGAGCGCGTTGGGGGCGGCGCGCACGCCCACGACGCGACCGCGCGTGCTCGCCGCGGGGGCAGGGACGTCGTCCGCCGCCAGGAGCCGGGCGTGCTCGGCCCGCGCTGCGGGGCCGGGGTCGGTGCCGAGCTCGTCGGCGAGCGCCTCGCGGAGCCGGGCGAACACGCGCAGCGCGTCTCCCGTGCGGCCCGCGGCGGCGTGCGCGCGCATCGCGTCGAGGGCGGCGTCTTCGTCGCTCGGCACCGCGGCGCTGAGCGCGTCCGCCTCGGCGACGGCCTCGGGCGCGCGGCCCAGCGCGACGAGCGCGCGGACCCGCGTCCGTCGGAGCGCGCCGTGCAGGTGTCCTGCGGCGCGCGCGAGCTCGGCGCCGAGCTCGCCGCCGAGGTCGCCCCCGGGCTCCCCGCGCCACAGGGCGAGCGCGGTCTCGGCGCTCACGAGCGCCGCACCCGGGTCGTCGAGGTCGAGGGCTCGGCCGGCGTCGGCCCGCCCCTGCCGCGCGAGCGCGAGGTCGGAGCCGCCCGCGAGCGCGTAGCCGCCCGCGACCGTCCGCACGCACGGCGCCACGCGGCGCACGCGCGCGACGACGTTCTGCAGCGCCGCTCGCGGGTCGTCGGGCCGTGCGTCCGGCCACAGGTCGTCGACGAGCGCGCCGACGCCGACCGTGCCGCCGTCCCGGAGCGCGAGCGCCACGAGCAGGGCCCGCGAGCGTTCGCCCGGCACCGGGACGAGGCCGGCGGGCGTACGGACCGCGACCGGCCCGAGGACCGCGACGGCAGGCGCCGGGCGGGCGCCGTCGTCGGTCACCCCGGCAGGTCTCCCGCGGCGTCGGCCATGACCTGGCTGCGCCGCTCGGGCCAGGGCGCGTCGGCCGGACGGAGCGTCGACCAGCCGAGCGACCGCGAGCGCACGGCCGCGAGGATCCCGACGACGGCCGAGGGGTTGTGGACGTGGCCCGCGAGCACGGCGTCCGCCGCCTCGTCGAGCGGGACCCAGCGCGCGGGCATGTCCTTCTCCTCGTCCTCGCGCTCGTGCCGCTCGTTCGCAGGCACCTCGCTCAGGTCGCGCGCGAGGAACACGCGCACGGCCTCGGACGACGCGCCCGGGGTCGTGAGGTAGTCGACCAGCACGTCCCAGCGGGCGGCACGCAGGTCGGCCTCCTCGAAGAGCTCACGCTCGGCCGCGGCGCGCGCGTCCTCACCGACGACGTCGAGCAGGCCCGCGGGCGGCTCCCACAGCTCGCGCCGCACCGGGTGCCGGTACTGGCGCTGCAGGAGCACGCGCTCGTCGTCGTCGAGCACGACGACCGCGACGGCGCCCGGGTGGTCGATCACGTCGCGGCGCACGGGTGAGCCCGGCTCGAGCTCGACCGCGTCCGAGACGAGGTCGAACACGTGCCCGCGGTGCAGGACGTCGCGCCCGCGCACCGGGCGCGGGGCGACGACGTCCTGGACCGCGGGACCGGTCACTGCTGCGCCTCGATGGCCGCCTGGACGAGCCCGGCGAACAGCGGGTGCGCGTGCGTCGGGCGCGACTTGAACTCGGGGTGCGCCTGCGTGCTCACGTAGTACGGGTGCACGTCACGCGGCAGCTCGACGAACTCGACGAGCGAGCCGTCGGGCGAGGTGCCCGAGATGACGAGGCCGGCCGCCTCGAGCTGCTCGCGGTACTGGTTGTTGACCTCGTAGCGGTGCCGGTGCCGCTCCGAGACGAGCGTCGACCCGTAGGCGGTCGCCGCGACGGACCCGGGGGTCAGCGCCGCGTCGTACGCGCCCAGCCGCATGGTGCCACCCAGGTCGCCCTGGCCCTCGACGAACGCGAGCTGCTCCTCCATGGTCGCGATCAGGGGGTGCTCGGTGTCGGGGTCGAACTCGGTCGACGACGCGTCCGCGATGCCGAGCACGTTGCGCGCGTACTCGATGACCATCGACTGCAGGCCGAGGCAGATGCCGAGCGTGGGGACCTGCTTCTCGCGGGCCCAGCGCAGGGCGCCGAGCTTGCCCTCGATGCCGCGCACCCCGAACCCTCCGGGCACCAGGACGGCGTCGACGCCGCCGAGCGCGTCCTCCGCGCCCTCCATGGTCTGGCAGTCGTCCGAGGTGACCCAGCGGATGACGACCTTGGCGTCGTTCGCGAAGCCGCCGGCCCGCAGCGCCTCGGTGACCGACAGGTAGGCGTCGGGCAGGTCGATGTACTTGCCGACGAGCGCGATCTCGACCCGGTGCTCGGGGCGGTGCACGCGCTCAAGCAGCTGCGACCAGCCGTCCCAGTCGACGTCGCGGAACGGCAGGTTGAGGCGGCGCACGACGTACGCGTCGAGGCCCTCGGAGTGCAGCACGCGCGGGATGTCGTAGATGCTCGGCGAGTCGACCGCGGCCGCGACGGCCTCGGTGTCGACGTCGCACATGAGCGCGATCTTGCGGCGCACCGACACCGGCAGCTCACGGTCGGCGCGCAGCACGAGCGCGTCGGGCTGGATGCCGATCGACCGCAGCGCGGCGACCGAGTGCTGCGTGGGCTTGGTCTTGAGCTCGCCCGACGGGCCGATGTAGGGCACGAGGGAGACGTGCAGGAAGAACACGTCGTCACGGCCGAGCTCGTGGCGCACCTGGCGCGCCGCCTCGAGGAAGGGCAGCGACTCGATGTCCCCGACGGTCCCGCCAACCTCGGTGATGATCACGTCGACGTCGTCGGACGCCTGCGCGCGCATGCGCCGCTTGATCTCGTCGGTGATGTGCGGGATGACCTGGACCGTGTCGCCGAGGTACTCGCCCCGTCGCTCCTTGGCGATGACCTGCGAGTAGATCTGGCCGGTCGTCACGTTGGCGGTGGCCTCGAGCGGGACGTCGAGGAACCGCTCGTAGTGGCCGATGTCGAGGTCGGTCTCGGCGCCGTCCTCGGTCACGAAGACCTCGCCGTGCTGGAACGGGTTCATCGTCCCGGGATCGACGTTGAGGTAGGGGTCGAGCTTCTGCATGGTCACGCGCAAGCCGCGCGAACGCAGCAGGCGACCGAGGCTCGAGGCCGTGAGTCCCTTCCCGAGCGAGGAGGCGACGCCGCCGGTGACGAAGATGTGTCGCGTCGTGTGATCGGCGCGGGCGCCGTGGGCGGGGGTTCTGAGAAGGTGATCTGCCACGGAACTCCATGCTAACAGTGACCCTGCGTCCCGTCCCGTGATCAGGGTCGGGCGCGCTGGTGATCCCTGTCGCACCCCGGGTCAGCGGGGCCCGTCGACCGACCCGTCCGCGGCGGGCGCGCCGGGGCGCAGGATCGACGCGAGCGCGCCGCGGTCGGCGAACGCCGAGGCGCCGAGCACGACGCCGGCGGCCACGAGTGCCGCACCGAGCCCGACGAGCACCGCGACCAGGAGCGAGGCGGACGACGGCAGCGCCCACGCGTCGAGCGCCCAGCCGAGGCCCGCGCCGAGCAGCGTCGCGACCACCAGCACGGGCACGGTGCGCCCGAGCCCGTCGAGCGAGCCGGGGCCCGCGTGCCGGCGTACGGCCAGCAGGAGCAGGACCCCCGCGACGCCCATGCCGACGGAGGTCGCGACGCCGAGCGAGACGAGCGTGCCGTAGCGCGGGTCGAGCTCGGCGGCCGCGGCGGGCAGCGCGAGGGCGAGGACCGCGACGACGGCCCAGCCGATGCTCGTGGCGACCACGGCCGCACGACCGTGGTCGATCGCGTACAGCGCGCGGGACAGGTGGAAGATCAGCGCGAAGCCGACGAGCCCCGGCGCCATCGTCGCCACCCCCAGGGCCATCCCGTCGACCGACCCGGCCGAGAAGTCGGCGAACGCCGCCTCGACCGCGACGCTCGCCGCGACGAGCGCCGCGACCCCCGCTGCCGTGACCGTGAGCAGGCCCCGGGTCGTGAGCGCGAGCAGGTGCGCGTACCCGGGCCGGTCCCCCGCCGCGGCCCGCTCCGACAGGCGCGGGAACGCGCTCGTGGCGAGCGGGATCGCGAGCACCGCGTAGGGCAGGAAGTACACGGTCTGCGTGTACACGAACACCGAGTAGGTGCCCGCGTCGCCGTACCCGTTGGCGGCCACGATGATCGCGACGACCGAGGCCTGCTGCGCGAGCAGCGCGCCGATGCCCGCGAACGCGAGCGCGCGCGCCCGGGCGCCCTCGCCCCCGGGGAACCGGAGCGTGAGCCGCAGGCGCACGCCCGTGCGCATCGCGGGCACGACGAGCGGCAGGCTCATCGCGGCGACGCCCGCGGTCGTGCCCCACGCGAGCCACGCGAGCGCCGCCTGCGGCACCTCGTCGGGGGGCACGTCCGTGCCGCCCGAGAGGCTCCCGTAGACCAGGTACGCGACGATGACCACGACCGACGAGAACATCGGCGCGGCGGCCGGCCAGAAGAACCGCCGGTGCGCCTGCAGCACGCCCGTCATCACGATCCCGACCCCGTAGAGCGGGATCTGCACCGCGAAGACGCGCAGGAAGTACGCGGCGAGCTCGGCCGACTCCCCCGTGCCCACGCCGGGGATCAGCGACGTGATGGGGCCGGCGAGCAGCGCGACGAGCACCCCGAGTGGCACGAGCACCGCGAGCGCCCAGGTCAGCAGCGCCGACGCGATCCCCGAGGCCTCGACGCGGGCGCGGCGGGCGACCGGTCCGGCCAGCAGCGGGACGACGGCCCCGGCGAGGGCCCCGCCCGCGGCGACCTCGAAGAGCACGTTGGGCAGCGAGTTCGCCGCGAGGTACGTGTCGCCGACGACGCCGGGGCCGACCTGCGACGCCTGCGTGACGGACCGCAGGAACCCGAGCAGCCTGCTCGCGAGGTTGACCGCGGTGATCATCGCGGCGGCCCCGGCGAGCGTGCCCGCCGCGGCACCCCAGCGGGCGGTGCGGCTCACCCCCGGGTCCCCGCGGGCCGCCTGCCCCAGGTGTCGAGGGCGCGCAGCACAGGCTGCCGGTCGATCACGACGCTGAAGCTCACGCGCTCGCTCGCGACCGTGAGGCCGACGACACCCGCGAGCAGCGCGAGCCGCACCGGGCGCGGCGCGGCGAGGACGGCCTGCGTGCCCAGCAGCGCGCCGAGGGCGTTCGCCCCGCCGTCGCCGAGCATGTCCTTCTCGCCCAGGTCGTCGCGCACCGCGGCCGCGCCGGCACCGAGCACGGCGCCCGAGATGCCGGTCTGGGTCGACCCGAGTCCGGGCAGCGCGGCCAGGCCCGTGGCCTTGAGCGCGCGCCCGGGACGCAGGTCGAGCAGGTTCACGAGGTTCGCCGACGCGGCGACGAGCGCCCCGTCGAGCACGACGTCGGCGACGCGCACGACGCCGGACGTGGCCGCGCGCTCCCGGCGCGGGGCCGCGACGGCCGCGGCGACGAGCGAGGTGGCACCGATGCCGAGCACCTTGAGGCCACCCGTGGTGAGCCGACCGTGGGCGAGAGCGCCCAGGTGGCCGCGCAGGCCCTTGGTGCGGGTCGAGGTGTCCTCCGCGAGGTCGTCGACGAGGCCGAACGCCCCGGCCCCGCCCGTCGCGATCGCGGTCGCGACGGCCGCACGGGCGTCGGGGGCGCCGGCCACGGCACCCGCGACGAGACCCGCGGCGACCGCGGGCCCCTCGAGGAGGCTGATCGGCTCGCCCCGGTGGTTCGTGCGGGTCCAGCGCTCGGCGCCGCCGGGTGCACGCACCGCGAACGCCGCGCGCACCGTGCTCGTGGTCGCCGCCGCGACGACCGCTCCCGCGAGGGTGCGGCCGGCCCCGCGCCGGGCCACGCTCAGCCCTCGCCCTCGGTCGGCGTGCCCTCCGGGACCTCGGCCCCGGCGTCCGGCTCGACGGCCGGCGGGATGACGGCGGTCGCCCCGTCGTCGAAGCCGTAGTGGCCGACCTCCCCGGCCCCGCCTGCGGCGAGCGCGAGCGGCACGTTGATCTGTCCCGCGGTCTCGCCGACGCCGCTCACGGTGCTGACGGTGGTCGCCGTCCGCTCGTCGTCGCGCACGCGCGAGACCAGGTCGCCCGAGGTCAGGGTCGGGCCGGCCACGACGACCGAGTCGGCGGCGGCCGCGGCGGCGACGGGCAGCTCGAGCTCGATGTCGATCGGGTAGTCGTCGGTCTCCGCGGGGGCGTCCGTCTCGGTCGGAGCCGCGTCCGCGTCCGCCTCGGGCTCGGGCGCCGGGGCGGGCGGTGCGACGAAGAGCACGACGTCGGCGGGCGCGGTCGGCTCGTCGACGACCGACACGAGGTCGCCGCGCACGAGCACGTCCTGGAGGGACGACGCGTCGGCGGAGCGCTGCGTCGGGTCGAGCTCGTCGGCGCCGGTGAGCGCGATCACGAGCGCCTGCGAGAGCGCCGTCGCCGACGAGTCGTCGGCGCCCGAGCCGAGCGTGTCCGCGATGCCGTCGGCGACGACCTTGCGGAACGACTCGTCGTCCTGCGAGACCCACGTCTCGGTCGTGTCGACGCGGGCGCTGACCGTCGCACCGGCCGCGTCGAGCTGCTTGGCGATCGGCGCGTAGCGCTCGTCGTCGAGGTCGCCGAGGCCCACGACCGCGACCGTGCGCCCCTCGAGCGATCCGTCGACGAGCGCCGGACCCGCGGCGACGACGTACGCGTTCGCGTCGTCGAGCTGGCCGTTCGCGGTGTCGAGCTCGTCGCGCAGCTGGTTGCGCTCGTCGCGCAGCTGCTCGACCTGACCGGTCAGCTGGTCGCCGATGGGTCCCTTGAGCGGGCCGGCGCCCAGAATGATGCCGACCGCGAGCGCGAGGAACACGGAGATGAGCGAGACGATGTGGTACCGGAAGTCGATCACGGAGCGGAGGGATCCTTCGTTCGGGGCGCGGCGGGCGTCGTCGTCGCGCGGGTGCGGGTCGGTCGGTGCGGTCGTCAGCCGGTGAACAGACCGCCGATCCAGGACCAGAGGTCGTCCAGGCGCGCGCCCATGACCCCGAAGAACGTCTGGCCCGCGGCGGTCGCCATGAGCGCCATGACCACCGCGAAGAGCCCCGCGAGCGAGAGCAGCACGAGCTGCAGGTTGGAGATCCGCTGCCGGTACAGCCGCGAGACGCCCTTGGCGTCGACGAGCTTGCCGCCGACCCGCAGGCGCGTGAGGAACGTCGAGGCCATGCCCGCGCGTCCCTTGTCGAGGAACTCCACGAGCGTCGCGTGCGTCCCGACGGCCACGATGACCTCGGCACCCGCGTCGTCGGCGAGCAGCATCGCGATGTCCTCGCTCGTGCCGGTCGCGGGGAACACGATGGGGTCGACGCCGAGGTCGCGCACGCGCTCGAGCCCGGGCGCGTTGCCGTCGCGGTAGGCGTGCACCACGATCTCCGCGCCGCTCGAGAGCGCGCGGTCCGAGACCGAGTCCATGTCGCCGACGATCATGTCGGGCTTCCAGCCCGCGTCGATGATCGCGTCGGCGCCGCCGTCCACGCCGATGAGCACAGGCTTGTAGTCGGCGATGTACGGGCGGAGCGTCGCGAGGTCCTCGCGGTAGTGGTAGCCGCGGACGACGATGAGCACGTGCCGTCCGTCCAGCGGCGTCGACACGTCGGGCACGCCGACGCCGTCGAGCAGCAGGTCCCGCTCGCGACGCAGGTAGTCGAGCGTGTTCTCCGCGAAGCGCTCGATCTCGTCCGAGAGCCCCTCGCGCGCGGTCTCGAGGTCCTGCGCGACGGTCTCCGGCGTCTGCACCGTGCCCTCGGCCACGAGCGTGTCACCGACGTACACGCGCGGGCCGTCGACGCGCACCGACTTGCCCTCGGCGATCGACATGACGGCGTCGCCCAGGTCGTCGACGAGCACGACGCCCGCCTCGACCAGGATCTCGGGGCCCAGGTTCGGGTAGCGTCCCGAGCTCGACCGGGCGGCGTTGAGCACGACCGCGGGCCCCGCGGACACGAGCGCGTCGGCCGCGACCCGGTCGATGTCGACGTGGTCGATCACGGCGACGTCGCCGGCGTTCAGCCGCTTGGTCAGCCCCTTGGTCCGACGGTCCACCTTGGCCGTGCCGTGGATGCCCGGCTCGGTGGGCGGCGTCGTGTTCCTCCGCAGTGTGAGTCTCATCGGTCCCTATCGTCCCACGTCAGCGCGCACCGACCGACACCTCGAGGAGCTCGAGCGCGTGCTGGCGGGCGACGGACGAGTCCGCCTGCCCTGAGAGCATCCGCGCGAGCTCGGCGACGCGATCGTCCCCTGTGACGGCGCTCACGCCCGTCACGGTCGTCGGGCCGCCGTCGTCCGAGCTCGCGGACGCCTTCGAGACCACGAGCTGGCTGTCGGCGAACGCCGCGACCTGCGCGAGGTGCGTCACGACCACGACCTGCGCGTGCCGCGCGAGCGCCGCCAGGCGACGTCCGACCTCGACGGCGGCGCGCCCGCCCACGCCCGCGTCGACCTCGTCGAAGATGAACGTCGACGACCCGCCCGCCGACTCGGACGACGCGAGCGCGACCTCGATCCCGAGCATCACGCGCGAGAGCTCACCGCCCGAGGCCCCCTTGCCCAGCGCACGGGCGGGCGCGCCCGGGTGCGGGACGAGCGACATCGTGACGGTGTCCGCGCCCCACGCGCCGGCCTCCTCGGCGGGATCGACGTCGACCACGAGGCGCGCGCCGGTCATCGCGAGGCCGTCGAGCTCGGCCGAGACCGCGGCACCCAGCCGCTCCGCGGCCGCCGTCCGCGCCTCGGTCAGCCGCGCCGCGAGGGTGTCGAGGGTCGCACCGAGCGCCTCCGCGCGTTGCGTCATCGCCCGCAGGTGCTCGCCGTCGTCGTCGAGCTCGAGCAGCCGCAGCCCGGCGTCGCGCGACCAGACCAGGACGGTCTCGACGTCCCCGCCGTGGGCGCGCGCCAGCGCCGTGAGCTCCGCGAGCCGGGCGTGGGCCTGCTCGAGCCGGGCCGGGTCGGCGTCGAGCTCGCCCTGGTAGGCGGCGACGTCGGACGCCACGTCCCCGAGCGCGATCTCGACCTCCGCGACGCGCTGCGCGAGCGCACCGAGCGCCGGGTCGGTGCCCGCGGCCTGCTCGAGCGCGCGCCGGGCGCGGTCGACCGCGACGAGCGCGGTCTCCTGCGGCTCGCCGCTGTCGTCCCCCACGAGCGCGCCGTGCGCGAGCGTGGCCGCACCGCGCAGCTCCTCGGCGTGCCCGAGCCGTGCCACGACGCCCTGCAGCTCGACGTCCTCGCCCGGCTGCGGGTCGACGCGCTCGACCTCCGCGAGGCCGAGGCGCAGGAGCTCGGCCTCGTGCGCGCGCTCCTGCGCGCGGGCCGTGAGCTCGTCGATCTCGCGCACGAGCTGCACGCGCTCGGCCCACGACGCGCGGTACTCCTCGAGCACGGCGGCGTGCGCCGGGCCCGCGAACTCGTCGAGCGCTGCGCGCTGGCGGCTCGGCGTGCGCAACCGCACCTGGTCGGACTGCCCGTGCACGGTCACGAGGTCGGCCGCGACGTCCGCCAGGACGGCCTGCGGCACCGAGCGCCCGCCGAGGTGCGCGCGCGAGCGGCCCTCGGCCGCGACCGAGCGCGCGACCACGACCGACCCGTCGTCGTCGAGCGCACCGCCCGCGTCGAGCACGCGCTCGAGCGCGGCCGACCCCTCGGGCAGGTGCATGCGGCCCTCCACGACCGCCGTCGACGAGCCCGGGCGCACCGACGCGGGGTCCGCCTTGCCGCCCATGAGCAGGCCGAGGCCCGTCAGGAGCATGGTCTTGCCCGCACCGGTCTCGCCGGTGATGACCGTCAGGCCCGGGTGCAGCGGCACGGTCGCCGACCGGATCACGCCCAGGTCGCGGATGCTGATCTCCTCGATCACGCCCGGCTCCCCTCCTCGTCGGTGGTGCTGCTCGTCGACCCGCCGGTCAGCGCCGAGCGCGCGGTGCCGCCGCGCCACCCCACCACGGGCAGCGAGAACTTCGACACGAGCCGGTCGGTGAACGGCGCCGCGCTCAGTCGCGCGAGCCGGATCGGGTCCGGGCACCGACGCACCTCGACGCGCGACCCCACGGGCAGGTCGATCTGCCGGCGCCCGTCGCACATGAGCACGCCCGGCGAGGACGACGTCGTGGCGACCTCGACCGCGAGCACGCTGCGCGGGCCCACGACGACAGGTCGTGCGAACAGCGCGTGCGCCGAGATCGGCACGAGCAGCATCGCGTCGACGTCGGGCCACACGACGGGCCCGCCCGCGGAGAACGCGTGCGCGGTCGAGCCGGTCGCGGTCGACATGACGACGCCGTCGCACCCGAACGACGACATCGGCCGGCCGTCGACCTCGACCGCGACCTCGATCATGCGCTCGCGCGACGCCTTCTCGACCGTCGCCTCGTTGAGCGCCCAGCCGCGCACCGGCTCCCCGCCCTCGGGCAGGTGCACGGTCACGTCGATCGTGCCGCGCTCCTCGACCGTGTAGTCGCACGCCGCGAGCCGCTGCACCGTGGTGCGCAGGTCGTCCCGGTCGCTCTCGGCGAGGAACCCGACGTGCCCCAGGTTCACGCCGAGCAGCGGGACGTCCGTCCCGTGCGTGAGCTCGGCCGCGCGCAGCAGCGTCCCGTCGCCGCCCATCACGAGCACGACCTCGGACTCCTCGACGCGCTCCTTGTCACGCACGACCTCGATCTCCTCGCCCTCGGGGCCGAAGCCCTCGGCGAGGTCGTCGTCGTGCAGCGAGACCGCGAAGCCCACGGCCTCGAGCTCGCGCGCGGCCTCCCGGGCCGCGGCGACCGCGGTCTCCCGGCCACCGTGCGTGACGATGAGTACCCGTCGTGTCACTGCTCCTCCGTCCGGTCGTCGTGCGTGGTCCTGCTGGTGCCGTGCGCGTCCCGGACGACGTCGTCGTCCCCCGCCGCGACCGTCACCGTCGCGTCCGTCACGTTCGCGTCCTCGACCGGCACGACGGGCGGGTCCGCCGGGCGTTCGCCGTCAGGGACGGCGACGGGTTGCCAGCGCACCGCGTCCGTGACGGCAGTGCGCACCGCGTCGGACGACGCACGGGCTCCTCCAGCCCTCAGCACGAGGAAGAACTCGCGGTTGCCGCTCGGCCCCGGCAGCGGGCTCGGCACGACCGCACGCACCTCGAGCCCGAGGTCCTGCGCGCACGCCGCGACGTCGGTGACGGCCACGACGTGCAGCGCCGGGTCGCGCACGACTCCCCCGCTGCCGAGCCGTTCCCGACCCACCTCGAACTGCGGCTTGACCATCACGAGGACGTGCGCGCCGTCCGCCACCGCGGGCGCGACGGCGGGCAGCACGAGCGTCAGGGAGATGAAGGAGAGGTCGGCGACGACGACCGTCGGCGGGGCTGCGAGCGTCGCCGGGTCGAGCTCGCGTGCGTTCACGCCCTCGTGGACGCCGACGCGCGGGTCGGCGCGCAGCGCCGGCACGAGCTGGTCGTGCCCCACGTCGACCGCGTCCACGTGGGCCGCGCCGCGGCGCAGCAGCACGTCGGTGAAGCCGCCCGTCGACGCACCCAGGTCGAGGCACCAGGCACCGTGCACGGGGACCTCGAGCGCGGGACGGCCCGCGAGCGCGTCGAGCACCGCGTCGAGCTTGAACCCCGCGCGCGAGGCGAACTGCTCGGCGGGGCCACCGACGACCTCGAGCCGTTGGGCGCCGTCCACCGTGACCGACGGCTTGCCCACCACCCGGCCGTCGACGGTCACCGCTCCCTGCGCGACGAGCGCCGCGGCGCGCCCGCGCGACCGGGCCAGGCCGCGGCGCACGAGCTCGACGTCGACCCGTGCCGCACCCATCAGCCGTCCGCGTCCGTGAGCGCCGACTCGAGGCGCGCGTGCACCGCCTCGAAGACCGCGACCTGCTCGTCCGCGGGCAGGTCGCGCACGCCGTCGATCCCGGCGCAGAGCGTCTCGACGTCGACGCCGTCGGCCCCCTCGGGCGCCCGGCGCGCGGCAAGACTCGCCGGCGTCGGCACCGGGCCGGCGGGCACGGCGCCGCTCGGGTCAGCACTCATCGGGGTCCTCCGTGGTTCGGTCGCGGACGTCGGGTCGCCGCAGGGATCCACGCTACCCGCTCGGGGCGTGCGTTCAGTCGCTTCCCACGGGGAGTTCCGGCACCGTGTCGGCGTCCACGGTCTCCCCGGCGTCGACCGCCGACCAGACGGCGGCGCACGCCGCCCGTGCGAGATCGAGCACGTCGGTGGCCCCGGGGTGGTCGGCGAGCTCGAGCCTCCCGTCGCTCACACGGGCGGTCTGACCGCGGCACTCCCACCATCCGTCCGGGCCCTGCACGGGCGCGGGGTGCGCGACGTGCAGCGCGCGCAGGTCCGCGCCGAGGAAGTGCGGCCGCTCGCCCGGCACCGCAAGCACGGCGTCCCGCGCCGAGCTGACACCCGTGAGCACGTGCAGCCCCGGGTACCCGCCCGAGCGTGCGCCCGCGAGGTCGGTGTCGAGCCGGTCACCGATCACGAGGGCCTCGGTCGCGCCCGCACGCTCGACCGCGAGGCGGTACATGGTGGGCGACGGCTTGCCCGCGCTGTCCGGGACCACGCCCGTCGCGGCCTGGACCGCGGCGACCAACGACCCGTTGCCGGGGGCGAACCCGCGCGCCTGCGGCAGCGACAGGTCGAGGTTGCTCGCGACGTGCCAGGCACCCCGCTCGACCGCGAACGCGGCCTCCGCCAGGTCGGTCCACCCGAGCTCGGGCGAGAAGCCCTGCGCGACGGCCTCGGGCTCGTCGTCCGCCGAGCTCACGACCTGGAAGCCCGCCGCGGTCACCGCGGTGCGGAGCCCCGCACCGCCCACCACGAGCACGCGGGCGCCCGGCGCGAGGCGCGTCGTCAGCAGCGCCGCGCACGCCTGCGCGGCGGTCATGACCTCGTCGGGCCCCGTCGGGATCCCGAGACCCGTGAGCTGGTCGGCGACCTGCTCAGGCTCCCGGGAGGCGTTGTTCGTCACGAAGACGAGACGCATCCCGGCGTCGCGCGCGTCGACCAGGCCCTGCGACGCGTGCTCGATCGGGTCCGGTCCGCGGTAGGCGACACCGTCCAGGTCGACGAGCGCGAGCCCGTACCGCTGCGCGAGGGGGACGTCGCAGGCGAGAAGCCCGGTGCCGCCCGGGGCGCTCACGCGCGATCCTCCGGCGACTCGGCCGCGACCGTCCCGTCCGCGGAGGTGCTCTGCGCCTCGTCGGGCCCGTTGTCCGCGTCGTCCGCGCCGCCGTCAGGCTCCACCACGTCGGACTCCAGCGTGTCGGACTCCACCGTGTTCTCCACGGGCTCGTCGTCGTCCTCCGACTCCTCGGACTCCTCGGACTCCTCCGTGAGGTCGAACACGACGACGTCGTCCGCGTCGTCCGGCTCCACGTAGCGCGGGTCGATGCCGGCGAGCACCGCTGCTGCCTCGTCCGGGCGCCCGAGAGCCTCGAGCACGCCGGCGCGGGCCTGCGCGACGCGCGCCGACAGCTCGCCCGTCACGCCGGTGATCGCGTCGAGCACCGCCAGTGCCGCCTCGTGCTCGCCGAGGTCGGACCGTGCGCCGCTGACGACGATCGAGAGCTCCGCGCGACCGTCCGCGTCGAGCGTGCTCGCCTCGTCCGAGACGCTGAGCGCGATCGCGCGCTCGGGTCGGCCGAGGCCACGCTCCGCGTCGGCCATGATCGGCAGGTGCTCCGACGAGCCGTTGAGCCGGCGGACCGTGCGCAGCTCGCGCAGGGCCTCCGCGTAACGTCCCGTCTGGTACGCCGCGAGACCCGCGGCCTCACGCACGACGTCGACACGACCAGCACGCCGCACCGCGGCCTGCGCGTGCTCGTAGGCGAGCTCCGGGTCCGTGTCGATGAGCCGCCCGGCCATGACGAGGTGGGCGCCCACCTGCTCCGCGTTCGCCTTGGAGAGCGTGCGCAGGCGACCGCGGACGTCACGGTCCAGGTCCTGCCACGTCACCGTCTCCGGGACGTCCGGCTCGACAGGACGGTCGTCGCGGCGCTCGAACCCCGGACCGCCCGGCACGCGTGCAGGGCGGTCGTCGCGGGAACGCTCGTCACGCGGGCGGTCGGCCCCGTACCGGGGCCGGTCGTCACGGCCGCCGGAGCGCGGTGCGCTGGAGCGGTTGTCGTCGCGACGCCCGCCATAGCTACGGGTGTCGTCGCGGCCGGAGCTTCCGTAACTGCGTGCGCCGTCGGGGCGCTGGCCGTCGCGTGCGGGCGGACGCCGGTCGCCGCGGTCGTCGCGCGAACGCTCGTCGCGCGGTCGGTCCGACCCGTACCGAGGCCGCTCGTCGCGCTGGCGGTCATCACGCGGGCGGTCGGACCCGTACCGCGTCCGGTCGTCACGCGGGCGGTCATCACGCGGGCGGTCGGACCCGTACCGCGGCCGGTCGTCGCGTCCGCCGGAGCGCGGTGCGCTGGAGCGGTTGTCGTCGCGACGTCCGCCGTAGCTGCGCGTGTCGTCGCGGCCGGAGCTTCCGTAGCTGCGTGCGCCGTCGGGGCGCTGGCCGTCGCGTGCGGGCGGACGCCGGTCGCCGCGGTCGTCACGGGAACGCTCGTCACGCGGGCGGTCGGACCCGTACCGCGCCCGGCCGTCACGCTGGCGGTCATCACGCGGGCGGTCGGACCCGTACCGGGGCCGGTCGTCACGGCCGCCGGAGCGCGGTGCGCTCGAGCGGTTGTCGTCGCGACGTCCGCCGTAGCTGCGCGTGTCGTCGCGGCCGGAGCTTCCGTAGCTGCGTGCGCCGTCGGGGCGCTGGCCGTCGCGTGCGGGCGGACGCCGGTCGCCGCGGTCGTCACGAGAACGGTCGTCGCGCGGTCGGTCGGACCCGTACCGGGGCCGGTCGTCACGCTGGCGGTCATCACGCGGACGGTCTGCTCCGTACCGGGGCCGGTCGTCACGGCTGCCCGAGCGCGGTGCGCTGGAGCGGTTGTCGTCACGACGCCCGCCATAGTTGCGAGACTCGCCGGCGCCAGAGCTGCGAGAGCCATCGCCGCGCTGACCGTCTCTGCGCTGCTGGTCCCCACGCCCGTCGGACGCCGGCGGTCGGCGGTCGGAGCGGCCAGCGGAGGAGGAACCGGACCGGGGCGCGCCTCGGCGCTCTCCGTACGTCCGAGGCTGCTCGTCGGGCCGATCGCCCTCGCTCCTGCCGTCGCGACCGCGACGTGAGCTCTCGTTCACCGTGGATTCCTCTCGTCAGTTGTCTCACCATCGTCCCACGAAGGCGTGGGAGGAAGCACCTCACCATCCGCCGCCGGGCGGAATCCGCGACAGGCGCGGTGGGTGGTGGTGTGTGGGGGTATGCCAAAGGCCCACCCCGTGTGGGGTGGGCCTTTGGTGAATGGTTGTCCGGCGGCGTCCTACTCTCCCACCCCGTCTCCAGGGCAGTACCATCGGCG
>NZ_PGFE01000003.1 GCF_002797595.1 Sediminihabitans luteus
CCGACCGTCCGGACGCACCCGGTACCCCATCAGCTCGCCCGCGACCTCGACCGACCCCCCGGTGATCTCCTCGAGCTCGTTCACGCACCGCAACAGGGTGCTCTTGCCCGACCCCGACGGACCCAGGACCACGCACACCGACCCCGCCGCCACGTCCAGATCGACACCACGCAGCACGTGCACCGACCCGAACTCCTTGTGCAACCCCCGCACCCGCACCATCGGCGCGCTCAGGTCGGTCGTGCTCGTGCCGGCGCTCTCGTTCGTCCCGCTCACGGGGTCACCTCCAGGAAGGGATCGTCCTTGGTCGTGCCCGCCCCCGCGATCGCCGCCTGCCGCGACAACCGGCGGGGCCGGCGTCCGCCACCGCCGCGACCGCCAGCACCGTGTGCGCCGTCGAACCCGCGACCGTAGTAGCGCTCGATGAAGTGCTGGCCGACCATGAGCACGCTCGTGATCGCGAGGTACCAGATCGCGGCCACCACGAGCAGCGGGATCGGCAGGAACGTGCGGTTGCCGATCGCGTTGGTCGCGAAGGTGAGGTCGAGCGTGAACGGCACGGCGAGCACGAGCGACGTGGTCTTGAGCATCGAGATCGTCTCGTTGCCGGTCGGCGGCACGATCACGCGCATGGCCTGCGGCAGCACGATGCGGCGCAGGATCGAGCCGTCCTTCATGCCGAGCGCCTTCGCGGCCTCGGCCTGGCCCGGGTCGACCGACCCGAGGCCGGCGCGCACGATCTCGGCGAGGTACGCGGCCTCGTTGAGCGCGAGGCCCAGGAGCGCCGCCCAGAACGCCGTGATGACGTCGGCGGTGTCGAACGAGAAGAGCTCGGGGCCGAACGGCACCCCGACGCTCAACCGGGGGTACAGCACCGCGAGCAGGCCCCAGAACACGAGCTGCGTGTACACGGGCGTGCCGCGGAAGAACCAGATGTAGGCCCACGCGGTCGAGCGCAGCACCGGGTTGTCCGACCGCCGCATCACGGCGAGCAGGACCGCGAGCACGATCGCGATCGCCATCGACCCGAACGTGAGCACGAGCGTCCAGCCGACGCCGCGCATCACGACGACGTCGCGCAGGTACAGCCAGACGACGTCCCACCGGAACTTCTCGTTGGTCACGAGGCCGTGCACGGCCATCGCGGCCAGGACGAGCAGCACGACGGCCGAGACCCAGCGCCCGGGCCTGCGCACGGGCACGGCGTGGATGCGGTGGGGCACCGCGTCGTGCGGTGTCGACGGCGTGGCCGCCGTGCTGCTCGCCGCCATCAGGAGGCCGGGTTGATCTCGGCGGTGTCGAGCGCGCCGTCGGCGCTGCCCCACACGTCGAGGATGCTCTCGAGCGAGCCGTCGTCCATGAGCTTCTGGAGCGCGGCCTGCACGGCGGCGGCGAGGTCGGTGTCGTCCTTCGCGGTCACGATGCCCTGGGGGGCCGACGCGAACGTGTCGCCGAGCTGCTCGATCTGCCCGCCGGTCTGCTCGACCGCGTACGCGACGATGGGCGAGTCGGCGAACATGATGTCGGCCTTGCCGCCCACCAGGTTCGTGGTCGCGTCGGCCTGGTTGTCGTAGCGCAGGATCTCGAGCGCGTCCTTGCCGTCGGCGACGCACTTCTCGCTGATGGTGTCGGCGTCCTCGTCCTCGACCGTGCCGGTCTGGACCGCGACCGTGGCGCCGCAGATGTCGTCGGCGTCGAGGCCCTTCGGGTTGCCCTCCTGCACCGAGAACGCCTCGCCCGCGGTGAAGTACGAGACCATGTTCGACTCGGCGATCCGCTCGGGCGTGATCGTGAACGACGAGATCCCGACGTCGTACTTGCTGCCGAGCGCGGGGATGATCGCCGGGAAGTCGGCCGACTGGATCTCGACCTCGAGGCCGAGGGTCTGCGCGACGGCCGTGATGACGTCGATGTCGTAGCCGACGGGCGTCGACCCGTCGGCGTCGATGAACTCCGCCGGGGCGTACTCGGTGTTCGAGCCGACCACGAGCGTGCCGGCGTCCGCGACGTCGGCGGGCAGCAGGGCCGCGGCCGCGTCGTCCTTGGTGATGCTCGACAGGTCGAACGTCGCGCTCGAGGCGGTGTCGGTCGCGGCGTCGTCGGCCGGCTGCGACGCGTCGGTGCAGGCGGTCAGGGCCAGGGACGTCGCCGCGGCGAGGGCGACGACGAGGGGAAGCTTGCGCATCGGGACTCCGATTCGAGGAACGGGTGGGGCCGGTGCATCCTAGGGCGGCCGTGTTACCGACGGGTAACCGGTCCTGTCCGCGGACGCCGCCCGCGCCCTGCCGCCGCGGCCGCCGGGATGGCACAGTGGTGCCATGGCTCTCCCCCGCCCCGACGCGCCGACCGGCCGCGCGCTCGTCGTCGTCGACGTCCAGCCCACGTTCTGCGAGGGCGGCGCCCTGCCCGTGACCGGAGGCAACGACGTCGCGCAGCGCATCGCCGAGCACGCCCGCGCGCACCGCGACGCGTACGACCTCGTCGTCACGACGCAGGACTGGCACATCGACCCGGGCCCGCACTTCGCGACGCCGCCCGACGAGCCCGACTTCGTCGACACCTGGCCCCCGCACGGCGTCGCCGGCACCGCCGAGGCCGAGCTGCACCCCGCGCTCGCCGACCTCTCCCCCGACGCGAGCGTCAAGAAGGGCGAGTTCCAGGCCGCCTACTCGGGCTTCGAGGGTGCGGACGTCGCGGGCAAGACGCTCGCGGAGATCCTCGAGTCCGCCGGGATCGGCTCGGTCGACGTGGTCGGCCTCGCCGAGTCGCACTGCGTGCGCGCGACCGCGCTCGACGCGCACGCGCTCGGCCTCGACACCACGGTGCTCACCGACCTGACCGCGCCCGTGAGCCCCGAGCTCGGCGCCGCGGCCCGCGAGGAGCTGCGCGCCGCGGGCGTCCGGCTGCGGGCCTCGACCGCCCCGTAGCGCTCGGGGCGCGCGGGCGCGTCAGCGCTTGCGCGCCGCGAGCGCCGCGCCGTACAGCTCGCGCTTGGACGTACCCGCGGCCTCGGCGACCGCGGCGACCGCGTCCTTGAGCCGTTCCCCGGCGTCGGCGCGCGCGAGCACCTCGGCGACGAGGTCGGCCTCGGAAGCCTGCTCGCGCGCGGGCGCCCCGGCGACCACGACGCAGATCTCGCCGCGCAGCTGCTCGCCCGCGGCGCGCTCGGCGAGCTCGGCGAGGGGGCCGCGCAGCACCTGCTCGTACGTCTTGGTGAGCTCGCGGCACACGGCCGCGGGACGCTCGGCGCCGAACGCGACCGCCATCGCGGCGAGCGTGTCGTCGATGCGGTGCGGCGCCTCGAAGAACACCATGGTGCGCGGCTCGCGCGCGAGGGCCTCGAACGCCCGGGAGCGCTCGCCGGGCTTGCGCGGCGGGAACCCCTCGAAGCAGAACCGGTCGGTCGGCAGGCCCGAGAGCGCGAGCGCGGTCAGGACGGCGCTCGGCCCGGGCGCCGCGGTCACGGGCAGATCGCGCTCGACGGCGCGGGTCACGACGCGGTAGCCCGGGTCCGAGACGCTCGGCATGCCCGCGTCGGTCACGATCGCGACGACGCCCCCGCCCTCGACGACGTCGAGCAGCTCGTCGGCCCGCTCGGCCTCGTTGTGCTCGTGGTAGCTCACGACGCGCCCGCCGACGGTCAGCCCGAGGCGTGCGGCCAGGGCGTGCAGCCGGCGCGTGTCCTCCGCGGCGACGACCTCGGCCTCGGCGAGCAGACGACGAAGCCGGGCCGACGCGTCGTCCGCGTTGCCGATGGGGGTGGCGGCGAGCACGAGCGCGCCGCCGGTGCGCCCGCCCGCGCCGAGCCCGCGCGCGGGCGCGTCGCCGCGAGGGACAGCGGTCGCGTCGTCGTGCGCGTCGTCGGACGTCGCGTCGGGCACGCTGCGGGGCTCGTCGGTCATGGGTCCACTCTGGCACGGGACCGCGGTGCGACCGACCGCGCCGGGGCCTTGCGAGGACCCTCTACCATGACTGCGTGCACCCCGAAGCCGCGGACGCCGAGCCGCACGACACCACGCCGGTCCCGGCCGGTCCGCCGTCCGAGCGGGAGGCCTGGGAGCGCAGCGCGCCCACACCCCCGCCCGCGTCGGACGCCGGTCACGACGACGCGGCCGCGCGCGACGGCGGTCCGGGGCGGGCGACGTCCGACGCGGGAGCCGGGCGCGCGACGTCCGGCACCGGGACGGACGCGCGGGAGACCGCCGCCGAGGGCGCGGGCACCGCGGTGCTCACGGCCGACGCGAACGGTACCGACGACCGGGAGGGCCTCGACGACCAGGACGGCACCGGCACCCAGGACGGTTCCGACCCGGACCAGGCTGCCTCGGACGCCCCCGTGCCGGCCGCGCGCGACAAGTTCCTCCTCGCGCTGCTCGGGGCGCGCACGCTCGCGCTCGGCGCGACGCGCAACGACCGCCTGTGGGGCTGGCTCGGCCCCGCGCTCGTCGCGGTCCTGGCCGGGGTGCTGCGCCTGTGGCGGCTCGGGCACCCGCACGAGCTCGTGTTCGACGAGACCTACTACGTCAAGGACGCGTGGTCGCTGCTCGGGCTCGGCTACGAGGGCACGTGGCCCGACAACCCGAACCCGGCGTTCGAGTCCGGCGAGGTCAACTCGTACCTGAGCGACCCGTCGTACGTGGTGCATCCGCAGCTCGGCAAGTGGATGATCGCGGCCGGCATGTGGCTCGGCGGTGCGGACAGCTCGTTCTTCTGGCGCCTCTCGACCGCCCTCGTGGGCATCGCCGCGGTGTTCCTCGTCGCACGGGTCGCGCGCCGGCTGTTCGCGTCGACCGCGATGGGCGTGATCGCGGGCGGCCTCATGGCGATCGACGGCGAGGCGATCGTGCACTCGCGCACGTCGCTGCTCGACAACTTCCTGATGTTCTGGGCCCTCGTGGCGTTCTGGTGCATCCTGCGCGACCGCGAGCAGTCGCGGCGCCGCCTGGCCGAGAAGTGCGGCGCGATCGTCGACGCGGGCGGCGTGATCGGCAAGTACGGTCCGCGCCTGGGCTGGCGCTGGTGGCGGTTCGCGGCCGCGGTGTCGCTCGGGTTCGCGTGCGGGATCAAGTGGTCGGGGCTGTACTTCCTCGCGGTGTTCGCGCTGCTGTCGGTCCTGTGGGACGCGAGCGCACGGCGCAAGGTCGGGGTCAAGCGCTGGTGGGAGGACACCTTCGTCGTCGACGCGATCCCCGCGGCGCTCGTGATGCTGCCGACCGCGCTCGTCGCGTACGTCGCGTCCTGGTTCTCGTGGTTCCGCGCCGACAACTCGTACATGCGCAACTGGGCGGTCGAGAACCCCGGGCAGGGCCCGCAGTGGCTGCCCGAGGCGCTGCGCTCGTTCTGGGAGTACCACGTGTCGATGTGGAACTTCCACACCGGCCTCGTCTCCGACCACCCGTACAAGTCCGAGGCGTACACCTGGATCGTCCAGTGGCGCCCGACGTCCTTCTACTACCAGTCGTACGACGGCGGGACGGGTACCTGCGGGCAGGACCGCTGCGTCGAGGCGATCACGTCGCTCGGCAACCCGCTGCTGTGGTGGCTCGGTGCGCTCGCGCTCGTCGCGACGATCGCGCTGCTCGTCCGGTTCAAGGACTGGCGTGCGACCGCGGTGCTCTCGGGCTTCGTCGCCGGGTGGGTGCCGTGGCTCGTCGTGACCGACCGGACGATCTTCACGTTCTACTCGATCGCGTTCACGCCCTGGGTCGTGCTCGCCGTCGTGTACGTCATGGCCGTCGCGGTCGAACGCACCGAGGGGCGCGTCGTGGCCCGGGCCTGGACGCGCACGGCGATCGCGGTCGTGCTCGCGCTCATCGTCGCGGTGAGCGTGTACTTCTTCCCGATCTGGACGGGCATGCAGGTGCCGTACGACTTCTGGCACCAGCACATGTGGCTGCAGAGCTGGATCTGACCCCCGCACGCACGACGGCCCCGGGGCGCCCTCACGGGCGGCCCGGGGCCGTCGTCGTCCCGGCTGTCGTCGTCCGGGCTACCGTCGTCCGGACCGGCGTCGCCCGGACCGACGTCGCCCGGACCGACGTCAGCGGGTCAGGACCACACGACCTGCGGCGACGCGTGGAACGCCCGTCCTTCGCGTCGCCACGACGCGGCCTCGACGGCCACGCGCGCACGGAAGGACGCCCAGTCCTTGCGCGCCGGGTCGGTCCACGCAACCTCCGCGACGGCGGGCAGGCGCGGCAGCAGCATCTCGAAGACCTCGTCGAGCGTGCTGAGCGTCTCGGTCCAGATCGCGGCCTCGACACCCTCGATCGCCTCGGCGGGCATGCCCGCGATCACGGTCTCCGGGTCCCAGTCGTAGGCGTCGTGGACCTCGACGAGCCCGGCCCAGTCCTGACCGAGCGCGTAGTCGGCCGTGTACTTCATGTCGAGGTAGGCGCGGTTGCCGGGCGACATGATGAACCGTGCGCCCTCCTCGGTCGCGGCCCGCAGGAACGGCGCGTGGTCCTTCTTGTTCGTGTCCCAGAACTGGATGAGCGTCCCGGGGCGGACGTCGGCGTGCGCGGCCTCCTGCCACGCGACGACCTTCTTGCCCGCGTCGAGCACGACCCTCTCGCACAGCTCGACGAACTTCGCGAACTCCGCGGGGTCCATCGTGAACACCTCGTCACCGCCGATGTGCACGTGCTCGCCGCGCGTGATCGCGGCGATGTCCGAGAACACGTCGCGCAGGAACGGCTCGGTCGCGGGCAGGTCGTAGGTGAGCTTGGAGAAGCCGACCTCCATGCCGCGGTACTCGTCGGTGGGCTTGCCGTCCGGGTTCAGGTCGCCGTACACGTGCGTCGCGGCGTTGATGTGCCCGGGCACGTCGATCTCAGGCACGATCGCGACGAAGCGCTCGGCCGCGTAGTCCTGCAGCTGGTCGAACTCGAGCACGCTCAGGTACCCGCCGGGGCCGTCGCCGATCTCCCAGGTCGAGCCCTCCTTGGCGAGCTCGGGCCGCGACGGCGACTCGATGCGCCAGCCCTGGTCGTCGGTCAGGTGCAGGTGCAGCACGTTGAGCTTGTAGTCGACGAGCAGGTCGACGACGCGCTCGAGCTGCTCGACCCGGAAGAAGTGCCGGGACAGGTCGAACGACAGCCCGCGCCACCCGTAGCGGGGTGCGTCGTGCACGACGACGGCCGGGACCACGGCACGTCCGGCCGCGTCGGTCGTCACGAGCTGGCGCAGGGTCGAGACGCCGAGCTGGAGGCCGGCCGGCTCGGCGGCGCTCACGACGACCTCCTCGCCGGTCACGACGAGCGAGTAGCGCTCGGGGTGGGTCGAGCCCTCCGGGCCGGCGGCCGGGTCGAGCACGAGCACGACCGTGGGGGCCGCGAGGTCGCGCTCCCCGGGCGTGACGTGCGCGAGCGGGCCGGTCTCGGCCGCGCGGCCCAGGCGCTGCGCGGCGAGACGGCCGACCGAGCGCTCGGCGTCGGTGTCGGCCGTGAGCACGAGCGCCGAGCCCAGCGGGAAGACCGCGGCATGCTCGTCGTGGGTGACCTGCAGTGGCTGGGGGATGATCGACAGCAACGGGTTTCCTCGTCGTCGTGGAGCGGTTCGTCCGGTGGTGCTGCCTGGGCGATTGCCCCATCGAATCGATTCGGTCGATCGGCAGGACGCCAGCCTAACCATGCGGGACGAGCCGGGACAACCCCCGGCGGCGAACCGCCGGCGCGCTCCCGGGCCTCGGGGTGTCGGGGCACCCGTGCGGCCCGGGCGGCCCGCGCCACCTCCGTGGCCAGGGCCGCCCGCGCGGTTCTCAGCGGTAGACGACGTAGGCCGGCGTCCCGTCGTCCGCGGCCGCCGGCAGACCCCACGAGGGCAGCGTGAGGCGGACGCCCGCCATGACGTCGTCCGCGGCCGTGGACCACGCCGGGGCGTCGACGTCACCCGGGAGCGAGACGACCACGCCGAGCGGGTCGCGCTGCAGGTCGAGCGCGCCCGGGTCGTCGACCGACGGGGTCGCGTCGTCGCGCAGCACCACGAGCTTCTGCGGCAGCGCGCCGTCGACCACGACGTCGGCCAGGTAGGCGAGCGCCTCGTCGACCTCGGCCGCGGGCACCCGGCCGGCGACGAGACCACCGGGAGCGCCGTCCGGATAGCGCCACTCGAGGTCGAGCGCGACGCCGACCCCCGGCAGGTCGAGCAGGTCGCGGTACTCCGCGAGCTGCTCGACGAACGTGCTGCCCCCGGGCTGGAAGTCCAGCACGACCGACTGCCCGGCGGCGAGACCCGCCTCGACGAGCGGGCGGAGCTCGTCGGCGGGCGTCTCGTTCGAGAAGTCGCCGTCCTCCCCCGCCGCGGGCGCCGCGACCGTCGCGGCGATCTCGAGCGTCGGCACGGCGTCAGGGTCGACCGCGCCCGCGACCTCGGCCGCGCGCGTGACCGTCGCGTCGACGTCCTGCCGGCCGAGCGCGCCGAGGCTCGGACTCACCGGGGACCCGGCGAGCCCCACGTACCGCGACCCCGTCACGAGCTGGCCGCCACCGGGGAGCTCGACACCCGTCGAAGCCGCCCGGAACCGCGCGGCGAGCTGCGAGGACGAGCCGAACGTCGTCCCGATCCCGATCGCCGAGAGCGCCTGCGCGTTCGCGAGCGCGTCGACGCTCGCGTGCGACGCGCGCGGGTCGCCACCCGGCACCTCGATGACCACGGCCCCGGCCGCGCGCGCCGTCGCGACCGCGAGCGTGACGTCCTCGTCCGCGTCCGGGTCGACCAGCGCCACCGCCTCGGTCGCCTGCTGCGGCTTGCCGCGCTCCGGGAGCTGCGCGATCGCGCCCGCGATCTCGGTGTCGCCCGTGGGCGTGCCCGCCGCCCACGAGGACTTGAGCCGCACGGCGGTCGCGGCGGGGGCGATCGAGCGCAGCGTCGCGTCCTCGACGTCACCCACGACCAGTACTCCCGTCGCCCCGAGCCGCTCGAGCTCGATGCGCAGCCCGTCGTCCGAGATCACGCCGCCGACCGCGAGCACCGGGCCGTCGACCTCGTCGGCGGCCTCGGCCGCCGCGGCCTCGGCCTCGGGGTCGCCGTCCTCGACCAGGACGACGGCCGGGGCGGCGGCGAAGATCGTCTGGCTCGCGATGAGCGCGAGCTCGGCAGGGACGTCCGAGGCGACCGTGATGCCCGTGGGGAGGTTCGCGACGACCGCGCCCGGCAGGCCCGGGTCCTTGCGCCAGTCCCCGACGTCGCCCACGTCGTCGGTCGCGCAGCCGGCGAGCAGCGAGGCGACCGCGACCAGCGCGGACACCGCCGCGACGGCACGGCGACCAGGTCGCACGAAACGGGCGTTCGGGGCATCTAGCGGGCTCACGGAAGCCAAGTGTGTCACCTCCGGCGAGCCCCCCGGACCGCGGTCCAGCCGCTCACCCGCCGCTCCCCGCCGCTCCCCCACCGCCGACCCGCCGTTCCCCCACTGTTCCCCACCGTTCCCCCACCGCCGAACGCGTCATCCGTCACGGGTTTCGGCGATTTTGCGTGACGGATCGCACGGTCGGCGGTGGGCGGACGGCGGTGGGCGGGCAACGGTGGAGTGCGGGTGGGAAACGACGAAGGTCCCTGACCAGGCGAGCTGCCCGGTCAGGGACCTTCTGCGGTGGAGCTAGGGGGATTCGAACCCCCGACCTTCTCATTGCGAACGAGACGCGCTACCAACTGCGCCATAGCCCCAAGCGGGGTCTAGATTAGCACTCCCGCGCCGGGATGTGGAATCGGCAGGATCCTGCGGTTCCGCTACTGACCTGCAGCTCGACGCCGCGCGAGGATCTCGTCCAGGTCGAGCCCGAGGGTGTCCGTGCGCGGGTGGGTCTCGCGCACGCTCGGGGGCTCGGCCGACGACGTCGCAGCGGCCGTGCGCGCGGCAGGCACCGAGCCCGTGGCCTGGGTGGGCTCGGGCAGCGGCGCGGGCTCGCGACGCGGGGCCGCGGGCTTCATCGTGTACGTCGGTCGCGGGACGGGTGTCGGGCTCCAGGCCTCGCGCGACGGCGTGGCAGGGGTCGGAGCCCCCACGGGAGCACCAGCAGACGCCGTGTGCGCCGGCGGCGGCACGATCGCCCGGCCCGCCGTCGGCGCCGGCGAGCCGGAGACCGTCGCCCGGCGCTCCGCGGTGGCCTCCGTGGACGACGCGCCCGGCACCTCCACGCGCGACGCGCCCGCGGGCCGCACGGACGCAGGAGCGCCACCGCGCTCCGCACCGTGCTCCGACACGTCACGGTCGGCACGGCGTTCCGCACCCTCTCGCTCGGCGTCCTCCTGCACGTCCGGCGCCGCGACGCGCGGAATCATCTGCGTCGCGGTCTGCGAGCCGCGCACGGCCCGCCCGGTCACGCGCTGGCTCGCGTTGCGCGGCATGGCCGGCCCTCCCGTGACGCCCCGTGCGGCACGCGCGGCGACGCGCGCCCGACGCTCGGCCCGCCACGCGGCGTCCGCCCGACGGGCCGACGCCGCGGCGCGACGTCCGAGGACGAGGACGACACCGAAGAGCGCGGTCGGGGCGAGCGCGACCGTCCACGAGAGGGACCCGGCGACGACGAGCGCCCACGCGCCGACCGTCAGCACGAGGAGCGTCGCGGAGATCACGAGCCGACGTCGCGCGGCCGCGGCCCGGCGCTCGAGCACCGCGAGGCGCGCGGGCGACACGATCGGGAGCGCGCCCGTGCGCGGGGCGGGTTCGGGGGCGGTGGTGGGGCGCGCGGGTGCGCGGTCCCCGCTCCGTTCGGTCCGTCCGGTCATCGGGGTCCCTCCCTCGTCGTACGTCGTCCGGGCGATCAGCCGGACGTCCCCACCCGCTGCGGCGAGGGCCGGCCGGGCCACGGTCGGTCCTGCCGTCGTGCCGCGCGCACCCCGGGGGCGGCCGGCGACGGTGAGGATCCGGAGCGTGCCCGAGAACCTGTCCTCGAGCCGTGACTCGAGCACCTGCTGACGCGCCTGCACGCGGTGCGGCACGTAGAACGCGAGCCAGACCACCAGCACCGCGAGGGCGAGGAGACCTGTCGACGAGTTCACACGACCGACCGTAGGCGAGGCCCCGCGCACCGAAAGGGACGCGACCCGGCGTGTCGCCGCGGCGTGCGCCACGTCTCCCGCTATTGGGCGCCCTGCGCCGATCCCCAGAGCCCGCGGGCGCGCGCGAGCAGGCCGTCGGGCACCTCCTCCGCGGTGACCGCGAACGACCGGTGGTCGCGCCACTCGCCGCGGATGTGCAGGTACCGCTCGCGCAGACCCTCCTCGCGCAGCCCGAGCTTCTCGACGACGCGCAGGCTCGGTCCGTTCTCGGGCCGGATGTTGATCTCGACCCGGTGCAGGCCGACGACGCCGAACGCGTAGTCGGTCGCCATCGCGACGGCCACCGGGGTCAGTCCCCGCCCGGCGACGTGCTGGCCGATCCAGTACCCGATGTTCGCCGAGCCGAGCGACCCGTGCGCGATCCCGGACACCGTGAGCTGGCCCACGAGCGCCCCGTCGAGCTCGATGCCGAACGGCAGCGCGGTGCCGCTGCGCCCCTGCGAGGCGAGCAGCCGCACGTACTCCGCGAACGTGGGCGCCGAGCCGGGGGTGCCCTGCGGCGAGGTCGCCTCCCACTCCTCGAGCCAGTCGAGGTTGCGCGCGCGCAGCGCGAGCCACTGCTCGGCGTCGCGCCGCCGCAGCGGGCGCAGCACGAGGAGCCCGTGCGGGGTCTCCTCGCTCAGGACCACGGGCCAGGGCCTGGCGACCCGACCACGAAGCACCTTGGACATCCGTGCCCGCCTTCTCCCGGGGTGTCCTGACCGCTCGGCCGTCGGCCGGGAGGCACCCGCAGGAGAGGGTGTATCACGTCCGGGGCCGTCGCACGCGGCGACGCCCACCTGCCAGATTTGCGACACTGTCACCATGAGCGGCAGCACGCAGCCCCACCCGAGTCCGAACCTCGAGGCCGAGGACGCCAAGGACGCCCTGCGCAAGGCGATCCGCACGGCGCGCTCCGAGCGGTCGGAGCGGCTGCGGGCCGAGGCCTCCGCAGCGATCGCGGACGTCGTCGACACGGTTCCCGAGGTCGCGCTGGCCCGGTGCGTGGCGAGCTACGCGGCGCGCAGCCACGAGCCCGGCACGGGCGTGGTGCACGACCGCCTCGCGCTGCGCGGCGCGCGCGTGCTGCTGCCCGTCCTGGGCGCCGGCCTCCAGCGCGACTGGGCCGTGTACGCGGGCCCCGACGACCTGCAGGTCCGCGCACCGGGCCGCCCGCCCGAGCCGGGCACGCCGACCCTGCCGCCCGAGACGCTCGTCGAGGCGGACGTCGTGCTCGCCCCGGCCCTGGCCGTGGACACCCGCGGCGTCCGGCTCGGGCAGGGGGGCGGCTGGTACGACCGCGCGCTGCAGCACGTACGCCCCGGGGTCACGGTCGTGGCCGTCGTCTACCCCGAGGAGCTCTACGACGCGGACCTGCACCCGCTGCCGTTCGAGGCGCACGACCGCCGCGTCGACGCCGTCGTGACCCCGCACGGCTGGCACCGGCTCACGCGGGACTGATCCCGGCCGACCGGCGTCCGCGGCCTGGCTGCTCGCTCGATCACTCGCTCAAGCGTGAGTACAGGCTTTCGTGAATACACGATCCTGTGTACTGTCACGTCCATGGAGACCGTGAGCCTCACCCACACCGCCGCGCTCGCGCGGCTGGGCCATGCGCTGTCGGACGAGACCCGCACGCGCGTGCTGCTCGCCCTGCGCGAGGCACCCGCCTACCCCGCCGACCTCGCGGACGCGCTCGGCGTGTCGCGCCAGGTCATGTCGAACCAGCTCGCGTGCCTGCGCGGGTGCGGGCTCGTCGAGGCGATCCCCGACGGACGGCGCACCTGGTACCGCCTCGCCGACACGCATCTCGCCCCGGCGCTCGACGACCTGCTGCGCCTCGTCGTGACGGTCGACCCGACCTGCTGCTCGTCCGACGGGTGCACCTGCTCATGACCTCCGTCTCCCTCGGCCCGACCCGGCCGGACGCCGTACGCCGCACGGTGCTCGAGCGTCGCGTGCGCCTCGTCGTCGCCGCGACGATCGCCTACAACGTCGTCGAGGCCGTGGTCGCGATCACCGCGGGCCGGATCGCCTCGTCGGCAGCCCTCGTGGGCTTCGGGCTCGACTCGATCGTCGAGGTGCTGTCCGCCGCCGCGATCGCGTGGCAGTTCGCCTCGCCCGAGCCGCAGCGGCGCGAGCGCGTCGCGCTGCGTCTCGTCGCCGTGTCGTTCTTCGGGCTGGCGCTGTTCGTCGCGGTCGACGCGGTGCGCACCCTCGCGGGCGCCGCCGAGCCCGCGACCTCGGTCGTCGGGATCGTGCTCGCGGCCGTGAGCCTCGCGATCATGCCGTTCCTGTCGTGGTTCGAGCGACGGACCGGTCGCGAGCTCGGCTCGGCGTCCGCGGTCGCCGACTCCAAGCAGACCCTGCTGTGCACCTACCTGTCGGCGGTCCTGCTCGTCGGACTCGTGCTCAACGCGACCCTCGGGTGGTCCTGGGCCGACCCGCTCGCCGCCCTCGCCATCGCCGCGGTCGCGGTCAAGGAAGGGGTCGAGGCGTGGCGCGGCGACGCCTGCTGCGCCCCGCTCGCGGTGGGGCAGGCGGTCGGGCAGGACGACGCGTGCGTCGACGGGTGCTGCACCCCCGAGAGGTAGGACGCGTCGCCGTCAGGGGCGCAGCGTGAGCGTCTCCGTCGAGGCCGCCTCGACCGCGCCGCTGCTCGACGCCCACGGGTAGGTGAGTCCGTGCGCCCACGAGTCGAGCTGGTCGTCGTAGTGCGGGGAACCCGGGTGGCCGGACGTCCCCGTGACCGTGACCCAGGTCGAGGCGTCGAGGTCCCCCATGTCGACGACCATGCGCATCGACGGACCCGCGGTCACGTCGAAGCTGTCGGACGCCGCGTCCCAGGCCATGGCGTTGACGATCGACGAGCCGCCCGGCATCTCGATCGGGTCGGGGTTCACGACGCCCCGCACGACGGCCGGGATCGAGTCGCCGCCGAGCACGGGGTGCTCGAGCCGCAGCTGGTGGAGCTTGCCCCACTCCCAGTCGAGCGACCGCTTGCCGAGCTCGGTCGTGAGCTCCTGACGGGCCGAGAGCAGCGCCTTGGTGAGCACCTCGTCACGGGTCTCGACGACGCCGAGCGTCGTGCGGTCGTCCCACAGCGGGTCCTTGGGCCGCTCGAGCAGACCCTGTACGACGGCGAGCCACCGGCTGCCGCCCGACGGACGCATGGACTCGGGCACGTCGTCCCAGAACGTGAGCTCGAGGATGTTGCGCCAGACCGCGGCGAAGTAGGCGGCCGCGGCCGAGTCGGCGTCGGTGTCCCAGTCCCAGGCCGCGAGCAGCTTCTGCCCGTCCGCCTCGAACCCGGTGCCGATGTCCTCCTGGAGCAGCGCGGGCACGAGCGCCTGCGCGTACGGGCTCCAGTCGTCGGTCTGGATGTCGCGCATCGAGTCGACGTCGAACTTCCGGCCCGACTCGATCTGGTCCTCGAGGAGCGTGCGGATGCGCTGCGAGCGGTAGCCGTAGTCCCAGTCGGTGGTCAGGAACGGCTCCGACCCGGCGGGCAGGACGGCCTGGTTCGCCGCGACGACGAAGCCCTCCGCGGGGTCGACGACGTGCGGCATGTCGGCCGGGTCGACGTACCCCTGCCAGTCGTACCGGCTGTCCCACCCGGGGCGCGGCCACGAGCCGTCGCTCGGCACGTCGCCCGCGACCGTCGCGCGCACCGGGATCCTGCCCGGGGCCTGGTACCCGATGTGCCCGTCGACCGTCGCGAACACGATGTTCTGGGCGGGCACCTCGAACCCGGCCGCGGCCTCGCGCAGCTCGGCGGGCGTCGACGCCCGGTTGATCGCGAAGACCGCGTCCGCGGTGTGGCCCGGGGTGAGCGCCGTCCACCCCAGCGAGACGGCGCGCTCGCCGACAGTCGCCGTCCCCGTCGGGGAGCCGACGAGCGGGGTGAGCTCGTTCATGACGCCCGTGAGGATGGGCCCGTGCACGGTGCTGCGCACCTCGAGCGGGATGTCGTCGCCGCCGTTGACCTTGATGGTCTCCTCGCGCGTCTCGAGCGGCACCCACTCGCCGTCGCGCAGGTACGTCTCGGAGCGCACGCGCTCGACGAAGAAGTCCGTGACGTCGGCGCCCATGTTCGTCAGGCCCCACGACATCTGCTGGTTGTGGCCGATCATGATCCCCGGGAACCCGGCGAACGAGAAGCCCGAGACGTCGTAGCCGCAGTCCGGGCCGACGCTCGTGCAGTGCAGCCCGACCTGCGCCCAGATGCTCGGCGCGCCGAGCGCGAGGTGGGGGTCGTTGGCGAGCAGCGGCTTGCCCGACGTCGTGTGCTCGCCCGAGACGACCCACGAGTTGGAGCCCGAGTCCTCGCCCCGGCCGACGAGCACGGGGACGGCGCTGAGCGCGGACTCCGCCTGCGCCATGGCCTCGTCGAGCTGGTCGGTGCCGAGCGACGAGCCGATCCCGTCGACGGGCCGCGCCGCGGGCTCGACGTCCGACGCGACGTCCGCGGGGTCGAGGATCGGGCTGTTCGTGCCCTCGGGGTACGCGGGGAACAGCTCGTCGACCTTCTCGACGTCACCCAGCGTGGTGTACGCCAGGGCTCGCTCGAGCTCGACGTCGTAGTTGCCGCGCAGGTCCCACGCCATGGCCTTGAGCCACGCGAGCGAGTCGATCGGGTCCCAGGGCTCGGGGTCGGCGACGTCCACGGTCGTGCCGAGCACGGTGTACTCGACCGCGATCTCGCCCGGGCTGCGCCCGTCGAGGTAGGCGTTGACGCCCGCCGCGTAGGCCGCGAGGTTGTCCTTCGTCGACTGGTCGAGGATGTCCCACTCCTGGGTCGCGACCTCGCGCCACCCGAACGTCCGGGTCACCTTGTCGGCAGCGATCGCGTCGGCGTCGTCCCCGACGAGCTCGGCGAGCCGCCCCGACGTCACGTGCCGGCGGTAGTCCATCTCGAAGAACCGGTCCTGCGCCTGGACGTAGCCCTGCGCCATGAACAGGTCGTGGTCGGTGTCCGCGTAGATGTCGGGCACGCCCTGCTCGTTGCGCTGGACCGTGACGGTCGCGTCGAGACCGGGGATCGAGACCGTCCCGTCCGACTGCGGCAGCGGACGGCGCAGCACCACGACCGAGAAGACCGTGACCGCCACCAGGACGAGCACCACCAGGATCGCGACGGCCGCGAGCGCGACCCTCAGGCGGGAACGACGCCGGCTCGCGGCCGGGGGCGGCGTCACCGCGTCGTCGACGGTCGGTTCACTGGTGGGGACGTCTGCAGACACGGTGCGAGACTACCTGCTGCCGCACCGCGTATGATCAGCACTCGACCCGTGCGAGTGCCAGGACCGAGAGGGCCCGGAGCGCCGCACCGGCCGACGAGCGGAAGCCGCCCACGACTGCGACCCCGGGAGGGCCTGTGCCTACCTACGCCTACGCCTGCACCGAGTGCGGGCACGCCTTCGACATCCACCAGTCGTTCTCGGACGACTCGCTGACCGTGTGCCCCGAGTGCGAGGGCCGCCTGCGCAAGGTGTTCAGCTCGGTCGGCGTGACCTTCAAGGGGTCGGGCTTCTACCGCACCGACTCGCGCTCGGGCGGCAAGGGCCGCTCGACGTCGACCGCGGCGACCACGCCCGCGTCGTCGGGCTCGTCCTCGTCCGGCTCGTCCTCGTCCGGCTCGTCGTCCTCGTCCTCGAGCGCGTCCAGCAGCTCGTCCTCGACGGGCGCGTCGACCTCGTCCTCGGGCGGGTCGTCGTCCGGCTCCGCCGCCGCCGCGAGCTGACGCACCGGACGAACCTCGTCCACACCGGCGACCGCGCGGGCCCTGTCCCCAGGGCCCGCCGCGCGTCGTCCGCATCCCGCGACGCGTCGCTAGCGTCGCGGCATGACTCCCCCATCCCGCCGCGCGGCGCGCCGGCTCCGCCTCCTGGCCTGGCGCGCACGCCACGTCGCGGTCGCGCTGTGCGCCGCGCTCGCGATCACTCAGGTCGTGCACACCCTCGCCCCGCCGCCCCCGGAGACCCGCGCGGCCGTGGTCGTCGCGCACGACCTGGGCGCGGGCACAGTCCTGACGGCGCGTGACGTGCGCGTCGAGCAGCTCCCGATCGCCGCGGTGCCGGACGCCGCCCCCGCCTCCGTCGACGACGTGACCGGCCGCTCGACCGCCGTCGCGCTCGTCGCCGACCAGGTCCTGCTCCCGGCGCTCGTCGGCGGGGGCGAGCTCGCCGCCCGCGGGCCGGAGGGGACGGTGGTCGTGCCCGTACGGCTCCAGGACGCGGGCGTGGTCGCCCTCCTCACCCCCGGCGACCACGTCGACCTCGTCGCCCCGGCGACGATGCTGGGCGATCCGGCGGTCGCCCCGGCACCCGGCACGTCAGCGGGCGGCACGTCGTCCGAGAGCACGTCGTCCGAGGGCACGGCGACGGGCGACACAGCAACGGGTGGCACGACCGCGGACGCCGCCCCGTACGTCGCGCGGCGCGTGACGGTCGTCGCCGTCCCCGCGGGCACGGACGACTCCCTGCTGGGCAGTGGCGCTCCGCAGGACTCGCTCGTGCTCGTCGCGACGACGCCCGACGAGGCGCCCCGGGTCGCCCGCGCGAGCGGCGCGGGAGGGCTGGCAGCCGTCGTCGTGCCGTGACACGATCACTGGCATGAATCGCGTCTTCAGGGGCTTCCGGGAGTTCATCGTCCGCGGCAACGCCGTCGACCTCGCCGTCGGCGTCGTCATCGGTGCGGCGTTCAGCGAGGTCGTGACGTCGATCGTCACGGGGGTGCTCAACCCGCTCATCGCCGCGATCTTCGGCGAGACCGACCTCAGCGGCGTCTGGAACGTCACGATCCGCACGTTCGAGGACGGCTCGGACCCGGCGGTCATCTCGTTCGGGCTGGTGCTCAACGCGCTGCTGCAGTTCCTGCTCGTCGCCGCCGCGATCTACTTCGCGATCGTGCTGCCCATGAACGCGCTCGCCGAACGCCGGGCGCGCCGCAAGGCCGAGGTCGAGGGCGACACCGAGAAGGAGTCCGCGCTCTCGGACGAGGTCGTCGCCCTGCACGAGATCCGCGACCTGCTCGCCGCCGGAGGACTCAGCGGCGGCAGCGAGCTGCCGGTCACGCCCCGACACTGACTCGCCGGCACCACGCCACCGTCGGAGCTGCTCGCCGCTGCGCTGACAGTCCGTGGCACCCGCTCGACGCAGCGCTGAGGGCCCGTCGAACCGGCTCGACGCCGCACTGACGCGCCGATGCACCGGCGCCGGTGCGTTGAGTCACTATCCGGTGCGTGAGTCACGAGTGCCGGCTCACCAGTGCGGCGGGACGTCCCGACGCAGTCGCTCGTCGTTCGCGTCGTCCGGCCGCAGGTCGTCCGTCTCGTCGTCGCTCGCCCCGGGAACGGGCGCCTGCTCGGTCCCCGGACGCACGACCCGGCGGCGCCGACGGCGCGGAGCGCCCGTGCCGGGATCTCCCGGACCGCTATCTCCTGGACTGCTCGACGACCCCCGATCGTCGACCCCGCCCTGGCTCCCGGCCGTCACGCCTGGACCTCGACGTCCGTCCCGTCGGCCGGACGCTCGACGCCGGACGCCTCGACGCCGGACGCCTCGACGCCGGACGCCTCGACGGTCACGCCGTCGGCCGCGGGGGCCTCGTCCGTCGCTCCTCCGACCACGGCGTCCTCGGCCGGGTGGGCGTCGACCACGGCGTTCTCGACCACTTCGCCGTCGGCCTCGAAACCATCGACCGGAGCAGTGCCGACCGGAGTGCTGTCGACCAGCGGCGCGTCGGCAGGGCGCGGATCGACCGAGGCCTCGTCGACCGCCGTGTCGTCGACCGCGGTGTCGTCGATCACCGCGGGCACGTCGGCCGCCGCCGGGGTCGTCGGCATGCCGCGACGCCCGGGCACGCGGGCGTCGCGTGCGGCCTCGACGGCACGGCGCACGCGCTCGGCCTCCTTGACCGGGTCGAGGAACGCCGCCGCGGACCACACCTGCACGACGCTCCACCCGAGGCGTTCGAGCCGCTCGGCGACCTGGCGGTCGCGGACCCGGACGCTCGGCTCCGCGACGTACGCGGCGTCGTCGGTGAGCACCGCGACGAGCAGCTCGCCCGGCACGTCGGGGTGCCCGACCACGAGCGGGACGCGCTGACCGTCGTCGACCCCGTAGTCGGTCTCGACCACGAGGCCGGCGCGCCACAGGCGCTCGGCGAGGTCGACCACGAGCCGGTCCGGCCCCACGGCGGTGTCGACGCCGTTGCCGATCTCGAGCTGGTCGGCGAGCCCGTCGCGCGCGGCGGCGAGGTCGAGCACCTCGCGCAGCAGCTGCGGCCCCTTGCCGCGGAGCCGCTCGGGGTCGAGGTCGCTCCCCTCGAAGCACGTCACGAGGCGCAGCCGACGACGCGCGGCGGTGAGGGCCGCGAGCAGCACGGCGTCGCCCCCGGCCTCGCTCACCACGCCGAACCGGTGCAGCACGCGGCCGTGCGGGGTGCGGCCGAGACCGAGGGAGAGCACGACGGTGTCGCGCTCGAGCCCCGCGGTGTCGGGCAGCTCGGCCACGACGACGGGCTCGGGCCGCGAGCCCGCGAAGAACGGGGCGAGGGCGGGGTTGCGCCGCACCTCGCCGAGCAACGCCTCACGGATCCGCTCGGCGTGCGCGGCGGTGCCGGCCACGATCGCGTAGGACTCGTCCGGGCGCGTCAGAGCGTGCTCGATCGTGACCTCGACGACCCGGTCGACCTCGGCCTGCGTGCTCTCGACCGTGCCCGTGCGGGGGTCGGGCATGCCGCGCCCGTCCACGAGGTCGCGGTGCAGCAGCGCGTCGGGGCGGGGCACGGGGGCGGGGGCCATGACGCCCTCGTAGCCGTGCTGGATCAGGAACCGCGTGAGACCGAGGTCGCGGCGCGACGGCGCGGGGTCGAGCCGCACGGTGGGCAGCACGTCCGAGAGCTCGGCGACGGCGCTGCCCGAGGCGGTGCGCGGGTCGGCGACCACGACGACCTGGCGGGCGCGCGCGAGCGCGGGGATCAGTTGCTCGACGGGCGTGTGCTGCGGCGCGTCGAGCACGAGCAGGTCGACCGTGCGGGTCGTCGGCGCGAGGTGCGGCACGAGCGTGGGCGTCGAGACGGTCACGGGACGCAGTCGCCGCACGACCCGCGGGTACCGCTCGACGGTCTCGCGCACGCTCACGAGGCGGCCCTCGATGAGCTCGGTGAAGAGCTGCTCGGCCTCCTCGCGGTGCTCGCGCATCGCCTCCCCGAGGTGCGAGCGCACCGCGGCGCGCACAGGACCGGCGAGGGCCTCGACGTGCCGGCGGTCGAGCTCGCGGAAGCGGCCGGCGAGCGCGTCGAGTCCGGTGCTGTCCTGGCCCGCGAGCGCGCGGTCCTGGCCGAGGATCTGCTCGAACACCGAGCTCCACCAGGCGAGCTCGAGCTCGACCCCGACCATGTCCTTGCCGACCCGACGCGCACCGAGGTCGTCGACGAGAGCTCCGAGCCCGGCGTCGTGCAGCGAGCGCAGGGTCGCGGTCCGGTGCGGCAGCGTCGTCAGCGCGGCCTCGTCGGCGGCCAGCGCGGCGAGGCGCTCGCCGAGCTCCTCGAGCGGCAGGTCCAGGGGGTCGGTCGCGAAGCCTGCGGTCCCGGCGAGCACGGGCGCGAGGTCCTCGAGGTCGATCCGCACGGCCTCGGCGGTGTCCTCGATGCTCGCGAGCCCGGTCGGCAGCACGGGCCACCCGCCGCGCGGGCAGTGCCGGCGCCAGACGGTGCGCTGCTCGGCGACCTGCACGAGCGCGGCGTGCAGGTCGGGCACGCGCACGCCGGGGCGCAGCATGTCCTTGGCCTGCTTGCGCAGGCGTCGACGCTGGGCCCAGCTGAGCTCGACGCCGTGGTCGGCGCGCCACTGGCGGGTCGCGGTCGCGTTGACGAGGTCGTCCGCGGCCCGCTCGAACACCTCGGGCAGGAACACGTCGAGCGTTCCGCGCATGCCGGCGAGCATCGTGAGCTGGGTGCTCCAGGTGCGCACGGTCGGGGCGGTGTCGAGGCCGGTCGTGCGGGAGACCTCCGCGACCTGGGCGCGCAGCTGCGGCAGGGTCTGGTCGACGAGCCGCGTGACCCGCAGGAGCGCGTTGCCGGCGGCGACCTCGGTCGTGAGGTCGGCGCCCGCCCAGGGGGTGGTGCGGGCGGCGTCGTCGAAGGCGCCGAGCTCGGCGGCGCGTTCGAGCCGCCCGGCGAGCTCGGCCCGCCGCTCGCCCGAGATCGAGTGGACGACGGCGGGTTCGAGGCGCACCTGCGTCGCGGGGGCGTCGCGCTCGGACGTGAGCCGCGCGAGGGCCTGCAGCGCGTCGTAGGCGCTCACGCCCCAGGGCTCGCGGCGCAGGTGCAGCGCGTCGATGTACGCGGTGAGTCGGCTGCGCGCGCCGAGGAGCGCGTCGAGGTCCTGCTCGGCCTCGGGCGTGCGCCCCTGCTCGGGCGCGCTCGCCATCGCGGCGAGCAGCCGGTTGGCGACGTCGGTGCGCCACGTGGGCGTCGCGGGCACGTCGAGCACGAGGTCGTCGAGCCCGAGGGTGCGCAGTCGTGCGAGCAGCGCGTCGGCCGAGCGCCGGTGGCCCGGCACGTAGAGGACGCTGCGGCCGCTGGCCGCGGCCTCGGCGACGACGGCCGCGACGGTACCGGCGACGTCCGAGCCGGCGGGGGCGTCGACGAACAGGTGCCCGCCCGCCGCGAGCGCGTCGAGCACGTGCCGCTGCGACTGGTCGAGGTCGCCCGCACCGCGCTCGGCCGTGGGGTCGACGTCGCCGGTCGCCGCGGCCCGCACCGGCTGGAGCGTGCTGCGCGTGGCCTCGGCCGATCCCGCGACCGCCGCGACGACCTCGTGCCGCCCGAGCGAGACCGCGAGCTCGTCGAGGTCCTCGACGAGCGCCTGCCCGGGGTGCACGAACGCCCCGACGAGGAGCCTGCGCCCGAGCTCGAAGCCTTCGAGGACGGCGTCGCCGAGGTCGGCGAGCCGCCCCAGTGCGTCCTCGGGCTCGAACCCGTAGGCCGTGAACGTGCTGCGCGCGAGCGCGACCGGGTCGAGCAGCGCGCCGTGGGCGCGCAACGTGCGGGCGAGCAGCGGGTTGATCTCGACGGTGGGCTCGAGCACGAGCTCGTAGTCCGTCTCGCCGTCGCCGAGCGGCGTGACGGTGATGGGCCGCAGCAGCACGGGGGCGCGCACGGTCCGGGGGCCGACGGCGGTCCCGGCGTCCTCGGCGGGCGCGTCCGTGGCGACGTCCGGTGCGTCCGGGGCGTCCGTGGGCGGCGCCACCCGCGTCGCGACCTCGTGCCCCGGGTCGTCGGCATCGACCGACGCGTCGCCCTGGTGCTCGAGCGTGACGATCGCGCCGCCGTCGCTCGTGCGGCGGCCCGCTCCCCGCGTGACCCGGGCCAGGGCCACGACGTCGTCGTCCTCGACGAGGGTGTCGACCGACTCCCAGGTCGCGACGCCGATCGCGAGGTACGTCGCGGGGACGCCGTAGCGCTGGCCGAACTCCTGCGACCGTGCGGCGACCGCGCGGGCACGCCGTCGGGCCGACGGCAGCGCGCCGCCGACCTCGCGGAAGATGTTGGACAACCGCGTCGGCCGGCCCGCGAAGAGCTGGGCCACGCCCGAGGGGTGGGCGCCGGTGAGGTCGACGACGGCGTCGCCCAGCAGGTCGACGTCGGCGAGGGACGACCCGCCGGACAGGTCGACGAGGGCTGCGCGCCACGCCTCGACGGCGCTGCGCACGAGGTCGTCGTCGGTGGGGTTGGGGACGAGCGTGGGTCGCTGCGGCGCGGGCTCCTGCGCCTCGCCCGGGCGACCTGCCGCTCGTGCGAGCTCCGCCAGCGTCCTGGCTCCTGGGATCGGTCGGGCTGAGTTCACCCTCGCACGCTAGCCGTGCCGCGGTGAGGTTCCGGGACAGGCACGCCGCAGAGGCGGACGTTCGCGCGGGTCGGACGGCGCGTGGCCGGGTCCGGACATGAAAAGACGGCACGTACCGCGCAGGGGGCAGGCGGTACGTGCCGTCATGCAGAACTATGACAGGTTTCAACCGTCGCCGTCAAATAGTGGGGCCGGCGAATTCGTGACACCGGGTGAAACGGCGGAATCTCGCGCGAAACAACGGCTGGACACCTGTCCAGGACACCTGTCGGACTAATGTCGACACGCACAGGTGGCGCTCAGGATGGCATCGCTCCCAGCAGCGGAGGCTGCCCGGCCTGGTGATCAGTGGACGACGTCGCGCCACGCAGCGCACCCGGGCGGGGGCGCCGACCGGACCGACGTGGTCAGGGTGCGTGTCGAGCGGACGTGCGCCTGGGCAGATTCGAACTGCCGACACCCGCTTTAGGAGAGCGGTGCTCTATCCCCTGAGCTACAGGCGCGCGGGCCGGGGCCCACGGGACCCGAGACGGGTCGGCGCACAGCCTACCGGGTCGGCGGCCGTGCGCCGGCCCCGCGCCCCCGGTCCGGCGGGGACCGGGCCGCGGAGCCCTGCGCCCAGCCGCCCGCCGCACACCCATCCCCCGGGCGTCGCCGGGCGTTCATCCCCGGTTCGGGTGCGCTGCCTAGCCTGCCCGGATGACCACCCTGCGGGCCGAGCCCGAGCCGACCCACCCGGGGACGACGCCTGCCGACGACCTGCCCACCGCCGACCCGGCAGCCGACGCCCTGCCGACCACCGACCTGCCGACCACCGACCATCGGGCCACCGACCAGCGGGCCGAGCACGCCTCCCCTCCGCCCGCGAGCGCCGTGCCCACGGGCCCGGCGGGTCGCCTGCGAGCGCTCGACGGCCTCCGCTTCGCCGCCGCGGCCGCCGTGGTCGCCTACCACTTCACGGGGAACCCGAGCACGGCGTGGGGCACCCCCGGTGACCAGGTCTTCCCGACGCTCAACGAGGTCACGCGTTACGGCTACCTCGGGGTCGAGGTCTTCTTCGTCGTCAGCGGGTTCGTCATCACGATGTCGGCACTCGGGCGCGACGTCCCGGACTTCGTCGCGTCACGCGTCTCGCGCCTCTTCCCCGCCTACTGGGCGGCGGTGGTCCTGACCGCAGTGCTCCAGGCGTTCTGGCACGGGGGACGGACGCCGTCGGCGTCCGACACGCTGCTCAACCTGACCATGGTCCAGCGAGCGTTCGGGGCGCAGGACGTCCAGGGGGCGTTCTGGACCCTGTGGGCCGAGCTGCGCTTCTACCTGCTGGTCGCGCTGCTCGTGGCCTGGGGTCTCACGCGCGGTCGCCTCGTCGCGTTCGCGGTGCTGTGGCCCCTCACGGGTCAGCTCGCGGAGACCGCGGGCGCCGACCTCCTGGCGCAGGTGCTCGTCGCGCCGTACGCCCCGTACTTCGCCCTGGGGATCGCGCTGCACCTGCTGCAGCGCGAGCAGTCGGCGCGGCGCGGCGGACTGACCGTCGCGTGGCTGCTCGTCGCGCTCGAGCTCTCGCTCTGCCTGCGCCACGCGGTGCACGCCGCGCAGGGACGCCCGGTGAGCCCCGCCGTCGTGGCGGCCGTCGTGCTCGTGGGCGCGGCGCTCGTGTGGGCGTGCACGTCCGGGCCGCTGCGCGACCTGCGCTGGCGCTGGCTGACGGCGGCCGGCGCACTCACCTACCCGCTGTACCTGGTCCACACCCAGCTCGGGTTCGCTGTCATCGACCTGCTGCACGCACGTGTGCCCGCGTGGCTCGTCGTCGTCACGGCCGTCGCCGCGTCGCTCGCCGTCGCGCACGTGCTGCACCGCGTCGTCGAGCGGCCGCTCGCGGCACCGCTGCGGCGCGCGGTCAGCCGTGGGCTGCGCCTGGGCTGGGACGGCGCCGGTACCGCACGAACCGGTAGCGCGGACCGGCCGTCGACGTGAGCCACTCCCCCGCACTCTCGACCGCCCAGCGCGCAGGGTCGAGGTCAGGAGCGAACGCGTCGCCCTCGACCTCGAGGTCGATCTCGGTCACCTCGCACACGTCGGCGTCGTCGAGCGCCGCACGGTAGACCTGCTCGCCGCCCATGACCCAGACCTCGGGCACCGGCGTCCCGTCGGGGGCGTGCGACGCGGTGGCGACGCCCGCGGGCACCGACCCCGCGACGGCGACCGCGCCGTCGGGCGACGCCCCCTGGCCCGTCGCGCCGGCGTCCGGCGTCCACCCGTGCTGACGCGTCACGACGACGTTGCGCCGCCCGGGCAGCGGACGGAACCGGGGTGGGAGCGAGTCCCACGTGAGCCGGCCCATGACGACCGGGTGCCCGGTCGTGATGCGACGGAAGTGGGCGGCGTCCTCGGGCACGTGCCACGGGATGCCGTTCGCGACGCCGATCACGGGCCGGCCCGCGGCGTCGCGCGCCTGGGCCCAGACCATGCCGACCACGGGACGGTGCGCGCTCTCGCCCATCAGACGGCGATCGGGGCCTTGATGCCCGGGTGGTGCTGGTAGCCGACCACCTCGACGTCCGCCACCTCGTGGTCGAAGATCGACCCGCGCGGCGCGAGCCGCAGCTCGGGGTACGGGTACGGGTCGCGCGCGAGCTGCAGGCGGGCCTGGTCGAGGTGGTTCTGGTACAGGTGCACGTCGCCGCCCGTCCACACGAACTCACCGACCTCGAGGCCGGTCTGCGCGGCGACCATGTGCGTCAGCAGCGCGTACGACGCGATGTTGAACGGCACGCCGAGGAACAGGTCGGCCGAGCGCTGGTAGAGCTGGCAGCTCAGGCGGCCGTCCGCGACGTAGAACTGGAAGAGGGCGTGGCACGGCGGCAGCGCCATGTCGTCGACCTCGGCCGGGTTCCACGCGGTCACGACGTGCCGGCGCGAGTCCGGGTTCGTGCGGATCTGCTCGACGACCTTCGCGATCTGGTCGATCCCGGCGCCGTCGGGCGTGGGCCATGAGCGCCACTGCACGCCGTAGACGGGGCCGAGGTCGCCGTTCTCGTCGGCCCACTCGTCCCAGATCGAGACGCCCTGCTCCTGGAGCCAGCGCACGTTCGAGTCGCCGCGCAGGAACCAGATCAGCTCGGCCACCACGGAGCGCAGGTGCACGCGCTTGGTCGTGATCAGCGGGAACCCCTGCGACAGGTCGAACCGCATCTGGCGCCCGAACACCGACCGCGTGCCCGTCCCGGTGCGGTCGCCCTTGCGCGTGCCGTTGACGAGCACGTCACGCAGGAGGTCCTCGTAGGGAGTCGGCACTGCGGTGGCCTGGTGCGGAGGGACAGCGGGCGTCGAGACCATGGCCGCGAGTCTAGACGCAGGGCCACGGCGCATCCCGGGCAGGCGCACCGGGCGGGACGCCCGAGCGGCCCCCGGGCCGACGCCCGGCCTGGGATGATGGGCGTATGAGCACCGACCAGACGCAGCCCACGACCACGCCCGCCGACGACGAGATCGCGCCCTCCTCGCAGGCGCCGTCCGACCCGCTGTGGGTCGAGCGCACCGGCACGCGCACCTACACGGGGTTCTCCGCGCGCGGCGCGCAGGTCTCGATCGGCCCGGCCGACGTCGAGGGCGCGTTCACGCCCGGCGAGCTGCTCAAGCTCGCGCTCGCGGCGTGCGCCGGCATGTCGAGCGACGCGACGTTCGCGCGCCGCCTCGGCGACGACTACGCCGTGACGATCCGGGTCGACGGTCTCAAGGACCTCGACGACGACCGCTACCCCGTGCTGCGCGAGCGCTTCGAGGTCGACCTGTCGTCGCTCGACGACGCCGCGCGCGAGCGCCTGCTCACGGTCGCCGAGCGAGCGATCGACAAGACGTGCACCGTGGGGAACACGCTCAATGCGGGCGCGTCGGTCGAGCTGACGTTCCAGCCCGAGGGCGCGGGCCGCGAGGTCCAGCCGCAGGAGTAGCACCGACAGGAGTCCGCATGCCGAAGAAGCCCCGCCCCGAGACGCCTCGCGACCAGGTCGTGGCGCCCGGACCCGCGCAGGAGGAGCTGCCGCCGCTGCGCCGCACGCCCCTGCTCGACGCCGCGCTCGACAAGGCCGTGACGATCCCGTCGGCCGCGATCCGCGCGCACGTCGAGGGGCTGCGGCGACGCAACCCGGAGGCGTCCCCGGCCCGGCTGATCGCCCTGCTCGAGAAGGAGTACCTCACGGTCGTGACCGCCGCGGGCGGTGCGGTCGGTGCGGCGGCGGCCGTCCCGGCGGTCGGCACGGGCGCCGCGGTCGCGCTCACGTCGGGCGACGTCGCGACGTTCTTCGCGTCGTCGGCGGCGTTCGCGCTCGCCGTGGCCGACGTGCACGGGATCGCGGTCGACGACGTCGAGCGGCGCCGGGCGCTGCTGCTGACCACGGTCCTGGGCGAGAAGGGCGCGCGCGACGTCGAGCGCGCGGCGGGCGGCTCGGGCGTCGCGTGGGGCAAGGTCCTGCTCACGTCGATGCCCGCGGGCACGCTCAAGCAGGTCAACCGGGCGCTGTCGAACAGGTTCGTGCGCACCCAGCTCGTCAAGCAGGGCGGGCTCGCGTTCGGCCGGATCATCCCGTTCGGCGTCGGCGCGGTGGTCGGCCTCGCGGGCGGGCGGTCGCTCGGCACGGGCGTGATCGCGCAGTCCCGCGCCGCGTTCGGGCCGCCGCCCTCGACGTTCGGGCGCGTGCTCGAGGTCGTCGAGTCCACGGACCCGACCGCGACGCCCCGCCTGACCGCGCTCGACCCGCCCGAGGACGCCCCGGACCCGACGGCCCGCCGCGGCGTGCGCCGTCTGCTGCCCCGAGGCCGCTCGTGAGCCGCACGGCCGTGTCCCGGGTGATCGGGGTGCCCGCGTCGCGCGCGTACGCGTGGGTCGCGGACCCGCGCACGCACCCCCGCTGGATCCCGGTGACGCGCCTCGACGCGCTCGACGGCGCGGACTTCACGATGGTGTCGGGCCCGTTCGCCCGGCGCGGGGCGCCCGGGTTCGTGGACCGGATGACGACGACGGGCGGCGAGGCCCCCGGCAGCTCGTCGCGGGCGGACGGCGCGGGCTGGTCCGCCGTCGTCAAGCGCGGCCCGGTGCTGCTCGGCACGGCAGGGTTCGAGGTCGTGCCGCTCGCGGTCGACCGCTGCCGCGTCGTGTGGTGGGAGGACGCCTACCTCGCCGGGCCCGTACCCCGCAGGGTCACGGACCCGGCGGTCTCGCTCGTGCTGCGCGCGCTCGTGCGCACGTCGCTGCGCCGGCTCGACCGGGCGCTGACGGCGCACCGGTGACCTCGCGCGGCTGACCCCGACCGTCCGTGCTCAGTCGCGCGGCGCGTCGGGGCCGGGCGCTGCGGGAGCCGCAGCCGCTGCCTCGGGCGCCTCGGGCCCCGCGAGGATCAGGTAGAGCTCGCGGCGCGTGCGGTCCAGGAGCGCGAGGGCCTGCTCGACCTGCGCGTCGGTGCCCGTGCGGGCGACCTGCTGCACCGCGCCCATGACCGCGCCGATGCGCTGGTGCATCTCGACGCGTCCGCGCGGGCCCTGCTCGGCGACGGCCTGGAACGGGTCGCCGATCGCGTCGGCCTGCGCGGCGAGGTGTGTGCGCCCGGCCTCGGTGAGGCTCGCGAGCTTGCGCCCGCCGTCCGCCGTGATGGTCACGAGGCCCTCGTCCTCGAGGAGGTTGAGCGCGGGGTAGACCGCGCCCGGGCTGGGCTGCCAGATGCCGCCGCTGCGCTCGGCGATGTCCTGGATGAGCTGGTAGCCGTGCTTGGGTCCCTCGGCGAGCAGGAGCAGGACGGCGCCGCGGACGTCTCCGCGCGGGCCGCGGCGTCCGCGGGGTCCGTGCGGGCCGCCCCGGCGCGGGCCGGGACCGCCGGGCGCGCCGTCGGGGCCGGGGAACCCGCCTCGACGACCGCGGCCTCCGCCGCGGCGGTCGGACCGGTCGTCGTCGAGCCCGGCCCACCAGGCGGTGCCGCGGGGGTCGTGGTGGTGGGCGGTCCGCTCGTCGCCCCAGGGTGCGGTGCGGCGACGGCCGGCCTGGTCGAGGCCGGGTCCGCTCGGGGAGTGCAGGGGGGTGCGGAACGGGGTGTGGTCGTGGTTCGTCATGGTTCTCGTCTCCTTCTGTCGATGCATCAAAGATATATCGAAGAACGTACGACGGCAAGGCCCTGCGTGCCCCGCCCTCCCCGGTGCGCCCCGGGGGCACCCGCCGGTGTGCCGCCGTAGCCTGAGGCATGACCCGCCGCTACCTCATGTGCCGCCCGACCTACTTCACGGTGAGCTACCAGATCAACCCGTGGATGGACACCTCCCGGCCGGTCGACACGGCCCGGGCGATCAGCCAGTGGGAGCGGCTGCGCGACGTGCACCGCGACCTCGGTCACGAGGTCGTCCTGATCGAGCCGCTCACCGGCCTGCCCGACATGGTCTACGCGGCCAACGGCGCGACCGTCGTCGACGGGACCGCCTACTCGGCGCTCTTCAAGCACCCCGAGCGCGCGGCCGAGGGACCGGCGTACCTCGCGTGGTTCGCCGAGCACGACTTCGCCACGCGCGAGGCCCGGCACATCAACGAGGGCGAGGGCGACCTCCTGCTCGCGGGCGACCGGATCCTCGCCGGGTACGGGTTCCGCAGCGAACGCTCGTCGCACGCCGAGATCGCGAGCCTGTGGCACCGCGAGGTCGTGAGCCTCGAGCTCGTCGACCCGCGCTTCTACCACCTCGACACCGCGCTCACGGTCCTGCGTGGCGACGACGGCGCCGGCCCCGACCAGACCCCGGTCGACGTCGCCTACTACCCCGAGGCCTTCTCGCCCGAGTCCCGCGCACGCCTCGAGGCGCTGTTCCCCGACGCCCTGCGCGCGACCGAGGCCGACGCCGTCGTGCTGGGCCTGAACTCCGTGAGCGACGGCGAGCACGTCGTGATCAACCCCGCCGCGACCGACTACGCGGGCGCGCTGCGCGACCGCGGCTACGAGCCCGTGCCGGTCGACACCTCCGAGCTGCTCCTCGGCGGCGGCGGCGCCAAGTGCTGCACGCTCGTGCTGCGGTCATGACGCACGAGGCCCGCGGCGGCGCGCAGGCGAGCGCGCTCGCGCACAACTACGCGCCCCTGCCCGTGACGATCGCGAGCGCCGAGGGGTCGTGGGCCACCGACGTCACCGGCCGCCGCCACCTCGACATGCTCGCCGGCTACTCGGCGCTCAACTTCGGCCACCGGCATCCCGCGCTCGTCGCCGCCGCGCACGCGCAGCTCGACCGGGTCACGCTCACGTCGCGCGCGTTCGGCCACGACCTCCTCGAGCCGTTCGCCGCGCGCCTGGCCGCCCTCGTGGGACCGCACCTGTCCCCCTCGCCCGGGCACGCGGCGTCCGACCCTCTCGTGCTGCCCATGAACTCGGGCGCCGAGGCCGTCGAGACCGCGATCAAGGTGGCCCGCCGCTGGGGCTACGACGTCAAGGGCGTCGCGCCGGGGCGCGCGACGATCGTCGTGGGCACGGGGAACTTCCACGGCCGCACGACGACGATCGTGTCGTTCTCGGACGACGACGACGCCCGCGCCGGGTTCGGTCCGTACACGCCGGGCTTCCGGCTCGTGCCGTACGGCGACGCGGACGCGGTCGAGGCCGCGATCGACGACACGACCGTCGCGGTGCTCATGGAACCCGTCCAGGGCGAGTCCGGGGTCGTCGTGCCGCCCGACGACTTCTGGCCGCGGCTGCGCACGATCACGGCGGCGCGCGACGTCCTGCTGGTCGCCGACGAGATCCAGTCGGGCCTCGGGCGCACGGGCACGACGCTCGCGTGCGAGCTGTGGGGCGTGCGGCCCGACGTCGTCACGCTCGGCAAGGCGCTCGGCGGCGGGATCGTGCCCGTCTCGGCCGTGGTCGGGCGGCGCGACGTGCTCGAGGTGCTCACGCCCGGCTCCCACGGGTCGACGTTCGGCGGCAACCCGCTCGCGTGCGCGGTCGGTCTCGCGGTGGTCGACCTGCTCGCGACGGGTGAGCCGCAGGCGGCCGCGACCGAGCTCGGCGTCGTGCTGCACGCCGGCCTGCGCGCCCTCGTCGACGACGCGCTCCTGACGGGCGTGCGCGGCGTGGGCCTGTGGGCGGGCGTCGACGTCGACCCGCACGTCGCGACGGGGCGCGAGCTGTGCGAGGCGCTGCTCGCGCGCGGCGTGCTCGCCAAGGACACGCACGGGTCGACGATCCGGCTCGCGCCGCCGCTGACGACGTCGCGCGCCGACCTCGAGCTCGGGCTCGACCGCCTGCGCGACGCGCTGACGGACCTCGTCGCCCGCAGAGCCGCGGGCTGAGCCCCGAGCCGCCCAGGGAGGTGTGGCGCCGGCCTCCCACGTCCGGTCACGAAGGTTGTACGGAATCCCCTGCGCCCGGGCACGGGCGGGTCGTAGGATCGGGAAACGTGACCACCCTCGCGCTCTCCCCCGACGCCGCCGCCACCGTCCTCGCCGAGCAGCAGGAGGCCTACGCCGACCTGCGGGCCCGGAACCTCACGCTCGACCTGACGCGCGGCAAGCCGTCGGCCGAGCAGCTCGACCTCTCCGACGGGCTGTTCGCGCTGCCCGCGCCCGGCACGGTCGCGAGCGAGAACGGCGTCGACGTGCGCAACTACGGCGGCCTCGACGGCCTGGTCGAGCTGCGCCGCATCTTCGCCGAGCTCCTGGACGTGCCCGTCGAGCAGCTCCTCGCGGGTGGCAACGGGTCGCTCACGCTCATGCACGACACGCTCGCGTTCGCGACGCTGTTCGGCGTGCCGGGCGGCGAGCGCCCCTGGGGGCGTGAGGAGACCGTCACGTTCCTGTGCCCGTCGCCCGGCTACGACCGCCACTTCGCGGTGTGCGAGGCGCTCGGGATCCGCATGGTCCCGATCCCGATGACGCCCGACGGCCCCGACGCCGAGGCGGCCGCCGCGCTCGTTGCCGACGACCCGAGCATCAAGGGCATGTGGGTCGTGCCCACGTACGCCAACCCGGACGGCTCGGTCGTCACGACCGAGGTCGCGCGCCGACTCGTGTCGATGCCGACCGCCGCGCCCGACTTCCGGATCCTGTGGGACAACGCGTACGCCGTGCACCACCTGACCGACGACGAGGTCGTCAGCGCCGACGCGCTGGGCCTCGCCGCCGAGGCCGGCCACGCCGACCGGGTGCTCATGTACGCGTCGACCTCGAAGATCACCTTCCCGGGGGCGGGCGTGTCGTTCCTCGCCGCCTCGCCCGCGAACCTCGCCTGGTACAAGAAGCACCTCGCGGCGCAGTCGATCGGCCCGGACAAGGTCAACCACCTGCGGCACGCGCAGTTCTTCGGCGACGCCGAGGGCGTGCGCGCGCACATGCGCAAGCACCGTGACGTGATCGCCCCGAAGTTCGCCGCGGTCGAGCAGATCCTGACCGAGCGGCTCGGCGGCACGGGCGTGGCCCGGTGGACGACGCCGAAGGGCGGGTACTTCGTCAGCCTGGACGTGGTCCCCGGCACCGCGGCGCGCGTCGTCGCGCTCGCCAAGGACGCGGGCATCGCGCTGACGCCCGCGGGCTCGACCTACCCGTACGGCCAGGACCCGGTGGACGGCAACATCCGGCTCGCCCCGACCCTGCCCCCGCTGGACGAGGTCGAGGTCGCGATGGACGGCGTCGCGACGTGCGTGCTGCTCGCGGCGGCCGAGGCGGCGACGGGTTCGCTGCCCTCCTGAGCACCGCGCCTCGCGCGCACCGATGAATTCCAGGTGCGCGCGAGGTCCACCCCGGGTGACGATCGAACTCATCGACCCCAGGGAGACCACGTGAGCGACGACCTCGCCGTCGAGGCGCACGGCCTCGTCAAGCACTTCCGCACCGGAAAGTCCGTCACGCGGGCCGTGGACGGCGTCGACCTCGCGGTGCGCCGCGGCTCCGTCTACGGCGTCCTCGGCCCCAACGGCGCCGGCAAGACGACCGCGGTACGCATGCTCGCGACCCTGCTGCGGCCCGACGCGGGCACCGCGAGCGTGCTCGGCCACGACGTCGTGCGCGACGCCGACGCGGTGCGCTCGGTCGTCGGGCTCACCGGCCAGTACGCGAGCGTCGACGAGGACCTCACGGGCCTCGAGAACCTCGTGATGCTCGCGCGCCTGTACGGCTTCACGGCGCCGGGCGCCCGCCGCCGGGCGAACGACCTCATGGGTGCGTTCGGCCTCGCCGACGCCGCCGCACGCCAGGTCAAGACCTACTCGGGCGGCATGCGGCGGCGCATCGACCTCGCCGCGAGCCTCGTCATGAGTCCCGAGGTGCTGTTCCTCGACGAGCCGACCACCGGCCTCGACCCGCGCAGCCGCAACCAGGTGTGGGACATCGTCCGCGTGCTCGTGGACGACGGCGCGACCGTGCTGCTGACCACGCAGTACCTCGAGGAGGCCGACCAGCTCGCCGACCGTATCGCCGTGATCGACCACGGCAAGGTCATCGCCGAGGGCACCGCGACGCAGCTCAAGGCCTCCGTCGGTGAGGGCAGCGTGCAGGTGCGCGTCGCCGAGGCGGACGAGCGCCCCCGGGCCGCCGAGGTGGTCGAGCGCGTGCTCGGCACCGCGGTCGTGCTCGCCCCCGACCCGACCGCGCTGAGCGCGCGCGTGCCCGAGGACGGCGGTGACGCCGTCGCGCGCCTCCTGCCCGCGCTCGCCGAGGCCGGCGTGAGCGTGCCCGAGTTCTCCCTCGGCCAGCCGAGCCTCGACGAGGTGTTCCTCGCCCTGACGGGCCACGAGACGCAGGACGACTCCCCCACGACCGAGAGCGAGGTGGCCTGATGGCCGAGCGCACCGGGACCCGCACCGACGACGAGAACCTCGCGACGCCCGAGGCCGCGGCCCTGCGCGAGGCGATCGCGCTCGACGAGCGCCCGACCCGCCCGTCGCCGGTCTCCGCGACGCTCACGTTCGCGTGGCGCGCGCTGCTCAAGATCAAGCACGTGCCCGAGCAGCTGTTCGACGTGACCGTGACGCCCGTGATCTTCACGCTCATGTTCGTGTACCTGTTCGGCGGCGCGATCGCGGGCAGCACCGAGGAGTACCTGCAATACCTCCTGCCGGGCATCCTCGTGCAGTCCGTGCTGTTCACGACCGTCTACACGGGCTACACCATGAACACGGACATCACGAAGGGCGTGTTCGACCGGTTCCGCTCGCTGCCGATCTGGCGCCCCGCGCCCATCGTCGGCGCGCTGCTCGGCGACACCGTGCGGTACACCATCGCGTCGGTCGTGACCCTGCTGCTCGGCCTCGTCCTGGGCTTCCGTCCCGGTGGCGGCGTGGTCGGCGTGCTCGCCGGCGTGGTCCTGCTGCTCGTGTTCTCGTTCGCCCTGAGCTGGGTCTTCACGATCCTCGGTCTCGTGCTGCGCTCCCCCAACGCGGTCATGGGCGTCTCGATGCTCGTGCTCATGCCGCTCACGTTCGCCTCGAACGTGTTCGTCGACCCGGCGACCATGCCGGGCGTGCTGCAGGGGTTCGTCAAGGTCAACCCCGTCACGCACCTCGTGACCGCCGAGCGCGGCCTCATGGCCGGCACCGCCGGCTGGGACGACGTCGCGTGGGTCCTCGTCGCGGCGGTCGTGCTCACGGCCGTGCTGGCCCCCGTCACGATGCGGCTGTACAAGAACCGGAGCTGACCCGACCGCCGGGCCCCGGGGCGTGCCGGTTCAGGCGCCCTCGGGCTCGGCGCAGCGCTTGGTTACGACCATCACGGGGCAGACCGCGTGGTGCAGCACCGCCTGGCTCGTCGAACCGAGCAGCAGCCCGGCGAACCCGCCACGGCCGCGCGAGCCCAGCACGATGAGGTCGGAGGCCTGCGAGAACTCGGTCAGCAGCTCGGCGCCCGTGCCGTCGAGCACGATCCGCCGGATCGACAGCCCCGGGTTCTCGGCCTCGTGCCGGTCGACGATCACGTCGAGCCCGGCGGTGACGTCGGCCAGCACCTGCTCGTGGTCGACCGTCGAGGGCAGCCACGCGAGCAGGCCCGCGCCCGTGCCGACCGGCACGCCCGCCACGGCGACGACCTCGGCCCCCCACGCGCGGGCGGCCGAGACCGCCTCGGCGAGCGCGAGCTCCGCCCACGGCGAGCCGTCGACGCCGACCACGATCCGCTCGAGCGGGGCGATCCCGGGCAGCTGCGCGACGTCGTCGGGCGTGCGCCCCGCGTCGTCCTGCCGCAGCGGGACGACGACGGTCGGGCAGTAGGCGTGCGCCGGCAGGGCCGAGGACGTCGTGCCGAGCAGGCGCTCGGCGAACCCTCCCCGGCCGCGTGTGCCGACCACGGCGAGGCCGTGCTCGCGCGACAGCTCGACGAGCACGCCCGCGGCGTCACCCGTCATCAGCGTCGAGGTCACGGGCACGCCCGCGGCCTCGACCCGGGCGGTCGCCTCCTCGAGGACCGAGCGGGCGCCCTCCTGGATCGCGGTGTCGTCGAGCGCCGCGTAGCCGCCGTCGAGCGACGCGGCCGTGAACGCGGGCAGCGAGTAGCTGCACACGACGTGCAGCGACCACCCGATGCGTCGCGCGTGCACCGTCGCCCAGTCGAGGGCGTGCAGGCTCGGCGCGGAACCGTCCACGCCCACCAGGATCGTCGTCGGTCGGGTCATCGCGGACTCCTGTCGTCGGCGCGCAGCATGGGAACAACCTACCCACCCGCACCGCGCCAGGACACCCCGGGCCGTCCGTGTCGGTGTCGGACGACGCGGCGGGCCCGTCCGCCCGACGCGGCAGGCCCGTCCGCCCGACACGCACGAGAGTCCGGGGACGACGAAGCCCCGGTCACGGCGAACCGTGACCGGGGCTTCGGGAGAGGGTGTGTCAGCCGACGCGGATGAACGTCGGGTTCGACTGCCAGATCTGGCGGAACTGGATCGTCTTGCCGGGGCGCGGCGCGTCGATCATCGTGTTGCCGCCCGCGTAGATCGCGACGTGACCCGGGGTCCAGATGAGGTCGCCGGGCTGCGCGGCCGAGCGGGACACGACGGTTCCCACGTTGCGCTGCGCGCTCGACGAGCGGGGCAGCGTGATGCCGGCCTGCGCGTAGACGTAGCTGGTGAAGCCCGAGCAGTCGAAGCCCGAGGGGGTCGAGCCGCCGTAGACGTACGGGACGCCCACGTAGCGCGACGCGATCGAGATGATCGAGCTGTTCGCGGCGGCGGCCGGGGCTGCCGTGGCGGTCTCGGTCGTGGCCGCGGTCGACGCGGTCTCGGTCGAGGTGGTCGTCGTCGCGGCGCGCTCGGTCGTGCGGCTCACGGTCTCGACGCGGGGGGCGGGCTCCGGCTCGGGCTCGGGAGCCGGCGGCGGGGTGACCTTGACCTCGGTGACCTCGGTGTCCCACTTGAGGTCGGCGTCCACCTTGACGGTGGGGGCCGACTGGAGCGCGGTGCGCGCCTCGGCGGTGAGGTTCGAGGTGTCGACGGCGAGCTTGCCGGTGTCGGTGTCGACCGGCGCGGCGGTCGCGGGGGACGCGCCGAGCATCGACACGAGGATCCCGGAGGACGCGGCGACGACGGCGGTACGGCGACCGATGGTCGACGCGGCGCCCGACTTGGCGATCTGGGTGAGCGGCGTGATGGGTCGCCGGGCGGCGCGGTGGCGCGCCTTCGTCGTGCTAACGGTCACGTTGTTGCCTCTCCTGTACGCCTACGAAGTCAGCTGTCGGGTTCGGGTGGGAGAACACCCGGCCGTGCGGACCGAGGTCCGTCCGGCTTCACCCCAAGGACATCGTCTCCGATGCCCAGAATTGGGTCCCCCGCCCCTGTCGTTTCGGGTCGTCGTGAACCTCGACCGGCGACAGGGCTCGGCGTTCCGATCGAGGACTCTCTCGGAGGGAAGTCCGAGGAGCAGGACCGAACGTACATGACCTGGCGACGAATGTCACGCTCCGATCACGAAGGACGGTGGACAAACACGTCGCGCCCCGTCCCGGAGGGCCGTGGGGGCCGTCCAGGACGGGGCGCGAAGGATCTCGAAACGGTGCGGCGCAGGTGCCGCTCCGACGCTCGAAAGGTGCTGCGAGCAGGGGCTACGCGGTCACGAACACGTGGCGCGCGACGTCGTCCGGCAGGTCGAGGACCTCGGCCGCGCCGGGCAGCGCGACCCCCACGGACTCCGCGGTGTGCTCGACCAGGATCTCCGCACCGGGCAGGATCCCCGCGGCCGAGAGCCGCGAGAGCAGCTCGACGTCGGTCTGCAGCGGCTCGGCGATGCGGGCGACCGTGACGCGCAGCGGCTCGCCGCTCGTGCCGTTGCTGCCCACGTACGCGGGCAGCGAGACGACGCCCTGGAGGAACTCGACGTCCTCGAGGTTCTCGCCGAGCTCGGCGAGGCCCGGGATCGGGTTGCCGTACGGGTCGTGGTGCGGGTGGTCGAGCAGCTCGGTCAGCCGGCGCTCGACGAGCTCGCTCATGACGTGCTCCCAGCGGCATGCCTCGACGTGCACGTACTCCCAGTCGAGCTTGATGACGTCGGTCAGGAGACGCTCGGCCAGGCGGTGCTTGCGCATGACGCGCCGCGCCTTGGCCCAGCCCGCCTCGGTGAGCTCGAGGTGGCGGTCCCCCGTCACGACGACCAGCCCGTCGCGCTCCATGCGGGCGACCGTCTGCGAGACGGTGGGCCCGGAGTGGCCGAGACGCTCCGCGATCCGGGCTCGCAGGGGCGTGATGCCCTCCTCGTCGAGCTCGTAGATCGTCTTGAGGTACATCTCGGTGGTGTCGATCAGGTCGGTCACGTCGCGCTCCTGTCGCATTCGTCGCTGCGCCATGGCCCTGCGGGCCGCGTCGTCCAGTTTAGGCGGTCTCGGCACGCCTTCGTGGCGGGGCCCGCCCCGGGGCCGCGTCCGGCCACCGGGCGGGGCGCACGGGCGGCGTCCGACCGTGGCTATCGTGGACCCGTGCCCGAGACCACGCCCCCCACGTCCCCCGGCCTGACGATCCCGGCCGACCTCCTGCCGTCGGACGGCCGGTTCGGCTCCGGGCCGAGCAAGGTGCGCGCGGCGCAGGTGCAGGCGCTCGTGGACGCGGGCGCGACCGTGCTGGGCACGTCGCACCGGCAGGCGCCCGTGAAGTCACTCGTGCGCCGCGTGCGCGAGGGCCTGGGCACGCTGTTCTCGCTGCCCGAGGGCTACGAGGTCGTGCTCGGCAACGGCGGGTCGACGGCGTTCTGGGACGTCGCGACGCTGTGCCTCGTGCGCGACAAGGCGCAGCACGCGGCGTTCGGCGAGTTCGGGGCCAAGTTCGCCGCCGCGACGTCGCGCGCGCCGTTCCTGCGCGACTCGCAGGTGATCTCGGCACCCGCGGGCACGGTCGCGCACCCCGTCCCGGCCGAGGACGTCGACGTGTACGCCTGGCCCCACAACGAGACCTCGACGGGCGCCGCGGCCCCCGTGCGCCGCGTGCCCGGCTCGCGCGAGCAGGGCGCGCTCACGGTCGTCGACGCGACGTCGGGCGCGGGCGGGCTGCCCGTGGACGTCGCCGAGACCGACGCGTACTACTTCGCGCCGCAGAAGTCCTTCGCGTCGGACGGCGGCCTGTGGCTCGCGATCCTGTCGCCCGACGCCGTCGAGCGGGCCGCGCAGGTCGAGGCGACCGACCGCTGGGTGCCCGAGTTCCTGTCGCTCACGACGGCCGTGCAGAACTCGCGGCTCGACCAGACGCTCAACACCCCGGCCGTCGCGACGCTCGTGATGCTCGCCGAGCAGGTCGACTGGATGCTCGCGCAGGGCGGCCTCGCCTGGACGACGGCGCGCACCGCCGAGTCCTCGCAGCACCTGTACGCGTGGGCCGAGGAGCGCGACTGGGCGACGCCGTTCGTGGCCGACCCCGCCGAGCGCTCGGCCGTGGTCGGCACGATCGACCTCGACGACGCGATCGACGCGACCGCGGTCGTGGGCGCGCTGCGCGCCAACGGCGTGCTCGACGTCTTCCCGTACCGCAAGCTCGGGCGCAACCAGCTGCGCGTGGCGATGTTCCCCGCCACGGAGCCGGACGACGTGCGGGCCCTGACGGCGTGCGTGGACTTCGTGGTCGAGCGCCTGGGCTGACGGCCCGGGTCAGGCCGCGGCCGAGCGGTCGGCGGCCTCCTCGGCCCCGAGCCGGCGGGCCGTCGTGGCCCGGATCTCGGCCTCGCGCTCGGGCGGGTGCACCACGAGCAGGTGCGGGCGCGCGACGACGCGGTAGCGCACGTGGACGTGCCAGCGGCGCATGGCCCAGACGGCGGCGCCGGTCGCGACGAGCAGCGCCGTGATCGAGCCGATCCCGACTGCCCAGCGCGGCCCCCACTGCTCGGCGATCCAGCCGACCAGGGGCGAGCCGATCGGGGTCGCCCCCATGAGCACGACCATGTAGAGCGACATGACGCGCCCGCGCATCGCGGGCTCGGTCGACATCTGGATGGTCGAGTTCGCCGCCGTCATCATCGTCAGCGACGCGAGCCCCACGGGGATGCAGGAGATCGCGTACGACGGGTAGGTCGGCATGAGGGCCATGACGCCCGTCGCGATCCCGAACGCGAACGCCGAGCCGATCACGAGCCGTACGCGCGGTCGGTCGCGGCGCGCGGCGAGCAGCGCGCCCGTGAGCGAGCCGATCGCGAGCACCGAGCCGAGGATCCCGTACTCGCCCGCGCCCTTGCCGAACTCGGAGCGGGCCATGAGGGCGGACGTGAGCTGGAAGTTGAGCCCGAACGTCGACACGACGCCCAGCACGACCATGATCACGAGGATGTCGCTGCGTCCGCGCACGTACGCGATGCCCTCGCGGATCTGCCCCTTGCCGCGCGCGACGCTCGGCGAGACGCGCAGCTCGCGCACCCGCATGAGGCGCAGCGCGAGGATCGTCGCCCCGAACGAGACCGCGTTGATCACGAAGACCCAGCCGGTGCCGACCGCGGCGATGAGCAGGCCCGCGACGCCCGGGCCGATCAGACGCGCGGCGTTGAACGAGGCGCTGTTGAGGCCGACCGCGTTCGAGAGCTTCTCGGGCGGGACCATCTCGGCGACGAACGTCTGGCGCACGGGCCCGTCGATCGCGGACACGCACCCGAGCAGCAGCGCGAACACGTACACGTGCCACAGCTGGACGCCGCCCGAGAGGACGAGCGCGCCGAGGCCCGCCGCGAGCACGCCCTGCGCGGCCTGGGTCGCCATGAGCAGACGGCGGCGCGGCAGGCGGTCGGCGAGCACGCCGGCCCACGCCGAGAGCGCGAGCACGGGGACGAACTGCAGCGCGGTCGTGATGCCCACGGCCACGCCCGACTCGTCGCTCAGGACGGTCAGGACGAGCCAGTCCTGCGCGACGCGCTGCATCCAGGTGCCGACGTTCGCGACGAGGGCCGCGCCGAACCAGATGCGGTAGTTGACGTAGCGGAGCGAGGAGAAGGTCGCACTCATACGGCGGCGATCCGGGACAGGATCTCGGTCGCGGCGGCGAGCGTGCGCCGCTCGTCCTCGTCGAGGTCCGCGATCTGGCGGGCGAGCCACGCGTCGCGCAGCCGTCGGGTCTCGAGCACCTCGGCGACGCCCGCGTCGGTGAGCTCGACGACGACCTGCCGGCCGTCGGTCGGGTGCTCGACCTTGGCGACGAGCCCGAGCTCGGCGAGCGCGTTGACCGTGCGCGTCATCGACGGCGGCTTGATGCGCTCGGCGTCGGCGAGCCCGCCGGGCGACATGGGGCCGCAGCGGTGCAGGCGCGTGAGCACCCCGAACTGCCCCTCGGGGAGCTCGGCGGCCCCGCGCTGGGCGCGCAGGCGGCGGGCGACGCGGACGATCGAGATGCGCAGCTCGCTGCCGAGGGGGCCGGGGCGCAGGTCGGGACTCATATGATGAGTCTAGGTCATTACCCCACGTAACGAACTGAGGACCTGGTCACGGTGCGCGGCCCGACCGCGGCGGGTGCGGTCGGCGGCAGGTCAGGGTGCGGTCGGCGGCACCTCAGGGCGCGGTCGGCGGCACCTCAGGGCGCGGTCGGCGGCACCTCAGGGCGCGGTCGGCGGCAGCTCAGGGGGCGGTCGGCGGCACCTCAGGGCGCGGTCGGCGGCAGCACGTCGAGCTCGGTCGCGTGATCCTCGACGTACTGCGCCGAGGTGTCGTTCGCGATCGACGCCATGAGCGGGTCCATCGCCGCGTGGTTGACGACCACGATCGACTGCCCGTCGGCGCTGCGGCCCGTGCCGGAGTGCGGCACCGTCATGAAGGTGACGTCCGTCGTGCTGATGTCCCGGCCGCTCTGGTAGAGCTTGGTCATCTCGTCGATGGTGAAGCCCTCGTCCGCCGCCACCGACTTGCTCACCGCCTCGAAGAAGCCCTTCATCATGAGCACGTCGTTGCGGTTGTTGTTGACCTTCGCGACGATCGAGCGCAGCCACGCCTGCTGGCGCTGGACGCGGCCGAAGTCGCCGTTCGCGAGGTCGTGCCGGTCACGGGCGTACGCGAGCACCTGCTCGCCGTCCATGTCGACGATCCCGCCGGCGTACGTGCCGCCCTGACCGTCGGGGGCGCCGTCGGCCACCCGGATGCTCACGCCGCCGAGCTCGTCGGTGAGGGTCGTGAACGACTCGAAGTCCGTCACGACGAAGTGGTCGATCCGGACGCCCGTGAGGTCCTCGACCGTCTCGATCATGAGGCTCGGGCCGCCGTACGAGAACGCCGCGTTGATCTTCGCCTCGCCGTGCCCCGGGATCGGGACCCACAGGTCGCGCGGGATCGACACGACCTGCGCGCTCTCGCGGTCGACCGGCACGTGCACGAGCATGATCGAGTCGGTGCGCTGCGCGCCCGCCTCCCACTGCGACGGGTCGCCCGCGGAGATCCGCGAGTCCGAGCCGAGCACCAGGATGTTGACGGCCGTGGTGTCGGCCGCGTCGTCGGACGGCGCGGGCGCCGGGCGCGCGTCGTCCGGCAGGTCCGCGAACGGGTCGGCGAGGTGCTCGATGTTGTTGTCGAGCGAGTGCTGGAACCACTTGACGGCGCCGAACGCGCCGCCCGCGACCACCGCCAGGATCACCACGAGGACGATCAGGGTGTTGCGGGTACGGTGCCGTGCCGAGCCCGTCCCGGAGGTCCCGGCGGTGGGGTCGTCCTCGGGCTGCAGCGCGGCGAAGACGTCCGCATCGTTCGGCACGCACCGATCGTACGACCGCCCACGGACGAGCGCGCGGGGTCCTCGGCGAGAGAATGCGCGGCCGCGGCGCTAGCGTACGAGACCGGACGCACGTCCCCCGCATCGGACCAGGGAGCCAGATGGTGCACTCGACGACGGCACCGCGCAGGCTGCGCTCGGTCCTGCTCGTCACGCACTACTACGCCCCCGAGCACGGCGCCCCTCAACGACGCTGGTCGGCCCTCGTCGAGGAGTTCGTCCGGGCCGGCGTCCGGGTCACCGTGCTCGCTCCTCCGCCCCACTACCCCACCGGCACCCCGGAGCCCGGCGCCGCCGTCCCGCGCGCGGGCAGCCGGACGACCGGTCCGCACGGGGAGACGGTCGTGCGCACGGCGTTCCGGCGGCACGACGCACGACTGCGTACGCGCGTCCTGGACCAGGCCGTCGCCGCCTGGAGCTCGGTGCTCCTGGGCCTGCGCCTGCACCGGCAGGGGATGCGCCACGACGTGGTCATCGGCACGGTCCCGGGGATCCCGTCGATGTTCGCGGCCTGGGCGCTCGCCCGGTCCGCGCGGGCGCGGTTCGTCGTCGAGATGCGCGACGCCTGGCCCGACCTGCTCGGACCGTCCAAGGTGCTCGCGGGCACCGGGACCCGACGCACCGGCCTGCGTGGCACGGTGACCCACCTCGTCCACCTCGCGGTCACCCGCATGCAGCGACGGGCCGACCTGCTGGTGACCACGACCGAGACGTTCGCGGGGGTCGCCGCCGCACGGGGCGCACGCCGCACCGTCGTGGTGCGCAACGGCACCGCGTACCGCACCGTCGGGCGCGCCGCGTCCGACCAGCCGGGACGCGCGCTGCGCGTCGTCTACGCCGGCACCGTCGGGCGGGCGCAGGGGCTCGACGCGGTCGTCCGTGCGAGCGCGCGGCTCGCGCGGGAGGGCACCGCGATCGAGGTCCGCATCGTCGGTGCGGGCGCCGACGTCGACCGGCTCGGTCGGCTCGCGACCGAGCTCGACGCCCCCGTCTCGCTCGAGCCGCGGCTCGCCGCGCAGGACGTCGCCGGCCTCTACGCGTGGGCCGACACCGCGCTCGTGTGCCTGCGCGACTGGGAGCCGCTCGAGTGGACGGTCCCGTCGAAGCTCTACGAGCTCATGGCCGCGGGCGTGCACGTCACGGCCTGCGTCGCCGGGGAGGCCGCCGACCTCGTGACCGCGGTCGGGGCGGGAGCGGTCGTCCCCCCCGGGGACGACCGCGCGCTCGCCGCCCTGTGGGCAGCATGGACCGCCGACGGCGTCCGGGTTCCCGTCGTCTCGCCCGCCGCCGCCGCGTGGGTCGACGCGCACGTGCGCGACGACCAGCTCGCCGCCCGCTACCTGCGCACGCTCGACGAGCTGCTCGCATGAGGCACGCACGCCTCGCCTCGGCCCGCCTCGTGCTCGAGTTCGGGCTCCGCACCCTGGCCGAGGACCCGTTCTGGCTCGCGCTCCAGGCTGCCCGGCGTGCGCCGCTGCGCACACGCCTTCTCCTCGCGGGCGTGCTCGACCACCGCCCCTGCCCTGTCGCCCTCCGTGCGCTCGCCGCGCACCTCGCGGGCGACGACCCCCGCGCGGCCACGCTCGCCGCGCGGGCTGCGGACCGTGGGCCAGGCGTGCTGCGGCGCACCGCCGCCGAGGTCGCGGCGGCCGCCGGGCGGCCGGCGACGCTGCTCGGCCCCGCTGCGGCGGACGATCCCGCGACCGAGGCGCCGCGCCTGCGGGCGCAGTGGTCCCTGGGCGACGTCGACGCGGTCCGCGACGCCCGCACGCTCACCCGGGCCGGGGCGCGTGTGCGCGCACGAGCGCTCGAGCAGGTCGCCCTCCTCGCGCCGAGCCCGTGCCCGCAGCCCGCGCCACGACCCGCGAGCGTGCCAGGTGTCGTCCTGCACCACCTCACGGCGTCGCTGCCCCGTACCCGCAACGGCTACACCGTGCGTTCTCACGCGATCCTGCGTGCCCAGACCGCGGCGGGCCTCGACGTGGCCGCCGTGACACGGTCCGCCTACCCCGTGACGGTCGGTGTCCCCCTCGCCCCCGCACGCGACACCGTGGACGGGATCCACTACCACCGTCTCCTGCCCCGGTCGCTCCCGGCCGACCACCGTGCCCGGGCCGCCGACGCCGCCGAGATGCTCACGGACCTCGCGGCGGGCCTCGGGGCGGAGGTCGTGCACTCGACCACCCCCTGGGGCACCGGGACGGCCGCCCGCCACGCCGCACGGACGCTCGGCCTGCGCTGGGTCCACGAGGTGCGCGGGCTGCCCGAGGAGACCTGGGTCGCGTCGCACCCGACCGCCGAGGCGCGATCGGCAGCTTCCCGGTCCGCGCGGTACCACCTCGTGCGGGACAAGGAGACCGAGCTCGCCGCGAGCGCCGACGCCGTCGTCACCATCAGCGGGACGCTGCGCGACGAGCTGGTCGCGCGCGGCGTCGACGCCGCGCGCGTCGTCGTCGTCCCCAACGGCGTGGCCGAGGTCGCGCCCGACGACGTGCCGACGCCGCGGGCCGCCCGCGCCGCGCTGGGGCTCGACCCGGACCGCATGCTCGTCGGGAGCGTCGGGAGCCTCGTCGACTACGAGGGGCTCGAGACGACCCTGCACGCGGTCGCGGCGCTGCGGCGCTCAGGCCTCGCCGTGGACGCCCTCGTCGTGGGCGACGGCGTGTCGCGCCCCGCGCTCGCACGACTCGCGGCGCGGCTCGGGCTGGACGCCGACGCCGTGCTGCCCGGTCGGGTCGACGCGCGGACGGCGCGCACCGCCCTCGCCGCGCTCGACGTCGTCGCTCTGCCCCGGCGCGACGACGAGGTGACCCGTCGCGTGACGCCCCTCAAGCCGGTCGAGGCGATGGCGGCAGGACGCCCCGTCGTCCTGAGCGACCTCCCCGCGTCGGTCGAGGTCGCGACCGGGAAGGGCGGGGCGCGCGCCGGGCTGCTGGTCCCGCCGGGGGACGTCGCAGCCTGGGCCGCGTCGCTCGGTGCCGTGCTGACCGACCCGACGCTCGCCGGCTCGCTCGTCGACGCGGGTCTCGCCGTCGCGCGGACGCGAACCTGGGCCGCCGCCGCGAGGACGTACCAGGGTGTCTACGGCCCTGGCGCGCGCACGGCCGCACGCACGGGCACGGTGGTCCCATGAGGGATGTGCGCGTGTTCGTCTACGGCAGCTGCGTGAGCCGCGACGTCGTCGAGCACCTCGGTCCCCGCTACACCGTCGCGGGTTACGTCGCGCGCCAGTCGCTCGTGTCGGCCACGTCTCCGGCCTGGACGCTCGACGTGCGGCTCCCCCGGTTCGACTCGGGGTTCCAGCAGCGCATGCTCGACGGCGACGCCCGCTCCGACCTGTTCGACCGGATCGACGCCGCCCGGCGCGTCGACCTGGTGCTGTGGGACCTGACCGACGAACGGCTCGGCCACTGGTGCGGCCCCGGCGGCACGCACCTGACCCGGTCGGTCGAGCTGCTGGGGACGACCGCGCCCGCGCGTCTCACGGCCGCGGCGCCGCTCCGGGAGTTCGGCGGTGACCACCACCTCGCGGAGTGGCTCCGCGCGCTGCCCCGGTTCGTCGCCGCCCTGCGCGACCGCGGGCTGCTCGACCGGGTCCAGCCGATCCTCGTCCCCTGGGCGACCACCAACACTGCGGGCGCACCGACCCGTGCGAGCTTCGGCACGACGGCCGCGGCGTTCAACCGTGCCGCTGCCCCGTACGAGGCAGCGGTCCGCAGGTTCCTGCCCCGCTCCCCGCTCACGGTCGCAGCGCCTCGCGCCGACCCGGCGCACCGCTGGGACGAGGCACCGTTCCACTACACGCCCGCGGTCTACGCGCACCTCGCCGCTCAGGTGCGCGACCAGGACGCTCACCGAGGTGCCGCATGACCGCGGCGCGCGCGCGGCAGGAGCTCGTCGCGGGCGGAGACCTCGTGCCGGTCGGCACGCGGCCCCCGATCGCGACCTACACACGACGCCTGTGGCAACGTCGACACTTCCTGGTCGCCGAGGCGCGGGCGCGAGTCGCGGCCGGCACCCGGCAGACGATCCTCGGCACGGCCTGGCTCGTCCTGAGCCCCGTGCTCGACGGCGTCACGTACTACCTGATCTTCGGCCTCCTGCTCGAGACCCACCGCGGGATCGAGAACTTCCTGGGCTATCTCGTGGTGGGCGTCTTCCTGTTCTCCTTCACGAGCCGGTGCGTCTCGGGCGGCGCCCAGTCGATCACGAGCGGTCGGGCGATGATCCGCGCGTTCTCGTTCCCGCGCGCGTCGCTGCCGGTCGCGGTCGTGGTCCGCGAGGTCCTCAACATGGCCTGGGTCTTCACGGCCATGGTTCTGCTCGTCGCGGCGCTGCCCCCGGTCGAGCGGGTGACGTGGCGCGTGCTTCTCCTGCCCCTCGTCTTCGCGCTGCAGGTCGTGCTGTGCACCGGCCTCGCTCTCCTGGTCGCCCGGTGGACCGCCGCCGTGCCCGACGTCAAGGTGCTGATCCGGTTCGCGATGCGCCTGTGGCTCTACGGCTCGGCCGTGTTCTTCTCGATCGACCGGTTCGTGGACCATCCGACCGTCGTCCGCATCATGGAGGCCAACCCCATGTTCGTCGTCCTGGACGTCGCCCGGGACGTCCTGCTGTACGGCGTGACGCCCGCGCCAGGGTCCTGGGCCGTGCTCGCCGCATGGGCGTTCGGGCTCCTCGCCGTCGGCTACCTCGTCTTCTGGAGCGCGGAGGACACCTATGCCCTGGCCTGACCTCGTGGACGAGAGCGCGACGGTCGTCGTCGACGACCTGAGCATGCGCTACCACGTGACCGCAGACGCCGACGAGGCGGGGCTCGGGCGCACGGCGCGCACCGTGCGCGCGCTCGTGGGCAGGGGCCCCTCGATGATCGTGCGCGCGATCAGCTCCGTCTCGTTCGTGGCCCACGGCGGTGAGCAGATCGGGATCGTGGGTCAGAACGGCTCCGGCAAGTCGACCTTGCTGCGCGTCGTCGCAGGTCTCGAGCGCCCGTCCCGCGGGCGTGTGCTCGCGACGAGCCAGCCCGTGCTCATCGGCGTCAACGCCGCGCTGCAGCCCGAGCTCTCCGGGGCGCAGAACATCCGGCTCGGATGCCTCGCGATGGGCCTGGACCCGGACCGCGCGCGTGCCGCGGTGCCCGAGGTCGCGGAGCTCGCCGACCTCGGGGACGCGATCCGCCGCCCCATGAAGTCGTACTCCTCCGGCATGGCGGCGCGCCTGCGGTTCGCGATCGCGACCGCCGCGAACCCGCACATCCTGCTCATCGACGAGGCGCTCGCGACGGGCGACGCCGCGTTCCGCGAACGCAGCGAGGCCCGGATGGAGGCGCTGCGTCGCGACGCCGGCACCGTCTTCCTCGTGAGCCACGCGGCCCGGACGATCGAGGAGACCTGCACCCGGGCGCTCTGGCTCGAGCACGGGCGCGTCGTCCTCGACGGCCCCGCGGCGGACGTCGCGCTGCGCTACCGACGGTTCGCGTGGGCGCTCGCGAAGAACCGCCCGAACCAGGCACGGAAGATCATCGACGCGGCGCGCCAGGCCCACGAAGAGGTCGCGGTGCACGTCCTGCGTACCCCCGCCCCGCGGGGGATCGCACGGCACGCCCGCCCGCGCGTGAGGCCCCGCACGCCCGCGGGCGTCACGGCCCGCACCCGTGAGGAGATCTGACGTGCACCGCATCATGACCGTCTACGGCACCCGTCCCGAGGCCATCAAGGTCGCCCCCGTGATCCAGGCGCTCGAGGCGAGCCCCGACTTGGCGTCGGTGACCGTGGTGACGGGCCAGCACCGCGAGATGCTCGACCAGGTCAACGACGTGTTCGGGATCGTCCCCGACCACGACCTCGACATCTTCGCGCACGGCTCGACGCTCTCGACCATCGTCGCGCGCGTGCTCGAGCGCCTCGACCCGCTGCTGGTCGCGGAGCGCCCGGACGCGGTGATCGTGCAGGGCGACACGAGCACGTCGACCGCGGCGGCCCTCGCGGCGTTCCACCGCCAGATCCCCGTGGTGCACGTCGAGGCCGGCCTGCGCTCGGGCGACATCACCTCGCCGTTCCCCGAGGAGGGCAACCGGCAGATCACCTCGCGCATCGCCGCACTGCACCTCGCGCCGACCGCGACGAGTCGCGCCAACCTGATCGCCGAGGGCGTCGACCCCGCGACGATCGTCGTCACCGGCAACACCGTGATCGACGCGCTCCTCGCCACGGTCGAGAAGGCGCTGCCGTTCGGCGACCCGGTGCTCGAGACGCTCGCCGCCTCGGGACGGCGCATCCTGCTCGTCACGACGCACCGCCGCGAGAACTGGGGCGACTCGATGCAGGACGTCGGTCGCGCGCTCGGGCGGCTCGCCCGCGCGTTCCCCGAGGTCGAGGTCGTGCTGCCCGCGCACCGCAACCCGATCGTGCGCGAGGCCGTGCTCCCCCACCTCGAGGGCCTCGCGAACGTCACCGTGACCGAGCCCCTCCCGTACGGCGAGTTCACGCGCCTGCTCGGCCTCTCCCACGTCATCCTCACCGACTCCGGCGGCGTCCAGGAGGAGGCCCCGAGCCTCGGCAGGCCCGTCCTGGTGATGCGCGAGAACACCGAGCGGCCCGAGGCCGTCGACGCCGGCACCGTCAAGCTCGTCGGCACCGACGAGGACCGCCTCGTCGCGGAGGTCACGACGCTGCTCACCGACGACGACGCGTACGGCACGATGGCCCGCGCGACCAACCCCTACGGCGACGGGCATGCCGCCGCGCGCTGCGTCGCCGCGACGCGCGCGATGCTCACGTGACCCCTAGCGTGCCGAGACGACCGCCAGGACCTGCCGCACCGCGTCGTCCACGCCGACCTCCACGGTGTCGATGACGACGTCGGCGTCCTGAGGCACGTCGTAGGGCGAGGAGATCCCCGTGAAGTCGGCGATCTCGCCGCGGCGCGCCGCGGCGTAGAGCCCTTTCCGGTCACGCCTCTCGCACTCCTCCAGCGGTGTGCTCACGTGGACCAGGACGAAACGTCCGTGCTCGAGCGCGGCCTGCCGGATCCGGGCCCGGCTCTCGGCGAACGGCGCGATCGGCGCGGCGACCGCGATGCCGCCGTGCTCCGAGACGAGAGCGGCGACCCAGCCGATCCGGGCGAGGTTCTCCTCACGGCCCGCGCGGTCGAAGCCGAGACCGCCCGAGAGGCAGCGCCGGACGACGTCCCCGTCGAGGAGCGTCGCGGTGCTGCCCGACTCGCCGAGCGCCTCCACGAGGGCCCGCGCGACGGTCGACTTGCCGGACCCGGAGAGCCCGGTGAAGAGCACCACGGTCCCCTGGTGCGGCGGAGGCCCGACGACGTCGACCTCGACCGCCGACGCAGGCGGGTACAGGTCGTCGACGAGCCCGCGCCGGCGGGCGTCGAGCGAGCGGACGGCGGCCTCGACGTCCTGGTCGCGCATCGAGCTCGACCGCACGGCGACCCCGAGGCCGAAGGCCCCGAGGGCGACCTCGAGCGTCGGGGCGCCCCGCAGATGACGTCCGGCACCCGAGATCGGCCACGGCACCACGAGCACGTCGCTCGACCCGAGGCTCCGCGCCATGCCCTGCGCGGCACGCACGAGCGCTGCCGAGCGCCTCGGCTCCGCGCGGGCGGCGGGCACGACCACGACGACCTCCCGCTCGGTCGCGAGCTTGCCCACGGCGTCCTGCTCGTTCCGGGTCGGCAGCTCGTCGACCACGACCGCCACGACGTCCCGTCCCGCGAGCCGAGCCCGCTCGACCGGCGCGGCCCGGCGGAACGCCCCCTGCCAGCACGCTCCCCGCCCCTGGGTGAGCTCGCGTCGCAGCACCATCCTGCGGTCGTGGACGTCGGCGACCGGCGTGCCCTCGCAGTCGAGCAGCACGCTCCCGTCGGGCAGCTCCGCGCACAGCGCCTCCGACGGGATCGCTCCCCCGCGCACGAGCTCGAGCAGGTCGAGGTCGTCGTCCTCGAGGACGATGGTCTCCGGACTCACCAGCACACCTCCCGGTCGGCGCCGGACGGCGCGAGCGGCGGATCGTTGAAGGTTCCTTGCCCGAGGATCCCTTGCAGTCGTGACGTGCGCCACTCGGTGCTAGCGTCGCACTGCTCACCGCCGACGACCTCGACGAGGAATCCATGGCTCCGTGGCTCGCTGAACGACCGGTCGACACCTCCCGCGCCGAGCGCGTGGCTCTCGCCGCGGGCGCGGCCCTGCTCGAGCTACGCCGCCAGGCCGAGGCCGAAGGACGGCACGATCCCGCGGCGCTGCGCGCGGCCGGCGACGCGGCGGCGCAGCGTGCCGCGTCCGCGACGATCGACCGCCTCTCGCCCGGCGACCACGTGCTCTCGGAGGAGGCGCCCGACGATCCCTCCCGGGTCGACGCGGAGCGCGTCTGGATCGTGGACCCCCTCGACGGGACGCGCGAGTTCGCCGAGCGGGCGGCGGACGGCGCGTGGCGCACCGACTTCGCCGTGCACGTCGCGCTGTGGCACCGTGACCACGGTCTGGTGGCCGGAGCCGTGGCGCTGCCCGCGCGCGACGTCGTGCACACCACCGCGTCCCCGCCGCGTGCCGCGGTCGCGCGCACCGGGGCACCACGGCTCGCCGTGAGCCGCACGCGCCCCCCGGAGATCGCGACGTCGCTCGCGCACGAGCACGGCTGGGAGCTCGTCGCGATGGGCTCGGCCGGTGTCAAGATCATGGCGGTCGTGACCGGCGAGGTCGACGCCTACGTCCACGCCGGGGGCCAGTACGAGTGGGACTCGGCCGCGCCCGTCGCGGTGGCACGTGCGGCCGGGATGGTGTGCACCCGGCTCGACGGCTCGCCTCTCGAGTACAACCGCGCCTCCCCCTGGCTGCCCGACCTCGTGGTGAGCAGGCCCGGTGTGCACGACGACCTGCGCGCGGCGATCGACGCGGAGCTCGGCCGCACCGGCGCGGGAGCGGTGCACGCATGAGCCGGGTCCTCGACGAGCTCGACGTCCTCGAGGCCGAGAGCGTGCACATCTTCCGCGAGGTCGTCGCAGAGATGCAGGCCCCGTGCCTGCTCTTCTCGGGCGGCAAGGACTCCATCGTCATGCTGCACCTCGCGGCGAAGGCGTTCGCGCCCGCGCGGGTGCCGTTCCCGGTCATGCACGTCGACACCGGTCTCAACTTCCCCTCCGTCCTCGCGTGCCGGGACCGCTGGGTCGAGCGTCTCGGTCTCCAGCTGGTCGTCGCGTCGGTCCAGGAGGCGATCGACCGCGGACTCGTCCATGACGAGCCGCACGGCTCGCGGAACAGGATCCAGACGCCGGTGCTGCTCGAGGCGGTCGAGAAGAACGGCTTCGACGCTCTGTTCGGCGGGGGCAGGCGCGACGAGGAGAAGGCGCGGGCCAAGGAGCGCGTGTTCTCGTTCCGCGACGACTTCGGCCAGTGGGACCCCAAGAACCAGCGACCCGAGTTGTGGAACCTCTACAACGGTCGCGTGCACCCCGGGGAGAGCATCCGCGTCTTCCCGCTGTCCAACTGGACCGAGCTCGACATCTGGTCGTACATCGCCCGGGAACGGATCGACGTGCCCGAGCTCTACCTCGCTGCCGAGCGGGACGTCGTCCGCCGCGGGGGCATGCTCTACGAGGTCAACGAGTTCACCCCGGCCCTCGACGGCCACGTCGTCGAACGGCGTTGGGTCAGGTACCGCACGCTCGGCGACGCGAACCTGACCGCCGCCGTCGACTCGCGGGCGGCCACGCTGCCCGAGATCGTGGCCGAGATCGCTGCCGTCCGTGTCACGGAGCGCGGTGCGACGCGCGGCGACGACAGGGTGAGCGAGTCCGCCATGGAGGACCGCAAGCGAGAGGGCTACTTCTGAGCATGAGCACAGACCTGCTGCGCATCGCGACCGCCGGTTCGGTCGACGACGGCAAGAGCACGCTGATCGGGCGGCTGCTGTACGACTCGAAGACGGTCTTCGAGGACCAGATCGAGTCCGTCGAGCGCATCAGCGCCGCACGGGGCAACGACTACACGGACCTCGCGCTGCTCACCGACGGGCTGCGGGCCGAGCGCGAGCAGGGCATCACGATCGACGTCGCCTACCGGTACTTCACGACCCCGCGGCGCAAGTTCATCCTGGCGGACACCCCGGGGCACGTGCAGTACACCCGCAACATGGTCACGGGCGCCTCGACCGCGGACGTCGCGCTGATCCTCGTCGACGCCCGCAAGGGCCTCCTTGAGCAGAGCCGACGGCACGCGTTCCTGGCGAGCCTCCTGGGGGTGCCGCACCTCGTCCTGTGCGTCAACAAGATGGACCTCGTCGACTACGACGAGAGCGTGTTCCGCGCCATCCAGGAGGAGTTCACCGAGTTCGCGGCGCGGCTGCGCATCACCGATCTCACGTTCGTCCCGATCTCCGCGCTGCTCGGCGACAACGTCGTCGACCGGAGCGCGTCGATGACCTGGTACGACGGCCCCACGCTCCTGAGCCACCTCGAGCGGCTCCACGTGGCGAGCGACCGGAACCTCGTCGACGTGCGCTTCCCGGTGCAGTACGTGATCCGGCCGCACCAGCACGAGCACAGGGACTTCCGCGGGTACGCGGGGACCGTCGCGAGCGGGATCCTCCGCGCCGGGGACCCGGTCGTCGTGCTGCCGTCGGGACTCGAGTCGACCATCTCGGCGATCACGACGGCGGACGGGCCGGTCGAGGAGGCGATACCGCCGATGGCGGTGACCGTGCAGCTCGAGGACGACCTGGACGTGTCCCGCGGGGACATGCTCTGCCGGCCGCACAACCAGCCCGACGTGGTGCAGGACGTCGACGCCGAGGTCTGCTGGCTCGACGACCGCGCGTCGCTCTCGCCGGGCGGGCGTTACGCGCTCAAGCACACCACGCAGTGGGTCCGCACGGTCGTCAAGGAGGTCGACTACCGGATCGACGTCAGCACGCTGCGCCGCGACGAGGCGGCGAACTCGCTCGGGCTCAACGAGATCGGCCGCGTCCGGCTCCGCACGACCCGCCCCGTGCTGACCGACCCCTACACGCAGAACACGACGACCGGATCCTTCATCCTCGTCGACGAGTCCACGAACAGGACCGTCGGCGCGGGGATCGTCGTCGCCCGCTCCTGACGCTGCGTCAGCCGCCGACCGTCGCCGCCCGGCGACGTCCACGTCCGGCCCCACCACGCGCCGCCCACGCCGCCGGGACCTGGTCGCCGAACTCCGCGTCGACGAACGCGAAGGTCGGGGCGTACGTCTCGGCGGCCTGCCGGACGAGCTCGGCAGGCAGGTCGCGCGCCTCCATCGCGTAGGTGTGCACCCGGTGCGCCAGGTCCGGAGCGACCCGCTCGACGCCCAGGAAGTCGACCAGCCGGTCGAACTCCGCGGTCCCTCCGCCGAAGAAGGTCTCGTAGAAGGTGACGTACAGGTCGTCGCCGAAGACCTCCCGGAGCGCCGGCACCTGCTTCTCGTAGCGGCCGCGGTCGACGTGCGGGCGCATCGACAGCAGACGCCGGTACGTGTCCTCGAACGACTCCGCCCCTTTCGTCGCCACGGTCATCCGCGCCGCCGACCGCATGCGGTCCACGGGCTCACGCATGAGGAACACGACCTTGACCTGCATCCCCCGGTCGTTGCAGGCCCGCTTGATCTCGCCGAAGTTCTCCGCCGACAGGAGCGCGTACGCCGGCGTGATCTCCCCGACGAACGGCGACGACGGGTCGCCGATCCGCTCGAAGTGCGCGAAGTACCGGTCGAAGTCGAGCATGAGCGAACGGTCGAGGATGGCGAGCAGCCGTGCCGCCTTCTCGGCCGAGTAGTTGTGCGCGATCCGCCCGCCCTCGGCGCGGCTGCGCTGGCGCAGCTCCTTCATCGCCTGCGGGCCGCCCAGGTACCACGTGTCGAAGAAGTGCAGCTCCTTGATCGGTGACAGCTCGATGCCCGGCGTCCTGTCGAGGTGGTCGTAGAGCCAGGTCGTCCCTGCCTTCTGGGCCCCGACCCCCAGCACGAAGGTCTTGCCCTCGAGACTCGTCGTCATCGCGATCCTTCCGGTACGTCGGTCGTCAGGGCCGACGGCCCCGTCGTCGTGCGGTCGTGCGCGGGCCTCGACGGCGACGGCCGCCCCTCGCGGTCCGCGGCACGTTCGCGCACCTGCGCGACGAACTCGCGGAAGAGCTCGCCCTCGGACCCGAGGTCGAACGCCTCGCACGTCAGCAGCCCCTGCTCGCGCAGGGCACGGGCCAGGCCCGTCCGGTCGGCCTCGACGCGGCGCAGCGCGGTCACGTAGCCCGCCACGTCCTCGTACCCGACCAGGAGGCAGTTGACGTCAGGCACGCAGTACGCCATGTTGCCCCCGACGTCGGGCGTGACGACGACGGCCCCCGCGGCCATCGCCTCGAGGCCGGGGAGGTAGAAGCCCTCCTCGGGTCCGGGGGTGCTGAGGAAGACGTCGGCCCACCGGTAGATAGTCCTGAGCCCTTCCCACGAGGTCTGCTCCCGCACGGCACGCAGCTCGAAGCGCGCGTCGTCCCGTAGGTCGTGCGCGACCTTGTCGCCGATCTCCGACTTCCAGGTCGTGTACGCGACGCGCAGGGGCCCGTCGTGCACCTCCCGACCCGGGTGCGCGAAGTAGCCGACCTCGTGGCCGAGGTTGATGGTGCGGTGGAGTCCACGGGGATCGAGGTACGGCGCGATCACACCGGCCACGATCTCGTTGATCGAGATCCGCGACGCCGGCCGCGAGAGCGTCCGCAGCGGCCCTCCGCCGAGCCAGCGCGGGTTGGCGTGGCGCACCCCCTGGACGATGTGCACGATCCGGTCGGGCGACATCCACGGCCGCAGCCCCGCGAGCGCGAGCGGGTAGTGCACGGGCAGCGAGATGACCACGAGGTCGTCGTCGCCCACCTGCAGCTGCGACTCGGGGAGGAACGCCACGTCGTCCGAGTCACGAAGCCCGCGGAACCTCTCGATCTCGAACAGCGGCTCGTCCGCCCGTCGGGGTGCCGCGCAGTAGACGGCCGCGCCATACCCGCCCGCGAGCGCGTGGTTGACGTAGTCCATGAGCTTGACCACGCCGCCGGCCGGACGGTACGTCGGGGTCATGAAGTGCAGGGTCGGGGTCGTCACCGGCACACCTCCTCGAGCAGCGACGACATCGCTCGCGTCGCCTCGCGCGCGTCGACGAGGTCCTGGGCGAGAGCCTGGGCGCCGTCCTGCCGGCGCACGAGCTCTCCCCTGTCCCGCACCACCGCGCCGAGCGCCGACCCGACCGCCTCGACGTCGTCCTCGTCGACCAGCCACCCGGCACCGTAGGCCTCGATCATCGGACTCACCTCCGTGAACGGCACGTGCATCACGGGGACGCCGCACGACAGCGCGACGACGGACCGGGTCACCATCGCGAGCTCGCGCTCCGGGTTTCGCGCGAAGACGTCGATGCTGACGTCGCACCCCGCGAGCAGGCCCCGGAACTCCCGGAAGTCCATCGTCCCGTGCTGGGTCGTCGCCGGGTGCGCCGCGAGCCGCGCGAGCGAGTCCGGCAGGGCGCCGACCTCGGTCGCGCCCCAGTGGTGCGCGACCATGAGGTGCAGGCGCGCCGTGCCGGCGTCGAGCAGCGGAAGCACCGCCTCCACCCACGCCCCGGGCCGCGACCACGGCTGGAGGTAGCCCGAGACGACGAGCTCGACCGGGCCCTCCGTGCGGCGTCGTGGTGGGTGCAGCGGGAGCGCCATGGTCGCCAGCGCGGTCGGGGTGCCGGGCACGCCGGCGCGCTCGAGCCACGACTGGACGTAAGGCAGCTTCTTGGCGCCGTTGACGACGACGGCGTCGCACCTGCGCAGCCCGTCGATCTTCTGGCGGACCAGCCCCTCACGCTGACGGCGCGCGACCGAGGGCGGGAGGGTCGGCATCTTCTCCTCGAACTCGAGCACCTTGGGTGCGAAGAAGTCGTACACGAGACGCGCGCGCAGTCCGTCGTCGAGCCAGCGGACCGGGTTCGAGTTCGTCACGACCAGCGCGTCGGCGCGGTGCGCGTTCGCGTACGTCTGCAGGTCCTGGGGCGACAGGACGACGGTGCCGCGCGGCGTCGCGGGAGGCACCCCTCGACGCCACACGCGTGCGACGACCCGGTCGTCGACCACGAGGGTGACGTCGTGCCCGTGCGCACGCAGACCCTGCGCGAGGCCCCACGCGCGCAGCCCGGGTGCGGCCACGGGCATCGCCATGCCCGGCACCACGTCGTTCGAGAACACCACGACCCTCATGCGGTCCCTCCGTCGTCCGAGAGAACGAGTGCGTGGTACCTCAGGAGCACGCCGCGCGTGAGGATCTCCCCCGGCCAGCGCACGGCACGGATCTCCTCGACCGAGACCGCACCACCGGCCGCGGCGTCGACGACCGTGCAGAGCTCGGACAGCCACGGCCGGGCCGGGCCACCCGGCGCCGTCACCACGTCGCCGACCACGACGAGGCTGCCGCCCGGGGTCAGCGCACGCATCGCCTCGTCGATCGCGGCGCGCACGTCGGCGGTCTCGGTGGGTGCGTCGTCGAGGAGCAGCACGACCGCCGCGTGCGCGCAGCCGTGCGCGCCGGGCTCCGCACGGCGGGCGGTCGCGCGCGCCTCGAGCCAGCCCTCGAACGGGCGCGTCGAGGTCCCGTGCACGCTGACCAGCGGAGCCTCCAGCCCGAACGTCCGCCCGACCACGTCGAGCTCGGTGGCCAGGTGCTCCACGAGGACGAGGAACTGGTCCTTGCCGAAGGGCGCCGGGGCGGGCGCCGCGAGGGCGTCGGGGAGCTCGGCGCGGTCCCTGAGGACCGTGTCGAAGGGCGTGATCCTGCTCGCGAGCCCGCCGGCGCCGATCACGGCGTCCACGACCTCCGCGACGTCGTCGTCGTCGATGCAGATCACGAGCGGCTTGCGCTCGTGCCGCGGGCGCAGCGCGTCCCAGGGGAACGACAACGGGTCCACCACGACGACCCGTTGCGCCCGGTCGAGCTCCTCCTCGACGTCGATCCGCGGGATCCTCCACCCGTCGTAGCCCTCGACGAGCGACGCGAACCGGCCTCGCCAGACGAAGTCGGTCTCGCGCCCGGGCGCGGTCGCGGTCACGGCGTCTCCTCGAGATAGCGCGCCTTGAGGTCGCGGAAGCCGGAGAACCGGCGCACGACCCACCGTCCCGCCGACCCGTCGAGGCGACGCAGCAGCCAGACGAGGTCGTTGCGCGACCTGTCGACCTGAGGTGCGGCAGCGGGACCGGGGGCCGCCACGGCGGTCGCCCTGCCCGGGGCGGGGGCGGCGCTCACCCTCCGGAGCTCCTGGTTCGCGGCGACGAGCCGGCGCTCGACCCCGGCCAGCCGGGCCCGCAGGTGCAGCGTCTCGTACCGCAGCAGCTCGTTCTCCATCGCGAGGCTCGCGGCGTCCTTGTCGGTGGTCGGGCTCAGGTCACGCATGCAGGCTCCTCGTCTCCGTCGGGCTGGTCCGTGCGGCGAGCGACTCGAGCGCGGACCAGACCTCGCGCACCTCGTCGGCCACCGCACCGTCGAACACTCGTTGCGGGGCGTCGCGCTGCGACGTCGCCGCGGCGTCGAACGTCCCTGCGCCCGCCTGCGGCACCAGACCGGTCCCGAGACGTTCGTTCACCATCTCGACCACCGGCGCCCCGCGCCCGAGCGCCGAGAACGGGATCACGAGGCAGTCCTCGAGGTGCGCCTCCACGAAGGAGACGAGACGACGGTTGTAGGTCGCCCACAGCCGGAGGCCGTGGTCCGGTTCCTCGAAGAACCGCCGGTGCGCTGCCGCGTTGCCCTCGGCGGTGAGGATCGCTCGCGCGTGCCGGACCTCCATGGACCGGACGCAGTCCGCGGGGTCCCGGTAGATCGCGACCGTCTTCGCGTCGGGCAGCAGGTACTTCCAGTGGCCGAGGAAGAAGCAGGCCCTCGGGTCCTTGAAGCCCCAGCGCTCGTGGTGGATCTCGCGCTTGCGGGCCAGCGCACGCATGGCCCTCCAGTGGTCGGGCGCGACGTGGAACGGGTGCGGCTCGACCCACTGCCAGTCGCCACCGTGAGCTCCCAGGATCTGGCGGTGGAGGTCGAGGAAGTCACGGTCCTCGAAGTGGCCGTAGGGGTTCGAGGGCATCGCGCCGAGCAGGCGGTCCCCGACGAACAGACCGGCCGTGTGCAGCATCTGCGCGAGCGCCGAGGTGCCGCTGCGATGGAAGCCCGCGATGATCAGCGCCACGACGCGACCTCCTCGGTCGCGTCGACGAGCGACATGAGCCGGCGCGCACGCGCGTCGAACGAGTGCTCCCGGCGCACCCATCGCGCGACCTCCTCGCGCTGCTCGAGCGAGCCGAACAGGTCTGCCCCGGCCGGGTCGCAGAGGCGCGCGAACTCGCCCGGGGAGTCGTACGTCCGCACCGCGTCGCCCAGCAGGTCGCGCATCCCGACCACGGGGTCGGAGACGACCCTCGCCCCCGACGCCAACGCGTCGAACACCCTGTTCTGCACGAAACCCTCCCTCGCCATCGAGCTCCAGTGGTCGGCAAGCACGAGCGGCGCCCCGCGGTACCGGGCGCAGAGCTCGTGGTTCGGTATGTAGGGGCCGTGCACCGCGAGCCGTCCTCGGCCCGCGGTCCAGCCCTCGCCGTGGACGGCGATCCGCACCCCCGCGCGCTCGGCGACGTCCACGACCGGTCGCTCCCGCCCGACGTGCGCACCGCCGACGAAGATCGGCAGGTCGCTCGGCACCGGAGGGACGTCCGTGCCGAAGACCGACGCGTCGGTGGCCTGGTGCATGACGTGGACCTCCCGCCCGGTCGCGCGCGAGGTGCGCGCGCTCCACGACTCGGAGGCCGCGAGCACCAGGTCGAACTCCGCGACCTCGTCGGGCGTGACGTCCTCCGGGTGGCTGATGACCCACAGGACGTTGATCCGTCCCGGGACCGGTCGGACGCGGCGCGTGCCCCGGACGACGAGGACGACGTCGTCGAACCGCGGCGCGCCCGAGGCGGCGGCCGCGGCCCGGTGCACGACCGCCTCGTCACCCTGGGCGACGAGCGCGCGACGCAGCGACTCCCCGACGTGCGTGTCGCCCCACGTGTCCCCGGCCGAGCCGGGGGTGCTCGCGACGACGACGCCCCACCGCCGGGGCCGGGCGGGCGCACGCACGAGCACCGGCGACGGCCCGGACCGTCCGTCCCCCGGGTCGAGGTGTGCGGCGACGAACCCGCACCGGTCGAGGAGCGCGTCGAGCTCGTGCACGCCGCGGACCTCCGACGGGGCTCGCACGTCCCTGCCGGGTCCCCCCGCTGACGGCCGCTCGGGAGGCACGCTGGCACGGGCCGCGGGCAGCACGAGCACGGAGCCACCGAACGTCTCTCGCGCGCGACGGCACAGGTCGACGTCGGCGTCGTCCGGGTGCCTGGCGTGCGACTCCTTGGCCCGGAACCCCCGCAGGGCCCGCAGCTCGCTCGTCCTCCACGCGGATGCGACCGAGGACACGGCCGCAGGGCGCGCGCCGTCGAGCCCGCGGGCGTCGTCCGGGGAGAGGCCGGCGAGCAGCCGGACGGGCAGGGCGCGGCGGTCGACCTGCACGAGACCCGCTGCCAGGATCCGCTCGTCGTGGTCGACGGCGAGCGCCTGCGCCGCGCGGACGTCCGCGTCGTCGAGCGCGCGCACCAGGGACGCGAGCGCCCCGCCGCGCAGCACGCCGCCGCCGCGCAGGAGGACGACGACGTCGCCCGACGCACGCAGGATCCCGGCGTCGACGGCGACATCCCAGGGCGTGCCGTCGGGGAGCGGCAGGTAGGTCCCGCCCGTCTCCCCGACCGCGGCCCGTGCGCGCGCCCGGTCGGGCTCGGCCACGGTGCGGTGCACGACGACGACCTCGGTGGTCCGGCCGGGCACGGTGTCGGACGCCGCGACGCCGGCCAGGGCCCGCAGGACGCCGTCGGCAGGGCCCTGGGCCTCGATCACGATGCTCGTGCGCCCCGGGACGACGCCCGGGGCGTCGTCCCACCGGTCGGGCCCGGTCGCAGCGGAGTCCGGGGCGGGGGCGGGCTCCGGCACGACCGCGTCCCGGTCGATGCCGAGCGCACGCTCGAGGTGGTGGTTCCACACCGAGGCGCGCTCGTGGTTGTGCGCGATCCTGGCCGCGAGCTCCGCCTGCCGGCGTCCTGCACGGCGTCCGAGGAGGACGGCCTCGAGCCCGAGCCCGAGGCCGACGACCAGGAGCCCGACGACCAGGGCCGGGACCCACGCGGCGTCGTGGTCGAGCGCGACGAGCAGCGCGAGCAGCGCCGCCACGATCGCCACGGCACCGCGGCGCGTGCCGGCCCTCATGCGTGTCCTCGTCGACGCGGTGGTGTCCCGCCACAGACGTCGACGAAGGTCGGACGCCGCCCGAGCACCCGCACGGCGGGCCCGAGGGCGTCGTGGTTGACGAGCAGCACGTGCAGGTCGGCGACCGCCGTCGCGGACGACACCTCGCGCAGCTCGACGTTCTCGAGCGCGGCGAGCGCGGGCGGGAGGTCGTGCACGTGCGGGTCCACCACGCTCACGTGGGCGTCGGGCCGGTGCTCGGCGATCCGGTGGACGACCTCGACGGCGGGCGACTCCCGGACGTCGTCGACGTTCGGCTTGAAGGCCAGCCCGAGGACCACGACCCGGGGGCTCGATGTCCCCTCGACGCGTTCGAGCAGCTGCCGGGCGACGGCTGCAGGACGCGCGGCGTTGATCCGGCGCGCCCGCTGCGCGAGCTGCGCCGCCTCGGGGGCGGCGTCGATGAGGAACCACGGGTCGACCGCGACGCAGTGCCCTCCCACACCCGGTCCCGGTTGCAGGATGTCCACGCGGGGATGGTGGTTCGCGAGGGCGATGAGCTCGCGCGCGTCGACGCCGACGACCTCGCAGATCGCCGCGAGCTCGTTCGCGAACGCGATGTTGACGTCGCGGAACGTGTTCTCGGCGAGCTTCGTCATCTCGGCCGTCACGGCGTCGGTCTGCACGATCGTGCCGCGGCAGAAGATCCGGTAGAGGTCGCTGGCCCGCACGGACGCGCGCGGGGTCAGCCCGCCGACGACCCGGTCGTTGGTCATGAGCTCCACCATCACGTTCCCGGGCATCACGCGCTCCGGGCAGTGCGCGACGTGGATGACGGGTCGGCCGCCGCTGCCGTCGACGCTGAGGTCAGGACGCTCGTCGAGGATCCACTCGGCCATCCGGGCGGTCGTGCGGGGCGGCGCGGTCGACTCGAGGATCACGAGCTCGCCCCCGTTGAGGTGCGGTGCGATCGAGCGGGCCGCGGCCTCGACGTGGCTGAGATCGGCCGTGCGCCGTGCCGTGAACGGCGTCGGGACGGCGATGATGAACGCGTCCGCGGGCTCCGGGACGCAGGACGCACGGAGGTGGCCGTGCGCGACCGCGCCCGCCACGTAGGTGGCGAGCTCCGGCTCCACGAACGGCACGTCGCCGCGGTTGACCGCCGCCACGGTCCGCTCGTTGACGTCGACGCCGACGACCTTGACGTCCTTCGACGCGAGGATCGCGGCGGTGGGCAGCCCGATGTACCCGAGGCCCACCACGGCCACGGTGCCCACGCCCGCCTGCTCGTCGGTCACAGTGCGACCTGCGCGACGGGGGGTCCCAGGTGCACGACACGCCCCTCGGCGAGCAGCGCCGCGTCGTCCACGTCCCAGGTGTGCCCGCCGTCCGCGCTCCTGACTTGGGCGAACCCGAAACGGTCGGCGCTGAAGACCGTCCCGCCGTCGGCGACGACGCCCCTGAGGAACGCGGTGTCCTCCCCGGTGCGCAGCGCCGCGAAGGGCCGGTCGCCCACCAGGTCACGCCGCGCGACGATCGTCGGCCCGGCGACGAGGTCGGTGAACCGGTGCTCGCGATCCGCGGAGCGCAGCAGCGTCACGTCCTGGCGTTCGACGTACACGTAACGCGCCTGCTTGCCGACGACGTCCGCCCCGCTGTACGCGAGCGCGTCGAGCTGGTCCGAGAGGTAGTACGGGCCGTACAGGTCGTCGTCGTCCATCTTGGCGACGACGTCGCCGTCGGCCGCCCGGACGAGGCGGTTGAGGCACTCGCCGAGCGGGACGTCGGCGTCGGCGTGCAGCACGAGCACGTCGTCGATCCCGGCCTCCTTGGCGCTGCGGCGGAGCTCGTCTGCGTCGACCTCGAACCCGTGCGCGAGCACCGCGAGCTGCACGTCGACGTCGCGCTGCGCGGCGACGGTCGCGACGACGTCGTCGAGCCGGTGCGGTCGGCAGGTCGAGACCAGGGCCGTGACGCGGGGCCGCGGCAGGGTCGAGGTCGTCGCGAGGCCCACGTCGTGCAGCACGCGTTGCACGCGCGCACCGTAGGTGTGCTCGCGCCAGATGCGGCGACGTGCCCGGTGCGTCGCGCGGTCACGCAGCTCGGCCGAGCCGACGAGCGCGCGCACGGTGTGCGCGGCCTCCTCGCGGTCGTGGACGACGAAGACCTCGTCGGGCTCGAAGAGCGCGCTGATCGCGGGGCTGGGCGTCGTCACCACGGGCGTGCCGCACGCGCTGATCTCGAGCACGCGGCGCGCGCACATGGTGGGCGAGCCGACGATCGAGTTGACGTTGAGGAACACCTTGTACTCGCGGTACGCGGTAAGCATCTGCTCGTAGTCGAGCGAGCCGACGACGCGCTCGTCCAGGGGCGGCGGGAACTGGTACCGCTCGTCGCGGCCGGCGAACCGGGAGAAGATCTCGAGCCCGTGCTCCATGTGCGCCGACGCGTCGAGCGCCCCGCCGAGCAGCACGTCCATCTGCTCGCGCCGCTCCGGGTACTTGTGGGCGAAGTAGGTCCCGCCGAACGCGACGTCGCGCTGCGGGCCGTGCCCGTGCGACCGGACCGGGTTGTGGATCGTGGGCTGCGCGGCGAACGGCAGCAGCTCTACGCGGTCGTGCCCGAGGGCCGCGCGGTACCCGGGGATCATGTCGCCGTCGGTCGTGCAGACGCGGTCGAAGAGGCGCGCGGTGTCGAGGAAGTCCTCGAAGTGGACCGGATCCTCCTTGTTCCAGAACACCGTCGGGATGCCGCGCGCGCGACAGGCCTCGACGAGGTCGACGAGCGCGGGGCGGGGAGCCGTCGGGCCCGTCAGGTGGTACTGCCACGCACCGCCGTTGCCGTTCCAGGCCGACTCGACGAACAGCAGGTCGATCGGCTCGTCGTCGAGCACGCGCACGCCCGTCGACGGGTCGAGCAGCACCTGCTCCCACTCGGGCGCCAGGGCCAGTCGTGAGAAGTCGTCGAGGATCACCCCGACGCGCACGTCGCGCACGGGCACGACCGCCGGGACGGGCCACGGGTCGACGTGCACGGTCGTGCCGCGCGACGACCGCCCGACGCGCACCGGGGCCTGCCCCGGTCCTCCTCCCGCGGAGCGCCGCAGCCTGTGCGCACGCAGCTGTGCGAGACCGCCCGCGCGCAGGTGCCACAGCGCACGCCGCGTCCCACCGAGGAGCTCCGCCATCGACCCGCCTGCCATGAGCGCGATCACCTGCCGCGTCGACGACAGGGAGGGGCGCCGCACGCGCACGTCGCATGCCTCGGACGACGGTCCCTGGGTCGATGCTGGCCGGTGACCTACGTCACGGCAACTGGGAGAGCGCGAGAAGTCCGGCCCCGCGCGCCGCGAGGCCTCCCGCCTCGTGCGGGACGAAGGCAGATTCACCCGCTCGCAGCACGATCTCCTGGTCGCGGGCGCGCAGGACGACCGTGCCCTCGACGACCACCGCGATGCGCGGCCCGGCCGGGGCGAGCGCGACGGACCGCGACTCCCCGGGCCGACCGTACGTGAGCCGGAACTCCCGGATGGGCGCGTGGTGGTCGACCAGCCCCCCGCCGGCGGGCACGCGCCGGGGGCGGGCGGCGGGGCCCGGGGCGAACGTCGCGCACTCGAGCAGCGCGTCGACGTCGACGCGCTTGGTCGTGAGGCCGGCGCGCAGCACGTTGTCCGAGCTCGCCATGATCTCGACCGCGCACCCGCTCAGGTAGGCGTGCACGTGCCCGGCCGGGACGTACATCGACTCCCCCGGCTCGAGGGTGACGCGGTTGAGCATGAGCGACACGAGTGCGCCCGGGTCGCCGGGGTGCTGCTCAGAGAGCGCGACCGCCGTCTCGTCGGCGCGCGGCGAGGCCGTCCCGACGGCGATGCGCGCCCGCAGGTCGGCCACGGTCCGGTCGAGGTCGGCGGCGACGTCCGGCAGGGTGCGGGCGTGCACCACGAGGGTGAACGCCTCGCGCACGCCGTCGGTCGTGGTGCGGGCCGAGAGCGCCGCGCGCATGCGCCCGACGAGCTCGCCCGAGAGCCCGTCGAGGAGCTCGAGGATGCGTCGCGGCCGCCGGAAGCCCGACAGGCCCTCGAACCGGGTGATCGCGACGACCATCTCGGGCTTGTGCTGGTCGTCGAGGAAGCTGCGTCCGGGGGCGTCGAGCGCGAGCCCGCGCCGGTTCTCGGCGTTGAACCCGGCACGGGCCCGGTGCGGTTGCGGGTGCACCTGGAGCGAGAGCGCCTTGTCGGCCGCGAGGAGCTTGAGCAGGTACGGCAGCCGGGGCCCGAACTCCTCGACGGCCCGCGCCCCGAGCAGCGCCTCGGGCGCCGATCGCACGAGCCGTTCGAGGCACACGCCCTCCCCGCCCCCCTCGGGCACCGCGTACGACGGGCCCTTGGGGTGCGCACCCATCCACAGCTCGGCCGCGGGCTCGCCGTCGACGGGCAGGCCGAGCAGGCCCTGGAGCGCCGTCGTCGAGCCCCAGTCGTAGCGCTGCAGCGTGTTGCGCAGGCGGTAGAAGACGGGCATGTCAGAGGTTGACGCCGAGCAGGTTCTCGATCGGGCCGATCGTGAAGTAGACGACGAACATGGCGGCGGCGAGCCACATCAGCGGGTGGATCGCACGCGCCTTGCCGACGGCGACCTTGATGAGGACGAACGCGATGAAGCCGGCGCCGAGCCCGACCGAGATCGAGTACGTGAACGGCATGAGCACGATCGTGAGGAACGCGGGGATCGCGATCTCCCAGTCGGTCCACCGGATGCCGGTGACCTGCGTCATCATGAGGAACCCGACGAACACGAGCGCGGGCGTCGCGGCCTCCTCGGGCACGAGCCCGACGAGCGGCGCGAGGAACGTCGAGAGCAGGAACGCGCACCCCGTCACGACGGACGCGAGACCGGTGCGCGCGCCCTCGCCGACGCCGGTCGCGGACTCGACGTAGCTCGTGTTGGACGACACGCTCGCGGCACCGCCCGCGATGGCGGCGACCGAGTCGACGACGAGGATGCGGCGCGTGTTGGGCGGGTTGCCCTCCTCGTCGAGCAGCCCGGCCTCGCCGCCGACGGCGACCATGGTGCCCATCGTGTCGAAGAAGTCGGCGAGCAGCAGCGAGAAGACGAGCAGGACGACGGCGACGGCGCCGATCCGCTCGAACGAGCCGAGCAGCGAGAACTGTCCCAGGAGCGAGAAGTCGGGCACGGCGACGAGCGAGTCGGGCACGGCGGGCGCGTTGAGGTGCCAGCCGGTCGGGTTGTCCTCGCTGCTCGTGCCGATCGAGAGCGTGCTCTCGAGGATCACCGCGAGCACGGTCGCGGCGGCGATCGCGATGAGGAGCGCGCCGCGCACCTTGCGCACCGAGAGCACGATCGCGAGCGCGAGGCCGATCACGAACACGAGCACGGGCCAGCCCGCGAGCGAGCCGCTCGCGCCGAGCTCGAGCGGCGTGCCGCCGCCGGGGCTCACGAAGCCGCCGTTGACGAACCCGACGAACGCGATGAACAGGCCGATGCCGACGCTGATCGCGGTCTTGAGCTCGACGGGCACGGCCCGGAACACGGCCTCGCGGAACCCGGTCAGGACGAGCACCAGGATGATGATGCCCTCGATGACCACGAGGCCCATCGCGTCCGCCCAGGTGACGTTCCCGGCACCCACCACCTGGTACGCGATGAGCGCGTTGATGCCGAGGCCCGCGGCGAGCGCGAGCGGGAAGTTCGCGACGACACCCATCGCGATCGTCAGCAGCCCCGCGACGAGGGCGGTGACGGCGGCGATCTTGGCCATGCCGTCGGGTCCGCCGAGCGTCTCGCCGTTCATGTCGGGCACGCCGCCGAGGATCAGCGGGTTGAGGATGATGATGTAGGACATCGCGAAGAACGTGACGAGCCCGCCACGCACCTCGCGGCCCACGGTGGACCCTCGCTCGGTGATCTTGAAGTAGCGGTCGACGAAGGATCGTCCCGGCTCGGGCCGGACCGTCTTCTCAGGGGTGGTCGTCATGGGCGACATCGTGCCAGATCTCATGCTGCGGGCGAGCCTCGAGGGTCGAGGTTTCGCCGTTCCGTCCGGAAGGTGGCCTCCCGGCGAACGTCAGGAGGACGCTAGTACGCGCCCTCGCCCACGACGATCGCCCGAGCGGTCTTCGCGATGAGCAGGAGGTCGACGAACGGCGTCCAGTTCTCGACGTAGTAGACGTCGAGCCGCACGCTCTCGTCCCAGCTCAGGTCGGACCTCCCCCCGACCTGCCACAGCCCGGTCAGGCCGGGCTTGACGAGCAGACGACGCTGGGCGGCGACCCCGTACGCGGTGACCTCAGACGGCAGCGGCGGGCGCGGCCCGACGAGGCTCATCTCGCCGCGCAGCACGTTGACGAGCTGCGGGAGCTCGTCGATCGAGTACCGCCGCAGGAACCGGCCGACGCGCGTGACGCGCGGGTCCTCGCGCATCTTGAACAGCGGCCCAGCGCCCTCGCTGAGGTCGGCGAGGTCGGCCACCTCGAACTCGGCCCCGCTGCGCATGGTCCGGAACTTGAGCATCGAGAAGGTCTCGCCGTTGCGGCCCACGCGCTCCTGCCGGAAGATCACGCCCCCGCGGCCCGAGCACGCGACGACCACGGTGACCGCGAGCAGGACGGGCAGGAGCAGGAGCAGCGCGACGAGCGCACCGACCACGTCGAGCGCGGTCTTGACCGCGTACTTGGGCCCGCTGAACCGGGGCGCGTCGACGTGCACGAGCGAGACGCCCTGCGCCGGCGTGATCGTCAGCCGGGGGCCGGCGACGTCGGTGAGCTCGGTCGTGAGCATCAGGTCGATGCTCGACCGTTCGAGGTCCCAGCCGAGCCGACGCACCGCGTCGGCGGTCACCGCGTCCGAGCCCGAGACCGCGACGCACTCGGCGCCCTCGCGGAGCGCGATCGCCCCCGCCGCGGCCACGTCGCCCAGGACCGGCACGCCGCGCACCCGCTGGCCCTCGACGGCCCCGGGGACGCACGCGCCGACGACGACGTAGCCCGAGCGATCGTTGCCGTTGAACTCGCCGACGAGCCGGGCGACCTGCTCGGCGTGCCCGACGGCCAGCACCGTGCGGGTGCACACGCCCTCGGCGCGCCGACGGTGCAGCCACTGCCGCCACGCGTACCTGCCGACGAGCAGCCACACGAGTCCGAGCGGCAGCGCGACGAGCACGATCCCGCGCGGCTCGGCGATCCCGAACACGTAGGAGAACACCGCGACCGCGGCGAACAGCCACCACGTCGCCTCGAAGACCCGCTGGTACTCGCGCGGGCCCTCGCCCATGAGCCGCCGGTCGCGCGTGCGGCACACCGCGAGCCCGAGCAGCCACGCCGCGGCGACCCCCGCACCCACGCCGACCTGCACGACGGGTGTGGTCGATCCGCCGAGGTGGAGCACGCCGGTCGTGGTGAGCAGCACCGCGACCACAACGCTGCCGAGTACCGCGAGCGTGTCCGTGAGGGTGAGCCGACGCCGCAGCGTCGTCGTCCAGGCGACCGTTCTGGCTCCCAGGAGGCCGGTCGCGACGTCCTCGACGACGGCGCCCGCCTCCTCGACCACGGCCCGCGCCTCGCTGAGCGGTGAACGACCCGTCCGAGCCCCCAGCCCGCGCCGCACGTCGGAGACGAGGTCCGAGACCAGTCCGCTCACCGTGTCCTCCGCCCGTCGTCGAGTGCGATCGGCTGGTTCATCGTAGAAGTGGACACCCGTCCAGGAGCCCTGGTGCGGCGCCATTTCACCCGGGTGATCACTGCCGAACGCACCCCGTCGAGAACCGGCTCATGGAGAGGAGACGTGGCCGGGGTCACATCGTGACGCGAAGCACCGGGTGAAGCCTCGGACCGGTTCGCCGAGGCCTCCCCGCCTACGATCGACCCATGGCGCACCGACCCGGCGTGATCGCTCTGCTGACGCACCCCGAGCTGCGCCGACCCCTGCCGCCCCCGCTCGAGGTCGACCTGCGCCGCGTGATCCTGCTGGGGATCCTCGCGTTCGCGGTCGCGGGCGTCGTGTGCGGGGTGCTCGCGGCCACGGGGACGACGGGCGCGCGCGGCGTCGCGGTGTGCGTCGTCGGGGTGGCCCTGGGTGGGCTCGGTCTGCTGTGGGTGCGACGCCGCGGTCAGCGCGGCTGAGGCGACGCCCAGGCGCCGAGCAGCACGTCGGCGCCCGCCGAGGCAGGGTCCTCGAGCAGCGCGAGCACGCGGTGGCGGTCCTCGAACCTGCCGGCCGCGTGCGCGAGCCCCTGCGCCGCGCCGGCGAGCGTCGTCGCGTCGACCCGGGCGCCCGTGCCGCGCCCGGAAACCCACCACTCGACCTCGACGCCCTCGACGACGAGCTCGTCGTGCGCCGTCCACGTCGCCGGGACGTCGCCGAGCGCGGCCAGCACGCGCGGGTCGAGCGGCACCTCGTCGGACGCCGTCCCCGTGGTGACGACATCAGCTGCACTGCCGTCAGCTGCACTGCCGTCACCTGCACCGCGGTCGAGCCCGGTCCCGTCGAGCAGCGGCACGTCGAGGGCCCGCGCGAGCGCGTCCCCCCGGCCGGGCGCGGCGGGCACGACGGGCCGCACCTGGGCCCAGCACGGCGCCTCGGCGACCGCGAGCCGCTCGTGCTCGACCACGACGCACGCGTCGCCGTGCACCGCGGGGAGCCGGTCGACGTCGACGCGCCGTGCGCCGTCGAGCCCGGCCCACACGTGCCGGGCGAGCCCGGGCTCGACCGCGGTGCCGACGTCGGGCAGGTCGTCGAGCACGAGCGTCCAGGCGTCGGCGTCGAGGTCGGCGAGCGACGCGACGCCGCCGACCGCACGCAGCACGTCGGCGTCGAGCGCCGGCAGCCAGGCGGGTGCGCGCGGGACGAGCGGGACGTCGTGCCCGGGCATCGCGAACGGCGCCCCGAGCGCGTCGCGCAGCCACCACGCGGTGTAGGACGGCGCGTGCCCGGGCTCCCCCGCACCGCGGCCGGGGGCCCGCACCTCGGTCAGCAGCGCACGCCGTGCGGCCTGGTCCGACGCGACCCGGGTGAGCACGGGCCCGAGCGCGGTGGCCGCGTCGAGGTCGGCGACCGCGTCGAGGTCGCCCACGGGGACGCCCGGCCCGACGGCGTCCGCCAGGGCCTCGAGGTAGTCGGACCACCCGTCGAGCCAGCCCGCGGGCGAGGCGTCGTCGCCGCCGAGGTCGGGAGCGGCGTCCGCCGTGACGACGTCCCGCACGGTGTACACGTCGAGGCCGTCGTGCGCGCCCGCGGCGCGCAGGGCCGCGGGGCCGTGGCGGTCGACCAGCGCCTCGGGCACGAGGTCGAGGTCGAGGACGTCGGCGGCCCAGGTGCCGGGCAGCGCGCACTCGCGCAGCGCGACCGTGCCGTCGTCGGTCCCGACCTCGATCTCGCCGAGGCGGAACGGGTAGCGGGACGCGTCGGCGCCGGGGCGGTCGCGCACGGCCGCGGCGACGAGCGCGAGCACGGCGTCAGCCGGCAGGCCCGCGGGGTCGACACCGGCCAGCAGGTCGAACGCGTCCGCGGCGCGGGCGCCGAGCCGTTCGAGCAGCGGGTGCGCGGCGTCCGGGTGGACGGCGCGCACGCCGAGCGCCGCGAGGTCCGGTCCGCCGTCGTCGGGGGTCGTGGCGGCCGCGCCGGTGGGCACGACCACGCCGCGCGCGCCGTACGCCGTACGGCCGTCGGCGAGCGGCACGGGCACGGCCGCGAGGGCCTCGGTGACCTGCGGGTCGGTGGCCCAGGGAGCGAACGCGTCGTACGCGGCACGCCAGCGCGACGGCCCTCCCCCGGCGGGCAAGGCCGCGACCGCGTCGGCGAGGTCCAGCACGCCGACGCCGCACGTGCGCGCCGCGGCGGCGTGCGCCGACGGGAGCACGACGAGGTCGGCCGTGCCCGCGGCGAGGACCTCGACCACCGCGACGTCCTGCCCGACGGGACCGGGGACGAACGTCGCGTCGACCGGGCGCACTGGCAGGCCCGTGGGCGCGGCCAGCAGGGGTGCCTGCGCGAGCGCCGCGACGACCGCCGCACGCAGCGCGCCGTCGAGCACGCCCGCGGGCAGGCCGGTCGGCACGAGCGCGAGCGGGTGGCCGCCCGCCGCGGCCAGCACCCGCGCGAGCTCGACCGCGAGCGCCCCGGCCTGCGCGACGACGTGGTCGGCGAGCGGACCGGGCACCACGTGCCGACGCCCCGGGTCGACCGGGAGCGAGGCGACGAGCAGCGCGGGCAGCGTGACCGGCTCGTCGGTGGGCGTGGGGGCGTGCAGCACGCGGGCCACGGGCGACCCGCCCTGCCGGGGCAGCGCCCACGCGACCGACCAGCTGCCGCGCTGCTCGACCGGCGCGTCGGCGAGCAGCCCGCGGGGCAGGTCGCCGCTCGCGCGCACCACGTGCCAGCGGTCCTCGACGTCGGCGAGCGTGCGCGCGGCGCCGTCGACCACGACGTCGACGCGCGCGAGGCCGGGCAGCGCGACGAGCAGCGCGTCGTCGAGGGCGTCGAGCTGACGGCGCACCTCGGCCGCGGCCGCGTCGTCGCGCAGCACGAGCCGGGCGATCGTCTCGGGCGCCGGGGGCTCGGGGTGCTCGGGCTCGGGGTGCTCGCGGTCGGGGTGCTCGCGGTCGGGGTGCTCAGGGCTCTCCGACCTGCTGGTCTCCGCCTCGGCGGGCCACGGAGCCGGGAAGGGCAGCCGGAGCACGGGCAGGGCGTCGCCGCGCGCCGCGACCTCGGCCGCGAGGGCGGGGTGCTGCGCGGCCAGCCTGGTGAGCGTCTCACGCGTGCGGGCGAGCGAGAACGCGACGCCGCCGCCCGTGCGGGAGGTCAGCGAGACGTCGTCCGCGACCGACCGGACCGCGGCGAAGCCGACGCCGAACCGGCCGACGGTCCGCGCGTCGTCGCGCTTGGCCGACGCCCGCAGGCCCGCGAGGGACACGACGCCCGCGGCGTCGAGCGGGGCGCCGGTGCTCGACGCGAGCAGCACGCGCTCGTCGGTGCGCAGCTCGAGCCGCAGGTACCCGGGCTCGCCCGCACGCGTCGCGGCGTCGGCGGCGTTCTGCGCGAGCTCGACCACGACCCGGTCGCGGTAGTGCCCGCGCGCGTGGTCCTCCTCGGCGTTCGCGTCCTCCCGGAACCGCGCGGGGGACGCGGCCCAGGCCTCCGTGACGGCGCGCCGCAGCGCCTCCGTCCCGAAGGGGTCGACGGTCACGAGGAGCGGGGCTCCTCGTCGGCCGGGGTCTCGGCCGGGGTCTCGGCCGACACGTCGTGCTGCACGTCCGCCGGCGCCTCCGCCCGTGCCGGGAGCCGGACGGGCTCGATCGCGGTCTCGTCGATGATCGGCGCGGGCGCGGGCCAGTCGCTCGGGTGCGGGTCGACGTCGGTCTCGGAGTGCGCGCCGCAGCCGTGCGCGAGCGCGACGACCTTGCCGTCGTCGGGCGACCACTCGTTGGTGCAGACCCCGAAGAGCTGGCCGAGCGCGCCCTGGAGCGGCACGAGGAACCCGCACGTCGTGCAGCCCTGCGCGCTCGCGACCGACCCGGGCGTGCCGGGCCCGCGCGCGCCGTCCATCCAGCGCTGCGCGGCCGCGGCGCGGCCGTCCTCGGAGAGCACGCGGGCGCGGGCGAGCGCGAGCTCGTCGATCGCGACCTCGTCGACCTCGGGGTCGCCGGTCGGGGTAAAGCCGGGCACGAGGCGCGGGTCGTCGGCCTTGAACGGCAGCACGTCGCCCGCGCCGACGTCGCCCGGGCGCAGCCGCTCGGACCACGGCAGCCACTCGGGCGCGAGCAGCGCGTCGTCGCCGGGCAGGAGCTCGACCTCGCACACCGTCGCGACCTTGCCGCGCGGCACGCGCGCGAGAGTCACGGTCCAGTGCCAGCCGCGGTACCCGCGCATCGTGCACGCGAAGTGGTGCGACATGAGTCGCTCGGCCTGCGCGGTCGTGCCGAGGTGCTCGCCGACGTCCGCCGCGCTCTCCGCCGCGGCCTCGGCCGTGGCGCGTGCGAGGTCGACCGCACCCGTGAGCACGGCGTCGCGCGCGGCGCGGGCCGAGACCCCCGCCGTGCGGCGGGTCGTCGTGGAGCTGTCGAGTGCGGCGTTCATGGGATCAGGCCTCGAAGTCGTCGGCGACGTGGCGCAGCAGCGTCGCGTACTGCTGGGCGCGCGCGGGCTCGGGGTACCGGCCGCGACGCAGGTCGTTGCCCGCACGGTCGAGCACCTTGATGAGGTCCTCGATCATGGACGCGAGCTCGTCGGCGGGCTTACGCCGCGCCTTGGCCACCGACGGTCCGGGCTCGAGCACCGTGACGGACAGCGCGGACGGGCCGCGCTTGCCGTCGGCGACGCCGAACTCGACCTTCGCCCCGGGCTTGGGTGCGGGCGCGCCGGCCGGGAGCGCGGAGGCATGGAGGAAGACCTCGTGACCGTCGTCGCTCGCGATGAATCCGAAACCCTTGTCGGTGTCGAACCACTTGACCTTGCCGGTGGGCACGTGAACCTCGTTCGTCGGTGGGCGCTGCGGCGGCGTGCCGCAGCGGGGGCGCGCAGGGCTCTGCGCGGTGGCAGTGGCCAGGCTACCGGGCGGGGGCGCCCGACGCCGCATCCGCGCCTGCGCCGCGTGCGAGGCCCTGCGGCGTAGCCTGGTGCGGATGGCCACCTCACGCCCGCCCGCCGCGACGTTCGCCGAGTCGCTGCGCTCGCACGGGCCCGCCCGCGTGCTCGCCCTGCTCGAGGCCAGGCCCGACCTCGCGGTCCCCTCGCCCTCGACGCTGCGCTCGCTCGGGGCGCGCGCGACGAGCCGCACGAGCCTCGAGCGCGCGGTCGCGCACCTCGACGCGTGCCGGCTCACGGTGCTCGAGGCCGTGCTCGCGCTCGACGACGCGACGCGCCCGGGCGGTGTGCCCGCCGACGTGGTCGTTCGGGCCGTGCTCGGCCCCGACGCGGACGCGGACGACGTCGCCGCGGTCCGCGACGCGCTCGCGGACGTCCGCACGGCGGGGCTCGTGTGGGAGCCCCTGCCCGACGACCCGGCCGCCGCCCCGACGCAGGACGTCGCACCCGTGCGCCCCGCCCCCGGCCTCGACGAGCTGCTCGGCGCGCACCCGGCCGGCCTGGGCCCGTCCGACGACGCCGCGCGCGCCGCCGTCGCGCGCGCGGGCGACGACACCGACGTGCTGACGCGCGACGCGCCCCCGGGCGCGCGCGAGGTACTCGCCGCACTCACGTGGGGGCCGCCCGTGGGTGTCGCCCCACGCACCGACCCCCGGGCGCGCGCCGCGGTCGACTGGCTCGTCGAGCAGCACCTGCTGCTCGCGGTCGACGGCCGTCACGTCGTGCTGCCGCGCGAGGTCGCACTGGCCCTGCGCGGCGGGCGGACCCACCGCGGGGCCGCCGTCCGCCCCCCACGGCCCGCGGGCGCGCAGGTGCGCGACGAGACCGTCGAGGCCGAGGCCGCGAGCGCCGCCCTCGAGGCGGTGCGGCTCGTCGCCCACCTGCTCGCGGTGTGGCAGGAGCAGCCGCCGCCGGTGCTGCGCACCGGTGGGCTCGGGGTGCGCGAGCTGCGCCGCCTCGCGCAGACCCTCGGGGTCGACGACCCGACGGCGGCGAGCGTGGCCGAGCTCGCCCTGGTCGCGGGCCTCGTGTCGGACGACGGGGACGACCCGCCGTCGTTCGCGCCGACCACGGCCGCCGACGACTGGCTCGACCTCGAGGTGCCGCGGCGCTGGGCCGCGCTCGCGACGTCGTGGGGCGCGACGCCCCGCACGCCGTGGGTCGTGGGGTCGCGCGACGAGCGCGGCACGCTGCGGGCGGCTCTCGACCCGGAGCTGCACCGCGCGTGGGTGCCGGCGCTGCGCGCGTCGGTGCTGGGCGTGCTCGCCGCGCAGCCCGGCGTCTCGCTCGACGCGCACGCCGTCCTCGAGGTACTGCGCTGGCGCTCGCCGCGCGCCGTGCCGCCCGAGCACGCGGTCGAGGGGCTGCTCGCGGACGCCGCCCTGCTGGGCGTCACAGGGGCGGGTGCCCTGTCCCCCGTGGGTCGCGCGCTGCTCGAGGGCCTCGACCGGCCGCCGACGCCGGGGCGCGTCGACGCGCTCGGGGACGCGCTCGAGACGCTCGTGCCGCCGCCCGTCGACGAGCTGCTGCTCCAGGGCGACCTGACCGGGATCGTGCCCGGGCGCCCGTCGACCACGCTCGAGTCGCTGCTCGCCGGGTCGGCGGACGTCGAGTCGCGCGGCGCCGCGGTGACCGTGCGGTTCACGGCCGACTCGGTCACGCGCGCCCTCGACGCGGGACGCACGGCCGACGAGCTGCTCGACGACCTCGGCGCGCACGCGCGCGGCGGCGTGCCGCAACCGCTCGAGTACCTCGTGCGCGACGCGGCGCGACGCCACGGGCGCCTGCGCGTGGGGGCCGCGACGAGCTACCTGCGTGCCGAGGACCCGGCGCTCGTGGTCGGTCTCGTCGAGGACCCCGCGCTGCGGGGCCTCGGGCTCTTCCGGATCGCCCCGACCGTGCTCGCGGCGCACGTGCCCGCGATCGAGCTGCGCGCGGCCCTGCGGGCCCGCGGGCTCTCGCCGACCGTCGAGGGCCCCGACGGGCAGGTGCTGCACGCCGAGGGCACGGCCGTGCGGATCGCCGGGCGACGCCGCCCCGCGTGGCTCGGCGGGCCGCCCGCGCGCCGGCCCCGGTCGTTGCGGCCCGATCCGCGCGCCGAGTCGATCGAGGCGCCCGCGCCCGAGCCCGCCGACGCGCGGCACGCCCGGCTCTCGGAGCTCGCCGCGCTGCTCGTCGCGACCGCGGGGCCGGCGCCGTCAGCCGCGCCGTCGCCCCGGTCGTCGCCCGCGTCGTCACTCGGGTCGTCACCCGGGTCGTCCACCGCAGCGTCCACCGCGTCGGACGCCGCACGGCCCGACGCTGGTGCGAACGGGACGACCGCGACCCCGGCGATACCAGCGACACCAGGAACGCCCGGGACACCCGGCGGCGCGGACCAGGCCGACGCCCCGGCGTCCGACACCCCGCGGGGCGAGGGAACATCCGAGCCCGCCGACGCGTTGGCGCTGCTGCGCGAGACGATCGAGCTCGGCGGCCACGTGTGGCTCGAGGTCGTCGGACCGCGCGGCCTGCCCGACACGCGCCGCGTGCGCCCGCTGCGGCTCGACGCCGGGCGGCTGCGGGCCGTGGACGCGGACCGCGAGGCCGAGCTGACCGTGGCCGTGCACCGGATCGCGTCGGTCCGGCCCGCCTGACCGCACGAAGAGTTCGCCCGAACGACCGGACCGACGGAAGGACCCCGATGGCCGACGGCCCCCTGATCGTGCAGAGCGACAAGACCCTGCTGCTCGAGGTCGACCACGAGCGCGCCGCCGAGGCGCGCCGCGCGATCGCCCCGTTCGCCGAGCTCGAGCGCGCCCCCGAGCACGTGCACACCTACCGGCTCACCCCGCTCGGCCTGTGGAACGCGCGCGCCGCGGGGCACGACGCCGAGCAGGTCGTCGACGCGCTCATGGAGTACTCGCGCTACCCCGTGCCGCACGCGCTGCTCGTCGACATCGCCGAGACGATGTCCCGGTACGGGCGGCTCCAGCTCGTCTCCGACCCCGCGCACGGCCTCGTGCTGCACGCGCTCGACCGCGCGGTGCTCGCCGAGGTCCTCAAGTCGAAGCGCACCGCGGGCCTGGTCGGCGAACGGGTCGACGAGCTCTCCGTCGTCGTGCACCCCAGCGAGCGCGGCCACCTCAAGCAGGTGCTGGTCAAGCTCGGATGGCCCGCCGAGGACCTCGCGGGCTACGTCGACGGCGAGAAGCACCCCATCGCGCTGTCCACCGAGACGGTCACGACGACGCCGGACGGCGCGGAGATCCGCAAGCCGTGGGCCATGCGGCCCTATCAGGCACAGGCCGTCGACGGGTTCTGGTACGGCGGCTCGGGCGTCGTCGTCCTGCCGTGCGGCGCGGGCAAGACGATCGTCGGGGCCGGAGCCATGGCGAAGTCCGGGACGACGACGCTGATCCTCGTGACCAACACCGTCAGCGCGCGCCAGTGGCGCGACGAGCTGCTGCGCCGCACCGACCTCACCGAGGACGAGATCGGCGAGTACTCGGGCGCGCGCAAGGAGATCAAGCCCGTCACGATCGCGACCTACCAGGTGCTCACGACGCGCCGCAAGGGCGTGTACACGCACCTCGAGCTGCTCGACGCGCGCGACTGGGGCCTCGTGCTCTACGACGAGGTGCACCTGCTGCCCGCGCCGATCTTCCGGATGACGGCCGACCTGCAGGCGCGGCGCCGGCTCGGGCTGACCGCGACGCTCGTGCGCGAGGACGGCCGCGAGGACGAGGTGTTCTCGCTCATCGGCCCCAAGCGGTACGACGCCCCCTGGAAGGACATCGAGGCCCAGGGGTACATCGCGCCCGCCGACTGCGTCGAGGTGCGCCTCACGCTGCCCGAGCACGAGCGCATGACGTACGCGACCGCCGAGCCCGAGGACCGCTACCGACTCGCCGCGAGCGCGTCGGGCAAGAAGCGCGTGGTCGAGCAGATCGTCGCGCAGCACCCCGACGACCAGGTGCTCGTGATCGGCCAGTACATCGACCAGCTCGAAGAGCTCGCCGAGCACCTCGACGCACCGCTGATCATGGGCGCGACGACCGTGCGCGAGCGGCAGCGGCTGTTCGACGCGTTCCGCTCGGGCGAGATCAACCACCTCGTCGTCAGCAAGGTCGCGAACTTCTCGATCGACCTGCCCGAGGCGTCGGTCGCGATCCAGGTCTCCGGCTCGTTCGGCTCACGGCAGGAGGAGGCCCAGCGGCTCGGGCGCATCATGCGGCCCAAGGCCGACGGCCGCACCGCGCACTTCTACGCCGTCGTCGCGCGCGACACCGTCGACCAGGACTTCGCGGCGCACCGTCAGCGGTTCCTCGCCGAGCAGGGGTACGCCTACCGGATCGTCGACGCCGAGGACCTCGGGGCGGCGAGCGACACGGCGGTGTGACGGCAGGCCGCGCGCCTTCCGGGTCGGGGGGGCGTGCATCCTCGGCCGAGCGTGCCCGTGCGGATGCGTCATGCTGGCCTCTGGGCAAGGATCGCAGCGTGACGACCGGCCGACGACGCAGCCTCGCCCGGACTCTCGGTCCCGTGCGGGCCGCAGGTCGCGCGGCCACGACGGCGTTGCTGGTCATCGCCGCGTCGACCGTGCTGACGCTCGCGCCGGCGTCCGCCGAGGCGCCGTTCGACGTCCCGTCGCAGGTCACGGACGACGCGGGCGTCCTGGGCACGGACGCGCCCGCGGTCCAGGACGCGCTCGACGCGGCGTTCAACGCGACCGGCTACCAGCTGTTCGTCGTGTACGTCGACTCGTTCGACGGCACCGACGGCGAGACGTGGGCCGACCAGACCGCGACGGTCTCGGGCCTCGGCGCGCAGGACCTCCTGCTCGCGGTCGCGGTCGACGACCGCCGGTACGGGGTGTCGGTGGACGTCGAGTCGGGCCTGAGCACGTCGGACGTCGACGCGGTCGACGACGCCGCGCGCGCCGCGCTGCGCGACGAGGACTGGTCGGGCGCCGCGATCGCGGCGGCGCAGGCGCTGCAGGACGTCGCGGGGCCGGGCGGCGGGGGTGGTGCGGGCTGGCTGTGGGCGGGCGCGGCCCTGCTCGCGCTGGTCGCGGGGGCGCTCGTGTGGCGTGCGGTGCGGCGGCGCGGCGCGAGGCCGCGCGACGCGTCGTCCGAGGACCTCACGACCGCCTCGACCGAGGACCTCGAGCGACGGGCCGGCGCAGCGCTGGTCGCGATCGACGACGCGGTGCGCACGTGCGAGCAGGAGCTCGGGTTCGCGCAGGCCGAGTTCGGCCTCGAGGCCACGCGGTCGTTCGCCGCGGTGCTCGAGGACGCGAAGGCGCGCGCGACGGCCGTGTTCGCGCTGCGCGCCGGCCTCGACACCGACCCGCCGACGCCCGAGCCGCAGCGCCGGGTCGCCCTGGTCGAGGTGGTCGAGCGGTGCGACGCGATCGCCGACGCGCTCGACGAGCAGACGGCCGAGTTCGACGCGCTGCGCGCGCTGCAGGCCCGCGCGCCCGAGACCCTGGACGCGGTCGAGCAGCGCGCGGCCGAGGTCGAGCGGCGCCTCGGCCCGGCGCGCTCGCAGGTCGAGACCCTCGCGGTCACCTACCCCGCGCAGGCGCTCGCGTCGGTCGCCCCCAACCCCGACCAGGCCGCGCGGCTGCTGGCCCAGGTCGCGGACGCCGTCCGGCAGGGTCGTGAACGTCTCGCGACCAAGGACAGGGCCGGGGCGGCGACGCTCGCGCGCGGCGCCGAGAACGCGCTCGGCCAGGCGGTCGTGCTGCTCGACGCGGTCGACACCGCACGCGCCGACCTCGAGGCCGCCGTCACGGGCCTCGACCGCGCGATCGGGTCGATCACGAGCGACGTCGCGGACGCCGAGCGGCTCGCGGCCACCGGGCCCGCGGTCCGGACCGCGGTGAGCGAGGCCGAGGCGGCGCTCGCGCAGGCGCGCGCGGCACGCGAGGGCGGAGACCCGATCGCGGCGCTGCGCCGGGTCACGGCGGCCGAGGCCGCGCTCGACGACGCGCTCGCCCCGTCGCGCGAGGCCGCCGAGCAGGCGGTGCGGGCACGCGCGCTGCTCACCGACACGCTCGGGCGTGCGGAGTCACAGCTGCGCGCGACCCAGGACTACGTCGCGACCCGGCGCGGCGCCGTCGGCCCCGAGGCCCGCGCCGCGCTCTCGGAGGCCGAGCGTCACCTCGCCGAGGCCCGCTCGCTGCAGCCCGTCGACGCGGCGGGCGCGCTCGCCCGCGCGCAGGAGGCCGAGCGCCTCGCGGAATCCGCGGCCCGGCGCGCGCAGCAGGACGCCGCAGGGTCCGCCGGTGGCACGGGCCGCGGCCCGTCGGTCGGCGGCATGGTCCTCGGCGGGATCCTGCTCGACCAGGTCCTCGGCGGCGGACGCCGCGGCGGGTTCGGCGGGGGCTACGGCGGCGCGGGATTCGGCGGCGGACGCCGCAGCACGGGCGGGCGGCGCTCCGCCGGCCGACCCTCGGGCGGACGGCGCGGCGGTGGCCGCGGCGGGCGCTTCTGACGTCACACCAGGCCCGCACCCGCGGGCGCACCGAACGGAGAGGTCCCATGGCAGAGAAGCAGAGCATCTTCGGGCGCATCGCCCAGCTCACCAAGGCCAACGTGAACGCGCTCATCGACTCCGCGGAGGACCCGGAGAAGATGCTCGACCAGCTCGTGCGCGACTTCACGAACAACATCGCGGACGCCGAGCAGGCCGTCGCGCAGACCATCGGCAACCTGCGTCTGGCCGAGCAGGACCACGCGCAGGACGTCGCGGCGGTCGCGGAGTGGGGCGGCAAGGCCGGCGCGGCCTCGACGCGCGCGGACGCCTACCGGGCCGCGGGCGACACCGCGAACGCCGACAAGTTCGACGCGCTCGCGAAGGTCGCGCTGGGACGCCAGATCCAGGCCGAGCGCGAGGTCGCCGAGGCCGAGCCGTCGATCGCCGCGCAGCGCGAGACCGTCGCCCGGCTCACCACGGGCCTCGAGCAGATGAAGGCCAAGCTCGTCGACCTGCGCGCGCGCCGCGACTCGCTCGTCGCCCGCCAGAAGAGCGCCGAGGCGCAGCAGCAGGTCCAGGGCGCGCTGTCGTCGATCAACGTGCTCGACCCGACGAGCGAGCTCGGGCGGTTCGAGGAGAAGGTGCGGCGCACCGAGGCCCTCGCGATGGGCCAGGCCGAGCTCGCGGCGTCCTCGATCGACGCCCAGTTCGACGAGCTCGAGGACCTGGGCGCGGCGACCGAGGTCGAGGCGCGGCTCGCCGCGCTCAAGCGCGGCGACGCGTAACGGCCGGTCGGGCTGGTCAGTCGGGCTGGCCGGTCAGACCGTGACGGTCCCCGCGCCCGCGTGCCGGTCGACCGTCGCGGCGAACGCCTCGGCGATTCGCCGGCCGGTCGCGAGCACGGCGTCGGCGTCGCGGTCGAAGCCGTCGAGCGCGGCGGTCGCGTCGGCGAGCTCGCCCCGCGCGAGCCACCCCTCGAGCAGCTCGCGCGTGACCTCGGGCTGGAACTGCAGGCCCAGGCCGGAGCCGATCCGGAAGGCCTGGTACGGGTACATGTCGGTCGAGCCCAGCCAGGCCGCGTTCGCCGGGAGGTCGACCACGGCGTCCGCGTGCAGGGTCACGACGGGCGTGACCCGGTCGGCCGGGTCGACGACCGACCCGACGACGGCGTCGTCGCACGCGCCCGGGCGCCAGAACACGCGGGTCACGCCGGCCTCGACGCCCGGGGGCGCGGCGACCTGCACCTGCCCGCCGCCGGCGAGCGCGAGGAGCTGGGCGCCGAGGCCCAGACCGAGCACGGGGGTGCCGGCCGCGAGCGCCTCGCTCAGGAGCGCGCGCACCGCGCCGAGCCAGGGGGCGGCGTCGGTGTCGTAGGCGCTCGTCTCGGCGCCGAGCACGACGACGGCGTCGCCGGCGTCGGCCAGGGCGGGCACGGTGTCGCCCGCGTAGGGGCGCACGAGGCGCACGCGCTCGGCGAGGACATCGGCGAGAGTCCCGAGCCCGAACGCGGGCGAGCTCTGGACGACGGTCACGACGGGTTGCGGGTTCACGTGTTTCACGGTACCGCGCCGCGGCGCGGGCGGGAAAGCCGCGTCCGGGGCTGCGGGATAGGCTGGCTCGCATGTCGGAGCCGAGCACTGCCGTGACCACCCAGCCGTCGATCGCGTCGGGCGCCCCGCGCCGCACCTACCTGCTCGTCGACGGCGAGAACATCGACGCGACGCTCGGCATGAGCGTGCTCAACCACCGCCCGACGCCCGAGGAGCGCCCACGCTGGGACCGCATCGCGGCGTTCGCCGAGAGGGTCTGGGACCAGCCCGTCACCCCGCTGTTCTTCCTCAACGCGACGTCGGGCCAGATGCCGATGCCGTTCGTGCAGGCGCTGCTCGCCATGGGCTACCGCCCCATCCCGGTCGCCGCCGAGGGCAACGAGAAGGTCGTCGACGTCGCGATCCAGCGCACGCTCGAGGCGATCGAGGGCCGCGAGGGCGACGTGCTGCTCGCGAGCCACGACGGGGACTTCCTGCCCCAGGTCGACAAGCTCGTGGCCGGCGACCGCAAGGTCGGCGTGCTCTGCTTCCGCGAGTTCGTCAACGCCAAGTTCGCCGAGCTCGCGGGCCGCGGCCTCGAGTTCTACGACCTCGAGGGCGACATCAACGCGTTCCAGGTCCCGCTGCCGCGCGTGCGGATCATCCCCATCGGCGAGTTCGACCCGCTGCGCTACCTCTGAGGCGGCACCCAGCCCGCTCCCAGAGTCGGGGCGCAGACTGTGGCCATGGCCGCCCCCGAAGCACGTCTCGTCGTCGTCGACGACGAGCCGAACATCCGTGAGCTCCTGTCGACCTCGTTGCGGTTCGCCGGGTTCGAGGTCTTCGCGGCCGCGGACGGCGCGAGCGCGCTCACGCTCGTCGCGGACACCGCCCCCGACCTCGTCGTGCTCGACGTCATGCTGCCCGACATGGACGGGTTCACCGTCACGCGGCGCATGCGCGAGAAGGGCCAGCACACGCCCGTGCTGTTCCTGACCGCGCGCGACGACACGCAGGACAAGATCGCGGGCCTCACGGTCGGCGGCGACGACTACGTGACCAAGCCGTTCAGCCTCGAGGAGGTCGTGGCGCGCATCCGCGCGGTGCTGCGCCGCACGCACGCCGAGCCGGTCGACGACGCGGTCATGCGCGTGGGCGACCTCGAGCTCGACGAGGACTCGTACGAGGTCCGCCGCGCGGGCCAGACGGTCGACCTGTCCCCCACCGAGTTCAAGCTGTTGCGCTACCTCATGCTCAACGCAGGTCGCGTGCTGTCGAAGTCGCAGATCCTCGACCACGTGTGGCAGTACGACTGGGGCGGCGACGCGAACATCGTCGAGTCGTACATCTCGTACCTGCGCCGCAAGGTCGACGCGGTCGTCGTGACGGGCCCGGACGGGCAGGACGTGCCGGTGACCCCGCTCATCCAGACCAAGCGCGGCGTCGGCTACCTGCTGCGCAAGCCGGTGCCCGGGCAGGGCTGACGCGTGACGGCTCCCGGGCCGCCGCCCCCTCCCCCGCCGCCACCGCCGTACGGGCGCCCCGTCGGCCCGCCCTGGTCGTGGTGGCAGCGCATCACGCTGCGCGCACGCCTCGTGGCGATCACCTCGCTCGTGCTCGCCGCCGGCCTCGGCGTCGCGGCCCTCGTGACCACGACGGTCGTCTCGAACTACCTCGTCGGGCAGGTCGACGCGTCCCTCACCGAGACCGCGCAGCGCGTCGACGGCCTCGGCGTGGGCCAGCTCCAGCAGGCCGCGGGCGTGCTGCCGAGCGACTACTACATCCTGACCCGCTCGGCCGACGGCGAGTCCTACCCGCTCGTGCAGTCGAGCACCGAGTCGGCGTACGGCGTGCCCGACATCCCCGCGATGTCGACGCAGGAGATCGAGGCCGCGAGCGGCGAGCCGTTCACAGTGTCGTCGCGCACCGGCGCCGACCAGCACCCGACCACGCCGACCGACTGGCGGGTCATCACGCTCCCGCTGCAGAGCTCGCTCACGGGCCAGACCGTCGGCAGCGCGTTCGTCGCCCTCCCCCTGGCCGACATCCACCAGACCCTGCAGATCCTGGTGCGCACGCTCGCCGCCGCGGCGCTCGCGATCGTGACGCTCGGCGCCGTGGTCGCCCACCTCGCGGTGCAGCGCTCGCTGCGCCCGCTGCGCGAGATCGAGACCACGGCCGCGGGCATCGCGGCGGGCGACCTGAGCCGTCGTGTGCGGCCCGCGCCCGAGACCACCGAGGTCGGGTCGCTCGCCGAGTCGCTCAACGCGATGCTCGCCCAGATCGAGCGCGCGTTCGAGGCGCAGGAGGCCTCGGAGGCGCGCATGCGCCGGTTCGTCTCGGACGCGAGCCACGAGCTGCGCACCCCGGTCGCGGCGATCCGCGGGTACGGCGAGCTGTACCGGATGGGCGCGCTCCAGGAGCCCGAGCACGTCGCCGACACCATGGCCCGCATCGAGGACTCCGCCCGACGCATGGGCATGCTCGTGCAGGACCTGCTGTCGCTCGCACGGCTCGACGAGGGTCGCCCCGTGCGCCGCGACCGCGTCGACCTCGGGCGCCTCGCCCGCGACGCCGCGCAGGACCTGCACGCGCTCGACCCGAGCCGCACGGTCGACGTCGTCGGCCCCGACGGCGGGGACGTCCCCGGCGACGTCGTGGTCGTCGGGGACGAGGACCGCCTGCGCCAGGTCATGACCAACCTCATCGGCAACGTGGCCCGCCACACGCCGTCCGGCACCGCGGCCGAGATCGTGCTGGCCCCCGCCACGGCGTCGGACGGCGCCCCCGCGGTCCGCGTCGAGGTGCGCGACCACGGGCCCGGCATGGGCCCCGAGGAGTCGGCGCGCATCTTCGAGCGGTTCTACCGGGTCGACTCGTCGCGCACGCGCGAGTCCGGCGGGTCGGGCCTCGGGATGGCGATCGTCGCGGCGATCGTCGCGGCGCACGGCGGCTCGGTCGGCGTCTCGGCGACCGACGGGGGCGGCCTCACGGTGGGTGTGCTCCTGCCGGTCGACCGCTACGATGGCGGGTCGTCACCCCGTGCCGCGTCCGACCGGACGTAGGGTCGAGGTGACGGACACACCGTTCCCGGCGAAGAAGGCTGATCATGGGCGTCGACATCGCAGACGCACCGCAGTGGTTGATGACCTCGTGGGCGAGAACCGTCCACTGCGCGGGAGCCACGGCTCCCCCCGAGCAGATCATGGAGGCCGGCGAGCGTCTCGTGGACGCGTGGAGCCGGCCCGACCGGCACTTCCACGACCTGCGGCACCTGGGTGACGTGCTGCGCCGCGTCGACGAGCTCTCGCAGGAGACCCACTCCCCGGAGCTCGTGCGCCTCGCGGCCTGGTACCACGGCGTCGTCTTCGACGCCGCGGACTCCGCGACGTACTCGAACAAGGGCGGCGAGGACGAGAGCGCGAGCGCGCAACTCGCGCACGACGAGCTCACGGCGCTGGGCGTGCCCGAGGAGTCGGCGCAGCGCGTCGCGCACCTCGTGACCGCACTCGTGCGGCACGCGCCCGACCCGACCGACTTCGACTGCGCGGTGCTGTGCGACGCGGACCTCGCGTTCCTCGCCTCCGAGCCGCAGCGGTACAAGGAGTACCTCGAGGACGTGCGCACCGAGTACGCGCACATCCCGCGCGCCGACTTCGTGCGCGCCCGCATCGCGATCCTCACCAAGCTGCTCGAGCGGCCCACCCTGTTCTGCTCGCCCCTCGGCTCGGCGTGGGAGGAGCCCGCGCGCCAGAACATCGGCGCCGAGCTGCAGCGCCTGGGCAAGGAGCAGCGCAAGATCGAGGCCGCGAGCACGTCGGCCTGAACCGCCCGCCGGCCGCCCCTGCGGCGCGGCACCGGACGGGCGTCGTCCACACCCTCGCGAACGTGGGACGTGTCCCCAGGGCACGCCCGCGGCCCGTCCGCGTGCAGCGTCCCGCTCCTACGGTCGGTGCAGTCCCCGACGGTCGGGGACCACGACGGGAGGCACTCATGACGAGCTACGAGGTCGACTCCGCCCGGGTCGCGCAGGCGAGCGGCGCGGTCAGCGGGTCGGTGACCGCGATGCGCGGCGAGGTCCAGGCGATGATGCGGCACCTGCACGACCTGCAGTCGGTCTGGCGCGGCAGCGCCGCGACCGCGTTCGGCGGGCTCATGGCCCAGTGGCAGGCCACGCAGGTCCAGGTCGAGTCCGTGCTCGACGACATCACCGCGGCGCTCGGCTCCGCGGCACGCACCTACGAGGACGCCGAGGCGCAGGCCGCGCGCCTGTTCTCGGCCTGACGCCGGACGACGGCGGGCTGGCCCGCCACGCTCACACGGGCGTGGCGGCGCCGTCCGTCGTCGCTGTGCCCATCGTCCCGGTAGCTGCGGTCCCGGTAGTCAGGGTCCCGGTAGTCAGGGTCCCGGCGCCCACGCCCGCATCCGCGGCGAGGACGGCCGCGAGCAGCTCGGCGCGGCTCGCGACGTCGAGCTTGCGGTAGATGCTGCTCGTCTGCGTCTTGACCGTGTTGCGCGAGACGTACAGCACCGCGGCGATCTGCTGCAGCGTCAGCCCCTCCAGGAGGTGCTCGAGCACCACCTGCTCGCGTCGGGTGAGCGTCGCGAACGCTCCCCGTCCCGTGTCGATCATCGTGTCCAGCACTGTCGTGGTCCCTCCGCCCGGGAGGAGCAGCTGCACCCCTCTGCTTCATGGGAGTGGCCGGCGTCACGATCATGACGCGACTTCGGAGGACCTCCTCGACGATCGCGTGGACGACCACCCCGACGACCACCCCGACCGGCCGGGAGACGCGCGGGACTAGGGTGGGCGGGTGGCGATCCTGATCGACGAACCCCGGTGGCCCAACCACGGCCGCCTCTGGGGGCACCTCGTGAGCGACAGCGACCTCGCCGAGCTGCACGCGTTCGCCGCCGCGGCCGGGCTCCCCCGCCGCGCGTTCGACCAGGACCACTACGACTACCCCGACTCGCACCGCGACGCGCTCGTCGCGCAGGGGGCCGCGCTCGTGGACCGGCGCGAGCTCGTGCGCCGGCTCGCCGCGTCGGGGCTGCGCGTGCCGCACCGGCGCCGGACGCCGCACGGCCCGGCGTCGCACGGCCCGACGTCGCACGGCCCGACGTCGCACGGCCCGACGTCGGACGGCTAGCGAGCACCCGCCGCGAACGCGGCGCGCCCGACGACGTCGGGGCGCCAGGCAGGCGGCCGACACGCACGAGGGCCGACACGCACGAGGCCGACACGCACGAGGCCGACACGCACGAGGCCGACACGCACGAGGCCGGCACGCACGAACGGCCGACATGCGCGAACGGCCGACATGCACGAGGGCCGCCGCCCCGGGACGAACCCGGGGCGACGGCCCTCGTGCGTGCGACGTCCGGCGTGCGCCGGGCGGCGGGTCAGGCGTGGATCAGAAGTCCATGCCGCCCATGCCGCCGTCGCCACCCGGAGCGGCCGAGGCCTTCTCCGGCTTGTCGGCCACGACGGCCTCGGTCGTGAGGAACAGCGCGGCGATCGACGCGGCGTTCTGCAGCGCCGAGCGCGTCACCTTGACCGGGTCGTTGACGCCCGCGGCGAGCAGGTCCTCGTACTCGCCGGTCGCGGCGTTGAGGCCGTGACCCGAGGGGAGGTTGCGGACCTTCTCCGCCACGACGCCGCCCTCGAGGCCGGCGTTGACGGCGATCTGCTTGAGCGGCGCGTCGATCGAGCGGCGCACGATCTGCGCACCCGTCTCCTCGTCGCCCGAGAGCTCGAGGGTCGCGAACGCGGCCTCGCCGGCCTGGATGAGCGCGACGCCACCACCGGCGACGATGCCCTCCTCGACGGCAGCCTTGGCGTTGCGCACGGCGTCCTCGATGCGGTGCTTGCGCTCCTTGAGCTCGACCTCGGTGGCCGCGCCCGCCTTGATGACGGCGACGCCGCCGGCGAGCTTGGCGAGGCGCTCCTGGAGCTTCTCGCGGTCGTAGTCGGAGTCCGACTTCTCGATCTCGGAGCGGATCTGGTTGACGCGACCCGCGATGAGGTCAGCGTCGCCCGAGCCCTCGACGATGGTCGTCTCGTCCTTGGTCACGACGACCTTGCGGGCCTGGCCGAGCAGGTCGAGCGTGGCGGTCTCGAGCTTGAGGCCGACCGTCTCGGAGATGACCTGGCCGCCGGTGAGGATCGCGATGTCCTGCAGCATGGCCTTGCGGCGGTCGCCGAAGCCCGGGGCCTTGACGGCGACGGACTTGAACGTGCCACGGATCTTGTTGAGCACGAGCGTCGCGAGGGCCTCGCCCTCGACGTCCTCGGCGATGATGAGCAGCGAGCGACCGGCCTTCATGACCTGGTCGAGCAGCGGCAGCAGGTCCTTGACGTTCGAGATCTTCGACTCGACGATCAGGACGTACGGGTCCTCGAGCACGGCCTCCTGGCGCTCGGCGTCCGTCTCGAAGTAGCGCGCGAGGAAGCCCTTGTCGAAGCGCATGCCCTCGGTGAGCTCGAGCTCGAGGCCGAAGGTGTTCGACTCCTCGACCGTGATGACGCCCTCCTTGCCCACCTTGTCGAGGGCCTCGGCGATGAGCTCGCCGATCGCGGGGTCGCCGGCGGAGATGGCGGCGGTCGCGGCGATCTCCTCCTTGGTCTCGATGTCCTTGGCGGCGATGAGGAGCTGCTCGGTCACGGCCTCGACGGCCTTCTCGATGCCGCGCTTGAGGGCGATCGGGTTCGACCCGGCCGCGACGTTGCGCAGGCCCTCGCGCACGAGCGCCTGGGCGAGCACGGTCGCGGTCGTCGTGCCGTCACCGGCGACGTCGTCGGTCTTCTTCGCGACCTCCTTGACGAGCTCGGCACCGATGCGCTCGTACGGGTCCTCGAGCTCGATCTCCTTGGCGATGCTCACACCATCGTTCGTGATGGTGGGGGCGCCCCACTTCTTGTCGAGGACGACGTTGCGGCCCTTGGGGCCGAGCGTGACCTTGACGGTGTCCGCGAGCTGGTTGAGCCCGCGCTCCATGCTCCGACGAGCTTCCTCGTCAAAGGCGATGATCTTGGCCATGGGGGTTCTGATCCTCCGCTGGTGGCGTGGTGGGTCGGCCTGCGCCCGCGACGGACGGCATGCGCGGGCGGCGTTCACGTCACGCCGTCCGCGGGTGCCTCGCACGTCGACCCTGGACGTTTCTGTCACTCTCCTACCGAGAGTGCTAACGCCATTATTGGCACTCGCCCGTGGCGAGTGCAAGCGCGTTCGCTCGCGGCGTCGCCGCGTGGTTTCGCACGACCCGTAGGATGCCGGGGTGCTCCAGGTCACACCGCGACGACGCGGACTCCTCGCGATCACGGCCGGGTGCCTGGCCGTCGTCGCCGCCGCCACGACGGCCCTCGACGACGCCGTACCCGCGCACGTCCCCCCGGGGGCCGTCGCGAGCCCCGACGACGCGGTCGTCGCGCTCTACCAGGACGGCGTCGAGATCCTCGCCGACGGTAGCGTCCGCCCCCTGCCCGCCGGCAGCGGCGTCACGTACCTGGCCGGGAGCCGCGTCGTCGACCCGGGCGGGCCCGGCGCCGTCGCGGGCCGACCGCTCGCCGACCCCGGCCCGGACGCGGGTCTGCGCGGCGCGGTGCTCGCGCGCGCCGAGACGTCCGCGGCCTGGCTCGCGGGCGGTCGCCTCCCGGGTGCCGGCACACGGTTCGCCGCGCTCGGCGAGTCCGCCCTGCTCGACCTGCGCGCGCTCGTGCTCGACGGCGGCGCCGCGGTCGCCGGGATCGAGCCGCACTGGCGCTACGTGTGGCCGCGCGACGCCTCGTTCGCCGCGGTCGCGCTCGCGCGCACGGGACACGTGGGCGACGCGGTCGAGGTGCTCGAGTTCCTCGCGTCCGTGCAGCACGACGACGGCACGTTCGAGGCGCGCTACCTGCCCGACGCCTCGGGCGTGCCCGACGACCGTGCCGCGCAGGCCGACGGCGCGGGCTGGGCCCTGTGGGCGGTCGACGAGGTCGTGGCCGCGACCGCGCGCGACGACGGACCGGCGTCCGCGCCGTCCGCGGCCGAGGTCCGGGCCCGGCTGTCCGGTCTCACGACACGCAGCACCGACGCCGTCCTCGCGCTCGTCGCGACGCCCGACGGTCTGCCGCCCGCGTCACCCGACTACTGGGAGGTCTCGGCGCCCGAGCTGACCCTGGGCACGGCCGCGCCGCTGCTCGCGGGGCTCGAGGCGTCGTCCCGCACCCACGCGGCATGGCACGACGACGCGGGCGCCGAGCGCGCCGCGGCCGGCGCGGCGCGGCTGCGCACGGGCATCGAGACGACGTTCGGGTCCGCGGGCTACCCGCGCGAGATCTCGGGCGGGCCGAGCGACGCCGCGACCGCCTTCGCGCTTCCGCCGTTCCAGCCCACGCCCCTGCGCGGGGCGGACGACGCGTGGCGGGCCTCGGTGACCGACATGCTGCGCCCCGCGGGCGGGCTCGCGCCGGGCGGGTCGTGGCGCCGCGACGGGATCTCGTGGACGCCGCAGACCGCGCTCTACGCGCTCACGGCGGCGAGCACGGGCGACCGGGACCAGGCGCTGCACTGGCTCGGCTGGATCGACGAGCACCGCACCGCCTCCGGGGCGATCCCCGAGAAGGTGCTCGCCGACGGCTCGCCGGCCGCGGTCGCGCCGCTCGCCTGGACCAGCGCGCTCGTGGTGATCGCGCTCGACGAGCTCGACCGCTGAGGCGCGCCGGCAACGACGTCCCGGCACCCACGTACCGGCTGAGAAGTACCGGTCGAGAGGTACCGCCCGAGACGCAGGGGGCGACTCAGCCGACGGGCTGGATCGCGCCCTGCAGCACCACCACGACCTCGCCCTCGCGGAGGTTGACCTGCGAGGTCTGCTCGGCGGGGATGCCCAGCACCGCGGCGACGGCGGCGGCGGTCTCGGCGCGACCCTCGACGTACCAGACGACCGTCCCGGACGCACCGGTCGGGGCGGTCGGGTTCGCGGCGACGACGTTCGTGAAGCCCTTCGCCTCGAGGGCCGACTCGGCCTTGCCCGCCTCGCCGGCGGGTGCGCTCTCGTTGAGCACGCGCACGTACGCGGTCGGGTCCGCGGCCGCGACGAGCGCGTCGACGTCGCCCGCGGGATCCTCGCTCGGCGTCGCCGAGGCCTCGTCCGAGGGCGCGGCGTCGGTCGGCTCGGCCGACGGCGTCTCCTCGGTGCCCTCCGTGGGCGGTGCCGACGTCTCCTGGGTGACCGGGGGCGCGGCGTCGTCCGACGTGTCGCCCGTCTGCGACAGGATCGCGACGGCGGCCACCGCGAGGGCCGCGCAGATCAGCGCGACCAGCAGGAACGGCCACACCTTGCTCCACGCGCCGCGGGGTGCGCGGTGCACGCCGACGGGTGCGCCGTCGGCCACCGGGGCGTCAAACTCGTCAGGAGCGTACGGGTAGCGAGGTGAGGTCACGCAGGAAGGTTAACCGGTCGGGGCCGATGTGCTAAACGCCACCGTCCGGAACGTGGGCACCCGCCCGGCGCGAGGGATCAGGCGTCGCCGCCGAGGCGTCGCGCGCTGCGAGCCCGGTGACGCGTCGAGCGCATGCGTCGCAGCCGCTTGACCAGCATCGGGTCGTGCTCGAGCGCCTCGGGGGTGTCGATGAGGGCGTTGAGCGTCTGGTAGTAGCGGGTCGCGCTCAGGTCGAAGAGCTCGCGCACCGCCTGCTCCTTTGCGCCCGCGTACTTCCACCACTGGCGCTCGAAGTCGAGGATCGCCCGGGACCGCTCGTCGAGGCCGGCGTCGTCGCCGGCAGGCGCGAGATCCGCCTGGACCGCCTCGCTCATGGTTCCTCCTCGGGTCGACGTCGGTCCCAGCCTACGACGTGAACCACACCGGTGTGGTTCACGACGCGTACGCTCGCCCCGATGAGCACGAACCCTCCCGCGCTGCCGGCCGACCTCGCCCCGGACTGGGCCGCCGCGCTCACCCCGGTCGCGGGCGACGTCGTCCGCGTGCTCGACGCCGTGGCGGCGCGCGAGGCCGCCGGGGCCACCGTGCTCCCCGCCCGCGCCGACGTGCTGCGCGCATTCCGGCGTCCGCTCGCCGCCGTGCGGGTGCTCGTGATCGGCCAGGACCCCTACCCCACCCCCGGGCACGCGACCGGCCTCGCGTTCTCCGTGGCCCCGCAGGTGCGGCCCGTGCCCCGGTCGCTGCAGAACGTCTTCACCGAGCTGCGCGACGACGTCGGGGTCGAGGCCCCGGGGCACGGCGACCTCACGGCATGGGCCGACCAGGGCGTGCTCCTGCTCAACCGCGTGCTCACGGTCGAGGCCGGCGCCGCCGGCTCGCACCGCGGGATCGGCTGGGAGGCCGTGACCGACGCCGCCGTGCGTGCGCTCGTCGCGCGCGACGCGCCGCTCGTCGCGGTGCTGTGGGGCAACGACGCCGCCCGCGTGCGCCCGCTGCTCGGCGCGACGCCCGTGGTCGCGAGCGCCCACCCGAGCCCGCTGTCCGCACGGCGCGGGTTCTTCGGGTCGCGGCCCTTCTCCCGCGTCGACACGCTGCTCGAGCAGCAGGGCGCCGCACCCGTCGACTGGGCGCTGCCGAGCGACCGTCTGCTCTGACCGGCACGACCCGCCCGGGTGCGCCCGGCGGGCAGCCCGGCACCCGCCGGGAGCACAATGGATGCCGTGAGCACCCAGAACGCACCCCGTTGGTCCAGCTACGTCGCTATCGGCGACTCGTTCTCCGAAGGGCTGTGGGACCCCTCCCCGCAGGACCCGGACCGTCAGCGCGGCTGGGCCGACCGGCTCGCCGAGGCGCTCTCGGCCCGTCGCGTCGCCGCGGGCGAGACCCCCCTCGAGTACGCCAACCTCGCGATCCGTGGGCGCCTCCTGCGACCGATCCTCGTCGACCAGGTCCCCGCCGCGATCGCGATGAAGCCCGACCTCGTGAGCCTCGTCGGCGGCGGCAACGACATCCTGCGACCCCGCGCCGACATCGACCGGCTCGCGCGCAACCTCGAGCACGGCGTCTCACGCCTGCGCGCCGAGGGCATCGACGTGCTTCTCGCGACCGGGTTCGACGCGCAGGGCTCGCTCGTGGGCGTCACGCGCAGCCGCGTCGGCATCTACAACGCCCTGATCTGGTCGATCGCGCGCCGCCACGGCGCGCACGTGCTCGACCTGTGGGGCATGCGCGGGCTGCGCGACTGGCGCATGTGGTCGTCCGACCGCATCCACCTCGTGCCCGACGCCCACCACCGCGTCGCGCAGGCCGCCATGGTCGGCCTCGGCCTCGAGCCCGACGACGCGACCTGGGACGACCCGCTCGACCCGCTGCCGCCCTCGCCGCGCATCGACCAGGTGCGCGAGAACGCGCAGTGGCTGCGCGAGCACGTCGGCCCCTGGGCGCAGCGGCGCCTGCGCGGCACGTCGAGCGGCGACCACCGCGAGCCCAAGCTGCCCACGCTCGCCCCCGTGCTGCCCGCGACCGGGCCCGAGGAGTCCGGGCCCGAGGAGTCCGGGCACGAGGACGCCACGGCCTGACCTGCACACCGGCGTCGCCGGACCCGGACCCGGACCCGGACCCGGACCCGGACGCACGAGACCCCCGCCCCGGCAACACGCGGGGCGGGGGTCTGCAGGCGCTGCGAGGGCACCGTGGCCTGGAGCCGCCTGTCGGGTTCGAACCGACGACCTTTCGCTTACAAGGCGAGTGCTCTACCAGCTGAGCTAAGGCGGCGACGGCGCACAGCCTAGCCGACGACGGCGCCGTCCTCCGGGGACGCCGCCCGGCCGACCGGCCGGCACCGCGCCGGTCCGCCCGCGCGGACCGGCGCACTCGGCGAGGGTTACTTCGCCGCGGCCTGGATCGCGGCCTCGAGCTCGCCCGCGGTCGCCCAGTTGCCCGTGAACAGCTCGCCGTCGATCACGATCGTCGGCGTGCCGAAGCTGCCGCTCTGCGGGTTGGCGAGGTCCTCGTCCTGCGTCGCGAGCGTCGTGATCGCCTCGGACCAGTCGGCGAACGTGTCGGTCGCCTTGCCCGCCGCGATGTCGTCCGCGACGTCCTGCGCGACGCCCGCACCGACCGCGATCTGCGCGATCTGGTCGTCGCTCAGGCCGACCGTGTTCTCCTTGGGCTGGTTCGCGAACATCGCGTCGACGAACGCCCCGAACTGCTCGGGCGCGTTCTCGGCGACGTAGCCCGCCGCGGCCGACGAGCGGGTCGAGAACTCGGTGCCCTCCGAGAGGCGGTCGAGGATCGACACGGGGTGCACGACCTCGGTGATGGTGCCGTCCTCGCGCAGCGCGTCGAGCGTCGCACCGTTGACGGACTCGAAGTCGCCGCAGATCGGGCACATGAAGTCGAGGTACACGTCGACCTCGACCGCTCCGTCGGTCGACGTGCCGGCCTCACCCGCCTCGCCGATCGAGATGCCGCCGTCGGCGCTCGCGGTCGCGGGCGGCGTGACGCCGTACATCGGGTCGGCGTCCTTCTTGCCGCCCTCGTTGAGGATCAGGAACACGACCACCGCGACCACGACGATCGCCGCGACGAGCGCGCTCACGGTGATGATGCGGGTGCGCTTGTCGCGCGCGGCCTGCGCCTTGCGCAGGCGCTCGGCCTCCGCGAGCGCGGCCTCGCGGCGCTCGGCCTTGGTCATGTTGGTCTTGCTCGGGGCCTTGGGGGTGCTGTCGTTCTTCGCCATGATGCGTCCTTGAGGTCGTGGGGTGGCGAGCGCGTGGTCGGCTCGGCCGGTACGTGTCGGACGCCGCGGGGCGGGGTGCGCGGGCGGCGTCAGGCGGCGAGGGCCGGCGGCCCGCGACGCACCACGACGCCCGCGAGGCGGGCGAGCGGCCGGGACCTGACGACGCCGACGGGCACGTCCCGCGGGGCGGGTGCGTCCACGGCGCGCGGCGCGAGGAGCGCGAGCACGTCGTGCAGGCGCGCGCCGACGATGACCCGCAGCCGGTCGAGCCCGCGCGCGAGCCGGTCGGCGCCGCCCCACACGAGCAGCAGCGCGACGAGGTGCGCGACGAGCGCCGGGAGCGCGAGCACGATCACGACGTGCACCGCGGCGGCGGTCGTGCCGCCGAGCGCGACGCCCTCGGGGCAGTCCGGGGTCGCTCGCACGACCGCGAGCTGCGACCCGGCCCACGCCGCACCGCCCGTGAGCGGCACGCACTGGTGCACGAGCGCGTAGCCGGACGAGCCGGCTGTCACGAGCAGCGTGGTCACGAGCGCGCAGAGCACCACGGCGGCCTGCGCGAACGCGCGCAGGAACGCGACAGCTCGTCGCGGGGTGGCCCCCCTGGTCCCGTGCACGCGGTCAGCCTAGCGGTATCGCCTGGACGTGCCCAGGGAGGTCACAGGTCCGGCGGCCCGGAGAACGGCCACCAGTCGATCGGGCCGCCCGCGACGAGCAGCACGACGGCCGCGACCGCGCACGCGAGCCCGAGCGTGATCGTCACGACCTGCCCGACGAACCCGGGCGCGAGGCGGCCGAGGAGCGTGCGCGCACCCTCGCGCGTCGTGAGCGTCATGGGGCCGAACCACGCGAGCACCACGGTGAGCAGCATCGCGAGGCACAGCAGCGCGACGTACACCCATTCCTCGTTGCGACCACCGACCGAGCGCGATGCGGCCGACGGGTCGGCGGCGACCAGTACCCGGCCTGGCTCGAGCGCCCACCAGCCGCCGACCACCACGAGCAGGCCGACGCAGCCGCCGACCACCAGGCCACCGACCGAGCCGATCGCGGCCCGCACCAGGAACCAGGGCGAGAGCAGCACGACCCGCGCGCCGTCGAACTGCGAGACCCCGCGCCGCTCGCGGCGCGCGTGCAGCGACTCCGACCCGACGCCCACGAGGCGGAACAGCACGATCCCGGCGGCGAGCACCGCGAACGCAACCCCGGGACGCGTGCCCGCGAGCGCCACGAGCGCGACCCCGAGCAGGGCGAGCGTCCACCGCCGCGTGGGGTGGTGCGGGCGGACGTAGCCGGACGGCGCGTACGCGGCGGGCGGGGCGGCGTCCGCGGCCTGCTGGTCGGGAGGGCGCACCGCGCCGACGGGGATCGACGGCGGCAGGGGGGTGCGCGACTCGGCGGTGTCGACGTCGGCCTGGACGGGCACCGCGAGCGTGTGCCCGTCGCGCGCGTCGTAGGGCTCGGGCGGGTCCTCGGCCCGGGGGTCGCCCTCGGTCGCGGCGCGCTCGAGGGCCCGCAGCACCTGGTCGACTCCGAGGCGCTTGCGCGGCTCGGGGGTCAGCGCCGAGTGCAGCGCGCCGTGCGTGCGCGCGCCGAGCCCGGCGAGGTCCGCGTCGCCCGACCGTGAGCGTGAGAGCACGACGTCGAGGGGGCGCGCACCGAACGGGGGGCGCCCGGTCGCGGCGAACGCGAGCACGGCCGCCCACCCCCACCAGTCGGTCGCGTGCGTGGGCTCGGCGCCCGCGAGCAGCTCGGGGGCGAGGTAGCCGGGCGTGCCCATGACGAGCCCGGTCGACGTGACGCGCGAGTCCTCGAGGCCGTGCGCGATGCCGAAGTCGATGAGCACGGGCCCCTGCTCGGTGATGAGCACGTTCGAGGGCTTGACGTCGCGGTGGATCACGCCTGCGGCGTGCACCACGCGCAACGCCTCGGCGAGCTGGTCGGCGAGCGCGAGCAGGTCGTCGGCGTCGAGCGGGCCGCCTTGGGCGATCTCGTCCTCGAGGCTCACGCCGTCGACGAGCTCGGTCACGATGAACGCGTCCGCTCCCTCGAGCTCGACGTCGAGGATCGCGGCGATCGCGGGGTGGTCGAGCCGTTGCAGCGCGACGGCCTCGCGGCGCAGCCGCTCGCGGCCGAGCGCGCTCGAGTCGGCGTCGACGTGCGCGTGCAGCAGCTTGATCGCGACGGGCGACCCACCGCCGTCCTCGGCGCGGTAGACCGTGCCCATGCCGCCCGAGCCGATCCGGGACACGATCGTGTACCCGCCGATCTCGGTCCCGGGGGCGATGCCGCCGCCGCTGCCGGCGGAGGTGTCGACCGCGACCGTGGGCGCGGTCGCCGGGTGCGCGCCGTCGGGTCCGGCGTCGTCCGGGCCGTCGGCCCCTGCGGGCGCGTCCCCGTCGTGCGTGCGTTCCATGCCGCCACCGTAGCGAGGCGGGGACGCCTCGGCACGCGGCTCGCGGGGGGCCGTCGACACCCGGCCGGGAACGGCCCCGCGCGATACCCTGACAGGGCGCCGACCTGGGACGACGGGTCGTGCGACGACCCCGAGGAGTGCACCTTGCCTGGACATGACGGTCACGATCTGGTGGTGGTGGCCAACCGCCTCCCCGTCGACATCACGCTCGACGACGACGGGAAGGTCGGCTGGAAGCGGTCGCCCGGCGGGCTGGTCACGGCGCTCGAGCCCGTGATGCAGAAGTCGGACGGCGCGTGGGTGGGCTGGTCGGGCGGCCCGGACCTCGAGGTCGAGCCGTTCGACGCGGACGACATGTACCTCGTGCCCGTGACGCTCTCGGCCGACGAGATCGAGCGGTACTACGAGGGATTCTCGAACGACACGCTGTGGCCCCTCTACCACGACGTGATCGCGCCGCCCGCGTTCCACCGGCAGTGGTGGGACACGTACCGTCGCGTCAACCAGCGGTTCGCCGACGCCGCCGCGGCGCAGGCCGCGCCGGGCGCGATCGTGTGGGTGCACGACTACCAGCTGCAGCTCGTCCCGCGCATGCTGCGCGAGCAGCGGCCCGACCTGCGCATCGGGTTCTTCAACCACATCCCGTTCCCGCCGCTCGAGCTCTTCCAGCAGCTCCCCTGGCGGCGCGCGGTCGTCGACGGGCTCCTCGGTGCCGACCTGATCGGCTTCCAGCGGGCGGGTGACGCGTCGAACTTCATCCGCGCCGTCCGCCGCCTCACCGACTACACGACGCGCGGGCCGATCATCACGATGCCCGACGCCAACGGCAAGCCCGGGCGGCACGTGCGCGCGGCGTCGTTCCCGATCTCGATCGACTCGAACCACTTCGACCAGCTCGCCCGCACCCCCGAGGTCCAGGCCCGCGCGAAGGAGATCCGCGCCGACCTCGGCGACCCGGACGTCATGATGCTCGGCGTCGACCGGCTCGACTACACCAAGGGGATCCGGCACCGCATCAAGGCGTACGGCGAGATCCTGCAGGACGGCCGCCTCGACGTCGGGCACGCGACGCTCGTGCAGGTCGCGAGCCCGAGCCGCGAGAACGTGGGCGCCTACCAGGACCTGCGCGAGCACGTCGAGGGGCTCGTGGGCCGCATCAACGGCGAGTTCGGCGAGATCGGGCACTCCGCGATCCACTACCTGCACCACTCGTACCCGCCCGAGGAGATGGCCGCGATGTACCTCGCGGCCGACGTGATGCTCGTGACGTCGCTGCGCGACGGCATGAACCTCGTCGCCAAGGAGTACGTCGCGGCACGCTCGGACGACCGGGGCGTGCTCGTGCTCTCGGAGTTCACGGGTGCCGCGGACGAGATGTCGAGCGGTGCGCTGCTCGTCAACCCGCACGACATCGACGGCATGAAGGACTCGATCGTCGCGGCCGCGCACATGGACCACCGCGAGCAGCGCCGCCGCATGCGCAGGCTGCGGCGGCGCGTGCTCTCGGACGACGTCGCGAAGTGGTCCGACTCGTTCCTCGGGGTGCTCACCGCGATGCCGTCGCGCTCGGAGTACGTGTGAGCGGCCCGACTCCCCCTCCCCTCCCCGACGATCTCGTGGCGGCGCTCGACGCGCTCGCCGCGCGCCGCCCGCTGCTCGTCGCGCTCGACTTCGACGGCGTGCTCGCCCCGCTGGTCGACGACCCGTCGGCGTCGCGCCCCTTGCCGGCCTCGGCCACCGCGATCGCGCGTCTCGCCGACGCCGACGACGTGCACCTCGCGCTCGTCTCGGGCCGCGACCTCGCGGGCCTGGCACGGTTGGCCACGCCGCCGACGGGCACCTGGCTCGTGGGCAGCCACGGCGCCGAGCACGGCGAGCAGACGCCCGACGGCGTGCACGCGGTGCCGCTCGACCTCACGCCCGACCAGCGCGCGCAGCACCGCGAGCTCGTCGCCGGGCTCGAGCGCGTGGCCGCCGGCGCCGAGGGGGCGTGGGTCGAGACCAAGCCCACGGCCGCCGTCCTGCACACGCGCCGGACGCCGCCCGACCAGGCCGCAGGGGCCGTCGAGGCCGCGGTCGCCGTCGCGACCGGGCTCGGCCTCGACGCGATGCGGGGCAAGGACGTGGTCGAGGTCGCCGTCCTCGCGACGTCCAAGGGGCAGGCCGTGGTCGCGCTGCGCGAGCGGCTCGCGGGCGAGCGGTCGGTCGACGTCGGCGACGTCGGCGTCCTGTACGCGGGCGACGACACGACCGACGAGCACGCGTTCGAGGTGCTGGGCGACGGCGACGTGAGCGTCAAGGTCGGCGACGGCGACACCGTGGCGGGCGCGCGCGTCGCCGACCCGGCGTCGGTCGCGGCCCTGCTGGCCCACCTCGCGGACGCCGTGGCCGCCCCGGGCACGAGCGCGTAACGATCCGACTGGGGTGACGTGGCACACGCCGGTCGGGGGTAGTATCGCCAGGACGGTCGGGCCTCCTCGGCCCGTCCGGTGTCACAGCAGACACGTTCGTCGTGAACGCAGGCACACCACCACAACGGATCGTCCGGCACGTACCTGCCGGTGGAGGGATGTACCGCCATGGCTACGGTCACCTACGACCACGCATCGCGCTTCTACCCCGGGACCGAGCGTCCCGCGGTCGACCAGCTCAACCTGCACATCGAGGACGGCGAGTTCCTCGTCCTCGTCGGCCCGTCGGGCTGCGGCAAGTCGACCTCGCTCCGCATGCTCGCGGGGCTCGAGGACGTCAACTCGGGCAGCATCTACATCGGTGACCGCGACGTCACCGACGTGCAGCCCAAGGACCGCGACATCGCGATGGTGTTCCAGAACTACGCGCTGTACCCGCACATGTCCGTCGCCGACAACATGGGCTTCGCCCTGAAGATCGCCGGCACGCCCAAGCAGGACATCCGCAAGCGCGTCGAGGAGGCTGCGGCCATCCTCGACCTCACCGAGTACCTCGACCGCAAGCCGAAGGCCCTCTCGGGTGGTCAGCGTCAGCGCGTCGCCATGGGCCGTGCGATCGTCCGCCAGCCGCAGGTGTTCCTCATGGACGAGCCGCTGTCGAACCTCGACGCCAAGCTCCGCGTCCAGACCCGTACGCAGATCGCGTCGCTCCAGCGCCGCCTCGGCGTCACGACCGTCTACGTGACCCACGACCAGACCGAGGCGCTCACCATGGGCGACCGCATCGCGGTCCTCAAGGACGGCCTCCTGCAGCAGGTCGGCACGCCGCGCGAGATGTACGACACCCCGCAGAACGTGTTCGTCGCCGGCTTCATCGGCTCGCCCGCGATGAACCTCGCCTCGTTCCAGGTCGACGACGGCTACGCGCACGTCGGCGAGGCCCGCATCGCGCTCGACCGCTCCTCGATCGCCAAGCTCACGGACGAGGACAAGGGCCAGATCACGCTCGGCTTCCGTCCCGAGGCCCTCGAGGTCGTCTCGCAGGCCGACTCCGGCGCCTTCCCGGTCGAGGTCGACCTCGTCGAGGAGCTCGGCTCCGACGCGTTCGTCTACGGCCGCCTCGTCGGCCCCAAGGCCGTCGACGCCCACGTCACCTCGGGTGCCGGCAACGACCAGCTCATCGTGCGCGTCGACCCGCGCAACGTGCCCGCCAAGGGCCAGCGCATCTACGTCAAGATCCGCCCGGGCAACGAGCACATCTTCTCCTCGGCGACGGGCCAGCGTCTCTGACGTCCCCCGACCCGACCTGAACGGGGCGGTACCGGCCACGGCCGGTACCGCCCCGTTCGTCGTCAGCGGGGTTCGCTATCCTCGCAGTGCGGGTGCCGGACCCCCTGGTGAACTCCCGCTCCACGGCCACGGACGCCCCGGCCCGGCCCGAAAGGAACGCCCCCGTGCACACCCTGCAGATCACGGCGTCCGCGCCCGACCCCGCCCTCCTCGACCTGCCGTGGAAGATCCCGCTCGCCGAGTGGCCCGACGAGGTGCTCGCCGCCCTCCCCCGCGGCATCTCGCGGCACGTGGTGCGGTTCGTGCGCCTCTCTGGCCGCGTCATCGCGATCAAGGAGATCGGCGAGACCGTCGCCTACCGCGAGTTCGAGCTGCTGCGCCAGCTGCGCAAGCTCGAGGTGCCGAGCGTCGTGCCCGTGGGCGTCATCACGGGCCGCGTCGACGAGCACGGCGAGCGGCTCGAGGCCGTCCTCGTGACCGAGCACCTGCAGTTCTCGCTGCCGTACCGCGCGCTGTTCAGCCAGGCGCTGCGCCCCGACACCGCGCTGCGCCTGATCGACGCGCTCGCGGTGCTGCTCGTGCGCGTGCACCTCACGGGCTTCTACTGGGGCGACGTCTCCCTGTCGAACACGCTGTTCCGGCGCGACGCCGAGACGTTCTCGGCGTACCTCGTGGACGCCGAGACCGGCGACCTGCACCGCACCCTGACGCCCGGGCAGCGCAACTACGACGTCGACCTCGCGCGCACCAACATCATCGGCGAGCTCATGGACCTCGTGGCGGGCGAGCTGCTCGACGAGGAGGTCGACGTGATCGCGATCGGGGACCGCCTCGTCGAGCGCTACGCGAGCCTCTGGGACGCCCTCACGGGCGCCGAGTCGTTCACGCACGCCGAGCGCTGGCGGGTCGCGGCGCGCATCGAGGCCCTCAACGAGCTCGGGTTCGACGTGGGCGAGCTCGAGATGACGACCGACATCGACGGCACCTCGGTGCGCATCCAGCCCAAGGTCGTCGACGCCGGGCACCACTCGCGCCGCCTCATGCGGCTCACGGGGCTCGACGTGCAGGAGAACCAGGCCCGCCGCCTGCTCAACGACCTCGACGCGTACCGGGCCGCCACGGAGCGGCAGAACGACGACGAGGAGTGGGTCGCGCACGACTGGCTGCGGCTCGTGTTCGAGCACACCGTGCAGTCGGTGCCGCGCGACCTGCGGCGCAAGCTCGAGCCCGCGCAGCTCTTCCACGAGATCCTCGACCACCGGTGGTTCATCTCCGAGAGGGCCGGCCGCGACGTGCCGCTCCCCGAGGCGACCGCCTCGTACGTCGAGAACGTGCTGCGGCACCGCCCCGACGAGAAGTCGCTGCTCGGCCTCGCGCCCGGCGAGACCGACCCGGACTTCACGGAATAGCGCGCCCGCGGCGCCCGGGGTCGTCCCGCGACCGTCCGGTGCCGCCGCGCTGAGCCGTCCGACGCCGGACGGCTCAGCGCAACAAGTTCAGCACGCGCCAGTTCAGCGCGGGCCAGTTCAGCGCGCGCCGGCGCGGCGCATGCGGGCGACCTCGTACAGCGAGATGCCCGTGGCCGTCGCGGCGTTGAGCGACTCGACGTCGCTCGAGATCGGGATCGACGCGACCACGTCGCACGCGGCGCGCACGAGGCGCGAGAGGCCCTTGCCCTCGGAGCCCGCGACGAGCACGACCGGGTCGGTCGCGAACGCGAGGTCGTCGACCGTGACGTCGCCGCCCGCGTCGAGCCCGACGACGAAGCAGCCGGCCTGCTTGAGCTCCTCGAGGGCGCGCACCAGGTTGGTCGCGCGCGCCACGGGCACGCGGGCCGCGGCTCCCGCGGACACCTTCCACACCGAGGCGGTCACGCCGGCGGCGCGACGCTCGGGCACGAGCACGCCGTGCGCACCGAACGCGCCCGCCGAGCGCAGGGTCGCGCCGACGTTGCGCGGGTCGGTCACGCCGTCGAGCGCCACGATGAGCGCGGGGCGCCCGCTCTCGGCCGCGAGGTCGAGCAGGTCGTCGACGTCCTTGTACTCGTACGGGGGCACCTGGAGCGCGACGCCCTGGTGCACGGCGCCGTCGGTCAGGCGGTCGAGGTCGGTGCGGGTCGCCTCGCGCATGTCGTAGCCGCGGCCCATCGCGATCTCGAGGATCTCCTTGGTGCGGTCGTCCGACTCGAGGCGGTTCGACACGAACAGGGCCTCGACGGGGATCTCGGCGCGCAGGGCCTCGAGCACGGCGTTGCGGCCCGTGACCATCTCCTCCGCGCGCGAACCGGCGCGGTCGCGCGCCTTGGCGTCCTTGCCGCCGCGCGGCCCGTTCGAGGTCGCAGCCTTCTTCTCGGCCTCGACCTTGCGCTTGTGGGCCGCGTGGTAGGTGCGGTCCTCGGCCTTGGGCGTCGGTCCCTTGCCCTCGAGCGAGCGGCGGTTCTTGCCGCCCGTGCCGCCCGTGGCCTTCTTGGTCGTCTTGCGCGTCGCTCCGCGGCGCTGGGAGTTGCCTGCCATGGTGGTGCCCGTCGTGTCGTGGGGAAGGTGGGTGGCGTCAGCCGTCGGTCCGGCGGTCCGCGATGGTCCAGCGCGCGCCGTCGGCGGAGTCCTGGACGACGATCCCGGCCTCGGCGAGCCGGTCCCGGATCGCGTCGGACGTCGCGAAGTCCTTGGCCCGGCGTGCCGCGGCCCGCGCCTCGAGCTCGACCGAGACGACCGAGTCGAGCGCTGCCGCGTAGCGGGTGTCGGCCGTGGTCGCCCAGTGCGGGTCCCCCGGGTCGACGCCGAGCACGTCAAGCATCGCACGCAGCGCGACGAGGTGGTGACGCGCGACCGCGTCGGCCGCGCGCGTGCCGTCGGCGAGCGCGGAGTTCCCGGCCCGCAGGTGCTCGTGCACCACGGCGAGCGCGGCGGGCACGTTGAGGTCGTCGTCCATCGCGGCGACGAACGCCGTGGGCAGCTCGGCGTCGCGCACCTCCTCGCACGCGACGACCCCCACGCGCTCCTGCGCGCGGTCGACGAAGCCGGCGAGCCGGTCCCAGGTGGCCTCGGCCTCGGCGAGGGTGTCGGGCGTCCACTCGAGCATCGAGCGGTACTGCACGGCGCCCAGCGCGTAGCGCAGGACGACGGCGCGCGTCTGGCCGAGCACCTCGCGCACGAGCAGCCCGTTGCCGAGCGACTTGCTCATCTTGGTGCCGCCCTGGGTGACCCAGGCGCTGTGCAGCCAGTGCCGGGCGAACGCGTCGCCCGCGGCGTGCGACTGCGCCTGCTCGTTCTCGTGGTGCGGGAACCGCAGGTCGAGGCCGCCGCCGTGGATGTCGAACTCGGGCCCGAGGTAGCGCTCGGCCATCGCGGAGCACTCGAGGTGCCAGCCGGGGCGTCCGCGGCCGAACGGCGTGGGCCACGACGCGGTCGTGGGCTCGCCGGGCTTGGGCGCCTTCCAGAGCGCGAAGTCGCGCGGGTCGCGCTTGACGGTGTCGGCGTCGTCCGCGGGGGCGTCGTCCGGCACGGGCGCGAGGTCGTCGAGGCGCTGGTTGGTCAGCGAGCCGTACTCGGACCACGAGCGCACGTCGAACCACACGTCCCCGTCGCCCGTGGTGTACGCGTGCCCGGAGGCGAGCAGCCGCTCGACGAGCGCGACCATGTCGGTCACGTGCCCGGTCGCGCGGGGCTCGTAGGTGGGGGGCAGCACGCCGAGCGCGTCGTAGGCCTCGGTGAACGCGCGCTCGTTGATCGCGGCCCACGCCCACCAGGGCTCGCCCGCGGCGTCGGCCTTGGCGAGGATCTTGTCGTCGATGTCGGTCACGTTGCGGATCAGCGTGACGCGCGTGCCGCCGCGACGCAGCCAGCGCACGAGCACGTCGAACGCGACCGCCGAGCGCATGTGGCCGATGTGCGGGGCCGACTGCACCGTCGCGCCGCACAGGTAGATGCCGACCTCGCCGTCGACGCGGGGGACGAGGTCGCGCACGTCCCGGGTGGCGGTGTCGAACAGGCGAAGGGTCACGCCCGACAGGCTACCGGTGACCCTGCGCCTGAGCCGAACGGAGGCGGGCCCGCAGGCGCGGCCCGACGCCGGTCAGCCGAAGTTCCGTCCCTCGCCGCGGTAGGTCGGGACGCCCTCGACGACGTCGGTGCCGCGCACGAGGTGCACCGTGTCGAACCGTTCCATGAGCTCGCCGGCCTTCGCGTGCCGGAACCAGACGCGGTCCCCGATCGCGAGCTCGCGTCGCGGTGCCCCGCCCCGGCGGCGTCGGACGGCGCGCAGCGGGGTCTGGACCTCGCCGACGGCCTCGGTGGGGGTCAGCTCCCAGCCCTGCTGCTCGGCGACGCGCGGCTGGCGCGCGACCCCGACCTCGCCCGAGGCGACGTAGCCGCCCGCGAACAGGGTCGCGTACCCGGGGGCGGGCAGCCGGACGACGTCGAGCCCGAAGAACGCGGCCGGGCGCGGCGTGAACGCGCGGTAGTGGTCGAACAGGCCGGGCACGTAGAGCCCGGAGCCTGCGGTGACCTCGGTGACGACGTCGTCGGCCGAGGACGTCTCGAGCGAGCCCGTGCCGCCCGAGTTGACCATCGCGAGCCGGTGCCCGACGACGCCCTCGACCGCCTCGACCACGGCCCGACGACGCGTGGCGAGGTCGCGCACCGAGAGGCGCTTGACGCCGCGCACGGCACGTCGGGTGTCGGGCAGGCCCGCGACCTGCGCCTCGTAGAACATCACGCCGTGCACCGTGGTGCCGGGGGTCGCGCGGATCGTGCGGGCGAGCGCGGCGGCGTCGTCGGGCGTGCGCACGGGCGAGCGGCGCACGCCCAGGTGCGCGCGGAACGGACCGATCCCGACCCGCAGCGAGGCGTCGACGTCGATCGCGAGGCGCACGGGCGGCGTGGCGCCGGCGTCCGTGCCGTGCGCCGCGAGCGCCCGGGCGACGAGGGCGACCTGGTCGGGGTGGTCGACCATGACGGTGATCTCGGCGCGCGCGGCGGGAGACGCGGCGAGCCGTGCGAGCGCGTCGCGGTCGACCGTGGGGTAGGCGACGAGGACGTCGCGCACGCCCTCGTCGACGAGCCAGAGCGCCTCGGCGAGCGAGTAGGCCATGACGCCGGCGAACCCGTCGAGCGCGAGCACCAGGTCGAGCAGCGCCCGCACGCGCACCGACTTGGACGCGACCCGGATCGGGACTCCCCCGGCGCGGCGCACGAGGTCGCGCGCGTTGGCGTCGAACCGGTCGAGGTCGACGACGGCGAGCGGCGCGGGGAGGGCCGCGGTCGCGGCGTCGAGCCGGGCACCGAGGGTCTCGGTCGTGGCGGACGGTGCGCTCGGGGCCAGGGTCGCGGTCATGCCCGGACCTTACGCCTCGCCCGGGGCGGTCGGGATCACGATCCGGTCACGACGACGCCAGCAGTCACAGGCGGCGGACAGCAACAGATGTCACGGTCTCGACAGTGACCCACGCCACGTGCCATTCTCGGTCGCTATGACGACGCAGCACGCGGACACCCCCTGGACCAACTGGGCCCGCACCGAGACCGCGCGACCCGCCCGCCGCGCGACGCCGCGCGACGAGGCCGAGCTCGCGACCGCCGTCCGCGAGGCCGCGGGCGCGGGGCTGCGGGTGCGCGCCGTCGGCGCCGGGCACTCGTTCACGGGGGCGGCCGTGACCGACGGCCTCATGCTGTCGCTCGACGCGATGCGGCGTGTGCACGCCGTGGTGCCGCAGGCCGACGGCACGACCCTCGTCACGGTCGACGCGGGCACGCGCCTGCACGACCTCAACGCGACGCTCGACCGGCTCGGGCTCGCGATGCGGAACCTGGGAGACATCGCGTACCAGTCGGTCGCAGGCGCGATCTCGACGGGCACGCACGGCACGGGCGCGCGCCTCGGCGGGCTCGCGACGCAGGTGCGCGGCGTGCGGGTCGTCGGGCCCGACGGGACCGTGCGCGAGGCCGACGCGACCCACGAGCCCGAGCTGTTCGAGGCGAGCAGGCTCGGGCTCGGCCAGACCGGGGTGCTGTCGACCGTCACGCTCGAGGTCGTGCCCGCGTACCTCCTGCACGCGCGCGAGGTGCCGCTGCCGCTCGACGAGGCCCTCGCCCGCCTCGACGGCCCGGACGGGCTCGTCGAGTCCAACGACCACTTCGAGTTCTACTGGTTCCCCGGCACGACGACCGCGCTGACCAAGCAGAACAACCGCCTCGGCCCCGACGACGACGCGACCGACCGCAGCGGCACGCCGGCCGCGCGCGTGCGGCGCTGGCTCGAGCGCGACCTCGTCGAGAACGGCGTGCTCGGCGCTTTCGAGCGCACCGCGTCGCTCGTGCCGCGCGCCACGCCCCGGCTCAACCGCGTGCTCGCCGCCGCGATCTCGGCGCGCGACTTCGTGGCCCCGTCGCACCGCGTGTTCGTCTCACCGCGCCGCGTGCGGTTCCGCGAGATGGAGTACGCGGTCCCCCGCCACACGCTCGTCGACGTGCTGCGCGAGGTCGACGCGTGGCTGCGCTCGACCGGCGAGCCCGTGCCGTTCCCCGTCGAGGTGCGGTTCGCCGCGGCCGACGACGTCTGGCTCTCGACCGCGCACGGCCGCGAGACCGCGTACGTCGCGGTGCACCAGTACGCGCGCATGGACCACACGCGGTACTTCGCCGCGGTCGAGGCGATCATGGCGTCGGTCGGCGGGCGCCCGCACTGGGGCAAGATGAACACGCTCGACGCCGAGCGCCTCGGCGCGCTCTACCCGCGGTTCGAGGACTTCCGGCAGGTGCGCAAGGAGCACGACCCCGAGGGCGTGTTCGCGAACCCGTACACGGACCGGGTCATCGGTCCGCGCTGAGGCCGCCTGCGGCGTCCGCCGGACGCGTCAGGCCGGGTCGGCGTCGGGCTCGTCCACCACGAGAGAGAGCACGTAGTCCGCGAGCGCGTGGAAGCTCGCGAGGGTCACCTCGTCGTCCTGCTGGATGAGCCAGGCGATCTCGATCCCGTCGATGTACCCGGCGACGAGCCGGGCGAGCAGGTCGAGGTCCATCGAGAACCGCACGCCGCCGCTCTGCGCGAGCTGCTCGAGCGACCCGCGCGTCATGGCCCAGGTCTGCTCGAGGTGGTGCTGCGCCACGGGCCGCAGCGCCCGGTTGCGCACGCCCGCGGTCGCGAACTCGAACGTGAGCAGGCGCATGTGCCGACGGGGCTGCAGCCCTTCCCACAGGCCGTCCGCCGCGGCGTGCGCGAGCGTGCGCAGGTCGCCGCGCGTGCCGTCGAGCGCGGACTGCACGGGCTCGGACGCCACGAGAGCCATGCTCAGGCCCATCGCCTGCAGCAGCGCGTCCTTGTCCGCGAAGCAGTAGTGCACGACCCCGAGCGAGACGCCGGCCTCCTGCGCGACGCCGCGCACCGTGACGGCCTCGACGCCGTCACGCGCGGCGAGGCGCAGCGCGGCGTCGATGAGCTGCGTCCGGCGCTCGTCGATGGGCATCCTGTTCACGGGCTCGACCTCCGGATCGAGTCAAGCACGGGGCTCCGGGTCGTGCGATCCCGGCGCGACGGGCACCACGAGCGCGGTCGCGATGGCGGCGACGCCCTCGCCGCGCCCCGTGAGGCCGAGCCCGTCGGTCGTGGTCGCGGTGACGCTCACGGGTGCGGCCGCGGCCTCGGACAGCACCGCGTTGGCCTCGGCACGACGCGACCCCAGGCGGGGGCGGTTGCCGACCACCTGCACGGCGACGTTGCCGATCTCGTAGCCGCCCTCGCGCACGCGGCGCGCGGCCTCGGCGAGCAGCCGCACGCCCGACGCCCCCGCCCACTCAGGAGCGCTCGTGCCGAAGTTCGACCCGAGGTCGCCCAGCCCTGCCGCCGAGAACAGGGCGTCCGCGGCGGCGTGCGCGACGACGTCCGCGTCGGAGTGGCCCGCGAGACCCTGCTCGCCCGGCCAGAGCAGGCCCGCGAGCCAGAGCTCGCGGTCCTCCCACACCGGCGCGTACGCGTGGACGTCGGTCCCGATCCCGGTCCGGGGCAGCGGCGGGACGGCGGGGGCGGGCGTGGTGGTCATCGGTCCTCCGTGAGCAGCAGCTCGGCGACGCGCAGGTCGCGCGGCGTCGTGATCTTCATGGCGTGCTCGTCACCCTCGACGACGACGACGCGTCCGCCGTCCCGCTCGACGAGGCCCGCGTCGTCGGTCGCGGCCGCACCCTCGGCGTGGGCCGTGGCCGCCCCGGCCGCGTGCGCGCGCTCGAGCACGTCGCGGGCGAAGCCCTGCGGGGTCTGCACGGCGCGGAGCACCGAGCGGTCGACGGTCCCGACGACCTCCTGCACGGGGACCGACGCCGCCTCGCCGGCGGGACGCACCTGCTTGACCGTGTCGGTGACGGGGACGCCGGGCACGACCGCGCCGTGCCCGGCCCGCACGGCGTCCGCGACGCGACGCACGAGGTCGGGGGGCGTGAGGGGTCGCGCCGCGTCGTGCACGAGCACGACGTCGTGGGCCGGGTCCGCCGCGGCGAGGCCGGCCGCGACCGACGCCTGGCGCGTGACGCCGCCGGGGACGACGACGACGGGCACCGTCGTCCCGGCGTCGTCGCGCTCGAGGTGGTCGAGGAGCCCGCGGACGTGCTCGGCGTGGTCCGCGGGGGCGGTCACGACGATCTCGTCGACCACGCCCGAGGCGGCGAGGCCGCGCGCCGCGCGCACGACGAGCGGGACGCCGTCGAGCAGGACGAGCGCCTTGGGCACGGCGGCGCCCAGGCGGACGCCGGACCCGGCCGACGTGAGGATCGCGAGGGTGGTCACGGCGTCACCGTAGCCGACGGCGGCGCGCGGAGGCTCGGCGCCCGGGCGCGGAGGCTCGGCGCCGGGGCGCGCGGGCGGGCGGGCGGCCCGGACGCACGAACGCCGACGGCGGCACCCCGGGGGTGCCGCCGTCGGCGTTCAGGATCGTGCGTCCCGTTACGAGGCGAGGACCTCGTCGAGGATCGCCTCGGCCTTCTCCTCCTCGGTGTGCTCGGCGAGCGCGAGCTCCGAGACGAGGATCTGCCGAGCCTTGGCGAGCATGCGCTTCTCGCCGGCGGACAGCCCGCGGTCGGCGTCACGACGCGAGAGGTCGCGCACGACCTCCGCGACCTTGATCACATCGCCCGAGGCGAGCTTCTCGAGGTTCGCCTTGTAGCGGCGCGACCAGTTGGTCGGCTCTTCGGTGTACGGTGCGCGGAGCACCTCGAAAACCTTGTCGAGGCCCTCCTGGCCCACGACGTCGCGGACGCCGACGAGGTCGACGTTCTCCGCTGGGACTTCGATGGTCAGGTCACCCTGTGCGACCCTGAGCTTGAGGTAGGTCTTGTCCTCTCCGCGGATGGTGCGCGTCTTGATCTCCTCGATCAGTGCGGCTCCGTGGTGAGGGTAGACAACGGTCTCGCCTACGTTGAACGTCATCGGTTGGTGTCCCCTTTCGCGGCATACCAGTCTAACACGCGGGATCACGCGCCCGACCGGGCGTCCCGCGGCGTCTGCGCAGGTCGCCCGCCGTGCGCCGCCCCTGGACTGCCGTCCGCGCGAGACGCACTAGGCTAGGTCCTGCACGCGAGCACCACGCGCGCGTCACGACCTGCGCACACGCGCGGGGAGCGCACGCGCCGGGCGTCGGACGCCCGCGCGCACCGAACGCACCGCACGACCGGACCGCAGCACCTAGGAGAGCCCCGTGACCCGCACCCCGTCCCGCCGAGCCTCCCGCACCGCGCTGCTCGCCGTCGCCGCCCTCGGCACGACCGCCGTGCTCACGGCGTGCTCGCCCACGACGACGAACCTCAACTACTCGGCGTCCGACGGCCTCGCGACCCGCGAGCTCGGCGACGTGCGCGGCATCAACCTGCTCGTGGTCTCGGACGGCGACGGCGCGCCCGGCGAGCTGCACGGCGCGTTCGCCAACCACGGCAGCGAGGACACCACCGTCACGATCTCGGGCGGCGCGGGCGCGAGCACCGACATCGACGTCCCCGCGGGCGGCACCGTGTACTTCGGCAACGAGGACGGCGAGACCGTCGAGATCCCGTCGGTCGAGACCGCTCCCGGGGGCCTCGCCCCCATCACGGTCGAGGCGAACGGCACGTCCGAGGACCTCTCGATCCCGGTGCTCGACGGCACGCTGCCCGAGTACACGCCGCCGGCGGCCACGCCCGCTGAGTGACCCCCGCCTGAACCGCCCGAAGGGCCCGCACGCCGAGCGTGCGGGCCCTTCTGCGTGATCACGCCGGCCCTTCTGCGTGATCACGCCGGCCGTCCCGAGCACCGCCGCACGCGTGATGAGTCCTGCGCGGGCGTCAGTGCTCCGAGGACGTCAGCCCTGCGACGACGTCACCCCGGCGGCCGCAGTCCAGTCGGTATCGACGAGCACGGTCGCGTAGAACTGCTCGAGCTCGTCGAGCTCGTCGGTCACCGCCGGCACGTCGATCGTGACGGGTCCGGTCGAGGTCAAGGGGACCGGGACCTCGACGATCGTCGACGAGCACGCGATCTCCCCCTCGGCGATCACGACGCCCCCCTGCAGCACCCGGTAGGCCACGCCTCCGTCGGCGCCGACGGCCCGGGTGCAGGTCGCGAGCAGGGTGTACGCCTGCTGCGGGTCCGGCGCGCCCGAGTTCCCATGCGTGGTCGGCGAGCCACGGCCGTAGCTCAGCGACGCGACCTCGCCCCGCTCGCTCGCCCACGAGTTCAAGGTGCTTGTGGCCTCCTCCAGCGCGACCTCGGCACCGACGCGGCACGTCGCGGCGATGTCGCCCACGTACCGCTCGTGACCCTCCTCCTGCGCCTCGGCGGTGAGCGCGTCCACGCACGCGATGCGCCCACGATCGCCCATCGGCAGGTCGCTCGGCGTGCGAGGCTCCGGGTCGAGCGTGGCCTCGCTACCGTCCCACACGGCCACGCAGGCACGCGCGCAGTACAGCGTGCCCGAGGGCGCGTCCATGGCCCAGAACCGCGGCGTCACCGCGTCCTGCGTCGCGTCGACCCGCACTGCGTAGACGTTGCCGGCCCACCCCGACCCCGTCCGGACCGGGTTGGCAGCCACGTCGATCGACTGGACCAGATCGCCGCTGCTCGTGCGGAACGGCTCGGTCGCGTACAGGTCGCCCGAAGGCGCCCCGAGCACCAGCTTCTCGCCGTCGCCCGGGCCCGGGCCGTCGTCGAAGGAGATCATGTCCGCGACCACGAGCTCGTGCGCGCCGTCGGCGCTGCGCACCACGAGGTAGCCGCGGTTCGCGTCGGACCCGGTCGTGAACGGCTCGGGCGTCGTGCCCGTCTCGAGCGCGGTCGCGAGGTCGGCGTCGTCACCTGCCCAGACGTCGAAGGTGAGGTCCACGTCGTCCGTGGCCACCTCATTCGGCGATGCGCCCGCGAACGTCACGAAGAAGCGCTCGCCCGGGACCCACGCGTCGAGACCGAGATCGATCACGGTGCGCTCGTCGTCGACCTCGTGCGCGACCGCGCCCTCCGCGACCGTGACGCCCGGGACACCCGCCGCGGTGACCTCGGCCGCCGAGGTGCCCTCTCCCACCGACGCCGGTGCCACCGCGGGCGTCGTGGCCAGCGCCCCGAGCGCGGCCGGTGCGGCGACTGCGGCCGCCGCCACGCAGGCCAAGGTCGCGGCGACCGCGCCGCCCCGTCGGACCCGCGCGCGGTGGCGGCTGCGCCGCACCACGGCGCCGGTGTCGAGCGTGGTCGACGCCCCTGCTCCCTCGACCGCGGCGCGCAGACGCGCCGCGAACTCGTCCTCGCTGCTGCTCATGACTGGTCCCCCTCGGACAGCTCGATGATCTGGCGCATCCGGGCGAGCGCCCTGGACGCGGTGGACTTGACGGTGCCGACCGGCATCCCGAGCTCGGTCGCGACCTCGGACTCGGGCAGGTCGAGCAGGTGCCGCAGCACGACGACGCGGCGCTGCCTGACCGGCAGCTGCATCAGCGCGCGCACGACGGCGTCGCGTGCGTGGACCCGTGCCTCGTGCTCGCCCGACCTGCGGTCGACGTCGCCGAAGCCGTCCTGGTCGACGCCCGTGAGCACCTCGCGGCGCGTGCGCCGCCACGTGTCGATCCGCAGGTTCGCGAGCACCGTGCGCGCGTAGACGAGCGGGTCGCCGTCGCGCGCCCGCCGCCACGAGCGCCACACCCGCTCGTACGTCTGCTGCACGAGCTCCTCGGCGCGGTGCCGGTCACCCGTCAGCAGGTACGCGACGTGCTGCAGGGTCGCCTTCGAGCGTTCGACGAACGCCACGAACTCCTGCTCCGCGCTCGCGTCGGTCGCGACCGCGAGCCGTGCCGGCGACTCGCGGTCGACCGCGTCCCCCCGGGTCCCACTCGTGGCGTCCGACGCCACCCCGACCGCCGTCATCCGGTCCACCCGCATCCGGTCCCCCTGCCCGCGTGGCGGCGCGTCGTACGGCACGGCCCCCTGCTTCTCGTCCGTCTCATGCCCTCCTCCACGCAGCGGCGCACGCCGAGGTTCCGTGCGCGGCCGACCGGATCGCGCGAACCCGGAGATCGATGCCGATCCGTGATGAACGGGCTATTCCACGCGTGGCTCGCAGACCCTACAGTTCTCCCGGCGACCGCATGGTTCGCCGCCCATCCGACCCGAGGAACGCCATGACCCGCCCCTCCCCCCAGCGCCGCGCGGTGCTGCTCTCGCTCGCCGTCGCCGCGACGCTCGCGACCTCCGGCTGCTCGGCCATCGACGGCCTCCTCGGCCCCGGCGAGGCGCAGCGCGAGGAGTCCAGCGGGACGGTCACCGCGGCGTCCGACGCCGACGTGTTCTCGCTGCGCGTCGGGGACTGTCTCGACACCACGAAGGTCGGCGACGACACCGAGCAACTCACGAGCCTTCCGGTGGTGCCGTGCGCCGACGAGCACGACGCCGAGATCTACGCCGAGACCACGCTGCCCGAGGGCGACTGGCCGGGCGAGGACGCCGTCGCGGCGACCGCCGACGAGTTCTGCCACGGCGAGTACGCCGACTTCGTCGGGCTCGACTACGACTCCTCGAAGCTCGAGTACTGGCCGCTCACGCCCGTCAAGGAGGGGTGGAACAGCATCGACGACCGCCTCGTGCAGTGCGTCCTGCAGTCGGCCGAGGCCGTCACGGGCAGCCTCGAGGGCTCCGCGGTCTGAGCGACCTCCCGCACGCACGACGACGCCCGGCCGGGAGAACCCGGCCGGGCGTCGTCGTCAGGACGGTCCGGTCACCCGAAGCGGCCGGAGATGTAGTCCTCGGTGGCCTTCTCGGTCGGCGACGAGAACATCGTGCCCGTGTCGCCCATCTCGATGAGGCGACCCGGCTTGCCCGTGCCGGCGATGTTGAAGAACGCGGTGCGGTCGCTCACGCGCGCCGCCTGCTGCATGTTGTGCGTGACGATCACGATCGTGTAGCTCTGCTTGAGCTCCGCGATGAGGTCCTCGATCGCGAGCGTCGAGATCGGGTCGAGCGCCGAGCAGGGCTCGTCCATGAGAAGCACGTCGGGCTTGACCGCGATCGCGCGCGCGATGCACAGCCGCTGCTGCTGCCCGCCCGAGAGCCCGGCGCCCGGCTTGTCGAGCCGGTCCTTGACCTCGTTCCAGAGGTTGGCGCCCACGAGCGACTGCTCGACGAGGTCCGCGGCGTCGGCCTTCGAGATGCGCTTGTTCACGAGCTTGACGCCCGCGAGCACGTTCTCCTGGATCGACATCGTCGGGAACGGGTTGGGGCGCTGGAAGACCATGCCGACCTGGCGGCGCACCGCGACGGGGTCGATGTCGTCGCCGTAGAGGTCGACGCCCTCCATCGCGACCGTGCCCTCGACGCGCGCGCCGGGGATCACCTCGTGCATGCGGTTGAGCGTGCGCAGGAACGTCGACTTGCCGCAGCCCGACGGGCCGATGAAGGCCGTCACGGAGCGGGGGTCGATCGTCATGCTGACGTCCGCCACGGCGTGGAAGTCGCCGTAGTAGATGTCGAGGTCCTTCACGTCGATGCGCTGTGCCATCGTCTTGGTTCCTTGTCCTTGCCGTCTGCGGGGTGCTGAAGCTCTGCGGGGTGCGGGAGCGGGGCCGGTCAGCCGCGCAGCTTGGGCGCGAAGTAGCGGGAGATCAGGCGGGCCACGAGGTTGAGCAGCATGACGATGAGGATCAGCGTCAGCGCCGCGGCCCAGGCCCGGTCGAAGTTGATCGTGCGGATGCAGTCGATCGCGCTCTCGGAGCACGTCGCGAAGCCCTTCGAGTACTGCCCGTACACGTACACGGGCAGGGTCATCATGCGCCCCTCGAAGAGGTTGAAGTTGATCGAGTCGATCACGCCGACCGTCACGAGCAGCGGTGCGGTCTCCCCGATCACGCGGGCCACGGCGAGCATGACGCCCGTGACGATCCCGGCGACCGAGGTGCGCAGCACGACCTTGAGGATCGTGAGCCACTTGGGCACGCCCAGCGCGTAGGAGGCCTCGCGGAGCTCGTTGGGCACGAGCTTGAGCATCTCCTCGGTCGACCGCACGACCACCGGGATCATGAGCACCGAGAGCGCGACCGAGCCCATGAGCCCCATGCGCACGTCCGGGCCGAACACGACCACGAACAGCGAGTAGGCGAACAAGCCGGCGACGATCGACGGGATGCCCGTCATGACGTCGACGAAGAACGTGACCCACCGGGCCAGGTGCCCCGTGCCGTACTCGACGAGGTAGATCGCGGTCATGATCCCGACGGGCACCGAGATGATCGTCGCGCCGAGCGTGATCTCGACCGTGCCGACGATCGCGTGGTAGATCCCGCCGGCGTCCATGCCGCCGAACACCCCGCGCATCGAGTGCGTCAGGAAGTAGACGTCGAACCGGTCGATGCCCTTGGCGACGACGGTCCACGAGACCCACACGAGCGGGACCATCGCGAGCGCGAACGCGACGTAGACGAGTCCCTGCATGATGCGGTCGACGCGCGAGCGGCGGCGGTCGACCTGGCGCAGCGAGGCGCGGACGGCGGCGGTGCGCTCGTCCTCGGCGGGGGCGGTGAGGGTGGTGGTCATGTCAGTTCGCCCCCGAGAAGTCCTTGCGCCGCGCGACGATCGCGCGGGCGGCCATGTTGACGGCCATGGTGATGACGAACAGGGCGAGGCCGGTCGCGATGAGCGTGCTCACGCCGATCGGCGCCGCGTCGGCGTACTGCGCCGCGATGTTCGCCGCGATGGTCTGCTGCTGGCCGGCCTGGAGGATCGCGAACGAGTACAGGAACCCGGGCGACAGGATCATGAGCACGGCCATGGTCTCGCCGAGCGCGCGGCCGAGGCCGAGCATGGCGCCCGAGACGATGCCGGAGCGGGCGAACGGCAGCACCGCGGTGCGGATCATCTCCCACCGGGTCGCGCCGAGCGCGAGCGCGGCCTCCTCGTGCAGCTTGGGCGTCTGGAGGAACACCTCGCGACAGACCGCGGTGATGATCGGCAGGATCATGACCGCGAGCACGACCGCCGCGGTCAGCATGACGCGCGCGGGCGTCGCCGCCGGTCCCTCGAACAGCGGGATCCACCCGAGGAAGCTCGCGAGCCACTCCCAGATCGGCCCGACGAACCCGACGAGCGTCATGGCCCCCCAGAGGCCGTAGACCACCGACGGGATCGCCGCGAGCAGGTCGACCGCGTATCCCAGCGCGGTCGCGAGGCGACGCGGCGCGTAGTGCGAGATGAACAGCGCGATGCCGATCGAGAGCGGGACCGCCATGACGAGCGCCAGCACCGCGGCGAGCAGCGTCCCGAACACGAGCGGGCCGACGAAGCTCAGGAAGCTCGCGTCGGCCGGGAACCACCCGACGTCCTGCGCGATCTCGGCGCCCGGCGTCGTCAGCGCGGGCCACGCGCGCGCGACCAGGAAGATCGCGACGGCCGCGAGGACCGCGAGGATCAGGGCGCCCGAGCCCGTCGACACGAGCCGGAAGGCCCGGTTCATGCCGCGGTCCCGGGGGGTCCGGCGCCTGCGCGCGGGGGTGGCCCGTGCGGTGGGCGGTGCCGTGGAGGTCACTCGTTCTCCTGTGGTTCGGTGTGCTGGTCTCAGCGGGTCGTGGTGCGGGCGCCGTCGGACGCCGGAGCCGGCCCGGCCCGTGAGGGCCGGGCCGGCGCGGGGTCAGGACTTGGCGCTGATGGCGTCGATCCCGGCCTGCGCGTTGGTGCGCAGCGTGTCGGAGATCGGCGCCGAGCCCGCGGCCGAGGCGGCGGCCTGCTGGCCCTCCTCGCTCACGATGTAGGAGAAGAGGCCCTTGACGAGGTCGGCCGTGGCCTGGTCCTCGTAGGTCGCGCACGCGATGTCGTACGTGACGAGCACGAGCGGGTAGGTCGACGGGTCGGTCGACGTGCGGTCGAGCTCCATCGCGAAGTCGAACTCGCCACGGCCCTCGACGCGCGGGGAGGTGTCGACGATCGCGGCAGCACCCTCGGGGCTGTGAGCGACGTACTCGTCGCCGACCTTGATCGCGACCGTGCCGAGGTCGCCGGCCTGCGAGGAGTCCGCGTAGCTGATCGTGCCCTGGCCGCCGGTGACGGTCTGGATGATGCCCGACGTGCCCTTGGCCGACTGGCCGCCCTCGACCGGGAAGACCTTGTCGGCCTCGTACGGCCAGCCGTCCGCGCCGGCCTTGGCGAGGTAGTCGGTGAAGTTCTTGGTGGTGCCCGACTCGTCCGAGCGGTGCACGGGCGTGATGGCCGTGTCCGGCAGGTCGACGTCCGGGTTCTGGTCGGCGATCGCCGGGTCGTTCCAGGTCGTGATCTTGCCGTCGAAGATCTTGCCGATCGTGGCCGCGTCGAGGTTGAGCGAGTCGACGCCCTCGAGGTTGAAGACCACGGCGATCGGGCTGATGTAGACCGGCAGCTCGATGACGTCGCCGTCGAGGCAGACCGACTTCGCCTCGGCGACCTCGTCGTCCGAGAGCGCGGCGTCCGAGCCCGCGAACGCGACCCCGCCCTTGAGGAACTGCGTCACGCCACCGCCCGAGCCGACCGGGTCGTAGTTCACGGTCACGTCGCCGTTGGCGCTCTGGAAGCCGGCGCGCCAGGCGTCCATCGCAGCCTCCTGCGCGGACGAGCCCGCCCCGTTGAGCTCCCCGCTGAGCTCGGAGGCCTCGGAGGGGGCGTCGGAGCCACCAGTGCTACCGACCGGGTCGTCCGAGCCGCACGCGGTGAGCGTGAGTGCAAGCGCACCGGTGGCGACTGCGGCGGCCCCTACGCGGGAGAATCGGCTGAGCTTCACGTTGTCGTTCCATCCTGTTCAGCGTCTGTGGTCCGCGGCGATTACCGCTGACGTCGACGACGCTAAGGAGGCTGAGTGACACGTTCGGGCTGCCCGAGTGAACTGGCGGTGAACAGTGGCTGGCCGGTTCTCCCGCGCGGGGCGCGCGTGACGGGATCACGTCACGCGACGTCGTCCGCGATCTTGTAGCCGAGGCCGCGGACCGTCACGAGGTACCGGGGCGAGGACGGGTCGGGCTCGATCTTGGCCCGCACGCGCTTGACGTGGACGTCGAGGGTCTTGGTGTCGCCGACGTAGTCCGAGCCCCACACGCGGTCGATGAGCTGGCCCCGCGTGAGCACGCGGCCGGCGTTGCGCAGCAGCAGCTCGAGCAGCTCGAACTCCTTGAGCGGGAACGCGACGGGCGACCCGTGCACGAGCACCGTGTGCCGGTCGACGTCCATGCGCACGTGCCCGACGGCGAGCGGCTCGTCGCCGTCCGCGTCGTGCACGGCCTCGGGGTTGCGCCGGCGCAGCACCGCGCGCACCCGCGCGAGCAGCTCGCGGAACGAGTACGGCTTGGTCACGTAGTCGTCCGCACCCAGCTCGAGGCCGACGACCTTGTCGATCTCGGAGTCCTTGGCCGTGAGCATGATGACGGGCACGTCGCCGCGCTGGCGCAGCTCACGGCACACCTCGGTGCCGCTCAGGCCGGGGAGCATGAGGTCGAGCAGCACGATGTCGGCGCCGCCGTCGTCGTACGCGGCGAGGGCCTCGTGCCCGTCGGCCGCGGCCACGACGTCGTACCCCTCACGGGTGAGCTGATAGGTCAACGGGTCGCGGTAGGACTCCTCGTCCTCCACCACGAGGATGCGCGTCACGCATCCACCTCCTTGGTCGGTGATTCCGGGTCGTTCGGACCGGCCCCGGCGGGGCGGGTCGGGGTCTGCGGCTCCACGGGCGGGCCGACGACGCCGGGGGCGGCGTCGGTCCCGAGGTCCAGCTCGTCGTCGACGACGATCACGGTCGACTCGTGGGCCGCGGGGATGCGGAGCGTGAAGGTCGACCCGCGGCCGGGCTCGGACCACATGGTCACCTCGCCGCCGTGGTCGGCCGCGATGTGCTTGACGATGCTCAGGCCGAGGCCCGTGCCGCCCGTGTCGCGCGAGCGCGCCGGGTCGACGCGGTAGAAGCGCTCGAACACGCGGTCCTGCGAGTCGGGGGCGATCCCGATCCCCTGGTCGACGACCGCGATCTCGACCAGGCCCGCGCCGCTCGCGATCGACACGCCCACGCCCACGCGCGTGCCCTGGTTCGAGTACGCGACCGCGTTGTCGAGCAGGTTGCGCAGGGCCGTCACGAGCAGCGCGTGGTCGCCGTAGACGACGGCGTCGAGCTCGCCGCCCGTGGTGATCGTGATGCCCTTGCCCTGCGCGGTCGTGCGGGCCCGGTCGACCGCCTCGTCGATCACGTCGCGCACCGGGACGGTCGTGACCGCCTTGAGCGCGCCCGCGACCTGGAGCCGGGACAGTTCGATGATCTCCTGCACGAGCGCGGAGAGCCGCGCCGCCTCGCGCTGCATGCGCTCCGTGAAGCGCCGCACCGCGACGGGGTCGTCCGCGGCGTCCTGGACCGTCTCGGCGAGCAGCGCGAGCGCGCCCACCGGCGTCTTGAGCTCGTGCGAGACGTTCACGACGAAGTCGCGACGGATCAGCTCGACGCGCCGCGCCTCGGTGCGGTCCTCGGCGAGCACCAGGATGTTCTGCGCCGAGATCTGCGCGACGCGCACCTGGAGCAGCACCGTGCCGCGGCCGACCGGGCCGCGCGGCAGCTCGAGCTCCTCGTCGCGGATCACCCCGTCGCGGCGCACCGCGTCCACGAGGTCGCGGATCGCGGCGTGCGCGATCGCGTCGTCCCGCACCACCCCGAGCGCGTAGGCCGGCGGGCTCGCCCGCAGCACGTCGCCGTCCGCGTCGAGCACGACCGCCGCCGAGCGCAGCACCGCGAGCACGCGGACGAGGCCCTCCTCGAGCTCGTTCTGCGGGTTCTCCGTCTCGCCGTGCTGCACGCGCTCGGACCACCGGAAGGCGAACGCGGCGACCACGCCCACGACGACGCCCAGGACGCCCACGACGACCAGCGTCAGCCCTCCCACGAGATTCACCTCACCGTCGATCACACCCACAGCGTACGGTCACGTCCGGGCCCGCCCGGCTGCGGCGTCCGACACCCGGTCACGCGTCCCCGACTGTTCACCTTCGCGGGGGGCGGCGTTCACCTGACGTCCCGCGCCGACTCATCTGACGGTGCGAACGTGCGACGGTACGCACCATCCATCACCACGACAGACCACACAGGGAGCCCCACCCGGCACCCGTGAAAGGGCACCCATGCGGGAGATCTTCGAGGCCGAGCTCAAGCAGGTCGGCGACGACCTCGTCGAGATGAGCACGCTCGTCGTCCAGGCCATCGACAAGGCGGGCCGCGCGCTCCTCGGCGCGAACCTCGCGCTCGCGCAGGAGGTCATCGTCGCCGACCAGGCGATCGACAGCATCGAGCAGGACCTCGACGAACGCTGCGTGCTCCTGCTCGCGCAGCAGGCGCCCGTCGCGACCGACCTGCGCGTCGTCGTGAGCGCGCTGCGCATGAGCGCGACGCTCGAGCGCATGGGCGACCTCGCGCGGCACATCGCCGAGATCGCCCGCGGGCGCTACCCCTCCCCCGCGACGCCCGCGCTGCGCGACACGTTCGAGGCGATGCACGAGGCCGCGACGCGCGCCGCGCGCCGCGTCGAGCACGTGCTGACGACGCACGAGCTCGAGGGCGCCGAGGAGATCGAGCGCGACGACCAGGTGCTCGACGACCTGCACCAGGGCACGTTCGCGGCGATGCTCGGCGGCACGTGGGAGGCGGGCCCCCAGGAGACCGTCGACGTGACCCTCCTGAGCCGCTACTACGAGCGGTTCGGCGACCACGCGGTGTCGATCGCGCACCGCGTGACGTTCCTCGTCACGGGCGAGTTTGTCAACGCCGCGCACTCCGAGCCGGAGAGCGGCTCGAACGACTGACCGGCACCCGGACGACGGACGGCGCCGCACCCCCCCGGGGGTGCGGCGCCGTCGTGCGTGCGGGTGCCGGTGCGTCAGCGGCCCTGGTTCGCGACCGCGGCGATCGCGTCCGCGGCGGCGGCCGGGTCGAGGTACGTGCCGCCCTTGGTCACGGGCACGAGGTTCTCGTCGAGCTCGTACAGCAGCGGGATGCCCGTGGGCACGTTGAGGCCCGCGATGTCGTCGTCCGAGATGCCGTCGAGGTGCTTGATGATCGCGCGCAGCGAGTTGCCGTGCGCGGCGACGAGGACGGTCTTGCCGGCCTTGAGGTCGGGCACGACCTCGCCCTCCCAGTACGGCAGGGCGCGCTCGAGCACGTCCTTGAGGCACTCGGTCTGCACGACCGGGGCGTCGGCGTAGCGCGGGTCGGCGTCCTGCGAGAACTCCGAGCCCAGCTCGATCGCGGGCGGCGGCGTGTCGTACGAGCGGCGCCAGAGCATGAACTGCTCCTCGCCGAACTCCTCGAGCGTCTGCTTCTTGTCCTTGCCCTGGAGCGCACCGTAGTGGCGCTCGTTGAGGCGCCAGCTGCGCTTGACGGGGATCCAGTGGCGGTCCGCGGCGTCGAGCGCGAGGTTCGACGTCATGATCGCGCGGCGCAGCAGCGACGTGTGGACGACGTCGGGGAGCACGCCCGCGTCCGTCAGCAGGGTGCCGCCGCGCTTCGCCTCCTCGACGCCCTTCTCCGAGAGGGCCACGTCGACCCAGCCGGTGAACAGGTTCTTGGCGTTCCATTCGCTCTCGCCGTGGCGGAGCAGCACGAGGGTGTAGGTCATGGTTCCCATCCTGCCCCAGCCCACCCCCCGGCGGCATCCGCGTCCCGAGTGGTGACCCGGACGCGACCGGGCGTTGAATGGTCGTATGCCCGTCACCGGAGAGTACGAACCCCTCAAGGACCCCCACGCGGCGGGCCAGGTCGCCGAGTACGAGGCCTCGGGAGGCACGAGGAGCACGACCATGCGGGGCCGCCCCGTCGTGATCGTCACGATGCGCGGCGCGACGTCGGGCAAGGTCCGCAAGGTGCCGCTCATGCGCGTCGAGCACGACGGCACGTACGCGATCGTCGCGTCCAAGGGCGGGGCGCCCCAGCACCCGGTCTGGTACCGCAACCTCGCGGCCGACCCGCACGTCGAGGTCCAGGACGGCCCCGACAAGCACGACTACGTCGCGCGCGAGGTGCACGACGACGAGCGCGACCTGTGGTGGGAGCGCGCGGTCGCCGCGTGGCCGGACTACGCGCAGTACGCCGAGCGCACCGACCGCCTCATCCCGGTCGTCGTGCTCGAGCCCGTCGAGGGCTGACCGCCGCGCGGCGTTCGCCCCGGGCCGGCGGCGGTCGGGCTCACGGTGCGGGGGTGCGGACCCCGCTGTGCCGGGAGATCGCGCCCATCGCCGCGTCGAGGCACGCGGCGAAGGGCTCGCCCCGCGACTGGGAGTGCGCGTGGGCCGTCAGCAGCGCCGCGAAGGCGGCAGCGGCCAGCGCTGCGGCGTCGACGGCGCCCCAGTCGGAGGTGCGGCGCCGCTCCTCGCGGGCCTGGAGCTCCTGGGCGACGAGGTCCTGGGCCTTCTGCATGCGCTGGAGGTAGCCGGCGCGGAGGGACTCCGAGGACTGGATCACGCGGTCCATCTCGACGGCGCGCGGACCGAGCACCGGATCGCTGCCGTACGCCACGGCGTCGTCGAACATGCGCCGGAGCGCGACCCAGGCCGGCTCGTCGTCCGGGCGCTCGGCCAGCGCGCGGACGAAGGACTCGCCGTGCCGGTCGACCTTGCCGAGCACGACCTCCTCCTTGCTGGCGAAGTACCGGAAGAAGCTCCGCTTCGACATTCCCGCCGCGGCTGCGATCTGGTCGACCGTGACCGCCTCGAAACCCAGCTCGGCGAAAAGGTTCTGGGCGACGTCGATCAGCTCGGAGCGCACCGCCCTGCGCGTGCGGTCACGGAGCGTCTCGTGGTCGGCGGTCGAACTCATACTCCGAGGATAGCCGACGACACACTTGACACCCGGTGACAGGTTCGACGTATGGTGGCGGTCGAATCGAACGCAAGGAGCGGATCCATGGGCCAGCGCACCATCGTCATCACCGGGGCTTCCGACGGGATCGGGGCGGCAGCCGCGCGACAGCTCGCCGCACGGGGCGAACGCCTGCTGCTCGTGGGCCGCCGCCGCGACAAGCTCGAGGCCGTGGCGCGCCCCCTGGGCGCCGAGACCTTCGTCGCCGACTTCGAGCGACTCTCCGACGTGCGCACGCTCGCCCAGGAGATCCAGGAACGGACCGACCGCATCGACGTCCTCGCGAACAACGCCGGCGGGGTCTTCGCCGAGCGCGTCGTGACGGAGGACGGCAACGAACGCACCATGCAGGTCAACCACTACGCCGGGTTCCTGCTGACCAACCTGCTGATCGACGTCCTGCTCGCCAGCGACGCCAAGGTCGTCAACACCTCGAGCGTCGGCGCGCACGCGTTCGGCAAGATCGACCTCGCCGACCTCGACGCGACGACGAAGTACAAGACCATGAAGGCCTACGGCGACTCCAAGCTCGCCAACATCCTGTTCGCGAAGGGGCTGCACGCCCGGTACCACGACCAGGGCCTGAGCGCGGTCGCGCTGCACCCGGGCAACATCGCGTCCAACTTCGGCAAGGAGACCGGCAACGCGATGATGAAGGCCATCTACAAGAGCCCGCTCGCCCGCCTGCTGTCCACGCCCGAGTCGGGGGCCGACAACCTCGTCTGGGCGATGGACGGCACGCCCGGCGTCACCTGGCAGTCGGGTGAGTACTACACCGACAAGCGCAAGCCCAACCCGCAGCAGGACGACGCCGCGCTGGCGACCGCGCTGTGGGCCGAGAGCGCACGCCGCACGGGCCTGACGCCCACGCTCGACCCCACGCCCTGAACGCACCGGCGCCGAACCACCCGCGCCGCCACGCTCCCCCGGCCGCTGCGCTACCCTCGGCGCCGCGTGCGCTCCTCGCGCGCGAGGTCGTAGACCTTGAGCACCTGCTCGGCCGCGTCGTCCCAGCTGAACCGCTCGGACGCCGCCCGGGCACCCGCGGCGAGGCGCGCGCGCCGCACGTCGTCGTCGAGCAGCGCGCCGAGCTCGGCGGCCCACGTCACGGGGTCGTGGTCGGGCACGAGGACGCCCGAGGCGCCGTCCGCGACGACGTGCCGCAGCCCGCCGACCGCCGCGGCCACGACCGGGGTGCCGCACGCCTGCGCCTCGGCCGCGACGAGGCCGAACGACTCGTTGTGCGACGGGACCGCGACGAGGTCCGCCGCGCGGAACCAGTCCGCCAGGCCCGCCCGGTCGGCGGGGGGCCGCACCACGACGTGCTCCGCGACGCCCTCGGTGTGCGCGAGCGCCTCGAGCTCGCGCACGGCCGAGCGGCGCCCCGACGAGCCGCCGAGCACGACGAGCGTCGGGACCGGCTGGCCCGCCGCGCGCATGACCCCGAGCGCCCGCACGAGCACGTCCGGCCCCTTGAGCGGCTGCACGCGGCCCGCGAACACGACGAGGCCGGCTTCGGCGTCTGACACCCCGAGGGCCGCGCGCAGGTCGGCGCGGCGCGTCCCCTCGGGCGCCGGGGCGAACGTCCCGAGGTCCACGCCCGGCGCGACCACGTGCACGGTCGACGGGTCCGCGTGGTAGAGCGCGACGAGGTCCTCAGCCTCGGCCTGCGTCGAGGCGACGAGCGCGTCCGCCTCGGCCACGACCTGCTCCTCGCCGATCACCCGGCCCTGCGGCTCGGGGCGGTCGCCCGGCGCGAGCGCCGCGTTCTTGACCCGGGCCATGGTGTGCATGGTGTGCACGAGCGGCACGTCCCAGCGGTCCGCGACGAGCCAGCCGACCTCGCCCGAGAGCCAGTAGTGGCTGTGCACCACGTCGTACCAGCCGGGGGCGCGGCTCGCCTCGGTGCGCAGCGCGCCCGCGGCGAACGCGCACAGCTGTCCCGGCAGGTCGTTCTTGTCGAGCCCCTCGAACGGCCCCGCCGGGACGTGACGCACGAGCACGCCCGGTGCGAGCTCGACCTCGCGCGGCTGCGCCGACGACGTCGCGCGCGTGAAGATCTCGACCTGCGCCCCGCGCCGCGCGAGCGCCTGCGCGAGCTCGGTCACGTACACGTTCATGCCGCCCGCGTCGCCCGTGCCCGGCTGGTCCAGGGGCGACGTGTGCACGGACAGCATCGCGACGCGCGGCCCGGTCGAAGAGGTCATGCCTCCAGTATCCGTCCCCTCGGGCGTGCCCTGCCCCGCGGTCAGCCGCGGCCCACGAGAACGCACGCGGGCGACGGCAGGTCGAGCGACGCGAGCAGCTCGGCCTCGCCCGAGGCGCGGTCGACCCGCAGCGTCGCGAGGTTGCCCGAGGTCTGGTTCGCGACGACGAGGACGTCGGCCGCGACGTCCGCCCCGTCGAGCTCGTCGCCCTGCGCGGCGACGACCGCGAAGTGCCGCGGCCACGCTCCCCCGATCGGGGCGTCGCCCAGGTGCACGAGGGTCACGGGCGCGTCGTCCGCCGCGACGACCTCGAACGACGCCACGACGTCCGCGCCGCGCACCGCGACGAACACGCGCCGGCCGTCCGCGCTGAGCGCGACGTGCGACGGGTAGTTCGCGCCGTCGACCGGGGCCGGCGCGCGCGTGACGTCGTACCGGGCGACGACCTCGGGCTCGGCCGCGGCACCGTCGCCGAGCGACACGACCACGACCGCCGGGTCGAGCTCGCACGCGACCAGCACGGCCCCGTCGACCACCACGAAGTGCCGCGGACCGCTGCCCGCAGGCATCTCGACCTCGCCGATCGGCGCGCCGTCCGCGGCGTACCGCACGAGGCGGTCGGCGCCGAGGTCGGCCGCCCACCACTCGTCGCCGACCGCGCCCACGAAGTGCGCGTGCGGGCCCTCCTGGCGGTCGGTGACCGGCCCTGACCCGGCGTGCTGGTCCACGCGGGCCTCCCCGGTGACCGCACCGCCGTCGTCGACCGGGATGCGCGCGACCGTGCCCGAGCCGTAGTTCGCGACGCGCACCGCGTCGCCCGCCGCGACGACGTGGCACGGGTACGCACCACCCGTGGGCAGGACCGGGTCGGGATGCTCGGCGAGGGTCTCGCCCGCGGCGTCGACCGCGTACGCCGTCAGGGCGCCGTCCTGCACCTCGGTGACCGCGTACAGCGTGCGCCCGCTCGGGTGCAGGGCGACGAACGACGGCGAGCCGACCTCGACCACGCGCCGCGCCCCCGAGAGCGCGCCCGTGCGGGGGTCGACGTCGACGCGCCACACACCCTCACCCGTGCCCACGCCCTGGTCGGGACCGGCGTGCGGGTACGTGCCGATCCACAGCGGGATCGTGCGGGGGGACGTCAGGTCGGACGGCGTGCGCTCGGGCGTCGTGGTCATGCGACGACCCTACCGACTGCGACCGCACGGCCGGCCGCGCGGTCCGGGCCGCGGGGCCGGCCGGACCGTGCAGGGCCGGACGCTGCAGGGCCGGACGCTGCAAGAACGGACGCAGCAGGGCAGGACGCCGCAGGGCCCCGGCCGATCGGCCGGGGCCCTGCGGGTGGTGCGGGAGCGTCCGTGGACGCGCCGGGGGTGCGTCAGTGCGCGGCGTCGTACGCCTGCTGCACCTCGACCGCGATGCGGCCACGCTCGTTGACCTTGTAGCCGTTCGCGCGCGCCCACTCGCGGACCTCGGTCGCGTTGGAGCTCGCCGACGAGCTCGCGCGACGCGTGCCGCGCGACGCGCGTGCCGGGGTGCTGCGACCCTGCTTGCGCGCATTCCCGATCCACTCGGCAAAAGAATCACGCAGCTTCTGCGCGTGCTCGGTGCTCAAATCGATCTCGTACGCGACGCCGTCGAGCGAGAACGACACGGTCTCGTCCGCCGAGCTGCCGTCGAGGTCGTCGGTCAGAATGACCTGGATCTTCTGGGCCACGTGTGCCTGCCTCTGATCGGAGGAATACTGCTTCGTCACCGACGAGTTTGGCACGACGAATGCATTTCGTCAAAGAACGCGGGCGGACATTTCTATTTCTCGTCCGCGGAATGCGTTCTCGCGGCGGCCGCGTCCCGCGCGTCCTCCTCGGCCTCCATGCGCGCGACCGCGGCCCGCTCGGTGCGGTCGGCGCGGATCACCGCGCGCATCGCGACCCAGAACAGCAGGCCCACGCCGATCGACGGGACGAGCGCCCCGACGGAGATCCAGAAGGTGTTGTCCACGGCGACGATCCTACGCTCGTCAGGCCTGCGGCTTGACGAGCGGGAACAGGATCGTCTCGCGGATCCCCAGGCCGGTGAGCGACGTGATGAGCCGGTCGACGCCCATGCCCATGCCGCCCGAGGGCGGCATCGCGTACTCCATGGCCGTGAGGAAGTCCTCGTCGAGCCGCATCGCCTCGACGTCGCCGGCCGCCGCGAGCAGCGCCTGCGCCTCGAAGCGCTCGCGCTGCACGACCGGGTCCACGAGCTCGGAGTACGCCGTCGCCTGCTCCATGCCGCGGATGTACAGGTCCCACTTCTCGACCATGCCCGGACGCGTGCGGTGGGCGCGCGTGAGCGGCGACGTGTCGACCGGGAAGTCCCGCACGAACGTCGGCGCGTACAGGTGGTCGCCCACCAGGTGCTCCCACACGAGCTCGACGAGCTTGCCGTGCGTCGCGGACTTCGGGTCGTAGCCGACCTCGAGCCGGTCCGCGGTCGCACGCAGCCACGCGACCTCGGTCTCGGGCGTGACCTCCTCGCCGAGCGCCTCGGAGAGCGAGTCGTACAGCGAGATCGCGGCCCAGTCGCCGCCGAGCTCGTACTCCTCGCCGCTCGCGAGCGTGACCGTCGTGGTGCCCAGCACGTCCTGCGCGGCGCGCTGGATCAGGTTCTTGGTCAGCGCGGCCATGGTGTCGTAGTCGCCGTAGGCCTCGTACGCCTCGAGCATCGCGAACTCCGGCGAGTGCGTCGAATCGGCGCCCTCGTTGCGGAAGTTCCGGTTGATCTCGAAGACCTTCTCGATTCCGCCGACCACCGCGCGCTTGAGGTAGAGCTCGGGGGCGATACGCATGAACAGGTCGATGTCGAATGCATTCATGTGCGTCACGAAAGGCCGTGCCGCGGCACCGCCGGCGACGGTCTGGAGCATCGGCGTCTCGATCTCCAGGAATTCCCGGGAATGGAAGTTCTCGCGCAGCGAGCGCACCACGCCGGAACGCAGGCGGACGACGTCGCGCGCCTCGGGCCGCACGATGAGGTCGACGTAGCGCTGGCGCACGCGGGCCTCCTCCGAGAGCTCCTTGTGCAGCGTCGGCAGGGGGCGCAGCGACTTGGCGGCGATCTGCCACGCGTCGGCGAACACGCTCAGCTCGCCGCGGCGCGAGCTGCCCACGCGCCCGTGCGCGAACAGGTGGTCGCCCAGGTCGACGTCGGCCTTGAACGTCGCGAGCGACTCCTCGCCGACCACGGCCTGGCTCAGCATGACCTGGAGACGGTTGCCCTCGCCGTCCTGCAGCGTCACGAAGCACAGCTTGCCCGTGTTGCGCAGGAACACCACGCGCCCGGCCACGCCGACGAGGTCGTCGGTCTCGACGCCCGTCTCGAGGTGACCCCACTGCTCGCGCACCTGCGCGATCGTGTGCGTGCGGGCCACGCCCACCGGGTACGCGTCGTCGCCGCGCTCGATGATGCGGTCGCGCTTCTCGCGGCGCACGCGCACCTGCTCGGGCAGGTCGTCGACGACGTCCGCAGGGTCGACGGCGGGCGCCGTCGCGTCGGTGGGCACGGCAGGAGCAGCGGAGTTCTCGGGGGTCACGCCCCCGAGTCTACCGAGCGCGCCGCGTCAGCCGCGCAGGTCGAGCGCGAGGTCGAGGATGGGCGCCGAGTGCGTGAGCGCGCCGACCGACAGGTAGTCGACGCCCGTGAGCGCGACCTCGCGCGCACGGTCGAGCGTGAGGTTGCCCGTGGCCTCGAGCTCGACCCGGCCCAGCTCGCCCTCGCGCGCGCGCACCGCCGCGACCGTCCCGGCGAGCACCGCCGTGGGCATGTTGTCGAGCAGCAGGAAGTCCGCGCCCGCGTCGAGCGCCTCCATGGCCTGCGCCTGCGTGTCCGCCTCGACCTGGATCAGCACGTCGGGGAACCGCGAGCGCACCGCCTCGATCGCGCCGCGCACCGACCCGGCGGCGACGACGTGGTTGTCCTTGACCATCGCGACGTCGTGCAGGCCCATGCGCTTGTTGGTGCCGCCGCCCGCACGGACCGCGTACTTGTCGAGCGCGCGCAGCCCCGGGGTGGTCTTGCGCGTGTCGAGCACCTGCGCGCCCGTACCGTCGAGCGCGAGCGCCCACGCACGGGTCGCGGTCGCGACGCCGCTCGCCCGGCTCGCCAGGTTCAGCAGGGTGCGCTCGGCCGTCAGGAGCACCTGCGTGGGGCCGGTGAGGGTCGCGAGCACCTGGCCGCGCACCACCGCGTCGCCGTCCTGCGCCGCGAAGGCGGCGCGGGGCGTCGGCAGCCCGAAGCGGGCCGCGACCTGGCCGAGCGTCTCGGCCACGACGACGAGGCCCGCGGCGACGCCGTCCGCCCGTGCGACGAGGTCGGCCGTGCCGGTCGCGGACGCCGGGACCGTGGCCTGGGTCGTGACGTCGCGGCCCGGCGCCGGGCCGAGGTCCTCGTCGAGCGCGATCTCGACCGTGCGCGCGACCCAAGCGGGGTCGAGCGGCGGCTCGACGGTCGACGGGACGGTCGTGGCAGGGTCCGTCGTGGCGGGGTCCGTCGTGGCGGGGTCCGTCGTGGCGTGATCGGTCGGGGCGGCGGCAGCGTGGTTCACGGCCGCAACGCTACCCGCCCGCCGTCAGCGGACGTCGAGCACGCCGTCGGCGTCGAGGGCGACCGTGACGCGGCGCGCCCAGGCAGGGTCCGGCGCGGGGAAGTCCGCGCGGTAGTGGCCGCCGCGCGACTCGGTGCGGGCGAGCGCGGCGTGCGTGAGCACGGTCGCGACCTGGTGCACGTTCGTGGTCTCCCACTCGGCGGCCTGCGGCTCGGCCACGACGCCCGAGGGCATCCCCGCGGCGGCGAGCGTCGACCCGCGGTGCGCGTCGGTGCGGACCGCCGCGAGCCGGGTCGCGGCGTGCCGCAGCCCGTCGGCGCTGCGGATCGGCCCGGGCCCGGCCGAGGCGATCGACTGGATGCGCGAGCGCGCCGCCGCCGGGACGAGCGCGGACCCGCCCGACCGCACGGCCGGCTCGCCCCGGCGCAGCGTGCCGTCGGCCACGCGCGAGGCGATGTCGTGCGCGGCGCGGTGCGCGAACACGAGGCCCTCGAGCAGCGAGTTCGACGCGAGCCGGTTCGCGCCGTGCACGCCCGTGCACGCGACCTCGCCGACCGCGTACAGGCCCTCGACGCTCGAGCGTCCGTGCAGGTCGGTCACGACCCCGCCCGAGTGGTAGTGCTGCGCGGGCGCGACGGGAACGGGCTCCTCGGTCACGTCGATCCCGAGCTCGAGCAGCCGCGCCGTGATCGACGGGAAGCGGGCGCGCAGGAACGCGGCGCCGAGGTGCCGCGCGTCGAGGAGCACGTGGTCGGAGCCCGTCGCCGCGAGCCGGCGCACGATCGCGTGCGCGACGACGTCGCGCGGGGCGAGCTCGGCCATCGGGTGCACCGCGGGCATGAACCGCACGCCGTCGGTGTCGAGCAGCACCGCGCCCTCGCCGCGCACGGCCTCGGAGATGAGCGGGAGCTGGCCCTTGGTCCCCGTGCCGAGCCACAGGACCGTGGGGTGGAACTGCACGAACTCGAGGTCGCCGAGCACCGCGCCCGCGCGCAGCGCCGCGGCCGTGCCGTCGCCCGTGGCCGCGGCCGGGTTGGTCGACGAGCGGTAGGTCTGGCCGATCCCGCCCGTGGCCAGCACCACGGCCGCCGCGAGCGCCCGCCCGACGCCGTCGCGCGAGCCCGTGCCGCGCACGTGGAGCGTCACGCCGCACGCCGCGCCGTCCGCGGTCGTCAGGACGTCGAGCACGAGCGCGTTCTCGACCACCTCGATGCCGGGGTCGGAGCGCACGGCCTCGATCTGCGCGACCAGGGCGCGGGCGATCTCGGCGCCCGTCGCGTCGCCGCCGGCGTGCGCGATGCGGTCGGCGTGGTGCCCGCCCTCGCGCGTGAGCGCGATGCCGCCGCCGGGCGCGGTGTCGAACACGGCGCCGCGCGCGACGAGCTCGCGCACGCGCGCGGGCCCCTCGGTCACGAGCACCTCGACGGCCTCGGGGTCGCAGACGCCGCCCCCGGCCGCGAGCGTGTCCGCGAGGTGCGCGGCGGGCGAGTCGTCGGGGTCGAGCGCCGCGGCGATGCCGCCCTGCGCCCACACGGTCGAGCCGGACAGCAGCTGGCCCTTGGTCACGAGCAGCACGCGCGGCACGCGCGTGCGCAGCTCGAGCGCGGCGGTCAGCCCGGCGATGCCCGAGCCGACGACGATCGCGTCGGCCGTCGTGGTCCACCCCGGGTCGGGGGCGGCGAGGTTCCGCGCGAGGCGCGGCGGGCCGAGGAGGTCCGTGCGGGTCACTCGGCGGCGGAGGTGGCGGCGACCGGCACCTGGAAGCCGTGGATCGGCACGCCGCTGGGCTCGAGGTCGAAGCCGTCGGGCACCTGCCCGGGCTCCTGCGAGACCTCGACGATGCGGTTCTGCGCGTCGACGAACACGACGTTCGGGAGGAACTCGCGCGCGTCGGCCGAGGACATCTGGCCGTAGGCGATGAGGATCACGATGTCGCCGGGGCGCACGTGGTGCGCCGCGGCCCCGTTGATGCAGATCTCGCCCTTGCCGCGCTCGCCCGGGATCACGTAGGTGCTCAGGCGTGACCCGTTGGTCACGTCGACCACGTCGACCTTCTCGCCCGGGTAGAGGTCGGCCGCCTCGAGGAGGTCGACGTCGACCGTGATCGACCCGACGTAGTGCAGGTTCGCCTGCGTGACGGTCGCGCGGTGGATCTTGCCGATCATCATCGTCCGCTGCAACGAAGCCGGAGCCTTCACGCCTGTGCCTTCCATGAGCCGTCCTGCGCGGGTACGTGCACCGCCAGGTTGTCGAGGAGCCGGGTCGCGCCCACGCGCGCCGCGACGAGGAGGAGCGCCTGCCCCGTGAACGTCGCCCCGACCTCCTCTACGGTAACCGGGTCGACCAGGGCCAGGTAATCCACGACAACGCCCGGGTGCTCGTTGAGCATTCCCGCGGCGGCCGCGAGCACGTTCGCCGCGCCCTCGCCCGCCTCGGCCGCGGCCGCGCCCGCGCGCAGCGCCGCGCTCAGCGCCAGCCCGTCGGCCCGCTCCTCGGGCGACAGGTACGCGTTGCGCGACGACATCGCGAGGCCGTCGGCGTCGCGCGCGGTGGACACGCCCACGACCTCGACGTCCAGGTCGAGGTCGCGCACCATGCGGCGCACCGCGAGGAGCTGCTGCGCGTCCTTCTCGCCGAACACCGCGACGTCGGGCCGCACGAGGTGCAGGAGCTTGAGCACGACGGTCAGCACGCCGTCGAAGTGGCCGGGGCGGTGCGTGCCCTCGAGCACGTCGCCGAGGCGACCGGCCGAGACGCGCACCACGGGGTCGCCGTCGGGGTAGACGACGTCGGGCGCGGGCGCGAACACGAGGTCGGCACCCACGGTCGCGAGCCGGGCGACGTCGCCGTCGAGGTCGCGCGGGTAGCGGTCGAGGTCCTCCCCCGCCCCGAACTGCAGCGGGTTGACGAAGATCGTCACGACGACCTGCCCCTGGGGGCCGACCGCCTCGCGCGCACGCTCGACGAGGCTCAGGTGCCCCGCGTGCAGGGCGCCCATGGTCATGACGACGGCGCGGCGCTCGCCCCCGAGCGCGGCGCGCAGCGCCTCGCGGGTGGTGACGACGCTGGGGCCGGCGGGTCCGGTGGTCACGCTCGTGGTCGCGCTCGTGCCGGACGACGCGGGCGGCGTCGGTCCGGGCGTACGGGGTGCCGGGACGGCGGGCTGGGTCACTGCCCCTCCTCGAGGACGTCGAGCAGCTGCTCGGCCTGGTGGTCGGTGATGCGCCCGACCGCGAGCGCGCGCCGTGCGGCGTCGCGCGAGAGCTCACGGTAGGACGACGGGAGGTCCGTCGCGCCGGCCCGCGCGGCGAGGTCCTCGAACGCCCGCAGGTGCTCGACGACCGTGCCGACGTCGCCGCGCGACACGGGACCGGTCAGCGCCGCGATCGCGCCCGGACCGGAGGGTTCGGGCACGTCGTCGCCCGGCACGCCGTCGCCGGGCGCACCACCCCCCGGCGCCCGAGCCCCCGGCACGGCGCCGGTCGGGTCGGCGAACGCGCCGAGGCCGGGGCTCGCGGCGTCCGCGGCCCGCACGGCCCCGTCGAGGGCGGCGGCGAGGAGCGGGGAGAGCGCGCGCCCGGGCTGCGCCACGCCCGCCGCGGCGAGCGCCTGCGCGGCCTGCGCGACCAGCACCACCAGGTGGTTCGCGCCGTGCGCGAGGGCCGCGTGGTACAGGCCGCGCGCCTCCTCCGCGACGACCACGGGCTCGCCGCCGAGCTCGACGACGAGCGCCTGCCCGATCGGCTGGACCGGGGCGGGCGACGTGACCGCGAACGTCGTGCCCTCGAGCCGCGCGAGGTCGAGCGACGTGCCCGTGAACGTCATCGCCGGGTGGATCGCGAGCGGGATCGCGCCCTGCGCACGGGCCGGGGCGAGCACCTCGACCCCGTACCGGCCCGAGGTGTGCACCACGAGCTGACCCGGCTGCCACGCGCCGGTGCCCGCGAGCCCCGCGACGAGGTCGGCCAACGCGTCGTCCGGCACCGCGAGCAGCACGAGCTCGGCGCGCTCGACGACGTCGGCGACCTCGAGCACGGGCACGCCCGGCAGGAGCGTCTCGGCGCGCTCGAGCGAGGCCTGCGAGATCGCGCTCACGCCGACCACGGCGTGGCCGACGGCGCGCAGCGCGCTGCCGAGCACCGCGCCCACGCGCCCCGCACCGACCACGCCGACGCCGAGGCGTCCCGGCCGCGCGCTCACGACTCGTCCCCGACGACCGCGAGCACCGAGCGCATCCACTGCTCGGGCCCCGCGTGCTCGCGGGCCCGCCGGGCCCGGGCCGCCTGCGCGTCGATGAGCGCGGCGGCGTCGCGCTCGTCGAGGTGCGCGACCGACGGGCTCACGGGCCCCGGCGTCGAGTGGACCGCGAAGGACGCGACACCGAGACGACGCTGCAGCGGCCCCTGGTCGAGCCCGAGCGACTGCGTGCGCTCGTGCGGCACCACGACGGTCGAGCGGACGAAGCGCCCCCGGCGCAGCAGCAGCGCGGTGCCCGTGACCGCGAAGCCCTGGCGCTGCCAGGCCCACGGGTCGAGCCAGCGCGCCCGGCGCGGTGCGGTCGTGAACCGTTCGCCAGGGCCCGAGCCGACGAGCGCCTCGTCGAGCACCTCGCGCGCGTGCGCGTCGCCGAGGTCGGGCAGCACGAGCCACAGCGCCGTGAGCGCCTCGTCGCGCGTGCCGACGGGCAGCAGCACGCTCGAGCTCTCCGACGTGACGCCGTACCCGGCGACGTTGACCTCGACGCGCCACCAGTCGCGGTCGCGCCACAGCATCCCCTGGTGGAGCTGCACGGCCTGCACGCGCCCGGGCGGGATGGTCTGCGCGCGCGACTCGAGCAGACCGTGGCGCAACCGCACCCCGTCGGGCGAGATCGCGCTGCGGAACCCGAACTCGCCCGAGAACCGCGAGAACAGGAACCCGCCCGCGCCGAGCGCCGCGGGCAGCGCCGCGTATGCGATCGAGAGGTCGCGCGTGCCGATCGCGACGCCGACCAGCGCGGCCACGCCCACGACGAACGCGACGAACGGCAGCGACCGCACGAGCGACCACACGAGCCGCCCGGGGGCGAGCTCCAGCACGGGGCGCTCGGGCGCCTCGACCGCGAGGCCGAGGCCGTGCGCGGGGGTCCCGGGGACGAGCCCGGGCGTGCCGGCGGGAGTGGCAGGGGTGGACGCCGCGGCGCCGGCCGTCGCAGCCTCGACCGTCACAGCGTCGGCCGTCGCAGCATCGACCATCGCAGCGTCGGCCCCGGTCGGGTCGGCCGGGGCTTCCCCCGGACCCGTCGCGACGGACGGCGCGTGACCCGCGGACGACGCGTGGCCGGCACCGTCGTTGGCCGGGTGACCCGGCACCCCGGCTGCGGCGTCCGGTCGGCGCGCGACACCGGCCGCCCGCGCGAGGATCTCGTTGCGCAGCTGCTCGGCGTCCGCGAGACGCAGGAAGCCGATCCGGACCGCCGAGTCCGCGCCTCCTGCGACCTCGAGGCGCAGCTCGGCGAGTCCCACGAGCCGCCCGAGCAGCGGCTGGTTGAGGTCGACCGCCTGCAGACGGGTGAGGCGCGCGTTGCGCTGCTGCTTGAACAGGATCCCGGTGCGCAGGTGCACCGAGTCGTCGTCGATCGCGAACGACGTCTTGCGCCACGCGAGCGCCGAGATCCCGAGGGCGCCGAGCAGGAGCACGACGACGCCCAGGAGCACCTGGACCCAGTACCGGGTGAGGTCGAGGCCGTCGCCCGAGACGACGCCGCCGAACGACTGCTGCCCCACGACCACGAGCACCGCGACCAGCACCGCCCAGCCGCGCACGAGCGGCGTGACGGGGTGCACGCGCCGCCAGTCGAGACCCGCTGCCGGGTCCGCCGTCGCGCCCTTGGGCACGGCGTCCTGCGCGACGACCCCCGAGGGCGTCGCGCGGTCCGTGGGCATTGCGTCGTCCGAGGGCATTGCGTCGTCCGAGGGCATTGCGTCGTCCGAGGGCGTCAGGTCCGTGGGCGCCGGGTCTGTGAGCGCCGGGTCTGTGAGCGCAGGATCCGTGGGCGCAGGGTCGTGCACGGGGCGCTCGCTCACAGGCCGGCCAACCGGGCCTGGCCGCGCTCCGACAGGCGGTCACGCAGGCGGGCCGCCTCGGCCGGCGGCAGCCCCGGCACCGCCGCGTCGGTCGCGGGCGACGCGGTGTGGAGCTGGACCTTGGCGATCCCGAAGCGCGCCGCGAAGGGACCGGCCTCGACGTCCACGTACTGCAGGCGGCCGTACGGGACCACGACGAGCGAGCGGAACATGATGCCGCGTCGGATCAGCAGGTCGTCGTCCCGCTCGGCGTACCGGGTCGCACGCACCTGACGCGGCACGAGCACGCAGGACCAGACGAACACCGCGGCGGGCACGCCGGCGAGCAGCCACCACCAGGGGGCGGACAGGAGGACGGCGAGCAGCGCACCCACGACCACGGGCACCGCGCACACGATCCCCACCACGAGCAGCCGCGCGGGGACGAGGCGCGGCGAGACCGACGACCACTCGACCCCCGCAGGGTCGAACGGGCCGGGATGCGTGGGCTGTGGGTCCATGCCCGCATTGTGCCACCCGGGGCTCAGGCGCGGGCCCCGGCCTCGTCGTCCTCCCCGTCGTCGAACCCCGGACGGCGGGTGCGCCCCGCCGCGTCGTCGCCGTCGTCCGGCGGGAGCCGGCAGAACGACTCGGCGACGAGCCCGGCCGCCGTGAGCAGCAGCGCGCACACCGCCGCGACCAGCGCGGCCACGGCCTTCTCCCGACGCGCGTCGACCCCGAGCTCGGCGGCGAAGCGCACCGCCTGCCCCGCGTACCAGCCGAACAGCAGCACGCCGGCCAGCGCCGCCGACTTCGCGAGCACCAGCGTCCGTGCGGCCCGCACCCCCGAGAGCGACGGTCGTCTGCCCCGCAGGTACGAGCGCACCGTCCAGCCCGCCCAGAGCACGGCACCCGCGAGCACGACGAGCGTGACGTCGACCGCCCACGGGACACCGGCCAGGAAGACGCCGGAGTCCTCGAGCAGGCCCACGACCGCCCAGCTCGCGGCCGTCGCGAGGAGCGCGACGATCACGAGGGTGCGCAGGCGTGTGCGCTGCACGGTCGGGCCCGTCACCAGCGCGGCGGCGGCGGGGTGTCCTGCGCCGCGGCGCCCTGGTCACGCCCCTCCACGGGGACGACCGGCGGCGCCCACGGCGAGTCCGCGGGCGGCCACGCAGCCCGGCCTGACGCGTGCACCGGGGCGAACGCCGGCGCCGGGCCCGTACCTGACGCGCTCGCGGCCTGGTTCGCTCCTGCCTGCTGATCCCCTGCCCGCTGATCCCCTGCCTGCTGCTCCGCGGCCTGGTGCCCCGAGGGCGGCAGCCATGCGGGCTGCTGACCCGACGGCTGGCCGGCGTGCGGCTCGGCCACGTCGACCGCGGGCGCCCACCGCACCGGCACCTGCACGAGGTCGGGGGCCGCACCGGGAACCGGCACGGCGACGGGCGAGGCCACGTCGTCCTGCGACGTGGGCTGCTGCGTGACCTGCTGCGGCGGGGTGGGCTGCTGCTGCGGGGCCGACTGCTGCTGCGCGACCTGCCCGGTCGGCTGGCCCACGGGCGGCTGGGGCGCCGTCTGCGGGGTGCCGTGCGCCGCACCGAGCGGCGCGAGCGGGACGAACTGCTCGTCGGGACGGTAGGGGGCCTCGTCCGACTCGTACGCCTCGCGCACGGGCGGACGCCGGAACGCCATCTGCTCGCCCTCGGGCGCCGCCTGCTCGGGTGCGGGCTGCGCGCCCGGCTGGTGGGCGTCCGGCTGGTGCGTGCGCTGCACCGGGGCCGTGTGCCCCGTGAAGCCCTGCACGGGCTCGAACTCCTGCGCAGGCTGGAACTCCTGGGCAGGCTGGAACTCCTGCGCAGGCTGGAACTCCTGGGCATCGTGGAACTCCTGCGGCTCCGCGGGGCGCGACGCGGGCAGCGCTTCCGGGAACGCCTGCTGCTCGCGCTGCTGCGGCTCCTGGGTCCGGACCTCGACCGGCGCCTGGGCGTAGGGCTGATCACCCTGCGGCGCCCCCGCGTGCTGCCACTCGACCTGGCGCGGCTCGAACGTCCGAGGGTCGACCTGCTGCGCCTCGGCCTGCGGCACGTCGGGATGCTGCCACTCGACCTGGCGCGGCTCGAACGACACGGGCTGCGCGGGCGAGTCGTGGTGCTGCGGCGTGCCGTCCTGCGGGTAGGCCTCCTGCGGAGCGCCCTCGTGTCGAGCGCTCTCGTGCTGGACGTCCTCGTGCGTGCCCCCGGGGTTCCCGGTGTCCAGACCGTCCGGCACGGCCGTGGGACCACCGTCGAGACCGGCCTCACCGGCCGCAGGGCGCGCGTCGTCGTCCTGCGTGCCGTCGGGCCCGGACACCGGCTGCTGCTCGTGCACGTGCGGCTCGTGCGCGGCCGCCGCGACCGAGGGGGCCGGGGTGGTCGCAGGCTCCTTCTCGGCGGGCTCCGGCACGTCGGCGGCGGGCACGTCGGCGGCGGGCACGTCGCGGGGCTCGGGCTCGCTCAGCCAGTCGAGCGCGAGCCAGCGGATCCCGGTGCGGTCGGGTGCCGTCGCGGCGAGGGCGGCCACGCCGCCGCCGCCGAGACCCGGCAGCACGGCGTCGGGCGCGACCTGCGCCCACGGCTCGAGCACGAACGCGCGCTCGTGCGCGCGGGGGTGCGGCACGACGAGGTCGTCGGTGTCGGCCACGACGCCGCCGTACACGATCAGGTCGACGTCGAGCGTGCGAGGGCCCCAGTGCTCGTGCCGCTCACGCCCGTGGGCACGCTCGACCGCCTGGAGCTGGTGCATGAGGTCGCGCGCGGCGAGGCGCGTGCGACCGAGCAGCACGGTGTTGAGGAAGTCGGGCTGCTCGGGACCGCCCACGGCCGCGGTGCGGGCGAGCGGTGCGACCTCGGTGAGCTCGAGACCCGTGATCGAGTCGACGTCCGTCACGGCGCGTCGGAGCGTGGCCTGCGGGTCGCCCAGGTTCGCGCCGAGCGCGATGACGACCTCGACGACGCCCTCGGGCTCGCGGTCGAGCACGTCGCCCACCGGCGCCTCGGGCTCGGCCGGCTCGTCGACCTCGGCGGGCCGGTGCTCGACGACAGGCGCGGCGAACGCCGTCTCGTCGACGGGCGCGACGGCCGGCGCGACGTCGGGCACGACCACGGGCGCGACCGCGGGGACGGCGTCCGACGGGGCGCCGAGCGCGTCCACGGACGTCACGCCGGGCGCGAACGCGGGCGGCAGGTCCGTCGCGGCGGGCTCGGGCTCGGCCTCCTGGACCGGCAGCCGCAGCGGCGGCACCACGGGCGGGCGGCGCAGGCGGTCGCGGCGGATCACGACGATCGCGTCGTCGAACGGCACCGCGATGGGCGCCTCGGGCTTGTGCAGGGTCACGTCGATCGCCTCGACGCCCGCGTGCATGAGCACGGTCGCGGCGATGCGCTCCGCGACGGTCTCGATGAGCTCGGCGGGCTCGCCCGCGAGAACCGCGACGACGTCCTCGGCGACCTCGGCGTAACTCGTCGTCGAGCCCAGGTCGTCACCGACCGCGGCGTCGCGCGTGTCGACGTGCAGGACGACGTCCGCCACGAAGACCTGACCGTCGCGCCGCTCGTGCTCGAGCACGCCGTGGTAGCCGGTCGCCCGCAGGCCCTTGAGCCGGATCTGGTCGAACGGGTAGCCGTCCGGCCCTTGCAGACCCCCTGGGATCGTCTGGTTCACGTCGCTCTCCTGGTCTGCGTCACGTCGTCGCACATCGTCATCGTCCACTCCGCCGGTCGAACCGTCGACCGGTCGCCGCGCCCGCCGACCGTCACCGGTCGTGCGGGCCGCGCGTCACCCGACGGGCCCGGGCGGATGGTCCTGCCCCGGGTCCATCTTTCGCGGTCTACGTCCGGATTGCCAAGCCTTGACCACTCGCACGGCGTCCGCGGACCCGGGCACGGCGTGCACGCGCACGCACCACGCGCCCGCCGCCGCGGCGAGCGTCGAGATCGCCGCGGTCGCGTGGTCCCGCGCCTCCGGCGGGACGACGTCGCGCGCGTCCTGCGCGAGCAGGTGCCCGAGGAACCGCTTGCGCGACGCCCCCACGAGCACCGGGAACCCGAGGGAACGCAGCTCGTCGAGGTGCGCGAGCAGCGGCCAGTTGGCGCTGCCCGCCTTCGAGAAGCCGAGCCCGGGGTCGAGCACGAGCTGGGAGTCGCGCACCCCGGCGGCCCGCAGCGCGTCCACGCGCGCGGCCAGCTCGGACGCGACGTCGGCCACGACGTCGTCGTACCGCTCGAGCGAGTCCATGACGTCCGCGTGACCCCGCCAGTGCATGACGACGTACACGACCCCGAGCCGGGCCACGACCTCCGCCATGGCGGGGTCGGCGAGGCCGCCCGAGACGTCGTTCACGATCAGCGCGCCGGCGGCGACCGCCCGCTCGGCGACCACGGCGCGCGTCGTGTCGACGCTCACGACGGCGCCGTCGCGCGCGAGCGCCTCGACCACGGGCAGCACCCGCGCGAGCTCGTCCTCGACGCTCACGCGCGCCGAGCCCGGGCGGGTCGACTCGCCGCCCACGTCGAGCACGTCGGCGCCCTGCGCGAGCAGCTCGCGCCCGTGCGCGACCGCGGCCGCGGGCTCGAACCAGCGGCCGCCGTCCGAGAACGAGTCGGGGGTCACGTTGACGACGCCCATGACGAGCGTGCGGTCGAGCGACGTCAGCGCGTCGGGGAGCGGCGCCGGGTGGCGCGGCGACCTCGTGGGGCTGCTCACCGACCCAGGATGAGGCTCATGGCCTCGGCCCGCGTCGCGCCGTCCCGCATCTGCCCGCGCACCGCGGACGTCACGGTCCGCGACCCGGGCTTGCGCACGCCGCGCATCGACATGCACAGGTGCTCGCACTCGACGACGACGATCACGCCGCGAGCGTCGAGGTGCTCGACGAGCGCGTCCGCGATCTGGGTCGTCAGGCGCTCCTGGACCTGCGGACGCCGCGCGTAGACCTCGACGAGGCGGGCCAGCTTGGACAGGCCCGTGATCCGGCCGTCCACGTTCGGGATGTACCCGACGTGCGCGACGCCGTGGAACGGCACGAGGTGGTGCTCGCACGTCGAGTAGAGCTCGATGTCCTTGACCAGGACCATCTCTTCGTGACCGAGGTCGAAGGTGGTGGTGAGCACGTCGGTCGCGTCCTGGTGCAGGCCCGCGAAGATCTCGCGATACGCGCGCGCGACCCGCGCAGGCGTCTCGCGCAGGCCCTCGCGGTCGGGGTTCTCCCCCACGCCGAGCAGCAGCTCGCGCACCGCGGCCTCGACCCGGGCCTCGTCGTACGGCCCGATCTCGGCCGCCGAGGGCAGGTCGGCGCCCGCGTCGTGCCCGACGTCAGCCACGCTCGTCCTCGCCCGGGGCCGGCTTCGGGGCGGGCTCGCCCACGACCGGCCCGCCCGCGAACGGGTCGGCGGCCGACGCGTCGGTCGCGCCGCCCACGGGCTTGTCGGCCGGCACCTCGCCGACCGACTCGGCCGGGGCCTCGTCGTTCGCGGCGGCGATGTAGTCCTGCGGGACGACCTCCTGGTCGCCCAGCACGGCCTTCTCCGCGGGCGTCATCACCGGGCCGCGCGACGAGACCGCGCGCTGCTCGGACGAGAGCCACACGTCGCGCGGGTCGCGCTTGACCACGGGCGCGAAGACCTCGGCGAGCTCGGCCTGGTTGAGCGTCTCCTTGTCGAGGAGCTCGAGCACGAGGTGGTCGAGCACGTCGCGGTACTGGTTGAGCACCTCCCACGCCTCGTCGTGCGCGGCCTCGACCAGGCGGCGGACCTCGTGGTCCACGGTGCCCGCGACGGCCTCGGAGTAGTCGCGCTGGTGACCCATGTCGCGGCCGAGGAACGGCTCGCCGCTCGAGCTGCCGAGCTTGAGCGCGCCCACGCGCTCGCTCATGCCGAACTCGGTGACCATCTTGCGCGCGATCGCCGTGGCCTTCTCGATGTCGTTCGACGCCCCCGTGGTCGGGTCGTGGAACACCATCTCCTCGGCCACGCGGCCGCCCATGGCGTACGCGAGCTGGTCGAGCAGCTCGTTGCGCGTCGTCGAGTACTTGTCCTCGGTCGGCATGACCATGGTGTACCCGAGCGCGCGGCCGCGCGGCAGGATCGTGACCTTGGTGACCGGGTCGGTGTACCGCATCGCGGCGGCCACCAGAGCGTGCCCGCCCTCGTGGTACGCGGTGATCTTCTGCTCGTTGACGTTCATGACGCGCGTGCGCTTCTGCGGGCCCGCGATGACGCGGTCGATCGCCTCGTCGAGCGCGCGGTCGTCGATGAGCTGCGCACCCGAGCGCGCGGTCAGCAGCGCGGCCTCGTTGAGCACGTTCGCGAGGTCGGCACCCGTGAACCCGGGCGTGCGGCGCGCGACCGACAGCAGGTCGAGGTGCGGCACGATCGGCTTGCCCGCGGCGTGCACCGTGAGGATCGCCTCGCGGCCCTTGAGGTCGGGGGCCTCGACCGCGACCTGGCGGTCGAACCGGCCCGGGCGCAGCAGCGCGGGGTCGAGGATGTCGGGGCGGTTGGTCGCGGCGATCAGGATCACGTTGGCCTTGACGTCGAACCCGTCCATCTCGACGAGCAGCTGGTTGAGCGTCTGCTCGCGCTCGTCGTGACCGCCGCCCATGCCGGCGCCGCGGTGGCGACCGACCGCGTCGATCTCGTCGACGAAGATGATCGCGGGCGAGTTCTCCTTGGCCTGCGTGAACAGGTCGCGCACGCGGCTCGCGCCGACGCCCACGAACATCTCGACGAAGTCCGAGCCGGAGATCGAGTAGAACGGCACGCCCGCCTCGCCCGCGACGGCGCGCGCGAGCAGGGTCTTGCCGGTTCCCGGCGGGCCGTACAGCAGCACGCCCTTGGGGATCTTGGCGCCCACGGCCTGGAACTTGGCGGGCTCGGCGAGGAACTCCTTGATCTCGTGGAGCTCCTCGACGGCCTCGTCCGCGCCGGCGACGTCGGCGAACGTGACCTGCGGGGTGTCCTTCGAGACGAGCTTGGCCTTGGACTTGCCGAAGCCCATGGCCTTCGCGTTGCCGCCCTGCATGCGCGAGAGCAGGAACCAGAAGATCACGCCGATGATGAGGAACGGGATGAGGAACGAGAGCATCGACCCGAGGAACGACGGCTGCGAGACCTCGGAGTTGAACCCGTCCGCCGGGTCGGCCGCGGTCACCGCGTCGACGACCTCGTCACCCTGCGGGTCGACGTAGAAGAACTCGACGTTCTTGCCCTTGTTCTGCTCCTTGCCGTCCTCGTCCGTGTAGACGAAGTCGTCGTCGAGCGTGAGGCGCACCCGCTGGTCGCCGTCCACGAGCAGGGCCTGGTCGACCTTGCCGTCGGCGAGGAGCTCGAGCCCCTGCGAGGTGTCGATGCGCTGCACGGAGGGCGTCCGGAGCGTCGCGAACCCGATCCACACGAGGATCAGCGCGAGCGCGACCCAGACGTACCAACCACTGAAGATCTTCTTGGCGTTCATCGGTGACGGGGCCGACCCCGCATCCCTCCACTCGCGCAACGGTTCCGACCGCGAAACTACACGCTTCGCCTGGACGGATGCTGGTCTGTTCGCCCAGGGCGTGTGCGCGCCCCGGGCCGGGGGCTCACGCCCCTTGGTACACGTGCGGCGCGAGCGTCCCGACGAACGGGAGGTTGCGGTACTTCTCGGCGAAGTCGAGGCCGTAGCCCACGACGAACTCGTTGGGGATGTCGAACCCGACGTAGCGGACGTCGACCTCGACCTTGGCGGCCTCGGGCTTGCGCAGCATCGTGGCGATCTCGACCGACGCCGGGCCGCGGCTGCGCAGGTTCGACACGAGCCACGAGAGCGTCAGGCCCGAGTCGATGATGTCCTCGACGATGAGCACGTTGCGGCCCGAGAGGTCGGAGTCGAGGTCCTTGAGGATGCGGACCACGCCCGAGCTCTTGGTGCCCGAGCCGTACGACGAGACCGCCATCCAGTCCATGTTCACCGGGTGGTGCAGGCGACGCGAGAGGTCGGCCATGACCATGACCGCGCCCTTGAGCACGCCCACGAGCAGGAGGTCCTTGCCGGCGTAGTCGGCGTCGATCTGTTCCGCCATCTCACCGAGCCGCGTCTGCAGCTGCTCCTCGGTGAGCAGGACGGCGGACAGGTCGGTGCCGAGGTCGGACGGTTCCACGGAGATCTCCTGGGGGTTCGGGTGGGGCGCGGGGGTGTGCCGGTCACGGTCGGGACGCGGGCGCGGACCCGGGCGGACGAGGCCCGAGAACCAGCGTGCCACATGCGCGGGCACCCTGGCGTCCCCCGGGCAGGTCGACCGGACCCTGCCCGCGCCACCGCAGCACGAGCGCGTCGAGCGCGTCGACGTGGACCGCGAACAGGCTGCCCGGGGGGCTGCCGGCCGCGAGCGCCGCGGCCCGCAGCGCACGGCGGCGCAGCGCGGGCGGCGCGCCCGCGAGCGCCGCGGCGTCGAGCACGACGGCCCCGTCGACCGCGGACGACGTGGCTGACGTCACGTCCGCGCCGGCCGCACCTCCTGCGGCCGCCCCCGTGGCGGCGCCCGTCGTCGCGCCCGTCGTCACGTCGGACGCCGCGCGCCGGGCCTGGTCCAGCAGGTCGGCCGCGAGGTGGTCGAGCAGGTCCGCGTCGTCGCGCAGCAGGTCGGCGGTCCGCGCGAGCGAGAGCACGACGTCGGGTCCCAGGACTGCGGCGAGCACGGGCAGCACCTCGTGCCGCACGCGCGAGCGCCGCGGCAGGCCGGTCGTGCCGGGTCCGTTGGTCGGGTCGTGCCACGGGTCGAGGCCGCGGGCCGCGCACACGGCCTCGGTCTCGGCGCGCCGCATCCCGAGCAGCGGCCTGCGCAGCCGCCCCCGCACGGGCGCGATCCCGGCCAGCGACCGGGCACCGCTGCCGCGCGCGAGGCCCAGCAGGACGCTCTCGGCCTGGTCGTCGAGCGTGTGCCCGAGCAGCACCGCGACGGCGTCGTGCTCCTGAGCCGCCGCGTCGAGCGCGGCGTACCGGGCGGTGCGTGCCGCGGCCTCCGGCCCGCCCGCCCGCGCACCCGCGACCTCGACGGCCCGCACCTCGACGGGGTCCAGCCCCAGCGCGCGGCACTGCGCGGCGGCCCGCGCGGCGACGGCGTCCGACCCGGGCTGCAGGCCGTGGTCGACGACCACGGCACCCGCGCGCAGACCCAGCCGGGGCGCGGCGAACCCGGCGGCGGCGGCGAGCGCGAGCGAGTCCGCGCCGCCCGAGCACGCGACGAGCACGAGGGGCGCGGCAGCGGCCACGGTCCCGCGCGGCAGCGTGGGATCGGCCCCGGGGGCGAGGTCGGCGAGCGCGTCGCGCACCGCGGCGCGTGCCGCGGCCTCGGCGGGGTGCGGTCCGGCCACGGTCAGCCGTGCACGCGGCGCACCCAGGCGCCCGGGTCCGCGATCTCGGCGGCCGTGGGCAGGGTCGCGGGCGACGTCCACACGGCGTTGAACCCGTCGCGGCCGACCTCGCGCTCGACGCCGCGCACGAACGCGGCGCCGTCGCGGTACTGCGCGAGCTTGGCGTCCATGCCGAGCACGCGGCGCAGCACGCCGTCCGCGGGTCCGCGGCCCGCGCCGTCCCGCCGCTCCTCGAACTTGCGTCGGATCTGCCGCACGGTCGGGACGACGCGGGGGCCGACATCGTCCATCGCGACGTCGGCGTGGCCCTCGAGCAGGGCCATGACCGCGGTCATCTCCTCGAAGGTGCGGCGCGGGCCGGGGCCGAGCAGCCCGTCGAGCACCCCGTCCCGACCGCGCACGGCCGAGACCAGGGCACGGCCCGCGCCCGCGATGCGCGCGTCCCAGCGGGCGCGTGACATCTCGCGCGAGCGGTTCGTGACCTCGTCGACGAGCTCGCCCATCCGGCCGCGCAGGTGCCCCACGAGCCACGGCGCGGCCGCGAACTGGAGCGCGTGCGTCTGCTCGTGCAGACACACCCAGAGCCGGAAGTCCGCGGCGCGCACCCGCATGCTGCGCTCGGCGTGCAGCACGTTGGGCGCGACCAGGAGCAGCCGGCCGAGCGGCGGCGCGGCGGCGTCGCCACCGACCGCGTACGGGTCGAACTGGCCGAGCACGCGGCTCGAGAGCGCGGCGAGCACCCCGCCCACCTGCGTGGCGCCCACGAGGCTCGTCACGGGCGAGGAGAGCTGGGACCGCTCCCGGGCCGAGAGGCCGGCCATGAGCGGGTCCGTCATGCTCGCCATGACCTCGGTGTTGGCGAGAGCCCAGCGGGCGCGGTCCACGACGTAGACGTCCGAGAGCCGGTCGCTCGTGGCGGCGGACTCGGGGGCGGGACGCATCCGGGTCACGTCGAGCACCGCGGGCACGGCGCGCGCCGCGGCGTCGCGCAGCCCCGCGACGAGTGCGTCGAGCTCGTCGCGCGAGGCGCTCGGGCCGGGGTTCGCGAGCCGGCCCGCGACCTGTGCCGCGACGGGCCAGTCGACGACCGCGACGTCACCGGAACGCGCGTGCGCGTGCTCGTGCTCGTGCTCGACGGACGGCCCGCTCGGCGGCGGGGCCTCTCTGCGGCTGCGCACGGTCGGGGTCACCGTCCCACCGTAGCCCGCGTGCACCCGGCGGGGTCGGTCAGCCCTGGCAGCCGCAGTCGGCGAGGTCAGAGACGAACCGGTCGAAGATCACCCGTGCGCCCCACGAGCCTCCGTCGGGCACACGGTCGGCGAGCAGCGCGAACACGAGCATGCGCCCGTCCGCGGTCACGACGGTGCCCGAGAGCGCGGTCACGTTGGGCAGCGAGCCGGTCTTCGCGCGCACCCAGCCCGCCCCGTCCGTGCCGACGTAGCGGTCGTCGAGCGTGCCCGTGAGCCCCGCGATCGGCATGCCGACGGCGCCGGTGCGTAGACGGGGCTGGGCGGGGTCGGTCAGGAGCCGCAGCACCTGGCCGAGCTGGTCCGGGCTGGACCTCGACCCCTCGCCGAGGCCGCTGCAGTCCGCCAGGACCAGGCCCGAGGTGTCGACGCCGAGCCGCGCGACGGCCGCGGTCACGGCCTTGGTCGCGCCGGCCGTGGTCCCGGGGAGGCTCGCGTCGATCGCGACGAGCCGCCCGACGACCTCGGTGATCGTGTTGTCGGAGTGCTCGAGGAAGTAGTCGACGACGTCGCGCAGCGGTGCCGAGCTCACGCTCGCGAGCGTCGTCGCGTCCGACGGCGCGGTGCCGCGCGAGACGGAGCCCGTGACGCTCACGCCCGCCTTCTCGAGCGCGGCGACGAAGGTGTTCGCCGCCGCGAGCGCCGGGTCGGTCTCGCGGCGCGCGTACTCGTCGTCGGTCAGGCGCGCGACGTCGACCGCGAGCGCCGCGACGGGGGCGGCGTAGCCGGCGTCGACGTTGGCCTGGTCCCAGCTCGGGGGGATCGCCTCGCCGCCGAACAGCGAGTCGTCGAGCCGGAGCGTGACCGTGGTCGTGCCGCTGAGCACGAGCTTGTCGGCGACCGTGGTCGCGAGGTCGCCGAGCCCGGCCCGCCCGTTGGTCGCGTCCGGGTCGCCCGCTCCCGCCGCGAGGAGCATGTCGCCGCCGCCGCGCAGCACGAGAGAGGTCTTGTCGTCGGGGTCCTGGAGCACGACCGTGTCGAGCGTCGCGGCGGGGTCGAGCGTGCCGAGCGCGGCGGCAGCGGTGAAGAGCTTCTGGGTCGAGGCGGGGACGAACGCGGCGGACGGTGCGTGCCGGCCGAGCAACTCGCCCGTGTCCCGGTCCATGACGAGCACGCCGACGCGCGAGCCGAGCCGGTCGTCGCCGGCGAGCGCGGCCACCTGGTCGGCCACGGCGGCGGACGACGGCGCCGCGGCGTCGTCCGACAGCGGGGGCAGGACCACGGCCGGGTCGGGACCGAGGACGGCGCCGGGGGCGTCGGGGAACGGGGCGGCGGGTTCGGGTGCCGGCTCGACCGTCAGAAGGCCGGGGACGACGTCGTACGCGTCCAACGTCAGGTACCCGGCGGTGAGCGCGAGCACGACCGCCACGGCACCTCCGGCCCGGCTGCCCCAGCCCATCGCCATCCTTCGTTCGTCGCTGCACGTGCACTGCCGTGCACAGTGCGCATTATCACTGATCGGCCTGCAGGATTCCGGAACGTCCGCGTCGCGCGTCCACCCCGGCGTGTCACACTAGACCAGCACACGCAGGCGTGGCCCCGGCCGGTCGTCAGACGGTCGGTCGACGCCACAACGCCGAATCACCCCTCGTCCCACCGATCAGCACGCTCGTGCGCGGGGCGGGTATCGACTGGAGGAACAGTGGAGTTCGACGTCACGATCGAGATCCCCAAGGGACAGCGCAACAAGTACGAGGTCGACCACGAGACAGGTCGCATCCGTCTGGACCGCATGCTGTTCACCTCGACCCGGTACCCGGACGACTACGGGTTCATCGAGGGCACCCTGGGTGAGGACGGCGACCCGCTCGACGCGCTCGTGCTGCTCGAGGAGCCGACGTTCCCCGGCTGCCTGATCCGTTGCCGCGCGCTCGGGATGTTCCGCATGCGCGACGAGGCCGGCGGTGACGACAAGGTGCTGTGCGTGCCGACGGGCGACCAGCGCGCCGCCTGGCGCCAGGACATCGACGACGTGTCGGACTTCCACCGTCTCGAGATCCAGCACTTCTTCGAGGTCTACAAGGACCTCGAGCCCGGCAAGTCGGTCGAGGGCGCCCACTGGGTGGGTCGCTCCGAGGCCGAGGCCGAGATCGAGCGCTCGTTCCAGCGTGCGGTCGACACGGGCTACCACACGGGTCACTGACCCACACGAACCACCGACCGCTGCGGCTCGCCGCACGTGTCGACGCAGGCCGTCCCCGTCTCGGCGGGGGCGGCCTTCGTCGTTCACCGAGAATTCGCCATCCGCCGGAGAACTCGTCATCCGCCGAAGAGCTCGACGACCCCGTCTCACATCCTGGTCCCACATCGCGAGACAGGGCTGGCGTGGCGGACCGACCCGGCCTACCGTCGTCCGCATGACCCGTCGAATGTGCTGCTGCTGACCCTCGCGCACGTTCGACCTGCCCGACCGCCGTCATCGCGCGGCCGGGCACCCGCTCCCCCGGCGTCGCCGCCGTGCGGGGCCGGCTCGGGCACGTGCGCCCACCTCTCGCCAAGACCCCGGCCCGCCAAGACCCCGGAAGCCCGCGACGCACACCCTGGAGCCCACCATGACCGCACCTCAGCCCGCCTGGTCGTTCGAGACCCGCCAGATCCACGCCGGCCAGAGCGCCGACCCCACGACCGGGGCCCGCGCGCTGCCGATCTACCAGACCACGTCGTTCGTGTTCCCCGACGCCGCGACCGCCGCCGACCGGTTCGCGCTCAAGGACCTCGGCCCGATCTACACGCGCATCGGCAACCCGACCCAGGAGGTCGTCGAGAACCGCATCGCCGACCTCGAGGGCGGCGTCGGCGCGCTGCTCCTCGCCTCTGGGCAGGCCGCCGAGACCTTCGCGATCCTCAACCTCGCCGACGCGGGCGACCATGTGGTCGCGAGCGCGTCCCTGTACGGCGGCACCTACAACCTGCTCCACCACACGCTCGCCCGCTGGGGCATCACGACCACGTTCGTCGAGGACGCGCACGACCCCCAGGCGTGGCGTGACGCCGTCCGGCCCACCACCAAGGCGTTCTTCGCCGAGACCATCCCGAACCCCAAGGCCGACGTGCTCGACATCGCGCTCGTCGCCGACGTCGCGCACGCCGCGGGCGTTCCGCTGATCGTCGACAACACCGTCGCGACGCCGTACCTCGTACGGCCGATCGAGCACGGCGCCGACATCGTGCTGCACTCCGCGACCAAGTACCTCGGCGGCCACGGCGCCGCGATCGGCGGCGTGATCGTCGACTCCGGGAACTTCGACTTCGCGCAGGACCCCGAGCGGTTCCCCGGCTTCAACACCCCCGACCCGTCGTACGACGGGATCGTGTACGCGCGCGACCTCGGCGTCGACGGTGCCCTCGGCGCGAACCTCGCGTACGTGCTCAAGGCCCGCGTGCAGCTCCTGCGCGACCTCGGCTCGGCCATCAGCCCGTTCAACGCGTTCCTCATCGCGCAGGGCATCGAGACCCTGTCGCTGCGCGTCGAGCGGCACGTCGCCAGCGCCCAGAAGGTCGCCGAGTGGCTCGAGGCCAGGGACGACGTCCGCCAGGTGCGGTACGCGGGGCTGGCGTCCAGCCCGTCGTACGCGACCGCGCAGAAGTACCTGCCGCGCGGCGCGGGCGCAGTGCTCGCGTTCGAGATCGACGGCGGCGCCGCGGCCGGGAAGGCGTTCGTCTCGGCGCTCGAGCTGCACTCGAACGTGGCCAACATCGGCGACGTGCGATCGCTCGTGATCCACCCCGCCTCGACCACGCACAGCCAGCTCACGGCCGACGAGCAGGCGCAGTCGGGCGTCACGCCGGGGCTCGTCCGGCTCTCGGTCGGGATCGAGAACGTCGAGGACATCCTCGCCGACCTCGAGCTCGGCTTCACCGCCGCCAAGGCCGCGACCGGCGTCTGACACCCGTGACCCTGCACCTGGACACCCCCGCGCCCGCCCCGGCGGGCGACGTACAGTGGACGGCGGTGAACGACGTGACCGGCCCCGGACGACGCACCGCGCGGACGCCGCGCGGTGCGCGGGTCGACCGCGCCCACCCGCCCGTGCCCGCCTCCGGCGCGTGGCGCGAGGGCGACCCCGCAGGTCACCGCGAGTTCGTCGACGTCGGCACGTTCGACCTCGAGGGTGGTGCGCGGCTGCCCGACGTCCGCGTCGCCTACGAGACCTGGGGCACGCTCGACGCGGACGGCGGCAACGCCGTCCTGCTGCTGCACGCCCTGACCGGCGACTCGCACGTGACCGGGCCCGCGGGCGACGGCCACGCAACCGCCGGCTGGTGGGAGACCATGGTCGGCCCCGGGGCGCCCATCGACACCGACCGGTACTTCGTGGTCGCGCCCAACGTGCTCGGCGGCTGCCAGGGAACGACGGGCCCGTCGAGCACCGGACCCGACGGCGCGGCGTGGGGCGGGGACTTCCCCCGCGTCACGCCGCGCGACCAGGTCGCCGTCGAGATCGAGCTCGCCCGGTCGCTCGGGATCCGGCGCTGGCACCTCGTGATCGGCGCGTCCATGGGCGGGCACCGCGTGCTCGAGTGGGCCGTGCTCGGGCCCGAGCACGGCATCGAGGTCGAGGCGATCGCCGCGATCGCGACCGCCGCGCAGACCACGGGCGACCAGATCGCGTGGGCGCACCCGCAGCTCACCGCGATCCACGCCGACCCGCGGTTCCGCGACGGGCACTACTACGACGCCGCCGACGGCGACGGCCCGCACGTGGGCCTCGCCGTCGCCCGGCAGATCGCGCACACCACCTACCGCACCGCGCGCGAGCTCGACACGCGGTTCGGCCGGATCCCGCAGGGCGGCGAGGACCCGCTGACCGACGGCCGCTACGCGGTCCAGTCGTACCTCGACCACCACGGCGACAAGCTCGCCCGCCGGTTCGACGCCAACAGCTACGTGCGCCTCACCGAGTCGATGCTCACCCACGACCTCGGGCGCGACCGCGGCGGCGTCGACGCGGCGCTCGGCGCCATCACCGCACGCGCCCTCGTCGTCGCGGTCGACACCGACCGGCTGTTCCTGCCCGCCGACTCGGCACGCATCGCCGCCGGGATCCCGCACGCCCTGCCGCTGCGCACGATCCGCTCCGAGTTCGGGCACGACGGGTTCCTCATCGAGTCCGACCAGCTCGGACCCATGGTCTCGGCGTTCCTGGGCGAGCGCGCCACGATCTGACCCGCCCGGGCGGTTCCGGGCCGGTCGGGCAGGATGGCCTCATGAGCGCCGACCTCGCGACCGTGACCGCCGCCCTGCACGCCCAGTGGGACCACCTGCGGTCCTGGCTCGACGACGCCGACCTCGACGACGCCTGGTTCGACGCAGACAGCGTGCTGCCGGGCTGGACCGTGGGCGAGCTCGTGAGCCACCTCGGCCGCTCGATGGAGGCCCTCGCGGTGTGCACGGCCGTGCCCGAGGGCACCGTGCCGCTCACGTTCGCCGAGTACCTGGGCTCGTACCCCGACCGCGCCGCGGAGATCACGGCCGTCACGCGCGAGCTCGACGGCACCCTCGCACCCGACCGGCTCGCCGGGATCGACCGGCTCGCGGCCCAGGCGTTCGCGACGCTCGACGCCCTGACGCCGGCCGAGGCCCCCGCGCCCGGCGCCGACCCCGCGCACGGCGTCGTGCAGGCACGCCGCGGCCCGATCACCCTGCGCGACATGGTCGTCTCGCGCGTCGTCGAGCTCGTGGTGCACGCCGACGACATCGCGCGCTCGCTGCCCGGGGTGCCCGGCGACCCCGTCGAGCGCGGTGCGCTCGGGATCGTCGCGGACGAGCTGCTCGCGATCGTCGTCGCGCGCGGCGGGTGGAGCCTCGAGGTCGACGACGCCCGGCTGTGGGTGCGCCTCGCCGCGGGCCGGCGCCCCTACGACGTCGACGACCTCGCCCGCGCCCTGCGCCCCGAGTTCACCGCGGGCTCCGTGCCCGACCTCGGCCGCGAGCTGCCCGTGCTCTGAGCAGGTGCGGACGACGTGGCGCGCCTAGCCTGGACGGGCGGCCCGCCGTCGGGGCGGGTCCCGGCCGAGGAGCGACCATGGCGACCCTGCTCAACCCCTACCTGCAGTTCGACGCGAACGCCGCCGAGGTGCTCGCCTTCTACCAGCAGGTGCTCGGCGGCGAGGTGCACTCGAGCACCTTCGCCGAGGGCGGCATCAGCGACGAGCCCGGCGAGCGCGACAAGATCATGCACGGCATGCTCACGACGCCCGGTGGCCTCGTGCTCATGTGCGCCGACACCCCGCCCGGGATGGAGCACCCCGGGTTCACCAGCGCGGTGTCGATCTCGCTCAGCGGCGACGACGACGCGCAGCTGCGCGGGTTCTGGGCCGGCCTCGCGGACGGTGGCACCATCGCCCTGCCGCTCGAGGTCGCCCCGTGGGGCGACGCGTTCGGGCTCGTGATCGACCGGTTCGGGGTGCACTGGATGGTCAACATCGCCGGGTCGCCCGGCACCGCCTGAGCCTCAGAGCGACCCGAAGAGCACCAGCGCGGCGAGACCGATCAGCAGGCCCCAGCGCCACCACCAGTGGATCCGCACGTGCTTCTCGCGCTGCGCGAGAGCCTTCTCGTGCGGCTCCATGTCGCGCGTCGCCCACCCGTTCTCGGTGAGCGTCGCGAGGCCGTAGCCCGACGGGAACGAGAGGCGGAACAGCCAGAACACGTGCACGTACCAGTAGCGCAGGACGACCGCCTGCGTGTCGTTCACCTGGGCGGTGAGGGCGTTGCGGCCCCAGCCGAAGAAGATCATCCCGCGCTCCGTCGCTCGTAGTTGTCGCGGGCAACCTAGCGCATCTCGGGCGTCCTGGACGCCACGGGACGAACCGGTGAGACGACGGCGATACCGGGCGCCCGCTCAGGCGCCGACGTAGGCGGCGAGATGCTCGCCCGTGAGCGTCGAGCGCTGTGCCACGAGGTCGGCCGGCGTGCCTTCGAAGACCACGCGCCCGCCGTCGTGCCCCGCACCCGGGCCGAGGTCGACGATCCAGTCGGCGTGCGCCATGACGGCCTGGTGGTGCTCGATCACGACGACCGACCGGCCCGCGTCGACCAGCCGGTCGAGCAGCCCCAGGAGCTGCTGGACGTCGGCCAGGTGCAGGCCCGTGGTCGGCTCGTCGAGCACGTAGACGCCGCCCTTCTCGCCCATGTGCGTCGCGAGCTTGAGGCGCTGCCGCTCGCCGCCCGAGAGGGTCGTCAACGGCTGCCCGAGCGTGAGGTACCCGAGCCCGACGTCGGCCATGCGGTCCAGGATCTTGTGCGCCGCGGGGATGCGCGCCTCGCCCTGCGCGAAGTGCTCGACCGCGTCGTCGACCGACATCGCGAGCACCTCGCTGATGTTCCGGCCGCCGAGGCGGTAGTCGAGCACCGCCGCCTGGAAGCGCCGTCCCTCGCACTCCTCGCAGGTCGTCGCGACGCCCGCCATCATCGCGAGGTCCGTGTAGACGACGCCCGCGCCCTTGCACGTGGGGCACGCACCCTCGGAGTTCGGGCTGAACAGCGCGGGCTTGACCCCGTTCGCCTTGGCGAACGCCTTGCGGATCGGGTCGAGCAGCCCCGTGTACGTCGCCGGGTTGGACCGGCGCGAGCCACGGATCGCCGTCTGGTCGATCGAGACCACGCCGTCGCGGCCCGCGATCGAGCCGCGCACGAGCGAGCTCTTGCCCGACCCCGCGACGCCGGTCAGGACCACGAGCACCCCCAGCGGGAGGTCGACGTCGACGTCCTGCAGGTTGTTCTCGCCCGCGCCGCGGATCTCGAGCGTGCCGGACGCCGCCCGGACCGTCGGCTTGAGCGTCGCACGGTCGTCGAGGTGGCGGCCCGTGAGCGTGCCGCTCGCCCGCAGGCCGTCGAGGTCGCCCTCGAACACGATCTCGCCGCCGGCCGTGCCCGCGCGCGGACCGAGGTCGACCACGTGGTCGGCGATCGCGATCGCCTCAGGCTTGTGCTCGACGACGAGCACCGTGTTGCCCTTGTCGCGCAGGCGCAGCAGGAGGGCGTTCATGCGGTCGATGTCGTGCGGGTGCAGGCCGATCGTCGGTTCGTCGAACACGTACGTGACGTCCGTGAGGGACGACCCCAGGTGCCGGATCATCTTGGTGCGCTGCGCCTCGCCGCCCGAGAGCGTGCCCGCCGGCCGGTCGAGCGACAGGTAGCCCAGCCCGATCTCGACGAACGAGTCGAGCACGTGCCGCAGGGTCTCGAGCAGCGGGGCGACCGACGGCTCGTCGAGGCCCCGCACCCAGGTCGCGAGGTCGCTGATCTGCATCGAGCAGGCCTCGGCGATGTTGACCCCGGCGATGCGCGACGAGCGCGCCCCCGCGTTGAGCCGCGTCCCGCCGCACTCCGGGCACGCCGTGAACGTGACCGCGCGGTCCACGAACGCCCGCACGTGCGGCTGCATCGCGTCGCGGTCCTTGGACAGGAACGACTTCTGGATCTTCGGGATCAGGCCCTCGTACGTGAGGTTGATGCCGTCGACCCTGATCTTGGTCGGCTCCTTGCGCAGCAGGTCGTCGAGCTCGCGCTCCGTGAACTCCCCGACCGGCTTGCTCGCGTCGAAGAACCCGCAGCCGCGGAAGATCCGGCCGTACCAGCCGTCGACGCTGTACCCGGGGACCGTCAGCGCGCCCTCGTCGAGCGACTTCGACGCGTCGAACAGCGCGGTCAGGTCGAAGTCCGTGACCTTGCCCATGCCCTCGCAGCGCGGGCACATGCCGCCCGTGACCGTGAACTCGCGGCGCTCCTTGACCTTCTTGCCGTCCTTCTCGAACTCGACCGCGCCCGCCCCGCTGACCGACGCGACGTTGAAGGAGAACGCCTGCGCCGACCCGATGTGCGGCTCGCCGAGCCGGCTGAACAGGATGCGCAGCATCGCCAGGGCGTCGGTCGCCGTCCCGACCGTCGAGCGCGGGTTCGCGCCCATGCGCTCCTGGTCGACGACGATCGCCGTCGTCAGCCCGTCGAGCACGTCGACGTCGGGGCGGCCGAGCGTCGGCATGAACCCCTGCACGAACGCGCTGTACGTCTCGTTGATGAGCCGCTGCGACTCGGCCGCGATGGTGCCGAACACGAGCGAGCTCTTGCCCGAGCCGGACACGCCCGTGAAGACCGTGACACGGCGCTTGGGGAGCTCGACGCTCACGTCCTTGAGGTTGTTGACGCGGGCGCCCTGCACCCGGATCAGGTCGTGCGTGTCCGCCACGTGCTCGCTGCCTGCGCTCATGGCGACACGCTAGCGCGGGCGACCCACGCGCCGCCGCCCGGGCCCGGCCCTCCCCCACCGGGCCCGGCGGCCGCTCCGCCCCGCCCGGCCCCGCGATCTCTCCGCCCCGCCCGGCCCAGCCGGTGACCTCGGGCTACGTTGGATCCATGCTCGCCGCCTACGTGACCACGACCCGCCCCGACTCCCCGCTCGACGCCCTCGAGGTCGGGGACCGCCCCGCCCCCGAGCCGCGCGAGCACTGGACCACCGTCGACGTGCGCGCCGCGTCGCTCAACCACCACGACCTGTGGTCGCTGCGCGGCGTCGGGCTGCCCGACGAGCGCCTGCCGATGATCCTCGGCACCGACGCCGCGGGCGTCGCCCCCGACGGCACCGAGGTCGTGGTGCACGGCGTGATCGGGGCCGACGGACACGGCGTCGGACCGCGCGAGACCCGGTCGCTGCTGTCCGAGAAGTACCAGGGCACGCTCGCCGAGCAGGTGTCCGTGCCGACCGCGAACCTCGTGCCCAAGCCCGCCGGGCTCGGGTTCGTCGAGGCCGCGTGCCTGCCGACCGCGTGGCTCACCGCGTACCGGATGCTGTTCCGCGCGGCCGAGCTCGCGCCGGGCGACCGCGTGCTCGTGCAGGGCGCGGGCGGCGGCCTCACGTCGGCCGCGATCACGCTCGCCGCGGCGGCCGGGATCGAGGTGTTCGCGACGTCGCGCAGCGCCGACAAGCGCGAGCGCGCGGTCGCGCTCGGCGCCGCCGCCGCGTTCGAGCCCGGCGCGCGCCTGCCCTCGCGGGTCGACGCCGTCGTCGAGTCGGTCGGCGCCGCGACCTGGTCGCACTCGGTGCGCTCGCTGCGACCGGGCGGCACGATCGCGGTCGCCGGAGCGACGTCGGGCGACCCGAGCCCCGCCGAGCTCACCCGGATCTTCTTCAACGAGCTGCGCGTCCAGGGCGTCACGATGGGCACGCGCGACGACCTCGCCGCGCTCCTGCGGTTCGTCGACCGCACGGGCGTGCGCCCGACGCTCGACACCGTGCTGCCCCTCGCACGCGCGGCCGAGGGCTTCGCCCGCATCGCGGGCGGCGACCAGTTCGGCAAGGTGGTGCTCGAGCCGTGACCGCAGCCCGGGACGGGTGGGTCGAGGACGTCCTCGGCCCCGACTACCGCCGGCTCACGCTCGAGCTCGGGGCGGACGACGAGGGCGACGTCGTCGCGACGCTCGTGCGGTACGAGCCGCCGAGCGACTCGCCCGTGCGGCCCGCGCGCGCGGTGCTCTACGTGCACGGGTGGTCCGACTACTTCTTCCAGACCGGCCTCGCCGAGTACTGGCACGCCCAGGGCGCGGCCTTCTACGCGCTGGACCTGCGCAAGTACGGGCGCAGCCTGCGACCGCACCAGACCCCGGGGTACGTCGAGTCCCTCGACGAGTACGACGCCGACATCGAGGCCGCGCTCGCCGAGATTCACGCCGAGCTCGGCACGCACGTGCGCGTCATGTACGTGGGGCACTCCACGGGCGGCCTCACGGGCGTGCTGTGGGCCGCGCGCAACCCGGGCCGCCTCAGCGCGCTCGTGCTCAACTCGCCCTGGATCGAGATGCAGGGCTCGGCCGTGGTCCGCACCATCTCGACGCCCGCGATCCGCCAGCTCGCCCGGTTCCAGCCCCGGGCCCCCCTGCCGAGCATCGACCCCGGCTACTACGCCCGCACCTTGCACGTCGACGACGGCGGCGAGTGGACCTACGACAAGACGTGGCGGCCGTCCGTGTCGTTCCCGGTGCGCGGCGGGTGGCTCGCCGCGATCATCGACGGCCACGCGAAGGTCCAGGCGGGCCTGCACATCGCCGAGCCGATCATCGTGCTGCTCTCCTCGCGCACGATCATCACGCCGCGCTGGAGCGAGGACATGCGCTCGGCCGACATCGTGCTCGACGTCGACGTGCTCTCCCGGCGCGCACCGTCGCTCGGCAGCACCGTGACGATCGCGCGCATCCCCGGCGGGATCCACGACCTCGCGCTCTCGGCCCCGGGCCCGCGCGCCCGCTTCTACGCCGAGATCACGCGGTGGGCCGCGGGCTACGGGTGGGGGTAGGACGGCGTGGTGCCGGGTCCCGCGGAGGCCTGACGTAGGCTCTGTGGCTCGTGAGCAGACTCGTCGACCTCGTCGCCCCGCCCCGGTTCGGGACGGGGTTCCGGTGGTTGCTGTCGTCGTCGTGGACGACGAACGTGGGCGACGGCATCGCGCTCGCCGCCGGCCCGCTGCTCGTCGCGGCGCGCACCGACGACGCGTTCGTCGTCGCGCTCGCGGCCCTGCTGCAGTGGCTGCCGCCCCTGCTGTTCGGCCTCTGGGCCGGGGTCGTGACCGACCGCGTGGACCGGCGCCGCCTCGTCGTCGCGGTCAACGTCGCCCGGTGCGCGGTGCTCGGGGTGCTCGTGCTCGCCGTCGCGGTCGACGCCGCACCGATCTGGCTCGTGCTCGCCGCGATGTTCGTGCTCGGCACCGCCGAGACGTTCGCCGACAACGCCTCGGGGACGATCCTGCCGATGCTCGTGCAGCGCGACGACATCGCGCTCGCGAACTCGCGCCTGCAGGCCGGCTTCATCACGCTCAACCAGCTCGCCGGGCCGCCCGTGGGAGCGTTCCTGTTCGCGATCGGGCAGGCATGGCCGTTCGCGACCCAGGCGCTGCTCGTCGCGTTCGGCACGCTGCTCGTCTCACGCGTCGTGCTGCCGCCGCACGGGCGCGCCAAGGAAGCCGACGCCCCGCGCTCGCGCGTGCTCGCCGACGTGCGCGAGGGGGTCGTGTGGGTGTGGCGGCACGCCGCCGTGCGCACGCTCGTGCTGACCATCTTCATCTTCAACATCACGTTCGGCGCCGCATGGTCGGTGCTCGTGCTGTACGCGACGCAGCGCCTCGGTCTGGGCGCGGTCGGGTTCGGGCTCGTGACCACGGTGCAGGCCGTCGGCGGGCTGCTCGCGACCTTCGCCTACGGCTGGATCACCCGGCGCGTGAGCCTCGGCAACCTCCTGCGGGTCGGCCTGATCATCGAGACGCTCACGCACCTCGGGCTCGCGCTCACCACGACGCCATGGGTCGCGCTCGCGATCTTCTTCGTGTTCGGCGCGCACGCGTTCGTGTGGGGCGCGACGTCGACGTCGGTGCGCCAGCGCGCCGTGCCCACCCACCTGCAGGGGCGCGTCGGCTCGGTCAACCTCGTCGGGGTGTTCGGCGGTCTCGTGATCGGTGCCGCCGTCGGCGGGGTGCTCGCGCAGCACGGCGGGGTCACGGCCCCGTTCTGGTTCGCGTTCGCCGGGTCCGCGCTGTTCGTGGTGCTGATCTGGGGCCAGTTGCGACACGTCGCGCACGCCGACGCCGCGCCGGTGCCGGACGCCGACGCCTGACTCCGCCCGGAGACCCTGTTCTCGCCGGGGCCGACGCACCCCTGGGTGGCACGAGACCGGGAGGTGGTCCTCAGGCGAAGCGCGCGCGGAACTCGTCCGTGAGGCTCGGCCCGTTCTCGCCGAACCGCCACACGCTCCAGCCGTCGGCCGTGTAGGTGCCCGACGCGGCGGCGGCCGCGGAGTCGGGGCTGCGGTAGCGCGTGCCGTCCGAGAGCTCGATCGAGCCGTCCGTCAGCAGCGTCGCCTCGAACCGCTCGCCACGACGTGGTCGGGTCCACACCAGGTGGCACGGGGTCCCGATCGAGCGGGCGAGCGACGCGAGGTCCGGGTCGTCCTCGTCGAAGTCGGGCACCGGGAACGCCGCCGAGAGCGGGCTCGGCTCGCGACCCGCGGCAGGCGGTGCGTCGTAGACGGGCGGCGCGTACGCGTCAGGCTCGTCGTAGGCGCGACGGTCGTAGGCGGGCGGGTCGTAGCGAGGCTGCTCGTACGAGAGCGGCTCGTAGGCAGGGGCCGCGTAGGCGGAGGCCTCGTAGGTCGGCGCCTCGTAGGCAGGGGGCTCGTAGGTCGGGGCCGCGTAGTCCGACGAGTACGCGGACGCGCGACGGGGCGCCTCGTCGGTGGAGCCGCCGTACGCGGACGATCCGTAGCCGGACGTGTCACGGTCGGACGACGCGTAGCCCGTCGACCCGTACGTGGGGGCCTCGGAGGAAGACCTCTCGTACGACGGCGCGTCGTAGCTGGGCGCCTCGTAGCTGGGCGCCTCGGAGGACGGCGTCTCCGGCTCGTGGCTGCGCGTCCCGCGCGGGGGCGTCGGCGGTGCGTAGGCGGGGGTTGCGTAGGTCGGCGGGGTGTACGTCGACGGCGGGGTGTACGTCGACGGCGGCGTGTAGCTCGACGGCGGCGTGTAGCCCGTCGAGGGCGTGTATCCGCTCGACGACCCGCTCCCCGCGTCGTACCGCGGCGCGCTCTCGTAGGTCGGCAGGTCGGACGACGCCTCGCGCGCGGACCGTCGAGTCGGCACCGGGCCGGACGGCTCGCGGCGGCTGCGCCGCGTGGGTGGGGTCGCCGGCGACGACTCGGCTTGCGAGCTCACCGAGCGCGACGACTCCGCACCGTACGACTCGGCGACCGGCACGTCGTGCGTGGTCGGCACGCTCTGGGGCGTCTCGAGCGCGCGCGCGGCCGCCCGGGCGGCAGCACGCGTCATGCGCACCGGGGCGCTCACGGGGGCCGGCACCTCGACCGCCGGCCGCGCGGAGGAGGCGGACGACGGCACTGCCGAGGACGCACCCGCCGACGAAGCGCCCGGAGACGATGCACCCGCTGACGAGGAACCCGACGAAGATGCACCTGGCGACATGGAACCGGCCGAGCGCGACCGGACCGCGGGCGGTGCCGGGACCGCGGGGACGGCGTCCGACACCGAGACCGCGGGGGTCCAGCGCGCCGGCTCGGGCGTCGGGTCGACGGCCGCGACGGGGGCGGACTCGGCCTCGGCACGCGCGGCGCGGCGCGACCGCGCGGGCTTCTTCGTGGGCGACTGCGAGTGCTGGCGCACGGGGATCTCGTCGCGCGCCGCGGGGGCGTCGATGGTCACGAGGCCCGGGTCGACGGCACGCTCGACCGCGAGCGGGGAGACGTCGACGTAGCGTCGGCCGTCCTCGGCGTGGACGACCGCGACCCGCAGCACCGAGGCGCGCGCGCCGGGCTGCCGGATGAAGTCGACCGCGTCGAGCACGTCGTCACGCGCGGCCGAGCAGATCACGACGAGCCGCGCGCCCGCACCCGGCGTCATGCTGCCGCCCGTGCCGTACGGCAGGCCGTCGAAGAAGGCGTCGAGGTCGGGGGCGAACGCGTCCGCCCCGCCGCTGTACCGGGCGGCGAGCTCGCCGCGGGTCAGGCGCCCGGCCGCCCCCGCGTGCTTGAGCGCGCGCTGCAGCGCGGCGTCGTCGAGGTTCGCGACGACCTCGATGACCACGGGCGAGCCGCTCGCGTCGATCGCGAGCAGGTGCGGGTCTGCCGCCGAGCGGCCCTCCGCGATGGGGAAGATCCGCTCACCGAGCAGGGCGTCGATCTGCCCGTCGACCACGCGCTGCGCGGTCGTCGAGAGGGTCACGCCCTCGTCGGGCTGGACGAGAACAGGACGCTCCGGGTCGACCTCGAAGAGGGGCACGGACGGTCTCCTGGGGGCTCTCGGCACGGTGGCGGGGCGGTGTGACGCATAGCCTACGTCGCTTGGTGCACACCCCTGACAAGACATTCCCGCCTTCTCACGTGTTCTCCACCATACGGACGTCACATTTCGGCGGCACCCTCGGCGAGCCTGCGCTCGACCCGCTCGACCTTGCCGGTGAGCTCGCCCGTCGCGCCCGGCCGGATGTCCGCCTTGAGCACCAACGAGACCCGGTGCCCGCCCGCGCCCACGGCCTCGGTCGCGCGCTGGATGACGGGCATGACGTCGTCCCAGTCGCCCTCGATCTCGGTGAACATCGACGTGGTGCGGTTGGGCAGGCCCGACTCGCGGACGATGCGGACGGCCTCGGCGACGGAGTCCGTGACGGACTCCCCTGCACCGAGCGGGGCGACGGAGAACGCGAAGATGGCCATGCGCCCATTGTGTCCCGGAACGCAAGGTGTCCCGGTGCGCAAGCCGTCCCGGTGCGCAAGGCCCGCCGGCGTCGGCACACAGGCAGGGCGTGACCCCACCGACCGTCCTCGAGGAGCCCCGATGACCCGCCGTCGCACGCACGGCCGACCCGCCCTCCCCCTCGCCGGGGCCGTGGTGGCGCTCGGCCTCCTGCTGGGCGGGTGCGCCGCCGGCGACGTCGAGGCCGCCCGGACGGCGTGGGCGGCCGCAGGCGTGCCGGACTACGCCTACGTGCTCGACGCGGGCTGCGGCGAGCGCGCGCTCTACGGCAGGTTCGAGGTCACGGTCGAGGACGACGTCGTGGTGGAGGTCGTGGGGCCGGACGGATCCGTCGAGCCGGAGACGTTCACGTCGTGGGGCGGCGCGACGATCCCCGACCTCCTCGACCGACTCGCGGACGACGCCGGACACCTCACGGCGTTCGACGCCGACCCTGCCACGGGGGTCCCGACGCGCTACGAGCTCGACCCGCTGCCCGAGGCGATCGACGACGAGGAGTGCGCGACGATCAGCGACTTCACGCCCGCGGAGTGATCGCCGCCGGGCCGGTCCGGGATACGAGCGGGCGGGCCGACCCGGACCCGGGCCTGTCATGATCCGTCCATCGTCCCGTCGTGATTCCAGGGGGAACCACCATGAGCGCACCGACGCGCCGCGCCACGCCTGCCACGTCTGCCCGCACCTCACCGTCGGCCCGCCGGACCCTCGTCACCGGGATCGCTCTCGCCGCCGTCGTCTCCCTGGCGGCATGCACGGGCGACGAGCCGAGCGACGAGGCACCGTTCGCCGCCGACCTCGAGACCGCCCGCTCGACCTGGGCGCTCAACGGCGCCACCGACTACACGTTCGCGCTGGACGGCACGTGCGGCGCGCGCTCCCTCGACGGCCGGTACGTCGTCACGGTCGAGGGCGGGAAGATCGTCGCGGTCGACACCGAGGCGGGCCCGCGCGACGTCGACACCTTCGTCGGGTGGGGCGGCGAGACGATCGACGAGCTGCTCGCGCGGCTCGACGCCGACCCGACCGCGATCACAGGGTTCGTGTTCGACCCGGCGAGCGGCGCGCCCGGGAGGTACGAGCTCGATCCCGTCGTCGACGCCGAACGGTGCGGCTCGATCACGGGCTACCGTCCGGCGGGCTGAGCTCAGCCGGACCGAGCTCAGCGCGTCGCGCTGCGCGGCACCACGAGCGGCGTCCCCGTGAGGGGGTCCGGGATCACGAGGCACGGCAGCCCGAAGACGTGCTCGACCATCTCGGCGGTCACGATCTCGCCGGGCGGCCCCTGCGTCACGACCTCGCCGTCCTTCATCGCGACGAGGTGCGTCGCGTAGCGCGCCGCGTGGTTGAGGTCGTGCAGCACCGCGACGAGCGTGCTGCCGTCCGCGTGCAGGCGTGCGAACAGGTCGAGGAGCTCGATCTGGTGCGCGATGTCGAGGAACGTCGTGGGCTCGTCGAGCAGCAGGATCCGGGTCTCCTGCGCGAGCGCCATCGCGACCCACACGCGCTGGCGCTGGCCGCCCGAGAGCTCGTCGACCGGCACGTCCGCGAGCGCCGTGACCGACGTGGCCGCCATCGCGGCGGCGACGGCGCGCGCGTCGTCCTCCCCGCGCGCCCGGAACAGGCCTTGGTGGGGGTAGCGACCGCGGGCGACGAGGTCGGCGACGGTGATCCCGTCGGGGGCGATCGCGCTCTGCGGCAGGAGCCCGATGCGCCGGGCGGCCTCCTTGGTGTGCAGGTCGGCGATCGACCGGCCGTCGAGCACGACCTGTCCGGCGGCGGGCTTGAGCAGACGGGACAGCGCGCGCAGGAGCGTCGACTTGCCGCACGCGTTGGGTCCGACGATCACGGTGAAGGAGCGGTCGGGGATCTCGACCGAGAGCCCCTCGGAGACCGTCGTGCGCTCGTAGGCGAGCGTGACGTCGACGGCGGCGAGGCGCGAGGTCTGCCCGGTCGCTGCGGCGGCGTCGAGCGCTGCCGGGCTGTCGGACGGCGCCCCGGGGGCCGGCTTCGCGGCGGTGGCCGGCGTCGCGGCGTCGTCCGAGGTGCTCATGGTGTCCTTCGCGGTCATACGGTCCTCCGGGCCTCGCGGACGAGGAGCGTCAGCAGGTAGACGCCGCCGAGCACGATCGTCACGATACCCACGGGCAGGTCGGTCGGGAGCAGGTGCTGCGCCACGAGGTCGGCGGCGAGGAGCAGCGTGCCGCCGAGCAGCGCGGTGTGCCCGAGCGGGAGCCCCGCGCCGCCCGCGAGCCGCTTGGCGATCTGCGGCGCGGCGAGCGCGACGAACGCGATCGGTCCGGTGGTCGCGACGACCACGGCGGTCAGGGCCACGCCGACCACGAGGATCACGAGGCGGGCGGGCTCGACGCGCACGCCGTGCGCCGCGGCCGCGTCGTCGCCGAGCTCGAGCTGCCGCAGCGGCCGGGCGACCGCGAGCACGCACGGCACGAGGAGCGCGAGCATGAGCGCCGCGGGCCACAGCTGCGACCACCCGACGAGCCCGAGCGATCCGGCCGCCCACATCGAGGCGGCCATCGCGACCTCGGTCTGGACCTTGAGTAGCAGCCACGTGTTGAACGATCCGAGCATCGCGGTGATCGCGATGCCGACGACGATGAGCCGGAACCCCTGGACGCCGTCGCGGTAGGCGAGCAGGTAGACCACGAGGGCGGTCGCGAGACCGCCGACGAGCGCACCGCCCGTCGCGCCGAGCACCGAGCCGCCGAGCAGCACCGTGAACACGAGCACGCCCGTGAACGAGCCGGTCGCGAAGCCGATGACGTCGGGCGAGCCGAGCGGGTTGCGCGTGAGCGACTGGAACAGGGCCCCCGAGACGCCGAGCGCCGCACCGAACGCGAGCGCCGCGAGCACGCGGGGCAGGCGCCACTCGAGCACCACGGTCGACGCGAAACCCTGGTCGCCGCCGAGGGCACGCACGACCTCGAGGGGTCCGAGCGGGTAGTCGCCGAGCCCGAGGCCGAGCACGACGAGCACGAGGGCCGCAGCCCCGAGCGACACGGCCACGACGAGCCCGCGCCGACGCGGCGTCCGCGGTCTGGTGGGCGGGTGCGAACCCGCGCGCAGCGGGGCGGACGTCGGCGCGCTCACAGCCCCGTGACCTTCCGACGGCGCACGAGCGCGACGAGGACGGGAGCACCGACGAAGGCCGTGACGACCCCGACCGGGATCTCGCCGGGTCGGGCGACGACCCGGGCTGCGACGTCCGCCACGAGGACGAGGACCGGCCCCAGGACCATGCTGAGCGCGACGATCCACCGCTGGTCGGGCCCGACGACCCAGCGGGCGACGTGCGGGACCATGAGGCCCACGAACACGATCGGTCCGGCCATCGCGGTCGCGCCGCCCGCGAGCAAGGTCACGACGACGACGGCGAGCACGCGCGTGCGTCCGACCGACGAGCCGAGCGCGTGCGCGAGGTCGTCGCCGAGCGACAGGGCGTTGAGCGGCCCGGTGAGAGCGAGCGCGAGCAGGAGGCCGACGACCACGAAGGGCAGCACGGGCACGATCACGTCCCAGCCGCGGTTCTGGAACGAGCCGGACTCCCACGCCTGGATCGCGGCGAAGCGCTCGGGGTCGGTCAGGCGGATCGCGGAGACGAGGCCCGAGAGCACCGCGCCGAGCGCGACGCCCGCGAGCGTGAGCTGGGCCGGGCCGGGCGTGCCGCGCCCGGCGGACCCGACGAGGTACACCGCGACGGTCGCCAGGAGCGCACCGGCGAACGCGAACCACACGTACCCGGTGGGCGACGTCACGCCCAGGAACCCGACGGCGACCGCGACGAGGAACGCCGAGCCGCTCGTGACGCCGAGGATCCCGGGGTCGGCGAGCGGGTTGCGGGTCACGGCCTGGATCACGGCGCCCGCCACGGCGAGCGACGCGCCCACCGCGAGGCCGAGCACCGTGCGGGGCAGACGGAGCCCGACGACGGCCGCGTGGTCGGCGGCAGGGACGTCGCCCCCGGTCAGGGCGGCCCAGACGGTGCCGACCGGGACGGCCCGCGAGCCGATCGCGAGGCTCGCCACGACGCACACGACGAGCACCACGAGGGCGGTCACGAGCGCAGCGGTGCGCGCGCCGGGGCTCTGCAGGCCGGGCGCGCGCGGCCTGGGTGGGGCCGGGAGGGTGGTCGGGGGGCTGTCGTGCACGATGGGTTCCATCTTAGGCTAGCCTTGCCAATGCCTGAGACAGCGCTTCCATCGCGCCGTCCCCCCGCACCGACCCACCGGCCGGTGCCACGCCCCGTGACAGAGAGGGCCGCTCCCATGACGCGCCGCACTCGTACCCTCGTCGCCGCCACCGCGGCGGCCGCGCTCCTGACCCTGACCGCGTGCTCGTCGTCCGACGACACGACGGACGCCGCGACCGACGGCGCGTCCGCCGGATCGGCCGACGCCGCGTTCCCCGCGAGCGTCGAGACCAAGTTCGGCACCGTGACCGTCGACGAGAAGCCCGAGCGGGTCGTCGCGCTCGGCTGGGGCGACGCCGAGACCGCGCTCGCGCTGGGCGTGCAGCCCGTGGGCGCCTCCGACTGGCTCGGGTTCGGCGGCGACGGCGTCGGCCCGTGGGCCGAGGGCCTGTACGACGAGTCGCCCGAGATCATCGAGACCCTCGAGCCCTCGTACGAGGCCATCGCCGCGCTCGAGCCCGACCTCATCCTCGACATCCGCTCGTCGGGCGACCAGGAGCGCTACGACAAGCTCTCGTCGATCGCCACGACCATCGGCGTGCCCGAGGGCGGCGACAGCTACCTCGCGGACGCCGACGACCAGATGGAGATGATCTCGACGGCGCTCGGCGTGCCCGAGAAGGGCGAGCAGCTGCTCGACGAGGTCGACGCCGCGTTCGACGAGGCGACGGCCGCGCACCCCGAGTGGGACGGCAAGACCGTGACCGCCGCGACCCGCACGAGCGAGGGCTGGGGCGCGTACGTCGAGGAGTCGAGCCGCGTCGAGTTCCTGGAGAACCTCGGGTTCGAGCAGAGCCCGACCATCGCGGAGATCCCCGCGAACGCCGGCGGCTTCTCGGTCGACATCTCGTCCGAGCAGCTCGACCTGCTCGACGCCGACCTGATCGTCGCGTTCCCCATCTGGATCGAGACGACCGAGATCACCGAGGACCCGCAGTGGAAGGCCATCCCCGCGGTGGCCGACGACCGTGACGTCGTGATCGACGGCGACCTGTCGAGCGCCTACTCGCTCGGCACGAGCCTCGCGACGCTCTACGCGATCGACAACCTGGTGCCCCTCCTCGAGGACGCCACCAAGTAGTCCCCACCGCCGCCGGGGGCCCACCGCCGCCGGGGCCGACCGCCACCGGGGCCCACCGCCACCGGGGCCCACCGCCGACCGCGCGATCTGTCACGCGATTCCGCCGAATCGCGTGACAGATCGCGCGGTCGCGGGTGGGGTCGGTCGCTACGCCGCGTCGAGCAGCGACCGCACGTCGGGCTCGAGGTCGAGGTCGACAGCACCGAGGATCTCGTCGAGCTGCGCGACCGAGCTCGGGCCGACCACCGGGACCACGGGCACCGACCCGCCGAGGAGCCACGCGATCGCGACCTGGTTCGGCGTCGCGCCGACCGCCGCCGCGACCTCGCGCAGCAGCCGCAGCCGCTCGTGCGTCGTCGGGTGGTCGAACCCCGCCCACAGCGGCTTGTCGTCCCGCGTGAGCGCCCCCTGGAGCAGCGGCGAGTAGGCGACGACGTCGAGGGGCGCGGTCCCGTCGACGCGTGTGGAGCCGGCGTAGTCGAGCAGCTCGTACGAGGCCCAGTTGTGGCGCCCCGGCTCGGGCGTCGGGTACACGTACGAGAGGTTCTGCTGCACCAGGCCGTACGGCGCGACACCTTGGCGCGCGGCCTCCTCGCGCGCCTCCACCACGCGCCACAGCGCGACGTTCGAGATGCCGCTGATCCCCACGACGCCCTCCTCCTGGAGCGCGCCGAACGCGCCGACCGTCTCCGCGAGCGGTGTGTCCAGGTCGTCGACGTGCCCGTACAGGACGTCGAGTCGGTCGACCCCGAGGTGGCGCAACGACTCGTGCGCCTCACGCGTCACGGTCGCGGCGTCGAGCCCCTGGAAGTTCGTGGGCGGCGTGCTCGACAGTGGCAGCGCCGGGTCCTTCTTCGCCGCGCCGACCTTGGTCGCGACCCGCATCTCGTCCCGCGCACCGCGCTCGGCGAGCCACCGACCCACGAGGTCCTCGCTGTCCCGGCCGTGACCGCCCGCCCAGTAGCTGTAGTTGTTCGCGGTGTCGAGGAACGTCCCGCCCGCCTCGCGGAAGCGGTCGAGGATCGCGTACGAGGTCGCCTCGTCGGTCGTCGTGCCCATGTTCATCGTGCCGAGGCAGAGGGTCGAGACCTCGGTGCGGGCCGTGCCGGCCCCGATGCTGCGGTAGCGCATGGTTCTCCTTCGGTGGGCCGCGGTCCCGCGGCGCTCGGTCGGTCGCTCCTGACGCTACGAAGCGAACGGTCCGGGTGTACCGTCCACTTCGATGCCTGCCGACCAGACCACTTCGGCCGACGACCTGCTCCTCGACCTCGACGCGGCAGGTCCGGGGCCCCTGCACGCGCGGCTCGAGCGCGCGCTGCGCACCGCGGTCGAGTCCGGTCGAGTGCCGCCTGGCGCGCGGCTCCCCGCGAGCCGCACGCTCGCCGACCGGCTCGGGATCTCCCGGTGGTCCGTGACGGAGGCGTACGGTCAGCTCGTCGCCGAGGGCTTCCTCGAGGCTCGGAGCGGGTCGGGGACCCGCGCACCCCTGCGACCGACCAGCCCTCGGGCGGCCCGTTCGGGTGGCCCACCGGCCGCAGCACCGCCTGTCTCAGCACCGCACGCCGCAACACCGACTGCCGCACCACGGCAGGTCGGCAGGTCGCGGCTCGACCTCGCGGCCGGCGTCCCCGACCTGAGGGCGATCCCTCGCGCGGCCTGGTCACGGGCGGCGCGTGACGCTCTCGCGACCGTGCCGCACGACGAGCTCGCGGCGCCCGACGTCTCCGGACACCCGGGGCTGCGCACCGCGCTCGCCTCCTACCTCGCCCGGTCGCGCGCCGTGCGCTGCACGCCCGACGACCTGCTGGTCACGCACGGCTCGACCGACGCGATGACGACCCTCGTGCGCGTGCTGCGCGCCGCCGGGCACCGCGCCCTCCTCGTCGAGGACCCGAGCTGGCCGCGGCTGCGCGACGTCGCCGCGGCGGCGGGCCTGACCCCGGTGCCCGTGCCGGTCGACGCCGAGGGTGTCGACGCCCGCGCCCTCGTCACGGCCGCCGAGCGCACCGGCGCACGCCTCGCGCTGATCACCCCCGCCCACCAGTTCCCGGTGGGCACGGTCCTCGCGCCCGGGCGGCGCGACGCCGTCGTGCGCTGGGCGCAGGACGTCGACGGGCTCGTGATCGAGGACGACTACGACGCCGAGTTCCGGTACGACCGCCGCCCGGTGGGCACGCTCCAGGGCGTCGCCCCCGACCACGTCGCACTGCTCGGGTCCCTCAGCAAGACGCTCTCGCCGGCGTTCGCCCTCGGCTGGGCCGTGCTGCCTCCCGCGCTGCGGGCGTCGGTCGCGCAGGCCCGCGCCGCCGCCCCGTCGACGATCGACCAGCTCACCCTGGCGCGGTTCCTGCACGAGGGCGGCTACGAACGCCATCTGCGCTCGACCCGCCGCCGCTACGCGCGGCGTCGCGACGCGCTCCTCGCCGCGCTGGCCGCGCGGCTCCCCGGGTGCGAGGTCTCCGGGGTCGCGGCCGGGATGCACGTCGTGCTCGCCCTGCCCCCGGGAGCCACGGGGGCGGACGTCGCACGCCGGGCCTCGCTCCGGGGCGCCACCCTCACGGACGCCCGCCGGTACCGCATGACCCCGACGACCCGCGAGGCGCTCGTCGTCGGCTACGGCAATCTCGCCGACGCGCGTCTCGCCGAGGCCGTCGACGTGCTCGGCGCCGCGGTCGACGACGCCGTACAGAACTCGACGCGGGACTTGGCGGAGAACCCGGCGCAGCACGCTCGGCCGACCGCGCGATCTGTCACGCGATTCGGCGGAATCGCGTGACAGATCGCGCGGTCGCGGGTGGTGGGGGCGGGCCGTAGCGTCGGACCGTGACGCACGAGGCAGCCGACGACGCCGGGCAGGACCATGCCGCGCCGGACGACGCGAGCCGGACCTCCGGCGTCCGACCCCGACGGCTGCTGCTGCACGGGCTGAGCCTCTCGGTCACGGGCAACGCCCAGGCGTTCGGGTACTCGATCACGGTCACCGCGACCTACGGGGCCGTCGCCGCGAACCACGACTCCCCCACCCCCGGCGAGGTCATGGGCTTCGCGCTGTGCGCGGTGCTCGCGTTCTCGGTGCTCAACCTCGTGGTCGCGGCGCTGATCCGCCGCGACCCGACCGAGGGCGTGCCCGAGCCGGCCCGGGCCCTGCTGCTCGCGACGGCGTCCGACGTGCTCGCGGTCGCCGCAGGCGTGGGCGTCGCGCTCGGCGTGGCCGCCGGGGTCGACGGGTCCGCCGCGTGGCTCCTGGCCCCGCTCGCGTCAGGGTTCACGTACGTGCTCGTCCAGGCCGCCGAGCTCGCGGTCGGTCTGCGCCGCGCGCAGCGCTGATCCGTCGGCCGCTCGTCAGGCCCGCACCCAGGCCACGCCGCGCGCGGCGACGCTCGTGCCGGTCGGCGTCCCGACCACGACGAGCAGCACCTCGCCGCACTCGCGGCAGCGCGCGACCGTGCCCATCGCCGTCACGAACACCACGGCGCACGCGACCACCGAGACGTCCCCGCAGTGCGCGCACCGCGCGAGCGCGCGCGTCACGTCGAACGCGTAGACCGCGGCGAGCGGCCCCGCGAGCGCATTGCCGTCGAGCGCGTTGCCGTCGAGCGCACCGCCGTCGGGAGATTCCGTCATGACGCACCTCCGAACCTCTCGGTCTTGACCCGCGCCGGGTCGTGGCCCGCCTCCAGCAGCAGCCCCGCGACCGTCTCGACGAACGCCGTCGGCCCGCACACGAGCACCGTCAGGTCGTCGGACGGCGCGAACGTGCTCGCCGCGAGGTCGGCGGCGTCGAGGCGCCGTGCGGGGCGGGGCCATCCGGGCGGCGTCCGCCGGGTGTAGGCCCACGTGAGGTCGACCGCGGCTTCGAGCTCGTCGGCGAAGAACGCGTCCTGCGGCGTGCGCACCGAGTACAGCAGCCGGAACGGCGCGCGCGCCGCGACCTCGGGCCCCGCGTCGCGGCGCGCGCGCACCATCGCGGCGAGCGGCACGATCCCCGACCCGCCCGCGACGAGCTGCACGGGCCCGACGTCCTCGGGACGCCACACGAACCACCCGCCGAGCGGCCCGCGGACCTCCATGCGGTCGCCCACGCGCAGCTCGTCGACGAGGTAGGGCGAGACCTCCCCGTCGGGCACCCGGTCGACCGCGAGCTCGACGCGCTCGTCGGCGCCGACCGCCGCGAGCGAGTACGAGCGGGCCGCCTGGTAGCCGTCGGGTGCGGTGAGCCGCACGTCGACGTGCTGGCCGGCCACGGCCCCCGCGAACCCGGGCACGGCGAGCGTCACGGCCCGCGCGGACGCCGTGACCGGCGTCGTGCCCACGACCTGGGCCACGTGCCACTGCTCCGTCACGCCAGACCCCTCACGACTGATCCCTCACGACCGATCCCTCACGCCCGATCACGAGTACCGCTGCTCGAGCCACGGGTCGCCGTACGCGTGGTAGCCGTTCTGCTCCCAGAACCCGGGGACGTCGTCCGCCTGCGTCACGAGGCTGCGGATCCACTTGGCGCTCTTCCAGAAGTACAGGTGCGGCACGAGCAGCCGCACGGGCCCGCCGTGCACGGGAGCGAGCGGCTCGCCCTCGAACTCGTACGCGAGCCACGCCTTGCCGTCGAGCAGGTCGTCGAGCGGCAGGTTCGTGGTGTACCCGCCGTACGAGTGGGCCATGACGAAATCGTCCTCGGTCTCGACGTCCGCGAAGAACGCGTCGAGCGGGACGCCGCGCCAGCCGGTGCCGAGCTTGGACCAGCGCGTCACGCAGTGGATGTCGGTCGAGACGTCCTCGGCGTCCATCGCCTGCAGCGCGGCCCAGTCCCAACGGTGCGCCTCGCCGGTCTCGGTGTGGATCGAGAACTCCCAGCGCGACTCGTCGACGTTGGGCGTCGGGCCCGCCGAGAGGACCGGGAAGTCCTCGGTCAGGAACTGCCCGGGCGGCAACGGCTTCTCGGTGGGCTCACGGCGTCCGCCGAACCCTCGTGACACGACGGCCATGACCGGCTCCCTCCACTGCTCCGGCCTCCAGTGTCGGGGGCGCGGGTGGGCGGCGCATCCGGGCCGCCCACCTGGTGGCCGCGCGCGCCGGGCGTGCGCGCCGGGCAGCCGCTACGCGAGCCGGTCGGCGAGCAGCTGCGCGAGGCTCACGCCCTGCACGCCCGCGAGGTCGTCGGCCTGCGTGCGGCACGAGAACCCGTCCGCGAGGTACACCGACCCCTCGGGGGCGTCGCGCAGCGCGGGCAGCAGCGAGTTCTCCGCGACCGCGACCGACGTCTCGTAGTGCCCCTTCTGCATGCCGAAGTTCCCGGCGAGGCCGCAGCAGCCGGCGAGCGTCGTGATGGTTGCGCCCGCCTCGGTGAGCAGCTTCTCCTCGGCGCGGAACCCCATGACGGCGTGCTGGTGGCAGTGCGGCTGGACGACGGCGGTCACGTCCGAGAGGTCGGGCATCTGCCACCCGGTCTCGGGCGCGGGCCCGTGCTCGGGCGACGCGAGGAGCTGCGCGAGCGTGTGCGTCGCCCCGGCGACGGCCTGCGCGCGCGGGTCGTCGGGGAACAGGTCGAGCAGGTCGGAGCGCAGCACCGCGGTGCACGAGGGCTCGAGCCCGACGATCGGGATGCCGTTGACTGCGTACGGGCCGAGCACCGTGAGCAGGGTCGACAGGCGCGAGCGCGCACCGTCGAGCTGCCCCGTGCTGATCCACGTGAGACCGCAGCAGACCTCCTGGTCGGGGACGACGACGTCGTAGCCGGCCGCCCGCAGCACGCTGAGCGCCGCCTGCGGCACCTCGGGGTCGAACGAGTCGGAGAACGAGTCGGTCCACAGCACGACCTTGGGCCGGCCCGCGACGGGCGGGCGGCCCGGCACCTGGTCGAGGCCGAGGCCGGGGACGCCGTTCGACGCGCCGCCGCGCTTCCACCAGGTGCGGAACGGCACCTCGGCGAACTCGAGCATGTTCCGGCGCGTGTCCATGCCGCCGCCCCACAGGACCGCCTTCGCGATCGGGCGGTACGACAGCACCTTGTTGGCGAGGCGCGGCATCCCGGTGACCAGGCGCGCCCACCGCGGCAGCCAGCCGAGCGTGTAGTGGTCGACCGGACGCAGCTTCCCCTTGTACGTGCGGTACAGCGACTCGGACTTGTACTGCGCGATGTCGACGCCCGCGGGGCAGTCGGACGAGCACGCCTTGCAGCTCAGGCACAGGTCGAGCGAGTCGCGCACCTCGGGCGCCGAGAGCCCGCCGACGAGCGTGCCGTTGACGGCCTCCTGCAGCACGCGGGCGCGGGCCCGCGTGACGTCCTTCTCGTCCTTGGTCGCCTGGTACGACGGGCACATGAAGCCGCCCGACGCGGACGTGTCCGAGCGGCACTTGCCGACGCCCACGCAGCGGTGCACCGCCGTCGTCATGTCGTGGTGGTCGTGCGCGAACGAGAACCCGACGTAGCCGGACTTCTTCTGCATGCCCTTCGCGTCGGCGGGGGCCTTGGCGAGCAGCGGCAGCGCGAGCGGGCGCCGCAGGTCCTCGTCGATGCCGGCCGGGTGCACCACGACGCCCGGGTTGAGCAGCTCCTTCGGGTCGAACAGCGCCTTGAACTTCTCCATGAGCTCGATCGCCTCGGCCGAGTACATGAGGGGCAGCAGCTCGGACCGGGCGCGTCCGTCGCCGTGCTCGCCCGAGAGCGAGCCGCCGTACGTGCCCACGAGCATCGCCGCGTCGGTCAGGAACGTGCGCAGCACCGAGCCGGTCTCGTTCAGCGGAACGTCGATGCGCATGTGCACGCAGCCGTCGCCGAAGTGCCCGAACACCAGGCCGTCCACGCCGTAGCGCGCCATGAGCGCCTCGAGGTCGCGCAGGTACGCACCGAGCTTCTCGGGCGGCACCGCGGAGTCCTCCCATCCCGGCCACGCCTGCTCGCCCGCCGGGGTGCGCCCACCCAGCCCCGCGCCGTCCGCCCGGATCTGCCACATCTTGGTCGCGTCGGGCCCTGCGGGCAGGATCATCGTCGCGGTGCTCGCCGACGCCGCCACGATCTTCTCGGCGTTCGCCTGCGCGGCCTCGGGGGTGTCGCCCGCGACCTCGACCATGAGCCAGCCCGCGCCCGCGGGGAGCTCGGGCACCGACGCGGCGCCCTTGTGCCGTCGCACGACGTCGACGAGGCGCGCGTCGAGCCCCTCGATCGCGAGGGGCTCGAGCGGGAGCAGCGCGACGACGTCGTCGGCCGCGCTCGGCATGTCGTCGTACCCGAGCACGACGAGCGTGGGCTGCTTCGGGACCGGCACCAGCCGCACGGTCGCCTCGAGGATCGTCACGACCGTGCCCTCGGTGCCCACGAGCGCCTTGGCGAGGTCGGAGCCGTTCTCGGGCAGCAGGTGCTCGAGCGAGTAGCCCGAGACCTGGCGGCCGAACCGGCCGAACTCGGTGCGGATCAGCGCGAGGTTCTCGGCGACGAGCTCGGCGAGCCCCGGCACCTGCGCGAACGTCTTGTCGCCCGCGCCCGCCGTGAACCGTCGGCCGCGGCCGTCGACGACGTCGAGCGCGACCACGTTCTCGACCGTGCGGCCGTAGGCGACGGCGTGCGGACCGCACGCGTTGTTGCCGATCATGCCGCCGAGCGTCGCGCGGTTCTGCGTCGACGGGTCGGGCCCGAACCGCAGCCCGTGCGGCGCGGCGGCCTTCTGCAGCGACGACATGACGACGCCGGGCTGCACGCGCGCGGTCGAGGTGCCGGGGTCGACCTCGAGGATCTCGTGCAGGTGCCGCGAGACGTCGAGCACGACGCCCGAGCCGATCGAGTTGCCCGCGGTCGACGTGCCGCCCCCGCGCAGGGTCAGCGGGACGCCGACCTCGCGCGCCATCGCGGCCGCGGCGACGACGTCCTCGACCGTGGTCGGGAACGCGACCACGTCGGGCACGACCCGGTAGTTCGACGCGTCCGTCGAGTACTCGGCGCGTCGGCGCGTGCCGGTCTCGACCGTGCCCGACATGACCGAGCGCAGGGCCTCGGCGACGGCCTCGCGGGCCTGCGCGGCCGCGCGTTCGGCCTCGACCTCGGCGTCGTGCACGCGCTGCTCCGCCGACTCCTGGGCGGGCGGCGGGGTCGGTGCGGCGGTCAGTGCGGTGGGTGCGGGCGCGTCGGACACGCTGCGATTCTCGCACCCTCGCACGGGTGCGCACCCGAGGTGTCCGGGGTGCGGCGGGTCAGAGCACGAGCTCGGGCTGCAGGCGCGTGACGGTCCACACGCGCTGCCGCGACGCCGCCCACGTCGTCACCGCGAGCGCCCCGACGAGGAACGCGACGAGCACCGCGACGGCTGTCCACACCGCGGCGGGGTCGCCCCCGAACAGCAGGTGCCGCAGCCCCTCGACCCCGTAGGTCATGGGCAGCATGTGGTGGAACGTGCGCAGCGGCTCGGGCAGGGTCTGCCAGGGGAACGTGCCGCCCGCGCTGACGAGCTGCACGAGCATGAGCACGAGGCCGAGGAACTGCCCGGCGGCGCCGAGCCACACGTTGAGCGCCTGCAGGATCGCGACGAACGTCGCGGTGAGCAGCACGAGGAACAGCGCCGCGCCGATCCCGTGCACGGGCGTGATGCCGAGCCCGAACCACGTCACGGCGAGCATCGCGAGCACCTGTACGACGCCGACGAGGAACGGGGTGAGCCAGCCGCCGACCGCGGCCTGCCACGCGGGCCGTCCCGCGGCCAGGGCCCGCGTGGAGAGCGGGCGCACGAGCAGGAACAGCACGTAGGCGCCGATCCACGTCGCGAGGCTGAGGAAGAACGGGGCGAGCCCGCCGCCGTACGTCCCGGCGGACGAGAGCTCGGAGGCGTCGACCGCGACGGGGTCGCCGAGGGTCTCGGCGGTCGCGGCGGCGGTGTCGTCGTCGGGGTTCGGCACCTGGGCCAGGCCGTCGGCGAGACCGTCGCGCAGGTCGGTCGTGCCGTCGACGAGGTCGCCCGCGCCGTCGACGAGGTCGGACGTGCCGTCGGCGAGCGTGCTCGCACCCGCGGAGAGGTCCCCGGTGCCGGTCGCAAGCGTGCCCGCGCCCGTCGCAAGGGTCCCGGCCCCGGTGTCGAGCGAGGTCGCGCCCGCCGCGAGGTCGGACGCGCCGTCCGCGAGGGTCCCGGCCCCGGTCGCGAGGTCGGACGCCCCGGCGGCGAGGTCGTCCCCGCCGTCCGCGGCGTCGGCGACGCCCTGGGCGAGGTCGGGGGCCGCGTCGGCGAGGGTCTCGGCACCGTCCGCGACGTCCTGCGCCCCGGCCGAGAGCGCGTCGAGCTGGTCGGCCGCGCCCCGGACGTCGTCCGCGGCGTCGGTGAGCGGGCCGACCTGGTCGTCGAGCGCGGCGAGGACGGCGTCGACGGTGTCCTGCGGCACGCCCTGGTCGAGCAGCGTCCGCTCGAGGTCGGTGCGCGCGTCGGCGAGGCCCGCGACGAGGTCGTCGGCGGCCTGCGCGGCCTGGTCGCCGTAGCCCGCGACGCTCGCGTTGCCGTCGGCGACCTGCCGGGCACCGTCGGCGAGCGTGCGGGCGTCGGCCGGGAGGTCGGACGTCGCGTCGCGCAGCCGGTCGAGGCCCGCGGAGAGGTCCGTGGCGCCGTCGGCGAGGGTGCTCGCGCCGGTGTCGAGCGCGGTCGCGCCGGTGCTGAGGTCCGTGGCCCCGTCGGCGAGCGTGCCCGTCGCGGTGTGCAGCGCGGACGCGCCGTCGGCGAGGTCCGCGGCGCCGTCGGCGGCGTCCTGCGCGCCCGCGGCGAGGGTGGTCGCGCCGTCGTGCGCCTGCGTGACGCCGTCGGCGAGCCGCCCGCTGCCGTCGAGGAGCTGGTCGGCGCCGTCGAGCGCGTCGGCGAGGTTCGTGTGGATCTCGGCGAACCCGTCGAGGAACTGGGTCGCGGCCTCCTCGCCCACCTGCGACGCGACCGCGTCGCGAACCTCGCCCACGATGGTGTTCGCGATGGTCGTCGCGAGGTAGTTGTTGGCGTCGTTCGTGACCAGGCGCAGGCTCGCCTGGTGGGGTGCGAGCTCGCCCGCCGAGACGAGGTCGGCCGAGAAGTCCGGGCCGACGATCAGCGCGGCGTCGAACGTGCCGTCGCGCACGCCCTCCTCGGCCGCGGCCTCGCTCGTGGGGACCCACGCGAACCCGCCGTCGTCCTCGAGCTGGTCGGCGACGTCCTGCCCGTAGGAGACGGTCGACGTCGCGCCCGTCGCCGGGTCCGTCGTGGTCGCGCCGCGGTCCTGCACGACGACCGCCGCGGGCACCTCGTCGAGCCGCCCGTACGGGTCGTGGTTCGCGAACAGGTACAGCCCCGCGTAGAGCGTCGGGATGATCGCCATGGCGAGCACCGCGAGCCGCGGCAGCGTGCCGGACGTGAGCCGCCGCAGCTCGGAGAGCGAAAGGCGCAGCGGGGTCATCGGGGGTCCTCGGGTTCGGTGTCGTGGGTGTCGTGGGTGTCGTGGATGTCGCGGGTGTCGCGGGTGTCGTGGTCGGGCGCGGTGTCGGACGCCGCCGGGCCGGGTTCTGGCGCGGGCTCCGGCTCGGGCTCCGGCTCGGGGAACCGTTCGGCGAGCGCGATCTCGGGCGGCGAGTGCAGCGGGTCGGCGGAGCGTGCGCCGAGCAGCTCGGCTCCCAGGAGGCGCGCGGTGGCGCGGGTCGCGCCGACGAGCACGCCGTACCCCTGCTCGGCGTAGTGCCGGGCGAGCTCCCAGGTCGCGTGCGGGTCGCCGCCGTGCCGGTCGGGCAGCACGAGCACGAGGAACCGCACGTCGGGCCGTGCCGCGGCGAGCGCGGTGAGCAGCGCCGTCCGGTCGGGCCCGGCGAGCTGGTCGACGCGGGCGCGGCGGTCGAGGGCGCTGCCGCACGCGTACGCGGCGATCCACCGGGCGACGTCACCGGGCCACGCGCGCAGGCCCGCGAACGTGAGTCCCTCGGCGACGACGTCCGCGACCGTGAGCGCGTCGTCGGGCTCGGTGATGCCGGGCACGTCGACGACGGCGGAGACGTCGCGCAGCGTGCGCGCCCCGACCACCGCGCGGTCGCCGGCGTCGAGCACGACGGACCCGCCCGCGGGCCGCATGCGGCCGGTCGCGACGAGCGCGAGCGCGGTGTGCCCATGGCCCGGCTCGGCGGCGACGAGGACGCGCTCGCGCGTCGCGAGCGTGCCGGAGAAGGGCGCGAGCAGCGGGTCGCGCCGCCCGTCGACGCGCACCTGGTCGAGCGTGATCTGCACCGGTCCTCCGAACGTGTTGACTGACGGTCAACAACGCTACGCCTCTTGTTGACTCATGGTCAACAGTGCGGGCAGACTGGCCCCATGACGCCCCCGACCCGCCGCGCCGCCCGCCGCGAGCCCGAGGACCGCCGTCGCGAGCTGCTCGAGGCCGCGGTCGCGCAGGCCGACGACGCCGGGCTCGCCGACCTCGCCCCGGCCGACGTCGCCGCACGCGCCGGCCGCTCCAAGGCCCTCGTCTTCCACTACTTCGACTCCACGACGGGCCTGCGCCGCGACGTCGCGGCGGTCGCGGTCGCGGAGCTCGACGCCGCGCTCGTCGCCCCGCCCACGCTCCCCGCGGCCGCGCGTCCGGGGTACCTCGCGCACGCGTTCGTCTCGGCCGTGCTCGCGCGGCGACGCATCTGGCAGGACGTCTGGCTCGGCGCGCTCGCGACCGACCCGCCCACGCGCGAGGCCCTCGACGTGGTGCGCGACGCCCTGGTCGACCGGATGGCCCTGACGGCCGTCACGATCGGCGTCGACCCCTCCCCCCGCCTGCGCACGCTCGCCCGCGGGTGGGTCGCGCTCGTCGAGAACATCACGGCGTCGTGGCTCGCCGACGACCGGGTGCTCGACCGCGACGCGCTCGAGGAGATGATCGTCGCGAGCCTCGCGGTGCTCGCCCCCGAGCTCCCCGAGCCGACCCGCACCGCCCTGACCACGATCACGGGCGCCGCCGGGACGCGCTGACCTGCGTCGGCAGGCGGCGGGCACCCGCAGCCGATAGCGTCGACGCAGGCCCTAACCCCCCGGAGGTCCAGCATGCGCGTGGTCGTGGTCGGTGCGAGCGGGAACGTGGGGACGGCGCTGCTCGCCGCCCTCGCGCACGAGCCCGTCGTCACGTCGCTCGTGGGCGTCGCCCGCCGCGTGCCGCGCGCCGACGGCTCGAGCACGGTCCGGTTCCCGCACGACGCCGCGACCTGGGTGCGCGTCGACCTGTCGGCCCCCGTGCCCGACGGCGCCCCGGACCCGCTGCACGAGGCGTTCGCGGGCGCGGACGTCGTCGTCCACCTCGCATGGGCCGTGCAGCCGAGCCACGAGCGCGAGCTGCTGCGGCGCACCAACGTCGGCGGGACGCGCCGCGTGCTCGACGCCGCGGCCGAGGCCGGTGTCCGGCACGTCGTGCTCGCCTCGTCCGTCGGCGCGTACTCCGCGAGCCCCGTCGAGACGCCGCGGCGCGAGGACTGGCCCGCCCGCGGCATCACGTCGTCGGGCTACAGCGTCGACAAGACCGTCGCCGAGGACCTCCTCGCCGAGCACTCACGACGCCACCCCGGGACGGTGTTCACCGCCGTGCGCTCGGCGATCGTGGTGCAGCGCGAGGCCGCGAGCGAGATCGCCCGGTATTTCCTCGGCCCGCTCGCCGCGCTGCCGCTGCGCCGCGACGGCACGGTCCCCGTGCTCGTGTGGCCCGAGGGCCTGCGGCTCCAGGTCGTGCACGCCGCCGACCTCGCCGACGCGTACCGGCGGATCGTGGTCCAACGGCAGCCGGGCGTGTTCAACGTCGCGGCCGACGACATCCTGCACGCGCAGGACGTCGCCGACGTGGTCGCCGACGGCAAGCTGCGGCTCGTCGCGGCCCGGACCGCGCGCACGGCCGTCGACGCCGCGTGGCGGCTGCGCGCGCTGCCCATGGACCCGGGCTGGGTCGACCTCGCGCTCGGCGCGCCCGTGCTCGACACGAGCCTCGCGCGCACCCTGCTGCGATGGTCACCGACCCGCACGAGCCGCGAGGCGATCACCGAGCTGGCCGCGGGCTTCGCGGACGACGCGACGCCCGCGAGCCCGCCGCTGCTCTGACGCCCGGGTCAGGACTCGAGCGTCGCCTCGAGCGTGATCTCGGTGCCCGTGAGCGCCTTCGAGACCGGGCACGTGGCCTTCGCCTCGGCCGCGACCTCGGCGAACCTCGCGGCGTCGATGCCCTCGACCTCGCCGCGCACCGTGATCGCGATCGTCGGGATGCGGAACCCGCCGGCCGGGTCCTCGCCGAGCGCGACGTCGGCCGAGACCTCGAGCGCGACCGGCGTCGCGCCCGCGGCCGCGAGCAGCGCGGAGAGCTGCATCGCGAAGCAGGACGAGTGCGCGGCCGCGATGAGTTCCTCCGGGCTCGTGACGCCCTCGGCGTCCTCGGCGGCGCGGCGCGGGAACGACACGTCGAACGTCGCGGCGCCCGAGCTCGTGAGCTCGACCTGCCCGGTGCCCTCCTCGAGGGTCCCGTTCCATGCGGTACGTGCGATGCGGTGCGGCATGCTGTCTCCTTCGTCGTGGTGGCTGGGCGCCCGCGAGGCTCGGCCGGGCGGGGCGCCCCGGCCAGGGTAGGACGAACCCGGGGAACACGACCGTCGGCGGCCACGGCGCCGACTGAACACGGTGCCGACGGGCACGGTGGCGACTGAACACGGTGGCGAGGCCGACGCTGACCGATACTGACGGGATGCCGCTGTCCTCGTGGAACCGCCACGGCTCGACGCTCACGATCGTCTGGGGCGTGACGCACGACCGTGACCGCGCGTGGCGCGGCCTGACCGACCCGAGCCTCGTACCCCGCTGGCTGGGCGAGCCCCTCGGGTGGGACCTCGCCGTCGGCGGCCGGGTGGACGTCGACCACGGGAGCGGAGCCGTCTCGCGCAGCGAGGTCCTGCGCCTCGAACCCCCAGCCCTCCTGGAGATGACCTGGGACTTTCCCGACGAGCCGAGGTCCCGCGTCCGCGTCGACCTCGTGCACGACGACCCGGCGAGGACGTGCCTCACGCTCGAGCACGTCGCGCTGCGCGACGACCTCGTGGACGACTACCGCGCGGGGTGGATGACGCACCTGAGCTACTTCGAGGCCGCCCTCGACGGCACGTCGCTGCCGAGGCAGCAGTTCTGGAACCTCCACGCGAGCTTCGCCGCGCTAAGCAGGCCGCACTGAGGTGGCCGCGCTGAGCAGGCCGCGCTGAGCAGGCCGCACTGAGCCAGCGCCGCCCGGTCCGGGCCGTCCCGCGGGCGATCAGCGTCCGGCCGTGGTGTCGATCACGGACTCCGCGACCGCGAGGACCGACCAGACCCGACCGTCGTCCGCGGCGAGCAGGTACGCGGGCTCGAGGGTCATGGTGCCGGCGTCGTCGACCACGTCGACCGTGCCGAGGGTCGCGCCCGTGATCCGGACGTCCTCGACCGGCCAGGCCACGTCGCCGCCCGGGGTCGGGGCGGGCGGCAGCGCGACCGGCGCGTCCTCGCCCTGCTCCGGCTCGTCCTCCATGATCCCGATCGGCGGCCCGTCCACCGCCGGGTCGTCGACGAGCGTGGGCGTGAACCGCGGGTCGCCGAGCCGGGCGACCGCCTCGACCGGGCTCACGACCGGACGCTGCCCGAGCTCGACCACGGGAGCGAGGGGTCCCGAGAAGTCGGTCACGCCCTCGGGGCCCACGCCCACGCCCCACGTGGTCGACGTCGCGACGCCGCCGAGCTCGAGCGTCGCCGTGACGTGGACGACGGGCGAGGCGGCCTCCGCGTCGGCCTCGACCGCGACCGTCGCGCCCGCCGGGAGGCCGGCGGTGACCCCGAGCGTCGCGAGGAGGTCGCGGGCCTGCTGCTCGGCGTCGGCGACGTCGGGCGCGTCGGCGGCACCGTCGCACCCGTCGACCGGGATCCCGGGGCTGTCCGCGAGCGCAGAACCGTCGTCAAGCACCGAGCCGTCGTCGAGAGCAGTACCGTCCTCAAGCGCAGAGCCGTCCTCACGCGCAGAGCCGTCGCCCGTCGACGACGCCGCGTCGTCCCCGCACGCCCACAGGTCGACACGGGCGTCGGTGTACCAGGCCGACGCCTGCCCGTCGACCTGCACGCTGAGCTGCCTCTCGTCCGTGCCCACGGTCCACGCCCCCCAGGCGTAGCGCGGCTCGCCGGGCACGCCGAGCGCGTCCGCGACCCGCGACGCCCCCGCGGACGTCGCGACCGACGTCGCGTCGAAGCCCCAGGCCTCGGCCGTGGCCGGGCCGGTCGGCAGGTCGCCCGCGGTGAACACGATCCGCTCGGGGGTCGCGGGCCACGCCCACGACGACGCGGCGTCGGCCGCGCCGGTCGCGGGAAGCTCCTCCGACGCGTCCGCCGAGCCCGGCCCGGCGAGGCCCGCGTCCGCCTGCTCGGCGCCCGACCCCGTGCCCGCCTGGTCCGCGAGCGAGGCGTCGAAGGATCCGCCCCGCCCTGCTCCTGCGACGTACCCCGCGCCGCCGACGACGAGCACCCCCGCCGCGCACGCCGCCAGGAGCACGGCCCGGTGCGATCCCCAGCGGTGCGCACCGGCGCGCGCCGGGCCGGGCTCGGCCGCGGCCTGGGCGCGCACGCGCTCGTCGGTCGCGGCCCGCACGCGGGCGAGCGCGTCGAGGTCAGCGGTGCCCTCCAGTTCGGCGGAACGGGCCAGTTCGGCGGCGCGGTGCGGGTCTGCCGCCTTCAACCGCTGCCACGCGACGTCCTCCGCCCCGGCGGCCCCGATCGACCGCACGTCGCCCGTGTGCTCGCCGTCGTGCTCGCGCTCGCGCCCCACGGACCCGTCGGCCCGGGATCCGTCCTGTCCGTCGTCCCGCACGCCCGTCACCCGTCCCTCGCCGTCCTGCCCGTCGTCCTGCCCGCCGCGCTGCCCGCGGCTCCCCCCGTTCGTGTCCCGGGCCGCCCCGGGCTTGCGCCGCGCACGGACCTGGCCGGCCCCTCGTCGTCCGACACCTCGGCCCAGACCGCGCGCAACCGGGACCGGGCGCGGGACAGCGCGGCGTCCGCACCGCCACGGCTGGTGCCGAGCACGACCGCGAGGTCGTCGCCGCCCACGCCCTCCCAGGCGCACAGCACGAGGATGGTGCGGTCGCGCGGCGAGAGCGCGGCGAGGGCGCGCCGCACGGCGTCGTCCGTGACCGCGAGCGCCGCGGGGTCGAGGTCGGGCACGTCGTCCGCGCGGGGCTCGGGCATCTCCGCGAGCGGGACGGCGGCGGCGCGGCGGCGGTGGTTGGCGAGCACGAACCCGGCGGTGCGGTAGAGCCACGCGAGCTCGTGGCCGTCGGGCACGTCGTCGCGGCGGCGCCACGCGGTCGCGAGCACGTCGGCCGCGAGGTCCTCGGCGTCGACCGCGCCCGACGGCATGCGGCGGCGCAGGAACCGCAGCACCGCGCCCGCGTGCGCGGTGAAGAGGTCGTCGAACCAGCGACGGTCGTGGTCGGGCAACGCGCGCTCCCTGCGTCTCGGGCCCGGTCGGGCGACGGCGGGCGCGGCCTGCCGCCCCGACCCTGTCGTGTGCCGAGGCCGCCGTGACTTGCAGCACGTCTCGGTAACGATTCACCGGATGTTTCACGGATTTAACACTTGAGCCACATTCGCGCCGCTGTGTGACGTACGTTACCCAGCGTGCACCTTGGTCGTGCACAGGCCTCACAGGGCCGAACCGCCAGTGGTGACCCACCACCCGAGAGAAGAGTGCGATGACCCGAAGAAGAGCAGCTGCACTGTCCAGCCTGGCCGTGCTCGCCCTGATCGCGACGGGTGCTCCCGCCGTCGCGGCCGACGGCGACCCGACCGACGGCGCCGCCATCCCCCTGACCGACCACGACCTGCCGACCGACGGCAAGGTCGCCCCTGCGCTGCAGGACGCGACCGGCACCGTCACGGCGTTCGTCCAGCTCGACACCCCGTCGGTGGTCGACGCCGCGGGCACGGACGCCACCCCCGCCGAGGCCGCCGCCGTCAAGGACGACGTCGAGGCCCTGGCCGCGCAGGTCGTCCCGCAGTCCTCGAGCGCGAAGGCGCGCTCGAAGGCCGGGACGCCGACCCGGCTGTCCGTCACGTCCACGCTCGTCTCGGGCGTGATCGTCGAGGGCGACGCCGCGAAGGTGCGCGCGCTCGCCGACGACGCGTCCGTCACGTCCGTGTACCGGATCATCCCGAAGACGCCGTCCAACAAGGGCACGGACGTCTTCACCAAGGCCCTCGCGACGTGGCAGAGCACGGGCAAGACCGGCAAGGGCGTGCGCGTGGCCGTGGTCGACACGGGCCTCGACTACACGCACGCCGAGTTCGGCGGGCCCGGCACGCAGGCCGCGTACGACGCGGCGTACCACGGCGACGGTGGCGGCACCCCGCCGGCCGGGACCTTCGACGACGCCAAGTTCCTCGGCGGGTACGACTTCGCCGGGCACGACTACGACGCGAGCGGCACGGTCGCGGGCACCACGCTCGTGCCGTCGCCCGACGCGAACCCGATCGACTCGCCGCAGGCGCTCGGCTCGGGCCACGGCTCGCACGTCGCCGGGACCACGGCCGGGTACGGCGTCCTCGCGGACGGCTCGACGTTCCGCGGCGACTACTCGACGCTCACGGACATCTCCGACTGGAAGGTCGGGCCGGGCTCGGCCCCCGAGGCCGGGATCTACGCCTACAAGGTGTTCGGCGACATGGGCGGCTCGACGAACGTGGTCATCCCCGCGCTCGAGGCCGCGGCCGACCCGAACGGTGACGGCGACACGAGCGACCACGTCGACATCGTCAACATGTCGCTCGGCTCCGACTTCTCGCCCGCCGACGACCCGGAGAACCTGTTCGTCGACAAGCTGAGCGAGATCGGCACCCTGTCGGTCATCGCCTCGGGCAACGCGGGCGACGTGACCGACGTCGGCGGCTCCCCGGGCAACTCGCGCTCGGCGCTGACGGTCGCGAGCACGCTCGGCAACACGCGCACGCTCGACGCGGTCGAGGTCACGGAGGGCCCGCTCGCGGGCACCTACCCGGCGCAGAACTCGATCAACTACGCGGGCACGAAGGACGTGACCGCACCGGTCGCGTTCCTCGGCGCCACGTTCGACGGCTGCACGGCGTTCACGGACGCGCAGAAGTCGGCCGTCGCGGGCAAGATCGCGTACCTCTGGTGGGACGACGACGACGCGACGCGCCGTTGCGGCTCGACCGCGCGGTTCGACAACGCCACGGCCGCGGGCGCGGTCGGCGTGCTGCTCCCCTCGTCGGTGCCGGTGTTCACCGCCGGCATCTCGGGCAACGCGAAGATCCCGGGCGCGCAGCTCACGCGCGAGTCGACCGAGACGCTCGCCGCGGCGATCGAGGCTGGCACGCTCACGCTCGCCATGGGGCCCTCGTACCTGAGCGCCTCGCTCGTGACCGACGACTCGCTCGCCGACACCGTCTCCGACTTCTCCTCGCGCGGCGTGCACGGCTCGCTCGGCGTGGTCAAGCCGGACGTCGCAGCGCCGGGTTCCGGCATCTCGTCGGCCGCCTCGGGCACGGGCACCGACCCGTCGACCAAGTCGGGTACCTCGATGGCCACGCCGCACGTCGCGGGCATCGCCGCGCTCGTGCTGCAGGCGCACCCGGACTGGACGCCGCAGCAGGTCAAGGCGTCGGTCATGAACACCGCGACGCACGACGTGTGGACCGAGGCCGGCCAGCAGGGCGTCGCGTACGGCCCCGAGCGGGTCGGTGCGGGACGTGTCGACGCGCTCGACGCGACCGAGAACACGACCCTCGCGTACGCGGCGGCCGACCCGGACCTCGTGTCGGTGTCGTTCGGCGTCGTGCCCGTGGGCTCGAAGAAGGTCGTGCTCGACAAGACCGTGACCGTCAAGAACACGGGCACGAAGTCCGCGACGTACACGACCGGCTTCACGCAGTCGAGCACGAGCGGTGACGCGAGCATCAAGGTCACGCCCCGCAAGATCGTCGTCCCCGCGGGCGGCGAGCGCACCGTGACCGTGACGCTCACGGCGAACCCGAAGTCCCTCGCCAAGGAGATCGACCCGACCTCCGACCCCGAATCTGGCGTGGGTGTCCCCCGCGACTTCGTCTCGATGGTCTCGGGCCGTGTCGAGCTGACCCCGACCAAGGGCGGCGACACGCTGCGCGTGCCCGTCCAGGCAGCACCCAAGCTCGTGAGCGACATGTCGGCGCAGGACGTCACGTTCGCCAAGGGCGCCGAGAACGCGCCGCTCACGCTCGAGGGCAAGGGCGTCGACTCGGGCGGCTGGCTCTCGATCGTCGCACCGTTCGAGCTCAAGGCCACGAGCCCCGTGCTCCCGGCCGACGCCGCCGCCGGGGCCTCGCCCTCGTCGATCGCGTCGGGCGACATCCGCAACGTCGGCTTCGCGTCGACCGCGCCGCAGCTCGCGGCCGCCGGGGCGAACCCCGCCCAGGGGACCATCGGCATCGGCATCCAGGTCGAGGGCGAGTGGGCGACTCTCGGCAGCACGATGAACCCCGTCGTGCTGACCGACGTGAACGGCGACGGCCGCCCCGAGTTCGAGACGGACGTGTACAAGTACGAGGACCTCGACGTCACCGTCGCGGACACGTACAAGATCACGTACGCGGCCAACGGCACGCCGTCCTACGCGCGCGTCGCCCTCGAGGGCGTCAACGGTGCGTTCGGCGACCTCGACACCACGGTCTTCGACAACGACACGCTCGTCGTGCCGCTGCCGATCGCCGCGCTCGGCCTCAAGGCCGGGGCGACCCCGACGTTCGAGGTCATGACCCTCTCGGCGTACGCCGACGGCGCGCTCGACTCGGTCGAGTTCACCGCCGACCCGTTCAACCCCGGCTACTGGTTCGACGGCGGCTCGCCCGACTCGCTGCTGTTCGTCGACTCGCCCGAGTCGGAGCTCCAGGTGCACCGTGCGAAGGGCGCCACCGGCGACCTGCTGCTCCTGCACATGCACAACGCCACGGGCGAGCGCGGCGAGGTCGTCGAGGTCGAGGACTCCTCGACCGCGATCACGCTCGGCGTCAGCGCCCGGTCGCAGTGCGTCAACGGCAAGGCGATGGTCGCCGTCTACGCGTACAACAGCGGCACGTCGAAGACCACGATCGACCTCACGACCCCGTGGGGCACCGAGACGGTCAAGAACGTGAAGCCGAAGTCGGCCGCGTACAAGCTCTTCGACACGAAGAGCACGTCCGTGACCGCAGGCACCGCGACGATCACCGGCACCGCCGGCTCCAAGGGCGACCAGGTGAGCACCCAGCTCACCAAGCCCTGGGCCGCGATCAGCTGCAGCTGACGTCCCACCGACGGCGGCGTCCCCTCGCGGGGCGCCGCCGTCGGCATGTCCGGGGTCTGCCGGGCACGCCCCGGGCACGGCTCGGCACGGTCCGGCACGGAGTGCGGTGCGCAGCGATTTCGCCCGGTTCACGGGGCCCGCGCAGGGCGGGTCGCGCCTAGGGTGTGACGGTGAGCACCCCTGACGACGGCCCGGCGCCCACCGACGCGCCCCTCCCGGCCGTTCAGGACGACGCCCGGCCGGCCCCGGCTGGTGAGCACGAGTCAGGGCAGGACGAGTCAGGGCAGGACGAGTCACGGCCGGACGATGCAGGGCAGGGCACCACAGGGCCGGACGATGCAGGACCGGACAGCGCGGGCGCCGTCCGACGTCGGCGCGGGCGGGTCGCCCGCTGGGTCGTGCTCTGGCTCCTCGCCGCGCTCGTCGGGGTGCTCGTGTGCGTCGCGTTCCTCGTCCGGGACGCCCTGACCGCCAAGGACGCGCTCGAGCACGCGCTCGACGGGGTCCCGGCGGCCGAGCAGGCGGTCCGCGACGGTGACGCCGAGGCCGCGCGCCGCGCCCTCGCGGACGTGCAGCCGTGGACGGAGTCCGCGCGCACGCACACCGACGGCTGGCTGTGGTGGGTCGCCGCGCACGTGCCCGGCGTGGGCGCCGACGCGCACGCCGTGACCGTCACGTCGGCGTCGGTCGACACGATCACGCAGGACGTCCTGCCGCCGCTCGTCGAGGCGGCCGGGCTGCTCTCGGCGGGCGGGAGCCAGGGGGGCGGGGTCGCGCTCGCCCCGGTCGCCGCGGTCGCGCCGCAGGTCGTGGCGGCGTCGTCCACGATGGACGACGTCGTGGCGGACCTCGCGGCGATCGACACCTCCGCGCTGCTGCCGGTGCTCGCCGACCCGGTCGAGCAGGTGCAGGACAAGTCGGTCGAGCTCGCCGGCACGGTCGCGGCGGGCGCGACGCTCGCCGAGCTCCTGCCGCCGATGCTGGGCGACGACGGCCCCCGGCGCTACCTGCTCATGAGCCTCAACAGCGCCGAGCTGCGCGCCGCGGGCGGGATCCCGGGCGCGGTCGCGGCGCTCGACGTCGAGGACGGTGCGGTCACGCTCGGCCCTCAGCTCGCCTCGGGCGACCTCATGCCGGGCGCGGAGCCCGTCGGTCCGATCGACCCGGAGGACCTCGCGCTCTACTCCGACCGGCTGGGCAGGTTCCCGCAGGACACCGTGCTGACGCCCGACTTCCCGACCGCCGCGTCGCTGCTCACCTCGATGTGGCAGCGCGCCGAGCCCGGCCAGGTCGACGGGGTCATCGCGACCGACCCGGTCGCGCTGTCGTACCTGCTGGGAGCGACGGGCCCGGTGCGCGTGCGCGGGGTCGACGTGACGCAGGACGACGCGGTCGCGATGCTGCTGCGCGACGCGTACGCCGAGCACGAGGCCGGTCCCGAGACCGACGCGTTCTTCGCGGACGTCGCGGCCGCCGTCCTGTCGACCCTGACCACGGGCGGCACGGACCCCGCGGCCGCCGCCGACGCGCTGTTCCGTGCGGCGGGCGAGCACCGGATCCAGGTCTGGTCGACGCACGAGGACGAGGCCGCGCGCCTGCAGGACACGGTCGTCTCGGGCGCGCTCGACGCGTCCCCGCGCGCGGCGAGCTCCCTCGGGGTGTTCTTCAACGACGCGGTCTCCGGGAAGATGAGCTACTACCTCGACAGCTCGGTCGAGGTGGTCGCGAGCCGCTGCGAGTACCTGACCCGGGTCGACACGGTCGACGTGACCCTCACGTCGACGGCACCGGCCGACGCGGCGACGTCGCTGCCCGCGTACGTCACGGGCCTGGGGCCGCTCGGCTGGTCGGCGGGCGACATCGTGATGAACGTCGTCGTCTACTCCCCCGTGGGCGGGAGCGTGGGCGTCGTGACGCGCGGGGACCAGCAGCTCACGGGCGGCCTGTCGACGACGCACGGGCGCCGCGGCGCCACCCAGGTGACCCAGCTCCTCGCCCCGGGCGACTCGGTCGTGCTGCGGGTCGAGGTCACCTCGCTCGGTGCCGGCCCGGGTCTCGGCGACGCCGACGCCCGCCGCGCGTCGCGCACGGGCGAGCTCGACGTGTGGAGCACGCCGACCGTCACCGAGCCCGGGCTGCAGACCGTTGCGGTGCCGTCCTGCACCTGACGCACCGATTGCCGCAGAACCCCGGAATCACCCTCTTTTCACCCTTGGACGCACTGCCCTCGGACCCTGCGCGCGCGTAGCGTGAGAGGGACCTTCACGGGTGTCCGCGAGCCGGTACGCACCACGGCCCACGGCCGCCCCACGACATCGACCACGGGGCCCACCATGTACCGCAGACCGAGGTACCACTCAGCGCGAACCGCCTCCCGGGCGTGGGCCGTCGTCGCCGGCGTCGCCCTCCTCGTCCCCGTCGCGGCCGGTGGGGCGAGCGCAGCGACCGACGCTCCGACGACCGACCCGAGCACGTCCCCGAGCGGGCCGTCCTACCCGCCCGCGGTCGAGCTCACGACCCTCACCCCGGTGTGCGACGGCGACGTCCCGTACCTCGAGTACTCCGCCGACCTGACCGAGGCCGAGGGCGCGGACGACGCACCCGCGGCCGACGCCGCAGGGCTCGCGGGCGGCGGGGCCCGGCTGGGCGCCGCCGTGCCGACCGACCTGCGTGGGCTGCTGCCCGCAGCCGACGACGACACCGTGACGATCCGGTGGATCAACCCGGGCGGTGACGACATTGTCCAGACCGGCACGCTCGCGGGCCGCCTGCTGTGGCCGGGCGCGGTGGTCGACGGCTCGGGCGCCCCGCTCGACTGGCCCGGCTGGAGCCAGCTCGCGGACGGCACCTGGGTCGAGGGCGGCGACGGGTTCGACTGGGTGCGCCCGACCGTCCAGGTGGTCTTCACCGTCAACGGCCAGGACATCCCGCGCACGATCGGCTACCCGCCGTCGAGCCCGAACTGCAAGACCAACCCCGAGAACCCTCCGACGACCCCGCCGACCACGCCGCCGACGACCCCGCCGAGCGGTGCACCGACGATCGAGGTCAAGACGCGCACCCCCGTGTGCGTCCAGGGCGTGACCTACCTCGACTACGAGGTCGCCGTGACCGGGACCCCGAACGACCGGGTCTCGATCACGTGGCACAACCCGACCGGTGACGACTTCGTGCAGTCCGACCTGCCGCTCAAGGGTCGCGTGCTGTGGCCCGGGGCCTACCCCGAGCGGTTCGTCGAGCTGCCGGCGTCCGACGGGTGGGAGCTCGTCAACAACATGTGGCAGAACACGCGGGACTTCGGCTGGGCGGTCGGCGACGTCGAGATCACGTTCGCCGTCAACCCCGAGGCGACCGTGACCGTGACCTACCCGCAGGACACCGCGGGCTGCGTCAAGAGTCCCGGTGACGACGCGACGCCCGTCGCCTACGTGCCGGACAGCCCGGACGACTCGTTCCTGCCGCGCACCGGTGCCGAGATCGCGGCCTGGGCGGTCGGCGCGCTCCTCCTCGTCGGCGCCGGCACCGCGCTCGTGCTCTGGACCCGCCGCCGCAAGGAGAGCTGACAGGCACAGGCCGCCCCACAGGGGCGCCTGCACGACGAGAACCCCCGGTGGAGCAACCACCGGGGGTTCTCGCGTTCCGGGGCGCCGGAGACGCCCAGGACGTCGCCGTGGGCCCGTCCCCGCTCCGGGTGACGGGCCCACGGCGGCGCGCGCACGGCCACGCGTGCATCACGGCCACGCGTGCATCACGGCCTCGGGGCGGAAGCTCGGAGACCCGAAGACCTGAAGACGCCACCTGGTGCCGCGGCGAGCGCCGTTCGGGGACGGACGCCGGGTCGTCGGCACGGCGGTAGCCAGCGCCCGGACGCCCCCCCTGCTCACGACCGGGCGAATGCCGAAGGCCCCCGGCGGACGAGTCCACCGGGGGCCTTCGGGTCGTGCTGCGCCTCTGCTCGAGACGTCCTGTGCCGTCAGCAGGACCTGCACGGGGTGCGTGGTCGGGCCGGGGGCCCGACCACGCGAAGGGGTCGACTCAGGCGTCGGCTCCCGACCACTCGGCCGTCGCGAGACGGTCCTTGAGGCCTTCGAACGACCAGCGGTCGACGACCAGGACGGGTCCGTTGGGGCCCTCCGGGACGTACCACTGGTTCTGGCTGACGGTGCGCTCGGGTGCGCCGTCCGAGACGACGCAGTCGACCGAGTAGACCGTGAGGGTCGCGGGCTTGCCGCCCACCTCCACCTCGGTCTCCTTGCCCTTGGTCGCCTCGCCGACGGGGAACCCTTCGGTGCCGGGGCAGACCGCGTCGTCGGGCAGGTACGCGGCGGCCGGGTCGACGCCCTCGAGGGCAGCGCCCTCGAGGATGTCGAACGAGGCGCACGGAGCATCCGCCTCGCACCCGCCGGCGCGCACCGTGGTGACGCCCTCCGAGCCCTTGAGCACGGTCCAGTAGTCCGCCGCGAACACGTCGAGCGAACCGACCGGCACGCGACCCTCCTGCGAGTAGTCGCCGTGCTCGTGGGTGTCCCCGGCGCCGGCGGCGCCGTTCCCGTCAGCTGGTGCCGAGCTGCTCCCGCACGCCGCGGTGAGCAGGCTCACCGCGAGCGCGACAGGAACGGCCTTGGCCATGGTGCGATTCAGCAAGATCCGAGATCCTTCCACGGCCCCCACTGCGTCGCACCGGGCTGCTCGCCGGTCGTCCACCACTTCGCCGACCAGTTGTGGCCCGCGTACGAGACGGTCGTGCCGCCCGCGTACTGGCCCGAGGCGGTCCACACGGGAGCGCTGCAGGTGCCCGGGTTGGTGGTCTGCGTCGGGGTGGCGGTCGTCGTGGCCGTCGCCGAGGGCGAGGTCGTGGCGGTCGCCGACGGGCTCGAGGTGCCGCACGCGCCGAGGTCGTTCCACGGAGCGCCCGAGGTGCCGGGCTCGTTGCCCTGCGTCCACCACTTGGCCGAGTAGTTGCGGCCGTTGTGCGTGACCTTCGCGCCGCCCGAGTAGGCGGTCGAGGCGCTCCAGGCGGCGTTGCAGGTGCCCGGGTTGCTGGTCTGCGTCGCGGTCGCCGTGGCGGTCGCGGTCGCCGTGGCGGTCGCGGTGGCCGTGGCCGTGGCCGTGGCGGTCGCGGTCGGCGTCGGGTTCGCGCCGGCGGTCACGGGGCCCTTGGCGCCGGTGCCGAGCTTGCCCATGAGGGTGTTGATGAGCTCGCCGTCCTTGTTGCCGGACAGGTCCCACCACATGCCGCCACCGAGGCCCTTGGCCCGGATGTAGTCGGCCTTCGCGGTGACCGACTTGTTGTCGTCGAACGTCCACCACTTGTCACCGTCGTAGCGCCACGAGGCGATGATGTTCGCGTCGTAGTAGCCGGTGCCGAGGTTCTTGAGCTTGTCGTAGTCCTCGTTGCCGGGCTCCCACGTGCCGGGCGCAGCGCCGGTCGCGGTGCCCCACGGCTCGGCCTGCTTGACGCCCTTCCAGCCGCGGCCGTACATCGCGAGGCCGAGGCCGATCTGCGAGGCCTTGACGCCGGCCGAGGTGTACTCGGTCAGCGCGGCGTCGATCGAGAACTGACGCTTCGCCTCACGCGTGTCCTTGGGGTCCTTGTAGACGTTGCCCTGGTGGCCGGTCAGCGCCGGGTCCCAGGCGCCGTGCAGGTCGTAGCCCTGCAGGTTCCCGTAGTCGAGGTAGTTCCAGATCTCGGGGTCGTTCCAGCCGCCGCCCTTGATGTCCTCGGAGTTCGCGGGGAGGTAGGCCGAGAGCAGATACTTCTTGCCCGTCGTGGTGGTCAGCGCGTCGAGCTGCGTGCGGAACTCCTTGAGCAGCAGCTTGAAGTTCGCCTTGTCGTTGACCGGGTCGACGATGTTGCCCTCGAGGCCGTTGTTCGTGCCCGGCCACTCCCAGTCGATGTCGATGCCGTCGAAGATGTCCGCGGCGGCGCCCTGCCCGCCACGACCGTCGATGACGGGGATGTTGCCCTTGATGTACAGGTCGATGCAGGACGACACGAGGGTCTTGCGACCCGCGTCGGTCGCCGCGGCCTTCGAGAAGTACTTCGAGAAGGTCCAGCCGCCGATCGAGATCATCGGGCGGATCTGGGGGTGCTTGGCCTTGAGCTGCTTCATCTGGTTGAACGAGCCGGCGAGCGGCTGGTCCCAGGTGTCCGCCACGCCCGCGACCGAGTTCGCCGCGGTGTACGTCATGCCGTAGTCGGCCCAGGCGTCACCCGCGCCGTCGGCGCCGTTCGGGCCGTCGGTGACGGCCTTGTTCGCGATGAAGCACTTGCCCGTGGTCGGGTGGATGTTCGCGAACGAGTAGTTGATCGCCGTGAGCTTGTTCGCGGCGCCCGACGTGTCGAGCTGCTTGAGCTTGAAGTCGCGGCCGTAGACGCCCCACTGGGCGAAGTAGCCGACGTTGCGGTAGCCGTTGATGGCGCTCTCGCCGCCGGTGACGGTGGCGGCGGCAGGCAGCGCTGCCGGTGCGGGTGCCGCGGACGCCGCGCTGGTCAGCGCCGCCGTCCCGACGAGGGCGAGGGACGTCGCGAGCGCGCCGACGCGTGCCCACCGTCCTCGCATCGGGGTCGTGGTCGACCGTGAGGTCATGTCACTTCCTCTTCTCTGAGTCTCGGGGAGCCCGCTGCGGTGCGGTGAGGCGGTCGTGGCGCCGCTCCCCTCCGGTCGGCCGGCGCGTGCGCGCCGACCGAGGTGGTACCACGGGTCTCCCCGTGCAGTTCCCGGTCGGGTGCGCCCCCTGTCCAACGCACCCGGCCACGTGCCGCGCGGCCCGAGGGCCGCGCGGCACGAGATCAGCAGGCCCCGGCGTCAGCCCACGGCCCGTAGGTCGTGGCGGTGCTGGGGGTGTTGCCCTGGGTCCAGTAGCGGGCCGTCCACTCGCGACCCTGGTACGAGACCTTCGCGCCGCCCGAGTAGGCCGTCGCCGCGTCCCACGCCGCGCCCGAGCAGGTGCCCGTGCCGCCGGTGCCGGTGCCCGTGCCCGTGCCGCCGCCCGTGGTGGCCGCCGGGGCGTCCACGACGGTCACGCCGCGCGGGTGGTCGTACGTCGTCGAGAACTTCTTGTCGCCGATCGTGACGATCAGGTTCGAGAACTGCGCGACGGGCAGCGCCCACTTCATCTGGTTCGTGATCGAGCCGCCGGCGGGGATGCCGCCCGTCGGCACCACGAACTCCGCGGTGTGGAAGTCGCCCTTGAGGCCGCCCACGTTCGAGCCGGTGTGGCCCTTGGCCGTGGTCGTCGTCTTGTACCCGCTCCAGTCGCTGATCTCACCGGTGTCGGTGGTGCCGTACTGGAACGAGATGACCGAGCCCGCGGGGATGTCGTTCTTGCCGTGGTTGGTGAAGACGATCTTCGGGTTGATCGGGTAGTTGTTGTCGCCCAGCGCGAACTCGGTGTAGTCGAGCGACAGGTCGAGCGCCTGCGTCGGCATCGCACGGTCCGCGTTCGCCTTGGTCGCGCCGTACGGCGTCGCCGACGCGAACTTGGTGTGCATGAGGTCGACGAGCGTGTGGCCCATCTCGTACTGGCCCTTGGTGGTGTTGTACGAGTAGTCGCCCGCGAGCTCCCAGATCATGAGGCCGCCGAGGCCCGTGGAGTTCACGTAGTCGGCCTTGGCCGTGATCGCCGCGTCCGAGTCGCCCGAGAGGAACGTCTTGGTCGTGGCGTTCCACCACCACTCGTTCTTGGTCACGGTGTCGAAGTGACGCTCGTAGGTGCCCGTGATCTTCGTGGGGACCTTGTAGGCCGCCGCGTAGTCGCCCACGACGCCCTTCTCGAGGTTCAGCACGTGCCAGATCGGGTTGACGCCGGCCGGCACGGCGTTGCCCTGCGGGTCGGAGTCGTACCAGAGGTTGTCGATGCCCTCGGCGCCGTAGCCGCACTTGTTGTTGGTGCCGGCCGGGCAGTTGAAGCCGGCCGGGGCCTTGGCGGTGCCGCCCATGCCGTACGTGCCGCCGGTGACGTTCTGGAAGCCGCGCGTGTAGAACGGCACACCCATGTTGATGCGGCCGGCCTGCATCGCACCGCGGAAGTAGTGCGAGGCCCAGTCGGCGTTGAGGTACCCGATGCCCTTGTAGGCGGTGTAGACGCCGCCCGCGGCGAGCTCAGGGTCCTTGCCGTCGTCGTACAGGGCGCCGTTGCCGCCCACGAACTCGTTCCAGGCGCCGTGCAGGTCGTACGTCATCATGTTGACGTAGTCGGCGTACTGCGTGATCTGGTAGACCTCCATGCCGCGCAGCAGCCAGCCCGACGACGGCGTCGCCGTGGTCAGCATGTAGTACTCGCCGTCCTCGGCGCCGGCCTTGTCGAGCTTCTCGCGCAGCGTCTTCATAAGGGCCACGTAGCCGTCGAAGACCTGGCCGCGACGCGCGTCCGAGAACGCGAAGTCGTCAGGGTTGCCCGCGGACTTGTTCGAGGTCGGGTACTCGTAGTCGATGTCGATGCCGTCGAAGCCGTACTGACGGATGAACGCGACCGTCGAGTCGGCGAACGTGTCGATCTTCGCCTGCGACTCGGTCATCGTGTAGAAGCCGCCCGAGGCGACGCGGTTGCCGCTCGCGTCGAAGTAGCCACCGGTCTCGGCCCAGCCGCCGACGGCGGGGAGCACCTTGACGCCCGGGTTGGCCTTCTTGTACTTGCTGAGCAGGTTGAAGTGACCCTTGTAGGAGTACGCGGGGTCCATCTCGGCGCCCTTGACGCCCGGCCACGTCATGTCGGTCGAGGCGTTGCCCGCGGCGTTCGCGTTGACCGAGATCTTGTTGTCGCTGCCGATGTGCGCGAACGCGTAGTTGATGTGCGAGAGCTTGGTCCACGGGATGTCGCTCGCGAGGTACTGCGGCTGACCGTTCTTGCCCGTGCGCCAGTTCGTGAAGTAGCCGATCACGCGGCGGTCGAGACTGTTCGGCAGCTTCTCGCGACCCTGCTCGTCGTAGACGTCGCAGTACGGCGTCTTGACGCCCGGCGTCGGCGCCATGCCGTCGGGGCGGCACTTCTCGTCAGGGTTCGCGTTCGGGGCCGTCGTCGCGGTCGGCGTCGGCGTCGGCGTGACGGTCGGCGTGACCGTGGGCTTCGGCGTCGAGGTCGCCGTGGCCGTCGGGGTCGGCGTCGCGGTCGCGGTCGGCGTGACCGTGGGCTTCGGCGTCGAGGTCGCCGTGGCCGTCGGCGTCGGCGTCGAAGTGCCGCACGCGCCCTGCGAGGCCCACGGGCCCCACTGCGCGGAGCCGGGCTTCTCGTTGGTGGTCCACCAGCTGGCCTTGTAGTTCACGCTGTCGAGCGAGACCACGGAACCGCCGGTGTAGGAGGCCGAGGCGCTCCAGGTGGGTGCGCAGGCCGTGGCCGGCGTCGCGGCCAGCGCGCTGGTGGCTGCCACGAGCGAGGTGGCCAGGACCGCCACCGCCGTCGTCAGCGAGGCCGCAGCGCGGGCCCTCTTCGAGATGGGAAGCACGTCGTCGTCTCTCCTTGCTGTCGATCCGGGGCCTCGGCGGGGACCGCGCCCGGGTCGGAGTTCACTGATCGAGACGACGCTAATGAGCGTCCGGTGAGTCGTGAATCAGCAGTTTCCACATCGTTCACGTTCCGAACATATTCGTCTACGTGGTTACGCGTAGGACTCCTGCAAAAGTCCACGTCAGAGCCCCGACGAAACCTCGGACGCCGGACGGGCAGCCCCGCCGATGCCCGCGGCCCTGCCGTGGCCCGACGCACGCCGGACGCCGCCGGCCGAGCCCCCGCAGGAGCCCGCCCGACGGCGTCCGACACCGGTCCCTCAGCGGGGCGTCAGCAGGCGCCCTGGTCCTGCCACGGACCCCACTGGTTGGCCGCGCTGGGCGTGTCGCCCTGCGTCCAGTACCGCGCCGACCAGCGGTGACCCGCGTGGCTCACCGACGCGCCACCGTTGTACGCGGTCCCCGCGTCCCACGCGGGGGCCGAGCACGTGCCCGGGTTCGTGGGCGACGCGGTGCCGGTCGGCGTGCCGGTGCCCGGCGCGACGACCTTCGCGCCACGGAGGTTGTCGTACGTGGTCGCGTAGCTCTTGCCGCCGAACGTGACGATCACGTTCGAGAACTGCGCGACGGGCAGCCGCCACGTCATCGGGACCGTGACGCTCTTGCCCGCCCCGATGCCGGCCGCGGGCAGCGTCATCTCGACGGTGTGGAAGTTCCCCTTGAGCCCACCGACGTTGTTGCCCGTGTGGCCCTTGACCGTGACCTGCGCGCCGAAGCCGTTCTGGTCGCGCATGTCCCCCGGCGCCGAGGTGCCGTACTGGAACGAGATCTTCGCCCCGCCCGGGATCGCCGTCGTGCCGTTGTTCGTGAACACGACCTTCGGGTTGATCGGGTAGTTGTTGTCCCCGAGCGCGAACGCCGTGTACTTGACGTCGACGTCGAGCGCGTCGGTCGGCATGGGGCGGTTCGCCTCCGCCTTGGTCGCGCCGTACGGCGTCGCGGTCGACAGCTTCGAGTGCAGGATGTCGACGAGCGTCTCACCCATCTCGTACTGACCCTTGGCGCTGTTGTACGAGTAGTCGCCCGCGAGCTCCCAGATCATGATGCCGCCGAGGTCGTTGCCGCGGACGTAGTCGGCCTTGGCCGTGATCGCCGCGTCCGAGTCACCCGTGATGAGCGTCTTGGTCGTGGAGTTCCACCACCACTCGTTCTTGGTCACGGTGTCGAAGTTGTGGCCGTAGGTGCCCGTGAGCGGACCGGTCGGCACCCCGTAGGACGCCGCATAGTCGCCCACGACACCCTTCTGCAGGTTGAGCGCGTGCCAGATCGGGTTGAACCCGGCGGGCTCCGGCGTGCCGTCCGCACCGAGGTCGTACCAGAGGTTGTCGATGCCCGACGCCCCGTTGCCGCACTTGTTCTCGGTGCCCGCGGGGCACTGGTAGCCGGACGGCGCCTTGGCCGTGCCGCCCATGCCGTTCGTGCCGCCCGTGACGTTCTTCCAGCCGCGCGTGTAGAAGCCGACGCCGAGGTTGACGCGACCGCCCTGCATCGCGCCCCGGAAGTACTTGGCCGACCAGTCGCCGTTGAGGTAGCCGATCTGGTCGTACGCGCCGTAGACGTTCGCCGCGGCGAGCTCCGGGTCCTTGCCGTCGTCGAACAGCGGGTCGAGGCCGCCGACGTACTCGTTCCACGACCCGTGCAGGTCGTACGACATGATGTTGACGAAGTCCAGGTACTCGACGACCTGGGAGACCTCCATGCCGCGCAGGATCCAGCCCGACGCCGGGAGCGCCGCCGTGAGCTGGTAGTACTGGCCGTCCTGCGCGCCCGCCTTGTCGAGCTTCTCGCGCAGCGTCTTCATGAACGTCACGAAGTTCGCGTTGAGCTGGCCGCGCTGGGCGTTGGCGATCGCGAAGTCGGCCGGGTTGCCGGCGTCCTTGTTCGACGTCGCGTACTCGTAGTCGATGTCGATGCCGTCGAACCCGTACTGACGGATGAACGCCACGACCGAGTCGGAGAACGTGTCGATGCCCGCCTGAGTCTTGGTCATCGTATAGAAGCCGCCCGACGCGACGCGCTTGCCGTCGGCGTCGAAGTACCCGCCGGTCTCGGCCCAGCCGCCTACCGACGGGATGACCTTGACCCCCGGGTGCTGCTTCTTGTACTTGTTCAGCAGGTTGAAGTGGCCCTGGTAGGGCAGCGTCGGGTCCATCTCGGCGCCCGCGACGCCCGGCCACGTCATCTTGGTCGACTCGTTGCCCGCGACGTCGGCGTTGACGCTGACCTTGTTGTCGGGGCCGATGTGCGCGAACGCGTAGTTGATCGTCGAGAGCTTGTCCCACGGGATGTCGCTCGCGAGGTACCGGGGCTGGTCGTTCTTACCCGTGCGCCAGTTCGTGAAGTAGCCGATCACGCGGCGGTCGAGGCCGTTCGGGAGCTTCTCGCGGCCCTGCTCGTCGTACACGTCGCAGTACGGCGTCTTGACGCCGGCCGTGGGCTGCATGCCGTCAGGACGGCACTTCTCGTCGGGGTTGGCGTTCGGGTCGGTCGTGGGGTCCGGGGTCACGGTCGGCGTGACCGTGGGCTCCGGGGTGACCGTCGGTGTCGGGGTGACCGTCGGGTCCGGCGTGACCGTCGGGGTCGGGGTGACCGTCGGGGTGGTCGTCGTGGTCGGCGTCGGCGTCGAGGTGCCGCACGGCCCCTGCGAGGCCCACGGGCCCCAGGCCGAGGCGCCCGGCTTCTCGTTGACGGTCCACCACTTGGCCGTGAAGTTCTCGGACGCGACCGACACGGTCTGACCGCCGGTGTAGGTGGTCGTGGCCGACCACGCCGGGGCGCAGGCCGTGACGGCGGCGGGCGCTGCGGCCCACGAGGTGACCGCCGTGACCACGGACGCGCCGACGACGGCGAGCGCCGTCGTGATGGCGGCTCCTGCCCGAGCTCGTCTGGAGATGGGAAGCATCGATCCTGCCTCTCGACGTCGACGTCACCCGGCGTGGGCCGGCGGCCCGCTGCGGCGCCTGGGGACGCACACCGGCGCCCGGGCGCCGAGGCCCCTGAACGTCAGCGTTCGTCCCGACGCTATCGACGGGTCAGCGGCGCGAAATCAGCGGTTCCCACATCGTTCAGTTCGCGAACAATCCTTCGCGTAGGCCTTGACACCTAGGGGGAAACCCGTAGCCTGCGGCAACGGGCGCGATCCGGGCACCCGTGGTACGGAGCACGGTTCCCGAGCCGCGGTACGCGTGGGCCGGATGCTCGGGCCGGGCGTGCGGGCGGGACGCGACGGGCAGGGCGCACGTCGCCCGCCACACGCCGCGAGCGACGTGCTACGACGCGCCCCGCTCGGCCCGGTGCGCGAGCACCGTGAGCTCGACGCGCGAGCGCACCCCGAGCTTGCGGAACACGCGCCCCAGGTGCACCTCGACCGTGCGGACCGACAGGTACAGACGCTCGGCGACCTCGCGGTTCGCCATGCCCAGGATCACGAGCCGCGCGACGTCGAGCTCGCGCTCGGTGAGGTCCTGCGCCCACGCTCCCTCGGCCGCGGTCGCGCCGTCCGCCCCCGCCTCGGGCAACGGCGGGGCGACGTGCCGGACGCCGACCTGCCGGCGCACGTCGCCCGCGCGCACGAGGACCGGCCGCGGACCGTCGCCCACGGGAAGCCCCTCGCGGGCGAGGTCGCCGAGCGGGTCGTGGTGCACCTCGACGGGGATCGTGAGTGCCGCGAGCTCGTCCTTCGCGACCTGCGCCCACGCACCGGCGCCCGACTCCGCGAAGAGCTCGGCGGCAGAGAGCAGATGCCCCTGCGCGACCATGAGGTCGCCCAGGCGCGCGAGCGCGCGCCCGATGCTCAGCTCGGTCCGCGCACGCTCGAACGGCGAGTCGAGCCGCCGCGACACCTCCATGGCGCGCTCCCGCAGCGCGTCGACGTCGCCGTGGCTCGCGAGCGCGACCTCGGCCCGCGCGAGCACCGCGTCACGCATCGACGGCGAGAGCCTGTCGGCCGAGGCGCGCACCCGGGCGAGCGCGACCTCGGCCGCGTCAAGACGCCCGGCCAGGACCCAGGCCTCGACCTCGTCGATCCCGGGCACCGGGACGCCCCGGACCTCCTCGCGCTGCTCGCGCTCGGCCGCAAGCTCGAGCAGCGTCGCCGACTCGGTGTGCCGGCCGCCGAACGAGGCCGCGATCGCGCGGTCGACGAGGATCCCGAGCCGCACGGGCGGCGCGCTCGGGCACGGGCAGGTGCTCTCGAGCGCGGTCGCGAGCGCCCCGACGTGCCCGTCGCGCGCGAGGTCGAGCCGTCGCGCGAGCGCCGCGCCGAGCCCCGCGAACGCGAGTCCCACCGGCAGCCGGTACGCGGCGTCCGCCAGGCCCGAGGCGGCCTTGGAGACGTCGCCCGCCCAGAAGTCGACCGCGCACTGCACGATCCGCAGGTGCGCCTCGACGAGCGGCGAGACCGCCCGCTCGGGGCCGTCGAACCACATGCCGCTCTCGCGCACGGGTGCGAGCTCGGCGACCGAGCTCGCGAGCACGCGCGACGCGGCCGAGCACTGGTCCGCACGGGCGAGGCCCAGCGCGCGCGTCACGGACACGAGCGCCTCGTGGTCGGCGCTCACGTCCTCGGGCAGGTCAGGGCTCGGCGGGACCTCGCCCAGGCCGAACGCCGCCATCCAGGACTCGGCCAGCTCGACGCCGTCGCGCCACGTGGTGCCGGTGCCGACGAGTTCGCGCGCGGCGGCGTGCAGCCGTGCGGCGACCGAGGCCTCGCCCCGCTCGACGTGCAGGCACGCCGCGAGCGACATGCCGCGGGCCACCTCGACCGCGGTGCGCGTGCACCCGTCGCCCGGCCGCACGACCTTGTCGACCTCGGCGAAGGCGCGCTCGACCACGTCGTCGGGCACCTGGCCCTCGGCGAGGGTCAGCGTGACCACGAGCGGCATGAGCGTGCGGGCGCGCGTGCGCGCGTCGCCCGAGCGCGCGGCGTGCCGCAGCCAGGACGCGGCGTCGTGCACGTGGCCGCCGTACAGCGCCGCGGTGCCCGCGACCTCGAGGGCGCGTACGCGGTCGTCGCCCGTGCCGTGCGACGCGGCCTCCCGGGCCACCTCGTGCGCGCGGGCGGTGTCGCCGCGCCGCAGGTGCCGACGCGCGATCTCCACGAGCCGCGGCACGATGCTCGCGTCGCCCTCGAGGGTCGCGAGCGCGGTGTGCCAGGTCGCGACGTCGTCGTCCCCGAGCCGCGAGTGCGCGTCGGCGAGCGTCTCGTGCGCGGCCGTGCGGTCCGCGAGCGAGGCGTCGCCGTGCACGAGCGAGCGCAGGCGGGGGTCGACGAACCGGTACCGGCCCGCGGCGAGGGCCAGGTGCTCGGCAGCGGGCGAGGCGGCGAGCTCCTCCATGGTCATGCCCGACGCCGTGATGAGCGCGTCGGTGCGGTCGACCACGGAGATCGCGGCCAGCAGCAGCAGACGCCGGTCCTCGGGGCCGAGGCCGACGAGGCGGCCGCCCATGAGGGTACGCACCGCGGGCACGGGGGGCAGCGGGTCCGGCAGCAACGACGTCCCGGCCATCTGCTCGGGCGACAGGACCTGCGCGGTCTGCGCGATGCAGGCGGTGTTCCCGCCGAGCAGCGACGCGAGGCAGGCGGCGACGTCGGGCGCGACCGTGCAGCGTCGCTCGACCGTGAGCAGGTGCAGCGCGCCCTCGGGGCTCACGGGCGACAGGCGCCGCACCTCGATCTCGTAGGGCGTGCGGCCCGGGAACACGGCGTCGGTCGCGGTCGCGAGGACGACGAAGGGGATCTGGCGCTGGGTGAGCACGCCGAGGACGACGGCGCGGCTGAGGTCGTCCACGAGGTCGAGGTCGTCGACGACGAGCACGAGCGTGCGGCCGTCCTGCGCGCGGCGCAGGTACTCGGTGAGCGCGACCGCGGCGACCTCGGGCAGGTACGAGTAGTCGGGGTCGGTGACCGCGAGCGCGGGCACGAGGTGGTCGGGCACCGCGTAGCCCGTGGTGACGGCGACCTGCTGGACGAGCGAGTCGACGGCCCGGCCGGCGCCCCGGCCCGAGGGCGACTGCTGCGAGCCCATCCGGGCGATGGTCAGGACGGGTGCGCCGTAGCCGTCGGTCGCGCCGGAGCCGCCGGACTCGAGCGCGTCGACGACGAGCTCGAGGAGGGTGCTCTTGCCCATGCCGGGCTCGGCGGTCCAGACGAGCGCGCCGTGACCGGAGGTCACGGTCGCCGCGGCGCGCGCGACCTCGGCCCCGCGGTCGTCGAGCGCGGCACCCCGCCGCGGGGCGCGCGCGTGTGCCGAATCGCCTGCCCCGGTACGAGACAGGTCCCGCTGAACTGACGTCATCGTCGACCCTTCCGTCCATGCGTTCGCCCGGACGACGGTGTAAATGTTAACAACCTGAAGAAAAAGTCTGTACCCCGAGTATCTCGATCAGGTTGCAGGTTGTGTCGAGCGTGTGAATAGAAGCGCTCCCACAGTGTGGGACCCGTTCTCACGCCTCGATCAGCAGGGTCACGGGCCCGTCGTTGACGAGCTCGACCTCCATGTCGGCACCGAAACGGCCGGTCGCGACCTCGACCCCTCGCGCGCGCAGCGCCTCCGCGACCGCCTCGACGAGCGGCTCCGCGACCGCGCCCGGCGCTGCCCCGTTCCAGGACGGCCGACGCCCCTTGCGCGTGTCGCCGTAGAGCGTGAACTGGCTCACGAGCAGCACGGGAGCGCCCGCGTCGAGCACGCTCACCTCGCCGCGCAGCACGCGCAGCTCGGCGACCTTGCGCGCCACGAGCTCGACCTGCTCCGTCCCGTCCCCCGGCGCCACGCCCACGAGGACCACGAGCCCCGGACGGTCGAGCGCACCGACGACCTCGCCCGCGACCCGGACCTGCGCACGCGTCACGCGCTGCAGGACCGCCCTCACGCGTCGATCCCGACCGCGCGCACCTCGCCCACCGGGACGCCGCCGCCCAGCACGGGCGTCGCGGCGATCTCGTCGAGACCGGGCGCGTCGAACCCGGCCGCACGCAGCGCGGCCACGAGCACCGCCGGCCGCGGACGACCCGAGCCGTCGAGCACCTTGAAGGCGATGCCGCCGCCGTCGGGCAGACCGACCGCGAACAGCCCGTCGGCGCCGTCCTTCGCGACCACGCCCGGCAGCGCGCGCATCACCGCGGTGCCCTCGCGCCGCGTCCCCGCGAGCATCCCGGGGTGCTCGGCGATCGCCGCGGCGACGCGCGCCTCGGCGCTCCCGGGCACCGTCGCGGGCGCCCCGCCCACGCGCCCCAGGGCCCGGGCCAGGCCCACGAGCGACGTCGCGAACAGCGGGGCGCCGCAGCCGTCGACCGTGACCGGCAGGTCGGGCGCGTCGCCCGTGAGCCGCACCAGCGTCGAGCGCACCGCCCGCTGGAGCGGGTGCTCGACGTCCAGGTACGTGTCGAGGTCCCAGCCCGCCGCGACGCACGTCGCGACCATGGCGGCGTGCTTGCCCGAGCAGTTCTGTGCGATCGGCTCCGGGCCGTGCCCCGCGAGCCGCCACGCGAACGCGGCCTCGCCCAGCAGCGGCACGTCGGGCGTGTTGCGCAGCGCCGACTCGTCGAGACCGGCGCCCGCGAGGATCTCCCGGGCGCCCGCGACGTGCACGTCCTCGCCGTTGTGGCTCGCGGCCGCGAGCGCGAGCAGGCGCGGCGGGAGCTCGAGGCCGGCGTCGACCATCGCGACCGCCTGCACCGGCTTGACGCACGAGCGCGGCCACACCACCACGTCGGGCCGCCCGAGCGCGTGCCGCACCGAGCCGTCGGGCGCCGTCACGACCAGGTGACCCAGGTGCACCGACTCGACGACGCCGCCCCGCACGACGTGCGCGAGCGGCACCGCACCCGCGGCCACGTCGACGACGCCGGCCGCGGCGTCCGCGGTCACCACCCGCTCGGGCTGCCGCCGCGCGGCGGACGGCGCGAGTACGGCGCGACGCGGGGCTTGACGTCCACGAGGTACACGATCGCCGCGACGACCGCGACGATGTTGAGGAACCCGAGGCCCGAGTAGAAGCCGATGCCCACGAACCCGAGCGCGGTCGCGACGCCGAGGATGATCAGCCAGACGTTCTTGGTCAGCTTGCCCTCGACCTCGAACGCGCGCGGCTCGCGCCGTGCGCAGTCGATCAGCGCGACGAGCTGCGTCACGAACACGACCACGGAGAGGCCCAGCATGACCCAGGCCTGGAGACTGTCGAGCGCGGTGGAGATCACCGTCCGAGCCTACGTGACGGCCCGCTCGCCCGGCAGCACCACGAGGCCCTCGGCGCGGGCCGCGGCCACGACCGCCGGGTCCCACGCCGCGACGAGCGTGTCCTCGTGCGCGACGACGAGCGCGCTCGCGACGTGGACCGCGTCGCCCGCGCGCAGCGCGACCGGGCTGCGCCGCACGAGCTCGGCCGACGACGCCGCGACCTCGGGCGTGAGCTCGACCAGGGACAGCGCGGGCCAGACGTCCGCCCACCGTGCGAGCGCGGCGGCGTGCTCGTCGGGCGCGAGGGCGCCCGAACGCAGGCCGGCCGCGAGGACCGCCTGCAGCTCGACGTCCGCGACCCGGCTGGTGACGACGACGTCCGCGCGGTTCCACAGGGCCGCGACCAGGCGCGAGCCCGAGCCCGGGACGCACAGGTGCACGAGCGCGCTCGTGTCGAGGTAGACCAGCGCCATCAGCGACGGATGCGTCGCACGAGGCCGCTCACGCGGTCACGGGGCGAGCGCTCGCGCTCGGGCGGTGTCACGAGCGGCCGCTCGACGGTCGCGGGCGTCAGCAGGCCGTCGCGCACCAGGCTCTGGAGCAGGTCGGCCGTGCCGATCCCGCTCAGCCGCGCGACGGGCTGGCCGCGGTCGGTCACGACGACCTCCTCACCGTCCCTCGCGCGCTCGATCCACTGCTTCAGCTCGGCCCGCAGGGCACTCACGGCGACCTCCATGCCGCACAACGTACCCGCGGCGGCTCACAGCTGCGGGAGCGCGGCCCGCGCGTCGTCCGACGTCGCCCCCGCGGTCTCCAGGAGGTCGACCACGGGCGAGCGCAGGATCATCACGAGCGACTGCACGGGCCAGTCCCCCGCGCCGACGACGTGCGGGTCCGTGTCCCGGGCGATCTCGCCGAGCATCGACCGCGCGACGACCGGGTCGACCCCCGCGGCGATCGCCTCGGCGAGCACGTGCGTCGCCGTCGCGAGCCGTTCGACGAGGTCGGCCACGGGCGCGAGGTCGTGCTCGCCCGGCGGGATCGCGGCCGCACGCCGGGCCGTGACCCGGATGCTGCGCATCGCCCGCTCGGCGAGCGTCGCGGCGCGTTCGAGCGACCGCAGCTCGAACCGGTACCGGCGGGTCACGGCGTTGACGCGCGAGAGGTCGTGCGCGCTCGTCGCGGCCGCGCGCCACTCCTCGAGCGCGGGCTCGGACGCCCGCCCGCGCACGAGGGCGCTCGCGAGGTCGTCGGGGTCGCCCGAGCGCAGCCCGGTCGCGAGCCGTTCGAGCGTGCGCCCGACCTCGGTGAGCGCGTCCCCGCCGGCCGACCGGGGTCGGCGCCGGGGGTCGCCGGGCGTGAGCACCGCGACGAGCAGCGCGACGGCGCCACCCACGAGGGCGTCCGTCCACCGGTCGAGGGGTCCGGTCGTCCCGCCGGGCGGCAGGCCGACGATCACGAGGCTCTGCACGCCGGCCTGGGTCGCGAGCATCACGCCGCGGTCGATGAACCGCGCGATGAGCACCGCGGTCGCGAGCACGATCCCGACCTGCCACCAGCCGCTGCCGATCCAGTGCACCACCAGGTCGCCGAGCAGCACGCCGAGAGCGACGCCGACGCCCAGCTCCGCGACCTTGCGGAGCTGCCGGTCGGCCGTGAACCCGAGGCAGACCCACGCCGCGACGGGCGCGAAGAACGGGTACTCGTGCCCGAGCACGAAGTGCCCGACGAGGTACGCGAGCACGGCCGCGAGCGACGCCTGGAGCACGGGCCAGAAGGCGGCCTTGACGCGGCTCGTGCCCTGGCGCACGCGCGCCCGGACGACGAGCCGACGTGACCTGCGCTCGGCGTCCGGACCCATGGGCACAGCCTGCCTCAGAGCATGCTCTTCGGCGCGCCGTCCCCCCGGGGCGTGAGACCGCGCGCGACCGGGCCGCGTGCCGCGGGGCGGTCGGCCGAGACGCCCTCGCCCGGCACGACGACCTCCTGGGTCGCGCTCACGGCGCCGCCCTCGCAGTCGACGACGAGCTCGACGTCCTCGGACGCGGAACGCTTGAGCACCGCCAGCGCGACCGGGCCGAGCTCGTGGTGCCGGGCCACGCTCGTGACCTGCCCGACGACGCGACCGGCTTCGCCCGGCGTGCGGACGTCGGCCCCGGGCTCGGGCAGGAGGTGCCCCGAGCCGTCGAGGTGCAGCATCGTCAGGCGCCGCGGGGGCCGGCCCAGGTTGTGCACGCGCGCGACCGTCTCCTGACCGCGGTAGCAGCCCTTGGCCATGTGCACCGCGGTGCGCAGCCAGTCGAGCTCGTGCGGGATCGAGCGGTGGTCGACCTCGGTGCCCAGGCGCGGGCGCCAGGCGGCGACGCGCTCGGCCTCGGTCGCCCACGTGCCCGCGAGGCGCCATCCCGCGGCCTCGCGCGCGGCGACCTCGCTCTCGAGGTCGCCGCGCGGCACGAGCACGAGTCGCCACGCGCGCTCGGTGCCGGGGTGCTGGTCGGCGGGCGGGCCGTAGCGGGTGCCGCCGCCCGTGACCGCGGGCCACGGGTCGCGCCAGGTCACGGGCTCGCCCTCGGCCCCCTCGGCGTCGACGGGCTCGCCCACGGCAGCGTAGTCCGCGGACGCGTCGAGGATCTCGACGCGCATCATGAACTTCATGCGGTCGAGCCAGGCCGCGAGGTCGGCGGCGTGCGACCCCTCGGTCACGAGCCAGGTCGTGGTGCCGTCGTCCACGACGCCGGCCGCGTGCTCGACGTGCCCCTGCGGGCTCAGCACGAGCAGCTCGGTCGAGGTGCGCGGCGCGAGCGCGAGGAGGTCCTGCGACGTGATCGAGTGCAGCCACGAGAGCCGGTCCGGGCCGGTCACCGTCACGACGCCCAGGTGCGACTGGTCGACGACGGCGCCGTGGTTCGCGAGCGCGCGCTGCTCGCCCGCCGGGTCGCCGTAGTGCCAGGCCACGCCCGCGTCGGGACCCGAGCCCTCGACCGCGCCGTGACGCGCGAGCAGCGGCGACGCTCCCGCCGCGGCGGTCACTGCCGCACCAGGCGCGCGGACGCGTACGACTGCATGGGGTGGCCGAACGCCGCGATCTCCTGGATCCACAGCAGGTCGCCCTCGACCAGGCCGAACAGGCGCTTGGACGCCCCGACCTCGGCGGCCGTGCCCGTGCGCGCGATCAGGTCGCTCGCGAGGTCGACGCGGCCGTTGCCCACGACGCCGAGGTAGACGCTCACCCGGCCCGCGGCGTCCGCGAGCAGCACCTCGAGCGGGAACCGGCCCTCGGCGAGCCCCTCGGGCCGCTCGGACGCGACGCGCCAGTAGCCGGTCTCGGTCGACCAGACCGTGCCCGCCGTGGGGTCGTCCGCGCCCGGGACCGGGGCCAGCGGGGCGCCGTCCGGCCCCACCTCCGGGACGGGCGCGTCGAGCACGCGGACCGTCGAGACGAAGCGCAGGTACGGGCCGCCGTCGTGGTCGAACGTCACGTCGCTGACGAAGGGTGCGGCGTCGATGCCGGGGTAGTCCAGCACGCCCTGCCCGCGCCAGCTCCCCAGGAGCCACGCGAGGGGGTAGACCTCGGGCGAGAGGTCGTCGGGGATCTCGAACGCCATGGTGCCTCCGATCAGCGGTGCGTCGTCCAGCGGTGCGTCCGCACGGGTCAGCGCTGACCCTTGAAGAGCTTGTAGACGACGTACCCGGCGAACCACGTGATCGTCACGGTGGCGGCGAGCAGCAGACCGAGGAAGAGGACTTCGTACGCGTGGGTCGACATGCGGCCGATCCTACCCGCCGGTGCGCGGGCCTACGCTCGTGCCGTGAGCAACGACACGACACCCCCGACCGTCACCCGCAGCCTCGTCGTCAAGGCGACCTCGGGGCTCGACCGCCCTGAGGCCGTCAACCAGGCGCTCACCGTGGCCGCGGCCGCGGTCGCGGCGGGCGCCGAGGTGAGCGTCTGGCTCACGGGCGAGGCCGCCTGGTTCGGGCTGCCCGGGCGGGCGGCCGAGCTCGAGCTCGAGCACGCGGTGCCGCTCGCCGACCTGCTCGAGGTCGTGCTCGCCGCCGGGACGCTCACGGTCTGCACGCAGTGCGCGGCGCGGCGCGGCATCACCGAGGACGACGTCATGCCGGGCGTGCGCATCGCGGGCGCGGCGGTGTTCGTCGAGGAGTCGCTGCGCCCGGGGGCGCAGGCGCTCGTCTACTAGCCTGCTCGCTCGCCCTCGGCGCGGCGCCGGACCTCCGCGAGCAGCTCGGCCGCTCCCGCCGCCCGCTTCGGGACGATGAACGCCTCGGAGGCGCCGACACGGACGAACCCGTGCGAGTCCGTCTCCTCGACGTGCGAGACGCCGCTCCACGCGACCGAGGTCCGCAGCCCGGCGACGTCCTCGTGCAGCCCCTCGTCGTCGGTCCGGAGGTTCGCCGCGCCGGTCGCGCCCAGACCGTCGACGGCGGCGAGCCGGTCGATGTTGCGCGCGAGCTCCTTGCGGCCGACCGCCGGGAACACGAACCACATGACGGCCGCACCGATCGCTGCGACGACGAGGCCGCCGAGCCAGTCGCCCACGACGAGGCCGATGAGCAGGACCGGGATCACCAGCACGGCCGCGGTCACGGCCAGACGCTGGTTCCGCGCCCGGGCGACGAGGACCGGGGACGTGCGTGCGAGGTGCTGGGCGTACGCGACCTGGTCGTCGGTCGTCGCGACGTAGTCGATCTGCACGGCGGCCTCAGGCGCGGCGCGCGCCGCGCAGGCGGCCGAGCAGCACGTAGAGCTCGCACCCGAGGCACAGGCCGAACACCGCGTTGAGCAGCGCAGCGACGAGCGCCACCGCGGCCGCGACGGGCACGGCGGCGAGTACGCCGAACGCCCCGAGCACCGCACCGACCCCCGTGATCGCGAACCCGACCTGCTGCGCGAATCGCGGCGGCCGGGCGTCCTCGACCTCGTCGGACGCCGCGAGGCGGGGTCGCACCCAGTGCGCGAAGACCCAGCCCTGCCAGGTGTGCTGCGCGCCGCGCACGGCCCCGACCGCGAACCCGGCGGCGACGACCGCGAGCACGACCAGCCCGCCCACCGAGGCGCCGAGCACGAGCACGACGGCGAGCAGGAGCGCGGTCACGGCCGCGCCGAACCGCGGGCCGCGCACGTCGATCACGGGGACGTCGCGGGTGGGGGCGCCCGTCACGTCCGGGGTCTCGGGGGTCATCGTGCTCCTGTCGTGGCGAGGGCGAGCGCCTCGCGGGCCTGGCGGGGGCTCATCGCCCCGCTGGATCGGGCGACCTCGGTGCCGGTGCGGTCGAGCACGAGCACCGTGGGGGTGCGCAGCACGCCGTGCCGACGCACGAGGTCGGGGTGGTCGTCGACGTCGAGCTCGACGTGCGCGACGTCGTCCACCTCGGCCGCGAGCGCCCCGAGGACGCGCGCGGTCTGCCGGCACGGGCTGCAGACGGCGGCCGAGAACTGGACGAACACGGCACCGGCGGGCTCGACGCCCGTGCCGTGCCAGGCCGCGAACGCGTCGTCCGCGGCCACGGGGCGGACGGCGCGCACGACGCCCTGCCGTCGGCTCCACCACAGCCCGAGCACGAGGGTCGCGACGACCACGACGGCGAGCAGGACGAGGCGGTCCATCACACGCCCACGATCCGGCCGACGACGTAGACGAGCGAGCCGCCGAGCGCGACGGGCAGCACGATCGCGGCGAGCGCCGCGGCGCGGCTCTCGCGCACCACGCGCATGCGGCCGAGCAGCAGGTGGGCCGCGGCGACGAGGAGGCCGGCCACGAGGCCCGCCCACACGCCGTCCACCGCGGGCAGGTCGGGCATGACGGCGGCGACCGCGCCGCCCCCGACGACGCCGACCAGGACGGTGAGGCCCTCGCCCCACCAGCCGCGGAACGACAGCGCCGAGAACGCGGCGGCGACGGCGAGGGCGGCCGCGCACGCGACCACGAGCGCGACCCCGCCGTCGCTGCGCACGGTCGCGAGCCAGCCTGACGTCGCGACCGCGATCACGGTGCCGGTCACGGTGCCCGTGACGGAGTCGACGAGTCGCGGGCGGCCGTCGTGCCGGATCATCTCGTTGACGAACGCGAGGAGCACGGCCATCGCGAGCACGAGGGGGAGGTTGCGCAGCGCCTGCTCGCCCTTGGTCAGGTGGACCCCGGCGACGGCCCCGAACCCGGCGAGCAGCATCACGGTGCGCGTGCCGCCCGGGGCGGGCAGGTCGAGCAGCGCGGGCCACCCGTAGGCGAGCAGCGCGACGAGCACCGCCGAGGCGACGAGCAGCGGGATCGCGCCGGCGAAGGCCGCGGCGGCGAGGGCGACGGCCGCGACGGCCGTGCCGACGGCACGCGTCGAGGTCAGCACGGGCCCTCCTGGGCGCGCACGGGCCTCGTGGGGCGGCTCTCGCGGTGGTCTGGCACGCCCGACAGTCTCGCAGATCGGTGCGTGCGCACCGAAACGGCGGGGCGCGCGGTACGGTGACGTTCCACCGTGAGGTGTTCCGCCCGAGGAGGTAACCGGTGGCCGAGCTGCTGATCCTGACCCCGTCGACGGGGGGTTCCGCCGAGGTTCTCCCTGCCCTGGGGCTGCTCTCGCACCGGGTCCGAGTGCTCCCCATGGAGCCGTCGGCGCTGGTCGACGCGCCCGACGCCGACGTCGTTCTGCTGGACGCGCGCCGCGACCTGGTCGCTGCCCGCACGACGTCCCGGCTGCTGCACGCGACCGGTCTGACGGTCCCGCTCGTGCTCGTGCTGACCGAGGGTGGTCTGACCGTCGTGACGGTCGAGTGGGGCGCCGACGAGCTGCTCCTGGAGTCGGCCGGCCCGGCCGAGGTCGAGGCGCGGCTGCGGCTCGTGCTCGAGCGGTCCGCGGCGGCGGGCAACGACTCGCCCGACGAGGAGATCTCCGCGGGCGAGCTCGCGATCGACGTCTCGGGGTACACGGCCCGCCTGCGCGGCCGCCCGATCGACCTCACGTACAAGGAGTTCGAGCTCCTCAAGTACCTCGTGCAGCACCCGGGGCGTGTGTTCACGCGCGCCCAGCTGCTGCAGGAGGTCTGGGGCTACGACTACTACGGGGGCACCCGCACGGTCGACGTGCACGTGCGACGGCTGCGCGCGAAGCTCGGGCCCGAGCACGAGCAGCTCATCGGCACGGTGCGCAATGTGGGCTACCGGTTCGACCCGCCCAAGGAACGACGCGCCGCCCCGGCCGAGGCCACGGGTGAGAGCGCTACCTCCTCGGCAGGCCGGGACACGGCCGCGTCGGACGTCTGACCGTCGGCCCCCGTCACGGTAGGTTCGGGGGCGATGATCGCCGACTACACGAGCGCCCTCCACGACGGCCCGTGGCACCACGAGCTCGTCCCGGCCAACGGCGCGCGCTTCCACGCCGCCGTGTGCGAGCCCGCCGAGCCGCGGCCCGCTCCCCTCGTCGTGCTGCTCCACACGTTCCCCCAGTACTGGTGGGCGTGGCGTCACCAGCTGCCCGCGATCGCCGCGGCCGGGTACCGCGTCGCCGCGATCGACCTGCGCGGCAACGGGGCCTCCGACAAGCCGCCCCTCGGCTACGACACCCCCATGCGCACGCGCGACGTCGCGGGCGTCGTCCGCTCTCTCGGCGCGGACCGCGCGGTCGTCGTCGGCCACGGCACGGGCGGGACCGTCGCGTGGGCCATGGCCGCGCTCCAGCCCGCGGTCACCGCGGGCGTCGCGGCCCTCGCCGCCCCGCACCCCGCACGCCTGCACGTCTCCGGACGCCGCGTGCTGACCCGGGTCGCGCGCCGTCACCTCGCGTTCGCGCAGGTCCCCGGCGTGCCCGAGCGCGCGCTCGCGCACGGCGACCTCGTCGACCGGCTGCTCGACGACGGTGCCGTGGTCCCGTTCGAGCGCGACGTCGTCGAGACGTACCGCACCGCGCTGCGCATCCCGTTCGCCGCGCACGGCGCCCTCGAGGGCGCGCGCTGGCCCGTGCGCTCGCTGAGCGTGCCCAGCGGACGCCGGTTCACCGGCTCGATGCGCCGCCGCATCGACGTGCCCGCGCTGCTCGCGATCGGCGAGCACGACCCGTTCGTGCGCCGGCGCGGCGTCGACACGGACGCCGCCGCGCTGGCACGGCACCTGCGGATCGAGGAGGTGCCCGGCGTCGGGCACTACCTGCCCGAGGAGGCGCCCGACGCGGTCTCCGCGCTGCTGGTCGACTGGCTCGACGACGTCACGAGCCGCCCGGGGCCCCGGGCAGCTTGACCATGCGGGCGGCCGCGACCGGGTCGTTCTCGCCGATCCCTGCCGACGCGCACAGCCCGGCGACCGCGCACGCGCCGCACGCGGGCCGCCGCGCGAAGCACACGCGCCGCCCGTGGAAGATCAGCCGGTGCGACAGCGCCGTCCACTCCCGCTTCTCGACCAGGCCGCCGACGACCGTCTCGACCTTGACCGGGTCCTCCTCGTCGGTCCAGCCCAGCCGCCGCACGAGCCGCCCGAAGTGCGTGTCCACCGTGAGCCCCGGCACGCCGAACGCGTCGCCCAGCACCACGTTCGCGGTCTTGCGCCCCACGCCCGGCAGCGCGACCAGGTCGCGCATGCGGGCCGGCACCTGCCCGTCGTGCCGCTCGACGAGCGCCGCGCCCAGCCCCATGAGCGAGCGCGCCTTGGCCCGGAAGAACCCCAGCGGGCGCAGGATCTCCTCGAGCTCGGACGGGTCCGCCCCCGCGTACGCCGCGGCGTCCGGGTAGCGCGCGAACAGCTCGGGCGTCGTCGCGTTGACCCGCACGTCGGTCGTCTGCGCCGACAGCACCGTCGCGACGAGCAGCTCGAGCGGCGTCGTGAAGTCGAGCTCGCACCGCGCGTCCGGGTGCACGAGCGCGAGCTCGCGGTTGGTCCGGCGCGCACGCCGCACGAGCGCGAGCCTGCTCTCGGGGGCACGCTCGACGGAGGCTGCCTCGCCGGCACGGGGAGTCATCCCGCCAGACTACGCACAGCGTCCTGGGCGCCGCCTGACCGGCCGAGTTGCTCCGATAGGGCAGACTGGACCCTGGATTCCCCCCAGGATCCTCGGACGACGCGGCACCACCCCCGAAGGGACGCGGCCGTCGCCCGGACGTACGGACGACGAAGGACAGTTCGCGTGGACGACGACGTTGTGCTCTCGGCCCCGCTCTTCGCGACCATGGAGCGCGAGGAGACGGCTCGACTCTTCGAGTCGATGACCCAGATCGAGCTCGCCCGCGGCGAGGTGCTGTTCCGCGAGGGCGAGCCCGGCGACCGCCTCTACGTGATCGGCGAGGGCAAGATCAAGCTCGGGCGCCGCTCGAACGACGGCCGCGAGAACCTGCTGTCGATCCTCGGGCCCGGCGAGATGTTCGGCGAGCTCTCGCTGTTCGACCCGGGGCCCCGCACCGCGACCGCGAGCGCGGTCTCCGAAGCCGTGGTCCACGAGCTCGGCCACCAGCAGCTCGTCGCCTGGATCGAGACCCACCCGGGCGTCGCGACGCACATGCTCAACGCGCTCGCCCGCCGCCTGCGCCGCACCAACGAGACGCTCGCCGACCTCGTCTTCTCGGACGTCCCCGGCCGTGTCGCCAAGGCGCTGCTCGACCTCTCGCACCGCTTCGGCGAGACCACCGACGAGGGGCTGCGCGTCGCGCACGACCTCACGCAGGAGGAGCTCGCACAGCTCGTCGGCGCGTCCCGCGAGACGGTGAACAAGGCCCTGGCCGACTTCGCCGCCCGCGGATGGGTGCGTCGCGAGGGCCGCGCCGTGGTGCTGCTCGACCTTGAGCGTCTCGAGCGCCGCGCGCGCTGACACGCCCGCACCCCTGACACGAGGGGCCGCGCACCGATCCGGTGCGCGGCCCTTCGTCGTTCGCCCTAGTCGCCGAGCTCGACCACGATCTCGACCTCGACCGGTGCGTCGAGCGGGAGCACCGCGACCCCGACGGCCGAGCGCGCGTGCACGCCTCGATCGCCGAAGATCTCGCCGATCACCTGGCTCGCGCCGTTGACGACGCCCGGCTGTCCGGTGAACGACGGGTCGCTCGCGACGAACCCGACCACCTTGACGACGCGCGCGACCCGGTCGAGGGACCCCGCGACGTCGTGCACCGCGGCGAGCGCGTTGAGCGCACAGGTGCGTGCGAGCTCCTGGGCGTCGGACGCCGCGACGAGCCCCGGCCCGTCACCGACCTTGCCCGTGGCGGGCAGGGCGCCGTCGACGAACGGGAGCTGGCCCGACGTGTAGACGTAGCCCCCGCTCACGACGGCCGGCACGTAGCTCGCGACCGGTGCGGCCACCGCGGGGAGCTCGATGCCGAGCTCCGCGAGCCGCGCCGCGACCGTGCCGGCGGCCGAGCCGCCGGGCGCCGACCCGCCCGCCGGGGCGCCGGTCATGCTCAGGCCTCGCCCGTCGGACGCTTCAGGTAGGCCACGAGCCCGTTGCCGTCGGGGCCCGTGACGACCTGGACGAGCTCCCAGCCGTCGGCGCCCCACTGGTCGAGGACAGCCTTGGTGTTGTGGATGATGAGGGGGATGGTCGCGTATTCCCAGGTGGTAGCCATGACCTGAGCCTAGCCGGAGACGCACCGCCGGTCCGTCGAACCCGCACACAACCCGCACACCCCGGAGGGTGGACCTGCCGGGGTCGGCGGGGCCTTCTCCCGTACGCTGGGCACCATGGCTTCTTCCGCGCGCTCCCACGGTCGCCACGTCACCGTCTTCCAGCTCGTCGCCCTGCTGCTCGCCCTCGTGCTCGTGGCAGGGATCGGTGGCATCCTCGCGGGCGGTCTGCTGATCCCCGTGGCGGCCGGCACCAAGACGCTCGCGGACAGCGCGGTGCAGGTCTTCGACGACCTCCCCGACGACCTCGAGCCCGGACCGCTCTCGCAGCAGTCGGTGATCTACGCGAACGACGGCAAGACCGTGATCGCACGGTACTGGACCGAGAACCGGATCGTGGTCGGCCTCGACGAGGTCTCGCAGCCCATGAAGGACGCGGTCATCGCGACCGAGGACAAGCGCTTCTGGGAGCACGGCGGCGTCGACATCACGGGCACCACGCGCGCGTTCGTCAACAACTTCTCGGGCGGTGACGTCGAGGGTGCGTCGACGCTCACGCAGCAGTACGTCAAGAACGTGCTCATCGAGCAGGCCGTGCGTGACGACGACCCGCTGGCCGCCGAGGCCGCGCGCGCCCAGACCAACGAGCGCAAGCTCCGCGAGGCCAAGCTCGCGATCGCGCTCGAGAAGAAGATGACCAAGCCCGAGATCCTCGAGGCCTACCTCAACATCTCGCAGTTCGGCAACGGCGTGTACGGGGTCGAGACCGCCGCGCGGTACTTCTTCGGCAAGCACGCGAAGGACCTCAACATCACGGAGTCCGCGACGATCGCCGGCATCACCAAGGGCCCCAGCGCGTACGACCCGACGATCAGCGAAACGACGATGAAGAACGCGACGGGTCGTCGCAACACCGTGCTGAACCTGATGTACCAGCAGAACTACATCACCCTGGACCAGTTCAACACCGCGCGGACGTCGAAGCTCGAGGACACGCTCGACCTGCACCCGGTAGAGGCCGGCTGCGCCGCGTCGCAGCAGTACGCGTTCTTCTGCGACTACGTGACCAAGGAGATCGTCGCGCAGCCCGCGTTCGGCGAGACCGCCAAGGACCGTCAGGACCTCCTGTACCGCGGCGGCCTGAGCATCGTCACGACGGTCGACCCGACGATGCAGAAGGCCGCGTACAAGGACATCACCGAGGCCGTGCCGGCCGACGACCCGTCGACGCTCGAGGCCGCGATCTCCTCGGTCGAGCCGGGCACGGGCAAGATCCTCGCGATGGCGCAGAACCGCCCGTACAACCCTGCCGCGACCGACAACGCCGAGGGCACGGTCGTCAACTACAGCGCTGACATGGCGCACGGCGCGTCCGACGGCTTCCAGGTCGGGTCGAACTTCAAGCCGTTCGTGCTCGCCGAGTGGCTGCGCAGCGGTCACACGCTCAACGAGACGGTCAACGCGAACAAGGTTCCCCGGAACCCGAGCTGGTTCGACACGGGCTCGTGCTCCGGGCCGCTCGCTGACCAGGAATGGACCATCGCCAACTCGGAAGGCAACATCAGCGGCAACGTGAGCGTGCTCAAGGCCACCGCGCAGTCGATCAACACCGCGTTCGTGGACATGGGCAGCAAGCTCAAGCTCTGCAACATCCGCGACACCGCGTGGGACTCCGGGTTCCGTCCGTCCAACGCCGCCAACCCGACCGTCGACGACATCGAGCTCCAGGCCCCGATGATCATCGGTACGGGCGTCTCGTCGCCGCTGCAGATGGCCGCTGCGTACGCGACCTTCGCCTCCGGGGGGACGTACTGCACCCCGATCGCGATCACGAAGGTGACCGACGCGGACGGCAAGGACCTCGCGGTGCCCGGGCAGGACTGCGAGCAGTCCCTCGACCCGAAGATCGCCAACACCGTCGCCTACGCCATGAAGGGCCCCCTGGCGCCCGGCGGCACCGCCCCGCACGCGGCGCTCGACCGGCCTGCCGCCGGCAAGACCGGCACGACCCAGATGAGCGCGCAGACCTGGTTCACGGGCTACACCCCCGACCTCTCGACCTCGGTGTGGGTCGGCAGCGCGGAGGGGAACAAGCAGTTCAACATGGACACGACGGTCAAGGGTGTCCGCTACGCCCCGCTCTACGGCTCGTCGATCGCCGCGCCCACGTGGCACGACTTCATGACGACCGCGCTCGAGGGCGTTCCCGCCCGCGACTTCGCCGCACCGGACCCGACGATGGTCGGCAAGCCCAAGCCCGCCTACACCCCGCCTGCCGACGACGACAAGGACTCGGACGACGGCGACAAGGGCAAGGACTCCGACAACGGGTCGGACAAGGGCGGCGACAAGGGCGGCGACGCCGAGAACACCAGCAACACCCTGACCGACCTGCTCGACGACGCCGCCTCCGGGCAGTGGGACGCCGACCTGTGGGGCGACGGGAGCAACGGCTGAGCCCCGCGGTGGCCCGCGCGGGCCGCTGGCTCGGCGCGGGTGCGGCGGTCTGCGCCGCCGGGCTTGCCTACGCGCACCTCGAGACGAAGCTCTTCACGCTGCGCGAGCGGACCGTGCCGGTGCTCGCCCCGGGCGCGCGCGACCTGCGCGTGCTGCACGTCTCCGACCTGCACCTCACACCCGGTCAGCGGCGCAAGATCGACTGGGTCCGCTCGCTCGCGGACCTCTCCCCCGACCTCGTGGTCAACACGGGCGACAACATGGCCCACCGGGGCGCGCTCGCACCGCTCCTGCACGCGCTCGAGCCGCTCCTCGTGGCCGCGCCCGGGGCGTTCGTCATGGGCTCGAACGACTACTACGCGCCCGTCATGAAGAACCCCGCGCGCTACCTGCTCCCCGACGCACGCTCGCCCCGCACCACGAAGCAGCCGAACCTCCCGGCCGCCGAGCTCGCGCTCGCGATGCGTTCCGCGGGCTGGCGGGACCTGTCGAACCGCCGCGACACCGTCGTGGCCGACGGGCGGCGCATCGACCTCGTCGGGGTCGACGACCCGCACCTCGACCTGGACGTGTTCCCCGTTCGCGATGAAGGCAGTGACCTCGGTGGCCGCAGTGACCTCGGTGGCCGTGGCCGCAGCGACCCTGACGCCAGCACCCCGCCCGCCGTGCGCGACCCGGCGACCGCGCTGCGGCTCGCCGTCACGCACGCGCCGTACCGCCGCGTGCTCGACCAGATGCACGACGACGGCAACGACCTGATCCTCGCGGGCCACACGCACGGCGGCCAGCTGCGCTTGCCGTTCTACGGCGCGCTCGTGACGAACTGCGACGTCGACCGCCGCCGCGCGAGCGGGCTGCACGGCTGGCCGGGTGCCCGACCCGACGCGCCGGGCGGGCACGACTCGACCTGGCTCGAGGTGTGCGCGGGAGCCGGCACCTCGCCCTACGCCCCGGTGCGCTTCGCGTGCCGTCCCGAGGCCGTGCTGCTCACGCTCACCGCCCGCTCCTGACCGTCCGAGAGCCCGGACCGGGGCGTGCGCAGGGCCGCGGACCGCGGCGGATCCGAGCGCTCCGTGGTCGAGTTTCGTTCCTGGGCCCATCGTCGTCTATGCTGGGCAGGCTCCACCGGAGAACGCGGTCTCACCGCGGTCCGGCAGAGCGCGGTGACACATCACCGGGGTGTGGCGCAGCTTGGTAGCGCGCGTCGTTCGGGACGACGAGGTCGCAGGTTCAAATCCTGTCACCCCGACCAGCAGAAGGCCCTCGAGGGATTCCCTCGAGGGCCTTTCTCGTGCCCCGACGAGCGCGGCACCCTGTCCATCCCGTGGGCACCACGAAGGATCCTTAACACTCCGGACACACGCCCGCAGCACGTGCGAGCGCTCCGCGGTCCACACTGGGCAGCAGCAGGTCGACACCGCGGTCACCGGAGGTTCCCCATGGTTGAGACGTTCGTCCTCGTCGGAGGCGGGCTCGCGTCGGCGCGCGCCGCCGAGACGCTCCGCAGCGAGGGGTTCGGCGGGCGCATCGTCCTCGTGGGACGCGAGGGGGTCCGACCCTACGAGCGGCCGCCGCTGTCGAAGGACTACCTGCGCGGCGAGGTCGAGGGCGAGTCGGTGTTCGTCCACCCGTCCGGCTGGTACGACGAGCGCGACGTCCGCCTCCGGCTCGGTCTGCCCGCGGTGGGGCTCGACCCTGCCAACCACCACCTGACCCTCGCGGACGGCACGCTCCTGACGTACGACAGGCTGCTGCTCGCGACCGGGTCGACGCCGCGCGCGCTGCCCGTCGCGGGTGGTGACCTCGCGGGCGTGGTCTCGCTGCGGACCGTGGGCGACAGCTCGCGCCTGGCCGCGCAGCTCGGCGTGGTGCAGGACGCCGGCGGGCGGGTCGTCGTGCTCGGCTCGGGCTGGATCGGGCTCGAGGTCGCGTCGGCCGCGCGGGCCGGCGGCATCGACGTGACGGTCGTCGGGCGCTCGTCGGTGCCCCTCGCGGGGCCGCTCGGCGCGCACCTCGGCGGGTTCTTCGCCGACCTGCACCGCGAGCAGGGCGTGCGGCTCGTGGGCGACGCGAGCGCGGTCGCGCTGACCGGCACCGACGGGCGGGTCACGGGCGTCGACCTGACCACGGGCGAGCACCTGCCCGCCGACCTCGTGCTCGTCGCGATCGGCGCGCTGCCCGAGGTGCGGCTCGCGAGCGTCGGCGGGCTCGCGCTCGACCCGACCACCGGTGGCGTCCTGACCGGGCCGACCCTCGCGACGTCCGACCCCGACGTCTTCGCCGCGGGCGACGTCGCCGCGGTGCCGTCCGAGCGCTACGGGACCACGCTGCGCGTCGAGCACTGGGCGCGCGCGAACGACCAGGGCCCGCACGCCGCCCGCGCGATGCTCGGATCACGCGACCCGTACACGACGCTGCCGTACTTCTTCACCGACCAGTACGACCTCGGCATGGAGTACACCGGGTACGTCGCGCACCCCGACAAGGCCGAGATCGTCGTCAGCGGGTCGCTCGAGGAGAGCGAGGCCGTGGTCTTCTGGATCGAGGACGACCGCGTCGCCGCGGGCATGGCGCTCAACGTCTGGGACCGGCAGGACGACGTCGCCGCGCTGATCGGTCAGGACGAGGTCGACCGCGCGGCGCTCGAGGCGTTCGTCTGACGGGTTCTCACCGCCGGGGCACCTCGCGGCGCGGGGCACCGACGTACTCGCTCAGCGGCCGGATCAGCGCGTTCGCGGCGCGCTGCTCCATGACGTGCGCGGTCCACCCGACCACCCGGCTCGCGACGAACAGCGGCGTGAACGTCTGCGTGTCGAAGCCCAGGAGGTGGTACGCCGGGCCGGCCGGGTAGTCGAGGTTCGGCAGGATCCCCTTGCGCACGGCCATGGCGTCGGCGAGCGCGTCGTACAGCTCGCCCAGGTCGGCGCGGCCGTGGTGCGCGACGAGGTCGTCGAGCGTCGCCTTCATCGTCGGCACGCGCGAGTCGCCGTGCTTGTAGACGCGGTGGCCGAACCCCATGATCTTGCGCCGCGCGGCGAGCGCGTCGTCGAGCCAGGCGGCCGCGCGGTCGGCGGAGCCGATCTCGGCGAACGCCTCCATGACGGCCTCGTTCGCACCGCCGTGCAGCGGACCCTTGAGCGCGCCGACCGCGGCGGTGACCGCGGAGTAGAGGTCGCTCAGGGTCGAGGTGACCACGCGCGCGGTGAACGTCGAGGCGTTGAACGAGTGCTCGGCGTACAGCACCATCGACACCTCGAACGCGCGCACCGCCTCGGGCGCGGGCTCCTCGCCGAACGTCGTCCACAGGAAGTTCGCGGCGTACCCGAGGTCGTCGCGCGGCTCGACGAGGTCGAGCCCCCGACGCCGCCGCTGGTCGAGCGCCACGACGCCGGGCAGCACCGCCCACAGCCGTCCGGCCTTGGCCTGCTCGGCCTCCGGGCTCGTGTCGTCGGCGGTCGGGTCGAGCGCACCGAGCAGCGAGACCGCGGACCGCACGACGTCCATCGGGTGGGCCGTGGTGGGCAGCGACAGGACCAGGTCGCGGACGGCGTCCGGCAGGGCCCGGTGGGAACGCTCGGTCACGGTCTGGGCGGCGAGCTGCGCGGGCGTCGGGAGCTCACCGTGCCACAGCAGGTGCGCGACCTCCTCGAAGCTCGTGCGCTCGGCGAGGTCCTGCACCGGGTACCCCCGGTACAGCAGCGAGTTGGACTCCGGGTCGACCTTGCTGACGCTCGTGACGTCGACGACGACTCCGGCCAGGCCCTTGCGGATCTCGCCGGGCCCGCCTGCTGCGGTGCTGCTCATGGTCACTCCTTCGTGAACGGTGAGCGTCACGTCCTGGCCCCCTCCCGCACCGGGGAGAGGGCCAGGACGTGACCCTCACGGGCGGTAGGTGAAGATCTCCTCGTCGAACGCGTTGTAGCCCGCGTAGTCGACGAGCTCGTAGAGCCGCGCGCGCGTCTGCATCTGGTCGACGACGCCCTGCTGCGTGCCGTGCGCCACGATCTCGTCGAGCGCACGCTCGGCGGCGCCCATCGCGGCGCGCAGCAGCGTGACCGGGTAGATGACGATCTTCGCGCCCGCGTCGGCGAGCTGCTGCGACGTGAAGAGCTCCGACTTGCCGAACTCGGTCATGTTCGCGAGCACCGGCACGTCGACCGCCGCGGCCACGGCCTCGAACTCCGCGAGGTCCCGCATCGCCTCGGGGAAGATCGCGTCGGCGCCCGCGTCGACGAACGCGCGGGCACGGTCGACCGCCGCGTCGAGCCCCTCCGCGGCCCGCACGTCCGTGCGCGCCATGATCAGGAAGTTCGGGTCGCGGCGCGCGTCGGCCGCGGCACGCACGCGCTTGACCGCGGTCTCGAGGTCCACCGTCGCCTTGCCGTCGAGGTGGCCGCACCGCTTGGGGTTGACCTGGTCCTCGACGTGGGCGCCCGCGACGCCCGCGTCCTCGAGCACCTGCACGGTGCGCGCGACGTTCATGGGCTCCCCGAACCCCGTGTCCGCGTCGACCAGCACGGGCAGGTCGGTCGTGCGCGCGATCTGCTGCGCGCGCCCCGCGACCTCGGTGAGCGTCGTGAGCCCGATGTCCGGCAGGCCGAGCTCGGCCGAGAGCACGGCGCCCGAGACGTACACGCCCTCGAAGCCCTTCTCCTGGATCAGCCGCGCGGACAGCGGCGTGAAGGCTCCCGGGAACCGCAGGATCCCCGGGCCGGCGAGCGCGGCACGCAGGTTCTCGCGCTTCGCGGCGGGGGTCGTGGTGGCGTGCAGCATCAGCGGGCCTCGCTCTCGGGGGCGGTGGGCGTGGGTGCGGGCGCAGTCCGTGTGGTGTCGGACGTCGCGTGGTCGGCGGGCGCGTCGTCCGACGTCGCGGGAACCGGCCGAGCGTCGTCCGACGTCGTGCCCGTGCGGGCGTGGTCGCGGCCGAGCTCGAACAGCCCGGTCGGGGCCTCGGCGGCAAGGAGCCCGGGGCGCGCGACGACCGAGAGCTCGCGCACCTCGGCGGCCGTGAGCTCGGGCAGCCGCTGCGCGAGGTCGAGGAACCGCTCGATCTCGGCGTCGTCGAGCACGCCCGCGGCGAGCGTGCGGAACTTGGCGACGTACTGCTCGCGCGCGAACGGCCGCGCGCCGAGCGGGTGGGCGTCCGCGACGGCGATCTCCCGGACGATCCGCTCGCCGTTCGTCAGCTCGATCTCGACGCGACCGCCGAACGCCTTCTCGGCAGGGTCCGTCGAGTGGTAGCGACGGGTCCACGCGGCGTCCTCGGCCGTGGTGACCTTGCGCCACAGCGCGACCGTGTCCTCGCGCGCGGCCCGCTCGGGCGCGTACGAGTCGACGTGGTGCCAGCCGCCGTCCTGCAGCGCGACCGTGAAGATGTACGGGATCGAGTGGTCGAGGGTCTCGCGCGACGCGGTCGGGTCGTACTTCTGCGGGTCGTTCGCGCCCGAGCCGATCACGTAGTGGGTGTGGTGGCTCGTGTGGATGACGACGCTCGCGACGTTCGCGGGGTCCGCGAGCTCCGGGTGCTCGCCGTGCAGGGCGCGCGCGAGGTCGATGAGCGCCTGCGACTGGTACTCGGCCGAGTGCTCCTTGGTGTACGTGTCGAGGATCGCCGTGCGCGGTTCGCCCGGCGCGGGGAGCACGACGTCGTAGCGTGCGTCGGGGCCGTCGAGCAGCCACGCGATCACGCCGTCCTCGCCCTCGTAGATCGGCTCGGGGCTCGTCTGGCCACGCATCGCACGGTCGACGGCCTCGACCGCGACCTTGCCCGCGAACGCGGGGGCGTGCGCCTTCCAGGTCGAGATCTGACCCTTGCGGGACTGCCGGGTCGCGGTCGTGGTGTGCAGCGCCTGGCCGATCGCCTGGAAGATCGTCTCGGCGTCGAGCCCGAGCAGGGTGCCGATGCCCGCGGCCGCCGACGGCCCGAGGTGCGCCACGTGATCGATCTTGTGCTTGTGCAGGCTGATCGCGCGCACCAGGTCGACCTGCACCTCGTAGCCGGTCACGATGCCGCGCACGAGCGCCGCGCCGTCCGCCCCGACGTGCTGCGCGACCGCGAGGATCGGCGGGACGTTGTCGCCCGGGTGCGAGTACTCGGCCGCGAGGAACGTGTCGTGGAAGTCGAGCTCGCGCACCGCGACCCCGTTGGCCCAGGCCGCCCACTCAGGGCTCGCGCACGCCGTGAGCGGCGCGCCGAACACCGTCGCGCCCGGCACGTACGGGTGCGCGAGGGCCTGCGCGCGCGCCGCGACCGCGGGGCCGCGGGTCAGCGACGCGGTCGCGACCGCCGCGTTGTCGATCACGCGGTTGATCACCATGTCGACGACCTCGGGCGTCGGCTCGGCCTGCTCGGCCGCGAGCTCCGCGAGCTTCCAGGCGAGCTGGTCCTCGCGCGCGAAGTCGTCGGCGCTCGGGTGGACGGTGACGGTGATCGTCTGGGGCATCGTGGGCTCCGGGGTTCTGGGTGTTCGAGGGTCTGGGTGCTCGAGGGTCTGGATGTTCGAGGTTCTGGGTGCGCGGCCCGTCCGCCGAACCGGTGGTTGTGTCCGTTCCGAGCGGTTCTAGCGACCACGATCGCCGGGTCGGCGGGTCGAGATCGCCGGGTCGGCAGTCGGGGGTGACGGGTCGGCCGGTCGGCGGGTCGAGATCGCCGGGTCGGCAGGCGGGGGTGACGGGTCGGCCGGTCGGCGGGTCGAGATCGCCGGGTCGGCGAGGGTGCGCTCCGCCGTCGCGGCGCTGTGCTCGATGTGCGCGCGCATCACGGCCTCCGCGTTCTCGGGGTCGCCCGCGGCGATCGCCGCAGCGACCGCGCGGTGCTCGTCGACGTGAGCGCTCCCTCCCACGCGCCCGTGGGCCGCGAGCACGCGGTAGCGGTCGACGTGCCCGCGGATCTGTCGCAGGAGCACGGAGCACCAGGCGTTGCCGGCGACGGTCTCGATGCGCGCGTGGAACTCGGCGCCGATGCGCAGCACCTCGGCCTCGTCGTCGCGCACGCGGTCCATGAGGTCGACGAGGCGGTCGAGGGCGGCGACGTCGTCGGGGGTCGCACGCTCGGCGGCGTCGTGGGCGAGCAGGCCCTCGAGCCGGGAGCGCACGTCGTACACGCGCTCCAGGTCGTCGGCGTCGAGCGGGGCGACGCGCACTCCCCCGGTCGCGAGCTCCTCGACGAGCGCCTCGGCCTGTAGCAGCCGCAGGGCCTCGCGCACCGGGGTGCGGCTCACGCCGAGGCGGGCCGCGAGCACGGGCTCGGTGATGCGCTCGGCCGGGGCGAGGTCGCCCGTGATGATCTGGTCGCGCAGGTGCTCGTAGACGGCACGCGCACCGGACTGTCGGCGTGCGGCGAGCTGCGTCGTCACGCGCGGGACGGGTTGCGTCGTCGCGTCGGTCATCCCGCCATGATGCACCCCTGTACACCTGTATACAACCTGCCCGCGAGCGTACCGACCGACAGCGCGCGCAGAATTCACCTTCTCTCCCGAATGCCCGGGTTGTCGGCCGCTCCTACGCTGAGCCCGACCCGGGGCGCGACGACGCACCTCGGCACGACCGAAGGAGCTCGCATGAAGACCCTCCACCGCACCCTCGCCGCCGGCGCCGCCGCGGCGCTGCTCGCGACCGGCGCGCTCGCCGGCGCCACGAGCGCGACCGCGGCATCGGCCGCCTACTCCGCGTGCAGCACGACCGTCACGGTCGGCGGCGTGACCGTTCCCGCGACGCCCGCACCCTGGATCTCGCCGACCGCGAAGTCGACCTGGTGCAGCATCTCGCCCCGCCCCGACCACCTCGGCGTCCAGGGCCCCGGGGTCGCCGCGCTGCAGCGCCACATCGAGTCCTGCTACGGCATCTCGGCGGGCCCCCGGGGCGTGTACGGCACCGGGTTCGTCAGCGCGCTCACGAGCGTCCAGAGCGCGGCCGGGGACGGCCCCGACGGCGTCTACGGCCCCTCGACCCGCGACCGCATGAAGTTCCGCCCTGACAACGGCGGCCCCTGCGTGACCGTCGCGTTCACGAGCTGAGCCCCGACGGCGCCCGTCCCTGGGCGGGCGCCGTCCACAGCCTGTGAGCGGTTCGTGAACATCGCGAAGAGAGTCCTGGTCCGCAGCCGCCGCGGCCGCACCGGGCCCTAGCGTGATCGCGTGCCCTCCCGCCCTCGCACCGCCCGCACCGCCGCCCGCCGGCTCGACAACCATCTCGACCGCCAGCTCGACCGCCGCACCGCTCACCGCATCGGTCGCCGGCTCGACCGCCGGCGCGGCCCCACCGGCGACTACCCCACCGACGACTACCCCACCAGCGACTACCCCACCGACGACTACCCCACCGGCGATTCCCCCACAGGCGATTCCCCGGCCTGGTCGCCGCGCGGTCGCCGCGCCCGCGCGCCCCTCGCCGCCACGCTCGCCTGCGCGCTCGGCGTGACCCTCGTCGCGTGCTCGCCCGCCGACGACGTCCCGGCCGCCGCCGCCCCTCTCGTCGAGCTCCTCGAGGACGTGCCCGGCGTCGACGGCGTCGAGGTCACGACGCCGACCGACACCACCGGCCCCACGGCCGACCCGTCGCCGGACGGCCAGGCCGACCCAGCGACGTCCGACGGCACGCGCGTGACCTTCTGGGTCGACGTCGGCCCGGCGCTCGACGGCGACGCGGCCACGGCCGCGCACGCGGAGCTCGTCCGCGCGGGCGGCGCGCTCGCATGGGACGTGTGGTTCCAGGACGGACCCCGCGACGGCGAGGTCCCGGCCCGGCGCTCGGTGCACGCCGACGCCACCGGGATCGCGCCCGACGCATTCCGGATCGCGCACAGCCCGGGCGTCGTCAGCGCGACGATCGACGGCCCCCGCAGCAGCGTGCGCACGAGCTACGCCGACCAGCTCGTCGCGATCGCGAGCGGCACGACCGAGGGCGGGACCCCGCTCACCGACCTCGGGGCCGCGGGCGACACGCTCGCGCGCGGCCACGGCGGCGCACCCTCCCCCACGCTCCTGATGATGCTCGCGGAGGTGCGCGACGTCCCCGGGTTCGTCGGCTCGGCCTACGACGACGCCGCCGACCCCCGCGGCACGGGTCCGGACGACGTCGGGCACCTCGTCGTCGTGGCGGCGGACGACGCGTCCGCGCGCGCGGTCGCGGACGTGCTCGACCAGGGTGGCTGGGCCGCGGCGACGCACCCCGTGGCGTACGTCGTGCAGGTCGGCAGCACGCCCCCGGACCTGCCCGGCGCGACGCCGTCCGCGGCCGAGGCCACGGACCCGGCGTCCACGGGCCTGGCGTCCACGGCGGACGGCGTGACCGGGTGGGTCTCGACGCGGGACCCGGCCGGGACCCCGGCGTCCGACCCCGACACCCCGTGCGGCAGCCTGACCGGGCACGTCACGGGCCAGGACTCGGCCATGGGTCGGCGCTGGCTCACGATCGTCATGACCAACGACGGCCAGGAACCCTGCGAGCTCGCCGCGGTCCCCGACCTGCGGTTCCGCACCCTCGCGGGCGAGCTCGCGGACGTGGGCCGCGCCGACGAGGACGCCGCGTTCCTCGGCCCGGATCAGCCGACCACCCGCGAGGCGGTGTCGCTCGCGCCCGGCGCGAGCACCTCGCTCGCGATCACCTGGCGCGGCGGGTCGACGTCGCTCGACCCGGACGTGACGGTCGCGATCGAGGTCGTGCCGAACCCGGACGCCGCACCGGTCGTCGTGCCGCTCACCGACCCGGACCACCCCGGGCCGGCGACCCTCGACGTCGTCGACGGCGTGACGGTCACCGCCGGGGGGTGGCGCCCGTGACGGGTCGTGCCTCCGCGAGGAGCTCCGCTCCTGCGACAGGCTCTGCTCCAGCGAGGGGCTCAGCCGCCGGGGCGCGCAGACGCGAGCCGCCCGCCACGAACCAGTAGCCGACGCCCACCACGAGCGCGCCGCCCACGAGGTTGCCCAGCCCGACCCAGAGCACGTTCGTCGCGAAGTCCCCGACCGTCGTCAGACCGTCACCGAGGAACAGCCCGAGCGAGAAGGTCGTCATGTTCGCGACGACGTGCTCGAACCCGCTCGCGATGAACGCGAAGATCGCCCAGAAGATCACGACGGCCTTGCCGATCTCGGTGCGCAGTCGGGCGCAGGCCCAGATCGCGACGCACACGAGCACGTTGCACAGGACGCCGCGGAAGAACATCTCGCCGACGCCCTCGTGCGCCTTGTGGTCGAGCATCGAGGCGAGCATGTCGGCGCCGGCGGAGCCGTCGAGCACGCGTGACTGCACGACGGCCCACGCGAACACCACCGACCCGAGCAGGTTGCCCACGAGGCAGAGCGCGAGCGTGGCGACCGCGGCGCCGAGCCGTGTCGCCCGCGTGAGCACGCCCTGGGTGAGGATCATCATGGCGGACGTCGCGAGCTCGGCACCCGCGAACACGACCAGGGTCAGGGCGACCGCGAACACGCCGCCCGCGACGAGCGGCTGCGCCGGGCTCCCGGCGGCGAGGAACGGGCCGGCCGTCATGAGCATGAGCACCACGCCGACGCCGATGTAGGCGCCCGCGAGCATGGCCGAGACGAGGTAGCGGGCAGGGCTCGTCGCCCCGGCCACCTTGGTCTCGGCGGCACGGCCCTGCTCGGTCACGGTCTCGGGGATGGTCAGCACGACCCTACCTTGCACCATTCTTCACAAGGTGTCACGGCTGTCCGCGCGCTGGGCGCCGGCGTCCCACGACCCGGCGCCCCGCGCGGGCCCGCGACCTACCCGAAGGTGAACGTGTAGACCGTCGCACCCGCGGGCAGCTCGAGCTCGACCGTGCCCGTCGTCGCACCCTCGCCCCGCAGCACGTCGTACAGCGTCGGGTTGCCCGAGACCTCGATCTCGCGCGTCACGGGCTCGCCGCCGTCCGGCGTCACGGTCGCCCGCGCCGTCCCCTCGCCGCCCAGCACCGCGAAGACGTTCGTCGCGTCGTACGCGAGCCGGACCGTCGCGCCGTCCTCGGTCGCGGTCGCCCCCTGGTGGTCGACGTCGAAACCGCCGTCGAGCGAGTAGGTGTCCTGCGGCTGGTCGGGGTTGGCGGTGTACTCGACCGGCCCGCCGTCGTACGCCGGCTCGCCGTCGTAGTTGAACGACTTGCTGATGCCGAAGTACGTCTCGGGCGTCGTCTCGTCGACCGGGGTCGCGTCGGCGACGTTCGTCGCGGGCGGCAGCTCGACCCCCGGGTTCGCGGCCGTCAGGAGCTCGCGGATGTGCTTCTCCGTGGTCGCGTACCCGCCCTCGCCGAACTTGATGTGGCGCACCGTGCCGTCGGCGTCGATCAGGTACTCGGCGGGCCAGTAGCGGTTCCGGTAGGTCGTCCACGTCGAGTACGCGTTGTCCTGCGCGATCGGGTAGTCGACGCCCAGGTCCTTCGCGCCCTCGATCACGTTGCGCGTCTCGCGCTCGAACGCGAACTCGGGCGTGTGCACCCCGATGACCTCCAGCCCGTAGTCCTCGTACGTGTCGTACCAGGCCGCGACGTTGGGGATCGCGCGCTGGCAGTTGATGCAGGAGTACGTCCAGAAGTCGAGCAGCACGACCTTGCCGCGCAGGTCCGCGAGCGCGATCGGCGACTCGTCGGGCGTGTTGAGCCACTGCGTGATGCCCGTGAGCTCGGGCGCGGTGCCGCAGCTCTCGAGCTCCTCGCCACCGTTCGAGCACTTCGACAGCTCGCGGTTCTCGTCCGTGACGATCCCCCCGAGGTCGAGCGCCTCGCGCACCGCGGCGTTGTCGTCGACCTGCTCCTGGAGCGCACCCGTGTAGTCCGGCAGCGCGCGCTGCAGCGCGGCCGGGAGGTCGAGCGCGAGCGCCGCCGCGAGCGCGATCATCACGACGCCGCCCGTGATCCGGATGCCCCGCTGGTGCGTGCGGAAGCTCTTGACCCGCTCGGCCACGCGTCGTCCGGCCAGGGCGAACACGAGCAGCGGGATCGCCGCACCGATCGCGAAGCTCAGCGTGAGAGCGACCGTCCCCGGGCCGATGTTGCCCGTCGCGCCCGCGACCGTGATCGCGGCGAGCACCGGGCCCGCGCACGGCACGTACAGCACGCCGAGACCGAGGCCCAGCAGGAACGCACCCTTGTCGGGGTTCGAGCGCCGCCCGGCACGACGCGAGCCGATCGCCGCGATCTTCTGGAACGGGCGCTCGAGCACCTCCTCGAACCGCGGCACGATCATCCCGACGCCGATCGCGGCGAGCAGCACGATCCCGAGCCAGCGCAGCAGGTCCTGCGGCAGGCCGAGCGCCGTGAGCAGCAGCGACCCGAGCAGCGTGAACACGCTGAAGCTCAGCACGAGGCCCAGGATCACGAGGTACGGGCGCCACGAGCGGCGGCCGGGCCCGTCCGGTGCCGGACGACGGTCGGGGTCGTCCGCCGTCGGACGACGGTCGGCCCGGTCCCCCGCAGGTCGCGAGCTCGCGGCCGGGGCGGTCGCCGTCACGACCGCGCCGCGCGCACCGATGCTGACCGTGCCGGGCGCGCCCGCGAAGAGGCTGGGCGAGGGCGCCGCGGTGGTCGCCGACGACCCGGCCGCGGCGGCGTCGTCCGACGACGGCCGGTCAGCCGGGGCGTCGTCCGAGGAGCCGGCCGGGGTGCCGGGATTACGGGCGCCCTGCACGCCGCCCGCGAAGAAGATCACCGGGAGCATCGGCAGGATGCACGGGGAGATGCCGGTGATCAGGCCGCCGAGGAGGCCGATGAGGATCAGGGTTTCCATGCCGGTGGTTCGGTGCGGACCGCTCCCGGGATGGGCGCGGGCTCAGCGCGTGCGGACCGTCGTGACGATGCGCGTCGCGCACGGACGGCGCGGGCTCGACCCGAAGCCGAACCGCACGGGCGGGTCGACGTCCGCGAGCGCCCCGAGGTCCGCGCCGTCCCAGCGCGCCTCGACGTCCAGGACCCGGCGGACGTCGGTCGCGCCGTAGGCCTCGTGCCGCCCGCTCCCGGCCGTCCCGTACGTCCGCAGCCCGAGCACGCGCGCGAGCGGGTCGACGGCGCGCGCGAACCCGACCGACCGCGCCACGCGGGCGGGCACGAGCCGGACCGCCCGGCCCAGCGGCGTCCGCGGCCCGGTCCGCACGACGGCGGTGAGCGGGCCCGCGCGCACGGTCAGCCGCTGCGGGCGCGACGCGGGACCGAGCGCGGGGACGGCGTCCGACACCACGGAGGACTCGACGACCTCGTCGAACGAGTACGTCGCGGCCACGAACTCCGCGACGTCGGGCGGCGCGACCAGCACGCGGTGGCCGTCGGGGCGCTCGACCATGACGTCCGCGAACCGCCCGAACGGCGACGCCCACCAGTCGCCCACGACGACGCGCGTGCCCGACGCCGTGCCGAACCCGATGATCTGGCCGTCGAACCGCTCGTCACCCATCGCAGAAGTTTCTCGCGATCCGACCCATCCGGTGCGGCGGGGGCTCCGAACCCCCGGTGAAACGCCCCGCAGGACGTGGGGCGACGACGCGAGGAGAGACCGATGAACGTTCGTACCCGTTCCGCCGCCGCTGCCACCACGTTCGCCGCGCTCGCGGTGTTCGGCCTGGCCGCCTGCTCCGACGACAGCACCGACGCGGGCGCGTCGAGCGACGACTCCGCGATGACCGAGGAGTCCATGCCCGCCGAGACGCCCATGGACGACATGGAGTCCGACATGAGCGTCGACCCCGCCGCGAACCTCGTGGGCCCCGGCTGCTCCGACTACGCCGCCGCCGTCCCCGACGGCGCGGGCTCCATCACCGGCATGTCGGCCGACCCGGTCGCGGTCGCGGCGTCCAACAACCCGCTGCTGACGACGCTCGTCTCGGCCGTGAGCGGCGAGCTCAACCCTGACGTGAACCTCGTCGACACGCTCAACGGTGACGAGTTCACCGTGTTCGCGCCCGTCGACGACGCGTTCGCCAAGGTCGACGCCGGCACGCTCGACACGCTCTCGACCGACGCCGACCTCCTGACCTCGGTGCTGACCTACCACGTGGTGCCCGGCCAGATCGCGCCGGACGACATCGTGGGCGAGCACACCACCGTCGAGGGCGACACCGTGACCGTGACCGGCTCGGGCGACGAGCTCAAGGTCGACGACGCGAACGTGATCTGCGGTGGCGTCGTGACGCAGAACGCGACCGTCTACCTCGTCGACTCGGTGCTCATGCCGAGCATGTGACCCCTCGGGCCCCGCGCCCGGGACCCGGGCCTCGCGCCCGCCGCCGTCGACGCGGGTCGACGGCCCCCGACCGGCCCGGCCGTCGCGCGTCCCCCAGGCGCGACGGCCGGGCCTTCGTGCGTACTGGTGCGTGCGGGCTGGGGCGTGCGGGCTGGGGCGTGCGGGCGTCACGTTCCGGCCCCTTCCCCGGGCGCCGACCGGGCCAGAAGGTGACGCTCGACGCCCACGACGAGCGGGTGCCCCCCGTTCGGAATGCACGCGACGCCGGAACGCACGCGTCGCCGTCAGCGGGGTCGACGCGCCTCGATCAGGTGGCGCGCGGAGTACGCGACGAACGGCCCCTCGGCCTCGATCTGCTCGTGCAGCGCGAGCAGCCGGTCCCGGTACGCGTCGACCGTGAACCCGGGGACCATCCAGATCACCTTGCGCAGGAAGTACACGACCGCCCCGACGTCGAAGAACTCGACGCGCAGCCGCTCGGCGCGCAGGTCGACGACCTCGAGGCCTGCCGCCCGTGCCGCCGCGGCCTCGTCGTCGTGGTGCCGCCCCCGGCGCGCCTCTGGCTGCGGCCCGAGGAAGAGCTCCACGAGCTCGAACACGCTCGCGGGCCCCACGTGCTGCGCCAGGTAGGTGCCGCCGGGGCGCAGCACGCGCGCGATCTCGCCCCACCACGGGACCACGGGATGCCTGCTCGTGACGAGGTCGAACGCGGCGTCCGCGAACGGCAGGGGTGGCTCGTCGTGGTCGGCCACCACCACGATCCCGCGCGGGTGCAGCAGTTCGGTCGCCTTCGCGACGTTGGGCGGCCACGACTCGGTCGCCACGGCGACGCGCGGGACGCTCCCGACCGTCGCGAGCACCTCGCCGCCGCCGGTCTGGAGGTCGAGCGCGGCGTCGGCGTCGGCCCACCGGGCGGCCATCGTGCGCGCGTAGCCCCACGACGGGCGTTCCTCGGTCGCGCGGCCGTCGAGCCAGGAGAAGTCCCAGCCGTCGACGGGCGCGGCCTCGGCCTCGGCGATCAGGTCGTCGACCGTGCGTGCGCTCATGCCTCCATGGTGGCGCACCCGTGGCTCGCGGGCGTCACGTCCTGGCCCGTTCGCACGCCCGGCATCGGGCCAGAAGGTGACGCTCGGCCGCACGGGGCCCGGGGCGGACGACGCACGCGTCGCGCGGCGATCTCCGCCGGTCGAACCGGCGATCATGGTCGGTGCGGGGGTCCTTACCGACCATGATCGCCGGTTCGGCACCGGAGGCGGGCGGGGAGGGCAGGCCGGGTCAGGTCTGCAGCGCCACGATCGGGTCGGACGTCGGCTGGTCGGAGCCGCCCGCCGGCTCGAGCGTCATCGCGACGACCTCGCCCGCGGCAGCCTCGACGAGGGCCTGCGGGTCGTCGGCGTCGAACAGCCCGGCCGACGTCGCAGCGCCGTCCGCGACGATCCACAGCTGGTAGTCCTCGTCCTCGCCCGTGCCGGGCAGCCCCGACGCGGTGAACAGCACGTCGCCGTCCGCGACGAGCGCGCTCGCCTCGCCGCCCCCGGCGACCGGGCTCGTGACGAGCCGCGCGTCCGGGTCGGCGAGCATCTGCGCGACGCGGTCGACCTGCGCCTGGAGCTGGACCTGCGTCTGATGGGTCTGCACGGCGATGCCCGTCGGCACCGCGACCGCGACGATCGCGGCCGCCGCCGCGGCGACCAGCCAGTTCCGGCGGCGTCGCGCCCCGATCGGCACCACGTTCGACGGCGCGTCGTCAGCCATGTCGGACGACGCGGGGCCGGCCGTGTCGGACGACGCGCGGTCCGCCGTGCCAGCCGTCGAGCCGATCGCAGCGATCGGAGCTGCGGACGGCGCGCTCCCGAGCACTGGGGTCGCCGCCGCGTCGGTGCCGGCCGTGAGCGCGGCCACGCGGGCGAGCACGTCGGCGCGCACGTCGGCGGAGGGCGCGGCGTCCACGACGAACGCCGCCACGGACTCACGGAGCTCGTCGAGCTCACGCCGGGCCGCGTCGTCCGACGCCACGAGCGACTCGACGGCGCGAGCCTCGGCGTCGGTCACGGCGTCGAGCGCGTAGGCAGGGATCAGGTCGCGGACCGCCTGGCGGTCGAGGTCGTCAGCCACGGTTCACCCCCAGGCAGTCGCGGAGCCGGATCAGTCCGTCGCGGATGCGGGACTTGACGGTCGGGAGCGCGGCGCCGAGCCCCTCGGCGACCTCGCGGTAGGTCAGGTCGCCGTAGTAGGCGCGCACGACGGCGTCGCGCTGGGTCTCGGTGAGCGTGTCGAGGCAGTCGCGCACGGCCGACCGGTCGAGGCCGCGCTCGACCTCCTCGGCGACGACGTCGCGCTCGGCGCCGACGGTGCTCGCGTCGAGGTCCTTCTGGTCACGCGCACGGCGCGACTGCTCGGAGCGCACGCGGTCGATCGCGCGGCGCCGCGTGAGCGTGACCGCCCACGTGCGGGCCGACCCGCGGGTCGCGTCGAAGCGCGCTGCCGTCTGCCACACCTCGACCATCACCTCCTGGGTCACCTCGGCCGCGTGGTCCCGGTCGCGCAGGACCGCGAGCGCCGCCCCGAACACGGACGGGCTCAACGCGTCGTACACCGGCGCGAACGCGTCAGGGTCGCCGCCGGCGCACGCCGCGAGGGCGGCGTCCAGCGCGTCGGGTTCGGTCGTCCTGGCGTTCGGCACGGGCCCAGTCTGCCTCAGACGGGGCACACGTGGTTCGAGGCCGACGCGGTCCCGGATGGGTCGCCTCGTCGAGCGCGCGCCGAACCGGCGGTCGTGCGTCGCCGAACCGGCGATCGTGGTCGGCCAGAAGCCCTGGAACGACCACGATCGCCGGTTCGGCGCGGGGGCTCGGGCGCGGGCGGGCGCGAGGGGCTAGAGGGCGCGGCGTGCGCGCACGGCCTCCGCGAGCTCGCCGAGCAGCGTGGCCGTGGTGTCCCAGTCCATGCACTTGTCGGTCACGGACTTGCCGTACACGAGCCCCGACGGCGCGGGCGCCTGGGCGCCGGCGACGAGGAACGACTCCATCATGAGACCGGTCACGCCCTGCTCGCCCTCGGCGAGGCGCGCGGCGAGCTCGCGCACGACCTCGGCCTGGCGCACGTGGTCCTTGCCCGAGTTGCCGTGCGACGCGTCGACGATCAGGCCGTGCTCGACGGCGCCGCCGAGGCCCGAGGTGCGGGCCACGGCGAGGGCGGCCTCGACGTCGGACGTCGCGTAGTTGGGTCCCGAGCGGCCGCCGCGCAGGATCACGTGGCAGTCGGGGTTCCCGGCGGTCTCGACGGCGGCGGAGCGGCCCTGCTGGTCCATGCCGAAGAACGTGTGCTCGCTCGCGGCGGTCACGCAGCCGTCGACCGCGATCTGCACGTCGCCGTCGGTCGCGTTCTTGAACCCGACGGGCATCGAGAGACCGGACGCGAGCTGGCGGTGCACCTGCGACTCGGCGTTGCGCGCGCCGATCGCGCCCCACGAGATCGCGTCGGCGATGTACTGCGGGCTGGTCGGCTCGAGGAACTCGCTCGCGGCGGGCACCCCGGCGTCGAGCACGCCGAGCAGCACCTCGCGCGCAAGACGCAGGCCGTAGTTGACGTCGTGCGTGCCGTCGAGGTGCGGGTCGTTGATGAGGCCCTTCCACCCGACCGTGGTGCGGGGCTTCTCGAAGTACACGCGCATGACGATCGCGAGGTCGTCCGCGAGGTCGTGCGCGACGGCGGCGAGGCGGCGCGCGTAGTCGAGCGCGGCCTCGGGGTCGTGCACCGAGCACGGGCCGACGATCACGAGCAGTCGGTCGTCGTCGCCCGCGAGGATGTCGCGCACCTCGCGGCGCGACGTGGTCACGAGGTCGGAGCGCGCGGGCCCGAGCGGCAGCTCGGCGAGCATGGCCTCGGGGGCGGGCAGCGGGGCGAGCGCGCGGATGCGCAGGTCGCTCGTGCTCGCCTGCAGGTCGTACTCGGGGTGCGAGGTCACGTCGTCCTCCGTGGTGGTGGTCGTGGCGGTCATGCGGTGGGCTCCTGATCAGGCTGGCTCAGACGGAGCGCGCTCGCCGCATCGGTGTCCGGAGCGGCCCGTCTGAATGACGAAGGGCCCGGACGCGGTCGCGTCCAAGGCCCTGTGCTGGCTCCGGTGGGGTTGGTTCAGGCGCGTGCCCGCTCGGCCCCACCAGGAGCCGGCGTAAAGCGCCAATACCAACGGATGTCCACGCGTCGAACCTAGCACGCGGACGGCGTCCGGCACCGGGCGTCCACGATGCGGCCAGTTCTTGCTCTTGCTCATTACCCGGGGCAACGACCGTGCGAGAATCGTCCGGTGCCTCCAGACCACCCGCGCACCACCGCCGCGCACACGCCACCGCCCGCCTCCGGGGCGATCCCCGCGCAGGAGCGCGACGCCTCGACGATCTCGACGCTGCGCCGCCTCCTGCCGTTCGTGCGCCCCGCGCGCACCCGGATCCTGCTCGGGGCGACGTCCGCCCTGCTCGCGAGCCTGTGCGCGCTCGCGATCCCGCGCGTGCTCGAGACGATCGTCGACGGCCCGCTCGCCCGCGGCGTCGCGAACCACGACACGCGCGGCCTGCTCGTCGGCGCGCTCGTGGTGCTCGCGTTCGGGCTGCTCGAGACCGCGTTCATCGCGGCCCGGCGGCGCCTGATCCTCGCGCCCTCGACCGAGGTCGAGAAGTCCATGCGCATGCGGCTGTTCACGCACCTGCAGGACCTCGAGGTCGGGTTCCACGACCGGTGGTCCGGCGGGCAGCTGCTCTCGCGCTCGATGAGCGACCTCGGCCTGCTGCGCCGGTGGATCGCGTTCGGCGTCGTGATGCTCGTGGTCGACGCGGTCACGCTCACGGTCGGCACCGTGCTGCTGCTCACGACCAACGTGTGGCTCGGTCTCGTCTACCTGTGCGGCGCGATCCCCGTGACCGTGCTCGCGTTCCGGTTCTCGCGCCGGTTCCGCAGCGTCGCGCGGCTCTCGCAGGACCAGGCGGGCGACCTCGCGACCACGGTCGAGGAGTCCGTGCACGGCATCCGCGTGCTCAAGGCGTTCGGGCGCGGGCGCGACGCCATGGCGGGCTTCACCCAGCGCGCCACGACCCTGCGCGAGACCGAGATCCGCAAGGCCCGGATCCTGTCGACCCTCCAGGGGTCGTTCACCGCGATCCCCGACGTCACGCTCGGCGTCGCCCTCGTGCTCGGCGTGTGGCTCGTCGCGCAGGGCGAGCTCGGCGTGGGCGCGCTCGCCGCGTTCTTCGCGACCACCGCGGTGCTCGCCGCGCCCGTGATCGACCTCGGCATGCTCCTGTCGATGACGCTCAACGCGCGCACCGCGCTCGAGCGGTACCTCGAGGTGCTCGACACGCCCGTGGCCGTGACCGACCCCGAGCACCCCGTGCCCCTGACGGACGTGCGCGGCGAGCTCGAGCTGCGCGGCGTGCGGTTCCGGTTCGGCGACGCCGACACCGACGTGCTCGACGGCGTCGACCTCGTCGTCCCGGCCGGGCGGCGGACGGCGCTCGTGGGCCTCACCGGCTCCGGCAAGTCGACCCTCGCGATGCTCGTGCCACGCCTCTACGACGTCACGGGCGGCCAGGTGCTGCTCGACGGCGTCGACGTGCGCGACGTGACGCGCGCCGACCTGCGCACGGTCGTCTCGGTCGCGTTCGAGGACTCGACCCTGTTCTCCGCGACCGTGCGCGAGAACGTCCTCCTCGGCGCGCCCGCGGGCGCCCACGACGGCCCCGCGGGCGACGCCGCGCTCGCCCAGGCGCTCGACGTCGCCCAGGCCGGGTTCGTGCACGACCTGCCCGACGGCGTCGAGACGACCATCGGCGAGGAGGGGCTCAGCCTCTCGGGCGGCCAGCGCCAACGCCTCGCCCTCGCGCGCGCGATCGCCGCCCGGCCCCGCGTGCTCGTGCTCGACGACCCGCTCTCGGCGCTCGACGTCGAGACCGAGGCCGCGATCCAGGCCCGCCTCGACACCGAGCTCGCCGGCATCACGACCCTCGTCGTCGCGCACCGACCCTCGACCGTCGCGCTCGCCGACCAGGTCGCCGTGCTCGAGGACGGGCGCATCACCGCGGTCGGCACGCACAGCGAGCTGCTCGCGACGCACGCGTCGTACCGGCACCTCATCTCGACGCTCGACGCCGAGCAGCAGGACGACGACGCGCGGCACACCGAGCCCGCCGGCGTCGTGCGCGGGACCGGGCCCGAGCGGCACGGCGACGACGACGGGACCGCGGCCGCGGCGTCCGACACCAGCACCAGCACCACCAGCGAGGGGGCACGATGAGCGCGACCGCGACCGAGGACCACGTCGACCTGGACCGCGCGCAGCACCTCGAGGCGCGCGGGCGCTCGCGCGCGCTGCTCGGCTCGCTGCTGCGCCCGCACAAGGCCAGGCTGACGCTCGGCGCCGCGCTCGTGATCGTCTCGACCGCGGGGCAGGTCGCCGGGCCGGCACTCGTGGCGATCGCGATCGACCGGGCCCTGCCCGCGCTCGTCGACGGCGACCGCACGCCGATCCTCACCATCGGCACCCTGTACGTGCTGCTCGCGATCGTCGCGGGCGTCACCTACGCCGCGTACGTGCGCACCGCCGCGCGGATCTCGCAGGCCGTGCTGCTCGACCTGCGCCGGCGCGTGTTCGCCCAGACGCAGCGGCTGAGCCTCGAGTTCCACGAGCGGTACACCTCGGGGCGTGTGATCTCGCGGCAGACGTCCGACCTCGAGGCGCTGCGCGAGCTGCTCGACTCGGGCCTGACCGGCATCGTCTCGGGCGTGCTGCTCATGCTGTTCACCGGGATCTCGCTGTTCGCGCTCGACTGGCAGACGGGCCTCGTGCTGTTCGTCGCGGTCGTGCCCGCCGCGATGCTCACGCGCTGGTACCAGAAGCGGTCCGCGCGCTACTACCGGGGCACGCGGACGACGTCCGCCCGGCTGATCGTCAGCTTCGTCGAGACCATGACCGGCATGCGCGCGGTGCAGGCGTTCCGCCGCGAGAAGGCCAACGAGAAGGCGTACGGCGACCTCGCCGAGGAGTACCGGCAGGCCAACACGCGGGCGTTCCTGCTCAACGGCACGTTCGACCCGGGGCTCGTGCTCATCGGCAACGTGACGCTGACCGTCGCGCTGCTCGTGGGCGGGCTACGGGTGCTCGACGGCTCGGTCGAGGTCGGCGTGCTGCTCGCGGCGCTGCTGTACACCAAGCGGTTCTTCGGGCCCGTGCACCAGCTCGGCGTCTTCTACAACGCGTTCCAGTCCGCGTCGGCCGCGCTCGAGAAGATCTCGGGGCTGCTCGCCGAGGAGACGACCGTCGCACCGCCCGCGCACCCCGTGCCGCTGCCGTCGCCGCGCGGCGAGCTGCGGTTCGACGGTGTCGAGTTCGCGTACGTGCCGGGCCGGCCCGTGCTCCCCCGCACCGACCTGACCATCCCCGCGGGGCAGACCGTCGCGCTCGTCGGCGCGACCGGCGCGGGCAAGTCGACGCTCGCGAAGCTCGTGACCCGGTTCTACGACGTCTCGACCGGGCGGCTCACGATCGACGGCGTCGACGTGCGCGAGGCCGACCCGACCGACCTGCGGCGCGCCGTCGTCATGGTCACCCAGGAGGCGTACCTGTTCTCCGGGACGGTGCGCGAGAACATCCTCATCGGCCGACCCGACGCGTCGTTCGAGGACGTCGAGGCCGCGGCCCGGGCCGTGGGCGCGCACGAGTTCGTGACGGCCATGCCCGACGGGTACGACACCGACGTCAACAAGCGCGGCGGTCGCGTCTCCGCCGGCCAGCGGCAGCTGCTGTCGTTCGCGCGCGCGTTCCTCGCCGACCCGGCGGTGCTCGTGCTCGACGAGGCGACGTCGTCGCTCGACATCCCGGGCGAGCGGCTCGTGCAGCACGGGCTGCGCACCCTGCTCGCCGACCGCACCGCGATCATCATCGCGCACCGGCTCTCGACCGTCGCCGACGCCGACCGCGTGCTCGTCATGGAGCACGGGCGCGTCGTCGAGGACGGCACGCCCGCCGAGCTCATCGCGGGCGACGGGCACTACGCGTCGCTGCACCGCGCCTGGCGCGACTCGCTGGTCTGACCTCTACCGGCTCTGCCCCCCCACGGCCGAACGCAACCTTGTGCACCGTCCTGGACGGTCCTGAGGTGCCGAACGTTGCGTTCGGCCGTGAACGTGGGCGGGGCCGTAGGCTCGGGGCATGCCGATCCCGCCGTACGTCGTCGCGATGCGGCAGCACGTGGGCACGGCCCTGCTGTGGCTCCCCGGCGTCACGGCCGTCGTGCTGTCGGACGACGGTCGCGTCCTTCTCGGCCGACGCGTCGACACCGGCGAGTGGGCCCTCGTCGCGGGACACCTCGACCCCGGCGAGGAACCTGCCGTCGGGGCGGCCCGCGAGGTGCTCGAGGAGACCGGCGTCGAGGTGAGCGTCGACCAGCTCGTCGCGGTCCTGACCACGCCGCCCGTGACGTACCCGAACGGCGACGTGTGCCAGTTCGTCGACCTCACGTTCCTGTGCCGGCCCGTCTCGGAGGCCTCGGCGGCCGGTGCGCACGTCGCCGACGAGTCGCTCGACGTCGCGTGGTTCGCGCTCGACGCGCTGCCCGCGGGGCTCTCGGACGGCAGCCGGGTGCGGCTGCGGCACGCCGTCGAGGCGGTCACCGAGCCCGAGCGCGGGCCGTACTTCGTGCGCTGAGCCGGGCGCGCGACGTCCGCCCGCAGCATGCCCGCCCCGCGCCGAGCACGGGGTTGGGCACCGCCGAACACGGGGTCGGGCACACGATCAGCAGCGCCGAGTGTGCCCAACCCCGTGCTCGGCGTCACGGGACGGCACGCGCCCGCGCCCGTCAGGCCCGGGCGTAGCGGCGCACGAACGCCGCCAGGATGCGCGACGGGACCGTGACGTCCTGCGTGCCGGCGTGCGCGATCACGGCGTCGGCCTCGTCGGGCGGGAAGTACCCGTGCTCGCGGTAGACCTCGATGCGCTGCGTGATCCCCTGCAGGTCGAGCTCGGGGTGGAACTGCGTCGCGTACAGGTTCTCGCGCACCCGGAACATCTGCACCGGGCACGTCGCGGACGTCGCGAGCAGCACCGCGTGCGCGGGCAGCGTGCGGCACGCCTCCTTGTGACCCACGTACGCCTGGAACGTCGGCGGGAGGCCCGCGAGCAGCGGGTCGTCGCGGCCGGCGTCGGTGACCTCGATGGTCACCGGCCCGACGTCCTCGCCGTAGGTCTCGTCGATCACGGCGCCCTCGTGCAGGCCGAGCGTCCCGACGCCGTAGCAGGCGCCGAGGAACGGCAGGTCACGGTCGACGATCTCGTCGAGCAGCGGTGCGAGGTCCTTCTCGACGCGCCGCTGCACCTCCGACTTGTCGTCCTCGGGGTCGGACGACGTGAACGGGCTCCCGCCGAGCAGCACCCCTGAGTAGTCGTCGAGGTCGAGCGCCGGGAGCGGCCCCGCCTCCATGCGCACGCGGTGCAGGTCCCGGGGCGCGAGCCCGCCGAAGCGTGCGAACGCCGCCGACTCGGCGTCGGCGGCGTCGTCCTCCGGGCGGGACGCGAGCAGCAGGAACGGCTTCATGGCTGCGAGCCTAGGCACGCGGCGTCGGCCACGCCCGTGGGCGGCCCCCACGGGCACGCTGCGGGCACCGCCAGCGGGGCACCGACCGCGAGATAGACGCGAGCGCGCCAGATAGAACGTGGGACGTTCGATCTCGCGCGCTCGGTTCTACCTCGCGGCAGAAGCAGGTCGGGCCTCAGACGTCGGCTGCCGCGTCCACCACGTCGAGGGTCGCGAGCTCCGCGAGGTCGGCCGCGACGAGCTCCGCGATCTGCACCGCGTTGAGCGCCGCGCCCTTGCGCAAGTTGTCGTTCGACACGAACAGCACGAGGCCGCGCCCGCCGGGCACCGACTGGTCCTGGCGCACGCGTCCCACGAACGACGGGTCCGCACCGGCCGCGGCAAGCGGCGTCGGCACGTCGGCCAGGGCGACCCCCGGGGCCGTGGCGAGCAGCTCGCGCGCACGGTCGGGCGTGATCGCAGCACCGAACTCGGCGTGGATCGCGAGCGAGTGCCCCGTGAACACGGGCACGCGCACGCACGTCCCCGCCACGGCGAGCTCGGGCAGCCCGAGGATCTTGCGCGACTCGTTGCGGAGCTTCTGCTCCTCGTCGGTCTCCTCCGACCCGTCGTCCACGAGCGACCCCGCGAGCGGGATCACGTTGAACGCGATCGGCGCGACGAACTTCGACGGCTCGGGGAGCGTCACGGCGGCGCCGTCCTCGACCAGGCCGAGCAGCTCCTGCCCCTGCGAGGCCTGGACCTGCGACGCGAGCTCGTTCGCGGCGGCGAGGCCGCCGCCCGAGACCGCCTGGTACGTCGCGACGACGAGGCGCTCGAGCCCCGCCTCGTCGGCGAGCGGCTTGAGCACGGGCATCGCGGCCATCGTGGTGCAGTTCGGGTTCGCGACGATCCCCTTGCCCGCCTCGCTGATCGCCTCGGGGTTGACCTCCGAGACGACGAGCGGCACCTCGGGGTCGAGGCGCCAGGCCGACGAGTTGTCGATCACGAGCGCGCCCGCCTCTGCGAAGCGCGGGGCCTCGACCTTGGACGTCGCGCCGCCCGCGGAGAACAGGGCGACGTCGATACCCTCGAGGTCCTCGGTCGCCGTCGCGGCGACGTCCTCGACGACCACGTCGTAGCCCGCGAAGGGCAGGGTCGTGCCGGCCGAGCGGGCCGACGCGAAGAAGCGGATGCTCGCGACGGGGAAGTCGCGCTCGACGAGCAGGCGACGCATCACGGCGCCGACCTGGCCGGTCGCGCCGACGACGGCGACGTTCACACCCTCGGGGTTGATCTCGGTCATGGTTCTCTCCTCCTGGTCCGGGGCCGTCAGCGGCCGGTGCCGGCGTACACGACGGCCTCGGCGTCCGCATCGAGGTCGAACGCGGTGTGCACCGCGCGCACGGCGTCGTCGAGCGAGTCGGCGCGCGTGACGACCGAGATGCGGATCTCCGAGGTGGAGATCATCTCGATGTTGATGTTCGCGTCGCGCAGCGCCCCGAAGAACTTCGCGGACACCCCCGGGTGGGACTTCATGCCCGCGCCCACGAGCGAGAGCTTGCCGATCTGGTCGTCGATCTGGAGCGACGCGAAACCGACCTCGACGCGCAGCGCGTCGAGCGCCGCGGTGCCGTCGGCGACCTGGTCGGCGGGCAGCGTGAACGAGATGTCGGTGAGCCCGGTCGCGGCGGCCGAGACGTTCTGCACGATCATGTCGATGTTGACGCCGGCACCCGCGACGGCCTCGAAGATCCGCGCGGCCATGCCGGGACGGTCGGGCACGCCGACGACGGTGATCTTGGCCTCGGAGCGGTCGTGCGCGACGCCGGAGATGATCGGGGCTTCCATGGGCTCTTCCTCACTGGTGTCGCTGGGGGTGTTCGTCACGAGCGTGCCGGGGTGCGTCGTGAAGGTCGAGCGCACGTGCACGGGCACGCCGTACCGGCGCGCGTACTCGACGCAGCGCAGCACGAGCACCTTGGCGCCCGACGCGGCCATCTCGAGCATCTCCTCGTACGAGATGCGGTCGATCTTGCGCGCCGTGGGCACGATGCGCGGGTCGGCGGTGAACACGCCGTCGACGTCGGTGTAGATCTCGCAGACGTCGGCACCGAGGCCCGCCGCGAGCGCGACGGCCGTGGTGTCGGAGCCGCCGCGGCCGAGCGTCGTGACGTCGCCCGCGTCGGGGTTGACGCCCTGGAACCCGGCGACGATCGCGACCGAGCCCTTCTCGACGGTCTCCCGGATGCGGTGCGGGACGACGTCGACGATGCGCGCCTTGCCGTGCACGGCGTCCGTGATGAGTCCCGCCTGCTGGCCCGTGAACGACTTCGCCTTGACGCCGAGGTTGTTGATGGCCATCGCGAGCAGCGACATCGAGATGCGCTCGCCTGCCGTCAGGAGGATGTCCATCTCGCGCTGGGGCGGGAGGGGGGTGATCTGCTGCGCGAGGTCGATGAGCTCGTCGGTCGTGTCGCCCATGGCCGAGACCACGGCCACGACGTCGTTCCCGGCCCGCTTCGCCTCGGCGATGCGCTTGGCCACCCGCTTGATGCTCGCGGCGTCGGACACCGACGATCCGCCGTACTTCTGCACGATGAGTGCCACTGTGATGCTCCGTCTGTCGCCGGCCTCCGTCTGTCTCAACGGCCCGCCGGGTGCGTGAAGGTCGTTCCATGATAGGCACGGGCGGACGCCGCAGCCGGGCGTGGTCCGGATCCTGACCACCCGCGTCCGGCCCTCGCCCTCGGAGCCCGCGCCCTCGATCAGAGCCCCGCGACGACCTCCCCGCCGAGCCGCACGATCAGCGCGCCCACGACCACGACGAACACGACCCGCACGAACCCGCTGCCGCGAGCGACCGCCATGCGTGCGCCGACGTACCCGCCGCACAGGTTCGCGGTGCCGACCACGAGCCCAAGGCCCCACAGCACCGCGCCGTACGGGACGAAGAACACGAGCGCGCCGAGGTTGGTCGCGAAGTTGACGATCTTCGCGAGCGCCGAGGCCGGCAGGAACGCGTAGCCGAGCACGCTCACGAGCGAGATCACGAGGAACGTCCCGGTGCCCGGGCCGAGCAGACCGTCGTACGCACCGATCACGAGCCCGATGCCCGCGGCGATCCACCGGTGTCCGTTGCCCTGCCAGCGCAGGTCGCTCGTCGCCCCGAGCGTCGGCTTCGCGATCGTGTAGGCCGCGACGGCGACGAGCACCACGAGGATGATCGGCGTGAAGAGCTCCTCGGGGATGGACGACGCGAGCGCCGCCCCGCCGATCGCCCCGACGAACGCGGTCGCGGCCATCGGCCCGGCGGTCGTCAGGTCGGGGCCGACCCGGCGGTAGTACGTGACCGCGGAGACCGACGTCCCCATGATCCCGGCGAGCTTGTTGGTCGCGAGCGCCTGCACGGGGCTGATGCCCGGCACGAGCAGGAGCGCGGGGAGCTGGACGAGCCCTCCCCCGCCCACGACGGCGTCGATCCACCCGGCGGTGAACCCTGCGAGCACGAGCAGCAGGATCGTCGAGACGTCGAGGTCGAGCGGCACCTACGCCTGCAGCGCGTCGTACTCGGCCTCGGCCGCGACGTCGTCGTCGACGTCGAGCCGGAAGTGCCCGAGCACCATCTGCAGCACGCGCAGCGCGCTCGCGCCGCGCTCGCCCCACAGCGACAGGTACGAGAACTGCCACCACCACAGCGCCTCGACGGTGCAGCCCGCGTCGTAGTGCTGCAGCCCCTTGGCGATGGCCTCGGCGACCGCGGCGACGTCGCCCGAGACCGACGCCTTGCCGACCTCGGCGCCGAGCACCGGGTCGACGATCTCGACGTACTCGTCGAGCGGCCCGAGCTGGAGCTCGAGCGCCTCGCGCAGCGGCTCGAGGTCGGTCTCGTCGCCCGCGTCCGGCTCGAACCGGTCGGGCGGGACGACGTCGACCATCGCGCCCAGGCGGGCGCCCGCGGCGAGGACGTCGGAGATCGCGAGGATGAGCAGCGAGATCGCGGCGTCGGGCGCGGCGCCCGAGGCGACGTCGGTGACGGTCGACAGGAACGTGCGGGCGTGGCCCGACGCGGCCTCGGCGACGGCGCGCAGGTCGGTCTGCGCCTGGTTCGTCGCGGTGTCAGCCACCGACCACCCTCCTGCCCTCGAACGCCCGACCGAGCGTGACCTCGTCGGCGTACTCCAAGTCTCCGCCCACGGGCAGGCCCGACGCGAGTCGAGTCACGCGCACGCCCATCGGGACGAGCAGGCGCGAGAGGTACGTCGCGGTCGCCTCGCCCTCGACGTTCGGGTCGGTCGCGATGATGATCTCCTCGACCGTCGCGTCCGCGAGCCGCGTCATGAGCTGGCTGATGCGCAGATCGTCCGGACCGACGTTCTCGATCGGGTTGATCGCGCCGCCGAGCACGTGGTACTTGCCGCGGAACTCGCGCGTGCGCTCGATCGCGACGACGTCCTTGGCCTCCTCGACCACGCAGATGACGGCCGTCGAGCGGCGCGGGTCGGCGCAGATGCGGCACAGCTCGGCCTCGGCGACGTTGCCGCACACGTCGCAGAACCGCACGCGCAGCTTCACCTCGGTCAGCGCGTCGGCGAGCCGCCGCACGTCGGACGAGTCCGCCGCGAGGAGGTGGAACGCGATGCGTTGCGCGCTCTTGGGCCCGACGCCGGGAAGGCGGCCGAGCTCGTCGATCAGGTCCTGGACTGCGCCTTCGTACACCCCGCAAGGGTACGGGTCGGCGCCGACATCGCGGGCAGCCGGGCGGCGCGCCTCACGCGTCGTCGACGATCTCCTCGATCACCTGTCCGCCGAGCAGCTTCTTGACGAGCGGCACGCCCACGAGCCCCGACGCCGCGAGGTCGGGGTCGTCGTCCGAGAAGTCCTCGTAGTCGGGCGCGCTCACCGGTGCCGGACGCCGCGTGGTGCCGTGCGCCGCGGCCCCGGCGTTCTGCCGGGCCTGGGCGATCGCGATCGCGGCGGCGGACTGCTTGACCGGCGGGCGGGCCGGTGCGGAGGAGGCCTCCGTGCCGGGCCCGTCCGTGCTGCCGGTGGCTCCGGCCGTCATGCCCGCGCCCGGTGCGCCACCGACGGCGGAACCGGCCGATGCACCGGAAGCAGCGCCTGCGGGCAGTGCACCCGCAGAGATCGCCCCCGCAGCCGTGGCATCGGCAGACATTGCCCCCGCAGGCAGGGCACCTACAGACGGCCCCGCAGACGTGGCACCTGCGGACGCTGCCCCGTCGGGTGCCGAACCCGCCGGGATCCCTGAGGACGCAGCACCCGCAGACGTGGAACCTGTGGACGCCGAACCTGTGGGCCTGGTGGCGGACGTTCCGGCGAGCCAGGCGGCGTCGGCCTCGTCGGCCGCGCTGCGGGCCGCTCGCTCGGGCTCCGGCTCGGGGTCACCCGCCTCGGGCGACGTCGCGCTGTTCTCGTGCGGAGCCCGCGCCTCGGGCTGCGGCGCGCTGACCTCGACGCGCACCGCCGCACCGATCGCGCGGCTCGCGGCGGACTGGAGCACGTCACGGCCGTGCAGCGAGTCGAGGCGGTCGAGCGCCGAGGCGTCGCGCAGCGCAAGCAGCACCGCGCCGTCGGCGAAGTCCCACGCGGCGTTGCCGCGCAGCACGAGCTCGATGCGGCTCTCGGTCGAGCGGACGTCGGCCATGAAGTCGGCCCACCGCTCGCGCAGCCGCTGCTTGACCTCGTCGGCGGGGATCGCGCGCGCGGGAGCCCCCTGGGCGGGCTCGCCCGCGGTCCGGCCGTCGGCCGGGGCCACGTCGTCGGGGACAGCGTCGTCGGGGGCCACGTCGTCGGGGACAGCGTCGTCGGGGGCCACGTCGTCGGGGGCCACGTCGACCAGCGGCTCGTCGACAGGCGGCTCGTCGTCCGGACCGTCACCGACGGGCGGCTCGCTGACCGGCGGCTCGTCCGAGTCCGACACCTCGCTGACGGGAGTCACGTCGTCGCCGGTCACGCCCGCGGAAGGATCGACGGACGTCGCGTCGTCCGGGAGCTCGTCAGCCGGGACCTGGTCGGTCGTGGCCTGATCGGTCGTGGCCTGATCGGTCGCGATCTCGTCAGCGCGGGACTCGTCAGCGCGGGCCCCGTCGACCGACGACTCACCGCGGGCGACGTCCCAAGCACGTTCCGGGTGACCGGTCCCCGCGTCGTCCGACACGCGCGCGACGGGCTGCGGGCCGCGCGCCGGCTCCGGTGTCTCCCCCGTCCCGGCAGCGGTCGCCGGGCCGGTGGACCGGGCGCGCGTGGCCTCGAGCGCGGCACGCGCAGCGGCGGCACCGCGCGCCGCGGCCTGCGGGTCGCGGCGGCCGGACTGCACGGGCTCGACCCGGGGGCCTCCCGCCGGTGCGCCGGGCACGGACGGCACCCCGACGGGTCCGGCGCCCGCGACGGTCGCGGTGCCCACGGGCACGGCAGATCCCGCAGGCGCGGCGGTCACCGGCGTACCTGACGCGAACCCGCGCTCGAGCTGGTCGACGCGCGCGGCGAGGCCGCCCGCGCCGTCCGCGGCCGGGACCAGGAGGCGCGCACACAGCAGCTCGAGGTGCAGGCGGGGCGAGGTCGCCCCCGCCATCTCGGTCAGGGCCGCGTTGGCGAGGTCGGCGGCGCGCGAGAGCTCGGCGAGGCCGAGCGCCGCGGCCTGGGTGCGCATGCGGTCGAGCTGGTCGGTGGGCACGTCGCGCAGCACCGCGTCGGCGGCGTCGCCCGAGACCGCGAGCACCACGAGGTCGCGCAGCCTCTCGAGGAGGTCCTCGACGAACCGGCGCGGCTCGTGACCGGTCGCGATCACGTGGTCGACGACCCGGAAGATCGCCGCGCCGTCGCGCGTCGCGAGCGCGTCGACCACGTCGTCGAGCAGCGTCGCGTGCGTGAACCCGAGCAGCGCGACCGCGCGCTCGTAGTCGACCTCGCCGTTCTCGGCGCCTGCGATGAGCTGGTCCATGACCGAGAGCGAGTCGCGCACCGAGCCGCCCCCCGCACGGGTCACGAGCGGGACCACGCCTGCGCCGATCGCGATGCCCTCGGCACCGCAGAGCTGCTCGAGGTAGGGCCCGAGCACGTCGGGCGGCACGAGCCGGAACGGGTAGTGGTGGGTACGCGACCGGATGGTCCCGATGACCTTGTCGGGCTCGGTCGTCGCGAAGATGAACTTGATGTGCGGCGGGGGCTCCTCGACGATCTTGAGCAGCGCGTTGAACCCCTGCGGCGTGACCATGTGGGCCTCGTCGAGGATGAAGATCTTGTACCGGTCGCGCGACGGCGCGAACGCCGCACGCTCGCGCAGGTCGCGCGCGTCGTCGACCCCGTTGTGCGAGGCCGCGTCGATCTCGACGACGTCGAGGCTGCCCGAGCCGCCGCGCGCGAGGTCGACGCACGAGTCGCACGTGCCGCACGGCGTGGGCGTGGGCCCCTCGGCGCAGTTGAGGCAGCGAGCGAGGATCCGCGCGGACGTCGTCTTGCCGCACCCGCGCGGGCCCGAGAACAGGTACGCGTGGTTGACGCGGCCCGAACGCAGCGCCTGCATGAGCGGGCCGGTCACGTGATCCTGCCCGATCATCTCGGCGAAGTCGTCGGGCCGGTAGCGGCGGTACAAAGCGGTGCTCACCCCGGCCACTCTAGACGGGTCCGCCCACACGGGGGCGTGCGAGCACGCCCCCGTGCGATCAGCGGTGCAGGGCCTTGCGCGCGAGCAGGTTGCCGAGCAGCTGGGCGAGCTGCGCGAGCACCACGATGACCAGCACCACGACGTACGTGACGACCCAGTTGTACTGCTGGTAGCCGTACACGATCGCGAGGTCGCCGAGTCCGCCGCCGCCGACGTAGCCCGCGACCGCGGACATGTCGAGCACGCCGATGAACAGGAACGTGAACCCGAGGATCAGCGGTGCGAGCGCCTCGGGCACGAGCACCGTGACGATGATCCGCCACGGCGAGGCGCCCATCGCCCGGGCCGCCTCGATCATGCCCGGGTCGAGCGAGACGAGGTTCTGCTCGACGATGCGCGCGAACACGAACGACGTCATGACGCACATCGCGAACGTGACGGCGGGCGTGCCGATCGTCGTCCCGACGACGATGCGCGTGAGCGGGCCGAGCGCGGCGAGGAAGATGATGAACGGGATGGGCCGCACGAGGTTGATCAGCACGTTGATGACCACGAACAGCGCGCGGCTCTGGAGCAGGTTGCCGGGCCGGGCCACGTAGAGGCCGATCCCGAGCAGCAGCCCGAAGAACCCGCCCACGACCATGGCCGTGAGCACCATCTGGAGCGTCTCGCCGAGCGCCGTCCACAGGAGCGGCTCGAGCTGGTCCCAGGTCATCGGACGACCTCCTCGGACGACGCGTCGTCGCGCGGTTCCTCGGCGGTGCCGAGGTCCACGACGTCGGTGTAGGACTCGAGCTCGGCGACCACGCGGGCGATCCGGTCGCCGTCGCCCACGAGCTCGAACGTGAGCGAGCCGTAGGGGCGTGACGCGACCTCGGTGATGCCGCCGTAGACGATCGTGCCGTCGACGCCGTGCGTGCGCAGCGTCTGGGTCACGCGCGCGCTCGACCCGGTCTGCTCGTCGACGCCCACCACGACCATGCGGCCGGGGTGCCGGGTGCGCAGGCGCGCGACGACGTCGGGGCCGGGGCGGTCGCGCAGCGCGGTCTCGACGAACCGCCGCGTGACGGGCTGCCGCGGGTTCGCGAACACGTCGTACACGTCACCCGTCTCGACGACCTTGCCGTGCTCCATGACCGCGACCCGGTCGCACGTGGTGCGCACGACGTCCATCTCGTGCGTGATGATCACGACCGTGACGCCGAGCTCGCGATTGACGCGACGCAGGAGCGCGAGCACGTCCTGCGTGGTCTCGGGGTCGAGCGCGCTGGTCGCCTCGTCGGCGAGCAGGATGCGCGGGTCGGCGGCGAGCGCGCGGGCGATGCCCACGCGCTGCTTCTGCCCGCCCGAGAGCCGCGACGGGTAGCTGCGCGCCTTGTCGGCGATGCCCACGAACTCCAGGAGCTCGGCGACGCGTGCCTCGCGCCGGGCCCGTGGCCAGCCCGCGACGCGCAGCGGGTAGGCGACGTTCCCGGCCACGGTGCGCGACCCGAGCAGGTTGAACTGCTGGAAGATCATGCCGATCCGGGCGCGCACGGGCCGCAGGCGGGCCTCGGGCAGGTCGGTGACGGTCGTGCCGTCGACCTCGATCGTGCCCGACGTCGCGGTCTCGAGGGCGTTGACGAGGCGCACGAGAGTGCTCTTGCCGGCCCCGGAGTACCCGATGACCCCGAACACCTCGCCCGCGAGCACGTCGAGCGTGACGCCGTCGACGGCGCGCACCTCGCTGCCCGTGCGGAACACCTTGGTCACGTCGCGGAACCGGATGATCGGCTCCCCGGGGCGGGCGCCCGCGGCGTCGGCCGCGGGCGCCGTCAGCGCGTCGCTCATCAGCCCTGCGACGCCTTCAGGTCGGACTCGATCTGCGCGAGGATCTCCTGGAGCTCCGACGCCGGGTTGTCCTTGATGACGCCGGTGCCGCCCGAGGCCTCGAGCACGCCCTGCTCGACCTTCTCGGTGTGGAAGATCTCGACGAGCTTCGCGACGTCGGGGTCGTCGGCGTCGTCGGCCCGCGCGACCCACACGTTGATGTAGGGCTTGGCGGCGTCCGAGTCGGGGTCGTCGGAGAAGAGCGCGTCGTCCTCGGTGAGCCCCGCGTCGCCGACGTAGTCGTTGTTGACGATCGACGCGTCGACGTCCTGGAGCGCGAGCGCGGTCTGGGCCGCGTTGACGGGCGTGACCGTGACCTTGGACGCGTCGGCGTCGATGTCCGCGGGCGTCGAGAACGCGGTGCCGCCGCCCGCGAGCGTGATGAGGCCCGCCTCCTGGAGCACGAGCAGGGCGCGCGCCTGGTTGGTCGGGTCGTTGGGGATCGCGACCTGGCCGCCGTCGGGGATCTCGTCGAGCGAGGCGTGCGCGGTCGAGTAGAGCGCGAGCGGGTAGACGGCGGTCGCCCCGACGGGCGTGAGGTCCTCGCCCGCGTCGGTGTTGTAGCCCGCGAGGAACTGCAGGTGCTGGAACTGGTTGAGGTCGAGCTCGCCCTCGGCGAGGGCCTGGTTCAGCACCGTGTAGTCCGAGAAGTTCTTGATCTCGACCGTGAGGCCCGCGTCGGCGGCCGCGTCCGTGAAGTCGGTCCAGTACTGGTCGGACGACTTGACCACGCCGATCACGATGGGGTCGTCGGCCGTGCCGGCCGAGAACCCGGCCTCGGCGTCGGACCCGCAGGCCGTCAGGGTCAGGGCTGCGGTCGCGGCGATCGCCGTCCAGGTGAGGGTCCTGCGGAGCATGGTGCGTCCTTCCGGTGGGCCTGCACGACGGCGCAGGCGAGGTCGCGCTCGTGGCGCGGCGGGGTGGGGTGCCCGGTGCGGGCGGGAGTGCTCGAGGGAGCGGTGCGTCGGGGTGCCCGACGGCGGGTCAACGCGTCAGCGCTGCGGACACGCGAGCTGCGGACACGCGTCCTGCGTGCACGCGACCGGCATTCGGCACGCCGAACGCCGGGGCCGGAGGCCCTGGGCGGTGGCGGCGAGGTGCGCGGTGCGGGTCATGGTCATCATCATGCGGGGCGCGGTCGGCTCCCGCCGAACGGGATCCCGAATCATCTCGGCATGTGGATGAGATCCGGCTCACATCGCAGGACAGAACACCGTTTCGTCCTGATTCATCCCGGTCCGGACGCGGCGCCCTGCCGTGCAGCAGGACCCGCCATCAGCAGGTCGTGCGCGCGTCCGCTCCCGTGATGGCCTCACCGGGCGTGCGGTCCGCCAAGGGGTCGACCGGGGTCGCGGTGGGGCTCTGCACGTCGTCAGCCGCTACGCCGTCGGTCACACCACCGCCGGTCACACCGCCGTCCGTCACGCCGTCGTCGGTCACGCCGGCGTCGGCCGTCGGGGTCGAGGCCGCCGCCACGACGTCGCGCGACGACTCGACCACGGGCTCGTCCGCGGCCATCCGCGCCCAGAACGCAGGGGCGTCGGCCGAGAACTGGACCCTGTTGCGGTCGTAGACGTACGGCTCGGTCGGTGCCGTCATGAAGGTCAGCTGCGACGGCGCGATGTCCCGCAGCGAGAAGCCCAGGCCCGTGAGGTCCTTGACCCCGCCGAGGCTCGTGTCGAGCGTGAGCGAGCTCGTCACGGCGTCGACGAACTTCAGGAGCTTGGACGGGTTGGCGAGCGTGCTCGCGCTGAGCACCTCGGCCGACGTCGCAGCGAGCAGCGCCTGCTGGCGGTCGAGCCGGTGGGTGTCGGAGCCGTCGCTCAGGTCGTGCCGGGCCCGTGCGAGCGCGAGCGCGTCGAGGCCGTCGAGGTGCTGGTTCCCCGCGGCGAGATCGAGGTTCGCCTCGTCGTCGGCGAGCGGCTCGGGGATGCACATGTCGACCCCGCCGATCGCGTCGATCATGTCGCGGAACCCGACGAAGTCGACCGCGATGAACCCGTCGACGCGGACGTTCGTCGCCGACTCGATCGTGCGCATGGTGCACGCCGCGGCCGAGGCGAGGTCGTGCCCGGACAGGAACCCGAACGAGAACGCGGAGTTGAACTTGGTGGCCGGCGACGGAGCCGTCGTCCCGCCTCCGGTGACGGTGCACGACGGGATGTCGACGACGAGGTCGCGCGGGATCGACACGATCTCGACGCGCGACCGGTCCGCCGAGACGTGCATGAGCATCGTGACGTCCGAGCGCATCGAGCCGTCGGCCTTGCCGCCGATCTTGACGTTCTCGCCCGAGCGGTCGTCCGAGCCGATCAGCGCGATCGTGAGCGGGACCCCTGCGTTGGGGTCGTCCGGGTCGGGCGTCGGCGCCGCGGGCCGCTCGGTCTCCGCCCCGCGCAGCGGCGCGGTCTCGACCTGCTCGATGTTGTGGTCCACGCGGTACGCGAGCGCACCCACGCCGGCGCCCGTGAACGCGACCACTCCCGTCGCGCACAGCGCGGTCCACCACAGCACCCGGTGCGGCCGTCGCGGTCGCGTGTGGACGGCTGGTCGTTCGTGCACGGCACTCCCCTGCTGAGCCCCCTGATCGGTCATGGCCAGAGACTAGGCGAGGGCGAACGGCGCGTGCTGCGTCGTCCGCCCTCGCTCACGTGGAGACCCTGTGAACGTCAGTGCTGGTGGCGGCGAGCCAGCAGCACCGCACCCGTCCCGGCGAGGACCAGGAGCAGACCGCCGCCCAGCCAGGGCAGCACGTCCGCGCCGGTCCACGGGAGCGTCTCACCCAGGACCTCGGTGGTCGGGGTCGGCGTCGGGGTCACGCTGGGAGTGACCGTCGGCGTCGGCGTGACCGTCGGGGTCGGCGTGACGGTCGGCGTCGGGGTCGGGGTCGGGGTCGGGGTCGGCGTGACCGTCGGGGTGGGCGTCGGCGTGGGCGTCACGGTCGGCGTCGGCGTCGGCGTGGGAGTCGGCGTCGGGCCCGGGGGGACGCACGGGAACCCAGGCGTCCACGGGTAGTTGTGGTGCTCGGTGCCCGAGCCCGCCATCGTGTAGTCGCCACCCACGAGCACGCGCCCGTTGGTGCTCGTCGTGGTCGTGAGGTCACCCTCGGGCACGAGGATCGAGCCCATGAACTGGTCGTTGCGGCCGATCGACACGTCGGTCGCGTCGGCGAAGTTCCACATCAGGGCCGCGGTCAGGTTGCCGAACGACTCCGAGCTCGGGTTGTTGACCTGCACCCCGTCGACGGCCCAGTAGTTGGGCGCGATCTCGACGGGGCCGCCGATCACGTTGACCACGACGCCGGCACCCGCAGGGACGTCCGAGAAGTACATCTCGGTCGCACCGTTGAGCTCCTCCGCCGTGACGGTGAAGACCTGGTCGCCCGAGACGCCGTCGCCCACGAGCCGCAGCTGGTTGCCGTCGCGGGTCACGGTGCCCGTGTCGTCCTGCGCGACGAGCGCCGTCGAGACGGCGTCGATCTCGCCGCCGAAGTCGGCGTAGGGGGCGGTGGCCGCGGCGCCGAGGTCGGACTCGAGCGGAGCGTTGTTGGTCTCGACGCGCTCCGCGCTGTCGAGCGTGCCGCCCACCCGCACGGCGCCCCCGGCGAGCTCGCCGTCCTCGTCGTAGACGTTCGCGCCGACGTCGACGCTGCCCGCCGCGGCGACCGTCATGTCGCCGCCGACCGCGAGCATCGTGCTCCCGGGCGACGGGACGATGCCCGACCCGACACCGACCGAGCCGACGTTGAAGATCCCGGGGCGCTCGAAGGTCGCGTCACCCATGACGACGTTGAGGCCCTCGGACTCCGCGGCGTTCTCCGTCGCGACGAAGTCTCCCTCGACGTAGACGGCGACCGAGTCGTCGGTGAACGCGGGGAAGTCCGGGCTCACGGGCGGCAGGTCGCCGTCGTCGGGGCACTGCGGGACGACCGCGGTCACCACGGGAGCCGCAGGAGCCTCCGCCATCGCCGCCGTCGCGCCGACCCCCGCGACGCCCAGCGCGGCGACGACCGCCAGGGCTGACGCACGGCGTGCCGTGACGGAACGGGCTACGGACGGGACTCGCGACATGGTGGTGCTCCAGCGTCGAAGGTCGGCACCGCGCGGATCGCGAGCGGCACCAGGGTCTCGATTGTGGGACGGCCGGACGGTCGGGGAAAAGTCGGTCGACCTGGATGTGACGCATCAGACAGGACGATCCCGACGAACCTCGCGCACCACCCACGTCCGGACGTGAAGGACCCCTCGCACACCCGCCAGAGCCCACCTGCCCTTGCTGCCTTCCGGCCCTGGGGGAGTTCAGTGAGATGACGCCGCACGAGGGGTCTGCCCACAGAGTAGCCCAGCACCCGCGCGGGACAGAAACCGGCGCCCACGCCGGCTCCGGCACCGGCCCCCGACGCCGCGCGAGCGGTGGCCCGGTGCGGATTCGGTCGCAGCGCCACGGTCCGGTATCCTCGAACGGCTGCCTCGTGCAGCGCGTCAGGAGGATTCGCCTAGCGGCCTATGGCGCACGCTTGGAAAGCGTGTTGGGTGTGAAAGCCCTCGGGGGTTCGAATCCCCCATCCTCCGCAGATCGTGACGGGAGCCCGGCCACCGGCCGGGCTCCCGTTCGCGTTGCGGCCCCGTGCGCGCCGGTGTCGACTGACCGGGTGAGCGAGCATCCCCGCCGTCTGGCGATCGACGCCGCGACCGCGCTGCGCCTCGTGCGCGAGCTCCCCGACGCCGGCGCGCGCGTGCCGCTCGTCGGCCCGGCGGTGCTGCGCAGCCACGTCCTCGCGCTGCTGTGGGCCGAGGTCCGGGCGGGGTCGCTCGACGAGCGCACCGCGCTCGCCCAGCTCGAGCGGCTCGCGTCGCTCAAGGTCCGGCTACTCGGCGACCGGGTCTCGCGCGCGACCGCCTGGCGCGTAGCCCGGGACCTCGGCTGGGACGACCCGCTCGCGGCCGAGTACCTCGCCGTCGCCGTCCTGCAGGCAGACGCCCTCGTGGCGGACGACGCGCGGCTCGTCGCGGGCGCGACGCGCCTCGTGCCCGTGGTCGGGTTCGACGCGCTCGTCGCTCAGGCCTCGACCGGGTAGGCCACGTACGCGAGGTGCGAGCCGTCGGGCGACCAGCTCGGCACGTTCATGGTCCCCTGCCCGCCGTGCACCGCGGCGAGGTCCCGCACGGTGCCGTCGACCTCGCGCAGCCGCACGAGCACGTCGACGTCCGCGGGGTGCCCGAGCGTCCCGGGCGGGAAGCTCACGTAGGCCACACGACCGTCGGGCGCCGGGTGCGGGAACCAGTCGACGCGCTCGCCGTGCGTCATGCACTCGGGCGTCCCGCCGGCGGCGGGCACCCGGAACAGCTGTGCGTGCCCGGGGACGTCCGCCTCCCGCTCGGAGCTGAACCACACCCACGCACCGTCCGCCGAGAACTCGCAGCCGTCGTCGGCGTGCTCGTCGTCGGTCAGCGCGACCACGTCGCCGCCCTCGACGGGCACGAGGTGGATGTCCGTGCGCACCCCGTCGGGGAGCCGGCGCATGCCGACGTACGCGAGCGTCGCGCCGTCGGGCGAGACGCCGTGCAGGTAGTGGGCGAAGTCCTCGCCGCGGTCCTCGGACACCCGGCGCGGCACGCCCGAGCGGTCGCACGCGGCGTCGAGCGGGACGGCGTAGAGGTGGCCGTCCTCGCACGAGACGTAGGCCGTGCGGCCGTCGGGCGCGAGCACGTGGTCGTTGTTGACGGGAGGGAGCCCGCCGAGGTCGATCTCGACGAGGTCGGCGTCGGTGCCGCCCCCGAGCGCCGCGGGCACCCGGAACAGGCGACCGTCGCCGTTGACGACGAGCCAGCGCCCGTCCGGGGTCCAGCTGGGCGCCTCGACCAGCCGGTCGCGCGCGGTGAGCACGAGGCGCGACGCGCCGGTCGCGACGTCGACGATCCACACCTCGGCGCGCTGGCGGGGGACCTCGAAGGTGCGGGGCATGCCTCGACGCTAACCCCGGTGCGGGACGCGTGGCCCGAGCGGGCCCGGCGCGTCCCTCGACAGTCGCTGAACGCACGTTTAGCATGGTGAACATGCGTTCAGCACCGCCGGACACCACGGCCCGTGCACGGATCCGCGACGCCGCGGTCGTGCGCTTCGCGACCGACGGCTTCGACGCGCCGCTGCGCGCCATCGCGACCGACGCGGGCGTGAGCGCCGCGCTCGTGCTGCACCACTTCGGGTCCAAGGACGGCCTGCGCGACGCGTGCGACGAGCACGTGTTCACCCAGGTGCGTGACGCCAAGGGGCCCGTGCTGCGCGACCGCACGCCGCTCACGATGCTCGAGGCCCTCGCCTCGGTCGACGCGTACGCCCCCCTGTTCGCCTACCTCGTGCGCAGCCTCCAGACCGGGGGCCCGCGCGCGAGCGCGTTCGTCGACCACCTCGTCGACGACGCCGTCGAGTACCTGGCCGACGGCGTCGCGGCCGGCACGCTGCGCCCCAGCCGCGACGAGCACGCCCGCGCCCGCTACCTCGTGCTCACCGCGCTCGGCGCCGTGCTGCTCGACGTCGCGATCTCGGGCCCCGCCACGCCGCGCGAGCTCATGGCCGCGTACCTCGACCGCATGGCGCTGCCCGCCCTCGAGCTCTTCACCGACGGACTCCTGACCACGCGCGACATGCTCGACGGCTACCTGCTGCACGCGCCGGACCCGCCCCGCCCCGCGTCGTCCGACACCTGAGCAGAGGACCCGAGGACCCCGACCCGACGAGCTGGAGGCACCGTGCCCACCCCGACCCCCGTGCCCACCCCGACCCCCCTGTCCGCCGAGGCGCCCGCGATCGAGATGCGCGGCGTCCACAAGCACTTCGGCACCGTGCACGCGCTCGACGGCCTCGACCTGACCGTCCGGCGCGGCGAGGTCGCCGGGTTCCTCGGCCCCAACGGGGCCGGCAAGTCGACCGCGATCCGCGTGCTGCTCGGCCTGATCCGGGCGGACGGCGGCACCGCGCGCCTGCTCGGCGGCGACCCCTGGCACGACGCCGTCGAGCTGCACCGCCGCCTCGCGTACGTGCCGGGCGACGTGAACCTGTGGCCGGGGCTGACCGGCGGCGAGGCGATCGACCTGCTCACCCGCCTGCGCGGCGGGGTCGACCCGGCCCGGCGCGCCGAGCTCCTCGACCGGTTCGAGCTCGACCCGAGCAAGAAGGCCCGCACCTACTCCAAGGGCAACCGGCAGAAGGTCGCGCTCGTCGCGGCGCTCGCCTCCGACGTCGAGCTGCTCGTGCTCGACGAGCCGACCTCGGGCCTCGACCCGCTCATGGAGGCCGTGTTCACGCGGTGCGTCCAGGAGGCCACGGAGCAGGGACGCTCGGTGCTGCTGTCGAGCCACATCCTCGGCGAGGTCGAGAAGCTCTGCGACACCGTGACGATCATCCGCGCCGGCACGGCCGTGCAGCACGGCACGCTCGCCGAGCTGCGGCACCTGACCCGCTCGACCGTGCGCGCGACGGTCGCCGGCGACCCGCGTGGCCTCGAGGACCTCGACGGCGTGCACGACCTCGCCGTCGGCGACGTGACCGCCGAGGGCACGCCCGTCACGTTCACGCTCGACACCGACGCCACCGACCCCGTGCTGCGCGCGCTCGCGTCGCTCGGCCTGCGCGCGCTCGTGTCGGCCCCGCCGTCGCTCGAGGAGCTGTTCCTGCGCGAGTACGGCGACGCGACCGCGGCGGGCCCGCGATGAGCGCGACGACGGGCGCGCCGACCGCCGCGACCCCGCGCACCACGCGGCCCGCGAGCCCGACGACCGCCGGGGCGCTCACGCTCACCCGGTTCTTCGTGCGACGCGACCGCGTCCGCATCCCCGTGTGGGCGCTCTCGGTGTCCGTGATGTTCCTGTACGCGACGGTCGCGCTCGGCGCGGTCTACCCGACCGCGTCCGACCGGCAGGTGCGCGCGAACCTCGTCTCGAGCCCCGCCGCGATCATGATGACCGGCCCCGGGTACGGCACCGACGACTACACGCTCGGGGCGATGGTCGCGAACGAGTTCACGCTCTGGGTCGTGGCGGCCGTCGCGATCATGAACGTGCTGCTCGTGGTGCGGCACACCCGCGCCGAGGAGGAGACGGGGCGCGCCGAGCTCGTGCGGGCCGGCGTCGTCGGACGTCGCGCGCCCGGCCTCGCCGCGTTCTGCACCGCGGTCGTCGCGAACCTCGCGGTCGGCGTGCTGAGCCTCGTGATGCTCCTGGTCGGCGGCGCGAGCGTCGAGGACTCGGGCATCACCGTCCCCGACACGGTCGCGCTCTGCCTCGGCGTCGCCCTCACGGGCCTCGTGTTCGCGGCCGTGGCGAGCGTGACGTCGCAGGTCACCGAGCACGCGCGCGCCGCCTCGGGCGCCGCGTTCGCGGTGCTCGGCCTCGCCTACCTGCTGCGCGCGATCGGCGACGTCCAGGCCGAGCACGGCTCGTGGGTCTCGTGGCTCTCGCCGCTCGCCTGGACGCAGCAGACGCGGCCCTACGTCGACCTGCGCTGGTGGCCGCTCGCGCTCCCGGTCGTGCTCGTCGTCGTGCTCCTGCTCGTCGCGGTGCGGCTCACCGCGCGGCGCGACCTCGGCGCGGGGCTCGTGCCCGTGCGCCCGGGCCGGGCCGACGCCCGCCCGGGGCTGCGCAGCCCGTTCGCGCTCGCGTGGCGCCAGCAGCGCGCCTCGGTCGTCGCGTGGGGCTCGGGCATCGCGGTGCTCGGGCTCGCGACGGGGACGTTCGCGAACCAGATGGACGACATCACGGCGATGGTCGAGGACAACGCGCTCGCGGCCGAGATCTTCGGCGGTCCCGACCAGGTGCTCGACGCCTTCGACGCGGTCATGGTGCTGTTCCTCGCGGTCGGCGTGGGTGCGTGGGCCCTCGCGTCGTTCCTGCGCGCGCACGGCGAGGAGACCTCGGGCCGCGCCGAGCCGCTGCTCGTGGCCCCCGTCTCGCGCAGCCGCTGGCTCGGGGCGCACCTCGCGGTCACCGGGATCGGCACGCTCGTGCTGCTCGCGGGCGCGGGACTGTCGCTGGGCCTCGGCGAGGTCGCGGTGGGTCGCGAGGTCGGCGCGCTGGGCGAGATCCTCGTCGCGACGCTCCTGTACCTTCCGGCCGTCGCGGTGCTCGTGGGCGTGAGCGCGCTCGCGTTCGGGGTGCTGGGCCGGCTCGTGCAGCTCGGCTGGGCCCTGCTCGCGTACGCGTTCGTGGTCGGGATGTTCGGCCCGCTCCTCGACCTGCCGTCGTGGGCCGTGCACGTCTCGCCGTTCGCGAGCGTGCCGACCCTCGCGGACGCGGACGCCGCATGGTGGCCCCTCGCGGTGCTCGTCGTGGTCGCCGTGGCGCTCCTCGCGGGGTCGTTCGTCGGGTTCCGACGCCGCGACCTGGCCACGGGGTGACCGTCCCGGTGCGAGGAGCAGCGGCTCGCCTAGGATGGCCGCCATGATCTTCAAGACCGTCGGGGAGGGCCGACCGTACCCGGAGCACGGCCTCGAGTCCCCGAAGGACTGGTCGACCGTGCCGCCGCGCCAGGTGCGGCTCGACGAGCTCGTGACGACCAAGCGGATCCTGCACCTCGACAACCTGCTCTCGGAGGACTCGACGTTCTTCGGGGACCTGTTCGCGCACGTGGTCGAGTACCGCGGCGAGCTGTACCTCGAGGACGGCCTGCACCGGGCCATGCGGGCCGCCCTGCAGCAGCGACCCGTGCTGCACGCCCGCGTCCTGACGGTCGACGACCCCGCGGTCTAGTAGGTTGCTCGCGTGACATCCCCCGATCCCCAGCGTGCCCGCGCGCTCCGACGCAGGCACGAGCACGAGCGGCAGGCCGTCGTGTTCGGCGTCATAATCGCGCTCCTGGCCGTGGTCGGCGTCGGCGCGCTCGCCGTCTACACCGGGGCGATCAAGTCGCCGTTCGAGCGCGAGTTCTACACCGCGCCGTCGGCCATCGACTCCGCCGTGGTCGTGTGCCCGCCCGAGGACGCGCTGCCCGTGCCCTACCCGGACGTCAAGGTCGAGGTCGTCAACGCGAGCGACCGGCTCGGGCTCGCAGGCATCGTGGGCGACGTGCTCGCCGACCGCGGGTTCGACGTGGTCGACGTGAGCAACGCGAGCCAGAGCCTCGACTACGTCGAGATCTCGACCAACGTCGAGGGCCTGGCCGCGGCGTACACGCTCGCCGCGCAGTTCGAGGAGTCGGCCGTGGTGCTCGACGACCGCGCCGAGCCGACCGTGAGCGTCGCGATCGGGGGCGACTTCGAAGAGTTCGTGCCCGAGGACGTCGTGCCGCTCGAGGCCAAGACCCCGCTCGTCGCGCCCGCGGGCTGCCACCCGGCCGACGCGATCACGCCGCGTCACGTGCCCACGCCCACGCCGACGGCGTCCGAGGCCCCCGCCGCGGGCTGACCCGCCCCACCGTCCCGTCCGGAGACCGCCCCGCCATGCCCGCACCCCGCATCCGTCCCGCGCGCACGCACGACCCGCGCGAGGTCGACCGCCTGTACGAGATCTGCCTGCGCACGGGCGCCGACGGCGACGACGCGACCGGCACGTTCGCCGACCCGCGCCTGCTCGGCGAGGTCTACCTCGGCGCCTACCTCGCGCTCGAGCCGGACCTCGCGTTCGTACTCGTCGACGCGGACGACGTCCCGGTGGGCTACGTCGTCGGCACGGCCGACACCGCGAGCTTCGAGGACCGGCTCGAGCGCGAGTGGTGGCCGCCCCTGCGCGAGCGGTACGGCCCCGACGCGTTCCCGGACGGCTCCCCCGACGCCGGGCTCGTGCGGCAGATCCACTCCCCCTGGCGCACGGCGCAGCCGTGGCTCGCGGAGCACCCCGCGCACCTGCACGTCGACCTCCTGCCGCAGGCGCAGGGCGGCGGCGCGGGCCGTCGTCTGCTCGAGACGCTGTTCGGCGCGCTGCGCGAGCGCGGCGTGCCGGGGGTGCACCTGGGGGTCTCCGCGACGAACCTGCGCGCGATCGGCTTCTACGAGCACCTCGGGTTCGCGCGGCTCGAGCCGTCGGGCGGCACGACGCTGGGCCTCGACCTGCGCTGACGCGCCGGTGAGACCCTGCCGGGCGTCGGTCAGTCGAGCTGGGTGCCGACCTCGCGCGCCACGAGCTCGAGGTGGTCGAGGTCGGCCAGGTCGAGCACCTGCAGGTAGACCCGGTCGAGGCCCTCGGCCGCGACGCGTGCGAGGGTGTCGGCCGCCTCCGCGACGGTGCCCGCGATCCCGTGCTCGCGCAGCTCGGCGGGCTCGCGCCCGATCGCCTCGGCGCGGCGTCGGAACTCGGCCTCGTCCTTGCCCACGCACAGCACGAAGACCGCCGAGTAGTCGAGGTCGTCGGCGGGCCTGCCCACGGCCTCGCACGCCTCGCGCACGCGGTCGAGGTGGCCGCCGAGCGCGTCGAGCTCGGGGAACGTGGCGTTGAACTCGGTCGCGTACCGGGCCGCGATCGCGGGCGTGCGGCGCGGACCGAGGCCACCGACGATCACGGGGACGCGCGGCTGGACGGGCTTGGGCAGGGCCGGCGAGTCGACGAGCGTGTAGTGCTCGCCCGCGAAGTCGTACGTCTCGCCGCGCGGCGTGCCCCAGAGACCCGTGACGATCTCGAGCTGCTCCTCGAGCATCCCGAACCGCTTGTCGGGGAACGGGATCCCGTACGCGGTGTGCTCGCGCTCGAACCAGCCGGTGCCGAGCCCGAGCTCGACGCGCCCGCCCGACATCTGGTCGACGTTCGCGACCTGGATCGCGAGGATCCCGGGCGTGCGGTACGTCACGGACGACACGAGCGTGCCCAGGCGAACGCGCTCGGTGTCCCGCGCCAGGCCCGCGAGCGTCGTCCACGCGTCGGTCGGGCCCGCACCGCCGTCGCCGCCCATCGCGAGGTAGTGGTCGGAGCGGAAGAACGCGTCGAAGCCGAGGTCCTCGGTCGCGCGGGCCACCGCGAGGAGGTCGTCGTAGGTGGCGCCCTGCTGCGGCTCGGTGAAGATGCGGAGGTCTGTCATGCGTCAAGCGTGCCACGGTGCCGCCGTGCCACGGTCCAGCGGTGCCGCGGCCGACCGCCGTCCAGATCGGCAGTCATGACTGGACAGTTGAGACTGAGAAGTTCTACGGTGGACGCCGTGACCGACCTCCCCGTGCGCGCCGCGACCGACGTCCGCACCGCCCTGTCCCGGCTGCGCCGCCGCCTGCTCGAGCTCTCGGCCGACGAGGTCACGCCCTCGCAGACGGCACTGCTCAGCCGCCTCGCCAAGGACGGCCCGGCGACCGCGAGCGCCCTCGCCGCGGCCGAGCGGATCCGCCCCCAGTCCGCCGCCGCGACGGTCGCGTCGCTCGAGAAGGCCGGCCTCGTCGTCCGGCACCCGGACCCGCACGACGGCCGTCGCCTGCTCGTCTCGCTCACCGACGAGGGCCGCGCGCGCTACCAGGGAGGCCGTGCGACGCGCGGCGAGTGGCTCGCCGCGGCGCTGCGCGCGCGGTGCACCGACGACGAGCTGCGGGCCGTCGTCCTGGCCGCGACGATCCTGGACGACGTCGCGTCCGCGCCCCGGGAGGTGCCGTGACGGCCGGCACCGGGCGGGACGCACGGCCGGGGTTCGACCGCCGGCTGATCGCGCCGATGATCCTCGGGTCGATCCTCAACCCGATCAACTCGTCGATGCTCGCGGTCGCGCTGATCCCGATCGGGCAGGCGTTCGGGGCGCCGCCGTCCGAGACCGCGTGGCTCGTCTCGGCGCTCTACCTCGCGACCGCGATCGGGCAGCCCGTGATCGGGCGGCTCGTGGACGCGTTCGGGCCGCGCCCGCTGTACCTGATCGGGACGGGGCTCGTGGGGTTCGCGGGGCTGCTGGGCGTGGTCGCCCCGACGCTCGGTGTGCTGATCGCGTCGCGCGTGCTGCTCGGGTTCGGCACGTCCGCCGCGTACCCCGCGTCGATGTCGCTGCTGCGGACCGAGTCGGACCGCACCGGGATGCGCAGCCCCGCGGGGATCCTCGCGGCGCTGTCGATCGCGAACCAGGTCGTCGCGGTGATCGGCCCGACGCTCGGGGGCGTGCTGATCGGCCTGGGCGGCTGGCACCTGATCTTCGCGATCAACGTGCCGCTGTCGCTCGCGTGCCTCGCGCTCGGTGCGCTGCGCCTGCCCCGGCGCCCACGCCGCACCGCGGACGACCCGCCGGTGCGGGTCGACGTCGTCGGCATGGCCTGGTTCGCCGCGACGCTGACGACGTTCCTGCTGTTCCTCATGGACCCTGGCCTCGCGCAGTGGTGGCTGCTCGCCCTCGCGGGGATCGCGGCGCTCGGGTTCGTGCGGCGCGAGCGGCACGTCGACGAGCCGTTCCTCGACCTGCGGGTGCTGCGCGGCAACGGCCCACTCCTCGCGACGTACGGCCGCCAGGTGCTCGCGTACACGGTGTCGTACGGGTTCATGTACGGGTTCACGCAGTGGCTCGAGGACGGTCGCGGCATGACCCCCGCGCACGCGGGCCTGCTCATGCTGCCCATGTCGCTCTCGGCGATCGCCGTCACGGTGCTGGTCGGACGTCGCCCGGGGGTGCGCGGCAAGCTCGTGGCGGGATCGGTCACGCTCGTCGCGGCATGCGCGAGCATCCTGCTGCTGACCGGGTCGAGCCCGGTGGGCGCGCTCGTGGGCGTGGGCGTGCTGCTCGGTGTGCCGCAGGGCCTCAACGGGCTCGCGAACCAGAACGCGCTGTACGCGCAGGCCGACCCCGACCGGATGGGCTCCTCGGCCGGGTTGCTGCGCACCTTCATGTACCTGGGCGCCATGGTCGCCGCCGCGACCAACGCCGCGTTCTACGCCGACGGCGCGACGACCGCAGGGCTGCACGACCTGGGCGCGTTCATGCTCGTCGTCGCGGTGCTGCTCGTGGTCGCGGTCGTCGCCGACCGCTCGCTCGGCCGGTACGGGTACCCCGGGGCACGCCCCTCGTCGGGAGGACGGCCGTAGGCTCGGTCGCATGAGCGCGTCAGGCAGCCCGCAGATCAGCACCGTGATCCTCCCCGTGCACCCGTGGTCGCAGGGCCGGGCCGTGTGGGAGCGCGCCGAGCAGCTCGGGTTCGGCACGGCGTACACGTACGACCACCTCTCGTGGCGCACGTTCCGCGACGGCCCGTGGTTCGGCGCGGTCCCCCTGCTCACGGCGGCCGCGGTCGCGACGACGACGCTGCGGCTCGGCACGCTCGTGACCTCGCCGAACTTCCGTGAGCCGGTCACGCTCGCCAAGGACCTCATGACGCTCGACGACGTCTCGGGCGGCCGCGTCACGCTCGGGATCGGCGCGGGCACGTCGTCCGGCTTCGACGCGACCGTGCTGGGCGGGCCGGCCTGGCCGCTGCGCGAGCGCACCGAACGGTTCGAGGAGTTCGTCGAGCTGCTCGACCGGCTCCTGACCACCCCGGCCGTCACGTCGGACGGCACCTACTACTCGGCGCACGAGGCCCGCACGATCCCGGGCTGCGTGCAGTCCCCGCGGCTGCCGTTCGTGGTCGCGGGCAACGGCCCGCGCGGCATGCGCCTCGCTGCGCGGCACGGGCAGGGCTGGGTGACCACGGGTGCGCCCGGGTTGCCGGACGACGCGAGCCCGGTCGCGTCGTCCGATGCGGTCGCGGCCCAGGTGGCCCGGCTACGGGAGGTCACTTCCCATGACGGTCCGGAGGTCGCCGGGGGCGACGCCGCGCGGGACCCGCTGCGCACGGTGCTCCTGACCGGGTTCACGCCCGACCCGTGGTTCGCGTCGGCCGACGCGTTCGACGACGCGCTCGGGCGCTACGCCGAGGCGGGCATCGACGAGGTCGTGCTGCACTGGCCGCTGCCCGGCACGCAGTTCGACGTCGACGTCGACGTGTTCGAGGACGCCGTGACCCGCCACCGGGGCGCCTGATGCTCGGGGTGCGCTGGGACAGCCTCGCGACCGTTCTCGGCTGCGGGGTGCTCGCGCTCGTCGCGCTGCTGCTCGGGGTGCTGCGCGGGCACCCGTGGGCGTGGGTGCCGTGCCTGCTGTGCGCGGGGATCGCGCTGCGCGAGGTGCGCCTGCTGCAGCGCGAACGGGACGCGCGCAACGACCCTGCGCGCCATGACCCTGCGCGGCGCGACCCTGAACGACATGACCCGGCACGGCGCGACCCTCGGCGCTGAAGTGCCCCGCCGGGACGCCGCGCGATCCGCAGGATCCTGCGGATCACCCGCCCCGACGTGCGAGCACCGCGCGACGTGCCTACGGTCCTGGCACGTCAACGGAAGGAGCTCTCATGGGACTCGGAGACAAGATCTCGAACGCCGCGGAGGACGCCAAGGGGAAGCTCAAGGAGGGCACCGGCAAGGTGACCGACAACGAGCGCCTCGAGGCCGAGGGCAAGGCCGACCAGGCCTCTGCCGACGTCAAGCAGGCTGGCGAGAAGGCCAAGGACGCCTTCAAGCACTGAGCCGATCGACCGAAGGCCCCGCCCACCTCCCCCGGGCGGGGTCTTCGTGCGTCACGAGGAGGCACGCATGATCCCCGAGCTGCACGTCACCGACTGGCGTCGGCGCACGCACGCGCTGTACGCGGCGGTCCGCGAGATCGCGGCGACCGACCCGGCGTCGGCCCACGCGCACTGGGTCGCGGGGCGCGACGACATGCTCGCGCACCACCCCGCGACCCCGGTCCTGGCCACGGACCGGCCCGCGTTCCGGGGCGTGCCCGTGGGCGCGTACGACCCGGCGATGCGCTTCGAGGTCGGGATCGACCCCGTGCCCGACGACGCCGACGGCGCGGCCCGCCTCGACGTGCCCACGGGCACCGACGGCGTCGTCCCGTTCGAGCGGGTCGGACGGGTCGCGCTGGACGGCCTCGGCTCGCTCGACGTGTGGGCGCTGCGCTCGTACGGCGGCGGGCTGTTCGTGCCCGTCAAGGACGCCGGTGCGGGGCCGCGCACCTACGGCGGCGGGCGCTACCTGCTCGACACGGTCAAGGGCGCCGACCTCGGGCCCGGGGCGCGCGAGACGCTCGTGCTCGACCTGAACTTCGCCTACAACCCGTCGTGCGCGTACGACCCGGCGTGGGCGTGCCCGCTCGCACCCCCGGGCAACCGCCTCGACGTCGAGCTCGCGTGCGGGGAGCTCGTCGCCCCGTGAGGTGACCGTCGTGTCGCGCCCGTCGTCGGCCCCGGGGCGGGTCCCCGTCGTCGCCCCGGGCGAACGTCACGATGGGGTGACACTCGGTCTCAGACCGGTGACCGGCCGGTGAGACGGCGTGTACGGTCCGGAGCATGACCCCCACCCGCGCGCACCACGAGGCCGTCGACGCCGCGATCGAGCTGTTCACCCGTCAGGGCTACGAGCGCACGACGGTCGAGGAGATCGCCGACGCCGCGAACATCTCGCGCGCGACGTTCTTCCGTCGCTACGGGTCCAAGGAGGACGTGGTCTTCGCCGACCACGAGGTGCTGCTCGACGACGTGGTCGTGCTGCTCGCCGAGTCCCGCGACGCACGGTCCACCGCCGACCCGCTCGTCGAGGTCTGCCGCGCGGCCCGCCTCGTGTTCGACCACCACGTGAGCCAGCCGCGGATCTCCCGGGCCCGTCACGCGCTGCTCCAGCAGGTCCCGGCGCTGCGCGACCGCGAGCTCGTCACGACCCACCGCTACGAGCGCGCGTTCACGCGCTACCTGCGCGGACGCCTGCCCGAGGGGCCGCACAACGACACCGCCTCGGTCGCGTTCGCGGCGTCCGTCGTCGCGGTCCACAACGCGATCCTGCGCCGGTGGCTGCGCGACCCCGAGCGCGACATGCGCCCCGCGCTCGAGGACGCGTTCGGCGACCTGCGCCGGGCGGCGGCGCGCGCCGCGGGCCCCGCGGCCGAGGACTCCGTGCCCGCGAGCACCGCGCCCGGAGGGACGGAACGCGAACCGGTCACCCCGACCGGCGACATTCCCGCGGGGCGCCCCCGCGTCGTCGTGGCCGTGGTCGAGGCCGCGGACGACGCGACCGCGGACGACGTCGCCCGCGCCGTCCGCGACGCGCTGGCCTGAGGCCGGCTCAGCGGGTCGCGGCCGCGAGCAGCCGCAGCTGGAACCTCGCGACACCGAGCGCCACGAGCGCGGTCGCACCGATCGTGACGAGGCCCTGCACCACGAGCGGCGCGACCACGACCTGCGTGAGCTCGACCGACGTCATGGCCCACGCCTCGACGACCGCCGCCCCGGTCGCGACCGGCACCGTGACGACCACGGGCGCGAGGAGCGTGCGGCGGTGCATGCGGCGCACCTGCCGCACGGTCATCCCCGCGACGGTCAGGAGCCGGCCGTCGTCCGCGGACTGCCCGATCGACCGGTTCCCGAACGCGTGCAGTGCGGCGGCGAGCAGCAGGCCCGCGGCCATGAGGATCGCGGGGCCGACCAGCGCCATCGCCGCGGGCGGTCGCAGCGCGATGTCGGAGCCGACGTTGGCCGCGGGCAGTCCGGCGAACGCCGCCTCGACGTCCTCGACCCGCTGGCCCGGCCCGAGCGTGTAGACCACGTCCCAGGCGCCCGCGTCCGTCAGCTCGGGCGGGTCGCCGACGGTCGCGTCGAGCGCGCCCACGCGCTCGGCGGCCCGGGCGAGCGCGGCCTCCGGGCCGCCGACCACGACCGAGCAGTCCGGGAGGCCCGCGAGGCGCGCCGCGTCGTCGCAGGTCGCGACGTGCAGGGTCGCGCCGCGGTCCGACCGCATCGCCACGGCGAAACCGCCCGCGCCGGGCGACCCGACCCCGAGGCGGTCGTGCACCGCTGCGAGGTCCCCCGGCCGTGGGTCGCGCCAGTTCGCCACGACGGTGCCCGAGCCCTCGACGTCCGCCGCGTCGCGCACCACCGACGTCGCGGCCCCGAGCAGGAACACGAGCAGGGCGATCGCGACCCCGGGCCGGGCCAGGGCGACCGGCGAGTGCACCAGGCGACGTCCGGCGAGCCACGCCTCGGGTCGGTCGGAGCGTGAGACGGCGGCCCCGACCGCGCGCACGAACCACGGCATCGCGAGCGGCAGCCCGACCGCGGTCGCGATCAGGCCCACGCCGTTGACCAGGTACGCGAGCTCGCCCGCGGTCGAGCGGGACGCGACCATCACCGCGAAGCCCGCGCCGAGCAGCACGAGGCCCGCGCGGCCCGAGCCGGCACGGGCGCGCAGCGCGGAGGTCAGCGCCCCGGTCGTGCGCGCGGCAGGCCGGGCGGGCAGGGCACCGACGACCCCCGCGACGCCCGCGACGGCGACCGCGCAGACCGCGACCGCGCCGGCCGGGAGCACGAGCGCACCCGGCAGGAGCACGAGCTCGCCGCCCGGGAACGAGCGCCCAGGGGCGAGAGCGATCCACGCGAGCACGCCGAGCAGCACGCCGGGCACCGCGACGAGCAGCGTCTCGACACCCCCGACGGCGCGCACCTGACCCGGCGACAGCCCGAGCACGCGCAGCGTCGCCGCGCGCCCACCCCGGTACGCCGAGGCCGAGCTCGCGCAGCCCACGAGCAGCACGAGGCCCGGCAGCACGAGCGTGAGCAGCGCGAACGTCACGACCCAGGCGACGGGTGCGGTCTCGGGCTCGGTCTCCCAGCCCTGGAGCGTGCCGACACCCGCGGCGTCGGGCCCGAACCCCGTGACCCCGACGACGGACCCTCCCTTGCCGAGACCCCGCCCGGGCGCGGGCACCGCGTAGGCGAGCATCTCGGACGACGCGCGCAGGCCTTCGTCGCCGATCGCGCCGCGCGCCCCCGTCCCCACGGGTGACGCGACGAGGTCGAGGCCGTCGAGCACGCCCGCGTCGAGCATCGCGGGCGACGCCGCGACCGTGCCGGGCGCGGGCAGCGCGGCGAGACCGGGCGGCAGGGGGACGTCGCCTGCGCCGTCCGACGCCTCGAGCCACACGACCGGGAACTGCCGCCGGTCCCACACCGTGCCGCGCTCGACCATGCGCAGGGGTGCGCCCGTGCCGTCGGCCGTGACGACGGGGGTGCGGGCGTCGGCCCGGGTCTGCGCGCCGTGCGCCGCGACCACGAACGCCGTCGCGGCGAGGATCGCGAGCGTCGCGAGCAGCGACCCGACGAGCACGCTGACCTGACGCCACCGGTGCGCGAGGTCGCGCGTCGTCGCGCCACGCGCCGCGAGCGCGAGGAGCGTGCGGGTCACCCGACGACCGCCGCCCCGGCGCGCAGGTCGACCACGGCGTCGCAGCGTTCGACCACCTCGGGGTCGTGCGTCGCGACGAGCGTCGCGGCGCCGTGCTCGCGCGCGTGCCGCACCAGGAGGTCGACGACGAGCCTCCCGTTGGTGCGGTCGAGCGAGGCCGTCGGCTCGTCGGCCACGACGCTGCGCCCGGGCGTCGCCAGCGCACGGGCGAGCGCGACGCGCTGGGCCTCGCCGCGCGAGAACGTGCCCGGCCTCAGGCCCGCGAGATGCTCGCACCCGACGACCGCGAGCGCCGCGCGCGCCGCCTCGAGGGCGGTGCGACGCGGTGCGCCGGCGACGAGGCGTGGCAGGGCGACGTTCTCGGCCGCGGTGAGCTCGTCGAGCAGCTCGGGGTCCTGGAAGACCAGCCCGAGCATGTCGCGCCGGAACGCGGCCTGCGCGGCCGCGCCGAGCCGCGCGACGTCGACGCCGTCGACGAGGACCGTGCCCGTCGTCGGTGCGGCGAGACCGGCGAGGCAGCGCACGAGCGTCGACTTGCCCGAGCCCGAGGGGCCGACGAGCGCCGTGACCGTCCCGTCGGGGACCTCGAACGAGGTCTCCGCGAGGACGGTCACGTCGCCCCGCACGACGCCGAGCGAGCGGACCTGAATCACTTGGCGTAGACCCAGGGCCCGTGGTTGTCGGGCAGGAGCGGCTGGTCGCGGCCGACGCGGTGCTTGCCGATGGGCGTCTGGTAGCCCGAGTACGCGCACGCGTTGTTGGCGCCGTTGCGGTCGTCGAACCGCCACTGGCCCGCGTAGCCGACGCGCGTGTACTCGGCGTAGACCGCGCGCGAGTCGCCGAGCGTGTCGCAGACCATGACCTGGTAGGCCCGGTTGATGTCCTGCGAGTAGCCCCAGCTCGCGCTCGAGCGGACGTCGGCCGTGGCGCTGCCGCCGACGACGCCCGTGACCGCGACGGCGCCCGCGGCCAGGAAGACCGCGCCGCGGGAGGGTCGTCGCGAGGTGCGGTGCTCGCGTGCGGGCGGTGTTGTCGTCTCAGGCGGTGTGACCGTGTCAGTCAGTGTGGCCGTCTCAGGCAGTGTTGTCGTTTCAGGCAGCGTGGTTCCGTGCATGGTGCCCCCTTGCATCGGCCGGGCTCCGTCGCCCGGGACCTGCGCACGCGCGACTCCGGGCGTGCGGTCGCCGCCCTGCGGCGACGAGCCACACCGTAGCGAAGCGGCGTCCGGTGCGCGAGGGATGTCCACCCTCTCCCCATCGCATGAGACTGCGTATCTTGACGTGAGACTCAATCGCGCGCACGATGGAAGGACCGCCGCAGTCGTCGGCACCCCAGCGACAGGGAGAAACCCTCATGGCCATCGAGTCCGTCGAGCGCACCACCACCCCGCAGGAGCGGCTCACCGAGCCCGACTACGGCCTCTCCGCACCGCTCGACATCGACTACGCGGGGGCCTTCCGCCGCGCGACCGAGGCGGACCGCGCCCACCAGCTCGCGGTCCGCACGTTCGTGCAGGACGAGGTGCTGCCCGTGATCGACGGGTACTGGGAGCGCGCCGAGGTGCCCTACCCGCTCGTCGCACGCATGGGCGAGCTCGACTTCCTGCGCGAGTCGGTCGACGTGCCCGGCCGCCCGGCCCTCAGCCCGCTCGCCGCGGGCCTCGCCGCGATGGAGATGTCGCGCGGCGACGGCTCGGTCTCGACGATCTGCGGCGTGCAGGGCGGGCTCGCGCTGCGCTCGATCATGCTGCTCGGCTCCGACGAGCAGAAGGCCACCTGGGCCGAGCCCCTCGCACGCGGCGAGAAGCTCGCGGCGTTCGCGCTGACCGAGCCGACGCACGGCTCCGACTCGGTCTCGCTCGAGACGACCGCGACGAGCGTCGAGGGCGGGTTCGTCCTCAACGGCGCCAAGAAGTGGATCGGTGCGGGCGCGAACTCGGACGTCTCGGTCGTGTGGGCCCGCTGGGTCGGCGAGGACGGCGACGGCCAGGTGCACGGCTACCTCGTGCCGCAGGACTCCCCCGGCTACGACGCGACCGTCATCGAGGGCAAGGTCGCGCTGCGCGCGATCCACCAGGCGCACATCGTCCTGACCGACGTGTTCGTCCCCGCCGAGAACGCCCTGCCGGGCGCCCGCTCGTTCAAGGACACCTCGCGCGTGCTCGGCGCGACGCGCCTCGCCGTGGCCTGGGCCGCGGTCGGCCACGCGGTCGCGTGCTACGAGACCGCCGTCGCGTACGCGGGCACCCGCACGCAGTTCGGGCGCCCGCTCGCCAAGAGCCAGATGATCCAGGAGCGGCTCACGCGCATGCTGAGCACGCTGACCCAGATGCAGCTGCTCGTCGCCGCGATGACCGAGCTCGAGGCCGACGGCACCCTGACCGGCCCGCAGGCGTCGCTCACCAAGTACACGTGCACGCGCGGCGCCCGCGAGATCGCGGCGGTCGCGCGCGACATGCTCGGCGGCAACGGGATCCTGCTCGCCAACCGCGTCGCCCGGCACTTCGCCGACATCGAGGCGCTGCACACCTACGAGGGCACCGAGAGCGTCCAGGCGCTCATCGTCGGCCGCGACATCACGGGCATGTCCGCCTTCGTCTGACCAGGCCGGGCCCTGACGGCGGGCCCGACCCCGCGTCGTCCGGCAGGACGACGCTCCCCGGCCCCGGCGCGCGAGGTGCCCTCCTCACCGCGCCGGGGTCGTTTCGACCACCCCGGCGCGGCCGGGCGACCGAGAGGCACCCCATGACCAGCGCCACGACCGACCGCCACGACGCGGACGACGCCACGACCCCCGTGCTCCTGCACGGCGCCCGCACCCCGTTCACCCGGTTCCGCGGCGCGCTCGCGTCGCTGAGCGCGACCGCGCTGGGCGCGCACGCGATCCGGGGCGCGCTCGACGCGGCGGGCGTCGCGGCGTCCGACGTCGACGCCGTGATCATGGGCCAGGTCATCCAGGCCGGGGCCGGGCAGGGGCCCGCACGCCAGGCCGCGATCGCGGCCGGGATCGGCTGGGACGTGCCCGCGACGACCGTCAACAAGCTGTGCCTGTCGGGCCTCACGGCGATCATCGACGCCGCGCGCCTCGTGCGCACCGGCGAGGCGCAGGTCGTGGTCGCGGGCGGCCAGGAGTCGATGACCAACGCCCCGCACCTGCTGCTCGGCTCGCGGGACGGGCACGCGTTCGGCGACGTGACCATGGCCGACTCGCTCACGCACGACGGCCTGCGCGACCCGTTCGACGGTCAGCTCATGGGCGAGGCGACCGACCGCGGCTGCGCGACGCGCGAGATCGGGCGCCCCGAGCAGGACGCGTTCGCGGCCCGCTCGCACACGCTCGCCGCCGCGGCCCACGAGGCGGGCCGGCTCGCGGACGAGATCGCGCCCGTGAGCGTGCCCCAGCGCCGCGGCGAGCCCGTCGTCGTCGCGGACGACGAGGGCATCCGTCCCGGCACCACCGTCGAGACCCTCGCCGGGCTGCGTCCCGCGTTCGTCCCGGACGGGACCATCACCGCCGGCTCGTCGTCCCCGCTGTCGGACGGCGCGGCCGCGGTCGTCGTCGCGAGCAAGGCCTGGGCGCGGGCGCAGGGGCTCGAGTGGCTCGCCGAGATCCGCTCGGCCGGGCAGACCGCGGGGCCGGACAACTCGCTGCACTCGCAGCCCGCACGAGCGATCGCGCAGGCCGTCGAGCGCGAGGGCGTCACGGTCGACGAGCTCGACCTGGTCGAGATCAACGAGGCCTTCGCGGCGGTCGCGCTGCAGTCGGTGCAGGACCTCGGGGTCGACGAGGCGCTCGTCAACGCCGACGGCGGCGCGATCGCGCTCGGGCACCCCGTGGGGGCGTCGGGCGCGCGGCTCGCGCTGCACCTCGCGCTCGCGCTGTCGCGGCGCGGCGGCGGGCTCGGCGTCGCGGCGCTGTGCGGCGGCGGCGGCCAGGGCGACGCGCTGATCCTGCGCGCCTGACCCTCCCCTCGCGGGGCCTCGTCGCCGGCCCGCCTCGTCGCCGGTCGGCCCCCGTCGCCGGTCGGCCCCGTCGCCGGTCGGCCCCGTCGCCGGGCGCGCCTCTTCGCCGAGATAGAACCGAGCGCGCGAGATAGAACGTCGGACGTTCTATCTCGCGCGCTCAGTTCTATCTCGCGGCGTCCCGCTGCCGCCCACCTCGCGGCGTCCCGCTGCCGCCCAGCAGCTCGACCTTCGCATTGCCTCCACTTTTTAACGGTAATCATTCTCATTCTCTGCTAGTGTCCTGCGTGCGCCGACCGCGGCGGCGCGCCACCGACCGCTCGACAGAGAAGGAGCAGGGGGATCGTCGCGCTGCGCGCACGCCCCCGGACACCCATGAGCACATCCCAAAACAGCCCCGCGACGCCCGGCACGACGCATGGCACCACCCCCGGGACGGCGCCCGACCTCGACGGCCCGCGGACGCCGTCCGCCACCACGGCCCGCGAGCGGACCGTGCTCGCCGGCGGGCTCGCGGCGGTCGTCACGCTGCTGCTCAGCGCGTGCGCCGACCTCGCCGGAGCAGGCGCCGACGACCCCGCAGTGACCGGAGCGACGGCGTCCGACACCGCGAGCGCGGGCGGCGACGTCCGCGAGGCCGCGGCCCGCACGCCCCGCCTCGTGCTCACCGACGACCACGGGGTCACCGTGCTCGACGCCGAGACGCTCGAGCCCGTGGGCGACGTCGCGGTCGACGGGTTCGTGCGCGTCAACCCCGCGGGCGACGGCCGCCACGTCGCCGTCTCGACCGAGGGCGGGTTCCGCCTGCTCGACGTCGGCACGTGGAGCGAGGCGCACGGCGACCACGCGCACCACTACGTGAGCGACCCGGCCCTGACCGACGTCACGTACCCGGCCGAGAAGCCCGGGCACGTCGTCGTGCACGGCGGGCGCACGGCGTTCTTCGACGACGGCACGGGCGAGGTCCGGGTCGTCGACGCCGACCACGTCGCGCACGGGCCCGACGAGGCCGACCTCGTCGAGGCCGAGCACGCGCACCACGGCGTCGCGGTCGAGCGCGAGGACGGCTCGCTCGTGCTGACCCTCGGCACCGAGGAGGAGCGCACCGGGATCGTGCTGCTCGACGCCGAGGGGGCCGAGGTCGCCCGCGACGAGACCTGCCCCGGCGTGCACGGCGAGGCGGTCGCGGCCGACGAGACCGTCGTCGTCGGCTGCCAGGACGGCATGCTCGTGGTCAGCGGCGACACGATCCGCAAGGTCGCGAGCCCTGACGCCTACGGGCGCATGGGCAACCAGGCCGGCCACGAGGAGTCGCCGATCGTGCTCGGCGACTACAAGAGCGACCCCGACGCCGAGCTCGAGCGGCCCGAGCGCGTGGCCCTCGTCGACACGCGCGACGCGACCCTCCGCCTCGTCGACCTGCCCGCGAGCTACTCGTTCCGCTCGCTGGGCCGTGGCCCGGACGGCGAGGCGCTCGTGCTCGGCACCGACGGCGCCCTGCACGTGATCGACGCCGCCACGGGAGAGATCACGCGCAGCATCGACGTGGTCGACGCCTGGACCGAGCCCGACGACTGGCAGCAGCCCCGCCCCGCGCTGCACGTGCGCGGCGAGCTCGCGTACGTGACCGACCCGGCCGGGCGCGCCGTGCACGCGGTCGACCTGGTCACGGGCGACGTCTGGCGGACGGCGGAGCTCGGGTCGGTCCCGAACGAGATCACGAGCGTCGACGGCTGAGACCCCGGTCGCGTCGATGCCTGACCGGCCGGCTCCCTGAGCCCCGACCTGCCGAGCGGGTCGATGCCTGACCGGCCGGCGTCCTGCCCCCCCAGATAGAGCTGAGCGCGCGAGTTAAAACGTCGGACGTTCTATCTCGCGCGCTCGGTTCTATCTCGCGTCGAGGGGGTGGGTGGATGAGGTGAGGGGCGGGGCGTCTACTTCGGGTCGGGCGCGTCGGCGACCGTCACGTCCGGCAGCGACGTCGGGCTCGCGGGCTCCTCGTGCGTGCCGCGCCAGCGCGCGATCGCGCCCATGCCGTGGAAGATCACGAGGGTCGCGGCCGTGCCGAGCGCGATGCCCTCGAACGACACGTCACCGACCACCCAGGTGAAGTTCGCGATGCCGACCACGAGCGGCACGGCGGCTGTCGAGAGATTGACCGGGCTCGAGAAGTCGACCTTGTTCTGCACCCAGATGCGCGCACCGAGGATCCCGATCATGCCGTATAGCATCGTGGCCGCGCCGCCGAGCACGCCCGGCGGGACGGTCGCGACGGCCGCACCGAACTTGGGGCACATCGCGAGCACGAACGCGACGACGCCGGCGACCCAGTAGGCCGCCGTCGAGTACACGCGCGTCGCGGCCATGACGCCGATGTTCTCGGCGTACGTGGTGGTGCCGGAGCCGCCGCCGATGCCCGCGAACGTCGTCGCGAGGCCGTCGGCGAACAGCGCGCGACCCGTGTACGCGTCGAGGTTGCGACCGGTCATGGCGGCGACCGACTTCACGTGGCCGACGTTCTCGGCGATCAGCACGAGCACGACGGGAACGAACAGCCCGAGGACCGACACGTCGAACGTCGGGGTCACGAAGTCCGGGAACCCGATCCACGCGGCCTTCTCGACCGCCGTGAAGTCGACCTCGCCCTGGAGCACGGCCACGACGTACCCGACCGCGACACCGACGAGGATCGACAGCCGCCCGAGGATCCCGCGGAACAGCACCGACACGAGCAGGATCGTCGCGAGCGTCACGAGCGCGGTGACGGGCGCGAGTTGGAAGTTGTTCCAGGCCGCGGGCGCGAGGTTGAGGCCGATGAGCGCGACGATCGTGCCGGTCACCACGGGCGGCATGAGGACGTCGATCCACCGGGCGCCCGCGAAGTGCACGACGAGACCGATCGCGGCGAGCACGAGGCCGGTCACCAGGATCCCGCCCACGGCCACGCTCTGGCCGCCCGACGCCGTCGCGGCGCCGATGGGGGCGATGAACGCGAAGCTCGACCCGAGGTAGCTCGGCACGCGGTTGCGCGTGATGAGCAGGAACCCGATGGTCCCGATCGCCGAGAAGAACAGCGTGGTCGCGGGCGAGAAGCCCGTCAGCAGCGGCACGAGGAACGTCGAGCCGAACATCGCGACGACGTGCTGCGTGCCGATCCCGATCGTGCGCGGCCAGCTCAGCCGCTCGTCGGGGGCCACGACCGCTCCGGGGGCGAGGGTGCGGCCGTCGCCGTGCACCGTCCAGCCGAGGGTTCCGTGCGCCATGGGGTCTCCGTCTCACGTGCGCGCCGATGCGACGCGTGCCTGTGGCGCACCGGTCCGACGCGCCGCACGAAGCGTAGAGGGTGCGGTGCCCCGGGCGACAGTCCCGTCAGCCGAGGACGACGCGCCCGTCGTCCTCGATCCGCCACCCCGGGTTGTGGGCGACCTCCCAGACGACGCCGTTCGGGTCGGCGACGTGCGCGTGGAAGATCCCGCCGAACGCGCCGTCCTGCGGCTCCTTGAGCACGGTGCCGCCCGCGGCCACCATCTGCGCGACCGCGGCGACGACGTCGTCCCGCGACTCCACGTCGTGCGCGAGGGTCACGCCCGAGACCTCGGCGTGCGTCACGGCGCCCGCGAGGTCCTCGACGAACTTGTCCGCGTCGAAGAACCCGAGCAGCGTCCCCGGGGCGACCTGGAAGAACACGATCTCGCCGGGGACGTCGAGCGTCGAGACCCAGCCGAGCGCGCCGTAGAAGCTCCGGGTCGCGTCGAGGTCGCGGGTCGCGAGGGTCACGAAGTGCAGTCGTTGGTCCATGCGCCCATGGTCGCTCAGGCGGTGAACGTCAACCAGAGCAGCGTCGCGTTGAGCGCGACGATGATCCCGGCCACGGCCCACGCGGCGACCTGGGTCGCGGTCGCGTTCCGGTCGTCGCCCATGAGCTCGCGCGAGCGCGTGAGCCGCACGAGCGGGATCATCGCGAACGGGATCCCGAAGCTCAGCACCACCTGGCTCACGACCAGCAGCCACGTGGGCGAGACGCCCGTCGCGAGCAGCACGATCGCGGGCACGAGCGTCACGACGCGGCGCGCGAGCAGCGGGACGCGCACGTGCAGCAGGCCCGCCATGATCTCGGAGCCGGCGTACGCGCCGACCGACGTCGACGCGAGACCGGACGCGAGCAGCCCGACCGCGAACACGACCGCGACGGCAGGGCCGAGCGTGTCCGCGATCGCGGCGTGCGCGCCCTCGATCGTGTCGGTGCCCTCGCGCCCGGGCAGGTTCGCGGCCGCGAGCAGCAGCATCGAGACGTTGACGCCGCCCGCGACGACGAGCGCGAGGACGACGTCCCAGCGGGTCGCGACGAGCAGGCGACGACGGCGGACGGCGCCCACGACGCCGTCCGGCACGTGCCGGTCGCGCGCGAGCGAGGAGTGCAGGTAGATCGCGTGGGGCATCACGGTCGCGCCGAGCATCGACGCGGCGAGCAGCACCGAGTCGGCGCCGTCGAACCGCGGCACGAGGCCGCCGAGCATCGCGACCGGGTCGGGCGGACCGAAGAACAGGCCGGCGCAGAACCCGACCGTGAGCACCGCGAGCATCGTCGTGATGACGGTCTCGAACACGCGCTGCCCGCGGCGCTGCTGGATCGTGAGGATCAGCATCGAGATCACGCCCGTGATGAGCCCGCCGACCACGAGCGGCACGCCGAACAGCAGGTTGAGCGCGATCGCGCCGCCGATCACCTCGGCCAGGTCGGTCGCGGCCGCGACGACCTCGGCCTGCCCCCAGTACGCGAGGCGCGTGCGGCGCCCGAGCCGCGCGCCCAGCACCTCTGGCAGCGAGCGCCCGGTGACGATGCCGAGCTTGGCCGAGAGGTACTGCACGAGCACGGCCATGACGTTCGCGACGACGAGCACCCACAGCAGCAGGTAGCCGTAGCGCGCGCCCGCGGTGAGGTTCGCGGCGACGTTCCCGGGGTCGACGTACGCGATCGCGGCGACGAACGCCGGGCCGAGGAGGCGCCACAGCCCGTGCGAGGGCCGCGCGGCGGGCGGGACCGCGGGGGCGGCGTCCGACACGGGGGCCGGGGCGACGGCGGGCTCGGCCTGGTCGTGCACTGTTCAACCACCCTGCTGATAGAAGTTCGGACGTCCGAACTCGAATCATGCACCATCGGTCCCGGCCGGGCAACGCCGGACGTCTTGGCCACCCGCACGGCCCTGCAGCCGGCACTCCCAGCCAGGACTGCGCGACCAGGACTGCTAGCGTGGGACCGATCGAAGGCCGTCGAAGGAGGTGAGCACCGTGCACGCAGCACTCGTCATGGGCGCTTCCTCCCCCGAGCGATCGCGCGGCTGACACGGCCCGGGGAGCGCCGCACCGCACCCCGGAAGGCACCACCATGAACGCTCCTCGCACCGCACGTCGCGCCCTCGTCCTCGGCGGAGGCGGCTCGGCCGGCAACGCCTGGCTGATCGGACTCGTCGCCGGCCTCGCCGACGCAGGCATCGACGTGACCCGCCCCGACCTCACCATCGGCACGTCCGCCGGCGCGACCGCCGCCGCCCAGCTCGCCGGGTCGTCGCCGCAGCAGCTCCTCGCCGACGTCCTCGCGACCCCCGTCGGCGCCGCCCGTCCCGGGCGCGCGCCCGCTCGCGGGACGTCCGACCACCTCGACCGCACGGCACGCATCATCGCGTCCGCCTCGGACGCCGCCGACATGCGCCGCCGGCTGGGCGCCGCGGCCGTCGCCCTCGACGCCGCGTCGGACGGCGCGTGGTCGGGACGGTGGCGCGAGAGGGTCGCCGCACGGTTCGCCGTGCGGGATTGGCCCGAGCACGACCTCGTGCTCACCGCGGTCGACGCCCGCACGGGCGACGCGCTCGCGCTCGACCGGGACAGCGGGATCGACCTCGTCGACGCCGTCGCGGCGAGCACGTCGAACGGCCCGCCCTACCGGATCGGCGACGCCCTCTACCTCGACGGCGGCTACCGCCGCAACGAGAACGCCGACCTCGCCGCAGGCGCCGACCGCGTGCTCGTGCTGTCACCGTTCGGCGGCCGCACCCGGCACCCGCTCGCCTGGCGCATGCAGCTCGCGGCGCAGGTCGAGGAGCTCGAGGCGCAGGGCACCGCCGTCGAGGTCGTCGGCCCCGACGCCGCCGCGCTCGACGCGTTCGGCGACGACATGATGAACCTCGCGGCCCGGGCGCCGGCGGCGCGGGCCGGGCACGCGCAGGGCGTGAGGGTCGCGGGGCGGGTCGCGGAACTCTGGGCGTGACCGTGATGCGAAACGCCGGGCCCGGAATCGTGTGGCTTCGGGGACTTCAGGGTCTTCAGGGGCGGTAGCGGTGGGCTTGTCCGTGCCGCGTTGGTCGCGACGATCCTGGCGCCGGCCCCAGCGTCTCCGCCTGGCTCTATGGTGACCGCAGCAGCACTCGTCACCGCGGACGGAAGGTACGCCAGCAGGATGCTCATCACGCAGCCGTTCGACTCGGCGGCCCTCAAGCTTCATCCGTTCAGCTGCGGCGAGCCCGAGCTCGACGACTGGCTCGCCAAGTTCGCCGGCCAGAGCGAGAAGAGAGACAACGTCCGGACGACACTGCTCCTCGACGAGCAGCGGTGCCGCATCGCGGGGTACTACTCGATGCGCACGTACGAGCTGTCTGCCGCCGATGCGGCCTCAGCCATGGGTCGCAGCCGCCGCTATCCCGTCCCTGCGATGCTCCTCGCACGACTCGCGGTCGACAGCGACTACCAGGGTCACGGCGCCGGACGCCTGCTCCTGTTCGACGCCCTGCAAAGGCTCTTGGCTGCAGCGAACGACATCGGCTTCGAGATCGTCGTCGTTCATGCACTCCATGAAGACGCCGCCTGCTTCTACCTCAGGCACGGCTTCCGGCGCTTCCTGGACCACGAACTCAACCTCTTCCTCACGACCAAGGACCTCCGTGCGACGTTCGCCACGATGGATCCAGGTTGATCCGTACGCACCAGGTACGTACGATGGATGCACAATGGCGGACCAGCGCCCACCCCACCTGGCACAGGGAGTAGAGATGCCCACCGCACACGCGCGGTCCGAACGCCTCAACATGCGGGTCTCGCCTGAGGCGCTCGCCACGATCCGCGAAGCAGCCGCAGCCCAGCAGCAGGACGTGTCCGCGTTCGTGCTCGGCGCCGCGATGGAACACGCCCGCGAGGTTCTTCTTCGGGACCGTGTCATCCGGTTGACCCCGCGAGAACTCGACCAGGTTGACGCCGCGCTCGACGGCGAGCCTCAGGTGATCCCGGAGATCGCGGCGCTGATCGCGGCGGTCCGGCGTGAGACGCCGCAGCACGGCACGAAGGAGTTCGCCTCGCGCTGAGCAACGAGGACTCACGACTCGAAAAGCGTGTGGGAAACACCGAAGGGCCTCCCCCGCAAGATTCTGCGGGGGAGGCCCTTCGGTACTGCGGTAGCGGTGAGATTCGAACTCACGGTGGACTTTCACCCACACACGCTTTCGAGGCGTGCTCCTTAGGCCGCTCGGACACGCTACCCAGCCGGGCGAACCCAGCCCGAGCAGGATACCTGGCCGGAGGCCCGAAACCGAAATCGGCTCCGGGCCCCCGGTCTGGCCGGTCGAGGCCCCCGCGAATCGACCGACCGATCCCAGTGGTGCGGTTGGCTCAGCGCACCGCACCACCGGGGGTTCGTCAGGCGGTGGTGCAGGGCTGGCCCGCAGCCCACGCGCCCGTCGGGTTCGTGCCCGGCTGCTCGCCGCGCGTCCACCAGCGTGCCGTGTGGTTCACGCCGGCACGCGAGACCTTGTCGCCGCCCGAGTAGGTTGCGGCAGCGTCCCACGCGGGTGCGCACTGGTCGGCGTCGACGGCCGGAGCGGTGCCGCACGGGCCGATCTTCTTCCAGGGGCCGTTCACGTCGCCCGGCTTCTGGTCACGGGTCCACCACTGCGCGGCGTACTCGTCGCCCTCGAACGACACGACGTCCTTGCCGCTGTAGATGCCGGTCCCGTACCAGGGAGCCGCGCAGTTGTCCGCGACGGCCGGCCCGGGGGTCGCGGCACGGAACGTCGAGCCGACGGCGTCGCCGAGCTCGTTCTCGTAGTCGCCCGAGATGTCCCACCACATGGCGCCGCCGAACCCGTTGGTCGCGAGCCACTCGGCCTTGGCCGTCACGGAGCGCACGGTGTCGAGGCTGTACCACTTGTCGCCGTCGTAGATGTAGCCGGCGCCAGCCACCTCGTCGTAGTACTCGGTGCCCGCGTTGCGGAGCTCCTTGTACGTGGGCGTGCCGATCGACGCGGTCGCGGCCGAGCCCGGCTTCGCGTCCGAGACACCCTCCCAGCCCTGGCCGTACATGGCCATGCCGAGGTTGAGCTGGTCGCCCGAGTAGCCGGCGGCCTTGTAGGCGTTCATCAGGCCGTCAGCGGCGAGGCCCCAGTTGGCCTGGGTCTGCGCGCCGTCGGGCGCGGTCGGGTCGACCGGCCAGTCGTACACGTGCAGGTTGCCCTGGTGACCGGTGCGGTTGCCGACCCAGCCACCGTGGTAGTCGTAGCCCTGGACGTTGATGTAGTCGAACGCCTCGACCGCGATCGGGTCGACCCAGCCGCCGTTGGTGCGCGGAGCCCACCCGGCCGGGGCGAACCCGGACAGCAGGTAGTCCTCGCCGGTCTTGGCGCCGTAGGCGTCGAGCTGCGTGCGGAACTCCTGCAGCAGCGCGAGGAAGTTCGCCTTGTCCTCGGCAGGACGCGGGCTCGGCTGCTCGCCGTCGGCGGCAGGCCACTCCCAATCGATGTCGATGCCGTCGAAGATGCCCTTGGCGACGCCCTTGCCGCCCTTGCCGTCGATCTCGGGCAGGTTGCCCTTGATGTACAGGTCGACGCAGGACTTCACGAGCTTCTTGCGACCGGCCTCGGTCGAGGCAGCGTCGGAGAAGTTGTCCGACCAGGTCCACCCGCCGAGCGAGATCATGATCTTGGTGTCGGGGCTGACCTTCTTGAGCTTCTTGAGCTGGTTGAAGTTGCCCGCGAGCTTCTGGTTCTTCTTGTCGGCCTTGCCGTCGACCGAGTCCTTGGCCGAGACGGTCCGCGTGAAGTCGTTCTCGGGGTCACCCTCGCCCTCGACGTCGACGATGTCGCAGACGAGGTCGGTCGTGACGTTCCCGAACGAGTAGTTGATGTGCGTGAGGTCGTCGATCGCGCCCGAGCGGATGATGTCGGCGACCTGGTAGTTGCGACCCTCCGGGTTGGGAGCGTGCGCCTGGAAGTAGCCGACGGAGCGGAACCCGTTGATCTCGGCCGGACCGTCGACGACGGGGGCCTTGGCGGCGGGTGCCGGTGCGGCGACCGCGGGGGCGGCCAGTGCGGATGCTGCGATCGCGACGGTCGCGGCAAGCGCGACGGCCGCCCCGCGGCGGGGGTGACGTGGGGTCATGAAGAAGGCCTCGTTGCTCTTCGTCCGGGCCGGACACTCGCCCGGAGGGGGTGTTTGTTCGGTCTCCTTCACCTTACCCACCACACCCTGGTTCGACTAGACGCTTAACGAACTATTTACGCGGCGTGTCGCATTTTGGACCGACCGCGCGTTCGGTGTCCGACCGCGGGGCCGCCGTCCGACCCCGGGCGCGCGAGAGCCCCGCCCCCTGATCGGGGACGGGGCTCTCGAGGCGTCAGCCGCGGCCGAGCAGCCGCGCGATCCAGTCGACGATCTGCTCGATCACCGTCTCGACCCAGGACTTCTTGCTCTCGACCTCGACCGCCGCGGAGACCGCGACCACCGGGTCGGCGCCGTCGGCCGTCGCGGTGACCTCGACCGACAGGGCGTGCCCGGTGTCGGCCTGCTTGACCTTGTAGGTCGCGTCGTCGGCACGGGCGATCGGCCGGCCGTCACGCAGCCAGCGGTACGAGTACGTCGCGTCGAGCGACCACTCGCCCGGGTCGGCCGTGAGCGTGCCGCCCTTGACCGCGTCGCCCGAGAGCGACGGCGCGACCACGTTCGTGAGCGCGACCGTCACGGGCGGCAGGACCTCGATGACCGTCGGGTCGTCGTTCGCGGCGAACCGCGCCCCCGTGCCCGACGGCGCGACGTCCGTCAGCTCGTAGAGCCCGTGCATGTCGACCGAGCCGTCGGCCGCGATGGTCGGCCGCAGCCCCTCGGCGTCGGTCGAGACGAACCAGCTCTCGTCGACCGACGCGGGCCGGCCGTCCGCGGCGTCCGCCGTCGTCCCGTCGAAGTAGTTCGACGGGTCGGTCAGCAGCGACGTGTCGGCCTGCACGAGCGCGAGCAGGTCCGCCGACGGGTTGCGCCACGAGAGCACGCCCGTCGCCCGGTAGTCGGTCGACTTCGCGTTGGTCTCGAGGCGGACGCCGCGGTCGTTGTCGACCGAGGTCACCGCGTCGAGCCGCACGTCCGGGCCCGAGTTGGACGTCACGCCCGTGCCGAGGTTGCCGTACGTGACGGCGTTGCGCAGCAGGTGGTCGCCCGGCATGGACTCGCCGCCGAGCTTGAACCCGTTGCCCTCGCCCGTGCGCGGGTCGTCGCCCAGGAGGCGACCGTTGTCGTACGCGACCGAGTCCTCGACCACGACCGTGCCGATCGGGCCCGTCGTCGACTTCGCGTACAGGTCCCAGCCGTCATCGATGTTGTGGTGCGAGATCGAGTCGCGGAACACGTTGCCCTCGCCCACGGTGAGCTTGGCCGCGAAGCCGTCCGCGTCGTTGCCGCCCGGGTCGGCGTTGTTGTACGACTCGGACGAGACCACCAGGTTGTCGGACGGCCACATCGACGGCGGCTCGGTCGACGAGCCCGAGATCTGGATGCCCGTGTCCTGGTTGTCGTGCGAGACGACGCGCTCGACCACGTTGTGGTTGCCCTCGATGAGCATCGGCTTGGCCTTGTCGCCCGAGCGCGTGATCTCGAGGTCGTACACGTGCCACCAGTCACCGCGCAGGCGCAGGCCGCCGTCGGGCGACTGCGACAGGTCGAGCACGGCCCGGTGCCCCGGCTGCGACATGAGGGTCACGGGGGCGTCCGGCTCGCCGTCACGACCGCGCGGCACGACGACCGCGCGCGTGGGCGTGTACGTGCCGCCCGCGAGCACGATCTGCTGCCCCGGCTGCGCGAACGCGACCGCGGTGTGCAGGTCGAGCGGCGACGCGGCCGTGCCGTCACCGTCGGGCGTGCCGTCCGGGGCGACCCGGATCGACTGCCCGGGCTCGCCGTACGAGCGCACCGTGAACGTCAGCGGGACGTCGACCGGGTCCGTCGACTCGATCGCCTCGTACTCGCCGAGCTGCGGCTGCTCCGCGTCGGGCAGCAGGCGCGCGGTGAACCGGTTCTCGCCCGGCTCGAGCGCGAGCGGCACGAGCACCCGCTCCCCCGGCGCGAGCGCGACGTCGTCGACGACGACCTCGCCCGCGGCGTCGAGGATCTGTCCCGTGCCGTACATCGTCGACACGAGCGGCACGTCGATCGAGTCCTCGGGCGTGGTCGACGTGACGTCGACCTTGAGCGAGGCCGGGACGTACGTCGTCGGAGGGTCCTGGGCGGGCTCGTCGTCCTCGGGCGCGATGGTCGTGAAGTCCCAGTCGGTGACCGTCACGACGATCTTGCGGGCCGCGACCATGCCGACGTAGAACGCGTCCGGGTCCTGCTGCAGCAGCATGTCCGGGTCGTAGTCGATGACCTCGAGGTCCTCGGTGCCGTCGGCGCCCGTGCGGTGCCAGATCGCGTGGAACCCGGTGTTCGACCGGCGCAGCGTGAGGTCGTAGACGTCGCCCGTGGCGAACTTCGGGCCCGCGACGTCCGACCGGTACGACGGGTCGAAGACCTGCGAGTCGCTCGAGTCGCGGGCTCCCGCGGTCGCGTCGTCGGTCGCGCCCGTGTAGCCCTCGACGAAGCGCCCGCCGGGCATGCCGTCGGTGATCGTCGCGGTGCCCTCGCCGTAGCGGGTCACGAGCGCGCCCGCCGAGTTGAAGTACCTGTCCGACCCCGAGCCCGGGACCATCGAGTCGACGGCGAGGATGCCGAAGCCCGACTGGTTGTCCTTCGTCGAGGCGTCGTCGACCCGGAACGTGGCGTCGAGCGTGAAGTTCTCCGTGGTCGGGTCGACCTTGGTGTAGAAGTACTGGAACCCGTCCTCGGACGACGCGAGCTTGGTCGAGCTGGCCTTCGCGTCGAACGTGATCGTCCCGTCGCCGTTGTCGGTGACCCCGCCGCCGCTGTTGGCGTTCGAGCCGACCTCGGTCGTGCTCCAGCGCTCGACCTCGGTCGCGACCGCGACCTCGAACGGCGCGCCCGTGGCGGAGTCCGCCCCGCGGTGCGCGACGACGCGCAGCTGGTACGTCGCGCCCGTGACGAGCCCGGTGACCTCGGCCGTGGTGCCGGTGACCCCGTCGACGGCGGTCGTGAAGTCGACGCCGTCCGTGCTCGTCTCGACCGTGTAGGTCTCGGCCTCGGGCGTCGCGGCCCAGTCGACCGTGACCGTGCCCTTGCCGCCCGAGACGGCGGTCGTCAGGGCGCCGCTGATCTCGGGGCCGACGAGCGGCAGCGCGAACGCGCCCGCGTCGGCCTGCGCCGAGACGATCGCGTCCGCCTCGCCCGAGCGCGTCAGGCTGACCTGCACCGCGTACGTGCCCGAGGCGGGCGGCGTCAGCGCGATCGTGCCCGAGTCCCCGTCGGTCGCGGTGAACGCGCGGTCCGCGACCGCGCCGTCCGCGTCGAGCAGGACGGCGTGCGCGACGTCGGCCCCGTCGGTGCCGAGCAGGCCGGTGTAGCTCACGACGAGGCGCGAGGGGTCGGTCGGGTCGAGCGCGACGGCGTCGACCGTGGGTGCGGCGACCGACGACCACGGGGCGCGGTCGACCGTGCTGCCGTCGGTGACCTCGGCGTAGTAGACGTTGACGCCCGAGCTGGGCGACCCGATCCAGTACGAGCCCGCCGCCGGGACGTCGAGCGTCTCGGTCGCGATGGGCACGCCCGCGTCGTCCGCGAGCGCCGGCACCGAGTCGACGAGCGCGCCCGTGGAGTCGTAGAGCGCGAGGGCGCGGTCGCTCGTGCCGCTGCCGCTGCGCGTGTGCACGAGCACCTCGGCGGCCTCGTCGACCGTGAACGCGAGCGAGCGGTTGGTCGCGGCGCCGGAGCCGTTGAGCTTGATGCGCTGCGTGTAGACGTCGCCGCGGTCGGACGTGCGGTCGCTCGCGTCGACCGTGACCTTCTTCGCGTCGGTCGCGCGGATCGTGAAGTCGCCGACCGGGGTGTCGGCGGCGATGTCGCCGACGGCGAGCGAGCTCGCGTCGAGCGCCGTGGCCGGGCCGGCGGCGACCGCCGTCACGGCCGAGGTCGCGGTCAGCGCCGCGGCCGTGAGGACGGCCAGCAGCGTGCGGGCCCTTGCGCCTGTCGGTGTCATGGATCTCCTCGTTGAGATGCGCCGGGCTCGTCGTCGAACCCTGCGAGAAACCGGTTTCTCGCGTCAACCTACGGTAAGCCTTTTCCCACGTCAAGGTCTGGCGCTCGTCGGCGGCCCGTGCGTGGGGCTCGGGGAGGACGGCGCGGGCAGCCTGCGCCCGAGCGCGCACCGCGGCGCCGCCGTCGTACGCTCGATGTCGTGCCCACCGACCGACCCGACCTGCCGCGCGAACCCCTCACCCCGGCGTCCGCGGCCGTGGCCCGCATGCAGACGCCGCGACTGCCCGACCCGGACGCCCCCGTGGCGCGCGGGACGCTCGACCAGGCGATCGAGCTGCTGCGCGGGCGCACCCTCGCGGTCCTGACCGGGGCCGGTGTCTCGACCGACTCCGGGATCCCCGACTACCGCGGCCCCGACTCGCCCCCGCGCAACCCCATGACGTACGACCAGTTCGTGGGCGACCCGGACTTCCGGCGGCACTACTGGGCGCGCAACCACGTCGGGTGGCAGCACGTGCGCCGCACGCACCCCAACGCCGGGCACCTGGCGCTCGTGCGCCTCGAGGAGCGCGGGATCGTGCGCGGCATCATCACGCAGAACGTCGACCTCCTGCACGAGGACGCAGGCTCGCGGAACGTGATCGACCTGCACGGGCGCTACGACCGGGTCATCTGCCTGCAGTGCTCGCGCGTGATCTCGCGCGAGCACCTCGCCGAGCGCCTCGATGCGCTCAACCCCGGGTTCGTCGAGTCGATCGGCAAGGTCGAGGACATCGAGATCGCGCCCGACGCCGACGCCGTCATCGAGACCACCGCGCACTTCCGGCCCGCGCCCTGCGAGTTCTGCGGCGGGGTGCTCAAGCCCGAGATCGTGTACTTCGGCGAGAACGTGCCGCGCGAGCGCGTCGACCGGGCGTTCGCGATGGTCGACGACGCCGAGGCGCTGCTCGTCGCCGGCTCGTCGCTCACGGTCATGAGCGGCCTGCGGTTCGTGCGCCGGGCCGCCAAGGACGGCAAGGTCGTCGTGATCGTCAACCGGGGCGCGACCCGCGGCGACCCTCTCGCGACGCTCACGGTCGACGCCGGGGTCTCGGAGGCGCTCACGGAGCTCGCCGCGCGCTTGTAGGTGCGCGCGAGCGTCACGTTCGGGCCCTGTGGCGCGCGAGCGTCACGTTCCGGCCCCTAAGCCCGCGAGCGTCACGTTCCGGCCCGATCCGCGGGCTCGGAGGGGGCCAGAACGTGACGCTCGCGGAGTCACCCTGGCGACCAACGGGCCAGAACGTGACGCTCGCGGAGGCGGCGCGCCCCGCGCCCGCTACGGCAGCTCGAACGGTAGCGTCAGCCCGTCGAGCGCGTGCCGGCACGAGCAGTCCGCGTCGTCCGGGAGCGCCGCGACGACCGACGCGAGCAGCGTCCCCACGTGCCCGACGTTCGCCGCGAACGCCTCGAGCACGGCCGCGTGCGAGACCGCGGTGGCCGCGTCGACCCCGGCGTCGGAGTCCGTGACGAGCGCGAGCGACGTGAAGCACAGCGCGAGCTCGCGGGCGATCGAGGCCTCGGGCGCGCCGGTCATGCCGACCACGGTGCCGCCGTCCTGCGCGTTGCGCCGCGACTCGGCGCGCGTCGAGAACCGCGGCCCCTGGATCACGACCATCGTCCCGCCGTCGACCATGGTCAGGGCGGACGGCGCGTCGACCTCGAGCGCGGTCGCGCGGCCCGTGGGGCAGTACGGGTCGGCGAAGCCGACGTGCACGACCGGCCCGACCTCGTCGTACACCGTGTGGTGGCGCCCCCACGTCCGGTCGATCAGCTGGTCGGGGACGACGACGGAGCCCGGCGCGAGCTCGGGCAGCAGCCCTCCCACGGCCGAGGGCGCGAGCACGCGCCGCACGCCCAGCGCGCGCAGCGCCCAGAGGTTCGCGCGGTAGTTGATGCGGTGCGGCGGCAGCCGGTGGTCGGCGCCGTGGCGCGGCAGGAACACGACGTCCTTGCCGCCGAACGTCCCGCGCTGTGGGCGCTCGGACGGGAACCCGAACGGGGTCTCGACCTCGACGGGTTCCGGGTCCGTGAGCAGCGAGTACAAGCCGGAGCCGCCGATGATGCCGATGGGTGATTCGCTCATGGCGGCGAGTCTGGCACCGTGGCCGGTGCCCGGCACGTGCGCGCGCACGCGCAGGGCGGACCGTCAGCCGATCGTTCGCGGGGCGTGCCCGAGCCAGGTGGTCGTGCGCGCCTCGAGGTCGGTGACGCCCGCGCGGCCGGACGGCGAGAGGGTCATCACGCGACGCCGTGGGCGCAGCCGCGGGTCGCTCGCGTAGTGCCGCGCGAGCTCGTCGGCGGCGTCGCCCTCCCCCGCGTCGGCGGCGACGAGCAGCGCGGCGAGCTCGTCCACGAGCACGTCGAACGCGGGCCCGCCGATCCGTGCGCCGGGCTGCTCCCCGAGCGCGGGCAGGACGTCGCGCGGCACGAGGTCGACCGAGAGCATGGGCCCCCACAGGTCCCACAGCAGCGTCTCGTCGCGGTGCCGGTGCGCGACCTCGAGCAGCACGTAGTCGCGCACGAAGTCCTGGCCGCCGAGCGCCGGCATCGCCGGGTCCACCCCGTAGGACGACGGGTCGGCCGCCCCCGCCCGGATCGCGCGCCACGCCTCCGCGGCGGTCTCGAACGGCGACCCCACGCCCACGGGCACGTCCTGGACGTCGAAGTCCCAGTCGGCACCGGGGGTCAGCTCGGGGTCGAACCGCACCCAGCGCGCGCCGTCCCACCGCTCGGCGATCACGTGGTCGTGGTGGAACCCCGGCACGAAGTACCCGGCGAAGCCGACGCGCGAGCGGGCCGGCACCCCGTGCTCGCGCAGCACCCCGAGCGCGAAGAGCGTGTGGTCGCGGCAGCAGCCCGCGACCTCCTGGGCGGCCTCGCGCGCCACGACGAGGGGGCCCGGGCGCCGGGCCACGGCCCGGTCGAGCGTGGTCTCGAGCCACCGGCCGTCGATGTCGGTGCGCTGCTCGTCCGTGAGCACCGGGTCGCCCGCGCGGTAGTGCACGACGACGGCGCACGCCGACCGGTGGATCGCGAGCGGGTCGGGCGAGAGCGCCGCGACGAGCGCCCGGTGCCGACCGGGGTCGGAGTACGGGCTGTGCGTGGCGTAGCCGGCGAGGGTCGGGGCGTGGGTCGTCATGCGGCTCGGTGCGGGCACAGGGAGCTCGGGAGCGGTCATGGCCCCAGGCTCGGGCGTGCCCCAGGGGCAGGGTCAAGCACCGTGCCCCCGAGGGGGACGGCGACGTCGGCGACGTGCCCGTCGTCAGACCAGGGCACGGGGTAGATCTCGCGGGCCGGCCCGACCGTGCCGCCGCGCTCGCGCGCGTGGGCGCGCACCGACCCGAACGCCCCGAGGATCTGCGGGAACGCGCACCGCTGCGCGCCGATCTCGACGAACGCCTCCCGGCCGGCGGGCTCGGCGCGCAGCACCACGGCGCCGGTCGGGGTCGCCGCGCCCGTGTAGGGCACGCACACCTCGACGTACGCGTCGGGCGCCTCGAGCACCCCGTGGTAGACCACCCAGAACTCGGTCCCGAACGTGGCCCCGCCGCGCGCGAGCGCCGTCCGGACGTCCAGCACCGCGGCGGTGAACCGGGGCACGAGCTCGGCCTGGGTCGTGCGGAACGCGACGGCCGCGACCGTGCGCTCCGGCACGGTGCGCTCCTGCACGCGCAGGTCGCCCGACGCGGTACCCGGCCCGGCGTCGTCCCCGAGCTGCGTGACGAGGCTCTCGACGGTGACCAGGCCGGTCGCGAGCGCCGTCCGCCGCTCGTCCCACCACGCGAGGAGGAGCTCCGTGCGCGCCGACGGGTCGCACGCGAGCGCCTCGCGGACGCGCGCGAGCGGCATGTCGAGCCGGCGCAGGGCGGCGATGGTGCGTGCCGCGTCGAGCTGGGCCGGGGCGTAGTACCGGTAGCCGGTCGCGGGGTCGACGCGGGCGGGGTGCAGCAGCCCGTTGGCGTCGTAGAGCCGCAGGGCCTTGGGGCTCAGGCCGGACGCGTGCGCCATCTCGCCGCGCGTCATCATGCCGTCGGTCGCGCCCTCGCCCCTGCTGCCGTCGGTCACCGTGCCGATTGTGCCGCAGCCGCGGGCGACCGTCAGCCGATCGTTCGTGGCGGACGACGCCGGGCCGGGTGCGGGCCGTCGCGCCGCGGGGCAGGGTGGTCGGCATGCGAATCCTCCTCACGGGCGGCGCCGGGTTCATCGGCCTGCCGACCGCGCGCGCCCTGACCGCGGCCGGGCACGACGTCGTCGTCCTCGACAGCCTGCGGCCCGACGTCCACGCGTCCGGAACTGTCAGCGACGCCGCCACGACGTTGCCCGACGGCGCGCGGCTCGTCCGGGCCGACGTCCGCGACCTCGACGCGGTCACGGCGTCCTTGGACGGTGTCGACGCGGTCGTGCACCTCGCCGCGAAGGTCGGCCTCGGCGTCGACATCGCCGACGTGGACGACTACGTGTCGTCGAACGACCTCGGCACCGCGGTGCTGATCCGGGCGGTCGCCGCCGCGGGGGTGCCGCACGTCGCCTACGCGAGCTCGATGGTCGTGTACGGCGAGGGCAGGTACGTCTGTACAGGTGCGGGCAGCGGCGAGCACGGCGTCGTCGCGCCCGGTCCGCGACGGGTCGAGGACCTCGACGCCGGGATCTTCGACCCCCGCTGCCCGCGCTGCGACGCCGTGCTCGCGCCAGGCCTCGTGGGTGAGGACGCCCCGCTCGACCCCCGCAACGTGTACGCCGCGACCAAGGTGCACGGCGAGCACCTGCTCGCCGCGTGGGCGCGCGAGACCGGAGGCACCGCGACCGCCCTGCGGTTCCACAACGTGTACGGCCCCGGCATGCCGCGCGACACCCCGTACGCGGGCGTCGCGTCGCTGTTCCGCTCCGAGCTCGCGCACGGCCGCGCGCCCCGCGTGTTCGAGGACGGTGCTCAGCGCCGGGACTTCGTGCACGTGGACGACGTCGCGGCCGCGGTCTCGCTCGCCGCCGCGCACCCGGCGGGGCCGGGCGTGACCCCGCTGAACGTCGGCTCGGGCACGGTCACGACGGTCGGCGGCATGGCGCAGGTGCTGGCCGACGTCATGGGCGGCCCCGCACCCGTCGTGACGGGCGAGTACCGCGCCGGGGACGTGCGGCACGTGACCGCGTCGAGCGACCGGGCGGCCGAGGTGCTCGGGTGGCGCGCGCGGATCGGGCTGCGCGAGGGCATCGGGGAGCTCGTGGCGGCGCCCGCCTGACCATGGCAATGTTCCAGTACTGCACCTTCTCCGAATGTCGCGGTACTGAGACCGAGTACCGCGAGTTCGCCGATCAGCCCGCGATCGTCGTCACGCGGTACGACCGCCTCACGACGCCCGACGGGACGGTCCGCCGGATCCACCAGGAAGACCTGGTCCAGACGTTCGGCCTCGACCCTTCCAAGAAGTACGAGGCTGACGGCGGTCCTGGCGTGGCACGGATCGCCGCCCGTCTCCGCTCCGCGACCGACGACGACTCGCTCGACCGGTTTGTCCGGGCGGTGATAGGCAACTACGTTCTCGGCGCCCCCGACGCTCACGCAAAGAACTACTCGCTCCTGCTCGTCGGCCCGACCGCGCGTATGGCACCGCTGTATGACGTCGCAACCGGGCTCATCGCGGACTCCGCGGGCCGACTGCCCTGGACCCGCACCGCCATGTCGATCGGAGGCGAGCGACGCTTCGGCGAGGTCGAGGCCAAGCACTGGGAACGTCTCGCGCGGGCTGTCGGTCTCGACCCCGAGCAGGTCCGTCGTGCTGTGCGGCAGCTCGCCGCATCCATTCCCGAGGGCTTCGCCGATGCGGTCGCCGAGCTGCCGCCGAGGGCCGTCGGCGCGACCATGCTCAGGGAGGACGTTCTCCCGCGAATCGCAGCCCTGGCGAAACGGACGCTCACCGGCCTTGATTGCAGCGCTCGCGAGGCCGGCCGTGTGACCCGGCCGTTCGTCAGCGAGCTCGAGACTCAGGGCTCAACAGGTCCGGAGCGCCGGTGGGACTCTCGCTGACCTTCAGCCCGCGCACGAGCAGCACGACGGCAGCGATCACCGCGACGACGGCCGCGGCCCCTAGCGCCGCAGCCACGATCACCTGGTTCCTGCTGCTGACGTAGACGGCGTGGGCGGTGTCGAAAGTGACGCCGTCGCCGCCGAGACGCCCGTCATCGACGGGCATCCCCTCGCGCACCACGGAGAGCACGCTGCCGTCCGACCCTGCACCCACGACGGCCCCCGACACGATCGTGATCGCGGAGAGCCCTGCGAGCAGGATGGCGGCGGTCGCGAACCTCGCGACCTTCGCCCGAGACCGACCGATCACACGGACCACGACCGCGACCCCGAGCAGCACCACGTATCCGAGCTCGACCACAACTCCCCCTGACTGCGCCGTCCCCCACGGACTGCTGGGGTCGACCGTAGCGGGTTGCATCCGGGAGCAGCGGGCTCGTCGCCGAGGTTCGACCGATGAGTTCTGCCGCAGCACGCGGTCTGCACCCCGAGACCACCCGACCGACCAGACCACGGAGGGCACGATGACGAGCACCCCGACCGCACCCGACGCAGTGCCCCGCGAGCAGCCACGGACGGACCTGCCGCCGGTGGTCGACCTGGAGACATGGCAGACCGCGCGTGACGAGCTCCTGGTCCGCGAGAAGGCCCACACGCGCGAGGGCGACGCCCTCGCGGCCGAGCGGCGCCGGCTGCCCATGGTCGAGGTCGACAGCACGGTCGAGGCCGTCGGCGCGGACGGCCCGGTCCCGTTCCTGTCGCTGTTCCAGGGCCGCGAGGACCTCGTCGTCTACAAGCACATGTGGCACGACGGTGCCCCTCACCAGGGCCAGTGCGAGGGTTGCACCCTGTCGGCATGGCACTTCCAGAGCTCCGTCTACCTCAACGCCGCAGGCGTCTCGTGGGCGGTCGTGACCACGGGCGCGTGGGACGAGGTCGCCCCGTTCGTCGAGTTCATGGGCTACACCGAGCCCTGGTACTCGGTGCGCGACGTCGACGGCGTGATCGGGAGCGACATGGGTTCGATCACCTGCTTCGTGCGTGACGGCGACCGCGTGTTCCTCACCTACGAGACGACGGGCCGCGGCACCGAGCTCCTCACACCGACGTTCGCCCTGCTCGACCTGACGGCGCACGGTCGACGCGAGGACTGGCAGGACTCGCCCGACGGCTGGCCCGAGGGGCACGGCGCGGGCTGGTTCTGGCGCAAGGACTCCGACGACAACCCGACCTGGGGACCGACGGGTCGCCCGGCCGCCCAGTGGAGCCGCCCCGGGGCGACGCCGGTCACGACCCTCGGACGCACGGGCGAGCACCACTGACGTACGGGCCTCAGCCCTCGAGCGCGGGGATCCGCACCTCGACGCTGCACCCCACGCCGGTCGAGCCGATCTCGACGCGCCCCGCGTGGTCCTCGACGACCTGGTCGACGATCGCGAGCCCGAGCCCGCTCGACCCGACGCGCTCGCCCGCGCCCTGGAACCCGGGCTCACGCGCGAGGGCGAGCTCGTGCGCCGGGATGCCGCCGCACGTGTCCTCGACCACGAGCCGCGCCGCGCCCTCGACCCGGGACACCGCGACGCGGACCCGCCCCCCGGCGTCCGACGAGCGGACGGCGTTGCTCACGAGGTTGTCGAGCAGCCGGCCCAGGTCGCCCGCGTCGCCCGTGACGCGGACGTCGGGCGCGACGTCCGCCACGAGCTCGACCCCCGCGTCGGTCGCGACGGGCAGGACGTGCGCGACGACGTCGCGCACCACGGCCGCGAGGTCGACCTGCGTGAACCCGCCGGTCGACGCGGGCGCGGGCGCCGTCGCGTCGGGGCGCGACAGCTCGGTCAGGTCGTCGATCATGCGGGCCATGCGCTGCACGGCCGACTCGATGCCGTCGAGCGCGGCGTCGGTGTCGGCGAACACGCCGTCGCGCAGCCCCTGCGACGCCGCGTGGATGCCCGCGAGCGGCGAGCGCAGGTCGTGGCTCACGAACGCGACGACCTGCCGGCGCGAGTCCTCGGCCGCGCGCTCGGCGGCGCGGGCCGCCGCGAGGTTGTCGCGCGTCTCGGCGAGCTCGGCGGCGAGGTGGGCGAGCTCCGCGGTGAGCGGTGCGCGCTCCTTGGCCCCGGCGTCCTTGCCCCCCGTGCCCGTGCCGGACGACGTCCCCGCGGCCGACCTCGCGAGCGCGCGTGCGTCGTCCGCGACCCGCCGCAGCTCGTGCCCGACCGCGCGGCCGAGGATCACGGCCAGCACGAGCGCGAGCAGCGACGAGACGCCGAGCACGAACCAGATGACGTCGGCGTCGTGCGACGACAGGAACATCTGGTCGACGTTGACCGCGACCGCCGTGACGACGGCCGCGAACGGCACGAGGGCCGCGACCACGAGCGCCGCGACGAGCGACCACCGGCGCGCGCGGTGCACCAGGAACATCCCGAGCCCGCCCACGACGACGGCGGCGACCACGGTCACCAGGCCCATGAACTGCAGGTCGCTCACGGCGCGGCCTCCTCGGTGGGCACGGCGTCCGTCGCGGCGTCGTCCGTGGCGAGGCAGTACCCGGCGCCGCGCACGTTGACGAGAACGGCAGGGTCGGACGGGTCGGTCTCGAGCTTGGCGCGCAGGCGGCGCACGTGCACCATGACGGTCGAGTCGTCGCCGAAGTCCCACCCCCACACGCGGCGCAGCAACTCGCGGCGGCTGAACGAGCGCCCGGGGTGCAGCGCGAGGAACTGCAGGAGCGCGAACTCGCGCGGGGCGAGCTCGACACGCCGCACGTCGTCGCCGCGTGTCGTGGTCGCGCTGCGGTCCGAGGCGTCGACGGCGAGCGCCCCGCCGGGCACCGCGAGCTCGATGCGCGAGGGCGTGGGTTCGACATGCACGGTGCCGCGCCGCAGCAGGGCCTCGACGCGCAGCACGAGCTCGCGCGCGTCGAACGGCTTGGTCAGGTAGTCGTCGGCGCCGACCTCGAGGCCCACGATCCGGTCGTCGACCGTGCCGAGCCCGGACAGCAGCACGACGGGCGTGCCGTCGCCGTCCTCGCGGTGCCGGCGCAGCAGGTCGAGGCCCGAGCGGCCGGGCAGGCGCACGTCGAGCACGACGACGTCGGGCCGCCACGTGCGCCACTCGCGCTCGCCCTCGACGGCGTCGGGCGCGTGGCGCGCGTCGTGGCCGGCGGCGCTCACGTGCGCGGCGACGGCGGTGGCGACGAGCGCGTCGTCGTCGACGACCAGGACCTTGGCGGGCATGAGGTCATGCTAGGCGCCCCGCCCGGGGCGGTGCCGCGGGTCGCGGCCTGGTACGGGCCGTTCGGCGCGTGGTGGGCGTGCTCGTCAGCGAACCGTCAGCCGACCGCGACGCCGGATCCCGGGCGAGCAACCTCGCGCCCTCGTACGGTCGAGGGATGACGCACCCTGCGACGACGCGCGACCCTGCCCCCGGGCGGCCCGCGCGCACCACGACGATCGACGTGGTCCTGCCCTGCCTCGACGAGGCCGAGGGACTGGCCTGGCTGCTGCCCCGCCTGCCGGACGGCGTCCGCGCGATCGTGGTCGACAACGGCTCGACGGACGGCTCGGCGGACGTCGCGCGCGCGCACGGCGCGCGCGTGGTCGAGGCCCAGGTCAAGGGCTTCGGGTCGGCCTGCCACGCAGGGCTGAGCGCGTCGTCGGCCGACGTGGTCGCGTTCATGGACGCGGACGCGAGCCTCGACCCGGCGCACCTGCCGCGCGTGCTCGACCCGGTGCTCGACGGCGCCGCCGACCTCGTGTTGGGCCGCCGGGACGCGGCGCGCGGCGCGTGGCCGTGGCACCTGCGGTTCGCGAACCGGGTGCTCGCGCGCCGCACGCGGCGCCGCACGGGCGTCGTCCTGCACGACCTCGGCCCGATGCGCGCGGCCCGCCGCGAGGCGCTGCTCGCGCTCGACCTACGCGACCGCCGCTCGGGCTACCCGCTCGAGATGGTCGTGCGGGCCGCGGACGCCGGGTGGCGGGTCGCCGAGGTCGACGTGCCGTACGTGCAGCGAGTGGGCCGCTCGAAGGTCACGGGCACGCCGCTCGGCGTGTGGCGCGCCGTGCAGGACATGTCGAAGGTGCTGGCCCGATGAGCGCCCGCGAACCCGCGCGCACCGTCGTGGTGCTCGCCAAGGAGCCCGTCGCGGGGCGGTCGAAGACGCGCCTGCACGCCGAGTTCACGCCCGAGCAGGCCGCGGACCTCGCGCGCGCCGCGCTCGAGGACACGTTCGACGCGGTCCTCGCGGTGCCGGACGTCGCGCGCGTCCTCGTGCTCGACGGCGACCCGGGCACCTGGGTGCCGTCGGGCTTCGACGTGCTGCACCAGGTCACCGGCGGCCTGGACCGGCGGCTCGCGGCGGCGTTCGCGGCGACCGCCGAGGAGCACGAGGGGCCGATCCTGCTCGTCGGCATGGACACCCCGCAGCTCGCGGCCCGGGGCGAGGGCGGTCACGGCCTCGACCTCGGCGCGGTCGACCTCACGGGCGCCGACGCGGTGCTCGGCCTCGCCGACGACGGCGGGTTCTGGGCGATCGGCCTGCCGCGCGGCGACCGGCACTTCTACGACTCCGTGTTCCACGGCATCCCCATGTCGACCGACACGACCGGGCAGGCCCAGCTCGACCGGCTCCGCGAGTTCGGCCTGCGCGTCACGCTGCTCCCGACGCTGCGCGACGTCGACCTGCCCGACGACGCGCGCGCCGTCGCGCACGCCGCACCCGGGACGCGCTTCGCGACCGCCTGGGCCACGGCCACGGGCGAACCCGCCCCGACGGCGTCCGCGGCCCGGCACCGGGCGGACGACGCGGCGGACGACCTCGCAGCGGGCGACCTCGGAGCGGCGGCCCCGTCCGAGGAGCCCGACGCATGACCGCGACCGACGGCGACGTGCGGCGCGTCCACCCGATCTCGCTGTACGAGGAGGCCCTCAGCGGGGCGCCCGTGCTGGCCGTGGGCGGTGACGAGGTGCGCCTGCTCGACGTCTCGACGTGGTCGGCGCCGCCGTCCGACGTCGACGAGATGCTCGTGGCGCGGTGCGTGGGGCCGGTGCTCGACATCGGCTGCGGGCCGGGGCGCCTCGCGGCGGCGCTGAGCCGGCGCGGCGTCGCGTGCCTCGGCATCGACGTCTCACGGCGCGCGGTCGACGAGGCGCGCTCGCGGGGTGCGCTCGCGCTGCGGCGGGCCGTCGAGCGCCCGCTGCCCGGCGAGGGCCGGTGGGGCACCGCGCTGCTCGCCGACGGCAACATCGGGATCGGCGGCGACCCGCGGGCGCTGCTCGCGCGCTGCCGCGAGCTCGTGGTGCCCGGCGGGCTCGTGGTCGTCGAGACCGACCCCGACGCCACGGTCGACGAGGTCGCACCCGTCGTCCTGCGCACGCCCGACGGACGCGAGAGCCACCCCATGCCGTGGGCGCGGCTCGGCGCGACCGCGCTCGTGCCGGTCGCGGCGCGCGCGGGACTGCACGTGGCCGAGGAGTGGCACCTGGGCGGGCGCACCGTCCTGGCGCTGCGCCGGCCCTGAGGTCACTCCCCCGCGTCGTGCCGGGTCACGGGCACGTCGTCGATCGGGGGCAGGTTCGGGATCTCGACCGTCACGGCCGTGGTCGCCGGGTCGAGCGGCGGCAGGAGGCAGGTCTGGGGGTAGAAGTCCGGGCCGAGCGTCTTGGGCTTGAGCGAGCACGTCTCGTGCGCCGCTCCGGCGCCCTCCGTGCTCGTGTCCACGTAGGCCTCGAGGCGCTCCTGCGTCGTCGGGTCGACCACCGCGAACCCTTCGAGGTAGTCGAAGCTCCACTGCGGTCCCGTGAAGGTGAACGCCGCGACGGTCAGCTCCCCGTCGCCCGACCGCAGGCCGAAGCTCACGAGCGTGCGGTCCGCGTACGCGTCGACCGCGTAGACCTCGGCGTCGACGGCCCCGGTCTTGCCCCCACCGCCCTCCACGTCACCGCTGGTCGAGCCGACGGCGGTCGGCACTCCCGCCCCGAACAGATCGTCCGCGACCTCGGCTGCGGACACCTCGGGCGGGGCCGTGGCCGACGGCGTGGCGCTCGCCGCCGACGACGAGGCGTCGGGGGTCGGATCGCCGCCCGTGCACCCGGCCAGGAGGGTCGCGACGACCGCGATCGCGCTCACGACGACGGTGCCCCTGCGCGCGCTCATCGTGCGTCCCCCTGCACGGAGTAGACGACCGTCACGCGACGGTTCGCCTGCTGACCCTCGGGCGTGGCGTTGCTCGCCACGGGCGCGCTCTCGCCCTTGCCGGCGGTCGTGAACGTCACCGCGTCCCCGCTCGCCGGCTCGAGCACCGAGAGCACCGCGTCGGCACGGTCCTCGGAGAGCACCTGGTTGTCGGCGTCGCTGCCGTCGGAGTCGGTGTGACCGGTGATCACGACCGTGCCCGTCCCGCGCGCCGCGATGTCCGCGGCGACGTCGTCGAGCGTCGACCGGGCCGCCGACGAGAGCGTCGCCGACCCCTTGTCGAACAGGACGTTCGCGTCGAGCGTGACCTCGACCTCCTCGGCCGTCTCGGCCGACTGCGCGACGCCCTCGACGTCCGAGGTGCGGCGGGCCAGGTCGAAGGTCGACGCAGCGGGGTCGGCCGCCCCGACCTGGTCGGACGGCGCGAGCGCGGGCCACCCCGTCCCCAGCACCGGAGCCGCCTCGGGGACGACCGGGGCGAGCGCGCCGTCGCCGACCGGCACGTCCGCCACGACCGCGCCCCGACCGATCTGCACGTCGACCGTCGTCGTGCCCTCGGGCAGCTCGGGGAACAGCGCCCACGCGACGACGAGCTGGCCCGGCCCCGCCTCCAGGTCCGTGGACGACGACGTCAGCGCCTGGCCGTCGACCACGAGCGGCCGGAAGCCCTGCAAGGTCCCGACGTCGACCAGCTCGACCGACGACGCCATGTTGTAGCCGTAGACTGACGCCTCCTGGATGTCGGACGGGAATGGGTTCGCCTCGCCGAAGCCCATGCCCACCGTGTCCTCGCCGAGCGAGTAGTACAGCGCCGTCGCACCGTCGACCCGGTAGACGCCGTGCACGACGCCACGGATCACGGGGTCCTCCGCGAGGCCGAACGTCGGGTACGCGAACCTCCCCTGCAGGGGCACCTCCGTGCCGTCGACCAGCACCGTGCCGTGCGCGAGGTCGATCCCGCCGTCGTCCGCGCCCGCCGGAGCCGCCGGCGCCGCCACCAGGACGACGGCGAGCAGCGCGAGCGTGGCGGTGCCTCTCGACGGCACTGTGAACCTTGCTGCTCGACCCATGGCCGTTCCCCCTTCGCCCCCACCCCGCCGGGTGTCTTTTCGTGCCTCGTCGCGGCCCGTCCGTCCGCGGGCGGCTGCCGCCCCGCTCGTGACTCGCCGACGGCTCCGCGTACTGTACGCGCATGCCCCCGATCCTCCGCGCGGACGACGCGCCCACGACCCGTCGGACGACGCACGTCGCGTCCGTCGCTCAGGGGACCGTCGTCGCCGGGCCGATCACCTGATGGTCAGCCTCGACGTCGGGCCCGCGCAGGACGGCACCACGCAGGGCGACACCGCGCCGACCGCCGTCCCGCAGAACGGCACCGCGCCGACCGCCGTCCCGCAAAACGGCACCACGCCGACGAGCGCAGCCCCGGCGCGGCAGATCGAGCCGTCCCTCGTGCTGCGACCCGGCGCGTTCGACCCGATCGCGCTCCTGGTGCTGCGCTGCCTGCGCCGCATCGTGTACCCGCTGCTGTTCGTCGGGTTCACGATCGCGTGGGTCAACGGCGACTTCACGGCCGAGGCGTTCGCGCGGCTCACGACGCCGACGCAGTACCTGGACGCGCTGCTCTCCCCGCTCGTGGTGGTCGCGTTCGCGCTCGGCCTGCGCGTCGTGGTCGCAGCGCTCGGGTTCGTCGTCGCGATCCCGCTCACCGCGGACGCCTGGAAGCCCGGGACCGACGCCCGGACGCTCATGCGCCGCATGTGGGACAGGTACTACCTCACCAGCTCGTACGCGACGCTCCGCTGGACGTGGGCGGTCCACCAGTTCGCGGTCGCTCGCGGCGGGGCCGCGGGCACGCTGCTCGACGTGGTCGAGCGCGTGATCCGGGTCGCGCTGCCCGTGTCGATCGGGGTGTTCGTCGTCGTGGCGCTGCGCACGCTCTGAGTCGCGCGGAGGCCTGGGCTCTCCGCGCGCCCGAGCGCCAGAGCGCCAGAGCGTCACGTTCCGGCCCCTCCGGGCGTCACGTTCCGGCCCTCAACCCCCCGAGCGCCACGTTCCGGCCCCTCCGAGCGCCACGTTCTTGCCCTCAACCCCCCGAGCGTCACGTTCTGGCCCACTCCCGAGCTCACGAGCAGGCCAGAACGTGACGCTCGAGATCGCGAGGCGGGACGCACACACGTCGGGTCGCACGCGGGACGGAACGCGCACCCCGCGGATCCGGCCGCGCCGCGCTCCCGCTACGCCCGGCGCAGCACCACGACCGTGTCCGTGACCTCGGCCTGCTGCCCCTCGGGGCCTGACGCGACGCGCCGCCGAGCCTCGGCGAGCACGACCTCGGCGTCGGCGATCCCGAGCGTCCGCGCCAGCTCGTCGGGCGTCGGGAACGTGGCGTCCTGGTCCCACGACCAGGGGGCGACCGACCCGTGGTCGACCAGCACGAGGTGCCCGCCCGACGTCAGCCTCGCGGCGGCGCGCCGTAGTGCGTCCTCGCGCACGACGCCTTCGACCGGCGTCTGGAAGTAGCTCGCGGTCACGAGGTCGACCGTGACGTCGGGCAGGGTGCGCGTGAGGTCGTGCCGTGCGGTCGTCACCCGCGCGTCCACCCCGGCGGCGCGCGCGGCGGAGTCGACGCGCGCGAGGGCCGTCGCCGACACGTCGGTGGCCGTGACGTCCCACCCCTGCTGCGCGAGCCACACCGCGTCTCCGCCGTGCCCGCACCCGAGGTCGAGCGCGCGGCCCGGCGTCAGCCCGAGGTCTCCGAGCACCGCGACGAGCGCGGCGTTCGGTCGGCTCCCCCAGGCCGGGTCCGTGCCCTGGTAGCGCTGCTCCCAGAAAGCCTCGCTCGGCGTGCTCAAGCTGTCGGACGCCGCGCTCCCGCCCGTGGTCCTGACGCCGGCCGCAGCCGCCCCGGCCTCGACGTCGGCGACCGCGAGAGCCCGCCGGACGTCGTCCTCCACGAGGTCGTGGTTGAGCATCGCCGCGGCGAACGCGCCCGCGCCGATCGCGACGGGCACGGTCGCGGCGGGGTTGACGACGTTGCCGACGGCCCAGAGGCCGTCGACGCTCGTGCGCCCCGCGGCGTCGACGGTCACGAACGACCCCCACGGCGTGTCGGCGCGCTCGGCGCCGAGCCCGCGCAGCACGTCGTCGAGCGGCTCGAACGTGGGTGCGGTGAAGAGCCGGTCGAGGTCGATCGTCCGGCCCGCGACGCGGACCGACAGGGCCGAGTCCGTACCCGCCCAGATCTGCTCGACGACGCCCTCGACCACCTCGACACCGCGCGCGTCAAGCGCGCGTCGGGTGGCGTCGTCCGGCAGGCCGACCTCCCCGGTCAGGTAGACGACGCGCGCCGACCACTGGCGCAGCAGCTGGGCCTGCGCGGGGCTGCCCGGCCCGGTCGCGAGGACGCCGATCCGCCCGTCCGCGACCTCGAACCCGTCGCAGTACGGGCACGAGACGACGCCGCGCCCCCACTCCTCGCGCAGGCCCGGGACGTCGGGGAGCCGGTCGCGCAGCCCGGTCGCGACCACGACATGACGGGTGCGGTGCGTCGCGCCGTCGTCGCTCGTGACGACGAGCGCGTCCCCGTCGCGGAGGACGCCGGTCGCCTGGACCGTGCGGATCACGCCGCCGTAGCCCGCGACCTCGTCGCGTCCCGTGGCGAGCAGCGCGAGCGGCGACCGCCCGTCGTGGCCGAGCACGCCGTGCATGTGCGCCGCGAAGCGGTTGCGCGGCGCTCCGGCGTCGAGCACGAGCACGCGGCGGCGAGCGCGGACGAGCGTCAGCGCGGCGCTCAGGCCGCCGCTGCCGCCACCGATCACGACGACGTCCCACGGGGTATCGCTCGTGGGGGTGGGCGTGGTCGCGGACGACGGCGCGGGGGCGGTGTGGTCGGGTGCTGGCTGGTCGGCCGCGGGGCGCGTGGTGTCCATGCCGCCACTCTCGCGAGCGCGCGCGACGAGTGCAATCATGTTTGCGACTTCCGCAAACCCGGGAATGAGGAGTGCCATGGACGACGACCTCGACGCCGTGCTGGCCGACGTCGGCCCCCGACTGCGCGAGACGCGCCGCCACCGCGGTCGCACGCTCGCGGAGGTCGCGGCCGAGACCGGGCTGTCGATCAGCACCCTCTCGCGCCTCGAGTCGGGTGCGCGGCGTGCGTCGCTCGACGTCCTCCTGCCGCTGGCGCGCACCTACCGGGTGCCGCTCGACGACCTCGTCGGGGCGCCCGCCGTGAGCGACCCGCGCGTGCACCCTCGACCCGTGCGCCGCAACGGCATGGTGTACGTGCCGCTGACCCACCCGGGCAGCGAGGTGCTCGCGTTCAAGATGATCCTGCCGCCGCACGACCCGGACGCACCGCTCACGACCCGCCGACACCAGGGCTACGAGTGGGTCTACGTGCTCGCCGGCGTGCTGCGCCTCCAGCTCGACGACGTGACGACGCTCGTGCGGGCCGGCGAGGCCGCGGAGCTCGACACGCGCAGGCCGCACGCGCTCGCGTCGGGCGACGGCGCGGCGACGGTCGAGCTGCTCGCGATCGTGAGTCCCCAGGGCGAGCGCATCCACCTCGGCTGAGCCCCGGGCCGGGGCGCTCGGCTCGCGTGTGCGCGAGCGCCACGTTCGGGCCCCGTCCGAGCGCCACGTTCCGGCCCTCACGTACGCGAGCGCCACGTTCGGGCCCCGTCCCACGCGCACGAACGGGCCGGAACGTGGCGCTCGGGTGCAGGACGGCCCGTGGGCGCGACCGCGGCGACCGCGCAGCCCGGACGCCGCGCCTCAGCGTGGCCGCCGCGCCCCGCCCAGGAACATCCCGACGAGCACCCCGACGACGAGCACGATGCCCGCGAGCGCGAGCGCGGCGCCGACGTCCTGCGGCACGACCGACGGGTTCGCGCGCGTCGCGGCGCCCGCGACCAGCGCGACCGCGACGATCCCGAGCACGGCGAGCGCGAGCAGACCGCCGCGCAGCGCGGGCCGCCAGCTCGGGGGCACGCGCGGCAGCACGACGACCCCGACGAGCAGCGCGAGCGGCACGAGCACGGCGTCGTGCACCACGACCCCGCCCGCGAGCCAGAGCAGCACGTTGATCCGCTGGCTCGTCGAGGGCACGGTCGTGAGGGCGGTCAGCACCCCGAAGGCGAGCAGCGCGGCACCGCCGATCCACAGCACCCACCGCAGCGCGGCCTGGCCGCGCGAGGTCGAGGCCGGCGTCGCGTCGTACTCGCGCATCAGGCCGCGCCCCCGTCGATCACGGAAAGCCGCGCGACCCACTTGGTCTGGAGCACCCCGGGCCGGTTGGGCGCGATGATCCGCGCGGGGAACCCGTGGTCGACGTCGAGGTCCTCGCCGTCGAGGCGCAGCGCGAGCAGCGTGTCGTCGTGCGCGACGTACTCGTGCTGCAGCACCGACCGGCTGTACGAGCCGCCCTGCTGGAGGCTCTCGACCGCGAGGTCGGCGGTCTCCTGCGCGCCGACCATCGCGACGAGGTCGCGCACCCGCACACCCTCCCAGCGTGCGGTCGCGCTCCAGCCCTCGACGCAGGCGATCGGCAGCACCGCCTCGTGCAGGTCCATCGCGAGCAACGCCGCACGGTCGAGCTCGCGCGTGCCGCCCGGACCTTCGAGGCGCAGCACCCACGCCGGGTCCACGGCCGTCTCGCTCACCCCTGCCGCCGCGGCGGTCTTGTTGACGGGCAGCCCCTGCGGCCCGACGCGCGGGTCGCGCGGTGCGAGCACCGCGAGCGGCGCCAGGGGTCGCACGGTCTGCCCGACGGTCAGCGCCGTCAGCCCGAGCACCGTGACCGCGACCCCCGCGAGGAAGCCTCGACGCGTGGCCGCCGACCCGTCGGCGTCGGGCACGGGCAGGACGACGTTCTCGCCGTCCGGCACGGACGAGAGCTGGCCGTCCATCCCGGCCGCGGCGACGACGTCCACCCCGAGGGTGCCGGCGGGCACGACGCTGCCCTCGTCGACGATCTCGCCGTCGACGATCCGGGTACGCAGGGCCCGCACGATGATCGGCAGCTTCACCCCGACGTGGATCACGAGCGAGCCGATCACGACCCAGGCCGTCGCGTAGTGCACGGCGACGAACGAGAACGCCCACGGGTACCACTGGAAGACGTTGAACAGGCCCGTGACGAGCTGGAAGATCGACGACGCGACGAGCAGTGCCACGCTCGCCCGCTCGAGCGCATGCGCGGGGCTCTTGACGGGCGGCGACTCGAACAGCGCCGGGTAGACCGCGTAGAGCTTCGCGAGCAGCAGCGGCAGGCACGCGATACCGGCCGCGACGTGCACGCCCTGCGTCACGCGGTAGCCCCACGACGGCTCGGGCAGCAGCGGCATCCACGGCAGCGGGTTCTGCAGGAAGTGCGACACGAGTCCCGTCACGAACACCACGACGAACGCGATGCCGAGCCACACCCCGACACGCGCGACGACGCGCTCGTCGTGGATCGGCGAACGGAAGGCCTCCGGCGTCGGAGGTCGGGGCAGTCCCATGCTCCGAGGGTAGGCAGGGTCGGACGACGGTGCCGGGCGTGGCGCCTGACGGTCGGCTGACGGGGTGGTCGGCCCGGCGTGGAACTACCAGGCGGTGCGCACGAACGTCTCGATCGCAAGCGCGGCGAGTGCCTGCGCGACGAGCCACCACCGCAGCGTGCCCGCCCAGCCCGGGCGCGGGAGGTCGTCGGTCGGCGCGAACCCGGCCGGTACGTCGTCCGCCACCGTGGTGCCGGACCGCCCGGCTCGCCCCGTCACGGGACGCGTCGCGAGGGCCGCCGCGGCGGGCACGACCCAGCACGCGACGGGCAGCCAGATGCGCTCGACCTCCCCCTTCTCGAACCCGCCGAGCGCCCCGGCCGCGGCGGTCGCGAGCGCGAGGCCCGCGAGCCAGCGCGTGCCGCGGTCGAGCTCGCGCCACCGGGTGAGGCCGCCCACGCCTGCCGGGCCGATCAGCACGGCCAGCAGCGCGGCGTCCGCCACGACGAAGTACAGGTAGGGGCGGGCGTCGGCGATGCCGCGCGTGAACGCCTCGTGCGTCGCGGCGAGCCCGTCCCAGATCCAGTACCCGCCGATCCCCCACGCGACGACGCTCGCGAGCACGACCGCCCCGGCGACGACGGTCGGCGCCCACCGGCGCGTGACGATCGGCACCGCGAGCACCACGAGCGCCATGTGCGCGAGGCCCCACGACAGGAACGGCGCCGCGCCCAGGACGACGCCCGCGGCGACCGCGAGCGCCCACCGTCCGCGCGTCCGCCCATCGGGTCCGAGCCGCGAGGCCATGGCCAGGAGCGCGACGCCCCACGCGAGGGCGCCCGCGTAGAACGCGTCGGCGGACGTCGCGACCCACAGCGCGGAGGGTGCGAGGACGACGGCGGGCAGGGCGAGGCGGGCGGTGCGTTCAGCGCCGAGCGCGCGGAGCGTGATCGCGACGGCGACGACGGCGCTGGTGCCCGCGAGGATCACGAGCGCGGCGGCCCAGCCCGCGCCGCCGAGGCCGAGGCGGTCGAGGCCCGCGAGCAGGAGCGTGAACGCGGGCGGGTGGCCGCGCACGTGCACGGGGTAGGCGACGGGGTCGTCCTGGAGGGTCGCGACGAACCCGGCGGGGTCGGCGGCGACGTCCGGGACGGCCGCGAGGTAGTCCTGCTCGTGCAGCAGCGGCGCGGTGAGGGTCGACCACCCGGCGGTCGCGGCGAGCGCGACGGTCCACGCGAGCGTCGCGGCCCAGGCGGCGAGCAGCAGGGGGCGCCAGCGCCAGGTCGTGGCGGCGCGCGGACCCCACGCGACGACGGCGGCCGCGACCAGGGCCGCGACGCCCGTCCACGGTCCGGCGTCGAGGTGGAACGTCCCGACGAACGGCATCGCGGCGCCCGCGAGCATGACCTCGCCGCGCGCGTCGAGCGCGGCGCCCCACAGGGTCAGCAGCGGCAGCGCGACCGCGACCACGACGACCGCGAGCACCGCGGCCCGCTGGCCGCGCGGGGCCACGGACCTTCCCTGAGCGTCACCTTCTGGCCCCTCCCCCCGGCCCGGAAGGGGCCTGGACGTGACGCTCGCGTCGGGCTCGTTCACTCGCGCGTCCCGTCGCGGTGCGTCGCGAAGTAGTCGCGCAGCATCGCGCCGCACTCGTCTTCGCGCACCCCGCCCACGACCTCGACGCGGTGCGTGCTGCGACGGTCGCGGACGACGTCCCACACCGAGCCCGTCGCCCCCGCCTTCGGGTCCCACGCCCCCAGCACGACGCGCGCGACACGCGCGAGCATGATCGCCCCCGCGCACATGACGCACGGCTCGAGCGTCACCACGAGCGTGCAGCCCTCGAGCCGCCAGCTGCCGAGCGTCGCGGCGGCCTGCCGGATCGCGAGCACCTCGGCGTGCGCGGTCGGGTCGCCGCCCTCCTCGCGCCGGTTGCGCCCGACGCCCAGCAGCGTCCCCTGCGGCGAGACGACGAGCGCGCCGACCGGCACGTCGTCCGACGCGAGCGCGTGGCTCGCCTCGTGCAGCGCCATGCCCATGAGCGCGCCGTACACCTGGGTGCGCGCGCCGAGCCCGACGGGCGGGAACGTGCCGTCGGCCCAGGGCAGGGCGAGGCCGGGCCCGGTCGGGGTCCCGTGGTCGGGCTGCCGGTGGTCGGGGCGCACAGGGTCAGGGCGCACAGGGTCGGCGTCGGACGCCGGAGGCTGGGTCACCCCCTCAGGTTCCCAGACGCTCCCCCGGCCCGCCGCGTCGGGGACGTCACGTCCGGCTGACCGTCCCCTGACGGTCGCGCCGCGCCTCGGGCGGGTACCGTGATGGCATGCGCGTCCACGTCGTCGACCACCCCCTCGTCGCCCACAAGCTCACCGTCCTGCGAGACCGTCGGACACCGTCCCCGACGTTCCGCCTCCTCGTGGACGAGCTCGTGACGCTGCTGGCGTACGAGGCCACGCGCGACGTGCGCACCGAGCCGCGGGCGATCGAGACGCCCGTGGCCCCCACGGTGGGTGTGCGCATCGCGGAGCCGCGGCCCCTCGTGGTGCCGATCCTGCGGGCCGGGCTCGGGATGCTCGACGGACTGACGCGCCTGCTGCCCACCGCCGAGGTCGGGTTCCTGGGGATGCAGCGCGACGAGGAGACCCTCGAGGCGGTCACCTACGCGAACCGTCTGCCCGACGACCTGACGGGCCGGCACGTGTTCCTCGTCGACCCGATGCTCGCGACGGGCGGCACGCTGGTCGCGGCGATCGAGTACCTGTTCGAGCGCGGCGCCAGGCACGTGACCGCGGTGTGCCTGCTCGCGGCGCCCGAGGGCGTCGAGGTGCTGCGGGCGGCCGTCGGCGAGCGCGTCGACTGCGAGCTCGTGGTCGCGGCGATCGACGAGCGCCTCGACGAGAACGCGTACATCGTGCCGGGTCTCGGGGACGCGGGCGACCGCCTCTACGGGATCGTCTGACCGACGCCCGGAGCGCCGGGTCCCGCCCCGCGAGACGCCGGGGACGTCACATCGTCCCGATCCGTGAGATGTCGCACGACCAACTCTTGGCACCGAGCGTCGCGGGGTGCCATGCTCGTCCCGTGATCACGCTGTCGAGCCCCCGCGCTGCCGTTCCCGGCACGCAGCTCGGCATGCCCGTGTGCATGTGTTGTCAGGCCTGAAGCCCCAGCCCTGACAGCCCCAGCCGACCGCACGTCGGCGCCGCAGAGCCCCGCTCGCGGTCGATGCACCCGGAGACCCGCATGACCACGCTCACCACCCGCCGTCCGCGCACCACGGCCCGCAGCTCCACGACTCACACCAGCACGACTCACACCAGCACGGCCCACAGCACGACGGCTCACCCCACCGCGGCCCACACCGCCGCGGCCCGCGCGACGAACCTCCCCGCTGCCGCGGACCGCGCGACCGCCCCGCCCGCTCACTCGTCCCCGCGCTCCGGGTTCCTGCTCTACGTCGGCAGCCCCGACACCCCCGAGGGCGCGACCGCGACCGAGCTCGCGGGCCTCGCCGAGACGCTCCGCGACCTCGCCCGCGACGAGCTCCCCGGGGCCGAGACCTATACGTCGCTCGCGTTCGCCGATGCCCCCGCGCACGAGGCCGGCACGGCCGAGAGCATCGACGCGTTCCGCGCCCGCCTCGCCGCCCTGACCCCCGTGCCGCGCGTCGAGATCGACACCACCGCCCGCACCGTGCGGGTCGACGGCGCCGAGCGCACCCTCACCGCGCGCGAGCTCCGGCTGCTCACCCACCTCGCCGAGCACTCCCGCCGCGTCGTCACGCGTGCCGAGCTCCTCGCCGTCGTCTGGGGCGGCGAGACGCTCCAGGCGGGCACCCGCACGCTCGACGTGCACGTGCGCCGGCTGCGCGAGAAGCTCGGGCTCTCGACGATCCGCACCGTCCGCGGCGTCGGCTACGGCCTCGACCCGCACACCGAGGTCGTGCTCCAGGCCGCGTGACGCCCGCCACGCGGGCGACGCCCGGCGCGCGGGGAACCCTGCCCGCGGCTACCTTCTGTGCATGCGCGTCGTCATCGCTGGAGCCCACGGACAGATCGGTCGCCGCCTCGCGCGCGCCCTCAACGAGCGCGGGGACTCGATCGTGGGGCTCGTGCGCTCCGCCTCCCAGATCGTGGACATCACCGACCTCGGCGCCGAGGTCGCCCTCATGGACCTCGAGCAGGACGACGCCCCGACCCTCGCGTCGATCCTGACCGACGCCGACGCCGTGGTCTTCGCCGCGGGCGCCGGCCCGGGCAGCGGCGCCGCGCGCAAGGACACCGTGGACCGTGCGGGTGCGGTGCTGCTCGCCGACGCTGCCGAGATCGCCGGCGTGCGGCGCTACGTGCTGATCTCGTCGATGGGCGTCGAGAGCGTCCGCGGGGGCGCGCGACCGGCCGGCGTCGACGCGGTGTTCCTCGCCTACCTGCAGGCCAAGGCCGCCGCCGAGTCCGACCTGCTCGCCCGCGACACGCTCGACCTCACGATCCTGCGCCCCGGGCGCCTGACCGACGACGACGCGACCGGCACCGTCACGATGGGCACCGACCTGGGCCGTGGCGACGTCAGCCGCGACGACGTCGCGCTCGTGGTCGCCGAGGTGCTGCACGAGCCGCGCACCGCCGGCGTCACGGTCGACGTGCTCGCCGGGACCACCCGCGTCGACGACGCCGTCTACCGCTCGATCCCGGCCGCGGTGCGTGACGCCGACCACTGAGGGCGGCGCACCGGCCGCGGGCGAGGACGGCCCTGCGACCGCGGCCTCAGTGCCGGAGCCACCACGGCGTGCGCGACGAGTCCGTCCCGCGGTCGCCACCACCCGACCGTGACGAGTGCGTCGACGTCGGCGCCGGGCTCGACCACCGCGAGGACGACTCCGTCGACGTACCCGTCGTCCCCGTGGGCGACGGGGACGACGTCTGACCGCGCTTCGTCGTGGCCGGGGAGGACGTCGCACGGTCCCTCGGCCCCTGCGCGTCGCCCGCCCGCGAGGACGAGTCCTGCGTCGAGGGCGCCTTCGACGACGACTCCTTTGACGAGGACTTCTCCGACGAGGACTCCTCCGAGGACGAACCCTCACCCGTGACCGACGTCGCGCTCGACGACGGCTCGTCCGCGGCACCGCCGTTCGCGGCGTCGTCAGCGGAACCGTCGTTCGCCGCACCGTCACCCGTAGAACCGTCGGGCCCGGGGGCCTGCGTGGTGTCTGCCGCAGGCGTCTCCTTGGTCGGCGTGTCGGCGAGCAGGCTCCGCACGCCGTCCGTCGGGGTCATCGGCGGGGTCGCCGCCGCGCCCGTGCTGCACTTCTCGTACGCGCGCCACGCGATCCAGCTCCAGGCGCCGAGCGTGCGGTCGACGGCGACGAAGTTCCACCCCACGAGCGAGGCCGTGTCGCCCGCCTCGTAGGTGCTCCAGTAGCGCCACCCGGGGGCGCAGGCCGGCGTGCGGCCGTCGACGGCGACCGTCGTCGACCAGCTGCCGGCGCGGACGTCGTAGGACGCCTTCGTCGTGGTGACGACGTCGGCCGTGACCGCGCTCGTCGCGCCCGCCGCGACCTCGACCGTGCCGGCGTCGCGTGCGACCCCCGGGCCGGTCACGGTGAAGGTCACCGGGACGTTCGAGCGGGAGTTGTCGAGCGCGACCGTCACGGTCCGCACGCTCGCGCCCCACGGCTTCGCGGCGTCGGCGTCGTAGCGGTCGGCGCCCTGCGCGATCGTGGCGCGGGGGTCGACGCGCGTGCAGTCGAGCGCGTCCGCGATGGTCTGCGTCCCCGTGACGAGCGACGTCGACGGGTCGCTGCGCAGCCACTGCCGCAGCTCGACCGCCTGGCCCGCGGGCAGGCTCCGTAGCGACGTCTCGAGCCGCAGCTCGGACGTCGCGCCCGGGTCGAGCGGGATCGCCTCGGTCTCGAGGTGGGTGGTGCCGTCGCCGGCAGGCACGTCCGCGAGCATCTGCACGCCGATCGCGGCCGACGAGGTGTTCTCGACGCGGCCGACGATCGCCACGAACCCGTCGTCGGTGCACACCGCGGCAGGGACGTCCTGCGGCGCCGTCCACGGCCCGCAGTCGATCGCGTCGTACGCGCCGGGCAGCAGGTTCGAGTACCCGCGACCGGTCTCGGCGACCCACTGGTACTGGCGCACCTGGGCGACCCCGGCGGTCACGCTCGCGCGACCCGTCGCGATCACGTAGCTCGCGCTCTCCCCCGGTGCGACCCGCGCCGCCGTCAGCGACTCGAGGTACCCGCCGAGCGTCGACGTCAGGCGCGTGTCCATGGCGCGGTCGCTGCGGTTGACGAACGTCCCGTGCAGCTGCACCTCGCCGGCCGAGCACACCGCGGTGACCGTCGTCTGCCCGGACCAGTCCGGGACGTACAGCGCGCCATAGGCGGGCCGCAGCGTGGTCGTGTAGCGGCCGGGCTCGCCACCTGCGCCGGCCGCGTCGTCCGCGGTCTGCGCGAGGTCGAGCACCGCGGCCCCCGCGGCCGTGGCCCGGGTCCCGAGGTCGACGACGGTCCGCGCGGTCCCGCCCGCGGCGACCTCGACCTCGACGGCCTTCGCCCCGCCGACCGTCAGCGTGCCGTGCGCGGGCTCGAGCCCCGCGGGACGGTCGTCCGTGAGCGTGACCTCGACCGCGACCGACCCGTCCTTCTCGATCGTCCGCGCCGTGGCCGTCACGTCGTCCCAGGCCGGGTCGTAGCAGTCGAGCGCGCCGAACGTGCCGGCGGGGACGTCGTCGGCGCGGGTGACCGTGCGCGTGCCGCCGCCCACCGGGTCGGTCACGGTCGCGGCGAGCCGCACGGCCGCGGAGCCGCCCGCGAGGCGCAGGCCGTCCGTGACCATCAGGGCGGTCTCGCCGCTCGCCGACCCACCGATCGGGAGGCTCACGGCACGGCCGCTGCCGTGGGGCCCGACGAGGGTCGCCGCGACGGGCTGGTCGGTGTCGTTGCGGTAGTCGAGGCTCAGGGTCGCCGTGCCGGGCGTGCCCGCGGTGCACTGCGCGACGAGCGTCCCGACGCCCGCGCTCACGCCCGACCACGGCGCCGCGACGGTGACGTCGGCGGTGCTCGTGACGTCGGACCGCGCGCCCGTCGCCGTCGTCGTGCCGCGGAGCGTGAGACGCCCGGCCGGGACGTCCTCGGGCGTCGTCGTCATGAGGGCGAAAGCCCCCTCGGCGCGCTCCCCCGCCGCGAGAGCCGTCGCGGCCACGCAGGTCGCGGTCGTGCCCGACTGCTCGCACGCGAAGGCGCCCTCGGCGCTCGTGACCTGCGCCCCCGCGGGGACGTCGAACGTCGTGGTCACCGCGGAGACCTCGGTGTCGCCCGTGTTCGTGACGTCGAGCGTGAAGCGCGCCGCCCCCGGGTTGGCGAGGGTCGCGCTCGGGGCGCCGACCGCGACGGCGAGCTCGCCGCCGTAGTTCGGCACGTCGACCCACGGCACCCACACGAACGGCGGACGCTCGGCGCCCTTGCGCCACGCCGTCGCACCGAACTGGTACCGGCCGCCCGACTGGGCGCGCACCGTGACCTTGGCGTCCTTGCGCTCGCCCGGAGCCAGGTCGCCGATGTCGCACGAGACGATCCGGGCGCCCGCCGCGGCGAGGGCCGCGTCGCTCGGGGTGCGCGGGTCGGAGCACGCGAGCGCCGCGGCGTCGAGCACCTGCGGGACCGCGAACACGCCGACCGAGGTGCTCGTCGCGTCGACGCCCTTGGGCAGCACGACGTCGATGGTCACGCCCTCGGCGACCGCCGTGCCCTCGTTCTCGGCGCCGACCTGCACGGGGGTGTCCACGCGGGCGACGAGCTGGACCGTGTCGGGCGTGTCCACGACGACGTTCGGCGCGAGGACGGGCGGGGCGGTCGTCGGCACGACGACGGGCGTCCCGCCGGTGCCACCGTCGGTCCCGCCACCGGTGCCCGTTCCCGTGCCGGTCCCGGGGGTCGAGCCCGTCCCGTCGACGGGCGCGACGGGCGCCGCCGGCACGACGGGGGCCGCCGCGTCGGGAGCGCTCGCGTCCGCGATCGGCAGCTCGACCGGTGCCGGGATGGTCGTGGGTGACGTCGGGTCGGTCGACGGCGCGGCCGTCGCGCCGGGGGCCGTCGTCGGTACCTCGGCGACCGCGGACGGCGTCACCGCCGGGTCCCCGCCCGGCGTCGTCCGCGTCGGGGCGGGCTCGGTGACGGCGGGAGGCTCGTCCTTGCCCACGAGCGTGACCACGCCCACGACCCCGGCGCCCACGACAGCGACGGCACCGACCGCGAGGGCGACCGCTGCCGCCGGTGCTGCGGCGACGAACGCCGCGAGCCCCGTCGCGGCGGCACCCGTGCCGAGCGCGCCCGCACCGGTGAGCGCCGCAACCCCGCCGGCCGCCGCGCCCGTGCCTGCCGCGCCGGCTCCTACGCCCGCCGTGGCGGCGGTCCCGGTCACGGCCGTTCCCGACGCAGCAGTGCCCGACGCCGCAGTGCCCGACGCCGCAGTGCCCGTCCCCGCGGTACCGGCTCCCGCGGTACCTGCTCCCGCAGTGCCAGTCGCCGTCGTGCCCGACCCGGCAGCGCCTGAGCCGGTAGCGCCGGACCCTGCAGCGCTCGACGCGGCTGCCGCGCCGGCCGCCGCGATCGTCCCGCCCACGGGCAGCGCGGTGCCCGCGAGACCCAGGGCGCCGACGCCGAGCACGAGCGGCGCGATCACGCCGCGCATGCCGTGCGAGACGTCCCCGAGCTCGAGCACGATCCCGCGGCACTCGTCGCACGTCTCGAGGTGCGCGTCGACCTTGGCGGTCTCGCGCTTGGCCAGGCCGCCGCGCACGTACGAGCCGAGCAGCCCGTTGGTGAGCTCGCAGTCGGCGGCGGGCGGCGAGCCGAGGTGCTGCTGGAGGTACGCCTGGCGCAGGCCTTCGCGCGCGCGGTAGGCGAGCGCCGCGACGCCGTTCGCGGACAGGCCCAGCATCGGCGCGATCTGTGCCGGGGTCATGCTCTCGACCTCGGAGTACCAGAGCACCGACCGCCAGCGCTCGGGCAGGCTCTCGAACGCGCGCGCGACGGTCGAGCGCTCGAACCCCTCGAGCGTCGGGTCCTCGGTCGAGGCCATGGGGCCGAACGCGGACTCGAACGTCGCGACGTCGTCGGTCGGCCGGGAGCGCTGCGCTCCCTTGGCCGCGTCGTACGACAGGCGGCGGACGACGGTGAAGAGGTAGGCGCGGAACGCGACGTCAGGGCCGCCGCCGCCCTGGAGCACGACGAGCACGCGCGCGAACGCGTCCGAGACGACGTCGTCCGCATCGGCCGGTCGCGGCACGTACTGGCGCGCGACGGCGAGCGCCGCCCCTGCGTGCCGTGCGTAGAGCTCCCCGAAGGCGACCGTGCTGCCCGCGCGGACCGCGGTGATCAGCTCGGCGTCGCTCTCGGTCGAGTCCAGCGCTCCGGTGTCGACCTGCTCCATGTGCCCGCCCTGAGATCACTGCCGTCGTCGTCGGACCCCACCCGTGCGGGTTCCGTATGAGGTACGCCACAAGCGCGCAACCCGTCAGGGCATACTATCGACGAGGCGTCGAACGAATCACGCAATTCACCCGACAAATGTCACGAGATCGCAACGACCGTCGTGCACCGCGGGATCCTGGGACACTTCTCCCACACCCGTTCGAGACTTCACCCGTTCTCCGCGGTCGAACCGCGTCATTCTCAAGGACCTTGCGCGTCTCATCATCATGGACCTGACCTTCGGCCGCCGTGCGGCGGACGCCGAGAGCGTGCGCGAGCAGTGGCGCGCCCGCTCGTCGGACACGGTGTGGCTCCGCCCCTCGGACTGGTACCACCCGGCCGTCGACGCCCTCACCGAGGCGGTGCTCGACGGACGCCCGACGGTGCCCGCAGCCGAGCGGCTCGGCGAGGCGCGCGCCCTCGCGGGCGTGGGCATCGGGGAGACCATCGACGACGCGACGTGCCTGTTCCGCTGCCTCGACGCGTCGGTGGACACGAGCACGTTGCGCGCGCTGAGCACCGGGTGGGTCACCGGGACCGAGCAGGCTCCCGCGGCCACGACCGTACGCGACCCGGCCTCGGGCCTCGCGACGACGCAGTACCTGCAGGCCCGGCTCGGGGAGACCTACGAGCGGGCACGCGCCCGGGGTGGGCCGCACGCGACGCAGACGCACTGCCTCGTGGTCGTCGACGTCGCCGTCTCGCAGGTGCGACCGTGGCAGAGCGCGGCCCGCGAGGCCGGTGTCGGCAGGGCGCTCCTGCACGCCGCGGCGGGCCGACCCGCGGCGGCGTTCGGTGGCGGTCGCTACGTGCTCCTGTGCACGCGCGCCGACGCGACCGCGCTGACCGAGCAGGTGCGCCGCGACATCGAGGCCACCGCGCACGCGCTCGGCCTCACCGCGGTGCTGCGACGCCCCCCACGGGTCTGGGTCGAGCCCCTGCCCTCGACCCACCGCGGCGCGGAGCTGCTGCTCGACCAGCTCGCGCGCTGAGCCGCGGGCGGACGCCCGCACGACGAAGCCCGCCGACCCTCGCAGGGTGGCGGGCTTCGTGGCAGGCTACGTCGCGGGTGTCAGGCGACCGCGAAGGTCAGGCAGTCGGCGTGGTCGGCGGACTGCTGTCCCGGCCCGACGCGGATCGACGAGGCGGCGCACTCGAGGTTGTCGTTGTGCACGCACTCGCCGCGCTGGCAAGCGCCGACGTGGGCGACGACCTTGTCGAGGCCGCCCTTGGTGCTCAGCGGGATGAACGTCGCGCACGAGGCGTCGCCGCTCGTGCCCGCGATCGTGACGGCGCCGGCGTGGCAGCCGTGGTCGTGGTTGTAGCCGCAGCCGTCGATCGAACACTCCGAGACCACGGGCAGATCTGTCATCGCGCTCATGCGTTCCTCCTGGGTTCGGTCGGGTCAACCCGTCCACCGTAATCCCGGAAACGCATTCATGTATAGCAAGGGAAGCCTTGCCGAAATGCATTGATGCAAATGCTATTTACGCAATACCCGCGTTGCGGAAAAGGCTCAGCGCGGGTCGTACGGGGGCCGCCACAGGACCAGCGACCCGCCCGCGGACTCACGTCGCACGCGCCGTCCGCGGGGGACGACGACGACGTCGCCGCTGACCCCCGCGGTGAAGACCCGGGTCCCCGTCTCGGCGCGCGCCGAGAGCGCCTCGAGGCGCGAGGCCAGGCGCTCGACCTGCGACTCGAGCTCGAGGATCCGCTTGATCCCGGCGAGGTTGATGCCCTCGTCCTGGCTGAGCTGCTGGACCTGCAGCAGGCGCCCGACGTCGCGGCGCGAGTACCGCCGGCCCCGGCCGATCGCGCGTCGCGGCGAGACCAGCCCGAGGCGGTCGTACTGCCGCAGCGTCTGCGGGTGCATGCCCGCGAGCTCCGCCGCCTCGGAGATCGCGAGCACGGGTGCGTCGTCGTCGACGATCACGATCTGCTCCCTCCGCCGGATCATCTGGTCCCCCGCAGGTTACTGCGCGGCGCGCGCCGCGAGATCGGCGCGCGGGTCGTCGTCGGCCGTCGCGGCGGCGAACGCCTCGACCGCGTCCTTCGCCTCGCCCGAGAGCTTGCGCGGGACGGCGACCTGCACGACGACCTTGAGGTTGCCGATGGCCTTGGGCGTCACGACGCCGCGGCCCTTGACGCGCAGCACGCTGCCCGACGACGTGCCCGCGGGCACCTTGACCTTGACGGTCGCGCCGTCGAACGTCGGGACCTCGACGGTCGCGCCGAGCGCGGCCTCCGCGAACGTGACCGGCAGGGTCATGCGCAGGTCGAGGCCCTCCATCGTGAAGACGGGGTGCGCGCCGACGTGCACCGTCACGGTGAGGTCGCCCGCGGGGGCGCCGCCCGTGCCGGGGCGGCCCTTGCCGGCGAGGCGGATCTTCTGCCCCTCCTTGACGCCCGCAGGGATGCGCGCGCGGACCTTGCGGCCCTGCACGTCGAACTCCATGGTCGAGCCCTCGACGGCCTGCCGGAACGTGATCGTGGTCGACGCGTTGACGTCCTGCCCGCGCTGGGCGGGGTTGGGCCGGAACCCGGTCTGCCCGCCGGCACCGGCGCCGAACATCTGGCCGAGGATGTCCTCGAACCCGCCCGTGCCCTGCGCGCCGGGGCCCGTCTGCGTGTAGCGCTGACGCGCGCCGCCCTGGCCGAACATCGACCCGAAGAGGTCCTCGAAGCCGCCGCTGCCGCCGCCCGGACCGCCGGCGGCGAACCGTGCGCCGCCGCCGCCCATGGCACGGATCGCGTCGTACTGCTTGCGCTGCTCCGCGTCCGAGAGCACCGCGTACGCCTCGCCGATCGACTTGAACTTGTTCTCGGCCGCGGTGTCGCCCGGGTTGTGGTCGGGGTGGTACTGCCGGGCGAGCTTGCGGTACGCCTTCTTGATGGCGGCGTCGTCGGCATCCTTCGCGACGCCGAGCGCCGCGTAGAAGTCCTTCTCGAGCCAGTCCTGACCGGTCACGGCGTCTCCTTCCTCGTGCTCGTCGGTGATGCTGCTCGTAATGCTGCTGCTCGTGATGCCGTGCGCCGACGGCCCGCGCCGGCCCGGGGGTCCCGGGCCGGCGCGGACCGCCGTGGTGCGGACTACTCCGGGCCGACGACCGAGACGCGCGCCGCGCGCACGACCTTCTCGCCGATCCGGTAGCCCGGCTCGATCACGATGTTGACGGTCGTCGAGGTCGCCTCGGCGTCCGTCGAGTGCATGAGCGCCTCGTGCACGGTCGGGTCGAACTCCTCGCCGACCTCGCCGAACCGCACCACGTCGAACCGGGCGAGCGCCCCGTCGAGCTTCTCGCTGATCGCGACGAACGGACCCGTGAGCTCACCGTGCTGCCGTGCGCGCTCGATGTCGTCGAGCACGGGCAGCAGCGCCGCGAGGACGTCCTGCGTGCCCTGCGTGCGGGCCGCGGCGTTGTCGCGGACCGCACGGTTGCGGTAGTTGGTGAAGCTCGCCCGCTCGCGCTGCAGCGCGTCGAGGTGCTCCGCGGCCTCGGCCTTGGCGGCCAGCACCGCGGCGTCCTCGGACGCCTCGCCCTCGGGCTCGAAGTCGAGCGCCTCGAGCGGGTCCACGCCGTCGTCCGGGGTGCCGGACGACGCGGCCGCGGCTGCGTCGTCCGACGCCGGGGCGTCCGGGGCCGGGGTGCCCCCCTCGCGGGGGGCTCCCGTCTCCGGGTCGACCTTGCGCTTGTCGGTGAAGTGGAACGGCTCGCCCTCGGGGCGCTCGTCCTCGGCCGTCACTTGGCGTCCTTCTCGTCGTCGACGATCTCGGCGTCCACGACGTCCTCGTCGTCCGTAGACGGCGCGTCACCCGCGGGGGCGTCGGCCGGGGCGGCCTGCTCCTGCGCGTAGAGCGCCTCGCCGATCTTCTGCGCCGAGGCCAGGAGCGTGCTGTGCGCGGTCTTGACGGCCTCCGCGTCGTCGCCCTCCAGCGCAGCCTTGACGGCCGCGATGTCGGTCTCGACCTCGGTGACGGTCTCGGCCGGCAGCTTCTCCTTGTTCTCGTTGACCAGCTTCTCGGTCGAGTACACGAACGACTCGGCCTGGTTGCGGGTCTCGGCCTCCTCGCGGCGCGCCTTGTCCTCGGCCGCGTGCTCCTCGGCCTCCTTGACCATGCGGTCGATGTCCTCCTTGGGCAGCGCCGAGCCGCCCGTGATGGTCATCGACTGCTCCTGGCCCGTGCCGCGGTCCTTCGCGGAGACGTGCACGATGCCGTTCGCGTCGATGTCGAACGTGACCTCGATCTGCGGCAGGCCGCGCGGCGCCGGCGCGATGCCGGTCAGCTCGAACGTGCCGAGCGGCTTGTTGTCGCGCGCGAACTCGCGCTCGCCCTGGAACACCTGGATGAGCACCGAGGGCTGGTTGTCCTCGGCCGTCGAGAAGACCTCGCTGCGCTTGGTCGGGATGGCCGTGTTGCGCTCGATGAGCTTGGTCATCACGCCGCCCTTGGTCTCGATGCCGAGCGACAGGGGCGTGACGTCGATGAGCAGCACGTCCTTGCGCTCACCCTTGATGACGCCGGCCTGGAGCGCGGCACCGACGGCCACGACCTCGTCCGGGTTGACGCCCTTGTTGGGCTCCTTGCCGCCCGTGAGCTCCTTGACGACCTCGGAGACGGCGGGCATGCGGGTCGAGCCGCCGACGAGCACGACGTGGTCGATGTCGCCGACCGAGATGCCCGCGTCGCGGATGACCGCGTGGAACGGCGCCTTGGTCCGGTCGATGAGGTCCTGCGTCATCTGCTGGAACTGCGCACGCGTGAGCTTCTCGTCCAGGTGGATCGGGCCGTTCTCGCTCATCGAGAGGTACTGCATCGAGATGTTGGTGCTGGTCGCGGACGACAGCTCCTTCTTGGCCTGCTCCGACGCCTCGCGCAGACGCTGCAGCGCGATCTTGTCCTTCGACAGGTCGACGCCCGAGTTGTTCTTCACCTGCTTGATGAGGTGCTCGACGATGCGGTTGTCCCAGTCGTCGCCGCCGAGGCGGTTGTCGCCCGACGTCGCGCGGACCTGGATCGTGGAGAAGTCGTCCTCGTCCTTGCCGACCTCGAGGAGCGAGACGTCGAACGTGCCGCCACCCAGGTCGAAGACGAGGATGAGCTCGTCCTCCTTGCCCTTCTCGAGGCCGTACGCGAGCGCGGCCGCGGTGGGCTCGTTGACGATGCGCAGCACGTTGAGGCCCGCGATCTGCCCGGCGTCCTTGGTGGCCTGGCGCTCGGCGTCGTTGAAGTACGCGGGGACCGTGACGACCGCGTCGGTCACGGGCTCGCCCAGGTACTCCTCGGCGTCGCGCTTGAGCTTGCCGAGCACACGCGCCGAGATCTCCTGCGCGCTGTAGTTCTTGTCGTCGATCTCGTGCGTCCAGTCCGTGCCCATGTGGCGCTTGACCGACGAGATGGTGCGGTCGACGTTCGTGACCGCCTGACGCTTGGCGACCTCACCGACGAGCACCTCGCCCGTCTTGGAGAACGCGACGACCGACGGGGTCGTGCGGGCGCCCTCGGCGTTCGCGATGACGGTGGGCTCGCCACCCTCGAGGACCGCGACGACCGAGTTGGTGGTGCCGAGGTCGATGCCGACTGCTCGTGCCATGTTCGTGCCTCCATTGCTTCGGGTGCAGGGCCCGTGGCCCGGGTGCGCGGTGGCGGACGCCGCGCGCTGGCCCCGGTCGGGCCGGTTGAGTCTGCTTCACTCAAGTTACGACCGCCGTCTGCTCGATGCAAGCCCGGAGGGTCTGAACTTGAGTCTATGTGGCTCAACTTCGCTCACGGCGGAGGTATTCCCGGGGCGAGGGGCGCTGGCCGCGAGAGACACGTTCCGGCCCGCACCCGGCGTGACACGCCGCGAGCGCCACGTTCCGGCCCCATCCTCGGAAGAAGTCGGGGCCAGAACGTGGCGCTCGCAGGATGAAGCCTCAGATGTGCTCGACGCGGTCGGCCTGGGGCCCGCGGTCGCTCTGGCGCACGGTGAAGCGCACGCGGTCGCCCTGCTCCAGGGTCTCGTCGCCCCGCACGACCGACACGTGCACGAACAGGTCCGCGCCGCCGGCGTCGGGCGTGATGAACCCGAACCCGCGGTCGGCGTCGTAGCGCGCGACGGTGCCCTCTCCCCCGCGCACCGGCCCGGACGCCCCGGGGCGACCCGGACGGCCACGGTCGGAGCCCGCGCGTCCGCCGCCCACGACCTGCACGTCGCGCGCCTGCGGACCCTTGGGGCCGTCGACCACGGAGTACGTCACGCGCGCACCCTCGGCGAGCTCGGTCAGCCCGCCGCCGAGCTCCTTGACGTGCACGAACACGTCCGCGCCGCCGCCGTCGGGCGCGATGAACCCGAAGCCCTTGGCGTCCTCGTACCAGGACACGGTGCCGTCCGCGCCGTCCGACGACGAGCGCGCGGCCTCGGCCCCGAGCGGGAGCAGGTGGTCGGCCTGGGGGCCGCGCTCGCCGTCGACGACGAGGAACGCGACCCGCTGCCCCTCGGAGACGACGCCGCCCCCGACGATGACCGAGCTGTGCACGAAGACCTCGTCGCGGCCGTCGTCGGGCGTCACGAAGCCGTACCCCTTGGTCGGCTCGTACCAGGTGACGGTGCCGAGCACGCCCAGGGGTGCGTCGGGGGCCCGGTCACCGGTCACGACGACGTGGCGGGCCTGCGGACCGCGGTCGCCGTCACGCACCTCGAACTCGACGGCCTGCCCCTCGCGGAGCTGCTTCGGGCCGTCGTCGCCGACGATCTCGGATGCGTGCACGAACAGGTCCTCGGCCTCGTCCCCGCGGTCGATGAAGCCGAACCCTCGGTCGGCGTCGAACCATCGGACTGTTCCCTGGGGCACGGCGAGCTCCTTGCGTCGAAAGACATTGCTGACTCCCAGTGTCCCCGACGTGAGCGCCTCGATCCTGCGAGCGTCACGTTCCGGCCCCCTCCTGAGCATCGGAACGGGCCAGAACGTGACCCTCGCGGAGGGCTTCCCGCGACGGGACGCCCGAGCGGGGCACCGGCAGGGCCTCCCACACGCCCAGACCCGGTCCTACCGTGGAACGAGACCCCACGTCGAAGGAGAGCCTCATGCAGTACGTCCAGAGCTCGACCGCCGAGAGCACCGCGACCGCCAAGGGCTCGCCCGAGTGGTTCACGGGCGACGTCTACGTCGACACCGCGGCGACGCCCGCGCCGCCGTCGCGCGTGCTAGCGAGCGTCGTGCACTTCATGCCGGGCGCTCGCACGGCGTGGCACCGGCACCCGCTCGGGCAGAACCTCTTCGTGACCGAGGGCGTCGGGCTCGTGCAGCGCCGCGGCGGCGAGGTCCAGGTGATCCGACCCGGCGACCGCGTGTTCATCGAGCCCGACGAGGAGCACTGGCACGGCGCCACGCCCGAGCGCCTCATGGTGCACGTCGCGATCAACGAGGTCGACGACGAGCACGAGGCCGCCGTCTGGGGCGAGCACGTGACCGACGCGGAGTACGGCGCACCGCGCGCGTCCTGACCGCTGCCGCACCGCCACGCGAGCGTCACGTTCCGGCCCTCTCCTGAGCGTCGGAACGGGCCAGAACGTGACGCTCGCGGAGGGACCGCCCGACCGCGCGACGTCCGACCCGACCACGTCGGGTGGTGCCGCCCGCCGGGGAGTCCTAGCCTCGGACGAGCGGGCGACCCGCGCCCGCGGACCCGGCGGAGGCGTCATGGCACACGGAGACATCACGCACATCGACATCCCGGTCAGCGACGCGAAGGCTGCGTCCGCGTTCTACGGCAGCCTGTTCGGCTGGCAGATCGCCGAGGTGCCGGGCTTCGAGGGCTACCCGATGTGGCAGGCCCCCAACAAGATCAGCGGCGGCGGACTCGCCCCGCGCAGCGACGGGTTCACGCAGCCCCGGAGCTACGTCGAGGTCGACTCGATCGACGAGACGCTCGCGAAGGCCCGCGAGCTCGGCGCGAAGGTGCTCATGGAGAAGGACGAGATCACCGCCACGAGCTGGTGGGCCGTGATCGCGGACGCCGACGGCAACGTGATCGGCCTCTACGAGGGCACCACCGACGTCTGAGGCTCGGTGAGCCCGAGCAGCACCCCCCGCACCGTGTCGGTGCGCAACGCCCGCGCGTCCTGCGCGAGCACGCCCTGGCTCACGGCGCCGACGTGCGCCGCGATCACGGCGCGCGCGAACGCCTCGGGGGCGACGCGCAGGCGTCGGCCGTCGCGCTCGACGAGGCCGACGAGCAGCGGCTGGAGCCGTTCGCGCAGCTGCTCGGCGTGCTCGCGCAGGGTCGCCGCGACGTCGGGACGGTGGGCGGCCTGCGCGACGAACGCCGCCCGCACGGCGAACCACTCGCGGTCGGCCGGCAGCGCGTCGAGGATCCGCGCGGTGTCCTCCTCGACCGAGCGGGCCGCGCCGGCCGTGTCGTCGACGAGCGCCGCGAGCCGCGCCTGCACGAGCTCGTTCTGCTGCTCGTAGAGCGCGAAGAACACGTCGTCGACGGCCGTGAAGCTCGAGTAGAACGCGCCGCGCGTGAACCCTGCCCGGTCGCAGACGGCGCCCACGGTCACGTTCGTCGAGCCGCTCTCGGCGAACAGCTCGGCCGCCGCGGCGACGAGGCGCGCACGGGTCTCGGTCTTCTTCCGCAGGGGTCGGTCCTGGGCGTCGTCCTGCACGGTGGTCTCCGTCCGACGGGTGCACGGCATATTGAATACGAAGTGTACTGAGTATATTGTGTATTGAAAGCAGCCGCGTGCCCCACCCCCGGCACGGGCTCCGCACGTCAAGGAGCACATCGTGACCACCTCGTTGCCCACCGACATCGCCAACCGACCCGTCGCCGTCGTCGGTGGCGGCACCCTCGGCCGCCGGATCGCCCTCATGTTCGCCACGCGCGGCGGCACCGTGCGCATCTTCGACCTGTCGGACGACGTCCGCGCAGCCGCGCTCGACTACGTGGCCCAGACCCTCCCCGGCCTCGTCGAGTCGCGTGACGACGCGACCGCGGGCACCGTCGTCGGCGTCGCGTCCCTCGCGGAGGCCGTCGAGAACGCCTGGCTCGTCGTCGAGGCCATCCCCGAGCGGCTCGAGCTCAAGCGCCCGCTGTTCGCCGAGCTCGACCAGGTCGCGCCGGCCGACGCGATCCTCGCGAGCAACTCGTCGTCGTACGCCTCGCGCCTGTTCGTCGACGGCCTCACGAACAAGGCACGCGCGCTCAACATGCACTTCTACATGCCGCCCGTGCAGAACGCGGTCGACCTCATGAGCGACGGCGAGACCGCCCCCGAGGTCATGGAGCTGCTCAAGCAGGAGCTGCCCGCCTACGGGGTGTTCCCGTTCGAGGCGCGCCGCGAGAGCACCGGGTTCATCTTCAACCGGTTCTGGGCCGCGATGAAGCGCGAGGCCCTGGCGATCATCGAGGAGGGCGTGTCGACCCCCGAGGAGTTCGACCAGATGTTCTCGATCAACCTGGGCGTGCCGTTCGGGGTCTTCCGCCTCATGGACCAGGTCGGCCTCGACGTCGTCCTCGACATCGAGAACCACTACGCCGACGAGAACCCGCACCTGCCCGAAGGCCCTCGGCGCCTGCTGCACGAGTACGTCGACGCCGGGAACCTCGGCGTGAAGTCCGGCTCGGGCTTCTACGACTACCGCTGAGCGTCCGCGGGCGCCCCGAGGGTGTGGCTCAGGGCTCCCGGAGCGGCGCGGCGACCCCGTACCCCGCCCGGCGCTTGCCTGCACGCTCCGCGAAGTCGTCGAGCGCGTCCAGGACCTGCAGCGCCGACCACATCACGCCGTTGCGATGGACCCGGGTCTCGACGACGACGCCCGCCTCGACGAGCGCGTCCATGTGTCGACGGACGTTGGAGGCGGTGATCCCCAGCTGGGCCGCCAACGTCTTCGCGTTCACGACCGGTTGCCGCGTGAGCAGGTCCGCGACGTCGTACGTGCGCGAGCCTCGCCGGACCTGGATCCGCTCGTCCCACTCGGCGCGGATCGTGCGAACGTCCTGCACCAGTCGGCGCCCGTTGTCGACAGCACGGGTGCTCGCGCGGACGAACTGGTCGACGAGGACCTCCGGGCGACCCTCTCTGTACGCGTCGAGCGCCCCGTAGTAGTTCTCGACGTCTGCCAGGAGGCCCGCCGACAGGGGCATGGTGACGTTCCGCGTCAGGCCAGAGCCGTGCATCATCGCGTGGACCAGCGCCCGTCCGGTGCGGCCGTTGCCGTCGGTGAAGGGGTGGATGGTCTCGAACTGGGCGTGCGCGATCGCGACGTGGGCGAGCGGCGCGACGTCGGTGCGGGCGATGAACGCGACCAGGTCGGCGATCGCACCGGGCACGCGCTCGTGGTGCGGGGGGACGAAGTCGGCCCCGGCCGGCGAGTGGTCCGCGCCCCCGATCCAGACCTGCTCGGTGCGCCAACGACCGGCCTGCTCAGGGTCGTCGGCGGCCATGAGCGCCTCGTGCATCGCCAGGATCGCGTCCTGGTCGGGCCGGCGCGACAGCGCGAGCGCCGCGCCCATCGCCCGGGTGTTGGCGACGATGCTCGGGGCGTTGGACCCGTACTTCGCGGCCCCGAGCTCCGCCATGGCGATCTGACGGGCAGAGGCGGTCAAACGCTCGATCTTGGACGACGCAGCGGACTCGCTGCGCAGGAGGACGGCCGCGAACGGCGCCAGCTCGCCGCCGAGCTCGGCGTCGAACCGTGCGATCTCGCGTGACGCCTCGCCAGCACGAGCGTCAAGACCTGGAGGCAGTTCCACCGGGAGGCTCGCGATCGAGGGGACGAGCGCAGCGACGTACGTGCGCGCAGGAGGGCGACCGCTCAGGCCCGTGCGGGTCGAGCGCCATTCGAGCGCTTCGCTCGAGAGCGCCGGCCATCGCATCTGATCACTCTCCACACTCAGAACTTATCACTTACCGCACAAGTGATAAGAAAGGCGTGTGCGGAGTTCTCAGATGCCGCGACCGCGGACACCGTCGTCGCCGTCACGTCCCACGCGGAGGCCCGCCGAGGATCACGGGCGCACCAGCACCTTGAGCGCCTCGCGCGAGTCCATGAGGCGGTAGCCCTCGGCGGTGTCGTCGAGCGAGACCTCCGCGTCGAACACCGCACCCGGGTCGATCGTGCCGTCGAGCACGAGCGGGATCGCGTCCTCGATGTACGCGCGCACGGGCGCGGGCCCGCCGTTGAGCGTGACGTTCTTGCCGAACAGCGAGCCGAAGCCCACCGGAGCCTGCTCGTACTGGGGCACGCCGACGCGCGAGATCACACCGCCCGCACGCACCACGCCGTACGCCTGCTCGTACGCGGGCATGTGCCCGACCGCCTCGAGCACGACGTGCGACCCCTCGCCGCCCGTGAGCTCGAGGACCTTCGCCACGCCCTCCTCGCCACGCTCCGCGACGACGTCCGTCGCACCCCAGCGGCGCCCCAGGTCGGTGCGCACGGTGTGCCGGCCCATGAGGATGATCCGCTCGGCACCCATCTGCCGCGCGGCCAGGACGGCCGAGAGCCCGACCGCGCCGTCACCGATCACGGTCACGACCTTGCCCGGCGCGACCTTCGCCATGAACGCCGCGTGGTACCCGGTGAGGTAGACGTCCGAGAGCGTGAGCAGCGACGGCAGGAGCGCGGGGTCGACGTCCGCCGGGACCGTGACGACCGTGCCGTCGGCCTGCGGCACGCGCAGCAGCTCGGCCTGCGCCCCCGCGATGAACCCGCCGTGCGGGCACGCGGTCTGGAACCCGTCGCGGCAGATCGCGCACGTGTTGTCCGAGTAGCCGAACGGCACGACCACGAGGTCGCCGACCGCGACGTCGTGCACGTCGGCACCGACCTGCTCGATCACGCCGACGGCCTCGTGGCCCATCGGCGTGCCACGCTCGCCGGCCTTCTTCGACCGGTACGGGTGCAGGTCGGAGCCGCACACGCACGCCACGGTCACGCGGACGATCGCGTCGGTCGGCGCCTGGATCGTGGGCTCGGCTACCTCTTCGACGCGGACGTCGCCCGCGCCGTACATCAGTGTTGCTCGCATGGGTGGTGATACCTCTCGCTGGGGGTGGATGGGCTGGTGGTGGGATCAGGCCTCGGGGATCTGTCGCCCGAACGACTCGAGCGTCACGTCCTCAGGCTCCGGCCCGCCGCGGCGGCCCGTGTCGAGCGCGTCGATCGCGGCGAGGTCGCCCTCGCCCAGCTCGAAGCCCGTCACGGCAAGGTTCTCGGCGATGCGGTGCGGCGTGACCGACTTCGGGATCGCGGAGCGCCCCTGCTGCAGGTGCCAGCGCAGCATGACCTGCGCGGGCGTCACGCCGTGCGCCTGCGCGACACCGACGATCGTCGGGTCCTGCAGCGTGCTCGTGTGACCGCTGTCGCGGTAGAACGTGATGCCGCCGATGGGCGACCACGCCTGCGTCGCGATCCCGTGCGCGGCGTCGGCCGCGAGCACCGCGGGCTGACGGAAGTACGGGTGCACCTCGACCTGGTTCACCGCCGGGACGACGTCCGTCGCGTCGAGCAGCCCGTCGAGGTGGTCCGGCATGAAGTTGCTGACGCCGATCGCGCGGACCTTGCCGTCCGCGAGCAGCGTCTCGAGCGCCCGGTAGGCGTCGACCGTCAGGTCGAACCGGCCCGGCAGCGCCTGGTGCAGGATCAGCAGGTCGATCTGGTCGACGCCGAGCTTGGCCGCGCTCTTGTCGAACGCGTGCAGCGTCGCGTCGTACCCGTAGTCGCTGATCCACACCTTCGTCTCGACGAAGAGGTCCGCCCGGTCGACGCCCGAGCGACGGATCGCCTCGCCGACCTCGCGCTCGTTGCCGTACGCGGCTGCGGTGTCGACGTGCCGGTAGCCCGCCGCGAGCGCTGCCTCGACGGCCGCGACCGTCTCCTCGGGCGCCGTCTGGAAGACGCCGTAGCCGAGGGCCGGCATCTCGACGCCGTTGTTCAGGGTGAGGGTGGGGATCATGGTCATGCCTCCACGGTAGGAACGGACGGACGGACGAGACAGACCCTGCTGGTACCCCGCTCGCCCAGCCTGGCTCATCGACGCGTCGTCGGCAGGACGAGGACGACGGCCGCGACCAGTGCCGCGACGAGCAGCACGGTCCCGGCGAACATCGCACCCGCGTAGGTCGCCGCGACCGCGAGCACGAGACTCGTGCCGAGCGCCCCGCCGAGCTGGTGGAAGGCGTTGACGGCACCCGAGGCGGCGCCCGCGTCGGCGGCGTCGACACCTACGACTCCGGAGGCGGTCAACGGCCCGAACGCGAGCCCCTGCCCCGCGCCGACGAGCGTCATGGGCAGCGCGACGCCCACGGCGTACGAGGTCGACGGGTCGATCGTGCTCAGCCATCCCATGCCGACGACCGCGAGCGCGAGCCCGACGACCAGCAGCGCGGGCCCGCTCGACCGCCGCTGCAGGCGCGGCACGGCGAGCGCGACGGCAAAGTTCACGATCGTCATCGGGAAGAACGCGATCCCGGCGGCGAGCGCCGTGAACCCGCGCGCGTCCTGCAGGTACTGGCTCGTGAACAGGAAGAAGCCCATCATCGCGCCGATGAACAGCAGCCTCGCGAGGTAGGCGCCGACGCGCTCGCGGCTCGTGAACAACCGCAGCGGCAGGACCGGCTGGGCCGCCGTCCGCTCGACCAGGACCAGCCACGCCAGCAGCGCGACGCCGGACACGAGCGCGACGACGGTCACGGCGTCCGACCACCCCACCTCGCCCGCACGCACGAACCCGTACACGAGGGCTGCCGGGCCGGCGGTCGCCAGCAACGACCCGGCGACGTCGACGCGGCCGGGCCGGCGCTCGGTCTCGGGCAGCGCGCGCAGCCCCGCGACAAGCATCACCACGCCGATGGGCAGGTTCACGAGGAACCCGGCCCGCCACGAGACCAGGTCGGCGAGCAGGCCGCCGACCACGAGCCCGACGCTCGCGCCGATCCCCGCGACCGCGCCGTAGGCGGCCGTGGCGCGGCTGCGCCCGGCACCCTCGGGGAACGTGGCGGTCAGCAGCGCCAGGGTCGACGGCGCGAGCACCGCGGCCCCGACGCCCTGCACCGCGCGGGCCCCGACGAGCCACGCCCCGGTCGGGGCGAGGCCGACCGCGACGGACGCGAGCGTGAACACCGCCAGCCCGAGCACGAACGTCCGCCGCCGGCCCAGCACGTCACCCGCGCGCGCCCCGAGCAGCAGGAGCCCGCCGAACGTGAGCAGGTAGGCGTCCTGCACCCACGCGAGCGCCCCCGACGACATTCCGAGCTCGGCCTGGATGTGCGGCAGGCCGGTGATGACGATCGAGTTGTCGAGGATCACCATGAAGTAGCCGACGAGGATGATCGCGAGGACCGCGGTCGTGCCGCGGGCGGACGCCGACGGCTGGCCCGCAGAGGTGCGGTCGGCAGCGTCGGGCGATGAGGTCGAGGGTGCGCTGAACATGTCTCCAGTGGACGACGACGCACGGCCGGGCGGGAGTCCCGGCCGTGCCGGGTACCGGCAGGACCTCCCACGACGACGCGGGCGGACGTACCGTCGACGGCATGGACCTGAAGGCCGAGACGCGCGAGTTCCTCGCGAGCCGCCGTGCGCGACTCACCCCCGACAAGGCGGGCCTGCCCGCGTACGGCGGGAACCACCGGCGCGTGCCCGGCCTGCGCCGCGAGGAGGTCGCGATGCTCGCGGGCGTGAGCGTCGACTACTACACGCGCCTCGAGCGCGGGAACCTCGCGGGCGCGTCCGAGGAGGTCCTCGAGGCGCTCGCGGGCGCGCTGCAGCTCGACGAGGCCGAGCGCGGTCACCTGTTCGACCTGGCGCGCGCGGCCAACGCCTCGGGCGCGGCCCGCTCCCGGGCGCGCCGGCGACCGCCCGCGGTGCTGCGTCCCACGGTCCAGCGCATCCTCGACGCGCTGGACGCGCCGGCGTTCGTGCGCAACGGACGGCTCGACGTGCTCGGCGCCAACCCTCTCGGCCGAGCCCTGTACGCGCCGCTCTACGACTCGCCGACGCGCTCGCCCGAGCGTCCCGTGAACACCGCGCGGTTCCAGTTCCTCGACCCTGCGGGTGCCGCGCGGTTCTGGGGCGACGCGGCCGACCGCATGGCGCACGACGCGGTCGCGATCCTGCGCGCCGAGGCCGGCCGCAACCCGTACGACCGCGGCCTCACCGACCTGGTCGGCGAGCTCTCGACCCGCAGCGAGGACTTCCGTCGCCTGTGGGCGTCGCACGACGTGCGCCTGCACCGCACGGGGACCAAGGTGTTCCACCACCCCGCGGTCGGATCGCTCGAGCTCGGCTACGAGGCGCTCGAGCTCCCCGCCGACCCCGGGCTCCAGATGAACGTCTACACCGCCGTGCCCGGCTCGCCGTCGGCGGACGGTCTCACGCTGCTCGCGTCGCTCGCCGCGACGACGTCGGCGGAGGGTGCTCGCGTCGACTGACTCCCCCGCACGGGGGACCTGCGTCCACCCGGACGACGGTGCCGCGCGACACGGCCGCTGCGGGAGGATCGTCCCGTGACCACGACCATAGCCCCCACGGCTCCGCCCGCCCCGGACACCCGCACCTCGCTCGCGACGCCCGCCTGGGTGCTCGCCCTGATCGGCCCTCGCTGGGCGGTCTCGGTGATCTTCGCGTTCGCGCTGCTCGTCCTCCTCGCGATCACCCCGGTCGGCCTGCCGCAGATCGAGGTCACGGACTACACCGGGACAGTCTTCACGATGTCGGGGGTCGGGGGCTGGCTGGGGGACTTCGCGTCGCACAGTCCCTGGAGGTTCGACTCGTGGGTCGCGCCGTTGTCGTGGTTCGGCTCGCTGAGCTCGGTCGTCGCGGTGCTCCTCGCGCGTCGACGGCCGCTCGTCGCGGCCCTCCTCGCGTCGTGGCCGTTCGTCATGATCCCGCTCGTCGGCACCTTCGTGTGGGGATGGTGGCTCGGCCTGCTCATGGTCACGGTCCTCGCGTCGCTCGAGGGCGTGCGGCGCGCTCTCGTCCCGCTCGCGGCGACGGTCGCCGTGACCGTCGCGTACGCGTTCAGCGGGGTCGAGGCGAGCACCCCCATCGGCATGGTCAGCGCGTCCGACGGCACGTTCGACTATGCAGTGAAGACCACGTCGTTCTACCTGATCGCGGTCGTCGCGGTCGTGACGACGTCGGCCGCGATCGGCGCAGGGGCCCGATCGCGCCGGCGCACGGCCGAGGCGACCGCGACCGCACGTCGGGCGTTCGAGGTGGAGTCGCTCGCCACCGAGCGCGCGCGCCTGGCGCACGACCTGCACGACGTCGTCGCGCACCACGTGTCGCTCGTGGCCGTGCGCGCCGAGTCCGCGCCGTTCGTCCACCCCGACCTCGACGAGGACGCACGGGCCGTCCTCGCACTCATCGCCACCGACGCGCGCAGCGCCCTCGACGAGCTGCGCCAGGTGCTGGCGGTGCTGCAACGGACGGAGAAGGACGGCGCGCGCGCCCCGCAGCCCGGTGCGTGCGAGATCGTGGCGCTCGTCGACCAGGCGCGCTCGGCCGGGCAGCAGGTCGAGCTCGAGGGCGCGTGCGACGACGTCCCGAGCGCGCAGGGCTACGTGCTCTACCGCGCGGCGCAGGAGGCCCTGACCAACGCGCGCCGGCACGCCCCCGGGGCGGTCGCGCACGTGCGGCTCTCGCGCGACGACGACCACGTCGGCCTCGAGGTCGTCAACGCGTCGCGCACGACGGGCGAACCGACGCCCGGACGCGGGCTGCTCGGCATGCGCGAGCGGGTCGAGGCGCTCGGCGGCACGGTCGAGGCCAGCACGCTCGACGGGTGCTTCGTCGTGCGGGTCGCGCTCCCCTGCCCGCCGGCGGACGGCGCGGGCAGCGTCGCGTCGTCCGCGACCGACACCGACCCGGGGCAGGACGCGACCGGACGGACGTCCGACGCATGACCCGCGTCGTGGTCGCCGACGACCAGCCGGTCGTCCTGCACGGGTTCGCGGCGATCCTCGACTCGGCCGACGACCTCGAGGTCGTCGCGACCGCGACGGACGGGGTCGAGCTGATCGCCGCGGTCGAGCGCACCTCGCCCGACGTCGCGGTGGTCGACGTCCGCATGCCCCGCCTCGACGGGATCAGCGCGACCGCGCGCATCTGCGCCGAGCACCCCGGCACGCGCGTGCTGATCCTCACGACGTTCGACCTCGACGAGTACGTGTACGACGCGCTGCGGGCCGGCGCGAGCGGGTTCCTGCTCAAGGACACCACGGCCGAGCGGCTCGTCGAGGGCGTGCGGATGGTCGCCGACGGCTCGATGCTGCTCGGCCCGAGCGTCACGCGACGCCTCGTGGGCGACTTCGCGGCCCGCGCGCCGCGCACCCGGGCCCCCGGCCTCGACGCGCTCACGCCGCGCGAGACCGAGGTGCTGCTCGCGGTCGCGCGCGGTCTGTCCAACGCCGAGGTCGGCGCCGCGCTGTTCATCGGCGAGCAGACGGTCAAGTCCCACGTGTCCGAGGTGCTGCGCAAGCTCGGCTGCCGTGACCGGGTGCAGCTCGTCATCGCCGCCTACGAGAGCGGGATCGTGGGCTGACCCCGAGCGCGGCCGGGGTACGGACCGGGGTCACGACCAGGGTCGTCCCCGATGCCCGGCGTCCGCCCCGGCTGGGTCAATGGGCGCATGGGGACACCGAAGAAGGACCGCCGGGCCTGGCCCGTCACCGCGACGCTCGTGGGCCTCGCCATCGCCGCCGTCGCGGTCACGCCGTACCTGACGACGTCGCTCGCCGACCTCGCCGCGGACGACGCGGGCGTGGCCCGCGGGTACGTCGACGCGCCCGCCCTCGTGCGGGTCGCGTTCTACGCGCACGTCGTCGCGGGCGGTCTCGCTCTCGTGCTGAGCCCGGTCCAGCTGTGGCCGCGCCTGCGCCGCCGACGCCCGCACGTGCACCGCGTCATGGGTCGGGTCGTGGCCGGCGCGATCGCCGTGGCCGGGACCGCGAGCCTCGTGATCGCACCGTTCAACCAGGCAGGGCTCGTGGGCACGCTCGGCTTCGGCGGCCTCGGCGCGCTCTGGCTGTGGACGACGTGGCGCGGGGTCCAGGCCGCGATGGTGCACGACGTCGCCGCGCACCGTCGGTGGATGACGCGCGCGTTCGCGCTCACGTTCGCCGCGGTGACGCTGCGCCTGTGGACCGGCGTCCTGATCGCCGCCCAGGCCCTCGTCGAGGGCGAGTCGTTCGACCCGGCCGTCGCGTTCGACCGCGCGTACGTGATCGTGCCCTTCCTGTGCTGGGTGCCGAACCTGATCGTCGCCGAGCTGCTCGTGCGGCGTCAGACGTCGATGCGCGCGGGCGGAGGCGGTGGGGGCGCCGGGGTCGGCGCCGGTGCCGCGACGGGCGCGACGGCAGGGGCGGGCACCGGCGCTGGTCCGGGTGCCGGCGCCGGTGCCGGCGCGGGCACGGGCCCGGCACTGGGGACGATCGTCCCGTAGGGCCCGGGCGCGCCGCCGGGGCCGGGACTCGCGATCGGGCCCGGTGCTCCGTACGCCCCGTGCGGGCCGTACGCACCGGGCGTGCCGTGCCCGCCGGGCGCGCCGTACCCACCGGGCGCACCGGGCCCCGCGGCGCGGCGTCGGCGGCCGCGCCGGACGAGCACGACCACCAGCAGCACGATCCCCACGAGGAGCGCGAGCATCACGAACACGACCCCCAGCCCGACCCACAGGGCGAGCGCCGCGCGGTCGGTCGCGCCCTGCGCCGTCGTGGCAGCCCCCGACACGTCGCCGTCGGCGAGCAGCTCGCGGGCATGCTCGGTGGTCGCGTCGAGCGAGAGCGTCATCTCGCCGAGCTCGGTCAGCGGGTCGCTGCTCGCCGCGACGGTCGCGGAGACCGTCCCCACGAGGGTGATGGCCTCCGCGGCCTCGGGCAACGTGCTGCCGAGCCGCCGGTATCCGGCCGCGGAGTCGGCGCGCTCGTAGTCGTCGCGGATCGCGGCGGGCACGGGCGTGCCGGTGGCCGCTGCGGCGGCCTGCACGTCCTGTGCCGCCGCGGCCGCGCCGTCGAGGTCCGCGAAGGCCTCGCCCGCGACGTCGAACTTCCACGACGTCATGGCGGCGCGCAGCCCGACCGGCGGAAGCCAGGCGCCGTCGGTCTCGTCGAGCACCGCGTACTCCTCGCGTGCCTCGGCCCGGGCGTCGAGCTGCGTGGTGTCGCCGCGTCCGACGACCCACGTGCGGTACACCTCGTCGGCCTCCGTGGTGCCCGTGCCGGCCTCGACGAGGTCGAGGAACCGACGCTCGTCGGTCACGCCCTTGTTGGCGATGCTCTCGCCGGCGTCGTACGCGCTCTCCCCCTCGACGGCGGCGGACACGACCTGCGCGAACGCCTCGTCGTCGAGGTCGCCCACGAGCGCGTCGACCGCGGTGTGCGCCGCGGCGTAGCCGTAGGCCTCGGTGTCCGCGTCCTGGGTGCCGAGGTGCAGGGACGACCACTCCGAGAGCGGGATCGCGTCGGCGCTCGTGCGCGACGGCGCGGGCCAGGTCTCGGCCTTGCCGCCCTGCGCGTCGACGACGCGCATCGCGACCGTCTCGGCGAGCCCCTCGGAGATCCAGCGGTCGGTGAGCGCCGTCTCGTTGAGCCAGGCATGGCTGAGCTCGTGGAAGAGGAGGAGGTCGTCGAGCTCCTCCGACATCACGATCTCCTGCTCGTCGGAGTCGAACCAGCCGCCGTACCCGAGCACGAGCGGCGTCGAGTCCTCCCGGATCCGCTTGGCACCGCCGGGCCAGGGCAGGCCCACGGCCTCCTCGAGCGCGGGCAGGCCCTCCGTGACCCCGTCGGTCACGAAGTCCCGCCACGCCTTGTCGCCCGCATAGCTGAGGATCGACATCGTCGTGTCGCCGACGGTGACCTTGCCGACCTGCGCGCCCGCCGGGTCGCTCGCCGCGACGGCGGCCCAGATCCCGCCGTCGAACGTCTGGTCGGTCGCGGTGTACGTCGTCCGCCCGCCCGAGGACTTCTTCGAGAACTCTCCGTCGCTGGTGTCGAAGGTCATCCCGGACGGCACGACCACCTCGACGCGGGTGTTCCCTGGGTCACCCGTGCCCTGCGCGGCGAAGGTCGCGTACCCGGGCCCGACGCGCGTGAAGTCGTCGGAGCGGGGCTTGGCCCCGGGGATGTCGTACGTCCATTCGATCGTGCGGCTCTTGCCGTACCGCAGCGCCGAGAACGTCGCGGTCGCGTAGGCCGTCGCCGGGTCCTCGGAGCCCTCGGTCGTCACGGTCAGCGCCGACCCGCCGCTGGTCGCGCGCACGTTCTTCGCGTTCGCGGGGACGGGGATCCCCCAGCTCGTCCAGAAGAAGTACCGGTTGCCCTGGTCGGGCGTGGTGTTGCGGATGGTCGTCGTGACGGTCGCACGCACGGGCGAGCCGTCGGCAGAGACGACGAACCGGCTGGTCGACGTCTCACCGACGCCGTCGGCGGCCTGGGCCGCCGGGGCGACGACGAGGGACGTCGCGAGCACGCCCGCCCCGAGCAGCCCGGCGATCCCTCGTCGGATCGTGCTCGCCCATCTCGTGCTGCCGCCCCTGCGTGCCACGCTCGCCGCCCTCGTCGTCCGGCACCCGCGCGGCGGCCCGTCCGGCCGCCTCGTCGTGTGGTGCGGGGCGAGCGTAGCGATCCCTGTGCTCGACACGAACGGCGTCCCGCCCGCCGGACGCGCACGGAGCCGGCGGCGTGCCGAGCGCCCCGACGGGTGTGGCAGTCTGTGCTGGTTCCGGCGCGTCCACGCGGTGTGGTCCAGGAGGGCACGGGACCTGTTCCGAAGGACTCGTGATGGACCGCGACACCGACCTGATGACCGTGCTCGACGAGGCGCACGACGACGCCCCGGGCGCGGACGACGCCTCGGGGGATCCGGCGTCCGACCGTCCCGAGACCTCGCGCGCACGGCGGGTCGCGCTGGTCGCGGGCGTCGGGACGGCGCTCGTGGCGGTCGTGGCCGTCGCGACGACCGCGTACTGGAACTCGTTCGACCCCGCGCTGACACCGGTCGCCACGGTCACGGTCGACCCTGCCGCCGACGAGCCCCTCGGCGGTGGCGTGGTCGTGACGACGTGCGGGGACCCGCAGGTGCTCGACGCGGGCCCGGGTCCTGTCGCGGGCTGGTTCTCGGCGGTGCCGACCGGGGACGACGGCGCCCCGCTCCCGGCCGAGCAGTGGCCGTCCCAGGTCGCGGCGCACCCCGCGACCGTGCAGGTGCTCACCGACGACGGCACGGTGCTCGGCGGGATCGACCGCGCCGGGTGCGACGCGCTCGACGCCTGGACCGACCTGCCGGGCAACGCGACGGCGACGGACCCGTCGTGGGCGTCGGGGTCGATCGTGGTGCTCGACGCGGTGACGCGCGAGGTCCTCACGACCGAGGACATCCCCACGAGCTGAGCACCGCGGCGACGTGTGAGTCGAGTCACGATGCACGGGTTCACCCGGCCGTGCACGCACTTTCCTTACCACAAGGTCGGTAAGTTGAAAGTCTCACTACCTGATCCGAGGCTCTGCATGTTGCACACCCGTTCGCGCACGGCCCGCGCCGCCGCGTTCCTCCCCGCCACCGCGCTCACGCTCGCGGCCCTCGCCGCCCCGTCGGCCGCCTGGGCCGCCGACGACGCCGGCCCGGCGACGTCCGCCGTCAACCCGTTCGACCTCGCCGGCGGCTACACCGTGTACGCCCGGACCGACGCCGACCTGCTCAACCAGGAGCTCGAGGGCACCATCGCCGTCGGCGGCGACCTGACGATCGCACCCGAGGACGGCGGCGCGTACCAGGTCATGCACGCCATGGCGGGCACGGCCGACTACACCATCCCGACGGTCGACGGCGACCCGACGCGGGTGCTGGCCGGGACGTTCACGCAGGACTCGGGAGCGGTCCAGGTCACCGACACCGGCGTCCCCGCCGGCCGGGAGGACGAGCTCGCGGGCTACCTCAAGATCGTGGACGGCGACCCCGCGTTCGACGGCTACGAGCGCGCCGGCTGGGTCCGGTACACGACCGCCGGCTCGACCGAGCAGGGCCCGCTGGTCGACGCCGAGAACCAGCCCTGGCCCGAGGGTGCCGACACGATCGCGACCGACCTCGACAGCGTCGCCGGGTACGTCGAGCAGGGCTACGACCAGGGCGCGGCGGACCAGTGCCTCGCCGACCTCGTCCCGAGCGGCACCGCGCACCAGGTGGGCGTCCAGGAGGACGTCGGCGACCGCGTCGTGCTCGAGCCGCTCGAGGACGGCCGACCCAACGTCGTCGACTACGCCGACATCGCGGGCGCCCACGAGATCCAGATCGCCGGCGACGTCCAGCCCTCCGACGACACCCCGCTGATCGTCCAGGTCCCGGCCGGGACCACCTCGATCACCGGCAAGGTCTTCGACGACCCGACCGACGACGCGGACGACATCATGTGGGACCTCTCCGCGATCGACGGCCCGGTGACGGTCGACGGCTCGGGCACCGAGGTCGAGGGGTCGATCTACGCCCCGAACGCCGACCTCACGCTGAACGCCGCCCCGCTCAACGGTCAGGTCGTCGCGGACAACCTCGTCGTGACCGGCGGCGAGATCCACTCGTACCTCTTCACGGCGCAGATCCCGTGCGGCACGGTCACCCCGACCGCAGGGTTCAGCGTGACCAAGTCGCTCGCGGGCGACGCCGCGTCGTCCGTGCCCGCCGGCACCGAGTTCACGGTCGACTACGCGGTCGACGGCACCGACCAGGGCGAGCTCACCGTGACCGTGGGCGAGCCGACCGAGGTCGACGGGCTCACCGACGGCGCCGAGGTCACGATCTCGGAGCCCTCGTTCCCCGCGATCGACGACGTCACCTGGGGCGACCCGACGTGGACCGTCGACGGCACGAGCGCGACCCCCGACGCCGACGGCGCCGTGACGTTCACGCTCGACGCGGACGACGTCGTCGACGTCGCGCTGACGAACACCGCGACCCCGGTCACGCCGACCCCCACGCCGACGCCGACCCCGACGCCCACGCCCACGCCCACGCCCACGCCCAGCGTGACGCCGTCCCCGACGCCCACGCCGACGCCGTCGACCGAGGTGCTCGGCGCGACCGTCGACCGCCTGCCCTGGACGGGCAGCACGCCGCTCGTGCCGTTCGTGGCCGCGCTCCTGCTCGTCGGAGCCGGTGCGGTGCTGCTGCGCCTGCGACGCCGCTGAGTCCGGGCGGGCCGACGACGCGCCGTCGTCGGCCCGCCCGCAGGGCGCCTAGGCTGACCCGGTGCTCCCCGCCCGGCTGACCGACGGCGTCGTCCTGCGCCTCGCCGCGCCCGACGACGCCACGGCGCTCGCCGCGGCCCTGGTCCGCAACCGCACGCACCTCGCCCCGTGGGAGCCCGAGCGCCCGGCCGAGTTCTTCACGCCCGAGGGTCAGGCGGAACGGCTGCGGACGGCGCTCGCCGCGCACGACGCCGGCACCGCCGTCCCGCTCGTGCTGGCCGCGGACGACGCGGTGGTCGGTCGGGTCGACCTCGTGGACGTCGTCCGGGGCGCGTTCTGCAACGCCCACCTCGGGTACTGGGTCGACGGCGAACGGCAGGGCCGCGGGATCATGACGGCGGCCGTGGGCGTCGCGCTGCGGGTCGCGCGCGACGACCTCGGCCTGCACCGGGTGCAGGCGGCGACGCTCGTGCACAACGCCGGGTCGCAGCGCGTGCTCGCGACGAACGGCTTCGAGCAGATCGGCCTCGCGCCCCGGTACCTCAAGATCGCCGGGCGGTGGCAGGACCACGTGCTGTTCCAACGGATCCTGCACGACTGAGGCCTCACGGCCGGCCGGTCACCGCGCGGGCAGGTGCCGCCGGTACGCCGCGAGCACCGCGACGGCCGTGAGCGCGGCGAGCACCACGAGCGCCCCGAGCAGCACGGGCACGGCGACCCACCCGCTGAGCGCGGAGAGCACCGCGGGCGCGAGGAATCCCGCGTACGCGACGGCGTAGAACACGCCGGTGAGGCCCGCGAGGTCGGCCGGGCCGGCGATCCGCTGGACCTCGAGCAGGCTCGAGACGATCCCGATGCCGAACGCGACGCCGACCATGGCCGCCGCGACGAGACCGACGACGAGCGAGTCGGCGACCACGGCCGCCACGACCGCGCCCAGCCCGACCGCCATGGCCGCGAGGCACACGACGAGGCCGCGCGCGCTCGACGGGGTGTCGACGCGCTTGGCGAGCGGCTGCACGAGCGCCGCGACGACGAGCGTCGTGACGGTCAGCAGCGTCGCGTACCCGAGCCCCCACTCCCCCGCGGCGTCGCCGAGGAGGACGGGCAGGTAGCCGTAGGCGACGGCCGCGCCGCAGAACAGCCACGGGGCGGCCGGCACCACGACGCGCACGAACCGCCGGTGCCCGGCGGCGGGGATGCGCAGCTGCCGGCGCAGCGGGCCGGCGACGCCGCCCGTGGTCGCGGTCTCGGGCACCCGGGTCACGAGCCACACGAACGGCAGCGCGAGCAGCGCGTGGATCACGAAGGGCAGCCACTCGCCCAGGTCGGTGAGCTGCGCGATGGCCCCGGCGACGAGCGCCCCGAGCGCCGAGCCGAGCGTGAACGCGAGCGACGCCCGCCGGGCGCCGGCCTGCAGGTCGGCGCCCGGGTCGTAGGGTCCTTCGGAGAGCTCCTTGATCCAGGCGGTCCCCACGGCCATCGCGACGCCCACGGTCACGCCCGCGAACCAGCGCCCGAGGAGGATCAGCGCGACGCCGTGCGCGCTGAACGCGAGGAACCCGCTCGCGAGCACCGCGCTGAGCGTCGCGACGAGCATGAGCGGCCGGCGGCCGTAGCGGTCCGAGAGCGCCCCTGCGAGCAGCAGGGCGGGCGCGAGCCCGAACACGTAGACCCCGAGGAACTCGTTGACGACCGTCGTCGAGTAGTGCTGCACGTCCTTGAAGAGCAGCAGCAGCGGCGTGAACTGGTTGCCCGCGTACGAGCACACGAACACGAGGGCGAACACCACGACCCAGGGTCGTCCGCGGTGCGCCCTCCGGTCGGACGACGTCACCGCGGTCGCGCTCACAGCGCGCCCCGGTACCGGGCGACGTGCTCGTGCAGCACCCGTGCGTACCGCTCGGGGTCGCCGTGCGCGAGCGCGTCGGCGAGCGCGGCGTGGTCGTCGGCGGCCCCCGCGAGCTGGTAGGCGCGCACGCGCAGGAGCTGGTGCCGCAGCCGGCTCTGCCGGTCGCCGAGCAGCGCGTAGAAGCTGCTCAGCAGGGCGTTGCCCGCGGCGTGCACGACCGCCGCGTGGAACGCGTCGTCGGCCGCGACGAACGCCTCGACGTCGCCCGTCGCGACGTGCTCGCGCATGGTCGCGACGCTCGGCGCGAGGGTCGCGGCGACCTGGGCGGCGCGGGCGTCGTCGCACACGCGCCGGGCCGCGCTCGCCTCGATGGCCTCGCGCGCCTCGAGCACGTCGCGCGTCTCGTCGGCCGCCAGGGGCACGACGACGGCGCCGCGGCGGGTCTCGAGCGTGAGCAGCCGCTCGGCCGCGAGGCGCAGGAACGCCTCGTGCACGGGCGTGCGGCTCACGCCGATCTCTGCGCCCACCTGCGCCTCGCTCAGGAGCGCCCCGCCGGGCAGCCGCCCGGTGAGGATCTGCTGCTTGACGATCGCGTAGGCGCGCTCGGCGGCAGGTGTCCGGTCGTCCGCGGGGGTGCTCACGGCGCGACCGTACGCCGTCCGACGTCTTGCATGCAAGGTCGCGTCCAACCGCTCAGGGTCGAAGAATGCAAAGGAAGACTTGGCAGTTTCCCTTCTCGCGTGGCACAATAGTTGCGTGAGCGAACCAATTTCCCCGACCGCGGTGCCGGACACGTCGGACGTCGCGGCCGACCTCCGCAGCATCGTCGGACGCCTGCGCCGCCGCCTGCGCGAGGAGTCGGGCGAGCACGACCTCACGCCCTCGCAGACCGCCGCGCTCGGCCACCTCGGCCGACTCGGCCCGGCGACCGTGACCGACCTCGCGCGCGCCGAGCGCATGCGCCCGCAGTCGATGGGCGCGATCGTCGCGGCGCTCGAGCAGGCCGGCCTCGTGACCGGCACGCCCGACCCGTGCGACCGCCGTCGCACGCTGCTCGATCTGACGCCGCAGGCCCGCGAGCGCCTCGCGGCGCACCGCGCGGCCCGCCAGGACTGGCTGCACCGCACGATCGCGACCGAGCTCGACACCGGCGAGCAGCAGACCCTCGCGAACGCGGTCGCGCTCCTGCGCCGCCTCGTCGAGTCCTGAGCCCGCCCGACCTCGTCAGCCCCCGGACCATCCCCCCGGAACCACCCCGGACCACCCCGGACCACCCCGGACCACCCGCAAGGAGCACCATGGCCGTCACCACCCTCGACGCCCGCCCCGCCCTCGTCGTCGTCGACCTCCAGCGCGGGATCGTCGGCCCCGACCCCGCCCAGCCCGTGCGCGACGTCGTCGACCGCTCGGCCCGACTCGCGGCCGCGTTCCGTGCCAAGGGGCTGCCCGTCGTCCTCGTCAACGTCGCGGGGTCGGCCCCCGGACGGACGGACGCGCCGCCGCGCCCGCGCGCCGAGCGTCCCGCCGACTGGTCCGACCTCGTTCCCGAGCTCGACCGGCAGGCGGGCGACAAGACCGTGACCAAGAAGTCGTGGGGGGCGTTCACGCGCACCGACCTCGACGCGTACCTGCAGCAGCAGGCGGTCTCGCAGGTCGTCGTGACGGGCATCGCGACGAGCATCGGCGTCGAGTCGACCGCCCGCGCGGCCTACGAGCTCGGCTACCACGTGGTGCTCGCGACCGACGCGATGGCCGACCTCACGCCCGAGGCGCACGAGGCCGCGCTCGCGGGCATCTTCCGCCGCATCGGCGAGTCCGGCACGACCCAGGAGATCCTCGACCTCCTGGCGACCCACGCGTGAGACCGGCCGCCCGACGCGAGGAGCGTCGGGCGGAACGTTCCGCTCGCTGAAGGTCCGCGCCTACCGCGTCTGGGCCGCGGGCGCCGCGGTCTCGAACGTCGGCACCTGGATGCAGCGCACCGCGCAGGACTGGCTCGTGCTGACCGTGCTCACGCACAGCAGCGCGACCGCGCTCGGCGTCGTCACCGCGCTGCAGTTCACCCCGATCGTGCTGCTCCTGCCCCTGACGGGCTGGGCGTCGGACCACCTGGACCGCCGCCGCCTCCTCATGGCGACGCAGGCCGTGCAGGGCGTGCTCGCGCTCGCGCTCGGCGTGCTGACCGTGACCGGGCTGGTGACCCTCGGCCAGGTGTACGTGTTCGCACTCCTGCTCGGCGTCACGACCGCGTTCGACGGCCCCGCGCGGCAGACGTTCGTCGCCGAGCTCGTGCCCGAGACCGAGCTCGGCAACGCGGTCGCGCTCAACTCGACCTCGTTCAACCTCGCGCGCATGGTCGGCCCCGCGGTCGCGGGCGTCCTCATCGCCGCGGTCGGCACGGGCTGGGTGTTCCTGCTCAACGGCCTGTCGTTCGTCGCGGTGCTCGGCTCGCTGCTGCTCCTGCGCCCGGCCGACCTGCGCGCACGTCCCCGCCCGACCGCCACGGGCCGCGCGTCGCTGCTCGACGGGTTCCGCGCCGTGCGCTCCGACCCGCTCACGTCGACCGTGATGCTCATGATGCTGCTCGTCGGCACGTTCGGCCTGCAGTTCCAGATCTTCGTGCCGACCATGTCGGTCGCGGAGTTCGGCGTCGGCTCGGCGGCCTACGGCATGCTGACCTCCGTCATGGCGGTCGGGTCCGTCGCGGGCGCCCTGCTCGCCGCGCGCCGCTCGCGCCCCGGCATGGCGGCGCTGCTCGCCGGCGCGGCCGTGTTCGCGGTCGGCCTGGGGCTCGCGGCCGCAGCGCCCGGGTACTGGCTGTTCGCGGTCGTGCTCGTGCTCGTCGGGGTCGCCGCGCAGACGTTCTCGGCGACCTCGAACACGCTCGTGCAGCTCTCGACCGCCCCGCACCTGCGCGGACGCGTCATGGCGATCTACCTCGCGGTCGCGCGCGGCGGAGCCCCGGTCGGCGCCCTGCTGCTCGGGTGGGTCGCGGACGCCGTGGACCCCCGCGCCGGCCTCACCGTCGGCGCCCTCGCGGCGCTCGGGGCGGTCGTGATCGGCCTGCGCTACCTCGTGCGGCACCGCGGCCTGCACGTCGAGCACGAGTCGTGGCACGTGCACCTGGCCCTCGCCGCCTGAGCCCGCGGGGGTCGCGTCGAGCCGTGACCTGCGCCCCGGCCCCGTGGCGCTCCCGGGCCAGGGTGTCGGACGCCGCAGCCCGGGTAGCGTCGGAGCGTGACCTCCGACCCCATCCGGGACCGTCTCCTGGCCCGCCGCGACGCGACCCTGCGCCGGCTCGCGGGCCTGCGGGGCGACGTCCGCGGCCTGGTCGAGGCGTCGCGCGGGTCCAACGCCGACGACGAGCACGACCCGGAGGGCGCCACGATCGCGTTCGAGCGCGCCCAGGCCGAGGCGCTCGCGACACAGGCCACCGCGGAGATCGACGAGGCGGACGCCGCCCTCGCGCGCCTCGACGCCGGGACGTACGGCACCTGCGAGTCGTGCGGGCGCCCGATTGCGCCGGGCCGCCTCGAGGCGCGGCCCACCGCACGCCGGTGCATCGACTGCGCGTGAGGCACCGCCCCCGTGCCGCGGCGCGGTCGGCTACAGCGCGCCGATGCCGTCCCCGATCATCTTCGCGCCGATCACGAGCAGCAGGATCGACATGATCACGGCGTTGTTCTGGACCATCCAGTCCTTGAGCTCGTCGAGGACCTTGCCCGCGCGGTCGCCCAGCGCGAAGTAGATGACGAGGGGCAGCGCGACCCCGACGCTCGCGACGACCGCGAACACCGCGAGGGCCCCGAACTGCGCACCCGTGTCGCCGGGGGCCGCCGTCGCGATCGCCGCGGCTCCCGAGACGACGAGCAGGAGGTTCTTCGGGTTCACCGCGCTGAGCAGCACCGCGAGACCCGCGGCCTTCACGGGCGTGAACGTGTCGATGGTCGCCATCCACCGGGGTGTCTCGGGCGCGACTCCCTCACGCGGACGCTTGCGGAACTGCCCGACGGCGACGACCAGCAGCAGGGCGCCGAGCACGATCTTGACGACCGCGGCCCAGGTGGGAGTCCCCTCGTCGTCGGGCACCGCTGCGCCGGACAGCAGCAGCACGATGCTGCCGACGAGCGCGACGCCGACGAACCAGCCGGTCAGGAACGCGAAGCTGTTGGGCTTGGCACGCGGTGTGACGAGCATGAGCACGACCGCGACCACAGGCAGCGGGCTGATCATGACGCCGACCGCGATGGGCAACGACGCCCCGACAGCGGATCCCATGGGTGCTCCTTCGATCGCGCAGCTCACGGCCCGGTCCCGGGGCGCGTGCGGGGCGCGAGCACGCTCGGCGTCCCGCAGGCAGCATGCCGCACAGCGACGCCCTGCGCGCGACGGCGCGCGCTGCGGCCGCCCCTACCCCAGGCGCACGACCGATCCCGTCCACCGCCGCCGCAGCCAGCGGTCGTGCGACGCGACGACGACGGCGCCCGGCCACCCCTCGATCGCGGCCATGAGCTCGTCGGCGAGCGCCAGCGAGATGTGGTTCGTCGGCTCGTCGAGGAGCAGGACGTCGGGCGACTGGGTCACGAGCATCGCGAGCAGCACCCGCCGCCGCTGACCCACGCTGAGCGCGCCCACCGGACGGTCGAGGTCGCGCGGCGCGACGAGCCCGTGCGCGTCGACCCGTGCGTCGGCGACGTCGAGCGGGTCGACACCCGCGACGAGCGCGAGCAGCGTGCGCGGGGTGCGGGACTCGTCGCCGAGCCGCGGGTCCTGCTCGAGCAGACCGACGTGCACGCCACGCGCCGTCGCCGCGACCCCCTCGTCGGGCGCCAGGTCGCCCGCGAGCACGTGCAGCAGCGTGGACTTGCCCGCCCCGTTCGCCCCGGTCACGAGCAGACGGGCGCCCGCCGCGACGTCGAGCGACGCCACGCCCGAGGCCCGCATGTCGAGGCGGACGGCGCGACCGGCGTCCGCCCGCACGACGACGTCCCTGGCCCAGGCCACGACCGATCCCCCGGTCGATGACGCACCACGCGACGTCGCGCCGCGCGACGCGGGCGGGGCGAACCGCAGCGGCGCCGGGGGCTTGCGCACCTGCTCGGCCTCGAGCGTGTCCAGGCGCAGCCGCGCGTTGCGCACGCGCCGCGAGATCTGCTGCTGCACGTCGTTGCCCTTGACCCCGTACGCCATGGTGTCGTTGTCGCGGCGGCGGCCGTAGCCGAGCTCGCGCGCCGTGGTCGCGACCGACCGGCGCAGCCCCGCGAGCTCCTCCTGCTCGGCGGCGAACCGCTGCTCCCAGCGCTCGCGCTCGACACGCTTGGCGTCGAGGAAGTCGCTGTACCCGCCGCCGTACACCGTGAGGCCGGTGCGCCCCGCGGACGTCGCCGCCTGGGTCGGGTCGAGATCCACGATCTCGGTGCACACCTCGTCGAGGAACACCCGGTCGTGGCTCGCGAGCAGCACGGCCCCGGGCAGCGCCCGCAGCGCCGTGGCGAGGAACTCGGCGGCGTCGTCGTCGAGGTGGTTGGTCGGCTCGTCGAGCAGCAGCGCGCCCGGCTGCCGGATCAGCAGTGCGGCGAGCCCGAGGCGCGTGCGCTGACCCCCGGACATCCGGGCGACGGGGCGCTCGCGGTCGACACCGTCGAGTCCGAGCCCGGCGAGCGTGCGGGCCGCGCGGACGTCGGCCGACCACACGTCGGCCTGCTCGGCGCGCGCGAGGGCGAGGTCGAACGCGTCGGCCGCGTCCTGACCGGCACCGTCGGGTCCGTCGCCGGTGAGCGCCGCACCGGCCCGCTCGAGGTCCGCCTCGAGGGCGCGCACGTGCGCGAGCGCGTCCTCGACGAGGTCGCCGACCGTCGTCGTCGCCGCGTACGGGAGCTCCTGGTGCAGGTAGCCGAGGTCCGGGGGGCGGACGACGTCCCCGCCGTCCGCGTCCTCGAGGCCTGCGACGAGCCGCAGGAGCGTCGACTTGCCGACGCCGTTCTCGCCGACGAGGCCGGCACGGTGGCCGGGGTCGACCGTGAGGTCGACGCCGCGCAGCACGCTGCGGCCGTCGTAGGACTTCGCGAGGTCGTGCACCGCGAGGGTGGGTGCGCCGTCGTGCGGTGCGGAGGATGCGAGGGGGTGGACTGACAAAAGAGGTCACCTGCCGGGTGTGGGCGCGGCGACGGGGTCGCGGCGCGGCGTTCGGGGGCCGGGGCAGGTCAGTTCCACATGATGGTCCGAGCCTACGCCCGTGCCGGACGGCGCGTCACGGCGTTTTCACCGCGCGCTGCGTCACACCCGTCGGCGACCATGGGGGCGTGAACACCGGACCCACGGGCAGCACACCTCCCGGACGCTCGCCCGGCCGTGCGTCTCCCGAGCCCAGCGGCCACGGCGGCCACGGCACCGAGCCGCGCCCGGACGACCCGGACCACGCCGGCCTGCACGAGCACGTCGAGCGGCACCGCGACGGCAGCGTGCGCGGACGCGGGCCGATGGACGGCGAGATCCCGCACGGGTACTGGGAGTGGTTCCGCCTCGACGGCACGCTCATGCGCTCGGGGACGTTCGACCACGGCGTGCAGGTCGGCGACTGGACGACGTACGACCGCGCGGGCGTGCCGCACAAGGTCACGCGCATGCGCGGCTGACGTCGCGACCGTCTGCCGCTGCAAGAACAGGTTGCCTGGGGCACCGTGGTGGACATGTCTCGACCCGACCGCCGCCGGCACCGCATCCAGAACGAGAGCCAGAGCCAGGACCAGCGACGCGCACGCAGGACACCGCGACCCGTGGTCGCCGTCGCGGCGCTCCTGCTCGTCGCGACCGCTGCGTGCGGCACGGACGCGAGCCCGCCCTCGAGCGCATCCCCGCCCCCGAGCTCGACGAGCTCCACCACGAGCACCTCGCCCAGCACGGCACCCGAGGCGAGCCAGACCTCGGGCGCCGGTGCGACGGGCGCCGACGCGGGCTGCGCGCCCGGCGGCGACGGGACTCCTGCGGGGGCGGGCGCAGCCCCCGTGGTCGACGTCGACGGCGACGGCGCGCCCGACACCGCGTGGATCACCCCGGGTGCGGACCGCCGCATCGGCGTCACGACCGCGTCCGGCGCGACGTTCTCGGCACCGATCCGCACCGCGAGCCCCGTGCCCGCGAGCGCCGTCGTGAACGTGGTCGCGACCGCGGGCGGCAGCGCGGGCATGTCGAGCGCCCCGATCGTGCTCGTCGACGTCGGGCGGGAGACGCTGCTGTTCTCGCTCGCCGCGTGCGCGGTCACGCCGACGGTCGACGACCGGGGCGACCAGTACCGGTTCGACCTCGGCTTCGCGGGCCACGGGACGGGCGTGGGGTGCACCGAGCAGGACGGCGCGCTGCACCTCGCCGGCCTGCTCGCGACGTCCGAGGGGGACGGCTACGCCGTGACCCGGACCATGATCGACCTCTCGGCGGACGCGACCCACGCCACGAACGGGGCGAGCGACACGGTCGCGACGGACGCCGCGTCGTCCGACCCCGTGGTCACCACCGCCCAGGAGACGAGCTGCGGCGACCTCGTGGCGGGCACCGACGGACCGGTCGAGCCGCGGTCCTGAGCCGACCCCGGGTATCGTTGCCCGACCCTGCCGTCGTCGTGCGTCACGCGCGTCGCCGGACCGACCGTCCCCCGGACGGCCCGAGCCCTGGAGACCCCCGTGATCCGACGCCTCGTCGCCCGCACCTACTGGCGGGTCAGCCGGTGGACCCTCGTCCACGAGGCCGAGCCCGTGACGGGCCCGCGCCTGCTGATCGGCGCCCCGCACACGTCGAACTGGGACTTCTGGTTCATGCTCGCGATCGGCTGGGAGGCGGGCCTGAAGTTCCGCTGGCTCGGCAAGCACACCCTGTTCACCGGGTGGCGCGGGCCGATCATGCGCGCGCTCGGCGGGATCCCCGTCGACCGCCGCGACCCGTCGAGCGTGGTCGCGGACGTGCTCGAGCGCGTGCGCTCGGGCGAGGTGTTCTCGCTCGTGGTGACCCCGGAGGGGACGCGGGGCGCGGGCTCGCACTGGAAGTCGGGCTTCTACCGGGTCGCGCGCGAGGCGGGGCTGCCCGTGACGCTCGGGTTCGTGGACCGCACGACCATGACGACCGGACTGGGCGTGACGCTCGACCTCACGGGCGACGTCGCGGCCGACATGGACGCGGTCCGCGCGTTCTACGCCGACAAGTCGGGGTTCCACCCTGCGCTGCGCACCGAGCCGCGGCTGCGCGACGAGACCGGCGAGCAGGCCACGGGCGACCCGACGGCGGGCCCGACCACCTGAGTCCCTGCGCTACGGCGCCCGCAGGTGCTTCTGCAGGATCGCGGTGTCGAGCACCTCGCCGCGCTTGACCCCGACGCCCGTGAGCACGCCGACCGCCTCGAAGCCGAGGCTCTCGTGCAGGCGACGCGACGCCGGCGACGCCCCGGAGCTGATCACGGCGACGGCCTCGCGCGCCCCGGCCGCGGCCGCGCTGTCGAGGACTGGCTCGAGCAGGCGGCGTCCGAGGCCGTGCCCAGCGACGTCGGCCGCGACGTAGATGCTCGTCTCGACCGTGAACCGGTAGGCGGGGCGGGGCCGCCACCACCCGACGTACGCGTACCCGACCACGACGTCGTCGGCGTCGACGGCGACGAGGAACGGCCAGCCCTGCGCGAGCGTCGAGGCGTGCCGCTCGCGCCAGAACTCGATGCCGGGCGCGACCTCCTCGAACGTCGCGGTGCTCTCGGCGACGTAGTGCGCGTAGACCGCGGCGACTCCGGGCAGGTCGTCACCGGTCGCAGGGCGGACGACGTAGCCGTCGTCGGTCTGCAGGGCGGGGTCGTGGGTGTGCGGGGTGTCGTCCGTGTCCACGACGCCATCCTGCCAAACACGTCCTGCCGAACGCGCCCTGCCGTGCCCGCCGGGCCGAGTCTGCCGTGCAAGGACGCTGCTCGCGGCCTCAGACCGCGAGGAGCCGCGCCGGGGTCGTCGTGAGCATGGTCTCGAACGCATCCTCACCGACGCCGCGCTCGCGCAGCATCGCCGCGAACGGCCCGGTCAGGTACCCGTACCCCCACACGCCGTGCGTGCCGGGGTTGAGCGAGACCTCCTCGCCCGTGAGGTCCTGCGCGAGCAGCACGCGCTCGCCGTACCCCTCGGCGACGAGGGCCGCGACCCGGTCCGCGCGCGTGACGTCGGAGCGGTGGTAGGCGTCCTTGAGCATCGGCCCGTCGGGCAGGTCGGCCGGCAGCGGCTCGACCCGGAAGTCCCACAGCTGCTTGCCGATCGTGTCGAACGCGACGTGCACGCCCGTGTCGAGCACGCGCCGCACGTAGTCCGTGTCGGGGTGGGTGTCCATGTGCCCGATCACGACGCGCGCCAGGTCGACCCCCTCGGAGCGCAGCAGCTCGACCTGCTCGAGCGCCATCGTGCCGTGCGTCGTGTGCGTGACGAGCGCAAGACCGGTCTCGGCGTGGGCGCGGGCCGCGGCACGAAGACACTTCTCCTCGTGAGCGGTGATCACGTCGAGACCGGTCGCCTGCTCCCCCAGCACTCCGGCACGGACCCCAGTGCCCGCGATGCCCCGAGCAGCGTCGCGGACGAACCGTGCCGTCATGTCGTCGAGGCTCGCCTCGACCGTCCACACGGGGCTGAACGACTCGAGGTACACGGCGGTTCCCGTGACCACGTGCACGCCCGCGCGCCGTGAGATCTCCTGCAGCCGGACGACGTTCTCGCCCCGCTCGTCGCGCCCGACCACGCCGTAGGGGCTGAGGTCGACCACCGTGCCGACCCCGGCCGCGCGGGCCCCGCGCAGCGCCCCGACGGCACGCTCGACCTGGTCCTCGGCGATCAGCGCGGGGTCGTCCCCGCCTCCGCTGAGCCAGGCACCGGGCGTGAGCGAGAGCAGGTGCTCGTGGTGCAGCACCCGCCCGAGGTCGGACGCCGGCACCGGGCCGAGCACGGTCTGCACAGTCCCGGCGACCGAGGCCGCGTCGTCCGCCTCGATGCTCACGGGCGCCGTCCGACGAACCCGCCGAGCACCGGGGTTCCCTCGGCGGTCCAGACGCCCGCGAGCTGCGGGTTCCCGGACGCGACTCCCGTGATCCCGGCCGTGAAGGCCCGGGTCACGAACGCCTGCGACCTGAACCCCAGCACGACGGTGTCGCCCGACGCCGCGGTGCCGCGTGCCTGGTCGAGCTGGCCGTAGTAGTCGATGGCCTCGCGCGGCGGGAGCGTCGCGTCGAGCCTGGCGAGCCCGTCGGGGTCGCTCCCGACGAGGCCCTGCACCTGGTACGTGGGGAAGACCGGGTCGACGTAGAGCCCACCTCCGAAGAAGTACGCGCGCCCGCCGTGGTGGTGGCTGACCTCGCTCACGTACACCGCTGCCGGGACCTCGGGCAGGTCGTCGTCGCCCGTCGTCGTCGCGTGCCACGGAGTGCTGCCGGTCAGGGCGTGCCCAGGCTCGACGTGCGTCACGCCGACCTCGGCGAGCGCCGCGAGAGTGCGGGTCGACGTCGTCCCGGGTCCGTTGACGACGACATCGGCGCGTCCCGCGCCCTGCAGCCGGGCGACGGCCCTCTCGAGCGTCGCCAGGTTGTGGGTGCGACGCACCGCGTTGCGCTCACGGTCGAACAGCAGCGCGGGGAAGGTCGTGAGGCCGGCGAACCGCGCGCCGTCGAGCGCGTCGAGGCGGTCGGCGACCTCGAGCACGTCCTCGGCCGCGAACCCGCCCTCGTGCCCCGCGTAGAACTCGTCGCCGCCCGCGTGGACGCGCGCGACGAGCCGCTGCTCGAGCCCGAGCCGGGCCGCGGCGGCGGCGGCCTCGCGGGCCTTGTGCTCGCTGAACACCGTCCACTCGCGCGGGGTCATCGCGGCGGCCTCGTCGGCCTCGCCGCGCGGCACCTGGACGAGGTGGCCCACGTGCCCGAGCGGCATGCCCGCCCGGAACGTCGCGCGGGCGCACGCCATGTCGACCGCGACGCTCGCCCCGATCCCCGCGTCGCGCACCGTACGCGTGACGTCGGGGTTGCGGCCGAGCTGCTTGAGCATCGCGTACGGCGTGAGCCCGAGGCGCCGCGCCTCGGCGGCGATGCCGGCGGCGTTGGCGCCGATCGCGTCGAGGTCGTACGCGTAGGTGTTCGCCGGCAACGCGCCCTGCTGGTGCAGGGACACGGCGGCCGCGACGAGCGCGGGGTTGCGGCGCTCGACGACGTCGAGGAACACGGGGCCTCCAGCGGGTGCGGTCGATCCGGTCGATGACCGGGGTGGTCGGGGGGTCGGACGACGGCCGGCTCAGCCCTGCCGTGCGGGCTCGGCGAGGCGGTGGCGGGCGAGCTCGTCGAGCGCGAGCGCGACCGCGCCGTGCAGCGAGGCGTCGCGCACGTGGTGGGCGAGGCGCACGGCGGGCGGGAACGGCACCCGGCGGCGCACCTCGGCGTCGACCACGGGCAGGATCGTGGGCACGGCGGCCGCCATCCCGCCGCCGATCGCCACGACCGCGGGGTCGGCGAAGGTCGAGAGGTTCGCGACGGCGGTCGCGAGCACCGCGACCGCGTGCTGCACGAGGGAGCCCACGACCGGGTCGTCGCTCGCGAAGATCGTCGCGGCGTCGGCCTCGACGCCCACGAGCGCGGAGATGCGGCGCGCCATGGGTCCTCCGCCGACGACGTCCTCGAGGGGCGCGGTGCCGAGCGGCGTCGTGGCGCTGTCCCCCGGGACGAGGTAGCCGATCTCGCCCGCGGCGCGGTGCGCGCCGCGGACCACGTCACCGCCGACGACGAGCGCGGACGACAGGCCCGTGCCGAGGTTCACGTAGATGCCCGGGTCGGCACCGACGAGGCTGCCCGAGCGCGCCTCGGCGAGCGCGGCGGCGTGCACGTCGTTCCAGACCGCGATCGGGGGCACGTCGAGCGCCTCGCCGAGCACGGCGCCGAGCGGCACCCGGTCCCATCCGGGCATGGTCGGCACGAGCAGCACGCGGCCGTCCTGCACGACGCCGGGGCTCACGACGGCGTGCGCCCCGACCTCGAGGTCCACCGCCGCGGCGGCGGCCCGCAGCTCACGGACGACGCGGGCGATGCGTTCGACCGCCTGCTCGGGGCCGTCCGCGGCGCGCGTGTCGAGGCGGCGGCGTTCGAGCATCTCCCCGGAGGCGTCGACGAGGGCCAGGTCGACCTTGGTGCCCCCGATGTCGATCGCGACAGCACCGACCCCTGTATCCCACGTCATAGTTAGGAGTATTTAATAACTCGAGGAGAAATGTCAACCTTCGCCCCCTATGCTTGCGGGCGTGAACACGGGGGACACGACGACGATCAACCTGCCTGCGGCGACACGCGCCCCCGTGGCGGCGGTCGGGCCGACCATGATGCGCACCACGAACCAACGCGTGATCCTCGACCTGCTCTACGCGCGCGGCGCCTCGACCCGCCCCCAGCTCGCACGCCTCGCCGGGCTCTCGCAGCCCACGATCCTCGCGGCGCTCGCCGGCCTCGTCGCCGACGGCCTCGTGCGCGAGGCCGGCCGCCCCGAGGCGGGCATCGGCCGCCCCGCACAGCTCTACGAGGCCGACCCCGCCGCGGGCTGCGCCCTCGGCATCGACGTCGGACGCCGCTGGATCCGTCTCGCGCTGTGCGACCTCGCCGGCACGCAGCTCGCGCGCGCCGACGTCGCGAACCCGGCCACGACGTCGTCCGACCTCGTCGACGCGATCGCGGGCGCGTCGTCCGCGCTCCTGGCGGAGGCCGGGATCGACGGCCCGCCCACGCACACCGCGATCGCCGCCCCGGGCGTGTTCGAGAAGTCGCGGCGCGCGGTCAAGTACGCGGACAACGTGCCGGAGTGGCAGCGGCCCGGCCTCGCGGACGCCCTGCGCGAGCACGTCGGCAGCGCGATCACGATCGAGAACGACGCCAACCTCGCGGCCGTCGCGGAGCACGTCCAGGGCGCCGGCGTCGGTGCCTCGCACCTGGCCTACCTGCACGTGGGATCGGGCATCGGCCTCGGGATCGTCGTCGACGGCGAGATCTACCACGGCGCGAGCGGCGCGGCGGGCGAGATCGCCTACCTGCCGATCGGCGTCGACCCCGACGACGCGGTCGCCCCCGCGCGCGGCCTGCTCGAGGAGCGGGCCGCGGCCGACTCGGTCGCGCGGTACGCGGTCGCGGCCGGGATGCCCGCCGACGTGAGCTCGGCCGACGTGTTCGCCGCGGCCCGGGCCGGGGACGGCCGCGCGCTCGTCGCGGTGCGCACCGAGGCGCACCAGCTCGCGTCGGTCGTCGCCGCCATCAGCGCGTTCCTCGACCCCGAGCTCATCCTCGTGGGCGGCGGCGTCGGGCAGAACCTCGACCTGCTGCAGCCCGCGCTCGAGGAGCGCGTCGCCGCGCTGACGCCGCTGCGCACGCCGCTCGCCGCCGCGACGCTCGGCGAGGAGTCGATCCTGCGGGGCGCGCTCGTCACGGGTCTGCGGGCCGCGCGCGAGTCCGCCTACACGGGGCGCACCGGCCGCTCCTGAACCAGGGCCGGGTCGGCGGTCAGTGCCCGGCGCCCAGGTTCCCCGCGAGCCGCTCGTGCCGCGCCGCCGAGTCGGGGTTCAGCCCCCGGATCGTCACGGTCTTGCCCTTGCTCGCGTACTTGTGCGTGATCGCGTCGAGGGTCGCGACCGTCGAGGCGTCCCACACGTGCGCCTCGCTCATGTCGATCACGACCTCGTCCGGGTCGCCCGCGTAGTCGAACTGGTAGACGAGGTCGTTGGACGAGGCGAAGAACAGCTCGCCCGTGACCGTGTACACGCGGCGGCCCTGCGGGTCGTCGACCCGACGCACCGACGTGAAGTGCGCGACGCGCTGCACGAACAGCACCGAGGCGACGAGCACCCCGACGACCACCCCGATCGCGAGGTTGCTGGTCGCGACGGTGACGACGACCGTGACGACCATGACCGCGGTCTCGGACCGCGGCATGCGCCGCAGCGTCGACGGCCGCACCGAGTGCCAGTCGAACGTGCCGACCGAGACCATGATCATGACCGCGACGAGCGCGGCCATCGGGATCACCGCGACCACGTCACCCAGCCCGACCACGAGGATCAGCAGGAACACGCCCGCGAGGAACGTCGAGATCCGGGTGCGCGCGCCCGAGACCTTGGTGTTGATCATCGTCTGGCCGATCATCGCGCAGCCGCCCATGCCGCCGAAGAACCCGGTGATGATGTTCGCCGCACCCTGGCCCCACGCCTCGCGCGTCTTGTTCGAGTGCGTGTCCGTGACGTCGTCGACGAGCTTGGCCGTCATGAGCGACTCCATGAGCCCGACGAGCGCCATGCCGACCGCGTACGGGCCGATGATCGTGAGCGTCTCGAGCGTGAGCGGCACGTCGGGCAGCAGCAGCGAGGGCAGCGAGTCGGGCAGGCTGCCCTCGTCGCCGACGGTAGGCACGCTCATCCCGGTCGCCACGACCGCGACCGTGACGAGCACGATCGCGACGAGCGGCGCGGGCACGACGGTCGTGAGCCGCGGCAGGTAGACGATGATCGCGAGCGCGACCGCGACCATCGGGTACACGAGCCACGGCACGCCGAGCAGCTGCGGGAGCTGCGCGGTGAAGATGAGGATCGCGAGCGCGTTGACGAACCCGACCATGACCGAGCGCGGGACGAACCGCATGAGCTTGGTGACGCCGAGGAGCGCGAGCACGATCTGGATGACCCCGCCCAGCAGCACCGTCGCGATCAGGTAGTCGTACCCGTGCTCCTTCATGACCGGCGCGACGACGAGCGCGATCGCACCGGTCGCGGCCGAGATCATCGCGGGCCTGCCGCCGAGGAACGCGATCGAGACCGCCATCGTGAACGACGCGAACAGCCCGACGCGCGGGTCGACACCCGCGATGATCGAGAAGCTGATCGCCTCGGGGATCAGCGCGAGCGCGACCACGAGGCCCGCGAGCACCTCGGTGCGCAGGCGTCGCGGCGAGCGCAGCGCGGCGCGGACCGAGCTCGTGGCGTCGGCCTCGGGGACGATGGGGGCCGTGGGCCCGGAGGGCACGGGGGTGGGCACAGGGGGATCCGTTCGGTCGGGCTCTGGGGTGCGAGGGATGCGAGGGATGCCTCGGTTCGCGGGTGGCGACGCACGCGGCACGGGCCGCGTCCCCGGCCACGAGTGTAACGATCCGGTGCACTTCACCCGCCTGCGATGGCACGGTCCCGGGGTTCGCGTTCTCATGGACAGCAGGGAGATCCAGACCTTCGAGGGGGTTCCCGTGACCCGGACCATCGTGACCGCATCGCTCGTCGCCGTCCTCGGCGGCGCGCTCGTGGGAACCCTCGCCGCGCTGTGGCAGCCGTGGCTCGCCCTCGCCGCCCTGGTCCTGCTCGCCGCCGCCGCGGTCGTCCTCGCGGTCCGGCTCGACCGCGTCCTGCGGCACGAGGAGCGGTCGGCGCGGGTCGTCGCGCTGCGCGGCCGGTGGCACGCGGTCACCGCCCGCGCGGACGACGCGGACGTCGTCCCGCTCACGACCGACCCGGTGCCGGCGGACGACTCGTCCCCGGCTGCGGCGTCCGCCCGCATCGACCTGCACCCCGCGGCCGCGCCGCTCGCCGAGCCCTCGCTCGCGATGCGCCGGGGCGCCTGAGGCCCGACGCCCCTACGGGTTCTCCACACGCTCGCGCGCGCCCCTGCGACACCCCCGCGACCTGCGCCGTCGCCGCCACGCGGACGTCGCGGCATACCTTGCGGCGTGTCGTGCCGAATCGACCTCTCAACCTGGGCATACGTGGAATTCCGTACGCGATAGGCACCATTGAGGACGAGCCGGGCGCGCCGGTACCGTCGCGACGTTCTACCGAGCGTGGCCGTGCGGGGGCCGTGACCCGTCAGGGGGAGGCGTCCGTGGGCCACGGACACAGAGAGAGAGCCCTCATGACCAGCACGACCACCAACCGGTCGTTCGCGACCCGCGCCCGCACTGCGGCGATCGCGCTCGCGCTCGCCGTCGGCGGCGCCATCGTGGCCCCCGTCGCGCTCGCGCCGTCCGCCGACGCGCACGGGTGGATCACGTCGCCCCCGAGCCGCCAGGACAACTGCGCGCAGAGCCGCACCTCGTTCGACTGCGGCGAGATCAAGTACGAGCCGCAGAGCGTCGAGGCCCCCAAGGGCTCGATGCAGTGCTCGGGCGGCAGCGCCTACGCGATCCTCGACGACAACAGCAAGCCGTGGCCCCGCACGCCCACGGGCCGCGACGTCACCTTCCAGTGGAAGCTCACCGCGAACCACGCGACGAGCGTCTGGGAGTACTTCGTCGACGGTCAGCTGTTCGCGACCTACGACCAGAAGGGCCAGCAGCCGCCCAAGGACATCAGCCACACCGTCAAGGGCCTGCCGACCGGCAACCACACGATCCTTGCGCGCTGGAGCGTCGCGGACACGCCCATGGCGTTCTACAACTGCGTCGACATCACCGTGACCGCGGGCGGCACCGACCCGGGCACGCCGACCCCGACCCCGACGGCGACCGCCACCGCGACGGCCACGCCGACCGCCACCGCGACGGCCACGCCGACCGCCACGGCGACGGCCACGCCGAAGCCGACCGCGACCGCGACGGCCACGCCGACCGCGACCGCGACGTCCAACCCCGGCACCTGCACCGCCCCGGCCTGGGCCGCGAGCGGCGTGTACGTCGGTGGCGACAAGGTGAGCCACGCCGGCCACCAGTGGCAGGCCAAGTGGTGGAACACCAACGACGCCCCGGCCGCGAGCCAGTGGGGCGTGTGGACGGACCTCGGCGCCTGCTGAGTCCCCCCACCCCGAACGTCGGCCCCGTCGCACCAGCGGCGGGGCCGTCGTCGTCCCCGGGCGGCGGGGAGACCCGCAAGGGCGGACGACGCGGGGCGGGATCCGTACGGGATTCCCGCAGTTCTTCACCCGCTCCCCCGACGCCCCGCGACCCCCGGACCGGCCCGTCGTGCGGAGCGGCGCGCGCTGACCTGCGACGACGCCGGTCACGCACGCGACGTCCGACCGCGTAGGAGGTCTCCCGTACGCGAACCGCACGATGGTGACAACTCGGGCACCGCCGTAGGTTCGAGAACGTTCCTCTCGAAGTACGTCGCCGGGCGCACCGCCCGCTGACGCACCGGCCGTGGCCCGGCCGCACGACGCCAGGCCACCCGACACAAGGATGTGTGACAGATGACGAGCACCATCGCCGCGCGAACGCGCGGGTCTCGGGCGAGAGCAGGTCTCCTCGCCCTCGTCCTGGGTCTCGGGGCGGCGCTCGCCGCTCCCGTGGCCCTCGCCCCGAGCGCCGACGCGCACGGGTGGATCACCTCGCCCCCCAGCCGGCAGGACAACTGCGCCACCGGGCGCACGTCGTTCGACTGCGGGGGCATCAAGTACGAGCCGCAGAGCGTCGAGGCCCCCAAGGGCTCGATGAAGTGTTCCGGCGGCAGCGGGTTCGACATCCTCGACGACAACAGCAAGCCGTGGCCCCGGACCAAGACGGGGTCGACCGTGACGTTCCAGTGGAAGCTCACCGCGGCGCACAACACGAGCACGTGGGAGTACTTCGTCGACGGCCAGCCGTTCAAGACGTTCAGCCAGGGCGGGGCCCAGCCGCCGTCGAACATCTCGCACACCCTCACGGGCCTGCCCCAGGGCAACCACACCATCCTGGCCCGGTGGAACGTGTCGAACACCGTGAACGCGTTCTACAACTGCGTCGACATCACCGTCGGCTCGGGCGGGACCGACCCGGGCAACCCGGACCCGACCGCCACCGTGACCGCGACGCCGACCGCGACGTCCAACCCGGGTGCGTGCACCTCGGCCGCGTGGTCCTCGACCGGCGTCTACACCGGCGGGGCCAAGGTCTCGCACGCCGGCCACGAGTGGCAGGCCAAGTGGTGGACGCAGGGCGACACCCCGACGGCGAGCGCCTGGGGCGTGTGGAAGGACCTCGGCGCCTGCTGACCAGGTGAGCCGAGCACGACCGGCACGGGCCGGAGAACGGTGCGCACGGGAGACCCCCGGCGTCGGCCTCCGGCCCGTTCCGCGTCAGGACTCGTGGATGTTCCACCCGGCGAGCACGTGCCGGTCGCGCTCGTACGACAGCGTGCTCACGGCCGCGGTCGCGAGCGCGAACCGCGACCCGTCGATGGGCGCCTGCTCGAGCCACACGGCGGTGAGCACACGCAGCAGGTGCCCGTGCGCGACGAGCAGCACGTCGCCGCCGTCACGCAGCACCGGCTCGATCCGTGACACGACCGCGCGGGCGCGGCGTCCGACGTCCTCGACCGTCTCCCCCTGCGGGACGCCGGGGGCGGGGCCGGGCCCGGCGTCCGCGGCCCGGGACGCGGCACGCCCCGGCGCGACGGGCACGTCGACGCCGTGCGCCCAGATGTCCCAGTCGTACCCGAGCTCGTCGCGCACCTCCGCGGTCGAGAGCCCCTCGACGGGGCCGTAGTCCCACTCCGCGAGGTCCGGGTCGACGTCGTACCCGGTCAGGCCCGCGAGGTCGGCCGTGCTGCGCGCCCGCGCGAACGGGCTCACGACGCAGCGCGCGAACTCCCGCCCCGCGAGCACCCGGCCCGCGGCCCGCGCCTGCTCCTCGCCCTCGGGCGTGAGCGGGAGGTCCGTGCGGCCCGTGTGGCGGCCGTCGCGGCTCCACGCCGTCTGGCCGTGACGAAGCAGCAGGGCACGTCCGAAGTCGGTCATGCGACCACTGTGCCCCGGTGAGCAAGCCCCCGCGAGCGAGCCCCCGTGTTCGAGCCCGCGCGAACCGCAGGGCGACCGGTCAGTCGCGCCCGCGCAGCCGGTCGATCTCGCGGCGCTCGCGCTTGGTCGGCCGGCCCGCCCCGCGGTCGCGCATGCCGACCGCGGCCCGCTCGACCCGGGTGGGCGGCGGCGGGCTGTGGTCGAGGTAGCACCGCACCGCCTCGGGCGCGCCGACGCGCTTGGCGACGAGCCCGACGACCTCGATCACGCGCTCGCGGTCCGGGTCGCGGTACGTGACCGTGTCGCCGGGCTTGACCTGCGTGGCCGGCTTGGCCCGCGTGCCGTTGACCTTGACGTGGCCAGCACGGCACTCGGCCGTCGAGATCGAACGGCTCTTGCGGAGCCGTACCGCCCACAGCCAGGTGTCCACGCGCATCGCCCTACTGTGCCACGGCCCGTGCCTCGACCGGGCGGACGGTGACGTCGCACCGCCGGGCGTCCGCGGGCGTGACCTCGTAGGTCTCGCCGACGACGACGGTCGCGGCCTCGGTCTCGCGCGTGGCGCAGTCCGGGCCGACCCAGAGCTCGACGTCGCCGGGCTCGACCACGCGCACCATGCGCGCGTCCGAGAACGCGAGGCGCGTCGTGGGCACCGCGAGGTCGACGACCGCCGACTCCCCCGGGCCGAGCGCCACGCGCGCGTAGCCGAGCAGCTGCGCGACCGGCCGCACGACCGACCCGACGACGTCGCGCGCGTAGAGCTGCACCACGTCGGTGCCCTCGCGGTCGCCCGTGTTGGTCACGCGCACGCTCGCGTGCAGCGTGCCGCCCGCCTCGACGGTCGCGTCGACCTCGAGCGCGTCGCGCACGAACGTCGTGTACCCGAGCCCGTGCCCGAACGGCAGCGCGGGGGTCGAGTCGGTGCTCGTGACCTCGCTCGGGCCGCCGAGCCGCGGGTGCAGGTACGAGTAGGGCTGCGCCCCCGCCGAGCGCGGCAGCGAGACCGGCAGCCGACCCGAGGGGTTGACGGCGCCCGAGAGCACGCGTGCGATCGCGGTGCCGCCCTCCTCGCCGGGGAAGAACGCCTGCAGCACCGCGCCCTGCCCGAGCAGCGGACCGACGGCGTAGGGGCGGCCCGTGAGCAGCACGACCACGGTCGGCGTGCCCGTCGCGCGCACGGCCTCGACGAGCTCGGCCTGCACGCCGGGCAGCTCGAGGCTCTCGGAGTCGTTGCCCTCGCCGACGGTGCCGCGGCCGAACAGCCCGGCCTGGTCGCCCAGCACGAGCACCGCGACGTCCGCGGCGCGCGCGTCGGCGACCGCCGCGGCGAACCCGGAACGGTCGTCGCCCTCGACCTCGCAGCCGGCGGCGAGCGTGAGCTCGGCGTCCGGGAGCTCGCGCCGCAGCGCCTCGAGCACCGTGGGCATCTCGACGCCCAGCGGCGTGCCGGGGTGGTGCGCGAGCACGTGGTTCGCGAACGAGTAGCAGCCGAGCAGCGCCTCGGCGCGGTCCGCGTTCGGGCCGATCACCGCGACCCGGGCGGGCGTCGGGCGGCCCGGACCGGCGAGCGGGAGCACGCCGTCGTTCGCGAGCAGCACGAGCGACTCCTCGGCCAGCCGACGCGCGACGTCACGGTGCCCGGCGGGGTCGAGGTCGACGTCGTGCGGGGGCTCGCCCTCGAACGTCTCGTCGAGCAGACCGAGCTCCTCCTTCTGGGCGAGCGCGCGCAGCACCGCCCGGTCGACGAGCGACTCGTCGACGAGGCCCGCGCGCACGCGCTCGGCGAGCGGCGCGAGGTACGCGTCGCCCGTGGGCAGCTCGACGTCGACCCCCGCGGCGAGCGCGAGCGCCGCGGCCTCGCCGAGGTCGGCCGCGACGCCGTGCATGACGTGCAGGAACGCGACCCCGAAGTAGTCGGCCACGACCGTGCCCTCGAAGCCCCAGCGCCCGCGCAGCAGGTCGGTGAGGTAGTCCGCGTTCGCGGCCATGGGCACGCCGTCGACGTCCGCGTACGAGTGCATGACCGAGCGCGCGCCGCCGTCGAGCAGCGCCATCTCGAACGGCGGCAGCAGCACGTCCGCGAGCTCGCGGGGCCCCGCCGAGACGGGCGCGTGGTTGCGGCCCGCGCGCGAGGCCGAGTAGCCGACGAAGTGCTTGAGCGTCGCGTGCACGCCCGCGCCCTGGAGGCCCTCGACGTACGCCGTACCGATCGTGCCGACCACGTACGGGTCCTCCGCGATGCACTCGTCGACGCGCCCCCAGCGGGGGTCGCGCACCACGTCGAGCACGGGCGCGAGCCCCTGGTGCACGCCGAGCCGCCGCATCGAGTCGCCGATCAGTGCGCCGGTCTCGCGCACGAGCGCGGGGTCGAACGACGCGCCCCAGGCGAGCGGCGTCGGGAACGCCGCGGCCTTCCACGCCGCGAGCCCCGTGAGGCACTCCTCGTGCACGAGCGCGGGGATGCCCGCCCGCGTGCCGGTCACGAGCCGACGCTGCTCGGCCCACAGCCAGGCCGCGCGCTCGATGGGCTCGACCGGTCGCGTCCCGTAGACCCGGGTGAAGTGGCCGATGCCGTGCTCGGTGACCTCCTCGAGCCTGCCCGAGGTCGCGGTCATCTCGCCCTGCATCGGGGCGACGACCTCGCCGCCCTGGTCGATCCAGTAGCCCACGAGCTGCGCGAGCTTCTCCTCGAGGGTCAGGGACGCGGCGAGCTCGCGCACGCGCGCCGAGGCCCAGGGCACGAGGTCTGTCGGCAGGGCGTTGATCAGATCCGTCACGGGATCCCTCCTTCGTGGTGCACGGTGGGTCATCCCTTCACGGCTCCCTGGAGGCCGTTGACGATGCGCTTCTGCATCGCCAGGAAGAAGACGAGGGCGGGGATCATCGCGAGCGTCGTGAACGCGAAGACCCCGGCGGTGTCGGCGGAGTGCTCGGACGAGAAGTCGGCGACTCCCAGCGGGAGCGTCTTCATGTCGCCCTGGAGCAGCAGCAGGGGCAGCAGGTACGCGTTCCACGAGCCGACGAACGCGAGCACGCCGACGGTGACCATCCCGGGGCCGGACAACGGCACGAGGATGCGCCAGAAGAACCCGATGCGGGTCGCGCCGTCGAGCAGCGCGGCCTCCTCGATCTCCGTCGGCAGCGCCATGAGGAACGGCCGCAGGATCACCACGGTCATGGGCAGCGCGAACGCGGCCTGCGGGAGCGCGACGCCCCACCAGGTGTTGCCCAGGTCGAGGTCCTGCGAGACGAGGATGAACAGCGGGATGATCGCGACCGTCGCGGGGAACAGCAGCCCCATGACGAACACGAGGAACAGCTGCTCGCGCCCGCGGAACCGGTACCGCGCGAGCGGGTAGGCGGCCATCATGCCGAACACGACGACGACGGTCGTGGTGATCAGCGCGATCACGGTCGAGTTGAGCGTGTACTGCCAGAAGCTCGGGTTGCTCAGCACGCCCGTGTAGTTGGTCAGCACCCACGGGTCGGGCAGGCCGGCCGGGTCGTCGGCGAGCTGGGCGTTGGTGCGGAACCCGCCGAGCACGCCGTAGAGCACGGGCCCGAGGGTCAGCGCGACGACGACGAGCGCGATCGCGTACACGAGGGGCGACCCGCCCGGGTACCGCCGGGTGCGGCGGGTCGGGGGCGTCGTCCGCTCCTCGTGGCCCGCGACCGGGGCGGGGCTGTGCGTCATGGTGCTCATCGCGTGGCCTTCTTCCGTGCGGTCGGTTCGGCGACGTCACGACGCAGCACGAACCGCTGGTACGTCAGCGCGAGCACGAGGGCGATGACGAACAGGATCACGGACGCCGCGGCCGCGGTCCCGTAGTTGTGGCGCTTGGTGCCCTCGGTGATGAGGAACGTCGCCATGGTCGTGGTCGCGTTGGCCGGACCGCCCTTGGTGAGGATCCAGACCATGTCGAAGAGCTGGAGCGAGCCGATCATCGACAGGAACATCCAGGTGCGGATCGTCGGCCCGAGCAGCGGGATCGTGATGCGGCGCTGGACCTGCCACCACGAGGCGCCGTCGATCTGCGCGGCCTCGTGGAGCTCGTCGGGCACGCCCTGGAGGCCGGCGAGGAAGAGGATCACCGCGAGCCCGAGGTACTTCCAGGTCAGGACGACGATCACGGTGCCGAGCGCGTACTCGGGGGTGCCGAGCCAGCCCTGCGCGGGCCCCTCGAGGCCGATCGACGCGAGCATCGTGTCGACCACGCCGTACTGCGGCTGGAGCAGCTGGAACCACACGACGCCCGCGATGACCTCGGCGAGCACGTACGGCACGAAGATGATGGTCCGCAGGAGGCCCTGGCCCCACATCTTGCGGTTGAGCAGCAGCGCGATCGCGAGGCCGAGCGGGAGCTGGAGCACGATCGACATCACGACGATCACGAGGTTGTGCACGACCGCGTCGGTGAAGACCTCGTTCTGCAGCACGAGCGCGTAGTTCTTGAGCCCGACGAAGTCGACGAGCGGGCCGAAGCCCTTCCAGCGGTAGAACGAGAACTGCACGGCCTTGACGATCGGCCAGACCACGAAGAACAGGAACAGCAGGAGCGCGGGCCCCACGAAGAACAGGATCTCGAGGCGCATGCGCACGCTCGCGCTGCGTCCCCGCCGGGCGGGCCCGGAGGCCGCCGGGCGCGCGGTCGCGCGCTCGACGGCCTCCGGGGACCGGACGTCGTGGGTCACGTCACATCTCCGCGTCGGCGGCCGCCTGGGTCGCGTCCACGACGTCCTGCGGCGTGGCCTGACCGGCGAACATGAGCGCGATCGCGTCGTTCATCGCGCCGCCCACGGACGGGCCGAACGCGGTGTCGAAGTAGAGCTGGACGTACGGCGCCGAGTCACGCACCTCGAGCAGCTGCGCGAGCGACGGGTCCGAGACGTACTGCGACGCGGTCGCGTTGGTGGGCAGGCCCATGTCGAGCTCGGCGAAGCGCTTCTGCACGTCGTCCGAGAGGAGGTACTGGACGAAGTCCACGGCCTCGTCGGGCGCGTCCTGCGACACGGCCCACGCGTCGCCGCCGCCCAGGGCGGCGTCCTGCGCGCCCTCGCCGCCGTCGATCTCCGGGAACGGGAACCAGCCGGTGTCGTCGCCGAGGCCCTGCTCGTCCTCGGTCAGGCCCTGCATGACGCCGGGCTCCCAGTGGCCGGCGAGCTCCATCGCGACCTTGCCGGTCGCGAGCAGGCCCGACGCGCTCGTGGGGCCGGACTGCGCGGGCGTCGAGAGGAACCCGGGGTTGAACGGCTCGGTCCCGACGAGCTCCTCGAGGTCCTCGCCCGCCCGCACGAAGCAGGGGTCCGAGAAGTCGAGCGTGCCGACCGCGTCCGAGAGCACGTCCTGCGAGCACTCCCGCATCGCGTAGTAGTACCAGTAGTGCGCGGCGGGCCACTTGTCGCCCGCGCCGACCGAGATCGGGTCGATGCCCGCGGCCTTGAGCTTGGTCACCGCGTCGTCGAGCTCGGCCTGCGTCGTCGGCGGGGTGTCGATCCCGGCCTCGGCGAACAGCGACTTGTTGTACCAGAACCCGACGACGCCGAGCGAGAACGGCAGGCCGTAGGTGTGCCCGTCGACCTGCCAGCCGGCGACCGAGCCGCCGAGCTTGTCGATCGTGTCGCCCGCGACGTCGGTGAGGTCCTTGGTCAGGCCGGCCTCGACGTGGTCGGCGAGCTCGCCGCCGCCGCGCTCCATGTAGACCGAGGGCGCGTCGCCGCTCTGGAACGCGGCGTCGAGCTTGGTCAGCATGTCCTCGTGCTGCATGGCGCTGACCTCGACGGTCACGCCGGGGTGGTCGGCCTCGAACTCCGCGGCGACGTCGTCGTAGAAGTCCTTGCCCTCACCGGTGTTCGAGTTGTGCCACCAGGTGATGGTGACGTCGCCGTCCGCGGACGGGTCGTCGCCGCTGCTGCTGCAGCCGGCGAGCAGTGCGGCGCTGGCGGCGATCGCGACGGTCGTCGCGAGGCGGGTCGGCCTCATGGTCGGTCTCCTCGGTCGTCTTTGACTGGACGCCCGCAGTCTGTCCGGCGCGGAGAGTGCGTGTCAATCGATTTCGATAACGATTTCGACACCTGCGCCGAACCCGTTGCCCGAGGCGGCGGACGACGCACGACGCGGCCTCGTCGCGCCGGTACAGTCGACGCGTGGAACCCACCGGGAGAGTCACCATCGGCGACGTCGCGCGGGTCGCGGGCGTCTCGACCGCGACCGTCTCGAAGGTCATCAACGAGCGGTACGGCGTCGCGCCCGCCACGTCGCAGCGCGTCATGTCGGTCATCGCCGAGCTCGGCTACGAGTCGTCGCTCGTCGCGCGCAGCCTGCGCTCGAGCCGCACCAACGTCATCGGGATCCTCGTCGCCGAGTTCGAGCCCTTCAGCACCGAGCTGCTCAAGGGCATCTCCGACGCCGTCGCGGGCACCGGGTACGAGCTCCTCGCCTACTCCGCGGGCGGGCGCCCCGGGCAGGACGTCGGCTGGGAGCAGCGCTACCTCTCGCGCCTGAGCGGCACGCTCATCGACGGCGCGATCCTCGTGACCCCGACCGTCGTCAACCCGAACCCCGGCATCCCCGTCGTCGCCGTCGACCCGCACACCGGCCCGCAGGGACCGCCCACGGTCGACTCCGACAACCTCGCCGGCGCGCTGCTCGCCACGACCCACCTGCTCGACCTCGGCCACCGGCGCATCGGGTTCCTCGGCGGCCGCGAGGACCTCGAGAGCTCGCGGCTGCGCGAGCAGGGCTACCGGGACGCGCTCGCCGCCGCGGGCGTCCCCGTCGACCCGGCGCTCGTGCGCGTCGGCGGCTACCGCGCCGAGACGGCCGACCACCCCCTGCACGAGCTGCTGGCCCTGCCCGACCGACCCACCGCCGTCTTCGCCGCGAACGACCTCACCGCCATCCGCGCCGTCGAGGTCGCCACCGGTCTCGGTCTCGACGTGCCCGGCGACCTGAGCGTCGTCGGCTTCGACAACGTGCCCGAGTCCGCGCTGTGCGTGCCCCCGCTCACGACCGTCGCGCAGCCGCTGCGCCGCATGGGCGCCGAGGCCCTGCGCCTGCTGCTCGACCTGCTCGCGGGCACGCCCCGCGACCCGCACGTGCGGCTCGAGACGTCGCTCGTGCGCCGCGGCAGCACCGCCCCGCCGCGGGCCTGAGCGCGCGGGCCCGTCGGGGCTGAGCGCGCGGGCCCGCCGGGCCTGTACGGGCTCGTGAGCACTCCTGACGAGTGCCCGCAGCGCAGACCGCGAGGGCGGGTCGCGCCCAGGACGCATAGGTTTGTCCCGGAGCAGATCGACGGCGACCCTCTCCGCCGGGTGCCGCACCAGGCACCAGTCCCCGACGAGCAGAAGGCACGGTACCCACGTGAGCACGGCACCGATCGACGCGACGACCACCCCGGCCTGGACGGACCTCACCGCCCACCTCGCGCAGTTCCGCGGCGACCTGCGCGGCTGGTTCGCGACCGACCCGGGCCGGGCCGCGCGCATGACGTTCGACGCCGCCGACCTCCACGTCGACCTGTCGAAGAACCTCGTCACGGACGAGACCCTCGCGATCCTGCGCCGCCTCGCGGACGACGTCGCGCTGGGCGAGCGCCTCGCCGCGATGTTCGCGGGCGAGCACGTCAACGTCACGGAGGACCGCGCGGTGCTGCACACCGCGCTGCGGCGCCCCGCGCCCGAGGGCGACGCCGACCACCTCGTCGTCGACGGCCAGGACGTCGACGCGGACGTGCAGGACGAGCTCACCAAGGTCTACGCGTTCGCCGAGAATGTGCGCTCGGGCGAGTGGCGCGGCGTCACCGGCAAGAAGGTCCGCACGGTCGTCAACATCGGGATCGGCGGCTCCGACCTCGGCCCCGTCATGGCGTACGAGGCGCTCGAGCCCTACGTCCAGGCCGGCCTCGAGGTGCGGTTCGTCAGCAACATCGACCCGACCGACGTCGCCACGACCGTCGCCGACCTCGACCCCGAGCGCACGCTGTTCGTCGTCGCGTCCAAGACCTTCGGCACGCTCGAGACCCTCACGAACGCGCGGCTCGCGCGTGCTTGGCTCTGGGAGTCCCTGCAGGCCCGGGGCGCGATCAAGGACACCGACAAGGCCCGCACCAAGGCCGTCTCGAAGCACTTCGTCGCGGTCTCGACCGCGCTCGACAAGGTCGAGGCGTTCGGCATCGACCCCGCCAACGCGTTCGGCTTCTGGGACTGGGTCGGCGGGCGCTACTCGGTCGACTCCGCGATCGGCCTCTCGCTCGCGATCGCCGTCGGCCCCGACGCGTTCGCCGAGATGCTCGCCGGCTTCCACGCGATCGACGAGCACGTGCGCACCACGCCGTTCGAGCGCAACGTGCCTGTACTCATGGGCCTGCTCAACGTCTGGTACGTCAACTTCCTCGACGCCCACACGCACGCGGTGCTCCCCTACGCCCAGCACCTGCACCGGTTCCCCGCGTACCTCCAGCAGCTCACGATGGAGTCGAACGGCAAGTCGGTGCGGTGGGACGGGTCCCCCGTGACCACGCAGACCGGCGAGGTGTTCTGGGGCGAGCCCGGCACCAACGGCCAGCACGCGTTCTACCAGCTCATCCACCAGGGCACGCGCGTGATCCCGGCCGACTTCATCGCGGTCGCCAACCCGGCCTACCCGCTGAGCGACGGCGGCACCGACGTGCACGAGCTGTTCCTCGCGAACTTCTTCGCCCAGACCAAGGCGCTCGCGTTCGGCAAGACGGCCGACGAGGTGCGCGCCGAGGGCACCGCCGAGGAGGTCGTCGCGGCCCGCACGTTCTCCGGGAACCGCCCGACGACGTCCATCATGGCGCCCGCGCTCACGCCGTCGGTGCTCGGCCAGCTCGTCGCGCTCTACGAGCACATCACGTTCGTCCAGGGCGTCGTGTGGGGCATCGACAGCTTCGACCAGTGGGGCGTCGAGCTCGGCAAGAAGCTCGCGGTCGAGCTCGCCCCGGCCGTCGCGGGCGACACCGCGGTGATCGAGGCGCAGGACGCCTCGACGCGGGCGCTCGTCGAGCACTACCGCGCGCTGCGGGGCTGACCCGGCGCCGCGGCGTCCGCCCCCGACCTGCTGCGCGTGGCCGGCACCGGAATTCGGTGGACGGCCACGCCCAGCCCCGACACGATCGGGGGATGACCACACACTCGCAGGACGACGCCTGGCTGGTCGTCGAGGCCCCGCACCCTTCGAGCCTCGACGCACCGGAGGCGTGGGCGTACGTGGGTCGGTGCCTCGTCGACGCGGCCTCCGAGACCGCGCTGCACGGCTGGGACGACCTCAGCTCGCCCGCGCCCGCGGTGCTCGCCGCGATGGCCGACCAGCGGCACACGCGCAAGACGCTCCTCGTGGCGGTGCCCGCGGGGACGGACCCGGCGACCGCGGTCGCGACCGACGTCCGCGGGTTCGCGCTGGTCAAGGTGCCGCTCGACGACAACCTGCACCTCGCGCAGGTGTCGGTCGTCGTCCACCCGGAGCACGACGCCGACGCCGCGCTCGGCACCGCGCTGCTCGATCGCGCCACCGCGGTCGCGACCGCCGCGGGCCGCACCACCGCGATCCAGGCGACCATGCACGCGCACGAGCCCGCCGAGGGGCCGGGGTCGCTCACCTCGCCCACGGGCAGCGGCCGCGTCCCGACCGACGCGCCGGCGGTCCGCCGCGTGCTCGACGCGGGCTGGACGCTCGTCCAGGTCGAGCGCCACTCGATCCTCCCGCTGCCCGCCGACCCGGCCGAGGTCGAGGGGTGGCGCGCGGCGTCCGCGGCGCGGGCCGGCGCCGACTACAGGGCCGTGACCTGGGACGACGCGATCCCGCCGGAGCGGCTCGGCCAGGTCGCGCACCTGATGCAGCGCATGAGCACCGACGCGCCCTCGGGCGAGGCCGCGCTCGAGGAGGAGAGCTGGGACGCGGAGCGCTACGGCGACCTCGTCGACGCGCTCCACGCGGGAGGGCGGCGCCTGCTCATGACCGTCGTCGAGCACGTGCCCACGGGCGACCTCGTGGCGTTCACGCTCTTCGTCCACCCCGTCGACCAGCCGGCGTTCGCCTTCCAGGAGGACACGCTCGTGCTCCGCGAGCACCGCGGCCGCCGCCTCGGGATGCTCGCGAAGGCGACCAACCTCGCCGCCCTCGCCGCGATCCGGCCGTCGGTCGAGCGCGTGCACACGTGGAACGCGCAGGAGAACGGCCCGATGCTCGACATCAACGTCGCGATGGGGTTCGCCCCGTCGGGCGTCGTCGCGCTGTGGCAGCGAGGCCTCTGACCCCGAGCCCGTCGGTCGCCCGCGGCGCCGCGGGCGGCGTCCGGGACACCCAGGCGATCTCGGTACACTCACGGGGCGGCTCGAGCAGTGCGGTCGCGCTTCCCCCGGAAGGAGACCGCGATGCCCCCTGTCGCCATGCAGTCCCTCGCCCAGATCCTCACCGACCACGCGGACGCCGTCCGCTCGGCCTGGATCACCGCCGTCGCCGACGAGCTCCGCGGACGCACGTCCCGCGGCGAGCTCGAGCGCGAGCAGGCCGACATCTTCGACGCGCTCGTCGAGGGCCTCCAGCGGGGCGGTGAGCGGATCGGCGACGAGCCGTTCGACCAGCTGCGCGGGATCCTCAGCGACGTCTCGTCCGCGCGCGCCCGCCTCGGCTTCACGCCCCGCGAGACCGCGGTCGGCGTGTTCGCGCTCAAGGAGGGCCTGTACGGGCTGTCCGCGCAGGGCGTGACGACCGACGTGACGCCGCTGCTGCGCCTCGTCGACGAGCTCGGGCTCTTCACGTTCGAGTCGTTCGCCGCCGCGCGCGAGGCGATCATCGTCGAGCAGTCCGAGCAGCTGCTCGAGCTCTCGACGCCGGTCGTCAAGATCTGGGAGGGCGTCGTCGCCGTGCCGCTCGTCGGCACGCTCGACTCGGCGCGCACGCAGGTCGTCATGGAGACCCTGCTCAACACGCTCGTCGAGACGGGCAGCGCGCACGCGATCATCGACATCACGGGCGTTCCCGCGGTCGACACGCAGGTCGCGCAGCACCTGCTCAAGACGGTCGTCGCGGCCCGCCTCATGGGCGCCGAGTGCACGATCAGCGGCATCCGGCCGCAGATCGCGCAGACCATCGTCGCGCTCGGCATCGAGTTCGGCGACATCCGCACGCGCGCGACGCTCGCGGACGCGCTGGTCGACGCGCTGCGCTCCGACCGCCGGACGGCAGCGACGGTGCTCGCGTGACCGAGTCGGTCCCGATCCTGAAGATCGGCACGACCCTGCTCGTCTCGATCCAGGTCGACCTGCAGGACGACACCGCGCTCCAGCTCCAGGAGGACCTCGCCGACCGCATCACGCGCACGGGCGCGCGCGGCGTGATCATCGACATCTCGGGCCTGGAGATCGTCGACAGCTTCATCGGTCGCATGCTCGCCGCGGTCGCCGCCATCTCGCGCGTCCTGGACGCGCAGACGGTCGTCGTCGGCATGCGTCCGGCCGTCGCGATCACCATGGTCGAGCTCGGCCTCTCGCTCGGCGGCGTCCGGACCGCGCTCGACGTCGAGCGCGGGCTCGCGATGCTCGAGCCCGACGAGGAGTCGGCCGAGGACGTCCTGCTCGCCGCGGCCGCCGAGCGCGAGCAGAGATGACGACCGCGACGCTCGAGCGGCTCGCGGTCAGCACCGACGCCGACGTGGTCCGCGTGCGGCAGGCCGTGCGGACCTTCGCGCAGCAGGCGCGCCTGTCCCTCGTCGACCAGACGAAGTTCGTCACGGCGGCGAGCGAGCTCGCGCGCAACATGCTCGTCTACGGCGGCGGGGGCGACGTCGAGGTCGAGGTCGTGTCCGACGGCCGCCGCACGGGCGTGCGCGCGGCGTTCGCCGACGAGGGGCCCGGGATCCCGGACCTCGACCTCGCACTGACCGACGGCTGGACCAGCGGCGGCGGGCTCGGTCTCGGGCTCTCGGGCTCGCGGCGGCTCGTGGGGCAGTTCTCGATCGACACCGCGCCCGGGGCCGGGACGCGCGTCGAGATCGCCACGTGGTCGCGGTGAGCGCTCCCGGCGCGACGCCCGTCGTGCCCGACGCCGAGCTGCTCGGCGACGGCGTCTGGTTCACGATCGACCACGCGTCGGCCGTGGGGGGCGTGCGCCGCGCGGCGCAGGCCGCCGCCGTCCGGCTCGGGCTCGGCGAGGACCGCGCGGCCGAGGTGGGCCTCGTCGTGTCCGAGCTCGCGACCAACCAGACGCTGCACGCGGGGTCGGGCACGGTCCTGCTGCGCGTGCGGCGCACCGCGGGGCACGCCGCCCTCGAGGTGCTCGCGGTCGACGCGGGCCCGGGCATGCGCGACGTCTCGGCCGCGATGCGCGACGGCGTCTCGACGCGCGGCACGCTCGGCATCGGCCTCGGGACCCTCCCGCGCCTGACGACGGCGTGGGACGCGTGGTCCGCGCCCGGCGCCGGGACGGTCGTCGCGGCGGTCTTCGCCTCGCCGGGCGGAGCGGACGCCGCGGCCCGTGCCCTGCGCGAGCCCACCGGGATCCTGCGTCCGATGACGGGGCAGACCGTCTGCGGGGACGCCTGCGCGGTGCGGTACGACGGCGGCGCGACCACGGTCCTCGTGGCCGACGGCCTCGGGCACGGGCCCCTCGCGGCGCTCGCGTCGCGCGCGGCCGTGCGCGCCTTCGAGGCCGCGCCGGACGACGGACCGGTCGGGCACGTCCGTCGCGTGCACGCCGCGATCTCGGGGACCCGGGGCGCCGCGGTCGCGGTCGCGCGCCTCGAGGGCTCGACGCTGCGGCACGCCGGGCTCGGGAACATCGCGGGCGCCCTGGTCGGCACGCGGGTGCGTCGGCTCATGAGCCACCCCGGGATCGCGGGGTCGCACTCGCCGACCGTCCGGGAGACCAGCCACCCGGTCGAGCGCGGCGACGTCGTCCTGCTGCACAGCGACGGGCTCACCGACCGTGCCGACCTCACCCCGTACGCGGGCGTCGCGGGCCACTCGCCGCTCGTGGTCGCCGGGCTGCTCGTGCGCGACTTCGGCACACGGCCCGACGACGCGTGCGCGCTCGTCCTGCCCGTGGTCGGGACGCGATGACCACCCCGCTGCTCACGGCGCACCTCGCGCACGACACGGACCTGCTCGCGCTGCGGCGCGCGGGCCGGGAGATCGGGCGCGCGCTCGGCCACGAGGCCCGCGGCCAGGTCCGGCTCGCGACCGCGCTCTCGGAGGTCGGGAGGGCCGCGCTGGCGCTCGGTCCCGCGGACGTCACGATCCGGCTCGCGCACGACGTCGACCGCGGCCGGATCGAGGCCGAGGTGGTCGCCGCGGGCCCGCTCGCGGCGTCCGGGTCCACGGCCGACGGCGGGGTCCCCGCCGCCCGGCGGCTCGTCGACGAGCTCGTGCTCTCGCCTGACGGCCGCAGCGCGGTGCTGGTCGTCGCCCTGCCGGCGTCGGCGCGGACCGACGCGGCCGCGCTCACCGCCCTGCGGCGCAGCGTCCGCCAGGCGCACGCCGCGGACGCCCTCGACGAGCTGCGCGTGCAGAACGCCGAGCTGCTGCGCACGCACGACGAGCTCCTCGCGCAGCAGGAGGAGCTGCGCCGCCTCAACGCCGAGCTCGAGGAGACCAACCGGGGCGTCGTCGCGATGTTCCACGAGCTCTCGGCCGAGCTCGAGGAGACCAACTCGGGCGTCGTCGCGCTGTACGCCGAGCTCGACGAGCGCGGGAGCCAGCTCAGCGCGGCGAACGAGGCCAAGTCGCGGTTCCTGCGCAACGTGAGCCACGAGCTGCGCTCGCCCGTGAACTCGATCATCGGCCTCGGGTCGCTGCTGCAGGAGTCGGCGCTCGACGGTGACCAGCGCCAGCAGGTGAGCTTCGTCCGGGAGAGCGCCGCGACGCTCCTGACGCTCGTCGACGAGCTCCTCGAGCTGGCGCGTGCCGAGGCCGGCCACCAGGACGTCGTCCCCGCACCCATCGACCTCGCCGAGCTGCTCGCCGAGCTGCGCGGAACGATCCAGCCGCTCGTGCGCCCGGGGGTCGACCTCGCGGTGGGCGAGCCCCCGACGGCGACGCTCGTGAGCGACCGTCGGCTCGTCGCCCGCGTCCTGCGGAACCTGCTCTCGAACGCCGCGAAGTTCACCGAGACCGGCTCCGTGCGCCTCACCGTGCGGGCCGGCGACGACGGCACGACGGTCTTCACGGTGACCGACACGGGCCTGGGCGTGCCCACGGACCAGATCGACGCGATCTTCGAGGAGTTCGTGCAGGTGCCCAACCACCTGCAGCCGAGCGCGCGCGGCACGGGGCTCGGCCTGCCGTACTCGCGCCGCACGGCCGAGGCGCTCGGGGGCGGGCTCACGGCCCGCTCGACGCACGGCGAGGGCAGCGAGTTCACGCTCGTCCTGCCGACGCTCCCCGCGCACGAGGAGCCGTCCTCGGTGGCGGCGCCCGAGAGCCCGCCCGCGCGCCTGGGCCACGTCCTCGTGGTCGACGACGACCGCGCCTACGGCGCGCTCGTCGCGGGCCTGCTGCGCGACGAGGCCGAGCGCGTGAGCGTCGCGCACGACGCGCGTCACGCGCACGCCTTGCTGAACGACTCCCCCGCCGACGCCGTCGTGCTCGACGTGCGGATGCCCGGGACGGACGGCGTCGAGCTGCTCGCGCGCCTGCGGGACGAGTTGGGCGACCTGCCCGCGGTCCTGATGTCGAGCGGCGACCAGCCCGCCGACCTGCACGGTGCGACGTTCGTGCCCAAGTCGACGCTCGACCGCGCGACCCTGCGGGCCGCGCTCGGCCGCGCGGGCGGTCCCCGATGACGGGCACGCGGACCGTCCTGGTCGTCGACGACACCGACGCCCACCGCTACGTGATGTGCGCGTGGCTGCGGGCGGCAGGGTTCGACGTGCTCGAGGCCTCGACCGGGACGGCGGCGATCGAGCTCGCGGTCGCGACGATCGACGTCGTCGTGCTCGACATCAACCTGCCCGACGTCCCCGGTCCGGCGGTGCGCGACGCGATCAAGCGGGACCCGGCGACGGCACACGTGCCGGTGCTGCACGTGTCCGCGACCGCGATCGACGCCGCGGCGCGCACCGCGGGCCTCGAGGGCGGCGCCGACGCCTACCTGCCCGAGCCGCTCGACCGCGAGGAGTTCGTCGCGACGGTCCGCGCGCTGTGCCGCACCCACGACGCCCAGCGCGGGGCGGGTCGCACCGCACGGCGGTTCGAGGCGCTCACCGCGTCGCTCGTCCCGCTGCACGAGGCCAGGACGCCCGAGGAGGTCGTCGACCGCGCCGCGCGCGGGGCCGCGACGGTGCTCGGCACCGCGGTCGTGGCGATGGTGGTGGTCGACCACCAGACGGTGCTGCGCACGGTGTGCGCGCACGCCGACGGACCGCTCGTGCGCGGCCGCGGCACGACACCCGTCCCGCCCCCCGGTTCGCCCTCCGCGACCGACGCCACCGGCCCGACGTCGGCCGTGTTCGCCGCGTCCGAGCTGCCCGCGCCCTGGCGTCCGCTGCTGGCCGAGGCGGGCGTCGCGGACGGCGCCTGGTGGACCGTGTGGCTGCGCGACGGCGACGGCACGCTCCTGGGCGGCCTCGGCGTGCGGCTCGACGCGGCGGGCTGCACGCCAACCCCCGAGGAGCGCGACGCGGTCGAGCGCTTCACGGACGCGACCGTGGTGGCCCTCGCCAACCTGCGCACGTTCGCCGAGGAGCAGCGGCTCGCGCGCGCCCTGCAGCGCACCTTCCTGCCCGACGGGCTGACGGTCCGGGGCGCGGTCGAGGTCTCGGCCCGCTACGCGGCGTCCGACGAGCGGCTCGACGTCGGGGGCGACTTCTACGACGCGTTCGACCTGCCCGACGGCCGGGTCGCCGTCGTCATCGGGGACGTGCAGGGCCACTCCCTGCGGGCCGCGTCGGTCATGGCGGAGGTCCGCCTGTACCTGCGCGCGTACCTGCGCGAGGGGCACGCCACGGGCCGCGCCCTCGACCTGGTCAACGAGTCCCTGCGCGAGGACCACCCCGAGCTCGTGACGGCCTGCGTCTGCGTGCTCGACCCGGAGACTGGTCGGGCCGAGATCTCGGACGCGGGCCACCTCCCGGCCCTCCTCGTGCGCGCGGACGGCGGTGTGACGGTCGCGAAGGCGCCCGGTCGACTGCTCGGCCTGCCACGACCCGACGAGCGGTCGGTGCACGAGGACGTCCTGGGCGAGCACGACGCGCTCGTGCTCGTGACCGACGGCCTGGTCGAGCGACGGGACCGCTCGCTGCGCGAGGGCCTCGACCTGCTGATGGACGTCGCGCGCGGCGTCGCGACGCTGACCCCCGACGAGGCCTGCGCGTACCTCATCGGCGCGTTCGAGGACGCCGGGGTCGAGGACGACGTCGCCGTCGTGGTCGCGCGCCGCACGACGTCACGCTGAGCCGGCGGTCGCGCTGAGCCCGTCGCGGTGACCTCAGTCGAGCCAGCCCGGAGCGGTCGACATGACCACCTCAGTCCAGAAGTCGCGCGCGTCGGCAGGTACCTCGCCGTCCGCGGGCGCGATCGCCCACACCGTGAACGGCAGCCCGTCGGCCACGCCCTCGCGCAGCACCGTGCCCTCGACCGCGGGCGCGCACTGCATCTCGGTGCCGACGCACACCGCGACCACCACGTCGTCGTCGCGCGAGAACTCGTAGTACGACACGCCCGAGGCCATGAGCGCGTCGAGCCCGACGAGCCGCTCGGGCACGGTCCCCGGGAGCACCACGAAGTGCTGCTCCGCGAACTCCTCGACCGTCTCGAGCCCGGTCACGCCGTCGAGCGCCGGGTCCTGCCCGCCGCAGCCCGAGAGCACCACCGCGGCCGCGAACGCCACGATCGAGGCGCGCGCGAGCGCCGTCCTGGTCGTCGACATCGTTCCCCCTCCACCGCACGGACGAGGTGTCGCCGCACAATCCGGACACATGGTCACCCGGGCCACGCACCAGGTCAAGGATCGCCACGGGGTCACCCCACGACGGCGCACCCCTCGCGGTCGAGCTCGACCCGCACGGCGGCGCCGTCCGCGGGGACCCGTCCCGGCGCCGCGAGCGCCACGAGGTCCCGCACGCCCTCCCCCAGGTCGACGCGCACCGTGACCTCGGGCCGTCCGCGTCGGACGACGGAGCGGACCACGCGCGCGGACCAGCCGTCGGTTCCGGGCACGGCGCCGTCAGGAACCGCAGCGTCGTAAGGTACCGCAGCGTCGTCAGGAACCGCAGCGCCGTCAGGAACCGCAGCGCCGTGCGGAACCGCAGCGCCGTCGGGGACCGGGTCCGCGACCCGCAGCCCGGCCGGTCCGACCGCGAGGTCGTGCCCGTCGTCCGCCACGAACGCCTGGTAGCCGAGGAACCGTGCGACGGTGCGCGTCGCGGGCGCGGCCCAGAGCGTCGCGGGCGGCGCGACCTGGAGCAGCCGGCCGGCGTCCATGACGGCGACGCGGTCGGCGACCGTGAACGCCTCGTCGTGGTCGTGCGTCACGAACACGGCGGTCGTGCCGGTCGCGAGCAGCGCGGCGCGCAGGTCGGTCGCGAGGCGTTCGCGCAGCGCGCGGTCGAGCGCCGAGAGCGGCTCGTCGAGCAGGAGCAGCCGGGGTTGCGGCGCGAGCGAGCGGGCGAGCGCGACGCGCTGCTTCTCGCCGCCCGAGAGGGTCGCGACCGACCGGTCGCCGTACCCGGCGAGGCCGACGACGTCGAGCAGGTCGCCCACGCGGGCGGCCCGTGCGGCCCGGTCGAGGCCCTGCACGCGCAGCCCGTACGCGACGTTCCCGGCGACGTCCTGGTGCGCGAAGAGCTGCCCGTCCTGGAACATGAGCCCGAACCCGCGCCGGTGCACGGGCACGCCCGCGAGGTCGTCGCCGTCCCAGCGCACCGTCCCGCCGGCGAGCGGCTCGAGGCCCGCGACCGCGCGCAGCAGGCTCGACTTGCCGCAGCCCGAGGGGCCGAGCAGCGCGAGCACCTCGCCGCGTGCGACGTCGAGCGCGACGTCGTCGACCGCGGTCGTGCCGTCGTAGCGCACCACGGCGCCGCGGACCTCCAGCCCAGCCATCAGAACTCTCCTGTCCGGTCGCCGCGCAGACGTTCTGCGAGCAGCATGACGGTCGCCGTGAGCAGCGCGAGCACGACGCTCGCGGCCAGGGCCATGCCGTAGTTCTCGGCCCCAGGCTTGCCGATGAGCCGGTAGATCACGACCGGCAGGGTCGCGGTGTCGGGGCGCGCGAGGAACGACGTCGCCCCGAACTCGCCGAGCGACGTCGCGAACGCGAAGCCGATCGCGAGGCCGAGCGGGGGCGCGGCGACGGGCAGGTCGACGGTGCGCAGCACGCGTCCCGGGCTCGCGCCGAGCGTCGCGGCGGCCTCGCGCAGCCGCGGGTCGATCGCCCGCAGCACGGGCAGCAGCACGCGCACGACGAGCGGGACCGCGACCACGGCCTGCGCGATCGGCACGAGGAGGCCCGACGTGCGCAGGTCGACGTCGAGCCCGAGGGGCTTGTCGAGCGTGATGAGGAACCCGAAGCCGACGGTCACGGCCGAGACGCCCAGGGGCAGCATGAACACCGAGTCGAGCACCGCGAGCGCACGCCGGCCGGCGCGGGCGCGCGGGCGACGGGAGACGACGAGCGCGACGAGCCCGCCCACGGCGACGGCGAACAGCGTCGCGAGCGCGGCGGTGCGCAGCGAGTTCGCGGCGGCCTCCCACACGGTGACGCTGAGCGCGTTCGCACCGCCCGTGGTGCCGAGGTTGCGGTAGTTGTCGAGCCCCCAGCCGTCGGGCACCTCGAACGAGCGCACGAGCAGCGTGCCCAGCGGCAGCGCGAGCAGGCCGAGCACGACGGCCGCGGTGACCGCGAGCGGTGCGGCGTCGGTGCGCAGGTCGAGGGATCGCGCGCTCGTGCCCGAGGTCAGGTGCAGCGCGCGCTCGCGGCGCGAGCGCGCTCGGTTCGCGACGAGCAGCGCCGCGGCGACGACGACGAGCTGCACGACGCTCAGCACGGACGCGGTGCGCAGGTCGAGGAACTGCGTGGTCTGCACGTAGATCTCGGTCTCGACCGTGCCGTAGCCGAGCGGTCCGAGGACGAGCACGATCCCGAACGCGGTCGCGCAGAACAGGAAGACGATCGACGCGGCGGACGCGATCGCGGGCGTCAGCGCCGGGAGCGTCACGGTGCGGAAGGCCCGTGCGGGCGAGGCGCCGAGCGACCGTGCGGCCTGCTCGGCGCGCGGGTCGAGGCGCTCCCACAGGCCGCCGACCGTGCGCACCACGACCGTGTAGTTGAAGAAGACCAGCGCGAGCACGATCGCCGTGAACGTCTGGTCGAGGCCGAGGAACCCGAGCGGGCCGGACGTCGCGAGCAGCGCCCGGAACGCGACGCCCACGACGACGGTGGGGAGCACGAACGGCACGGTCACGAGGCCGCGCACGAGGGCGCGGCCGGGGAAGTCGCACCGGTACAGCACGTACGCGCCCGGGATCCCGAGCAGCACCGACGCCACGGTGCCGACCACGGCCTGCCCGAGCGTCGTGCCGATGATCCGCCAGGTGCGCGGGTCGGAGAAGACGTCGGCGAACCCGCCGAGGTCGAGCGCGCCGTCCGCCACGAACCCGCGGGCGACGAGCGCGGCGACGGGCCACGCGAAGAAGAGGCCGAGGAACGCGAGCGGCACGACGGCCGCGAGCACCCAGCCGGTCCGCCAGGCGAGGACCCGCCCGGCGCGCGGGGCGCCGGGCAGGTGCCGTCGGGTGGTCACGTCGTCAGCCGACGACCGTCGCCGTCCACGCCGTGATCCACTCGTCGCGGTGCGCGGAGATGTCGGCGGGGTCGACCTCGAACGGCGCCGGGGCGAGCGGTGCGAACTTCTCCCACTCGGCGGGCAGCGCGGCGTCGGGGTCGACGGGGTACACGTACATCTGCCCCGGCAGGTCCTCCTGGAACGCGGTCGAGGAGAGGAAGTCGACGAGCTGCTGCGCGCCCTCGGGGTTCTCGGCGCCCGCGAGCACGCCCGCGTACTCGACCTGCCGGAAACACGTGTCGAGCAGCGCGGTCGTGCTCGTCGTCGTGCCGTCATCGGACGCGGTGAACGCGGGCGACGACGAGTACGACAGGACGAGCGGGCGGTCGCCGCCCGAGGTGGTGAAGTCGACCGAGTAGGCGTCCTCCCAGCCGTCGACGACCTTGACGCCGTTGTCGGCGAGCGACGCCCAGTAGTCCTCCCAGCCGTCCTCGCCGAACGCGCCCACGGTCGCGACGAGGAACGCGAGGCCGGGCGACGACGTCGCCGGGTTGGTCACCACGAGCAGGTCCGCGTACTCCGGCTTCGCGAGGTCCTCGAGGGTCGTGGGCACCGCGAGGTCGTGCTTCGCGAACCAGTCGGTGTCGGCGTTGACGCACACGTCGCCCATGTCGATCGGGGTGAGCGCGCCGTCGCCGAGCACGAGGCCCGCGGCGTCGTCCGAGAGACCCTCGGGCGTGTACGGCTCGAACACCCCGGCGTCGAGCGCGCGCGAGGCGAACGTGTTGTCGACCCCGAACACGACGTCGCCCAGCGGCGCGTCCTTGGTGAGCACGAGCTGGTTGACGAGCGCGCCGCCGTCGCCCGGCGCGACCTGCTCGACCGTGAGGCCGGACTCGGCCTCGAACGCCTCGAGCACCTCGGGCGAGACGTTGAACGAGTCGTGCGTCACGAGCGTGACGGTGTCGGACGCGCCGTCCGACGCCGCGTCCGACGCGTCGTCCGACGAGCAGGCCGTGAGGGTCAGGGCCAGGGTGGCGGCACCGGCCACCGCCGCGAGCCGGGTCGTGCTGTGCATACGCATACGTCCTCCCAGGACTCAAGGAGGGGGTTCCGCACGCGGGTGCGCGTGCGGGGACGAGAAGCCCGACTTCCTCCACCGGTACTAACCGGATCAGGTTCGAGGGTCTGCGGTGGTCCGCACTCTCAGCGCCCTAGGGTGGCGCTCCCCTGTCGTTCAGGCCCACCCTAACCTCTCGTCGCGGTGCTCCCCGGGCGCGACCGGGTGGCGGGACGGATAGCGTGGGCGAGGCATCGACCGACCGTGGACCTGGAGGAACAGTGGGCAAGAAGAAGAACGAGAACGACGTCGACCTGCCCACGAAGGTCGCGACGATCGCGCTGACCTTCGCCGCCGGGTGGATCGCGCAGAAGGCCGTCGGCCAGGTGTGGAAGCGCGCGACCGGCAACGACGCGCCGACCAACACGGACGACCCGGAGATCGGGATCGCGCAGGCGGTCGCGTTCGCCGCCGTCTCGGGTGCGGCGATGGTGCTCGCGCGGCGGCTCGCGGCCCAGCAGGCCGGCAAGCTCACGCAGCGCTACATGGGCAAGAAGGTCGACCCCGAGATCGTCGACTGACGTCGGCCGGGGCTCGTGCGGCCGGGGCTCGCCCCGCTACGGTGGCCGCATGCCCCGACCGCGCACGACCCCGCCCCGGACGGTCGACGAGCACACCGGACGCGTGACTGCGCTCGTCGCACCGCTGCCGGTGGTAGCGCTCCCGCTCGACGACGCCGCGGGCGCCGTCCTCGCCGCACCGCTCGTCGCGCGCGCCGACGTCCCGCCGTTCGCCAACGCCGCGATGGACGGGTACGCCGTGCGGGCGGACGACGTCCGCGCGGCCGCCCCCGGCGCCCCCGTCACGCTCCGGGTCGTGGCGGACGTCGCGGCCGGCGTCGCCCCGACGGGCGTCGTCGGCCCCGGCGAGGCCGCGCGCATCATGACCGGCGCCCCCGTGCCGGACGGCGCGGACGCCGTCGTCCCCGTCGAGGACACCTCGACCGGGACGTTCGCGCACGGACCCCTCGACCCTGCGCACGTCGAGATCCGGGTGCTGCACCCGGTGCGCCCGGGCCGGTCGCACGTGCGCGACCGCGCCGAGGACGTGGCCGCGGGCAGCACGCTCGCCGCGCCCGGCACCGTCGTCACCGCCCGGCTCGTCGCGCTCGCCGCGTCCGTCGGGCTGACGTCGCTCCCGGTGCACCGGACCCCGCACGTGACCGTGGTCTCGACCGGCAGCGAGCTGGCCGCCGTCCCCGGCCCCGGCCAGATCCCCGACTCCAACTCGTACCTCCTGGCCGCGAGCGCCCGCGCCGCCGGCGCCGTCGTCGACCGTCGGGGAGCCGTCCCCGACACGGCCGACGCGCTCGCGGCCGCGCTCGACGCGGCGGCCTCGACGGCCGACCTCGTGGTGACCTCGGGCGGCGTCAGCGCGGGGGCGCTCGACGTGGTGCGGCACCTGCTCACGACCCACCCCGCGGCGTCCGACGCCGACGTCGCCGCGGTCGGCATGCAGCCCGGCAAGCCGCAGGTGCTGGCCCGCTGGCGCGGTGTGCCCGTGATCGCGGTGCCGGGCAATCCCGTCGCGGCGTTCGTGTCGTCCGAGCTGTTCGTGCGGCCCGCGATCGACCGGCTGCGCGGGCTGCCGGCGGCGGCACGCGCGACGGTCACCCGGGCCGCGGGCGACTCGTGGACCTCGCCACCAGGGCGACTCCAGGTCGTGCCCGTGGTGCACGACGACGCCGAACGCGTCACTCCCGTGCGGGCGACCTCGGGCGGCTCGGGCTCGCACCGCGCCTCGGTGCTCGCGCGCGCCGACGCGCTCGCCCTCGTGCCCGAGGACGTCACGCAGGTGCGCCCGGGCGACCGGGTCGAGGTCGTGCTGCTCGACTGACGCGTGCCGCTGGTGCACGCGGCCTGAGAGAGTGGACCCGTGAGCACCCCCTTCACCCACCTCGACGCCGCGGGCCACGCCCGGATGGTCGACGTGACCGCCAAGCAGCCCACGGTCCGCTCCGCGACAGCGACCGGCACCGTCCGGTGCGGCCCTGACGTCGTCGCAGCGCTGCGCTCGGGCGACGTGCCCAAGGGCGACGTCATGGCGGTCGCCCGGATCGCCGGGATCGCCGGCGCCAAGCGCACCGCCGAGCTGCTGCCCCTCGCGCACGTGATCGGCGTGCACGGCGCCGTGGTCGACCTCGACGTGCACGACGCCGGGGTCGCGATCACCGCGACGGTCCGCACCGCCGATCGCACGGGTGTCGAGATGGAGGCCCTGACCGCCGTCGCGGTCGCGGGCCTGGCGGTGGTCGACATGGTCAAGGGCCTCGACAAGTCCGTCGAGCTCACCGACGTGCGGCTCGAGGCCAAGACCGGCGGCAAGTCGGGCGACTGGCACCGCGAGGCCTGAGCCGCGACAGTCCGTCGCCCGGCCGGACGTCGCGCGGGGCGTGCCCTCCCGCCGCGCACGACCTCGTGGCACGATGCTCCCAAGGGGTCGTGCCCGGTCGACGCACAGCGAGGAGGAGTCCTGTGAGAGAGCTCGAACGGTGGGTCGAGGCGCTCGCCGAGGCGTTGGGGGTCGACCCCGACGCGGTCGACGTCGACGGCGTGCTGGACCTCGCGAAGGACGCCGCGCACCAGGTCGTGCGCCCGGCCGCGCCCGTGTCGACGTTCCTGGCGGGGTGGGCTGCGGCGACCGCGGTCGCCGCGGGCGAGGACCCCGAGCTCGCGGTCGAGGAGGCGCTCGACAAGGCCTCGACGCTCGCGCTCGACTGGTCGTCCGACCTCGACGACGATGACGATGACGACAGCGACCGCGACAGCGACAGCGATGCCGACGGCGATGTCGCCGCTGGTGTCGACGGCGCCGACGACACCGGCGGGGACACAGGCGACACACCCGGCGTGCCCGACGGCGTCCTGCCCGACGACCTCGCGACCGCCGACCTGGACGACGACCTCGCGGACGACGACCTCGACGGCGGTGCTCGCTGACGTGGCCCAGGTCCGCTACTTCGCCGGGGCGCGCGACGCCGCGGGGACGCCGTCCGAGGCTGTGGACGCCCCGACGCTCGGCGCGCTCCTGACGGACGTCACCACGCGCCGTCCGCGGCTGACCGAGGTGCTCCCCCGCTGCTCGGTGCTCGTCGGCGGGGTGCGCACCACCGACCCGGCCGCGCCGCTCGGCGCCGACGTCACCGTCGACGTCCTGCCGCCGTTCGCCGGGGGCTGACCGGCCGATGACGAGCGCGACCGACGTGCTGCTGTGGGGCGTGCTGCCCTACGTGAGCTTCGTGCTGCTCGTCGCAGGGACCGTCTGGCGCGCCCGCCGCGACCGCGCGAGCTGGTCGGCCCGACCGACCGGCCTCGCCGAGGCACGACTGCTGCGCTGGGGCTCGCCGCTGTTCCACTACGGGATGCTCGCGGTCGTGCTCGGTCACGTCGCGGGCCTCGCGGTTCCCGCGTCGTGGACCGCGGCCGCCGGCGTCACGGACCACGCCTACCACCTGGCCGCGACCTGGTTGGGCACGGTCGCCGCGGCGGCCACGATCGTGGGCCTCGTGATCCTGCTGTACCGGCGTGCCACGGTGCCACGCGTGCGGACGGCGACGACCCGGGGCGACGTCGTGATGCTCGTGCTGCTCGTCACGTCGGTCGTCGTGGGCACGTGGGCCACGGTGCAGCTGCAGCTCGTCGACGGCGGGTACGACTACCGCACGACCGTCTCGCCGTGGTTCCGCGGCCTGTGGCTGCTCCAGCCCGACCCGTCGCTCATGCACGGCGTGCCGTTCGTGCTCGGCCTGCACGTCGTCGCGGCGCTCGTGCTGTTCGCGCTGTGGCCCTTCACCCGGCTCGTGCACGCGTTCGTCGCGCCCGTCCCGTACGTCGCCCGGCCGTACGTCGTGTACCGCTCGCGCGGGGGTGCTGCATGAAGGTGGATGTCTCATGAGAGTCGATGCCTCGTGAAGGTCATGGCGCAGATGGCGATGGTCATGCACCTCGACCGCTGCATCGGGTGCCACACGTGCTCGGTCGCGTGCAAGCAGGTGCAGTCGACCGCCGAGGGCCTCGAGTACGCGTGGTTCAACAACGTCGAGACCCGGCCCGGGCGCGGCTACCCGCACGCCTGGGACGAGCGCGAGGCCACGGGCGCCGGGTGGGTGCGCGCGTCGTCCGGCACCCTGCGCCCGCGTGGCGGCGGACGGCTCGCGTCGCTCGCCCAGATCTTCGCGGCGCCCGGGACGCCCGTGCTCGCCGCGTACGACGACCCGGTCGCGGAGGCGCTGCGGTCGCGCGTCGCGGGGCCCGCACCCGAGACCATGGGCGGGGCCCGGGGCCCCGAGCCCGTCCGCTCGCCCGCGCCGCGCGACTCGGTCGCGGACGACGCGGTGCTGGCCCACCTGTCGGAGCACGTCACGGCCGACCTGGCCGAGACGTTCTCGTTCTACCTCCCCCGGTTGTGCGAGCACTGCCTCAACCCGGCGTGCGTCGCCGCGTGCCCGTCGGGCGCGATGTACAAGCGCGTCGAGGACGGGATCGTGCTCGTCGACCAGCACGTGTGCCGCGGCTGGGCACGGTGCGTGCCCGCGTGCCCGTACAAGAAGGTCTACCTCAACCCCGTGACGGGCAAGGCGACCAAGTGCACGCTGTGCGTCGAGCGCATCGAGGCGGGCGAGCCGACGCTGTGCTCCGACACCTGCGTGGGGCGGCTGCGGTACATCGGGCTCGTGCTGTACGACGCCGACAAGGTCGAGGCCGCCGCGGCCGTCGCCGACCCGCACGACCTCCTCGACGCGCAGCGCGACGTGATCCTCGACCCGAACGACCCCGACGTCGTCGCCGCGGCCGAGCGGTCGGGGATCCCCGAGGAGTGGGTCATGGCCGCGCAGTGGTCGCCGATCTGGCAGCTCGTGTCGAGGTTCCGCGTCGCGCTGCCCCTGCACCCCGAGTACCGCACGCTCCCCATGGTCTGGTACGTGCCGCCGCTGTCGCCCGTGGTCGACGTCGTCGCCGCGACGGGCGCCGACGGCGAGGACTTCGCAACCCTCGCCGCCGCGTTCGAGCAGCTCGCGGGCCCGGTCGACTACCTCGCCGAGATGTTCGCCGCGGGCGCGCGCGAGCCCGTGACCGAGGTGCTGCGGCGGCTCGCCGCGGTGCGCGCGGTCACTGCAGGGTCGTCGGGGTCGTCGGGGTCCTCCGGTGCTGGCGCGTCGGGTGCTGGTGCGTCGGGTGCGGCAAGTCCCGGGCCGACGACGTCCGCCCGGCCTGCGCGCGGACGGCGCGGCGGCCCCGACCCGGCCGTGGCCCGTGCGGTCGGCCTCGACCCGGGCGAGCTCACGGAGTTGCACCAGCTGCTGACCAAGGCCGACTACGCCGACCGCAACGTGATCCCCGAGGCGTACGCCGCGTCCGCGCAGGCGCTCGCCGAGCTCGGCTGCTCGCTCGACGAGGACGGCGGGCCGGGCATGGGGGCCGCCGCTCCCCCGGGCGCCGGTCCTGCAGTTGTTGCTCCTGCTGGCGGCGGTCCGGCTGCCGGCGGTCCGGCTGGCGATGGTCCTGCTGCCGGGACGGTCGAGGCGACGCGCGGCGGCCGGTTCAACCTCCTCGGCTGGACGGGCCGCGGCCGCCCGCACCAGCTCTTCCCGGCCCCCGCGCCCTCGCCAGCCCGCCCAGCGTCGCCGTCCCACCCACCGTCGCACCCACCGTCGCCGAAGTAGAACTGAGCGCGCGAGATAGAACGTCGGACGTTCAATCTCGCGCGCTCAGCTCTATCTCGGCGCCCCCACGTCAGTGTCGGACGACGCGGGCCGGGGTCCGTACGGGCGACGCGGCGGGTGGTCGGGCAGCCGGTGTCGGGCAGCCGGTCGTCGGGCAGTCAGTGGTCCGCGGGTCAGTGGTCGCTGCCATCGAGCTGCGCGACCAGGTGCGGCAGCAGCGGGAGCAGCACGTCGAGCCCGTCGCGAACCCCACCGGTCGACCCGGGCAGGTTCACGACGACCGCCCGCTGCGGCGCTCCGGCGGGCAGGGACACGGGCGGCGCCACGGCGATGCCCGCGAGCCCGCGCGAGAGCACCGCGGTCGGCACGTGCTCGGCGCCCCGTCGGCGAATCGCCTCGGCGACCCCGGGCAGCTCCGCCACGAGCAGCTCGCGCGTGCCCTCAGGTGTCAGGTCCCTCGGCGTCACGCCCGTGCCCCCGGTGGTGAGCACCACGCGCGCTCCCCCGGCCAGGGCATCGGCCAGGGCATCGCGGACCGCGGTGACGCCGTCCGGCACGAGGGTGTGCGTCACCGTGAACCCCGCCGCGCGCAGGCCCTCGACGAGGATCGGGCCGCTGCGGTCCGCGGCCTCGCCGCGCGAGCAGCGGTCCGAGACGGTCACGACGTGCGCGCGGGTGCTCATGCGCCCACCGTAGCGGCGGGTCGCCACGGCGCGAGCGTCACGTTCCGGCCCTGTCCCGCCGCCCCGCAGGCCCGCAGGCGTCCCCTCGCGCCCGCACCCGCCACCGCGCGCCCCCGAGCGTCACCTTCTGGCCCGTTCCTGCGGCCAGGAAGGGGCCAGAACGTGACGCACACGGGCCAGGGGAACGCGACCCTCCCAGAACCGCAGGTGCGTTGCTAGACTTCCGACCATGCCGGAGCCACGGTCTGACAACCGCCCCACGTACCGCATCAGCGAAGCCGCGAGCCTCCTCGGGGTCAGTGACGACACCGTCCGCCGCTGGGTCGACGTCGGGACGCTCCCCGCCGCCAAGGACGCCGCCGGGCGCCTCGCCGTGGACGGCGCCGACCTCGCCGCGTACGCGGCCGCGCAGACCGCCGCGACCCCCGACCCGTCCGGGATCGCCCGATCGGCACGCAACCGGTTCGTCGGCATCGTGACGGCCGTCGAGTCCGACCGCGTGATGTCGCAGGTCGAGATGGTGTGCGGCAGGCAGCGCGTCGTGTCGCTCATGAGCACCGAGGCCGTGCACGAGCTCGGCCTCGTGCCCGGCAGCCTCGCGGTCGCGGTCGTCAAGGCCACGACCGTGATCGTCGAGACCCCGGGCGGTGCCGCATGAGCCGGCCCCGGTCCGCCCCGCCCCACCGGAGGTCGGCGCGCCGCGCCGCCGCCGGGACTACCGCGACCTTGCCCGCCGCTGCCTTGCTCGCGCTCACCCTCGCGGGGTGCGCGACGTCGTCCGACACCCCGGCGACCGCGACCGCGGGCCCCGCCGACCGCACCCTGACCGTGCTCGCCGCGGCGTCGCTGCGCGACGTCTTCACCGAGCTCGGCGACGAGTTCGAGGACACGCACCCGGGCGTCACGGTCCGGCTGTCGTTCGCGGGGTCGAACGACCTCGCCGACCAGGTGCTCGCCGGCGCTCCGGCCGACGTCCTCGCGACCGCCGACGAGGCGACCATGGCGCGCGTCGTCGACGCGGGCGACGCCGAGCAGCCGACCCTGTTCGCGTCGAACGCGCTCGTCGTGGTCGTGCCGCCCGACAACCCGGCAGGCATCACCGGCTGGACCGACCTCGCCGACCCCGACGCCAAGGTCGTGATCTGCGCCGTCGCGGTCCCGTGCGGCACCGCGACCGCGCAGGTCGAAGCGTCCGCGGGCGAGGTCCACGCCGTGAGCGAGGAGGCGTCCGTGACCGACGTGCTCGCCAAGGTCACCTCGGGCGAGGCCGACGCGGGCGTCGTCTACGGCACCGACGCCGCGCTCGCGGGCGACGACGTGCGCGTCGTCCCCACGCCCGAGACCGCCGACGTCGTCAACCGCTACCCGATCGCGCTCCTGCCGACCGCCGACGACGCCGCGCTCGCGGGCGAGTTCGTCGCGCTCGTGACGGGCACCGTCGGCCGCGAGGCCCTCGCCGCGGACGGGTTCGGCGCGCCGTGACGTGGCCCTCGGCGCGACCGCGCGCCACGTCCTGGTGCCCTGCACCCGTGCGCCCCGCGACCCGGCGTCCCTGATGCGCGGCCTGCCCCGCTGGGTCGTCGCGCCCGCGCTGCTCGGGGCGCTGTTCGTCGTCGTCCCGGTGGTCGCGATGGTCGCCCGGCTCGACCTGTCGGACGACGCAACCGGCCACGGTGGCCTGGCGCGGCTCTGGTCCCTGCTGACCTCGCCCACGGCAGGTGCAGCGCTCGGGCTGTCGCTGCGCACGGCGCTCGTCGCGACCGCGCTGTGCGTGCTGCTCGGGGCGCCGATGGCGCTCGTGCTCGCCCGGACCACGTTCCCCGGGCAGCGGCTCGTGCGCTCGCTCGTGCTGCTGCCGCTCGTGCTGCCGCCCGTCGTCGGCGGGCTCGCGCTGCTGCACACGTTCGGTCGCCGCGGGCTGATCGGCGAGCACCTCGAGGTGCTGGGCGTCGAGATCGCGTTCACGACCGCCGCGGTGGTCATGGCGCAGACGTTCGTGGCGCTGCCGTTCCTCGTGCTCTCGCTCGAGGGCGCCCTGCGCACGCACGACACGCGCTACGAGGACGTCGCCGCGACCCTCGGCGCCCGACCCACCACGGTGCTGCGCCGGGTCACGCTGCCGCGCGTGCTGCCCGGGCTCGCGAGCGGTGCGGTGCTCGCGTTCGCGCGCGCGCTCGGCGAGTTCGGCGCGACCATCACGTTCGCCGGCGCGCTCCAGGGCGTCACGCAGACGCTGCCGCTCGAGATCTACCTGCAGCGCAGCGCCGACCCGGACGCCGCGATCGCGCTGTCACTGCTGCTCGTGCTGGTCGCGGTCGTCATCACGGCGGGCGTGCACGGGCGCGGGCCGTCGGGGCGAGGCACCCCGGCGAGCGGACGGGCGAGCGGACGGGCGAGCGGACGGGCGAGCGAGCGGGCGGACGCACGGGGGCGGCGTCCGGGCACGGACGAGGATGACGCCGTCGGCACCCGCCCGAGCAACGTGCCGCACCCGCACCGCGCGTCGAGCGCCGTCCCGACCCGTGGCTCCGCCCCTGCTCCGGCTCCGGCTCCGGCTCCCGCTCCGACCCCTGCCCCGACCGCGCTGCGGGTCAAGGTGCGCGTCCCCGGCCGCGACGTCGTCGTGCACCTCGACGTCGCGCCGGGCGAGGTCGTCGCGGTGCTCGGACCCAACGGCGCCGGGAAGTCGACGCTGCTGCAGGCGGTCGCGGGCGTGCTCCCCCGGTCCCGCCACGACGACGTGCGGCTCGTGCTCGACGGCGCCGCCCCGCCGTCCGCCCCGCACCGCCGCCGGGTCGCGTGGCTCAGCCAGCGCCCGTTGCTGCTCGACCACCTGCGCGTGCTCGACAACGTCGCTTTCGGGCCGCGGGCCCGGGGTGCGAGCCGGCGCGAGGCACGTGCCGCCGCCCGCGAGGCGCTCGTCGCGGTCGGCGCGGAGCACCTCACGGACCGCCGACCCGGGGCGCTCTCGGGCGGGCAGGCGCAGCGGGTCGCGATCGCGCGAGCCCTTGCGACGGACCCGCGTGTCGTGCTGCTCGACGAGCCGCTCGCGTCGCTCGACGTCGAGGTCGCGCAGGCGGTGCGCGCCACGCTGCAGGCCGCGCAGGCGGCGCGACCCCGCACGACGCTCCTAGTCACCCACGACCTGCTCGACGTGCTGCTCCTGGCCGACCGGGCCGTCGTCCTCGACCACGGTCGCGTCGTCGAGGACGCCCCCGCGCGCGAGCTCCTGACCCGACCGCGCTCGGCGTTCGCGGCCCGCCTCGCGGGCGTCAACCTCCTGACGGGCACCGCCACCGAGCCCACCAGCCCCACCCGGCCCACCAGCCCCACCGGACCCACCAGCCCCACCGCCGAACGCAACGTTGCGCACGCTGAGACGACAGATCTGGTGCAGAACGTTGCGTTCGGCCGTGGGAGTGGCGGCAGGGCCGGGGGTGGCGGCGGAACCCTCGTCGGGACGGGGAGGGTCGACGACGGCGCCCCCGCGGTCGCGGTGTTCTCGCCCGCGGCCGTCGCCGTGCACCGCGAGCGCCCGCACGGGAGCCCGCGCAACGTGCTGCCCGTCCGCGTCGTGGCCCTCGAGCCGCACCTGTCGCTCGTGCGCGTGCGCGCCGAGCTCGTGCATGACGAGACCATCGCCCCGTCGGACGTCGCCGGGCCGGCAACCACCGTCCCCGCGGACGCTGTCGGGCCGGCAACCACCTCCCCCGCGGACGCCGCCGGGCCGGCAACCACCGTCCCCGCGGACGCCGTCGGGCCCGTCCCGTCCGCGCCCCGCGCCCCGTCGGACGCCACACCGCAGGAGGCCGCCCCACAGGACCCCGCACCGCAGGATCCCGCACCGCAACACCCCGCCCCGTCCCTCGCCGCCGACCTGACCCCCGCCGCCGTCGCCGACCTGGGCCTCGCGCCGGGCGACCGGGTGTGGTTCGTGGTCAAGGCTGCCGAGGTGCAGGTCTACCCGGCGTAGGCGTCGGGCGCGTCAGTCCCAGGCGCCCGCGCCGTCGCGCGCCGACGCGGCGAAGCTCCCGCGCAGCGGCAGGTCGGCGACGAGCAGCGCCTGCACCGCGTGGTAGACGTCGGGCTTGCCGCGCCACACGTCGGCCGCGGGCTGGTTGTCGGCGTCGAGCTCGTGGCGCCACGACCCGCGCTCGGCGTCGACGAGCACGGCGTCGATCCACGCCCACCAGGCGTCGACGAGCGCGGCGTAGCGCTCCTCGCCGGTCACGGTCGCGAGCACGGACGCGGCGGCGACGGCCTCGGCGGCGACCCAGTGGAAGCGCCGCGCGACCACGGGCGTCCCGGACCAGTCGGTCGTGTAGACGAACCCGCCGTGCTCGGCGTCCCAGCCGTCGGCGAGCGCGCGCTCGAACAGCGCGACCGCCGCGTCGGTGCGGCGTCCAGGAGTGCCGGCCGCGACGTCGGTCTGCAGCAGCAGACGCGCCCACTCGAACCCGTGGCCGGGCGTCGCGCCGTAGGGGGTGAACTGGTCGTCGGGCTGGTCGGCGTGGTGCTCGAGGTCGGGCTCCCAGGTCGCGGTGAAGTGCTCGGGGATGCGCCAGTCGTTGCCCTCGGCCCACGCGACGACGCGGTCGCCGACGCCGGCGGCGCGGTCGAGCCAGCGCGCGTCGTCGGTCGCGTCGTACGCGGCGAGCATGGCCTCGACGCCGTGCATGTTGGCGTTGACCCCGCGGTAGTCGGACGCCGTGGTGAACCCTTCGTCCCAGGCGTCGAGCAGGAGCCCGGGGTCGGCCTCCCAGAACCGCTCGTCGAGCGTCGTGAGCGCCTCGGCGAGCAGCTCGCGCGCGCCCGGGATCCCGGCGACGCTGCCGGTCGAGGCCGCGAGCACGACGAATGCGTGCGCGTACGCGGCCTTGGTGCCGTCGTCCGTGCCCGACTCTCCCGCCCCGGGGACGCCGCGCGCGGCGTACCAGCCGCCGTGCGCGTCGTCGTGCAGGACGCCGGTCAGCCCGGCGAGCGCACGGGCCGCCCGGTCCGTGCTGCCGTCCACCCCGAGCAGCGCGCCGAGCGCGAAGGTGTGCGCCATGCGGCTCGTGATCCAGGTGTGCACGGGCTGCGCGGGGTCGAGGCCGCCGTCGTCGTCGAGCCAACCCGCCCCGCCGTCCGGCAGGAGGGAGCCGGCGCCGAACTCGAGGAGTCCGCGGACCTGGGTGCTGCGCCAGGCCGGGCCGAGCCCGGCGGCGTCGTCGTGCGTCGTCATCGCCCCACCGTACGTCGGGCGGGGGGCGCGTCCGCTACTCGGGTCGGCGCCCGCGCACGACGGTGTCGATCGTGATGGCCAGCGCGAGCACCGCACCCGTGACGATGGACCGGGTCGCGGTGTCGAGGTCGAGCAGCGTGAGGCCGTTCGAGATCGACTGGATCACGAGCACGCCGAGCAGCGCCGACCAGGCGCGCCCGCGCCCGCCGAACAGGCTCGTGCCGCCGATCACGGCCGCGGCGATCGCGGTGAGGAAGATGTCGCCGCCGCCGGTCTCCTGGTTGGCGGCGGCGAGGCGCCCCGCGGCGAGCACGCCGCCGAGCGCCGCGAGCGCCGAGCAGGCGACGAACGCCGAGACGACGGTGCGGCGCACGGGCAGCCCGGCGAGCACCGCGGCGCGGCGGTTGCCGCCGATCGCGTGGACGGCGCGGCCCCAGCGGGTGCGGCGCAGCAGCACGTCGGCGACGGCGACGAGCACGACGAACAGCACGACCGAGTAGCCGACGCCGCGTGCCCCGCCGAGCACCGCGACGACCGTGCAGAGCACCGCGGCGAGCGTGCCGACGTGCAGCGCGGTCGTGGCGGTCGACGCGTACGGGAGGTCGGCGGCGCGGCGGCGTCGGCGGTCCGACCAGCGCGTCGCGGCGAACCCGACGACGACCACGACCACGACGCTCCACGCGAACCAGGTGGGCAGGAACCACGCCTGGCAGAACTTCACGAGCCACGAGTCGAACGGGATGTTGACCGACCCGGCGGGCTCGAGGATCCGCACCTGCACCCCGGCGAGCACGAGCAGCGCCGCGAGGGTCAGCACGAAGCTCGGCAGCCCGAGCCGGGTCACGGCGATCCCGAGCACGAGCCCGACCACGACGCCGACCGCGATCGCGACGAGCACCCCGACCCACAGGGGCCACCCGCCGTTGACGGCGCCCGCGGCGACCACGGCCGCCGCGACCCCGCTGACGGACCCGACCGAGAGGTCGATCTGCCCGACGAGCAGCACGATCACGACGCCGAGCGCGATGACGCCGGTCGAGACGCTCTGCAGGCTCAGGTTGACGAGGTTCTCGCTCGACCAGAACGTGGGGTTGGCGAGGCCGAACCCGATCCAGATGACCACGAGCGCCGCGGCGATGGGCAGGAGCGTGAGCTCGCCCTCGCGCATGCGCCGCAGGACGTCGCCGGGGGTGGGCAGCGGGGCCCGGTCGGCCTTCATCGCCCGCCTCCGCGCCGCACGGGCCGGGCGCCCGTCATGGCCGCGAGGAGGTCCTCGGACGTCGCGGCGTCGGCCTCGAACTCGCCGTTGACGCGCCCCAGCCGCAGCACGACGATCCGGTCGGCCACGGCCTGGACGTCGGACGTCGCGTGGCTGACGAACACGACCGAGTGGCCTCGTTCCCGGAGTCGTTCGACGAGGTTGAGCAGCTCGGCGGTCTGCCGGATCCCGAGCGAGGCGGTGGGCTCGTCGAGCACGACGACGCGCGGGTCCCCGAGCAGCCCGCGCGCGATCGCGACGGTGCGGCGCTGGCCCCCGGTGAGCGCCGCGACGGGCACGCGCACCGACGGGACGCTCGCGCCGAGCTGGTCGAGCAGCTCCCACGCGCGGCGCTCCATGGCGATCTCGTCGAGCAGCGCGCCGCGCACGGGCTCGTGCCCGAGGAACAGGTTCTCGACGACGTCGAGGTTGTCGCACAGCGCGAGCTCCTGGAAAACGGTCGCGATGCCGCGCGCGCGGGCTGCCCCGGGGTCCGCGAACCGCACGGGCTCGCCGTCGACGCGCATCTCGCCCGCGTCGGGCGGGTAGACCCCCGCGAGGACGCCCGCGAGCGTCGACTTGCCCGCCCCGTTGTCGCCGACGACGGCCACGACCTCGCGCGGGTGCACCGCGAGGTCGACGTCGATCAGGGCGCGCGCGGCGCCGAAGCTCTTGGAGACCCGGGAGAGCTCCAGGACGGGGGATGTCATGCGTCGTCCTCCTCGACGAGCCCGAGGTCGCGGCAGGCCGCGAGGTACGGGTCGGTGCAGATCTGCTCGGTGGTGTGCACGCGCCCGTCCACGATCACGCGTTCGACGTCGTCGCGCTCGACGGACGTGGGTGCGAGCACGAAGCTCTTGATGCCGCCGATCACGCCGGGCGCGACCGGGTCCTCGCCGCGCACGACCCGCACGGCGAGCTCGGCCGCGGTGCGGGCCTGCTGCTCGAACGCCTTGTGCACGGTCATGAGCTGGTCGCCTGCGACGACGCGCTGCACGGCGGCGAGCTCGGCGTCCTGCCCGGTCACGGGCGGGACGGGCACGCGGCCGGCGGCGCGCAGCGCGGCGATGGCCCCGCCTGCGGTGCCGTCGTTCGCGGCGACGACCGCGTCGACGCGGCTGCCGAACTGCGTGACCTGGCCGGCGACCCACTCCTGGGCCTTGTCGGGGCTCCAGTCGGGGGTCGCGTACTCGCCGAGGATCTCGACGAGCCTTCCGTGCACCTTGGCGCCGTCGAGCGCGCGGTGCGCCCCGGCGGCGAGCCGGGCCGAGTTCGGGTCGGTCGACGAGCCGCCGACGAGCAGCACGCCGGGACCGTGGCCGTCCTCGCGCGCGGGCTCGGCCTCGAGCTCCGCGAGCACGGCCTCGCCCTGCAGGTAGCCGACGAGCTCGGAGTCGAAGGACACGTAGTAGTCGACCGCGGGGTCGTCGATGTACCGGTCGTACGCGACCACGGGGATGCCGTGCCGCTCGGCCGCGTCGACGATGCTCGTCGCGGCGACGGTGTCGACCGCGTCGAGCACGAGCAGGTCGACGCCGCGCGCGATCATCGACTCGGCCTGCTCCTGCTGGACCGCGGCGTCCTGGTCGGCGTTGGCCGCGAGCACCGTGCACGCCTCGCACCGCTGCCCGACGACGGACTCGAACGCGGGCCTGTCGGTGGCCTCGTACCGGGCGGTCTTGGACTCGGGCAGCAGCAGGCCGATGGTCCCCGCGCCGGGCTCGTCGGGCGCGGGCGTGACGCCCGAGGCGTCGGGGCCGCTGCAGCCCGCGAGGACGAGCACGCCCGCGAGGACGCCCCCGAGCGCGGACGCCCGGCGCGCCGCCCTCACGATCCCACCCCGAGCGCGCCCGCGCTGCGCGCGGCGTCGAGCGCGGCGGCGAGCGCCCCGCGCACCTCGGCGCTCGCCCCGAACTGCGAGGCGACGACCTGCGGCGGCCCGCTCACGCTCGGCACGGTGCGCTGCTCGAGCGCGGTGCGCAGGGGCCCGAGCAGCAGCTCGCCCGCCTCGGCGAGCTGCCCGCCGATCACGACGATCTCGGGGTCGACGATGTTGCACAGGTTCGCGGCGGCGACGCCGAGGTGCTGGCCCGCGTCGAACAGCACGCGCCGGCTGCCGGCGTCGCCGTCGCGGGCGCGCATGATGACGTCGCGCAGGGTGAGGTGCCCGTGGCTCGCGGCGAGCATGTGCAGCAGCACGGGGGCGCCGACGAACGTCTCGAGGCAGCCGCGGTTGCCGCACCGGCAGACCGGGCCGTTCTCGTCGATGGTCACGTGGCCGATCTCGCCCGCGGCGCCGCCGCGCCCGTGCAGCAGCGAGCCGCCGAGCACGATCCCGCCGCCGACCCCGTGCGAGACCCGGACGTACGCGACGGGGTCGTGCCCGGCTCCTGCACCGTGGCGGGCCTCGGCGAGCGCGCCGAGGTTGGCGTCGTTGTCGACGCGCACGGGCACGGCGAGCAGGTCGGTGAGGGTCGCGGCGACGTCGGCGCCGTCCCAGCCGCGCAGGAGCCCGGCGGTCGAGACCTCCCCGGTGCGCACGTCGACGGGCGCGGGCACGCCGATCCCGACGCCGAGCAGCTCGCCCGGGCTGCCGTCGACGGCCGCGATCATCTCCTCGACGAGCATGGCCGCGCGTTCGAGCCCGGCGTCGGCGCGGTGGTCGGGCGCGAGCGGCATGCGCTGCTCCCCGACGACCTGCAGGGACGCGTCGGCGAGCGCGACGCGCATCGAGCGCGTGCCGATGTGCACGCCCGCCACGAGCCCGAGGTTGCGCGCGAGGGTCACGAGCTGGGCGCGTCGTCCGCTGCGGGTCGAGGGGGCGGTCGAGAGCACGCCGGCCTCGACGAGCTCCTTGACGATGTTGGACACGCTGGCCGGGGACAGGCCCGTGATGCCGGCCAGCTCGACCTGCGTGAGGGAGCCACGCTGCTGGACGGCGCCCACGAGGCGGGCCCGGTTGGCCTCACGAAGTGAAGTCTGCGAGCCCGGCGTCACCCGGTCTGTGCGCACAGCGGTCAGGATACACAGCCCGATTCCGCGCCTGCCTGCGCGTTCGTGCCGGACGACGCCCGCGCCGTCCGCCCGGGTCAGCCCGGTCGGACCACGGGTTGCCTCCACGATGTAACGCAACAGTCACGATTGCTGAGTTCTTGTCTTCATTTCTTGACACCAAGAACGAGACCCCCTTAACTGAACACGGGTGAACAGGGACGCACAGGAGCGTCCGGCCACCCGTGCTGGCGACGAGGGCAGGCGACGCAGCACGGCGGCTCCCTCCACACGGCAACGAAGGCGTAGGGAATACCGATGCGCGTCAACTCACGACTCACTGCGACGCTCGCTGGCGTCGCCATCCTCGGACTCGGACTGTCCGCCTGCGGCGGCGACTCCGACGACACCGGCTCGGCCGACGGCTCGGGCGGCGGCGACGCCAGCGAGGTCGAGGTCTTCACCTGGTGGGCCGCAGGCTCCGAGAAGGCCGGCCTCGACGCTCTCGTGAGCGTCTTCAACGAGCAGCACCCCGACACCGAGTTCGTCAACGGCGCCGTCGCCGGCGGCGCAGGCTCGGCCGCGAAGGACCTCCTTCAGTCGCGACTGCAGACCAACGACCCGCCGGACACGTTCCAGGCGCACGCCGGTGCCGAGCTCCAGGACTACATCGACGCCGGCCAGGTCGAGGACGTGAGCGACCTGTACGACGAGTTCGGTCTCACCGACGCGTTCCCGCAGGACCTCATCGACCGCCTCACGGTCGACGGCAAGATCTACTCGATCCCGTCGAACATCCACCGCGCGAACGTCGTCTGGGCCAACCCGACCGTGCTCGAGGACGCCGGCCTCGACCCCGCCGCGACGTACGACTCGATGGACGACTGGTTCACCGCGCTCGACGCCGTCAAGGACTCGGGCAAGACCGCGCTCTCGGTCGCCACGACCTGGACCCAGGTCAACCTGCTCGAGACCGTGCTGCTCTCCGACCTCGGCGCCGAGGGCTACTCGGGCCTGTGGGACGGGTCGACCGACTGGACCGGCGACGACGTCACCGGTGCGCTCGAGGACTTCGAGAAGCTCATGAGCTACACCAACACCGACCGTGACGGCCTCGACTGGCCCGACGCGACCCAGCAGATCATCGACGGCCAGGCCGGCTTCAACGTCATGGGCGACTGGGCCGAGGCGGCGTTCGAGGAGGCCGGCAAGACGGCCCCTGCGGACTACGTGTACTTCCCGGTCCCCGGCACCGACGGCACGTTCGACTTCCTCGCCGACTCGTTCACGCTCCCCGTGGGCGCACCGCACCCCGGCGGCGCCAAGGCGTGGCTCGAGACCGTCGGCTCGCCCGAGGGCCAGGCGGCGTTCAACAAGGCCAAGGGGTCGATCCCGGCCAACACGAACGCCGACACGTCCGACTTCAGCGACTACCAGCAGACGGCCATCGAGTCGTTCGGCAGCGACACGATCGTCTCCTCCCTCGCGCACGGTGCCGCCGTGCCCGTCGCGACGCTGAACGCCGTCTCGGACGCGACCAGCAAGTTCACCACCGGCGCGTCGGACCTCGCGACGTACCAGTCCGAGCTCGCCTCGGCAGTCAGCGGCAGCTGACCTGAGACGACGGGGGCCGGGCCTCTGGCCCGGCCCCCGTCGTCCCGTCCGGACGACACACCTCCGTCCAGACGGCGACCACCCGTCGTCCGACCGCTCGTCGCCCGACGGCCGCAGCCACAGACCAGAAACACCCGGTCCCCGGGAGGAATGACACCGATGAAGAATCGCTTCCGTAGGTTCGGTCCGCCGATCCTGCTCCTCGCCCCGTCGCTGGTCCTCATGGCGGTGTTCGTCTACGGCCTGATCGGCGCGAACTTCCGCACCTCGATCACCGACAACCACACCGCGGGACAGGCGACCGGGCGCCAGCCCGTCTCGACCGTCTGGTTCCAGAACTACGTGGACCTGCTCAAGAGCGAGTCGTTCCAGCACTCGCTGGTCAACCTGGTGCTCTACACGGCGGTGTTCCTCGTCGGGACGCTCGTCATCGGGTTCGTCTGGGCCTGGCTGCTCGACAAGCCCGTCAAGGGCGAGGGCTTCTTCCGGTCGGTCTACCTGTTCCCCATGGCGGTCTCGTTCGTCGCCTCCGGCGTCGTGTGGCGCTGGCTGCTCAACTCCAACCAGGACGAGAGCGCGAGCGGCCTCAACCGCCTCTTCCAGATGGTCGGTCTCGACTTCCTGCAGAACAACTGGTGGAACAACGTCACCTTCGGCATCACGGCGATCGCGATCCCCGCGATCTGGCAGCTCTCCGGGTACGTCATGGCGCTCTTCCTCGCCGGGTTCCGCGGCATCCCCGAGGAGCTGCGCGAGGCGGGCCGCATGGACGGCGCGAGCGAGTGGAAGGTCTACCGCTACGTGATCTTCCCCGAGCTCACGCCCATCGCGCTGTCCGCGCTCATCATCATCGGGCACATGTCGCTCAAGTCCTTCGACCTGATCATGTCGATCTCGAAGCCCGCGAACTACCAGACCAAGGTCCCGGCCGTCGACATGTACGTCTCGAAGTCGAGCTTCGACTACGCCAACGCCGCAGCGATCGGATCGATCCTGCTGATCATCGTCGCGATCGCCGTCGTGCCGTACCTCATCAAGACGAACCGTCAGGAGAAGTGATGACGACCGTCAGCACCCCGGTGCCCGCCCCCGACGTCGCCGGCCGCCCCGTCGACCTCCGTCCGGACCGCCGCCGCGAGAAGTTCACCGTCAAGCGCACCCTGCGCTACGCCGCGCTGCTGCTCGGCGTGCTCCTCGTCCTGATCCCGGTGTACGTGCTCTTCGTGACGAGCTTCAAGGGTGCGGGCGACGCGTCGCCGACGCGCGCGTGGAACCTCCCCACTGCCTGGACCACGCAGAACTGGTCGGACGCGTGGACCGCACTGTCCCCCGCGCTGTGGCGCACGTTCGAGATGGTCATCCCCGCCTCGATCATCGCGGCGTTCCTCGGATCCCTCAACGGCTTCGTGCTCTCGCGCTGGAGCTTCCGCGGCGCGAACCTCGTCTTCACGCTGATCCTTTTCGGGATGTTCATCCCGTACCAGGCCGTGATGATCCCGCTGCTGCAGATCTTCCTCGACGCCGGGATCCCGAGCGGCGTCCCGTCGCTGATCCTGCTGCACGTCATCTACGGCATCCCCATCACGACGCTGATCTTCCGCAACTACTACCAGACGATCCCGCACGAGCTCATCGAGGCAGCCCGCGTCGACGGCGCCGGCATGCTCCGCACCTACTGGTCGATCATCCTGCCGATCTCGATCCCGAGCTTCGTGGTCGTCCTCATCTGGCAGTTCACCTCGGCGTGGAACGACTTCCTGTTCGCGGTGTTCTTCTCCTCGAGCCAGAACGGCCCCGTGACCCTCGCGCTCAACAACCTCGCGAACGGCGCCATGCTCCAGAACTACGGCGTCTCCATGGCCGGGGCCCTGTTCGCCTCGCTGCCGACGCTGATCGTGTACATCATCCTCGGCAAGTACTTCGTGGGCGGGCTCATGTCGGGCTCGGTCAAGGGCTGACCCACCCCGCGGACGACGGACGGCCGGCACCCCTCGGGTGCCGGCCGTTCTCGTCCCCGGGGCCGGACGTGCCCGTCGCCGCGTGGCGGTAGGTGTGGGGGTCTGACGCACGGTCGGCCCGTCCCGTCGCCGCGTGGCGGTAGGTGTGGGGGTCTGACGCACGGTCGGCCCGTCCCGTCGACGCCTGGCGGTGGGTGCGTCGCTCATTGGTTGGCCGCCGTCGGCCTGCCGTCTGCGCTCAGCTCGTGTGGGCGCCGGCAGCGGTCAGCTCGACGAGCCGCCCTGGCCGCCGTCGGTCGACTGGACCGCCGAGGACGCCCCCGTCTCCTGGTTGGTCGTCGCGCCGACCGACGCGCCCAGCGTCCACCCGACGCCGAGCAGCACCGCGCACGTCGCCGTCACGCCGAGCCACCAGAGCCCGTGCCCGCGGCGCCCGGTGGACTCCACCGGCCCGCTCTGCAGCGTGCCCGTGCTCCAGACGTCGACGCTCTCGCGCTCGCCGCTGGCGGCGCTCGCGGTCGACATGAACGACGGCTCGGCGGAGAGGGGAGCGAACGACGGCGGGGTGGCGACCTGAGTGCCCGCGGCCGACGTCGTTCCCGGCCATGCGACGTCCGAGCGCGGCGCGAAGGCCTGCGGAGCGAACGAGGGCGGCGTGGACTCCGTCGTGCCGGTGGTCATGGGGTGGAGCGTCGTCATGGTCGGTGATCCCTGTCGTCGAGCGGTGGACCGACCTCGTCGTCGTGCCTCCATTCTCCGGGAGCGCGCGGGGCCACGCTCGGGCAGGCCCGACATTCCGGCTGTGAGCCTCGACTCGTGCCCACGGCAGACAGGATCGCCGGCGACGCCGCCGCCACGGGCACCGTCGCGTCCGGGCGACGGTCCGCCCCGACACCACACGTCCGGGCGACGACCCGCACGGGCCCCAACCCGCACGGGCTCCGACCGGATCTCCCTACGGCCCGCGCGGGCGACGACGTCAGCGGGCCCCGCACCACGTCGGTGGTGCGGGGCCCGGAGGGAGCGAGCTGAGGTCAGCTGCCGGACGTCGCGACGACGGGCGGCTCGCCCGGCGTCGAACCGGAGGTCGTGAGGGAGGACTTCTCCAGGTCCGACGTCGCAGCCTCGGGGGCGAGCGAACGCTCACGCAGGTGTGCGCGCACCGAGATCGTGACCGCCGCGATCCAGACGACCCAGATCACCGCGTAGGTGCCCCAGAGCAGGAGTCCCGAGGCGTCGATCGCGTCGCTGTGCAGGAGCGTGCGGGTGTTGGTCAGGATGATGACACCGCCCACCGCCGAGCCCAGGACGCGCGGCGGGACCAGACGGACGAGCCAGGCCGCGATCGGCGCTGCCACGAGTCCGCCGGCCAGGAGCGCGAGAGCCCACCGCAGATCGACCCCCGCGCCGCCGAGGCCGACGAGGAATCCGAGGCTTGCGGCGATGGCGACGAGGAACTCGCTCGTGTCGATCGACCCGATGACCTTGCGCGGCTCGAGGCGGCCGCTCGCGAGGATCGCCGGAGTGCCCACCGGGCCCCAGCCGCCGCCACCGGTCGCATCGACGAAGCCGGCGACGAGTCCGAGCGGCCCGAGGAAGCGCTTGCGCAGCGGCTTGCCGAGGTTGCCCGTGGGCAGGCCGCGGAGCGTGAACCGCGCGAGGATGTAGATGCCCAGGCCGAGCAGGATGAGCGACATCACGGGCTTCGCGACGTCGGTCGAGAGCCACGAGAGGAAGGTCGCGCCGGCGAACGCTCCGATCGCACCGGGGACACCGATCTTGAGGACGACCTTCCAGTCGACGTTGCCGAACTTCCAGTGCGAGATCCCCGACGCGAGCGTCGTACCGATCTCCGCGAGGTGAACGGTCGCGGACGCGGCCGCCGGGTTGGTGCCGATCGCAAGGAGCAGCGTCGTCGACGTCACTCCGTACGCCATACCGAGACTGCCGTCGACGAGCTGGGCCCCGAGGCCCACGAGTGCGAGCAGGACGAGAGTGCGCATGACGCTCCTTGAGGACGATGGCCGGAACCCCTCCGACAGTGCGAGGTTACCCAGTTCCCTACTAGGAAACTAGGGTACGCCGCACTCTGAGACCGTGTAACGCGAACGCAGGTACTGGGCCATTCGAGGGATGGCGCTTCCCGCTGACGCCCGACGCCCTGCCAACACCCGGGCGTCGACCCCGAAGCCCCGGCCCCCCGATGCCCGGCGCCCGGCGCCCGGCACTCAGGCACTCAGGCACTCAGGCACTCAGGCACTCAGGCACTCAGGCACTCAGGCACTCAGGCACTCAGGCACTCAGGCACTCAGGCACTCGATCATGCCGAACACGGGGACAGATACCGCCGAGCACGGGGTAAGGCACACACAACTGCCGTTGGCGTGTGCTCAACCCGTGCTCGACGCTGACGATCCCAGCCGGCGCCTTGCGGTCCTGGTCAGGGGTTCTCCCACGAGGCGTCGTCGTCGACGAGCTGCTGGAGATCCACCGGGAGGCGCCCTGCGACGAGGTCCGCGAGGGTCACCCGCTCGAGCACGGCGCGCACGTTGGCACGGAGTGCGACCCACACCGGGAGGAGCGACGACGCCGCACCGTCGTACGTCAGATCGGACGGCCTCTCGCCGCGAACGAAGACGAGGGGGCCATCGACCGCTCGGATGATCGCGGCGAGGGTGACGTCCTCCGGCGGACCGGCGAGCCAGTAGCCTCCGCCGGCGCCGCGCTGGCTGGTCACGAGACCGTCTCTGCGCAACGCCGTGAGGATGCCCTCGAGGAACTTGTGCGGGATCTCCTGCGCGCGGGCCAGCGTCTCTGCGGTCACCGCATGATCCCCTGCCGCGGCCGCGAGCTCTGCTGAGGCGCGGATGGCGTAGTCGGCACGGGCGGAGATCCTCATGCGTCCATCATCCCAGGTGCCTGGGTGGGGGTATGCCAAAGGCCCACCCCGTGTGGGGTGGGCCTTTGGTGAATGGTTGTCCGGCGGCGTCCTACTCTCCCACCCCGTCTCCAGGGCAGTACCATCGGCG
>NZ_PGFE01000004.1 GCF_002797595.1 Sediminihabitans luteus
CGCCCGGGAGGTCGCCGATCACGTGGTGTTCATGGACGAGGGGGTCGTGGTCGAGGAGGGCCCGCCCGCGCAGGTCCTGGACGCGCCCCGCGAGCTGCGCACGAAGGACTTCCTCGCGCACGTGCTCTGACCCTGACACCGCTCGCCGCCGCACGTAGGGTGCGGGGATGGCGCTCAGCACGCCCTCCGCACCCCGCGGCCCCGCCGCGATGACCCTTCGCGCGACGACACCCGTCGCGACGGCACCCGCCGCGACGACATTCGTCGCGACGAGACTCGTCGCGACGAGACTCGTCGCGACGGCGCTCGGCGTGCTGCTCCTCGCGGGCTGCACCGACGCGCCGGAGGGCGGTGCGGGGCGAGCGGCGACACCGGTCGTCTCCTCGGAGCCCGGGAGCGGCACGCCCGGGGGCGAGGCGCGCGTGACGGTCGAGACCGTCGCGACCGGCCTCGACGTGCCGTGGGCGCTCGCCCCGCTCGAGGACGGTCGCCTCGTGATCTCCCAGCGGCCAGGGACCCTCGTGGTCGTCGACCCCGACGACGGGTCGGTCACGAGCGTCGTCGGCGAGGGCGCCGACCAGCTCGCGGACGAGACCCGGCCCGAGGGCGAGGCCGGGCTGCTCGGGATCGCCCTGGCCCCGGCGTCCGACACCGGGCACGAGCTCTTCCTCTACCGCACGGGCGACGACGCGAACGCCGTCCTGCGGGGGCGCCTCGACGTCTCGGACGTGCCGACGCTCGGCCCGCTCACGAGCGTCCTCGACGGCATCCCCAAGGCCGCGAACCACGACGGCGGACGTCTCGCGTTCGGTCCCGACGGTCACCTGTACGTCACGACGGGCGACGCCGCCCGGCCGGACCGTGCGCAGGACGACGCGTCGCTCGCGGGCAAGATCCTGCGCGTCACCACGGACGGGGCACCCGCGCCCGGCAACCCCGACCCGGGTTCGCCGGTCTGGAGCCTCGGCCACCGCAACCCGCAGGGGATCGGGTGGACGCCCGGGCCCGACCCCGTCATGGTCGCCGCCGAGTTCGGGCAGAACACCTGGGACGAGCTCAACGTGATCGAGCCCGGGGAGAACTACGGCTGGCCCGAGGTCGAGGGCGTCGGCGACCGGTCGGGGTTCGTCGACCCGATCGTCACCTGGTCCACGGACGAGGCCAGCCCGAGCGGCCTCGCGGTGTCGGACGACGCGGTGTACGTCGCGTCGTTGCGCGGCGAACGGCTCTGGCGCGTGGCGTGGTCGGACGACGGCGGGTTCGTGGTCGGTACGCCGCAGCCGCTGCTCACCGGCGAGCACGGGCGGCTGCGCGCCGTCGCGGTCGACGCGACGGATCCGACCGACCGCACCCTGTGGGTGCTGACGAACAACACCGACGGGCGGGGCGACCCTGCCCCGGACGACGACCGGCTGCTGCGCGTCGTCGTGGACGGCGGCGCCCGCTGACGCCAGGAGCGGCCTCGCTCCGCCGACGGCACCGTGCACTCTGTGGACGCGGGTCGAGCGCGCCGGGTCGTGGGCCTACGGTGGGGTCCGACACCGCCCGCTCCGGACGAAGGACGACAGATGAGCACGCCTGAGCAGCCGCACGTTCCCGACGCGCCGGGCCACGTGCCCGCGAGTCCCGGCGGGGCGTCGACGCAGGGACATCCCCCGCAGGCGGGCTACCCGCATCCGCAGCAGCAGCAGCCGCCGCAGGGCTACGGGGCGCCGGCGGCTGCCGCGCCGGTCGGCAACCCGTTCGCGGGCGTCCCGTGGCGCGACTACGCGACCGACGCCGGCGCGCTCGTCCTGCTGTGCGTGTCGCTCGCGATGCCGTGGTGGAACGGCGAGTCCGCCGCGAGCCGCCTCGAGGTGCTGCTGCTCACGATCCTCTCGCTGGTCTCGCTCTCGCTGTTCTACCTGGCGCGCGCGGGGTCGCTGCCCGCGTCGTGGGACAACCGCACGGTGCTGACCGTCCGGCTCGCCGCGAACGTCCCGTACGTGCTCGTCGCGTTCGCCTATCTCGTGGTGGGACTCGTCAGCGAGTTCTCGGACGGCGCCGGGATCGTGGGCCCGGCACTCGGGGTCGGCCTCGGGGGCGCGCTCCTGGCGGCGACCCCGCGTGCTGCCGAGCTGGGCGACCACGGGCTGGCGGCCCGCCAGCGGACGCTGTGGTCGCGGGTCCTCGTGGTGCTCGGCGTCTACGTCGCGCTGCACTCCATCCTCCTGATGATCGCGCTCGGGACGTCGCTGGGCTCCTTCTTCAGCGACTTCTGGACCCTTTTGGTCCTTTCGGCGCTGGCCGTGGCCACGGCGGCCGTCGCCGTGCTGGTCCCGCTCTGCGGCGTCGTCCTGCGCGGGGACGCAGCGTGGCGCCCCGTGGCCCTGGCGGTCGGGGCGACGGCTACGGTCTTCTTCGTCATCGCGTCGTCGAACGACGTCGTCTCGGCGCTCGTCGGGACCCTCCTGGCGCCCGCCGTCGCCGCGATCGTGCTGGCACCGGTCTTCAGCGGCGGCCGGCTCGAGGTACCCGCGGCACTGCGAACCGCCTCGGCAGGGCTGCTCCTCGCCGCGGTGCTCGCCGGCCTCGGCACGCTGTCGATGCTCTTCCTCGTGATCGTCGAGGACGAGGTCTCCGCCGTTGCCGTGACCTCGCTCATCCTCGTGCTGGTGATCGGCGCGGCAGCGCTCGCCGGGCGCTCGATGGTCCGGGGCGACCAGACGCAGCGCGTCTCCGTGCTCGTCGTCACGGCCGTCATGGTGGTCCTCGGGATCGTCGTGCTCGTTCTCGACACGCAGTTCGGCGAGCCCGGCACGTCCATGGTGGCCTACCCGAACCTCCTCCTCGGACTTGCGCTTCCCGGTCTCGCCGCCGCGATGCTGCTCGCCCCCGCGTCGGTGCGCAAGCAGTTCGGGGCGCTCTTCCCGACGTCCCCGGGCGCGCAGGGCGGTCCGCGCCAGTGGCAGGCAGCGCCCGGCCAGCCGCAGCCGTTCCCGCACCAGCAGGCGGGGTACCCGCCGGCGCAGCACACGTCGCCTCCGCATCAGCAGCCGCAGGCGGCCGCGCCGTACCCGCAGGCCCAGCAGCCGCAGCCGCAGGCGGCCGCGCCGTACCCGCAGCCCGCCCCCGCCCCCGCGTCGGGCTGGACCGCGCAGCAGGCGGCCGACCCGACCACGCCGCTCGCGTCGCTGCACCGGATCGTGCTCGAGGAGCCGTCGCTGCGCCCGCTCGTCGCCGCCAACCCGTCGACCTACCCGGACCTGCTGACCTGGCTCGGCTCGCTGGGCGACCCCCAGGTCGACGCCGCGCTGCGGGCTCGAGGTCGCTGACGGCGTCCGACACCCGCGTCCCGCCGCCCCGTCCGGGCGGCGGGACGCCCGGGAAACCGGTGGACCGGCGGCACTAGGATGGACGCATGCCTGACGTCGACTCCTCCTCCCTGCCCGCGGGCGCCGCCGCACCCTCGGGGACGGCGTTCTACCTGACGACCCCGATCTACTACGTGAACGACGCCCCGCACATCGGGCACGCGTACACGACGGTCGCGGCGGACGTCGTCACGCGCTGGCACCGCCAGCGCCAGGAGGACGTCTGGTTCCTCACGGGCACCGACGAGCACGGCCAGAAGGTGCTGCGCACCGCCGAGGCGAACGGCGTGAGCCCGCAGGAGTGGGCCGACCGCCTCGTCGAGGCCGAGTGGAAGCCCGTGCTGCGCACGATCGACGCGCTCAACGACGACTTCATCCGCACCACGCAGGAGCGGCACACGACGCGCGTGCAGGCGTTCATCAGCGACCTGCACGACAAGGGCGAGATCTACGCCGGCTCGTACGAGGGCCCGTACTGCGTGGGCTGCGAGGAGTACAAGCTCCCGGGCGACCTGCTCGACGGCACGGGCGAGTACGAGGGCGAGAAGGTCTGCCCGATCCACGGCAAGCCCGTCGAGATGCTCGCCGAGCAGAACTACTTCTTCCGGATGAGCGCCTACGCCGAGCGACTGCTCGCGCTGTACGAGGAGCACCCGGAGTTCGTGCAGCCCGCGTCGGCGCGCAACGAGGTCATCGGGTTCGTCAAGCAGGGGCTGCAGGACCTCTCGATCTCCCGCTCGACGTTCGACTGGGGCGTGCCGATCCCGTGGGACGACAAGCACGTGCTCTACGTCTGGTTCGACGCGCTGCTCAACTACATGACCGCCGTCGGCTACGGCAGCGACGACCCGGCCGAGCAGGAGCGGTTCGCACGCACCTGGCCCGCGAGCGTGCACCTCGTGGGCAAGGACATCCTGCGCTTCCACGCGGTCATCTGGCCCGCGATGCTCATGGCGGCAGGCCTGCCCCTGCCGACCACGGTGTTCGCGCACGGCTGGCTGCTCGTGGGCGGCGAGAAGATGAGCAAGTCGAAGCTCACGGGCATCGCGCCCGCGCAGATCACCGACCACTTCGGCTCGGACGCGTTCCGCTACTACTTCATGCGCGCGATCGCGTTCGGCGGGGACGGCTCGTTCTCGTGGGAGGACATCTCGTCGCGCTACCAGGCGGAGCTCGCGAACGGGTTCGGCAACCTTGCGTCGCGCGTCACGGCCATGATCGGCAAGAACTTCGGCGGGTCGCTGCCGGCCGCGGGTGCGGCCACGGACGCGGAGGTCGCGCTCGAGGCGGTCGCCGCGAAGGCCGTGGCCGACGCGGAGGCCGCGATCGACCGGCTCGCGATCCACGAGGCGATCAGCGCGGTGTGGACGCTCGTCGACGCGACCAACCTGTACCTGACCGAGCAGGAGCCGTGGAAGGTCGCCAAGCTCCCGGGCGAGACCGACGCCGAGGGTGCCGGCGTGCCGGGGGGTCGTCTCGCGACGATCCTCGTCACCGCGGCCGAGGCGCTGCGCTCGCTCGCGGTGCTGCTGCACCCGGTCATGCCGCAGGCGACCGGCAAGCTCTGGGACGCGCTGGGCGCCGAGGCGACCCTGGGTGCGCTCGGCGCGCAGCCCGTCGCCGGTGCGGCGTCGTTCGGCGCGCTGCCCGCGGGCACGGTCGTGACCAAGGGCGCGTCGCTGTTCCCGCGCCTCGAGGACCCGACGGTCTGATGGCGCGCCGCCGCGAGCGCGGCTGGCCGCCCGCGCCCGAGCCGCTGCCGGTGCCCGTGGTCGACGACCACACGCACCTCGACGCGATCGCGGGGTACGCGGCGGGCGTCACGGACCGCGTGCCGGACGCCGCGGGCGAGCTCGTCGAGCGCCCGATCCGGGTGCCGGGCGTCGCGGAGCTCGTGGCCGAGGCCGCGGCGGTCGGCGTGACGCGCATGGTCACGGTCGGGTGCGACCTCGACGCGGTGCGCTGGACGGACGCCCTGCTCGCGGGGCGCCCGCTGCCCGGCGTCCCGGCCGAGGTGTCGGACGCCGCCGCCGCGCTCGCCCCGGTCCGCGCGGCCCTCCTGGGCGCGGTCGCGATCCACCCGAACGAGGCGACGCTGCACGCGGGCGTGACCGAGGTCGGCCCCGACGGGCTCACGCCGACGCCCGAGGCCCGGCACGCGACGTCCTTGGACGACGCGATCGCCGAGGTCGCGGCGGTCGCGCGCGCGAACGAGCGGGTGCGGGCGATCGGCGAGACGGGCATGGACCTGTTCCGCACGGGACCGCAGGGCGAGCAGGTGCAGCGCGAGTCGTTCCGGGCGCACGTCGCGCTCGCGAAGGAGCTCGGCCTCGCGCTGCAGATCCACGACCGCGACGCGCACGCCGAGGTGATCGACGTGCTGCTGCGCGACGGCGCCCCCGAGCGCACCGTGTTCCACTGCTTCTCGGGCGACGCGGAGATGGCGCGCACGTGCGCCGAGCAGGGCTGGTTCCTGTCGTTCGCGGGCCCCGTGACGTTCGGGGCGAACGACGGCCTGCGGGCCGCGCTGCACGAGGTGCCGTTGAGCCAGGTGCTCGTCGAGACCGACGCCCCGTACCTGACGCCGCACCCGTTCCGGGGGCGTCCGAACGCGCCCTACCTGCTGCCGCACACGGTGCGCGGGATCGCGGCCGAGCTGGACCGCGACCTGGCCGAGGTGTGCACCGCGCTGTCGTCGACGGCCGAGCGGGTCTACGGCTCCTGGTGATCGCGCGGCCTCCGGTCGTGCCGCAGCGGCGCGGACGGGCTTTCGCCGGGGGCGGGCGTTCCGTTACGGTCTGACCTGGTGCGCCGGGTCCGGCGCCCGGAACGCCCGGAAAGGTCCGTCGTGCCGTCGAGCTCGCGTCGCAGGTCCGCCCCGGGGCGCGGCGACCGCGTCCCCGGCGGGATCGTCGTCCGCTGCCTCGTGGTGCTGGCTCTCGTCGGCGTGACCGGGATGTTCTCGTCGATGCACCGCACGGTCACGATCGACTACGACGGCGACGTGCGCACGGTGAGCGCCTACGGGCGCACGGTCGACGAGCTGCTCGAGTCGCAGGGCGTCGAGGCGACCTCCGACGACCTCGTGGTCCCCGCGCTCGGCGTGCGCGCGCGGGCCGGCGAGACGATCGTCGTGCGCTCGAGCCGCGACGTCGAGGTGCAGATCGACGGGCGCGTGCAGACCATGCGCACGACCGCCCGCACGGTCGGCGAGTTCCTCACCTCGCTCGGGCCGCGCGGCGACGGCGCGCTCGTGTCGGCGTCACGCTCGGACCTCCTGGGGCGCTCGCCGCTGCGCGTCGCGACGCTCAAGCAGGTGCACGTCGTGGTCGACGGCACGACCGTCACGTCGACGACGTCCGCACCGACCGTGGCCGCGGTGCTCGAGCAGGCCGGCATCACCCTGGGCGCGGACGACGTCACGTCCGTCCCGCGCGACGCGGCGGCCGTGGACGGCATGGTCGTGGTCGTCGGGCGCGCGTCGAGCGACGCCGACGAGGTCACCGAGGTGCTCCCGTTCGAGACGATCGAGGAGGAGAACGACCTGCTTCCGGAGGGGTACCGCACCGTGGTCCAGACGGGCCGCGTGGGCGAGGCCGTGACCCGGTACGAGGTGCGGCTCGTCGACGGCGAGGAGGTCGGCCGCGACGTCGTCGAGCAGAAGGTCACGGTCGAGCCGCGCGACGAGATCGTCCGCATCGGCACCATGAAGATGACCTCGGCGCCCGTGAGCCCCGGGTCCGCGCGGGCGATCGCCAAGTCGATGGCGGCCGACCGCGGCTGGGGCGACGACCAGTTCGCGTGCCTCGACAAGCTCTGGAACAAGGAGAGCGGCTGGAACGTCACCGCGCACAACGCGTCGAGCGGTGCGTACGGGATCCCGCAGGCGCTGCCGGGCACCAAGATGGCGTCGGCCGGCGCGGACTGGAAGACGAACGCGGCGACGCAGATCGAGTGGGGTCTGGGCTACATCGCGAACCGGTACGGCACCCCGTGCTCGGCGTGGGCGCACTCGGTCGACGTCGGCTGGTACTGATCCCCGGCGGCCGCGGTCGCCCCGTGGCCCCGTCAGATGTGACCTGACTCACGAAATCCTTGCGACTCGCCGAGGAGCTGCGAGCGGTTCGTGAAGGACGTGTGCGCACGTTTGGTCCTCCATAACGGTCCGGTTACGGTCGGTGACGCCGCGTGGTTCCCCGGGACGGGTCGCAACCGCGCCGCCGGGCGCCCTGAGCGCCGACGACGACAGCACCGGACCGGCCCCAGGGCCTGGGTCCGCACCTGCGACGACTGGATCCTTGTGAACACGTTCTTCCGTAGCGCCCCCGTGCCGGGCGACGCGCACCCCGACCGTCCGACCCTCGACGACCCGGCCCCGGTGTCCGGTGGCGCCGCCGTGCGCCGCCGCCCGCGCTGGGCCGTGCCCGTCGCGATCGCCGGCGCCTTCGTGACCGTCGTGACGACGGGCGCGTTCGTCTACGCGGGGTCCCGCGCGACCGTCGCGCTCGACGTCGATGGCGTCACGACCACCGTCACGACCGGGGCGGACGACGTCGCGGGCCTCCTCGAGGCGCAGGGGATCGAGGTGGGCGACCGCGACCTCGTGGCCCCCGACCTCTCGGCCCCCGTCGAGGAGGGCGAGGACGTCGTCGTGCGCACGGCCCGCGAGGTCACCGTCCAGGACGGCGACGACACGCGCGACGTGTGGACGACCGAGCTCGACGCCGACCGCACGCTCGCGGCCCTCGAGGCGCGCGAGGACACGAGCCTCGCGCTCGTGGCGTCGCGCTCGCAGGCCGACGGCCGCGTCGAGCTGCCCGTCGTGCTCGACGAGTCGGCGCCCGTCGAGGTCGTCGCCGACGGCGACGCGACCGTGGTCGACGACGGCGCGGTCGACGTGGACGAGGCGCTGGCCGACGCGGACGTCGCGGTCGACGACGACGACCGCGTGACGGTCGAGCGGGACGAGAAGGATGCGGCGACCCCGGTCGAGGTCGTGGTGCAGCGGGTCGAGACGTCGACCGAGACGTCGACGGCACCCGTCGCGCACGGCACGACGACCGTCAAGGACGCCGACCGCTACACCGACGAGGGGTCGGTCGTCACGACCGCGGGCAAGGACGGCGTCAAGACCACGACGTCCGAGGTCACGCGCGTCGACGGCAAGGTCGAGAGCTCCACGCCCGTCTCGTCGGAGGTCACGACCGCGCCGGTCGACGAGGTCGTGACGGTCGGGACCAAGGCGCGCCCGGCGGCGACGCCGGCGTCGAACGAGGCGCTCGGGCGTCAGATGGCCGCGTCCCGCGGCTGGGGCGGCAGCCAGGCGCAGTGCCTCGACAGCCTCTGGACGCGTGAGTCCGGCTGGGACCACCGCGCGGCGAACCCGTCGAGCGGGGCCTACGGGATCCCGCAGGCGCTGCCGGGCTCGAAGATGGGCGCTGCCGGCGGCGACTGGCAGACGAACCCCGAGACGCAGATCGCCTGGGGGCTCGACTACATCGCGTCGGTGTACGGCACGCCGTGCGGCGCGTGGGGCCACTCGCAGTCGGTCGGCTGGTACTGATCCACGCCGTCCTGCGGTGACTCGCTGACCTGCGGGTTCACCGCTCCCTCGTGCGCCGGGGTGCGAATCGGCGCGGGTCGGGGGATGCTCCGCAGACCAGCTCGAACCACGAAGAACGCCCAAAGGTGACTTACCTAGCACCTGACGGCAAACCCGCCAGCCTATCGAACTGAGGGTTGGAAACTGATAACGAATCGGTTACGGTCGATTGTCGCCAGAGCCCTGGCGGCGCCGACGGACTCCGATCGAGGGCCGCCGGACGCTCCGGGGCCCTGAGACGCCCACGACGGCCAGACCGCCGTGGTGCCGGCCGCCGGGTCGGTGTCCTGGCCCCGTCACGACGTGTCGTGAGACCCCTCGGGGTCACGGGAGGTGCTCTCCGCACCGCGCCAGGGCTCCGTGACCGGTCCCACCGACGACTGGAACCGTGTGAACGACAACCTCGACGGCGCTCCTGAGAGCACCGCACCCATGACCCAGCCGATCGACCTCGCTGCCGCACCCGGCACGGTCGAGACCCCCGCAACCACCCGCCGGCGTCGCCGCTGGCCGTTCGTCGCAGGCGCGACCGCCGTCGCGGTCGTCGCCGCCGGATCGGTCGCCTACGCCGACGCCCGCAAGACCGTGACGCTCGACGTCGACGGCGAGACCCGGACCGTGACGACCTTCGCCGGCTCCGTCGACGGACTGCTCGACGAGCAGGGCGTCGCGGTCGGTTCGCGCGACGAGGTCCAGCCTGCGGTCGACACCGCACTCGCCGAGGGCGGCGACGTCGTCGTCCGCTCCGGGCACCAGATCACCGTGCAGGCCGACGGCGACGACGAGCAGCTGTGGACCAACGCGCTCGACGCCGACGAGGCCCTGGCCTCCCTCGAGAACCGCGGCGACGACGTCAGCCTCGTCGCCTCCCGCAGCGACGAGCGCACCGCACTGCCCCTCGTCCTCGACGTCGACGGCCCCGTCAACCTCGTCCACGACGGCACGACCGTCGTCGTCCCCGACGGCCACGCGGGCGTCGAGGCGATCCTCGCCGACAACGAGGTCACGGTCGGCGACCTCGACCGCGTCTCGGTCGTGCGCGACGACACCCAGACCCCGGCGGTCTCGCTCGTCGTCCAGCGCGTCACGGTCAAGGAAGAGTCCTCGACCAAGTCGGTCGACTACGACACCACGACCGTGACGGACTCCGACCGGTACGCCGACCTCGGCACGGCCGTCAAGGCCGAGGGCAAGAAGGGCGTGTACACGACCGTCAACAAGGTCACGCGCGTGGACGGCAAGGTCGAGTCGACCGAGCTCGTCTCGAAGGGCGTCACGACCGAGCCCGTCGACCGCGTGCTCGTCAAGGGCACCAAGGAGCGGCCGGTCGCGACCCCGAAGCCCACGACGTCGTCGAGCTCATCGAGCTCCTCGAAGTCGTCGTCCTCGAGCTCGTCGTCCTCCGGCTCGTCGTCCAGCTCGAAGGCCACGGGCAGCGCCCCGGCCGGCGTGTGGGCCTCGCTCGCGCAGTGCGAGTCGGGCGGCAACCCCGCGACCAACACGGGCAACGGCTACTACGGCCTGTACCAGTTCTCGGCGCAGACCTGGCGCGCGATGGGAGGCTCGGGCCTGCCGTCGGAGAACTCCGCGGCCGAGCAGACCCGCCTGGCGCAGAAGCTCCAGGCGCAGTCGGGCTGGGGCCAGTGGCCCGCGTGCGCACGCAAGCTCGGTCTCCTCTGACGAGACCGTCTCACTGAGGTACCTCTCGCTCTGGGGGCGGGAACGACGGGGCGGACCGCACGGTCCGCCCCGTCGTCGTCCCCGGCGTCGGGCGACCGCGCGCCGGTCGGTAGGCTCATGACCATGAACGACACCCCGGGCGGCCTCCTCGGTCCCGCCGAGATCCGCGACCTCGCCGGCCGCCTCGGCGTGCGACCCACCAAGACGCTCGGCCAGAACTTCGTGCACGACGGCGGGACGGTGCGCAAGATCGTGCGCGCGGCCGGCGTCGGGCCGGGGGACAGGGTCGTGGAGGTGGGTCCGGGGCTGGGCTCGCTCACCCTCGGCCTGCTCGACGCGGGCGCGAGCGTCGTCGTGGTCGAGATCGACCCGCCCCTCGCCGCGCAGCTCCCCGCGACGGTCGCCGAGTTCCGTCCCGACCTCGCCGACCGGCTCGAGGTCGTCGGCGCGGACGCGCTCGACGTGACCGAGCTCCCGGGACCGCCGCCGACCGCGCTCGTCGCGAACCTGCCCTACAACGTCGCGGTGCCCGTGCTGCTGACGATGCTCGAGCGCTTCGACTCGTTGCGCACCGTGCTCGTCATGGTCCAGGCCGAGGTCGCGGACCGCCTCGCCGCCGCACCCGGGAGCCGCACGTACGGCGTGCCGTCCGTCAAGGCAGCCTGGTACGCCACGGCCCGCCGGGCCGCGACGATCGGACGCACGGTGTTCTGGCCCGTGCCCAACGTCGACTCGGCCCTCGTGCACATGGAGCGCCGCGACCCGCCGGCCACGACCGCGACCCGCGAGCAGGTCTTCGCCGTGGTCGACGCCGCGTTCGCGCAGCGCCGCAAGACCCTGCGTGCCGCGCTCGCGGGGATCGCCGGCGGCGCGCAGGCGGCGCAGGAGGCGTGCGAGCGGGCCGGGGTCGACCCGGGCCTGCGCGGCGAGCGGCTCACGGTCGAGGACTTCGCCCGCATCGCCGAGGCCCTCGGCGACTCGGCAGGTCCGGGCCCGCGGGCGGCCTCGTGAGCCGGCTCGTCCCCGTGCCCCGGCCGTCGGTGCGCGTGCGCGCCCCGGGCAAGGTCAACCTCGCGCTGTGCGTGGGAGCGCCGCGCGAGGACGGCTACCACCCGCTCGTCACGATCTTCCAGGCCGTCAGCCTCGTCGAGGACCTCGAGCTCACCACGACCCCTGAGGGCTCGGGGATCTCGCTCGCCGTCTCGGGACTGCACGCCGAGGCCGTGCCGACCGACGCGACCAACCTCGCCTGGCGCGCGGTCGAGCTCGTCGCGGCGCGCCTCGGCGTCGAGCCCGACGTGCGGATCGACATCGTCAAGGGCGTCCCCGTGGGCGGCGGCATGGCCGGCGGGTCGGCGGACGCCGCGGCCGCGCTCGTCGCGGCCGACCACCTCTGGGACGGCGGGCTCCCGCGCGACGAGCTGCACGGCCTGGCCGCCGAGCTCGGCTCGGACGTGCCGTTCGGGCTGCTCGGGCACACCGCGGTCGGCACCGGGCGCGGGCACCTGCTCACGCCCGCGATGACGCGCGGCGACCTGCACTGGGCGTTCGCGACCCGCACCCGGGGCCTGTCGACTCCCGCGGTGTTCCGCGCGTTCGACGAGCACGTGGGCGGTCCCGACGAGCTCGCGCCCGACGACGTCGCACCGCTCATGGCGGCCCTGCGCCGCGGGGACGCCGTCGCGGTCGGCGCCGCGCTGCGCAACGACCTGCAGGCCGCGTCGCTCGCGCTCGCGCCCGAGCTCGCCGAGACCATCGAGGTCGCCGAGGGCGCCGGGTCGCTCGGCGCGATCGTCTCGGGATCGGGCCCGACCGTCGCGGCCCTCGCCCGCAGCCGTCAGCACGCCCTCGCGATCTGCGCGGCCTGGACCGCGGCCGGCGTCGCCGACGACGTCCACACCGCCACTGGCCCCGTCGCGGGCGCCCGGGTCGTCACCGCGGTCTGAGCGCCGCCGCCCCAGCCCGAGCACCGGACCACGACGAAGGGAACGACGTGGCCCTTGCGCCGCCGCCGGCACGAGCACCACCAGCAGCTCCAGCAGCACGAGCACCACCAGCAGCTCCAGCAGCACGAGCACCACCAGCAGCTCCAGCAGCACGAGCACCGTGAGGGCCGGGGGCACGGGCACGGGCATGGGCACATGCTGCGCGGCGATGCACGGTCGACGCGGCGGAGCCGGATCGTCCTCGCCGCCATCGTCGTGCCCGTCATGATCGTCACGCTCCTGGGTGCCGTGCACTGGTGGCCGTCGTCCGACGACCTGCCGGACTCGATCCCGTTCGCTGCCGACGGCACCTCGATACAGCAGGGCACCGTCGTCGGGCCCGCGGACGACGCACGCGGCGTCGTCCCCGCCCGGCTCGACAGCGCCTCGCCCGGCGCGCCGGACCCCGTGGGCACGGTCGTCGATCTCGCGGTGCCACCCGAGCAGATCGCGCACGGCTTCGACGTCGAAGACCGCGTCACGCTGATCCACCTCGGGGACGTGGTCGGCGAGGCGACGCCGTACGTGTTCATCGACTACTCCCGGGGCGTCCCGCTCGGGCTCCTTGCCGCCGCCTACGTCGCCGTCGTCGTGCTGGTCGCCCGGTGGCGAGGGCTCGCGGCGCTCGTGGGTCTCGCCATGGCATTCGCGGTCGTGGCCTGGTTCACGCTGCCCGCGCTGCTGGCGGGCGAGAACGCGATGGCGGTCGCCCTGATCACGTCGTCCCTCGTGATGTGCATGGTGCTCTACGTCGCGCACGGCATCTCGGTCCGCACCTCGGTCGCGCTCGTCGGGACCCTCCTCGGGCTCGTGCTCACGGCAGCCATCGCGACATGGGCGAGCAAGACCTCCAACATCACCGGTCTCTCGTCCGAGGAGTCGATCTGGTTGCCCCAGTACGCGCCCGCCCTCGACATCCACGGGGTCGTGCTGTGCGGGATCGTGCTCGCCGGGATGGGTGTGCTGAACGACGTCACGATCACCCAGGCCTCGGCCGTGTGGGAGCTGCGCGAGGCCTCCCCGACCGCCGGGCGGCTCGAGCTGTTCCGCCGGGCGATGCGGATCGGGCGCGACCACATCGCCTCGACCGTCTACACGATCGCCTTCGCCTACGTGGGCGCCGCGCTCCCGCTGCTGCTCGCGGTCTCCATGTCGGAGCGCGGGTTCCTGGCGAACCTCACGTCGGGGGAGATCGCCGAGGAGGTCGTCCGCACGCTCGTCGGGTCGATCGGCCTGGTGCTCGCGATCCCCGCCACGACGGCGGTCGCGGCGCTCACGGTTCCCCGGCCGAGCGCGGTGGATGGGAAACTGGACCCTGATCCCGCACCCACCACCTGAGGACCTTCATGGCTCACCTGCTCGGCGCCGACGACGTCCGCCTCGTCGTCGGCACCCGCACCCTGCTCGACTCCGTCAGCCTCGGCCTCGACGACGGCGACCGGATCGGCGTGGTCGGGCCCAACGGCGCGGGCAAGTCGACGCTCCTGCGCCTGCTCGCAGGCACCCGCACGCCGGACGCCGGGCGGGTCACGCGCGCGGGCGGCACCCGGCTGTCGATGCTCGTGCAGCGCGACGACGACGCGCAGGGCGCGACGATCCGCGACCTCGTGCACGGCGACGCCGACACGCACACGTGGGCCGGTGACGCGGGCGTGCGCTCGGTGCACGCCGGCCTGCTCGCCGACCTCGACCTCGACGCCCCCGCCCAGCACCTCTCGGGCGGGCAGCGCCGACGCGTCGCGCTCGCCGCGCTGCTCGTCGAGGACCCGGACGTGCTGCTGCTCGACGAGCCGACCAACCACCTCGACGTCGAGGGCGTGGCGTGGCTCGCGGAGCACCTGCGCCGGCGCTACGGCCGCCCGGGCGCCCGCGGCGCGCTCGTCGTCGTGACCCACGACCGGTGGTTCCTCGACGCGGTCTGCTCGCGCATGTGGGAGGTCCGCGGCGACGGCACGGGCGCGGTCGACGGGTACGAGGGCGGCTACGCGGCGTACGTGCTCGCGCGCGCCGAGCGCGCCCGCACCGCCCAGGTCACGGCCGAGAAGCGCGACAACCTGCTGCGCAAGGAGCTCGCGTGGCTCCAGCGCGGCGCGCCCGCACGCACCTCCAAGCCCAAGTTCCGGCTCGACGCCGCCGCCGCGCTCATCGCCGACGAGCCGCCGCCGCGCGAGACGCTCGAGCTCGCGCGCACCGCCATGAAGCGGCTCGGCAAGGACGTGCTCGACCTCGAGGACGTCACCGTGCGGGTCCCGCGCCGCGGGACCGCGGGGACGTCGTCCGACGCCCCGGACACCGCGGACGACGGCGGGCGCGTGCTGCTCGACGACGTGACCTGGCGTCTCGGGCCGGGCGACCGCTACGGCGTCGTCGGCGTCAACGGCGCGGGCAAGACGACGCTCCTGGCGCTCCTCGCCGACCGGCGGGCCCCCGACGCTGGCCGGGTCAAGCGCGGCAAGACCATCCAGGTCGCCGAGCTCAGCCAGGACGTCACCGAGCTCGACGACCTCTCTCACCTGCGCGTCGTCGAGGTCGTCGAGCGCGAGCGCCGCTCGGTCGTCGTGGGCGGCAAGGAGCTCTCCGCCTCGCAGCTCGTCGAGAAGCTCGGGTTCACCAAGGAGCGTGCGCGCACGCCCGTGCGCGACCTCTCGGGCGGCGAGCGCCGCCGCCTGCAGCTGCTGCGCCTGCTCGTGCAGGAGCCCAACGTGCTGCTGCTCGACGAGCCCACGAACGACCTCGACACCGACACGCTCGCGGCGCTCGAGGACCTCCTCGACGGGTACGCGGGCACGCTCGTGGTCGTCTCGCACGACCGCTACCTGCTCGAGCGCGTGTGCGACCGGCAGGTCGCGCTGCTCGGCGACGGGCAGATCCGCGACCTGCCCGGCGGGGTCGAGCAGTACCTCGAGCTGCGTCGGGCGGCGCTCGCGGGGCATGACGGCGGGTCGGGCGTGTCGTCGGCAAAGGGCTCGTCGTCGGGCGCGTCATCGAACGGCACGTCCTCGAGCGGCGCGTCCTCGAACGGCACGTCGTCGAGCGGCACGGCGGCGGGGTCGGCCGACACCGCCTCCGCACCGTCGGCCGCCGAGGTGCGTCTGGCCAAGAAGGAGATCACGCGGATCGAGCGTCGGCTCGGCAAGATCGCCGAGGCCGAGGCGCGCATCCACGACAAGATGGCGGCGCAGGCGACCGACCACGAGGCGGTGACGGCGCTCGACGCGCAGCTGCGCGAGCTCACGGACGAGAAGGACGCGCTCGAGATGGAGTGGCTCGAGGCGGCCGAGGTCGCGGGCTGACGTCCGGGCGCGCTCAGGCGGGCTCGGGCCCGGTGCGTGGAGGCTCGGTCCGTGGAGGCTGGGTGCGTGGGGTCCCGGTCGCGACGAGCCCGGCGACCGTGAGCGCGACGACCGCGCCGAGCAGCACGACCAGCGGCACGGTCCAGTCGTCCGTGCTCGCGTGCACCGCGCCGATCACCGACGGGCCGAGCGCGGCGACCCCGTAGCCCACGGTCTGCACTGTCGCGGACGTGCGGCGCGCGTCGGCCACGGTGCCCGCGCGGCGCACGACGGTCGTGAACACGACCGTGAAGTTGCCGCCCTGCGCGACGCCGGCCGCGGCGATCCACACGGCCCACCACTGCGGCGCGAGCAGCAGGCCGAGCGGCAGCGCGAGCCAGCCCGCCGCGATCACCGCGAAGGCCGCGCGCATCGACCAGCCGCGCGCGAGCACCGCGGGGACCCCGAGGGCGCCCGCGATCGCGAACCCCTGGAACAGCGCGGCGCCGACGCCGGCGGCGCCCGCGTCGAGGTGCACCGAGTCGTGCAGGATCTTCGGCAGCCAGGCCGTCGTGCCGTAGTACGCGAAGGACTGCCCGGCGAACATGACGGTCAGGAACCACGTGATCGGGCGGGCGAGCACGCCGCGGCGGCCCGCGGCGTCCGCGTCCGCGCCCACGGGGGCCAGCTCGACGGGGGCGGTCCGACCGCGTGTCGCGGCCCGCCAGGGGACCCAGGCGAGCGGGACGAGCACGACCCACAGGGCGAGCGCCCAGCGCCACCCGACGGCCTCGGCGACCGGGAGGGTGAGCGCCGTCGCGAGCACCGAGCCGAAGTTCATCGCGGCGGTGTACATGCCGGTCACCACGTCGGCGCGGGCCCGGAAGTCGCGCCGCACGACCACGGGCACGGCGATGTTGCCCGCGGTGATCGCGAGCCCGATGAGCGCGGTGCCCGCGAACGCGGTGGTGGCGCCGCCGGTCGAGCGCAGCACGGTGCCCAGCGCGACGGTCAGCAGCGCGAGGGAGACGACGCGCTCGACGCCGAGGCGGGCGACGAGCGCGGACGCCGCGGGGGACGCGAGCGCGAAGCACAGCACGGGCAGCCCGGTCAGGAGCCCCACGGCGGCGGGCGACAGCGCGAGGTCGGCCGCGACGTCGTCCACCACGGGGGCGACCGCAGTGATCGGGCTGCGCAGGTTGAGCGCGACGAGGAGGACGGCGGCGAGGAGGAGCCCGTTGACCCCGCCGGCGACGACCGCGCGCCGGTCCTCAGTCGTCGAACTGCCCGACGACGGTCCGCAGGAGGTCCGCGAGGTGCGGACGGTCCTCGGGGGCGAGGGCGCCGAGGATGCGCCGCTCGACGTCGAGCAGGTCGCTCATGGCGGCGTCGACGGCGGTGCGTCCCTCGGGCGTGAGCTCGACGAGCACGCCGCGGCGGTCGTCGGGGGAGCGGTGCCGCTCGACGAGGCCACGGGACTCGAGCCGGTCGATCCGGTTGGTCATCGTGCCGCTCGTGACGAGCGTCTGCGTGATGAGCGCACCGGGCGAGAGGCGGTAGGGCTCGCCCGCGCGGCGCAGGGCCGAGAGGACGTCGAACTCCCAGGTCTCGAGGCTGCCGCGCGCGAACGCGCTGCGTCGTGCGAGGTCGAGGTGGCGCGCGAGCCTGCTCACGCGCGAGAAGACGGTGAGCGGCTCGACGTCGAGGTCGGGTCGTTCACGCTGCCACGCGTCGACGATGCGGTCGACCTCGTCGGCGCCGCGCGTGCTGGGGTCCATGGGGTGAGACTAGTCGACACCTCTCGACATCAAGAATCTTGACGCGCGGCTCATGCGCCCGCGAGCACGTCCTTGACCTTGAGCCGGGCACCGGTGCGCAGGACCGCGCCGCGGTAGATGCGCGCCGCGAGCCACACCACGACCGGGATGACCAGGATCGACAGACCCAGCGAGAGCGCGATCTCCCACGGCTCGACCCCGCCGACCGCGACGCGCACCGGCATCACGAGCGGCGAGCAGAACGGCACGTACGAGATCCACCGCACGAGCGTGTTGTCGGTGTCGTAGGGGGCGATGCTGATCGCGATGACGTAGGGCACGATCATGAGGGTCGTGAACGGCGCGATGACCGAGCCGACGTCCTCCTGGCGCGAGACGAGGGACGCGGCGCCCGCGAGCGCGAACGCGTACGTCAGGTAGCCGATGACGTACCAGACGACGAGCCACCCGGCCGCCGCGCCGAGCGACAGCTCGCTCGCGTCGACGAGGCCGAGCGCGGCCGCCGTGCCCGCACCCGCCCCGGCGACCAGGGCGATCTGGATGAACCCGACGGTCCCGATGCCGAGCACCTTGCCGACCAGGAGCTCCCAGGGGCGGATCGACGCGAGCAGGATCTCGACGACGCGGCTCTGCTTCTCCTCGACCACGCCGGCCGCGATGAGCTGGCCCGAGAGCATGATCGACATGAAAATCAGGATGCCGACGAGGAGGCCCGCCGCGATCTGCGCGACGTCGGTCGTGTCGCCGGGGGAGAGAGCGGTGACCTCGGGGGCGGACGTCGCGAGCGCGGTCGCGACCTCGTCCGGGTCGCCGCCGAGCGCGGTGACCTGCGCCGAGAGCGCGGCCTGCTGGCTCACGCTCGTCAGCGCCGTGCTGAGGGTGGAGTCGAGGTCGGCGTCGACCACGACCTCGAGGTCGGTGGGCGTGCCCGTGACGAGGGCGGCGAGGTCGCCGTCGCGCACCGCCTGCTCGCCCGTGGCGCGGTCGGCCACCGCGGTCGGGACGACATCGGTGCCCAGCGCCTCGGCCGTGGCGACGAGCGGCTGCTGCAGCTCGGTGACCTCGGAGGTGAAGCCGACGTCCTGCGCGTCGGGCCCGGACGACGTGACGAGGTTCAGGACGATCCCGCCGCCGACGACGGCGAGGACCAGCACCGCGGTCGTGATGATCCAGGCCTTGGACATCACGCGGGAACGGATCTCGCGGCCCGCGACGAGGCGGATCGCGGACCACGCGCCCGTCGATCGCGGCGCGCGGGTGGCGCGGGTGCTCTGCTGCGGGGTGCTCATGCGGTCGCCTCGCTCGTCGTCGTTCCGGTCGTGCCCGTCGTACCAGTCGTTCCGGTCGTGCCCGTCGTTCCGGTCGTGCCCGTCGTGCCCGCCGTACCGGTCGCGTCCGTCGCCTCGTCCCGCCCGGCGACCGCGTCGCGGTACAGCTCGGTGAGGGTCGGCCGCACGCGGGCGAGCTCGTGCACGGGCCCGAGCGCGAGGGCCGCGCGCAGCACTCCCTGCTCCGCGCCCTCGGCCGTGAGCTCGAACACCGTGCGGGTGCCCGCGCCCTCGACGGGGACGGCGCCCGCGACGTCCGCCATCCACGCGCCGGCGGGCGTGCCGGCCGCGGGGCCGTCCACGACCCAGCGCGGGCGGCCGACGTCGCGCAGCTCGTCGATCCCGCCGGCGGCGACCATCGCGCCGTCCTTGATGATGCCGACCCGGTCGCACAGCACCTCGACGAGCTCGAGCTGGTGGGACGAGAAGACGACGGGCACGCCGCGCGACGCCTGCTCGCGCAGCACGCCGCTCATGACGTCGACCGCGACGGGGTCGAGGCCCGAGAAGGGCTCGTCGAGCACCAGGATGTCGGGGTCGTGCACGAGCGCGGCCGCGAGCTGCACGCGCTGCTGGTTGCCGAGCGAGAGCTTCTGCACCTCGTCGCCGCGGCGCTCGGCGACGCCGAGGGTCTCGGTCCAGCGCTCCATCGCGGCGACGGCGTCGGCCTTGGGCAGGCCGTGCAGGCGCGCGAGGTGCACGAGCTGCTCGCCGACCTTCATCTTGGGGTACAGACCGCGTTCCTCGGGCATGTACCCGATGCGCCGCCGCACGGCGTGGTCGATCGGGCGTCCGTCCCAGCGCACCTCGCCGCCGTCGGGCGAGAGCACCCCGAGCATGATGCGCATGGTCGTGGTCTTGCCGGCCCCGTTCGAGCCGACGAATCCGAAGATCTCGCCCGACCGGACGGAGAAGGACGTCGACCGCAGCGCGGTCACGGACCCGTAGGACTTGGCGAGGGAGTCGATCTCGAGCAGGCTCATGGTGGACCTTCGCGCCGGGGTGGAGGAACCGGACAATACAAGCACAGTCGTACCGGATCGTGCGAGCGACCCGCCGCGACCGTCGTCAGTCCCGCGCCGTCGTCAGTCCCGTGCGTGCTTGGTCAGCGCCGGCTTGAGCTCGAGGCCCGACAGGCCGTTCCACGCGAGGTTGACCAGGTGCGCGGCGACGTCCGCCTTCTTGGGGCGCTTCGCGTCGAGCCAGTACTGCCCCGTCAGGGCGACCATGCCCACGAGCATCTGCGCGTACAGCGGCGAGCTGTTCGCGTTGAGCCCGCGCCGCTCGAACTGGTCCGCGAGCAGGTGCTCGACCTGGGTCGCGACGTCACCGATCAGGCTCGAGAACGTGCCCGTGGCCTGCGCGACGGGGGAGTCGCGCACCAGGATGCGGAACCCGTCCTCGGACGCCTCGATGTAGGTGAGCAGAGCGAGCGCCGTGCGCTCCAGCAGCACCTTGGGGTGCCCGCCGGCCGAGAGCGCGCCCGTGAGCGCGCCGGTGAGCGCCTGGACCTCGCGGTCGACGACGACCGCGTAGATGCCCTCCTTGCCGCCGAAGTGCTCGTACACCACGGGCTTCGACACGCCCGCCCGGGCCGCGATCTCCTCGACGCTCGTGCCCTCGAAGCCCTTCTCGGCGAACAGCCCGCGGCTCACCGCGACGAGCTGCTCGCGGCGCTGGCTCGCGGTCATGCGGGAACGGGGGCGCTGCTTCGGGTCGGAGGGCACGGGTCCATCATGCCGTGCCCCGCGTCCGTGCAGCCCGGCGGGACCAGCGGGTGGTTCGTGCCGGACGACGCGTGGCCGGGCGCCGTCCGCGGTGCGACCTCGTGCGGCGGCCCGTGCCTTGTGGAGGCCCTGTGCGTTCCGGACGCCCCGCCCGCCCGGTGCCCGTGCACGCCGGGCGACCTGGCAGACTTGGGTCGGACGCCCACCGTCCGGTCCGCCTTGGTGTAATCGGCAGCACAAGGGTTTTTGGTGCCCTTGGTCCAGGTTCGAACCCTGGGGGCGGAGCGCACTTCATCGATGGGAGCACATGTGACCGACGCACCTCGACCGACGCCAGCCGCCGTCGTCGTCCTCGCCGCGGGGGAGGGCACGCGCATGAAGTCCGCGACCCCCAAGATGCTGCACGCGCTGGGCGGGCGGACGATGCTCGGCCACGCGCTCGTCGCCGCCGCCGAGCTCGAGCCCGAGCGGGTCGCGGTGGTCGTGCGCCACCAGCGCGACCGCGTGGCCGCGCACGTCGCCGAGGTCGCGCCGTCGGCGCTCGTCGTCGACCAGGACGAGGTCTACGGCACGGGCCGGGCCGTGCAGTGCGCGCTCGAGGCTCTCGACGCGCGGGCCTTCGCGGCCGCGGTCGCGGACGGCGTCCCCGACGGTCACGAGGGACGCGGCGCGGGCGAGGGCCTGGTCGGGTCCGTCGTCGTGCTCGCGAGCGACGTGCCGCTGCTCGACGCCGCGACGCTGACCGAGCTCGTGGCGACCCACCACGCCGACGGCAACGCCGTCACGATCCTCACCACCGTCGTCGCCGACGCGACCGGGTACGGGCGGATCCTGCGCGAGGAGCACACGGGCGACGTCGAGCGCATCGTCGAGCACTCCGAGGCGACCGAGGTCGAGCGCGCGGTGCGCGAGATCAACTCGGGCGTCTACGTGTTCGACGCCGCGGTGCTGCGCGACGGGCTCGCGCGCGTCGGCAGCGACAACTCCAAGGGCGAGGTCTACCTGACCGACGTCGCGGCGCTCGCGCGTGAGGCTGGCGGGGCGGTGCGCGCCGTCGTGGCCCACGACCCCATGACGGTCGAGGGCGTCAACGACCGCGCCCAGCTCGCGGTGCTGCGCGCCGAGCTCAACCGCCGCGTGCTCGCGGCCGCGATGGCCGCGGGCGTGACCGTCGTCGACCCGGCGACCACCTGGGTCGACGTCGACGTCGAGCTCGCACGCGACGTGACGCTCCTGCCCGGCACGCAGCTGCTCGGCACCACGACCGTCGCCGAGGGCGCGACCGTCGGGCCGGACACCACGCTCACGGACGTCGAGGTCGGCGCTAACGCGAGCGTCGTGCGCACGCAGGGCAGCCTCGCGGTGATCGGCGAGGGCGCGAGCGTCGGCCCGTTCGCCTACCTGCGGCCCGGCACGCACCTGGGTGCGCGCGGCAAGATCGGCACGTTCGTCGAGACCAAGAACGCCGAGATCGGTGCGGGCTCGAAGATCCCGCACCTGTCGTACGTGGGTGACGCGACCATCGGCGAGGAGACCAACATCGGCGCCGCGTCGGTCACGGTCAACTACGACGGCGTGCGCAAGCACCGCACCGTGATCGGCTCGCACGCGCGCACCGGCGCCGACAACATGTTCGTCGCCCCCGTGAGCGTGGGCGACGGCGCGTACACCGCGGCCGGGTCCGTGATCCGCCGCGACGTGCCCGCGGGCGCGCTCGGCGTGAGCGCGGGCGCGCAGCGCAACATCGACGGCTGGGTCTCGCGCCGTCGGCCCGGGACCCCCGCGGCCGAGGCCGCGGCCCACACGAATCCCGAGAACGCCCCCACGTTCGGCGCGCAGGCCCAGGCCCAGCTCGCCGACCACACCGCCGCGGCCTCCGCGGACAAGCCCACGCCGCCGCCCCCCAGCCCCGGCGTGGATCGAACCCTGCCCGGCATCAGCGGACACACCGAAGGACCGAACGCATGAGCAGCTTCCTCCCCGGCACCAGCGAGCGGTCGCTCGTCCTCGTCTCGGGTCGCGCCCACCCCGAGCTCGCGCGGGACGTCGCGGCCGAGCTCGGGATCGACCTCCTGCCCACGAGCGCGTACGACTTCGCCAACGGCGAGATCTACGTGCGCTTCGGCGAGAGCGTGCGCGGTGCCGACGTGTTCGTGCTGCAGAGCCACACGTCGCCCATCAACCAGTGGATCATGGAGCAGCTGCTCATGGTCGACGCCGCCAAGCGCGCCTCGGCCAAGACCATCACGGTCGTCCAGCCGTTCTGGGGCTACGGGCGCCAGGACAAGAAGCACCGCGGGCGCGAGCCGATCTCCGCGCGCCTGATCACGGACCTGTTCTCGACCGCGGGCGCCGACCGCCTCATGAGCGTCGACCTGCACGCGGCCCAGACGCAGGGCTTCTTCGACGGTCCCGTCGACCACCTGTGGGCCATGCCGATCCTCACGGACTACGTGCGCACGCGCGTCGACGTCAGCAACGTGACCGTCGTGTCGCCCGACGCCGGGCGCATCCGCGTCGCCGAGCAGTGGGCCGCGAAGCTCGGCGGCGGCCCGCTCGCGTTCGTGCACAAGACCCGCGACATCACGCGCCCCAACCAGGCCGTCGCCAACCGCGTCGTGGGCGACGTCGAGGGGCGCGACTGCGTGCTCGTCGACGACCTCATCGACACCGGCGGCACGATCTCCGAGGCCGTCAAGGTGTGCCTCGCGGCGGGCGCGAAGTCCGTCATGGTCGCCGCCACGCACGGCGTGCTCTCCGACCCGGCCGCGCAGCGGCTCTCGGAGTGCGGCGCGTCCGAGGTCGTCATCACCGACACCCTGCCGATCGCCGCGGACAAGCAGTTCCCGCAGCTCACGGTGCTGTCGATCGCGCCGCTCGTCGCGCGCGCGATCCGCGAGGTGTTCGACGACGGGTCGGTCACGTCGCTGTTCGACGGCAACGCCTGATCGAGCGCACCGACCGTACTCCCGACCCTGCGCCGTGGTCCCGGCGCAGGGTCGGGGATAGGTTGGCTGCGTAGGGGATCTCCCTCATTGACCACCTCCGGCCGGTGCTGCGAGAGTTCCACGATGTCCACGGACCGAGGAGGGTCACGCATGCGGGTCACGGTGATCGTCCCGACGTTCAACGAGGAGCCGAACGTCGAGGCGCTCGTGCAGCGCGTCGAGAAGGTCTGCGGCGCGATGGTCGAGTCCGGCGAGGTCGAGATCCTCTTCGTCGACGACTCGACCGACACGACGCCCCAGACCATCGAGCGCGTCGCGGCGGAGTCCACGATCGGCGTCCGCATGATCCACCGGGAGAACGGCGAGGGCGGCCTCAGCGGCGCGGTCGTCGCCGGCTTCCAGGCGTCGGACGCCGAGTGGTGCCTCGTCATGGACGGCGACCTCCAGCACCCGCCCGAGATGATCCCCGTGCTCCTCGAGACGGGCGACGAGAGCCACGCGGACGTCGTCGTCGCCTCGCGCTACGTGGGCGGCGGCAACGCCGACGGGCTCAGCGGCTGGGTGCGGCACGCGGTGTCGAAGTCGTCGATCGTGCTGGCCCGCTCGATGTTCCCCGTGCGGCTGCGCGACTGCACCGACCCGATGACCGGCTTCTTCGCGGTGCGTCGCGCGTCGATCGACATGGACGCGCTCAAGCCGCGCGGCTTCAAGATCCTGCTCGAGCTGCTCACGCGCAACAAGCTCAAGGTCGTCGAGGAGCCGTTCGTGTTCGGCGAGCGGTTCGCCGGCGAGTCCAAGGCGAACCTCGCGCAGGGCCTCAACTACCTGCACCAGCTCGCGTCGCTGCGCTTCGGGCGCATGTCGCGGTTCGCGATCATCGGCGCGTTCGGCGCGGTGCTCAACCTCGCGATCATGGCCGGGCTCATGCACCTCGGCGAGAGCTACGTGCTCGCCGCGATCGTCTCGGCCGTCGCGACCATCACGATCAACTTCCTGCTGCAGGAGCGGTTCGTGTTCCACGACCTGCGGGCGGGGCGGTCCGTGTGGCACCGGTTCGCCGAGTCGTTCGGGTTCAACGCGACCGAGGCCGCGATCCGCCTGCCGTTCCTCATCTGGATCGTCGAGGCGACGCCCGTGCCGCCGATCGTCGCGCAGGCCGTCACGATCGCCGTCGCGTTCGTGCTCCGCTTCGTGTTCCACTCCCGCGTGGTCTACCGCGCGGGCCGCACGCGCCCCGTGAGCCCGCTGCTCGCGGAGGGTGCTGCACGTCTCGACCACGAGGTTTCGCCGCAGGGTGAACCCCGGGTACAGTAGTCAGGTTGCCTCGGCGAGGGACGTCTGACGGCCGACACGCGGCGGATCGATAGATCCGTCCCGGGTCCGGCGTGGTCAGGTGGTCGGATATCCGTGATCGACTGGGCGGTCGTCAGCATCCTGCTGCGCGCTCCGTTCGCGCGTCCGTCATGCGCCCCGCGCCGACGCAACCGCCACGCCCGTGCTGACCACCCTCTCAGGTCGCACGAGCAGCCGACCGTCCCCCACTGGCGATCGGCCCGCACCGTTCACCGCAGGAGTTCAGATGTCCGAGATCAAGCTTGCCGCCGAGTCCCGCACCGAGTTCGGCAAGGGCGCTGCCCGCCGCATCCGTCGCGCCGACAAGATCCCCGCGGTCCTCTACGGCCACGGCACCGACCCCGTCCACGTGACCCTCCCGGGCCACGAGACGATGATGGCCTTCAAGCACTCGAACGCCCTCTTCTCGATCGAGATCGACGGCGCCAAGGGCCAGCTCGCGATCGCCAAGGACGTCCAGCGCGACCCGGTCCGCAACATCATCGAGCACGTCGACCTCCTCGTCGTGAAGAAGGGCGAGAAGGTCGCCGTCGACGTCAACGTGCACGTGACCGGCGAGTCCGCTCCCGGCACCATCCACGTCGTCGAGACGCAGACGCTCTCGATCGAGGCCGACGCCACCAACCTGCCCGAGTCCGTCGAGGTCTCGGTCGAGGGCCTCCAGGAGGGCGCGCACGTCACCGCCGGCGACGTCGAGCTCCCCGAGGGCGCGGTCCTCGTGACCGACCCGACCTACACCGTCGTGACGATCTCCGTCCCGCGCGGCGAGGTCTCCGCCGAGGACGAGGCCGCCGCCGAGGGCGACGCCGAGGCTCCCGCCGAGGCCTGAGCCCCACCCGCATGACCACCAGGACGCCCGTGCCGTACGGCACGGGCGTCCTGTCGTCCCGGGACGTCGGACGGCGTCCCCGCAGCAAGGAGCGCACATGAGCGACCGCTGGCTCGTCGTCGGCCTCGGCAACCCCGGTCCGCAGTACGCGGGCAACCGGCACAACGTCGGCCAGATGGTGCTCGACGAGCTCGCGCGCCGCACCGGGGCGACGTTCAAGACGCACCGCTCGCGCGCCGCCGTCGCCGAGGGGCGCCTCGGCACGCTGCCCGGCGGGGCACCCGGCCCGCGCGTCGTCCTCGCCAAGCCGTCCACGTACATGAACTCCTCGGGCGGCCCCGTCGCGGGGCTCGCCCAGTACTTCGACGTCCCGGCCGAGCGCGTCGTCGTCGTGCACGACGAGGTCGACATCCCGTTCGGCGACATCAAGCTCAAGGCCTCCGGCGGGGAGGGCGGCCACAACGGGCTGCGCGACATCACCAAGGCGCTCGGCACGCGCGAGTACGTGCGCGTGCGCGCCGGCGTCGGCCGCCCGCCCGGGCGCATGGACACCGCGGACTTCGTGCTCAAGGACTTCTCGGGCGCCGAGAAGAAGGAGCTCCCGTTCCTGCTCGACGACGCCGCGGACGCGGTCGAGGTCGTGATCGTCGACGGGCTGCTGGCGGCGCAGGGGAAGTTCCACGGCCGAGCCTGAGGTGCCGCCCGGCCGGGTGAATTCCGGCGGGCCAGGGTGAATTGTCCCCGGGAGCGCTCGTGCGGGTGGACCGCGCGGCTAGCGTGGCGGTGATCCGCCCTCGAACGCTCCGGGAGACACGTGGCACACGATCGCGACCGCCCGCTGAGCATCGCCATGGTCGGTACCCGGGGGGTGCCGGCTCGCTACGGTGGCTTCGAGACGGCGGTCGAGGAGATCGGCACCAGGCTCGCCGCGCGGGGGCACGCCGTCCGCGTGTACTGCCGACGAGGCAACTCCGAGGCAATGCCGGAGTACCAGGGGATGCGGCTCGTGACGCTGCCCGTGGTTCGGCGACGCTCGCTCGAGACGCTCCTGCACACCGGGCTCTCCGTCGGCCACCTCGCGAGCCACCGCACCGACGTCGCCTTCGTGTTCAACGCCGCGAACAGCCCCTGGCTCCCCGTCCTGCGCGCCGCGCGGATCCCCGTCGCGACCCACGTCGACGGGCTCGAGTGGAAGCGCGCGAAGTGGAGCGTGCACGGCCAGCGCTACTACCGGTGGGCCGAGGGCCGTGCGGTCCGGTGGTCGGACGCGCTCATCGCCGACGCCGACGGGATCGCCCGGTACTACGAGGACGAGTTCGGCGCGCAGACGCGGACCATCGCCTACGGCGCGCCCGCGGTTGCGCGCAGCGGGCTCGACCGGCTCGACGAGCTCGGCCTGCGCGCGGGTGGCTATCACCTCGTCGTCGCACGGTTCGAGCCCGAGAACCACGTGGACGTCGTGGTCGAGGGATACGTCCGCAGCAGCGCACGGCTCCCGCTCGTGGTGGTGGGCTCGGCCCCCTACTCGGACGCCTACACGGCCAAGGTCCAGACCCTCGGCGACGACCCGCGGGTCCACCTCCTCGGCGGGGTCTGGGACCAGGAGCTGCTGGACGGTCTCTATGCGGGCGCGGCGTCGTACCTGCACGGGCACTCTGTCGGCGGCACCAACCCCTCGCTGCTGCGAGCTATCGGTGCGGGGACGCCGACCGTCGCGTACGACGTCGTCTTCAACCGGGAGGTGCTGCGCTCGGCGGGGAGATACTTCCGCACGCCCGACGACGTCGCCCGTGCGGTCGAGAAGGTCGAGAGCGACCCGGCGTCCGCCCGGAGCGACGGGGCGGAGCTCTCACGCCGCGCGCGTGACTACGACTGGGACGACGTCGCCGACGGGTACGAACGGCTCGCGCGCGACCTCCTGCTGCGCGACGTGCCGGGCCCGCAGCGTGCGCGCCGGGCGGCGGGGCGATCTGACGCCCCGGCGGGAGCCCCGTCGTGACCGGTGGGCCGCGGCGCGTCCTGTTCGACGGCTACTGGTTCGGCCGGGGGCCCATCGCGAACCGGCTCGTCCAGCGCGAGATCGTCCAGGCATGGGCGAGTGCCTTCCCGCACGACGACGTCGTCGTCGCGCTCCGCGGACGCGAGCCGGAGCGTGCCGTGGACGTCCCCGCCGGCGTGAGGACGGTCCGGACCCGGCTCTACCCGCACGCGCTGTCGAACCTCGTCGAGCTGGGCGCGTTGGCGCGACGGACCGATGCGGACTGGGTGCTGAGCCACAACTACACGCCGTGGACGCGACGGAGGACGCTGACGTTCGTCCACGACGTGATGTTCGTCGACCACCCCGACTGGTTCAGCCGTCCCGAGCGCGCCTACTTCTCGCTCATGGTCCCGACGGCCCGACGGGCAGGCGTCATCGCGACGTCGACGGACACGGAGGCCCGGCGCATCCGTCGGGCGACCCGCGCACGACGCCCCGTCGTCCCGGTGGGGCTCGGCGTCGCGAGGACGCTGACGAGTGCCGAACCGGCCCGACCCGACGGACTCGACGGCATCGCCGACTTCGCGCTCTGCGTCGGACGGCTCAACGTCCGCAAGAACCTGGGAGCCGTCGTCGCGGCAGCGCGCGAGAGCCGATGTGTCACCGCGGCGTCCCCGCTGCTGGTCGTCGGCAGCGCCGAGCACAGCGGGCAGACGGCGGACCTGCCCGTCGACGTCCGCGAGCTCACGGACTCGGGCGTGGTGCGATTCCTCGGGCGGGTCACCGACGACGAGCTCGCGTGGCTCTACCGGAACGCCTCCGTCACGGCGTTCCTCTCGAGGGACGAGGGGTTCGGTCTCCCGGTCGTGGAGGCTCTGACGTTCGGCTCTCCGCTGGTGCTGAGCGACATCGAGGTCTTCCGGGAGGTGGCCGGCGACGCCGCACGGTTCGTGCCGCTCGACGCATCCCCTCGAGTCGTCGCGCAGGCACTCGACACGCAGTGGGGTCGGCCGGCGGACGCATCGAGCGTCACCCAGGTGCTCGACCGGTACACGTGGGCCGGCTGCGTCGCGCGGCTGCGCGCCGCGCTCGAGAGCGTCGACATATGATGCGGGACCACCCGGCACGCGTCGTCGTCGTGCTGGCTCACGAGCAGGACCCCGAGCGGTGGCGGGTGCGCCACGACGCCGGCGAGGTGGCCGACGCGACGCCCTACGGCTACGACACAGCGGCCTCGTGGTTCGACCTGCGCTGGGCGGCCTCGCACCCCGAGGGCCCGGTGGTCCGGCGGATCCGCAGCCGGATCGCCCTCCTGCTCGGTTTCGACCTGCTCCACGTCTGGCGCAACCGACGGCTCGTGCGGGAGTCGGACGTCGTGTGGACCCACACCGAGCGCGAGCACCTCGCGGTCGCCGCACTCCTCGTCCTCCGTCGCCGGGATCGCCGGCCCCGCGTGCTCGCGCAGTCCGTCTGGCTCTGGGACCGCTGGCCGACGTTCGGCGCGGTGCGACGTGCGGTGCTCGCACGTCTCCTGCGCCGCCAGGACGTCGAGGTGGTGCACAGCACGCTCAACCGGGCGGACTCGGAGCAGGCTGTCCCGGGACGCCTCGTCGTGAGCGTGCCGTTCGGGACCACGCCCCCGCGCGCAGCGCACGCGGAGCAGGGGGCCGAGGTGGTCGCGGTCGGGAACGACACGCACCGCGACTGGCAGACGCTCGCGGAGGCCGCCGGGCGGCTGCCCGCCCACCGGTTCCGGGTCGTCACCACGGCGTCCCGGGCGCGGCAGATCGCCTGGCCCGCCAACGTCACCGTGCAGGGCGCACGCTCGCGCGACGAGATCGAACGTATCTACGCGGCCGCGACGGTCGCCGTCGTGCCGCTGCGTGAGAACCGGCACGCCTCGGGGAGCACGGCGTGCGTCGAGGCGCGTGCCGCCGGGCTGTCGCTCGTCGTGTCTCGCACGGGCGGGATCGAACCCTACGCGGGCCCGGAGGCACGGATCGTGGTGCCCGGCGACGGTGCGGCGCTCGCGGACGCGATCCGCGACGCGCTGGCGGCGGAGCGCGACGCGGACCGCGCCGTGCGGGGGGACGGAGGTGTCGTGGCGCAGGGTCTGACCCAGGCGGACTACGTGCGCCGGTACGTCCTCGTCACGCAGTTCCTCCTGGGGGACCGCCCGTGGCCCGACGACGCGACCGCGCTCCACGAGGTCGTGGTGGACGTCCCGGAGGACTGAGTCGTCAGCTGCGCGCGTACTCCGCGTGCACGTGGCCGAACGACGCACTCATCATCCCGAATCCGCGGTGGACGGTCCGCAGGCCGCGAGCGTCGGACGTGAGGTCGTTCCGGAGACGTCCGTAGACGTGGCGCCCCACCCCGGCGACCACGCGCGCCGCGCCGCCGAGCACGCCCGTGACGCGGATCTGCGCGCGCGCCGTGCGCGACGTGCTGAGGGCGAGCTCGACCCGGACGGCGGAGTTGCCACCGTTGAAAGCACGCCGCATCGTCCAGGTGCGGGTGGTGCGCTCTGCGGGCACGAAGTCCTCGGTCTCCGACTCGTTGCACCAGACGATGCGACCCCCGCGCGAGACGAGGGTGCGGCTGAACAGCGTGTCCTCACCGCCTGCAAGTCCCAGGCCGGCGTCGAAGCGCACGTCAAGGTCCGCCGTCTGCACGGTGTCGACGAGAAGGTTCCCGGCCGCGGCCACAGGGATCTCGAGCCCTGTGGTCCGTGGCCGTCGGGTGAACGCGCCGGTCGCGAGCACCCACGGGTCGACGTCCTCGTCGAAGACGGAGATCACGCGGCCCATGACTGCTGCGGGGCGGCTCTCCTCCCAGACGCCGAGCAGCGTCGTGAGCCAGCCCTCGCGCGGGAGCTCGTCGTCGTCGATGAATGCGACGAGAGCACCGTCGCCGGCCTCGTCGAGCAGGCGGTTCCGGGCTGCGGCGATCCCCGGGACGGGTTCGCGCACGTATCGGAGGGAAGGCACGGTGGCGGCATCGACCGTGGCGAGGGCCGAGCCGTTCGGGTCGTTGTCCACGACGATCACCGCCGGTCTGTACGACGCAGGGATCTCGGCGAGACGTGGTCCGAGCGCGGCCAGCAGGCGCGCGAGCCGATCGGGGCGACGGAACGTCGGGATGCCGACGACGACGTGCCGCTCAGCGAGGGACCGGGGCGTCACTGCGGATGAACCTCATCTTTCCTCCGGTCGCAGGGATGTCGTCGACGAGCTCGAGCGTGACCGGGACGAGGTCGCGAGTGGCACGTCGGAGGGTCGCCTCGGCCCGTGAGATCGACTCGGAGGCGCTCGCGCCGTCGGCAGGGACGCACCGCAGGACGATCGAGTAGTCGTGGGCCTGGACGATCTCGAACTGCCGCACCGACAGCGGGGCGTGGTCGAAGATGTGGCCGAGCGCACCGGCGATCGTGGACCCGTCGGGGAGCCGCACGGCGTCCGAGCTCCGCCCGGCCACGACGCCGAGCCGGGGGAGTGGCCGGCCGCACCTGCAGGTCCCGGGCAGGATGCTGCTGATGTCTCCCAGCCGGTACCGCAAGACCGGGAACACCCGGTTGGTGAGGTCGGAGACGACGACGTCGCCCTCGGTCCCGGCGGGCACCGCACGGAGGTCCGGGGCGAGGATCTCGACCCGTCGCACGTCCGAGAACACGTGCAGGCCGGTGCGTTCGGCACACTCGCCGGCGATCCAGGGGACCTCGGCGCTGCGATAGTGGTCGTAGCAGGGCGCGCCGAACGCGGCCTCGATCTCCGCGCGGACGCCGGGCGCCAGCGGGGCGGCCGTCACGGCGACCGCGCGCGGCGGCGCGATGGTCAGACCGAGACGCTGCGACCGTCGGGCGACGTCGAGCACGGCCCCGCCGTAGCCGAGGAGGAACGGCGGCCTCAGACGGTTCCATGCGTCGACGAACTCGCGCGTCGTCTCGTCGGAGATGTGGAACGCGTCGAGCTGGACACGTCGGGACGGGAGCCACTGGAGGTCGTGGAGGAGGCGCTTGCGGCCTGTGAGCATGTGGCGGGTCACGATCCCGCGGTCGTCCCACGGCTCGATTCCCCACCAGTCGAACAGCCGCCACTCGAGGGCGCGTGCGGGGAAGCGAAGGTCCCGCAGGACGTGCAGCGGGAGACCGGTGCTTCCTCCCGTGCGAGACACCGCGCTGGTCCTCGCCGTCGCCTCGTCGCTCCTGAGCGTCTCGAAGTTGTCGCGGACGAGCGCCTTGTCCAGCAGCGGGAGCTCGGTGAACGCGGCCGGGTCGTCGAGGTCGGCCAAGGTGAATCCGGCGTCCGAGTAGAACTCGCGGTAGAAGCGGCTGTGCTGCATGGCGAACTGGGCGGCGCGCGCCGACCGCGCGGTGGTGAGGCGCTCGAGCTCGTCCGGCCCGGCGGCGTCGGCTGCGCGAAACTCGCGCAGCGCACGCTCGCTGTCGCGTCCCACGAGCCGGGTCTTGAGCCGGAAGGCTGCCCTGCGCATCATCGGTGATTCCCTCTCATCACGAACTCGCGGATGCTGCACGACGTCCAGGTCGGCGGATCTCGACGGCCCGCCGGTACGCCTCGGCGTGGCTCGGACCCGCAGACTCCCACGTCCGCAGCGAGAGGTCGGGCTCGTCGTCAGCGCCGAGCGTTCGCACGGCGTCGAGCGCGGCGAGCAGCTGGCCGGCGTCGAGCTGGCCCTCGAACATCTGGACCCAGACCGGTCCCACCTCCGCGGCGAGCGCCTCGTTGGGCGGGTTGCGCGGCACCAGGACCGGGCGCCCGAGGGAGAGCGCGGCGAGCACGCTCCCTGAGTTGTGCATGAACCGGTACGCGAGGACGACGAGCTCCGAGCTCGTGGCGAGCGCCACCAGCTCCTCGTCGGAGAGGAACGACAGGTGCATGGACACGTCGGGGAGATCGGCGGTCTCCCTGCGCAGGTCGTCGGCGAGCTCTGCGGTGCTCGGGCGTCCGCCGATCCGCAGCGAGATCTCCGCGCCGTTCTCGACCGCGGCGCGGTAGGCGGCGATGAGGGTCGCGACGCTCTTGTAGCGGCGGATGCCTCCGAAGTAGCCGAGTCTCCCCGGCACTCGCGCCTCACGTGGGACCGGCGCGAACCAGTCGCGGTAGTGGCCGTGCAGGATCAGCGTGTGCGGCTGGTCCGGCCCGAGCTCCGTCGTCCGGTTCAGCGTGATGCGATAGGACGTCGAACGGTCGATCGCGACCAGCACTCGGCGGGTCAGCGGGGCGACGTCGGGGAGCTCGACGTTGTGGACAGTCCGCACGACCGCGACGCGTGTGACCCGGTGGCGTGCCCAGAGCATGGCGACGAGGACGTGCTTGCCCGCGGTCTTCCACCACGTCGAACCCTGCAACTTGCCTTCGGGCCAGTGCCAGTGGAAGACGTCGTAGGCGCCGAGCAGTGCTCTTCCCCAGCTGAAGCGGTGGTAGTCGATCCCTGGCGTGCGACCCAGCTCACGATCGAGCTGGGTGATGTAGGGATTCGTCGTGGGCCTGGGCGCGCGGAACGACTGGACGACGCGGATCGGCTTCATCGTGCGCTCCTGGGCGCGCGGTCACGAACGACTCGGGCAGGAACCCCAGCGACCACGGAGTGCGGAGGAACGTCCGCCGTCACCACGCTGCCGGCGGCGACGACCGATCCGCGTCCCACCGTGACTCCCGAGAGCAGCATTGCGCGGGCTCCGATCCAGCAGTCGTCCTCGACGACCAGACGCCCTCGCTCGACGCCCTGCGACTTGATCGGAGCGGCGAGGTCGTCGAACCGGTGGTTCTCGGAGAAGAGCATGGCCCCAGGGCCGACCATCACGTCGGAGCCGATCGTGATCGTTCCGGAGCAGCCGACGAAGCAGCCCGTGGCAAAGCTCGACCGGTCGCCGACGGCGAGACCTTCGCCGATCTCCCCGCCGTAGTAGCTCGAGGGGCGGATCGCTGCCCTCTGCCCGATGGAGACGTCCTGGCCGAACCGGAGACCGCCGGTCGCGAGGCCTTGGACCTCTGCGCCGTCCTCGATCACGAGCCGACCCGCGTGGTGGACGTCCGCGAGCGACGTCAGCCGCGTGCCGCGCCCGATGAACAGGGGGCCGCCAGAGGTGCCGAAGAGCGGCTTGCGCAGCAGTCCGCGCGCGTACATCTCACCAGCCCGCGCCAGAAGACCCATCTCGGCACGCCGCGCCTGGGTGGGTGAGGCGGCCCCGCCGTACCGCGTCACCGGGGACCTCCTCGCGCCCGCACCAAGGCCCGGTACCAGCGCCGCGCCGACACGGCGAGGAGCAGGAGGTTGACCGCTGCGAGAAGCGTGTAGAGCAGGACAAAGATGGGGGTGAACGATGCAAGGACGAAGCTGATGCAGAGGAACCCGTAGTCCGCGGGCACGACGGCGAGCGAGTAGAGCGCCGACTCCCGGCCCCGGCGCGACGGTCCGGTGTCGGTCGCCGGGCCCGCCAGTCGCCGCAGGAGGTCGGCACCGACCACTCCGAAGAAGAAGCCGCTCGCGACGATGCCGAAGACGATCGGTACGAGGAGCCATGCGTCGTCGAGGTCGGTGAACCGGAACCACGAGACGAGGACGGCCGCGTGGATCGCCGCGGCCTTGAGGGCGTCGAAGAAGTGGTCGAGCCACTCGCCCGCGAGGCTGCCCGTGCCCGTGAGCCGCGCGAGCTGTCCGTCGGCGGAGTCGAGCGCGTAGCCCAGGACGAGGAGCAGCGTCACGACGAGGGAGGACACCAGGGTGGGTTCGTGCACCGCGATCGTGAGGATGCCCGCGAACGTGAAGAGGGCACTCACGAGGGTGACCTGCGTGGGAGTCATCCCCAGCACGGCCGCGCCCGCCGCGAGCGGTCGCCCGAGGGGCCGGTTGACGAAGCGGGAGTATGCGGGTGCCCCGCTCGACGACTTCTGCGCGTCACGAAGTTCGGTCATCGCGGTGGTGAACGCTGACATCCTCTTCCCGTCGCTGCGCTGTGGCGAGGTCGCGCCCGAACCCAAGGATCGTATCGACCACCTGCCCAAATGCCCCCGGACGGCCCGGGTGAAAGTGGGTCGGCACGGTGTACCTGCCCCTCGACATGCGGGATGCTCGGCGGAGCGCATCGGCACCGCGGAGGGGAGAGCGCAATGGTCGGCTCCCTGGCCGTCGTCGTCGTGAACTTCGGTTCGACGCACCTGCTGACGACGAACCTCGTCCGTGTCGTGCAGGAGGCGCGGCCGACGCACGTCGTGGTGGTGGACAACTTCTCCGACGACGCCGAGCGGCACGACGTCCGCGCCGTCGCGGAGGACGAGGGGTGGACCCTGGTCGCCCCGGACGAGAACCTGGGGTTCGGGGGCGGGGTCAACCGGGGAGCCGCGGTCGCGCTCGCCGCGGGTGCGACGGATCTGCTCGTCGTCAACCCGGACGCGTGGATCGACGGGAGGTCGGTCGAGCGCCTGGCGGCGCAGGCGGCCGATGACCGGCTCGTGATGCTCTCTCCCGTGGTCAAGACCTCGGACGGTCGGGTCTGGTTCTCCGGACTCGACGTCTACCTCGACGATGGGTCCATCCACGGCCCGCGACGCAGGGACGAGCTGGCTCCGCGGCCCTACGAGCCGTGGCTGAGCGGCGCATGCCTCTGGATCACCGCCGAGGCGTGGCAGCTCGTCGGAGGGTTCGACGACGCGTACTTCCTGTACTGGGAGGACGTGGACCTCTCGGTCAGGGCCCGACGACTCGGGATCCGGGTCGCCGTGGTCGACGACGCGGTCGCGGTGCACGACGAGGGCGGGACGCATCGCGACGGCCAGGCGCGCGCGGAGGCGAAGTCCGGGACGTACTACTACTTCAACATCCGCAACCGCATGGTCTTCGCTGCGCGGCACCTGGACGCGGCAGGAGTCCGCGCATGGCGCAGGACCTCGCTCGCCCAGGCGCGCGCGATCCTGCTGCGTGGAGGCAGGCGGCAGTTCCTGCGGCCCCTGGGTCCGCTGCGTGCCGCCGCGCGGGGGCTGCGGGACGGTCGACGTGCCGCGCGTACCCTCGCTCCGTTGCCGACGCGGGTCACAACACCATCTGACGAGGAGAAGACGCATGGCTGACTCGAGCCCCGACGGCACCGACGAGGGCAGCAGTTCGCGCCGTCAGAGGATGGTCCTGGTCGTTGCGGCACTCGCCGCCGTCGTCGTCCTGGTGCTGCTCGCGGTCTGGATCTTCGGTGGCGGGGACGACGACGCACCGGCGGACGGTCCGAGCGGCGGGACGACCGTCGGCGTGCCGACGTCGGCGGCGAGCGACGGCGCGTCGGCGGCCACCGAGAGCAGCGCCGACGAGTCCGACGACAGCGTGGGACCGTCGGCGGAGCCGACCTCGGACGCCGCGGCGGGTCCTGCCTCCGACGCACCCGTCGCGCAGGAGCTCGATCCCGTGGAGCCGACCGACACCGCGACCGGGGAGGACGGCGTCACCGCGGCGTTGACGAAGGTCGAGGCGGTCGACGGCGAGGCCGTGGCGCCGGGGGAGATCTCGGGCCCCGCGGTCCGCCTCACGGTCGAGGTGACGAACGGCAGCGACGAGGACCTCGACCTCTCTGGTGCGGTCGTGAACGCCTACGTGGGTCCTGACAGGGCGCCGGCAGGCACCCTCACGAAGCCTGGCGGCGTTCCGTTCGAGGGCGTCGTGGCACCGGGAGAGTCGGGGAGTGCGGTCGTGTTGTTCGACATCCCCGAGGAGCAGCGGGGCGACGTGACCGTCACCGTGGACTACCGGACGGGTACGCCGACGGTCGCGTTCCGTGGGGACCTGTCGATCAGCGGGTGATCTGTGTTTTCGCCCGCTCTCAGGCCAACTTCATCCTTTTCAAGAGCAGGCACGGAACTAGGGTGAGTCTCATTCGTTGGCCGACCTGAGCCCTCAGGTCTCAATGGGGAGAGTGCCCTGTGGCGATTCGACTTCCTTCTTCTGGCACGACCCCCCTGGCCCGCGAGAGCAGGACCGGGACGCGCCGCGCCGTCCTTGCAGCGGCGCTCGCGCTCGCGCTCGGACTCGGCACGGGTGCCACGGTCGTCGGCGCCGCTAGCGCCGACGCCGCGCCCGCACCCGCCGCTACGGTGGTGGCGGCCGCACCGGCGCCCGACACCTCGTCGGTCACCGCCGACCCGCTGCCGACCGCACAGATCAACGGGATCGTGTGGGCGCAGGCGATCGCGGGATCGACGGCGTACGCCGGCGGGAGCTTCACGTCCGCGAGGCCCGCGGGCTCGCCCGCCGGGAGCAACGAGACCCCCCGCGCCAACCTCATGCGGTACAACCTCGAGACCGGAGCGCTCGACGCGTCCTGGAACCCCGGTGCCAACGGCCGCGTGCTCGCCATGGCGGTCTCGCCCGACGGCACGCGGCTCTACGTCGCCGGTGCGTTCACGCAGATCGCGGGCCAGGCGAGGTATCGCCTCGCGGCCTTCGACACGGCCACGGGGCAGCTCGTCGCGAACTGGCGTCCCGGCACCAACACGACGGTGATCGACATCAAGGCGACGAACTCGACCGTGTACATCACGGGCGAGTTCACCAACGTCAACAACACGACGCGGTCGAAGGTCGCGGCGCTGAGCGCAGCCGACGGATCGCTGCTGCCGTTCGCTCCCGTTCTCGACGGCGGCTACGGCGGGCGGGCCATCGAGGTGTCGCCGGACGGCACCAAGGTCGTCGTCGCGGGGTCGTTCACGAGCACCAACGGTTCGACGAACCCCGGCCGAGGCATGGCGGCGCTGGACGCGACGTCCGGCGCTCTGCTGCCGTGGGCCGTCAACGCGACGATCCGCAACGCCGGCACCAACTCGGCGATCTACTCGCTCGCCTCGGACGGCGACAGCATCTACGGCAGCGGCTACGACTTTGGCGGGAGCAAGACCGACGACGACTTCGAGGGCATCTTCCGCGCCTCGTGGAGCGACGGCACGCTCGTGTGGATGGAGGACTGCCACGGCGACACGTACTCGGTGTACCCCTCCGCCGGTGCGGTCTACACGGCGAGCCACACGCACTACTGCGGAAACATCGGTGAGTTTCCCCAGACCGACCCGTGGACCGTGAACCACTCGCTCGCGTTCTCGAAGCAGCCCTCGGACCGCACGATCACCCCTGACCCGTACGGATACCGCAGCTTCACCGGCAAGCCCGCCGGCGCGCTGCTGCCGTGGTACCCGATCTGGGGCACGGGGTCCGTGTCCGGTGTCGACCAGGCAGGCTGGGACATCACGGGCAACGACAAGTACGTCGTCTACGGCGGCGAGTTCACGAGCGTGTCGGGCGTCAAGCAGCAAGGGCTCGTCCGCTTCGCCAAGCGTGGTGACGTGGCGGCCAAGGTCGGCCCGACCCTCCAGGGCGGCACCTACACGATCTCGACCCGATCGGTCGCATCGGGCCAGGCGCGCGTGTCCTGGAAGGCGAACTACGACGCGGACAGCCCCGAGCTGACGTACGAGCTCTACCGTCGCGGCGTCTCCAGCCCGGTGTACTCGACCACGTCGCGGTCCACCTACTGGGTGCGTCCGACGATGGCGTTCTCCGACACGGGCCTCACGGCAGGCACGTCGTACGACTACCGGGTGCGGGTGGCGGATCCGGACGGCAACTCGACCGTCTCCGACTGGACCTCCGTGACCGTCGCCTCGGCAGGGTCGACGACCGCGTACGACACGGCCGTCCTGGGTAGCGCACCCAGCAACTACTGGCCGCTCGGCGAGTCGAGCGGGAGCTCCGCGTACGACTGGGCTGCCGCGGACGACCTTGCACTGACCGGCGCGACCCGCGGGGCCACGGGCAAGGACGTCCCGGCCTCTGCCAAGGCCACGACCTTCTCGGGTTCCTCGAGCGGAGGCTCGACCGCGAGCGCGGTGCTGGGTCCGCAGACGTTCAGCGTCGAGGCCTGGTTCCGCTCGACGTCGTCGAGGGGTGGGAAGATCGTCGGCTTCGGCAGCTCGCAGACCGGTACTTCCAGCAGCTACGACCGTCACATCTACATGAGCAACGACGGACGTCTGACGTTCGGCGTGTACCCGGGTGCGGTCCGGACGATCTCGTCCGGCACGGGATACAACGACGGCGCGTGGCACCAGGTCGTCGGCACGCTCGACGCCACCGGGATGTCGTTCTACGTCGACGGCGTCAGGGTCGGCACGCGCACGGACACGACGTCGGCGCAGGCGTACAACGGCTACTGGCGCGTGGGAGGCGACAACCAGTCGAGCTGGCCTGACGCGGGCAGCTCGAACTTCCTCAACGGCACCATCGCGAACGTCGCGGTGTACGACAAGGCTCTCGACCGCACGGCGGTCGACGCCCACTGGACCGCGTCGGGTCGCACCTCCCGTCTCGTGCAGCCGCCGAGCGACGCCTACGGGCAGGCCGTGTTCGGGCTGGACCCGTCCCTGTACTGGCGGCTCGACGACACCTCGGGCTCGACGGCGTCCGACAGCGGACCCGACGACAACGACGGGACCTACTTCGGCAACGTCGTCAAGGGGCAGGCGGGTGCCCTGAGCGGCGCCAACGGCAAGTCCGTGCGATTCGCCCCGAACAACCAGACGCAGGGCGCCTGGGCGGCGACGGCGTCCGCCACGACCGCGCCGAGCGTGTACTCGCTCGAGACGTGGTTCAAGTCGACGTCGACGCGGGGCGGCAAGCTTGTCGGGTTCGGCAGCAGCAGGTCGTCGTTGAGCTCGAGCTACGACCGGCACCTGTACATGACCACGGGCGGCATCCTGAAGTTCGGGACGTATGCGGGCCAGGAGCAGGTGCTCGCGACGAGCTCGCCGATGAACGACGGCGCCTGGCACCACGTGGTGGCCACGCAAGGACCGAGCGGCATGGCCCTCTACGTCGACGGTGCGCTCCAGGGGTCGAACGACAAGTCGGCCGCCGAGGCGTCCACGGGGTACTGGCGCATCGGCGGCGACCGAGGCTGGGAGGGCGACAACTACTGGGCGGGCACGCTCGACGAGGTCGCGGTGTACCCCACGATCCTGACGGCCGCGCAGGTCGCCGACCACGCCGCTCTCGGGCGTGGCGAGGCGCCGAACCAGGCGCCGACGGCGGCGTTCAGCGCCACCAAGGACCACCTCGAGGTCGACGTCGACGCCGGGGCGAGCGCGGACTCCGACGGCACGGTCGACGGCTACGCCTGGGACTTCGGTGACGGGTCGGGCGGGTCCGGCGCGACGGCGTCCCACACCTACACGGCCGCGGGGACGTACACGATCACGCTGACCGTGGTCGACGACGACGGTGCGACGTCCTCCGTGAGCCACGACGTGAGCGTCGTCGCGCCGAACGTCGCCCCGGTCGCAGCGTTCTCCGCCACGCCGGATCACCTCGTCGTGAGCGTCGACGCGTCCGCGTCGACGGACCCTGACGGGTCGGGCCTCACCTACGCGTGGGCCTTCGGCGACGGGGCGACGGCCAGCGGTGTGACGGCCAGCCACACCTACGCCGCCGCCGGGACCTACGTGGTCACGCTCACGGTGAAGGACGTCGACGGTGCGTCGACCAGCACCAGCCGGGAGGTGGCCGCCACGGCGCCGCCGGCGGCGAACGTCCTCGCGCTCGACGACTTCGACCGGACGCTGACGAGCAGCTGGGGCACCGCGCAGGTCGGCGGTTCGTGGACCGTCCTCGGTGGGGCGCCTGCCTTCTCGGTCGGAGGTGGTTCGGGCGTGATGGCGCTCGCCCCGACGTGGACCCGCGAGGCACGGCTGGCGGCAGTCACCACCAACGCTGCCGTGGTCGACACGTCGTTCTCGTCCGACGTCGCGTCCCAGGGCGGCACGGTGAGCGTCAACCTGGTCGGGCGGCAGGTCGGCTCCGACAACTACGCGCTGCGTGTGCGGCTCGAGCCCGACGGCAAGGTGCGCCTCTACCTCCTGCGAGGGCAGACCCTGCTCGCCAGCCAGCTCCTGCCGGACAACTACGCGACGGGCACCGTGCTGAACGCTCGACTCTCGGTCGCGGGAACGAGTCCCACGACGCTCGCGGCGAAGGTCTGGGCACAGGGCACGACGGAGCCCGCGTCGTGGCAGACCTCGGCGTCCGACGTGACGGCCGCGCTGCAGGCGAACGGGACCACGAGCCTGCTCGTCGCGGTGAGCTCGGCGTCGACCAACCCGACGACCCGGATCGCGTTCGACACCTTCCGGGTGAGCGCGCCGCAGTAGCCGCGAGAGGACGCCCGGGGGGTGGACACCGTCAGGTGTTCTCCCCCCGGGCGTTCTGACGTCCGTGGGCGCCGGTGAGCGCGAGGGCGACGCCGAGCATCAACGGCGTGACAGAAGCCCAGAAGAGGGGGCTGAAAAGGAAGTCCCAGACGATCGTGACCGCGAGGTAGATCAGGAGGGCCGGGGCCTCGTTGCGTGAGAGGGAACGGGTCAGTCGGTGCAGGACGACTCCCACGCAGAGCAGGCCGAGGGCGATCCCGGCGATCCCGAAGCGCAGCCAGAGGTCACCGGCGACTGAGTGGACCTCGTAGCCGGATCCGAACAGGTACCGCTCGACGTACCCGTTGTTGGGGTCGTAGTCGAGCGCGGCCATCCCGGACTTCGCCACGGTGATGTCTGCGAGGTTGGGAACGGTCCCCGCTCCGACTCCCAGCGGGTTCGCCGTGATCAGGGCGACGGACGCACCCATCTCTGGGCGGCCGCCCGCGAAGATCCCGCCGCTCGCCTCGACCTGCGCCTCGGTCCGGAGCTGTGCGTCGTCCCCGAGGTAGCCGTCCAGGAGGAGGGTCTGCATGCCGAGGAACACCGCGCAGGCCAGCACGGCGAGCTGGACCACGGTGCCGAGGGTGCCGGAGCGCGCGCGGAGTCCGTCGCGCACGACCTGCCACAGCACGAGGGCGAGCACGAGCAGCATCAGCGACGCGGCGGATCGGGAGTCGTTGAGCGCCGAGACCAGCGCGAGCGCACCGGTCGCGATCAGCGCGGGCCGGCGGGTGCGAGCCCACAGGCACAGTGCGAGCACGAGGATCGAGACCGGGACCGAGTAGTTGTACTTCCACGGGTTCTCGGCCCCGTCGCGCACGAGCGCAGCGAGGACCGCGCCGATCCCGAAGCAGGTCGCCATGACCGGGGCGGACAGGGCCCGTCGCGCCCAGACGAGCAGACCGACACCGCCCAGGAGCGTCGCCAGGAGGATGAGGTTCCCACGCATGGTCGAGGTGGAGGAGGCGTGATCGATCGACGCCGCCGACGTCAGGACGACGCCCGAGACCATGGCCGTGGCCCCGAGCCCGAGGAACCAGCGGCCCGCCCGGTACGACCAGAGCGTGCCGATCCAGACCGGGAGGAGCAGGACGGCGAGCAGCAGCGCCGGTGTGACGCCCTGGACCAGCGGGAACCACGCGCCGACGCCGACGCAGACGAGCTGGGCGACCGTGCTCGTGACCCGGGAGCCGGTCGCGGGTCGTTCCGCCGGCGGTGCGACCGTGTGCGGACCTTGGCCCATCACGGTCGCCTCATCCGGTCTTCGCGGTGGGCCGGCGCATCTTGCGGTCCGACGGCGTGCGCGCCGGGCGCACGTAGTACTCGCTGCGCCCGTGGGCCCGGGCGCCGTTCAGCACGACGCCGACGATGTCGCAGCCGCTGCGCTCGAGGTCGGCGAGCGTCTGTCGGAGCCGTGCGATCTTGGTGCGTCCCTCGCGTGCGACCACGACGACTCCGTCGACCCGCTGCGTGAGCCACAACGGGTCGGAGAGGGGGAGCAGGGGCGCGCAGTCGATGATGACGTAGTCGTAGGAGCGGCGGAGCGTCTCGATCACCGCTGCCATCCTGGTCGACGCCAGGAGCGAGCCGGGGTTCGGCGGGAGCGCGCCCGTCGGCAGCACGTCCAGGTTGGTCGAGCCCCAGTGCTGGACGACGTCGCCGAGCTCGACGTCCCCGACGAGCAGATTGGTCAGCCCGACGGAGCCTTCCAGGCCGGTCAGTCGGTCGATCGAGGGACGTCGCAGGTCGGCGTCGACCAGCAGCACCCGGCTGTCGTCCTCGGCGAGCGCGATGGACAGCGCCGCGGAGATCGAGCTCTTGCCCTCCGAGGCGTCGCCCGACGTCACGAGCAGGACGCGATGGTCCTTGTCGACGTTTGCGAAGCGGAGGTTGGCGAGCAGCGTGCGTACCGACTCCGACGCCCGACTCCCGGGTGCGGCAGCGAGCTCCTGCGGGAGCGTGCGGCCGTTCGGGGCGACGACGACCTCGCCGAGCACCGGGGCGGCGGCGACGGACTCGATCGTCGTGCGGTTCGTGATCCGACGTGCGAGCAGCCGACGGGCGACGGCGTACGCGGCGCCGACGAGACCGCCGACGACGATGCCGAGCATGGTGAGCAGGCGCGTGTTGGGAGACACAGGGTTCACGGGTTGCCGCGCCTCGGCGATCGTCGTGACGCGGACGGCCGGCGAGTCGTCCGCGAGCTCGGGCGAGAGCTCGGGGACGGCGACCGCGAGCTGGGCGGCCGTCGCGCCCGCGATCTCCCGGGCGACGTCCGGGTCGGCGTCGAGCGCCGAGATCTGGATGACGACGGTGTTGAGCGGTGTGTCGACCGTGACCCGGTTCGCGAGCGACGTCGGCGTGTCGTCGAGGCCGAGGTCGTCGATCACGGGGCCGAGCACGTAGGGGGACGTGGCGAGCACCGCGTACGAGGCGACGAGGTTCTGCACGTAGTTCGACCCCTGGACGAGCTCGGAGGTGTTCTCGCCCTGCTCGGGCACGACCATGACCGATGCGCTCGACTGGTACATCGGGACCTGGGACTTGGCGTAGGCGTAGCCGAGCGCGCCACCCGCGAGCATGCACAGCGCGATCACGAGCCAGTGCTTGACCAGCGTCGCGGCGTACTCGTTCAGCGTCATTCGGCTCCTGCGCGTCCTCGTCGGCGCCATCACCCCCGTGGGCGATCGTCGGACCCACGCTACTGGGGCGCCGACCGCTCGACGGCGCACCGCGTCGGGTTTCACCCGCTCGCGCCGGGTTCGTGCTCCTTGTTCGAGCCTACGATCGATCGTCCGGCCGGGCTCGCCGGCACGAGTCGCCGGAAGGGGTGTCGAGATGGGCGTCGCGCGCTCGGTCACGGGCACCGCCGGTGCCAAGGTGCTCGTGATGGGGATCGCGGGCGTGCTCGGCATCCTCAGCAGCCGGCTCATCATCGGGCACTTCGGTGTCGACGCGTACGCCCAGTACGGGCTGCTCAACGGCCTGCGCAACCTGCTCCCGTTCGCAGACCTCGGCATCGGCGCGGTCGTGATCAACGCGATCGCCGAGGCGAAGGATCCGCGGCGGTCGCAGCAGGTCCTGGCGACGCTGACGACCGCGCTGCGCGTGCTCACGGTCTCGGGCGTCGTCGTCGCGGTCGCTGCGGTCGGCATCCAGCTGCTGGGCCTGTGGCCCACCCTCCTGGGCGACGGACTCACCGCCGGCGGTGACGTGGTCGCCGCGTCCTGCCTCGTGGTGTTCGGGCTCTCGCTGCCGCTCGGCATCGGCATCCGCGTGCTGATCGGCGTGCGCCGGACGGCCCTGCAGACCGTGCTGCAGGGTCTCGTCTCCCCGCTGTTCCTGCTCGGGGTGCTCGGCCTCGTCGTGCTCGGCGCCACGGGGGACGCCGTCGCGCTCGTCGCCTACCTCGCGGGTTCACTCGCGTCGCTGATCACGCTGGTGGTCGCCGCGCGGCTCCTCGCGCCCCAGGTGCTGCGCGCGATCCGGGACGTCCCGGCCGTGCGGCGCGTCCCCGGGGTTCGCGTGGCGCACGTCGCCGGGCCGATGCTCGTCCAGTCGATCGCCACGCCGATCGCCCTGCAGAGCGACCGGCTCCTGCTGTCGCACCTCGCGAGCCGTGACGCGCTCGCCCAGTACTCGTTCGCGACGCAGGTCTTCGGCCTCGTCATGCAGACCGTCATCGCCGCAGGAGTCAGCCTGTGGCCCCACTTCGCGGCGGCACGCTCGAGCCGGACCGTGATCAGCCCGGCACGGACCGCGCTCGCGTTCCTCGTCGGCGCGCTCGTCCTGTCCGGCGCGCTCGTGCTCGTCCTGCCCGCGCTCGAGTCGTTCGTCGCGCACGGGGAGATCGAGGTCCCCGCCGCGCTCGCCCTCGGCTACTGCGCGTTCGTCGCGGTCCAGGCCCTCAACTACCCCGTGGGCATGTACATGACCGACGAGCGCGGCCTCAAGTTCCAGGTCGTGCCGGTCATCCTGATGACGGTCTCGAACGTCGCCCTGTCGTGGGTCCTCATCGCCCCGTTCGGCGCCGCCGGCCCGGTGCTCGGCTCGGTGATCGCGATCGTCGTCTTCCAGGTCGTGCCCAACAGCCTGTGGGTCCGCGCCGACCTGCGACGCCGCGCTCGCGACGCGGACGGCACGAGCGCGTCGGCGTAGGGTGGAGCGAGCCGCTCGACGCGGCATCTCCCCGGTCCGATCTCGGATCGGGCCCCTCGTGCTGCCCGCCCGCACCGTCGAAGGACCTCGATGAACCTCACCGGCCTCCTGCCCGCCGTCCTCGCCGACCCCGCCGCCGCGGCCGCGGTCGAGCACGTCGTCGCGCGCGGCACGGCCGACGTCGTCGGCCCGGCCGGGGTCCGCCCGCCGCTCCTGGCGGCCATGGCCGGGGCCCGGGCGACGTCCGGTGGCACGGGCGGCACCGTGTCGGACGCCGCGGGGGCGGGGCCCGCGGCGGGTGGCCGCCCGCTTGTGGTGGTCACGGCCACGGGCCGCGAGGCCGACGAGCTCGCCGCGAACGTGCGTGCGTACCTGCCGGACTCGCGCTACGACGACGTCGCGGTGCTGCCGAGCTGGGAGACGCTGCCGCACGAGCGGCTGAGCCCGCGCGCCGACACGGTCGCCAAGCGCATCGCGGTGTTCCGCCGCCTCGCGCACCCCGACCTCGACCCGACCAACACGCAGGCCGGCCCGATCCGGGTGCTCGTCATGCCGGTGCGTGCGCTCCTGCAGCCCGTGGTCGACGGCCTGGGCGACCTCGTGCCGGTCGAGCTGCACGTGGGCGCCTCGGCCGACCTGTCGGACGTCGCTGACGCGCTCACGGCCGCGGCGTACAGCCGGGTGGACATGGTCGAGCGTCGCGGCGAGTATGCGGTGCGCGGCGGGATCCTCGACGTGTTCCCGCCGACCGAGGACCACCCGCTGCGCATCGAGTTCTGGGGCGACGAGGTCTCCGAGGTGCGCTGGTTCTCGGTGGCCGACCAGCGCTCGCTCGAGGTCGCCGAGCACGGCCTGTGGGCGCCGCCGTGCCGCGAGATCCTGCTGACGGACGCGGTGCGGGACCGTGCGTCGGCGCTCGCGGAGCAGCTCCCGGGCGCGGTCGAGATGCTCGACAAGCTGGGCGCGGGGATCGCGGTCGAGGGCATGGAGTCGCTCGCGCCCGTGCTCGTGGACCGCATGGTCCCGGTGCTCGACCTGGTCGCGGACGACGCGCTCCTGGTGGTCGACGAGCCCGAGCGGGTGCGTCGCCGTGCGCACGACCTGGTCGCGACGACCGAGGAGTTCCTCGCGGCGGCGTGGACGGGCGCGGCGGCGGGCGGCTCGACGCCGATCGACCTGTCGTCGGCGTCGTTCCACACGTTCGACGACGTCCGCGCGGTCGCGGCGCGCCGCGGCCTCGGCTGGTGGACCTTGAGCGCCTTCGGCATGGGCGACCTCGACGACGCGGGCCAGGGCGACGGCACGTCCGGCGGGCGCCCGGCTGCGGCGTCCGGCACGGGGACGGCGGACGGCGGGCCGACCTTCACGCTCGGGGCGCGCGAGGTCGAGTCGTACCGGGGCGACGTCCAGCGCGCGATCGACGACGTGCGCGCGCTCCAGCGCGACGGCTGGCGCCTGGTGCTCACGACCGAGGGCGCGGGCCCGGCCAAGCGCATGGTCGAGCAGCTCGGGGCGGCCGAGACCGCGGCGCGGCTCGTGGCCGCGATGGGCGAGGAGCCCGAGGGCGGCGTCGTCCTCGTGACGCCCGCGCGCGTCGGGCCGGGCTTCGTGATGCCCGACCTGCGCCTCGCGGTGTTCTCCGAGAGCGACCTCACCGGGCGTCAGGGCTCGAGCACGCGCGACATGCGCAAGATGCCGTCGCGGCGCCGCAACGTCGTCGACCCGCTCGCGCTCAAGCCGTACGACTTCGTGGTGCACGAGCAGCACGGCGTGGGCCGGTTCGTCGAGATGGTGCAGCGTTCGTTCGGCGCGGGCGCGAACGCGGCCACGCGCGAGTACCTCGTGATCGAGTACGCGAGCAGCAAGCGCGGCCACCCGGGCGACCGCCTGTTCGTGCCGACCGACCAGCTCGACCAGGTCACCAAGTACACGGGTGGCGAGTCGCCCACGCTCAACAAGATGGGCGGCGGCGACTGGGCCAAGACGAAGTCGCGGGCGCGCAAGCACGTCAAGGAGATCGCGTCCGAGCTGATCCGCCTGTACAGCGCGCGCATGGCGACGCAGGGGCACGCGTTCGCGCCGGACACCCCGTGGCAGCGCGAGCTCGAGGACGCGTTCGCGTACGTCGAGACGCCCGACCAGCTCGCGACGATCGACGAGGTCAAGGCCGACATGGAGAAGACGGTCCCCATGGACCGCCTCGTGTGCGGCGACGTCGGCTACGGCAAGACGGAGATCGCGATCCGTGCCGCGTTCAAGGCCGTGCAGGACGGCAAGCAGGTCGCGGTGCTCGTGCCCACGACGCTGCTCGTGCAGCAGCACCACGACACGTTCTCGGAGCGGTACGCCGGGTTCCCCGTCACGGTGCGCTCGCTCTCGCGCTTCCAGTCCGAGAAGGAGTCGAAGGAGACGATCGAGGACCTGCGCCTGGGCAAGGTCGACGTCGTGATCGGCACGCACCGCCTCATCACGGGGTCGGTCAAGTTCAAGGACCTCGGCCTCGTGATCATCGACGAGGAGCAGCGGTTCGGCGTCGAGCACAAGGAGACGCTCAAGCAGCTGCGCACCAACGTCGACGTGCTCGCGATGAGCGCGACCCCGATCCCGCGCACGCTCGAGATGGCCGTGACCGGGATCCGGGAGATGTCGACCTTGCAGACGCCGCCCGAGGAGCGGCACCCGGTGCTGACCTACGTGGGGGCGTACGAGGAGAAGCAGATCGCGGCCGCCCTGCGCCGCGAGCTGCTGCGCGAGGGGCAGGTCTTCTACGTCCACAACAAGGTCGAGTCGATCGAGCGCACGGCCGCGAAGCTCAACGAGCTCGTTCCCGAGGCCAGGATCGGCGTCGCGCACGGCAAGATGAACGAGCACCAGCTCGACCAGGTCATCCGGGCGTTCTGGGAGAAGGAGCTCGACGTCCTGGTCTGCACCACGATCATCGAGACCGGGCTCGACATCTCCAACGCGAACACGCTGATCCTCGAGCGTGCCGACATGCTCGGCCTGTCGCAGCTGCACCAGCTGCGCGGACGCGTGGGTCGCGGGCGCGAGCGCGCCTACGCGTACTTCCTGTACCCGCCCGAGAAGCCCATGACCGAGACGGCCCACGACCGCCTCGCGACCATGGCCGCGCACACCGACCTCGGGGCGGGCATGCAGATCGCGATGAAGGACCTCGAGATCCGTGGCGCCGGCAACCTGCTGGGCGGCGAGCAGTCCGGGCACATCGCGGGCGTCGGGTTCGACCTGTACGTGCGCATGGTCGGCGAGGCCGTCGCGTCGTTCAAGGGCGACGCCGAGGAGGAGGCGCCCGAGCTCACGATCGAGCTGCCCGTCGACGCGCACATCCCCGAGAGCTACATCGCGCACGAGCGCCTGCGGCTCGAGGCGTACACCAAGATCGCCTCGGCGCAGGACTCCGCGACGCTGGCCGAGGTGCGCGCCGAGCTCGTCGACCGCTACGGCCCCGTGCCCGAGGTCGTCGCCGCGCTGTTCGACGTCGCGGACTTCCGCAACCACGCCCGCAGCGCGGGCCTGGCCGACGTCACCGCGCAGGGCAAGCACGTCCGGTTCGCGCCGGTCGACCTGCCCGAGTCGGCCGAGCTGCGGCTCAAGCGCCTGTACCCGGGCACGATCCTCAAGCCCGCGGTCCGCGCGTTCCTCGTGCCGTTCCCGATGACGGCACGCCTCGGCGGGCGTCCGCTGCGCGGCACCGAGATCCTCGCGTGGGCGCGTCAACTCATCGACGCGGTGATCCTCGGGAGCGTGAGCGAGGCCGCGAAGGTCGGCAGTCGCTGAGCTGGTCCCCGCTCGGGTCTCAGGACTCGGTGAGGTGCCGCCCGCGCTGCGCGAGCACCGCCGCGACCGTTGCCTCGGCCGCGCTCAGCTCCCGGTAGATCGTCGCGACCTTGCGCGGTCGGGCGCCGTACGGGTCGGCCAGGTCGCGCGACCAGCTCCCGAGGTGACGCCCGCGCTGGGCGTTGGCGAGCGCCGCGATCGCCGCGAGCCGGTCGGTGGTCGCGTCCGGCAGAGCCTCCTCCGGCACGGTCGAGACCAGGCGGGCGAGCTCGAGCAGCGTGAACGTACGGCGCACGGCGGACGGCACGAGCCGCACGACCTCGCTGCGGTGCTCGGTGGTCGCGGTCAGCACGAGCGCGGCGTCGGTGACGTCAGCGGCCGTGAGCGCGCGTGCGGTGAAGTGCGAGGGCGAGAGGCCGTCCCCGACCATGATCTCCGCGATCGGCGGGTGGATGTGCTCCCCGACGCGTGCGGACGTCCCGGCGGAGGTGACGGCGACGGCGTCGCCCAGGTCGCGGCGGAGCATGCGCTCGAGTGCGGGCGACCGGCAGATGTTCCCCGTGCAGACCGCGAGGATGTACGGCTTCATGGTGCCTCTCGGTCGGCGGACGGCGGCGCTGTCGTCGGCCCCGGCGAGCCGCTCGGCACGAGCATAGTGGCCCGCGGATTCACCCGTGCTTCACCCTGTACGGGCGGTCCACGGCGGACCTTCGCGGCCTACCGTGGGACTCGTCGGGGAGGACGTCGCCGACGGCATCGGGGAGGCGGGCGCATGGGAGGCCAGCGCATGGGTGAGCACCGCACGGGTGAGTACCGCACGGGTGAGCACCGCACGACGTCGGACGGCGTGCGCGTCGGCTACGCGCCGGGCGCCTGGGACCTCTTCCACGTCGGTCACCTGAACATCCTCCAGCACGCGCGTGCCCGCTGCGACTACCTGGTCGCGGGGGTCGTGGACGACGACATGCTCGAGCGCGCCAAGGGGCGCCGGCCGATCGTTCCGGTCGCGGAGCGCGCGGAGATCGTCGCGAGCATCACGGGCGTCGACGAGGTGTTCGTCGAGACGCAGCCCGACAAGCTCGTCACGTGGGGCCTGCGCCCGTTCGACGTGTTCTTCAAGGGCGACGACTGGCGGGGGACCCCGCAGGGGCTCGACCTCGAGCGTCGCTTCGCGGAGGTCGGCGTCGAGGTCGAGTACTTCCCGTACACGCTGCACACGTCGAGCACGGCGCTGCGGCGTGCGCTCGAGCTGCTCGAGGGCGCGCAGGGCGCGGGCGGTGCGTCCGTCGGCCTGTAGAGCCCGTGCCGGGACGGCGGGCGGACCGGTCGGTCAGCCGCGGCGACGGGTCGTGCGCGGCGCGAGCGTGGGCGCCCAGGCCGGCACCATCTGCGGCTCGGGGGTGCGCACGGTCGGCGTCGGGGACGTGATCGGGAGCGCGACGTCGAGCCCGTCGATGACGCGGGCGAGGACGTCGGGGTCGAGGGCCTCGGGCAGGTCGTCGTCCGGCGTGGCGGTGTGGTTCATGGCGTCGTCGCCCCTTGTGCACGAGCAGGCCGTGGTACGGCACCACGGCGGGTCAATATGGCCGGAAGGCTAACAGTCTTCCGCTCCGTGACCTACGCGGTGGTCTGTCCCTGGACAGCGGGTTCGTCCTCGCCGCCCTGCGGGGGCGCAGCGGCGCTCACGCCGGTGCTCTCGCCCGCGGTGCTCTCGTCGTCGGGGCCGCCCGCCGGACCAGCCCCGGTCCCGCCGTCCGACCGTCCGTCCGACCCGTCGCCCGTCGCGGTCGTCCCGCGCACCCGGCGGGGCCGGGCCGGGAACCCGTGCGCGCGGCGCACGAGCATCCACACGAGCGGGCCGAGCACGAGCGCACCGACGACGGCCGAGAGCGTGAGCACGTTGCCCGCTCCGAGCATCTTGAGCGCCGAGGCGAGCAGCACGACCGCGAGCGCCCGGCGCACGACCGACCCGGGCAGCGTGGTGGACAGCCGCGCGCCGAGCCACGCCCCGGGGACGCTGCCGATCAGCAGCGGCAGCGTCACGGCCATGTCGAGGTCGCCGTACAGCGCGTGCCCGAGCGCGGCGGCGGCGACGAGCGGGACGGCCTGCACGAGGTCGGTGCCGACGAGCTGCTTGGCCTTGAGCGCGGGGTACAGGGCCATGAGGCCGATGATGATGATCGAGCCGGAGCCGACCGACGTCATGCCGACGATGAGGCCGCCGATCGCGCCGAGCACGACGGTGGGCAGGGGGCGCAGCGGCACACGCCCGGTCAGGGCGGGCTTGGCGAGCTCGGGGTGGTCGCGCACGAGGGCGCGCTCGCGCAGGCTCAGGTAGGCGCGGACGACGAGGCCGACCACGGTGATGAGCAGCGCGACGCCGAGCGCGGTCTTGATGGCGTGCTGGAGCGCCTCGCCGTCGCCGAGCGCGCGCATGACGAACACGCCGGCGAACGCGGTGGGCACCGAGCCGATGCAGAGCCACCCGACGATGCGCAGGTCGACGGTGCGGCGGCGCAGGTGCACGACGGACCCGACGGGCTTCATGACGGCGCTCGCGAGCAGGTCGCTCGAGACGGCGGTCAGGGGCGGGACGTTGAAGAACAGCACGAGCACGGGCGACATGAGCGCGCCGCCACCCATGCCGGTGAGGCCGACGATGATGCCGATGCCGAACGCGGCGATCACGAGGGCGAGGTCCATCCCACCAACCTACGCGGAAAGTGGGGAATCGCGACCGAGCGTTCGCCCACCGGGACGACGTCACGCGTCGTCCCGGTGGGCGGGGGTCAGATCTCGGTGAGCCGGCCGCCCGCGATGCGCAGGCGCCGCTGGGTGCGCCGCGCGACGGTCGAGTCGTGCGTGACCATGACGACCGTCAGGCCCTGCTCCTTCCACAGCCCCTCGAGCAGGTCGACGATCTCGTCGCGCGTCTGCTCGTCGAGGTTGCCGGTCGGCTCGTCGGCGAGCAGCACGGTCGGCGCCTTGACGAGCGCCCGCGCGATGGCGACGCGCTGCTGCTGGCCGCCCGAGAGCTCGACGGGCAGGTGAGCGCCCCGGTCGCCGAGGCCGACCTGCTCGAGCGCGGCGGTCGCCCGTGCGGCGCGCGCGGCCGCCGGGACCTTGCCCGGCACGAGCGCGGTCTCGACGTTCTCCTGTGCCGTGAGCGTGGGGATCAGGTTGAAGCCCTGGAACACGAAGCCGATCGTCTCGGCGCGCACACGGGTGAGCCGGGAGTCGGAGACCCTCGCGAGGTCCGTGCCGTCGAGCGTGATGCTGCCGGACGTCGGCCGGTCCAGCCCGCCCAGCATCTGCAGCAGGGTCGACTTGCCCCCGCCCGTGGGGCCCTGGATCGAGACGAGCTCGCCCGTGCCGATCGTGAGGTCGACGGCCTGGAGCGCGTGCACGGTGCGCTTGCCCTGCGTGTACGTCTTGGTCAGCTGCGAGATCTCGTACATGGCACGGTCCTTCGTCTCGGTGGGGGCACCCGTGGGCGCGGTCGCGGGTCCGGTCGGCCCGACGCCGACCTCGGCGGCGCTCATGCGACGCTCCGCAGCGCCTCGGCGGGGCGCAGGCGTGCGGCCCGGCGGCCGCCGACGAGGCCGGCGAGCAGCCCGCCGAGCACTGCGAGACCGATCGCGACGACGATCACCGTCACGCTGACCGGCGCGTGCAGCGCGACGTCGACCGCGCTCTGCGCGGCGTCCGCGGCGCCGCCGAACGGCCCGCCGCCCCCGCCACCGCCGGGACCGCCGCCCGCGGCGCCGGGGCCGGCTCCGGCGTCCGCCCCCGCGCCACCTGCACCCCCGAAGCCACCGGGCCCGCCGAACGTGAACCCGCCCGTGCCGGTCGCGCCCGAGAGCGTGATGCCGAGCGCGTTGATCACGCCGATGCCGACGAGACCGAGCGCGAGGCCCGCGACGCCGCCGATCAGGCCCTGCACGAGCGACTCGCCCGCGACCTGCCCGACGACCCTCCCGTTCGGCCAGCCGATCGCCTTGAGGGTGCCGAGCTCGCGCGTGCGCCGGGTCACGCCCGAGACGGTGAACAGGATCGCGATCCCGAACGCGGCGGCGAGCACGATGACCGAGAGCCACAGGCCGAGCGTCGAGACGAGGTCGGACGCGGTCGAGAGCGACCCGGTGACGGACGACGCGAGGTCGGCCTGCGTCGAGACGCTCACGTCGGGCAGGGCCGCGGATATCGCGTCCGAGATCGCGTCGACGTGCTCCGACGAGTCGGCCTGCACGTACACGTTCGAGACCTGCCCGTCGAGGTCGGCGAGCGACTGCGCCAGGGCGAGCGGCACGTACACGTCGGAGCCCGTCGAGACGCCCTCGCCCGAGGTCGAGGACACCACGCCGACGACGTCGAGGTCCGTCCCGCCGACCGTGACCGTGTCGCCGACCGCGAGGTCCGCCGACTCCGCGTACGTGGAGTCGAGCACGGCGACCGTGCCGGCCGCGCCGTCGTCGCCCGAGGTGTTGTCGGCGGTCTCGAGGCCACGACCGTCGCTCACCTCGACCGCGGTGAGAGGCCCCACGGCGTCGGCCGCAGGGTCGACCCCGGTCACGGTGAACGCGTCGATCGAGAACGCGGACCCGCCCGCGCCGTCCGCCCCTCCGGTCGGGGCGGACTGCGCGTCGCCGCCCCCGGGGCCGCCGCCCTGGCCGCCCTGCATCTGGCCGAAGTCCGGCACCTCGCCCGAGAACGACGTGTTCGACAGCACGAGCGTGCCCGTCGTCCCCGCGACGTGCTCGATCCCGGCGACCGTGTCGAGCGCGGACGCGTCGAACGACGCCGTGCCGCGCGCGACCGCGAGCTGGTCCTGGTCGAAGCTGCGCGAGCCGCCGTCGTCCGAGGCCTCGCCGTCGTCGGAGCCCACGTCGAACCGGCCCGGACCGCGCCCGCCCGGCTCGCCCGCCTGGGTCACCGTGATGTCGGTGCCCACCCCGTACACGGAGTCGAGCACGTCGTCCTGGGCGTCGCTCACGCCCGCGGCGACCGCGTTGACGATCATGACCAGCGCGATCGCGACGGCCATGCCGATCGCGATGATCACCGACTGCTTGCGTCTGTTGCTCAGCTCACGTCTGAGGTAGGTGAAGAACATGAGGGGAACGTAGGGACGGTCGCTGGTGCGGTGCTGTCGTGAGTCTGTGGGGACGCTGTGGGGTGCGCGCCTAGGCTGGCGCCATGACCGACGCGCTGGACGACCTCGTCGCGACCATGGACCGCCTCTACTCCCCGGGCGGCTGCCCGTGGGACGCCGAGCAGACGCACACCTCGCTCGTGCGCTACCTGCTCGAGGAGGCGCACGAGCTCGCCGAGGCGATCGAGACGCACGACCGCCCCGGCATGCGCGAGGAGCTCGGCGACGTGCTCCTGCAGGTCGTGTTCCACGCGCGCATCGCCGCCGACGACCCGGACGACCCGTTCACGGTCGACGACGTCGCGGCCGACCTCGTCGCCAAGCTCCGGCGTCGTCACCCCCACGTGTTCGCGGCGGACGGCGCGGGGCCGGCCCCCGTCCCGCAGGACATGCACGCGCAGTGGGACGCGATCAAGCGCACCGAGAAGCGGCGCACGTCGGTGCTCGAGGGCATCGCGCTCGACCAGGGCGCGCTGGCCCGCGCGCAGAAGGTGCTCGGGCGCGCCGCGCGCGCCGGGATCGTGCTCGACCCCGCCCCGGGCACGCGCCCCGACGCCGGGCCGGGGCCGGGTGCGGCGTCCGACACCGTGGGCGACGTGGACACCGGGAACGGCGTGGCGAGCACTGACGGCACGGCGGCCACGGGCGGCATCGAGGACGTCGCCGGCCGGCACGGCCGTGCGCTGCTCGACGCGGTGCGCGCCGCCGAGGCCGACGGCGTCGACGCCGAGGCCGCGCTGCGGGGCGCGATCCGGGAGGTCGAGCACGCCGTCCGCGCGGCCGAGCGAACGCCGGGTGACGTGCCGTGAACCCCCAGGGGTCGAGATGCGGACGCACTGCTCGCTCCCAGGGTTCACGGTCTAGGCTGGGGAGGTAACCCCACCCCCGCTTGAAGGAGCACCTGTGGCCAGCATCGAAGCCGTCGGAGCACGCGAGATCCTCGACTCGCGCGGTAACCCCACCGTCGAGGTCGAGGTCGTCCTGGACGACGGCACGTTCGCGCGCGCCGGCGTCCCCTCCGGTGCCTCGACCGGCGCGTTCGAGGCCGTCGAGCGCCGTGACGGCGACAAGGGCCGCTACCTGGGCAAGGGCGTCGAGGGCGCGGTCAACGCCGTCATCGACGAGATCGCCCCCGAGGTCATCGGCTTCGAGGCCGAGGACCAGCGCCTCATCGACGCCGCGATGATCGAGCTCGACGGCACGCCCAACAAGGGCAAGCTCGGCGCCAACGCGATCCTCGGCGTCTCGCTCGCCGTGGCCTCGGCCGCCGCGAAGTCCGCGAACCTGGACCTGTACCGCTACGTCGGCGGCGCCGGCGCGCACGTGCTGCCCGTGCCGATGATGAACATCCTCAACGGCGGGTCGCACGCCGACTCGAACGTCGACATCCAGGAGTTCATGATCGCGCCGATCGGTGCGTCGAGCTTCAAGGAGGCGTTCCGCACGGGCGCCGAGGTGTACCACTCCCTCAAGTCCGTGCTCAAGGAGCAGGGCCTCGCGACGGGCCTCGGCGACGAGGGCGGCTTCGCCCCGAACCTGCCGAGCAACCGTGCCGCGCTCGACCTGATCCTCGTCGCGATCGAGAAGGCCGGGTTCGTCCCGGGCAAGGACGTCGCGCTCGCGCTCGACGTCGCCGCGACCGAGTTCTTCAAGGACGGCGCGTACCAGTTCGAGGGTGCCGCGAAGACCAACGACGAGATGGTCGCCTACTACGAGGCGCTCGTGCGCGACTACCCGCTGGTCTCGATCGAGGACCCGCTGTCCGAGGACGAGTGGGCCGGCTGGTCGCAGCTCGTCGCGGACGTCGGCGACAAGGTGCAGATCGTCGGCGACGACCTGTTCGTCACCAACCCGACCCGCCTGCAGCGCGGCATCGACGAGAAGGCCGCGAACTCCCTGCTGGTCAAGCTCAACCAGATCGGCACGCTCACCGAGACGCTCGACGCCGTGTCGCTCGCGCAGCGCAACGGCTTCACCACGATGACGTCGCACCGCTCGGGCGAGACCGAGGACACCACGATCGCCGACCTCGCGGTCGCGACGAACGCGGGCCAGATCAAGACCGGTGCCCCCGCCCGCGGCGAGCGCATCAACAAGTACAACCAGCTGCTGCGCATCGAGGAGGCCCTCGACGACGCCGCGGTGTACGCGGGCGCCTCGGCGTTCCCGCGCTGGAAGGCGTGACCTCGACGCCTCCCGCCGTCACCCTCGGGTGACAGCACCACCCGGACGCCCGGCACGCACCCGCGTGCCGGGCGTCCGTGCGTCCGGGCTGCCCGGGGCTGCCCCGGCCCACGGCCCGCCCGCCCCGGCCGCCCCGGCCGCCCCGGCCCACGGCCGAACGCAACGTTCCGCACCGTCTTAGGGCCGTTCCTCGTGCGGAAGGTTGCGTTCGGCCGTGGGGTTCCCGGCCGGGGGTCCGATCGGGTCGTGGCGGGGGTCACAGCGCGGCGCGCCGCGGGCACGCCGCGCGGCCTCCCGGGCCTGGCCGCCGCCCGGTGGCACGATCGGGCCATGCCCGCCAACCGCCGTCCGCCCACGCCCGGTGGCGGCGCGCGCCCCGGCGCCCGGACGACGACGTCGCGCACCGGGACGCCGCGCACGAGCACGTTGCGCGGCGGCACGGGTGCCGGCCGCAAGCCCGCCACGCCGCGGACGTCGTCCGGCCGGGCCGGGGGATCCGGCGCGGGAGCGTCCGGGGCGGGGACGAGCGCGACCGGCAAGGGCACGACCGGAAAGAGCACCGCCGGGAAGGGCACTGCGGCCAAGGGTGCAGCGGGCAAGGGCACGACCGGGAAGAGCACCGCGGCCAAGAGCCCGGCGTCGTCGACCGGGTCGGCCCGTCCCTCCGGCACCTCGGCCGCGGGTGGTCGGGCGCGCAACACGCCGCGCGACACCCGCCCCCAGGCCCCGCACGAGGCGTCGCGCAGCCGCTTCGGTGCGGTGCTGCCCGAGGTCGTCACGGCGCGTGCGCTCGTGCTGTCGGTCGTGATCCTGCTCGCGATCGTGGTGCTCCTGCCCACGGTGCGCGCGTACGTCAACCAGTCGGCCGACCTGCGCGCGCTCGAGGCCGACCTCGCGCAGGCCAAGGCCGACCGCGACGCCTACCAGGTCGAGCTCGACCGGTGGGACGACTCCTCGTACGTGATCGCGCAGGCCCGCGAGCGCCTGAGCTTCGTGATGCCGGGCGAGACCGCCTACCGGGTCATGGACCCGCAGGACGTGGACGAGGTCGTCGACCCGGGGACGGGGCTCGCGATCACGGACGGCCCGGTGCCTGCGGGCGGTGCGAGCGACCCCTGGTACGAGTCGCTGTGGGACTCGGTCGAGGTCGCGGGCACGGTCGGCGAGCCCGACGCCGAGGTGCCTGCGGGCGACGCGCCGTCGGACGCCCCGAGCGGTGGCCCCTCGGGTGCGCCGACGGGCGACGCGACCGACGACGCGAAGGCTGTGCCGTCCGACGACGCCGCGGGGGCGTCGTCCGCGGGCGACTGACCGCACCGGCCGGTCGGGGACAATGGGACGGGGCGCCGGCGGCGCCCGCACCTGCCGACCTCCCGACGGATGGACCTGACGTGACTGACCGACCCGACGAGACCGTGACCGAGCGCGACCTCGAGGTGCTCGCCGAGCAGCTCGGCCGCACCCCGCGCGGCGTGGTCGGCATCGCCGCGCGCTGCCCCGCGGGCCACCCGCTCGTGGTGCGCACGCTCCCGCGGCTCGACGACGGCACGCCGTTCCCGACGACCTTCTACCTGACCGGCCCGTCGGTCGTCGCCGCGGCGTCGACCCTCGAGGCGAACGGTGCGATGAAGGAGATGACGGCGGCGCTGGCCGAGGACGAGGAGCTCGCGGCGGCGTACCGGCGCGCGCACGAGCACTACCTCGCGCAGCGCGAGGCGCTCGGGCACGTCGACGAGATCGACGGGATCTCGGCGGGCGGCATGCCCGTGCGCGTCAAGTGCGTGCACGTCGTGACGGCGCACTCGCTCGCCGCCGGTCCGGGCGTCAACCCGATGGGCGACGACGCGATCGCGCGCATGGAGGCCCAGGGCCTGTGGCGGCGCGACCGCTGCACGTGCGGATGAGCGTCGTATGACGGTCCTCATAGCGGCTCGGGAGCACGTCGCGCCGGGAGTGCTGGCACCCTAGGACGCATGACTTCTCGCGTGGCAGCGATCGACTGCGGCACCAACTCCATCCGACTCCTCGTGGCCGACGTCGCCGCGGACGGCACGCTCGTCGACCTCGACCGTCGCATGGAGGTCGTGCGCCTCGGCCAGGGCGTCGACCGCACCGGCCGCCTCGCTCCCGAGGCGCTCGAGCGCACGCTCGCCGCGACCCGCCGCTACGCCGAGATCATCCGTGACCTCGGCGCCGAGCGCGTGCGGTTCGTCGCGACGTCCGCGACGCGCGACGCCGAGAACCGGACCGACTTCGTGGACGGCGTCCGCGACGTCCTGGGGGTCGAGCCCGAGGTCGTCTCCGGTGACGAGGAGGCTGCGCTGTCGTTCCGCGGCGCGACGGTCGTCGCGGCGCAGCACCCCGCCCCGTACCTCGTGGTCGACCTCGGGGGCGGCTCGACCGAGGTCGTCCTGGGGGAGCGGACGCCGCAGGGTGCGCGGTCAATGGACGTGGGCTGCGTCCGCATGACCGAGCGTCACCTGCGCAGCGACCCGCCCACGGCCGACGAGGTCGCGGCGGCGCGGGCCGACGTGCGCGCGGCCCTGGACTCCGCGGCCGAGGTGGTCGACCTCGGGCGCACGGCGACCCTCGTGGGGCTCGCCGGGACGGTCACGACGGTCACGGCGCACGCGCTCGGGCTGCCCGCGTACGACCGTGAGCTCATCAACGGCGCCGAGGTGCCGGTCGACGTCGTGCTCGCGGCGTGCGACGACCTGCTCGCCCGCCCGCGGGCGGAGCGCGAGAGCCTCGGGTTCATGCACCCGGGGCGCGTCGACGTGATCGGCGCTGGCGCGCTCGTGTGGTCGGAGGTCGTGCGGCGCGTGCGTGACGACGTCGCGGCGGCGGGCGGCTCGCTCGAGACGGTCGTGACGAGCGAGCACGACATCCTCGACGGGATCGCGCTCTCGATCGCCTGACCCTGCGGCGCGCTGACCCTGCGGCGCGCTGACCCTGCGGCGCGCTGACCCTGCGGCGCGCTGACCCTGCGGCGCGCTGACACCTGGCTGCACGGCGCGCGGCGCTGCACTGCGCACTGACCCACGGCACTGCGTGCCGAGCACGGGGTTGGGCACACTCCGCGGCGCTCCGCGTGTGCACAACCCCGTGCTCGGCCGCGCCTAACCCCGTGCTCGGCACGCCGCGGGGCCTCACGCCCGCGTTCTTCCGCCGTTGCATGCGCTCCGATGCGTGTACTCCGGCGCCTGCGCCCCGGGTCGCGCCCTCTGGATCGCACCCTCCCGCCCACCTCCGGATCACGCGGTAGCGGGCTCTAGCCAGTAGTACGCACTCCGTAGTACTGTGACGCACGCGGGACCGACACGCCGCAGCATCGCCCAGGGGGGCGAGGACGGAGACGAGATGGACGGCACACAGCTGCTCAAGGGGGTGCTCGACGCCGCGGTGCTCGCGGTCGTCGACGCCGAGGACGGGTACGGGTACGACGTCGTGCGCCGCCTGCGGGCGGGAGGGCTCGAGGGCGTCGGTGACGCCTCGGTCTACGGCACGCTGCGCCGGCTCTACGCCGCGGGCGCGCTGACGAGCTACGTCGTGCCCTCGGACGAGGGGCCGCACCGCAAGTACTACGGCATCACGCCGCAGGGTCGGGCCGTGCTCGACACGCAGCGCAAGGAGTGGCACGAGTTCGCCACCACCATGGGCGCCCTCCTGGGCGCGGAGGGAGCAGCAGCATGAGCACCGCCCACGACGCCCCGACCGTCCCGCTCGCGACGGCGACGCTCGACCCCGTGGCCGACGCCGTCCACGACTACGCGCTCGCCGTGCGCGCCCGTCTGGGCGATCTCACCGACGAGCAGGCCGACGAGCTCACCGACGGCCTCGAGGCCGACCTCGCGGAGGCGCTGGCGGACGCGTCCGCGACCGGGTCCGCCCGGGCCGTCGGCGCCCGGGCCGCCAACGTGTCGGACGGCGGGAGCCGCCTCGGTCCCGACCTGACCGCGGTCTTCGGCCCGGTCGACGAGTACGCCGCAGAGCTGCGCGTCGCCGCCGGGTTCACGCCGGTCGCGGCCGCCACGACCGTTCCGCGCGGGGTGCGCACATACGTCCGGGCGGCGGCGCAGGGGGCCGTCGCCCGGATCGTCACGACGTTCGAGCCCGTGACGAGCTCGCGGGCCTGGACCTCGAGCATCGAGTTCCTGCGCACCCTCGAACCCGTGTGGTGGGTCGTGCGGGCGTGGGTCGCGTTCGCGGTCGCCAAGTGGTTGCTGGCGTGGTTCGGCGTCAGCTACACCACGCGGGCCTACGCTCCCGAGTCGGTGCCGGCGATGCTCGTGCTCCTCGCGTTCGTCGTCGTGAGCGTCCAGTGGGCGCGCGGGCGGTGGCACCTGCGCCGCTCACCGCGCTGGATCGGGGTCACGGCGACCGCGATGCTCGCGGTGTTCACCGTCTCGTCGGTCACGGCTGTCGCGAGCGACCTGCGGTCGCAGCCGACGTACGTCCAGGAGGCCTGGGAGCCGAGCGCGGGTCTGGTGAACGACGGGAACGCCGTCGAGAACCTGTTCGTGTACGACGAGGACGGCAACCCCGTCGACAGGGCCCAGATCTTCGACGACCGCGGGTTCCCCGTGACGGCGCAGGGCGTGACGGGGGCGTGGGACAGCACCCGCATCTGGGGTCTGAGCGGCGGCTGGTACTACGCGCCGTCCTTCAAGGACGACGGGCGCGAGGTCTGGAACGTGTACCCGCTGCAGATCTTCGGCGAGAACGCCGCGACGGAGTCGCACGACGACGCGGGGTGGTCGACGGGCATGATGCCGGACGGCCCAAACGCGCTGCGTGACGCGCCCCGACCCTTCGAGAAGGTCGCGCCGCTGGCCCCCGCGGGGACGAGGTCCGCCACCCCGAGCACGGACCCGTCGGCGTCGCCGAGCGACGCCGCCACCGCGACCCCGAGCGCCACCCCGAGCGCCGACTCGTCGGCGAGCGACACGGCGACGGCGACGCCTGCCGCGACGCCGTCTGGCGCTCCGACCTCCTGACCGCCCGCGGCGTGCTGCACTGCGCGCCGAGCACGGGGTTGGGCACACTGCGCGGCGCTCCGCGTGTGCCCAACCCCGTGCTCGGCCGTGCCTGACCCCGTGCTCGGCGGGGGCCGGGAACTGTGCGCACGTCTCGTCCGTCACAGAATCCGGACACGTTTTACCTGACGCCGCGTCCGGTCGTACTCTGGGGACATGCCTCAGAATGACCTGACCTCGGTCAGCCCTGCCCAGAACTCGACGTCGCCCGCGCCGCGCGCGCGCAAGGTCCCCCGCATCGTCGTGCTCGGCGGCGGCACCGTGGGCCTCTACTCGGCCCGCCGCGTGCGCAAGCGCCTCGGCCGTCAGGACGCTGCGATCGTGGTCGTGGACCCGCGCCCGTACATGACGTACGCGCCGTTCCTGCCCGAGGTCGCGGCCGGCTCGATCGACCCCCGCAACGTCGTGGCCCCGCACCGCAAGGCGCTCAAGGGCATCGACGTGCTGCAGGGCAAGGCCACGAAGATCGACCACGGCGCGAAGCGCATCGAGATCACGCCGCAGGAGGGCGAGCCGTACGAGATCTCGTACGACCAGCTCGTCGTCGGCCTCGGGTCGGTCTCGCGCACCCTCCCGATCCCGGGCCTCGCCGAGCAGGCGATCGGCTTCAAGAACGTCGAGGAGGCCGTGGCGGTCCGCAACCACGTCGTCAACCGCCTCGACGTCGCGTCGTCGACGTGGGACCCGGAGCTGCGCAAGCGCATGCTCACCTTCACGTTCATCGGTGGCGGCTTCGCGGGCATCGAGGCGATCGCCGAGGCCGAGGACATGGCCCGCTCGGCCGTCAAGCAGTACGACTCGCTCGACGTGAGCGACCTGCGCTTCGTCATGATCGAGGGCGCCGGGCGCATCCTGCCCGAGCTCAGCGAGCCGATGGCGCTCTACGCGCTCGAGCAGCTCAAGCAGCGCGGCATCGAGTTCCACCTGAGCACGTTCCTCAGCTCGTGCGTCGACGGTCACGTCGTGACGTCGACGGGTGTCGAGTTCGACTCCGAGACGATCGTGTGGACGGCCGGCGTCAAGGCCAACCCGGTCATCGGCGAGTCCGACCTGCCGACCGACAAGATGGGCCGCCTGACCGTCCTGCCGACCCTCCAGGTCGCGGACGAGGACGGCAACGTCGTCCCGGACGCCTGGGGTGCGGGCGACTGCGCCGCCGTGCCGGACCTCGTCAACCCGGGCAAGTTCTGCCCGCCGAACGCCCAGCACGCGATCCGCGAGGCCTGGAAGCTCGGTGACAACCTCGCCGCGCAGATCAAGGGCGAGGCGCTGAGCGAGTACAAGCACAAGAGCGTCGGCACGGTCGCGTCGCTCGGCCTGTACAAGGGCGTCGCCGAGCTGTTCGGCACGTTCAAGTTCAAGGGCTTCCCGGCGTGGGTCGTGCACCGCACGTACCACGGCGGCGCGATGCCGACGTTCAACCGCAAGCTGCGCATCTTCATGGGCTGGTTCGACCAGTTCGTGATGAGCCGCGAGACGGTGTCGCTCGGCTCGATCCACGACCCGCGCGCCGAGTTCCGCGCCGCGTCGCTGCCGCCCAAGCAGGCCGTGGCCAAGGAGTCGACGCCCGAGACGAAGGCGGAGCCCGTCGGCAAGTCCTGACGCACGCCCGGCCGCACGGCTGGGCTAGCCTGAGCACCACGTCCACGGGGCGGGCCACGCGGCCCGCCCCGTCGTCGTCCGCCCCCGTGGCCCAACTGGCAGAGGCATCCGACTTAAAATCGGCGGGTTCCGGGTTCGAGTCCCGGCGGGGGCACCACCGCGCCGTGCGGGCGGGGCAGACTGGGGGAGTGAGCACCCTGGCCGACACCTTGCGCCTCGAGAACTTGCGCCTCGAGAACCTGCGCCTTGACACCCTGCGCGCCCGCGCGGGCAGCGCGCTGTTCGAGCGCGTCGCCGGGCCCGACGGTCCGGCCGAGCGCTCCCGCATCCACGACACCCCGGGCGAGCGCTGGTTCGCGCCCGACTCCGCGATCGCGCGCGTGCACGGCGACGCGTCGATGTTCGTCGGCGGCCTGCGGGCCCTGCTGCTGCAGTCGCTGCACCCGCTCGCGATGGCCGCGGTCGCGACGCACTCGGGATACCGCGGCGACCCGTGGGGACGGCTCGCGCGCACGAGCACGTTCATCGCGACCACGACGTTCGCGACCGTCGAGCACGCGCAGCAGGCGGTCGACGTCGTGCGCGCCGTGCACGTGCGCATCCGGGGGACGTCGCCCGACGGGCGCGCGTACGCCGCCGACGACCCGCAGCTCCTGCGCTGGGTGCACGCGGCCGAGGCCGCGAGCTTCCTGCACGCGCACCAGCGCTACGGTGAGCGCCCGCTCGACGCGGCCGGCTGCGACGAGTACCTCGCGCAGGCGGCGACCGTCGCCGAGCGGCTCGGCGCGGCCGACGTGCCGCACGACCGCGCCTCGCTCATGCGGTCGTTCCGCGAGCTCGGGCCCGCGCTCGAGCGCACGCAGGCCTCGGACGACGTCGCCCGCTACCTCCTCGCCGAGCCGCCCCTCCCGTGGCCGGTGCGCGGACCGTACGCGCTGCTCGGTGCCGCCGCGGTCGGGTCGCTGCCCGGGTGGGCGCGGCGCATGCTCCCGCCGGACGTCGTGGGGCGCGGTCGGGTGCTCCGCGGTGAGACCGCGGCGGTGCGGGCGGGCGGCGAGGCCGTCACCCGGGCGATCCGCTGGGCGCTCGCGGCGTCGTGAACTGGGGCGCTCGCGCCGTCGTAGCCGACGATCGAGACGATCCTGCGATCAGCCGCCGAGCGCCTCGCGCAGAGTCAGGTCGAGACCGCGGCCGTCGGCGACGTCGGTTGTCGTGGTCCAGAACGTGGTGCCCTCGAGCAGGGACCAGCCCGGCGTGAGCGGGAGCACGCTGATCTGATCGACTCCAGCGCGGCGCGCTCGCTCCAGGGCGTCGGTGAACCGGGGATCGGTGCGTGCGTGCGATCGCATCGCTAGCGCGGTGAACGCCTCGCGCAGCGGGTTCTTCCAGGCGCGCAGCGCATCGCCGTCGATCCCGGTGTCGCCCGGTTCGTCGACCTGCCCGAAGCGGCCGCGCCAGCTCTCGTCGGCGCCCCCCGCGAACCGTACGGCCCAGCTCTCGTCCCAGGTTGCCTCGAGGTCGAGCGCGCTCGACGGACGACTCGACCGACCGGCGTCGGGCCGCGGCGCGCAGGCAGGGAGGCCAGCCGTGCCCGAGAGGTCCCAGGCCTCGCGCACGAAGAGCAGCTCCAGGAGCGGAGCGGACATCTCGAACCGTATCGCCGTGTCGTTCATCGGTTCCCCCTGGAAGCATCGACCGTGCCGCTCTGCACCGGCTCTCAGCGTAGGCGCTGCTTCATCGCGAGCACCCGCTCGACGGACGCGTCGACCTGTGCCGCGAACTCCGGGTCCTCCTCGGCCCGCGCGACGATCGCGTCGACCATGGTCGCGGCCATCTCGGGCTTGGCGGAGGCGAGCACGAGGTCGCAGCCGGCCGCGATCGTCCGCACGGCACGCTGGCCGGGGTCGACGTCGGCGACCTGCACGGCCGCGGAGACGTCGTCGGTCATGCAGACCCGGTCGAAGCCGAGCTCGTCGCGCAGCAGCCCGGTCACGACGTCGTGCGAGAACGCGGCGGGGTTGTCGGGGTCGAGCCGCGTGTAGACGGCGGTCGCCATCATGACGACGGCCGCGCCGTCGTCGATCCCGGCACGGAACGCCTCGACGGACGGCGACGACGCGTCGGTCTGGTCGTCCACCACGTGCGCGGTCGTGTCGGTGTTGGCGTCCACGAGCCCGAGGCCCGGGAAGTGCTTGATCGCGACGTCCACGCCCGACGCCTCCATGCCGGCGGAGAACGCGTTCGCGTTGATCGCGACCCGGTGCGCGTCGTCGCCGTACTGGCGGCCGAACACGCCGACGGGCGGGTTCGACCCGGCGGTCCCGGCGGGTACGACGTCCATGACGGGCGCGAGGTTGAGGGTGATCCCGGCCGCGGCGAGCTCGGCGCCCCACCCGGTCGCGCGCGCCTGGATCGTCTCGACGGGCCAGCCGGACTGCGTCACGGCCGACGGGATGGTCGAGAACCCGGGCCCCTTGAGCACCTGGACCGCGCCGCCCTCCTGGTCGGTCGCGACGAGCAGCGGCCCGCCCGGGCCGGTGGGGTCGACGAGGTCGGTGAACGACGACACGAGATCCGCGACGGCGTCGACCCCGGCGCTCGAACGACCCGCGACGAAGATCCCGCCGACGTGCTGGTCGCGCACCGCCGCGTAGGCGGCGTCCTGCGGGGCGTTCGCGTCGACCCCGACCATGACGAGCTGCCCGGCCTTCTCGGCGAGCGTGAGGTCCGCGCCGCGCGTGGGCGTGGGCGTGGGCGTGGGCGTGGGGCTGGGCGTCGGGGTGGCGCTCGGCGTGGTGTCGGACGCCGCCCCCGCGCTCGTCGCGCTCGGCGTGGTCGCGTCCCTGGCGGGCTCTCCGGCGCCGCACGCGGCGAGGAGGCCGAGCAGTGCCAGGCTCGCGGTGGCGGCCGCTGCGCCTCGCGCGGTGCGTCGGGTGCGGGGGTCGGGCGATGTGCGCTGCATCGGGCCCAGTCTAGGCGAGGGGCCGGAGCAAATCGGGCGGAGCGGTCATCGCCAGAGCAGCTCCCGTGGCTCGGGGCCAGGGCCGGCGGTCGTGGATTAGTGGTCGCGGGGCGTGCGGCGACGTTCGTGCGACGCTGCTCGGGTGCGACGCAGCTCGGGTGCGGCGCGAGGTCAGGGCCGCCCGGCCTCCCCGCGGTGGGTGTCGATGTCCTGGTTGAGCCGGTGCAGGAGCTCGGCGAGGTGCGCGCGGTCGTCGTCCGACCAGTCGGTGAGCACGCGGTCGTAGAGCTCTGCGCGGGCCGTGCGGTGCCGGGCGAGGGCGGCGAGGCCGTCGGCGCTCGGGGCGACCAGGACGACGCGGCGGTCGGCGTCGTCGCGGCGGCGCGTCGCGTGGCCGGCGCGCTCGAGCGCGATGACCTGCCGGGTCACGGTCGACCCGTCGAGGCCCAGGAGGTCGGCGATCGCGGTCACGCTGAGCGGGCCGTGCTCGTCGAGCACGTGCAGCACGAGGTAGGCGGAGCGGTCGAGGCCCGTGACGGCCTGCGTGCGGGTCGCCTGGTCGGCGCGGCGCAGCAGGAGGGTGACCTCGAGCTCGACCGCGCGCAGGGTCGCGGCGGCGCTCGCGCTCGCGGCATCGGCGTCGCGGTCGGCGCGGTCGGCGCGGTCGGCGCGGTGACGCGCGCCGTCTGTGCCCGTCCCGTGATCGTTACCTGAAGCAATCGTCATGGGTGTATCCTACAGGTGAATCCCTGCATGATGCAGATACTTCGACACCTGAGGGGAGCCGGCCTCGTGCCCAGCTCGACAGTGGAACCCAACAAGACAGCGATCTACGCGACCGCGTTGACCGCGTTCTTCGCGATCGCGGGCATCGCGATCGTCGACCCGATCCTGCCGGTCATCGGCGCCGAGATCGGCGCGACGACCTGGCAGATCGAGCTGCTGTTCACCGCCTACATCGCGGTCATGGCGATCGGCATGATCCCCGCGGTGCTCGCGACGGGGAAGTTCGGGTTCAAGAAGATCCTCGCCGCGGGCGTGTCGCTCGTCGCGGTCGCCGCGGTGCTCGCCGCGCTGAGCAGCAACATCCTCGAGCTCGCAGTCCTGCGCGGCTTCTGGGGCCTGGGCAACGCGATGTTCTTCGCCACGGCGATGGTGCTGCTCGTGGCGCTCGCCAACGACCGCGAGTGGGTCGTCGGGCTGTTCGAGACGTGCGTGGGCCTCGGCTTCGCGGTCGGGCCGCTGCTCGGCGGCCTGTTCGGCAAGATCAGCTGGCGCGTGCCGTTCCTGCTGTGCGGGCTGTTCATGGTCGTCGCGCTCGTGGTGTCGGTGACGCGCCTCAAGGACCCGGCCGAGAAGCCGACCCCGCTGCACGTGGGCCAGGTCTTCGGCCTCTTCCGCAAGCCCGCGTTCCTCGCGCTGTGCGCGATCACGGGTGCCTACAACTTCTGCTTCTTCATCGTGCTCGGCTACACGCCGATCTTCCTCGGCCTGGGCGTGATCGAGCTCGGCCTCGTGTTCACCGCGTGGGGCGTCGGCCTCGCGTTCGGGATCCTCGGCCTCGGCCACCGGCTCGCGCACCGGATCGGCGGCGTGCAGACCATGGGCGTCGCGATCGCGGGCGTCCTGGTGACCCTCGTGCTGCTCGCGCTCGACCTCGGCACGGCCTGGTCGATCGTGTTCCTCGTGATCGCGGGCGTGTTCATGGGTATCGCCAACGCGATCCTCACCGACCTCGCGCTCGGCATGGGTTCGCCCGACCGTCGCGTGACCACGGGCGCGTTCAACCTGGTGCGCTGGGGGTTCGCGGCCCCCGCGCCGGTGCTCGCGGGCCTGCTCGCGCCGCACGGCGCCTCGGTCCCGTACTGGGTCGGTGTGGGCGTGCTCGCGGTCGGGATCGTCGTGTTCCTCGCGACGGCGCACCGCATGGCCGGGGCGATCGGCGAGCGCGTGCTGTGGCAGCGCTGGAACCGCGCCGCGGCGTCGGTCGAGGGCGCCCCGGAAGAGGCGCTCGGGGAGGTCTGACCCCGGCGGACGGTGGTGGCGCGCGCCCCTAGAGGGCGCGCGCGAGGGTCGGCACCGAGGACGCGCAGGCGTCCTCGGTGCCGACCGCGCTCGTGGCCTCGGCCGCGCGCGCGAGGGCCGCGACGCCGCGGCTCAGGTGGTCGAGGTCCTCGGTGCTCAAGGTCGAGACGAGGTCCTGGTCCGCGATCTCGTCGTCGACGACGATCCCGCGCACCGCGCTCGCGCCGTTCTCGGTCACGACGATGCGGCGGATGCGTCCGTCGCGGGCGTCGGTGCGCCGTTCGACGAGGCGGGCGGCCTCGAGGCGGTCGAGGATCCCGGAGACGGTCGCGGGGGAGACGCCGAGCGAGCGGGCGAGCTCGTGGGCGCTGATCTCCCCGTCGAGCAGGAGGATCGCGATCGCACGGAACTGCTGGGCGGTGAGCTGGGTGCGCACGATCGACCGCAGCCGCCGGGCGACGCGGAGGTCGCCGAGCAGCAGCTGGGACTCGAGGTAGGTGCGCACGAGCTCGTCGCGGCGGGCCTGGTCGGGTGCATTCACCCTCCCGACCCTAGTGGCGATCCGTCCCATGCAATCGTCCCATTTGTGAAGATGTTGTGGCGTTCACCCCGACAATCGTCGGATTGGAGTTTCGGACTTTTCACTCTACGGTGAAGCCCGTGAACACCGAGGCTCCCGGGTCGGCCGCCGCGCCCGTCGACGACGACGCGCTGCGTCGCTTCGTCGAGGACGTCGGCATGTTCATGGAGTCCACGGGAGTCCCCCGGTCGGCCGGCCGGCTCGTGGGCTGGCTCCTGGTGTGCGACCCGCCCGAGCAGAGCGCCCAGCAGCTCGCCGAGGCGCTCGGAGCGAGCAGCGGCGGCGTCAGCACGAACGTGCGCCTCCTGGCCCAGGTCGGCCTCGTCGAGCGCGTCGGGCTCCCCGACGACCGCCGCACCCACTACCGGATCAAGCGTGACGCGTGGTCGACGAGCATCGCCGACCACCTGCGCCTCGCGACCGCCATGCGGGGGTTCGCCGACGAGGGACTCGGGCTCCTCGCCGCCGCCGACCCGTCGCGTCGCGAGCGCCTGCGGCAGGCGCAGGACTACTTTGCCTTCATGGAGCGTGAGCTCCCCGCCCTCGGGCGTCGCTACGACGAGGACCGCCGGTCGCGCGAGGGCGAGGCCCCGCCCGCGCCGTCCGACCCCTAGGCCGACCCCGGCGACCGGACCGCTCCACCGCCGGACCGCCCGGCCGCTGAAGCCGCCAGACCGCTGAACCGCTAGACCGCTGAACCGCACGAACCCCGCGACGACGGCGTCGTGACCCCCGCCCACCCGCACCACACGACCGCCGGAGGACCCCGCGTGGACCGCCTCGCACGACTCTCGCTCGCCAACAGGGCGGTGGTGGCGCTCGCCACCATCGCCGTGACGATCTTCGGCGTGCTCAGCCTGGGATCGCTCAAGCAGGAGCTCATCCCGTCCATCTCGTTCCCTGCCGCTGCCGTCGTCGGGTCGTACCCCGGCGCGTCGCCGGAGATCGTCGCCGACCAGGTTACCGAGCCCGTCGAGGCCGCGGCCAAGGGCGTCGACGGCGTCGAGTCCGTCACGTCGACCGCGTCGACCGGCCTGTCCGTGACGACGGTCGAGTTCACGTACGGCACCAACATGGACATCGCGGCGCAGCAGCTACAGACCGCGATGACCCAGGCGGGCAGCGCGCTGCCCGCGGACGTCGACCCGACCGTGGTCACGGGCTCGATCGACGACCTGCCGGTCATCCAGCTCGCGGCCGCGGGCGGCGAGGACGCCGACGACCTCGCGAACACCCTCGACACGGTGCTCGTGCCCGCGCTCGAGCAGATCCCCGACGTGCGCGGCGTCTCCGTGACCGGTGTGGCCGACCAGGCCGTGACCATCGACGTCGACCTCGCCGCGCTCACCGCGGCCGGCCTGTCGCCCGCGTCGCTCACGACCGTGCTCCAGGACAACGGCGTGCGCATGCCCGCCGGGACCATCACCGAGGACGAGACCACGCTCTCGGTCCAGGTCGGCAGCCCGCTGACGAGCCTCGACGCGCTCGAGGCGCTCCCGCTCGCGACGCCCACGGGCGACGTCGTCGCGCTCGGCGACGTGGCCACCGTGACCGCGGGACCCGAGGCCGCGACGTCCTACTCGCGGCTCGACGGCGAGGACTCGCTCGCGATCGCGATCACCAAGACGCCGGCCGGCAACACGGTCGACGTCTCGCACGAGGTCCAGCAGGTCCTCGACGACCAGGCCGAGGCGCTCGACGCCGCCGGGGTCACGACGTCCGTCGTGTTCGACCAGGCGCCGTTCATCGAGAAGTCGATCGAGGACCTCGCGACCGAGGGCGGGCTCGGCCTGCTCTTCGCGGTCGTCGTGATCCTGCTGTTCCTCACCTCGCTGCGCTCGACGCTGGTCTCGGCCGTGTCGATCCCGCTGTCGCTCCTCGTGACGTTCGTCGTCATGGACCTCTCGGGCTACACGCTCAACATCCTCACGCTCGGCGCCATGACCGTCGCGATCGGGCGCGTCGTCGACGACTCGATCGTCGTGATCGAGAACATCAAGCGGCACCTGTCGTACGGCGAGGAGAAGAAGCACGCGATCCTCGGCGGCGTGCGCGAGGTCGGCGGCGCGATCACCGCCTCGACCATCTGCACCGTCGCGGTGTTCCTGCCGATCGCGTTCGTCAGCGGGTCGGTCGGCGAGCTGTTCCGGCCGTTCGCGATGACCATCACGATCGCCCTGCTCGCGTCGCTCTTCGTGGCCCTGACGATCGTCCCGGTGCTCGCGTACTGGTTCATCCGCGGCCCGCGTCCCGTCGCCGAGGGCGACGCCGAGGCCGAGGCCGCGCTCGCCGCGCAGCGCGAGGCCGCCGAGACCAAGGAGCGCAACGGCCTCTGGCAGCGCGCGTACGTGCCGACGATCATGTCGGCGCTGCGGCACCCCTGGATCACCATGACCGTGTCCGTCGCCGTCCTCGCCGGCACGGGCCTGCTCGCGACGCGCCTCGAGACGAACTTCATCGGCGACTCCGGCCAGGACACCATCACGGTCACGGAGAGCTTCGAGTCCGGCACGTCGCTCGCGGCGCAGGACGACGCCGCGCGCGAGGTCGAGGCCGCGCTGCTCGACGTCCCCGCGGTCGAGACCGTCCAGACGACGGTCGGCTCGGCGGGCGGCCCCGAGGCCGCCCTGTTCGGCGGGGGCGCGACCCCGAAGGCGACCTTCGCGATCACGCTCGACGAGGACGCGGACGGCGTGGCCGCGCAGGCCGACGTCGAGGACGCCGTCGACGGGCTCGGCGGCGACCGGACCACCGACATCACCGTCGCGGCCGGCCAGGGCGGGTTCGGCAGCTCGACCGTCGACCTCGTCGTCAAGGCGCCCGACGGCGACTCGCTGACCACGGCCGCGCAGCAGGTGCAGGACGCCGTGAGCGACCTCGACGGCGTCAAGGAGGTCTCGAACAACCTCGCGGCGCAGCAGTCGACGCTCCAGGTCACGGTCGACCGCGACAAGGCCGCCGCGGCCGGGCTCACCGAGACCCAGGTCTCGGGCATCGTCGCGAACGCCATGGCGCCGCGCGCGATCGGCACCGTCGACCTCGGCGACGGCCCCGTCGACGTGACCGTGCTCGCGGGCGACGTGCCCGCCACCACGGACGAGCTCTCGGCGTTCGCGGTGCCGACCGCGGCGGGCGTCGTCCCGCTCGCGCAGATCGCCACCATCGAGGAGGTCGACGTGCCCACGTCGATCTCGCGGGTCGACGGCGCGCGCTCGGCGACCGTGTCGGTCACGCCCTCGGGGCAGGACATCGGCGCGCTGTCGGCGACCGTGACCTCGGCCGTCGACGGGCTCGACCTGCCGCCGGGCGCGACCGTCGAGGTCGGGGGCGTCGCCGCCGACCAGGCCGACGCGTTCGGCGACCTCGGCCTCGCGCTGCTCGCCGCGATCGCGATCGTGTACCTCGTGATGGTCGCGACGTTCCGCAGCCTGCTGCAGCCGTTCATCCTGCTCGTGTCGATCCCGTTCGCCGCGACCGGGGCGCTGCTGCTGCTCGTGGCGACGTCGACGCCGCTCGGCGTGCCCGCCCTGATCGGCATGCTCATGCTGATCGGCATCGTCGTGTCGAACGCGATCGTGCTGATCGACCTGATCAACCAGTACCGCGAGCGCGGGCGCACGCTCGACGACGCCGTGATGGAGGGGTCGCGCAAGCGTCTGCGGCCCATCGTGATGACCGCCGCCGCGACGATCTTCGCGCTCACCCCGATGGCGCTCGGCGTCACGGGCGGCGGGTCGTTCATCTCGCAGCCGCTCGCGCTCGTCGTGATCGGCGGTCTGCTCACCTCGACGCTGCTCACGCTCGTCGTGGTGCCGGTGCTCTACACGCTCGCGGCGCGCTGGCTCGACCGCCGGGCCGACAAGCGCGAGCGTCGCGCTGATGCGCGGGAGGAGAAGAAGGCGGCACGTGCCGCGGAGGCGGACGCTGCGTCGTCCGACACGAGCGGGCCGGACGCTGCGTCGTCCGACACCGAGGACGGGACCGCACCCGCGTCCTGACCCGCGGTGATGCCGCCGAGATAGAACCCAGCGCGCGAGGTAGAACGTCCCACGTTCTACCTCGCGCGCTGGGTTCTATCTCGCGCTCGGATGCGGGTGGGGTCGTCAGCCCGCGGGCTTCGCGACCCCGGTCTCGTAGGCCAGCACCACGGCCTGCACACGGTCGCGTAGCCCGAGCTTGCCGAGCACGCGCCCCACGTGCGTCTTGACGGTCGCCTCCGAGAGCACGAACCGCTCCGCGATCTCTGCGTTCGACAGCCCCTCGCCGAGCGCCGCGAAGATCTCGTGCTCGCGCGCGGTGAGGTCGGCCAGGCGCGGGTCGTCCTGGCCGCCGGGTCCGGGGGAGGTGCCGTCGGTCGGCAGGTCGTCGGCGAACATCTCGAGCATGCGGCGCGTCACGCGGGGCGAGACGGCGGCGTCGCCCGCGGCGACCGACCGGATCGCGGCGAGCAGGTCGGCGGGGCGCGCGTCCTTGAGCAGGAACCCGCTGGCCCCGGCACGCAGCCCCGCGAACGCGTACTCGTCGAGGTCGAACGTCGTCAGGATCAGCACGCGCGTGTCGGGCAGCTCGGCGAGCACCTGCTCGGTCGCCCGGATCCCGTCGGTGCCGGGCATGCGCACGTCCATGAGCACGACGTCGGGCCGCAGCGCGCGCGCCTGGACCAGCGCGGACGCGCCGTCGTGCGCCTCGCCCACGACCTCCATGTCGTCCTCGGCGGTGAGGATCATCCGGAACCCCATCCGGATCAGGGCCTGGTCGTCGACCAGCAGCACGCGGACCGGCGTCATGCGACGTCTCCTTCGGGTAGCACGGCGCGGACCTTCCAGCCCGCGTCGGTCGGGCCGGCCTCGACCGTGCCGCCGTGCAGCGCGGCACGCTCGCGCATGCCCAGGATCCCCCGCCCGGAGCCGGGCGTCCTGGTGGCGGCCGCGGACGGCGCGGCGCCGGCCGCGTTGGTCACGGTGACCTCGACCCACGGCCCGCTCGAGCCGTCGGACGCCGCGGGGTGGCGCCCGATGACGACCTGCACGGCGGGGGACAGCGGCGCGTAGCGCAGCACGTTGGTGAGCGACTCGGTCACGATGCGGTGCACCGCGGCCCGCACGCCGGGGGGAGCGTCGGCGAGCGTCCCGGAGCGCACGAGGCGCACGGGCAGGCCCGCGTGCCGGAACGTCTCGACGGTCTGCTCGACGTCGGCGCTCGCGTGCGGCACGAGCGGGGCACCGTCCTCGCCGGGCTCGGTGCCGCGCAGCACGCCGAGCACGCGGCGCATGTCGGCGAGCGCGCTGCGCCCGGTCTCGGTGAGCTCGTCGATCGCCTGCCCCGCGAGCGCGGGGTCCTTGGCGCCGAGCGCCTTGGCGCCGTCGGCGAGCGCGACCATGACGGTGAGGCTGTGCGCGACGACGTCGTGCATCTCGCGAGCGATCCGGGCGCGCTCCTGGGCCGCGGCGAGCTCGGCGCGCTGCGTGCCCTCGCGCTCGAGCGCGACCGAGCGGTCGATGAGCTCGGTCACGTGCAGGCGACGGCTGCGCACGCTCGTGCCGATCGCGAACCCGAGCACGACGATCACGATCAGGCTCGCGGTCGAGGCGACACGGTCGCCCGTGATCCGGCCGAAGGGCACGTCGACGGCGACGAGCGCGTCGGCGGTGCCGAACGTGGTGACCTGGTAGGCGACGAGCGTCGCACCGCCGAGCACCGCGACCACGCCGCCGAGGGTCGCCCAGGCGACGCGCGGACGGCGCTGGGCCGCGACCGCGTACATCGCGAAGGCCGCCGCGGTGTCGGTCGCGACGCCCTCCTGCGTGAGCAGGATCGATCCCGCGCCGAGCAGGGTCACGACGGCCGCGACGAGCACGGGACGGCGGCGGCGCGCGAGCAGGACTCCCGCGACCGCGACCGCGACGAGCACGAGCCACCCGGGCGGCTCGGCGCCTGCCGAGGTGGAGCCGAGCCCTCCGACCGCTGCCCCGACGGCGTACAGGGCGACCACGAGCCAGTCGGAGGCGCGCGGGTGCAGCAGGAAGAACCGTCGCACCGGCCCGAGGTGACGGGCCTCGAGCTCGGTCAGGGCGCGCGTCGGGGCCGACGCCGCGTGCGGCGTCGGCCCCGGGCCGGTGCTGGTCAGCGTGCGCTCCGTCAGGCGTCGCGACGCTTGAGCAGGACCGCGCCGATCACGAGCGGGACGACGGCCCAGGCGATCATCACGGCGAGGCCGGCCTCCGGGCTCAGCAGCGCGAGGCCCTGCTGCGCCGCGTCGGACGTCGTCATGAAGGCGTTCGCGGCGCTCGAGGGGAGGTACTTCTCGATCTCGGTGATGACGTCGTTGTTGAACGGGAAGAGCACGATCGGCACGACGAACAGGAGTGCGACGACCGTCGAGATGGCTCCCGCGGTGTGCCGGAGGATCGCCCCGAACCCGAGCGCCATGAGCGAGATCAGCACGAGGAAGACGAGCGTGCCCCAGAGGGTGCGCTGCGCGTCGGCGTCGGCGAGGTCGAGCGAGATGTCGTCCATCGCGAGCACGGGCATCGCGACGAGCGCGGCGAGCACGAGACCGACCACGGTCAGCACGAGGCTCGTCAGCCCGAGGACCACGGCCTTGGCCAGGAGTACCGGCACCCGGGTGGGCGTCGCGGCGAGGGTCGACCGGATCATCCCGCTCGAGTACTCGTTGGTGACCACGAGCACGCCGAGGACCGCGAGGATCAGGTAGGCGAGCTGCGCCCCGGACGTGATGATCTCGGTGGGGGTGAAGATGCCGCCCATGGTGGCCGACAGCTGCTCGTCGCTCAGCGAGGCGTGGTTGAGGAACGCGGTGAGCAGCCCGAAGCCGGCGATCACGACGAGCGTCGCGCCGGCGACCCACCAGGTGGAGCGCAGCGTGCGGAGCTTGATCCACTCCGAGCGCACGTCGCCGCCGAAGCTGCGGCGGTACGGGGACGGGGACGCCTGGGTGGCGGGTGCCACGGCGGTGGCGGTCATCGGTTCGCTCCTTCGGGTGCGGCAGCCTCGGCCGGGGTGTCCGCGCCGGGCTCGCCCGTGCGGTACTCGACCGAGTCGGCGGTCAGGGCCATGTACGCGGCCTCGAGGGTCGAGGTCTGCGGGGTGAGCTCGTGCAGCACGATGCCCTCGCGCGCGGCGAGCTCGCCGATCGCGGGTGCGTCGAGGCCGGTCACGGTCAGCAGGCCCGGCTCGTCGGACGCGATCGTGACGCCGTCGGACGTCGCGAGCTCGGCCAGGCGCGTCGCGTCGGGCGTGCGCACGAGCACGGTCTTCTGGGTCTCGGCGTCGATGAACGTGTTGACGGGGGCGTCGGCGAGGATCTTGCCGCGCCCGATCACGAGCACGTGGTCGGCGGTGAGCGCGACCTCGCTCATGAGGTGGCTCGACAGGAACACGGTGCGTCCCTCGCCCGCGAGGTACCTCGCGAGGTTGCGGACCCACAGCACGCCCTCGGGGTCGAGGCCGTTGACGGGCTCGTCCAGGATTAGCGTCCTCGGGTCGCCCAGCAGCGCGGTCGCGATGCCGAGCCGCTGGCCCATGCCGAGCGAGAAGCCGCCGGCGCGCTTGCGCGCGACCTGCGTGAGGCCCGTCATGTCGATGACCTCGTCGACGCGGCGGGCCGGGATGCGGTGCGTCGCGGCGAGCGCGAGCAGGTGGTTGCGGGCCGAGCGGCCCGGGTGGATCGCCTTGGCCTCGAGCAGCGCGCCGACCTCGGTCAGCGGGGCGCGGTGCGCCGCGTACGGCTTGCCGTTGACGGTCGCGGTGCCGGACGTCGGTCGGTCGAGCCCCATGATCATGCGCATGGTCGTGGACTTCCCGGCGCCGTTCGGCCCCAGGAAGCCGGTCACCATGCCCGGCTGCACGGTGAACGAGACCCCGTCCACCGCCGTCTTCGGCCCGTACCGCTTGGACAGGCCCTTCACCTCGATCATCGTGTACCCCTCGGAGCTCGACTGGTTGCTTCGGTGCGGCGCGCCCGGCCTGATCGACGGGTCACGCTCCGCCTCGAGCCTAGGGCGCGGCGTCCGCCGGGGGAGGTGCCCGCGCGACGTATCTCTGCGGGTGTGCGTACGCCGCAGGGATGACGTGCAGGGTGCGCGTGATACGCCGCGGGAACCTGCGGCTGAGGCGATGCGTTGCATAGGATGACGACTAAGACGGCCGGCGGGACCCGGTGGCACCAGAGCGGTGCCGCGGCCCCCGCGACCAGGAGGGCAGTGATGGCTAACCCCGTGTTCAACAAGAGCGCCGTGTTCGGAGACCCGAACGCGCAGCGGGCCGGTGCCCAGGCGCGCCCCGCCGGGGGCGCTCCGGCGTACGGCACGGCACCGCAGTACGGGACGGCACCGCAGTACGGTGCCGCGGGTGCGGCCGGGGCCGACGCCGCGTCGCTCGACGCGATGTACAAGGCGCCGTCCGCCACGACCGCGGACACCAGGCGGCTCACCTACGACGACGTCATCATCAAGACCGGTGGGCTGCTCGCGCTGCTCGTCGTGGTCGGTGCCGCGACGTGGGTGCTCGCGCCCGAGCTGTACGTCGTCGGCATGATCGCGGGCCTCGTGCTCGGCCTGGTCAACGCGTTCAAGCGCGAGCCGAGCCCGCTGCTCATCATGCTGTACACGGTCGCGCAGGGCATGTTCCTCGGCGGCATCAGCCAGTACTACTCGAGCATCGTGGTCAACGGCCAGCAGCTCAACGGCGTCGTGCCGTCCGCGATCATCGCGACCGTCTGCACGTTCGCCGCGGCGCTGCTGCTGTTCCGCTCGGGCAAGGTGCGCGTCACGCCCAAGTTCACGAAGTTCCTGCTCATCGGCATGGTCGGGTACCTCGCGTTCTCGCTCGTCAACCTGGTCCTGCTGCTGACCGGCGTCATGGACGGCTGGGGCATGCGCTCGGGCGGCTGGGGGATCCTCATCAGCCTCGTCGCGGTGGGCCTCGCCTCGGCGTCGCTCATCATGGACTTCGACTCGATCAAGCGGGGCGTCGAGGGCGGCGTGCCCGCACGGTACGCGTGGTCGGCCGCGTTCGGCCTCCTCGTGACGCTGATCTGGCTGTACCTCGAGTTCCTGCGCCTGTTCGCGATCCTGCAGGGTCGCGACTAGCACCTCGTCCTCAGCACCGACCGGAGCCCGGTCCCGACATCCGTCGGGGCCGGGCTCCGGTCGTAGGCTGGGCACCTACCCCCGACCGAGAGGACCACTCATGAGCACCGCACTGCCCGAGGCCACCGGAACCTTCGGCGACAAGCCGACCCTGACCTTCCCCGAGGGCGGCGCGCCCGCCGGCCTGCACGTCAAGGTGCTCGAGGAGGGCACGGGCCGCACGGTCGCCAAGGGCGACACGATCGTCGTCAACTACTACGGCCAGGTGTGGGAGGGCGGCATGTTCGACAACTCCTACGACCGTGGCGCCACGATCGACTTCCCGATCGGCGTCGGCGCCGTGATCGGCGGCTGGGACAAGGGTCTCGTCGGCCAGAACACGGGCTCGCGCGTGCTGCTGTCGATCCCGCCGGAGCACGGCTACGGCATGCGCGGCGTGCCGCAGGCCGGCATCGGCGGCGGCGACACGCTCGTGTTCGTCGTGGATGTCGTCGGCGTCAAGTAGTCACCGACGCGCCGCCCGGCCCGCGAGGGACGGGCGGCGGTCAGCGGCGCGTGCTGCGCGTGACCGTGAACTTCGGGTTCTGCGCGACCACCTCGGTCGGGCCCACCGCGCGTGAGAGCGCCGGCTTGTAGCGCAGGTGCGAGTTCCACACCGCCCACAGCTCGCCGCCCGGGCGCAGCAGCCGCGCGGCGGCGTCGAACATCCGGTGCGCGGCCGCCGTGTCGAGCGCCGCGCCCACGTGGAACGGCGGGTTGAGCAGCACCACGTCAGCGCTCGCGTCGTCGAGCTGCGAGCCGACGTCGTCGCGCAGCACGCGCACGCGTGCACGGACCCGGTTGACGCGGGCCGTCGCGGCGGCCGAGCGCACCGCGGCGTCGGACTCGTCGGTCGCCACGACCTGCGCCTCGGGGTGCGTGAGCGCGAACGCGGTCGCGAGCACGCCCGTGCCGCACCCCAGGTCGACCGCGGTGCGCGCGTCGTCGAGCGGTGCGAGGTTCTCGAGCAGGAACCGCGTGCCGAGGTCGAGCTGGGCGCCCGCGAACGCGGCCCCGTGCGCGACGACGTCGAGGTCGATCCGCTTCCCCCGTCCCACCGCGATCCCGGCCAGGTGGGCCGTGACCGGGCCGGACGGCGCGGGCCGGGCTGCGTCGTCCGCGTCGGACGCCGCCCCCGCGGTCGGGTGCAGGCCGCGCGCGACCAGCACGCGGGACTTCTGCCGCGCGAGCGACGCGGTGACGTCCTCGAACGACGCGGCGAGCACGTCGTTCATGGCGCGTGTCATGTGCTTGAGGCGCCCGCCCGCGTACACGACGACGTCCGGGTGCGCGGACGCCGCGATGGTCTCGGCGATCTCGGTGAGCGCGGCGAGCGAGCGGGGCAGCTGGAGCAGCACGACGCGCGCGCCGACGAACGCCTCGGGGCCGAGCGGGTGCGAGGAGTAGCGGTCGGCGAGGCCGGCGCGCTCGGCGCTGCGGGCCAGCGCGATCTCGCCCGACAGCACGTCCTGGTGTACCCGGATCTCGTGCAGGTCGTGCGCTGCGGCGGCGCCGAGCGTGAGCGCGCCGTAGCGGTCGTCGACCACGACCACCTCGCCCGGGCCGGCGGCCGCGAGGTCGGCCGCGGCCTCGTCGAGCAGGAGCCGGTCGGTCGCGTCGACCGCGACGAGCGTGCCGTCCTCGGCGGCGGGGTAGCGGTGCACGAAGGCGAACACGGACTCGAGCGCGGGGGAGGTCACCCCACCATTGTCCCCGCTCGCGGCGGGGCCGCCCGACCGTCTGGCAGGCTGGGGCCGTGGACGAGACGAACGCACCGACCGTGCGCATCACCTACTGCACGCAGTGCCGCTGGATGCTGCGCGCCTCCTGGATCGCGCAGGAGCTGCTGACGACCTTCGGGACCGCGCTCGGCGGGGTCACGCTCGTGCCGGGCACGGGCGGGGTGTTCGTCGTCGAGGTCGGCGGCGAGGTCGTGTGGGACCGCGCGGTGCAGCGCGGGTTCCCGGAGATCCCGATGCTCAAGCAGCGCGTGCGGGACGTCGCGGCACCGGGCATGTCGCTCGGACACACCGACCGGGCGGCGGCCAAGGCCTCGCCGAGCGAGCCCGCGCCCGGGTCCGCGCCCGACGGCGAGCCGAGCGTCTGAGCGTCAGTCCTTGGTCGCGCGTGCCTGCTCGGGCGCCGACCGGGCCTTCTTGCGGGCCTCCTTGGCGTCGCGCTCCTTGATGCGCTCCTCCTCGGCGCGCACGCCCGCCTGGATCTCGCGCTCGCGCACGAGCCACGCGGGCGGGTCGTCGCGCAGCTCGTTGATCTCGTCGGTCGTGAGCGGCCCGTCGGCGCCGCCGCGGGTCAGGCCCGCGATCGAGACGTTGAGGCGGCCCGCGACGACGGGGCGCGGGTGCGGTCCGTTGCGGCGCAGCTCGGCGAGCCACTCGGGCGGGTTCTTCTCGAGCTCGTCGAGCTGGGCGCGCGTGACGAGCGAGTCCTGGAACTCCTGCGGCGTGGCCGGCAGGTACACCCCGAGCTTCTTCGCCGCCGTGGCGGCCTTCATGGTCTGCGAGGAGTTCGAGGAGGTCATGCCCCCAGGATATCGGCCCCGGGCGGGGTCCGGGCGACGGGGCCGCCGTACGCTTGTGCGGTGAGCGCCCCCGAGAACGACCAGACCCCCGCGGCCGATCTCCCGGAGGCGTCGACCGACGACGCGGCGCAGCGGTTCCGGCTCGGCTACGTGCCGGGCGCGACCCCGGCCAAGTGGGCCCGTGTGTGGCGCGAGCGTCTGCCCGACGTCGCGCTCGACCTCGTCCCCGTGGGCGCCGACGCCGTGGGCGCGGACCTGCTCGCGGGCGACCTCGACGCGGCGCTGCTGCGGCTCCCGGTGGACCGCTCGTGCATGAGCGCGGTCGCGCTGTACGCGGAGGTGCCGGTCGTCGTCGTCTCGCGCGAGCACACGCTGGCGGCGCTCGAGGAGGACGAGCAGGTCGAGCTCGCGGACCTCGACGACGAGATCGTGCTCGACCCGCTGGACGCGGTGCTCGCGTGGGCGGAGGGCGGCGCCCCGGACGACGGCGCGTCGTCGGCCGCGCCCGAGCGTCCGGGGCTGCCGGCCGCCGAGCGTCCTGCGACGACGGCCGACGCGGTCGAGCTCGTCGCCGCGGGCGTCGGGGTGCTCGTGGTGCCGAAGTCGCTCGCGCGGCTGCACCACCGCAAGGACGTGACCTACCGGGAGGTCGCGGACGGTCCGCTCGCGCCGGTCGGGCTCGGCTGGGCGACGGACCGCACGACCGACCTGGTGCAGGAGCTCGTCGGGATCGTGCGGGGGCGCACCGCGAACAGCTCGCGCGGCCCGCGAGCGCAGCAGCAGGCGGCGGCGGGCACCGTGGCGCCGGAGAAGGGTGCGGCGCGCGGCCGGGGCGAGGCGCCGGCGTCGCCCGGCGCCCGTACCGCCGCGGCGCGGCGGGCCGCCCAGGGCAAGGCGCAGTACCGGGCCGAGGGCGGGCCGCGCCCGTCCGGCAAGGCCGGGGCCAAGTCCGGCGCCAAGTCCGGCGCCAAGTCCGGCGTGAAGGGCGGGGCCAAGGGCGCCAAGGGCGGGCTGAAGGGTGCCGCGAAGCGCGGCAAGGGCGGCCCCGCGGGCAAGGGCGGGGCCGCGCGCCGCGGCCGCTGACCCGTCGTTACGGGATCGTTACGGCCGGTCAGCGGAGAATTCGCGCAACGCCGCCCTTTTCACCCGCTGCCGGGAGCAACCGTGTGGGTGCCGCTCGTTAGTGTGCTACTGACGATTCAATCGTCAACTACCTCTGCACACCGCCAGCACGGAGTCTCCATGCCCATCAGTCGCAAGCTCTGGCTCGGGCCGACCGCCCTCGCCGCCACCTGCGTGACCGCGTTCGGGATCGTCGCCGCCCCCGCCGCCGTCGCCGCCGAGTCGTCCGGCCCGTCGATCGACGTCAAGTCCGAGTCGGTCGGCACGGACGGCCGCTACCGCTCGGTCTCGTTCAAGCTGCACGACGCCGACAAGGTCGTCGGCCTCTCGCTCAACGGCACGCCCAAGCCGGTCACCGCGAACCAGTGGTCCGACCTCAACGGCGTCAAGCCCGGCGTCTACGGCGCGGTCGAGGGCGCGAACACGCTCGTCGTGACCGACGCGCTCGGCAACGCGACCACGCTCGTGTTCACGCTCGACACGACGGGGCCGCAGGTCACCGTCAAGGACGGCGCGCTCGGCGCGAACGGCGTCTACCGGAACGTGTCGTTCAAGCTGCACGACGGCGCGAAGGTCGACCGTCTGACGCTCAACGGCGTCGAGAAGGACCTCACGGACAACGTCTGGTCCGACCTCAACGGCGTCAAGCCCGGCACGTTCGGTGCGGTCGAGGGACTCAACAAGCTCGTCGTGACCGACGCGCTCGGCAACGCGACCACGCTCGTGTTCACGCTCGACACGACCGGCCCGGACGCGACCGTCAAGGACGGCGCCGAGGGTGCGGACGGCGTCTACCGGAACGTGTCGTTCAAGCTGCACGACGCGAACAAGGTCGACCGTCTGACGCTCAACGGCGTCGAGAAGGACCTCACGGACAACGTCTGGTCCGACCTCAACGGGGTCAAGCCGGGCGCGTTCGGCGCGGTCGAGGGCCTCAACACGCTCGTGCTGTTCGACGTCGCGGGCAACTCCACGACCGTCACGTTCACGCTCGACACGACCGGCCCCGAGGTCACGGTCAAGCCCGAGTCGGACGGCACGGACGGCGTCTACCGGAACGTGTCGTTCAAGCTGCACGACGCGAACAAGGTTGACCGCCTCACGCTCAACGGCGTCGAGAAGAACCTCACGGACAACGCGTGGTCCGACCTCAACGGGGTCAAGCCCGGCACGTTCGGTGCGGTCGAGGGCCTCAACACGCTCGTGGTGTCCGACGTGCTCGGCAACTCCACGACCGTGACGTTCACGCTCGAGGTCGAGAAGGTCGCCGACACGACCCGCCCGGTCGTGCGCATCGTCACGCCCGAGACCGACGCCGTCGTCACGAGCGCCGCCGCGGGCGACGTCCAGATCGACGCGTCGGACGACACGAGCCTGCGCCGCGTCGCCGCGAACCTGTACTACAAGGACGGCGGGTTCTTCAAGAACATCGGCTCGACGTCCGCCACGACCGCGCTCGCCTCGGCGGCGTGGAACGGCGGCTGGAAGCTCCCCGCAGGTCTGCCCGAGGGGGTCTACACGATCCGCGCCGGCGCGCACGACACGTCGGACAACTGGGGCGGCGCCGAGCGCACCATCACGGTCGACGACACCGCGCCCGTGCTGTCGGTCCCGGCGGGCCCGGTGCTCGTGAGCGGAACGCACACGTTCGCCGTCTCGCAGGTCGAGGCCAACCCGGACTGGTCGTACGTCGAAATCGACCAGATCGGCGCCGACGGCAAGTGGGTCAAGAAGGTCGGTCAGCGCTTCGAGGGCGTCAACGACCTCGGCTTCACGGTCGACACCGCGACGCTCGCCGACGGCGTGCGCACGCAGCTCAAGGTCACGTCGGTCGACGCCGCGGGCCACCGCGTGTCCAAGACCGTCGAGGTCGTCGTCGACAACGCCGCCCCCGTGATCTCGGTCCCCGCGGGCCCGGTCCTCGTGGGCGGCACGCACACGTTCGCCGTGTCGCAGGTCGAGGCGCACCCCGAGCGCGCCTACGTCGAGATCGACCAGATCGTCGACGGCAAGTGGGTCAAGAAGGCCGGCCAGTGGTTCACCGGCACCAACGACCTCGCGTTCACGGTCGACACGACCGCGCTCGTCGACGGTGCGCGCACGCAGCTCAAGGTCACGTCGTACGACGCGGCGGGCAACAAGTCCGGCGCGTCGACCGAGGTCGTCGTCGACAACACCGCCCCCGCGATCACGGTCCCGGCCGCGAGCACGGTCAGCGGCACGCACACGTTCGACGTGTCGCAGGTCGAGGCGCACCCCGAGCGCACCTACGTCGAGATCGACCAGATCGTCGACGGCACGTGGGCCAAGAAGTCGGGCCAGTGGTTCACGGGCTCGAACGAGTTCGGCTTCACGGTCGACACCACGGCGCTCGTCGACGGTGCGCGCACGCAGGTCAAGGTGACCTCGTACGACGCGGTCGGCAACAAGTCGAGCGCGACCGTCGAGGTCACGGTCGACAACGCGCCCGCCGCGGTCACGACCCCCGCGACGCCGCTCAAGCCCGCGAAGTTCGATGTGCAGGCAGCGATCAACGCGCTCATCGCGCAGATCCTCAAGATGCTGAGCTCGTTCGGGCGCTGACCCCGCGAGAGCAGCGACACCCGGTGGGGTGCGGTCGTCGACCGCACCCCACCGGTGCGTCACGGCAAGTCTGGTCGCCCTGGTGATGTCTGGTCGATGTCCGATGTCTGGTTGATTCCCGATGCCGGGTTGCGGCCGATAGTGCGGTAGGTACCCTGGCGGACGGCGCGACGAGGCGCCACGACGAACCAGGGGGTTCCAGCATGCGCAGGACCGACCGAACGACCACGAGCCTGACGACCACCGGCCTGACGAGCACGGGCCTGACGATCAGGGTCGGCGCTGGCCGCCGACGCGCGACCCGCATCGTCGCCGCCGCGCTCGCCGCGCTCACGGCGGTCGCTCTCGTCCCCGCCGCGGCGAGCGCCGCGCCCTCGGGACCGAGCCCGGCTGCGGCGTCCGCCACCTGCGCCCCCGGGTTCGGGGAGACGACGGCGTACGGCGGGGGGAGCGTCGTCTCGCACCACGGGCACAACTGGACCGCGCGGTGGTGGACCCAGCGCGAGACGCCGGGCACGACGTCGGTGTGGGTCGACGCCGGGGCGTGCACCGGGGGCACCTCGGACTTCGTGGTGAGCGCCGAGCAGTTCGACGAGATCTTCCCGAACCGCGACCCGTTCTACACCTACGAGGGTCTCGTCGAGGCCCTCAACGCCTACCCGCAGTTCGCGAGCACGGGCACGCGCACGACCCGCACGCAGGAGGCCGCCGCGTTCCTCACGCACGCCGACTTCGAGTCGGTCGGGCTGCGGTACGTCAAGGAGATCAACGCGGCCAACTACTGGATCAAGTGCGACTACTCCCAGCCGTTCGGCTGCCCCGCGGGCCAGGAGGCGTACTACGGCCGCGGGCCGATCATGTTCAGCTGGAACTTCAACTACGACGCCGCCGGCAAGTCCCTCGGCCTCGACCTGCTGAACGACCCGTGGCTCGTCGAGCGCGACCCGGCCGTCGCCTGGGCGACCGCGCTCTGGTACTGGAACACGCAGAACGGCCCCGGCGTCATGACGTCGCACGAGGCGATGGTCAGCGGCGCCGGGTTCGGCCAGACCATCAACTCGCTCAACGGGGCGCTCGAGTGCGACGGCGGCAACCCGGCGTCGGTCGCGAGCCGCGTCGCGCGCTACGAGCGCATCGTCGAGGTGCTGGGCGTCGCGCCGGGCTCCGGCCTGACCTGCTGACCGGACCGTACGCTCGCCGGGTCTCCCGATGACGGGGACCCGGCGAGCGCGCGGGGCCTCGGTCGCCGGGCTCTAGAGGTCGGTCTCCCAGAGGTGCAGGCGCACGTCGTCGCCGTCACCCACCTCGTCCTGGACCAGACGAAGCAGCGTGTGCGCCTCGAGCCGGTGCGGCTCGACCAGCTCGGTGTCGTCCCAGCCGGACTCCCAGTCGGAGTGGTCGTTGAACAGGCGCGCCCAGGACCGGAGCCTCGCCGACGTCGACTCGGACACCGGGAGCTCGCCAGGTTCGGCGGGCCCCGCCTCGTTCCACAGGGGCCACGTGACGGCGTACTCGTTCATGATCTTGATCTGCTTCGGGATACGCGTCCCTCCGGGGCATCGTGCAGGGCGGCGACCATGTGCCACCGGTCCGACCGGATGCAGGCAAGCGCGTGGGCGGCGCTCACCGCTGCCGCGTCTGCCGGGGCGCTCCTGTGCACGGTCCGAGTGTGGCACCCGCGCGTGCCGGGCTGCGACGTGATTCCTGGTGCCGCAGCCCGGCGACGCGCCGTCAGCCCTCGGCCGGCACGGGGCAGGCGACGCCCGTCGAGTGCGTCGGGCAATAGCCAGCGGGGTTCTTGTGCAGGTACTGCTGGTGGTACCCCTCGGCGTAGTAGAACTGCCCGGCCTCGTCGGCCGGGCGCAGCTCGGTCGTGATCGCGCCGTACCCGCTCGCGGCGAGCTTCGCGGCGAACGTCTCGTGCGTCTCGCGCACGACCTTCTCCTGCTCGGGCGTGGTCCAGTACACGGCCGAGCGGTACTGCGTGCCGACGTCGTTGCCCTGGCGGAACCCCTGGGTCGGGTCGTGCTCCTCCCAGAACGCGCGCAGGATCTCGGCGTCCGAGACGACCTGCGGGTCGTACGCGACCATGACGGTCTCGGTGTGCCCGGTGCGGGCCGTGCACACCTCTTCGTAGGTGGGGTGCGGGGTGTACCCGCCCTGGTACCCGACCGCCGTCGTCACGACGCCGGGGAGCTGCCAGAACGCCTTCTCGGCGCCCCAGAAGCAGCCGAGGCCGAGGTAGATCACGCGCGTGCCCTCGGGCCACGGGCCCTGGAGCGGGGTGCCGAGCACGGCGTGCGTGCCGGGGACGACGTCGGGCGGGGTGTCCCGGCCGGCGAGCGCCTTCTCGGGGGCGACCATCTGGGTCTTGAGCGACGAGCCGAACAGTGCCTCGAACATTGATGACCTCCGTACGTGCCGCCGGCCGGGTCGCCGGCGCACACCTGCGCAACGCGGTCCGGTCGGCGGGTGTTCCCGCGAGGCTCCGCGCGGGTCGCGCGCCCCGGCCGTACCCTGTCGGGGTGAACCCATGCCGACCCGCCCGCGTGCTGCCGGCGACCTCCGGGGGTGCCTCGTGATGCGTCGCCGGGGCCGCTCCCGGCCGACCCCGCCCACCGCGCCCCTGCCTGCGCCCGACGCCACCGAGCAGGTGCTGCACGGCACGAACGCGCTGCCGCCGTCGGTGCGCACCGCGGCCGCGTGGTCGTGGAACCTGCTGCTGATCGTGGTGGCGGTCGCCGTCGGGTTCTTCCTGCTCGCCAAGGTCGAGGTCATCGCCGTGCCGGTCGCGGTCGCGGTGCTGCTCACGGTGCTGCTCATGCCGGTCAAGCTGTTCCTGGAGCGGCGTCTGCGGTTCGGCCGCAGCCTCGCGGCGGGCACCGCGCTGATCGGCACGCTGCTGCTCGTGATCGGCCTGATCGTGCTCGCGGGCAGCACGATCGTCGCAGGGTTCCAGGACCTCGCCGACCAGGCGAAGGCCGGGTTCGACGAGTTCCTGTCGTGGCTCTCGGGCCCGCCGCTGCACATCAACGCCTCCGACCTCAGCGGCTACCTCGACGACTTCTCGTCGCAGTTCCTCGGCTCGGACGGCCCGGTCGTCTCGGGCGCGCTGGGCGCCGCCACGACGGTCGGGCACGTCCTCGCGGGCGCCGTCATCGCGCTGTTCTGCACGTTCTTCTTCCTGTACGACGGGCGGATGATCTGGGGCTGGGTCGTGGGCCTGCTGCCCGAGCGCTCGCGCGACTCCGTGCACCAGGCGGGTCGCCGCGGCTTCGTGACCCTCTCGGCGTACACGCGCACGCAGATCCTGGTCGCGTTCGTCGACTCGGTCGGCATCGGCGTCGGTGCGGCGATCCTCGGGGTCCCGCTCGCGGTGCCGCTCGCGATCCTGGTGTTCATGGGCGCGTTCGTCCCGATCGTCGGTGCGCTCCTGAGCGGCACCGTCGCGGTGCTCGTCGCGCTCGTCGCGAACGGCTGGGTCACGGCGCTGATCATGCTGGGCGTGGTGCTGCTCGTGCAGCAGATCGAGGGGCACGTGCTGCAGCCGTTCCTCATGGGCCACGCGCTGTCGCTGCACCCGGTCGCGGTGCTGCTCGCGGTCGCCGCGGGCGGGTTCACCGCCGGGATCGTCGGCGCGCTGTTCGCCGTGCCCGTCGCCGCGGTGCTCAACACCGTGATCCTGTACTTCCACGGGCACGACAAGTTCCCCGAGCTCGGCACGGACGACCACGTCGTGGTCCGCGGGCATACCGTCGCGTCCGCGCCGGCCCGCGTCGTGCAGGACGTCGAGGATGACCTTCGCGCGCAGCGCAAGGCCCCGCCCGGACGACGTCGGTGAGCCCCGCCGTCCACCCTGCGACCCTCGCCGACGTCGAGGACGCCGCCCGCACCCTCGACGGCGTCGCCTACCGCACCCCCGTGCACACCACGCGCGCCCTGAGCGAGCTCGCGGGCGTGCGCGTGCTGCTCAAGTGCGAGAACCTCCAGCGCTCCGGCTCGTTCAAGGTGCGCGGCGCGTACGTGCGCATGGCCCGGCTGAGCGACGCCGAGAAGGCGCGCGGCGTGGTCGCGGCCAGCGCGGGCAACCACGCGCAGGGCGTCGCGCTCGGCGCCGCCGAGCTCGGCATCCGCGCCGTTGTCTACATGCCCGAGGACGCCGCCCTGCCCAAGGTCGCCGCGACGCGCGAGTACGGCGCCGAGGTCCGGCTCGTCGGGTCGACCGTCGACGAGGCCCTCGCCGCCGCCGCGGGCGAGGCCGAGCGCACGGGCGCCGTCATGATCCACCCCTTCGACCACGTCGACGTCATCGCGGGCCAGGGGACCGTGGGCCTCGAGATCCTCGAGCAGGTGCCGGACGTCGGCACCGTCCTCGTCCCGCTCGGCGGCGGCGGTCTCGTGGCCGGGATCGCGACGGCGCTCGCGGAGCGTGCGCCGCACGTGCGGGTCGTCGCGGTGCAGGCCGTGCGGGCCGCGTCGTGGCCGGTGTCGCTCGAGGCGGGTCGGCCCACGAGCGTGCGCCTGCAGTCGACGATGGCCGACGGCATCGCGGTCGGGACGCCCGGCCGGGTCACGTTCGAGGCGCTCGACCGCCTGGGCGTCGAGGTGCGCACCGTGACCGAGGAGGAGACGTCGCGCGCGCTGCTCATGGTCGCCGAGCGCGCCAAGCTCGTGGTCGAGCCCGCGGGGGCCGTGGGCGTCGCGGCGCTCCTGGCCGACCCTGCGGCGTTCAGCGGCGGCGGGACGGTCGTGCCCGTGCTCTCGGGCGGCAACGTCGACCCGCTCGTGCTGCTGCGCGCGCTGCGGCACGGTCTCGCCGCCGCGGGCCGCTACCTGCAGCTGCGTGTGCGGCTCGACGACCGACCTGGCGCTCTTGCCGGGCTGCTCGAGGCCATCGCGGGCGCGGGCGGGAACATCATGCACATCGACCACGCGCGCACCGACATCGACCTGTCGATCGACGAGGCGTGGGTGCAGATGCAGCTCGAGACCAAGGGGCCCGAGCACTGCGACCTCGTGGTCGACCGGCTCCGCGCCGCCGGCTACCGGGTGGTCGCGACCTGATCGGCTCCGGGGACGACGACGGCCGGTGACCAGCGCCTCGGGGGCGCGGTCACCGGCCGTCGTCGGTGCGGGTGGGGTCAGCCCGCGTAGGGCTTGGCCTCGAGGATCTCGACCGCGATCTCGGCGCCGCTCGGGGCGGCGTACGACGTGGTGTCACCCACGGACTTGCCGTTGATCGCGGCACCCAGCGGGGAGGTCGGCGAGTAGACCTTGAGGTCGGTGCCCTCGCCGATCTCGCGCGAGCCGAGCAGGAACGTCATGGGGTCGCCCGCGACGTTCGCGGTCACGACCATGCCGGGCTCGACCAGGCCGTCGTCCGCGGGCGTGCCGATCTGCACGCTGCGGAGCTTCTCGGTGAGCTCACGGATGCGTGCCTCGTTCTTGGCCTGCTCCTCGCGCGCGGCGTGGTAGCCGCCGTTCTCCTTGAGGTCGCCCTCGTCGCGCGCGGCGGCGATGCGCTCGGCGATCTCGACACGGCCCTCGCCGGACAGCTGGTCCAGCTCGGACTTCAGGCGGTCGTACGCCTCCTGGGTCAGCCAGGTGACAGGGGTCTCGGTCACGGGTCGCTCCTTTCAGATGATGCGTCGGGGCGCGCGCTCTCGCGGTCGTGCGGGTGGGTGCCCGTCCGGTCCGGTCGATGGCGCAGGTGCGCCGCGTGGCCCCGCTCGTCAGCGGTCGTCGGCCACGTCAGGGGCGGCGTCGGAATCCCACAGGGTACCAAATCGGCGGATCGGCGCGGCGGAGCGCCGGTCCCGGGCGTGTTCGGGCACGGTGCGGGGACCGCGCGTCCGCGGTCCGACACGCCCGTTCGTGCCTGCCCACCAGCAGCGAGCGCCACGATCGGGCCCCTTCCGGAGTCCATGAGAGGGCCGGAACGTGACGCTCGCGCGGCATCGGGCTCGACCGAGGGCGAGGTGCCGTCCCCGGAACGCGCCCGCCCGGGCCTCAGTCGGCCAGGTCGCAGACCGTCACGTTCCCGGTCGTGGCCTCCTCGGACGTCGCGACACTCACGGTGTAGCGCGCGGTGCGGGCCTCGTTCGGTCCGACGGTGACGTCGATCGACCCGACCTGCGCGAACGACGGGTTCATCGCGTCGATCGTGCAGGTCGCGACCGACCCGGGCTCCATGGTCACGTCGAACGTGACGTCGACCTGCTCGGGCGAGACGACCTCGAACCCGTAGCCCTTCCACTCGACCGAGCCGGTCGCGTTGTCGACCGCGATCCACGCGACCACGGCCGTGCCCAGCACGCAGAAGACCGTGATCGCGACCGCGTACCAGCTGACCACGCGTCGTCCGACCCGCAGGCCCGGGCGCGAGCCGGGGGCGACGCCGTAGCGGCCCGCGGGCAGGGCCGGCGCGGGAGCCTCGGCGCCGGGCGCGTGCTGGTCGGTGGTCTCGGGGTCGGGCGTGCTGCGGTCCATGTGATCAACCAGTGCTCGTGCGGGTACGCGGGGCGGTGCAGGGTGCGCGATCATTGTGCCTGACCTTCGTCGCGCCCCGATCATCGGGCGCTCCGGACCCGAGGAGGACACCGTGGCCGAGCAGGCCCCCGCAGCACCCACGACCGCAGGCGGCGACCCGCTGCGACTCATGGCGGTGCACGCGCACCCCGACGACGAGTCGAGCAAGGGTGCCGCGACCACCGCGCGCTACGCGGCCGAGGGGGTCGAGGTGCTGGTCGTGACCTGCACGGGCGGCGAACGCGGCGACATCCTCAACCCGTCGTTCGGCGAGGCCCCCGGCACGCCCGAGGAGATGGCGGCGCTGCGCCGCGACGAGATGGCCGCTGCCGCCGCCGCGCTCGGCGTGCGCCAGCACTGGCTCGGGTTCGTCGACTCCGGGCTGCCCGAGGGCGACCCGCTGCCGCCGCTGCCCGAGGGCTGCTTCGGCCTCGTGCCGCTCGAGGAGGCGGCCGCGCCGCTCGTCGAGCTCGTGCGCGAGTTCCGCCCGCACGTCATCACGACGTACGACCCGTCGGGCGGGTACCCGCACCCCGACCACATCAAGTGCCACGACGTGTCGTTCGAGGCGTTCGCCGCGGCGGGCGACCCGGAGCGCTACGTGGTGGACGGCGGGGCGCCGGCCTGGACCCCGAGCAAGCTCTACTACAACCACGACTTCTCGATGAACCGCATCCGTGCGGTGCACGAGGCGTGCGTCGCGGCGGGCATCGAGTCGCCGTTCGGCGAGTGGGTCGAGCGCCGCGAGGCGCGCGAGATCCCCGAGCGCGAGGTCACCACGCGCATCGAGATCGCGGGCTTCACCGACCAGCGCGACGCGGCCCTGCGCGCGCACGCGACGCAGATCGACCCCGCCGGGTTCTTCTTCGCGATCCCGCGCGACTTCGAGCTCGAGGTCTGGCCGTGGGAGGAGTACGAGCTCGCGGAGTCCCGCGTGCGCGTCGACCGCGCCGACGGCGAGTACGAGACCGACCTGTTCGCGGGCCTGCGTCCGGGCGACGCCGCATGATCGCGCACGCGACGGCGAGCCTGCTCTCCGGGCTCGCGGCGGTCACGCCCACGCCGTCCCCGAGCGGGTCGCCCGACCCGCTCCAGCCCCAGCTCGACCCGTACCAGGTCTCGCCGGGCCTCGTCGGGTTCCTCGCGATCTTCGCGGTCGCGGTCGCCGCGGTGTTCCTGTTCCTGTCGATGACCAAGCACATGCGGCGCGCGACGCACAACGACCGCGTGCGCCGCGAGCGGGAGGTCGCGGCCTCGGCCGAGGCGCTGAGCGACGCTCCCACGACGACGACGGGGGCGGACGACGGTGCCGCGGCCGGTCCGTCGTCCGACGGTGAGGGCGAGGGCCGGGACGGCAAGGCTCGTGACGGCGGCGACGCCTCCGGCACCGACGACCCGTCCGGCACCGACGACCCGCCGGCGGGGCGGGCCTGACGTGAGCGTGCGGGTCTCGCTCGGGCAGCTCGCGGTCTCGGACGACCACGCCGCGAACCGGCACGTCGTGGCGACCGCGTTCCGCACGGCCGCCGCCGTGCGCTCGCAGCTGCTCGTGCTGCCCGAGTACGCCTCGGGGTACGACCCCGCCGGGGTGGGGCGCGAGCACGCCGAGCCGCTCGACGGGCCGTTCGTGACGATGCTGCGCGAGAAGGCCCGCGCGCACGGCACCGCGGTGGTCGCGGGGACGACGCTCCCGGGCGCGTCCCCGGATCGCGCGGTCAACGCGGTGGTCGCGGTCGACGCGACGGGCGAGCTCGTAGGCGCCTACCGCAAGGTGCACCTCTACGACGCGTTCGGGCACCGCGAGTCCGACCGCCTCGAGCCCGGTCCGGTGGACGCCCCGCCGCTCGTGCTCGACGTCGGCGAGCTGCGGTTCGGCGTCATGACCTGCTACGACCTGCGGTTCCCCGAGTCGGCGCGCCGGCTCGTCGACGCCGGGGCCGACGTCCTGCTCGTGCCTGCGGCGTGGGCCGCGGGGCCGGGCAAGGCCGACCAGTGGCGCACGCTCGCGCGGGCGCGGGCGATCGAGAACACGGCGGTCGTCGTGGCGGTCGGGCAGGTGGGCCGGGGTGTCACGGGCCGGTCGCTGCTCGTCGGCCCGGACGGCGAGGTGGGTCTCGAGCTCGGGACCGACCCCGAGATCCGCACGGCCGACCTCGACCCGGCCGAGCTCGCCGCGGTGCGCGAGCGCAACCCGTCGCTCGCGAACCGGCGCTACGCGGTCGTGCCGCGGGGCTGAGGCAGCCCCGCACGCACCTCGTCGACGAGCGTGCGCGCGGCCTCGACGGTCGCGGCGAGCTGCTCCGGCGTGCTCCCGAGGGTGCCGAGCAGGGCACGTGCGCGGTCGGCGAAGCCCGGCGGTGTGCCGGGCAGGGCTCCGGCGACGTCGAGCGCGCCCTTCTCGTTGAGGCACCACCGGCCGTGCGCGGCGTGCAGCGACTGCACGAGCACGCCGACGGCGCGCGCGAGGCAGAGCGCGACGTAGAGGGTGTCGGCGCGGGCGGCGCCCTTGGTCGCGGAGCCGACGAGGAACGACGCCTCCCACGCCGCGGCGACGAGGGCCTCGCGCAGCGGCTCGGGGTAGCGGGCTGACGCCCGGAGGTCGGTCAGCGTGCCCGTCGGGTCGGCGAGGACCTGCCCGAGCGCGACCTCCCCGGCGTAGCAGGGCGACCAGAACCCGAGCGGGTGCCCCACCTGGGTGCCCACCTCGAAGCGGCCCGCGCGGCAGTCGGCCCAGACCTGCTCGACGCGGTCGAGGTCCCGCAGGATCCAGTCGACGGGGGTGCCGTCGACGACCAGCCAGGCGCCGCCGTCGACCCACGGACCCCACGACCCCGGCCCGGCGATCTCGACCTCTGGCCCGGCGAGCGCCTGCAGCGCGTCGAGGTCGAGCGGCCCGCGGTAGTAGACGCCGAGGTCCCAGTCGGAGTCGGGTCGGTGCTCGCCGCGGGCGCGGCTGCCGCCGAGCATGACGCCGACGACGCCCGGGACGTCGACGAGCCGGCCGGCCATGGTCGTGATGGTCTCTCGCACGGGTCGATCGTCGCAGCGATCACGCTCTGAGGGACAACGAATTGCGGTGCGGCCGGATCAGCTCGTCGCGGCGACCGCGAGCGCGATCGCCGTGAAGTGGCAGACGTACCCGACCACCGTCAGCGAGTGGAACACCTCGTGGAACCCGAACCAGCGCGGGCTCGGATTGGGCCGCTTGATGCCGTAGACGACGGCGCCGAGCGTGTAGGCGAGCCCGCCAGCGATCACGAGCCACATGACGGCGGGGCCGCCGGCGCGGCCGAACTCGGGCAGGAACCACACGGCGACCCAGCCGAGCGCGACGTAGATGGGCACGTAGACCCAGCGGGGTGCGTTGAGGAACACGATGCGTGCGGCGAGCCCGAGCAGGGCGCCGGACCACACGACGATCAGCAGGATCCGGGCGGTGTCCGGGGGGAGCAGCAGGACCGCGAGCGGGGTGTAGGTGCCGGCGATGATCAGGAAGATGTTCGAGTGGTCGGCGCGCCGCAGCACGGCGGCGACGCGGGGCGACCAGGTGCCGCGGTGGTAGACGGCGCTCGTGCCGAACAGCAGGCACGCGCTGACGCCGAACACCGCGCACGAGACCTTGCCGGCCGTGGTGGGGGCGAGGACGACGAGCACGATCGACGCGACGAGCGCGAGCGGGAACGTACCCGCGTGGATCCAGCCGCGCAGGCGGGGCTTGACGGCCGCAGCGACGTCCGCGACGACCTCGCGCAGGGTCTCCGGTGCGCTCTCGCGGTTCTCGTCGTTCACGGTGCTCCTCGCGTCGTCGGGGGCGCGTGCCGACCCCTACCTACGGAATCGTAGGTTACGCCACCGTAGGTTTGCGACCCCCGGTGTGAATGTTGTGTGCCAGCCTGCCCGACGTCGTCCGGCGGCGCGCGGCGCTCCGGTACCGTTGCCCCGATCCACCGGACGACCGAAGGAACGCCGTGCGCCTGCCCCACCCGCTGTACAACCTCTACGAGCGGCGGCTCGCGGCGTCGATCGACGCGTCCGAGATGCCCCGCCACGTCGGGGTGATCCTCGACGGGAACCGGCGCTGGGCCAAGTCGTTCGGCGAGCCCGCGGCGCACGGGCACCGCCGGGGCGCCGACAAGATCGCGGACTTCCTCGGCTGGAGCGAGGAGCTCGGCATCGAGGTCGTGACGCTGTGGATGCTCTCGACCGACAACCTCTCGCGCTCGCCGCAGGAGCTCGCGGCGCTGCTGCCGATCATCGAGGACGCCGTGCGTTCGCTCGCCGCGAGCGGGCGCTGGCGCGTGCGCGTCGTGGGTCGCATCGACCTGCTGCCCGAGCGCGTCGCGGTCGCGCTGCGCGAGGCCGAGCAGAGCACGCTCGACGTTGCGGGCCTCGAGGTCAACGTGGCCATCGGCTACGGCGGCCGGCACGAGATCGCGGACGCCGTGCGCGACCTCCTGCGCGAGCAGGCCGCCGAGGGGCGCTCGCTCGAGGACGTCGCCGAGATCGTCGACGTCGACCACATCCAGGCCCACCTGTACACCAAGGGTCAGCCCGACCCGGAGCTGCTGATCCGCACCTCGGGCGAGCAGCGGCTCAGCGGGTTCCTGCTGTGGCAGAGCGCGCAGTCCGAGTTCTACTTCTGCGAGGCGCACTGGCCCGACTTCCGGCGCGTCGACTACCTGCGCGCCCTGCGCGCGTTCTCGCTGCGCGAGCGCCGGCTCGGGCGGTAGCCCGCCCCGGCGCGCGGTGCCGTGGTTGGATCGGCTCATGTCGACCGACCTGCCCGACGACGCCGCGCTGACGCCGCGCGCGCACCGCTCCGCCGCGGCCTGGGAGTCGTTGTTCCGCGCGCAGGTCGCGCTCATGCGCAGGTTCCAGGCCGAGGACGTCTGGGACGAGCTGAGCCTGCGCGAGTACGACGTGCTGTTCACGCTCTCGACCTTCCCGGACGCCGCCGCCCGGCTGCGCGACGTCAACGAACGGATCCTGCTGAGCCAGCCGTCGCTGAGCCGCATGGTCGACCGTCTCGCCGAGCGCGGTCTGGTCGAGCGCCGCGCCGCGCCCGACGACGCCCGCGGCACCGTGGTCGCGCTGACCGCCGAGGGCTCGCGCCTGCAGAAGCGCATCGGCCGTCGGCACGTGCGTTCGATCGACGCGGCCGTGGGCGCGGTGCTCGACGACGACGAGCTCGCCGAGCTGCAACGCCTGACGGACAAGCTGCGCGGGTACTGACGGGTACTGACGGGTACTGACGGGCACTGACGGGCGCGGACGGGTACTCGTGTCGCCGTACGGCGACTCCGCTGCGCCGTCCAGGATCGTCGACGGTGCGCCGGTCTCGGAGCTCCGTCCGCGCACCTGCGGACCACAAGCGGTGGGCTGCGGCTGACCTGGCCCGCCCGCGCGCCGAGCTCGCGGCCCGCGCGGGAGTCAGCCGGCCGTCTCGAGCACGGCCTCCGCGCGCTCGGGGGTCCCGTCGGCGAGGTCGCGCTCGATCCCGCGGCGCGAGACCGCGAGCATCACGAGACCGACGACGAACACCAGGATCTCGGTCACCGTGAGCGCCCAGATGATGCCGGGCATCCCGAACAGGTGGTCGCCCAGCAGCACGATCGGGATGAACAGCACGCCCTGCGCGAGGGACATCGTCACCGCGGACGTCGCGCGCCCGGTCGCCTGGAACAGCGACGTCATGAGGCCGGTGAACCCGTTGACGACGGTCGCGACGAGCTGGGCGGTGAGGATCGTGACCCCGATCGAGAGCAACGAGGCGTCGTCGGAGAAGATCGAGAAGACCTGCTCGCGCAGCACGAGCACGGTGGTCGAGAACACCAGCACGACCGCTCCGACCGTGAGTGCCGAGGCGCGCAGTGCCGCGAGCATCCGCGCACGGTCGCCCTTGCCGAACGTGTAGGCGAGCAGCGGCAGCACGCCGAGCGTGACGCCCATGACGAGGAACTCGGGGACCTGCGCGATGCGCACCGCGACGCCCATCGCCGCGAGCGGGCCGTCGCCGTAGGCTGCGGCGAGGTTGTTGAGCACGAGCGACGTGACGATCAGGAACCCGGACTGGAGCAGCTCGCTGCTGCCGACGCCCAGCACCGGCCGCAGCACGGTCGGCGCGAGGGTGAACCAGCGCGGGGCGAGGCTCGTGTGCTCGCTGTGACGGTGCAGCCACAGCGCGAAGTAGCCGACGACCGCGAGGTTGGACAGGCCTGTCGCGAGCGCCACGCCCGCGGCGCCCTGGTGCAGCACGAGGATCAGGAGCGCGTCGAGCAGCACGTTGAGCACCGCCGAGCCCACGAGCGCGACCATGACCTGCCGCGCGGCGCCCTCGGCGCGCACGAGCTGCTCGAGGCAGAACGCCCCTGCGAGCACGGGGACGAACAGCAGCATGACCATGACGTACGACGTCGTGGCGTCCTGCGTCGCGGCGTCGGCGCCCAGGAGCGACACGAGCGGGTCGAGCAGCAGCAGGCCGCCGAGGGCGAGCGCGGCGCCCGTGGCGACGGCGCCCCAGAACGACGTCGAGGTGACGCCGCGGATGCCGGCCGCCCGGGACGGGTCCTGCTCGGACTCGCCGAGCAGGCGCGAGACGAGCGCGCCGCCGCCGACGCCGAACATGCCGCCGACCCCCATCACGAGGCCGAGGAGCGGGGTGCCGAGCGTGATCGCGGCGAGCAGCGCGGTGTCGTGCTGGGAGCCGACGAACCCTGCGTTGATGACGTTGTAGAGCGCGCCGACGATCATCGCGGCGGCCATAGGGATGCACAGGTGTGCGAGAGCGCTGAGGATCGGCGCGGTCGACAGGTACCAGCGGTTGGTGCCCGGGGCAGGGGCCTTGGCTGCAGGTGTCGCAGGGGCGTGTGTCTCAGGGGCGTGTGTCTCAGGGGTGAGGGAGGTCATGGCGTGCTCCATCCGGGCAGGCCGCGGCGCACGCCGGGGGAGCGGCGCGTCAGGGCATGGCGATGTGGGGTGAGGGTGGTGCGGCCGCGCGGGGCGGTCGGGGAACGGTCAGCGACTGAGAACGGGCAGCATCAGGGCGCGTCAGCGCGTGGGCGGCGGGAGCGCCGCCGTGATCCGGCGCAGCAGCTCGTGCAGCTGGGCGCGCTCGGTCGCGTCGAGGGGCGCGAGGATCTTCTCCTCGATCGCCGCGACGGCGGGTTCGAACCCGGCGACGAGCGCGGCCCCCTCGGGGGTCGCGTGCACGCGCTTGCTGCGCACGTCGCCGGGCTCGGTGCGGCGTTCGACGAGGCCGCGGCGCTCGAGCCCCTGCAGGAGGCTCGAGACGCTCGCGGGCGTCGTGCGGCTGACCTGCGCGATGTCGCGCTGGATCGCGCCGGGGTTCTTGACGAGATAGCCGAGCACGAAGGCCTGCTCCCGGGTGAGCCCGCGCTCGCGGACCCACTCCTCGCCGGCCTGCATCTGCGCCCAGCTGATCCAGCGCAGCAGGCCGAGGGGCGTGTCGAACCGGGTCTCGTCCTCGCTCATGATTAGAACTCTAACTGTTTGACTTCTAACTGTCAACGAGACCGTGCCACGCCTCAGAGCTCGCGGACGATCGCCTCGACCTGCTCCTTCGCGTCCCCGAACAGCATCGCGGTGTTCTCCTTGAAGAACAGCGGGTTCTGCACGCCCGCGTAGCCCGTCGCCATCGAGCGCTTGAACACGACGACCTGCGCGGCCTCCCACACCCGCAGCACCGGCATCCCGGCGATGGGCGAGCCCGGGTCGTCGAGCGCGGCCGGGTTCACGGTGTCGTTGGCGCCGATCACGAGCACCACGTCGGTCGCGGCGAGGTCGTCGTTGATCTCGTCCATCTCGAGCACCACGTCGTACGGCACGCGCGCCTCGGCGAGCAGCACGTTCATGTGCCCCGGCAGGCGCCCGGCCACGGGGTGCACCCCGAACCGGACCTCGACGCCCTGCGCGCGCAGCCGCGCCACGAGGTCCGCGACCGGGTACTGCGCCTTCGCGACCGCCATGCCGTACCCCGGGGTGATGACGACCGAGCGGGCGTCGGCGAGCATCCGGGCGACCTCGTCGGCCCTGACCTCGCGGTGCTCCCCGGTCACGTCGCCGGACGACGCCGCCGACCCGCCGTCCGCCCCGAACCCGCCCAGGATGACCGAGACGAACGAACGGTTCATGGCCGTGCACATGATGTAGCTGAGGATCGCACCCGACGAGCCGACGAGCGCCCCCGTGATGATGAGCAGGTCGTTGCTGAGCATGAACCCGGCGGCGGCTGCGGCCCAGCCCGAGTAGCTGTTGAGCATCGACACGACCACCGGCATGTCACCGCCGCCGATGGCCGCGACCAGGTGCCACCCGAGCGCGAGCGCGACCACGGTCATGAGGATCAGCGGCAGCACCGAGCCCGACGCGAGGAACCACCACAGCAGCCCGGCCGACGCGACGAGCGCGCCCAGGTTGAGCCAGTTGCGGCCCGGGAGTGTGAGCGGCGAGCTCTTGATGCGCGCCGAGAGCTTGAGGAACGCGACGATCGAGCCGGTGAACGTGACCGCGCCGATGAGCACGCCCAGGAAGACCTCGACCAGGTGCGCGGGGTCCTGCGGCTCGGTCAGGTAGGAGTTGAAGCCCACGAGCACCGCGGCGAGGCCCACGAAGCTGTGCAGGATCGCGATGAGCTCGGGCATCTGCGTCATCTCGACGCTGCGCGCGCGCCACAGCCCGACGCTCGCGCCCACCGCGAGCACCGCGGCGGTCAGCGTCAGCGTCACGGCGACGGGCCGCTCGGACTGGTCGGCCGCGAGCGCGACCGTCGCGGCGAGCGCGAGCACCATGCCGACCATGCCGAGCACGTTGCCGCGCTTGGCGGTCTCCTGCCGCGAGAGCCCGGCGAGGGAGAGCACGAACAGCACGGCGGCGACCACGTAGACCGCCTGGGCGAGGGACGTCCACGTCATCTCATGCCCCCTTCCGGAACATGGCGAGCATCCGGTACGCGACCGCGAACCCGCCGAAGATGTTGATGGACGCGACCGTCGCCGCGACGCACGCCAGGACCGTCACGAGCAGGTCGTCGCTGCCGATCTGCAGCAGAGCGCCGACCAGGATGATCCCGGAGATCGCGTTGGTCTGGGCCATGAGCGGGGTGTGCAGCGAGTGCGAGACGTGCGAGATGACGTAGTAGCCGACGAACACCGCGAGGATCAGCACGGTCGCGTGCCCGACGACGGAGGGCGGGCTGAACGACAGCGCGAGCACGACCAGCACGGCGGCCAGGGTGGCGCCGACCGTGCGGCGGCGCGAGCGCAGGCGTCGCTGCTCCGCGGCGGCCCGCTCGACCTCGGCGGGGTCCTGCGCGGGCTCCGGGGCAGGCGCGGCGGCTGCCGGAGCGGCCGAGACCTGCACGGGCGGCGGCGGCCACAGCGTCTCGCCGGCGTGCGCCACCGTCATGCCGCGTTGCACGACGTCGTCGAGGTCGAGCACGAGCACGCCGTCCTTGCCCGGCGTCAGCAGGGCCATGAGGTGCACGACGTTCGTGCCGAACAGCTGCGCGGTGTGCTGCGGCATGCGTGAGGTGAGGTCGGTCGCCCCGACGATCACGACGTCGTTCGCGGTCACGACGCGCTCGCCCGGCACCGTGAGCTCGCAGTTGCCGCCGCCCGAGGCCGCGAGGTCGACGATCACGCTCCCGGGCTTCATGGCCGCGACCATGTCGGCCGTGATGGTCGTCGGCGCCGTGCCGCGCACGAGCGCCGTGGTGATCACGACGTCGGCGCGCGCCGACTCCTCGGCGTACATCGCGCGGGTCAGGGCCTCCTGCTCGGCCGTGAGCGCGCTCGCGTAGCCGTCGGCGCTGACCTCCTGCTGGGCCTGCGCGGCCTGCACGAACGTCGCGCCCATCGACTCGATCTGCTCGCCGACCTCGGGGCGCACGTCGAACGCGCGGACCTGCGCGCCGAGGCTCGCCGCCGTGCCGATCGCCGCGAGGCCCGCGACGCCCGCACCGATCACGAACACGGTCGCGGGCGGCGTCTTGCCCGCCGCGGTGACCTGGCCGGAGAACATCGCGCCGAGCTCCGTCGCCGCCTCGACCACCGCGCGGTAGCCCGCGACGTTCGAGAGCGTGCTCAGCACGTCGAGCGCCTGGGCCCGCGAGATGCGCGGCACCGCGTCGAGCGCGAGCGCGGTCACGCCGCGGGCGCGCAGGGACTCGACCAGGTCGGGGTGCGCGGCCGGGCCGAGCATCGACACGAGCGTCGCGCCGGGCGTGAGCCGGGCGACGTCTGAGGCTGCGGGCGGGTTGACCGCGGTGACGACGTCCGCGGCCCAGGCCTCGTCCGCGCCGACGACGCGCGCTCCGGCGGCCGTGAACGCCTCGTCGCCCAGGTGGGCGCGCTCGCCCGCGCCGGACTCGACGACGACCTCGTACCCGAGGTCGACGAGCTGTCCGACCGTGCGGGGGGTCGCGGCGACGAGCCGTTCGCCCGGTCGTGTCTCGCGAGGGACACCGATCCTCATGTGCTGCTCCCGTCGTGCGCCGTTGCTGCGGGGACTGCTGGCCGGTGCGTCGTCGCGCCGACCGGCGGGTGTGGCCCGCCGGCGCCGAGCCTAGGGGACGCGCTCCCACACCGGGGCGGCGTCGCAGCATGTGGGACGCCGGTGCCGCACGGGGGTGCGTACGATTCACGCGTGACTTCGCCGACGAACGATCCGACCGTCCCTGCGCTGCGCGTCGTCGTGGCGCCCGACTCCTTCAAGGGCAGCCTCGACGCCGCCGAGGTCGCGCGCTGCCTCGCCGCGGGCGTGCGGTCCGTCGCGCCGGACGCGCACGTGGTCGAGCTGCCCGTGGCCGACGGCGGCGAGGGGACGCTCGACGCGCTCGCCGCGGGTGGTGGGGTGCGGACCGTCGTGGTCGACACGGTCGACGCGATCGGCCGCCCCGCGACCGCCCGGCTCGGGCTGAGCGCCGACGGTACGGTCGCGGTCGTCGAGCTCGCGGAGGCGAGCGGGCTGCCCGCCGTGAGCGACGTCCGCCTCCAGCCCTTGCACGCGGGGACGCGCGGCACGGGGGACCTCGCGCGTGCCGCGCTCGACGCGGGGGTCGAGGAGATCCTCGTGTGCCTGGGCGGGTCGGCGTCGACCGACGGGGGCGCGGGTGTCCTGCGCGCGCTTGGCGCGCGTCTCCTGGCGGACGACGGCACCGACGTCCCCGACGGAGGCGAGGGTCTCGCCCGGGTGGCCTCGCTCGACCTCGCAGGTCTGCACCCGCGGGCGCGTGCGGTGCGCTGGCGGCTCGCGGTCGACGTGACCAACCCGCTCGTGGGCGAGCGTGGCGCCGCCGCGGTGTTCGGGCCGCAGAAGGGCGCCGGCCCGGCCGACGTGGAGTTCCTCGACGCCGCGCTCGACCGGTGGGCCGGGGTGCTCGAGGCCGCGACCGGCGTCGACGTGCGCGAGCTGCCCGGCGCGGGGGCGGCCGGGGGCGTGCCCGCGGCGCTCGTCGCGGTGCTGGGTGCCGAGACCGAGCGCGGGTCGACGCTCGTCGCCGAGACGGTCGGCCTGCCCGCCGCCGTCGCGGACGCCGACCTCGTGCTCACGGGCGAGGGGTCGTTCGACTCGCAGTCCGTGCACGGCAAGGTCGCCGACACGATCGGTGCGCTCGCCGCGGCCGCGCCCGTGCCGCCGCCCGTCGTCGTGATCGCCGGCCGTGTGCTGCTGCCCGTCGCGCAGGCGCGCGAGGCGGGCATCGCCGCGGCGTTCAGCATCGCGCCCGGCCCGATCGAGCTCGACGCGCTGCTCGACCGCACGGCGGTGCGACTCACCGAGGTCGCGGCGGCCGTGACGAGCCTGCACCTGGCGGGGCGTCACGCGGGGCGCTGACCCCGCGTGACGCCGTCCGACCCCGTCCGGGCGCGAGCCCGCCGTCGGGGCGTGCGATCAGTGCGCGACCACCGGGGCGGACGTCTCGGCCTCGGCGGTGGCGAGCCGCTCGGCCCGGTCGTCCTTGGTCCGGAACAGGAACGCGACCACGACGGCCCCGACCAGGAAGAACGCGGCCGACCACAGGTACGCGACGTCGTAGCTGTGGATCGCGGCGTCGGCCATGACCTGCGGCGTCGCGGGGGCGTGGTCGGTCACGTACGACGTCGCGGCGGTCGCCGCGAGCGTGTTGAGCACGGCCGTGCCGATCGCGCCGCCGACCTGCTGGCTCGTGGAGACCATGGCCGAGGCGACGCCCGCGTAGCGGCGGTCGACGCCGAGCGTCGCGAGCTGGAACGCGGGCGGCATGGTGCAGCCCATGCCGATGCCCATGAGGATCAGGCCCGGCATGACGCCCGAGGCGTAGGCCGAGTCGCCCGCGAGCTGCGTGAACCAGAGCATCCCGACCGCGCTCGTGGTCAGGCCGATCGGGACGAGCACCTTGGGGCCGAACCGGGGGAGCGTGACGTTGTTCGAGACCTGCGCGGTCACGATGATCGCCAGCACCATCGGGAGGAACGCGAAGCCCGTGGTCATGGGGGAGTAGCCCATCGACGACTGCAGGTAGTACGTCAGGAACAGGAACACGCCGAACATGCCCGAGCCGGCGACGAGGATCGCGACGTACGCCGAGCCGCGGTCGCGGTCGACGACGACGGGCAGGGGGAGCAGGGGGTGGGTCGTGCGGCGCTGCCACAGCACGAACGCGACGAGCAGGACCGCGGACGCCGCGAGCGGGCCCCACGTCCACACGGAGTCCCAGCCCTGCGGCTCGGCCTGCGAGAACCCGTACACGAGCGCGAACAGCCCGGCGGACCCGAGCAGCACGCCCGGCACGTCGAGGCTCTGACGCGGTGCGCCCGCGGCACGCTTGGTCGCGTCGCGCGGGAGCAGGACGAGGCCCGCGACCACGGCGATCGCGGCGAAGAACAGGTTGACGTAGAGGTTCCAGCGCCAGTCGAAGTTCTCGGTCAGGTAGCCGCCGAGCAGGAGGCCGACGGCGCCGCCCATGCCGGCGATCGCGCCGAACACCCCGAACGCGCGACCGCGCTCCTTGGGCTCGGTGAAGGTCGTCGTCAGCACCGCGAGGGCCGACGGCGCGAGGACCGCGGCGAAGACGCCCTGCAGGGCGCGGGCCGCGACGAGCATCTCGAAGCTCTGCGACGCGCCGCCGATCGCGGAGGCGACGGCGAAGCCGACGAGGCCGACGAGGAACGTGCGGCGACGGCCGAGGATGTCCGACAGGCGCCCGCCGAGCAGCAGGAGGCTCCCGAACGCGAGGGCGTAGGCGGTCACGATCCACTGGCGGTCGTTGTCGCTGAAGCCGAGGTCGGCCTGGGCCGAGGGCATCGCGATGTTCACGATGGTCGCGTCGAGCACGACCATGAGCTGGGCGAGCGCGACCGTGGCGAGGATCCACCAGCGGCGCGCGTGGTGCCGCGCGGCGTCGCCGGTCGCGGCGGAGGAGGGGGTCGAGGTCATGCGGGTTTCTCCTGAGGACGGCGGGTCGGTATCCTGAGCCTATTGCAGAACCGACCAGTATCGAAACTGGCTAGTCTCGAAAAGTGGCGATGTTCGCCCACAGCGAAAGCGCCCGAGGAGGAGATCCACATGACGACGCACGCCGACGACGACGTGCAGCCTCCCGCACCGCGCCCAGGACGACCCCGTGACGAGTCCCGCGACGACGCGATCCTCGACGCGGCGCGCGAGCTCATCGCCGAGCGCGGGTTCGGCGGCATGACGATGGACGCCGTCGCGAGCCGCGCCGGCGCGGGCAAGGCCACGGTCTACCGCCGCTGGTCGTCGAAGTCCGAGCTCGCCGTCGACGCCATCACCCGCGGCACGCGCGCGACCCTGCGCGCCGAGGACGTGCCCGACACGGGCACGCTGCGCGGCGACCTCGCGGCCCTCGCCGAGCTGCGGGGCCGCGACAAGGGCGACGCGCTCATGCCCGGCCTCATCTCGGAGATGCGGACCGACGCCGACCTCGCCCACGCGTTCCACGAGCGGTTCGTCACCGCGAAGGTCGACATGATGCGGTCGCTCCTCGAGCGCGCCAAGCAGCGCGGCGAGATCCCCCCGGAGCGTGACGTCGACCTGCTCGCCGAGATCGGCCCGGCGCTCACCGTGTACCGCAAGGTCGTCGCGGGCCTGCCGGTCGGCCCGGAGTACCTCGCGCGCATCACCGACGAGATCGTCGTCCCGCTCGCGACCGCTCCGGCGCCGGGCGCTACGGGGTCGGTGTCGGGCTGACCAGGGCGGCGACCTGGTCGAGCTGGTCGCTGGTGAGGTGGCCTGCCGACCGCGCCCGGAGCGTGGTCCCGCTGTCGGAGGTGAAGTAGTACTTGTCGCCGTCGGCGTTGTCGGCGACGGTGCCGAAGACGGCAGGGTCGCTCAGCCGCTGGATCGTGGACAGATCGCCGTACCCGTAGTCGTTGCCGATGTCGGAGACGATGCGGATCGCGGTGTCGATGTCGGTGTCGGGATATGAGGAGAGCTGCGTCTCGGTGGCCCAGAGCGTCGTGTTGTAGCTTCGCCCCTCGATCCCGTCGTCCGTGAAGATGTCGTCGGCCGGCGGCATGCCACTGAGCTGGCCTTCCTTGGCCTCGACCCACTCGAGCTCGGGGAACTGCGCAGTGAGGGCGTCACGCATCGCGAGGATCATCGCGTCGTTCTCGGCCTGCACGGTCTCCAGCGGGGCACGCTGATCGATCCGGTCGTAGCCTTCGGTGCTCGTGCCCAGGTAGTCCTCCACGGTCGACGGGTCCGCGGAGTCGGACGACGCGGCGCACCCGCCGAAGGTCGCAGCGCTCGCGAGCGAGAGCGCCACCACGGCGCCGACCCGCCCCTGGCGTCCACGTGGTCGTCGATGCATCTCGTGCTGCCCCCTCTGTCTCGACGTGCAGTGCGGGGGTCATGATGCCAGCGACGCCACGCTGCTCGGCTCGTCGTCCAGCACGGGCGACGAGGTCGCGGTCGTGCTACGACGCGGGCGAGGGCACCACGTGGTAGGTCAGGTACGCGAACTGCGCGCGCTGCTCGACGGCGCGCAGCCGCAGCCGGTCGGCCTCGACCCGCCGCGGCAGGACGGGCGCGCCGCCACCGAGCGTCACGGGCGCGACCGCCACGACGACCTCGTCGAGAGCCCCCGCGTCGAGGAACTGCCCCGCGAGGTCACCGCCGCCGACGACCCACACGTCCTTGTCGCCCGCGGCCGACCAGATCGAGGGCAGCGCGTCGACGACGTCGCCCCGGACCACGCGCACGTCCGCGCCGTCCGGCACGGGGAGGTCGCGCGACGAGAACACGTAGGTGGGCAGGTCGCCGTAGAGCTGCTGCCAGCGCTCGGGCTCGGCCAGGAGGTTCTCGTGCTCGAGGACCCAGCCGTACGTCGTCGACCCCTCGACGAGCACGCCGACACGGCTCATGAACGTCGCGAAGAACTCGTCGGCCGCCCCGCCGCCGTCGTCGACCGCGAACAGCCAGTCGAGCGACCCGGCCTCGTCGGCGATGAACCCGTCGAGCGTGGACGCGGTGTAGAAGACGGTGCGTGGCATGCGTCCACGGTACGGGAGGTACGAACGCCGGGGCCCGACCTGTGCGGTCGGGCCCCGGCGTTCGGGAGACGACGAGTCGTCAGGGGGTGACGATGTCGAACCAGAAGTCGAACGTGTCCAGGAGCGAGACGAACTCCCGGACGGCGGCCGCGTCGCCGTCGACCTGCACGTCGCCGTTCTCGACGGCCTCGGGGATGTCGGTCCGGCCCAGCACCACGGCGTCGAGCACGGAACGGTCGAACGTGAGCGTGGCCTGCACGTCGTCGGACGTGCCCGGGCGGTGGTTGAGCACCCCGTTGCCGAGCTCGAGGACGTAGCGCTCGTCGATGTCGGGCAGCACCAGGGCGAAGGTCGACCGCAGTCCGGCGGCCTCGGGCGCCTTGAGCCGCATCGCCACGTAGTCGAGGAACATCGACACCGACATCGCGCGCACCGAGTCGGGGCTCGCGGTCAGGAGCACGTGCTGCTTGCGGATCCCGTCGCGCAGCTCCATCGCGCCGGTGAGGTAGAAGTTGCGCCACGTGCCGTTCTCGGCCTGGTAGCCGAGCTGCTCGAACGTGTCGGCCTGGAGCTCGCGCGCCGCGATGTTCTCCGGCTCGGCGAAGACGAGGTGGTTGAGCGCCTCGGCGACCCAGCGGTACTCGCCCTTGTCGAAGTCCGCACGGGCCCGCTCCAGGACGGCGTCGGCGCCGCCCATGTACTCGACGTAGCGGGGGGCGGCGTCGACGTGCTCGAGGGGGTTCAGCGTCGCGGGGTTCGCGTCGAACCAGCCGAGGTAGTAGACGTACGTCGACTTCACGTTGTGGTTGATCGAGCCGTAGTACCCGCGGTTCGCGAAGCGCTGCGCGAGGGCGTCGGGCAGGGTGATCCGCTCGCCGATCTCGACGGGCGTGAGCCCCTTGTTCGCCAGCCGCACGGTCTCGTCGTGCAGGTAGCGGTACATGTCGCGCTGGCCCTCGATGAGGTCGCGCAGCTCGGCGTTGCCCCACGTGGGCCAGTGGTGCGAGGAGAACAGGACCTCGGCGTCGCCGAACAGCTGCAGCATCTCGTGCAGGTGCTTGGACCAGACGAGCGAGTCACGGATCTTCGCACCGCGCAGGGTGTAGAGGTTGTGCTGCGTGTGCGTGACGATCTCGGCCCCGCAGAGCGCCTTGAGGTCCGGCAGGTAGAAGCAGAGCTCCGCGGGGGCCTCGGCGCCGGGGGTGTGCTGGAAGACGATCCGGACGCCGTCCACGGTGAGCTCGGTGCCGGTCTCCGAGATGATGTCCGTCGGCGGGATGAGAGTCACGGTGCCGGCGGAGGTCACCTGGCCGAGGCCGGCTCCGACGGAGCGGTCCGGCCCGTAGCCGACGATCTCGCCGTACATGTAGGACTTGCGTCGTGCCATCGCGTTGCCGAGCATGACGTTCTCGCTCACCGACTCCTCGAGGAAGTCGACGGGAGCGATGATCCGCACGGTGCCGGCCTCGACGTCCTCGTCGGTGACGAGCGCGCGCACGCCGCCGTAGTGGTCGATGTGGGAGTGCGTGTGGATGACGGCGGTGACGGGGAGGTCCTCGACGTGCTCACGGATCAGGTCGTACCCGTACCGCGTCGGCTCGACGCTGATCGACGGGTCGACGACGATCCACCCCCTCTCGCCCCGGATGTACGACTGCACCGACAGGTCGAAGCCACGGGCCTGGTAGACGCCCTCGGTGACCTTGTAGATCCCGGCCTTGGACACGAGCTTGCTCTGCCGCCACAGGGACGGGTTGACCGTGTCGGGGGCCTCCCCGTCGAGGAAGTCCCACCGGTCGAAGTCCCAGGCGACGTCGCCGTCGTCGGTACGGACCTGGCCGCTCGCCCGGACGACGAGGCCCCGGTCCGCGTTCTCGAGGTCCGTGGTGTCGTCGAAGGGCAGTGCGTCGAGCACCGCGCGGTTGGTGCGGACGGTGGCGGCGGTAGCGGGCTTCGGTGTGCTCATGTCGGACTCCTTCTCGTCGGTGCTTCTCTTCGACCGTAGGACCGCCGTGGGTGGACGACCACCGGTGGGAGCGCTGCCTCACCGACACCTGCACACGACTCCCGGAGGGCGTCCAGGGTCCCGTCATCGCGTCTGCGCACTCGTCGTGCAGGATCGACCTTCGGAGGTCGATCGGGGCGGTCGCGGGTACGGTCGAACCCGAGCGACCCGACGTACCACGACGACCGGAGGCTGACGGATGCCCGGACCGCAGCACGCCCCCCGCCGGCGGCCGCTGCGTCACCGGAAGCCGCTACGTCACTGGAAGAAGGACGTCCCCGCCGGCATCACCCTCGGCGTCGAGTCGGTGCCGGACGGGCTCGCCGGAGGGCTCCTTGCCGGCGTCAACCCGATCTACGGGCTCTACGGCTACATGGTCGGCACGTTCTTCGGGGCGCTCGGCACCAGCTCGGCGTTCATGGCCGTCCAGGCGACCGGCGCGATGGCCGTCGTGGTCGCCGACATCCCGGAGACCCAGGGCGAGGGCGGGGAGACCGCGCTGTTCACCGTCGCGCTGCTCACCGGGATCATCATGCTCGCGCTCGGCGCCGCCGGGCTCGGGCGCGTCGTGCGGTGGGTACCGAACTCGGTGCTCGTCGGCTTCGTCAACGCGGTCGCCGTCACGATCGTGCTCAGCCAGCTCGACGACATCACGGGGTACGACGGTGTGGGCGCCACCCGGCTGCACGAGGCCCTCGACACGATCCTGCACGTCGGCTCCTGGAGCCTCTCCGCGCTCGGCGTGGGCCTCTCGACCATCGTGCTCATCGTGCTGCTCGAGAAGACCCGGCTCGGGGCCCTCGGCATGGTCGTCGCCGTGATCCTCGGGTCGCTCCTCGCGATCCCCTTCGACGCCGTGCCCGTCCTGGCAGACATCGCGACCGTCCCGGCCGGGCTCCCCGGCATCACGCTGCCCGACCTCAGCCTGGTCGGATCCCTCCTGGTGCCCGCCGCCTCCCTCGCGTTCGTCGGGCTCGTCCAAGGGGCGGCGATCAGCGCCTCGACCCCCAACCCCGACGGCGAGTACCCCGACCCCTCCGGCGACTTCCGGGGGCAGGGCGTCGCCAACATCGCCTCCGGGCTGCTCTCAGGCATGCCCGTCGGCGGGTCGATGTCCGCCACCGCGATCGTCACCCGGGCCGGCGCACGCAGCCGCCTCGCGCTGATCGTCGCGGGCCTCACCATGGCCTTCGTCGTCGTGGTGCTCTCGGACGCGGTCGGCCAGGTCGCGATGCCGGCGCTCGCGGGCCTGCTCATGGTGGTCGGGGTGCGCAGCCTCAAGCTCTCCGCCGCCGGGAGCGTGCTCCGCACGGGCGGCGTTCAGGCGACAGCGATGCTCGTGACGTTCGTGCTGACGATCCTCATCCCGCTCCAGTACGCCGTCCTCGTCGGCGTCGGCACCTCGCTGATCCTGTTCGTCGTCAAGCAGTCCAACAAGGTCACGCTCCGGCGCTGGGTGCCCCACGCGGACGGGTCGTTCACGGAGGAGGACCTCCCCGGCACCCTGGGACGTCACGACGTCGTGGTGATCCGCCCGTACGGGTCGCTGTTCTTCGCGGCCACGCCGATCGCCGAGGCGCAGCTCCCCACGGTGGGGCCGACGACGGACCGGTGCGCCGTCCTGCTGAACCTGCGCGGCAAGGAGGAGCTCGGCTCGACGTTCATCAACCTGCTGGAGCGTTACGGGGAGCGGCTCGCCGGGGCCGACTCACGGCTCTACCTCGTCGGGGTCAGTGCCGACCTCGCGCACCAGCTCGAACGCACGGGGACGCTCGACCAGCTCGGGCCCGACCGCGTGCACGTCACGACCTCGACCCTGCGGGAGTCGACCCTGCGCGCGGTCCACGACGCGCGCGCCTGGCAGGACGACGACCGCTGACCGACCGCGTGGGCGCGTCGTCGCGCCCCGGGCACCGCTCCGGGCCGTGATCCGGGACCACGACGACGTCGCCGCGGGGGTCAGGTCGTCGGTCAGGCCGTCGTGCCGCTGCCCGGGCGCCCGCCCACGCACGCCACCGCCGCGAGAGCCAGCGCCGCGACGTCCTCGGCGACCGCGGCCTGCCAGTCCGGCACCCGGCCCACGGCCCACGCGCGCCACGCGGCCCCCGCGCGGGTGCCCACGGCGGCGGCCGCGGCACCCACGGCCATCGGCACGAGCGGCCGCGCCTCGGCGCGCCGTGCGAGCGCCACACCGCCGAGCGCGCCCGCGGCGACGCGCACCTGCGGTCCGGGCGGGTCGAGCCGGCTGGGGGTCGTGGGCTGCTTGTCGCCGACGAGCTCGCCGACCACCCCGAGCGCGATGCCCGCCTTCGCCACCGCGCGTCCGCGACCGCCGCCGGGCGAGGTCAGCACGGGTGCGGCGACGCCGAGCGAGGCGCGGGCTCCCGACGCGAGCCCGAGGGCCGCCGACCGAGCGAGCAGCGCGGGGCGCGCGCGCCCCGCGGGTGGTTCGTCGCTCGCGAGCGCGTCGAGCGTCAGGTGGGTCGTGAGCCCGTACGCGAGGTGCGGGACGACGTCCGCGGCCCAGTCCGCACGGGACCACGTGCCGGGGTCGGAGACGCCGAGGGCGGCGACGGGCAGGTCGGCCGCGGCCATGGCCGCGCCGCCGATCAGGACCGCTCCCGCGGCCGGGCCGGTCCGCAGGCCCGCGCGACGGGCGACCGACGCGAGCACCCCGACGCCGAGTCCGGTCGCCGTGCCCGCGAGCGCGCCGAGCGCGGTGCGGCGGTTCTCCGCGGTAGCGCCGTCGCCCGGGACGCTCGTGCCGGCACGGTCCGCGAGCGCGTCGACCGTGCCCTGCGGCACGCTCGACGGGTCGCGACCGCGCAGGGCCATGTCGAGGTACGTGACCGCGTCGATGACGGCGGTCCCTGCTGCGCCGGCCACGAGGCCTCGCGTCACGGTTCCGAGCATGCAGCCACGGTGACGCGCGCGGGGACGACCGGCAACTGGGGGCTGCCGGCCGTCCCCGCGGGGTGTCAGCCGACGATCGCGAACGCGTCGATCTCGACGAGCATCTCCTCGCGCGGCAGGCCCGTCATGACGGTCGTGCGGCTCGGGAGCACGCCGCTCGGGCAGTGCGCCTCGACGAACGCGCCGTACGCGTCGTTCATCGTCGCGAAGTCGTCGCGCGTGGTCAGGTACACGCGCAGCATCACGACGTCGTCGAACGTCGCGCCCGACGCCTCGACGATCGCCTTGACGTTCTCGAGGGTGCGCGTCGTCTGGGCGTGCACGTCGCCCGGGAAGAGGTACTCGCTCGTGGCCGGGTCGACCGGGCCCTGGCCCGAGACCTGCACGAACGGTCCCTTGCGCACGCCCTGGTGGAAGGTGTGCGCGGGGGCCGGGGCGTGCGGCGTGCTGACGGCGGTCTTCGGGGTCGTGTCGCTCATCGGGTCGGGTTCTCCTCGGTCGTTCTCGGGTGGGTGGGGTCAGAAGTCGAACGTGACGATCTCGAGCACCTCGTCGGCGCTCGACTCGCCGAGCGCGCCGCCGGTCTCACCCATGCGGCCGCTGCCGCGCACCACGGCCGCGGCGCGCCAACGGTCGAGCAGCGTGCACGGGTGCGAGATGCCGAACCCGACGACGTCGCCCGGGCGGACCACCGCGGTCGCGGGCGTGCGGTCGGCGGGGGAGTCGTCGAGCCGGAGGTACAGGTGCTGGTCGTTGAGGCCTGTGACGCTCGCCCCGTGCAGCTCGTGCGGCGCGCTCCACGTGCCGTCCTGCTGGAGCGATCGCAGCCACAGCGGCGTGGGCAGGTCGATGTCGTCGGCCACGTCGCGGCGTCCGGCACCGCACAGCGCGAGGCCGGGCTCGGGGGTCGAGAGCACCTGCGCCCACACGGTCGCCGCGGGCCGCATGGGCTCGGCACCGGCGATCCGGTCCCACGGGTCCATGCGCGCGCAGTAGCCGTGGTCGTGCACCACGTAGGCGCCCGAGCGTACGACGACGCGGGTCGGGTGCTCGGCACCGTCGGGCGTGGTCACGGGGCCGGGCAGCGTCGCGAGGACGACGTCGAGGTACGACGAGCCGCCCGCGCTCACGACCACGGGGCGCTCGGCCGGGACGAGGCGCTCGCGTACGAGCGCGGTCGCGGCCTCGCGCAGCGACCGGCACCACGCGGCGACGGTCTCGAGCTCCTCGGGGCTCGTGCCGTGGGCGGCGCTGCCCTCGTAGCCGGCGACGCCGAGCAGGCGCAGGCCCGCACCGACCACGGCGCGGGCGACCTGCATCGTGTCGGCCGACGTGCGGGTGCCCGTGCGGCCCTCGTGCACGCCCACCTCGACGAGCACCCCGAGTCGGTCGAGCACCTCGGGCGCGGCGTCCGCGAACCCGCGCGCGAGCAGGCCCACGCCCTCGGGCGAGTCGACGTACAGCCACACCTCGAACGGGACGCCGCCCGGGCCGAGCGACCCCTCGATCTCGGCGCGCAGCCATGCGATCTCGCGGGGGTCGACGAGCTCGTTGGCGAGGAACACCGTCTCTCGCCCCCACGAGCGCACGGTGCGCAGCTGGCCGGGCGTCGCGACGGTCACGCCCCACGCGCCCGCGGCGAGCTGCCGCGCGACGACCTGGCGGGACATCGTGGTCTTGACGTGCGGCGCGTGCTGCACGCCGTGCTCGGCGCACAGCCGTGCCATGAGCGCGATGTTGTGCGCGAGCGCGCCGTCGTCGAGCGTGAGCAGCGGCCACGCGAACGGCGCGTCCGTGACGTGCGGCTGGTCGGTCAGGAGCGCGGCCGCGGCGTGGTCGCGGTCGAGCCGCAGGCCCTTGGTCCGTCGCCCGACCACCGTGGTCGGGTCGGTCGTGCGGGTCGTCGGGCTGCTCTCGGTCTGCGCGCTCGGCACAGCGTCGTCCTTCCGTCGGTCGTGCGAGCGCGCCGGGCGTGCTCGTTCGTACGTGCTCTGGTCAGGCGCCCGGGCGCAGCGCGCGCCCCGGCGTCGCGCCGGTCGGCGCGCCGTCGCGCAGCACGGGCACGCCCGCGACCAGCACGTCGGCGATGCCCGACGCCGGCCGGCGGGGTGCGTCGTACGACGCGACGTCCTGCACGGCGGCCGGGTCGACGAGCGACAGGTCGGCCACCGACCCAGGGACCAGGGTGCCACGACCCGCGAACCCGAAGCGGGCCGCGGGGGCGGCCGCGAGGTGGTGCGCGGCGTCCGCCCAGGTCCAGTCGCCGAGGGTGCGCACGTGCTCGGCGAGGAACCGTGCGAACGCTCCCCAGCCGCGCGGGTGCGGCATGCCGCCGCCGTAGATCGCGTCCGAGCCGCCCATGTGCGCGCGGTGGCGCAGGAGCGCGCGCACCGAGTCGGGCGAGTTCGTGGGCGGCTGCGCGAACACGCAGCCGGCACGCAGGCCCGTGCTGACGAGCAGCGTCAGGGCCGCGTCGGCGGGCGCGAGGCCGAGGCGCGCCGCGACGTCGGGGAGCGTGAGGCCCTCGGTCCACGCGTGCTCGCCCGGCACGTTCGCCATCGTGACGCGCGGCCACAGGTCGGCGAGGCCGGGGAAGTGCTCGGCGTGCAGGCGCGCGACCACGGCCGGGTCGCGCAGCATCGCGACCGCGCGCTCGGGCTCCGCGATCGGCAGCCACGTGGGCAGCGACACCATCGACAGGATCGAGCAGCCGCGCAGGTACGGGTACGAGTCGAAAGTGACGTCGAGGCCCGCGTCGAGCGCGTCGTCGACGTAACCCAGGAGCTCGGCGTGCGGGCCGTGGTAGTGCGAGACGTGCGTCGCGACGCCCGACGCGCGGGCGATGCGCACGAGCTCCGCGAACGCCGGGCCCGCCTTGTCCTCGTAGCCGCGCATGTGGCTCACGTGCGGCAGGCCGCGCTCGGCGGCCACGCGGGCGAGCGCGACGAGCTCGGCCTCGTCCGCGTACGCGGCGGGCACGTACTCGAGGCCCGTCGAGAGCCCGCACGCACCCTCGTCGAAGGCGCGCCGCGCGAGCGCGACGAGTCGGTCCGTCTCCGCGGCGGTCGCGGGGCGGTCCGCGCCGCCGAGCACCGCGTAGCGCAGCGTCCCGTGGGGGAGCAGTGCGGCGACGTTGACGGGCGTCGTGCCGTCGTACGTCGCGAGCAGGTCGCCGACGCCGCCCCCGCGGAAGGTCGGGTGCGCGCCGTTGATCGCGGCGAAGTAGCCGGACGACCAGGTGTACGAGTCGTGCAGCCCGTCGTGTACATCGGGAGTGTCGGTGCTGGTGGCGGGCGCGGGGGACGGCGCGAACGACACGCCGTCCTGCCCCACGACGATGCTCGTCACCCCCTGGCGCAGCAGCGCGAGCTGCACGTCAGGGTCGAGCACCGCGGCCTCGCCGTGCACGTGCGCGTCGACGAACCCGGGCATCGCGAGCCGGCCTTCGGCGTCGAGCACGGTCGGTGCGTCGTACGGCGTACGAGAGCCCGCCGGAACGACGTCGGCCACGCGGCCGTCACGCACCAGGAGATCGACGGGGGAGCCGATCCCGTCCGGTGCGGTCGCGTCGGGCAGGCGCGCGCCGCGCACGAGCACGTCCCCTGCGGTAGTGCTCGCGGTGCTGCCCGCCGGGCCGCCTGCGGTGCCGTCGGCGCGGGTGCGGCCGGTCATCCGCGGTCCCCGACCTCGTTGCCGTCGGCGTCCTCGCGCCAGCCGCCGGCCCCGGCCCACCCCGCCTCGGCCATCTCGGCCTCGAGGTCGCGCGGGTAGCCCTGCACGCCCGGGCGCGTCTGCCACGGGAGCGGGCCGTCGAGCGGGCGGTACTCGACACCTGCCGCGTCGAGGCGCGGCAGGTGGTGCTCGCGCAGGCGGTCCAGGAACTCGTCGGACGCCGTCGAGCCCGGCGCCCGGTCCGTCGCCGGGCTCCACACCGCCTCGGCGAACGCCGCGAGGCGCGGGAACGCCGCGTAGTCGACGCGGCGGGCCGAGTCGAGGTACTCGGTCCAGACCTCGGCCTGCCCGCCGAGCAGGCTGCCGGTGCCGGTCTCGTCGTCCGGGCCCGACAGCGCCGGGAACTCCGCGGCCACCTCGGGCGGGAGCGGGTCGAACGCCAGCACGCGCTCGATCGAGTTCACGAACCCCGCCGGGATCGGCTCGTCGTCCCGGTCGGACGCGCGGTGGTCGAGGTACACGACCTGCTCGGGCGCCATGACCACGTCGTGCCCCGCGACCATGGCCTGCGCACCCGCCGCGAGCCCGCGCCACGACGTCACGACGCCCTCGCGCGGCAGGCGCGGCGAGAAGCCCTCGTCCCACACGATCGGGCGACGGCCCGCCGCGGTCACGACCTCGGAGAGCCGACCCAGGAACCAGCCGTGCAGGTCGGCAACGTCGTCGAGCCCGAGCTCCGCCGCGCGCGCGACGATCTCCGGGTTCGCGCGCCACAGCGCCGTCGGCACCTCGTCACCGCCGAGCGCGACCCACGGGCCGTCGAACACGTCCATGACCTCCGAGAGCACGCCCGCGAAGAACGCGAGCGACTCCTCGGACGGGTCGAGCACCTCGGTGCTCACGCCCCACGTGGTGCGCACGGCGTGCGGCTCCTTGCGCGTGCCGAGCTCGGGGTAGGCCGCGACCGCGGCCTCCACGTGACCCGGCACGTCGATCTCCGGGACCACCGTGATGCCGCGCTCGCGCGCGTACGCGACGATCTCGCGCAGGTCGGCCTGGGTGTAGAACCCGCCGTGCGGCCGCCCGTCGTACACGCCCGCACGCCAGGTGCCGACGCCCGACTCGGTGCGCCAGCCGCCCACGCTCGTCAGCCGCGGGTACCGCTGGATCTCGACGCGCCAGCCCTGGTCGTCCGTGAGGTGCAGCTGCAGCACGTTGAGCTTGTGCGCCGCGGCGAGGTCCACGAACCGCAGAACGTCGGCCTTGGGCAGGAAGTGCCGGGCCACGTCGAGCAGCACGCCGCGCCAGCCGAAGCGGGGGTGGTCCGTGACCGTGAGCGCCGGCAGGGTCAGGCCCGCGGTGCCGGACGCCGCGCGGTACGCCTGCGGGCCCGCGAGCTGGCGCAGGGTCTGGGTCGCGGCGTGCGCGCCGTCGAGGTCGGCCGCGTCGACGCGCACCGCCTCCGGGGTGATCGTGAGGCGGTAGCCGCCCGCCGGGAGCGCGGCCTCCCGGCGGAACGTCACGTCGGCCGCGGGCGCGTCGGCCCAGCGGGCGTCCGCGTCGTGCGCGTCGGCGAGGCGACGGGCGCGGCGCGTGGCCGGGGCGGCGTCCGTCGCGGGAGCGTCCCCGTCGGTGCCGGTCGCTGCGGTGCTGGACGCGTCGGTGCCGGTCGCGCGTCCCGGGGCCGCGTCGGCGGACGTGGGCCCGTCCACGACCAGGTGCACGACGACGTCGAAGGCCACCTCCGTCGTCCGACCCCAACGGCGTGCTGCCGGGGCGAGGCCGAGGGTCGCCGAGACCGTGACGGTCGGACCGGCGGACCATGCGCCGTCCGCGAGGTCGACGTGGACAGGGGCAGGGACGAGCCCTGGCGGCGTCGGAGTAGGCACCCGACGAGACTAGTCGAATTGTCGCTATTCATGGCCGGGCGTCCGCGCCCCGGGGCCGAGTCGCGGCGTGGAGCATCCGCGATGCGGGCAGGCCTCGTCAGCGCTGTCGCCCGCGGCTACAGTCCCGACGGCGCCGCTCGGGCGCCACCTCGCCCGGGGTCGCCGACGACCCCCGCCAGTCCCGGAGGCCGCGATGTCCAGCGCCACACGTTCCCCCCTCGTCACCGCGTACCTGCGGGCCAAGGCGCGCGTCGCCGTCCTCCTGCTGGTCGTCGGGAGCATCCTCGCCGTCGCCGGGGCCGTGATGGCCTACGACAACGTCGATAGCATGCTCGCGTCGTACGAGCCCGTGCAGGTCACGGTCACCGAGGAGCACACCGAGCTGCAGTCCCGCGGGTCGCGTCGGGCCCGGCACATGGAGGACGTGCGGGTCGTGTCGGTCACCCTGCCGGACGGCAGCACCGACTCGGTCATGAGCGACGACCTGGCCGTGGGCGAGACCGCGACGGTCCTCCGTGACAGCCGGGACGACCGCCTCGTCGCCGTGGAGCCCGACGGCCCCGGTTTCGGGGGCTGGGCGGCGGTCGTCCTCATGCTGGGCCTCGGGGTGATCGCGATCGTCAACGGCGTCTGGGCGGTGCGCAAGCGGTCCCGCGTGAAGAACGCCGACCTCGACAGCGCGCCCGTGCTCACCCTCCAGGTCACGGCGATGGCCGCCGAGAAGGTCGAGGGCAAGCCCGGGCAGAAGCTCACGGTGACCGTGCTCTCCTCGACGACGAAGGACGTCAAGCCCGGCCAGACGCTCGAGATCAAGGCGCGCGCGGCGCTCATGCCGGGGCAGGTCGCAGCCCAGCTCGACGCGCGCGTGCTCTCGGGCAACGAGGTCTCGAGCCTCCTCGCGCTCGGCACCGGTGCGTCCGACCCGCAGCGGTGGATCGGCGAGGCCACGAACCCCTCGGCGCTCGAGAGCCTGGCCGCCTGACCCCTCGAGCGTCACGTCCGGGCCCCTTCGAACGCCGTCGAGGGGGCCCGGACGTGACGCTCGGTCGCACTGTCCGACGAGGGAGGGACCAGGCGTGGGAGCGAACGAGGTGACCGGGGCGACGGGGGACGCGGATCCGACCCCGCCGGCCCGAGCGACGTCGGTCGCGCCCCGACGGCGCAGCATCACGGGCGTCGTCGCCGCTGCCGCGGTCCTCGCCGTCGCCGGTGCGTACGGGCTCGTCCAGGTCCCCGCCGACGTCGCACGTGCCGGCGAACCCGTGACCCGGACGATCCCCGTCGACACCGACCGTGACGGTCTCCCGGACCAGATCGAGATCGCCGGGTGGGTCACGCAGGACGGCCGGTCGCACCGCACCGACCCGGCCCTCGCGGACTCCGACGGCGACGGGCTGACCGATCTCGACGAGGCGGGTGCCCCGCGCACGACGACCGTGGTCGCCGGCGGCCCCGCCGTCGAGGTGGTGGCCCGACGCGGCGTCGGTCCGGCCCGGACTCTGGCGGGTGCGGTGACCGGCGCCGTGCGCGTCGCGCTGACGCGCACGACCTACGACGGGTACGCGGACCCGCTCGTGCCCGACACCGACGGTGACGGGCTCGGCGACGGCGACGAGGCTGACCTCGGCCTGGACCCGCTCGCACCCGACACCGACGGCGACGGGCTCCCCGACGGGACGGAGGTCGACGTCGTCGGCAGCGACCCCGAGGTCGCGGACACGGACGGTGACGGCTTCGACGACGGGTACGAGGACGGGCACCGCGAGTCGCAGGGGCTCGATCCTCTCGTCGCGGACGTCAAGGTCAGCACGGCCGAGTACGCGACCGACGTCGCTCGTGGGTTCGTCCTCGGCGACCTCTCGCCGGGGGACTCGCTCGCGTGGCTCACCGGCAACCTCGCCTCGGGCGGGGCCAGCTTCATCCCTGGTGTCGGATGGCTGGTCGGCGGAGCGGCCGACGTCCGCGACGTCGTCGGCGCCGCCATCCACGGCGACTGGGTGGGTGCAGGGTTCAACGCGACCGGGCTCGTGCCGGTCGCGGGCGACGAGGTGTCGATCACGGCCAAGGTCTCGAAGTTCCTCGCCCGGAACCCGAAGCTCGTGGCCGCGGTGGCCGCGAAGATCGTGACGCTCAAGGTCCCTGACCGGGTCAAGATCGCCGTCTCTAAGGTCGTCTGGAAAGAGTCGGATCGCCTTCGTGCGGCGGGCGTGAGCGAGAAGACGCTGCTCAGGCTCGCAACGGGTCGACACGACCTCGACGCCCTCGCTGCGTCGCTCGAACGATCGATTCCCATCAAGGGATTCCCCTCGCGCTTCTTCGAGAGCGGTCTGGACGGCGAGCGCGCACTCGCGAACTTCTACGGCGCGGCGACGAGGGGCAAGGACGTCCAGGTTCGCGCCTTGACCGCCGACTGCATCGCGGTGTGCAACGCCCACGTCCGCGTGTTCGACGTCCTCGTCGACGGCGTGGCGCACGAGTCGAAGGTCGGCTACGTGACCCTCACCGCGGGGGTCGAGCGCCAGATCCGCTCGGACGCCTGGCTCGTCGAGCACGGTGACATCCAGGGGGCGCATTGGCACTTCTTCGCGAGCGGCACCAGCAACACGGTCGGGGCGTCGCCGCAGACCCTCGATCTCCTTGACGAGCTCGGCATCGGGTACACGATCCATCTGCCGGCATGACTCCCGCGCCTCGTCCCCCGGGCGTGCGCGAGCGTCACGTTCTGGCCCTCTCGTGCGCGAGCGTCGCGTTCTGGCCCCCTCGAACGCCCGGAAGGGGCCAGAACGTGGCGCTCGGCGGGGTGGGGAGCAATCCGACGCTTCGCCTCCTCGCGATCTGACGCTGCGCCTCCTCACGATCTGACGCTGTGTCCGTTCCATGTCACGTCCCCGACCTCCGCCTCGACCACGATGCGCACGCCCCGGCGGTGCGATGATGCATGACATGTCTGTCTCGCCCGCAGCCCCCGCCACGATCCCGACGCAGCCGTCCCCCGCGCTGCCCTACGACGCCCTCCTGCTCTACTCGTTCGGCGGGCCCAACGAGCCCGCCGACGTCGTCCCGTTCCTGCGCAACGTGACCGCCGGCAAGGGGATCCCCGACGCCCGCCTCGAGGAGGTCGGCGAGCACTACTACGGGTTCGGCGGCAAGAGCCCCATCAACGAGCAGAACCTCGCGCTCAAGACCGCGCTCGAGACCGAGCTCGCCGCGCGCGGGATCGAGCTGCCCGTCGTGTGGGGCAACCGCAACTGGGCGCCGTACACCGACGACGCGATCACCGAGCTCGAGGAGATCGGCGCCAAGCGCGCCGTCGCGCTCGTGACGTCGGCCTACTCGTCGTACTCGGGCTGCCGCCAGTACCGCGAGGACCTCGCGGTCGTGCTCGACAAGCGCGGTCAGCTCGGCGAGGAGGGCTCGACCGGCGTCGAGTTCGACAAGGTGCGCTCGTACTTCAACCACCCGGGCTTCGTCGAGGCGAACGTCGACGCAGTCCTCGACGGCTACCGGGCGCTCGCGGACAAGGGCGGCGACGCCGCGGCCGCGAAGCTGATCTTCGTGACGCACTCGATCCCCGACACCATGGAGGCCGCCTCGCGCGTGTCGCAGGCGACGTACTCGCAGCAGCACCTCGACGTGGGCGAGCTCATCGCGTCGCGCGCCTCGGCGATCCTGCGCCACCCGGTCGAGTGGGAGCTCGCGTACTGCTCGCGCTCGGGCCCGCCGAGCCAGCCGTGGCTCGAGCCCGACATCAACGACCTGCTGACCGAGCGCGCGGGCGAGGGCCTGCGCGACGTCGTCATGGCGCCCATCGGGTTCGTCTCGGACCACATGGAGGTCGCCTACGACCTCGACACCGAGGCCATGGCGACCGCGACCGAGCTCGGCATGACGGCGGTGCGCGCCGGGACCGTGGGCACGCGCGAGCCGTTCGTGCGCGGCCTGGTCGACCTCGTGCTCGAGCGTGCGGCGATCGCCCGCGGCGAGGACGTCGACGAGGCCGTCGTCGGCACGCTCCCGCCGTTCCGCTCGGTGTGCGCACCGAACTGCTGCCTGCGCCGCGACGGCGAGCCGTCCGGCGTGCCCGCGCTGTGCGGCTCGGGCCTCGCGGTCTGACCTTCCCGACCACCACCTGCGAGAGGACCTCATGAGCGAGCACGCGACCGGCCACGTCCACGGCGACACCGGGGCCGTCGTCGACACGACGGCGATCAACGACACCATCCGCTACACCATGTGGTCGGTGTTCTCCCTGACCGAGACCCTGCCCGAGGACGCCGCGGAGCGTGCTGACCTCGTCGCGGCGGCCGAGCGCGCCGTCGGCGGTGCGGTGGCGGACGGCGTCGACCCGGCCTCGACCGACGCCGACCTCGTGGTCCGTGGCTGGTACGACGTCGGCGGGCTGCGCTCGGACGCCGACCTGATGCTGTGGACGCACGGCTCGTCGATCGAGGCCGTGCAGGGCGCGTACCAGCGTCTGCGCGCGTCGTCGCTCGGGCGCGGGCTCGAACCCGTGTGGTCGGTCGCGGCCCTGCACCGTCAGGCCGAGTTCAACCGCGCGCACGTGCCCGCGTTCCTCGCGGGCGAGCAGCCGCGCGACTACGTGTGCGTCTACCCGTTCGTGCGCTCGTACGACTGGTACCTGCTGCCCGAGTCGGACCGCCGCGTCATGCTGCGCGACCACGGGCTCGCGGCCAAGGACTACAAGGACGTGCGCGCGAACACCGTCTCGGCGTTCGCGCTCGGCGACTACGAGTGGATCCTCGCGTTCGAGGCCGACGAGCTGCACCGGATCGTCGACCTCATGCGCGACCTGCGCAACACCGAGGCGCGCCGCCACGTGCGCGAGGAGGTGCCGTTCTTCACCGGGCCGCGCACCACGCTCGACGCCTGGGCGGACCGCCAGCCGCTCGCCTGACGCCGGGCATCGCCGCAGCCCAGCGCGCCGCTCGGCCCGATCCGGCGCGGTCGGGCACCATGACCTCATGGCCTCCGAACCCCTCGCCCTGACCACCGGCCGGCACCGTGCGCTCGCGACGCGCGGCGATCACGTGCGGCAGGTCGTGGTGCTCGTCGGGGCGCTCGTCGCGGTCGCGGGCGCGGCCGTCGGTTCGGGCGCCGCGGGCGGCACCCCGATCGCCGAGGCGGCGGACGGCGCGCTGTCCGCCGACGCGACGGTCGTGGCCCCCGCGGGGCCGGCGTTCGGCATCTGGTCGGTGATCTACCTCGGGCTGCTCGCCGCCGCGGTGCACCAGGCGCTGCCCCGGCACGCGACCAACCCGCGCCTGCGCGCGACGTCCTGGTGGGTGCTCGCGTCGATGCTGCTCAACGCCGCGTGGATCGGCGTCGTGCAGGCCGGGTGGCTGTGGGCGAGCGTCGCCGTGATCGCCGCGCTCGTCGCGGTGCTGTGCGTGGTCGTGGTCCGCTACGTGCGCCTGCGCCCCGCGCGCGGCCTCGAGGCGTGGCTCTACCAGGGCACCGTGGGCCTCTACCTCGGCTGGGTGTGCGTCGCCACGCTCGCCGACGTCGCGGCGACCCTCTCGGCCGCGGACGTCGGGGAGCTGGGTCTGGGCGCGACCGTCTGGGGCGTCGTGCTGGTCGGCCTGGGAGCCGTGGTGATCGTCGCGCTCGCCGTGTACGCCCGCACGCGCGGCGTGCTGATCGTCGCGACCGGGCTCGCCGCCGCGTGGGGTCTCGGGTGGATCGCGTACGGGCGCTTCCAGGGCCCGCTCGTCGACGAGACGGTCGCGATCGCCGCCTCGACGGCCGCCGCGATCGCGCTGTGCGCACCGATCGTCGCGGTCGTCTCGCGGCCGCCGCGCCCGCAGCGCCGCGGCGCGACCGTCGTCATCCCGGGCGAACCCGGCTGACCGTCGTCCGCCCCCTGCCGACAGGTCCCCTGCCGACCGGGCCCACGGGTGACGGTGCCCACGGCCGAGCGCAACCTTGTGCACCAGGAACGAGCTGATCGTGGTGCGAAAGGTTGCGGTCGGCGGTGGGGCCTCAGTTGACGTCGACGAAGTGCTCGACCCTCGGGAACGGGTCGTAGAAGTGGTGGAGCAGCTCGCGCCAGCGCGCGTACTCGGGCGATCGGCGGAAACCCTCCTCGTGCGCCTCGACCGACTCCCACTCGACGAGCAGCAGGTAGGTCGACGGCGACTCGACGCCGCGTGAGAGCGTGAGCCTCCCGAACCCGGGCTGGACCTCGATCAGAGCCTTGGCCTGCGCGAACGCGGCCTCGAACGCGGCCTCGGTGCCGGGCCGGACGGGTAGCAGCGCGTGCTCACGGATCATGCCGGCACCCTAGCGGTCGAGCACGGTCTCACCCACGGCCGAACGCAACCTTGTGCACCAGGAACGAGCTGATCGTGGTGCGAAAGGTTGCGCTCGGCCGTGGGCCCGTGGGCCCGTGGGCCCGTGGGCCCGTGGGCCCGTGGGCCCGTGGGCCGGTGGGCCCGCAGGTCAGGGGTACAGGCCCCGGATCTCGTGCGCCTCGGCCACGCGCTGCACCCCGATCGCGAGCGCGGCGTCGCGCAGCGACACGTCCTCGCGCCGGGCGAGCGCCGAGACGTCGGCGTACGCGGAGTGCATGCGGTGCTCGAGCCGCTCCGCGATCTCCGACTCGGTCCACCAGTACGCCTGGTTCGCCTGGACCCACTCGAAGTACGACACGACGACGCCGCCGGCGTTGGCGAGCACGTCGGGCACCACGATGACGCCGTTCTTGGCGAGGATCGCGTCGCCCGCGCCGGTGGTCGGGCCGTTCGCGCCCTCGACGACGAACCGGGCGCGCACGTCGCGCGCCGTGGTCTCGTCGATCACGCCCTCGACGGCCGCGGGCACGAGCACGTCGACCTCGAGCGCGAGCAGCTCGGTGTTGCTGATCGGGTCGGCCCGGTCGAACCCGACGACCGAGCCGGTCTCGGCGACGTGCGCGGTCAGCGCCTCCATGTCGAGCCCGTCGGGGTGGCGCACGCCGCCGTACTGGTCGCTCACGGCGACGACGTGGGCGCCCTCCTGGGCGAAGATCGTGGCGGCGTGCGCGCCGACCTTGCCGAAGCCCTGGACGGCGACGCTCGCGCCCGCGAGGTCGACGCCGGCCTCGTTGAGCGCGGCCTTGGTCGAGTGCACGACGCCGCGCGAGGTTGCCGTCGCACGGCCGAGGGATCCGCCCACGGCGATGGGCTTGCCGGTCACGACGCCCGGGATGGTGTACCCCTCGGAGACCGAGTAGGTGTCCATGACCCACGCCATGGTCTGCTCGTCGGTGCCCATGTCGGGCGCCATGATGTCGCGCGACGGACCGATCACGGGCTTGATCTCGGTCGTGTACCGGCGCGTCACGCGCTCGAGCTCGGCGGTCGAGTGCTCGCGCGGGTCGATGGTGACCCCGCCCTTGGCCCCGCCGTACGGCAGGTCGACGATCGCGCACTTCCAGGTCATCCACATCGCGAGCGCCCGGACCTCGTCGATGTCGACGCTCGGGTGGTACCGCAGGCCGCCCTTGCCCGGGCCGCGCGAGACGTTGTGCTGCACGCGGTAGCCGCGGAACAGCACCGTCGAGCCGTCGTCGCGTCGCAGCGGGACGGCGACGTGGACCTCGCGGCGGGGCGTCGCGAGCATCTCGTGGACGCCCGCGTCGAGGCCGAGCATGTCGACCGCGCCCGCGAGCTGGGCGAGCGCGGTGCTCAGCGGTCCGCTGGATGCCTCGGGTGCCGGGTGGGGGGCGGACGGCGCGTGGCCGGGTACGGCGTCGTGCGTGGACAACGGGTCCTCCGGGGTGTGGAGAGCGACCGGTGCCACGGGGTCAGCGGCACCGCTGGTGCGCCCAACGTACAACGCCGGGTGCGCCCTCCGCAGGGCGCACCCGGCGTCGCCCCGCGGGGGCGCACCCGCGGGGGCGCGCCCGCGTCGTCGTGCCTCAGCCGGCGAGGCCGTCGACCTGCGCGAGCTCGTCGGCGGTGAGCGCGAAGGCGGTGACCGCGAAGTTCTCGGCGATGCGCGCGGGCGTGACCGACTTCGGGATCACGACGTACCCGTGGTCGAGGTGCCAGCGCAGCACGACCTGCGCGGGGGTCACCTGGTGGGCGGCGGCGATCGTCGCGAGCACGGGGTGGTCGAGGTCGGTGCGCCGCAGCGGGCTGTACCCCTCGAGCAGGACCCCGCGCTGCGCGAGCTGGTGCGCGACGGCGCTGTCGTGGTCGGCGGGGCTCCATGGGATCTGGTCGACCGCGGGCGTCTCGCCGACCTGCTCGGACAGGACGTCGACCTGCTCGACCGAGTAGTTGCTGACCCCGATCGACCGTACGAGCCCTTCGTCGCGCAGCTCGACGAGCCGCTCCCACACCCACGGCGACGCGACGCCGTCGGGCGGCCAGTGGATGAGCCAGAGGTCGAGCTGCTCGACGCCGAGCAGCTCGAGCGACGCCTCGAGCGTCTCGCGCTCGCGGCCGGCGCGGTCGGGCGGGAGCTTGGAGGTGACGAACACGTCGGTGCGCGCGACGCCGGACGAGGCGAGCGCACGGCCCACCTGACCCTCGTTGCGGTAGCCGGTCGCGGTGTCGACGTGGCGGTAGCCGATCTCGAGCGCAGTGAGCACGGAGCGGTACGCGTCGTCGCCCTCGGACTGCCAGGTGCCGAGGCCGAGCAGCGGCACGTCGCCGCCGGGCAGGGGTGCGGTGGGGATGGTCGCGGTCATGCGTCGAGACTATGCCCGCGACCGCCGCCGGAACGACGCCGGCGTCTCGCCGGTGAGCCGCGCGAACGTGCGCGTGAACGACGGCTGGTCGTAGAACCCCGCCTGCGCGGCGACCGCCGAGACGGGCACGTCGGTCTCGGTCAGCAGGGTGGTCGCGCGGTCGACGCGGGCGCGCAGCACGAGCTGGCGCGGCGTCAGGGAGAACACGCGGCGCACGCGGCGGGTCAGCACGTCGGGCGTGCAGCCCGCGAGCGCCGCGAGCGCCGTGGTGGGCAGCGGCCCGTCGAGGTGCTGCTCGACCGCGGCGACGAGGCGCGCCATGGAGTCCATGGTCGCGTCGTCGGCGTCGGACTCGTGCAGGTCCTGCGAGACGGACACGAGCCCGACGAGGCCGCGTGCGTCGCGCACGGGGTGCTTGGACGTGAGGAACCACCCGGGGGTCCCGCCGAGCCGGCGGATGAGCTCGAGCTCGTTGCGCAGGGGCCGGCCGGTGCGGATCACCTCGGCGTCCTGCCGGGCGTAGCGCTCGGCCAGCTGGGGGACGAACAGGTCGTGCGCCGTCCGCCCGACGACGTCGCGGCGCGAGCGGGCGCTGGTGCGCGCGACGAACACGCGGTTGACGGCGACGTAGCGGCCGTCGAGGTCCTTGGCGCAGAACATGGTCTGGGCGAGCTCGTCCATGAGGGCGACCATGACGGGGCTGAGCGCGGCGACGAGGCGGGCGGGTCCCGCGAGCTCGGGGAGGGCCGGCTCCGCGGCGGGTGTCGGGTTGTCGTGCACGGTGCCCATTCCAGCCCGGTTCGTACAAGACAGCACGTCGGGGGCGGGCGCACAGTGGGGGGATGAGCAGCCAGACCCTCCCCGACCCGGGGAGCACCAGCAGCACGGCGATCGACCACGACCTGGTCGAGTCCGCCGTGACCCTCGCCCGCACGTGGATCTCCGCCGCCGACGCCGACCAGGACGCGGCCGAGCAGTCGACCGCCCGCCGTCTGGGCGCGCTCGTCTCGGACCCGAAGGGCCTCGAGCTCGCGGTCCGGTTCGTCGACGACGTGGCCCGCCCGCACGACGTGCGTGTCGCCGCCAAGGAGCTGCACCGCCTGGGTGAGCTCGCGGGCGACGCCCACGGGTTCCTCGGCCCGGTCGACCGCCTTCTGATGCGCACGGGGGCGCTGGTCGCTCCCGTGCTGCCGCACGTCGTGGTGCCGGCGGCCCGCGTCCGGCTGCGCCAGCTCGTCGGGCACCTCGTGGCGGACGCCGGGAAGGGCCTCGGCCCGCACCTGGCCCGCACCCGTGAGCAGGGGTACACGCTCAACGTGAACCTGCTGGGCGAGGCCGTGCTCGGCGAGGACGAGGCCACGGCGCGCCTCGCGCGCACGATCGCGCTCGTCGAGCGGCCCGACGTCGACTACGTCTCGGTCAAGGTGTCGTCGGTCGCGTCGCAGCTCGTGACCTGGGACCTCGAGGGGTCGCGCGACCGCGTGGTCGAGCGCCTCCTGCCGCTGTACCGGGCGGCCCGCGACCACGGCGTGTTCCTCAACCTCGACATGGAGGAGTACCGCGACCTCGCCCTGACCACGGCAGTGTTCCGCACCGTGCTCGAGCGCGAGGAGTTCCGCGACCTCGAGGCGGGGATCGTGCTGCAGGCGTACCTCCCCGACGCGCTCGGGGCGCTCGACGAGCTCACGGAGTTCGCGGCGGCTCGCGTCGCGGCCGGGGGAGCGCGCGTCAAGGTGCGGCTCGTCAAGGGAGCGAACCTCGCGATGGAGCACGTCGAGGCCGAGCTGCACGGCTGGCCCGTCGCCCCGTACGACACCAAGCCCGACGTCGACGCGAACTACGTGCGCCTGCTCGACCACGCGCTCACCGCGCCCCGCACCGACGCGGTGCGTCTCGGCGTCGCGAGCCACAACCTGTTCCACGTGGCGCTCGCGGTGCTGCTGGGCCGTGCGCGCGGCGTGAGCGAGGCGCTCGACGTCGAGATGCTGCAGGGCATGGCGCCCGCGGAGTCGCGCGCGGTGCGTGACGAGGTCGCGAAGGACGGCGGGCGGGTCGTGCTCTACACGCCCGTGGTGCGCGACGAGGACTTCGACGTCGCGATCTCGTACCTCGTGCGGCGCCTCGAGGAGAACTCGGCGGTGCAGAACTTCGTGCACTCGATGTTCGCGCCCGCCGACGCCGACGACCCGATGGGGCGGCAGGAGGCCGCGTTCCGGGCCTCGGTCACGCTCGGCACGCACTACCGGCCCGAGGCGGTCGAGCCGCGACGCACCGCGCGCACCGACACGAGCGTCCCCGGGCCGGGCGCGACCGCCGACGTGCCGGGCGACGGCGCCCCGCTGGTGGAGGGCTTCGTCAACGCGGCCGACACCGACCCGGCGGTCGCCGCGCACCGGTCCTGGGCGCGGCGCGTCGCCGCCGGCGACGGGTACGTGCCCGTGCGCACGCCCGAGCTCACGAGCACCCAGGAGGTCGACGACGTCGTCGCCCGGGCCCGGAGCGCCGCCGCGGTCTGGTCCCAGGTCTCCCCGGTCACGCGCGCCCGCGCCCTGCGCGCGATCGCGTCCCGCCTCGCCGAGGCCCGCACCGACCTCGTCACGGCGCTCGTGCACGAGCCCGGCAAGACCGTCGCCGAGGCCGACCCCGAGATCAGCGAGGCCATCGACTTCGCGAACTACTACGCGCGCGCCGCCGAGGAGCTCGACGCGGTGCCCGGCGCGCGGTTCACCCCCGACGGCGTGACGCTCGTGACGCCGCCGTGGAACTTCGCCGTCGCGATCCCCGTCGGCGGGGTCGTCGCGGCGCTCGCGGCCGGGTCGCCCGTGATCGCCAAGCCCGCCCCGCCGACGCCGCGCTGCTTCGAGCGTGCGGTCGAGGCGATCCACGCGGGCCTGCTCGACGTGGCGCGCGAGTGCGCCGAGGGGAGCACCGACACGGGGTTCGACGAGGCGCTCGCCCGCGACGTCGTGCAGTTCGTCCGGGTGCCCGACGGCGACCTCGGCCGGCACCTCGTGACGCACGACGGCGTGGCCCGGGTCATCCTCACGGGCGCCCTCGAGACCGCCCAGACGTTCGCGTCGTGGCGGCCCGAGCGCCCGCTGCTCGCGGAGACGTCGGGCAAGAACGCGCTCGTCGTGACGCCCGCGGCCGACCTCGACCTCGCGGTCGCGGACCTCGTGCGCTCGGCGTTCGGGCACGCGGGGCAGAAGTGCTCGGCCGCGTCGCTCGCGATCCTCGTCGGCTCGGCGGGCGACCCGCGCACCACGACCGGGCGGCGCCTGCGCACGCAGCTCGTGGACGCCGTCCGCTCGATCGTGGTCGGGCCCGGCACGGACCTCGCGAGCGTCATGAACCCGCTGACCGAGGCGCCGTCCGACAAGCTCGAGCGCGCGCTCACGCGCCTCGAGCCGGGGGAGTCCTGGCTCGTGCGTCCCCGGCGGCTGTCGGACGACGGGCGGCTGTGGAGCCCGGGGCTCAAGGAGGGCGTCGCGCCCGGGTCGTTCTTCCACACGACCGAGGTGTTCGGGCCGGTGCTCGGGATCATGCGCGCGGCGACGCTCGACGAGGCGCTCGCGCTGCAGAACGCGACCGACTACGGGCTCACGGGCGGTATCCACTCGCTCGACCAGGACGAGGTCGAGCACTGGCTCGAGCACGTCGAGGTCGGCAACGCGTACGTCAACCGGGCCATCACCGGGGCGATCGTGCAGCGCCAGTCGTTCGGCGGCTGGAAGGCCTCGGCCGTCGGACCGGGCGCCAAGGCGGGCGGGCCCAACTACGTCGCCGAGCTCGGACGCTGGGCCGACGCGGACGACGTGCCCGACCGGACCGTCGACCCCGCGGGCTGGCTCGCGTGGGCCGAGGCCGACGACGCGCGCGCCTGGGCGCAGGAGTTCGGCGTCGAGCACGACCCGTCCGGGCTGGTCGCCGAGTCGAACGTGTTCCGGTACCGCCCGGTCGACGGGCTCACGGTGCGCGCCGGCCACGACGCGAGCGACGTCGAGGTCGAGCGCGTGCTCGCCGCGGCCCGGCGCGCGGGCGTCACGGTCGAGCTGCGTCCCGCCCGCGGGGCGGGCGCCACGGGCGACGAGGAGTTCGCGCGCGCGGTCGCCACGGGCCGGGTCACGGGCCGCGTGCGCGTGGTCGGCACCGCGCCCGGGTTGCGCGAGGCCGCGGCCGCACGCACCGGGTTCGTCACGGTGCTCGACCACCCGGTGCTCGCGAGCGGGCGGCGCGAGCTGCTCACGGTGCTGCGCGAGCAGGCCGTGAGCCGCACGCTGCACCGGTACGGGCACGTGATGCGCTGAGCGCCGGGCGCAGGGCCGCGACGACGGCGCACCGGCCGGTGCGCCGTCCAGCGTCCGCCGAGGTGCCCGTGGCACGATCGGTGCCATGGCGAGCGGTGGCATGACGAGCAACGACGCGACGAGCAGTGGCACCACGGCCGGACCGACGGCCGCCTTCGTGCTCGGTGGTGGGGGCGTGCGCGGCGCGGTGCACGTCGGCATGCTGCAGGCCCTGTTCGAGCACGGCGTGACGCCCGACCTCGTGGTCGGCACCTCGATCGGCGCGATCACGGGCGCCGCGGTGGCCGCGGACCCGACGTCCGGCGTCGTCGAGAAGCTGCACGAGGTGTGGGCGTCGCCCACCGCGGCGGCCGTGTACGGCGAAGCCTGGTACCGCCAGGTGCGGCGCCTGGCCCGCTCGCGTACCCACCTGTACAGCTCGGACGCGCTGCGGACGCTGATCGAGGGCTCGCTCGGGTCGCACGCGACCTTCGAGGACCTCGAGGTGCCGCTCGTCGTCGCGGCCGCGAGCATCGAGCGGGCGACCGAGCAGTGGTTCGACGCGGGGCCGCTCGTCGACGCCGTCCTGGCCTCGGCGTCGGTGCCGGGCGCGCTCCCGCCGACCGTGATCGACGGCGAGCACTACGTCGACGGCGGGCTCGTGAGCTCGATCCCGCTCGGCGAGGCCGTCCGGCGCGGGGCGACGACGATCTGGGTGCTGCAGGTCGGGCGCATCGAGGAGCCGCTGACCCCGCCGGAGAACCCCGCGGACGTCGCCCGGATCAGCTTCGAGATCGCGCGCCGGCACCGGTTCTTCCGTGAGCTGGCCGACGTGCCGGACGGCGTCACGGTGCACGTGCTCCCGACCGGCGGGTCGCTGCCGGGCGACGCGAAGCTCGGCGCGTTCCGCAAGCTCGACGCGACCGCCCGGCGCATCGCGGTCGCGTACGAGGCGTCGTCGGCGTATCTCGCCGGACTGCCCGCGTGATCCCTCCCCGGTGGTTCCGCCGCCTCGTGCTCGCCCCGGCGATCGTGCTCGCGGCGCTGCTGCTCGTGCCCACGAGCCTCATGCTCGTCCTGCTCGTGGTGGGCATCGTGACGTGGGCGTGGCCGGGTCGCCTGCGCACGCCGCGCGTGCTGTGGATGGCGAGCTTCTACGTGCTGTGGGACGCCGCGGCCGTGCTCGCGCTGTTCGGCCTGTGGATCGCGACGGGGTGCGGCTGGGCGATGCAGCGCCGGTGGGCGCAGCGCGCCCACTACCGGCTCGCGGCCGGCATGATCGGCATCTTCTTCTGGCAGGTGCGCTGGACGCTGCGCCTGCGCATCGAGCACGAGTCGGACGCCGGACCCGACGTCCGCGGCGAAGCGCGGCCTCCCGCGCAGCGGCCCGCGATCGTGGTGAGCCGGCACGCCGGGCCGGGCGACTCGTTCGTGATCGTCGACGCGATGCTCAACCTGTTCGGGCGCGAGCCGCGCATCGTGCTCAAGGACACGCTGCAGTGGGACCCGGCGATCGACACGCTGCTGCACCGGATCCCGACCCAGTTCGTCGCGCCGCGCTCGCGGCGTCGCGCGGACGCCCCGGGCGGCAGCGCCGCGGTCGGCGCGCTCGCGCACGGCATGGGTCCGCGCGGCGCGGTGCTGCTGTTCCCCGAGGGCGGCAACGTGACGCCGGGTCGCCGCGCGCGCCGCATCGAGGCGCTGCGTGCCGCCGGCAGCGACGAGCTGGCCGACCAGGCCGAGGCGATGCCGCACGTCATGGCGCCGCACATCGGCGGGTTCCTCGCCGCGGTCGAGGAGGCGCCCGAGGCGGACGTCGTCGTGGTCGCGCACACGGGTCTCGAGAAGCTCGTGACGCCGCGCGACATCTGGCGCGAGCTGCCCATGGACAAGCGCATCGTGACGCGGCGCTGGGTCACGCGGGCCGCGGACCTGCCGCGCGACCCCGCCGCGCGCGAGACCTGGCTCTACGACCAGTGGCGCCAGGTCGACGCGTGGATCACCGAGCAGGCGGCGACGCGCGACTGAGGGCCCGTGCCCGGCGCGGACGCCACGCCCGGGGCAGTGGCCCGGCCCTGCGCCGGCGTCAGGCGGACGCGCGCGCGACGAGCTCGGCCGGGAAGAGCCGGGGCTCGGTCGGCGGGGCGTCGCCCGCGATCATGTCGAGCAGCACGTCGGTCGCGGCGCGCACCATGTCGATCACGGGGTTGCGCAGCGTCGTCAGCGGCGGGGTGGCCGCCGCGGCGATGCCGAGGTCGTCGTAGCCGACCACCGCGACGTCGTCGGGCACCGATCGCCCGCGCTCGGCGAGCACGCGCAGCGCCCCCGCGGCCATGACGTCGGACGCGGCGAACACGCCGTCGATCGTCGGGTCGCGGTCGAGCAGCCGCGCCATCGCGGCCGCGCCGCCGTCGGTCGTGAAGTCCCCGCCGTCGACCAGGTCGTCCGCGAGGCCGGCCGCGGTGACCGCGGTGCGCCAGCCCTCGAGCCGGTCGATGCCGGCGGTCATGTCGAGCGGTCCGGTGATGGTCGCCACGCGGCGGCAGCCGGCGTCGACGAGGCGCTGCGCGCCCAGGCGGCCGCCGTCGAGGTTGTCGACGTCGACGTACACGAGTCCCGAGGCCGGGCCGTGGAACGGGCGCCCGACGAACACCGCGGGCAGGCGGGAGCCCATGAGGGCCTCCTCGAGCCCGTCCTCGCGGTGGTGCGACGCGACGATCGCGCCGTCGACGTGCCCGCTGCCGAGGTAGCGCGCGATGCGCCCGTTCTGCTCGCCCGGGCGTGCCATGACGAGCACGAGCTGGAGCTGGGAGCTGCCGAGCGCGGCGCTCACGCCGCGCAGGGTGCCCGTGAGGAACGGGTCGTTGAGGATGCGCTCGTCGGGCTCGGGGAGCACGAGCGCGATCGAGTCGGTGCGCCGCGTCACGAGCGAGCGGGCGGCGCGGTTGGGGGTGTAGCCGAGGCGTGCGACCGCGTCGTCGACCGCGGCCTGGGCCTCGGGCGAGACGCGCAGACCACCGTTGATCGCGCGCGACGCCGTCGAGCGGGAGACGCCCGCCGCCTGGGCGACCTCGTCGAGCGTGGGGGCGGACGCTGCTCCGCCGTGCGTGGTCGTCATGGGGTCATCCTGCCCGAACGTCGGTGGCCGGTGCGGCGCCGTCTCGAATTTGTTGGGAAACCTTCCTGACGGCCGAGACACGGACAGGGCCGTCAGGAAGGTGGTCTCAGTCCCGCGCGGGGACGGTGTTGTCGCGCGCGACCTCGGCGTACCAGCGACCGCTGGCCTTGACCGTGCGCTCCTGGGTCTCGTAGTCGACCCGGACGATGCCGAACCGCTTGCCGTAGCCCCACGTCCACTCGAAGTTGTCGAGCAGCGACCACGCGAAGTAGCCCCGCACGTCGGCACCGAGGTCGATCGCGTCCTTGACGGCGCGCAGGTGCGCGTCGAAGAACTCGAGCCGGTTCTGGTCGTCGACCGACCCGTCGGGCTCGACGACGTCGTCGAACGCGCAGCCGTTCTCCGTGATGTACAGCGCGACGCCCCGGGGGCCGGTGTACTCCTCCTGCAGGCGGGTCAGCAGGCGGGTCATGCCCTCAGGCTGGATCTCCCAGTCCTGGTCGGTCACGGGCAGGCCGCGGGGGTGCACGTGCACGCCGTCCGCCGCCGGGAAGGGCGAGCGCGTCGGGTACGTCGTGGGCGCGTTCCCGCCGAGCGGGTGCTCGGGGGGCGTCGCCGCGACGAGGTTGCCGTGGTAGTAGTTCACGCCGAGCGAGTCGATGGGCGTCGAGATGATCTCCAGGTCGCCGTCCTGGACGACCTCCTCGAGACCCAGCCCGGCGACGTCCTCGAGCACGTCGAGCGGGTAGGCCCCCCGGAAGATCGGGTCGGCGAAGATCCGGGTGAACTGCCCGTCGAGGCGGCGCGCGGCGTCGACGTCGGCGGGGTTCGACGGGTCCTTCGGGTCCTCGACCTCGAAGTTGAGCGTGATGCCGAGGTTTGCCTCGGGCGCCCGCTCGCGCAGCGCCTGCACCGCGAGGCCGTGCCCGAGCATCAGGTGGTGCGCGGCCGCGAGGCCGTCGGCGGGGCTGCGGCGGCCGGGCGCGTGCTGGCCGCCGGTGTAGCCGAGGAACGCCGAGCACCAGGGCTCGTTGAGCGTCGTCCACACGCCGACGCGGTCGCCGAGCGCCTCGTGCATCGTGACGGCGTACTCCTGGAACAGGTACGCGGTGTCGCGGTTCGCCCAGCCGCCCTTGTCCTCGAGGGCCTGCGGCAGGTCCCAGTGGTAGAGGGTCAGCCACGGCATGACGCCCTGGGCGAGCAGCTCGTCGACCAGGCGCGAGTAGTAGTCGACGCCCTGCGGGTTGACGGCGCCGCCGCCCGGCCGCACGCGCGACCAGGACGTCGAGAACCGGTACGTCGCGAGGTTGAGGTCGGCCATGAGCCGCACGTCGTCGACGTAGCGCGTGTACTGCTCGCAGGCCTGCGTGCCGTCGTCGCCGCCGACGACGGTCCCCGGGACGCGGCAGTACGCGTCCCAGATCGAGTCCTCACGTCCGTCGACGTGGCTCGCGCCCTCGACCTGGAAGGCCGCGGTCGCCGAGCCCCAGAGGAAGCCCTCGGGGAAGCGGACGGCGCCCGTGGCGTTGGGCCCGGGACCGAGCGGGGTGGTGGGGACGTAGGGGCTCATCCCTTGACAGCTCCTTGCATGATGCCGGCCACGAGCTGACGGCCGGTGAAGGCGAAGACGATCAGCAGCGGGACGGTCGTGAGGAACACGCCCGCCATGACCAGCGAGTAGTCGGTGTGGTAGTTGCCCTGCAGGAGCTTGACGATCACCGGCAGGGTCGCGTTGTCCTGGCTGAGCACGATCGACGGCCAGAAGAAGTTCGTCCACTGCTGGACGAACGTGAACAGTGCGAGCATCGCCGCGGCGGGGCGTGCCGCCGGGAGCGCGATGGACCAGAACGTGCGGAACATCGAGGCACCGTCGACCCGCGCCGCCTCGATGAGCTCGTACGGCAGAGCGTTCTCGAGGTACTGGGTCATCCAGAATACGCCGAACGCGCTGACCAGCACCGGCAGGAGCACGGCCTGGATGGTGTCGATCCAGCCGACCTTCGCCATCACGATGTACAGCGGGATGACGCCGAGCTGGGTCGGCACGGCCGTGGTCGCGATGACGAACACGAGCAGCGCGCGCCGTCCGCGGAACCGGAGCTTGGCGAACGCGTAGCCGGCCATGGTCGAGAAGAGCACGGTGCTCGCCGCGGCGACCGTCGAGATGATGATCGAGTTCAGCAGCGCCTTGGGGAAGTTGAACGCCCCCGAGGTGATGATGTCGCCGAAGCGGTCGAAGATGCTCAGGTCGGGGAACCACTGCGGCACGATCGACTGCGAGATCTCGGTCTGCGTCGACGAGCCCAGCATGAGCGTGAAGTACAGCGGGAAGACCGAGATCAGCAGCACGATCCCGAGGATCGTGTACGTGACCCACCGGGGGCGGCGCTGCGTCGAGCCGAACGACTGGGACGCGCGGCGTCGCGCGGCCCGCGCGGCACCCGGGCCGGCGGTGTTCGCGATGACGGGGATCGAGCTCATGAGGTCCTCCTGGGGGACTCGTCCTCGGCGGACGTGCCGGACGTCGCACGGTCGGCGGTGATGGTCGCCGCGACGGACCCGGGGTCGGCCTCGCGGGCGGCGAGCGGCATGCGCAGACGACGGACCGCGTCCTTGTACGCGCGGCGCTCCTTGCGCGTCTGGGCGCGCTGGTCGGCGGTCGAGGAGATCCGGCGGGTGATGAGGAAGTTCAGCAGGCCGATCGCGACGATGACGAGGAACAGCATCCAGGCCACCGCGGAGGCGCGGCCGAGGTTCATCTGCGGGCCCCAGCCGACGTTGTAGAGGTAGAGGGTCGTGGTCTCCCACTGGTGGGTCGGACCGCCGACGCCCTTGACGTCGAACACGCGCGGCTCGTCGAAGATCTGGAGCCCGCCGATGGTCGAGGTGATGATCACGAAGATGATCGTCGAGCGGATCTGCGGCACGGTGACCGAGAAGAACTGGCGCACGCGGCCGGCGCCGTCGAGCACCGCGGCCTCGTAGAGCTCGCTCGGCACGGCCTGCATGGCCGCGAGGAAGATCAGGGTGTTGTAGCCGGTCCAGCGGAAGTTGACCATGGTCGCGATCGCGGACCACGCGGCGAAGGTCGACGAGTGCCAGCCGACCGACGGCAGGCCGACCGCGTTGAGGATCGCGTTGATCAGCCCGTACTGGTCGGCGAACAGCTGGCCGAAGATCATGCCGACGGCCACGGGGGCGACGACGTAGGGGAGCAGCACGCCCATGCGCCAGAAGGTCTTGGCGCGGATGTTCTGGGCGAGCAGCGCCGCGAGGAAGATCGCCATGACGACCTGCGGCACGGACGAGATCAGGAAGATCGCGAACGTGTTGCGCAGCGAGAGCCAGAACTCCTCCTGCTGCAGCACCGCGGTGTAGTTCTCGAGCCCGACCATGTCGCCCTGGCCGCCGATGAGCGACCAGTCGTGGACCGACACCCACGCGGTGTACAGCAGCGGGAAGAGCCCGGTGACCGCGAACAGGAGGAAGAAGGGCGAGATGTAGAGGTAGGGCGAGAGCTTGACGTCCCACCGGCCGAGGCGCTGGCTGAAGCCGACGCGGCGCGGCGGCCGGGGGTCGCGCTCGCCGAGCCCGGTCGGGGGCAGCGCGTGGGTCTGGACAGACATGGTCGATTCCTCAGGGCTGGAGACGAGCAGGGGCGGCGCCCGGGGGCGCCGGGGCCTGGCGGACCGACGGCCCGGCCCCGGTCGTGGGGCCGGGCCGTCGGAGGTGGATCAGCCGATGCCGAGGGCCTCGTAGGCCTTGACGGCGTCGTCCCAGTTGCTCTCGATGCTGCCCTTGCCCTGGACGTCGTACGCGACGAGCGCGTTGGTGACGGCCGAGTTGATCGAGAAGTAGTTCGGACCCTTGAACGGGGTCACGGTCACGGCCGCGGCGCGGTCGGTGTAGATCTTGCCGACCGGTGCGTCGTTGAAGAAGTCGTTCGTCGCGCTCGTGACCTCCTCGGAGGCCTCCGCCTCGACCTGGCTCGGGAAGTTGCCCGAGTTGTTGAACGCGGCCGTCTGCTGCTCAGGAGCGGTCAGCCACGCGGCGAAGTCCTTCGCGGCCTGGGTGTGCGCGCCCGAGGCGGGCACGACGAGGAACGAACCGCCCCAGTTGCCGCCGCCACCGGGGAACACGTTGGCGATGTTCCAGCCGTCGACGCCGCCGGAGTTGGTCTCGATCGAACCGGTCATCCACGCGGGGCAGGCCATCGTGGCGAAGCCGTCGTTCTGGAACGCCTTGTTCCAGTCGTCGCTCCACTGCTGGTTCGGGGCCGCGAGGCCCTCGTCCTTGGACATCGTGGCGACCGTGGTGAACAGGTCCTTGATGTCGGTGTTGGACGCGAGGTCCTTGGCGGTGCCGTCCGAGGCGTTCTCGTAAGGCTCCTCGATCTGGCCGACCATGGCCTGGTAGACGCCCTCGGCGCTGTCGAACCACGCGACGCCGTCCGACTTGCTCACGAAGTCCTTGCCGACCTCGAAGTACTTGTCCCACGTGGCGTCGGCGCCGCCGAGCAGCTCCGCGACACCGTCGGGGTCGGAGGGGAGGCCTGCGGCCTCGAACAGGTCCTGGCGGTAGCAGATCGCCTCGGGGCCGATGTCGGTGCCGTAGCCGAGCAGCTTGCTGCCGTCGTTGCTCGAGCCCTGCGTGGTCTTCCAGTCGAGCCAGCGGCCGTCGAGCGACGGGTCCGAGAGGTCCGTGAAGAGGTCCTCGTACTGCTGGACGATCGGCATCCAGTCGATGTCCACGGCCTGGATGTCGGCCAGGCCGGCGCCGCCGGCGGCGAGCTTGGTCGTGAAGTTCGCCTTCGCGTCGTCGGACGTCGCGGCGATCGTGTGCTTGATCGTGACGTTCGGGTGCTCCTCGGTGTACGCGTCCAGGAGGTCCTGGGTGTAGCCGAAGTCGTTGAACGTCGCGATCGTCAGCGTGACGGGTGCGTCGCTGTCGCCGCCGTCCGCGGCGTCGTCACCGTCGTCGGACGAGCCGCAGGCGGTGAGGGTGAGGGCGAGTGCCGCGATGCCCGCGGTGGCCGCGAAGGCCTTCCGCGACCGGCGGGTGGGGCGAGTGCTGCTCTGCACGATGACTCCCTTGTCGATGGGTGGACGTAGGTGGCAGCGCTCCCATCCCTGGGAGGTGGTAGCGCTCCCACCCATGGGGGGATCAAACCCGCCCGGGTGTCCGAGCGTCAAGCCGCGAGGCCGTCCCGGAGGAGTGGGAGCGCTCCCTTGCGAGCGTCTGTGCAGGTCAGGGGCGTGCGTGTATCCGGCGTGTTTCCGAATCGTTATGGCGCCGTGTCCGGCGTCAGGCCTCCGCGGGCGCGTCGAGCCAGGCGCGCGCGGCCGACTCCTCGGCGTGCAGGGCGTCCCGCACCGCGGACGCTGCGGCCTGCTCGACCATCGACCCGAACAGGGGCACCGTGGCGCGCACCTCGCCCGTGTAGGTCTGCGCCGAGCCACCGTCCGCGCCCGCCGCGAGCCGGACCGTCCCCGTCACGCGCACGGGGGCTCCCGTGATCTCGATCGCGACCGTCCCGCTGCGCACGCCCTCGACCGGCGGCCCCCAGACCTCGACCTGGCGGATCTCGAGCCGGTCGCCCACGAACGCCCGCGCCTGCGGCGGGATCAGGGCGCTGGGGAGCGTGCGACGCACCGACACCGTGAACCCGCCGTCGGCGGCCCGCGTGACGTCGGCCTGCTCGACCGTGCCCTCGCCGCTCGACCACGCGGCGCGCCAGCGGACGAACTCCGCGTCGGCGAGCATCGCGGCGACGGCGTCGGGCGCCGCGTCGAAGGTCAGTGTGACGGTCAGCTCCATGCTCGCCCTTCGGTCGTGCGGTCCGCAGGCACTCTATCCGTGACCGGCCGGATCCGCGGGGGCGCGCGCCGGTGCGTACGCTGGTCGGGTGTCCGCCATGAGTGATCTCATCTCCCGCCATGCCGAAGTGTCCGCCGCGGACAACGAGTGGCTGCACCTCCTCGTCGGTGACTGGCAGGTGATCTCCGACCTCGCGTTCGCCGACCTCGTGCTGTGGATGCCGACGGCCGACCACGGGTTCGTCGCGGTCTCCCAGTGCCGGCCGAGCACGGGCGCCACCGTGCACTACGACGACATCGTCGGCTCGCGCGCGCCCGAGGGCCAGCTCGCGCAGCTGCGCCGCGCGTTGTCCGAGGTCGCGCCGCAACGCTCGCGCGAGCCCCGGTGGTTCGGTGCGTACGCCGTGCGCGAGGAGGCCGTGCCCGTGGTCCACGAGGGCCGCGCGATCGCCGTCGTGGCGCGGCAGACCAACCTCGGCAGCGGACGCACGCCCAGCCGGCTCGAGCTCAACTACGTCGAGGCGGCCGACGACCTGATCGCGATGATCTCGCGCGGTGAGTTCCCGATGGCGCACGCCGCGACCGGTCCCCGCCGCGGGGCGCCGCGCGTCGGGGACGGCCTGATCCGCCTCAACTCCGAGGGCGAGGTGCTGTACGCGAGCCCCAACGCGCTGAGCTGCTTCCACCGGCTCGGCGTGATCGGCCCGCTCGTCGGGCGGTCGCTCGCCGAGGTGACCACCGACCTCGTCGAGCACCAGAACCCCGTCGACGAGTCGCTGCCGCTCGTCGTCATGGGCCGCGCACCCTGGCGGACCGACCTCGAGGCGCACGGCGTCGCGCTCTCGCTGCGCGCCATGCCGCTGACCGAGTCGGGTCAGCGGATCGGTGCGGTGCTGCTGTGCCGCGACGTGTCCGAGCTGCGCCGCCGCGAGCGCGAGCTGATCACCAAGGACGCGACGATCCGCGAGATCCACCACCGCGTCAAGAACAACCTGCAGACGGTCGCCGCGCTCCTGCGCCTGCAGGCGCGGCGCATGGACATGCCCGAGGCGCGGGCCGCGCTCGAGGAGGCGATGCGCAGGGTCGCGACGATCGCGCTCGTGCACGAGAGCCTCTCGCAGACCCTCGACGAGGAGGTCGAGTTCGACGACATGGTCGGCCGGGCGCTGCGCCTCGCCGCCGACGTCGCGTCCGCGGGCACCAAGGTGCGCACCGTGAGCGAGGGTTCGTTCGGGCTCGTCCCCGCCGAGGTCGCCACGCCGCTCGCGCTCGTGCTCACCGAGCTCGTGACCAACGCGGTCGAGCACGGCTTCTCCGGTCGCGAGTCCGGGACCGTGACCGTGAGCGTCGAGCGGGACGGCGCGCAGGCGCGCGTCGTGGTCGCCGACGACGGCACCGGCATGGTCGCCGCGCCCGAGCCCCGCCCCCGCGGCAGCAAGCGAGGCCTCGGCACGCAGATCGTCTCGACGCTCGTGACCAACGAGCTGCACGGGAGCATCGACTGGGTGCCCCGCGACGGTGGCGGCACCGAGGTGCGCATCGAGGTCACGCTCCGGGACCCGCGGCGCGAGAACGCGGCCGCGCACGGCTGAGGCCTCCCGGGAGCCGCCCCGGGCGTACAGGGAGCCGCCCCGGGCGTACAGGGGGACGCCCTGACCTGCCCGGCGCGGCGCTCGTGCGGCGACGAGCCGCCCCCGGACGCACGAGAGGCCGCCACCCCAGGGGTGGCGGCCTCTCGATCGACGCTCGGTCAGCCGGCGCGGCGGGCGCGGGCCGTGCGGCGCTTGAGCGCGCGGCGCTCGTCCTCGGACAGGCCGCCCCAGACACCGGCGTCCTGCCCGGACTCGATGGCCCACTTGAGGCAGGTGTCGACGACGTCGCAGCGACGGCACACGGCCTTCGCCTCCTCGATCTGGAGGATCGCGGGGCCCGTGTTCCCGATCGGGAAGAACAGCTCAGGGTCCTCGTCGAGGCATGCTGCGCGGTGGCGCCAGTCCATCTTCGTCTCCTAGGGCAGGGTCGAGCGACCGAGATCCTGGGCGCAGTACGGGGGGAAGCGCTCCGAGGTTCGGGCTCGTCGTTCGGGGGGTTTGCTCTCTCAAGGTTCACACCTCGTGAAGGCCCGCACAAGGGGTTTCGGGGAGGTTTCCTGCGTATGACGCCTGAGGCATTCATCACACTTCAGTAACGGTGCTGGTCAGGCGTATCGTGTCTCTCCATGTCCGCCGACGACCGCCCCGCCGTTCCCGACGACGGCGCGCCGAGCGCGCCGGCGCCGACCGCCGTCCGTGTGATCGTGGGCATCGTGCTCGTCGAAGCGCTCGCCCTCGTCGTCGGCGCGGGTGCCGTGGTGGTCAATCTCTTGACGCACGAGGCCGCGGTCGGGCTCTCGATCGGCCTCGTCGTCTTCGCGCTCGCCATCGCCGCGCTCCTGGTCGCCGGCTCGCGCGGCCTCGTGCGTGGGCTCCGGATCGGCCGGGCACCGGTCATGACGTGGCAGCTGTTCCAGATCGTGCTGGGCGTCGGCGCGCTGCAGGCCGGCAACCCGCTCTGGGGCGTGCCGCTGCTCGTCCTCTCCGTCGTCGTGGTCGTGGGTCTCATGCTGCGCACCGTCGTGGAGCACACGACCCACTGACGCGATCGGCTCGATCGTCTCGACCAGCGCGACGGGTTCCACGGTCTCCACCGGCCCGACCGGCTCGACCGGCTCGATCGGTCCGGCCTGACGGACCGAGGTCGTGGCCCGCGCGACCTGGACGCGCTCGGCCCTGCCGCGCACGACCACGGCCCCTCGTCCCGCGATCGCGTCCGGCGCGAGCAGGTGCTCGACGGGCGCGGAGAAGATCTCGTCGACGCCGCGCTCCGCGGGGCCCAGCACGACTCCCGTGCGACGCCGGCGCAGGTCCGCGAGCGGCCCCCGGTGCGCCCCGAGCGCCCCCGTGACCGTCGCGCCGGCCACGAGCCAGAGTCCCGCGAGGCGCGCGACGAGGCCGAGGTGCTGCACCGCGAGGGCGTCGAGGTCGTCGACCACGACGCACCGGGAGCTGGCGCGGGCGAGGTCGACGACGTCCGGCACGGCCTCGTCGGTCCCCGCGGTGCCGCTCGGCGGCCGGCCGTCGTCGCTCGTCCGGTCCGGGTCCAGCACGGGGAGGCCGATCCGGGCGAAGAGCGGGTCACGGCTGACGACGCCTGCGAGCAGCCCGAGCTCGGCGAGGCCCAGCGCGACGGTCGCGAGCGCCGCGCTGCGCCCGCTGCCCGGCCGCCCGACGACGAGCAGCCCGCCCGCGGTCGCGACTCGCAGCGGTGCTGCGTGGTCGCCGCCGGGGCCAAGCAGCACGGCGTGCTCGTGGGGTGGCTCGTCGAGGGGCGGGAACGACTCGCGTTCGACGTGCCGGGGCAGTGCTGCGATCCGCAGGGCCGTCCCCGGACGTCCTGGCGCGGTCGCGCGCGGCTTCCCGTCCGGGCGGACCGCGATGTGGTCTCCGTCCGGTCGGACGGCGACGTGGGCGGCCTGGCACTCGAGGGGCGTGCTCCCGGGGGAGAGCCAGACGCCGCGACCCGGGAGGCGGGCATGCCCGGCGAACGCGGCGGGCACGCCGGCGGCGACGTCGTCGTGGCGGTCCCCGGAGCGCAGCACCAGGCGGTGCGCGGCCCGGCCCGTCCAGCGGGCGAGCGGCACCGGGTCGCCCGCGAGCACGACGGGCACGCCCCGGCGAAGCACCTCCGCCAGGAGCCCCGCGCGGCCCGTGGAGCCGTCGAGCGCGGCGGCAAGAGCAGTGAGGTCGTCGATCACGAGCACCGGACCGGCCGACGCGCGGGCCGTGTGCTCGTCCAGGACGTGCCGCAGCACGAGGCCGGCGCGCACCGGGTCGTCGGCGCCGCAGACCGTGCCGAGGAGCGGGTGCCCGAGGTCGGCGAACTCGTGCGGCCTGCCGAGCACGTGGACGGTGACGCCCGCGGCGAGCAGGCCGCGCACGACCGCGCGCAGCGTGCCCGTGCGCCCCGTGCGCGCCGGCCCGAGCACCGCGAGCATGCCGTCGGCCGGGTCCCAGGTGGCGGTGCCGTGCCGCTGCTCGGTCGGCACGTCGGTCAGTGCGAACGTCACGCCCGCGCGCGGTTCGCGGGGGAGGTCGTCGAGGGCGACGACGTCCGGAAGAGCAGGGGCCCACAGCGGTCGGGGCGCGGGCAGGTCCTGCGCGGCGGCGTGCACGAGCGCGACGAGGTCGCACGCGACGCCGGGCTCCGTCGGGGCGTCGACGGCCCAGACGTCGGCCCGCCGGACGCCGTCGGCGCGTGGCCCGCGGGCGCCGTCCGCCCTCGCGCACTGGAACGCGACGAGGGGCGCGTCGTCGGCGCGGAGCACCGCGCGACCCGGGACGGGCGGGATGCGGGCGGCGTGCGGGGCGTCGACCACGTCGGCCGAGTCGACCGGGTCGACCACCCGCAGCGCGACGCGCAGCGGCACGTTGGCGCGGATGTCCGCGGTCACGGCGCCCGCGGGCCGCTGCGTGGCGAGCACGAGGTGGATGCCGAGGGACCGCCCCTGCGCGGCGACGCGCAGCAGGCCCGGCAGGAACTGCGGGAGGTCGTCGGCGACCGCACGGAACTCGTCCATGACCACGAGCAGTCGCGGCACGCTGCCCGGCGGGAGGTCGTCGACGTGCGTGACCCCGGCGTCGGCCACCAGCCGTGCCCGACGGCCGAGCTCCGCGCGCAGGCCGTCGAGGGCCCGCGCCGCGGTGCCGGGCTCGCGGTCGCTCACGGTGCCCACGACGTGCGGCAGCGTCGCGCAGCGTCCGAGGCTCGTCCCGCCCTTGAAGTCGACGACGACGATCGCCAGGCGGTCCGGCGGGTGCCGCACCGCGAGGCCCAGCAGCAGCGACCGCAGCAGCTCCGACTTCCCGGAGCCCGTGGTCCCCGCCACGAGCGCGTGCGGGCCGTCGCGCACGAGGTCGATCGTCACGGTCCCGCCGGCGGCCTGACCGATCGGCGTCGCGAGCGACGTGCGCTCGAGCGCCCAGAGCCCGCGCACCCAGGCTGCGTCGGGCGCGGGCGGGGCGTGCACGAGGTCGGCGAGAGCGACCGCGCCGGGGAGCCGGGCGTTCGCCGGGTCGTCCGCCTCGTCGGCCCCTGTGCGTCCTGCGGCCGCCCGGCCCGTCGTGCGTCCCGGTCCCGCGGGCCCGTCGTGCGCCACGTCGGCCGCCCGGGCCAGGGCTGCTCGTGCGGCACGCGGTCCCGTCCCGGCGTGCTCGCACCCGGCGAGGGTCCGGGCGAACGTCTCGCACCAGTCCTCGTCGACCTGCGGGAGGGATCCGACCGGGAGCACGGTCCGGCACCAGGGCGGCACGGCGCGCGCGTCGTCCGCGACGAGGACGAGGCACGTCGCGGCGGTGCGCTGCGACCAGACACGGGCGAGGGCCGGGGCACGCAGCGCGTGTGCGTCGCCGAGGGCGTCGACGACCACGACCACAGGCACCGCGTCCGGACCGGGCCCGAGCGCCCGCCGACCGGCCCCCGCCGCCGGGACGGCGCGGTGGGCGCGCGCGTCGAGCCACCGGCACCACGCCCACGCGGACGCCCCGGCCCCGACCACATCGAGCGCGTGCCCGGTCGCGGCGAGGTGCGCGACGATCGCGGCGGCACCAGCACGGGCGCCGCCGCCCACGACGGCGACGACCCCGTCGGGCAGGCCGTGCGCGAGCGGCTCCGGGAGGTCCGGGCGCCCGGTGGCGGGCACGGCGTCCGCCGTCGGCACGTGGAGCGAGACGAGCGCGCGCAGGAGGTCGTCGGCCGGCCGGGGGCTGGTCGCGGGAGGCGCGACCGCGGGCGGACGCAGCGCGGTGCGTCGATCGCGGCGTCGCCGCACGGCCGCGAGCGCCCGTGGGGCGAGCATCGCGAGCGGGCCGAGCAGCGCGAGCAGCAGGAACATCGGCTGGTGCAGCGTCACCGCGAGCACGAGCGACCCGCCCGCGGGGACGAGCGTGGTGACGAGCGAGACCGCCGGCGTCGGGGGAGTGCGGGCGTCGTCGCCGGCAGGGACGAGCGCGCTCGCGTAGGTCCAGGAGGCCGTGACCGGTGGCGGTCGCAGCTCGACCGTGCGCGTGGGCTCGCCCGGCAGGACGACCGCCCGCCCCGGCCGCCAGCGCGCGCGACCGAGGCGGGGCACGCGGCGTCCGCCACGGCCGACACGTCGCGCCCCGCGCGGCACCCGGACGCCGCCCCGCCGGGCGGCCCGGGAGCGCCCGCGCGGGGCCGTGCCCGGGACGGTCGCGGGACGCAGCCGCCCGGACCCCGGGCCGTCGGTCGCCGCGAGGTGCGCGGGCGCCCCGAGCACCTGCGCGGGCACGGCCGCGGGCCGCGCGCCCCGCACCGCGAGGGTCGCCCCCGGCACGAGCGGGTGCACGCCCGTCAGGTGGTCGTCGTCGAGGTCGACGGCGTCCCCGCCGCCCGCCCAGGCGCACAGCGGCGCGTCGACGAGCTCGGGCCGCACGAGCAGCACCGCGAGGCGTCGGCGCAGGTCGCCCACGCGCTCGCCGGGCACGACGAGCACGTCCTCGTCGGGATGGATCGTCAGTCGCAGGGACGGGCCTGCGGATGGCGCGTGGAGGGTCACGGCACCACCCTGGCCCGACCGCCCGCGCACCGGGGCGGACGACGACGGGGGTGTGGACGAGTTGTCTCGTCCACACTCCCGCGTCGAGCGTCGCGTCAGTCGGCGGCGAGGGCCTCGACCGGAGACGTCCGCACCGCGGCGCGCGCGGGGACGAGCGACGCGAGCAGCCCCGCGAGCACCGCGCCCACGAGCACCAGCGCGAAGTCCCGCCACGGCACGCCGAGCTGCACGTCACCCATCGCCGACAACGCCGTGAACGCCCCGGCCCAGCCGTACAGCAGGCCCAGGCCGATCCCTGCGACCGCCCCGACGACCGCGATCAGCACGCCCTCGAGCGAGAGCATGAGCCGCAGCTGCACCCGCGACAGCCCGATCGCACGCAGCGTCGCCGACTCGCGACGCCGCTCGATGACCGACAGCGAGAGCGTGTTCGCGACGCCGATCACCGCGATCACGACCGCGGCCGCGAGCAGCCCCACCACGACCGCGAGCATCGTGTCGACGGTCGACTCGACCTGCGCCCGCTCCGCGGCCGGGCTCTGCACCACGTACGCGTCGTCGCCCAGCCCCGTGATCACGTCCTGCTGGACCTGCAGCGGGTCCGCGTCGTCCGCGATCTCGACCCACAGGGTCGTCACGGGGGCGCTCGCGGAGAGCGCGTCGAGCGTCGCGGGCGAGACCACGGCCGTCAGCCGGTACCCCTCGACCACGTCGGCGACCCGGACCGTGAGCGGCACGGTGCCGGACTCGCCCGCGACGTCGAGCACGTCGCCGTCGGCGAGGTCGTACGCGGCGGCCCAGTCGGGCGCGACGAGCGCGACGTCGTCCGCGATCCCCGCGTACCCCGTGGGGTCCGCGACGACCCGCTGCGCGTCGTCCGGGGCGATCGCCACGAGGTCGAGGGTCCAGCCGGCATCGCCGGCGTCCGGGGCGGTCGCGATCGCCGTCGCGACCTCGGCGACGTCCTCGACCCCGTCGACCGCGCGGACCGCGCCGAGCGCCGCGGGCGTGATCTCCTTGCCCGGCTCGACCCCGTCGGGCGTGATGCTGCTCTGGCCCCCGTCGACCGTCAGGTCGACGGGGTACTTTGCGTCGAGCTCGGCGAGCATCGAGGCGCGCGCGCTGACCGCGCCGACGGACATCATCGACACGAGCGTCACGCCGATGAGCAGGGCCGTGGCGGTCGCGGTCGTGCGGCGCGGGTTGCGCAGCGTGTTCGCGGCGGCGAGCCGCCCGGCGGCCCCCGAGCTCGCGAGCAGGCGGCCGATCCCGGCGACCAGGTGCGGGAGCCAGAACACGGCACCGAGGACGACGCCGACGAACGACAGGCCGCCGCCGGCGATCCCCGCGAGCAGGCCGACCTCGACCGAGCCCTGCGAGCCGGCGAGCAGCCCCAGGCCGAGCAGCGCGGCGCCGCCGAGCACGAGCAGCGCGGAGGTCGCGAGCCGCACCCGACCGGCACGTCGCCCGAGCGCGGGGGCCTCGGCGGGACGCAGCGCCGCGAGGGGCGCGACGCGGGTCGCGCTGCGCGCCGGGGCGAGCGAGGCGACGACGGTCACGAGCGTGCCGACGACGAGCGGCACGAGCACCGCGGCGAGGCTCGGCTGGACGACGGCGGGCAGCGGCGCGTCGAGGTCGAGCCCCTCGGCGACGCTCAGGCCCACCTGGACCAGGGCGAACCCGGCGAGCACGCCCGCGGCGGACGACACGAGCCCGAGGATCAGCGCCTCGAGCACCACCGAGCGGCCGATCTGCGCCTTGTCGGCGCCCACGCACCGCAGCAGCGCGAGGGTCCGGGCGCGCTGCGCGACGAGCACCTGGAAGGTGTTGGCGATCACGAGCGCCGCCACGACGAGCGCGACCGCCGCGAACGCGAGCGTGACCGCGGTGAACACGTCGTTGCCGCCGGTCATCGCGGCCGCCGCGTCGAGGGCCGCCTGCTCGGTCGTGCTGACGGTCGTCGCGTAGTCCTGCGGTACCGCCTCCGTGATCGCGGCGGCGACCTCGTCGACGTCGGCGCCGTCGGCGACGAGCACCGCGGCCTCCGACCAGCCCCACGCCGCGGGGTCGCCGTTCGTCCAGGTCTGGAACTGCTCGGGGGTCACCTCGGCGGCGCCCGCGTCGGCCTGGTAGGCCCCCGCGGGGTCGTCGAGCACCCCGACGACGGTCACGGGGACGGTCGTCTCGACCCAGTTCCCGGTCTCGTCGGGCTGGTACACGTGCGCCTCGACGGCGCCGCCGACCGCGACGTCGAGCCCGTCGGCCGCGTCGACCGAGACCGCGATCTCGCCGTCGGCCGTCGGGAGGCGACCGTCGGTCAGGGTCTGCGGCTCGAGGCGCTCGTCGCCCCGGGTCGGGGTGAGCGCCTCGTAGCGGCTCGTGCCGCCGTTCGCGAGCTCGACGTAGGTCGTGTCGGTCGCGGCGGCGGCCGTGACGCCCGGGATCGCCCGCACATCGGCGAGCTGGTCGACGCCTACGCCGTCGGCCATGACGAGGTCGGCGTCGGCGTAGCGGGCGGCGATGGTGTCGACGAGCGTCGAGGTCATCGCGGTGCCGGCGAGCAGGGTCGCGGCGACGAACGCGCTGCCGATGAGCACGGCGACGCCCGCGCCCGCGAGGCGACCGATGCTGCGGCGCATCTGCGCGAGGGTGAGGCGGAGCATCAGCGCTGCACCGCCGGGGCGAGCGTCGGCTCGTCGTCGAGGGTGCGCAGGGCGTCGAGCCCCGCGAGCACCGACTCGGGCGTCGGGTCCTGGATCTCGCCCGCGATGCGACCGTCGGCGATGAGGACGACGCGGTCGGCGTACGCGGCCGCGGTCGGGTCGTGCGTGACCATGACGATCGTGCGGCCGAGCTCGCGCACCGAGCGGCGCAGGAAGCTCAGCACCTCGGCGCCCGAGCGCGAGTCGAGGTTGCCCGTGGGCTCGTCGGCGAAGACGACGTCGGGCTTGGTGATGAGCGCGCGCGCGATCGCGACGCGCTGCTGCTGCCCGCCCGAGAGCTCGGACGGCCGGTGCGTGAGCCGCTGCGCGAGGCCGAGCGTGCCGACGAGCGTGTCGAACCACTCGCGGTCGACGGTGCCGCCCGCGAGGTCGACGGGCAGCACGATGTTCTGCTCGGCCGTGAACATCGGCAGCAGGTTGAACGACTGGAACACGAACCCGACGCGCTCGCGGCGCAGCCGGGTGAGCTCGGTGTCGCCGAGCGCGGTCACGTCGGTCGCGCCGATGAACGCCTGGCCCGACGTCGCGGCGTCGAGGCCCGCGAGCAGGTGCATGAGGGTCGACTTGCCCGAGCCCGAGGGGCCCATGATCGCGGTCAGGTGACCGGCCGCGAAGTCCACGTCGACGCCGTCGAGCGCCCGCACGGTGGCCTCGCCGCGCCCGTAGAGCTTGGTGAGGGCGCGACCGCGCACCGCGGGGGCGCCGTCGGGCATCCCCGCCTCGGGGTCGAGCGGGCGGTAGACGCTGGTGTCCACGTTCTCTCCTTGTCCGTGCCGCGGGTCCCGCGGCGGCGTTCGTCTCGTGGACGACGCTACGGACGCGTGCCCCCGCGCCGCGTCGGACGACGGGAGGGTCGTCGCGCGTGCCCGTGTCCTCCCGTGGGTGGACCCGCGGGTCGCGGGGTCAGCCTCGCGGGCGGGCCCCGGGCCGGCTCACTCGCCCGGACGGACGAGGCCGGCTTCGTAGGCGGTCACGACGGCTTGCACGCGGTCGCGTGCCGCGAGCTTGGCGAGGATGCGCCCGACGTGCGTCTTGACGGTGGCCTCGGCGACGAACAGGTCGGCGCCGATCTCCTGGTTGGAGCGCCCGCGGGCCATGAGCACGAGCACCTCGCGCTCGCGCTCGGTGAGCGACGCGACGCCCTCGTGCACGACGCCGGCGGTGGCGTCCTCGGCAGGCAGCGCGGTCACGAGGTGCTCGAGCAGCCGTCGCGTCGACGACGGGGCGATCACCGCGTCGCCGCGGTGCACGGTGCGGATCGCGGCGAGCATCTCCTCGGGCGGCGCGTCCTTGAGCAGGAACCCGCTCGCCCCGGCACGGATGGCCTCGAGCACGTACTCGTCGAGGTCGAACGTGGTCAGGATGATCACGCGCGGCGTGGGCCGGGCCGGGTCGGCGGGCGCGCCCGTGAGCCGTGCCGTCGCGGCGAGGCCGTCGAGGTTGGGCATGCGCACGTCCATGAGCACGATGTCGACGTCCGTCGCGGCGACGGCCCGCAGCGCCTGGGCGCCGTCCCCCGCCTCGGCGACGACCTCGAGGTCGGGCTGGGAGTCGATGACCATGCGGAACCCCGCCCGCACGAGCTGCTGGTCGTCGACGAGCGCGACGCGCACGACGCCGGTCGGCTGCTCCACTAGTCCTCCGTCGATCGTGCGGTGCCGTCGGACGCCGTCGGGCGTCGTCCCGCGGGAAGCGTACGCGGGATCGTCGCGCGGACCGCGAAGCCGCCGCCGGGCCGCGGCCCGGTGCGGACCGTGCCGCCGTAGACCTCGACGCGCTCGCGCATGCCGAGCAGCCCGAACCCGGGCGTGCTCGACGTCGCGGCCGCGCCCCGCCCGTCGTCCTGCACCTCGAGCTCGATCGACTCCTCGCGCCAGCGCACCAGCACGGTCGCCCGCGCACCCGGGCCGCCGTGCTTGAGCACGTTCGTCAGTGCCTCCTGCACGATCCGGTAGACCGTGAGCCCGAGCCCGGGCGGGAGGTCGGACGTCGCGCCGACCGTGACGAGCGAGACGGGCAGCCCCGCCGCGCGCGTGCGGGTCACGAGATCGTCGAGGTCCTCGCTGCCGGGCATCGGGCCGAGCCGCTCGGTGCGGGTCGCCGGCCCGTCGACGGGAGCCGGCCCGGGCGCGGGGCGGGTTCCGGGGGAGGCTGCGGGGGCGTCGTCCGGCACCTCGGCCGCGCGCGCCGGGCGGCCCGCGCGGAAGGAGAAGCCCGAGCTCAGCGCCCTGCCGGGGACGGCGGTCGTGACCTGCCCGGGCGTGCGCGGGTCGTGCGCGCTCTCGGTGCGCAGCACGCCCAGGAGCCGGCGCATGTCGGCGAGCGCGGCGCGGCCGGTGTCGGAGACGGTCTCGAGGGCCCGGCCGGCGGCGGCGGGGTCGGTCCGGGTCGCGTACCGACCGCCGTCGGCCTGCGCGATGATGACCGACAGCGAGTGCGCGACGATGTCGTGCATCTCGCGCGCGATGCGTGAGCGCTCGGCCGCGGTCGCGATCTGCGTCTGCTGGTCGCGTTCGACCTCGAGCCGGCGGGCACGGTCGCGCAGCGCCTCGATGGTCTCGTGCCGTGCGCGGCGCACGAGCCCGAGGGCCCAGACCGCGAGGTACACGGCGCTGCCGAACGCGCCCGTGAGCAGCATGCTCCTCGCGACGCTCAGCACGCCGTCGGCGGTCGCGAGCGGGACGCCCGCGAGGAACGATCCGACGACGGCGCCGGCGATCGCGGTGCGGTGCGCCCAGGTCGGCCCGTAGGCGGTCACCGAGTACAACGCGACCGGCACCGCGACGACCGCCGCGACGACCGGGAACCCGAGCGCGAGGCAGACGAGCGCGACGACGTAGACGGCCACGACCGACACCACGGGCGCCGAGCGTCGCCAGGCGAGGGGGGCCAGCAGCACCGCGGTCAGGAGGGCCGTCGCCCCGGGGCCGAGCGACGTCAGGCCGAGCACCGCCGAGACGGGGGCGAGGACCACCACGAGACCTGCCGCGGTGAGCGCGTCGACCTGTGTCGTGTGGCGCTCGGACCATGCCCCGGCGCGTTCGAACCATCCCATGTCCCGAGCCTAGGAGGAGGGCCGGGGCACGGCGTCCGTCCACGGGTGGAGACATCCGCGTCCGGTTCCGCCAGGAGGGGGACGGCGGCCAGACTGATGCCCTAGCATGAGCGAATGACCCACGTACTGCTAGCGGAAGATGACCCCGCAATTGCCGAGCCATTGGCCCGCGCGCTCACACGTGAGGGTTATGACGTCGTCGTGCAGGGGACCGGTCAAGGGGCGGTCGAGTCGGCCCACCTCGCCGACATCGTCGTGCTCGACCTCGGTCTGCCCGACATGGACGGCCTCGACGTCGCCCGCGAGATCCGTCACCAGGGCCTGACGACGCCCGTGCTCGTCCTCACCGCGCGCGCCGACGAGGTCGACCTCGTCGTGGGTCTCGACGCCGGCGCCGACGACTACGTGACCAAGCCGTTCCGTCTCGCCGAGCTGCTCGCGCGCGTGCGGGCGCTGCTGCGCCGCACGCACGTCGACGCGATCGAGGAGGACGAGCTGCACGCGCAGGACGTCCGCGTCGACGTCGCCGCGCACCGTGCCTTCCAGGGCGAGCGCGAGCTGCACCTGACGACCAAGGAGTTCGAGCTGCTGCGCGTGCTCGTCGCCAACGCGGGGTCCGTCGTCGTGCGCGACGCGCTCATGCGCGACGTGTGGGGCTCGGAGCCGGTCGGGTCGACCAAGACGCTCGACATGCACGTGTCCTGGCTGCGCCGCAAGCTCGGCGACGACGCGACGTCGCCCCGCTACGTCTCGACGGTGCGCGGTCTCGGCTTCCGGTTCGAGAACGGCGCGGCCTGACCCCGACCGACCGGCCCGCCCGCGCGGGCCACGATCCAGGAACGGTCTGACGCATGCGTCGCAAGGTTCTCCAGGCGACCGTCTCGGCGGTCGTCGTCGCCGTGCTCCTGCTGGGGCTCCCGCTCGCGATCTTCGGCGCGCAGTATGTCCGGGACAACGAGGCGCGCGAGCTCGCGGCCCGCACGGAGACGCTCGCACGGTCGGTCGACGCCCGTGCCGCCAACGGCGAGGACGTGCCGCAGAGCACGCTCGACAACGCGGCGAGCGCCCCCGGGCGCCTGCCCGCGCACATCCTGGTGGTCACCCCGGACGGTGTGCGCCACGAGGCGGGCGACCCGATCGACGGCAAGGCACGGTCCGAGGTGCGGCGCGGCGAGAGCGGCGCGCTCGTCACGGTCGAGGTGTCGGCGGCCCAGATCACGTTCCGCGTCGTGCAGATCGTGGTGCTCGTGGGCGTCGCGTCGTTCGTCGCGTTCGCGGCAGGGATCCTCGTGGCGGTCTGGCAGGCGAACCGGCTCGCCGCACCGCTCGTGTACCTCGCGGCCTCGGCCGAGCAGCTCGGCTCGGGGCAGGTGCGTCCACGGCTCGAACCGTCGGGCGTCGAGGAGATCGACCTCGTCGCGGCCGAGCTCGCGCGCAGCGCGGACCGCATGGCGGGCCGGCTCGCGGCCGAGCGGCAGTTCGCGTCGGACGCCTCGCACCAGCTCCGCACGCCGCTGACCGCGCTCAGCATGCGGCTCGAGGAGATCTCGCTCGCCTCCGACGACCCGGACGTCCAGGAGGAGGCCCGGATCTCGCTCGAGCAGGTCGAGCGCCTCGTGACGGTCGTCGACGACCTGCTGCGCTCGTCGCGGCGCGCGAGCGGCGGGACCACCGAGGCGGTGCGCCTCGTCGACGTGGTGCGCCAGCTCTCGGACGAGTGGGTGCCGACGTTCCGCAAGGCCGAGCGTCGGCTCGTGATCGAGGTGCCCGAGGACGAGCAGGTCCTCGCGACGCCCGGCGCGCTGGCGCAGGTGCTCGCGACCCTCGTCGAGAACTCGCTCAAGCACGGCGACGGCACCACCACGGTGCGCTCGCGCCCGAGCGGGTCGTCGGGCGCCGTCGTCATCGAGGTCGCCGACGAGGGTCCGGGCGTCCCCGAGGACCTCGCCCCGCGGATCTTCGAGCGCGAGGTGACCTCGGGCGCCGGGACGGGCCTCGGCCTCGCCCTGGCCCGGGACCTCGCGGCCGCGGACGGCGGGCGGCTCAGCCTGTCGCAGCGTGTGCCCGCGGTCTTCTCGTACTTCCTCGCCGGGGTGCCGCGCACGCTCGACCCGAAGGTCGTGCTGCCCCCGGGGCGCAGCATCTCCTCGACCGGGGCCCGCAAGGGGTGGTTCGGGCGCCCGTGAGGCGTGCCACAGGCCGCAGGCCCGGTGCGGGCGCGCGGCGCTGGTGCGACTAGGCTCTTGTCCCGTGCCAGCACCAGTGATCGCAGTCGTGGGCGGCGGACAGCTCGCCCGCATGATGGCCCCTGCCGCCGCCGAGCTCGGCGTCCACCTGCGGGTGCTCGTCGAGGACCCGACGACGTCGGCCGCCCAGGTCGTCGTCGACGCCCCGGTGGGCGCGGCGTCCGACGAGGAGGCGCTGCGTGCGCTCGTCGCCCCGGCGGACGGGCCGCACGCGCAGGTCCTCACCTTCGAGCACGAGCACGTGCCGAACGCGCTGCTCGCCGACCTCTCGGCGCACGGCACCCCCGTGCACCCTGGCCCGGACGCGCTCGTGCACGCACAGGACAAGATCGTGATGCGCGAGCGGCTGACCGCGCTGGGCGTCCCGTGCCCGCGCTGGGCGACGCTCCCGACGGACCCGTCGGAGGCCGCGCGGCGGCTCGACGCGTTCCTGGCCGAGGTCGGTGGCAGCGCGGTCGTCAAGACCTCGCGCGGCGGCTACGACGGCAAGGGCGTGCGGGTCGTGACGTCGTCCAGCGAGGTCGCCGACTGGTTCGCGGGTGCTGCCGAGGGCGGTCCCGCGCTGCTCGTCGAGGAGAAGGTCGCGTTCGGGCGCGAGCTCGCGGTGCTGGTCGCGCGACGACCCTCGGGCGAGGTGCGCACGTGGCCGGTCGTCGAGTCGGTGCAGCGCGACGGCGTGTGCGCGGAGGTCGTCGCGCCCGCGCCCGACCTGACCGACGAAGAGGCCGCCGAGGCGCGCGCGATCGCCGTGCAGGTCGCCGAGGCGCTCGGGGTCACGGGCGTGCTCGCGGTCGAGATGTTCGAGGTCTCGGGCGCGGCGGACGGGACCGGGGCGCCCGGGCGGCACGTGCTCGTCAACGAGCTCGCGATGCGCCCGCACAACTCGGGTCACTGGACCATCGACGGCTCGGTCACGAGCCAGTTCGAGCAGCACCTGCGCGCCGTGCTCGACCTCCCGCTCGGCGACACGAGCGCACGCGCACCGTGGACCGTCATGGCGAACGTGCTCGGCTCGAGCCTCGACGACCTCGCCGACGCGCTCCCGGACGTGCTCGGGGCGTTCCCGGACGCCCGCGTCAACCTCTACGGAAAGTCCGTGCGCCCGGGCCGCAAGCTCGGCCACGTGAACGTGAGCGGCGACGACCTCGACGAGGTGCGACGTCGTGCCCTCGCCGCGGCAGCGATCCTGCGCGGCGAGACCCCGAGCTAGAAGACCGACCACGACCGCGAGCCACCCGGAGGACGCATGAGCGAGCACCTGACCGACCACACCCCTGCGGACGCGAGCCCCGTCGTCGGCATCGTCATGGGGTCGGACTCCGACTGGCCCGTCATGGAGGCCGCGGCGACCGCGCTCGGCGAGTTCGGGGTCGAGGTCGAGGTCGACGTCGTCTCGGCGCACCGCATGCCGACCGAGATGATCGATTACGGACGCCAGGCCGCGTCGCGCGGGATCCGCGTGATCATCGCCGGCGCGGGCGGCGCGGCGCACCTGCCGGGCATGCTCGCCTCGGTCACCCCGCTACCCGTGGTCGGCGTGCCCGTGCCGCTGCGCCACCTCGACGGCATGGACTCGCTGCTGTCGATCGTGCAGATGCCCGCCGGGGTCCCGGTCGCGACCGTGTCGATCGGTGGTGCCCGCAACGCGGGCCTGCTGGCCGCGCGGATCCTCGCGGCGGGCACCGACGACGCGTCCGTCGCGCTGCGCGAGCGCATGGAGGCGTTCCAGGCCGACCTCAGCGCCCAGGCGCACGCCAAGGGCGCGGCGCTGCGCGCGTCGCGGACGCGCACCACGGGCTTCAGCGCCTGAGCGGTGCGGGCGCCTGCACCGCAGGGTGGTCAGGCGCCCGGGAGCCCGCCGACCGTCTCGCCGGGCTCGAAGTTCCCCTCGAGCACGTCGGTCCAGAACTGCGGCACGGTCTCCGGGTCGAGCAGCACGGTCGAGCCGACCCCGCCGGGACGGTAGTCCGGGTTCGAGATCGGCGGGGTGCCGGTCACCCCGTCGGGCCCGGTGGCGGCGCGGAACGCGAGACCGAGCTTGGCGAGGTCGACCATGCCGGAGCTCTCGTCGACCGTGAGCGCCGCGGTGCCCGCGTCGATGAGGTCGACCTGGCGTCCGGGGTGCCACAGCAGCGACGGCTCGACGACCGCGTCCGCGACGGCACCGATGACCTGGCGCTGGCGTTCGGCGCGTCCGATGTCGCCCTTCGGGTCCGAGTAGCGCATCCGGGAGAACGCGAGCGCGGTCTCGCCGTCCGCGACGTGGCAGCCGGCCTCCCACACGAGCCCGCTCTTCTCGTCGTCCACGTCGTAGTCGAGGCAGAGCTCGACGCCGCCGACGGCGTCGACGATGTCCTCGATACCGCCGAACCCGATCTCGACGTAGTGGTCGACCGTGATCCCGGTCAGTCCCTCGACGGTCTGCACCAGGAGCGCCGGGCCGCCGTAGGAGTACGCGGCGTTGAGCTTGCCCGGCCCGTGTCCGGGGATGTCCTCGACGTACGTGTCGCGCGGGAGGCTGATGAGCGAGGCAGGCCCCGAGTCGGGCTTCTGCAGCAGCATGATCGAGTCGGTGCGTGCGCCCGTCGTGCCGTCCTCCCAGACACCCTCCTCGCGCGCGTCCGAGCCGGCGAGCAGGTAGGTCTCGCCGTCGGTGCCCGCGGCGCCCGAGAGCGCGTCGACGTGCTGGACCTTGCCGTTGGCCCAGATGATCAGGCCGACGGGCCAGGCGATCAGGAGCACGAGCACGAGGACGAGGAGCAGCGCGACGACACGGCCCTTGCGGATGCGGATCCCGTCCGAGCCGCCGCGCGGCGGCTCGCTCGGGCGCTGGGCGGGGCGGGGCGCCTGGCCGGCGGCGGGCCGGGACGAGGGTCGGGCGGTCGTGCTCACCGCGGTCCGACGGTCGTCGCGCGGCGGCACCGACGGCGGGCGCGACGTCCGCTCGGGGGCGGCCGACGTGCGGCGCGGGGCGCTCGACGGCCGGGAGACGGGCTGCTCGCCCGTGTTCCGGGTCGACTGCCGGGTGATGCGTGCACCCGAGCGCGCGTCGTCCGCCGGGCGAGGCGGACGCGGCACGCGAGGCTGCGAGCGCCCGCCGCTCGCACCCACGGGGATCGCGCCGTCGGGGCGCGGCCGGTCGCCGCGACCGTCGGACGGCGGGGTGAAGCTGGGCGGCATCGCGCCCCGGGAGCTGTCGTCGCCCGCCATGGTCAGCAGACGGCGGTGACGTCGTCCGAGGTGAAGGCCTCGGTGCCGGCGGTCTTGGTCTGCTGGGGGGTCGGGGTGGTCTCGTCGGCCCCGTCCGTGCCGGTCGCGTCGGTCCCCGTGCCGGCGTCGCCGGTTCCGGCGTCCGACGTCCCGGCGTCGTCACCCGTCGCGGGCGCGTCGCTCGCGGGGACGGTCTCCGGCTCGCCCGTGATCGGCTCGTCGGCCGCCATGCGGGACCAGACGTCGGTCGCGTCGGAGGTCCAGACGACCCGGTTGGGGTCGGCCGGGTCAGGGCCGTTGGGGATCGTCATGAAGGTGATGTTCCCACCCGAGAGGCCGCGCAGGCTGTAGGCCAGGCCGGTGAGGTCGGGGATCGAGCTCAGACCGGGGCTCACGGTGAGCGACTCGGTCGCCGCGCTGAGGAACTTCACGAGCGAGGGGGCGTCGGTCAGCAGGTTCTGGGAGAGCACCTGGCTCATGGTCGCGGCGAGCAGCTGCTGCTGGCGGCCGATGCGGCTGAGGTCGGAGCCGTCGCCGATCCCGTAGCGTGCGCGCGCGAAGCCGAGGGCTTCCGCGCCGTCGAGCGTCTGGTTCCCCGCCTCGAGCACGAGGTCGGCCTTGGGGTTGTCGATCGGCTCGGGGATGCACATCTGCACCCCGCCGATCGCGTCGATCATCTTCTCGAACCCGGCGAAGTCGACCACGGCGTAGTCGTCGATGTACACGCCGGTCGTCGACTGCACGGTGTTGATGGCGCACGCGGCGGCCGAGGCGATGTCGTCGCCGTGGTCGGCGCCCACGGCGAACGCCGTGTTGAACATCGCGTGCTCGCCCGCGACGGTCGTGCCGTCGCTCATGGTGCACTCGGGCCGGTCGACCATCGAGTCGCGGGGGATCGAGACGAGCTCGACGCGGCTGCGGTCGGCCGAGACGTGCGCGACGATCGACGTGTCCGAGCGCATGCCCTCGACGCCGGAGACCGCGAAGTCGGTGTTCTCGCCGCCGCGGAAGTCGGAGCCGATGAGCAGGACGTTGAGCGGCTCGCCCGCGCTGGGGTCGGCAGGCTCGGGCTTCTCGAGGTCGCCCGTGAGGCCGGTGACGTCGCCGACGGTGACGTTGTCGTAGAGGGTCGCGGCGACCGCGGCCGCGGCGGTCGTGCCGAACACGAGCACGCCGGTCGTGACGAGGCCGACCGTGCGCAGCAGGGATCCCTTGGCGGCGCGGGCGTGCGCGGGGCCGCGTGTCGGGTCGTCGGACCCCTTCGCACGAGGCGATCGATGGGTGACAGTCACGGGAGTAGAGCATAGGCGGCGTCGCCCGTCGTTCGGGGGCGTCCAGGGGGCCGAGCGGTGGAGGGTTTGTGCAGGGTGCATCTCCACCCCCGCTCGGCCCCGCCCGGGGCCGGTGTCCGATCGCGTAGCCTTCCACCGTGCCTGCCACGCCCGAACCGACGCCGTCCGCAGACCTTCGCGACCCGACCACGCCCCGTGTGGTCGCCGTCGTGGTCGCCTACGACCGCGAGGTCCTGCTGCGCGCGGCCCTCGACGCGCTCGCCGCGCAGGACCGCCCGCTCGACGCGGTCGTCGTCGTCGACAACGCGTCGACGGACGGCACCGCGAGCGTCGTCGTCGAGCACCCGTCACGGCCTGACCTCGTCTCGCTCGCGCGCAACACCGGCGGGGCGGGCGGCTTCGCCGCGGGCATCGCGCACGCCGTGCGGCGGCTCGACGCCGACCTCGTGTGGGCCATGGACGACGACACGATCCCCACGCCGACCGCGCTCTCCGAGCTCCTGCGGGCCCGGGCGTCGTCCGACGCCGTGGTGCTCGGCAGCCGCGTCGAGTGGCACGACGGGCGCGAGCACCCCATGAACACCCCGCGCCGGCGACCTGGTGCCGACGACGCGGCCGTCGCCGCGGCCGCCGCTGCCGGGGGCACGCCCGTGCGCTCGTCGTCGTTCGTCTCGATGCTGATCGACGCGGCCGCGGTGCGCGAGCACGGCCTGCCCGTGGCCGACTACTTCATCTGGAACGACGACTTCGAGTACTCCTGCCGGCTGCTGCGCCGGGCCACGGGCCTGCACGTGGCCGCGAGCGTCGTCGAGCACCGCACGGCCAAGTTCGGCGCGACCGACGTCGACCCCGGACCGCGCTTCTACTACGAGGTGCGCAACAAGATCTGGATGCTCACGCGCACCCGGTCGGTCTCGCCGTCCGAGCGCGTGCTCTACACGGGCTCGTCGCTCGTGCGCTGGGCGCGCACCTTCGCCCGCTCGCAGGGCCGCGGCGTGCTGGTGCGCGCCGGGGCGCGCGGCCTGCGCGACGGCCTGCTGCGCGGCCCCCGGCCCACCGCGCAGGTCCTGGCCGGGCTGGGCCCGGTGTCGGACGACGTCGCCGCGGTCGAGCGGGAGGCCAGGCGTGGGTAGCGGCTTCTCGGTCCTGCTGCCCGTCTACGACGGCGACTCCCCGGAGTTCCTCGAGCGCTCGTTCGACTCGGTCACGGTCGACCAGACGCGCCCGCCCTCCGAGGTCGTGATCGTGCAGGACGGCCCCGTGCGGCCCGAGCTGACCCGCATGCTCGCGCGGCTCGTCGACCGCAGCGACGTCCCCGTGGTGCTCGTCGAGATCCCCGTGAACGGCGGGCTCGCGCGTGCGCTCGACCTCGGGCTCGAGCGCTGCTCGCACGAGATCGTCGCGCGTCAGGACGCGGACGACATCTCCGTGCCCGAGCGGTTCGCCGTCCAGGTGCCGATCGTCGAGGGCGGCGCGGACGTCGTCGGGTCGGCCATCGAGGAGTTCGTGGTCGAGGGGGACGGCGGCCTCGTGCGGGTCCCGCCCGTGGGGCACGAGGAGATCGAGCGCTACGCTCGGTTCCGGTCGCCCTTCAACCATCCGTCGGTCGTGTACCGACGCTCGGCGGTGCGCGCCGTCGGAGGGTACGAGGAGCTGCCGCTCATGGAGGACTACTGGCTCTTCGCGCGCATGATCCACGCGGGCGCGTGGGCCGAGAACGTCGTCGAGCCCCTCGTGCTGTACCGGGTGGGCGCGGGGGCGTACGCGCGGCGCGGCGGGACCCGGCTGCTGCAGTCCGAGGTCGAGCTGCAGCGGCGCATGTGGCGCGCGGGGATGACGTCGTTCTGGTCGTTCAGCCGGAACGTCGCGGTCCGCGGCGTCTACCGCGTCACGCCCGAGCCGGTGCGCCGCCGCGCCTACCGTGCCGCTGTGCGGCGCGACGCCGAGCGCGAGGCGCACACCGACCAGCACACCGACCAGCCAGGTACGACCGATGCAGGACAGGACTGAGGGAGCAATCGCGTGGACGTTGATCTGGTGGTCGTGGGATCGGGCTTCTTCGGCCTGACCGTGGCGGAGCGGGTCGCCGCCGAGCACGGGCGCAAGGTGCTCGTGATCGACCGGCGCGAGCACATCGGGGGGAACGCCTACTCCGAGGCCGAGGCCGAGACGGGGATCGAGGTGCACCGGTACGGCGCGCACCTGTTCCACACGTCGAACGAGCGGGTGTGGGAGTACGCCAACCGGTTCACGGCGTTCACGAGCTACGTCCACCGCGTGTACACGACGCACAAGGGCGAGGTGTTCCCGATGCCGATCAACCTCGGGACCATCAACCAGTTCTTCCGGTCGGCCCATGGTCCTGACGCGGCACGAGCGCTGGTCAAGGAGCTGTCGGCGGAGCTCGGCGGCAAGACCCCCGAGAACCTCGACGAGCAGGGCGTCTCGCTCATCGGCCGCCCGCTGTACGAGGCATTCATCCGCGAGTACACCGCGAAGCAGTGGCAGACCGACCCGCGCGAGCTGCCGGCGTCGATCATCTCCCGCCTGCCCGTGCGCTACACGTACGACAACCGGTACTTCAACGACACGCACGAGGGTCTGCCCGTCGACGGGTACACCGCGTGGATCGAGCGCATGGCCGACCACCCGAACATCGAGGTGCGCCTCGGCACGGACTTCTTCGACGCGTCGCAGCCCGTCAACAAGGGGAACGTCGTGGGGAACGTGCCGGTCGTCTACACGGGACCCGTCGACCGGTACTTCGACAACGCCGAGGGCGACCTGTCCTGGCGCACGCTCGACTTCGAGGAGGAGGTCCTGCCCGTCGGCGACTTCCAGGGCACCCCGGTCATGAACTACGCGGACGCCGACGTGCCCTACACGCGCATCCACGAGTTCCGGCACTTCCACCCCGAGCGCGACTACGTCAAGGACAAGACCGTGATCATGCGCGAGTTCTCGCGCTTCGCGGAGCAGGGCGACGAGCCGTACTACCCGATCAACACGGCGACCGACCGCGAGCGGCTGCTCGCGTACCGGGAGCTCGCCAAGGGCGAGAAGGACGTGCTGTTCGGCGGTCGACTCGGCACGTACCAGTACCTCGACATGCACATGGCGATCGGCTCGGCGCTCTCGATGGTCGACAACCACCTCGCGCCGCACCTCACGACCGGGGCGACTCTGGCAGGCTGAGACCCATGCGGATCCTCGTGACCGGTGGTGCCGGTTTCATCGGAGCGAACTTCGTGCGGCTCACGGTGCGCGAGCACCCCGACGTCGAGGTCACGGTGCTCGACCTGCTGACCTACGCGGGTGACGAGCGATCTCTCGCGGGGCTCGACGGCGTGCGCCTGGTGCAGGGCGACGTCGCCGACGCCGAGCTCGTCGACTCCCTCGTCGCGGGCGTCGACGTGGTGGTGCACTTTGCCGCGGAGTCGCACAACGACAACTCGCTCGCCGACCCGTCACCGTTCGTGCGGACGAACGTCGTCGGGACGTTCACGCTGCTCGAGGCGGTGCGTCGGCACGGCGTGCGGCTGCACCACGTGTCGACCGACGAGGTCTACGGGGACCTGCCGCTGCGCGCCGCGGACGCGACCGCCCCCGTCGAGCGGTTCACCGAGGCGACGCCGTACCGCCCGTCGTCGCCCTACTCGGCGACCAAGGCGTCGAGCGACCACCTGGTGCGCGCGTGGGTGCGGTCGTTCGGGGTGCACGCGACCATCTCCAACTGCTCGAACAACTACGGCCCGTACCAGCACGTCGAGAAGTTCATCCCGCGGCAGATCACCAACCTCGTCGACGGCGTCCGGCCCAAGCTCTACGGTGCAGGTCTCAACGTGCGCGACTGGATCCACGTCGACGACCACAACCGCGCCGTGTGGACGATCCTCGAGCGGGGGCTCGCAGGGGAGACCTACCTGGTCGGGGCGGACGGCGAGACGTCGAACCTCGAGGTCGTGCGCGCGCTGCTCGAGATCTTCGGCCGGGACCCCGAGGACTTCGACCACGTGCCGGACCGTCCCGGACACGACCTGCGGTACGCGATCGACGCGACCCGGCTGCGCACCGAGCTCGGCTGGGAGCCGCGGTACACGTCGTTCGCTGCCGGGCTGGCGGCGACGGTCGAGTGGTACCGGGCGAACGAGCCGTGGTGGCGACCCGCCAAGGCCGTCACCGAGGCCCGCTACGCCGTCGGTCCCTGAGCGTCGGGGCGCGCCGCACGCAGCGACGCGCGGAACGCCTCGACCTCGCCCGCGTCCGGCAGCGCGCCCGCGGCGAGGGCCTCGGCGAGGCGGGGCGCGGCCGCGTCCTTGTCCGACAGCCGCAGCACGAGCGGCGCACCGTCGCGCCCCCGGTCCGGCCAGGCGATGCCCAGCTCGGGGTCGAGCGGGTCGATGCCGTGCTCGCGGCCGGGGGAGTAGCCGGTCGAGCACAGGTACGCGACCGTCGAGTCGTCCTCGAGCGCGCAGAACGCGTGACCGAGCCCCTCGGGGATGTGGACGACGCGGCGGTCCACGTCGTCGAGCAGCACGCTGTCCCAGGTGCCGAACGTCGGTGAGCCGACCCGGAGGTCGACCACGACGTCGAGCACCGCGCCGCGGACGCACGTGACGTGCTTGGCCTGTCCCGGTGGCACGTCGGCGTAGTGCACGCCGCGCACGACCCCGGCCGCGGAGACCGAGAGGTTGGCCTGCGCGAGACGGAGCGGGTGGCCGATCGCCTCGACGACGACGGGGTCGGCGTACCACTCGAGGAACGTCCCCCGGTCGTCGCCGTGCTGGGTCGGGGTGATCTCCCACGCCCCCGGGACCGCGAGCTCTCGCACCTGCACCGTCGTCTCCTGCCTGTCGTCGTCGTGCGTGCCGCGCACGGCGGTCCGCCTCGAGCGGCCCACGGTGGTCTAGCGTGACGGGCGAGAGCCCCGGGCGACAGCCGGGAGCGGGTGATTCCGGAGAGGACGTGCGCGGTGGGCGAGGTCGACAGGGGTACGACGACGGACGGCGCGCCCGGGCCGCGACCGCGAGGCAAGGTCGTGGTGCTCGGGGCGGGCGGCCTCCTGGGCGCCGACCTGGTCCCGGTTCTGGCGCGCGACCACGAGGTGCGCGCGTGCGTGCGCCGCGACGTGGACGTGACCGACCCGCGCGCCGTCGCCGCTGCGGTCGAGGGTGCGTCGTACGTCGTCAATGCCGCGGCGTGGACCGCGGTGGACGACGCCGAGGCGCACGAGGAGGAGGCGGCGGCCGTCAACGGGGCGGGCGCCGGCGTGGTCGCGCGTGCGTGCGCCGTGATCGGCGCGAGGCTCGTGCACGTGTCGACCGACTACGTGTTCGCGGGCGACGACGCCGCCGCGCGCGCTGCGGTCCCGTACCCGGAGGACGCGCCGACGGATCCCCGCACGGCGTACGGGCGGACCAAGGCCGCAGGCGAGCGGGAGGTGCTCGCGGCGTCGTCCGACCACGTCGTGGTGCGCACCGCGTGGCTCTACGGTGCGCACGGGCCGTGCTTCCCGCGCACGATCGTGCGCGTCGCCCGGGAGCGGGGCGGGCTCGACGTGGTGACCGGGCAGCGGGGACAGCCGACGTGGACGCGGGACGTCGCCGACCTGGTGCGGCGGCTCCTGGCCGCCGAGGTCCCGGGCGGCGTCTACCACGCGACGTCGTCCGGGGTGGCGACGTGGCACGACCTGGCCGTCGAGGCGGTCCGCGCGGCGGGGATGCCCGGGGACGTCGTCCGCCCGCTCGACGGCGAGCTGCCGGGGCGGGCGGCGACGAGGCCCGTCTGGTCGGTGCTCGGGCACGACCGGCTGCGCGCGGTGGGAGTCGAGCCGATCGGTCACTGGCGTGATCGGTGGACGCTGGCCGCGGACGAAGTCCTTGCGGGCGTGGTGTGATCGGCGCGGACGAAGTCCTTGCGGGCGTGGTGTGATCGGCGCGGACGAGGTTCTTGCGGGCGTGGTGTGATCAGCGCGGGTCGTCGAGCAGGCGGAGCAGGTACGCGCCGTACCCGGACTTGAGCAAGGGCTCGGCGCGCTCGCGGAGGCCGTCGTCGTCGAGGAATCCCTGCCGCCAGGCGACCTCCTCCGGGACACCGATCTTGAGGCCCTGGCGGTTCTCGATCGTCCGGACGAAGTCGGAGGCGTCGAGCAGGGAGTCGAAGGTGCCGGTGTCGAGCCAGGCGGTACCGCGCGGCAGCACCTCGACGTGCAGGCGGCCCTGGGCCAGGTAGGTGCGGTTGACGTCCGTGATCTCGAGCTCGCCGCGAGGCGAGGGGGTCAGGGTCCGCGCGATCTCGACGACGTCGTTGTCGTAGAAGTACAGGCCGGGGACGGCGTACCGGGATCGGGGTGCCGCGGGCTTCTCCTCGATCGAGATCGCGCGCCCCTCGGCGTCGAACTCCACGACCCCGTAGGCGGTCGGGTCGGCGACCTGGTAGGCGAACACGACGCCGCCGTCGAGCTGCCGGAACCGGCGGAGCTGGGTGCCCAGCCCGGGCCCGTAGAAGATGTTGTCGCCCAGGACGAGGGCGACGGGCTCGGTGCCGATGAACTCGGCGCCGAGCACGAAGGCCTGGGCGAGCCCGTCGGGCGAGGGCTGGACGGCGTACTCGATGGAGATGCCGAACCGTGAGCCGTCGCCGAGCAGGCGTTCGAACGCGGGCGCCTCGTGCGGCGTCGTGATGACCAGCACGTCGCGGACGCCTGCGAGCAGGAGCGTCGAGAGCGGGTAGTAGATCATCGGCTTGTCGAAGACGGGCAGCAGCTGCTTGCTCGTGCCGATCGTGATGGGGTGCAACCGGGTGCCCGAGCCGCCGGCCAGGATGACTCCTCGCATGGCACCCCATCATGGGGGGTCGGGGTCAGCCCAGCAGGTCGAGAGTCGCACGTTCACCCGTGACGAGCCGGGCACGGCGGGCGGGGTCGTCGCGCAGCGCGGCAGCGGTGGCGGGGGAGACGAGCACGAGCGAGCCGTCCGCGGCGAGGACGTGGAGCGCGCGTCGGAGGGTCGCGGTCAGGTCGTCGGCCTCCAGGACCACGCGCTCGGCGGTGGTGGGCAGCGCGGTGCCGTGCGGGTCCGTCGCGGCCTGCGCCCAGTCGACGAGCTCGGCGTGGGTCGGTCCGTCGAGGAGCGCCGGCGCGGCGGGGTCGAGGTCTGCGACGTACCCGATCTGGTCGCCGTAGGTCATGACGGCGCCCGCCGCGTCGAGCGCGCCGGGCGGCAGTTCGCCGTCGAACCGGCGGGCGAGCGCCGGCAGGGCCAGCGCGACGACCTCGGCACGCGTGCAGGCCCAGGCGGTCGGGCGGGTGGTCACGACGACGTCGACCGGCGCCGTGGGCGAGGGGGCGAGCCCGGGGGCGAGGGTCGCGCCGGCGCGCCAGACCGCGGTCGCCCAGACGACGGTCCGCCAGTGCGCGGGAGCGTCGAGAACGACCGTCGTGGCGCCTTTAGCATCGAATTCTTCGACCAGCAAGTTGAGCGATTTATTAGCCCAGTTCTCAAACACGGCGCCGGACAGCTCGATGCGTTCACCGTCGTCCCCGTACCACGTCAGCCGGGGTCGGCCGGGGTCGACCGTGAGTCGACGTAGCAGGTCAGCGACGTGTGTCGGGTTCGCGGGAGCCATGGGTGCCAGCCTACTGACCCCGCCGACGCTTCGTGCCGCACCGATTTTCCGTGATTTCACCCCCGGTCGCCGCGGGCTATCACATTTCGGCTTGACGGACCCGCATGACACGCGTGTAATTTCCCTAATGCAGTTTCCACACGGAGGGTGAGGGGCACATCATGTGGAACGTTCTGGACGGCGGGGAGTTCCCCACGGACGTCAGGGAACAGGTCGAGACGGTGGCTCCTGTGCTGCCGCTCTTCGGCACGTTCGACGACGGGTTCGAGGAGACGCTGCTCGGGTGGCAGGAGCGGGCCCTGTGCGCGCAGACCGACCCCGAGGCGTTCTTCCCCGAGAAGGGCGGCTCGACGCGCGAGGCCAAGAAGGTCTGCTCGGGCTGCGAGGTGCGCGCCGAGTGCCTCGAGTACGCGCTCGAGAACGACGAGCGGTTCGGGATCTGGGGCGGGCTCTCCGAGCGCGAGCGGCGCAAGCTCAAGCGTCGCGCGATCTGATCTTCACGGCATCACTGCGCTGATCCCCCGGCGCCGCGCCCCCGGGTGACCGGACCGTCGTCAGAGCCGCGACACACCCCGGAGCCCAAATCCCCGGGACCGCGTCGGCACCGACGCATGATGTTCGCAGGATGACGACCCAGGAGCAGAGCCCCGTAGACGTCCGGCCCGCGATCGCGCCGGACGCGCAGCCCCCTGCCGGGTCGGCTCCGCCCCTCAGCACGGCCCACGGGGCCACGGTCTCGGACACCGTCGCCGCGGTCACAGGAGCCCTCCCCGCACTGGTGACCGTCACGGCGGTCGTCGTGACCCGCGGCCGCACGCCCTACCTCCCCGAGACGCTCGCCGCGGTGCGCGCCCAGACGTCCCCGCCCGACGACGTCGTCGTGGTCGACGTCGGCACGTCCCCCTCGACCCGCGACCATCGCGGTCTGCACCTCGACGACGCGCGGTTCGTCCCCGCACCCCATGCCCGCAGCGTCGGCCAGGCGGTCGACGCCGCGCTCGCGGACGCCGGGCCACCCACCTGGCTGTGGATCCTGCACGACGACAGCGCCCCCGAGACCGAGGCCCTCGCCCGACTCGTGGACGCCGTCGAGCACTCGTCGGCGACCGCGGTCGCCGGGCCCAAGCAGCGCGGCTGGGACGACCCGGACGTGCTGCTCGAGGTCGGCTTCACGGTCTCGCCCCTCGGGCGGCGGCTGACGGGGATCGACCTCGGTGAGATCGACCAGGGCCAGCACGACGCACGCGTCGACGTGCTCGCCGTCGGTCTCGCCGGGGCCCTCGTGCGGACGGAGGTCTGGACCGCCGTCGGAGGCACGGACCCCGAGCTAGGGCCGTTCGGCGACGGGCAGGACCTCTGCCGGCGCGTGCGGCTCGCCGGGCACCGCGTCGTCGTCGTCCCCGGCGCCGTCGTGCGGCACGCGCAGGCGGGCCTCCGGGGGTTGCGCGGCACCGGCACCGGCGCCGGCGCCGTGCAGGACGCTGCGGCTCCCGCGGCGGCGTCCGGAGGCGCGGCGGCGGGCGGCCGGCCGGGTCCGGACGCACCCGGCGCGGGGGAGAGCCATGAACCGGGCACCGCCGGGCCGAGCACCGCCGGGCCGAGCACCGCCGGGCCGAGCACCACCGGGCCGAGCACATCCGAACCGAGTGCCGCCGAGCCGAGCAGCGCCGGGCCGAGCACATCCGAACCCAGCACCGCTGACCAGCGACCCGCGCCGAGCGAGGACGGCCCGGACGAGCCGCCCACGGGCGACGTGGCCGCGTCGTTCCGGGCGCGCCGCCGGTCGCAACTGCACCTGCGGTTCGTCTCGGTGCGCGCCGTGATGCTCCCGTTCGCGGTGCTCGCCGCGATCCTGTGGGCACCCGTGCGCGCGATGTACCAGCTCGCGCAGAAGCAGCCGGGGTGGGCGGCCGACGAGCTCCTCGCGACCGTCGTGGCCGTCGGCCGGGTGCGCGCGGTCGCCCGCGCCCGGCGTTCCGCACGACGCACGAGCACGGTGCGCCGCGCGGCGCTCGCCCCCCTGAGCGGCACGTGGCGCGAGGTGCTCGTCGACCGGCACGACCGCCGCCTGGCACGCGCCGAGCGGTACCGCACTCACCGCGCCCCCACGCAGATCGAGCGGCGGGAGCTGCGCGACCTCGCGGTGCGTCGCCGCGCGACGCTCGGCGTCGTGCTCGTGGTGCTGCTCGGGCTCACCGCCTGGGTCTTCGGCCCGTTCCTCGGCGTGCTCGGCGAAGGGGGCCGGCTGGTCGGCGGCAGCCTGCTGAGCGCCGACGGCGGGATCGGTGACGTCTGGCGCGCCGCGACGTCCGGGCACGTCGAAGCGGGTCTCGGCGCGCGCGGGCCGGCCGACCCGTGGCTCGTCGTGCTGCTGCCCTTCACGGTGCTCGCGGGCGGGAGCCTCCAGGTCGCGGTCGACGCTCTCCTGGTCGGAGCCTTCGTCGTCGCCGGGTGGGGTGCGTGGTGCGCGGCCGGATCGGTCACGCGGTCGCCCGCGCTGCGCGCGTGGGCGGCGGTCCTGTGGGTCGCCCTCCCGCCGCTGCACGAGGGCGTCGCGGCCGGCCGGCTCCCCGCGGTCGTCGCGCACGCAGCGCTGCCCTGGGTCGTGCTCGGCGTGGTCCGTGCGGTGGGTGCGCAGAGCGTGGACCGTGTCGTCGCGGTCGTCCCGCGGCGCGAGGACGACGCCGACGAGCCGGTGCGACCAGACCGCCCCGCGCCGTCGCTCGGGGCCGCCGCCGCGGGCGGCCTCGCCCTTGCCGTGGCGGTCGCGGCCGAGCCCGTGCTCCTGCTCCCGTCGGCCCTGCTGCTGGGCGTCGTCGCGCTGCTCGTGCGCCAGGGGCGGCGCTCGCTCGTGCTCGTGATCCTCCCGTCTCTCGTCGTCGCCGCGCCCTACCTCGTGCACGCGGCGAGCACGTGGCCCGACGGCCTGCGCCTGCTGGTCGCCGAGCCGTCCCTCGGCGGGGCGGCCCCGTCGGCGGCCCCGTGGCAGATGCTGCTCGGCTGGGCCGCGGTGCCGACCCCGTGGTTCGCCGCGACCGACGGGACGCTCGGCACGGTCGCCGCGTGGGCGCCCTACGCGCTCGGCGGGCTGCTCGTCGTGCTCGCCCTCGTCTCGCTCGTGCGGCCCCGGCGCGCCCGCGCGACCAGGTTCGCCTGGGCCGTCGTGCTGGTCGGTCTTGTCACGGCCGTGGTCACGGCCGCCTCCGACGCCGCGGTCGCCGGGATCGCGTCCGCGACCCCGGGCATCTCGCTGCTCCTGCTCGGCCTGGTGGGCGCCTCCCTCTTCGCGCTGCGCCGCCACCACGACGGGGCGCCGCCCCCGCGGCGCGCGGCGCTGCGGCACGAGGGCCGCTCGCGCGCCCGCCGCACGGGCGCGGCCCTCGCGGCCGGTGCGCTCGTGCTCGTGTGCGTCGTCGTCCCCGTCGGTGCCGTGTGGTCGTGGGTCGACGACGCGACCTCGGCGGGGCAGGTCGGCGAGCTCGTCGCGACCGACGCGGACGTCGTCCCGCCCGTCGGCGCCCAGATGCAGGCCCCGCCCCGGCTCGCGACGGTCCTCGCGCTCGACCCCTCCGACGGGGAGCTCGGCTACGCGCTGCTGCACGGCGACGGGTCGCAGCTGCTCGAGTCGTCGGTCGTGGTGCGCGACCGGCTCCTCACCGCGCCGACCGACGCGCGCACGGGCGCCGACGCGGTCGTCGCGGCGCTCGCCGCGGGAGGCTCGGACGACGTCGCGGCCGAGCTCGCCGACCTCGGCGTGGGCGGCGTCCTGCTGCCCGCCGGGGACGACTCGGCGGCACGCACCGCGCTCGTGGCCCGGCTCGACACCGTGCCCGGGCTCGAGCGTGCGACCGAGGGGCGTTCGGCCGTCGTGTGGCGGGTCGCGCGCGCCAACAGCGACGTCGAGGTCTCCTGGGCGACCCTCGCCGACGGCGCCGGGACCGCGCTCGCGTCCCTCCCGGCCGCCGACAGGGCCGTGGACGCGGACGTGCCGGCCGGGGCCGACGGCCGCGGCGTCCTGCTCGCGGAGACGGCGGACCCGCGCTGGGTGGCGACGCTCGACGGGCGCGAGCTGACCCCGGTCACGACGGACGGGCGGCAGGGCTTCGCGCTCGGCCCGGACGGTGGCCGGCTCGAGATCGCCTACGCGTGGCCGTGGCGGCTGCCGTGGATCGTCGGCGGTGGCCTCGTGCTGCTCGTCCTCGTGCTGCTCGCGCTGCCCGTCGGGCGTCGACGAGGAGGACGCCGATGACGAGGACGACGATGACGAGGACGACGACGAGCGCACGTACTCGCCTTGCGCGCAGCACCGGGGTCGTGGCCTCGGCCGTGATCCTCGTGGCCGCGACCGCGGGCGTCGTGGTGGCCGGGCCGGACCTCGCCACGACGGTCGCGGGCGAGCCCTCGGCCACGGGCACCGCCCGGTCGACCGTGACCGTCCCCGCGCCCGACCGCACGCTCGTGTGTCCCTCGCCCGCCCGGCTCAGCGACACCGAGAGCGTGGGCGACGCGGAGTTCGACGCCCGGCCGAGCCCCACGACGACGACGCTCTCGGCGCTCGTGGTGCCGGGGGCCGACGACGGGCCGGCGACCCTCGCGCCGCTGGGCGCGGTCGACGGGACAACGGGCGACGGGACAACGGCCGACGGGACCACGGTCGACGGCGTCGCGACCGCGGGCGACGTCGGCGTCGCCCAGGTGCTCGACGCCCCGGCGACGAGCGCGGCGGCCGCTGCGGCCGTCGCGTCGACGACCCTCGAGGGGGACCTGCGCGGCCTCGCCGCCGCGGCGTGCGTCAGTCCGGGAGTCGACCACTGGCTCGTGGGCGGGAGCACCGAGGCCGGCAGCTCGACGCAGCTCGTGCTCCAGAACCCCGGCGTGACCCCCGCGGCGGTCACGATGACCGTCGCGGGCCCCTCCGGGCCGACGGAGATCTCGGGCTCGGACCGTTTCGTGGTGGCACCCGGCAGCCAGGTCGTGACGCTCGTCGAGGCGGGCGCGCCGGGCCTCGCGCGCACGGTCGTGCACGTCACGAGCGAGGGCGCGCTCGTGAGCGCGTACCTGCAGCACTCCACGGTCGACGGGATCGTCGCGCAGGGCGTCGCCGACGTCGTGCCCGGCACGGGCCCGTCGACGCGCCTGGTCGTCCCCGGCGTCGTCAGCGGGGGCGAGGACGTCGGCGACGAGGGTGCGCCCGTGCTGCGCGTGCTCGCGCCCGACGCGGACGCCGCGGTCACGGTCTCGCTGCTGGGCCCGGACGGTCCGGTCGACCTCCCCGGCCTCGACGACGTCGACCTGCCCGCGGGCGCGGTGGTCGACCTCGGCCTGGGCGGCGTGCCGCCCGGCACCTACACGGCCGTCGTCGAGGCGACCGCGCCCGTGGTCGCGGGCGTCGAGCTGCGCCGTGACGGCGAGCAGGACCCGGACGCCACGCGCGACGCGCTGCAGCGCGACCGCGCATGGATCCCGGCGACCGCCCCGGGGGCGGGCGCCGTCGCCGTCCCGCCGGGCGTCGTCGGCACCCTCGTGGCGTCGGCGGTCCCGCGTGACGACGACGCGGGCGGTGCGCTCGCGGCCACGCTCGTCGCCTACGGCGCGGACGGCGCGGAGCTCGCCTCGCGCGACGTCGACCTCGACGTGGGCAGCACCACGACGCTCGCGCTCGCCGACCTGGCCGACGACGGCCCTGTCGCCGGGGTGCGTCTCGTGACCGGCGACGCTCCCGCCGGCGTCGAGATGGCCTGGGGGCTCGCAGTCTCGGCGGGCGAGCCTGCCGCCGGGGCGACCGAGGGGTCGCTGATCTCGTGGGTCGCGCCCACGCCCGACCCCGTCGCCGAGGTCACGGTCCAGGTCGGGCCCGCGGACGCCGTCCGCCCGGCTCCCTGAGCGGCGCGCCACGGTCCGGGACGGGCTCCGGCACGGCGTCAGTCGTCGGGGTCCCGGTAGGTCGGGTCGATCTCCTCGGGGCTGCGGGCCAGGAGCTGTGCGACGTGCTCGACCACGACGTCGCGCACGAGGTCCTGCAGCTCGTCGGGCGTGACCGCGCGAGCCTCGATCGGCCGGCGGTAGACCACGACGCGCGCGCTGCGGCCCGACTCGGCCGGGTGGCAGCGCCCCAGCGGGACGGCACCGTCCTCCCACGGTGCCGGGTCCGACGGAGGCACGTCCTCGACCGCGAACTCGGTGCCCCCGAGCTGACGCTCCCACCGGCGCTCGACCCGCTCGACCGCCGCGAGGACGTAGTCGTCGAAACGCTCGCCCCGGGTCACGTGCGCGGGCACGCTCTGCGGCAGCAGGGGTCCGCGCAGGCCACGACCGCGCCGGTCACGACGACGGGTGCGCGGCGCGGCGCCGTCCGGCACGACGAACGCGAGGTCGTGCGCGGGGCGGCGGGGCTTGCCGTGCGAGGCGGGAGGCACGCTCCGACTCTAGCCGCCGGCAGGTCACGAGCCGGTCACGCGCACCGCCCGACGGCGTGTGCGGTACCGGGGTGTCGGCGCACGGGCGTAAGGTCAGCGCGTGAAACCGGTCCGGCAGTGCTCCAGGACCGCGTGCGTGCGCGCCGCGGTCGCGACGCTCACCTACGTCTACGCGGACTCCACGGCCGTGCTCGGTCCGCTCGCACACCTCGCCGAGCCCCACAGCTACGACCTGTGCGCCGAGCACGCCGAGCGCCTCACCGCGCCCCGCGGCTGGGAGGTCGTGCGCCTCTCGCCGCACTTCGTCGAGACCGGCCCGAGCGCGGACGACCTCTCGGCGCTCGCCGAGGCCGTCCGCGAGGCGGGACGCTCGCCCGTGGGCGGCGCGGAGCCGGACGAGGTGACCGAGGTCGGGCGCCGCGGACACCTGAGGGTCCTGCGCGCCGAGAGCTGAGCGGGTCGTCGACCGAGCGGATCGAGCGCCCGTCGTGCTCCCGGTGGTCGCCCACTAGGGTGGACCTCGTGACCGACCTCGCCCAGATCATCAAGGCCTACGACGTCCGCGGCGTCGTCCCCGAGCAGTTCGACACCGCGATCGCACGCGCGATCGGCGCCGCGTTCGCGCGCGTCGTCGTGATCCCCGAGTGGGCCGACGTCTCGACCGACGACGCGCTCGACGTCGAGCGCCCGGCGATCGTGATCGGGCGGGACATGCGCGAGTCCGGGCCCGCGCTCGTGGACGCGTTCGCCGAGGGGGTCGCCGCCGCCGGCGTCGACGTGACCCGGATCGGGCTGTGCTCGACCGACGGGCTCTACCACGCCTCCGGCGTCCTGAACCGACCCGGTGCGATGTTCACCGCGAGCCACAACCCGGCCGAGTACAACGGGATCAAGCTGTGCCGGGCCGGTGCGCGGCCCGTGGGCCAGGAGACCGGGCTCGCCGCGGTGCGCGAGCTCGCGCAGCAGTACGTCGACGACGGTCTGCCCGAGGCCTCGCCCACGCCCGGCACGGTCAGCGACCAGGACACGCTCGCCGACTACGCGGCGTTCCTGCGCGGGCTCGTCGACCTCGCGGGGATCCGCCCGCTCAAGGTCGTCGTGGACGCCGGCAACGGGATGGGCGGGTTCACCGCGCCCGCCGTCCTCGGGACCGGGGCCCGCCTGCCCGCGCTGCCGCTCGACGTCGTCCCGCTGTACTGGGAGCTCGACGGGTCGTTCCCGAACCACGAGGCGAACCCGCTCGAGCCCGAGAACCTGCGCGACCTGCAGGCCGCCGTCGTCGAGCACGACGCCGACCTCGGCCTCGCGTTCGACGGCGACGCCGACCGCTGCTTCGTCGTCGACGAGCACGGCGACCCCGTCTCGCCGTCCGCCATCACCGCGCTCGTCGGGCTGCGCGAGGTCGAGCGCGAGAAGGCCGAGGGGCGCGACTCGACCGTGATCCACAACCTCATCACGTCGCGCGCCGTGCCCGACTTCCTCGGTGCCGCGGGCGCGACCGTGGTGCGCACGCGCGTCGGCCACTCGTTCATCAAGGCCGAGATGGCGCAGCACGACGCCGTGTTCGGCGGCGAGCACAGCGCCCACTACTACTTCCGCGACTTCTTCTTCGCCGACACGGGCATGCTCGCCGCGATGCACGTGCTCGCCGCGCTCGGCGGCCAGCCGCACCCGCTCTCGGCGCTCGCCGAGATGTACGAGCCGTACGTGGCCTCGGGCGAGATCAACTCCCGGGTGGACGACGTCCCCGCGGCCCGCGCGCGCGTCGTGCAGGCGTACGTGACCGAGCAGGGCGGGGGACAGGTCGACGTCGACGAGCTCGACGGGCTGACCGTCTCGCACTGGGACTCCCAGCCGCAGTGGTGGTTCAACCTGCGCGCGTCCAACACCGAGCCGCTCCTGCGGCTCAACGTCGAGGCCGCCGACGAGGACATCATGGTCAAGGTGCGTGACGACGTGCTGTCGCTCGTGCGCCGGGCGGACGCCACCACCGACGAGACCCACCAGGAAGGCTGACGCCATGACCGACGAGACCACGCAGGACGCCGCGGAGACCCTGCCAGCCGTGCAGCTCGACGCCTGGGTGCGGGAGATCCTGCGCTGCCCGGTCACGGGCGCGACCCTGGTGCCGGGCACCGGGCCCGACGGCGAGCCCGAGCTCCGCTCGACCGACGCCGAGCGGCCGCTGGCCTACCCGGTGCGCGACGGGATCCCGGTGCTGCTCGAGAGCGACGCGCGCGAGCTCTGATCACAGCACCCCAGGTGTGAGGCGGGTCACCTCCGTCTACGGTGGCCCGATGCGGACCATCGTCGGCGGCGCTGCCGCACTCGTCCTCGCCGTGGGTGGCGTCGTCCTGCCCGTGGCGTCCCTCCCCGTCCCGCAGGCGCACGCCGTGGTCCCCGAGTTCGACGCCGTCGAGCTCGACGGGATCGACGCCGAGGCCGTGGCCGACGCGACGGCGCTGGTCCCCGCGGAGGAGTCCGCGGACGTCGACGCCCCGGCGGCGCAGCCCGAGGACGTGCCACCCTCCGACGTGGAGTCGGTGACCCCCGAGGTGGCCCGGGCGGCGACCGACGAGATCGACGCCGAGGGGACGCTCGCAGCGCTCAGCCCGCTCACCTTCACGGGCGACTTCGTCGTCGCGGGCGTCACGTGGGACGACGCGGACGAGGACGTCGTCGAGGTCGCGGTCCGGGTGCACGAGGACGGCGGGTGGAGCGAGTGGTCGGCCCTCGAGGTCGACTCCCTCGACGTCGACGGGGAGCGCGGCGGTACGCAGCCGATCGTGACGGGAGGTGCGGACGGTGTCCAGGCGCGGGTCGTGACCCGCTCGGGCGACGTGCCGACGGGTCTGCGGGTCGACGTGATCGACCCCGGGACGTCCGCCGCGGACGCGCTCGCGGAACCCGGGCCCGCGTCGTCCGCCTCCGCGGCGACCGCGGACGTGCTGCGGCCGAGGATCGTGACCCGGGCGCAGTGGGGCGCCGACGAGAGCCGCGGCGGAGCGTGGCCGGAGGTCTCGGCCGACCTCAGGGCGATGTACGTGCACCACACGGCGGGGTCGAACAGCTACTCGACCAAGGACTCCGCGGCGATCGTGCGCGGCATCTACGCCTATCACACGGGCTCGCGGGACTGGCCGGACATCGGTTATCAGTTCCTCGTCGACAAGGGGGGCACGATCTTCCAGGGCCGGCGCGACGCGATCCACGACCTGCCGATCGGCGCCCAGGCCGGCGGGTACAACACCCAGACGATCGGCGTCTCGGCGATCGGGAACTACGAGACGGCGGCGCCGTCGTCGGCGATGCTCTCCTCGATCGAGCGGCTCCTCGGCTGGAAGGCGTACGAGCACGGGCTCGACCCGACGGGCCGCACCACGCTGCTCACGGGCGGGAGCACGGGGAGCAACACGCGTGCGCCCGCCGGGACCCGGGTGTCCGTGAACGTGATCCAGGGGCACCGTGACACCAACGGCACGGCCTGCCCGGGCAGGTACCTCTACGCCAAGCTGCCGGCGATCCGGTCCGAGGCGAAGCGGCTCGCGCACAACGCGAACTCCTTCTACGGCGGGGCCAGACCGGCGCTGGGGACCCCGGCCAAGGTCGCGGTGGCCACCGGCCAGGCTCCTGCCGCGCGCTCGGGGAGCACCACGTACGCGTGGCGATCCGTCTCGGGAGCGGTCGGCTACCAGGTGCTGCACCGGGTCGCGTCGTACTCGCAGCCGATGCCCGACGCACGCGCCTGGAACGTGCTCAAGGTCGTCAAGGGCACGAGCGTCACGGTCCCCACCTCTGCGGGGTACACGCGGCTCGTCGCTGTCCGGGCGATCGACTCGTCCGGGCGGCTCGGGCCCGTCCTGACGCACACCCAGTCGACACGCCCCGTCCCGGCCTCGGCGATGCGCACGAGCGGATTCACGGCGGCGTCGTCGTCGGCCTACTACTGGGGTCGGTCGCTGCGCGCGACGAGCACCAGCGCGCGGCTGACCGTCTCGTCCGTGCGGGACGCACGGCAGGTCTTCGTCGTGGCGAGCACAGGACCCACCTCGGGCCGCCTCGCGGTCTACGCGGGCTCCCAGCGCGTGGGGATCGTCGACCTCCGTTCGACGCAGACCGTGCGTAGGCAGTACCTGACGATCGCCCTCCCGCGGGCCTACAGCGGGACGTTCAGCTTCCGTCCGCTCGACAGCGGCGCGCCCGTGGGGATCTCGGCGGTCGCGTTCCCGCGGACGCCGGGCAGGACGACCGCGGGGCAGGCGGGCCTGCTCTCGTCGCCGACGTTCCGCGCCCCGACCGCGTCGAGCGCGCCCGTGCGCTACACGTCGACCACCAACTACTACTGGAACGCCGTGCCCGGGGCGACCTCGTACGACCTCTTCGTCCGGCGCGCCTCGCACGGCGGGGCGTACGCCGCGACGTGGACGTCGCTCGGGTCGACGACCAGCACGAAGTTCTCGCTCCCCACGACCCACCCGGGCGGCACCTGGATCTTCGGCGTGCGGGCGCGCAACGCGCTCGGCGTCACGAAGGCGACGCCGGCGGTGCCCATGTCGGTCCCGGTGGCGTTCGAGGCGATGAAGCGCTCCGCGGGGTGGACCGTCCACGAGAACCCGGCCGTCCGCCGCGGCGTCTACACGACCGCGACGTCCGCGGGCCGGTCCCTGACGGTGACCGGCGCGAAGGACGTCTCGCGCGTGCAGCTCATGGTCGCCACCTGCGGGGCGTGCGGACGGCTCGCGGTCTACGTCGACGGCGAGCGCGTGGGGACGGTGAGCACGAGCACGCGCACCAACACCCTCGACACGATCCTCGAGGTCAGGCTCCCCCGGACGATGTCGGGGACCGTGGTCGTCCGCACGCTCGACGCCCGGCCGACGCGGGTCGTCGCGATCGCCACGCCCCGGAGGTAGCCCGCACCCCATGGCCTACACTCCGGGGGTGCCGACGAACGACCTGCAACGACTCGCCGTGACCTCGGACCCGCGCCGACGGGCCGTGTACTGGCGCGGCGCCCCAGAGGTCCGTGACGGAGCGCTCCGCGTCGGCCCCGGGGACGCCGTCGACCTCGGGACGTGGCTCAACGCCGCGCCGGTCGGCTGGTGGCGCGAGCTGCTCGGTCCGGGGCACGTCCGCCTGCGCCTGCGCGGTCGCGGGACGGTCTCCGTGTGGGCGAGCGAGGGCGGGACGGCGCGGCGCGTCGACGAGGTCCGGCTCGACGGGACCGCGGAGCGCTCGCTGCCGCGCACCGACGCCGTCGACTGGTACTGGTTGCGGCTCGAGGCCGACGAGCGTGGCGGCGTGCTCGAGGAGGCGACCTGGACGTCGGGTGGCGGGTCGGGGCGAGGGCACGGCCGGGAGAGCCGGGTGACCGTCGTCATGCCGACGTTCGGGCGCGAGGCGGACTGCCTGGCGCAGGTCCGGCGGCTCCTCTCCGAGCCGCTGCGGGACACCGTGGGCAGGGTGGTCGTGATCGACCAGGGCGGCGGGCTCACTGCCGCGCCCGGTGCGGACGCCCTCGACGACGACCGCGTGGTGCTCGTCGAGCAGCCGAACCTCGGCGGGTCCGGAGGGTACGGGCGGGGGATGGTGGAGTCGCTCCGGTGGCCGGACGACCCCGTGCTGCTCCTCGACGACGACGCGGAGATCGAGCCCGAGAGCCTGCGCAGGATCCACGTGCTGGGCCGGCTGTCGCCGCGACCGACGATCCTGGGCACCGGGATGCTCTCGGCAGAGGACCCGACGACCCTCGTGGTGCTGACCGACGTGCTGCGCCCGCGCACGTTCCAGGCAGGACCGGCGGGCGGGCTGGGCGGCGGTGCGGACGTCGCGCACGACGACCCGGCCTCGTGGACGTTCGCCCGACCGTCGGACCGCGCCGGGTACACGGGGTGGTGGGGCACCTACCTCCCGGCCGGCACGGTCGCGAAGGTCGGCCTGCCCGCGCCCTACTTCCTCAAGTGGGACGACACCGAGTACGGCCTGCGCGCCGCCCGGGCCGGGCTCCGCATCGCGACCCTGCCCGGACACGTCGTCTGGCACCCGACCTGGCTGGCCAAGGGGACGTCGTCCTCGTGGTCCGCGGTGCCGCTGCACCGCAACCGCGTCGCGACCGCCGCGGCCTACGGCGCGGGGTACGGGGTCCTGGTGGACTCGCTCGTCCACCAGGTCAAGCACGTGCTGTCGTTGCAGTACGCGACCGCGATGCTCTGGGACGTCGCGCTCGCCGAGGTGCTCGGCGGCCCGGGGTGGCTCCGCGAGGACCTCACCGCCGTGCGCCCGCGCGCCCAGCGCGCGACCGACGCCGCCCCCACCCCGGTGGATCCCGGGTACGTCGCGGACGGGACGCCCGACCGGGGCGCGGCGGGTCTCGCGGCCGCGGCTGCGCGCGCCGTGCTCGGCCTGGTCGTGCCCGTCCGGCCCCGCCGCGGCGGGTGCGTCGAGATCGACGCGCCCGCGGATCTCGGCTGGCGCACGGGACTCGGACGGGACGTCGTGCGGTTCACGGCACCGACGGGCGGCGGTGAGGTGCCGGCGCCCCTCGTGCGCGACCCCGCCGCGGCACGCCGCGCGCTGCGTCGGACGCTCGGGCTGCACTGGCGGCTCGCGCGGCGGTGGCGCGCGCTGCGCACGGCCTACGCGCAGGCGTTGCCCGAGTCCGTGACGCGCGAGGCGTGGGACGGACGGTTCGGGGACGTCAGCCGATCGACGTGATCCACGCGGCGGGCAGGCTCCCCGCGGTCGTGGCGCGGCCGAGGGTGCCGCGCAGGGAGTCCGACGCGCCGCTGATCGTCCGCGTGGCGCCGCTGCTCGAGGTCGCGGTGAGGGCCAGCATCGTGCCGCCCGAGCTCGTGCGCGAGACCCGGATCGTCGAGACGTCGGGCAGGGAGAACAGCGTGCGAGCGGACGCCTGGGTGAGCGTGCGGGTCCACCGCGACATCGTGTTCCCCGGCGCCGAGAGGCTCCACGGGTCCGCGACGCTGCGCTCGTAGGGGACGACCGAGGACCAGACGTCTTCGGAGCTCACGGTGCGGCCGCCCGAGGACGAGAAGTAGTGCGTCGTGATGGGCGCCCCCTGGTAGGTCAGGAGCATCGCGCTCGTGCTGGTGCGCACCGTGTCGTCGACCGCGGCCTTCCAGATCTTGCCCCAGCGGCCGTCCGTCCCCTCGTTCTCCTTGCGCCAGCCGGTGTAGTTCTGGTCGCGGACGTCGTCGACGACCTGGCACGCGCACGCGGGCTTGAGGACCTGGCGCATCGCGTAGCTCCGTGCGGCGATCGCCTGCGCGGCGAGGGCCGACCGGTCCGTGCTGCCCCAGGACGAGGGCATCTCGGAGATGCCGTAGAGGTACTCGGTGTTGAGCAGGACGTCGTTGACGACGTTGACCCTCCCGTCGATGCCGCGGACCGTAAACCGTCCGTGCCGGTACGTGCCCTGGGCGCCGGCCACCGTGGCGACGGCGGCCCGGGACCCGGCGAGGTAGCGCGTCCCCGACCACTCGAGCCGGATCGCGACCGGGTCGTAGTAGGCGCGGCCGCCGGCCCACGCCTTGATCCTGCCGTCGGCCATCGCGCGCCACGCGATCGTCGAGGTGCTCGACCCGGACCGCAGCACCGTGCCGTCGGCCGCGACGACCCGCCAGGGGCCGCCGGAGACCGTCGTCGTCGTGGTCGCCTTCTCGTCGGAGTACCGGCCGGGGGTGTACCCGTAGGGCTCGGGCCCGAAGACCTGGACGGCGACGTTGCGCTCGGTCGTGCGCCAAGAGACGTCGGCCCCCCGGTAGTAGTACTCGAGGATCGCCTTGGCGGTGCGTCCCGCCAGGGCCTGCGCGTACGCGCCGTACTGGGACATGCCGACACCGTGGCCGTAGCCGGACCCCGTGATCGTGAACGTCGACGGGACGCTCGCCGCGCTCACGCGGAACACCGACGAGAAGGTCCTCGTCGCCGGGTGGTAGAGACGGTAGGACGTCGAGCCCTTGGGGTAGATCACGCGGGTGCCGACACCGTCGGTGACCCCGATCGTCGCCGCGTTCGACCAGGCCCCGCCCGCGTACTTCTGCAGCCAGACCGTTGTCGAGCGCACGGGTGCCCCGGAGCCCGTGAACGACGCGCGCACCGTCGTCGAGCCGCCGGCGGCGACGCTCGTCGGCCCCGTGATCCGCCCGGCGAGCAGGAAGTCTGCCCTGCTGATCGTGACGCGGAACGTCGACGACGTCGCGGAGCCGTAGCGCATCCGGTACGAGGTGCTGCCCTTCGGGTAGATGACCCGGTACCCCCGGCCGGCCTCGACCGTGACGGTCGCCGCGTCGACCCATCGCCCGTCGGTGTACTTCTGCAGCCAGACCGTGCCGCTCACCGCGGTCGACCCGCGCTGCAGGGTCGCGCGGACCGTCGTCGACGCGCCCGGCTTGATCACGCTGGCCCCGGTCACGAGCCCGGTCACGGTCGTCGTGGCCGCGTGCGCGGGGAGGGCGCCGAGGCCCAGGACCACGGCGAGCGCGGCAGCGATCAGCGTGGCTCCGAGCCGTCTCATGCCTGCCAGTCTGCATCGACCCGCGCGACGGGGCGAGGGCACCGGAGCACCCCGTAGAATGTCGGCGTCCTGACCAGCGGCGACGATCGGAAACTCGCATGGCACCCGACGCACGTCGCGCGACCCTGACGAGACGCGTGCGCTCGATGGGTGGACGGCTGGTCCGACGGTTCGGGCTCCTGCCCGCCGGGACGCCGGACGGGCTGGGGCAGGACGACGAGCTGGTCGGCCGGTCGTGGCCGTACGAGGTGCTCGTGTACTTCGCCGACACCTCCGAGGCGCTCTACCAGATCGAGCAGTGGTACTCCACGCTCGAGGTGCTCGACGCCGAGCACCGCGTCGTCGTCGTGACCCGCGACTCCCGGACGGCTGCCCGCGTGCGCGCGGGCTCGTCGCTCGACGTCCGCACGATCGCCCACTACACGACCCTCGACGACGTGCTCGCGCGCTCGTCCACCAAGCTCGCGCTGTACGTCAACCACAACCCCGAGAACTTCACCTGCCTGCGCTTCGGGACGCTCGTCCACGTCTCGCTCATGCACGGCGACAGCGACAAGGTCGTCACGGTCTCGAACCAGACAAAGGCCTACGACTTCTCGTTCGTCGCCGGCCGGGCGGCGGTTGACCGGATGGCGCGGTACGCGACGCTCTACGACGCCCAGGCGCGGTGCATCCCGGTCGGCCGCCCCCAGCTCGACGAGCAGACGGCGGAGCGCGAGCGGCACCGGATGCTGCGGACGCCCGACGACCTGCCCACGGTCCTGTACGCCCCGACCTGGGAGGGCGGGCAGCGCAGCGCCGAGTACGGCTCGGTCGCGAGCCACGGCCTCGCGGTCGTGCGTGCGCTGGTCGAGTCCGGCAGGTACCGCGTGCTGTACCGGCCGCACCCGCTGACCGGCGTCCGGGACGCCTCCTACGGCGAGGCCGACGCCGCGATCCGGTCCTACCTCGACGGCCTCGCGCCCGACCGGCAGGCTCCCGGCGGGTGGGACGGCGGGGGCGAGCTCGCGACGGCGTTCGCCCGTGCCGACCTGCTCGTGTGCGACGTCTCGGGCGTGGCCATGGACTGGCTCGCGACGGGTTCGCCCCTGGTGATCACGCGGCCTGCGGGGCCCGTCGCCGTCGCGCGCTCGCCGCTGACCGACCTCGCCCCGTCGCTCGCGGCGCAGGACGCCGACGGTGTCGTCGCGCTCGTCGACCGCGAGCTCGGGCTCGACCCGACCCGGGCGGAGCGGCTCGCGCTGCGCGAGTACTACCTGGGCGACACCGCCCCCGGCGCCGCGACGGCAGCCTTCGTCGAGGCGTGCGAGAGACTGTTCGAAGTGCGTGACACCGAGCTTGCCCGCATCGAGGCAGCGACACAGGAATGAGGAGATCCATGAGCGTGCAGGTCGTAATTCTGGCGGCGGGGATGGGGACGCGTCTGGGACGCCCGTTCCCGAAGCCCCTGACGCCCCTCAAGGACGGGCGCACCATCATGGCGCAGCAGGTCGGCAACGTGCGCGACGTCTTCGGTGCGGACGCCCAGGTGCTGATCGTCGTCGGCTTCAAGCTCGAGCAGATCATGGAGTCGCAGCCCGACGCGACGTTCGCCTACAACGAGCTCTACGACCAGACGAACACCTCCAAGAGCCTGCTCAAGGCGCTGCGCGGCACGGGTGACCGCGGCGTGCTGTGGATGAACGGCGACGTCGTGTTCCACCCCGAGGTGCTGCGCCGTGTCGTGCCGCTCATCGAGGCGGAGCAGTCGTTCGTGTGCGTCAACACCGCCACGGTCGCCGAGGAGGAGGTCAAGTACACGGTCGACGCCGACGGGAACATCGCCGAGCTCTCCAAGACCGTCGTCGGCGGCCTCGGCGAGGCTGTCGGCATCAACTTCGTCTCCGCCGCCGACAAGGCCGCGCTCGTGCAGCGACTCGCCGAGGTCGGCGACCAGGACTACTTCGAGCGTGGGCTCGAGCTCCTGATCGAGCGCGACGGCGCGAAGATCGTCCCGGTGGACATCTCGGACCTCTACGCGGTCGAGGTCGACTTCGCCGAGGACCTCGAGCGGGCGAACGAGCAGCTCTGAGCCGAGCTCACCGGGTCCCGCGCGCGAGCATCGCGTCGACCGCGCGGGACGCGGCCCGGCCGTCGTCCCACGGGGCGAACCGCCGGACGAACTCCTCGATCCGCCCGCGGTCGGCCTCCGGCGTGGCCAGCGCGTCACGCAGGGCCAGCGACAGCTCGGTCGAGGTGCGCACCACCGGCCCCGGGAGGTCCTGCTCGGGGTCCAGGTAGAAGCCTCGCAGCTCGTCCCGGTAGCGCTCGAGGTCGTAGCAGAAGAAGACCATCGGCCGGCGCAGCAGCGCGAAGTCGAACAGCGACGACGAGTAGTCGGTCACCAGGACGTCCGCCGCCGCGAGGAGCTCCTGCATGTCGGGGTACGCCGAGGCGTCCACCACGCGGCCCGCGACCTCCTCCGGCAGCACGAGCCGGCTCGCGACGATGCTGTGCAGGCGGACGACGAGGACGCCGTCGTCCCCGAGCGCGGCGACGAGCTCGGCCCAGTCGACGGGCAGGTCCACGCCGAACCCGCGGCCCGAGCGCACGTCGTCCCGGAACGTCGGGGCGTAGAGGACGATACGGGCGTCCGGGCGCAGGCCGAGCCGGGACCGCACGGCGCTCGCCGTCCCGGCGAGGTCGCCGGCGACGAGGAGGTCGTTGCGCGGGTACCCGCACTCGACCATCTCGCCCTCGAAGCGGAACGCGCTGCGGAACCTGGCCGACGCGTACGGGCTCGGCGACAGCAGCTGCGTCCAGTACCCGGTCATGCGCAGCGAGCGGTCGAGGTATCCCGTGTCGCGCCCGGTCGTGCTCACCGCGTCGAACTGCATGCACTTGAGCGGGGTCCCGTGCCAGGTCTGGACGTAGGTCGTCCCGCGGGCCGGTGCGAGGTAGTGCGGGAAGTTCTGGTTGCTCACCCAGTACCGTGCGCGGGCCAGCTCCCAGTAGTAGCGCGGCGTCAACCGCGCGACCTTGACCGTCGCGGGGTCGCGAGGGCGGAAGGTGTCCGAGGTGATCCAGACGGTCCGCAGGCCCGAGCCGCGGGCGACGAGCTCCTCGTACATCGCCGCGGGGGAGTCGCCGTACTTCTTGCCGTTCCACGACTCGAGCACGACGGTGTCGCGGCGCGGGAGCAGGCGGGCGACGCGGTAGGCCGCCTTCGCGACCGGGAAGTACGCCGTGCTGCGGCGGACGACCGCGTAGAGACGGCGGCCGGTGGTCCCGTCCCGCAGCCTGGACGCGGCGACGCGGGGGCCCCGCGTCGAGCGCACCGCTGCGTCGATCCGCTCGCAGCTGCGGGTGTCGCGGTGCGTGACGAGGGCGTCCGCACGCCGGCGGTGCTCGGCCGACATCGTCCATCCGCTCGCGGCGCCCGCCACGAGCGCGTCGAGCAACGATCCCGCGTCGGCGTGGATCGAGCCGGGCAGGTCGTGCTCCAGGTCGAGGTGGGACGGCCGCCGTCCGAGGAACCGCGGTCGGTCGAACTGGAAGTAGTGGACGGGACGGTGCTGGATCGCGAAGTCGAGCGCGACGCTCGAGAAGTCGGTCACCAGAGCCGCGTGCGAGCGCAGCAGGTCCTGGACGTCGGCGTCGCCCTGGCGGAGCACCGTGACGCCCGGGGCCTCGAAGAGCGCCGCGTGGTGGCGCATGTTCGGGTGCAGGATCATCGTCACGGGGTGCCCCGCCGCCGCGAGCCCCGCGAGCCGCGGGTCCTCGAGGACCTCGCGCCAGCGCAGGAGGTACTCGCTGTCCTCGATCGGGGCCTGGCCCTGCAGCCAGTCGCGCCAGGTCGGGATGACGACCACGCCGCGCGGGTCCTCGACCGGGTCGGCCAGCAGGCGGTCGAACCGGGAGAGTCCCGTCACCGCGACCTGCCGCGGGCGGTAGCCGAAGTCGTTGACGATCATCTCCTTCTCGCGCTCGGAGCTCACGAGGAAGCGGTCGGTCGAGAACTCGGGCGCGGTGCGGCCGTAGTTGAGGACCATGTTCTTGACGCCCATGATCCCGTGCTGGAGGAACACGCGGTTGCCGCGCGCCCACCGGCGCATGGCACGCGTGCGCGAGGCGAGGACGTACTCGGCGTGGTGGGAGGAGACGACGCGCTGCGCGAGCAGGGACAGCACCATGTGCCGGCGCGAGCCGTGCACGACGACGTTCCCCAGGTGCTCGACGCGCGCACGCTCGGGGGAGTCGGCCGCGATCGGGTAGTAGACGCGGCGCCGCGGGTGGCGGGTGCGGAGCCACTCGAAGTAGCGCGCGCCGGTGTCCTGCGCCTTGTACGGCATCTCTCCGACGAGCCACACGCGCGCGAACGGCCGGGCGAGGGCGAAGGCCCACCCCACGGCGGTGAGCCTCCGGAGGAACCGGTGGTCCGCGCGGGAGTGGTGCTCGACCCGGAACGCGAGGTTGCGTGCCTTGAACGTCTGGTACGGGAGCACCAGCGCCACCCGGTCGCCGGCGCTCACGCGCAGCTCCCGCAGCGGGACGATCCGGGCGCGACGCGGCAGGCCGACGCCCACGGTGCGCGGGTCGTCGGGGGTGGACGACTCGACGAGCCGCACCTGCACGCTCTCGAGCTCCTCGCCCTGCTCACGGCACCGGTCCACGAGCGCCGAGACGTCGGCCTCGACCGTGAGGTCGTGGGTCCACCGGTGGGTCGGCACGGCGCGACGCGGTGCCGTGAGCACGGCCGGCGAGCGCAGCACGACACCCGAGGGCTGGGCGCGGAGCTCGAGGTGCACCAGCGCCGACGTCGCGTCGGCCTCGACCGTGCCGTCGACGCGCAGCACGCTCCCGGAGGTGCGTACCCGCAGGACCCGGAACCTCGGTCGTGGGCCGAGTCCGTCCGGGGCGAGGCGGACCATGAGCGCGCCCGTCCTGCCCGGGTACGTCCACGTGCGCGCGCCCGGCGCGTCGTCGACGGCCCCGGGACCCGCGGGCAAGCGCCGCTCGACGTCGTCGACGAGCTCGACGTGCACGGGGAGGCCCGGCTCGGCGTCGTCCGCGGGCGGGACCTCGGACGCGCGCACCGCGAGGACGGCGAAGCTGCGGGGCCGGTCCTCGACCAACGAGGCCAGCGCGGCGTCGGGCACGGTCGCGTGACGTCCTGCACCGTCGGGCGCCTCGACGACCGGGACGCTGACCTCACCGAACGCGTCGCGGGCGACGCGCCGCACGACGACCTCGGTGACGTCCTCACCCGGCGGGAAGGCGAGGTCGAGCCCGGACGGCGTCCACCGGGCGGTCGCGGTGACCGGCGCGGGGACGTCGTCGGCCGGTCGGCCGCGCATCCGGCCGAGCAGCGTTCCGAGCGAGGACCCTGCAGTCATCGTGATCCTCTCCAGGTACAGGTGGGCGCGCACATGTTACCGCCCGGGCACCACGGCACGGCCCGTCCGCCGGACTGGCTACGCTGTGCCCTGACCGTAGGACGGCGGAGGGCGCACGATGGATCTGCTCAGCACGGCGCGGGGCGCCCGCTCCCGCGCGACCTCGAGGGTCGCGGCCGGTCTCCTGCGCACGGGCTCGTGGGTGCGTGCACGTCTGCGCGCGGCGGCGACGCCCCGCGTGCCCCTCGACCTGTCCGGCCGGGACGCTGCGCCCGTCGCGGTCTTCTTCACCGGGGGGCCGCACGTGCGGTACCAGCTGCTCCAGTGGCTCCCCGTGCTCGACGAGCTCCGGACGCACCACGAGGTCGTGATCGTCGCACGCGAGCCCGAGGACGTCGCCGGGCTGCGCACGGACATCCCGGTGCTGGTGGCGCCCACCCTGGGCGACCTGCACGCGGTGTACGAGCAGCTCGGCGTCAAGGTCGTGCTGTACCCCAACAACGCGCTCGGCAACTTCCAGTCCCTGGTCTACCGCGACGCGCTGCACGTGCACGTCAACCACGGGGAGTCGGACAAGGTCTCGATGGTCTCCAACCAGGCCAAGGCCTACGACCGCGTGGTGGTCGCGGGGCAGGCGGCGGTCGACCGGCACGCCCGCGCGCTGCTCGAGTTCGACGTCGCCCGGCTCGTGGTCTGCGGCAGGCCCCAGCTGGACCTCCCGCGCGACCCGCTGCTCGCCGCGGCGCGGCCGGGTGTCAGCACCGTGCTCTACGCGCCGACGTGGACCGGCGAGGACGCGTCGAACAACTACACGTCGGTCGACGTCTACGGTCCGACGATCGTTCGCGAGGCCCTCGCCGGCGGGTTCCGGGTCGTCTACAAGCCGCACCCGCGGGTCACGACGACGCAGGACCCGGCGGTCGAGGCCGGGCACCGTGCCGTCCTCGCCGCGATCGAGGAGTCCCGGCGGGACGACCCGGGACGCGACAGCCGCGTGCTGCTCGACGGGGACGTCCTCGGCACGTTCGACGGCGTCGACGTGCTCGTCGCGGACGTGTCGTCGGTCGGCCTGGACTTCCTCTACCTGCGCCCGGACGCGCCGATCCTCCTGACCGACCGGCGGGACGACGCGGCCGCCCTGCGGCTGGCGGCGCCCGTCTCGCAGGTCGCGCACGTGGTCGACGCGACGACCGTCGCGGACGTGGGGACGCTCCTCGAGCAGGCGCTCGAGCACGACCCGCACGCGCGGGAGCGTGCGGCCGTCCGCGCGTACTACTTCGGTTCGGAGCGGGGCGAGAGCCTGGTACGGTTCCGCGAGTTCGTCGAACGCTGCATGGACGACCGCGACGTCGCCGTCGCCGGCCGGGACGGGTAGCCCGGTTCGCGGACGGGATCCCGACAGGCCCGGGGGACGCCCGGGCGCCTCCGCCCGGACGCTCGCGTGGGGCGCTTGGTGCCCGTCGCGGTCGTCGAGGCGGGGGCGTCGTCCGGCTAGAATGGCAGCCGCCTGCGGAGATCCGCGGACCTGCCCCGATCGATTGGCATGAAGCAGTCGTGACATCCACATCACCCTCCACGAGTCCGCCGTCCCCGCGGGCGCGCAAGGACCCGGCAGCAGGTGTCCCCGTCCCACCGCCGCTCAAGTCCCGGCTCGGTGACGAGGCGATCGGAGCCCTCGTCAAGGAGGGCGACCTCGTCCGGATGGGTCTGCGGCCGCCGCTCACGGAGTACGTCCGCCAGCTGTGGAAGCGCCGGGCGTTCATCCGCGTCCTCGCGACCTCGAAGGCGTACGCCAAGAACCAGAACAGCTATCTCGGGCAGTTCTGGGCGGTCCTGACGCCGACCCTCAACGCCCTGGTCTACATCCTGATCTTCGGGGTCATCCTCGGGGTCGGGAAGACCGGCGTCGAGAACACGGTCGGCTTCATCGTGGTCGGCACGTTCCTGTACCACTTCTTCACGGGGTCGGTGAACGGCGGTGCGCGGGCGATCCGCGGCAACATGAACCTCGTGCGGTCGGTCCACTTCCCGCGAGCGGTCATGCCGATCTCGGTCGTCATGGCCGAGCTCGCGACGCTCGGTCCCGCGCTCCTGGTGATGTGCGCGATCGTGTGGATCTCGGGCCTCATGCCCGGCGTCGACACGGTCGTTCCGGACTGGTCCTGGCTCTCGCTGATCCCGGCGATCCTGCTGTTCTGGGTCTTCAACACGGGCATCGCGTTCTTCATGGCACGGTGGGTCGCGATCACCCCGGACATCCAGAACGTCATCCCGTTCGTCCTGCGGTTCGTGATGTACGGCTCCGGCGTGATCTTCAGCCTCGAGTCGTTCGTGGGGGACCACCCCGCCGGCGTGATCCTCGAGTACCAGCCCATCGCCGTCTTCCTCTACCTCGGGAGGTCCGCGCTCCTGGAGGAGCCGGCGTTCCCGCCGGACGCCGGCATGTGGCTATGGGGCCTCGGGTGGGCCCTGTCGTTCGCGATCGTGGGGTTCCTGGTGTTCTGGCGTGGCGAGGAGAGGTACGGGCGTGACTGACGACGACGCGGGCGAGATCGACTTCGAGATCGATCCCGAGGACCTCGAGGGCGACGTCCCCGTCGTCGCCGAGCTCGGCAAGCCGTCCCTCGTGGTGGACGACGTCCACATCACCTACCGCGTGTTCGGGGCGACCAAGCTCGGGTCGCGCGGCGCCGAGGACAAGGGGTTCCTCCAGCGGATCCTCGACCGGCGGCCGGGGGTCGGCTCTGGCGTGCGCGAGGTCAAGGCGATCAAGGGCGTCTCGTTCGTCGCGCGGCACGGCGAGTCGATCGGCATCGTGGGCATCAACGGCAGCGGCAAGAGCACGCTCCTGCGTGCGGTCGCCGGCCTGATCCCGCCGACGCAGGGCGCGGTGTACGTCGCGGGCGAGCCGTCGCTCCTCGGCGTCAACGCGGTGCTCATGGGGAGCCTCACCGGTGAGCGGAACATCATGATCGGCGGGCTCGCGCTGGGCCTCACGGAGGCCGAGGTCCGCGAGAAGTTCGACGAGATCGTCGAGTTCTCCGGCATCGGCGACTCGATCTACCTGCCGATGAAGGCGTACTCCTCCGGCATGGGGGCTCGGCTGCGCTTCGCGATCTCGTCGGCCGCGACGCCGGACATCCTGATGATCGACGAGGCCCTGGCGACCGGGGACGCGACGTTCCGGCAGAAGTCGAAGAGCCGGATCGACCAGGTCCGTGCCGGGGCCGGCACGGTGTTCCTCGTGAGCCACTCGATCGCGACCGTCCAGAGCATCTGCACCCGGGTCCTGTGGATCCACGAGGGGGAGCTCGTCATGGACGGTCCGACCGACGAGGTGTGCGCGGCGTACAAGACGTTCGTGCGCAAGGTGCGCGACGCGCGGAGCAAGGCGGCCGCGAAGTAGGCCCGTTGCGGGTGGTGCGCCCGCACCACCGGCGTCCGGCAGGGGCCCGTCGACGTGCCCCCGGGTCCACGTCGTCCCAGAGAGGTGGATCGATGGAACAGAAGGTCGCGGTGGAGCGTCTTGCCCGGGAGCTCGAGCGCCGGGTGGGCGGGAGGCCGGACGTCGCCGTCAGCTCGACGGCGACGTCGTGCACCGTCCGCACCGGTCGGGACGACGCGCGGCTGACGTTCGAGATCCGCGCCGCCGGACCGTCCGCGGAGCTCACCGTCACGGCGCACGCCGACGTGCAGCGTCGCGCGCTGCGCAACGCGCTCGTCGGGCGCAGCCGGATCGCTGCCGGCGAGGTGCACGTCCTCGCGACGCTGCCGTTCGGTGACCGCGCGGCCGAGCGGGCCGCCGCCTGGGTCGTGTGGACGCTCGACGCGGTGCGGGCGACTCCGATCGATCCTGCCGGTGCGACGTCCCGCCTGGAGCCGGGGCAGGTCGCGGCCTACTGGTGGGACGAGCGGTCGAACTTCGGCGACGCCATCGGCCCGTGGCTCGTCGAGCGGATCTCGGGCCTGCGGCCGGTCAACGCGCGTCGCCGTCGTGGGTTGCGCCCGGCGCTCTACTCCGTGGGCTCGATCGTCGGCTACGTCAACCGTGACGACGTCGACGTCTGGGGCTCGGGGCTCATGGAGCCGCTCGCGGGCACCAAGCTCGAGACGCTGCGCCGCCGCACGGACGTGCGCGTGCGCGCCGTGCGTGGTGCGGCCACGCGCGAGGAGCTCGTGACGAAGCTCGGGTGGGACGTGCCGGAGGTGTACGGCGACCCGGCCCTGCTGCTGCCCCGCTTCTACGAGCCGCGCGAGCCCGCGGCGGGTCGTGCCCGCGTCGCGTTCGTCCCGCACTACGTGCACAGGAAGCACCTCACGGGTGAGCCCGCGGACGGCGTCAGGGTCGTCGACGTCGCGCAGGACCTCGAGACGGTGGTGGACGAGATCACGGCGGCCGACGTGTGCGTCTCGACGTCGCTGCACGGGATCGTGGTGGCCCAGGCGTACGGCGTCCCGTGGGTGTGGTTGCGCGTCGCCGACCACACGCTCGGTGGGGACGCGTTCAAGTTCGGGGACTTCTTCTCGACGCTCGACGGCTCCGACGTCGCGCAGCACGACGTCCCGGCCTCCGGGCTCGCGGGGCTCGACCTGCTCGAGCTCGCCGGCAGCGCACGGCTGCCGGGGCTGGCGGTCTCTCTCGACGCGCTGCTCGAGGCCTTCCCCCTCGGGCGGGCCGGGGGCACGCTCGCCGGCTGGGAGCCGCCGTCGGTGCCGCGCGCGCGACCGGAGCTCCTCGCGCCGCTGCGTCGTCAGGCGGGCCGGGCGCGGCGCGCCGTCGGACGTCGGGTCGGCCGGCCTTCCGTCGTGGAGCGGGCGGACGCGAACCACACCGACCTGACGGCCGTGCGGGAGGCCGTCGACCGGACGACCAAGGCGGTCGAGAAGGTCGCCCGCGAGCTCGCGGACCAGCGCCGCGCGCTCGACGCGATCAGGCTCGCCGCCACGGCGAGCACGATGTCCGAGGTCCAGGCCTTCGCGAACGCGCGGCAGCTGACGATGCTCGAGACGCTGCGCCACCTGGCGCAGACCGACGACTCGGTCGCCCGGTTCGGTGACGGCGAGTTCCGGATGATGCTCCGTTCCGACTACGACCTCCGGTTCCAGCGCAACAGCCCCGAGCTGCGCGCCGCGCTGCGCGAGGTGCTCGCGGCGAGCGGCGACGAGGGGATCTCGATCGGGTTCCCGCAGGTCTTCCGGGACGCGCACTGGTCGGGCGTCTGGGCCGAGCTCTGGCCCGAGCTGCGACCCCACCTGCCGGAGCACGGCACGCTGCTCAACAGCCACGTGACGCGACCGATCGCCTTCAACCTGCTGCGGGACGACGCGGTCTCGCTCTGGCGGGACGTGTGGCGGGACAAGCGCGTCGCGCTGGTCACGGGCGCCGGGTCGCGCTTCGAGACGGTGCCGGCGCTGTTCTCGTCGGCGCGGTCCACGCAGCTCGTCGAGTCGCTCCCGCAGCACGCGTTCGACGACCTCGACCGGCTCGTCGAGGTCGTGTCCTCGGGCGGCGAGTTCGACCTCGCGCTCATCTCGCTCGGCCCCGCGGGGACCGTGCTCGCGCACCGGCTGCACCGCGCGGGTGTCCGCGCCCTGGACATCGGCCACATCACCGACAGCTACCGCAACATCTACGACGGCGCCCCGCGGCCCGAGGCCAAGCCGGTCGTCCGGCCGTGACGCCGCGGCACGACGTCGGCCCGCTCGACCGGGCGGCGGCATGACGACGACGATCGTCCCGCCCGCCCGGCACGCGAAGGTCCCGGTCGAGGGCACGGTCCGTCACGACGTCCAGGCGCTCCGCGCGATCGCCGTGACGGCGGTCCTGCTCTACCACCTCTGGCCCGCACGGCTCACGGGCGGGTACGTGGGCGTCGACGTCTTCTTCGTGATCTCCGGGTTTCTCATCACGAGCCACCTCCTGCGGCGGCCTGTGGCGTCGTTCGCGGGGCTCGCGTCGTTCTGGGCGCGCCGTGTGCGTCGGCTCGTGCCGGCCGCGACGCTCGTCCTGCTGGTGACGCTCGCGGCGTCGCTCGTGCTGCTCCCCAGCACCGTGCGGCCGACCCTCGCCACCGAGGTCGGGGCCTCCGCGCTCTCGCTCGAGAACTGGGTGCTCGCGGCGTCCGCGACCGACTACCTGGCCGCGGGCGACCTGCACACGCCTGTGCAGCACTTCTGGTCCCTGTCCGTCGAGGAGCAGTTCTACCTGCTGTGGCCCCTTCTCGTCGGCGGGCTCGTCGCCGCCGGCGTGCGCGTGCGGCGAGGGTGGCTCCCCGCGGCGGGCGTCGGCCTGGTCGTCGCGGCGTCCTTGACCTGGTCGGTGCACCTGACCGCGACCGACCCGGCCGCGGCCTACTTCGTGTCGACGACCCGGTTCTGGGAGCTGGGCCTCGGTGCCCTGCTCGCGACCCTCGTCGCCCGGGCGTCGACCCCGCTGCCGCGTCCCGCGCGGCTCCTCGCCGTCTGGGGCGGTCTCGCCCTGATCGGGTGGAGCGTCGTGGTGTTCGACGCCGCGACCCCGTTCCCGTCCTGGACGGCCCTGGTCCCGACGCTCGGGACGGCGCTCGTGATCGCCGCGGCGTCGGACGGCCTCCGTGGTGGTCCCTCCCGGGTGTGGGCCTGGCGTCCCGTGGGCTGGCTCGGCGGGATCTCGTACTCGCTCTACCTGTGGCACTGGCCGCTGATCGTCCTGGCGCCGTTCGCCCTCGGGCACGTGCTCGTGTGGCCCGAGAAGCTCGCGATCGTCGCTCTCGCGCTCGCCCTGGCCGCGCTCACGAAGTCGTTCGTCGAGGATCCGGTGCGGCGCAGCGCGCTCCTGCACCGCAGGCTCCGGTCGACCTTCGTGCTGCTCGCGCTCTCGGTCGCGCTGGTCGTGGGAGCCGCGGCCGCCACCGCCGCGGTCGCGAGGGCGCAGGAGTCGGCGGCGGACGAGGCCGTGGCGGCTGCCCGGGCTGAGTCCGCGCGCTGCTTCGGCACGAGCGCGGTGCACGAGCCGGGCTGCGAGCCCGAGGGCACCGAGCTGGTCACGACGCCGGCGTTCGCGAAGGCGGATCGACCCGAGCTCTACGCCGACCGCTGCTGGGCGAACGTGCGCGGCGACGCGCGCCCGGTCTGTCACTACGGTGCCCCGGACGCGACCACGAAGGTCGCGCTCCTCGGCAACTCCCACGCCGGGCACTGGCAGCCCGTGATCGCCGACTACCTCGCACCGGCCGACGCGAACCTCACGACTCGCCTGATCTCGGAGTGCTACACGGTCGACGTCCCGATCGCGTTCGCGGTCCAGGCCGAGCGGGACCGCTGCTCGGCCTGGAACGCCTGGGCGATCGAGCAGACCGTGGCCGGCGGGTACGACCTGGTGGTGATGTCGGACCGCACCTTCCGTCCCCTCGAGGGCGTGGCACCCGGGGACAAGGCCGACGTCGCGCGCGCGTCGTACGCGCGGGTCCTCGACGAGATCACGTCCTCGGGCACTCCCGTGCTCGTGCTGCGGGACACGCCCGCGCAGGCGACCGAGATCCCCGACTGCGTCGCGGAGAACTCCGCGCCCGAGGAGTGGGACGCGTGCGCGACCCCGGCGTCGCGCGCGATCGAGGACGACCCGCTCGCCGCCGCCGGTCTCGCGGACACGAGCGGGCTCGTCACGGTGCTCGACGTGAACAGCCTGCTGTGCGTCGACGGGTCGTGCCCGCCCGTCCTCGGCGGCGTCATCGCCTACTTCGACCACGGGCACATGACCACCACGCTCGCCAGGACGCTCGCCCCCGAGGTCTTCGCCGCGCTGGACGAGGCGCTCGGGCGCGAGCAGCCGACGCCCGTGGGCGCGCCGTAGGGACGAAGCCGGCCTTCTGCGGGCGCGACCTCAGCCCGCGTCGGAACCGAGCGCTGCGAGCACCGGTCCCTCGACGTACGGGGTGAGCGTCGTCGCGTACGTCGCCGTCAGGTGCGAGGCGTCGAAGTAGACCACGAGCCCACCCTCCACGGCCGGGCAGACACCGTCCTGGCACACGTACGGCGTGAGGTCGGCCGTGCTGACCTGGGGGTCGTCCAGCGCGACCGCGGCGTCGTACAGCGGGTCGGCGGGGAGCCAGTCGCCCTGCGCGCCGTCGCAGGCCTCGGGCGCGTCGAGGTTCTCCGCCACGCAGTCGGGGACGGACGGGATCGTGTGCTTCGGGTACGGGGTGTCGCGGACCACGAGCACGGGCGTCCCGGTCGCGGAGAGCTCTCCCAGGTACTCCTCGTAGCCCTGCTCGACGAGCGCGTCGCTCTCGGCGCCCTCGGCACCGAGCGCCTCGTACGGCGTGAGCTGCATGGTCACGACGAGGTCGAAGTTGCCGCCGTCGATCTCGTCGACGACGCGGTCCGCCCAGTCGGTGCACCCCTGGGAGGACTCGTCGGAGCCGATCGCGAGCGGGGTCGTGGTCGTGGGGCAGCGGGACGCGACGAACGTCGTCAGCGACCACCCGTGCTTCCCGGCGAGCTCCTGGAGCGACGGCAGGAGGTTCCCGCTGTGCGAGTTGCCGATCAGGGCGACGCGCACGGGTGCGTCGGCGGTGCCGTAGTCGCAGCGCGTGGTGGTCGGGAAGGGCGGGGACTCCCAGCACCCGTCCGCGTAGGCGGTCGGCTTGTCCGCCTTGGCGTCGGCCGGCGAGAGTAGCAGCGGCTGGTCGGCGGTGCAGCCGTTCGCCGGGTCGAGCGCGGCGGCGCCCACGCACCCCGTCCCCGTGCCCACGCTCTCGCGGACCTGGGCGACACGGTCGTCGGCGCGCACGTCGAGCGCGTGCGCGCTGCCGACGAGGGCGCCGCCCGCGACCACGCTGACGGCGAGGGTGACGAGCAGGACCCGTCGTGGCGAGCCGTTCCCGTGGCGGAACCTGTCCTCCACGAGGGGCTTGGTCAGACCCGCGAGCAGGAGCGCCGCGGCGACGATCCCCACCCGCTCGACGAAGCCCGGCTCGTGGCCGACGACGACGGGGACCAGCACGATGATCGGCCAGTGCCAGAGGTACATGGAGTAGGAGACGTCGCCGAGCCACTGGACCCCGCGCAGGTCGCCGAGCACCTGGGGCGAGAACCGGGTGCGCCGTGCGTGCGCCGCGATCACGAGGACGCAGCCGAGCACCGGCAGCAGCGCGGAGGGGCCCGGGAACGGTGTGGCCTTGGTGTAGGCCACGCACGCGACCGCGATCATGATCCAGCCCGCCCACGCCGTGGGGGCGCGCAGCCGCTCGGGCAGCCGGAGCCAGCCGAGGCTCGCCGTCACGGCGAGCACCGCACCGGCGCCGAGCTCCCAGATGCGGACCGGCGTCACGAAGTAGGCGCTCGCCGGGGACGTCGCGAGCGCGACCACGGACCACACGAAGCTTGCGACCACGAGGACGCTGATCGCGACGAACGCGGTGCGGCGCAGGTCGCCGCGGCGGCGGTGCGCGATCCAGGCGGCGCCGATGAGCAGGACCGGCCACAGCAGGTAGAACTGCTCCTCGACGGACAGCGACCAGAAGTGCTGCACGGGCGTCGGCGCGGCCTCGGCCCCGAGGTAGTCGACCGACTGCGCGGCGAGGGACCAGTTCTCGACGTAGAGAGCCGCGGCGCCCGCCTCGCGCAGCGTCGCGGACCACACGGTCGAGGGTGCGAGCAGGAGGGTCGCCGCCACGGTGGTGAGCAGCACCAGGTAGCTCGCGGGCAGCAGGCGCCGCACACGGCGGGCCCAGAACTGCCCGAGGTCGCCGAGTCCTCGAGGCGGACGCCGGAGCAGGTGCGACGTGATGAGGAACCCGGAGATCACGAAGAACACGTCGACGCCGACGAACCCGCCCGTGAGCCTCCCCGGCCACACGTGGTAGAGCACGACGGCCCCCACGGCCACGGCGCGCAGCGCCTGGATGTCCGTGCGGACCGCGCTCTCGGTCGTCCGAGCCGGGCGCGTGGCGACGCCAGCTTCGAGCACGGGTCCTCCAGGGCAGGTGTGGGTGGTGGGATCGACGCCCCATCCTAGGGTGTCGCGCGAGGGGACCCGACGCGCGGTCGAGGCAGCGGGGGCGGCGGGCTGTGCGCTAGGTTGTGCGTCGGTCGGCCGCCGTCGGCCCCACGGACGTTCGGACGCACGGATCGGATCGAGATGTCATCGCACGGGAGCAACAAGGCGATCCTCGCGGCGCTGGCCGCGAACCTCGGGATCGCGGTCACGAAGTTCGTCGCGTTCGCGCTCACCGGCGCGTCGTCGATGCTCGCCGAGGCGGTCCACTCGCTCGCGGACTCGGGCAACCAGGGTCTGCTGCTGCTCGGCGGCAGGCGTGCGCGACGCCACGCGGACGAGAAGCACCCGTTCGGGTACGGCCGGGAGCGGTACATCTACGCGTTCATCGTCTCGATCGTGCTGTTCAGCGTGGGCGGTCTGTTCGCGCTGTACGAGGCGTTCCACAAGTGGGAGCACCCCGAGCCGATCGAGTCGTGGCAGTGGGTGCCGATCACGGTGCTCCTCGCGGCGATCGTCATGGAGGGCCTGTCGTTCCGGACCGCCGTCAAGGAGTCGAACGCGCTCCGCGGCGACCAGTCGTGGGTGTCGTTCGTGCGCACGGCCAAGGCGCCCGAGCTTCCCGTGGTGCTCCTGGAGGACTTCGGTGCGTTGATCGGTCTGGTCCTGGCCCTGGGCGGCGTCGGCATGACGCTCGCGACCGACGACGGCCGGTGGGACGCGGCCGGGACCGCGGGGATCGGCGTCCTGCTCGTCCTCATCGCCATCGTGCTCGCGATCGAGACGAAGTCGCTCCTGCTCGGCGAGTCCGCCACGAAGGTGCACGTGGCAGCGATCCTCGAGGCGCTCGTGGGGCCCGGCGTGCCGTCGGTCATCCACCTCAAGACGTTGCACCTCGGCCCGGAGGAGCTGCTCGTCGCGGCGAAGGTCGAGGTCGACGTGCGGGAGTCGGCGGCCGAGATCGCGGACGCGATCGACGAGGCCGAGGCCAGGGCCCGGGCCGCCGTCGAAGGGATGACCTTGCGGATCTACCTCGAGCCCGACCTGCGCGACGCGCCCGCGGTCACCGGGGCGTGACGTCCCGTTCGAAGCTCGACGGCCGCGGGTAGTAGCGGCGCAGGAAGTCCAGCATCATGCGGTCGGTCGCGACCGAGTCCTTCCCGCCCGTGACGTCGTTGAGGCAGAACACGTCGACGTCCCGGCGGCGCAGCAGCTCGTTGAGCAGGAGCACGGCGTCCGGCCGGGAGGTGTCCTGGTAGGCGTACGAGATCGTGCCCGGGACCGCGTGCCCCTCGGCGAAGGCCACGTGGTGGTGCAGCGACGAGGCGATCGAGAGGTCGCCGGGGTGCCGGAACCGTGAGGCGGCGACGGCCGCAAAGACCTCGGGGTGCTCGCGCTCGAGCCGCTCGAGCACTGCGCGGTCCTGCGGGTGCGGCGTGTGCTTGAACTTGTTGGTCACGATCCTGCCGGTGCGGGCGTGCACGAGGTCGCGGTTGTTCTTCGCGGCCGCGAGCACGGGGAAGTCGCGCACGGTGGGTGCGTCGAGGTCGAGCACGAGGTCGGAGAGGAAGAACTTCGTGCCGCCGTTGCCGAGGAAGAACAGCTCGGGCCGGACCGGTCGGCCGAAGAAGACGTCGTCGTTGAGGTAGAGGTATCGGTCGCTGAGGCCGGGGACGTGGTGCAGCTGCGACTCGATCGCGTGCGAGTTGAACACGGGCAGCACGCCCGGGTCGGAGAAGATCTCCCGATGGTCGACGACGACGACGCGCTCGTTCGTCCTGTCCAGCCACGCGGGGACCTGGCCGTCGCTCACGACCACGATCCGGTTGACCCAGCCGGCGTACGCCTCCACCGAGCGCATGGAGTACCGGAGCTCGTCGCGCGCGACGTAGCGCGAGGACGAGACCGCGGTCTCGTGCACGCTGTCCCCGCACACCGCGCGCTGCGCCTCGGCCTTGCGCTCCTGCCAGCGCGGGTCGTCGCCGTCGACCCACGTGTAGACCACGTCGATCGGCTCGTGCACGCTCAGCAGGTGGGGGGCGCGCAGCGGGGGAGGGACGTGACCGGGTGCGGCCACGGCCTCGGCCCAGCGCTCGGGCGCGAGATAGGGCACGTGCTTCCCCGGTACCCGCGCGCAGACCGTCCCGACGGCGAACGTGCCGCCGTCGACACGGCGCCGACCCTCGTCGCCGACGACGTCCCAGAATTCGATGCGGACGCCGAGGTGCGGGAACCGGAGCGCGAGCCCGGGCCCGGTCGGCACGGGCCGACCGATCTCGAGCGCGACGGGCGCGTGGTCACGGCCTCGGGCGCGACCGACGTCCCGCCGGTCCCACGTCCCGGGGAGGCCGTCCAGGGCGGCGACCGTCGCCTCGTGGTCCTGGACGCGCACGACGACCACCCGGTCGGGCCCGGCGCCGTCGGGCAGGACGACCAGCTCGACTCCGGCACCGTCCAGGGCGCCGACGACGAGCGCGAACGTCTCGTCGCGCCACCGCCAGGCATCCACCAACGGCGCGGGATCGGCAGGGTCGACGGGCCTGCGACGCGGGCCGCGCTGCCACGGCAGCTCGCCGTGCAGCAGCTGGGACAGGACCAGGCGCTGACGGACGCTCAGGTGCGCGGCGACGCGGTCGCGGATGCCCACGGCCCCTCCTCGTCGTCCGCCCGCGCCGCCGGGCGCCCGTCGCCCGGCACCGGCACGGCGCCCGCGGCCTGGTCCCGCTCGAACCGGGCGGGGGTCGGGAACCGCCGGGCCAGCCAGTCGCCGAGCCAGGCGCCGACCTCGGCGTCGAGCGCGGGGTCGTCCGTGGGCACGTCGTTGACGCACAGGGTCGACAGGCCCGCGAGGGTACGGTACTTCTCCATCTTGGCCCGTGCGCTCGCGTCACCCACGTTGAAGTAGCCGAAACGCAGGGCCGACGGGACCGCCCGCCCCGTGAACAGTGCGGTGTACAGGTGCAGCCACGAGCAGATCACGACGTCGCTCGGCGCACGGAACGGGCTCGCGAGCGTGGCGCGCACCTCCTCGGGGTAGCGCTCCAGGAGCTCCTCGGCGACGTCGATCCGCTGCGGGACGGGCACGTGCGCGAAGAGCCTGCTGGGACGTCGCCCGTGGTCCCGCACGAGCAGAGCGGCCGAGCGCTCGCGCGCGTGCTCGACCGGTGTGCGGTCGGCCGCCGTGACGTCGGGGCGGGCGGACCGGGAGAACGTGACCTTGAGCTGACCTGCGGGGGTGAAGAAGTCGGCCGGCTCGACCGCGCGGTTGAGCAGGACGTCGTCGTTCATGAGCAGGTAGTGCTCGGAGAGCCCGGGGATCCGGTGCACCTGCGCGCCGATGGAGTGCGAGTTGTAGGTCGGCAGGAGCGACGGGTCCTCGAAGATCTCCCGGTGGTCCACGACCCGGACGCGCCCGTCCGACGTGTCGAGCCACGTCGGGACCTGGTCGTCGGTCACGAGGTAGATCTGCCGGATCCACGGCGCGTAGGTCTCGATCGAGCGCATCGAGTGACGCAGCTCGCCGCGGTCCCGGAACCGGTGGGCGTCGTCGCCCTGCCCGACGGCGCCGGCCGGGGCGAGCCCGAGCCGCGCGCGCACGACGTCCCGACGGGCCCGCCACGCGTCGTCCGCGTCGTCGACCCAGAGGTAGACCGCGTCGACGGGGAAGGTGACCTCGAACGCGTCGGGCACCTCGTTCACGGCCAGGACGGGCTCGGACGCGCCGTCCCAGCGGGCCCGCCGCCCGAGGCTCAGGTCGTCGACGCACTGGACGACGCCGGTGCGTGCGGGTGCGGTCCAGCGTCCGTGCTCGTCGGCGGACCAGCGGTGCAGCTCGCACCCCATGTCGGCACCGAGGAGCCGCCCCGTCGCGAGGTCGCGGACGTACCGGAAGACGCGCAGCACGGGGAGCGTGGCGAGCACCGCCGCGTCCGTGGCGAGGGGTGACCCCAGGCTCGACCGGGCGGGAGCCGCGTAGACGGGGTCGCCCGCGGTGCCGAGGTCCGCGAGCGCCGCGAGCGCCCGGGGCCAGTCGGTCTCGAGCACGGCCCACGTGGTCACCCGGGTCCCGCGGTGGTTCGTCGCGAAGTGCACGATCCCGGCGTCGTCGAGCAGCGCGGACACGAGGTCTGCCGTCTCGGCCGCGAGCTCCCACGGGGTCGTGCGTGCGCGACGGACCGCGACGACGCGGCGTCCGCGGGCGGTCGTGAGCTCGGCGTGACCGTCGGCGACGAGCGCGCGGACCGGTGCGAGGCGCTCGTACCGCGCGTGGCGGCGACGGGTGGCCCAGCGTCGGGCGAGCCGCCGGGAGGTGCGCACGGGGTGGCGCAGCGCTCGCAGCGCTCGCGACGGCAGTGCCGTCGCCGTGGACGCTCTCACTCTTCTACCTCCGGGTGGATCTCGACCTCGTCGTCGGGACCGTCAGCGCTGGTCCGCGGACCATGCTAGGCCCGCAGCGGGGCAGGGTACGCGAGCGACGCGGCACCTCGTGCACGACGACGCCGGGCCGGCCCCCGTGGGGAGCCGGCCCGACGTCGTCGTGCGACCGCGGCGAGGGGCGCCGCGGCTCAGGTCACTCGCCCGTGACGCTGTCGATGAAGTTCGGGTTCTCGTCGAGCCAGGCCTGCACGCCGGCGTCGACGTCGTCGGTGTACGCGTCGTCGTTGAACAGCGTGTTCTCGAGCGAGAAGAGCTGCTCGTCGGTCAGCGTGAAGTCCTCGAGCCAGCCCGCGAGCTCGCTGTGGTCCTCGCTGAAGCCCTTCGGGCCGTAGGTGTGGATCGACTCGGCGGCGCCGAGCGTGCCCTCGGGGTCCTCGAGGTCGCGGATCGGGAACGCGTCGTAGGCCCAGTGCGGGCGCCACAGGGTCACCGCGATGTTGTCGCCCTTGTCGGTGGCGCCCTTGAGCTCGGCCAGCATGGCGGGCGTCGAGGAGATGACGTAGTCCATGTCCTCGAGGCCGTACGTCGGGATGACGTTGTCCTGCGTGGCCTCGGTCAGGCCGGCGCCTGCCTCGATGCCGACGAGGCGGTTGCCGTAGTCGTCGCCCATCGTGGCGAGGTCGGCGATGGTCTGGGCGGGGGAGTCCTCGTTGACGGCGATGGTGAGCTTCGCGTCGTCGTACCAGGTGCCGAGGTCCTCGAGGTCGTCGCCGTACTTCTCGATGTACGAGGCGTGCGTCGTGGGGAGCCACGTGTCGAACATGAGGTCGAAGTCGCCGCCGGCGAGGCCGGTGAAGATCACGCCGACGTCGGCGGTCTGGGTGTCGACGGTGTAGCCCTTGTCCTCGAGGACGGCCTTCCACAGGTTCGACACGGCGATGCCCTCGTCCCAGCCGGACGGGATGCCGATCGAGACGTTCATGTCGTCGCCACCGCCGGCGGCGTCGGTCGAGTCGTCGGAGGAGCAGGCGGTGAGGCCGAGCCCGAGGGCGACGGTCGCGGTCACGGCGGCCGCGGCGCGGCGTCGGGTGGAGAGTGCGGAGAACATGGAGGTCCTTCCTTCGGCGGACGTCGGGCCCGCCTGGGTTGGGGTGTCGTGCAAGGGGAGAGATCGGGGGTCGGCGCGGCCTGGCCGCGCCGGGGGCGGTCGGGTCAGGCGCTCGCGGTCGCGAGGGCCTTGGCGACGGGCGAGCGCTTCGCGAGCGCCGAGGTCACGCGGTCGAGGAAGATCGCGAGGATCACCACGGAGAAGCCGCCCTCGAAGCCGAGCGCGACGTCGATGCGCGAGAGCGACTCGACGACCGGCTGCCCGAGGCCGGGCGCGCCGACCATGCCGGCGATGACGACCATCGACAGGGAGAGCATGATGACCTGGTTGACGCCGGCCATGATGGTCGGCATCGCGAGCGGCAGCTGGATCTGGCGCAGGATGCGTCCGCGGGTCGAGCCGAACGCGTGTCCGGCCTCGACGATCTCGGCGTCGACCTGACGGATCCCGAGCTCGGTGAACCGCACGCCGGGCGCGAGCGCGAAGATCACGGTCGCGACGATGCCGGGCACGGCGCCGGTGAGGAAGATGACGACGGCCGGGAGCAGGTAGACGAACGCCGGCATGGTCTGCATGAAGTCCAGGACGGGGCGCACGAGCCGTGAGGCGTGGTCGTTGCGCGCGGTCCAGATCCCGACGGGGATCGCGATGAGCAGCGCGATCGCCGAGGCGATGATCACGAGCGTGAGCGACGCCATCGCGTTGTCCCACTGGTCCATGCCGGCGATCACGGCGAACCCGACGAGCGACCCGACGCCGAGCTTCCACCCGGCCGCGAGGGCCGCGAGGAGCGCGAGGACGAGCGCGACGACGATGAACGGCGGCGTCTGCAGCGCCCACTCGAGCCCGTCGAACGCGCCCTCGAGGATCGCCTTGACGACGTCGAAGACGGCGTCGAACGTGGTCGTGACCCAGTCGACGGCCGACTCGACCCAGTCGCCAAACGGCAGGCGGGGCACGAACGTGCCGGTGTCGTCGGCCGCGGCGAGGACGCTCTGCCCGGCCGTGGTGGCGGTGGCGGTGATCATGCCGTCGCTCCCTTCGTCGTGGCGGGTCCGGGCAGCGCCGGCTCGTCGGTGGGGGGTGCGCCCATGGCGCCCCGGGCGTCGGAGCCGGGCGCCTCGGTGGTGGTCTCGGGCTCGGTGCCGGGCACCATGGCCTCGAGCAGGGCGTCGCGGGGGATGACGCCGACGAGGTCGCCCGCGTCGTCGTGCACCTCGAGCGGCGCCGCGCTCTCGGCGGCGGGTGCGAAGAGCTCGGCGAGCGGGGTGTCCTGCTCGACGTACTGCGAGTCGTCGGACGTCGCGCTGTACGTCGTGCCGTCGGCCGGCGGCACCATGACCGACTGGGCGGTGAGCACGCGGGTGCGGTCGACGTCGGCGACGAACTGCGCGACGTAGTCGTTCGCGGGCTCGGAGAGGATCTCCTCGCTCGTGCCGATCTGGACGATGCGCCCGTCGCGCATGACGGCGATCCGGTCGCCGAGGTGCATGGCCTCGTTGAGGTCGTGCGTGATGAAGATGATGGTCTTGTGCAGCGTGCGCTGGAGCTCGAGGAGCTGCTCCTGCATCTCGCGGCGGATCAGCGGGTCGAGCGCCGAGAACGCCTCGTCCATGAGCAGGACGTCGGTGTCGGCGGCGAGCGCGCGGGCGAGCCCGACGCGCTGGCGCATGCCGCCCGAGAGCTGCGAGGGCAGCGAGTCGGCCCAGCCGCCGAGACCGACCATCTCGAGCGCCTCGGTCGCCTTGGCGATGCGTTGCTCGCGCGGCATGCCCTGGATCTCGAGGGGGTAGGCCGCGTTGTCGAGCACGGTGCGGTGCGGCAGGAGCGCGAAGTGCTGGAAGACCATGGACACGCGGGTGCGGCGCAGGGCGCGCAGGCGCTTGGCGTCGACCGTCGACAGGTCGTCGTCCCCGATGCGCACGTGCCCGGCGGTCGGCTTCCAGAGCCCGTTGAGCATGCGGATGAGCGTGGACTTGCCCGAGCCGGAGAGGCCCATGACGACGAAGATCTCGCCCTGGGCGACCTCGAAGCTGGCGTCGATGACCGCGGCGGTGCCGAGGTTCTTGACGTCGTCGCGGCTGGCTCCCTCGGTCAGGCGCTGGACGGCCTTGACCGGGCGGCGTCCGAAGACCTTGTAGACGTTCTCGACGGACACGGCGGGGCGGGACCGGTCCGCGGGTCCGGGCGTCGGGGTCGACCCGGGTGTCGGAGTACTCGTCGGGACTGCTGGCATTGCTGGCCGTCCACCTCTCTCGGTGCAAGGGATGACGACGCACGCTCCTGTCTGGCGCAGGCGCACCGTTCTCGGACCGCGGGGGCGGGAGACGGGTGCGGCGGCTGCGCCGGAGGCAGGCAGAGCCCCGAACGGGCCCGGCGTCGAACTCCAGCACCCTGCCCCAGATCGAGGGCGATTGCGAACCGCTCCTTTGCCAAAAGGCGATGATTTCGCCTTCAATCATCCGTGGATAGCGCCGTACGCTGGGCAAACGCAGGGGCCGTCATCGTTACGGGACCGTAACGTTGCGCACAGGGTCAAGGATTTGATAAACGCGCGCGCACGTAGGTGCCGAGGTCCCGGCGGGCTAGGCTGGACGTCTCACCAGTACGGCGCACACGGGAGCCCCCAGCGCACGAGTCCGAGGAGAACCATGTCCACGACCGCGCACGCCCCCGCGCACCCCTTCGACGAGGTCCCCGGCCGCTACAAGGTGCGCGACCTGTCGCTCGCCGAGGCCGGCCGACACCAGATCCGTCTCGCCGAGCACGAGATGCCGGGCCTCATGGCCCTGCGCGCCGAGTACGGCGAGGCGAAGCCCCTCGCGGGCGCCCGCATCGCCGGCTCGCTGCACATGACCGTGCAGACCGCGGTGCTCATCGAGACGCTCACCGCGCTCGGCGCCGAGGTGCGCTGGGCGAGCTGCAACATCTTCTCGACCCAGGACGAGGCCGCGGCCGCGATCGTGGTCGGGCCGCACGGGTCGCCGTCCGACCCTCAGGGCGTGCCCGTGTTCGCCTGGAAGGGCGAGAGCCTCGAGGAGTACTGGGACTGCACCGAGCAGATCCTCGTGTGGCCGGGCGAGCAGGACGGCCGGCACGGACCGAACATGATCCTCGACGACGGCGGCGACGCCACGATGCTCGTCCACCTCGGCCTGCAGTACGAGCGCCTCGGCGCCGTGCCGGCCGACACGCGCCCGGGCGAGCCCGACCACGCGGACGAGATGAACGTCGTGCGCGCCGTCCTGCGCCGCTCGCTCGAGATCGACCCGCTGCGCTGGACCACGGTCGCGCAGCAGATCGAGGGCGTGACCGAGGAGACCACGACGGGCGTGCACCGCCTGTACCAGCTCGCCGCCGAGGGCTCGCTGCTGTTCCCCGCGATCAACGTCAACGACTCGGTGACCAAGTCGAAGTTCGACAACAAGTACGGGATCCGCCACTCGCTGCCCGACGGCATCAACCGGGCGACCGATGTCCTCATGGGCGGCAAGGTCGCGTTCGTCGCGGGCTACGGCGACGTGGGCAAGGGCGCGGCCGAGGCGTTCCGCGGCCAGGGCGCCCGCGTGATCGTGAGCGAGGTCGATCCGATCTGCGCGCTGCAGGCCGCGATGGACGGCTACCAGGTCGCGCGCATCGAGGACGTGCTCGGCGAGGCCGACTTCTTCATCACCACGACCGGCAACAAGGACGTCGTGACCGCCGAGCACATGACGCGCATGAAGAACAAGGCCGTGGTCGGCAACATCGGCCACTTCGACAACGAGATCGACATGGCCGGCCTCGCCGCGCTCCCGGGCGTCGAGCGTGTCGAGATCAAGCCCCAGGTGCACGAGTGGACGTTCCCCGCGGACGACGACGGCACGGTCCGCTCGATCATCGTGCTGTCCGAGGGGCGACTGCTCAACCTGGGCAACGCGACCGGCCACCCGTCGTTCGTCATGTCCAACTCGTTCTCGAACCAGGTCATCGGCCAGATCGAGTTGTGGGCCGACGCCGCGCGCCCGGCCGACGAGCGCGAGTACGAGCGCCAGGTCTACCGCCTGCCCAAGCACCTCGACGAGAAGGTCGCCCGCCTGCACCTCGACGCGCTCGGCGTGCGGCTGACCGAGCTCTCGAAGAGCCAGGCCGACTACCTCGGCGTCCCCGTCGACGGGCCGTACAAGCCCGAGCACTACCGGTACTGACGGCGCCGGTACCGACGGCGCCCGGCCCGGCCCGGCCCGCTCAGCGGGCGGGGTCGGGCACGGCGTGCGGCAGGCGGCGCACCGACGCGGACTGGCGCGAGGCCTGCTCCTGGTGCATGAGCGCGACCGCGTGCTCGCGCAGCCGGCGCTCGGCGAGCACCGCGGCGAGGAAGACCTCGGGAGGCGTGCCCGGCGGCGGCCCGGGCGCGACGTAGCGCTCGACCTGCCCCGCGAGGTCGGCCGCGAGGCGCACCCGCGACGCCGGTGCGAGCCGGGGCGCGCGGCCCACGAACTGCCGGGCGGCGAGCGCGAGGCCGTCGGGCAGGCGCCGCATGTCGGCGCCCTGCGCCCAGGTCACGAGCCACGGCGGCATGACGAGCGGCGCGTCCGTCGTGCGTCCCGTGCGCACCCGCAGGGCGTACGTGCCCGCCAGGACGTCCCCGATGCGCTTGCCCCGGGGGTGCAGCAAGGACGCGACGATCGCGACGCTCCCGGCCGTGAGCCAGAGCTCTCCCACGCCCACGAGCGCCCGTACGAACGCCTGCCGGAACCGCACCGGACCGCCGTCGTCACGCACGACCCGGATCCCGAGCGCGAGCTTGCCGAGCGACCGCCCGCGCCACAGCGTCTCGACCGTCGTGGGGACCGCGACCGTGACCAGGACGATCGTCAGGATCGAGATCGCGGGCCCGAAGCCCTCCCACGCGCTCTCCGGGGCGTACGCGGCGAGCGCGATCGCGAGCGGGAGGAGCACCACGGCGACGACGGTCAGCGCGTCGATCACGCCCGCCACGGCGCGGGTCGCGAACGATGCGGGCCGGGCGTCGAGGAGGACTCCCTCGCCCGTCACGATGCCGTGCTGCACGGTGCAACTCTCCTCGGTGTGGAAGGCGCCCGACCAGCACGGGCGGACTGTGGGATCGTAGCGCCGTGGATCTCGACGCGTACACCGCCGTGCACAGGGCCGAGTGGGACCGGCTGCGCGTGCTCGTCGCGCGCCGTCGTCTCGACGGCGCCGAGGCCGACGAGCTCGTCCGCCTCTACCAGACCGTCGCGACGCACCTGTCGAGCGTCCGCTCCGCCGCGCCCGACCCGGTGCTCGTCGCCGAGCTCTCCGAGCTCCTGGGGCGGGCGCGCAGCCGCCTCGCCGGGACGCACGAGGCGTCGTGGGAGGCCGTGGCCCGGTTCTTCGTCCTCTCGCTGCCCGCGGCCCTGTACCGGATCCGCTGGTGGTCGTACGGCGTGATCGCGGTCTCGTGCCTCGTCGCGCTCGCGGTCGGCACGTGGGTCGCGACCTCGCCCGACGCGCTCGCGGCGATGGGCACCCCGAGCCAGCGCGAGGCGTACGTCGACGACGCGTTCGCGGCCTACTACGAGCCCGGCGCGGACTTCGCGGTCACGGTCTGGACGAACAACGCGTGGATCGCGGCGCAGTGCGTCGCGTTCGGCATCACAGGCCTGTGGCCCGCGTACGTGCTGCTGCAGAACGCGGCCCTGGTCGGGGCGACCGGCGGCATGATGGTCTCGTACGGCGAGGGGCCGCTGTTCTTCTCCCTCATCGCGCCGCACGGCCTGCTCGAGCTCACCGCGGTGTTCGTCGCGGGTGCGGCAGGGCTGCGCCTGTTCTGGACGATGATCGATCCCGGCCCGCGCCCGCGCGGGCGCGCGCTTGCCGCGGAGGGGCGCGCGCTGTTCACGGTCGCGATCGGCCTCGCGCTCGTCCTGGGCGTGTCGGGACTCGTCGAGGGGTTCGTGACCGGCTCGTCGCTCGCGTGGTGGCTCAAGATCGCGATCGGCGTGGTCGTGCTCGCGCTGTTCTGGGTCTACGTCCTCGTGGTCGGACGACGCGCGGCCCGTGCGGGGGAGACCGGCGACCTGGACCCGGACGAGGCGGGCTACGAGGCTCCCGTCGCGGCGTGAGCCCCCGGCGCGGGCGGCGTCAGAGCAGGACGATCGCGAGGAACGGGATCACGAAGGTCGCGAGCATCGCACCGACGACGATCAGCGCGATCCGGCGCTGACGGGCCGCGCGCTCGTCGCGTCCGTCGCGGTCGTCGTGGGTCGTGGGTCGTGCCTGGCTCGGGCGGTTCGTGGCCACGGGAGTCCTTCCGTCGGGGTCCCATCCTCCCACGCCCGCCCGACCGCGAGGCGCCTCGACCGGTGCGGGCGGTGCCTGGCCGTGCGACGCGGCCGTGCGACGGGGCCGTGAGACGGAACCGGCGACGAGGTTCGGCGACGAGGCCCGGCGAGGTCCCGTCCGTCACAGCCGCCCCGCGGCCTTGAGCGCGAGGTACTCGTCGGCGAGCCGGGGCGCGAGGTCGTCGGGCAGGGCGTCGACGACCTCCGCGCCCTCGCGACGCAGCAGCGCGGCGGTCGCGTCGCGCTCGAGTTCGGCGCGCGCCGCCGCGGCGGCGTCGTAGACGTCGGAGCTCGTCGCGCGCGCGGCCTCGAGCGCGGCCGCCTCCGGGTCCTGCACGGCCGCGACGACCACCGTGTGCCGGGCGGCGAGCCCGCGCACCACGCGCAGGAGCCCGGCCTCGGCGGCCGCGGGGTCGATCGCCGTCAGGAGCACCACGAGAGCGCGCTGCGAGAGCCGCTCGGTCACGGCCGCCGCCAGGCCCGGCCAGTCGGTCTCGACCAGTCGTGCGTCGACGCCCGCGGTCGCCTCGGCCAGGGCCGGCAGCAGCCGCGAGCCGGACGCCCCCGCGACGCGGGCGCGTGCTCCGCGGTCGAACGCGAGCAGGCCGACGCGGTCGCCCGCGCGTCCCGCGAGCGCGCCGAGCAGCAGCGCGGCCTCGATCGACGCGTCGATGCGCTGGCCGTCGCCCGCGCGCACGGCTGCGGTGCGGCCCGTGTCGATCACGACGAGCACCCGGCGGTCGCGCTCGGGCCGCCAGGTGCGGACCACGACGTCGTTGCGGCGTGCGGTCGCGCGCCAGTCGATCGAGCGCACGTCGTCACCGACGACGTACTCGCGCAGCGAGTCGAACTCGGTGCCCTCGCCGCGCACCTGGACGGCTGCGCGACCGTCGAGCTCGCGCAGCCGGGCCAGCCGGCTCGGCAGGTGCTTGCGCGAGGCGAACTCGGGCAGCACGCGCAGCCGGCCGGGGACGTCGAGCGACGCCTGGCGTCCGGCGACCCGCAGCGGGCCGAGGGTGCGCACCGTGACGCGGTCGGCGTGCCGGTCGCCGCGCCGCACCGGCTCGAGGCGCGTGACGACCCGGCGGGCCTCGCCGGGCGGCAGGTCCAGGCGGTGACGGTTCGCGTGCGCGCCCGCCGAGGGGACCCAGGCGTCGCGCACGACCCCGCGCACCGTGCGACGTCCGAGGTTCTCGAGCACGAGCGTCGAGGTCGACGCCTCCGTGAGCCGCACCGACGGCGGGACTCGTCGCTCGACCGCGACCCGGCGGGGCGACGCGGCCATGGCCACGTCGACCGCGCACACGAGCGCGGTGACGACGGCCCACACGAGCACGGTCCCGGGCACGGGCCAGAGGGCGAGCGGGACCGCGCCCGCCGCCGCGAGCACCGCGGCGCGCCAGGTGACGACCATCGTCAGCGGGGGACGGGGACGGCGGCCAGGACCGTCTCGAGCACGGACCCGGCGGTCACGCCCTCGAGCTCGGCCTCGGGACGCAGCTGGACGCGGTGGCGCAGGGTCGGCAGGGCGAGGGCCTTGACGTCGTCGGGCGTCACGAACGTGCGGCCCGAGAGCCACGCCCACGCGCGCGCGGTCGCGAGCAGCGCGGTCGCGCCACGGGGCGAGACCCCGAGCGACAGGGACGGCGATCGACGCGTCGCCGCGCACACGTCGACGACGTAGCCGAGCACCTCGCGCGCGACCTGCACCTGCGCGACCTGCGCGCGCGCCTGCGCGAGCACGTCGGCGTCCGCGACGGCGCGCACGCCCGCACGAGCCAGGTCGCGGGGGTCGAACCCGGCCGCGTGCCGCGCCAGCACCTCGACCTCCTGCTCGCGCTCGGGCAGCGGCAGCACGATCTTGAGCAGGAACCGGTCGAGCTGGGCCTCGGGCAGCGGGTACGTGCCCTCGTACTCGACGGGGTTCTGCGTCGCGATCACCGTGAACGGCGAGGGCAGCGGCCGGGGCGTGCCGTCGACCGTGACCTGGCGCTCCTCCATGGCCTCGAGCAGCGACGCCTGGGTCTTGGGCGGGGTCCGGTTGATCTCGTCCGCGAGGAGCAGGTGGGTGAACACCGGGCCCTCGCGGAACGAGAACTCGGCCGTGCGCGCGTCGTAGACGAGCGAGCCGGTGACGTCGCCCGGCATGAGGTCGGGCGTGAACTGCACGCGCTTGGTCCCGAGGTCGAGGGACGCCGCGAGGGAGCGGACCAGGAGCGTCTTGGCGACGCCGGGCACGCCCTCGACGAGCACGTGCCCCTGGCACAGGAGCGCGATCAGCAGGCTCGTGACCGCGGAGTCCTGGCCGACGACGGCCTTGCCGACCTCGGCACGGACCGCGGCGAGGCGCGTGCGGAGCGCCGCCGAGGCGTCGTCCCCCGCGGGTGCCGTTGGCGTGGCGGCAGGCGCGGCGGGTGCAGCGGGCGAGGGCGCCGGTGCGGGTGCGGGCGCCGGTGCGGGCCCGGGCGCCGGTGCGGCCGGCGGGGGTGCGAACCCGCTCTCCGGAGCGGGTGCGGGTGCAGGGGCGGGAGCCGGCCTCGGCTCCTGCGGGCCGGGGGCCTCGTGGTGGGTCACAGCGGGTGAACCTCGCTCTCGAGCAGGTCGAGCCGGCGCGCGAGCGCGAGGAGCGCGGCGTCGTCGGCGGGGGGTGGGCCGTACAGAAGGTCCTCGATCTCGGTGCCGGGACGACCGCTCGCCCGCGACACCGCGTCCACCACGGGCGCCGCGCCCGCGCTGCGGGGCAGGCCGAGCCGTGCGGCGAGGCGGGTCGCGGACCGCGCCCGCAGGCCCGCGGCGGCGTGGCCGCGCGCTCCCGCCCGGCGGTAGAGCCGTGCCCGGCCGAGCGTCGTCTCGGTGGGTCGGACGACGACCGGGAGGTCCTCGGTCACGACGCGGCCGAGACGACGGCCACGCCACAGGGCGAGCACGAGCACCACGAGGAGGCCGAGCAGCATCGCGGGCCAGAAGGCCGGCGGGAGGATGCCCGGCCCGGGGTCGTCGTTGACGCCGCCGCCGTACGTCAGGAAGGGCTCCGGGACGTACCACACGACGTCCTCGGTGTGGCCGAGCATGCGCAGCGCGAGGGCCGCGCTGCCGTTCTCGCCGAGCTCGCCGTTCGTCATGAACAGGGCGTCGGCCGCGACGCGGACCGTCCGGCCGTCCGTCGCGTCGACCGCGTACGACGCTCCCTCGCCGGACGCGGAGAAGCAGAGCGTCACGTCGGGCGAGGCCGAGTTGAGGCCCGCGCCCGAGAAGGGGACCCGTCCCGCGGCCGTCGCGTCCGGGTCGTCGCAGCCGGCGTCGCGCAGCGCCGACCCGCCCCACCCGTAGGTCGTGCTCACGCGCCCGTCCGTCGCGGCGTCGAGGAGCTCGCTGCTCGGCTCGAGCAGCACGAGGTCCGCGGGGACGGCCGCGACCGCGGCGACGGCGTCGGCGTCCCACAAGTCTCCCGGCGCCACCACGAGCGTGCTCCCGGCCTTCGCCGCGCGCACCGCCGCACCGAGGGAGTCCTCGCTGCGGATCCGCACCCCCTGGTCCTCCAGGATCGACGCGACCGCGTGCAGGCCGTCCGGCTCCGCGCTGTCGAGCGAGTACGGCTCGAGCGACCTCGGGGCGGGCAGCAGCACCACGAGCGCCGTCAGCACGACGACCACGAGCAGCACCGCGAGCGGACCACGGGCGCGACGCCACCGTCGGGCGCCCCGCGAGCGCGCCGTCGTCCCGTCACCGACGACGCGCACCGCGCCCCCCGTCGTGACGACCGCGCTCACGCGTCGACCTCCGCACGCTCGACCGCGCGCCGACGGCGCGCGTCCGCGAGGCGCGCGTCGACCTCGCGGACCAGGGCGTCGTCGTGCGCGCTCGCGGGCCGCTCGCCGTAGCAGACCTCGTCGAAGAGCGCGCACGCCGCGTCGAGGGTCCCCGGGGGGACGTCCAGCCGGCGGGGGGTCTCGAGCCCGACCTCGTGGGCGGTGCGGCCCGGGCGCTCGTCGAGCACCGTGCGCTCCTCGAGGGCGCGGACGACGGCCCGGAACCTCTCGAGCACGGCCGTGTCCCAGTCGCCGCGTGCGGCCGCGTCGTCCGCCGCACGGCGCAGGTCTGCGCTCGTGCGGTCGTCGTCCGCGAGCACCGCCGCGGACCGGCGGGTGCGTGCGGTGCGGCGCACGCGACCGGCCAGCGCGAACGCGACGACCAGCACCGTCACGAGGATCGCGACGAGCAGCACGACCGAGGGCGTGCTGAGGGCGGGCGCGGCGCCGACCCCGTCGAACAACCCCTGGAACCAGGCGATCAACCGGTCGAGGATCGACTCGCCGTGCGCGTACTGCGGCTGCGCGAGCTCCTCGCGCGCCCACGTGCGCGCGGTCGGCGCGTCGGGGTCGACGGGCACGTCGGCGAGCACGCGCGCGACGACCCCGGCCCCTGCACCGAACGCGCTCCCCCCGGCGGCGAGCATCACGGGGTGTCGCGTGCCGCGGCGGCGAGCTCGACGTCGAGGCCCTCCCGGCGCATCCGGACGTCGATGTAGAGCAGGCAGGTGATCGCCCCGACGAACACCGTCGAGACGATCGACGTGACCAGGTTGCCGACCTGGACGACCACGATCGCGACCGCGTCGGACGGCACGAGGCTCGAGACGACGCTGAACGGGATGGAGAGCGCGGCCGCGGCGGCGAACGCGATGATCGCCGCGAGCAGGTAGATGCCGAGCACGCGCCAGAACGAGCCGCGGCTCAGGCGCCAGCCGCGACCGATCGCCGGGCCGAGCTTCTGCCGCTCCAGCACGAGCGCCGGGGGCACGAGCAGGAGCCGCACGGCGATCCACACCGTGACCACGGCGAGCGCGGGGATCAGCACGAGGAGGAGCAGGAGCCCACCGTCGCCCCAGGCGACGACCGCACCCCAGACGGCCAGCACGGGGACGACCCCCCACAGCAGGACCGTGCCGACGAGCTGGATGATCGAGAACGTGAGCAGCGCGCCGAAGCGGCTCCACGCGCCACGCAGCACCGTCCCGGGTGCGGCGCGCCGGCCGATGACCGCGTCGCCGACCGCGAGCACGAGCACACCCGTGACGAGGGGCGTGGCGAGCACCTGGAACCAGCTCTGGACCATCGCGGGGTAGAGGTCCTGCATGATCAGGTCGGCGTAGCCGGGGATCCCGACCGCGTCCTCGAGGTCGACGGCCCAGGGCGAGACCGCACCCGAGAACAGGTACGCGACGAGCGCGCCGACCGCGGTCACGACCGCGAGGAGCAGGGCGGGCAGCCCGAGCATCACGCGCGGGTTGGCACGGACCGTGCCGAACGCGCCGTCGAGGATCTCGCCGAGCCCGAGCGGACGCAGCGGGACGACACCCGGCTTGGTGGCGGCGTCGAGGTAGACCGGCGGCGGCACGGGCGCTCCGTGGGGCTGCTGGCCGTACTGGGGCTGGCCGTACTGCGGTTGCCCGTACTGGGGCTGGCCGTACTGCGGTTGCCCGTACTGCGGCTGGCCGTACTGCGGCTGGCCGTACTGGGGCTGCCCGTACTGCGGCTGGCCCTGCGCACCGTCGCCCGCGTCGGGGTTCCCGCCCCCGTAGGTCCCGCCCCCGTAGGTCGGCGCCCCGGGCTCGGCGAGCGCGCCGTAGCGCGGTCCGGGCTGCGACCCCGAGGGCCCGTACCCGACCGGCCCTCGGGGCGCCTCGCCCCACGCACCGGGCTCCGGGGCGGGCGGTGGCGTCTGCGGGACGTCCGGCGTCGGCTCGTCCGGAGGCGTGGTCATGGCGGGTCCTGTTCGGTTCGGCGGACGTCGGCGGGCGTCGGCCCGCCGTCGGGCGCGAGGAGCGTCCCACGAGGTCCCGTCGGCGTGGTGCTGCGGTGCTGCAGCCGTCGGGTTCGTGCGGTCGTCCGGTCGCGGGAGGAGACCTCCCGAGGCGTGCGCCCAGGGTAGTACGGGGCGCGGCCGCGTCAAGGGATCCGCCCACGGCCCGTCGTCGTGCATCGGGGGCCGCGGGCCTGCGCGGGGACGGCGTCGGGCGCGACCGCGGACCCCACGACGCGACCTGGGGGCGACCTGCGCCCCGACTCGGGCGGGCGATGGCAAGATAAGGCGCATGAAGCTTCGCGTTCTGGTGGTCGACGACGACACGGCACTGTCAGAGATGATCGGGATCGTCCTGCGGTCCGAGGGCATCGACCCCGTGTTCTGCGCGGACGGCGACCTCGCGCTCGAGGCGTTCCGGAGCAGCCAGCCCGACCTGGTGCTGCTCGACCTGATGCTGCCGGGCAAGGACGGCACCGAGGTGTGCCGCCTGATCCGCGCCGAGTCGGGCGTGCCGATCATCATGCTCACGGCCAAGAGCGACACGGTCGACGTCGTCCTCGGCCTCGAGTCGGGCGCCGACGACTACGTCTCCAAGCCGTTCAAGCCCAAGGAGCTCGTCGCGCGGATCAAGGCGCGGCTGCGCCGGTCCGACGAGCCGGCCCCCGAGGTCCTGTCGATCGGGGACGTCGAGATCGATGTGCCGGGTCACCGCGTGAGCCGTGGCGGCGAGACCATCTCGCTGACCCCGCTCGAGTTCGACCTGCTCGTCGCGCTCGCCCGCAAGCCCTGGCAGGTGTTCAGCCGCGAGGTGCTGCTCGAGAAGGTCTGGGGATACCGGCACGCGGCCGACACGCGCCTGGTCAACGTTCACGTCCAGCGCCTGCGCTCGAAGATCGAGCACGACCCGGAGAACCCGGAGATCGTGCTGACGGTCCGCGGCGTCGGGTACAAGGCGGGCGCGGTCCGCGGGTGAGCGCATGAGCGCCCCCGGCGGGTCGCGTCGGCCGCGCTCGCTCGCCGAGCAGCTGTGGCGCCGGGTGCGCCTCATGGGTGCGCGCGCGGTCCGGCGCTGGCGGTCGTCGATGCAGCTGCGGATCGTCACGTCCGCGCTCGTGGTCGGCATCGCGTCGGTCGCCGCGCTCGGTGCGTACCTGTCGACGTCGATCGGTGACGGCCTGTTCGAGCAGCGCCTCGCGGCGGTCGACGCCGAGAGCGCGCGGTCGTCGGCGCAGGCGCGCTCGACCTTCGAGGCCGCGAGCCCGACGACGAGCGCCGACCTGCAGCAGCTGCTCAACGACATGGTGTTCCAGCTGCAGTCGGGGGCGTCGAGCAGCCGGGACGTGTTCCTGTGGAGCCCCGAGGCGATCCCGTCGTCGGTCGTGGACGTGAGCACCGCACGCCAGTACGACAGCGTCATCACGCCCGAGATGCGGCGGGCCACGATCGCGACCGCGGACGAGGACTCCGAGGTCGCGCAGGTGCTGCAGTCCGTCGCGATCGTCCCCACGACCGCCGAGCCAGGGACGACCCCCATCCCGGGCGTCGTGGTCGGCACGGCCGTGACGATCCCGAGCTCGGGCACCTTCGAGCTCTACTACCTCTACTCGTTCGAGCCCCAGCAGGAGACGCTCGAGTTCATCCAGGGGTCGCTGCTCGTGGGCGGCGTCCTGCTCGTGGCGCTGCTGGGCGTGATCACGTGGATCGTGACGCGGCTCGCGGTCGATCCGGTGCGGCGCGCGGCGCGGGTCGCCGAGCGCCTCGCCGACGGGCACCTCGACGAGCGGCTCGTGGTGCGGGGGCACGACGAGCTCGCGACGCTCGGCCGGTCGTTCAACGGCATGGCCGAGAGCCTGCAGGAGCAGATCACGCGCATGGAGGCGCTCTCGATGCTGCAGCGCCGGTTCGTCTCGGACGTCTCGCACGAGCTGCGCACCCCGCTGACGACGGTCCGCATGGCGAGCGAGATGCTCTACGAGGGCCGCGACGAGTTCGGTCCGGTCGAGAAGCGTTCGGCCGAGCTGCTGCAGACGCAGCTCGACCGGTTCGAGGACCTCCTCGCCGACCTGCTCGAGATCAGCCGGTTCGACGCGGGCGCGGCGTCCCTCGACGCCGAGCGCCGCGACCTGCGGGAGATCGTCGACCGCGTCGTCGAGCACGCGCTGCCGCTCGCCGAGCGCAAGGGGGTCTGGCTCTCGGTGCACCTGGGCGACGTCGCGGCGACGGCCGACGTCGACGCGCGGCGCGTCGAGCGCATCCTGCGCAACCTCGTGGTCAACGCGATCGAGCACGCGGAGGAGAAGCCCGTCGAGATCACCGTCGGCGAGGACGCGCAGGGCGTGGTCGTCGTGGTCCGCGACCACGGCGTCGGCATGACGGCGCAGCAGGTCGAGCGGGTCTTCGACCGCTTCTGGCGCGCCGACCCCGCGCGCGCCCGCACGACGGGCGGGACGGGTCTCGGGCTGTCGATCTCGCTCGAGGACGCACGGCTGCACGGCGGCTGGCTCGAGGCGTGGGGGAGGCTCGGTCAGGGGTCGAGCTTCCGGCTCACGCTGCCGCGCCGCGCCGGGATCGTGCTCGCAGGCTCCCCGCTCCCGCTCGCGCCGGACGAGCCGACCGACGGCCGCGGCCTCGACCTCGCGGGCGACGACGTCACGGCGCCCGCCGTGCCCGACCACGCGAGCCCGACGGCTCTCCCCACGATCAACGACGTCGCCGACCCGTCGGGCGACCAGGAGGTGTCGTGATGTCCCGTCGTCCAGGTCCCGGACGCGCGGCGAGGCTCGCGGCCGCCGCGACCTCGGTGGTCGCGGCGTTCGCGCTCGCGGCGTGCACGCAGATCCCGACCTCGGGTCCGGTGATCGACGGCGAGGCGTCGCCCGAGCCCGTGAGCCAGCTGTACTACAACCCCAACCCGCCGCGGGACGACGCGACCCCGGTCCAGATCGTCGAGGGCTTCCAGGCGGCGCTGCAGGGCGCACCGACGGGGACGTTCGACGTCGCCAAGTCGTTCCTCACGGGTGACGCGGAGTCGTGGTCCCCGTACACGTCGGTCTACGTGACCACGGGCGACGCGGGCCTCGACGTCGACGAGACGACGCTGGACTCGGGCCGCACCACGGTGACCGGGAAGATCACGGTCGTCGGGACGATCGACTCCTCGGGCGTGTACACCGAGGAGTCTCCGGGCTCGACCCTCGACCTGTCGTACACCCTGACGCAGGACGACGCGGGGCGCTGGCGCATCTCGCAGCTCGAGGACGGCCTGCTGATCCCCACGACGGACTTCGACAACTCGTTCCAGCGCTCGGTGCTGTACTTCGCGACCTCGGACCGTGCGCAGTTCGTGCCGGACGAGCGCTGGTTTCCCCGGAACGTGACCTGGTCGACGTCCGCGGTCAAGGCGCTGCTCGCGGGGCCCGCGACGTGGATGCAGGACTCGGTGCTCAACGTCGCACCCCCCGGCACGACGCTCGTCGGGTCGGTCCCGGTCGACGACGGCGTCGCCGCCGTGGACCTCAGCTCGTCCGTCACGGACGCCGCGCCCGAGGACAGGGCGTTGCTCCAGGCACAGATCGAGGCGACGCTCGTGAACTCGTACCCGCGCACGCAGGAGCCGATCCGCTCGGTCGCGCTGACGTCGGCGGGGGCGGCGCTCGTGATCCCGGACGTCGGGACGCCGCGGTTCGCATCGACGGACGCCACGCCCGTCGCGGTCTCGGACGGTGCGCTCATGTCGCTCGACGGCTCGACGTTGTCGGCGATCGAGGGGGCCCCGCCGCTCGCGGGCTTCGACCCGACGGGGATCGCGGTCGACGGCGACCTCGTGGGCGAGCCGGCCGACGCGTCGGTGTACCTGCGTGACGGCACGGACCGGATCCTGCGGCTCGCGGGCGACGGCCGTGCCGAGCTCCTGCGGGCGGACGACGTCGCGACCCCGAGCGTCGACCGGTTCGGGTGGGCGTGGACGGGCCAGGGGGACGGGACGGTCACGGTGTTCGGTGCGGACGGCACCGCACGACCCGTCGACGTCCCGTGGCTCGCCGCGCGATCGGTCACGTCGATCGACGTCTCGGCCGAGGGCGCGCGGGCGGTCGTGGTCTCGTCGGGCCCGGGTGGGGTCGAGGTGAACGTCGCGGGGATCGTGCGGGACGCGGACGACGTCCCCGTCGCGCTGTCCGAGCCGGTCGAGATCGGGCCGGCGCTCGTCTCGGCGCGCGAGGCACGGTGGGCGGGTGACACCGACGTCGCGGTGCTCGGCGAGCAGCCCAAGGACGGCGACGAGACGGTCCGGGTGTTCCCGGTCGGCGGACCTTCGGTGACGCTCGCGGTCGTCGCGGGGTCGCGGTCGATCGCGGCGGCGAACGGTCTCGCGACGTTGCTCGTCGTCGACGCTTCGGGCGGTCTGTCCGGACGCTCGGGCTCGGGCACGGTGTGGCGCCCCGTCGCGGACGGCGTGACGATCGTGACCTACCAGCGCTGACGTCCCGCCCCGCGACGGTCGTCCACAGGCGGGCCTTGCCGCGGACGACGCAGGGCCGGGCTCCGTCGTCCGGCGGGCGTGGTGCCGGGCGGGGCAGGATCGGCCCGTGACGGTGGGGAAGACACGGGCGAGCGAGGCGGCGAGTGCTCGGGACGGCGTGCGCCCTGGCAGTCCCGGTCTGCTCTTTCATCCTGGTCTGCTGTTCCATCCTGGTCCGATCGTTCGTGCCGGGCTGCTCGCTCGTCCTGGGCTGATCGTGGCTGGAGTGCTCGCGGTCGTCGGGGGCTGGGCGACGACGCTCGGCCGTCTGGTCGTTCCCGTCGCCTGCGCGGGCTGCGGTGTCGCGGACGTCGTGCTGTGCGTTCCGTGCGCGGCCCTCCTGGGACGTCCGCCCGAGCGCTGCGAGCAGGACGCCCCGCGGCTCGACCGCTGCGACGGACGCCCGCCGCTGCCCGTGTGGCGCGCGGCGCGGTACGAGGGCGCGGTGCGCGAGGTGGTGGTGGCGTGGAAGGACCGGCACCGGGCCGACCTCGACCGCGTCCTCGCCGCGGCGGTCGCGCGCGCGTCGTCCTGCGCGCTCGACGCGGGGCACGCCGGCGGGCCCGCGCTGGTCGTGGTCCCGGTGCCGTCGACGGCCGCGGCCGTGCGGCAGCGGGGACGGTCGCCCGTGGACGTCCTGGCCCGCGCCGTGGCCCGCAGCCTCGCCCGCACCGCGGCCAGCACGCTGGCGCGCACCCTGGCGTGCACTGTGCCGTGCACCGTGGCCCCCACCATGGCGCGCACGGCGGCACCCCGTGCGCTCCGTGCCCTGCGCCGCGTCCGGGCCCGCGACCAGGTGGGTCTCGGCGCGCGGGCGCGCGCCCACAACGTGGCCGACGGCGTGGCCGTGCGGCGGGGAGCCCGCACGCGGCTCCGGGGCTCCCGTGTCCTGCTCGTCGACGACGTCCTGACGACCGGGGCAACGCTCGCCGCGTGCGAGTCCGCGCTGCGCCGCGCCGGGGCCGAGGTGGTCGGCGCGGTGGTGCTCGCCGCGACACCTCCACCAGGTTCACACAGAGACGAATCCGCAGGTCAGCGGCCACTTCTCGGGGGTCTGGACGGCGTTTCGCCCGTCGCCGCCCCGCGTCGTCCGACCCCGACGGCCACCGGGGGTTAACCTGGGGTTGTCGAGCCGCCCGGGGGACCGCGGCGGGTCGGCACCGACGTTCCGAGGGGCCGCCACGCGCGGGCCGGGGAGGTGATGAGCACCGGCACCCGGCAAGGTGCCGCCGCACCAGACATCGGGCCGAGAAGGCCCACAGACCCCCGCGGGACGGCCCGACATCCGGGCCCCGCGGAGTAGCGGAGGTTCACATGGAGATCGTCGTCGTCGGCCGGCACACCGAGGTTCCCGAGAGGTTCCGTCGGCACGTGGAGGAGAAGCTCGCCAAGCTCGAGCAGCTCGCACCGACCGCCCAGCGCATCGACGTGGAGATCACCCACGAGAACAACCCCCGACTCGCCGACGTGCGCGAGCGCGTCGAGCTCACCGTCCGCGCGAAGGGGCCCGTCGTGCGGGCCGAGGCCGCGGCGGACGACCGGTTCGGGGCCCTCGACCTGGCGACCACGAAGCTCGCCGAGCGGCTGCGCAGGTCGCGCGACCGCCGCAAGGACCACCGCAAGAACGCGGTGCAGCCGCCCGTCGACGTGCGCCCGTTCGACCCGGACCGTGACGCCCCGGCCCCCGAGCCCGAGGCGCCGACCCACCCGGCCACGCCGGGGGAGGCCGTCGAGAGCCAGATGGGCGACTCGCCCGTCGTCATCCGCGAGAAGCTGCACAGCGCGGCGACCATGAGCGTCGACGACGCGGTCTACGAGATGGAGCTCGTCGGGCACGACTTCTTCCTCTTCGTCGACGCGGAGACGCACCGCCCCTCGGTCGCCTACCGGCGCCGTGGGTGGAGCTACGGCGTGATCGCGCTCGACACGTCGTGCGCGGGCGACTGACCTGACCCGACCACGGGGCCCCGGTGCGCGACGCGCGCACCGGGGCCCCGTGTGCTGCCTGTGGGTGGTCGGGTCCACGATGGTCGTGTGGAGACGCTCTCGATCGCCCAGGCCCGTCGGACGGCGCTCGCCGCGCAGGGTCTCGCCCGCCCGCGTCGCGCCGGGCCGGGTCGCGCACCGACCCGGCCGCCCGGGATCGCCGACCTGCAGCGCGTGGTCGACCGGATCGGCGTGCTGCAGATCGACTCGGTCAACGTGCTCGCCCGGGCGCACCTCGTGCCGCTCTACTCGCGTCTGGGCCCGTACGACCCCGCGCTCCTCGACCGGGCGACGGAGCGGGCCCCGCGGCGTCTGCTCGAGACGTGGGGTCACATGGCCTCCTACGTGCCGCCCGCGACGTACCGGCTGCTCTCGTGGCGGCGCCGCCGGGTCGAGGCGGAGGCATGGGGCAGCATCCGTGACGTCGTCCGCTCGCACCCCGAGGTCGTCGCGCGGGTGCGTGAGGTCGTGACCGAGCACGGCCCGGTCACGGCGACCGAGGTCCGTGCCCTGCTCGAGGCCGAGGGGCACGTGCACGTGCCCGACCGGTCCGCGTGGGGCTGGGCCTGGAGCGTGGCGAAGACCGCGCTCGAGCACCTGTTCTTCACGGGCGAGATCGCCGCGGCGCGGCGCACGGCGTCGTTCGAGCGCTCCTACGACCTCGCCGAGCGGGTCGTCCCGCCCGCCGCGCTGGGCGAGGTGAGCGACGCGGACGCCGTCCGCGGGCTGCTCGAGATCGGTGCGCGCGCACACGGGGTCGGCACGGTGCGGTGCTTCCAGGACTACTTCCGGCTGCGCGGACCCGCGGTGCGCACCGCGCTCGACGAGCTCGTCGAGGACGGCACGCTCGCCCCCGTGCGTGTCGAGGGCTGGGACGCGCGCACCTACCTGCACCGTGACGCGAAGGTCCCGCGCACGGCGACCGCGCGCACGCTGCTCAGCCCGTTCGACCCGCTCGTGTTCGAGCGCGTCCGGCTCGAGCGGCTCCACGGGGTGCGGTTCCGGATCGAGATCTACGTGCCGGCCGCACGCCGCGAGTACGGCTACTACGTGCTCCCGTTCCTCGAGGGCGAGCGGATCACCGCACGCGTCGACCTGCGCGCCGACCGTCGCGCCGGGACGCTCGAGGTGCTCTCGGCCCACCCCGAACCCACCGCCGGCCCGGACACGCCCGAGGCGCTCGCCGCCGAGCTGCGCGTGCTCGCGGACTGGCTCGGGCTGCCCCGTGTCGACGTCACGCCCCGGGGCGCGCTCGCGCCGTCGCTCGCCGGGGCGCTCGCGAGCCTCGGCACGGTGGATCGCGGGACCCCGCCGGAGTGATCGGGCGCCCTCCCGCGGGCCGCGGTGGTTCGCCGGAGAGCGAACGGGGCGAGCGTGCGTCCGGGAGAAGGGCCGAACGGCCCTACGATGGTCTGTGGTGTGACGTGGGTGACCTCCTGGGGGGCCGCGGCGCACCCGCCGCGCAGCCGACCGGCCGTGGGCGCGATCGACACGGGAGATCCGAGTGCCTTCCATCCTCGAGAAGGCCCTGCGCTTCGGCGAGGGCCGGATCCTGAAGAAGCTGTCGGGGCTGGCCGACCAGGTCAACCGGCTCGAGCCGAGCTTCGAGGAGCTCACCGACGAGGAGCTGCGGGAGGAGACCGAGCGGTTCCGCCGCCGGATCGCTGACGGGACGTCGCTCGACGACCTGCTCCCCGAGGCGTTCGCGGCGGTTCGCGAGGCCTCGCGCCGCACGCTCGGGCAGCGGCACTTCGACGTGCAGCTCATGGGCGGCGCCGCCCTGCACCTCGGCAACATCGCCGAGATGCGCACGGGTGAGGGCAAGACGCTCGTCGCGACCCTCCCCGCGTACCTCAACGCGCTCTCGGGCGACGGCGTGCACGTCATCACCGTCAACGACTACCTGGCGAAGTACCAGAGCGAGCTCATGGGCCGCGTGTTCCGGTTCCTGGGCATGACGACGGGCTGCATCGTCTCGGGGCAGACCCCGGCCGAGCGTCGTGAGCAGTACGCCGCCGACATCACGTACGGCACCAACAACGAGTTCGGCTTCGACTACCTGCGCGACAACATGGCGTGGTCGATGGACGAGCTGGTCCAGCGCGGGCACAACTTCGCGATCATCGACGAGGTCGACTCGATCCTCATCGACGAGGCGCGCACCCCGCTGATCATCTCGGGCCCCGCGGCGGGCGACACGAACCGCTGGTACGCCGAGTTCGCGAAGGTCGTGCGCCGCCTCGACGTCGGCACCGACTACGAGGTCGACGAGAAGAAGCGCACGGTCGGCGTGCTCGAGCCCGGGATCGAGAAGATCGAGGACTACCTCGGCATCGACAACCTGTACGAGTCGCTCAACACGCCCCTGATCGGGTTCCTCAACAACGCGATCAAGGCCAAGGAGCTCTTCAAGCGCGACAAGGACTACGTCGTGCTCAAGGGCGAGGTCATGATCGTCGACGAGCACACCGGTCGAATCCTCGCCGGGCGTCGGTACAACGAGGGCATGCACCAGGCGATCGAGGCGAAGGAGGGCGTCGAGATCAAGGCCGAGAACCAGACGCTCGCCACGATCACCCTCCAGAACTACTTCCGGCTCTACGACAAGCTCGGCGGCATGACCGGTACCGCCGACACCGAGGCCGCCGAGTTCCAGGGCACCTACAAGCTCGGCGTCGTGCCCATCCCGACCAACCGTCCTGCCCAGCGCATCGACGGCAAGGACCTCGTGTACAAGAACGAGGAGGGCAAGTTCGACGCGGTCGTCGCCGACATCGTCGAGCGGCACGCCGAGGGCCAGCCCGTGCTCGTGGGCACCACGAGCGTCGAGAAGTCCGAGCTGCTGAGCTCCAAGCTCAAGAAGCAGGGCGTCCCGCACGAGGTGCTCAACGCCAAGCAGCACGCGCGCGAGGCCGCGATCGTCGCGCAGGCAGGTCGCAAGGGCGCCGTGACCGTCGCGACGAACATGGCCGGCCGAGGCACGGACATCATGCTTGGCGGCAACGCCGAGTTCATGGCCGTCGACGCGCTCGCGGCGCGCGGGCTCGACCCGGCGGAGACCCCGGAGGAGTACGAGGCCGCGTGGCCCGAGGCCCTCGAGGCCGCCAAGGCGGCGGTCAAGGCCGAGCACGACGAGGTCAAGGACCTCGGCGGGCTCTACGTGCTCGGCACCGAGCGGCACGAGTCGCGTCGCATCGACAACCAGCTGCGCGGTCGCTCGGGCCGTCAGGGCGACCCGGGCGAGTCCCGGTTCTACCTGTCGATGCAGGACGACCTCATGCGCCTGTTCAACTCGGGTCTCGCCGAGTCGATGATGAACCGTGCGGGCTTCCCGGACGACGTCCCGCTCGAGTCCAAGATGGTCACGCGAGGCATCGCGAGCGCGCAGTCGCAGGTCGAGGCGCGCAACTTCGAGACGCGCAAGAACGTCCTCAAGTACGACGACGTCCTCTCGCGCCAGCGCACCGTGATCTACGACGAGCGCCGCCGCGTGCTCGGCGGCGAGGACCTGCACGAGCAGGTCCAGCACTTCATCGAGGACGTCGTGTCGGGGTACGTCGACGGCGCCGCCTCGCAGGAGGACTGGGACCTCGAGGAGCTGTGGACCGCGCTCAAGGCGGTCTACCCCATCTCGATCACGGTCGACGAGCTCGTCGAGGCCGCGGGAGGCCGTGGGGCCGTCTCGCGCGAGCTGCTCGTCGAGGAGATCGTCTCGGACGCGCGTCACGCCTACGCCGAGCGTGAGGAGCAGCTCGGCTCCGAGAACATGCGTCAGCTCGAGCGTCGGGTCGTGCTCTCGGTGCTCGACCGCAAGTGGCGCGAGCACCTCTACGAGATGGACTACCTCAAGGAGGGCATCGGGCTGCGCGCGATGGCGCAGCGCGATCCGCTCGTGGAGTACCAGCGCGAGGGCTTCCAGCTGTTCAACGCGATGATGGACGCCATCAAGGAGGAGTCCGTCGGGTTCCTGTTCAACCTCGAGGTCAAGGTCGCGGAGCCTGAGGACGCACCCGTGACGGCCGCCTCGGCCGCCGCCACGGCGCAGTCCGGTGCCGGACTCTTCGGTGCGGGTGCGGGTGCGGGTGCGGGTGCGGGTGCGGGTGCGAGCGGTGCGGGCACCGGTGGCGGCGCGGCCGCCGAGCCGGTCGACGCGCCCGTCGAGGACGCGCCGGTCGCCGAGCCTGCCCCTGCCGCGCCGGTCGCCGAGCCCGAGCCGGCCCCTGCCGCGCCGGTCCTGGTCGCCAAGGGCATCGACGGCCCGGCCCGCCGCACGCCGCTGTCCTACTCGGCGCCCAGCGAGGACGGGACCGGGGTCGCGGTCGTCTCGGGCGAGGGGGCGCGCAACGCGCGCCGTGCCCTGCACGGCGAGGCCGCGTCCGCGGAGAGCGACGGACGCACCTTCCCGGGGACTCCGCGCAACGCGCAGTGCCCGTGCGGGTCGGGCAAGAAGTACAAGGTGTGCCACGGGGCCAACGAGGCCTGACCTCGCGACCACCCGATCACGGGCCCCTGCCGGACGACGGCGGGGGCCCGTCGTCGTCCTCAGCCGATCTCGAGGGCGACCACGCGCCACGTCCCGCGGTGCACCTCGACCCGCGCGGCGGCGGCCCGCAGGCGGGGGCCGTCGACGAGGACGACGGTGACCTCGGCCGCGTCGTCCCCGAGGCGGACCGTCCGGGACCGCCGCACGACGACGCGGTCGCGCGCGGTGCGTGACCCGGGCGCGTCGCGCAGCAGCCGGGCACGACGCCCCAGCACCTCGTAGACGTCGGGCGAGACCCACCGCACGAGCTGGGCGACCGGCCGTTCGCCGCGCAGCACCTCGAGGGCGGTCCGCGCCACGGCGCACGCCACACCCGTCGGGTCGGGCAGCCGCGTGCTGGTCGCGGCGCCGCTCGGCAGCGGGCGCGCGGACGCGCGGTGCGGACCCGGGCGCCGCACGTGCGAGACGTCGAGCACCGGGGGTGCGCCGAGCGGCGTCCCGGCGGGCCTGGTCGAACGGCGCGCGGGGCGCGGGACAGCGACTGCGGTGATCGCGGGCGAGCTCTGCTCGACGCTGAGGGTCGGTGCTGCGCTGCCTCGGTTCAGGGCAGGGCTGGCGGTGATGGTCGCGGACATCGTGTGCTCCTTCGCGGCGTTGCGGGGATCTGTGACACGTGCGGGTGCGGCAGGGCGCCGCACGGTGTGGTGCGTCTTGCGTCTTGCGTGGTGCGTGGTGCGTGGTGCGTGGTGCGTCGTGTGGCTGGTGCTGGTGCTGGTGCTGGTGCGGGACGTGCGGCGCCGCACGCCGTACCGCATCGACGGGCTGCACGGACGGGCTGCACGGACGGGCTGCACGGGCGTGCCCTCGTTCCGCGCCGACCTGCTCCGGCCGGTCAGGTCGGCGCGCGCAGGACCTGGCCGGGGAGGATCAGGTCGGGGTCGGTGCCGATCACGTCGCGATTGGCCTCGAACCACCGGGTGCTCGCCGCGGCGACGGCCTGGTCCGAGGCGCCGGCGGGGAGCGCTCGTGCGGCGATGGCCCAGAGCGTGTCGCCGCGCAGCACGACGACCTCGTTGCCGGCGCGGGCGCCCGACGCCCCGGCCGAGCCGTCGCCCAGTGTGGACGTGCCGGCGGGAGGGGGACTCGTCACCGCGGGAGGCGACGTCTCGCCGTCCGTTCCGTCGCCCGGAGAGCTGGGCTCCTGCGTGCCCTGAGGCGTGCCACCGTGCTGCGTCGCGACCGCGGGCTGTTCTCCCTGCGCGTGCTGGGCATCGGCGTCGTCCTGCCCGGCATCGCCGTGTCCGGCGTCGTCCTGCCCGGCATCGCCGTGTCCGGCGTTGTCCTGCCCGGCATCGCCGTGTCCGGCGTTGTCCTGCCCGGCATCGCCGTGTTCGGCGTCGTCCTGTCCGGCGTGCTCCTGCGTGTCGCCGGGCGCCGTGCTCTCGTGGGCCGCGGTGCCATCGGCGGACGACGAGTCATGGGCGGGCACCGCGTCGTCGGCCGTCGTCCTGTCGGTCTCGGCGCCCCCGTCGACCGTCGACGCCCCGCCTACGGCCAGGCCTCCGGGCGTCGCGCTGCTGCGCTGCCACCCGAGGTCCGACGCGCGGGGGACTGACCCGCCGCCGTCGGCGGTGGACGCAGTGGAAGCGGTGGCCGCGGTGGCCGCGACGAGCGCCGGGTCGGTCGGCGGGGCGGCGTGCGCGGCCCCGCCGACGAGCAGCGACGCGCCGACGCCGGCGGCGGCGCCGATCCGCGCCGCGCGGCGCACGACCCCGGGCGCGTGCTCGACCACAAGGCGTTCGCCCGTCCGCCACGCCGTCCCCGCCGCGCGCAGCACGACGCACGCCCAGGCCACGCCGGTCCACGCGCCGAGCCACGCCGCGACCGCCGCGCCGAGGCCGGTGGCGAGCGTGCCGACAACGAGGTCCGGGCCGACCTGCGTGCCGGCGGGTGGGGTGACGACGAGCGACCACAGGCTGATGGTGTGCCTGGTGAGGAGAAGTGCAAGCACGAGGAGGAGCACGGTGGTCGCACCGAGCGAAAGCGCGGTCCGCACGACGAGCGTGCCGGTTCGCGCGCCCGGCCCCGAGGCCCGTGCGCCACCGTCCGGATCCGCGTGCGCCCGAGGCCCGCGTGCCGGTGCGGTGCGTGCCCGGGGGTCCAGCGCCTGGTCCTCGTGCGCCTGGTCCTCGTGCGCCTGACCCTCGTGCGCCTGACGCTCGTGCGCCCACGCTCCGGGCACCCGCGTGCCGGGTGCGTGCTCGCGCGCGGGACGCGTTCGCGTCGTGGCCGATGCCACCGATCGTCCCGGTGTCCGGGTACGTCCGTCGATCCGTGCCACTTCGCCCCCTGCGATCGTGGTCGTCCGATGAGTGCACGTGCCGTTTGATGGCGTTTGGTGCTCTCTGCGTGTGACGATCAAACTGGAAGCGAGCGAGGGTGGCAAGAGGTCCGACCGCATTGTGGACAAGTCACCGATCTCGGAGCCGCGCGGCGCTACGTTCCGGCGATGCGGTGGGACAGGCTCCTGGGCGACCTCGACGGCCCGCTCGACGCCGAGCGGCGTGCCGAGGAGGCCCTGCAGGCGTCCGACCTCGCCGCGGCCGAGCGCGCCCGCGTCGGCCTCGACGCGCGGTTCGCGGCGCACGCGGGCGCGGCGCACGTGGGCCAGACGCACCTGGGCGCGGTGCACGTCGTCCTCGCCGACGGGACCCAGCTCGACGGCACCGTCACGGACGCCGGCTCCGGCTGGTTCCTCCTGGCGGCCGGGAGCGGTCGCCACCTCGTGCGGACGGCGGCGGTGGACGTCGTCCGCGGCCTCGGGGTGCGCGCGCGGACGGACGACCCGGCCGCGGGCCCGTCACCGCGGACGGCGACCTGGGCGAGCGCGGTGCGTGCCCTTGCGACGGAGCGTGCGCTCGTCGACGTCCACCTGCGCGGCCGGACGCTCACCGGCGCCGTCGCGCTGGTCGGCGCCGATCACCTGGACGTCGCCGACCCGGGCGGGACGCCTGGCAGCGCACGCCGCACCCCTTGGACGGTGCCGTTCGGCGCCGTCCTGCGCATCAGCCGCCGGTGACCCGTCAGCGCCCGAGGTCGCCCGCGTCGATCCGCGAGCGCGTCTCGGAGTAGAGCCGCTGGATGTACGCCTCGAGCTCGGCGACCTCCACGCGCCACTGCCCCCGACCACCGACCTGGATCGCGGGGAGCTCACCGCTGCGCACGAGCTGGTAGACGGCACCTGCGGAGATGTTGAGCTCCTCGGTGACGTCGGCGAGGGTCAGGAATCGCTGGGCCATTCCCGGATTGTGACACGGCGACCCCGGTCCGCACCCGTCGTCCACAGGCCTCCGGCGCGGCGCGCCCGGACCCGCAAGGATGTGCCACGACGCCCACCCACCAGGACGGAGAGCCGCATGACCTCGATCGCCCGACCACCCGTCCCGGAGCCTGCCCGGTTCCGACGCCCCGGCGCGCGGGACCCCCGGCTGCTCGGCGGTCTCGTCCTGGTCGGCGCGTCGGTCGCGCTCGGCTCCTGGGCCGTGACGAGCGCGAGCCGCACCGTCGAGGTCTACGTCGCGCGTGACGTCCTCACCGCGGGCGACGCGGTCGGCGCCGACCACGTCAGCACGGCCGCGGTGCGGGTCCCGGCCGACCAGCTCGACCACTACCTGCTCGCGGGCGAGCTGCCCGAGGGGGCGCGCGTGAGCAGGACCGTCGGTGCGGGCGAGCTCGTGCCTCGTGACGCGCTCGGCCCCGCCGAGTCGGACCTGCGCCCCGTGGGCCTCGCGGTCACGGGCGCGCTGTCCGACCGGGTCGACGACGGCAGCCTGGTCGAAGTCTGGTTCGTGCCCGATTCCGACGCGCGACCCGACGACGCGGCCCCCGAGGCCCCGCGCGTGCTCGTCGAGGCCGCGACGGTCGACGCGGTCGAGCGTGCCGAGGGCGGACTCGTCGGCGCCGGGTCCGCGACCGTGCACGTCCTTGTCCCGGTCGACCGGCTCGCCGACGTCCTCGCGGCGCTCGCATCGCCCGGCACGGTCGACGTGCTGCCGGTCTCCTCGTGAGCACGTCGCAGCAGGTCGAGGTCCTGACCCTGCTCTCGGGGGCGGACGACGTACGGTGCGTCGGCGCGCTCAGCGCGCCGGGTGCGGGGACCAGCGTCGCGCGCCGGTGCGGGGACCTCGTCGAGCTCCTCGCGTCGGCCACCGCGGGGCTCGGCCAGGTCGCGCTGGTCGACCCTGAGACCTGCACGCTCGACGTCGTGGCCGTCGACCGGCTCCACCGTGCGGGCATGCGCGTCGTGCTCCTGCTCGGCACGGGCGACGCCGCACCCGCGGTCGGGGCCGACGCGGTCGTCGAACGGTCCGACCCCGACCGTGTGCTCGTCTCGGCCGTGCGCGCGGGCACCGCGACGCTGCCGGGCCCCGCGCCGGTGCGCGAGCCTCGCCCGGTCCAGGGCCGCGGCAAGGTCCTCGCGGTCTGGGGCCCGACCGGCGCGCCCGGGCGCACGACGCTCGCGGTCAACCTCGCCGCCGAGCTTGGCGCGCTGGGTACCGACCCGTCGCGCTACGGCGCGCTGCTCGCCGACGCGGACACGTACGGGGGCGCGGTCGCGCAGCACCTCGGACTGCTCGAGGAGGGCCCCGGCCTCGTCGCCGCGGCACGCGTCGCCAACCAGGGCGTGCTCACGGTCGAGGCGCTCGCGGGCGTCGGCGCGCTCGTCGGGCCGGGGACGGTCGTGCTGACCGGCATCGCGACGCCCTCGCGGTGGACGGAGCTCTCGGGACCCGCGCTCGACACGGTGTGGGAGGTCGCGCGCGGCCTCGCGGCCTGGGTCGTGGTCGACTGCGGGTTCGGCATCGAGCGCGACGTGCTCGCGGGGTTCGACCCGCTCGCGACGCAGCGTGACGACGCGACCCTCTCGGCCCTGCGTGCCGCGGACGTCGTGCTCGTGGTCGGCGGGGCCGACGCCGTTGGGGTGCGCCGCCTCGTACGTGCGGTGGGCGACCTCGACGACCTCGGGGTCGCGGTGGGCGCGCAGCGGGTCGTGGCGGTCAACCGGGTCCGCGCGAGCGCGGCCGGGCCGAGACCGGCGCAGGCGGTCCGTGAGGTGCTCGCGCGGTTCGCGGGCGTCCAGGACGTGCGTGTCCTGCCCGACGACCCGGTCGCCTGCGACCGCGCCCTGCTCGCGGGGCTCGCCCTCCGGGACGCCTCCCCGGGGTCCGCGGTGCGGGCCGAGATCGTCCGGCTCGCGGAGTCCCTGCACGGTGCCCCCGCCGGCAGGGCCGGCCGCGTGCGCGGCGGGTCGCGCCGCGGGGGAGCGCGGCGGGTGCCCGAGCAGGCACACTGAGCACATGCGCCTCTACGTGCCCGTGACCCTGGACGAGCTCGACGCCGTCTCCTCGACCCCTGACGCGGCGCGGTGGGACCTCGCGCCGCGTGCGGCCCACGCGGTGACCGGCCCGCTGGCGCAGAGCTACCCCGACGAGGACGACGAGGGGCTCGAGTTCCTCGCCGCCCTCGAGGCGGCCGACGACTCGCTCGCCCTGGTCGCGGGCCGGGTCGACGCCCCGCGCCAGCGCGCGGTCGTGACGGTCGAGGTGCCTGACTCCGCGGTCGAGGTCGTGGGTGCGGTGCTGCCGCCCGAGGACGCCGACCTGGGCGACGACCCCGCGCCGAGCGCGGTCGCGGTCGTCGCGTCGGTCCCGCAGGTCGCGATCGTGTGCGTCCACGTCGACGAGACCACGGCCGCGGACGACGTCGCCGCGGTCCTCGCGGCGGCCGACGCGGGGGACGACCCGGCTCTCGACGCCGCCCTCGACCGGGTCACCGAGCGCAACCTGCTCTGGTACGACTGGTCGGAGATCGCCGAGATCCCGCGCGCGTGACGGAGCGGCCGTGTGACGTGACCGGCCGCGTGACGTGACCGGCGCGGCGCCGGGCCCGTGCCCGAGAGGCGGGGCGTCGAGGTGTGCGGGTCCGTTCAGCCGAGCCGGTCGAGCACCTTCGCGTGCAGCAGGCCGTTGGTCGCCACGGCGTTGCCGCCGAACGGCCCCGGGGTCCCGTCGAGCGCGGTGAAGGTGCCGCCGGCCTCGGTCACGATGGGAACGAGCGCCGCCATGTCGTGCAGCGCGAGCTCGGGCTCGGCGGCGACGTCGACGGCGCCCTCGGCCACGAGCATGTAGCTCCAGAAGTCCCCGAAGCCGCGCACGCGCCACACCTCGCGCGTGAGGTCGAGGAACCCGTCGAGGGTCCCGCGCTCCTCCCACCCGGACAGGCTCGACATCGACAGCGACGCGTCCGCGAGGTCGCTCACGCCCGAGACGTGCATGCGGGTCGCGGCGGCGAGCGACTTGCCGGTCCACGCACCGGATCCCTTGGCGGCCCACCAGCGCTTGCCCAGCGCGGGCGCAGAGACGAGCCCGACGACGCACTCGTCGCCGTCGAGCAGGCCGATCAGGGTCGCCCACACCGGCACGCCACGCACGAAGTTCTTGGTGCCGTCGATCGGGTCGACGACCCAGCGGCGTGACCCGTGCCCGGTCTCGCCGAACTCCTCGCCGACGATCGCGTCACGCGTGCGCGCGCGACCGAGCGTCGAGCGGATCATCTCCTCGGCGGCCGTGTCGGCGTCCGAGACGGGGGTCGTGTCGGGCTTGGTGTCGACCTTCAGGTCGAGCGCCTTGAACCGACTCATGGTGTGGGAGTCGACCTGGTCGGCGATCACGTGGGCGAGGCGGAGGTCGTCGTCGTACCGGGTCATGCGTCACACCGTAGCGGTCCGGGCGGCCAGGACGCGTCGGAACGACTCGACACGCACGGCCCGGACCTGCTGCGACGCCTCGCCCGTGCCGTCGTCGCCCGCCGCGACCCAGGCGTCGAGCGCGCAGTCGGGGGCGTCCTCGGCGTGCGTGCAGCCGCGCGGGCACTCGACCGCGACCGCGGCGAGGTCCTCGAACGCGGCGAGCAGGTGCTCGACCTCGACGTGCGCGAGGCCGAACGACCGGACGCCGGGCGTGTCGATGACCCAGCCCGCGGCGTCGGGCAGGGGCAGGGCCACGGCCGAGGTCGACGTCTGGCGTCCACGACCCGTGACCGCGTTGACGACCCCGGTCGCGCGCGCGGCGTCGGGCACGAGCGCGTTGACGAGCGTGGACTTGCCCACGCCCGAGTGGCCGACGAGCACCGAGATCTTGCCCTCGAGCTGTGCGCGCACGGGACCGAGGGGGTCGTCGCCCGCGTCGGGCGCGTCGGCGCGCGGCGCGGTGCCGTCGCCGCCGTCGCGCCGCGTCACGAGCACGGTGACCCCGAGGGGTTCGTAGAGCTCGCGCAGGGGGGTCGGGTCGGCGAGGTCGGCCTTGGTCAGGCAGAGCGTGACGTCCATCCCCGCGTCGTACGCGGCGACGACGCACCGGTCGATCATGCGGATACGCGGCTCGGGCTGCGCGAGCGCGGTGACGATCACGAGCTGGTCGGCGTTGGCGACGACGATCCGCTCGTACGGGTCGGTGTCGTCGGCCGTGCGGCGCAGCGTCGCGGTGCGGTCCTGGATGCGGACGATCCGCGCGAGCGATCCCTCGTCGCCGCTCGTGTCGCCCACGACGTCGACGCGATCGCCGCAGACCACGCGGTCGCGGTGCAGCTCGCGCGCCTTCATCGCGACGATCGTGCGGGTGCGGACCCCGGCACGGGCAGGGTCGTCGGCCGTCGCGTGGTCGCCGACCGTGCCCTCGTCCGTCGTGCCGTCGACCACCAGGAGCGTGTACCGGCCGCGGTCGACCCCGGTCACGAACCCGGTGACGGCGTCGGTGTGCTCGGGGCGGATCTTGGTGCGCGGGCGCGACCCGCGCTTGCCGGGACGGTCGCGGAAGTCCGACTCGTCGCGCGGCCGGCGACCCATCAGGCGGGCCCGCCCGCGAGCATGCGGTCCCACATGCCCGTGAACCCCGGGAGAGTCTTGGCGGTCGTGTCGACGTCCTCGACCTGGACGCCGGGCACGCGCAGGCCGATCATCGCGGCCGTCGTCGCCATGCGGTGGTCGTGGTAGGTGCGGAACGTCGCGCCGTGCAGCGGCCGCGGCGTGATGACGAGCCCGTCGGACGTCTGCTCGCAGCGGCCGCCCAGGCGCGTGATCTCGGTCGCGAGCGCGGCCAGCCGGTCGGTCTCGTGGCCGCGCAGGTGCGCGATGCCGCGCAGCCGTGACGGCGAGTCCGCGAGCGCGGCGAGGGCCGCGACGTTGGGCGCGAGCTCGCCCGCGGCGTGCAGGTCGACGTCGATGCCGTGGATCTCGCCGGTCCCCGTGACCGTCATGACGCCGTCGGCGAGGGTCGCGGTGCCGCCCATGGCGGTCAGGAGCTCGGGCAGCATCGCGCCGGGCTGGGTCGTGACGGTGGGCCACCCGGGGATGCTCACGCTGCCGCCGACGACGAGCGCCGCGCCGAGGAACGGCGCCGCGTTGGACAGGTCGGGCTCGACGTGGACGTCGCGTGCGGCGATCGGGCCGGGGGAGACCTGCCAGATCCCGGGTCGCGAGTCGTCGACCTCGACGCCGACCTCGCGCAGCGTCTCGACGGTCATCGCGATGTGCGGAAGGCTCGGCAGGGTCGGGCCGGTGTGCCGGAGCGTGAGCCCCTGGTCGAACCGGGCGGCGGCGAGCAGCATGCCCGAGACGAACTGGCTCGACCCCGAGGCGTCCACGTCGACCGTCCCGCCGCGCACACCTTGGTGACCCGTGACGGTGAACGGCAGGAGGCCGCGACCACCGTCGTCGACGCCGACGCCGAGGCCGCGCAGCGCGTCGAGCACCGGCCCCATGGGGCGCACCCGTGCGCCCGCGTCGCCGTCGAACCGGACGGGACCGTCGGCGAGCGCCGCGACGGGCGGGAGGAACCGCATGACGGTCCCGGCGAGTCCGCAGTCGACGTCGACGTCCCCGCGCAGGGTGCCCGGTACGACGTGCAGCGTGCTGGGGGTCTCGCCCTGCGTCACCTCGACGCCGAGCGAGCGCAGCGCGGCGGCCATGAGGTCGGAGTCACGGCTGCGCAGGGCGCCGCGGAGCACGCCGGGACCGTCGGCGAGCGCGGCGAGGACGAGGAGCCGGTTGGTGAGCGACTTCGAGCCGGGCACCTCGACGGTCGCGGCGAGCGCGGCCTCCCCGACGGGCGCCTCCCACAGGTCGGCGGGCGTGGCGGTGCTGGGTGCAGGGGCGCTCGTCATGCGGCTCAATCTAGCCGACCCCGGGCACGGCCTCCTGAGCCGTCTTGAGGACGCGACGCGCGGTGGCCTGGGCCTGTCGTGCCTCGAGCAGGGCGGCCCGGCGGGCGTCGCGGGCCGCGTGCCGGGCACGGCGCGCGCCCCGACCGACGGACTTCTCGACGCCGGTGACCGCGTCCTTGGCGCGCCGGGTCGCGTCGAGGTCCTTGCGCGCGCGCTCGACGCGCCACTGCACCCCGGGCCGGCCCTCGTAGTCGGCACCGGCGATGAGCGCGGCACCGATCGCGCCGAGGTTGCGCACGAACCGCTCGGTGCGCTCGGTGCGCGTGCGGTCGTTGCCCGTGAACGGCTGGTTGACGACCGCGAGCGGCACGGTCAGCGCGGCGAGCGTGAGCGACGCGGTGCGCGGGGCCTTGCCGATCGCGAGGAACCCGGCGGCGACGACCGTCGCGACGCCGTGGGCCCGCACGAGCAGGCCGAGCTGGGTGTCCGAGAGCTCGGGCACCTGCTCGACGTTGCCCGCGGCGAGGTCGGCGCCGGCCCGGGCCGCTGCGACGTGCTCGGCCGGGCGCAGGGCGGCACCGAGGCCCTCGTACACGAACCAGGACGCGAGCAGGGGTCGCGCGAAACGACGCAGGATCACAGGGCACCTCCGGCTGCCTCGGGCGCGTCGGCCGACTCGCCCGCGTCGCCGATGGTCTCCCGGGCGACGAAGTTCTCGAGGTCGAACAGGTTGTCCCCCGCACGGCGGGCGACCGTGAGCAGGGTGTTCGCGGAGGCGACCTCCTCGACCTGCTCCTTGAGGAACCAGAGCATGAACTGCTCCCCGATCGCGTCGCCCTCGGCGCGCGCGGCCCGGAAGATCGCCTCGATCTGGTCGGTGACCTGCTTCTCCTGCGCGAGCGCGAGCTCGAGGGGCTCGGTCACGGACAGGAAGTCGTTGCGCACGGGGTCGGTGCCGGGGATCGTCACGGGGATGTCCCGGTCGAGCATGTACTGCACGATCATCATCGCGTGGTTGCGCTCCTCGATCGCCTGCCGGTAGAAGTGCGCGGCGAGGCGGGGGAGGTCGTTCGCGTCGAACCAGACGGCGATGGCGACGTACTGCTGGTGGGCGTCGAGCTCGTGCCCGACCTGCTCCTGCAGGAGGGTCAGGTACGAGCGGTTCGCGGTCTGCGCCGCGTCGAGGGTGTCCGAGGTGCTCATGGGGCCACCGTAACCACCTGCCGGGGCACTGACATCCGGGGCGGGAATGTTCGCCGCGGGGCGCGGGTTGCACCGATCGTGACGTGCCTCGTAGAAACCACGCCCGACGCCGCGGCGTCGGAGGTCCAGGTCGTGCTGCCCGCGCGGGCCCGGCGCGCGCCGTCCGCGGCGACCGCGCGCCCGTCGACCGCCGGACGCCGGGGGTCCGGGCTAGGCTCGGTCGTGATGACCGACGAGAGCGTGGACCTGGGCGACGACACGAATCGTGCCCCGCAGGAGAGCGACGCCGAGCGGGGCGCGCGCTTCGAGCGCGACGCGCTGCAGTTCGTGGACCAGCTGTACTCGGCCGCGCTGCGCATGACGCGCAACCCGACGGACGCCGAGGACCTCGTCCAGGAGACGTACGCGAAGGCGTTCGCGGCGTTCCACCAGTACCGCCCGGGCACGAACCTCAAGGCCTGGCTGTACCGGATCCTGACGAACACGTTCATCAACACGTACCGCAAGAAGCAGCGCGAGCCGCAGAAGTCCCAGGCGGAGGACGTCGAGGACTGGCAGATCGCGCGCGCGGCGTCGCACACGTCGCAGGGACTGCGGTCCGCCGAGTCGGAGGCGCTCGACCGCCTCCCCGACTCGGACGTCAAGCGCGCCCTCCAGGAGCTTCCCGAGGACCGCCGCATGGTCGTGTACTACGCGGACGTCGAGGGGTTCCCCTACAAGGAGATCGCGGAGATCATGGGTACACCCATCGGGACGGTGATGTCCCGGCTGCACCGCGGGCGCCGGCAGCTGCGTGAGCTGCTGTCGGACTACGCGGTCGAGCGAGGGCTGGTCAGCGCAGGAGGAGAGTCGTGATGGACGACGAGGACGTGCGGCTCGTGACGCCGATCCCGCACTCGACCGAGGGGGAGTCGGAGTGCGAGCACGCGCTCTCGCACCTGTACGACTACCTCGACTCGGAGATGACGGCGGAGGACGAGGCCCGGATGCGCGCGCACATCGCCCACTGCTCGCCCTGCCTGGCCGAGCTCAGCGCGGAGGAGCTCGTCAAGCAGCTCGTGCGTCGCTCGTGCCACGAGCAGGCGCCCGAGAGCCTGCGACTGCGCATCCAGGCGCAGATCTCGGTCACGCGGACCACGACGTTCGTGGTCGGGGAGCCGTCGCTCTGACCTGAGGCGCCCCCGTGGCGTGCCGGACGACGAAGGGCCCGTCCCGCTGATCCGTGAGGATCGGCGGGACGGGCCCTTCGTGCTGCACCGGCTGCCCGGCGACGTGCGGGTCGAGGACCCGACGTGCGCTCAGGCGTTGGGGCGACGGCCGTGGTTGGCGGCGTTGCCCTTGCGGCTGCGACGCTTGCGTCCGCGCTTGCTCATCGTGGTCTCCTTCAAGATCTGGCGTACCGAGACCGAGGATCCGGTCGTCGACGGGGGAGATCCCGGAGCTCGTGACGTGGCGTCGCCGGGCGCGCAGGATCTGATCCTTCCCATGGTCCCACACCGCAGGGGTTGCCCCGGCGCCAAACGCGATATAACGTGTCTTGCGTCGCGATATATCGCGATCGGGCCCGTCGATGGATTCCCCGACGACCGAAGGCCGAGAGCAGAACGACCGCGGACGTCGCCCGGCGGCGCGCGGTCACCCGACCCGGAGGACCTCGCCATGACCACCGAGACCTGGACCGTGACCGGTCCCCAGACGATCGACCTGCCCGCCGACGCGGGCGACTCGCTGCACGCCCCCCTCGCACGCCTCGAGGTGGGCCTCGTGCGCGGGCGCGTCGACGTCGTCACGCACGACGAGCCCGGCATCCGGGTCGAGGTGCACGCGGTCGACGGCCGCCCGCTCGAGGTGTCGCTCAAGAACGACGGCACGGTCAAGGTCGGGTACGCGTTCCTCGGGCTCGAGGGCTTCCTCGACCGGTTCCGCTCGTTCCGCGCCCGGGACTCGGCCGACGTCCACGTCGCCGTCCCTGCGAACGTCGCGGTCAAGGTCGGGGTCGTGCAGGCGGAGGGCCTGCTCTCGGGCGTCCGCGAGGGGGCGAGCGTCTCGACGGTCTCGGGCAGCGTCGTGGTCGACGGGACCGCCGGCCACCTCCGGCTCAACTCGGTCTCGGGCGAGGTCACGGTCCGCGACCACGACGGCGAGGTCGTCGCCAACACGGTCTCGGGCGAGCTCACCGTGACCGGCGCCCTGCCCTCGGTCAGCGTCTCGACCGTCTCGGCGGACGCCACGGTCGACAGCAGCGTGACGCCGCGCCAGCTCAAGGTCTCCTCGGTCTCGGGCGACGTGCTCGCGCGCGTCCCCGCCCCCGACCTGCTCGCGCAGACCGTCCACACCGTCTCGGGCCGCGTGCTGGTCGACGGCGTCGAGCACACGGCCCGCCGCGGGGCGCAGAGCAGCGTCGTCGTGCCCGCGACGGGCAAGGACGCCGGGCAGATCTCCGTCAACACCGTCTCGGGCAGCGTGACCGTGCTGCGGGGGCTGCCCACGGCCGACGAGCGCATCACCGACGGGGCGGACCTCTGATGCCCCCGGTCTTCGCCCACGGCGAGCTGCGGCTGTACCTGCTCGTGCTCCTGGCCCCCGGGCCCAAGCACGGCTACGAGCTCATGACCGAGCTGTCCGACCGGTTCGGCGGCACCTACCGGCCGAGCGCGGGCACGATCTACCCGCGGCTCGCGCGGCTGGAGGAGGAGGGCCTCGTGCGCCGCGACGCCGCGGGCCGCAAGACCACCTACCAGCTCACGCCCGCGGGGCAGGCCGAGCTCGACGCGCGCGCGGCCGACGTCGAGGCGCTCGAGCAGGACATCGCGACGACCGTGCGCGACCGTGCGCAGGCCGTGCGTGACGACGTGCGCGAGTCGATGCGCGGCCTGCGCGCCGAGCTCGCCGCCGCTGCGCAGGCCGAGCGGGTGCGGCCGCGGGCGGCCGGGTCGGCGGACCCCCGCCGCGAGGACTCCTACGCGCGGCGGGCCGAGGCCGAGGCGCTGCTCGCCGCGTTCCGGGACGACCTGCGCGCCGAGCTGCGGCAGGCGGACGCGCGCAGCGCGATCGGTCCCGTCACGCTCGACACGCTCCGCACCGTGCTCGACGGGGCCCGCGCCGCGGTGCGCGCGACGCTGCGGTAGCGCTCAGGCAGGGTCCTCCGGCAGGCCCAGCCACGCGTGCCACCCGGTGTGCAGCACGAGCCACGCCATGAGCCCGTAGCCGGCCTGCGCGGGGTAGCCCGTGCCGTTCTGCGCCATGTCGGCGTGCCACTGCTCGTGGTTCACGAGCGGCGTGAACGTGTCCACGTAGGGCACCCGGCGCCTGGCCGCGACGTCCGCGAAGGCCGCCGAGAGCTCGGCGATCCGGTCCTCGTCCTCGGGGCGGCCCGGGGGAGGGCCGACGACGAACGTCGCGATCCGGTGCGAGTCCGCGACGTCGAGCATGTTCGCGAGGTTCAGTCGCGAGCGCGCGACCGAGAGACCCGCGCGCGCGTCCTGGCGGCCGAGGGCGACCACGAGGCGGTTGTCGTACTCCGCCTCGTTGCCGTAGCGGGGGAACGCCTCGGTCTCCCAGCGCTGGCTCAGCGCCGTCGTCGTCTCGCCCGGCATCGCGAGCGGGAACGTCATGACGGGGCGGTCGAAGCGCGAGCGCGCGAGGACCCGCCCGGCCCAGCCGAGGCCCTTGGCGTCGCCGACGCCGACGCTCAGCTCGTCGCCGACGATGCAGATGCGCAGTTCCCGTTCACCCACGTGTGCTCCTTGGTCGCTCGCTCCATTGTCCAGCACGAACCGCTCCACGGGCCGGAGCCCGTCCCGCGCGGCGCGCTCAGAGCAGGGTCAGCCCCCACCGCACCTCGTGCGAGGCGCCCGTGGCGAGCCGGACGAGACGGTCGCCCGTGCGGAACGCGTCCGCGAGGCACGACATCGGCTCGGCCGCCACGCCCGTGCGCGCGCCGCGTCCGACGTGGTCTCCCGTGCACACCTGCCAGGTGTCCATCGAGGCGTCGGCCCACACGGCCGCCGTCCGCCCGTCCGGGGCCGCGAGGCGCACCCAGCTGAGCCCTGCGTCGTCGCGCGTCACGTCGACCCACGCGTCGTCGAGGTCGATCCCCACGAGCGGCGTCGGCTCGCGCAGGTCGCGGTCGCCCGCGACGGGCTCGGTGCCGGTCGGCAGCAGCCGGTCGTCCGTGGTGACGTGGGTGCGCGCGTCGACGCGGAGCGTGCAGTCGTCGACGCGGGCGTCGCCGGGGGACAGCCACGGGTGGAACCCGACGCCGTACGGGGCGTCCTGAGCACCGAGGTTGGTCGCCGTGAGCGACACGCGCAGGCCGTCGTCCGACACCGCGTACGTGACGCGCAGCGTCAGGGCGAACGGGTAGCCGGGGGACGGCGGCAGGGCGAGCTCGAGCGTGACCGCGTCGGCGGCGTGCTCCACGACGTCCCACCGGTGCCACGACACCAGGCCGTGCAGCGCGGTGGCACGCGCGGGCTCGTTGACCGGCACCTGGAGCTCGTGCCCGTCCCAGGTGTAGCGCCCGTCACCGAGGCGGTTGGGCCACGGCGCGAGCACCGCGCCGTGCGACGCCGGCGGGAGCTCGTCCTCGGCGAACGGCACGATCACGGGCCTGCCGCCGACCTCGTACTCCCGGAGCGTCGCACCCACCGCGGTGACCGTCGCACGGTGGTCGCGGTGCCTGATCGTGAGCTGCGTCCCGGACGCTGCGATGGTGTTCACGTTCACGTACGGTAGCCGAGCGGGGCCCGCTCCACGGCCCCGGAGCGACGGCACTCCGTGGCCGAGGACGAAGGAGAGACCATGGAATACCGCATCCTGGGGCGTACCGGACGGCTCGTGTCGGTCGTGGGACTCGGCACCTGGCAGCTCGGTGCCGACTGGGGCGAGGTCGACGAGGCCGACGCGCTCGCGGTGCTCGACGCCGCGGCCTCGGCCGGCGTCACGATCTTCGACACCGCCGACGTCTACGGCGACGGCCGCTCCGAGCAGATCATCGGCGCGTTCCTCGCCGACAACCCCGGGCACGGCATCACCGTTGCGACCAAGATGGGCCGACGCGTCGAGCAGGTGCCCGAGAACTACGTGCTCGAGAACTTCCGCGAGTGGACCGACCGGTCGCGCAAGAACTTGCGGACCGAACGGCTCGACCTGGTCCAGCTGCACTGCCCGCCGTCCGCCGTCTACGACGACGACGCCGTGTTCGACGCGCTCGACACGCTCGTGGCGGACGGCGCCGTCGCGGCCTACGGGGTCAGCGTGGAGACCGTCGACCAGGCGTTGCGGGCCATCGCGCGGCCCGGCGTCGCGAGCGTGCAGATCATCCTCAACGCGTTCCGGCTCAAGCCGCTCGAGCAGGTCCTGCCCGCCGCGTCGGCCGCCGGGGTGGGCATCGTCGCGCGCGTCCCGCTCGCCTCGGGGCTGCTCTCCGGGCGGTACACCGCCGAGACGACGTTCGCCGACGACGACCACCGCACCTACAACCGGGACGGCGAGGCGTTCGACGTCGGCGAGACGTTCTCCGGCGTCCCCTACGACACCGGCGTGCGCGCGGCGCGCGAGTTCTCCGGCCTCGTGGAGTCGGTCGTCGGGGACGACCTCACGCCGGCGCAGGCCGCGATCGCGTGGATCTGGCAGCAGCCCGGCGTGTCGACCGTGATCCCGGGCGCGCGGTCGGTCGACCAGGCGCGCGCGAACGCCGGCGCGGGCGGCGACCGCCTGCTCGGCGCGCGGTTCAACGCGGGCGTGCGCGACATCTACGACGAGCACCTGCGCGAGGTCGTGCACGAGCGCTGGTAGCAGCGGCGGTCAGCCACGGAGTCTTCGGACGCACGAACGCCGACGGGCGCGACCTTCCGGTCGCGCCCGTCGGCGTCTGGTCGAGCAGCGCGTCAGCGGTCGAACGCCTCCGCGATCAGCACGGCCTGCTGGGCCTGGTGCTTCTTCGCGGTGCCCGCCGCGGTCGAGGCCGAGGCCTTGCGCGACACGACGCGCACGCGCGGCATGTCCTCGGGCAGCGTGATGTGGATGTACGACCACGGGCCCTGGTTCTCGGGCTCGTCCTGGACCCACACGACGTCGGCGTCGCCGTAGCGGGCGAGCTCCTCGCGGATGCCCTCGACGTCGAGCGGGTAGAGCTGCTCGAGGCGCACGATGGCGGTCTTGTCGTCCTTGCGCTTGGCGCGCTCGGCGAGCAGGTCGTAGTACACGCGGCCCGAGCACACGAGCACGCGGTCGACGTCCTTCGGGGCGACGGTGACGTCACCGAGCACCGGGCGGAACGTGCCGGTCGTGAAGTCCTCGACGCTCGACGCGGCCGCCTTGAGGCGCAGCAGCTGCTTGGGCGTGAAGACCACCAGCGGACGGCGCGGACGCTCGTACGCCTGACGACGCAGCAGGTGGAAGTACGAGGCGGGCGTCGACGGCTGGGCGACCGTGATGTTCTCCTCGGCGCACAGCTGCAGGAACCGCTCGATGCGGGCCGACGAGTGGTCGGGGCCCTGGCCCTCGTACCCGTGGGGGAGCAGCATGACGACCGAGGAGTTCTGGCCCCACTTCTGCTGGGCCGACGAGATGAACTCGTCGATCACGGTCTGCGCGCCGTTGACGAAGTCGCCGAACTGCGCCTCCCACAGCACGAGCGCGTCGGGGCGCTCGACCGAGTAGCCGTACTCGAACCCGAGGGCCGCGTACTCGCTGAGCGAGGAGTCGTAGACCCAGAACTTCGCCTGGTCCCCCGACAGGTACAGCAGGGGCGTCCACTCGGCGCCCGACTCGCGGTCGTGCAGCACCGCGTGACGCTGCACGAACGTGCCGCGGCGCGAGTCCTGGCCCGCGAGGCGCACCGGCGTGCCCTCCATGAGCAGCGACCCGAAGGCCGTCAGCTCGCCGAAGCCCCAGTCGATGCCGCCGTCGGTCGACATCTGCCGACGCTTCTCGAGCAGCTGCGCGAGCTTGGGGTGCACCGTGAAGCCCTCGGGCGGCGACGCGTGCGCCGCACCCACGCGCTCGAGCACGCTCGGGTGCACCGCGGTCTGCCAGCCGACCATCGTGCCGGCGTCCTCGCGCTGCGACTCGGGGCGCTCGAGGCCCGCGATGGGCTCGGACGACGCGGGCGGGGTGTAGCCGCCCTCCTTGGTCTCCGTGAAGACGCGCTCGAGCTGGGACTGGTAGTCCTGCAGCACGTGCTCGGCCTCCTCGAGGGAGATGTCGCCGCGCGCGACCAGGTTCTCGGTGTAGAGCTTGCGCACCGAGCGCTTGGCCTCGATCAGGTTGTACATGAGGGGCTGCGTCATCGAGGGGTCGTCGCCCTCGTTGTGACCGCGACGGCGGTAGCAGATCATGTCGATGATGACGTCCTGGTCGAACTGCTCGCGGAACGCGAAGGCGAGCTCGGCGACGCGGACGCACGCCTCGGGGTCGTCCCCGTTGACGTGGAAGATCGGGACCTGGTAGCCCTTGGCGACGTCGGTCGCGTACGTCGTCGAGCGGGCCGACGACGGGCCGGTCGTGAAGCCGACCTGGTTGTTGATGATGACGTGGATCGTGCCGCCGGTGCGGTAGCCGCGCAGCTGGGCGAGGTTGAGCACCTCGGGCACGACACCCTGGCCCGCGAAGGCCGCGTCGCCGTGCAGCAGGATCGGCAGCACGGAGAAGCCGTCGCCGCCGAGGTCGATGCGGTCCTGCTTGGCGCGCACGATGCCCTCGAGCACGGGGTCCACGGCCTCGAGGTGGGACGGGTTCGCCGCGAGGTAGACCTGCGTCTGCGCGCCCGACTCCGCGGTGAAGGTGCCCTCGGTCCCGAGGTGGTACTTCACGTCGCCCGAGCCCTGGACGCTCTTCGGGTCCACGTTGCCCTCGAACTCCGCGAAGATCTGCGCGTAGCTCTTGCCCGCGATGTTCGCGAGCACGTTGAGGCGGCCGCGGTGGGCCATGCCGATGCAGACCTCGTCGAGACCGTTCTCGGCGGCCTTGGAGAGCACGGCGTCGAGCAGCGGGATGACCGACTCGCCACCCTCGAGGCTGAAGCGCTTCTGGCCGACGAACTTCGTCTGCAGGAACGTCTCGAACGCCTCGGCCGAGTTGAGCTTGCGCAGGATCCGCAGCTGGTCCTCGCGCGGCGTGCGGGCGTAGCCCGACTCGAGGCGCTCCTGGAGCCAGCGGCGCTGGTCGCGGTCGGCGACGTGCATGTACTCGACGCCGATCGACCGGCAGTACGAGTCGCGCAGCAGGCCGAGGATGTCGCGCAGCGACGCCTTGGGCGTGCCGCCGAACCCGGCCGTGGGGAACTGGCGCTCGAGGTCCCACAGCGTCAGGCCGTGGTTCTGGATGTCCAGGTCCGGGTGCTTGCGCTGGCGGTAGGTCAGCGGGTCCGTGTCGGCCATGAGGTGGCCGCGCGAGCGGTACGAGTGCACGAGCTCGGCGATGCGCGCGGGCTTGGCCGCCTCGACGTCGGCGTCGACCGTGTTGTCGCGCACCCAGCGCACGGGCTCGTAGGGGATGCGCAGCGACGTGAAGACGCGGTCGTAGAAGCCGTCCTCGCCGAGCAGCTTGGCGCCCATGATCTTGAGGAACTCGCCCGACTGCGCACCCTGGATGATCCGGTGGTCGTACGTCGAGGTGATCGTGAGGACCTTCGAGATGCCCAGGCGCGCGAGGCGCTCGACCGAGGCCCCGGCGAACTCGGCCGGGTAGTCCATCGCACCGACGCCGATGATCGTGCCCTGCCCGGGCATGAGGCGCGGCACCGAGTGCACGGTGCCGATGCCGCCCGGGTTGGTCAGCGAGATCGTGGTGCCCTGGAAGTCGGAGACCTCGAGCTTGCCGCCGCGAGCCTTGCGCACGAGCTCCTCGTACGCGGTCCAGAACTGGGCGAAGTCGAGCGTCTCGGCCTTCTTGATGCTCGGCACGAGGAGCTGGCGCGAGCCGTCGGGCTTGGCGAGGTCGATCGCGAGACCGAACCCGACGTGCGCCGGGTGGCTGATCGCGGGCTTGCCGTCGAGCTGCGTGTAGCTCGCGTTCATGACCGGCATCTCGGCGAGCGCCTCGACGAGCGCGAAACCGATGAGGTGCGTGAACGAGATCTTGCCGCCCCGCCCGCGGGCGAGGTGGTTGTTGATCACGATGCGGTTGTCGACCATGAGCTTGGCCGGGATGGCGCGCACCGACGTCGCGGTCGGGACCTCGAGCGAGGACTCCATGTTCGTCACGACGCGCGCGGCCGGGCCGCGCAGCTTCTGCACGTCGTCACCCGTCTCGGGCTCGGCCGACGCGGTGCGGCGGGTCGCGCTCGGCGCGTAGGGCGCGGTCGCGGGCTGGGCCGTCGCGACCGGGCGGGCCGCACGGATCGCCGCGGCGGCCGCGTTGACCTCGGGGTCGGCGGGGATCACGGGCTTCTTGGGAGCCTGCGCGGCCTCGCCGGCCGCCGACCCGTCACCCGCGGTGCCGCCGGTCGCGGCGGGCGCGCTCGACGTGCCGTTCGACGCGGATCCGTTGGACGCTGAGCTGTTCGACGCGGGCGCTCCACGCGTCGCGGGGGCGGACGACGTCCCCGCGCTCCCGTTGCCGTCGGCCTTGTCCGCGGGCTTGTAGTCCGCGAAGAAGTCCCACCACGCGGGGTCGACCGCGTTCTTGTCCTTGAGGTACTGCTCGTAGAGCTCGTCGACCAGCCACTCGTTGGCGCCGAACACGGCACCGGCCGCGCTGATCGACTCTGACTCAGCCTTCGGGGACACGCGAAGATCGCCCACCTTCACCACAGGTTCGCACTGAAAATTCGGAAGTGTGCCGGGAGACCCGGACCCCACCAGCCTAGGCCCTCGGGCCGCGACGGACGCGCCCGGACCGGCCGCGCGAGGCGGCTCGTGCGCGGCATCGTCACGCGAGCGGCGCGGGCGTCAAGAACTCGGCAAGCGATCGTGCGCATTGCCTCTGACCGAGGGAAGGTCCGGGGAAGGTGCGCCCCATCGGTCGGTATCGCGCGCCGACTCTGTGGCGAAGATCACATGCGACGGCGTCTCACGCGACGGCGGGGTCGTCGTCGTCCCAGCGGGCCGGGAGGGTCACACGCATGGTCGCCCCGTGCTCGCTGTCGGCGACCTCGATCCGACCGCGGTGCAGGTCGACCGCCCAGCGAACGATCGCCAGACCGATGCCCGTGCCGCCGCTCGTGGCCCGGCCGGGGGGCGGCGCGTGCGTGCCGCGCGCGAACCGCTCGAAGATCCGCTCGCGGTCCTGCGGGGCGATCCCCGGACCGTCGTCCACGACCTCGAGCACGACCACGTCCGCGCCGTCCTCGGTCTCGGGGTACGCCTCGAGCCGGATCACGCCGTTCGGCGGCGAGTGCCGGATCGCGTTGTGCAGCAGGTTCGTCACGACCTGCGTGAGCCGCTCGCGGTCACCCTCGAGCACGAGGTCCTCGGGCGCCACGTCGACGACGTAGCGCAGGTCCTTGCCGGCCTCCATCATCGACAACGCCTCGGCGTTCTCCTCGAGGAAGTCCCCGACCGCGATGCGGCTGATCGTGAGCTCGGCCGCGCCGGCCTCGATGCGCGACAGGTCGAGCAGGTAGGTCACGAGCCGGGTCAGGCGCTCGGTCTGGTCCAGCGCGACCTGCATCGTCGCGGGGGTGGCGGGCACCACGCCGTCGACCACGTTCTCGAGCTGGGCCTGCAGCGCGGCGACGGGTGTGCGCAGCTCGTGCGACACGTTCGCGATGAGGTCGCGCCGTGTGCGGTCGGACGACGCGAGGTCGTCCGCCATCTTGTTGAACGCGACCGCGAGCTGGCCGACCTCGTCGTGCGACGTCGCCCGCACGCGGCGGCTGTAGTCGCCCGCCGCCATCGCCCGCGCCGCGGCCGTCATGTCGCGCAGGGGGGACGTCATGCCGCGCGCGAGCACCTGCGTGAGCAGCAGCGAGACGACGATCGCGAGGGGGAACGTGCGCGACGGGCCGAGCCCGTTGCGCAGCCCGACCCACGTCATCAGCACGCCGAGCACGCCCGTGGCCACGACGAGCACGCCGAGCTTGATCTTGAGCGAGCCGAACCGGTCGAGCGGGCGCACGTCGGGCAGGGGGTGGCGCACGCGCGCCGGGTCCGGCCTCCTCGGAGGACGGGCGGGCTCGGGCGCGCTCGGGTCGGGGCTCACGGGGTCGGTGGTCATCGACGTCGACGGTACGCCCAGGGCGGGCGGCCGGTCAGGACGCGGGCGGCTCGAACGCGTAGCCCACGCCGTGCACGGTGCGGATCAGGTCCGGCCCGAGCTTGCGGCGCAGCGCCTTGATGTGCGAGTCGACGGTGCGCGTCCCGCTCGCGTCCGCCCAGTCCCACACCTCGGCGAGCAGACGCTCGCGCGTGAGGACGGTCTTGGGCGAGCCCGCGAGCATCACGAGCAGCTCGAACTCGGTGGGCGTCAGGTGGACCTCCTCGCCCGCGCGGTGCACGCGCCGCTGCGCGCGGTCGATCGTGACCTCGCCCACGGTCATGGGCGGCTCGGCCTCGGGGGAGGACGCCGCGGCCGCGGCCCGGTCGACCCGGCGCAGCAGGGCCTTGAGCCGTGCCACGAGCTCGCGCATCGAGAACGGCTTGGTCATGTAGTCGTCCGCGCCGACGCCGAGCCCGATGAGCATGTCGGTCTCGTCGTCCCGGGCCGTGAGCATGAGGATCGGCACGGGCGCCTCGGCCTGCACGCGGCGGGTGACCTCGAGACCGTCGATGCCGGGGAGCATGACGTCGAGCACCATCGCGTCCGGGCGCAGCCGCAGCGCGGCCTCGACGCCGGCGAGGCCGTCGCGTGCGACCTCGACCCGCCACCCTTCGGCGCTGAGCCGCTGCGCGATGGCCGTCGCGATGGTCGGCTCGTCCTCGACGACCAGGACGGTGGCGGGCGTCGACGCGCCGCTCGGCGGCTGCCCCGGGAGTGTGCTGGCTGGCATGACCCCAGAGTGGCACAGGTGACCGCCGCGCGCGTGGAGGCGCGGGCGGAGTCGCGACGAGTCACGGCACCGCCGGATACGATCACCCCACTATGAGAGACAACCCTCGAAGTCCCGTGTCCCGACGTCGAGAGGGCGCCGCGTGCTGACCGAATGGTTGATGGTCGCGTTCGGCGTGCTGCTGACGGTCGGGACGGCGATCTTCGTGGCGAGTGAGTTCGCCCTCGTCACGATCGACCCCGCGGCGCTGCCCGACGACGACGGTGACGGCCCGCAGCCCGACCGGCGCGCGCGCAGCGTGCGGGCCGGCCTCAAGCACCTGTCGACCGAGCTCTCCTCGGCCCAGGTCGGCATCACGGTCACCACGATCCTCCTCGGCTACACCGCGCAGCCGGCGATCCAGACCCTCCTCGAGGGCCCGCTCGGCGAGACGCCGCTGAGCACGGGCGCCGCCGTCGTGCTCGCCGCGATCCTCGCGCTCGTGCTCGTCAACCTGTTCTCGATGCTGTTCGGCGAGCTCATCCCGAAGAACTACGCGCTGAGCACGCCGTACCCCACCGCCCGCGTCGTCGTCCCGCTCCAGCGCGTGTTCACGCGCGCGTTCCGACCGCTCATCTCGGTGCTCAACGGCTCCGCGAACAGGATCCTGCGCTGGTTCGGCATCGAGCCGCGCGAAGAGCTCTCGGGTGCCCGCTCGGCGTCCGAGCTCGCGTCGCTCGTGCGCCGCTCGGCCATGGAGGGCACGCTCGACGTCAACGTCGCGACCCTGCTGACCAACTCGATCGAGCTCGACCGGCTCACCGCGGTCGACGTCATGACCGACCGCACGCGCATGGTGGTGCTGGACCGCGACGCGACCGCGGCCGACGTCGTCGCGACCGCCCGCACGTCCGGCCACTCGCGGTTCCCGATCATCGGCGAGGACCGCGACGACGTCGTCGGCCTCGTCCACCTGCGCAAGGCGGTCGCCGTGCCCTACGACAAGCGGCACGAGGTCCCGGCGGCCGCGCTCATGACGGACGCCGCGCGCGTGCCCGAGACCGTGGGCCTCGGCCCGCTGCTCGTCGAGCTGCGCGGGTTCGGTCTGCAGATGGCCGTCGTGGTCGACGAGTACGGCGGCACGGCGGGCGTCGTGACGCTCGAGGACGTCGTCGAGGAGCTCGTCGGGGACGTCGCCGACGAGCACGACCCGCGCCGCAGCGGGGCCGCGCGCGCGGTCGACGGATCGTGGATCGTGCCGGGCGTGGTGCGGCCCGACGAGCTCGCGGAGGTCACGGGCGTCACGGTGCCCGACGACGGTGCGTACGAGACGCTCGGCGGGCTGGTCATGGAACGGTTGGGTCGCATCCCGGAGGTCGGTGACGTCGTGCACGTGGACGGTGTGGTGCTGCGCGTCGAGGCCATGGTCGGCCGGCGCGTCGAGCGGCTGAGGGTCGTGGCCGCCCCGGCCGAGGACGCCACGACCGAGGGGGGCGAGCGATGAGCCCGGGGCCCGCGCTGCTGCTGGGCGTGCTCCTGCTCCTGGCCAACGCCTTCTTCGTGGGCGCCGAGTTCGCGGTGATCTCCGCGCGGCGCAGCCAGATCGAGCCGCTCGTCGCCGAGGGGCGTCGCGGTGCGAAGACCGCGCTGTGGGCCATGGAGCACGCGACGCTCATGCTCGCCGCGTGCCAGCTCGGCATCACGGTCTGCTCGACCGGGCTCGGGGTGATCGCCGAGCCGGCGCTCGCGCACCTCATCGAGGAACCGCTGCACGCGCTCGGCGTGAGCGACGCCTGGATCCACCCAATCGCGTTCACCGTCGCCCTGGCCGTGGTCGTGTACCTGCACGTCGTGCTCGGCGAGATGGTCCCCAAGAACATGGCCGTCGCCGGCCCCGAGCGTGCGGTGCTGTGGTTCGGGCCGCCCCTCGTGCTCGTCGCCCGCGCGGTCGCGCCGATCATCCGGGCGCTCAACTGGGTCGCCAACCACGCGGTGCGCTGGACCGGCGTCGAGCCCAAGGACGAGGTCGCCTCGACCTTCACGGCCGAGGAGGTGCAGTCGATCGTCGAGCACTCGCAGGCCGAGGGCGTGCTGCGCGACGAGCAGGGCCTGCTCTCGGGCGCGATCGAGTTCTCCGAGCGCACCGCGGGTCAGGTCATGGTCCCGGTCGAGGACCTCGTGGTCGTGGTCGAGGGCTGCACGCCGGCCGAGATCGAGCGCATGGTCGCGCGCACTGGGTACTCCAGGTTCCCCGTGGCCGAGGCCTCGGGAGACCTCGTGGGCTACCTGCACGTCAAGGACGTGCTCTACGCCGACGGCGACGCGCGCGACGTGCCCGTGCCCTCGTGGCGCGTGCGCGCGCTCGCGACGACGAGCCCGGACGCCGAGGTCGAGGACGCGCTGCGTGCCATGCAGCGCTCGGGCGCGCACCTCGCCCGCGTCGACGTCCCCGGGCCGTCCGGGGCGCAGGGCGTCGTGTTCCTCGAGGACATCCTCGAGGAGCTCGTGGGCGAGGTCCGGGACGCGATGCAGCGTCGCCGCTGAGCGTGCGACCGCGAGCGTCACGTCCGGGCCCCTTCGCGTCCCGCGGAGAGGGCCCGGACGTGACGCTCGGTCGTGCTGGCCGCGCGGACGGCCGGGCGATCTGGGAGGGGACTTGGCATCGCGTGACGCATTCGTTATCGTTCCCCCACGACACGCAGTACCCGGCAGGTGCCAGACCTCGGTATCGGCAGTACGACCGTGTTCCGCCGATGATCCGACGAAGGGCCGAGGAGCGTGACGAGGACCGTGGTCGACGCGCCCGCCCTGCAGACCCGTCGCGCGTTGCGTGAGGCCGAGGCGCCCGCGTCCCGACCGCGTCGCCGGCCCCGTCCCGAGCACAAGGCGCCGATCCCGACGAGCCAGCGATGGGCGCCCCGGGCCGCCGTGCTGTCGAGTCTCGCGCTCGCGACCATCGCGATGCCGATCACGAGCGGCCTCCCCGGCGCCGACGGCGACCGCTCCCCGTTCGCGGACGGCCCGAGCGGTCCCTCGACCCTCGACGTGGTCGCCGCCGCGAGCAGCGGTGGCGGCACGTCCCAGTACGTCGCGGCGGCTCCGCGGAGCGCTCGCTCGCTCGCCGCCGAGGCCTCGCGATCGCTCGACCGGTCCCCGCTGCCCGGCTGCGACGCCGGCGTCCGACCTGCCGGGACCAACGGCCAGCTCGACCCCCACGCACTGTGCGACCTGTGGCAGGACGGCGAGAGCCTGCGCCCCGACGCCGCGGTGTCCCTCGCCGCGATGAACGAGGCGTACCACGCGCGGTTCGGCCGCGACCTGTGCCTCGTCGCGAGCTACCGCACTCTTTCCGAGCAGGTCACGCTCTCCTACACGCGCGCAGGCTTTGCCGCGCGACCCGGCACCTCGATGCACGGGTGGGGCCTCGCGATCGACCTGTGCACCAAGGAGACGTCCTCGTCGACCACCTACGGGTGGATCACCCAGAACGCCGGGACGTACGGGTGGGAGAACCCGGCGTGGGCGCAGCGCGGCGGATCGGGCGCCTACGAGCCCTGGCACTTCGAGTTCGCAGCCGGCGTGCGGGAGATCAGCGGCGCCTGAGCGCGTCGCGTCCACGGCCGTCGTCCGCCCCGCACCCGTCGTCCGCGCCGTCTGCCCCGCGCCCGTCGCGACGGGCGCGAGGCGCCTGATCGTTTGTCGAACTGCTCAGTCGGTCGAACTGCTCAGTCGGTCGATCGCCGGTCGTTGCCGAAGTCGCCCAGGAACCGCGGACCACGCTCCGCGAGCTCGTCGGCGAATGTCCCGCGCCACAGCGAGTACGGAGTGCGGGCGAGCGCGTCGTTCGAGAAGCGTGGGTCGTCGGTGACCTCGCTCGTGCAGAACGTCGGGATCTCGAGGTCGGTCACCGGGCCCGCACGCTCGCACTCGGCGACCACGAGCGGGTGGTTCGCACCCCCGAAGACGTCGACGACCCAGCCGTCCGCCCCGACCCACAGCGCGTAGCGGTTCTTGACGATCCGCTGCCCGCCCCGGCGCACCATCTCGACGCCCGTCGCGACGTCGAGCTCGCGCTCGGCCTCGTACCGTGTGCCGCCCGCCGCCGGTCCCTTGGCTGTCAGGGCGCAGAAGTCGAACTCGTGCGCATCGAGGACGTCGAGCGGATCGGTCGAGGGGCCGAGCTCGGCGAGCGCCGACCCGGCCTGGACCCGGATGCGCAGCGCGTACCCGTCGGCGGCGAGGAAGTAGCTCTGGACGATCAGCGCGGGCGCGGGCTCGTCGAGCAGGCTCGTGGGCAGGTCGGCGACGACGAAGCGCCGCTCGAACTCGAAGTCCCCGTAGCCGCCGTCGCTCATCCTCGGAGCATAGCGAAGGGTGGGTCCGGGGAGATTCCGGACCTGCGAGATGCGGGACCGGTGCGATCCAGGTCCTTCGAGACACACGTCCGGCCAGGTGCCGGACGGGCGACGCGCCGGCACGGCGAAGGGCCCCGCACGTGGTGCGGGGCCCTTCGGTGATGCGTGGTCGTGCCGTGTCGCACGCGGTGCCCTCGACAGCGGTGCCCTCGACACGCGGTGCCCTCGATAGGATTCGAACCTACGACCTTCCGCTCCGGAGGCGGACGCTCTATCCACTGAGCTACGAGGGCGTGCACGGGCCTTGCGGTCCGGCGCATGCAGAGACTACCAGCCCGTCAGGGGTTCTCCGGCAGCGAGCCGATCCGCTCGGCCAGGTACGACGCGGTCGCCCGGACGGCGGCCTCCTCGTCGCCGATCACGACCGCCTCGACGAGGTCGGTGTGCGAGGGCTCGGGCCCCGACCCGGCCCAGGTGGCACCCGCGACCTCCTGCACGCTCGCGTACAGGGCGGCCAGCAGCGGGTTGCGCGCCGCGGTGATCACGGCCTCGTGGATGGCGCGGTCGACCGACGCGACGGCCTCGAGGTCGCCGTCGCGCAGGTGCGTCTCGCGGCGGGCGGCGAGGGTTCGCAGCGCGCCCGCCTCGCTCTCCGTGCGACGGCGTGCCGCGAGCCGCGCGGACTCGACCTCGAGCGCCCGGCGCACCTCGAGGGCGTCGCGCCGGGTCGCGTCGTGGGCGCGTCCGTGCACCACGACAGTGAGCTCGTCGATCGCGCGGACGTACGTGCCCGAGCCCTGCCGTCGCTCGAGCAGGCCGACGTGGGCGAGCGACTGCACGGCCTCGCGCACGGTGTTGCGCCCCACCGCGAGGTCGGCGCACAGCTCGGGCTCCGTCGGGATCCGGGTGCCCACGGGCCACTCGCCAGAGGTGATGCGCGCGCGCAGGCGCTCGACGGTCGCGTCGATGAGCGAAGGACGGCGTTCCATGGGCGGGGCGCTCCCGAGGGTCGGCGGTCGGACGGAGCCGGGACGGGGACGCTCCCAGGAGGTGGGCGCGCTCCCGGCGGCAGGGGCAGCACGAGTCAACACCCACACGTGCCCCGGGGAGAAGACCCTGGCGGCAACTGACCCTGGCGTCGACTGACCTCGGCGTCGATCGACCTTGGCGTCGACGGACCTTGGCGTCGATCGACCCGGGGCGTCGACAGATCCGGCGGCGTCGACCGGGGTCGGCAGCCTCGACGCGGGCCGGAGCGCAGCCGGTCCGGCGGGCGGCGGACGGCGGACGGCGGGCCGCGGGGCGCCGTCCGCCCGGCCGGTAGGATTCTCGGGTGACCCCCGACGAGCTCTCCCGCGCGCTCAGCGCCGCCCTGGCCGCCGCCGTCGCCGACGGCACCCTCGCCCTGCCCGCCGACGCGGTGCCCGACTCCGTCCACGTCGAGCGACCCCGTCAGCGCGAGCACGGCGACTGGGCCACGAACGTCGCGCTGCAGCTCGCCAAGAAGGCCGGCACGACGCCGCGCGCGCTCGCGGAGGACCTCGCGGCCCGCCTGTCCGCCACGCCGGGGGTCAAGGCCGTCGACGTCGCCGGGCCCGGGTTCCTCAACATCACGCTCGACGCCGGTGCGGCGGGCGAGCTCGCGCGCACGATCCTGGCGGCGGGCGAGGCGTACGGGCGCAACGAGTCCGAGGCCGGCACGCGCATCAACCTCGAGTTCGTCTCGGCGAACCCGACCGGTCCGATCCACATCGGCGGCGTGCGCTGGGCCGCCGTCGGCGACTCGCTCGCCCGGGTGCTCGAGGCCTCGGGCGCCGAGGTGACGCGCGAGTACTACTTCAACGACCACGGCGCGCAGATCGACCGGTTCGCGCGCTCGCTGCTCGCGCGCGCCCTGGGCGAGCCCGCCCCCGAGGACGGCTACGGCGGGCAGTACATCAGCGAGATCGCCGACGCCGTGATCGCCGACGCGCTCGCCGCCGGCGAGCCCGACCCGCGCACGCTGCCCGCGGCCGAGGCGCAGGAGGCCTTCCGGGCCCGGGGCGTCGACCGCATGTTCGGCGAGATCAAGCAGTCGCTGCACGAGTTCGGCGTCGACTTCGACGTCTACTTCCACGAGGACCACCTGCACGAGTCGGGCGCGGTCGACCGCGCCGTGCAGCGCCTGCGCGACGCCGGGCACGTGTTCGAGGCCGACGGCGCGACGTGGCTGCGCACGACGACCTTCGGCGACGACAAGGACCGCGTCGTCATCAAGTCGGACGGCGAGGCCGCGTACATCGCGGGCGACATCGCCTACTACCTCGACAAGCGTGAGCGCGGCTTCGACGACGTCATCATCATGCTCGGCGCCGACCATCACGGGTACGTCGCGCGCATGATGGCGGTCTGCGCGGCCTTCGGCGACGAACCGCGCAAGAACCTCCAGATCCTCATCGGCCAGCTCGTGAACCTCGTCAAGGACGGCGAGGCGGTGCGCATGTCCAAGCGCGCCGGGACCGTCGTCACGCTCGAGGACCTCGTCGACGCGGTCGGCGTGGACGCCGCGCGCTACTCGCTCGCGCGGTCCTCGGTCGACTCCAGCATCGACCTCGACCTCGGGCTGCTCGCGCGGGCCACCAACGAGAACCCGGTCTACTACGTGCAGTACGCGCACTCGCGGACCGTCAACGTGGCGCTCAACGCCGCCTCGCACGGCGTCTCGCGCCACCGCGAGGACGGCTCCGACGCGTTCGACCCGTCGCTGCTCGAGCACCCGACCGAGGCCGCGCTCATCGGCCGCCTCACCGAGTTCCCGCGCATCGTGGGCCAGGCGGCCGAGCTGCGCGAGCCCCACCGCGTCGCGCGCTACCTCGAGGCGCTCGCGGGCGACTACCACTCCTGGTACCACGACTGCCGTGTGACCCCCAAGGGCGACGAGGAGGTCACGGACCTACACCGCACCCGCCTGTGGCTCAGCGACGCCTCGCGCCAGGTGCTCGCGAACGGTCTCGGCCTGCTCGGCGTCAGCGCGCCGGAGCGGATGTGAGCGCCGCGCACGCCGCGTCGACCGGCCCCGCCCCGGTCGAGCGCGCGCTGAGCCACGTGTGGCCCTCGGGCGCCGAGCTCGCGGACGACGGGTCGCTGACCCTCGCCGGGATCGACGTGCGCGAGCTCGCCGAGCAGCAGGGCACCCCCGCGTTCGTGCTCGACGAGGCCGACTTCCGGGCCCGCGCGCGCCGGTATGCCGACGCGTTCACCGAGGCCTTCGGCGCGGTGGGTGCCGAGGTCGACGTCTTCTACGCCGGCAAGGCGTTCCTCTCGGTCGCGGTCGCGCGCTGGGCGTGCGAGGAGGGGCTGAACGTCGACACCTGCACGGGCGGCGAGCTCGCGGTCGCGCTGCGGGCCGAGGTGCCCGGCGCCCGCCTGGGCCTGCACGGCAACAACAAGTCGGACGACGAGATCCGGCGCGCGATCGACGCGCGCGTGGGTCGCGTCGTCGTCGACTCGCTCGCCGAGATCGAGCGGGTCGCGGCGCTCGCGGCGGCGGCGGGCCGCACGGCCGAGGACCGCGTCCCGGTCATGGTCCGGGTCACGACCGGCATCCACGCGGGCGGGCACGAGTTCATCTCGACCGCGCACGAGGACCAGAAGTTCGGCATCTCGCTCGCGGGGGGCCAGGCGCTCGCCGCGCTCGACGCGGTGCTCGCGCACCCCGAGCTCGAGCTGCTGGGCGCGCACAGCCACATCGGGTCGCAGATCCAGGACGCCGCGGCGTTCGAGGCCGCGGCCCGCGCGATGCTCGGGCTGCGCGCCGAGCACGCCCGCACCTCGGGGTACCTCGCGCCCGAGCTCGACCTCGGCGGCGGCTACGGCATCGCGTACACCGCGGACGAGACGCCCATCGACGTGCCCGCGGTCGCCCGAGCCCTCGCCCGGACGGTCGCGGACGCGTGCGCCGAGCTCGGCACGCCCGTGCCGCGGATCTCGATCGAGCCCGGTCGTTCGATCGTCGGGCCGGCCGCGGTCACGCTGTACCGCGTGGGCGTCGTCAAGCCCGTCACGGTGGGCGACGGCGCCGACGGCACGTTCGTGCGCACCTACGTCTCGGTCGACGGGGGCATGAGCGACAACATCCGGCCCGTCCTCTACGGCGCGCGGTACACGGTGCGGCTCGCGAACCGTCGCGGCGCCGACGACGTGCTGCGCGCCCGCGTGGTGGGCAAGCACTGCGAGAGCGGCGACGTCGTGCTCGACGACGTCGAGCTCCCCGCGGACGTCGCGCCGGGCGACCTCCTCGCGGTCGCGGCGACGGGCGCCTACGGGCGCTCGATGGCGAGCAACTACAACCACGTGCTCCGGCCGCCGGTCGTCGCGGTGCGCGACGGCGCCGCGCGCGTGATCGTCCGCCGCGAGACCGAGGACGACCTGCTCGCGCTCGACCTCGGGTGACCGCGCGCCGGGCGTCGTGACGGCGCCCGGCGTCGCGGGGCTGCCCGCACCGTGGGCACGCCCGCACCGCGTCGTCCGCCCGCACTATCCTGTGACCGCGGCCGCCCGGACCGGGCCGGCCGTGGCCGCCGACCGACCCACCCGCTGAGAGCAGGCCCCTCGTGTCCACCCCCGCCGTCCCCTCCCGCCCGCCGTCGACCGGTGCCCTGCGCGTTGCCCTGCTCGGGTGCGGCGTCGTCGGCACGCAGGTCGCCCGGGTGCTGACCCTGCACGCCGACGCGATCGCCGCGCGCGTCGGGGCCCCCGTCGAGCTCGTCGGCATCGCGGTGCGCGACGCGGGCGCGCCGCGCGACCCAGCGATCGACCGCGCGCTCCTGACGCAGGACGCGGAGGCGCTCGTCGACGCTGCCGACATCGTGGTCGAGGTCATGGGCGGCACCGAGCCGGCCCGCTCGCTGCTGCTGCGGGCGATCGAGGGCGGCGCGGCCGTCGTGACCGCGAACAAGGCGCTGCTCGCGACCGACGGGCCGACGCTCTACTCGGCCGCGGACGCCGCGGGGGTCGACATCTACTTCGAGGCCGCGGTCGCCGGGGCGATCCCGATCGTCCGGCCCGTGCGCGAGTCGCTCGCGGGCGACCACGTGCGCAAGGTGCTCGGCATCGTCAACGGCACCACGAACTACGTGCTGGACCAGATGGCCACGACGGGCCTGGGTCTCGACGAGGCCGTCGCGCAGGCGCAGGAGCTCGGCTACGCCGAGGCCGACCCGACCGCGGACGTCGAGGGGCACGACGCGGCCGCCAAGGCCGCGATCCTCGCGAGCCTCGCGTTCCACACCCGCGTCTCGCTCGACGACGTCGCGTGCGAGGGCATCACGGGCATCACAGCCGACGACGTCGCGTGGGCCGCCCAGACCGGCCACGCCGTCAAGCTGCTCGCGATCGCCGAGCGCACCGCCGAGGGCGTCTCGGCACGCGTGCACCCCGCCCTCGTGCCGCTCGACCACCCGCTCGCCGGCGTGCGCGGCGCGTTCAACGCGGTGTTCGTCGAGTCCGAGCTCGCGGGCGACCTGATGTTCTACGGCCAGGGCGCCGGGGGAGCGCCGACCGCGTCAGCCGTCATGGGCGACGTCGTCTCGGCCGCACGGCACCGCGTGCTCGGCGGCAAGGGCCCGCAGGAGTCGACCTACGCCGACCTGCCCGTCCTGCCGCCGTCGGCCGCGCTCACCCGGTACCAGGTGCGCCTCGTGGTCGCCGACCGCCCGGGCGTGCTCGCCCAGGTCGCGCACCTGCTCGCCGACCACCAGGTCTCGATCGAGGCCGTGCGCCAGGCCCCCGCGACGCCCGCCGGCGACGGCAGCGGCCCGGCCGGCGTCGCCCACCTCGTCATCACGACCCACAGCGCGACCGAGGCGGCGCTCGCAGCGACCGTCGAGGCGGTCGCCGCGCTCGAACCCGTCCACGAGATCACCTCCGTCCTGAGAGTCGAGGGAGCCTGATGGCCCACCAGTGGCGCGGCATCATCGCCGAGTACGCCGACCGTCTGCCCGCCCACCTGAGCGAGAAGATCGTGACCCTCGGCGAGGGCGGCACGCCCCTCGTCGAGGCCCCCGCGCTCTCCGAGCGCACGGGCGCGCAGGTGTTCGTCAAGGTCGAGGGCATGAACCCGACCGCGTCGTTCAAGGACCGCGGCATGACCGCCGCGATCTCGGCGGCCGCGGCCAAGGGCGCCAAGGCCGTCGTCTGCGCGTCGACCGGCAACACGTCGGCCTCGGCCGCGGCGTACGCGACGCGCGCGGGCATGGTCTGCGCGGTGCTCGTGCCGGAGGGCAAGATCGCGATGGGCAAGCTCAGCCAGGCGATCGCGCACGGCGCACGCCTGCTGCAGGTCGAGGGCAACTTCGACGACTGCCTCGTCGCGGCGCGCAAGCTCGCCGAGGCGTACCCCGTCGAGCTCGTCAACTCCGTCAACCCGGACCGCATCGAGGGCCAGAAGACCGCGGCGTTCGAGATCGTCGACGCGCTCGGCGACGCCCCGGACATCCACGTCCTTCCCGTCGGGAACGCGGGCAACATCACCGCGTACTGGAAGGGCTTCACCGAGTACGCGGCCGACGGCACGGCGTCGCGCACGCCGGCCATGTGGGGCTTCCAGGCCGCGGGCGCCGCACCCATCGTGCTCGGCCACCCCGTGACCGAGCCCGAGACGATCGCGACGGCGATCCGCATCGGGAACCCGGCCTCGTGGGCGCAGGCCGAGGCGGCGCGCGACGAGTCGGGCGGCGTCATCGAGGCCGTGACCGACGAGCAGATCCTCGCGGCGCACCGCCTGCTGTCGGCCGAGGTCGGCGTGTTCGTCGAACCCGGCTCGGCGGCGAGCGTCGCCGGGCTGCTCTCGCGCGCCGAGCGCGGGCTGGTCCCCGCGGGTGCCCGCATCACCGTCACGGTCACGGGCCACGGGCTCAAGGACCCGCAGTGGGCGCTGCGTACGGCGGACGGCGGCGAGGTGACGCCGACCACGGTCGGCGCCGACGTCGTGTCGATCGCCGACGCGCTCGACCTGGCCTGACGGCGGCGGCCATGCGGCTCGGTGCTGACCACGTGCGGGTGCGGGTGCCCGCGACGAGCGCCAACCTCGGTCCGGGGTTCGACGCGCTCGGCCTCGCCCTCGCGCTCCACGACGACGTCGAGGTGCGGGCCGTGGCGAGCGACGACGTCGTCGTCACGGTCGAGGGCGAGGGTGCGGGCGAGGTGCCCGACGACGCCACGCACCTCGTCGTGCGTGCGCTGGTCGCCGGGATCGAGCGTGCGGGCGCACCGCTGACGGGGTTCCGGGTGCACTGCACCAACCGGATCCCGCACGGACGCGGGCTCGGGTCGTCGGCCGCCGCCGTGGTCGCGGGGATCGCCGCCGCGCGCGGGCTCGTCGCCGACCCGTCGGTGCTCGACGACGCCGCGACCCTGCGCCTCGCGACCGAGTTCGAGGGCCACCCCGACAACGCCGCGCCTGCCGTGCTCGGCGGCGCCACCATCGCGTGGGACGGCGGTCCGACGCCGGAGCGCGTCCAGGGAGGCGTGCGCGCGGTCGGGCTCCCGCTGCACCCGGGCGTCGAGGCGACCGTGCTCGTGCCCACCGCGCGCCTCGCGACGAGCCGGGCGCGCGGCGTCCTGCCGGCGCAGGTGCCGCACGCCGACGCGGCCCGGACCGCGGGCCGGGCCGCCCTGCTCGTCGAGGCGCTCACGCGGCGGCCCGACCTCCTGCTCGACGCGACGCAGGACGCGCTGCACCAGGAGTACCGCAGCGACGTCATGCCCGGAAGCTGGGACCTGCTCGTCGAGCTCCGCGACGCCGGCCTCGCCGCGACGGTCTCGGGCGCGGGCCCGACGGTGCTCGTCCTGTCCGAGTCGTCGCAGCGTGAGCGTGTCGACGCGGTGCTCGCCTCGCTCGTCGGGGGAGCAGCCGAGTGGCAGGTGGCGCGGCCCGCGATCGACACGACCGGGGTGCGCGTGCGCCGGGTCCGCGGCGGGTCGGACGAGGTCGCCGTGCGCGGATGATACGCTGGACTGAGTCTTCGGCCATCGATCGGCCGACCAGCACCCGTTCCTCGGTGCTCGTGGCCACGTCGGACACCTCCACACCCGGTGCCCGACGTCGTGAGCCAGAAGACCATCCAGCCCGCGTCGTCCAGACGTCGTCGTACCGTCGACGCGCGGCTCCACTGCGTCCCGGCCGTCCTGCGCCGGGCGTCGACCACCCGCAGCCGACGACCGCACACGGTCGGGCGCGTACGAGGGGGAAGGGTCCTTCGTGACAGACACCAACGACACCGCCGCAGCCGGGACGAGCGCGGGCGGCAACGCCCGAGCGCTGTCCGCGATGCGCCTGCCCGAGCTGCAGGCGCTCGCCTCCCAGCTCGGTGTCAAGGGCACGTCCAAGATGCGCAAGAGCGACCTCGTCGACGCGATCGGCGCGGGTGCCGGCGGCTCTCGGACCGAGCGCCCGGCGAAGGCCCGTGCCAAGGCCGAGGCCCCCGCGGTCTCCGCGGACGCGACCGCCGCCGGCCAGGCATCGGTCGGCGACCCGGCCGGCGAGCCCGCCCAGAAGCGTCCCCCGCGCCGCGCCGTGCGCGCCGAGGCCGCCTCGGCGGTCGCCGCCGCGCTCAGCGAGACCTCGACCGGCACGGTCGACGCCCGCGTGAGCGACGCCGACCGCGCCGCCCGTGCGGCCGCCGCGGTCGAGACGATCGACCCCGGCGCACGCGGCAGCCGCCGCGCGGGCCGTGCGGCGGGCGCCGCCCGCACGGACCAGGCCGGCGACGCGTCGTCCGCCCGGGGCGAGGGCAAGAACGGTCAGTCGTCCGAGCAGGGCGGCAAGCAGGGCGGCCAGCGCAACGAGAACGGCCAGCGCAACGAGAACGGCCAGCGCAACGACAACGGCCAGCGCAACGACAACGGCCAGCGCAACGACAACGGCCAGCACGGCGAGAACGGCCAGCGCAACCGTCAGAACGACGGCAACCGCAACGGTCAGCGCAACGACCGGCGTGACAACGACCGGCGCGACAACGACGACCTCGAGGGCGGCTCGCGCCGTCGCCGCGGCCGTGACCGCGGTCGGGACCGCAACAAGCGCGGGCGCACGGGCCGGATCGGCCCCAACGACCTCGCGAGCCTCGACGACGTCGAGATCGCCGAGGACGACGTGCTGCTGCCCGTCGCGGGCATCCTCGACGTGCTCGACCAGTACGCGTTCGTGCGCACGAGCGGCTACCTGCCCGGCGCGAACGACGTCTACGTCTCGCTCGGCCAGGTCAAGAAGGCCGGCCTGCGTCGCGGCGACGCGATCACGGGTGCTGTGCGCCAGCCGCGCGAGGGCGAGAACCAGGGCAACCAGAACAGCGCCCGGTCCAAGTTCAACGCGCTCGTGCGCCTCGACACGGTCAACGGCCTGCCGCCGGCCGAGGCGAAGGACCGCCCGGACTTCACCAAGCTCACGCCGCTGTACCCGCAGGAGCGACTGCGCCTCGAGAACACCGAGGCGACGCGCCTGACGCCGCGCGTGATCGACATCGTCGCCCCGATCGGCAAGGGCCAGCGCGGTCTCATCGTCGCGCCGCCCAAGGCCGGCAAGACGATCATCATGCAGCAGATCGCGAACGCGATCACGACCAACAACCCTGAGGTCCACCTCATGGTCGTGCTGGTCGACGAGCGGCCCGAAGAGGTCACCGACATGGAGCGCACGGTGCGCGGCGAGATCATCGCCTCGACCTTCGACCGCCCCGCGTCGGACCACACGATCGTCGCGGAGCTCGCGATCGAGCGCGCCAAGCGCCTGGTCGAGCTGGGCCAGGACGTCGTGGTGCTGCTCGACTCGCTCACGCGTCTGTCGCGCGCCTACAACCTCGCGGCCCCCGCCTCGGGGCGCATCCTCTCGGGTGGTGTCGACGCCTCGGCGCTGTACCCGCCCAAGCGGTTCTTCGGCGCGGCGCGCAACATCGAGAACGGCGGCTCGCTCACGATCCTCGCCTCGGCGCTGGTCGAGACCGGCTCCAAGATGGACGAGGTCATCTTCGAGGAGTTCAAGGGCACCGGGAACATGGAGCTGCGGCTCTCGCGCAACCTCGCGGACAAGCGCATCTTCCCGGCGGTCGACGTCAACGCCTCGGGCACGCGCCGCGAGGAGGTGCTGCTCAGCCGTGACGAGCTCGGCATCGTCTACAAGCTGCGCCGCGTCATGGGCGCGCTCGACCAGCAGCAGGCGATCGAGCTGCTGCTCGGCAAGCTCAAGGAGACCAAGTCGAACGTCGAGTTCCTGCTCCAGGTGCAGAAGACGACGCCGGCGAACTTCGCGGACGGCGACCAGCCGGGCCGCACGGTCTGACCCGCCCGACCCTCGGTGGGGTCGGGATGATTTCCGGCCCCGCCGTGGTTCTGGCACAATGAATGGTTGGTCTGCGGTTCACGGTGGCGGTTCTCGTCACCGACCCGGAGGCACCCCACCCAAGGAGAATCCTGTGAAGTCTGACATCCACCCCGAGTACGTCGTGACCGAGGTGACCTGCACCTGCGGCAACACCTTCGTCACGCGCAGCACCGAGACCTCGGGCAAGATCAACGCGGACGTCTGCTCCGCCTGCCACCCGTTCTACACGGGCAAGCAGAAGATCCTGGACACCGGTGGCCGCGTGGCCCGCTTCCAGGCTCGCTACGGCAAGAAGGCCGAGAGCAAGTAGCGACCCCGCAGCGCCGGTGGTCCGGGCGCGTCGACAACCTCTCCAGGGGCAGTCGGCGCGCAGGACCACCGGCGCTGTCGTCTTTCCACCCCCTGCCGCTCCCTGCCTGAGGACCCCCCCGTGACCGAGTCGTTCGACGCCGTCCTTCCGCTGCTCGACGAGCACGCCGAGATCGAGCGTCAGCTCGCGGACCCGTCGGTGCACGCCGACGCGTCGCGCGCGCGTCGGCTGGGCCGGCGGTACGCCGAGCTCAACCAGGTCGTCGCGGCATACCGGGCGTGGCGGTCGGCGGTCGACGACGCGGACGCCGCGGCCGAGCTCGCGGCCGAGGACGCGGCGTTCGCCGACGAGCTCCCCGGCCTGCGGGCCGCGGCCGCGGAGACGTCCGAACGGCTGCGCCGGGTGCTGATCCCGCGCGACCCGGACGACGGGCGCGACGTGATCCTCGAGGTCAAGGCGGGCGAGGGCGGCGAGGAGTCTGCCCTGTTCGCGGGCGACCTGCTGCGCATGTACCTGCGGTACGCGGAGCGCCGGGGCTGGAAGACCGAGCTCATCGAGGCGACCGAGTCGGACCTCGGCGGCTACAAGGACGTGCAGGTCGCGATCAAGGCGCGCGGCACGACCGCGCCCGAGGACGGCGTGTGGGCGAGCCTCAAGTACGAGGGTGGCGTGCACCGGGTCCAGCGTGTGCCCGTCACGGAGTCGCAGGGGCGCATCCACACGTCGGCCGCGGGCGTGCTGGTGTTCCCCGAGGTCGAGGACGCGGGCGAGGTCGAGATCGACACCAACGACCTGCGCATCGACGTGTACCGCTCGTCGGGTCCGGGCGGCCAGTCCGTGAACACGACCGACTCGGCCGTGCGGATCACGCACGTGCCGACCGGCATCGTCGTGTCGATGCAGAACGAGAAGTCCCAGCTGCAGAACCGCGAGCAGGCGATGCGCGTGCTCCGCGCGCGCCTCCTGGCCGCGCAGCAGGAGGCCGCGGCGGCCGAGTCCGCCGAGCTGCGCCGCTCGCAGGTGCGCACGGTCGACCGTTCGGAGCGCATCCGCACGTACAACTTCCCGGAGAACCGGATCGCGGACCACCGCACGGGGTACAAGGCGTACAACCTCGACCACGTGCTCGACGGCGACCTCGAGCCCGTCGTCCGCTCGGCGATCGAGGCCGACGAGGCCGCGCGGCTCGCCGCCGCGGGCCAGTGACCCCCGCCGGTCCGGAGGCCGGGCTGCCCGCGGACGTCGCGGGCGCCGTCCGGTCGCTCGTGGCCCGTCTCGCCGCGGCGGGCGTGCCCACGCCCCGCGTCGACGCCGAGCTGCTCGTCGCGCACGCCGTGGGCGTGGACCGCGGCGCGGTGCAGCACGCGGCGCTGCTCGGGCGCACGGTCGACGAGCTCGCCGGGCCGGGGGAGGGGGACGCCGCGCGCGACCGGATCGCGACCCTCGCCGCGCGCCGCGCCGCGCGCGAGCCGCTCCAGCACCTGACCGGCCGGGCGCCGTTCCGCCATCTCGAGCTCGCGGTCGGCCCCGGCGTGTTCGTGCCGCGGCCCGAGACCGAGGAGGTCGCGCGGCACGCGATCGAGGAGACGGCCGCGGTCGTCGCCCGCGAGGGCGCTGCGGTCGTCGTCGACCTGTGCACGGGGTCGGGCGCGATCGCCCTCGCCGTCGCGACCGAGGTCCCGGGCGCCGTCGTGCACGCCGTCGAGCTGGACCGTGCGGCCCACGCCTGGGCGGCGCGCAACGTCGCGGACGTCGCGCGCGACGCGGGCGCCCCCGTGCACCTGATCCGTGGCGACGCGCGGACCGCGCTCGGCGAGCTCGACGGCGGCTGCGACGTCGTCGTGTCGAACCCGCCCTACGTGCCGCCGGACGCGGTGCCGCGCGACCCCGAGGTCGCCGAGCACGACCCGGCGGTCGCGCTCTACGGGCTCGGGGCGGACGGGCTCGAGGTTCCGCGGGGCGTCGCCCGGGCGGCCGCGCGTCTGCTGCGCCCCGGAGGGCTGTTCGTCATGGAGCACGCCGAGGTGCAGGCCGAGGCCGCACGCGCCATGGTCGAGGCCGCGGGGTTCGCCGACGTGCGCACCGTGCAGGACCTCACCGGCCGGGACCGCGCGACCCTGGCACGCAGGATCCTGCGGCCGTGAAAGACTGGACCCCGTGAGTTCTGCCCTGCACAACGTCCAGGACCCGGCGAGCTGGGGTCCGTCGATCGACGAGGCCGTCAACGCGGTCTCCCGCGGCGCCCTCGTGGTGCTGCCCACCGACACGGTCTACGGGATCGGCGCGAACGCGTTCGACGCCCCGGCGGTCGCCGCGCTGCTCGCGGCCAAGGGTCGGGGCCGGCAGATGCCGCCGCCCGTGCTCGTGGCCGACCTGCGCACGCTCGACGGCCTCGCGACCGACGTGCCCGACGACGCGCGCGCCCTCGCCGAGCGGTTCTGGCCCGGCGGCCTGACCATCATCTGCACCGCCCAGCCGTCCCTCGCCTGGGACCTCGGCGACACGCACGGCACGGTCGCGCTGCGCATGCCCGACCACCCCGCGGCCCTCGCGCTGCTGCGCCGCACGGGCCCGCTCGCGGTCTCGAGCGCCAACCGCACGGGGAACCCGGCGGCCCTCGACGCGGCCGACGCGTGCGAGCAGCTCGGCGAGTCCGTCGCGGTCTACCTCGACGGCGGCACCGCCCCCGGCGGCGTCGCCTCGACGATCGTCGACGCGACCGGCGGACGCCTGCGCGTCGTGCGCCAGGGAGCGATCACGCTCGACCAGCTCCGCGAGGTCGCGCCCGTCGAGGGCGCGGAACCCGGGGACGCCGCCCGTTGAGGGTCTACGTCCTGATCATGGTCATCGCGGCCACGGTCACGTTCCTGCTCACCCCGTTCGCGCGGTGGGTCGCGATCAGGACCAACGCGATCTCCGCCGTCCGCGCGCGCGACGTGCACACCGTGCCGACCCCGCGGCTCGGCGGGATCGCGATCACCCTGGGCTTCGCGGTCGCGGTCGCGTTCGGCAGCCGGATGCCGTTCCTCGAGGGCGTGTTCGCCCGCGACGACCAGGCCTGGGCGGTGGTCGGCGCCGCGGCGCTCGTGTGCCTGCTCGGCTGGGCGGACGACGTGTGGGACCTCGACTGGATGACCAAGCTCGCGGGCCAGTGCCTCGCGGCCGGGTTCCTCGCCTTCGCGGGCGTGCAGCTCATCACGCTGCCGATCTTCGGGCGCACCATCACCTCGGGGCCGACGTCGCTGTTCCTCACCGTCTTCGTCGTGGTGCTCGCCATGAACGCGGTCAACTTCGTCGACGGGCTCGACGGCCTCGCCGCCGGGGTCATCGCGATCGGCGGCTCGGCGTTCTTCCTCTACACCTACCTGCTGACCAGGTTCACGAGCGCCGCGGACTTCTCGAGCCTCGCGACGCTGCTCATGGCCGCGCTCGTCGGCGTGTGCCTCGGGTTCCTGCCGCACAACTTCAACCCCGCCCGGATCTTCATGGGGGACTCCGGCTCGATGGTGCTCGGCCTCGTGATCGCCGCGGCCGGCATCATCGTCACGGGCCGCATCGACCCCGACACGATCAACCGCACGCAGTCCGTGCCCGCGTTCGTGCCGATCCTGCTCCCGCTCGCGGTGCTCATGCTGCCGCTGCTCGACTTCGGGCTCGCCGTGGTGCGCCGGCTGTCGCAGGGCAAGAGCCCGTTCCACCCCGACCGCATGCACCTGCACCACCGCATGCTCCAGCTCGGGCACTCCAAGCGCCGCGCGGTCGTCATCCTGTACGTGTGGACGGCCGTGTTCGCCTACAGCACGCTCGCGCTGTTCTTCTGGCCGTGGCGGCAGGTGCTCGCCGGGACCGTGATCGCCGCGGCGGTCGCGATCCTCGTGACGCTCGGCCCGCTGCGCACGCGCGGCCGGTTCCTCGACGACGAGCCGGCGACCGCGGCCCCCGCACTGCACGACGAGCGACCCTGAAGGACGCGACCCTGAACGACGAGCGACCCAGAACGACCATGCACGACGATCGAGCACGCCCCGCCGTCCGACCCTCGAAGGAACCCACGATGAGCAGCACCGACGCACCCACGCCCGGCACCGGACCCGAGCCGCGCAAGCCCGCCGGCGCGGGGCGCGACGTCTTCCGCACCGCCCTGCGCGACGTCGCGATCCTGCTCGCCGGGCTCGCGGTGCTCGGGGTCGGCATCGGCGCGCTGGTCGCGGGCGTCGCCGGCGTGTGGGGCGCCCTGCTCGGCGTCGCGCTCGCGGCGATCTTCTCGCTCACGACGGTCTGGACGATGTACCGCACCGCGGAGTCGAGCCCGACGACCATGGCGGCGGCCGTGATGGGCGGGTGGCTCGCGAAGATGGTCGTGCTGGTCGTCGCCCTCGCGGTGCTGCGCGGCATGGACTTCTACGACGTGCCCGTCTTCGCGACCGTGCTGCTGGTCGGCGCGGTGGGCTCGGCGCTCGTCGACTACCGCGCGGTGACGCGTGCACGCATCCCGTACGTGGACCCCGACGCCTCCTGAAACGCTGCTCGGGGCACCAGCGCACGGCGTGTCGTCGGCGTGTCGCACCGCCCGGCTCCCGCAGGATGCTGCGGCTGGGTGGGATCCGTCACCTGGGCGGTCCCGAGCAGTACGAGCGTGCAGGACTGCTCCCGGGATGCGTTAGGCTACTCACGAATCCATGACGGCCAGGTCCGACGGCGTGCCCACGACATCATGTCGAACAGCGCGGGACCCAAGACCACTGGGAGTCCACCCTGTTCACCCTCGCGACCCCCCTGGCCTTTGCCGCTTCCGGTGAAGGCGAGAGCGGCGGCTTCCACGCCCCGACGATCGCCGACTTCTTCCCGCCCACGATCTTCGGCGAAGGCACGTTCTACGAGTTCAACCGTGTCCAGCTGATCCGGATCATCGCGACCGTCGTGCTGCTGACGATCTTCGTGATCGCGGCCAACCGCGCACGGCTCGTGCCGAACCGGTTCCAGAACGCGATCGAGATGATCCTCGACTTCGTCCGAGTGAACGTGATCGAGGAGATCATGGGCACCGAGCGGTCGAAGAAGTACGTCAAGATGATCACGACGATCTTCCTGACGGTCCTCGCGTTCAACCTCACGGGCATCATCCCGGGGCTCAACCTGGCCGGCACCGCCCTGATCGGCGTCCCCCTGCTGCTCGCGCTGTGGGTGTTCGTCGCCTACTGGGTCGCGGGCATCAAGAAGCACGGGTTCGGCGGCTACCTGAAGGCCAACCTGTTCCCCCCGGGGATCCCGGCACCGATCTACGTGATCGTCGCGCCGATCGAGCTGCTCCAGATCCTCATCATCCGGCCGGCCTCCCTGGCCATCCGACTCGTCGCCAACATGGTCGCCGGGCACATCATGCTCGTGCTCTGCTTCTCGGCGACGCAGTTCTTCCTCATCGAGTCGAGCGGGGGGATGAAGGCCTTCGGTGTCCTCACCTTCGCGGGCGGCTTCGCGTTCACCCTCTTCGAGCTCCTGGTCGCAGGTCTGCAGGCGTACATCTTCGCCCTGCTCGCCGCGGTCTACATCAACATGTCGCTCGAGGAAGAGCACTGACCCGCCGGGTCACCCGAGCTTCACCCACCCAGTCGCTGTAACAACGAGACGTCGGCCGCACCGGTCCGACGCCCAACGGAAGGAACGAGCAATCGTGGACGTCACCACTCTCGCCGAGGTCACCGGCAACATCGGGACCGTGGGCTACGGCCTCGCCGCGATCGGCCCGGGCATCGGCCTCGGCATCCTCATCGGCAAGACGATCGAGGGCATCGCCCGCCAGCCCGAGGTCGCCGGCCAGCTCCGCGCCACCATGTTCCTCGGTGTCGCGTTCGTCGAGCTCCTCGCGCTGCTCGGCATCGTCGCCGGCTTCCTGTTCACCGCGTGATGTCGGCGCTCACCAGCGCTGCCGTTCTCGCCGCGGAGTCCGGCACGGAGCCCGAGGGCATCGACCTGTTCCTGCCGGCCACGTACGACATCTTCTGGTCGGCGGTGGTCCTCGTGATCATCGCGGTCGTGTTCTACAAGGTGGTCCTGCCCAAGTTCCAGGTCATCTTCGACGAGCGCACCGAGAAGATCGAGGGCGGGCTCAAGCAGGCCGAGACCGCGCAGGCCGAGGCAGCCGCGGCACTCGCGGAGTACCACCAGCAGCTCCAGGAGGCCCGCACTGAGGCCGCCAAGATCCGCGAGGAGGCGCGCGCCGAGGGCTCTGCCATCGTCGACGACCTGCGGGCCAAGGCGAGCGAGGACGCGGCACGCATCGTCGAGACGGCACACCGTCAGATCGAGGCCGAGCGCCAGCAGGCGTCCGTCTCGCTCCGCACGGAGGTCGGCTCGCTCGCGACCGAGCTCGCGTCGAAGATCGTCGGCGAGTCCCTCGAGGACGCCGCGCGCCAGTCGCGCGTGGTCGACCGCTTCCTCGAGGACCTCGAAGCAGCCGGATCCGGCGCGGCCTCCGCGGCCGGTGCCGGGACGAACAGCAAGGAGAAGTGATGCGAGGGACGAGCGGGGCATCCCTGTCCCAGGCGCGGGAACGGTTCGAGCCGGTCCTGCGGGCCGCGGGCACCGAGTCGCTCGAGCTCGGCGAGCAGCTGTTCGCCGTCGCGCGTGCGCTCGACGGCTCCGCGACGCTCCGCCGGTCCCTCGCCGACCCCTCCCGTTCGGGTGCGGACAAGGCCTCCCTGGTGACCGGGATCCTCTCCGGCGGCTTCGACGGCCGGGTCGTCGACCTGGTCTCGGGCGTCGTGCGCGACCGCTGGGCCGCCGAGAGCGACCTCGCGGACGCGGTCGAGCACCTGGCGCTCGACGCCGTGCTCGCCTCGGCCGAGGCGCGCGGAGCGCTCGAGACCGTCGAGGACGAGCTCTTCCGCTTCACGCGGGCGCTCAGCGGTGCGCGCGAGGCGCGGGCCGTGCTCTCGGACCCGACCACGGACCCGGCGCGGCGCACCACGCTCGTCGAGACCCTGCTCGCCGAGGCGGACCCGGCGACGCTCGTGCTCGCCCGGCGCGCGACGTCCGACCTTCGTGGTCGCCGTTACGTCGCGACGCTGCTGTGGTTCGGCGAGGTCGCGGCAGACCGGCGCAAGCGACTCGTCGCGAGCGTCGTCTCGGGCAGCGTCATGAGCCAGGAGCAGATGGACCGCCTCGCGGCGGCCCTCGAGCGCTCCTACGGGCGCGCGGTCCAGCTCAACGTGACCGTCGACCCGGCCGTGATCGGCGGGCTGCGCGTGCAGGTCGGCGCGGACGTCATCGACTCGACCGTCCTCGGACGGCTCGCCGACGCACGTCGTCGTCTGGCCGGCTGACCATGCAGGGCACCAGCACCGCGCGGGCCACGGTCCGCGCACGACAGAGTACTTTCGACCGCGTGATGCGGCCACGACAGGAGAAGAGCAATGGCTGAGCTGACGATCCGGCCGGAGGAGATCCGGGCCGCTCTGGACAGCTTCGTGAAGTCCTACGAGCCCGAGGGCACGGTCGCCGAGGAGGTGGGCCGTGTCGCCATGGCCGCCGACGGCATCGCGCAGGTCGAGGGCCTCCCGGGCGCGATGGCGAACGAGCTGCTGCGGTTCGAGGACGGGACCCTGGGTCTCGCGCTGAACCTCGACGTGCGCCAGATCGGTGTCGTCGTCCTCGGCGAGTTCACCGGCATCGAGGAGGGCCAGGAGGTCCGTCGCACGGGCGAGGTCCTCTCGGTCCCCGTCGGTGACGGCTACCTCGGCCGCGTCGTCGACCCGCTCGGCAACCCGATCGACGGCCTCGGCGAGCTCGAGACCGAGGGCCGCCGCGCCCTCGAGCTCCAGGCGCCGGGCGTCATGGACCGCAAGTCGGTCGACGAGCCGCTCCAGACGGGCCTCAAGGCGATCGACGCCATGATCCCGATCGGTCGCGGTCAGCGTCAGCTCATCATCGGCGACCGCCAGACCGGCAAGACCGCGATCGCGATCGACACGATCATCAACCAGAAGGCGAACTGGGAGTCGGGCGACCCCAGCAAGCAGGTGCGCTGCATCTACGTCGCGATCGGTCAGAAGGGCTCGACCATCGCGTCGGTGCGCGGCGCCCTCGAGGAGGCCGGCGCGCTCGAGTACACGACGATCGTCGCCGCTCCCGCCTCGGACCCCGCGGGCTTCAAGTACCTCGCCCCGTACACCGGCTCGGCCATCGGCCAGCACTGGATGTACGGCGGCAAGCACGTCCTCATCGTGTTCGACGACCTGTCGAAGCAGGCCGAGGCGTACCGTGCCGTGTCGCTGCTGCTGCGTCGTCCGCCGGGGCGCGAGGCCTACCCGGGTGACGTCTTCTACCTGCACTCCCGTCTGCTCGAGCGTTGTGCGAAGCTCTCGGACGAGCTCGGCGGCGGTTCGATGACGGGTCTGCCGGTCATCGAGACCAAGGCCAACGACGTCTCGGCGTACATCCCGACGAACGTCATCTCGATCACCGACGGCCAGATCTTCCTGCAGTCGGACCTCTTCAACGCCGACCAGCGTCCCGCGGTCGACGTCGGCATCTCGGTGTCGCGCGTCGGTGGTGCGGCACAGGTCAAGGCCATGAAGCAGGTCTCCGGCACGCTCAAGCTCGAGCTCGCGCAGTTCCGTTCGCTCGAGGCGTTCGCGATGTTCGCGTCCGACCTCGACGCGGCCTCGCGCGGCCAGCTGCAGCGTGGTGCGGTGCTCATGGAACTGCTCAAGCAGGGCCAGTACACGCCGTACGCGGTCGAGGACCAGGTCGTCTCGATCTGGGCCGGCACCAAGGGCAAGCTCGACGACGTCCCGGTCGAGGACGTGCGTCGCTTCGAGTCCGAGCTGCTCGACCACCTGCGCCGCCACTCCGACGTCCTCGGCACGATCGCCTCGACGGGCAAGCTCGTCAGCGAGACCGAGCAGGCTCTGAGCGACGCGGTCGACGAGTTCCGCAACGGCTTCCTGAAGGCGGACGGCTCGCCGCTCGTCGGCGGGGAGTCCGAGCAGGACGAGGTCGAGGTCGAGCAGGAGCAGATCGTTCGTCAGAAGAAGGCCTGACGATGGCGGGATCCCAGCGCGTCTACAAGCAGCGGATCAAGTCGACGCAGTCCCTCAAGAAGATGTTCCGCGCGCAGGAGCTCATCGCTGCGTCGCGCATCGGCAAGGCGCGCGCGCGCACGGCGGCAGCATCGCCGTACGCGCGGGCGCTGACCCGGGCCGTCTCCGCGGTCGCGTCGCACACGAACGTCACGCACCCGCTGACCTCCCCCCAGGAGTCGACGCGGGCCGCGGTCCTCGTGATCGCGTCCGACCGCGGCATGGCCGGCGCCTACTCGGCGTCGATCCTGCGCGAGGCCGAGCGTCTGATCGCGCGGCTCACGGGCGAGGGCAAGCAGGTCTCCCTGTACGCCTCCGGCCGGCGGGCGATCACGTACTTCCGGTTCCGCGGTCGTGAGCTCGCGGGCTCGTGGGCCGAGGGCTCGGACTCCCCGGAGTCGAGCACTGCGGCGGACATCTCGAGCACGCTGCTCGAGGCGTTCCTCGCGCCCGACTCCGAGGGTGGCGTCGGCGAGCTGCACGTCGTGCACACGCAGTTCGTGAACATGGTGACCCAGCGTCCGCGCGTGGTCCGCATGCTCCCGCTCGAGGTCGTCGAGGGCGTCTCGGTGCCGGGGGAGGACGACGTGCTCCCGCTGTACGACTTCGAGCCGTCGCCCGAGGCCGTGCTCGACGCGCTGCTGCCGCGGTACGTCCGCAGCCGCATCTTCAGCTGCCTGCTCGAGTCCGCGGCGTCGGAGCTCGCTGCCCGCCAGCGGGCGATGCACACCGCGGTCGACAACGCCGAGGACCTGATCCGGACGTACACGCGTCTGGCCAACCAGGCCCGCCAGGCGGACATCACGCAGGAGATCTCCGAGATCGTCTCGGGCGCCGACGCGCTCGCGTCGGCGTGAGGCCCGTGCGCGACATGACCATCCAGACCAGCACTGACACCGCCGGAGTCGCCTCCGGCCCTTCGAAGCGAGGCCAGAAATGACCGCCACCACCGTGGAAGCCCAGGTCGAGCACCAGAGCGGACCCGGCGTGGGCCGTGTCGCGCGCGTGATCGGCCCCGTCGTGGACATCGAGTTCCCCGAGGACGCGATCCCCGACATCTACAACGCGCTGACCGTCGACATCGACCTCTCGTCCCAGGGCGAGGGCGAGAAGTCCTTCACGCTCAAGCTCGAGGTCGCGCAGCACCTCGGCGACTCGCTCGTGCGGGCGATCGCCCTCAAGCCCACCGACGGCCTCGTGCGCGGCGCCGTGGTGACCGACACCGGCGCGCCGATCTCGGTGCCCGTCGGCGACATCACCAAGGGCAAGGTCTTCGACGTGACCGGGGAGGTGCTCAACCTCAAGGAGGGCGAGACCTTCGAGGTCACCGAGCGCTGGCCCATCCACCGCAAGCCCCCGGCGTTCGACCAGCTCGAGTCGAAGACGCAGATGTTCGAGACCGGCATCAAGGTCATCGACCTGCTCACGCCGTACGTCCAGGGTGGCAAGATCGGTCTCTTCGGTGGTGCGGGCGTCGGCAAGACGGTCCTCATCCAGGAGATGATCCAGCGTGTCGCGCTGAACCACGGTGGTGTGTCGGTGTTCGCCGGTGTCGGCGAGCGCACCCGTGAGGGCAACGACCTCATCGTCGAGATGGAGGAGGCGGGCGTCTTCGACAAGACGGCCCTCGTCTTCGGCCAGATGGACGAGCCGCCGGGCACGCGTCTGCGCGTGGCCCTCTCGGCCCTGACGATGGCGGAGTACTTCCGCGACGTCCAGAAGCAGGACGTGCTCCTGTTCATCGACAACATCTTCCGCTTCACGCAGGCGGGTTCCGAGGTCTCGACGCTGCTCGGCCGCATGCCGTCCGCGGTGGGCTACCAGCCGAACCTCGCCGACGAGATGGGTCTGCTGCAGGAGCGCATCACCTCGACGCGTGGTCACTCGATCACGTCGCTCCAGGCGATCTACGTGCCTGCCGACGACTACACCGACCCGGCGCCGGCGACGACCTTTGCGCACCTCGACGCGACGACCGAGCTCTCGCGCGAGATCGCGTCGAAGGGCCTCTACCCGGCCGTCGACCCGCTCGCGTCGACGTCGCGCATCCTCGACCCGCGCTACGTGGGCCAGGCGCACTACGACGCGGCGACCCGCGTCAAGTCGATCCTGCAGCGCAACAAGGAGCTCCAGGACATCATCGCGATCCTCGGTGTCGACGAGCTCTCGGAGGAGGACAAGACGGTCGTGGCGCGTGCGCGCCGCATCCAGCAGTTCCTCTCGCAGAACACCTACATGGCCGAGAAGTTCACGGGCGTCGTCGGTTCGACGGTCCCGCTGACGGAGACCATCGAGGCGTTCACGAAGATCGCCGACGGCGAGTTCGACCACATCGCCGAGCAGGCCTTCTACAACATCGGTGGCCTCGAGGACCTCGAGCGCAACTGGGCCAAGATCCAGAAGGAGTACGGCGCCTGAGACCCGCGTGCTGCTGCGCCCCGCCCCGGCGGGGCGCAGCACCCGGGGTCCCGGTGACCCGTACGGCCGACCCGCTTCCAAGGAGTTCCCAGTGGCACATCTGAACGTGGACGTCGTCGCGACGGACCGCAAGGTCTGGTCGGGCGAGGCTCGCATGGTGAGCGCCCCCGCCGCCGACGGCGAGATCGGCATCCTCGCAGGGCACTCGCCGCTCCTGGCGGTGCTGCGTCAGGGTGCGCTGCGCATCACCCCGACCGACGGCGAGGCGCTCAGCGCGACCGTCTCCGGTGGGTTCATCTCGGTCGACGACAACCAGGTGACCATCGTCGCGGACGACGTCGAGGTCGCCACGGCGACCGCCGGACGCTGAGCGAGGCCCTCGCGTGACGCCCGTCGCCTGGACCGCGGTCGTGCTGGTCGCGGTCGTGCTGGTGGCCGTGGTGCTGGGTGCCGTGCGCCTGCGCGGGCTCAACCGGCGGCTCGGCTCGTTCGAGTGCGGCCTGCGTGCGGGCGGTTCGCGCACGGGCTGGGTCGCGGGCGTCGCGGTGTACGGCGCGGGGCGCATCGACTGGTGGCGCTACTGGTCCGTGTCGGTGCGTCCGGCCCGGGTCTGGCGTCGCGAGGAGGTCCTCGTCAAGGGCCGCGTCCCGCTCGACTCGGTCGGGCAGCAGGACCAGTACCTCGTGCAGTGCACCTGTGCGGGGGAGGAGCTCGAGCTCGTCATGTCGACCGAGGCGTACGCCGGGCTCACCGCCTGGCTCGAGGCCGCACCGCCGAGCGTGCGCGGCCTCGTGGTCTGACCCGCCCGTCGTCCGACCCGCCCGTCGTCCGGCCGGGCCGTCCGCCGTGCCAGCCACGCGTCGTCCGAAGGTCGGCGCGAACCATCGTCGAGGGGACGTCCCGTGAGGCTCGTCGTGGCGGAGTGCTCCGCCCACTACACCGGCCGGCTCTCGGCCCACCTGCCGCTCGCGCGGCGGCTGATCGTCGTCAAGGCCGACGGCAGCGTGCTGCTGCACTCGGACGGCGGCTCGTACAAGCCGCTCAACTGGATGAGCCCGCCGTGCGCCATGGCGACGACGGCGCCCGACGACGTCGCGCGCGAGCGTGGCGTGACGGCGGTGTGGACCGTGCAGCACGCCAAGAGCGACGACCGTCTCGAGATCGAGCTGCACGAGGTCTTCCACGACAGCGCGCACGAGCTCGGGGTCGACCCGGGCCTGATCAAGGACGGCGTCGAGGCGCACCTGCAGGAGATGCTCGCGGCGCAGATCACGCTGCTCGGCGACGGGCACACCCTCGTGCGGCGCGAGTACATGACCGCGATCGGCCCGGTCGACATCCTCGCCAAGGACCCGACCGGGGCGTCGGTCGCGATCGAGATCAAGCGGCGCGGCGACATCGACGGCGTCGAGCAGCTCACGCGGTACCTCGACCTCATGAACCGTGACCCCTTGCTGGCGCCCGTGCGCGGGATCTTCGCGGCGCAGGAGATCAAGCCGCAGGCGCGCGTGCTGGCCACGGACCGCGGCATCGAGTGCCTCATCCTCGACTACGACGCCATGAAGGGCGTCGACGACGTCGACTCGCGTCTCTTCTGAGGTTCGTCCCGGCTTTTGTGCAGGGCCCGGAGGAAGTGCGCCACAATGGAGGCATGACCTCCACGCCCGCCCCGGTTCCCTCGTCCGCGACGTCGCCCACGGGTGCGACGTCCCCGTTCGCGCTCCGCGGTCGCGTCGTGACGCCCGACTCCGTGATCGACGACGGCGTCGTGGTCGTGGACGGCAGCGAGATCACGTGGGTGGGCCCGGCCGCGGACGCCGACCGGTCGGGTCACGCGGACGTCGTGGCCGCCGCGGTCGTGCCGGACGAGGGGACGGTCCTGCTGCCCGGGCTCGTGGACGTGCACTGCCACGGCGGTGGCGGCGCGAGCTTTCCGGACGCCACGACCTCCGACGAGGCGCGCGTCGCGGCGCGCGAGCACCTGCGCCACGGCACGACGTCGCTCGTCGGCTCGCTCGTGACGGCCGATCCCGCGACGCTGCTCGCGCGGGCCGCGGTGCTCGGCGAGCTCGTCGACGCGGGCGACCTCGCCGGGATCCACCTCGAGGGTCCGTTCCTGTCGGAGGTCCGTTGCGGTGCGCAGAACCCTGCCGACATGCTCGCGGGCGACCCGGAGCTCGTGCGGGCGATCGACCGTGCCGCGGGTGGTCACCTGAGCACCATGACGATCGCGCCCGAGGTGCCGGGGATCGTGGGGGACGACTCCGTGATCGACGCGCTCGCCGGCGTCGGCGCGGTCCCGTCGGTCGGGCACACGGACGCCTCGACCGAGCAGACCGAGGCCGCGATCGTCCAGGTGCTCGCGGCGCTCGTCGCCTCGGGCGCGGCCGCGCGCGGCGTGCGTCCCACGGCGACGCACCTGTTCAACGGCATGCGGCCGCTGCACCACCGCGAGCCCGGACCGATCGCCGCGTGCCTCGCGGCCGCCGCGCGCGGCGAGCTCGCGGTCGAGCTCGTCTCGGACGGCACGCACCTCGCGCACGGCACCGCACGCAGCGTGTTCGACATGGTCGGCGCCGAGAACGTCGTGCTCGTGACCGACGCGATGGCCGCTGCCGGGATGGCCGACGGCTCGTACGAGCTGGGCCCGATGTCGGTCACGGTCGCGGACGGCGTCGCCCGCCTGACCGAGGGCGGCGCGATCGCCGGGGGCACCTACCACCTGCTCGACGTGGTGCGCGAGACCGTGCAGGCCGGCGTGGCTCTCGTCGACGCTGTACGCTCCGCCTCGCTCACGCCCGCCGGGGTGCTCGGGCGCACCGACGTGGGGGCGCTCGAGGCCGGGCGCCGCGCCGACGTCGTGGTCGTGGACGCCGATCTGCGCCCGTTGTCGGTGGTGCGCGCAGGCGTCGAGGTGCTCGCGACCGAGGCATGACCGTGCCGGATCGCTCCTGACGACGGTCTTCGGGACGACCGCCTTCGTGACGACGGCCTTCGGGATGATGGCCTTCGTGACGACGGTCTTCCCGAGGACGCGTTTCCTGGGGACCGGCCGACGGACGCGGGCGTCGCGGCGGCAGGTCGCGCGGCGCCCGGTCTCCGGTAGGCTGTCGAATCGATACGTGAGAGCGCTTCCACTGCTTTCCCCTCGACACAAGGAGCACCGTGAGCAACGACGCCGCCCCGCCCGCCCTGACGCCCGCCGAGAGCACGCACCCTGGGAGCGCGCCCGCGGAGGTCGGGTCGGCGACACAGCCCGCCGGCGCCGCGCTGCGCCGCTTCCCCGACGGCTTCGTCTGGGGGTCGGCGACCGCCGCGTACCAGATCGAGGGTGCCGCGGCCGAGGGCGGCCGCACGCCCTCGATCTGGGACACGTACTCCCACACACCCGGTCGCACGCTCAACGGCGACACGGGCGACGTCGCGGACGACCACTACCACCGGTGGCCCGAGGACGTGCAGCACGTCACGGACCTCGGTCTCGACGCGTACCGCTTCTCGATCTCCTGGTCGCGCGTCCAGCCCGGGGGCAGCGGGCCGTTCAACGATGAGGGCATCGCGTTCTACTCGACGCTCGTCGACGCGCTCGTCGAGGCGGGCGTCAGGCCCGTGGTGACGCTCTACCACTGGGACCTGCCGCAGGAGCTCGAGGACGAGGGCGGGTGGGCCGTGCGCTCGACCGCCTACGCGTTCGCGGAGTACGCGCGCCGCATGGCGCGCGAGCTGGGCGATCGCGTCGACGTGTGGACGACCCTCAACGAGCCCTGGTGCTCGGCCTACCTGGGCTACGCGTCCGGCGTGCACGCGCCGGGCCGCACCGAGCCGGCCGCGGCCCTCGCGGCGGTGCACCACCTCAACCTCGCGCACGGTCTCGCATGCCTCGCGATCCGCGACGAGCTCGGCGCGGACGCGAAGACCTCCGTGACGCTCAACCTGCACGTCGCGCGGCCGGCCGACCCGTCGTCCGCCGCCGACCTCGACGCGGTGCGCAAGGTCGACGCGCTTGCGAACCGTGCGTTCCTCGGCCCGCTCCTGGAGGGCGCGTACCCGGACGACCTGCTCGCCGACACCGCGCACGTGAGCGACTGGTCGTTCGTGCAGGAGGGCGACCTCGCGATCACGCGCCAGCCGATCGACGTGCTCGGGGTCAACTACTACTCGACCGCCACGGTGCGGCACTTCGACGGCGACGGCGAGCGGCAGCAGAACGACGGCCACGGCGCGTCGGCGGCGACGCCGTGGGTCGGGGTGACCGACGTCGAGTTCGTCGAGCAGCCGGGGCCGTCGACGGCGATGGGCTGGAACATCGACCCCACGGGGATGACCGAGCTCCTGTGCTCGATCGCGGAGTCGTACCCCGAGCAGCCGCTCATGGTGACCGAGAACGGCGCGGCGTTCGACGACGTGGTCTCGCCGGACGGTCGCGTGCACGACGACCGCCGCGTCGCCTACCTGCACGACCACGTGGACGCGGTCGGGATCGCGATCGACCGCGGTGCCGACGTCCGCGGGTACTTCGCGTGGTCGCTCCTGGACAACTTCGAGTGGGGCTACGGCTACGACCGGCGCTTCGGCATCATCCGGGTCGACTACGCGACCCAGGAGCGCACCTGGAAGGACTCGGCGCACTGGTACCGGGAGCTCGCCACGACGGGGACGCTGCCCGCCCCGACGCGACACGCCCGTGAGGGCGACACGCCGTGAGTTCCGCGTGACGTGACCGACAGGATCGGCTCCGACGGGGCCCCGGGCGAAGGCCCGGGGCCCCGTCGCGCGTCCGGGCGAGGGCGCGGACGTCGCGTGCGTGGCACCGTCCGCAGGCTGTGGACGGCCCTTCTCCCCACCCTGTGGACGGGGTGCCGGGAAGCGCTCGAATCCGCGCGCGACACGCGTACGGACCGGTGGACGCAGCGGTGCGCGAAGGGCGTGTCAGAGGGTCGGAGGATGATGGTGAGCACGGTCCGGAGGGCTCCTCGCGCGGGTTCGCCGGACGCGGGCGGGTGAAGTCGCGACACGACATGTAGTGCTGTGGCGGACCGTCGAGCACTAGGTATAGTGGTTTTCACGCCGGGGGAGAGATCGTCTCCGGTGAATCACACGATCGTAGTTCCATCCGTGTCCTTCGAGGTCAGAGGCCTGAGCCTCCCTCTCCCAGGACCGGTTCGACCCCCACGAGACGAGGAGACTCACATGAGCGTCACGGTCTACAGCAAGCCGGCCTGCGTCCAGTGCGACGCGACGTACCGAGCCCTCGACAAGAAGGGCGTCGAGTACTCGGTCGTCGACATCAGCCAGGACGCGGAGGCGCTCGAGCTCGTCCGCGGCCTCGGCTACATGCAGGCTCCCGTCGTCATCGCCGGCGACACGCACTGGTCGGGGTTCCGTCCGGACCAGATCAGCGCCCTCGCGGCGAAGGCCGACGTCGTCGCCTGACGGGACACCCGTCGTCCGCCCCTTCCGGGGGCATCGCGTCGGCCGCCCGCCCGCGGCCGACGCAGCAGTCCAGCAGAACCCGAGCAGCCAGCGCCGCGGCGCAGTGAGCGAGGTGCGACGTGGGAGACCTCGTCTACTTCTCGAGCGTCTCGGACAACACGCACCGGTTCGTCCAGCGACTCCACCTCGGTGACCTGGGCATCGGGGTGCACCGGATCCCGCTGCGCCCCGCGGACGGGTTCCTCACCGTCGAGGAGCCCTACGTGCTGGTGGTCCCGACCTACGGGGGCGGGAACGAGGGCGGGGCCGTGCCCCGCCAGGTCGTGAAGTTCTTGAACGATCCACACAACCGGTCGTTGATCCGTGGCGTCATCGCCGCGGGCAACACCAACTTCGGCGAGGCGTACTGCATCGCGGGGGACATCATCTCCGCCAAGTGCGCCGTGCCCTACCTCTACGCATTCGAACTACTGGGAACAGCCGAGGACGTCACGCGCGTCCGCGACGGATTGGGACGATTTTGGCAACGACAGTCACGGATCCCGGCATGAGCGCCGGATCCTCGCAGCAGGCGACCCCCGTCACGCTCGCGAGCACCGAGCTCGACTACCACGCGCTCAACGCGATGCTGAACCTGTACGGCCCGAACGGCGAGATCCAGTTCGACCGTGACCGTCAGGCGGCGCACCAGTACTTCCGTCAGCACGTGAACCAGAACACCGTGTTCTTCCACGACCTCGACGAGAAGCTCGACTACCTCGTCGAGAACGAGTACTACGAGGCCGAGGTCCTGGACCGGTACGACCGCGAGTTCGTCAAGACGCTGTTCCAGTTCGCGTACTCGAAGAAGTTCCGCTTCGAGACGTTCCTCGGCGCGTTCAAGTACTACACGAGCTACACGCTCAAGACGTTCGACGGCAAGCGCTACCTCGAGCGCTTCGAGGACCGCGTGTGCATGGTCGCGCTCACGCTCGCGCAGGGCGACGAGCAGTTCGCGACCGACATGGTCGAGGAGATCATCTCGGGCCGGTTCCAGCCCGCGACGCCCACGTTCCTCAACGCGGGCAAGAAGCAGCGCGGCGAGCCCGTCTCGTGCTTCCTGCTGCGCATCGAGGACAACATGGAGTCGATCGCGCGCGGCATCAACTCGGCGCTCCAGCTCTCCAAGCGTGGCGGCGGCGTCGCCCTGCTGCTGAGCAACGTGCGCGAGCACGGCGCACCGATCAAGAAGATCCAGAACCAGTCGTCGGGCGTCATCCCCGTGATGAAGCTCCTCGAGGACTCGTTCTCGTACGCCAACCAGCTCGGCGCGCGCCAGGGCGCCGGCGCGGTGTACCTCAACGCGCACCACCCCGACATCATGCGGTTCCTCGACACCAAGCGGGAGAACGCGGACGAGAAGATCCGCATCAAGACGCTCTCGCTCGGCGTCGTGATCCCCGACGTCACGTTCGAGCTCGCCAAGAAGAACGAGGACATGTACCTCTTCTCGCCGTACGACGTCGAGCGCGTCTACGGCAAGCCCTTCGCCGACATCTCGATCACCGAGAAGTACGACGAGATGGTCGACGACGCGCGCATCACCAAGACCAAGCTCAACGCGCGCCACTTCTTCCAGACCCTCGCCGAGCTGCAGTTCGAGTCGGGCTACCCGTACGTGATGTTCGAGGACACGGTCAACCGCGAGAACCCGGTCGCCGGGCGCATCACCCACTCGAACCTGTGCTCGGAGATCCTCCAGGTCGCGACCCCCTCGACGTACTCCGAGGACCTCTCGTACGACCACGTCGGCCGCGACATCTCGTGCAACCTCGGCTCGCTCAACATCGCCAAGGCCATGGACTCGCCCGACTTCGCGAAGACGATCGAGACCTCGATCCGCGCGCTCACCGCGGTCTCGGACCAGACGAGCATCGACTCGGTGCCGTCGATCCGCCGCGCCAACGACCTCGGCCACGCGATCGGCCTCGGGCAGATGAACCTGCACGGCTACCTCGCGCGCGAGCGCGTGCACTACGGGTCGGACGAGGGCATCGACTTCACGAACATCTACTTCTACACGGTCGCGTTCCACGCGGTCGCGGCGTCGAACCGCCTCGCGATCGAGCGTGGCCAGAAGTTCTACAACTTCGAGGCCTCGAAGTACGCGACGGGGGAGTACTTCGACAAGTACACCGAGAAGGCCTGGGTGCCCGAGACGGCGCGCGTGGCCGAGATCTTCGCCGACGCCGGCGTGCACGTGCCGACGCAGGAGGACTGGCTCGCGCTCAAGGCGTCGGTCCAGGAGCACGGCCTGTACAACCAGAACCTCCAGGCGGTCCCGCCGACCGGTTCGATCTCGTACATCAACAACTCGACGTCGTCGATCCACCCGGTCGCCTCGAAGATCGAGATCCGCAAGGAGGGCAAGATCGGGCGCGTGTACTACCCGGCGCCCTACCTGACGAACGACAACCTCGAGTACTACGACGACGCGTACGAGATCGGCTGGAAGAAGATCATCGACACGTACGCCGCGGCGACGCAGCACGTCGACCAGGGACTGTCGCTCACGCTCTTCTTCAAGGACACCGCGACGACCCGCGAGGTCAACCAGGCGCAGATCTACGCGTGGCGCAAGGGCATCAAGACGCTCTACTACATCCGCGTGCGTCAGATGGCCCTCGAGGGGACCGAGGTGGAGGGTTGCGTCAGCTGCATGCTGTGATTCGCATGAAGCAAAGCATCTGCGTCGGCGGCCTCCGGGCCGCCGACGCCGGCTCCCGGTGACCCGGGAAGAGAGAGAAGGACTCATGACCCCCACCGGGAAGCTCAAGCTCATCGATCGCGTCTCCGCGATCAACTGGAACCGTCTCCAGGACGACAAGGACCTCGAGGTCTGGGACCGCCTCGTCGGCAACTTCTGGCTGCCCGAGAAGGTCCCGGTGTCGAACGACATCCCCTCGTGGAACACGCTCACGCCCGAGGAGAAGACGCTCACGATGCGCGTCTTCACCGGCCTCACGCTCCTGGACACCATCCAGGGCACCGTGGGCGCCGTGAGCCTGATCCCGGACGCGATCACGCCGCACGAGGAGGCCGTCTACACGAACATCGCGTTCATGGAGTCGGTGCACGCCAAGAGCTACTCGTCGATCTTCTCGACGCTGTGCTCGACGCAGGACATCGACGAGGCGTTCCGCTGGTCGGAAGAGAACGAGAACCTCCAACGCAAGGCCGAGATCGTCATGAAGTACTACAAGGGCGACTCGCCGCTGCAGCGCAAGGTCGCGAGCACGCTGCTCGAGTCGTTCCTGTTCTACTCGGGCTTCTACCTGCCGATGTACTGGTCGAGCCGCGCCAAGCTCACGAACACCGCTGACCTGATCCGGCTCATCATCCGTGACGAGGCCGTGCACGGGTACTACATCGGCTACAAGTTCCAGAAGGGGCTCGAGAAGCTCACGCCCGAGGAGCGCGACGACCTCAAGGCGTACACGTTCGAGCTGCTCTTCGAGCTCTACGACAACGAGGTCCAGTACACCGCGGACCTCTACGACTCCGTCGGCCTGACCGAGGACGTCAAGAAGTTCCTGCGCTACAACGCCAACAAGGCCCTCATGAACCTGGGCTACGAGGCGCTGTTTCCCAAGGACGAGACCGACGTCAACCCCGCGATCCTGTCGGCGCTGTCGCCCAACGCGGACGAGAACCACGACTTCTTCTCGGGGTCGGGCTCGTCGTACGTGATCGGCAAGGCCGTCTCGACGCAGGACGACGACTGGGACTTCTGAGTCCTACGCGTGCGCACGGCCCCGAGGTGGACCTCGGGGCCGTTCGCATGCCCGGAGCTCAGTCAGCCGGGCGCTCGCGCGCCCCGGCCACGGGAGGCTCGGCGGACCACGGGAACGTGATCCACAGGTCCGTGTCCTTCCACGAGTAGTCCGGGCGGACGACGGAGCGGGGCTTGGCGTAGAGCACCGCGGATCGCGCCTCGGCGGCCTGGCCCTCGAGCATCTCCATGACGAGGGCGAGCGTGCGGCCCGAGTCGGCGACGTCGTCGACCACCAGCACCTTCAGCCCCGGCAGCTCGGAGGTGTCCATGAGCGGCGGGAGCACGCGCGGGTCGGGCAGCGTCATGCCGATGTCGGTGTAGAACTCGACGTTGAGGGTGCCCACGCCCTTGGTCCCCAGCGCGTACGCGACCGCGCCGCCGGGCAGCAGCCCGCCGCGCGCGACCGCGATCACGACGTCGGGGTCGAACCCGCTCGCGACCACCTGCTCGGCGAGCTCGCGCACCGCCACGCCGAACGTCTCCCAGGTCAGGACCTCGCGCTCCTCGCTCATGCGTCGACCCTACGTGCGTCCGCCGGGAGCGTCCTGGGAACGGCCGCAGACGACGACGGGGCCCGGCCCCGAAGGACCGGACCCCGTGCGGGTGCGTGCGTCAGTTGACCGCGAGGATGTCCACGACGAACACGAGGGTCGAGTTGGCCGGGATGCTCCCGCTCGCGGTCTCGCCGTAGCCCAGGTCGGACGGGATGACCAGCAGCACCTGGCTGCCGACGGTCTGGCCCGCGAGGCCCTGCGTCCAGCCCTTGATGACGCCCGTCAGCGAGAAGCTCGCGGGTGCACCGCGGTCCCACGACGAGTCGAACTGCGTGCCGTCGGTGAGCCACCCGGTGTAGTGGGCGGTGATCGTGTCGGTCTCCTTGACGACCGCACCGTCACCCTTGATGAGGGTCTGCGCGACGAGCTCGGTCGGCTCCTCGTAGTCCTTCGGGATCTCGATGCTCGGCTTGCCGGTGTCGTCGAGCGTCACGGTCGGCAGGCCCGCCGGCGGGGTCACGGCCTCGCCCGTGGCGCGGTCGGGGACGTCGATCGCGTCGGTCACCTCGAGCGCGAGCACGCTCGTGGTCGCCTCGCCGGTGCTCGGGTCCTGCGCCGGGATGGCGATGACGGCGCGCACGCCGACCTTCTGGCCCTCGAGCACCTGGTTGAGGGCGGGGATGATGCCCTGGTCGCCGAGGATGATCGTGTCGGGGTCGCCCTCGTACGTCGAGCCGGCCTTGGTCGCGTCGGCGCCCGTGTAGCTGACGTAGTCCATGGAGATGCTCTGGCCGTCCTCGAGGTCGGCGCCCGTGCCGGGCGTCACGACGGTCGCGGTCGGCACGGAAACCGTGAGGCCCTTGTCGAACGTGACGGTCGGCTCGGAGCCGGCATCGCCCTCGACCTTGACGGCCTCGACGGCGGCGACGTCCTCGGCCGTGGGGGTCGGGGTGTCGGACGCCGCGTCGGTCGAGGTCGCGCTCGGCGCGTCGGTCGAGTCGGAGTCGTCGGCGCATCCGGTCAGCACGAGGGCTGCTCCGAGCGCGAGCGCGGTCATCCCGCGGGCGGTGCGGTGCTTCACTGGGGAGTCCTTCGGTCGGTGAGGCGCGGGACGCGGTGAGCGCCCGACGCCGGACCGGCACACTCTAGCGGTCGACCCTGTGCGTCGGCTGTCGGCTCTCGGCTGCGCCAGTTGCCCCGTCGCCCCGTCGTCGGCCTGGCGGCCCGTCACGCCGTTCGCCTGACCGATCGCAGCGACCGATCGCAGTGACCGATCGCAGTGACCGATTGCCGTGACCCGTCGCCGTGACCGGTCTCGTGGACAATGAGGGCATGCCGTCGTCACGCCGATCCAGCCGCCGCCCCTGGGGAGCGGAGCACGTCCCCCTCGACGTCGAGCGCGCGACCGGTGGTCGGCGCACCGAGTCGGCCGACGACGGCGAGTGGACCGTGCAGAAGATCCGCAGCTCGTCCAAGACGTACACGTGCCCGGGGTGCAGCCAGGACGTCGTGCCCGGCACCGCGCACGTCGTCGCGTGGTCGAACGACTCGATGTTCGGGCGCGACGCGGGGCTCGCCGACCGCCGGCACTGGCACTCGGCCTGCTGGCAGGCCCGGGCGCGACGCCGCTGACCCGGCCCGCCGTCCGACGGCCGCCCGACGACCGGCCTCGCGTCTGACGGCCGAGCGGGTCACGGCCGGACGCGGCAGTCCGGACCGGACGGCGCGACAGCGACCGCGCAGCACGCACCACCGATAGGCTCGGCACGATGAGCGACACGACACCTGCCGACGCGACACCTGCCGACGCGAGCCCTGCCGACGCCGACCACGCGCCGAGCCCGACGACCACGCCCCAGGACGCCGCACCCGGCACCCCGATCCGCTCGCTGACCGTCCTCCCGGCCCGCCGGGAGGAGGTCGAGCTGCACACCGCCGACGGCCTCACGCTCGTCGGGGAGCTCGCGCTGCCCGCGGACCGCGACCCGGTCGCGACGCTCGTGACCCTGCACCCGTTGCCCACGCACGGCGGGTACATGGACTCGCACGTGCTGCGCAAGGCCGCGTGGCGGCTCCCGGCGCTCTCGGACCTCGCGGTGCTGCGGTTCAACACGCGCGGGACGAGCTCGCCACGCGGCACGAGCGACGGAGCGTTCGACGGGGGAGCGGGCGAGCGGTTCGACGTCGCCGCGGCGATCGAGTTCGCCGAGTTCCACGACCTGCCGCGCCGCTGGCTCGTCGGGTGGTCGTTCGGCACCGAGCTCGCGCTCATGCACGGCGCCGACCCGTCGGTCGAGGGTGCGATCCTGCTCGCACCGCCGCTGCACCGCGCGACCGACGAGGACCTCGACCGGTGGGCCGCGTTCGGCAAGCCCCTCGTGGTGCTCGTGCCCGAGCTCGACGACTACCTGCGGCCCGACGAGGCGCGCGAGCGGTTCGCGCGGGTGCCGCAGGCGGAGGTCATCGGCGTCGAGGGTGCCAAGCACCTGTGGGTCGGGGAGCCGTCGGTGCGCCGCGTGCTCGACGAGATCGTCGCGCACGTGGACCCGAGCCGGCCCACGCCGCTGCCGACGACCTGGGACGGGACGGGCGCGACGTCGTCCGACACCGACACCGAGCGCACCGACCAGGAGACGTACGCCGCGTCGCGTGCGGACGGCACGGCCGACTGACCGCCCCGTGCGTTCGACGCGGCGCGCCGACCCTGCAAGGATCGAGTTCCAGCGACGAGAGGACGGGACGACGATGACCACCGGACAGGTTCCAGCAGGTTCGACGACGCAGGCGCTCGAGGTCGTGAACCTCCGGGACGGGCACGGTCTGCCGCTGGTCCTGCTGCACGCGTTCCCGCTCGACCACCGCATGTGGGCGTCCGCCGTCGACGCGATGCCCGGCGACTTCACGGTGCTCGCGCCCGACCTGCACGGCATGGGTCGTGCCCCTGACGGCCCGCGCACCCCGGGCCTCGAGGCGTCGGCCGACGCGGTCGTCTCCGCCGTGCGTGCGGCCGGCTACGATCGCGCGGTCGTCGCGGGCCTCTCGATGGGCGGGTACGTCGCGATGGCGATCGCCGAGCGGCACCCCGGGTTCGTCGCGGGCCTCGGCCTGCTCGACACCAAGTCGACCGCGGACGCGCCCGAGGCGAGGCTGAACCGGCTGCGCGTCGCGCACCAGGTCGAGGCCGAGCGTGACACGACGGCCGTGCTCGGCATGGTCGCCACGCTCGTGGGCGACACGACGCGCGCCGAGCAGCCGCGCATCGTCCCGCTCGTGGAGTCCTGGATCCGGGCGCAGCGCGCGGACGGCGTCGCGTGGTCCCAGCGGGCGATGGCAGCCCGCCCGGACCGCACCCACGTCATCCACGACGTCGCCGGGCCCGTGCTCGTGCTCGTGGGCGACGAGGACGTCATGTCGCCCGTGAGCGCGGCCGAGCACATGGTCGTCGCGCGGCGCGACGCCGAGCTCGTGATCGTGCCGGGTGCCGGGCACCTCAGCGCGGTCGAGCGGCCCGCTCAGGTCGCCGAGGCGCTCGCCGACCTCGTCGCACGCGCCTCGGCGCACTGACCCTCAGCCCGCGTCGAGGACCTTCTCGAGCGCGTCGGCCATCGAGATCGACTCGCCGTCGCGGCCCCCGGCCCCCAACACGAGCGGGGGGTCGGACGCCGCGGGGCGGGCACCGCGCAACCACGTGAGCGGCCCGGTGGGGACGCTCAGGACGTAGAACCGGCCGTCGGTATCGATCCCGACGGTGCGGTTGGCCCGCAGGTACCACCCCCGCAGCCCCGTGCGGAACGTCGCGTCCCCGTGGTAGCCGCGGGCCCGCAGCGGCACGGGCTCGACGCCCTGCGCGCGGGCGCGCACCAGGAACTCCTCGATCGCCCGGGCCGCCTCGGCCGAGTCGCGCTGCCGCCGCCGCTCGAGCCCGGCGGCACGCGCCTCGGCGGCCGCCGTGCGCTCAGCGCGCCAGGCGGCGACGTCGGCCGGGTCGGACCCGGGGCGCTCGTCCACGACGTCCGTCAGGCGGTGGGCGTGCGGCGGGAGGCCGAAGCCTCCTCGCGCGCCGGCTCGGCGGCGGGCGTCTCGGCGTCGTCCGTGTCGTCCGCATCGTCGACGATCTCGCCGTCGACCACGGGGAACTCGGCGGTCAGGAGCGTCGCGGTCGCGGCGGCGCGGGCACGCTGCGCCGGGGTGCCGGACCCGCCGGCCTTGGCCGGAGCGAGCGCAGGCTTGGCCGAGCGCTTGGCGCCCTGCTTCTCCGCCTCGGCTGGCTCCCCGCCCTTCTCGTCGCCGAGCAGCGATCGCAGCTCGCCGAGGTACGTGTTGATCGAGTCGTGCTGGCGCGTGAGGTCCTCGAGCTGACGCTGGGCGCTCGCGCGCTGGGCCTCGGCCTCGACGTTCGCGTCGGCGACCGTCTGCTCCGCGAACTCGCGCGCCTCGCTGATGATCGCGTCGGCGTTCTTGCGGGCCGCGGCGAGCTGGTCGCGCACGTAGGCGTCGGACTCGCCACGGACCTTCTCGGCCTGCTCGAGCGCGAGCGCGACCCGCTTCTCGGCGTCCGCGGCGTGCTCCTCGGCGGTCGCGACGAGACGGTCGGTCTCGGCCTTCGCGGTCGCGTGACGCTCGGCGTTCTCGCGCTCGGCCTCCTCGCGGCGGCGGGCGACCTCGAGCTGGGCGTCGGCGAGCGCGGTCCGCGCCTGGTCGCGCAGGTCCTCCATCTCGGAGGTCACCGCGTTCGCGGCGTCCTCGGCGGCCTTGCGGGCCTCGGCGACCTGACGGTCGACCTCGCGGCGCGTGCGGTCGAGGAGGTCGGCCGACTCGGTCTCGGCGTTCTCGCGGAGCTCGGCGACCTCGGCCGTCACGCGGGCGCGCAGCTCGGTGGCCTCGCGCTCGGTCGCGACGCGCAGCTCGGTCGTCTCGCGCTCCGTGACGGCACGCAGCGTGCCGAGGTCGCGCTCGAGGCTGGCCCGGCGCTCGTTCTCCTCGGCCGTGAGCGCACTCTGGATGCGTGCCGCCTCGCGCTCGGCGCTGCCGACGAACTCCTCGGCGCGACGCTGCGCGGCCAGGAGGGTCGACTCCGACTCGGCGGCGGTCGTCGCGCGGATCTCCTCGGCCTCGCGGCGGGCCGACGCGAGCAGCTCGGCGACCTCGCTCTCGGCGCGCGAGCGCACCTGGCCGGCCGAGAGCTTCGAGCGCGCCATGATGTCGGCCGCCTGCGAGTTCGCCTGCGTGAGGATGTCGGCGGACTGCTCCTCGGCCGAGCGCAGGAGCTGCTCGATGCGCGAGCCCAGGCCCGAGTACGACGGCTTGTCGGACTCCTTGGCCTTGCGCTGAGCGTCTGCGAGCTCGGACGTGAGCTGCATCTGCCGCTGGTCGAGGGTCTCGACCTGGCGGCGCGCCTCGTCGAGGGCGTGCTCGAGCCGTGCGATCTGGTTGTCCACCTGGATGCGGTCGTAGCCGCGCATCGTGATGGGGAACAGTGAGCGCTCGTCGGACACCGGGTCGACCTCCAGGGTTGCGGGACGGCACGTGGGGGACGCCCCGCGCGCGGCGCCCCGATCAGGGGCGTTGTCGCGACCCACCCTAGTGCCCGGACGCGGACTTGCGTAGCCTCGATGGGGTTGCCCGAAGCACTCGCGCCGAGGCTGCGACCTGCGAGGATGTTTGTGAGCGACCCTTCCGTTCGACCCCCGCCGAGGCCGGCCGGGGTCTGCCGGAAGGCGTTCGTCGAGGTCGCGACGGGTCCGGCGTCGTGGGCCCTCGCCGTCCCCACTATCCTGGGGAGTCCGCCACGAAGGGAAACTCGGTGCTGCAACGAATCCTCGGAGTCGTCCTGATCGTGCTCGGCCTCGCGGCCGCGGCGCTCGGGACCGCGACGGCCACGATCTGGAGAGAGAGCGACACGGTCACCGCGACCGCGACCGCCGACGCGTCCACGACCATGCTCGTCACCGACCCCGGCGTGCTCGACCTCGTCGCGGGCGACGTCACGATCCGTGCGACCGCCCCCGGGGGCCAGCCCGTGACCCTCGCGATCGGCCGTGACGTCGACGTGGCCGGGTGGGTGGGCGAGTCTCCCGCGACCCGGGTGACGGGGCTGCAGGACTGGGAGACGCTCGCGACCACGACGGAGGCGCCGTCGACGGCCGCGCCGACGCCGTCCGGATCGGCCGCGGCGACGGAGGGCGTGGACGGGACCCCGACGCCGGAGGCGACGACCTCGCCCGCCGCGACGGCGACCGGCGCTGCGACAGATGCTGCGACCGACACTCCGACCGACGCCGCGACGGAGGGTGCCGCCGCGGAGGGCGCCGGGTCCGCACTCGCCGGTCCGGACCCGGCGGGCAGTGACATGTGGCTCGTCGAGGCCTCCGGCGAGGGCAGCGCGAGTCTGCGCTGGACCGACCAGGACGGGCGATGGAGCCTGATCGCGGCAGGCGTCGGCGAGGACGTGACCCCGCCGACGCTCGAGCTCACGTGGCCGCGTGAGACGAGCGCGCCGTGGTTCGTCCCGGGCGTCGTGGCCGGGATCGTCCTCGTCGTCCTCGGCGTCGCGCTCCTGCTGCTGGGACGCGCCCGGCGACGTCCTGCCCGCCCCGCGTCGTCCGCGAGGCCGTCCGCCCCGGGCGCCCCCGGCCCTGACGTGGCGGGCCCGGTCGTCCTGACGCGACGTGAGCTGCGTGAGCAGGCCGAGCGCGAGCAGGCCGAGCGTGACCGGGCCCGCAGCGAGGCCTCGTCCCGGCGCACGAGCGCCGGGACCGAGCCCGAAGGACGCCGCCGGGGACGGCGTGGCCGCGCGGCCGACGCAGCGTCCCCAGAGGTGGCTTCCTCCGACGCGGTGCCGTCTGGATCAGCGTCCGCCGACGTCGCGGACGGGGCCGACGTCTCGGCGGCGCGCACGCGGTCCGCGAGGCGGACGGGTGCGACCGGCACCGGGACGGCCGGCCCGCGGGCCACGGACGCTGCGGCCGACGCTGGTGCCTCGGCCGACGGGGCGAACGCACCGGGCCGTGCGGCCGGTGCGGCACCCGACGCGGGAGACGCTGCGCCCGACGCTCCCCGGGGCCCTGCCGCCCCGGCCGACGAGTGGCGCCGGGCGTGGGGCTACACCGCGCCGAACGACGACAACGACGGAGGTACCCGATGACCACGCGAGCGACGGCACGCCGCGGAGCCGCCGCCGCGGCCGCGACCCTGACCCTCGGGCTGCTGCTCGGTGGCTGCGCCGCCGATCTCCCGACGCCCGACCCCGACGCGGTCCCCGCGGTCCCCGGACCCGACCTCACGGTCGAGCAGACCGTGGCCGTGAGCACGGAGGTCGGTGCGGTGCTCGACGCCGCCGACGAGGCCATGGACAGCAGGGGACTCGACGAGCGCGTGACCGGGCCCGCCCTCACGATGCGCTCCGCGCAGCTCAAGGCGGCGGTGCGGGCGAAGAACGACGAGCTGCTCACGGTGCTCCCGGACGAGATGCAGCAGAACGTCGTCTCGACGACGGTCACGTGGCCCCGCACGAGCCTCGGGGTCACCGTCGAGGCGGGCGACGGCGAGCTGCCGCGGCTGCTGGCCTACGAGCAGGCCTCGGCCCGCTCGCCCTACAAGCTGTGGTCCTGGGTCCGACTGTTCCCCGGGGTCGAGCTGCCGCCGTTCGCCGAGCCGAGCGTCGGGAGCGCGGCCGTACCGCTCGACTCGGACGAGCTGCTGCTCTCCCCGCAGGACGCGTTCTCGCAGTACGTCGACGTGCTCAACCTCGGCAAGGACTCCGAGTTCGCGAAGAGCTGGGCGGACGACCGGTTCCGGCAGGACCGTGCCGAGCAGAAGGCGAAGGCCACCAAGGCCCTCGACGACGTCGAGGGCACGTGGACGGAGAAGTTCTCGCCCGTGGACGACGACATCCGGGCGATCGCCACGACTGACGGCGGCGCGCTCGTCATCGGCGCGATGACCGGTCAGGAGACGTGGAAGGCTCCCGAGGGCGCGAAGATCACGCCGCAGACCGACACGGAGAAGGCGCTGCTCGCGAAGGACCCGACCAACTCGCTCAAGTTGTCCGGCCTGGCGACCGTCGCGATCTACGTCCCGCCGGCGGGTGCGGACGCGAAGCCGACCGTCCTGGGCGCGCAGCTCGTGCTCACGAAGGTCACGAACTGAGCGAGGGGCGGGCACCCGCCTAGGATGCTCGCATGAGCGAAGCCAACTCCCAGTCCTCGTTCGACGTGCGCGGCGCGGTCGACCTCGCCGCGCTGAACCGCCCCAAGTCCCCGCCCCCGGGCGAGCCCGGCGGCGCGCCGTCGGCGGGCGGGTACGTCGTCGACGTCACCGACGAGACGTTCGCCCAGGTGGTCCAGGACTCGACCACCTACCCGGTGATCGTCCTGCTGTGGATCCCGACGGACCAGGCCAACGCGCAGGTCGGTGCCGACCTCGGTGCGCTCGCCGACGAGTACGCGGGCAGGTTCCTGCTCGCGCGCGTCGACGCTGAGGCGTACCCGCAGGTCGTCGCGGCGTTCCAGGTCCAGGGCGTGCCCACGGTCGTCGCGGTGCTCGGCGGTCAGCCGGTCCCGCTGTTCCAGGGCGGGGCGCCCGTCGAGCAGATGCGCGACGTGATCGACCAGGTTCTCGCCGCCGCCGAGGCCAACGGCGTCACGGGGCGCGCCCCGCTCGCGGGCGAGGCGGCCGCGACCGCGGAGGTCGCCGAACCCGTCGAGGAGCCGCTGCCGCCCCTGCACCAGGAGGCGTACGACGCGATCGAGCGCGGCGACCTCGACGCGGCCGAGGCCGCCTACGTCACCGCGACCAGGCAGGACCCCAAGGACGACATGGCGCGGGCCGGTCTCGCGCAGGTCCACCTCATGCAGCGCACCGCGGGTGCGGACCTCGCGGCGGTGCGCACGGCCGCCGCCGACGCGCCGTCCGACGTCGACGCCCAGCTCGCGGTCGCCGACATGGACCTGCTGGGCGGCAAGGTCGAGGACGCCTTCGGGCGGCTGCTCGACCTGCTGCCGGGCGCGGACGCCGACACCAAGGAGAGCGTGCGGGTACGCCTGCTCGAGTACTTCGAGGTCGTGGGCACGACGGACCCGCGCGTCGGCAAGGCGCGCCAGCGCCTCGCCGTGTCGCTCTACTGACTGGTCGCCCTACCGAGTGAGCGCTCCACCGAGGCGTCGCTCTAGAGAGCGGCTGAGGTGTTGCTCGAGAGAGCGGCGTCGCCGGGCTCGCGCACGAGGTAGAGCACACCCAACGGGGGCACGCGGAGCCGCGCGGAGAACGCGCGGCCCGCGTGCGGCACCGCCTCCGCCTCGACGTGGCCGAGGTTGCCGACGCCCGAGCCGCCGTACACCTCGGCGTCGCTGTTGAGCACCTCGCGCCAGCGGCCGCGCGCGGGCAGCCCCAGGCGGTAGCCCTCGTGCGGGACGCCCGCGAAGTTCACGACGACCGCGACCTCGGTGCCCGCGCGGTCGCGGCGCACGTAGGCGAGCACGTTGTGGTCGGCGTCGTCCGAGGCGAGCCACTCGAAGCCCGCGGGGTCGAAGTCGAGCTCCCACAGCGCGGGGGTCGACCGGTACACGGCGTTGAGGTCGCGCACGAGCCGCTGCACGCCCGCGTGCGCGGGATCCTGCAGCAGGCCCCAGTCGATCCCCGCGACCTCGTCCCACTCGGTCGGCTGCGCGAGCTCGCCGCCCATGAACAGCAGCTGCTTGCCCGGGTGCGACCACTGGTAGGCGAGCAGCGCCCGCACGCCCGCACGCTTCTGCCATGCGTCGCCGGGCATCTTGCCGTACAGCGACCCCTTGCCGTGCACGACCTCGTCGTGGCTCAGCGGCAGCACGAACTGCTCCGAGTAGGCGTACACGAGCGAGAACGTCGCCTGGTGGTGGTGGTAGCGCCGGTTGACGGGGGACTGCGCGAGGTAGCGCAGCGTGTCGTTCATCCAGCCCATGTTCCACTTGAGCCCGAACCCGAGGCCGTCGGCGTTCGTGGGGCGCGTCACGCCCGGCCACGCGGTCGACTCCTCGGCGATCATCATGACGCCGGGGGTGCGGCGGTAGGCCGTCGCGTTGGCCTCCTGCAGGAACGCGATCGCCTCGAGGTTCTCGCGCCCGCCCTGGGCGTTGGGGTGCCACTGGCCCGGCTCGCGCGAGTAGTCCAGGTAGAGCATCGAGGCGACCGCGTCCACGCGCAGCGCGTCGACGTGGAACTCCTCGAGCCAGTACGTCGCGTTCGCGACGAGGAAGTTGCGCACCTCGGGGCGGCCGAAGTCGAACACGTACGTGCCCCAGTCGGGCTGCTCGCCGCGCAGCGGGTCGGGGTGCTCGTACAGCGGGAGCCCGTCGAACCGGGCCAGCGCCCACGAGTCCTTGGGGAAGTGCGCCGGCACCCAGTCGAGCACCACGCCCACGCCCGCGGCGTGCAGCGCGTCGACCAGGTGACGGAAGTCGTCGGGGTGCCCGAACCGGGAGGACGGCGCGTAGTACCCCGTCACCTGGTAGCCCCAGGAGCCGCCGAACGGGTGCTCGGCCACGGGCATGAGCTCGACGTGCGTGAACCCGTTCTCGACGACGTACGCGGTGAGCTGCTCCGCGAGCTCGCGGTACGTCAGGCCCGGGCGCCACGACCCGAGGTGCACCTCGTACACGCTCATGGGTCCGGCGTGCGGGTCGGTCGAGGCCCGGGCTGCCAGCCACGCGTCGTCCGACCACGTGAAGTCGCTCGCGACGACGACGCTGCCCGTCGCGGGCGGCACCTCGGTGCCCTTGGCGAGCGGGTCGGCCTTCTGCACCCACGAGCCGTCGGGCGTGAGGATCTCGAACTTGTAGCGCGTGCCCGCCCCGAGTCCCGGCGCGAAGATCTCCCAGACCCCGCTCGAGCCGAGCGAGCGCATCGCGTGGCTCGGGCCGCCCCAGCCGTTGAAGTCGCCGATCACGCGGACCGCGAGCGCGTTGGGCGCCCACACGGCGAACGACGTGCCGTGCACGCGGCCGAGGACGCTCGGGTACTCGCGCGGGTTCGCGCCGAGCACGGTCCAGAGCTCCTCGTGGCGGCCCTCGCGCACGAGGTGCTCGTCGACCTCGCCGAGCGTGGGCAGGAACCGGTACGGGTCGTCGCCGTGGACGACGTCGTCGCCGTAGCGGGCGCTGACCCGGTAGTCGGGCGCGTGCACGCCGAGGTCGTCGGCGGGGGCCTCGAGGACGGTGACCCAGATCCCGTCCTGCTCGTGGCGGGCGGGGTGGTCGCCGTCCTGCGCGTGGACCGTGACCTCGTCGGCGAGCGGTCGCAGCACGCGGACCGTGGCGGTCCCGGCGTCCGGGTCGAGGTGCGGCCCGAGGACCGCGTGCGGGTCGTGGTGCCGCCCGGCGGCGACCGCGGCAAGGACCTCGGGTGCGGCCGGCACGGGGTGCAGGTCGGGGGCGTCGTCGGGGAGCGGGGCCATGCGCTCACCTTTCCACGTCACCGGTCGCCTCGCAGTGACGATCGTGTGTCGGGGCGGTCACGGGTTCGTCTCGACGCCCCGAAACGGCCCTCGCTGTCAGCCGCGGGTGCGATGATCGCCCTCGCAAGGCTCCGAGAGTCAGGAGAGCACGTGATCACGACAACGACGTCGACCGAGGTCAGCACCGTGCCGCCGAGGACGCGACCGCTCCACGACGGGTGGACGGTCCGCGCGACGGGCGGGCGGGTGCACGAGTCGGTGGCGGGGGTGACGGTCCCCGCGACCGTCCCCGGGACAGTCCACACCGACCTGCACGCGGCCGGGCTGATCCCCGACCCGTACCTCGACGACAACGAGCGGCTGCTCGCCTGGATCGGCAGCTGCGACTGGGAGTACCGGACGACGTTCGACTGGTCGGCGTGCGGGCACGACCACCACGACCTCGTGCTCGAGGGCCTCGACACCGTCGCGACGGTCCTGCTCAACGGCGCGGTCGTCGCCCGCACCGCGAACCAGCACCGCTCGTACCGGGTGCCCGTCGCGGGTCGGCTCGTCGACGGCACCAACGAGCTCGTCGTCCGGTTCGCGTCGCCCGTGCGGTACGCGGACGCGCAGTCGCTCGCGCTCGGCTACCGCCCGCAGGTCAACCACCACCCGTTCAACGCGATGCGCAAGTCCGCGTGCAACTTCGGGTGGGACTGGGGCATCGACGCCGCGACGGTCGGCATCTGGCGCCCGGTGTCGTTGCACTCGTGGTCGACCGCGCGCATCGCCGGGGTGCGTCCGCTCGCGTCGGTCACGCTGTCGGACGACGCAGCCGGGCCGGGCTCGCCCGCGACGAGCGCTCCGGGCCGGGTCGAGGTGCACGTCGAGGTCGAGCGTGCGGAACCCGCGAGCACCGTCGGCACCGCCGCGGAGCCGCTCGTGGTGGACGTCTCCCTGGTCGGCCCTGCGGGTTCCGGGCCAGGGTCGCGGACGGCGTCCGCGACCCTGGCCCCGGACGAGTCCTCCGTGGTCGTCGTGGTCGACGTCCCCGACGCGGCGCTCTGGTGGCCGCGCGGGTACGGGGACCAGCCGTTGAGCGACGTCACGGTCGGGCTGCGCGCGGCGGCGACGTCGTCCGACACCGGGACCGACTCCCATGCCGGGACCGACGCGGCGACGGGCGCGTCGCTCGCGACCTGGGCCGGGCGCGTCGGGTTCCGGCAGGTCGCGCTCGAGATCGAGCCCGACGAGCACGGCACGTCGTTCCGGTTCGTGGTCAACGGCCGGCCGGTCTTCGTCAAGGGCGCCAACTGGATCCCGGACGACGTCTTCCCGCACCGCGTGACCCGCGAGCGGTACGCCGCGCGCATCGCGCAGGCTGAGCAGGCCGGGATCAACCTGCTGCGCGTGTGGGGCGGCGGCATCTACGAGGACGACGACTTCTACGACCTGTGCGACGAGCGCGGCCTCATGACGTGGCAGGACTTCCTGTTCGCGTGCGCCGCGTACGCCGAGGAGGAGCCGCTGGCCTCCGAGGTCGAGGCAGAGGCCCGCGAGCACGTCGCCCGACTGGCCGCGCACCCGTGCCTCGTGCTGTGGAACGGCAACAACGAGAACCTGTGGGGCCACCAGGACTGGGGCTGGGAGGCGCGCCTCGACGGCCGCACCTGGGGCCTCGGGTACTACACCGAGCTGCTGCCCGGCATCGTCGCCGAGCTCGACCCGGACCGCCCGTACACGCCCGGGTCGCCGTGGTCCGGCACGTTCGACCGGCACCCGAACGACCCCGACCACGGGTCGGTGCACCTGTGGGAGCAGTGGAACCGCCGGGACTGGCCCACCTACCGCGAGGTCGTGCCCCGGTTCTGCGCCGAGTTCGGGTGGCAGGCGCCGCCCGCGTGGACCACGCTCACGCGCGCCGTGAGCGACGACCCGCTCACGCCCGAGTCGCCCGGCATGCAGGTGCACCAGAAGGCGGCGCAGGGCAACGACAAGCTCACCGACGGGCTCGTGCCGCACCTGCGGCTGCCGCAGGACATGCCGGGCTGGCACTGGGCGATGCAGCTCAACCAGGCGGTCGCCGTCCAGGCCGCGGTCGAGCACCTGCGCTCGTGGTCGCCGCGCTGCGCCGGGTCGATCATGTGGCAGCTCAACGACTGCTGGCCGGTGGTCTCGTGGTCCGCGGTCGACGGCGACGGCCGTGCCAAGCCGCTGCTGCACGCGCTCGCGCACGCGCACGCCGACCGCCTCGTGACGTTCCAGCCGCGGTCCCGCGACGGCGGGCCCGTCGTCCCCGGGGGACCGACGAGGCTCGAGGTCGTGGTCGTGAACGACACGTCCGCGCCGTGGTCGGGTGACCTCGTGCTGCGCCGTCTCGGGTTCGACGGCTCCGAGCTCGCCAGCGCGCGCGTGCTCGTCGCCGTCGAGGACCGCGGGGTTGTGAGCGTCCCCGTGCCCCACGACGTCGCCGCGGTCGGGGACCCCGGCGCCGAGCTCCTCGTGGCCGAGCTCGACGGCGTGCGCGGGCTCTGGTTCGTCGCCGAGCCCCGCGACTCGGCGCTCGCGGCCGCCGACCTCGACGTCGAGGTGACTCCTGACACCTCCGCGTCCGGTCCGTCGTCCGGTGCCGACGTCACGCTCGCGGTCACGGTGACCGCCCGGAACCTGGTGCGCGACGTGAGCCTGCTCGTGGACCGCGCGCACCCGGACGCGACGGTCGACGACATGCTCGTGACGCTCCTGCCGGGCGAGTCGGTCACGTTCCGCGTGACGGCGCCCGGCGACGTCGACCCCGCGGCGTTCACGGACCCGCTGGTGCTGCGCTCGACCAACGACCTGTGCGGGCCGTGACCAGGGGCGAGCAGGGGTGACCACGGGTCGACACGGCTGACGAGCCGCGGCCTGCGCGGCGTCGGCCGCGGCGTCAGGTCCGGCCGCTGAGGATCCGGTCGACCGCGTCGAGCGGGATCCACGTCCAGTCGGGGCGGTTGCGGGACTCGTACACGACCTCGTAGAGCGCCTTGTCGAGCGCGAGGATGCGCACGATGGTCTGCGCGGCCTCGGCCTCGGCGTCCGAGGCCCCGGTCGCGACGCGGTACGCCTCGAGGAACGCGTCGCGGGCGCGCACGTCCCAGGTGGGATCGCCCGGGCGGCCGACCGCGGCCGCGTAGTCGAACGAGCGCACCATCCCGGCGACGTCGCGGAGCGCGAGGTCGGCGCGCGTGCGCTCGGCGACGGGGCGCAGCGGTTCGCCCTCGAAGTCGAGCACCTTCCAGCCGTGGTCGCGCGAGTGCAGGACCTGGCCCAGGTGCAGGTCGCCGTGCACGTGCTGCATCCGGATCGGGGCGTCGATGCGGGCGAGACGCCCCTCGGCCGCGTCGAGGAACCCGACGATCTCGGCCGCGCGCCGCGAGAGCACGGGCGCCTTCGCGACGGCCTCGGCGGCGCGGCGGCGCAGGTCGTCGACGAGCCACCCGGCGTCGAGCAGCGGGCCGGGCTCGAACGCGCCCGCGAGCGCCGCGTGCATGTCGGCCACGACACGGCCGAGGTCGGCGGAGAGCTCGGTGAACGACTGGTCCTGGCGCGCGTAGGAGCACGCGAGGTCGAACCCGTCGCGGCCGCCCGCGACGAACTCGGTGAGCACGGCGAGGTGGGCCGTGCGGTCGGGGCCGAGCCCGGTCACCGAGTCGTGCTCGGCCGGCACGTCGGACTCCGCCCAGGTCGCGGTGAGCCAGGCGAGGGGGCGCGGGACGCCCCGCCAGCCGTGGGCAGCGAGCGCCCGGGGGATCGTGACGTCGGGGTTGGGGCCGATCGCGACGGCGCGCACGACCTTGAGCATCGTGCCGCCGGCCACGGCGGGCAGGAGTACCGAGCTGTTGGACTGCTCGACGGTCAGGGCCCGCCCGCCGGTGAGGTCGGGGTCGGGCTCGGGGCCGCCTGCGCCGTCCTCCCACTGGGACGCTGCGAGGACGGCGGTCCAGAGCGCGGGGTGCGTCGCGCCGTCGTGCACCGTGACGGGGCCGTCGGGGGTCTCGAGGTGTCCGACGACGCGGGGGTCGTCCGCGGCGTCGGGCGCGGTCCCTGCGGGGGCGAGGATGAGCGGGACCTGGACGACGAGCTCGACGCCGTCGCCGACGAGCCGCAGCAGGTGCAGCTCGATGCGCAGCGGGGCGGGGGCGGGCAGCGCGAACGAGATCCAGGGCACGTGCGCGACGTCGACGCCCTTGACGGGGTACCAGCGACGTGCGCGCATCCACGGGTCGAGGAGCGCGAGCAGGTCGTCGTCGGGCGGCGGCACGCGCTGCGCCTCGCCGAGCACACGGGGGGTCTCGTCCACGGATCGCCTCGTCGTTCGTCGGTGGTGGCTCGTGCGGTCCTCCCGGTCAGGACACGGTGAGCCAGTAGAAGTCCCGGGAGCCCAACGTGATCACGACCTCGCCCTGCTCGCTCACCGAGGGGAACGACGCGCCGCCGAACACGTCGGAGATCTTCGCCCCCTCGAGCCCGGGCAGGTGCAGGGTCGTGCCGCGCGCCGTCGTGGACAGGTTCGCGACGCACAGCAGCGTCTCCTCGGGCGAGCGTCGCAGGAACGCGAGCACCGCCTCGTCGTCGGCGCGCACGGGCGTGAAGTCCCCGGTGCCGAACGTGGGGTGCTCGCGGCGGACCGTGAGCATGCCGTGCACCCAGTGCAGCAGCGACGTGGGTTGCGCGAGCTGCGCCTCGACGTTGGTGTGCTGGTAGTGGTGCACGAGGGACTGCACGACCGGCAGGTAGAGCTTGCCGGGGTCGGCGGTCGAGAACCCGGCGTTGCGGTCGGGGGTCCACTGCATGGGGGTGCGCACAGCGTCCCGGTCGGGGAGCCAGATGTTGTCGCCCATGCCGATCTCGTCGCCGTAGTACAGGCACGGGGAGCCCGGCAGCGACAGCAGCAGCGCGTGCGCGAGCTGGATCTCGGCGCGCGAGTTGTCGAGCAGCGGGGCGAGCCGACGCCGGATCCCGACGTTGGCGCGCATGCGCGGGTCGGGCGCGTACCAGCCGTACATCGCCGCGCGCTCCTCGGTCGAGACCATCTCGAGCGTGAGCTCGTCGTGGTTGCGCAGGAACGTCGACCACTGCCCGGCGGCGGGGATCGCAGGGGTGTCGGCGAGGATGTCGAGGATCGCGCTCGCGCGCTGGTCGCGCAGCGACGAGAAGATGCGCGGCATCACGGGGAAGTGGAAGCACATGTGGCACTCGGGGTCGTCGTCGGTGCCGAAGTAGTCGACGACCTCGTTCGGCCACTGGTTCGCCTCGGCGAGCATGATCCGGCCCGGGAACTCGGTGTCGACCATGCGCCGCACGCGCCGCAGGAACTCGTGCGTCGCGGGCAGGTTCTCGCAGTTGGTGCCCTCGTCCTCGAACAGGTACGGCACGGCGTCGAGGCGGAACCCGTCGACGCCCACCTGGAGCCAGTACCGGGCGACGTCGATCATGGCCTCGGCCACGCGCGGGTTCTCGAAGTTCAGGTCGGGCTGGTGCGAGAAGAACCGGTGCCAGAAGTACTGCCGGCGCACCGGGTCGAACGTCCAGTTCGACGACTCGGTGTCGACGAAGATGATGCGCGCGTCGCGGTACCGCTCGTCGGTGTCCGACCACACGTAGAAGTCGCCGTACGGGCCCTCCGGGTCCGAGCGCGACGCCTGGAACCAGGGGTGCTGGTCGCTCGTGTGGTTCATGACGAGGTCGATCACGACGCGGATCCCGCGCGCGTGCGCGGCCTCCACGAGGTCCGTGAAGTCGGCCATGGTCCCGTACTGGGCGGCGACCGCCGTGTAGTCGGCGACGTCGTACCCGCCGTCGCGCAGCGGCGACGGGAAGAACGGCGGCAGCCACAGGCAGTCGACGCCGAGCCACTCGAGGTAGTCGAGGCGGTCGACCAACCCGCGCAGGTCGCCCGCCCCGTTGTCGGTCGAGTCCGAGAACGAGCGGATCATGACCTCGTAGAAGACCGCGGTCTTGTACCAGTGCGGGTCGTCGGACAGGCCGCGCCGCGAGCGTGCGGGCGGTGTCGGCTGGCGTCGCGGGGGCAGCGCGCCGACGGGGATGGGGGCGGTCGCGGGCGTGCGCGACGGCTCGGGCGACGTCATGCGGCACCTCCGGAGATCGGTTCGACCTCGATGACGTGCGCGACCTGCACCTGCGGGTCGAGCCGCACGTACGGTCGCGACCCCCACCCGTAGGTGGCGCCCGAGAGCACGTCGTGCGCGACGAACGATGGCACGTCGCCCAGCTCGACCGTCGCCTCCTGCGTGTTCCAGGGGTCGAGGTTGACGACGACGATCACGGTCTCGTCGCGGCCCTCGGGGTGGTGCGCCGCAGGCAGGTGCCGCGAGAACGCGACGACCTGGTCGTTCGACGTGGGGTGCACGGTCACGTTGCGCAGCTGCTGCAACGACGGGTGGGCGCGCCGGATCTCGTTGAGCCGGGTCAGGAGCGTCGCGATCCCGACCTCGTCGGCCGCCGCCCAGTCGCGCGGCTTGAGCTCGTACTTCTCGTTGTCGATCTGCTCCTCGACGCCGGGGCGCGGGACGTTCTCCGCGAGCTCGTACCCCGAGTAGACGCCCCACGTGGGGGACCCGAGCGCCGCGAGCACCGCGCGCACCGCGAACCCGGCGACGCCGCCGTGCTGCAGGTACGGCGGCAGGATGTCGTGCGTCGTGGGCCAGAAGCTCGGGCGCATGACGGCCCCCTCGGGACCCGCGACCGTCGCGAGGTACTCCTCGACCTCGGCCTTGGTGTTGCGCCACGTGAAGTACGTGTACGACTGGTGGAACCCGACGGCCGCGAGCGTGCGCATCATCGCGGGCCGCGTGAACGCCTCCGAGAGGAACAGCACCTCGGGGTTGCTCGCGCGGACCTCCGCGAGCAGCCGCTCCCAGAAGCTCAGCGGCTTGGTGTGCGGGTTGTCGACCCGGAACGCGGTCACGCCGCGCGCGATCCACACGCGCACGACCCGCAGGATCTCGGCGTAGATGCCCTCGGGGTCGTTGTCGAAGTTCAGGGGGTAGATGTCCTGGTACTTCTTGGGCGGGTTCTCGGCGTACGCGATCGTGCCGTCGGCGCGCGTCGTGAACCACTCGGGGTGCTCGGCGACCCACGGGTGGTCGGGCGAGCACTGCAGCGCGAGGTCGAGCGCGACCTCGAGACCGCACCGGCGAGCCTCGCGCACGAACGCCTTGAACGTCCGCTCGCTGCCGAGCTCGGGGTGGATCGCGTCGTGCCCGCCGTCCTTCGACCCGATCGCGTACGGCGACCCCGGGTCGTCCGGGCGCGCCTCGAGCGAGTTGTTGCGGCCCTTGCGGTGGGTCGTGCCGATCGGGTGCACGGGCGTGAGGTAGACGACGTCGAAGCCCATCGCCGCGATCGCGGGCAGCCGGCGCGCCGCGCTCGTGAACGTGCCCGAGCGCCACGACCCGTCCTTGAGCCGACGCGCCCCCTCCGACCGCGGGAACATCTCGTACCAGGACCCGGCCAGGGCGAGCGGCCGGTGCACCACGAGCGGGTAGGTGGCGGACGGCGACACGTGGTCCCGCAGCGGGGCGCGACCGAGCGCCGCGCGCACCTCGGGCGACGTGGCCGCGGCCAGGCGGGCCTCGGGCGGGCGCGACACGTCGTCGAGCGCCTCGCAGGTCAGGGCCAGCAGCGCGCCGTCCGCGGCCGTGGGCGACGTCTCGGCGAGCACGCGGTCGAACAGGCGCACCCCCTCCGCGAGCATGAGCGCGACGTCGACGCCCGCGGCGATCTTGACGCTCGCGTCGTGCGCCCACGTCGCGTACGGGTCGGACCACCCCTCGACCCGGAACGACCAGTCGCCCTGCGCGTCGGGGCGCACGAGGGCACGGAACCGGTCGAGGCCGGGCGCGACGTCCGCCATCGTGGCCCACGAGTGGTCACGGCCGTCCGGTCCGACGAGCACGGCGGTCGCGCCGACCGCGTCGTGACCCTCGCGGAACACGGTCGCCTCGACGGGGACGGCCTCGCCGACCACGGCCTTGGTCGGCCAGCGTCCGTCCTCGATCGTCGGGGAGACCTCCACGACCGGGATGCGTCCGATCGGGACGCGCGGGGCGGGGGAGGGCACGGGTGCGGTGGGGCTGCTCACGTGCCCCAACCTAACGAGCCGGGGCCGGTCCACGCACCAGGTGGGCCCCGCCGCGCGTCGGCGACCGCAGAGTTCACACGACCGTTGCACGACGAGCACGCGCTCAGGGGTGTGCTCCCAGGTCGATCTGCGTAAGGTCGATCCGTGAGAGCCATCCGACGATTCACCGTCCGCACCCTGCTGCCCGCCGCGCTCGCGCCCCTCGACGAGCTCGCGCACAACCTGCGCTGGTCGTGGCACACCCCGACCGCCGACCTCTTCTCGGGCGTCGACCCGGCGCTGTGGGACGAGGTCCACCGCGACCCCGTCGCGATGCTCGGCGCGCTCGGGCCCGAGCGCCTCGCGGCGCTCGCGGGCGACGGCGCGTTCGTCGACCGCGTGCGCGCGGCGTCGGCCGACCTGCGCGAGTACCGCGAGGGTGAGCGCTGGTACCAGTGGCGCTCGCGCGAGATCGAGGCCGCGGGCGGCGAGGCGCTGCCCGCGTCGATCGCCTACTTCTCGCCCGAGTTCGGCATCACGGCCGTGCTGCCCCAGTACTCGGGGGGCCTCGGGATCCTCGCGGGCGACCACCTGAAGTCCGCGAGCGACCTGGGCGTGCCGATCGTCGGCGTCGGCCTGCTCTACGGCGCCGGGTACTTCAAGCAGTCGCTCACCCGGGACGGCTGGCAGGCGGAGACCTACCCCGTGCTCGACCCGGACGGCCTGCCGCTCACGGTGCTGCGCGAGGACGACGGCACGCCCGCGCGCATCACGATCGACCTGCCCGCGGGGCGCGTGCTGCACGCGCACGTGCGCGTCGCGACGGTCGGCCGCGTGCCGCTGCTGCTGCTCGACGCGGACGTGCCGGAGAACGACGACGCCGCGCGCAAGGTCACCGACCGCCTCTACGGCGGCGGCGGCGAGCACCGGCTCCAGCAGGAGCTCCTGCTCGGCGTCGGCGGCGTGCGCGCGCTGCGCACCTGGTCGCGCCTGACCGGTGCGCCCGCGCCCGAGGTCTACCACACCAACGAGGGCCACGCGGGGTTCCTCGGCGTCGAGCGGATCACCGAGCTCGTGGGCGAGGGGCTCGCGTTCGACGAGGCGCTCGAGGTGGTGCGCGCCGCGACGGTGTTCACGACGCACACGCCCGTGCCCGCGGGCATCGACCGGTTCGGGCGCGACCTCGTCGCGCAGTACTTCGGGGGCGACAACGAGGCCGCGGGCGTGCCCGTGGACCGGGTGCTCGCGCTCGGTGCCGAGAGCTACGACGGCGGCGACCCGGGCGTGTTCAACATGGCGCTCATGGGTCTGCGGCTCGGCGGGCGCTCCAACGGCGTCTCGCTGCTGCACGGCGAGGTCTCGCGCGGCATGTTCAACGGGCTGTGGCCGGGATTCGACCCGGCCGAGGTGCCGATCACGTCGGTCACGAACGGCGTGCACTCGCCCACGTGGGTCGCGCCCGAGATCCTCGACCTGCAGCGCGAGCGCCTCGGGATCGACCCGGTCGGCACCCCGACCGCGGGCTTCGACGCGTGGCTCGGCGACGGCGTCGGCGACGAGGAGCTGTGGGCGCTGCGTCGCACGCTGCGCACCCGGCTCGTCGAGGAGGCCCGCGCCCGGCTGCGGCGCTCGTGGCGCGACCGCGGGGCGAGCCCGGCCGAGCTCGGCTGGGTCGACGAGGCCCTCTCGCCCGACGTCCTGACGATCGGCTTCGCGCGCCGCGTGCCCACGTACAAGCGCCTCACGCTCATGCTCCGCGACCCCGAGCGCCTGCGCGCGCTGCTGACCGACCCGCAGCGTCCCGTGCAGCTCGTCGTCGCGGGCAAGTCGCACCCGGCCGACGACCAGGGCAAGCGCCTGATCCAGCAGCTCGTGCGGTTCACCGACGAGCACGACGTGCGGCACCGCATCGTGTTCCTGCCCAACTACGACATCGCGATGGCGCAGGACCTCTACCCGGGCTGCGACGTGTGGCTCAACAACCCGCTGCGCCCGCTCGAGGCGTCGGGCACGTCGGGCATGAAGTCCGCGCTCAACGGCGGCCTGAACCTGTCGATCCTCGACGGGTGGTGGGACGAGTGGTTCGACGGCGACAACGGCTGGGCGATCCCGACCGCGGACGGCGTCGACGACCCCGACCGGCGCGACGACCTCGAGGCCGCGGCGCTGTACGACCTCGTCGAGCAGCAGGTCGCCGCGCGCTTCTACGACCGCGACGAGCGGGGCGTACCGCCGCGCTGGCTCGCGATGGTGCGGCACACGTTCGCGTCGCTCGGGCCCAAGGTCCAGGCCACGCGCATGGTCGCCGAGTACGTCGAGCGGCTGTACGCACCCGCCGCGACGGCCGGGCGCGCGCTCGACGCCGCGGGGCACGAGCCCGCCCGCGAGCTCGCCGCCTGGAAGGCGCGCGTGCGCGCCAGCTGGTCGGGCGTGCGCGTCGACCACGTCGAGTCGGCCGGGATCGGCGAGGTGCCGCAGGTCGGCGACACGCTCACGGTGCGCGCCGACGTGACCCTCGGCGACCTCGACCCGTCGGACGTCGAGGTGCAGGTCGTGCACGGCGCCGTGGGCGAGAACGACGTGATCTCGAGCTACGCGACCGCGCCGATCGCGCTCGCCGAGTCGTACGAGGCCGGGCGGCACGCGTTCGTCGGCACCGTCACGCTCGACGCGTCCGGCCCGTTCGGGTACACGGTGCGCGTCGTGCCCACCCACGCGGGTCTCGTGAGCCCCGCCGAGATGGGGCTCACGGCCAACGCCTGACGGCGCCACGCGTCGTCGGGCACCACCCGCCGTCGGGCACCCTTCGACGTCGGGCATCACCCGCCGTCCGGCCCGCTGCCGAGGCAAACCCTTCCGCCGAGGTAGAACCGAGCGCGCGAGATAGAACCTCCCACGTTCTATCTCGCGCGCTCGGTTCTATCTCGCGGGCCGTCGTCCACAGATGGGACCCGGACCGCACCGTGGCGGGCGTGTCCCGGCAGGCTGGCCGCATGACCTCAGGCGTCCCCGGCAGCGACCGACCACCCGTCGTCGACCGACCACCCGTCGTCGACCGACCTCCCGGCGCCGGGCTGCCCCGGCCCGTGCGGTACGACGACGTCGGCCGGGCGCAGATCGAGCGTCGCGTGCGCGAGGGCACGCTGCGGCGGGTGCGTCGTGGCGTGTACCTGCCGCCCGCGACCGGCGACTCCGTCGCGACCCGGCGCACGGACGAGCACCGGGCGCAGGTCGTGGCGCTGACCGCGCGGCTCGGGACCGACCACTGGATCAGCCACGAGAGCGCGGCCGTGGTCTGGGGGTGCTGGACGTACCGGCTCGGCGGCCGGGTCCACGTGACGCAGCTCGGCAACCCGAGCGTGCGCGCCGCCGACACCTCGGTGCGCCGGCACTGGACGAGCCTCCCGCCCCGCGACCGCTCGCGCGTCGACGGGGTGCCGGTCACGAGCCTCGAACGGACCGTCGTCGACTGCGCGCGCGTGCTGCCGATGCCCGGCGCGCTCGTGGTGGCCGACTCGGCGCTGCGGCTCGGCGCGCGGCCCGCGCTGCTCGCGACGCTCGTCGACGAGGCCGTCGGACGTCGCGGGGTACGTCAGGCGCGGCGCGTCGTCGAGCTCGCGGACGGTACGTCGGAGTCCCCGGGCGAGACGTTGGTCCGGTGGGTGGCGCTCGACGCGGGCCTCCCGCCGCTCGTGGGACAGGTCGCGGTGCACACCTGGCAGGGTGCCTTCCGGCTCGACGCCGGGTGGCCCGACGTCCGCGTCGGGATCGAGTTCGACGGCAAGGTCAAGTACGGCGGGGGCCTCTACGGGGACCCGCAGGAGCGGCTGCTCGCCGAGAAGGCCCGTCACGACGCGATCGTCGAGGCCGGCTGGACGCTGCTGCGTGTGACCTGGGCGGACCTCGCCGACCCCGAGTCGCTCGCGTCCAGGCTCCGCTCGGCCCGCTCGCGGGCGTTCGGTCGTCCGCGGCGGCCGACGGGCGGTGCGGCCGCCGCGAGATAGAACCGAGCGCGCGAGATAGAACCTCCCACGTTCTATCTCGCGCGCACAGTTCTACCTCGCGGAGGGCCATCGCAGCGGGCCCCCACGGCGGGCTCTCGCGGCGGGCCCTACGGCGGCCCGGGCGAGGGCGGACGGCGTCAGCGCAGCTCGCGCGCCAGGGCCCGTCCCGCCGTCCGACCCGTGAAGAGGCACCCGCCGAGGAAGGTCCCCTCGAGGGCCCGGTGGCCGTGCACGCCGCCGCCGCCGAACCCGGCCGCCTCGCCCACGGCCCACAGGCCGGGCAGCACCTCGCCCGCGGCGTCGAGCGCGCGGCCGGCGGCGTCGGTGTGCAGACCGCCGAGGGTCTTGCGCGTGAGCACGGACAGACGCACCGCGAGCAGCGGGCCGTCCTGCGGGTCGGTCAGCGCGCGGGGCGGAGCGACGCGCATGACCCGGTCGACCGAGAACCTGCGCGCTGCGGCCACGGCCGTGACCTGCGGGTCCTTGCCGAGCCCCGAGAGCACCTGCGCGTCGCGTGCGGCCACGAGCGCCGCGAGCGCGTCGGCGTCGACGTGCCCGCGAGCGCCCGGCGTGGCCTCGGTCAGCGCGTTCATGCCGGCCGCGAGCCCCGCGACGTCGTCGGCGAACACGAACTCGGGCGACTGCTCGGCGAACCGGGCGACCGGGCCCACGGCGCCGGGGCGCACGCGGTCCAGGAGCAGGCGCACGTCGCGCCCCGTGAGGTCGGGGTTCTGCTCCGAGCCGGACAGCGCGAACTCGGTCTCCATGATGCGCCGGTTGAGCACGAACCAGGAGTGGTCGTCGCCGCGCGCGGTCACGTGCTCGAGCGCGCCGAGCGCGTCGAAGCCCGGGAAGAGGGGAGCGGGCAGGCGGCCGCCGTCCGCGTCGACCCACAGCGACGACGGCCCGGGCAGGATCCGGATCCCGTGCGCGGTCCACACGGGCGAGTGGTTCGCGATGCCCTCGGGGTAGTGCCACATGCGGTCCTCGTGCACGAGCGCGGCACCCGCCGCGGCCGCGTGGCCGATCATGAGGCCGTCGGTCGAGTCGGGCACGCCGGAGAGCATGCGCGCGGGCAGCGTCCCGGCGCTCGCGGGCCAGCGCTCGCGCACGAGCTCGTGGTTCGCGCCGATGCCGCCGGACGCGATCACGACCGCGCCCGCGCTGATCTCGACCTCGCCGACGACCTCGCGCGACGACGGCTCGCCACGCCCCGCGCGCGAGGGGGCGAGGCGTTCGGCGCGCACGCCCGTGACGCGTCCGTCGGTCGTCACGAGCGACGTCACGCGGTGCCGGAACCGCAGGTCGAGCAGCCCGTCGCGGTGCGCGTCGAGCGCGGCGCGCACGAACGGCTCGAGGATCCCGGGGCCCGTGCCCCAGGTGACGTGGAACCGCGGCACGGAGTTCCCGTGGCCGCCCGCGGGGTAGCCGCCGCGCTCGGCCCACTGCACGAGCGGGAACCAGCGCACGCCGAGCCCGTGCAGCCACGAGCGCATCTCGCCGCCCGCGAAGTCCACGAACCCGCGCGCCCACGCGTAGCCGTGCCGGTCGGGGCCGCGCCCCTCGGCGGCGCCCTCGGCGAACCGGGCGGAGCCGAGCCAGTCGGCGAACGCGAGGTCGACCGAGTCGTGCACGCCGAGCCGCCGCTGCTCGGGCGAGTCGACGAGGAACAGCCCGCCGAACGACCAGAACGCCTGCCCGCCGAGGCTCGCGGGCGGCTCCTGGTCGAGCAGCACGACGCGGCGGCCGGCGGCGGTGAGCTGGGCGGCGGTCACGAGGCCCGAGAGTCCCGCGCCCACGACGACGACGTCGGTGGCGACGTGCCGGGGGTGCGCGGGGTCGCCGGGGCGGGTGACGGAGTCGGCGGTGACTGTCATGCGCAGAGAGTACGCCGCGTCTCAGGCCGAGATGTACACGTGCACGCTGAGCGGTTCGAGCAGCGCGCGCGCACCGGGCGCGAGGTGCGCGTCGTCGGCCGTGCCGCGCTCGTCCGGGTGCTCCCACACCGAGTCCCACGCGAGGTCCCACGTCCCGGGGCGGGGGCCGGGGACGTCGTCCGGCACGGGGACGGCGGGGAGCGTGACCTCGACCTCGTCGAGCGACCCGTTGAGCACGAGCAGGACGTCGTGCGCGCCGTCCGCGGGGCCGGTGCGCAGCATCTGCAGCACTCGGCGGTCGGGCGCGACCCAGCCCCCGTGGTCGAGCGGGGCGCCGGTCGCGTCGAACCACGCGAGGTCGGGCACGGCCGTGCGCAGCGCGTGCCGGGGTCGGCCGAGGTAGAACGCGTCGGCGCGCAGGGCGCGGTGCTCGCGCCGCAGCGCGAGCAGGTGGCGCGTGGTCGCGAGGAAGTCCTGCCGCCACGGCGACAGGTCCCACGAGACCCACGAGGTCGGGGTGTCCTGGCAGTAGGCGTTGTTGTTGCCGCGCTGGGTGCGGCCCATCTCGTCGCCCGCGGTCAGCATCGGGGTGCCCGCCGCGAGCACGAGCGTGGCGAGCAGGTTGCGCATCGAGCGACGGCGCAGGGGGACGATCTCGATGCCGGGCGCGAGCGCGGCGTCGCCCGTCTCGACGCGGCCCTCGAGGCCGTGGTTCCACGAGCGGTTGTCGCCCGAGCCGTCGCGGCCGTCCTCGCCGTTGGCCTCGTTGTGCTTGTGGTCGTAGGCGACGAGGTCGGCGAGCGTGAAGCCGTCGTGCGCGGTGACGAGGTTGACCGACGCGACGGGACCGCGCACGAGCGGCGGGTCGCTGTGCCCGAACAGGTCGGCGGAGCCGGCCAGGCGGGTCGCGAGCTCGCGCACCCCGTGCCCGGCACGCCCGTGCGACGCCTCGCGCGCGTCCGCGAGCCAGAACTGTCGTGCGGCGTCGCGGAACCGGTCGTTCCACTCGGCCATCGGCGCGGGGAAGTTCCCGGTCTGCCAGCCCCCGGGGCCCACGTCCCAGGGCTCGGCGATCAGCTTGAGCCCGTTGAGCACCGGGTCGGTCTGCAGCGCGACGAGGAACGGGTGGTCGGGGTCGAACCCGTGGTGGCCGCGCCCCAGCGTCACCGCGAGGTCGAACCGGAACCCGTCCACACCGACCTCCTGCGCCCAGTACCGCAGGGAGTCGAGCGTCATCTGCACCACGCGGGGGCGACGGTGGTCGAGCGTGTTGCCCGTGCCGGTCACGTCCGCGAACCGGACCGGCGTGCCGTCGTCGTGCAGGTAGTAGCCCCGCGCGTCGAGCCCGCGCCACGACAGCTGCGGCCCGTCGTCCCCGGCCTCGCAGGTGTGGTTGTGCACGACGTCGAGGATCACCTCGATCCCGGCCTCGTGGAGCAGGTGCACCATGCCGCGGACCTCCTCGAGGACGGCGCCCGGCCCGGCGTCGCGCGCCGCCGCCGTCGCGTACCCGGGGTGGGGGGTGAAGAACCCGAGCGTCGAGTAGCCCCAGTAGTTGGTCAGGCCCTTGACCGCGAGGTGGGGCTCGTCGACGAACGCGTGCACGGGCAGCAGCTCGAGCGTCGTGACGCCGAGCGAGCGCAGGTGCTCGATCGTGGCGGGGTGCGCGAGGCCCGCGTAGGTGCCGCGCAGCTCCTCGGGCAGCGCGTCGAGGCCGATCGTCAGGCCGCGCACGTGCGCCTCGTAGACCACGGTCTGCGACCACGGCACGTGCGGGCGGGGCGCCTGGTCGCCCGTGCGCGGGGCGACGACGACCGAGAGCGGCACGTGCCCGAGCGAGTCGCGCGGGTCCAGCTCCCCGAAGGGGTCCCCGACCACGCGGCCGTCGTCGTCGACCTCGGCGACGTACCCGTAGCCCACGGGCGAGTGGTCGAACGCGCCCACGATCCCGCGCGCGTACGGGTCGACGAGGAGCTTGGCGGGGTTGTGCCGCAGGCCCTCGGCGGGCACCCACGGCCCGTCGACGCGGAACCCGTAGCGCTGGCCCTCGGTCACGCCGGGCACGTGCGCGTGCCACACGCCGTACGTCGGCCCGTCGAGCGGGACGCGGCGCTCGCCGTCGTCGTCCACCAGGCACAGGTCGACCGCGGTGGCCCGTGCCGCGAGGACCGCGACGTCGACGCCGTCGCCCGCGAGGTGCACCCCGAGCGGGGGCACGTGGCCGTGGCGGTCGGTCGGGCGGACGGTCGGGCGGTGCGGGAGGGATCCGGTGGTGTCGCTCACCCGTCCATTGTGCGTCCGACGCGTGGGCGTGGGGGGATCCGCGCGGACGCCCGGCGGTAGGCTGCGAGTCGAACCAGCCCCGAGGAGGAGTCACCTTCATGCGGATCGTCGTCGCCGTCAAGTACGTCCCGGACATCCAGTCCGACCGAGCCTTCGTGGACGGGCGCGTCGAGCGCACGTCGGACGACGGCACGCTCAACGAGCTCGACGAGCACGCGCTCGAGGCGGCGCTGCGCATCGTCGAGGCGCTGCCCGAGGACGAGCGCGCCGCGAGCGAGGTCGTCGCGCTCACGGTCGCGGGCGAGGACGCGGACTCCGCGCTGCGCAAGGCGTTCCAGCTCGGCGTCGACCGTGGCGTGCGTGTGAGCGACGACGCGATCGCGGGGTCGGACTACTTCGGCACGGCGCGCGTGCTCGCGGCCGCGGTGCGCGCGCTCGGTGCCGACGCCCCGGTCGACCTCGTGATCACGGGCATGGCGGCGCTCGACGGGCTCGGCTCGGTCGTGCCGGTCCTGCTCGCGGCCGAGCTCGACCTGCCGCAGCTCGCGATCGCGGGCGACCTGCAGGTCGACGCCGCGGCGCGCACCGCGACCGTGACGCGCGAGCTCGGTCACGTGACCGAGGTGCTCGAGGCGCCGCTGCCCGCGGTCGTGTCGGTCACGGACCACGCGAACGACCCGCGGTTCCCGAACTTCAAGCTCATCATGGCCGCGCGGTCGAAGAAGGTCGAGGCGTGGTCGCTCGCCGACCTCGACGTCGACCCGGCCACGGTCGGCGACGCCGGGGCCCGCACGCGCGTCGTCAGCGCGGCCCCGCGCCCCGAGAAGCCCGAGGTCGAGCTCGTCGTCGACAAGGGCGAGGGCGGCAAGGCCCTGGCCGAGTACCTGATCCGCAACGAGCTGGTCTGAGAGGCAGTCCCGTGACCCGAAACGTTCTCGTCCTCCTCGACACGCCGGCGAGCGAGCTGCGCTCGCCCGCGCTCGAGATCCTGACCATCGCGCGCACGCTCGGCACCGTCGAGGCGGTCGCGCTCGAGGAGCCCAGCGCCGCGACGCTCGACCAGCTCGCGGCGCACGGCGTCGCGCGCGTGCACCGCGTCGACCTGCCCGCCGACCTGTCGGACGACGCGCGCCACCTGACCCCGGTCGTGGCCGAGGCCTTCGCCGCGGTCGCGCGCGCGGCCGGTGCCCAGGTGCTGCTGCTCACGTCGTCGTTCCCGAACAAGGAGGTCGCGGCCCGGGCCGCGCACACCCTCGGCGCGGGGCTCGTGATCGACGCCGCGGCGCTGCGCACGGCCGACGACGGCGCGCTCGTCGCGGGCAAGCGCGTGTTCGCGGGCGCCTGGGACACCGAGTGCGCCGTGAGCACCGACGTCGCCGTGGTGACGGTGCGTGCGAACGCCGTCGTCCCGACGCCGGCCGACGCCTCGGCCGTGCCCGAGGTCGTGGCCCACGACGTCGCGCCGAGCGCGTCCGCCACGGCGGCGCGCGTCGTCTCGCGCACCACGCACGAGACCGACGGCGACGGCCGACCCGAGCTCGCGGAGGCCGCGATCGTGGTCGCGGGCGGTCGCGGTACCGACGGCGACTTCACCCCGGTGCTCGACCTCGCGGACGCGCTGGGCGCGGCCGTGGGTGCGAGCCGTGACGCGGTCTTCGAGGGCTGGTTCGACACGTTCGTCGGGCAGACCGGCGTGACGGTCGCGCCGCGCCTGTACGTCGGGGCCGGGATCTCGGGCGCCCCGCACCACCGGGGCGGCATGCAGGCGTCGCAGGTCATCGTGGCCGTCAACAACGACCCGGAGTGCCCGATCTTCGAGATCTGCGACTTCGCGGTCGTCGGTGACCTCGCGGACGTCTTGCCGCAGGCTGCCGCCGCGATCCGCGCCCACAAGGGCGTCTGACGCTCAGAAGCCCAGGCGCTCGATCCACGCGGTCGCCGCGACGCCCTGCGCACGCTGGAACGCGCGCAGGTTCGGGATCGAGGCCGGGGCGGGCTGCAGCGACGACGACACGAGGTACCCGGCGACGCCGGCGACGACCGAGCGCAGGTCCTCCGGGTGCACCGTGCCGCCGAGCGGGTGGCTGCTGAAGATCCGGGCGAGCTCGGAGCCGGTGGCCCACCGCTCGTCGGCGGTCGCGGGCGCGTCGATCGGGTCGAGCTCGTCGAGGATCCCCTGCATCCCGACGCTCGGCAGGAACAGCGCGAGGTCGAGCCACGGCGCGCCGCGCGAGGCGTACGGCCAGTCGAGCAGGTACACGTCGCCGTGCGAGAGCAGCATGTTGTCGGCGCGCAGGTCGCCGTGCACGAGCGCTTCGCCCTCGCTCGCGACGAGCACGCCCTGCTCGAGCTCGCACAGGCTCTCGAGGTTGTCCACGGCCCACGGGACCACGTCGGCGAGCCGGTCGTCGGGGAACTCCGCGAGGCTCGCCCACCCGGTGCACATCGACGCGAGATCGGGGCCGGTGGGGCGCAGCTGCAGGTCGCGGGCGCCCTCGACGCGGGCGAGCTCGTCGATCGCGGAGAGCACGCGCGCGAGCCCGTAGCGACCCCACGGCAGCCCGGGATGGCGGCCGTCGACGGCCTCGAACGCGAGCACGATCCAGTCGTCGTCCGAGTACGTCCACAGGAACTCGGGGGTCGGGACGCCCTCGGGTAGCCGGACCGCCGTCTCGGCCTCGGCGCGGTGGAGTTCGGCCGCGAAGGGCTCGGCGACGACCGACGCGGCCTTGATGAACATGCGGCGCCCGTCGGACAACGTGACGACCGACGCGAGTCCCGGGCTGAACCCCGAGCTGGCGACGTTCTCGTGCACGACGGTCGCGCCGTTGATCGCGTCGATCTCGGCCCGCAGGTCGGCCGGCAGGTCGCGCCACGACAGCCGTCCGCCGCCCGAGGCCTCGGGCGGCGCGGGCCGCAGTCCGCGTCGCGCGGGTGCGTCGGCGGGGGGTGGGGCGGGCACGGGGCCGGCGGCCGTCCCGGCGCGCCCGGCGGCGATCCCGGCACGGATGGTGGCGCGCGGGATCTGGGCGGTGGTGGGGACGTCGTCGTGCATCGACCCCAAACTAACCCGCGCGGGGCCGCGCGCGAAGCACGTCGGTCGTGTCGGGGCGGTCCGGGTTCGTAGACTGGTCGACCGTGACGACCACTCCCGACGCGATCGCGTACCTCGACCACGCGGCGACGACCCCCATGTCGCCGGCCGCGGTCGAGGCGATGCTCGCCGAGCTCTCGCGCACCGGGAACGCGTCGTCGCTGCACTCCGCGGGGCGCGCGGCCCGCCGCACGGTCGAGGAGGCGCGTGAGTCGGTCGCGGCCTCGCTCGGCGCACGACCGAGCGAGGTCGTGTTCACCGCGGGCGGGACCGAGTCCGACAACCTCGCGGTCAAGGGCCTGTTCTGGGGGCGTCGGACGACGGAGCCGGCCCGCCGTCGCATCCTGGTCTCGGCCGTCGAGCACCACGCGGTGCTCGACCCGGCGTTCTGGATGGCCGAGCACGCGGGCGCCGAGATCGTGCTGCTGCCCGTCGACGCCGCGGGCCGCGTGGACCTCGCCGCGCTCGAGTCCGAGCTCGCCGCGGCACCCGAGGAGACCGCGCTCGTGTCGCTCATGTGGGCGAACAACGAGGTCGGCACCGTCCAGCCGGTCGAGGCGGCCGTGCGGGCCGCGCACGCGCACGGGGTGCCGGTGCACAGCGACGCGGTGCAGGCCGCGGGCCGGCTCGCGCTCGACTTCGCCGCGAGCGGCCTCGACGCGATGACCGTGAGCGGGCACAAGGTCGGCGGTCCCGTCGGCGTCGGCGCGCTCGTCGCGACGCGCGGGCTGCCGCTCACGCCCGTGCTGCACGGCGGCGGGCAGGAGCGCGCGGTGCGCTCGGGCACGCTCGACACGGCGTCGATCCGCGCGTTCGCGGTCGCGCTCGCCGACGCGGTCGCGACGCGCGACGCGACGGCGACGCGCCTCGCCGCGCTGCGCGACGAGCTCGTCGCGGGCGTGCGTGCCGCCGTGCCGTCCGCGGTGCTGCGCGGGCCCGCACCCGGCCCGGAGCGCCTGCCCGGCAACGCGCACTTCACGTTCCCGGGCTGCGAGGGCGACTCGCTGCTGTACCTGCTCGACTCGGCGGGCGTGCAGACGTCGACGGGGTCGGCGTGCCAGGCGGGCGTCCCGCAGCCGTCGCACGTGCTGCTCGCGATGGGTGTCGACGAGGCCGACGCGCGCGGCGCGCTGCGCTTCTCGCTCGGCGCGACGTCGACGCACGAGGACGTCGCGCACCTGCTGCGCGTGCTGCCGGGCGTGGTCGAGCGGGCGTCCGCCGCGGGGCTCGCGTCCGCGCCCGCGCGCCGTGGAGGTGCGCGATGAAGGTCCTCGCCGCGATGTCGGGCGGCGTCGACTCGGCCGTCGCGGCCGCGCTCGCGGTCGAGGCCGGGCACGAGGTCGTGGGCGTGCACATGGCGCTCTCGCGCTCGCGCGACCAGTTCCGCACCGGGTCGCGCGGCTGCTGCTCGATCGAGGACGCGGGCGACGCGCGCCGCGCGGCCGACGTGCTCGGCATCCCGTACTACGTGTGGGACCTCTCGGAGCGGTTCGAGGAGACCGTCGTGGCGGACTTCCTCGACGAGTACGCGGCCGGGCGCACGCCCAACCCGTGCGTGCGGTGCAACGAGCACATCAAGTTCGAGGCGCTGCTCGACAAGGCGACGGCGCTCGGCTTCGACGCCGTCGCGACGGGCCACTACGCGCAGGTCGTGACCCGGGACGTGCCCGACGTGTCGGACGACGCGGCGCCGGGCGCCGTCCGCCGCGTGAACGAGCTGCACCGCGCGGTCGACGCGGCCAAGGACCAGTCGTACGTGCTCGCGGTCATGGGGCCCGAGCGGCTCGCGCGCTCGATCTTCCCGCTCGGCGGGTTCGCGTCGAAGGACGAGGTGCGCGCCGAGGCCGAGCGCCGGGGCCTGTCGGTCTCGAACAAGCCGGACTCGTACGACATCTGCTTCGTGGCCGACGGCGACACGCAGGGGTTCCTGCGCGAGCGTCTCGGGGCGCGGCCCGGCGAGATCGTCGACGCCGCGGGCGAGGTCGTGGGCGCCCACGACGGCGCGTACGCGTTCACGGTCGGCCAGCGCAAGGGCCTGGGCGTGGACCGCCCCGCACCCGACGGCCGCCCGCGCTACGTGCTCGAGGTCGACACGGCCGCGAACCGGGTCGTGATCGGTGCGGCCGAGCTGCTGAGCGTCGACCGGGTCGTGGGGGAGCGCAGCGTGTGGCTCGCGCCCGACGTGCTCGACGCCGCCGCCGGCGGCTGGTTCGACGCGCAGGTCCAGGTGCGCGCGCACGGCGCGCCGGTCGCGGCCCGCGTGCGGGCGACGCCCGGCGAGGGCACCGAGGTCGAGCTCGTCGGCCCGCCCCTGCGCGGGGTCGCGGCCGGGCAGTCGCTCGTGGTCTACCGGGGCACGCGCGTGCTCGGGCAGTCGACCGTCGCGAGCGCCGGACGGCGTCCGCCTCAGCCCTGACGCGCGGGCCCGGGCCCGGTCAGCAGCGCGACGAGCGTCGCGTCGTCGCGCACCGCCCAGTGCTCGACCTCGCGACCCTGCGCGAACCGCAGCATGTGCATCTCGTGGATCGTGAACGTGCGACCGGTCGGCGCGATGCCGCGGAAGTACCCCGTGTGGCGTGCGGTGAACGCGACGTGCAGCGCCACGAGCTCGCCCTCGGCGACCGCGTGCAGCACCTCGACGCGCTGGTCGCTGAACGCGTTCGAGAGCCAGTGCATGGTCGCGACCAGGCCGACCGCGTCGTCCGTGCCGCGCGTGAGCGGGTCGTGGTCGTGGAACCCGGGCGCGAGGACCGACGCGAGCGGCGCCTCGAGGTTCCCGGGCAGCAGGCGCGTGTGCACCTCGATCGCCGCGGCCTTGTTCGTCGACGTGCTCATCCGGACCTCCTCCGCACGCCGTCGGGGGTACGGCGTCCCTGCGTGGAGGGAGGACGGTGCCCGGCGTTCGTGACGCTCGGTAGCCTTGCGGTCATGACGACGGTGAGCGGGCGCGGCCCCCGACCAGGGACGGACCCCCTCGAGGCGCAGCAGGTCGTGCTCGGCGACCTCGCCGAGCTCGCGAGCGGTGCCCGGGCGCTGCCGTTCGCGGTGCAGCTGCCCGCGCGCGGGCCCGAGGCCGGGCCGCTGGGGCGCACCGCGGCGCTGCTCACCGAGCTCGCGGTCGAGCTCGGCCCGCACGGATGGAAGCTCGCCGACCGCCCGGGCATGGATGAGCGGCGCGCCCGGTCGCTGGTCGACGACGACCTGGGGGCGCTCGCGATCGCCGCCTACGGGTACGCCGGCCCGCTCGCGGTCGCGGCCGTGGGGCCGTGGTCCCTCGCCGCCGAGCTGTACCTGGCGCGTGGTGACCGCGTGCTGGCGGACGTCGGGGCGCGGGCCGAGCTCGCGGCCTCGCTCGCCGCCGGGCTGGTCGAGCACGTCGCGCACGTGCGCCGGCAGGTGCCGGGTGCCGAGGTCGTGGTCCAGCTCGACGAGCACCTGCTCGCGCAGGTCGGCGCCGGCGTCCTGCCCACGTTCTCCGGGTTCTCGCGCCTGAGGGCTGTGCCGGGGCCGGACGTCGTCGAGGGCCTCGCGGTGGTCGTCGACGCGCTGCGGGCGGCCGGGGCGCGCGTCGTCGTGCACGTCGGCTCGTCGTGGACGGGTGTCGGGCCCGCGGTGCTCGCCGGGGTCGACGCGGTGGGCGTCGACCTGCGCACGGGCACCTGGGACGAGCGGCTCTGGGAGCACCTCGCGCGGGCCGTCGAGCGCGGTGTCGCGCTGTGGGCCGGCCTGCCGCCCGCGCAGGTCTCGCAGTGCGCCGGGCCCGACGTGGTCGCGCTCGCGGACGCCGTCGCCGTGCCCTGGCGCCGCATCGGGCTGCCCGTCCCGGGGCTCGCCGACGTCACGCTGTGCGAGTCGGGCGCCGAGATCGCGCGGGGGTCGCTCGACGCCGCGCGCGCCGTCACGGGCAACCTCGGCCGGGCGGCCGCGATCCTCGCCGAGCGCGCCGAGGGCTGATCGGGGCGGCGAGCGCGTCTCAGGCGAGCCGCTCGCGCAGGAACTCGTAGTGCACGGCCGCCATGTACGAGGCCTGGGCGTTGTCGGCCGCGCCGCCGTGGCCGCCCTCGACGTTCTCGTAGTAGGTCACGTCCTTGCCGGCGGCGAGCATGAGCGCGGCCATCTTGCGCGCGTGGCCCGGGTGCACGCGGTCGTCCTTGGTCGAGGTCGTGAACAGCACGGGCGGGTAGGAGCGCCGGGCGTCGAAGAGGTGGTACGGCGAGAACGTACGCACGAACTCCCACTGCTCGGGGTCGTCGGGGTCGCCGTACTCCGCCGTCCACGAGGCGCCGGCGAGCAGGTGCGAGTAGCGCTTCATGTCGAGCAGCGGCACGCCCACGATGATCGCGCCGAACAGCTCGGGGTACTGCGTGAGCATGTTCCCGGCGAGCAGGCCGCCGTTGCTGCGGCCCTCCATGCCCAGGCGTGCGGGCGTCGTGATCCCGCGGTCCACGAGGTCGCGCGCGACCGCCGCGAAGTCCTCGTAGGCGCGGTGCCGCCGGTGCGTGAGCGCCGCCTGGTGCCAGGCGGGGCCGTACTCGCCGCCGCCGCGGATGTTCGCCACGACGTGCACGCCGCCGCGCGCGAGCCACGCGCGCCCGCTCGTGCCCGAGTACGACGGGGTCAGCGAGACCTCGAACCCGCCGTACCCGTAGAGCAGGGCGGGGGCGGGGCCCGCGTCGCCCGAGACCAGCTCCTGGCGGCCCACGACGAAGTACGGGACCCGGGTCCCGTCGTCCGACACCGCGAAGTGCTGCTGCGCGACCATCCCGGTCGCGTCGAACCGGGCGGGGCTCGACTTGAGCGGCTCGGGCGCCGCGTCGGCGGTGCCGACGTCGAGCAGCGAGAGGGTCGACGGCGTGAGGAAGTCGGTCGTGACGAGCCACACCGCGTCGGACTCCTCGACGTCGACCGCGCCGACGCTCACCGTGCCGAGCGAGGGCACGCCGCCGGGGGTGCGGCGGTCCCACGAGGTCCCGGGGGCGCTGCCGGGCGCGGGCGGGGTCAGCACCTCGAGCCGGTTCGCGACGTGCTCGAGCGTCGTGAGCACGAGGTGGTGCCGGGTCCAGGTCGCGTCGGCGAGCGAGGTCGAGGGCGTGGGCACGAACAGCGGGGTCAGGCGGCGCTCGCCCGCGAGGAACGCGTCGAGCTCGACCGCCAGGAGCGCGCCCGCGGGGTGCGTGACCTCCCCGGCGGGCGTGGTCACGGTCCAGTCGTCGCGCAGGTCGACGAGCAGCCACTCGCGCCGGGCGCCGGCCGAGGCCGAGGCGGGCACGTCGACGCGCACGAGGGCGTCGTCGCGCACCAGGTACAGGTCGGCGGAGTAGAAGCCGGTCGCGCGGCGCACCCAGTCGCGCTCGAACCCGGGCGTGGACGTGTGCCAGCCCGAGACCGCGAGGTCGTCGTGCTCGGCCTCGAACACGGTCGTCGCGGCGTCGATCGGGGTGCCGCGCCGCCACCGCCGGACGAGCCGGGCGTACCCGGACGCGGTCGTGGTGCCGGGCCCGAGGTCGGCCGAGAGCCAGACGGTGTCGTCGTTGACCCAGGCGAGCCCGCCCTTGCCGAGCGGACGCTCGAACCCGCCCTCGGCCGCGGGGACGAACCGCAGGTCGACGAGGTCGAACTCGCGCGTCACGTCGGCATCCGAGCCGCCGGGGGAGAGGTCGACGAGCGCGCGCCGGAACTCCGGGCGGCGCACGCTCGCGCCGTGCCACACCCAGCTCTCGCCCTCGGCGGCGCTCAGCGCGTCGAGGTCGAGCACGGTCTCCCACGCGGGCGACGCGGTGCGGTACTGCTCGAGCGTCGTGCGGCGCCAGATCCCGCGCGGGTGCTCGGCGTCGCGCCAGAAGTTGTAGTAGAGGTCACCGATCTTGGAGACCGCGGCGATCTTGTCGTCGGCGTCGAGGACCTCGCGGATCGCGTCGCGGGTGCGTCCGAACGACGGGGTCGAGGCGATGTCGACGGCGGACTCGGCGTTGCGCGCGCGGACCCAGTCGAGCGCCTCGGCACCCTCGACGTCCTCGAGCCACAGGTAGGGATCGGTCATGGCGCACACCCTAGTCCGACGCCTCGTGCGGGCCCTGTGAGCGAGGAGACACCGTCCTGGTGTTGGCATCCGCCGCACCTTGTGAAAGACTTCACAAGGTAAGCACCGGACAGGGAACACCGGACGAGGGAGACACGATGACCACCCAGGGGACCCCGAGCGGGACGGGCGCGAACGCCACGACCGCCGAGATCGACGGGCTCGTAGCCAACGGGCTCAAGGCGCTCGACGCGTACGCGGGCTACACGCAGGAGCAGATCGACCACATCGTGACCAAGGCGTCCATCGCGGCGCTGCACGAGCACGGGTCGCTCGCGCTCCAGGCGGTCGCCGAGACCGGCCGCGGGGTCTTCGAGGACAAGGCCACCAAGAACATCTTCGCGTGCGAGCACGTGCCGAACTCGATGGCGAACCTCAAGACTGTCGGGGTCATCGGGCGCGACGAGATCAACGGCATCGTCGAGATCGCCGAGCCCGTCGGCGTCGTCGCCGGCATCACGCCCGTGACCAACCCGACCTCGACCGCCATCTTCAAGGCGCTCATCGCGCTCAAGACGCGCAACCCGATCATCTTCGCGTTCCACCCCTCGGCGCAGCAGTGCTCGATCGCCGCGGCCCGCGTCGTGCGCGACGCCGCGATCGCGGCCGGCGCGCCCGTCGACTGCATCCAGTGGGTCGAGCACCCGTCGATCGAGGCGACCGGCGCGCTCATGAACCACGACGGCGTCGCGCTCATCCTCGCCACCGGCGGCAACGCGATGGTCCGCGCCGCGTACTCCGCGGGCAAGCCCGCGCTCGGCGTCGGCGCGGGCAACGTCCCCGCCTGGGTCGAGCGGACCGCCGACGTCGGCCGTGCGGTGCACGACCTCGTGATCTCCAAGTCGTTCGACAACGGCATGGTCTGCGCGTCCGAGCAGGCAGCGATCATCGACGACGAGATCTACGACGAGGCCATGGCCGGGCTCGAGCGCCTGCACGCCTACCGCGCCACCCCCGCCGAGAAGGCCATGCTCGAGCGCTTCGTGTTCGGCGTCGAGGCGGACGGCACGAGCTGCGCCGGCGCAAAGCTCAACGCGAAGGTCGTGGGGCAGAGCCCCGCGTGGATCGCCGAGCAGGCCGGGTTCTCGGTGCCCGAGGAGACCTCGGTGATCCTCGCCGAGATCGGCTCGGTCGGCCCGCAGGAGCCGCTGTCGCGCGAGAAGCTCGCGCCCGTGCTCGCGGTGCTGCGCTCGACCTCGCGCGAGGAGGGCATCCGCCTCGCCGAGCAGATGGTCGAGTTCGACGGCCTCGGCCACTCCGCCGCGATCCACACGTCCGACGAGGCGCTCGTCGAGGAGTTCGGCCGTCGCGTCAAGGCCGTGCGCGTGCTGTGGAACCAGCCCTCGGCGCTCGGCGGCATCGGCGACATCTACAACGCGCTCATCCCGTCCCTGACGCTCGGCTGCGGCTCGTACGGCCGCAACTCGGTGTCCAACAACGTCTCGGCGGTCAACCTCGTGAACGTCAAGCGCGTCGCCCGCCGCAACAACAACATGCAGTGGTTCAAGGTCCCGGGCAAGACGTACTTCGAGCCCAACGCGATCCGGTACCTCTCCCAGATGCCCGACGTCCACAAGGTCACGATCGTCACGGACTCCGTGATGACGCAGATCGGCGTCGTCGACACCGTGCTCGGGCAGCTCAACGCGCGCTCCGAGGCCGTGTCGGTGCAGATCATCGACGACGTCGAGCCCGAGCCGACGGTCGCGACCGTGACCAAGGGCGCGGAGGCCATGCGGCACTTCCAGCCCGACACCATCGTCGCCGTCGGCGGCGGGTCGCCCATGGACGCCGCGAAGGTCATGTGGCTGCTCTACGAGCACCCCGAGATCGACTTTGCCGACACGCGCGAGAAGTTCTTCGACGTGCGCAAGCGCGCGTTCAAGTTCCCGCCGCTCGGCGAGCTCGCCAAGCTCGTGTGCATCCCGACGTCGTCCGGCACGGGCTCCGAGGTCACGCCGTTCGCCGTGATCTCCGACCCGACCACGGGCTTCAAGTACCCGCTCGCGGACTACGCGCTCACGCCGTCGGTCGCGATCGTCGACCCCGTGCTCACCTCCACGATGCCGGCCAAGCTCGCCGCGGACTCCGGCTTCGACGCGCTCACGCACGCGACCGAGGCGTTCGTCTCGGTCTACGCCAACGACTTCACCGACGGGCTGTGCCTGCAGGCGATCAAGATGGTCTTCGAGCACATCGAGACGTCGGTGACCGTGGGCGGCGACGCGACCGTGGCGCGCGAGAAGATGCACAACGCGGCGTCCATCGCCGGCATGGCGTTCGCCAACGCGATGCTCGGCATGGTGCACGCCATGGCGCACACCGTGGGCTCGACCTACCACCTCGTGCACGGCCGGACGAACGCCGTCCTGCTCCCGCACGTGATCCGGTACAACGGCCAGGTGCCCGCCAAGGCGACCGCGTGGCCCAAGGCCGACCGGTACGTCGCGCCCGAGCGCTTCCAGCAGATCGCCCAGCACCTCGGGCTCCCGGCGGCGACGCCCGACGAGGCCGTCGAGTCCTACGCCTCGGCGGTCGAGGAGCTGCGCACGAAGGTCGGGATCGAGCGCCGGTTCAAGGACCAGGGCGTCGACGAGACCTCGTTTAAGAGCTCGCTCGACATGCTCGCGCTGCGCTCCTTCGAGGACCAGTGCGCGCCTGCCAACCCGAGGATCCCCCTGATCGAGGACATCAAGGACATCCTCGTGGCCGCCTACGACGGCACGTCGCGCGAGGAGGTCCGCGACGCCCGGCGCGCCGCGGCGCGTGCCGTCGACACCGAGGCCGTGACCACGGCCTGAACAGGACGCCCCGCCGGCCCGGCCCCTGCGGGCCCGGCGGGGAAGCGCGGGACTGGCTCCCCCTCGGTAGAGCCGCCCGCGCCCGCCCGGCGCCGCGTGCCCCCTCGCGCGGCGCCGGGCCTCTGGCGCACCCACCCACGGCCCGCTGCGGCGGCCGTGGGTGGCGCACGCCATGATGGTGCCGTGAGCGAGAAGACCCCAGCCCCGGAGCAGGCCGCGTCGTCCGACGGGACCAACACGGCGTCGTCCAGCACAGCGTCGTCAGACGGGACCAGCACCGCGTCGTCCGACGTGACGACGGCCGCCGACCTCGACGAGCAGCAGGCCCTCGAGCGGTGGACGGCGCTGCGCGACCTCGTCGAGGCCGACCAGCGCGCCTACTACGAGGACGACAGCCCGCGCTCCTCGGACGCCGAGTACGACGCGCGCATGCGCGAGCTCGAAGCCCTCGAGGCCGCGCACCCCGGGCTGCGGAACCCGGAGTCGCCCACGCAGCGCGTGGGCGGGCGGGCCGCGGCGGGCTTCGCGACCGTCGAGCACCGTGAGCGCATGCTCTCGCTCGACAACGCGTTCTCCTCGCAGGACCTCGCGGCGTGGGCCGTGCGCGTGCACCGTGACCTCGCGCTCGCGGACGACGCGCGCGTCGACTACCTGTGCGAGGTCAAGATCGACGGCCTCGCGATCGCGCTCACGTACGAGCGTGGCCGCCTGGTGCGCGGCGTGACCCGCGGCGACGGACGCACGGGCGAGGACGTCACGGCGAACGTGCGCACCATCGCGTCGATCCCGCACGAGCTCGCGGGAGACCCGGCCGACCACCCCCACCTGATCGAGATCCGCGGCGAGGTGTTCCTCGGCGTCGAGGACTTCGCGGCCCTCAACGCCTCGCTCGTCGCGGCGGGCCAGGCGCCCTACGCGAACCCCCGCAACACCGCGGCGGGCTCGCTGCGGCAGAAGGATCCCACGGTCACCGCGAGCCGCAACCTGCAGATGTACGCGCACGGGGTCGGGGCGCTGCAGTGGGACGAGGGCGAGCACACCGAGCTCGACCGGCAGTCGGCCGCGTACGCGCTGTTCGAGACGTGGGGCGTGCCCGTCTCGCCGCACAACCGGGTCGTCCAGGGGCTCGACGGCGTCGAGGAGATGATCGAGCACTTCCGCGAGCACCGGCACGACATCGAGCACGAGCTCGACGGGATCGTGGTCAAGGTCGACGAGCTCGTGCACCAGCGGCGGCTCGGCGCCACGAGCCGTGCGCCCCGCTGGGCGATCGCGTTCAAGTACCCGCCCGAGGAGGTCAACACCCGGCTCCTGGCGATCCAGGTCGGGGTCGGTCGCACGGGCCGGGCCACGCCGTACGCCGTCATGGAGCCCGTTGTCGTCGCCGGCAGCACCGTGCGGCAGGCGACGCTGCACAACCAGGACGTCGTGCGCGCCAAGGGCGTGCGCATCGGCGACGTCGTCGTGCTGCGCAAGGCGGGCGACGTGATCCCCGAGATCCTCGGGCCGGTCGCGGCGCTCGCGGACGACGGGTACCCGCGCGAGGACTTCGTGATGCCCGCCGACTGCCCTGAGTGCGGCACGCCGCTGCGGCCCATGAAGGAGGCCGACGTCGACCTGCGCTGCCCCAACGCCGAGTCGTGCCCCGCGCAGGTGCGCGGCCGCGTCGAGCACATCGGCTCCCGCGGCGGCCTCGACGTCGAGGCGCTCGGCGAGGTCACGGCCGCCGCGCTCACGCAGCCGTTCGAGCCGGCCGAGGCACCGCTACGGACCGAGGCCGGGCTGTTCGACCTGACGATCGAGCAGCTCGTGCCGATCCGTGTCGTGGTCCGCGACGCCGAGACGGGCATCCCCAAGGAGTTCGACGGCGTCGGCGAGGCGGGCGAGGTCACGCTCGCGGACGGGTCGACCATGACCGCGAAGGTCGCCCGACCGTTCCAGCGCGTGGTCGCCAAGACGTACCCGCCTGGCTTCGAGGACGCGAGCCCGGCCGAGCGGCGTGCGGCGGGCGTGCGCAAGGACTTCCCGGTCTACGGGCCCTCGAGCGCGGCGCAGACCCTCCTGGACGAGCTCGAGAAGGCCAAGGGCAAGGACCTCTGGCGGGTCCTGGTGAGCCTCAACGTCCGGCACGTCGGCCCGGTCGCGGCGCGGGCGCTCGCGGGCTGGTTCGGCTCGGTCGACGCGATCCGGGCGGCGACGCGCGACGAGCTCGCGGCCGTCGAGGGCGTCGGCCCGACCATCGCGGACCAGGTGATCGCGTGGTTCGAGGTCGAGTGGCACCGCGAGATCGTGGACCGCTGGGCGGCCGCAGGGGTGCGCATGGCGCAGGAGTCCGACGACTCGACGCCCCGCACGCTCGACGGGCTGACGATCGTCGTGACCGGCTCGCTCGAGGGGTTCACGCGTGACGGCGCGAAGGAGGCGATCCTCGCGCGCGGCGGCAAGGCCTCGGGGTCGGTGTCGAAGAAGACGGACTACGTGGTGGTGGGCGAGAACGCCGGCTCGAAGGAGACGAAGGCGCGAGAGCTCGGGCTGACGATCCTCGACGAGGCCGGCTTCGCCGAGCTCCTCGCGTCGGGTCCGGCGGCCCAAGAGGGCCCGGCGGACGACGCCGAATGACGGCCGGGCGGTGGCGTCAGCGCGCCGCCCAGAGCAGGCCGCGCTCGACGACGGTCCGCACCTCGGGGACCGTGAGGTCCTGCACCGAGTGCCCCATGGTGCACGCGAAGATCTTCCCGAGCCCCCACCGGCGGGTCCAGATGGCGGGGGAGACCACGGGCTCGGCCCACGGGACGTCGTCGCCCGCGGCGACGGCCGTGGTCGCGAGCACGTCGTTCATGGTGTCGGTGAGCACCCAGTACTGCTCGGAGTCGAGCTCGATGCGGTCGATGCCGGCGACGACGGGGTGGTCGGCGCGCGCGGGCAGCACGTCGACGGTGTGGGGCACCGCGTCACGCGGGTGCGCGGCGAACTGCGCGCCGACCATCTGCAGGTAGTCGGTCGCCATCCGGAACGAGTCGAGCAGGCCTCCGTGCCAGCCGGCGAACCCGGTGCCCGCGGCGACCGCCGCGCGCAGGCCGCGCAGCTCGTCGGCGAGGATCTCGCCCATGGTCCAGCACTGCACGATCAGGTCGTTCCGGCCCAGGTCCGGGTCGGTGTAGACCTCGAGCGAGGACTCGACGACGACGTCGAAGCCGTGGGCCTCGAGGTGCGGGACGAACAGGTCGGTGACCTCCACGGGGGAGTGTCCGTCCCATCCGCCGCGGACGACGAGCGCCCGGCGACCGTGCGTGGTCATGCGTCCTCCTGGAGGGTGCGTTCGACGAGGGCGTCGACCGATGCGGCCGACAGGAGCTGGTCGATGACCATGACGCCGGCCCCGAGGACGCCGGCACGGGCCCCGGTCGTCGCGGTCATGATGCGCAGGTGCTGCGTGGCCAGCGGCAGCGAGCGCTGGTAGACGGTCTCGCGGATCCCGGCGATGAGGTGCTCGCCCGCCTCGGCCAGCACGCCGCCGATCACGATCCGTGCGGGGTTGAGCAGGCTCACGCTCGCGGCGAGCACGGCGCCGATGTCCCGGCCGGCCTGGCGCACCGCCTGGGTCGCGGGCACGTCGCCCGCGCGGACGAGGGCGACGACGTCCGCGCTCGTGCCGACCTGCGTGCCGAGCGTGCGCAGCGCTGCGGCGAGCGCGTGCCCGCCGGCGACGGCCTCGAGGCACCCGGTGTTGCCGCAGCGGCACGGGATGTCGGTCGCGTGGGGCACGGCGACGTGCCCGAGGTCGCCGGCGGCGCCCTGGGCGCCGCGGCGCAGCGCGCCGTCCATGATGATCCCTGCGCCGATCCCGGTCGCGACCTTGACGAACAGCAGGTCGCGCTCGGCGGGGTAGGAGATGCGGTGCTCGCCGAGCGCCATGATGTTGACGTCGTTGTCGACGAGCACCTGCGCCCCGAGCCGCCCCTCGAGCGCGTGGGGCACGTCGACGCCGTCCCAGCCGGGCATGATCGGCGGGTTCACGGGCCGCCCGTTCGCGTGGTCGACGGGTCCGGGCAGGCCGACGCCGACGCCGGCGAGGTCGGCGAGCGGCCGGCCTGCCGACGCGACGAGCTTCTCGCCGTTCTCCGCGACCCAGTCGAGCACGCGGTCGGGGCCGTCGGCGATCGCGAGGGGCGCGTCGAGCTCGGCGAGGACGGTCGAGGCGAGGTCGGTGACGGCGAGCCGGGCGTGGGTCGCGCCGAGGTCGACGCCGAGGATCACGCGGGCGTCGGGGTTGAACGCGTAGGTCGACGGCGGCCGGCCTCCGGTCGAGGTCGCCTCTCCTGCGGGGGCGATGAGTCCGGTCGCCACGAGCGAGTCGAGCCGGGCGGCGACGGTCGAGCGCGAGTGGCCCGTGACCTGCACGAGCGCGGTGCGGGTGCGGGGAGCGCCGTCGCGCATCAGCTGGAACATCTCGCCGGCGCCCGTGGGTCGGGGCGCGAACTTGAGCAGCTCCTCCATGAGCACAGTGAACCACGCCTTCTCTCGACATACCGGGCTCTTCTGCTACCCGAGTCGAAGTAACACTGAGGTAACGATGCAAAAGTACCGCACCTTTTGATTGACGGAAGTCATAAGTCGCTCTACGTTCGTCACATGGTCACCGTCGACCCGCGCCAGAACAGGAGCCAGCACTGATGGCCACCACCAAGGCATCCGCGACGCCGCTGCTGCAGATGCGCGGCATCGTCAAGACGTTCCCCGGCGCACGCGCCCTCGACGGCGTCGACCTCGTCGTCCGCGCGGGAGAGGTGCACTGCCTCCTCGGCCAGAACGGGGCGGGCAAGTCCACCCTCATCAAGGTGCTCGCCGGAGCGCACCAGCCCGACGAGGGCGAGATCCTCGTCGACGGGGAGCCCGTGACCATCGCCCACCCGGTCGCCGCGCTCGAGCACGGCATCGCGACGATGTACCAGGAGCTCGACGTCGTCGACGGACTCTCGGTCGCCGAGAACGTCTTCCTCGGGCACGAGGTCACGAACGCCGGGTTCACCCGGCGCCGCGAGATCGCCCGGCGCACGCGCGCCCTGCTCGAGCGCCTCGGCCACGGCGAGATCCCGCCGCACCGCGAGGTCGGCCGGCTCTCGGCCGCGGGCAAGCAGATCGTCTCGATGGCTCGCGCCCTCTCGCGCGACGCCCGGGTCATCGTCATGGACGAGCCGTCCGCGGTGCTCGACTCGGGCGAGGTCGAGAACCTCTTCCGGGTCGTGCGCCAGCTCACCGCGTCCGGCGTCGCGATCGTGTACATCTCGCACCGCCTCGACGAGATCCGCCAGATCGGCGACCGCATCACGGTGCTCAAGGACGGCGCCACGGTCGCGACCGACCTCGCCGTGGGCGACACGCCGACGCCCGCGCTCATCGAGCTCATGACCGGCCGCGCGGTCGAGAGCACATTCCCCGCCCGGCCCGGGGTGGCGGACGACGCACCCGTGCTCCTGTCCGTCCGTGACCTCGCCCTCGCGGGCGTCTTCTCCGACGTCTCGTTCGAGGTGCGCGCGGGCGAGATCGTCGGGCTCGCGGGCCTCGTCGGCGCCGGCCGGTCCGAGATCCTCGAGACGGTCTACGGGGCGCGCCGCGCGACGTCCGGCAGCGTGCAGGTCGAGGGACGACGCATCGCGCCCGGGTCGGTCCCCGCGGCGGTCCGGGCCGGCCTCGGCCTGTGCCCCGAGGAGCGCAAGTCCCAGGGCCTCGTGCTCGACGAACCCGTGTACCGCAACGTCACGCTCCCGTCCTTCGCCCGCTTCGCACGCGCCGGGATGCTCGACGAGGCCGCCGAGCGGGCGGCCGCCGACGAGCAGGAGGTCGCGCTCGACGTCCGCCCCGCAGGGACCGGGCGAGCGGCACGCACGCTCTCGGGCGGCAACCAGCAGAAGGTCCTGCTCGGACGCTGGCTCGTCCAAGGATGCCGCGTGCTGCTGCTCGACGAGCCCACGCGGGGCGTCGACGTCGGGGCGCGGGCCGAGATCTACGCCCTGGTCCGGCGCCTCGCCGACGCGGGCGACGCCGTCGTCGTCGTGTCGTCCGAGATCGAGGAGGTGCTCGGGCTCGCCGACCGCGTGCTCGTCGTCTCCGACGGGCGGGTCGTGCACCAGGGGCCGGCCGACCAGATCGACGAGCACGGCGTGCTCGACCTCGTCATGGAAGGAAGTGTCGCGTGAGCCAGCAGAACCCGACCGCCGAGGCGGTCGCCGAGCCAGACCGGCCCCCGGGCCGCGGCGACGGCGCGACGCGCGCGCGGCGTCCGGCGCTCCTGTCCGGCGCCGTGGGGCGCAACCTCGGGCTGGTCCTCGCCCTCGCCGCGCTGTGCGTCGTGGGCGTCGTGACCGCGGGGGACCGGTTCGCGAGCTTCGACAACGTCATGACGATCCTGCGGCTCGCCGCCGTCGTCGGCGTGCTCAGCATCGGCATGACCTTCGTGATCACCGCGGGCGGCATCGACCTGTCGGTCGGCTCCGTCATGGGCCTCGCGACCGTCTGGGCCAGCACGCTCGCGACCCAGACCATGGCCGAGGACTACCACTGGTCGATCGTGGTCCTCACGGCGCTCGCGGTCGGCACGGCCGCCGGCCTCGTCAACGGGGTGCTCATCGCCTACGGGAACGTGGTCGCGTTCATGGCGACCCTCGCCATGATGGTCGCCGCCCGCGGGCTCGCGGAGATCATCTCGGGCCGCCAGACCCAGATCGTCAAGGTCGACGGGTTCCTCGACGCGTTCCGCGGGGACCTCCTGGGCATCCCGGTGCTCGTGTGGATGTTCTTCGTCGTCGCGGTGCTCGGCTGGATCCTGCTGAACCGGACGACGTTCGGCCGCCGCACGATCGCGGTGGGCGGCAACCCCGAGGCGTCGCGCCTCGCCGGGATCAAGGTCCGGCGCCACCTCATGTACCTCTACGGCCTCGCCGGGCTCACGGCCGGCATCGCGGCGGTCATGATGCTCGCCCGCACGACCGCGGGCAGCTCGACCCACGGACAGCTCTACGAGCTCGACGCGATCGCCGCGGTCGTCGTGGGGGGCACGCTGCTCGCCGGCGGACGCGGCACGATCGTCGGCACCGTCCTCGGGGTCCTGATCTTCATGACCCTGACCAACGTCTTCACCCAGAACAACATGTCCATCTCGGCGCAGGCCGTGACCAAGGGCGTGATCATCGTCGTCGCCGTGCTCCTGCAGCAGCGGTTCGCGCGCCGGTCGTCCACCTGACGCACCCACCACCCCCACCCCCCCCGCAGAAAGACGTCAAAGGAGATCTCATGTCTGCACGCACCTCACGCCGCCTCGTGACGCTCACGGTCGCGGCCTCGGCCGCCGCGCTGCTCGTGGCCGGCTGCACCTCGAACACCGAGGACACCTCGGACGACTCCTCGGCCGACGCCCCGGCCGCCGCCGAGGGCGCCGGCAGCTCCGAGAACGACGAGACGGGAGAGACCGTCGTCATCGGCTTCTCCGCCCCGGCCGCCGACCACGGCTGGATGGGCGCGATCACCAAGGCCGCCGTGGCCGAGGCCGACCGGTTCGACGACGTCGAGCTCCGGCAGGCCGAGGCGACCAACGACGTCAGCCTCCAGATCAGCCAGATCGAGACGTTCATCAATGACGGGGTCGACGCGATCGTGCTCCTGCCGTTCGACGGCGCCGCCCTGACCGAGGTCGCGACCAAGGCCATGGAGGCCGGCATCCCCGTGATCAACGTCGACCGCGAGTTCTCGAGCCCGTTCGCGGCCCGCAGCACCGTGCTCGGCGACAACTACGGCATGGGCGTCAGCGCCGGGACGTACATCTGCGAGCAGCTCGGCGACACGCCGGACGCCGTCGTCGCCGAGATCGCCGGCATCGACTCCCTCCCGCTCACCCAGGACCGCAGCCAGGGCTTCGCCGACGCGCTCGGCGACTGCGGCCTCGACGTCGACAACCGCGTCGCCGCCGACTTCACCGTCCAGGGCGGCGAGCAGGCCACGTCCAACCTGCTCCAGTCGGCACCCCAGATCGACGCGATCTGGAACCACGACGACGACCAGGGCGTCGGCGTGCTCGCTGCGATCGAGAACGCCGGCCGCGACGAGTTCTTCATGGTCGGCGGTGCCGGCTCCAAGGACGTCATGGAGCACATCCAGTCCGGCGACTCCGTGCTCCAGGCCACCGTCATCTACCCCTCGACGCAGGCGGCCGACGCGATCGAGCTCGCGCGCCTCGTGGTGCAGAACAAGTCGATGGGCGACCTCGTCTCGGTCGGCGTGCCGCGCACCGTCCAGCTGTTCGCCCCGGTCGTGACCGCCGACAACGTCGAGCAGTACCTGCCGACCGCGTTCGAGTCCTGACACGCCCGACGCCGGAGGGCGCGACGTCACGCACCCTCCGGCGTCCGGCAGGTGGCCCCAGGCCACCGACGACACAGGAAGGACGGTCCACATGGGCCAGCAGGAACCCGCGCGCCTCGGCGTCGCGATGGTCGGTCACTCGTTCATGGGCGCCGCGCACTCCCACGCGTGGCGCACGGCCCCCCGCTTCTTCGACCTGCCGCTCACCCCGGCGCGCGCCGTGCTCGTGGGACGCGACGCCGGACGCACGCGCGAGGCGGCGTCCCGCCTGGGCTGGGACGAGTCCTCGACCGACTGGCGCACGGCCCTCGAGCGCCCCGACGTCGACCTCGTCGACATCTGCACCCCGGGGGACTCGCACGCCGAGATCGCGCTCGCGGCGCTCGCGGCCGGCAAGCACGTGCTGTGCGAGAAGCCGCTCGCCAACTCCGTCGCCGAGGCCGAGGCCATGACGCTCGCGGCGGACGACGCCGCCCGGCGCGGCGTGCTCGCGATGGTCGGCTTCACCTACCGCCGGGTCCCGGCGGTCCAGCTCGCGCGGCAGCTCGTCGCCGAGGGCCGGGTCGGCGAGGTGCGGCACGTGCGCGTGCAGTACCTGCAGGACTGGCTCGTGGACCCCGAGGCCCCGCTCACCTGGCGCCTGGACCGCGGGCGCGCCGGGTCGGGGGCGCTCGGCGACATCGCCGCGCACGCCGTCGACCTCGCGCAGTTCGTGACCGGCGAGCTCGTGACGGGCGTCTCGGGCGTGCTCGAGACCTTCGTGCGCGAGCGTCCTGTCGCGACCGGCGGGGCCGGGCTCACGGGCGTGGCGGGCGAGGGCAGGGGACCGGTCACGGTCGACGACGCCGCGGCGTTCGTCGCCCGGCTCTCGGGCGGTGGTCTCGGGGTCTTCGAGGCGACGCGCTTCGCGCTCGGGCGCAAGAACGCGATCCGCCTCGAGGTCAACGGCTCGCGGGGCTCGCTCGCGTTCGACTTCGAGGACATGAACGTCCTGCACTTCTACGACGGCACGGACCCGGTGGCGATCGCCGGGTTCCGGCGGATCGTGGTCACCGAGGCCGAGCACGCCTTCGTCGCGGCCTGGTGGCCCCCGGGCCACGGGCTCGGCTACGAGCACGCCTTCACGCACCAGGTCGTCGACCTCGTCGGGTCGATCGCCGCGGGCGAGCAGCCACGACCGTCGTTCCGCGACGGTCTGGTGGTCCAGCGGGTGCTCGACGCGGTCGAGCGCAGCGCCGAGAAGGGCGCCTGGCTCGACGTCTGAACTCCACCACGACGCAACCCCCGGGAAGGGAACGACATGACACGCACGATCTCGCTGTTCACGGGCCAGTGGGCCGATCTGCCGCTCGAGGAGGTCGCGGCGCTCGCGGCCGGGTGGGGCTTCGACGGCCTCGAGCTTGCGTGCTGGGGCGACCACCTGGACGTCTCCCGCTGGGACGACGCGGAGTACGTCCAGGGCCGCAAGGACCTCATGGCCAGGCACGGACTGGAGATCGTGGCGATCTCCAACCACCTGACGGGGCAGGCGGTGTGCGACGACCCGATCGACCGCCGCCACCAGGAGATCCTGGCACCCGCGGTCTGGGGCGACGGCGACCCGGAGGGCGTGCGGCGGCGCGCGGCCGAGGCGATCAAGGACACGGCGCGCATGGCCGCGAAGCTCGGCGTCCGCACCGTCGTCGGGTTCACGGGCTCGTCGATCTGGAAGACCGTCGCGATGTTCCCGCCGGTGCCGCAGGACATGGTCGACGCCGGCTACCAGGACTTCGCCGACCGGTGGAACCCGATCCTCGACGTCTTCGAGGAGGTCGGCGTCCGGTTCGCGCTCGAGGTGCACCCGAGCGAGATCGCGTACGACTACTGGACGGCCCGACGCACCTTGGAGGCCATCGGCCACCGTCCGTCGTTCGGCCTCAACTGGGACCCGAGCCACATGGTCTGGCAGGACGTCGACCCGGTCGGGTTCCTCTGGGACTTCCAGGACCGCATCTTCCACGTGCACTGCAAGGACACCCGCAGGAGGCTCGACGGACGCAGCGGACGCCTCGGCTCGCACCTGGCCTGGGCGGATCCCCGCCGCGGCTGGGACTTCATCTCGACGGGCCGCGGTGACGTCCCGTGGCAGGACGCGTTCCGCATGCTCAACGCGATCGGCTACGACGGGCCCCTGTCCGTCGAGTGGGAGGACGCCGGCATGGACCGGCTCCAGGGTGCGCCCGAGGGACTCGCGTTCGTGCGTGCTCAGGCGTTCGACGCCCCGGGCGCGGCGTTCGACGCCGCGTTCTCGTCGGGCGCGGACTGAGCACCGGGGAGGTCGAGGTCGGCGACCATGACCACGTCCTCGTGGGCCTGCCCGCCCACGAGGTACGTCCTCGGGCCCGCGAGGACGAACCCGTGCCGGCGGTAGAACGCCTGCGCACGAAGGTTCTGGCCGTTCGTGCCGAGCCACACCGACGACGTGCGGAACCGGTCCGCGGCGGTGGCGAGCGACTCGTGCAGGAGCACGCGCGCGAGCCCGGATCCCTGCTCGTCGGGGTGGACGTAGATCTTGGAGAGCTCGACGGTGGTCCCGGCACCTACGAGCTGCGCGACGTCCGCGGACGCCGCCACGCCCCGCAGCACGAGCGTGTAGCCGAGGACCGCCGGCGACCCGGCCCGTGACGCGACCAGCACGAGCGAGTCCGTGTCGTGGAGCCACGCGACGAAGCGTGACGGCGGGAGCTCGGTCGCGACATGGCGCGCGATGGCCTCCGGGTCCGTCCCGGGCGGGCACGCGAGCGGGAAGGTGAGAGCGGCGAGCGCAGCGAGCTCGTCGACGTCACCGTCGACCGCCGGGCGGACGACGACCTGGGCAGGGTCGGAAGGGCGGGGAACGGGGGGCATCCTCCGACGATAGGACGCGCGGCGGGCCGCGGCGAGGGAGTCGGTGCGGGACGTGTGCGCGGTCACGTCGGGGGGATTTGGTGTCGTGGGCTGGCGGCATGTAATGTTCTGGATGTCAGCCCGACAGGGAGGCACGGACACCGCGAAGGACTTCGGTTCGGATACGGGTGGCCGGTCCCGTGGGTGTGACCACCCCCTCATGGTTCTTCTTCTGCTGGGATTTCTGCGCTTTGGTGCGGGTTCTGGTGGGTTGAGCTGGGCCCGGTTGGGTTGTGATCCTTCTGGGGTCGTGAGGGTGGGGCTGGACTTGGGTGACTGGGTCTGGTAAGTTGGAGAAGTTGCCCCGGGTTCGGGTCGCTGAGGTTCGGCGGTTCGGGACGGTGC
>NZ_PGFE01000005.1 GCF_002797595.1 Sediminihabitans luteus
AGCAGGACCTCGCCGGCACCCCGGCCACCCCCAACCCCGAAGGACTTCCCACCGCACTCGAGGAGATCCGATGACCGACACCACCACCGCGACCGTCGCCGTCACCGACGACACCTTCAAGGAGATCGTCGCCGACTCCGAGATCCCCGTGCTCGTCGACTTCTGGGCCACCTGGTGCGGACCGTGCCGCCAGGTCGCGCCCATCCTCGAGGAGCTCGCCGGCGAGTACGCCGGGAAGGTCACGATCGCGAAGCTCGACACCGACGCGAACCCTGCGACGACCGCCGCCTACGGCATCGTCTCCATCCCGACGCTCAACATCTACGTCAAGGGTGAGCTCGTGAAGTCGATCGTCGGCGGTCGACCCAAGCGCGTGCTCGCGAACGAGATCGACGAAGTGCTCGCCTGAGGGGCAGTCCTTCCACGAGAAAGGGGCGCCTGACAGCCAGTGGCTGTCAGGCGCCCCTTTCTCATGCCCCGCGGTTCTCCACGGCGTCACTCGGGCCGGGTGTCAGGCGCTCTCGGCGCCCGGTGCACGCAGAAGTCCCGGGTCCTCCGGAGCCATCTTGTCGAGGATTCGGTTGAGGTCCTCGACCGACGCGAACTCGACCGTCAGCCGGCCCTTGTTCTTGCCCAGGTTGACGGTGACACGCGTGTCAAAACGGTCGGAAAGCCGCGTCGAGAGCTCGTCGATGGCCGCGATCCGCTGACCCGCCCGAGGGGCACGCTGCTGACGCTTCTCCTCGAGGCCGCCCATCGAGACGATCTCCTCGGTCGCGCGAACCGAGAGCCCCTCGGCGACGATGCGCTGGGCGAGCCGCTCGATCGCTGCGCCGTCGCTCAGGCCGAGCAGCGCACGCGCATGGCCGGCCGAGAGGACCCCGGCGGCCACGCGACGCTGGACCAACGGGGGCAGACGGAGAAGTCGCAGGGTGTTCGAGATCTGCGGGCGACTCCGTGAGATGCGGCTCGCGAGCTCCTCGTGAGTGCAGCCGAAGTCATCGAGCAGCTGCCGATAGGCCGCGGCTTCCTCGAGGGGGTTCAGCGCGCTGCGGTGCAAGTTCTCGAGCAGCGCATCGCGAAGCATGTCCGAGTCGTCGGTATCGCGAATGATCGCAGGGATCTGCTGGAGCCCCGCGGCCTGGGTGGCGCGCCAGCGCCGCTCCCCCATGATGAGTTCGAACGTGCCAGGTGCCTCGGGGTCGCGCCGCACGACGACGGGCTGCAGAACACCGATCTCCCGGATCGAACCGATGAGTTCGTCGAGCTCGGTCTCGTCGAAGACCGTGCGCGGCTGTCGCGAGTTCGGGTGGATCGAGAGAACAGGGAGCTCGGCGAAGGATGCGCCGGGCACAGGCACGAGCTCGGGACCGTCCGCAGCTGTTTCACGTGAAACCGGCTCGACATCCTCCGTCGACGGTGTTCGTGCATCAGACTCGTGGGCCATCGACCCCACCGGGGTGGTCTCTCCATCCGTGGACGAGGCCGACGATGTTCCATCCCCGTCCTGCTCGACCGTCGAGGACGGCACCGTGGACTCTGGCGCCGTGGACGCTGGCGCCGTGGTGGACGGGCCTGTCGTGCCGAATGTCGTCGTGCCGGATGTCGTCGCGTCTGATGTCATCGAGTCGGAGGCCGTCGTCGTGCTCTCCAGGTTCTTATCTGCCCCCGCAGCGTCCTCGACCGGCTGGATGGCCGTCTCACCGCCGCTGGGAGAACTGCGGTCCCCTGCGCTAGAGGTAGTCGCTTCGTCATCATGGGCGGAGCCGTGACCTGCAGCGTCACCGGCGACATCGCCGGGGGCCTCGGTGCCACCGTCATTCGTGGCAGCACTCGTGCCATCGACGGCACTGCTGCCCGCAGTGCTACTCCCTGCCGCGCCACTACCTTCCGCGCTACTACCTTCCGCACCGTTCTCCGTAGTGCCACTGCCGCCCGAGACACCGCCTTCCGCGCCCGAGCTCGACTCGGCCGTGTCATCAGCCTCGATGATCTCCTCGTCAGCCTCGCGGACGAGCGTCGCGACGGGGCTCGTGCCGTCGTCGGCACGGGCAGCATCATCCTGGGCAGGGGCGTCCGCCGGAGGCGCCGAGGGGAAGAAGACGTCCACCGGCCTGTCTCGATCGCCACTGGTCGGGATCAAGGCACCGAGCCCACGGCCCAACCCACGCCGACGTTCGCTCATCGAGCATCCTCCTCATGTGTACGCACCGGCGCATCGACGCGCGCTGCGAAGTGGTCGTGTCGCTCTGGTGCTGCACTTTGGCGGGTGGCGCCTCGCTCCGAGACCTCGCGTGCGGCCTCGAGGTATGCCAGTGCCCCGGTTGATCCTGGGTCGTACGTCATGACGGTCTGCCCGTGGCTCGGTGCTTCAGAGATCCGCACTGATCGAGGCACGGTCGTCCGCAACGTCTGGTCAGGGAAGTGGGTCCGCACCTCGTGGGCGACCTGCTGGGCGAGGTTGGTGCGGCCGTCGTACATCGTGAGCAAGATCGTCGAGACGTGCAACGATGGATTGAGGTGTGCCTTGATCATCTCGATCGTCCGCAGCAACTGCGTGAGGCCCTCCAGCGCGTAGTACTCGCACTGAATCGGGATCAGCACTTCACGACCGACCACGAAAGCGTTGACGGTGAGGAGGCCGAGGCTCGGTGGGCAGTCGACGAGTACGTAGTCGAGTGGTTCCATCCCGTTCTGGATGCGCCACTCGAGGTAATCGTCGAGCGCCCGGCGCAGGCGTGTTTCACGTGAAACGAGAGAGACCAGCTCTATCTCAGCGCCTGAGAGATCGATCGTGGCGGGAACGCACAACAGCCGAGGGATATCCGGACACTGCTGAACAACGGCACTGATCGGCTCCCCATCGACGAGAACCTCATAGACCGAGGGCGTCCCCGCGCGATGCTCGACACCGACCGCTGTACTTGCGTTGCCCTGGGGGTCGTTGTCGATGACGAGGACGTTGAGCCCTGCCTGCGCCAGCCCCGCGGCGAGGTTGACCGTTGTCGTCGTCTTACCGACGCCACCCTTCTGGTTCGCGATCGTGATCACACGCGTCGTCGCAGGCTTGTCGAACTGCCGTCCGTGCAGCTCAATGCGTCGGCGAGCGTCCATCGCAAGCTGCGCCGCGAGCGGGGTCGAATCGTCGATCGTCGGGAGACTCGCCATCAGCGCCGCGCGACGATCGTCATCGTGCGAGCGGATGGTCGCCGGCGGGAGCGACACGTGGCCCTCCGATCGAGCTCCATCAGGCCGCTCTGCTGATCCCTCTGTCACCACGGTCTCCTCTGCATCTCTCGTCTGCATCGTTGCACGTCAGCCCTCATATCGCGACACCTTCGCGCTCTCGCTCGGTCCCCCAGGTCCATGCACATGGTCCTCGCCCATGTCGTCCCAGACAGCGCGCAATGCTACTGACGCGAGTCTTGATCTCGAGTCCCCAGGACCCGGCGGTCGGCGCCTTACGGCGGGCGTTCGCCTGAAGCTCGACGTTCGACGCCCCACGCCCACACCCACGAGCCACACCCCCGACCCGCGACGACCGTCGAAGGACCACACACCGAACTCGACGAAGTCGGACATGCTGCGCCGCCGCCAGCAACGAATGCCGGGAACCCTCATGACTCCCCTCGATCGCGCTACGTCGCTCGCGCACAGGAACGTCGCTCGACGGGCACTCTCGGGTCGGGCACCATCAGACCGCCCGCTGGATCCGGACGACCGTCGTCGACTCCAGCCCGGGAGCAGTGACTGCCTCGATGATCTCCGGCTCTCCCATCGCGTACTTGCGCAGCACCTTTCGAGCACCAGGTACCTCACTCGCGACGTTGCGGCCCTTGAGGACCACCATCTCTCCCTGCTTGCTGAGGAGCGGCAGGGACATGCGAGCGAGCTTGTCGAGTGCCGCAACGGCTCGAGCCGTCACGATGTCGACCTCGAAGGCGTCGTGATACTCCTCTGCTCTGCCTCGAAGGATCTCGACGTTGTCGAGCCCGAGCTCGTCGACGACCTCCGCGAGCCATGTGCAGCGACGCTCCATCGGCTCGATGAGCTTGACTGTCAACGCCGGCCTCATCGCAGCGATCACGATCCCAGGAAGTCCCGCCCCAGATCCGATGTCGGCGAGTGTTCCCTGCGGACGGAGGTACGGGACCACGGCTGCAGAGTTCACGATGTGACGCTCCCACAGTCGCGGAAGCTCCCGTGGACCGATCAGTCCCCGCAACTCACCCTCGCGAACGAGCATCTCCGCGTAGCGGCTGACCTGGTCATATGCGCTGCCGAAGACCTCGCGAACCGCCGGGGACTGCGCGAGGTCGCGATCGACGCCGTCGGCATCTCCAGATACGCCGTGAGCTTCTGACATTCGATTCGTACTCCATCACTCGGAACAGTTGCTCGGTGACGTCAGCCTACCTAGTGGCCGGCGTCGATCGTGCATGCCCGGCCGTAGGCATGGACACTCTCCGTGCGCGACTACGCACGACTTCCTACCACCGCGCCAGGCAGTCCCAGTCCTCAAGCCCAGGGCGCGACCCCTCTCGATCGGCACCCGCTGTCGGCGCTTGCTGACCCATCGACGAAGCGGTCGAGTGTCGCGATCGGAGTGCCACGCGCAGTGGATGTTCCACGTGAAACAGCCCCGCGTGGTCACGTCTGTGCCTGATTGCTCATGTACCGGCGCCGCACGAGATGCATTGCTGCCAAGCTCGGTCGATCTGTTGTGCACGACGAGAGTTCCACGCGCGCTCGACCTCGTTCGCTGTGGTTCCACGTGAAACGCTACGCCGAGCCTCCCGTGGCTGTTTCACGTGGAACCTGGTCCGCACCCCCGCACCGCCCTCCGCGGCATGGCCTGACACGCACAGACGCGCATACCTCGCGAAGAACAGAGGGCGCCCCAGCGCCTACGACGGGAATGAATGCTGCTACACGAGCGGCCAGCCACGCACGCTGTGCTCCCGCGCGCGCTCGCGCGTCCGCGTATCCGCGCGTGCGCATCATCACGGCATTCCCCGCTCTCGTACACCTCAGTGAACGCTCGAGGACTACCGGGATCCAGCACGAGACGTTGCCCACAGACACTGACCTCCACGGCATACGTGTCGGCCGCACGGATGCGGAGCCGGTCTCGGCGGGGCGCGCGGAGAGCGTCGGCATCGAAGCGCGAAGCCGTCAACGTGTGGCAGAGCCTCGACCCCGGGGACACAGTGGGCGCGCCGAACCGCAATGTGGCAAGGACCGGTGACATCCGCGACGTGCTCCCGATCTCAGGAGCCGCACGCCGGAGGGTCTGCAGTCCTGTGGCGGCGTGGGATCAGGGTCGACGACAGAAGCAACGTTCACCACTGCCGTTCCACGTGAAACATGTGCCCCGCCTCACGACACCACACGTGAACGTGCACCCACATCACGGAGGAACGAGCGCCTCGCATGGCACGACGTACATGCGGTGCCGTGCACCCAGGTCGGACTCTGCTTGACCACGGTTGGACGGCGCACGCTGGTCGCGCGTCGGCGGCCAACCACTCGACTTCACGATCCAGCTGCGAGATGGAGTTGCAGGCCGACCGATGGCGCGCAAGCGGCCCATCGCCCCTGCAGCGCGAGGGACCGCCCGACCCGTCTCCACGAACGGGCAGCCACCCTCACCGACGGCAGGATGCGCATTCCCTGACGGAGTAGGCGCACCTTGGGCGGGTTCAGGGATGAACGAACCGCGAGCGGCTGACCCCGCCATCCTGCCGCGAAGACACGCTCTCGACGTTCGACAACAACCCGGCCCGTCATTGACGAGCACAAATTGACGAGCACAATGGAAGGCGCTGCTACCCAGACCCCACCCCGACCGCTGCGTGAGGTCCGCTGCGTGGGATCCGTTGCGTGGGGCTTCACCGTCAACGCACGAACGACAACGGTGACGTCGGCCGAGCTCCATCCCGGAGGACCGGCGGGCCTTGCGGCCAGACCGGTCGGACGGCCGAGCGCGGAGCTCGGAGTTGTTCGCACATCGATGGACGCGACCCGCTGCATCTGACGACTGCTGCACTGCACCAACGAGAACGGGGACCGCCGACACGTGTCGACAGTCCCCGTTTCACGTGGAACAGAACGTGATGGGTCGACTCAACTCTTCGGGCGAACGACCACGTAGCGCTGCGGGTCAGTGCCCACCGAGTCGCTCTGCAGGCCGGCGGCAGCCACCGCGTCGTGCACGACCTTGCGCTCGAACGCGTTCATGGGCTCGAGCGACACCTCGGCTCCCGAGCTGTTCGCGGTGCCGATCGCCTCCTCCGCCAGAGCCCCGAGCTCGACACGTCGGCGGGCCCGGAAGCCTGCGATGTCGAGCATCAGACGCGAGCGCTCCCCCGTCTTCGTCTGGACCGCGAGTCGCGTGAGCTCCTGCAGGGCGTCAAGCACGTCCCCGTCGTCACCGACGAGCACGTCGAGGGTTCCGTCGTCCGCGACGATCTCGACTGCGGCACGGTCGTGCTCGACGTCGATGTCGATGTCCCCGTCGAGGTCCGCGATGTCGAGAAGTTCCTCGAGGTAGTCGGCGGCGATCTCGCCCTCCTCCTCGAGCTGCTGCGTCAGGTTGCGTGGCTCATCGGCTGCGGGAGTCGTCTCGGTGCTCGCCATGTCGGTGCCCTTCAGTCGTGTCTCAGGTTCGTGCAACGTCGGTGGTGCGCGCGTCAGTCTGCTGCGCCAGGTCCCTTGGCCTTGGGCTGGGAATTCTTCCCTGCCGTCGATCCGGATCCCTTGCTCGAGCCGTTCGCGCCGCCCCCCGGCTTCGCGTTGCCCGCGGGCTTCGCCTTGGCCGAAGGCTTCGCAGTGCCCGCAGGCTCCGCGCTACCCGAGGCGTCCGCGGGCGATCCGCCCGAGGCGGCGCCGTCCGCAGCAGGAGTGCCGCTGGTCGAAGCGGTCTGCGACCCTCCCGAGGAACCGGCGGGCCGCTGCTGCCCGGCCGGCTTCTGCCGGTTCTTGCGCTTCGGCTGCTGACGCTGCCCACGGGGCTGCTCGATGACCGCCGTCGTCCCGCCGGTGCCCTCGTCGAGGGTGATGCCCTTCGCGGCAGCCTTCTTGGCCTGACGGGCCTTGAGCGCCTTCTCAGCTTCGGAACCCGGCGCCGGCATCTTGCGGATCGTGTAGAACTGCTGCCCCATGGACCAGAGGTTCGTCGTGGTCCAGTAGACGAGAACACCCACCGGGAAGTTGACGCCCGAGATCGCGAAGATCAGGGGGAACGCGTAGAGCATCATCTTCTGGGTCTGTGCGGCCGGGCCCTCGAGCGCCGCCTTCGGCATGTTCTTCATGGTCAGCTGGCGCTGAGTGAAGAACGTGGTCGCGACCATCGCGAGGATCAGACCGGCGATGACCAGCTTGACCTGGAGGTCGTCCGTCTGGAGGAACACGTCGGAGAGCTTCGCGCCGAAGATCGACGACTGCTCGATGTCGCTCGCGACGTCCTGGTTGATCGGACCGATCGTCTTGGCCGTGCCGTTCGCGATCCCCTCGAGGCCGTGGAGCACCCGGAACAGGGCGAAGAAGATCGGTGACTGCGCGAGGATCGGCAAGCACGAGGCGAACGGGTTCGTGCCGTGCTTGCGGTAGAGCTCCATGGTCTCGCGGCTCATGGCCTCACGGGACGCGGGATCCTTCTTGTTCTTGTACTTGTTCTGGATCGCCTTCATCTCGGGCTGGATCATCTGCATCCCGCGGGAGGCCTTGATCTGCTTGAAGAACAAAGGGATCAGGATGATGCGGATGATGATCACGAGGCCGACGATCGAGAGCACCCAGGCGAAGCTCGGGCCCTCTTGGAACCCGATGAACAGCAGCACCTGGTGGCACAGGTACATGATCCAGGCAACGACCCATTCGATCGGGAACAGGATCGTGGAGAAGAAATCCATCGTGGTTTGAACTCCCTAGCCTTCTGTCAGGTGCTGGTCGACGACGGCGTCGCGATCAGAGATGTGGGTCAGCGCTCGTGCTGGTGGTGCGCGTGGTCGGGACGGGGCGCACGCTCAGGGACGTCGTCGACTCCCCCACGGCTCCACGGGTTGCAGCGCAGGAGCCGCCAGACGGCGAGCCGGGTGCCGCGCAGAGCCCCGTGACGCTCGAGAGCGATCACGGCGTACTGCGAGCACGAGGGGTAGTACTTGCACGAGGCGGGCATCCAGGGCGACACGACGAGCTGATATCCCCGGACCAGGAGCACGAGCAGCGCGCGCGGGGCTCGCCCGAGGGCGGCGAGCGCACGCCGGGCAGGGCCTCGGCGGCGCACAGTCTCGTTCGGCTCCCCCGCGTCCACGTCAGGGTCGACGTGCCGGCTGCTCATGACGGTGGTCACGGAACCGGGGCGGAGGCGTCGCCGGGGCGCCCCGTGCTCGACGCGGCGACGCGCGCCGACACTCGACCGACGGTCTTGTGGAGATCTCCCCGCAACGCGTCGTAGGGCGCGGCGGCAGCACCTGGCAGGGCGCGGACGACGACCGTGCTGCCGACAGGGATCGCGTCGAGCTCGACGGCGGCCGCGGCACGGAGCCGGCGCTTCACCTTGTTCCTGTGCACAGCGTTTCCCACGGACTTCGAGACGACGAAGCCGATCTGGGGCACGCCAAAGCTCCCGGTCTCGTTCGAGGCCGGGAGCATGTGGACGACCACCGTGCTGCTACCGGCACGCACACCTCGTCGCACCGTCATCTGGAAGTCAGAGGAGCGGCGAAGGCGATGTGCCGGAGGGAGCACTCTCAGGCAGAGAGCTCGGCGCGGCCCTTGCGGCGGCGCGCGGCGAGGATGCTGCGGCCGGCGCGGGTGCGCATGCGCAGCCGGAAGCCGTGGGTCTTGGCACGACGGCGGTTGTTCGGCTGGAAAGTCCGCTTGCTCACGAGTGCTCCTGGAACGTCGGGGAGTCACACCGTCTTGTCCACGACGATGCAGTACTTCGGATGAATGGGCCCGTCCCAGGGTCCGCGTGTCGCTCGGGTGATCACCTGGTAGGGCGACCGATGATCGGTACGCGGGCGCGCGAAAGCGCCTAGAACGGCTGTATGACGTTACTCCGCGGCGGGCTCCGAAGTCAAACCCGGGTCGCACGGTCGCCCGGCCGAGCCCGTGCCGCCGGACGTCGGTCCGGCCCCCGGGAGCATCCTGCACAGGGTGTGGAAAACTTTGTGGACGAAGCTCCCCGTGCCAGACTCCGAGAGCCTGGATCGCGCTCCCCCGACCGAAGGACGGCCGTGCCGCACGCTGACGAATCGATGGACGACGTCTGGAACCAGACGATGTCCACGCTCGAGTCCAACCCTGACATGACGCGGCGCCAGCTCGCGTTCATCAAGCTCGCGAAGCCGATGGGGATCCTGGACGGGACCGTCTTCCTCGCGGTGCCGCACGAGCAGACCCGCACCTACCTCGAGACGACGGTGCGCGAGGAGCTCCTGGGCGCGATCGCGTCGGTGCTGGGTCGCGAGGTGCGCTTCGCGATCACCGTCGACCCGCAGCTGAGCGCGGAGCCCGCGGCCGGCCCCTCGCGCGACGCCGTGGCGGAGTCCCCGGCCTTCCCCGGCTTCCCCGAGCCCGAGGACGACGTGGAGCCGGGACGCCCGGCGATCGACCTGCCTGACGACGTCATGCCGCCCCGCCCCGTGGCGCCCGCGCCGCGCCGTCCCGCGGAGCCGTCACGCCTGAACCCGAAGTACGTGTTCGAGACCTTCGTCATCGGCGCGTCGAACCGGTTCGCCCACGCTGCCGCCGTCGCGGTCGCGGAGGCCCCTGCCAAGGCCTACAACCCCCTCTTCATCTACGGCGGCTCGGGGCTGGGCAAGACGCACCTGCTGCACGCGATCGGCCACTACGCCCACAACCTCTATCCCCACGTGCGCGTGCGGTACGTGAACTCGGAGGAGTTCACGAACGACTTCATCAACTCGATCGGTGAGGGCAAGGCCGGCGCCTTCCAGCGGCGGTACCGCGACGTCGACGTCCTGCTGATCGACGACATCCAGTTCCTGCAGGGCAAGGAGCAGACGATGGAGGAGTTCTTCCACACCTTCAACGCCCTGCACAACGCCAACAAGCAGGTCGTGATCACCTCGGACCTCCCGCCCAAGCAGCTCGCCGGGTTCGAGGACCGCCTCCGCTCGCGGTTCGAGTGGGGTCTCATCACGGACGTCCAGCCCCCGGACCTCGAGACCCGCATCGCGATCCTGCGCAAGAAGGCGTCGAACGAGAACCTCGCGGCCCCGGCCGACGTGCTCTCGTACATCGGCTCGAAGATCTCGTCGAACATCCGCGAGCTCGAGGGGGCGCTCATCCGGGTCACGGCCTTCGCGAACCTGAACCGGCAGCAGGTGGACCTCGCGCTCGCTGAGATCGTGCTCAAGGACCTCATTACCGACAACGACACGACCGAGATCACGCCTGCGGACGTGATCGCCCAGACGGCCGGCTACTTCGGCCTGACGATCGACGACCTGTGCGGCAGCTCGCGCTCGAGGGTCCTCGTGACCGCACGTCAGATCGCGATGTACCTGTGCCGCGAGCTGACGGACCTCTCCCTGCCCAAGATCGGCCAGCAGTTCGGCGGGCGTGACCACACGACGGTCATGCACGCGAACCGCAAGATCGCCGACCAGATGGCCGAGCGCAGGTCGACCTACAACCAGGTCACCGAGCTCACGAGCAGGATCAAGCAGCAGCACAGGGGATGACATCCCTGTGGATCGTGGTGGACGACCGACCTCGGACTGCAGCCCGTGCAGCCGGGCGTCGGTCGCACAGATGAAGGTGCTCGATTTCTCCCTGGATAGATGAGTAGTCGTCGTCATAGGGGTTGTGGATTCTGTGGGAAACGTGTCTTTCTGCAGGTCAGAGGCACATTCTGGCTGTGGGTGGACTGGGGGTCCAGGTGTGGAGAAGTCGCGCGTCCTGTGGGCGGCGACTTTTTCCCCACAGGCCGTCCACGGATGACCCCACCGCTGTCCACACCTTTCGGTACGTCGTCCACAGTTATCCACAGCGCTGTGCACAGCTGTGAACATTCGTCCTACGCCCAGACCATCCACAGGGTGTGGACAAGTAGCGGTCATCCACATGGATCTCCACAGACTGTGTGCAGAGGTCGGATGACTGCCACGAGCGCGACCCCGGCACCTGTGTGTCGCGAGCCGCGTGCGGCCGGTTTCCGGGATACTCGTCCTCGCGTAGTGTTCAAGCACGACCCCCCACGAGACCCGCGGATCGACGGGTCCCCGGCGGTGCGTCGTGTCGACGAGAGGGAGCAGGAATGAAGTTCCGGGTTGAGCGTGACGTCCTCGCCGATGCGGTGACGTGGACGGCACGCACCCTTCCGACCCGTCCCCCGGCACCGGTTCTCGCCGGCGTCCGGATCGAGGCGGACGCCGCCGGCACCCTGAGCCTCTCGAGCTTCGACTACGAGGTCTCGGCCCGGTCGGAGATCCCCGCGGAGGTGCGCGAGCCCGGCACGGTCCTGGTCTCGGGTCGCCTTCTCGCGGAGATCTCGCGATCGCTCCCCGCCAAGCCCGTCGACGTCGTGGTCGAGGGCAACAAGGTCGTCGTGACCTGCGGCGCGAGCCGCTTCACGCTCCTGACGATGCCCGTCGAGGACTACCCGGCGCTGCCCACGATGCCCGAGCTCACCGGCACGGTCAGCGGCGACGAGCTCACGAGCGCCGTCGCGCAGGTGAGCGTCGCGGCGAGCCGTGACGACACGTTGCCCCTGCTCACGGGCGTGCGCATGGAGATCCAGGGTGAGCGCATCACCCTCCTGGCGACCGACCGGTACCGTCTCGCCCTGCGCGAGCTCGTGTGGAATCCGACGGTCCCGTCGTACGAGGCCGTCGCGCTGGTGCGGGCCCGCACCCTGACCGACGTCGCGAAGTCGCTCGGCTCCTCGGGCAAGGTCAACGTCGCGCTGAGCGCCGACGGCGGGGTCAACCTCATCGGCTTCGAGGCGGGTGGCCGGCACACGACGTCGCAGCTCGTCGACGGCGACTATCCCCCGGTCCGTCGCCTCTTCCCGGACGAGACGCCGATCCACGCCGTCGTCCCGACCGCTGCGCTCATGGACGCCGCGAAGCGCGTGGCCCTCGTGGCCGAGCGGAACACGCCGATCCGGCTCTCGTTCAGCGACGGGCAGGTCGTGCTCGACGCCGGCCAGGGCGACGACGCGCAGGCGTCCGAGGCGCTCGAGGCGGTGCTCGTGGGCGAGGAGATCTCGGTCGCGTTCAACCCGCAGTTCCTGCTCGACGGCCTGGGCGCCCTCGGCACGGACTTCGTGCGCATGGGCTTCACGCACCCCAACAAGCCGGTCGAGTTCACGGGCCAGGAGTCGCTCGACGGCGAGTCGTCGAGCTCCTACCGCTACCTGCTCGTCCCCATCCGCTTCTCGAGCTGATCGAGGACGTACAACAGCACCATCTCCCGTCGTACAACTCCAGGAGGGGCAGTCATGCACATCGGTCTGGTGGGTCTCGGCAAGATGGGTGCCAACATGCGCACGCGGCTGCGCGCGGCGGGCATCGAGGTCACGGGGTACGACAGGGATCCGGCGGTGTCGGACGTCGCGTCGCTGGCCGACATGGTCGCCGCACTCCCGGCGGGGTCGAGAATCGTGTGGGTCATGGTGCCCGCGGGAGCGATCACGCACGGCGTCGTCGAGGAGCTCGCGGGCCTGCTGGTCGCCGGTGACGTCGTGATCGACGGCGGCAACTCGCACTTCGCGGACGACGCGGCGCACGCCGAGCTGCTCGCCGGGCACGGCGTCGGGTACCTCGACGCCGGTGTCTCGGGCGGCGTGTGGGGCCTCGAGAACGGGTACGGCCTCATGGTCGGCGGCGACGCCGCGACCGTCGAGGCCGCGATGCCGGTGTTCGACGCGCTCCGCCCGCCGGGGCCCCGCGAGGAGGGCTTCGTGCACGCCGGCGCCGTCGGTGCCGGTCACTACGCCAAGATGGTGCACAACGGCATCGAGTACGGACTCATGCAGGCCTACGCCGAGGGCTACGAGCTGCTCGCGGCCAAGGACGTCGTCACCGACGTCACCGGCACCATGAAGGCCTGGACGCGCGGCACCGTGGTGCGGTCCTGGCTCCTGGAGCTCCTGGTGCGCGCCCTCGAGGACGACCCCGAGCTCGCGGAGATCAGCGACTGGGTCGAGGACTCGGGCGAGGGACGGTGGACCGTCGACGAGGCGATCGAGTCGGCGGTGCCCGTGCCGGTCATCTCGGCGGCGTTGTTCGCACGCTTCGCGTCACGACAGGGCGCCTCGCCGGCGATGAAGGCCGTCGCCGCGCTCCGCCAGCAGTTCGGCGGCCACGCGACGAAGCCCGCGGACGGTGCCTGAGCCCGCGACCTCGGTCCACGCGAGGGCGCGCCGCCCGCATCCCCACCCCGTGTCGGCGCGCCGAACCACCCGCCCGGCACGATGCACCCGATCGCACTGCAACCGATCGCACTGCATCGCCTCGCAGACCCACCGCTCCACCGCCCCATCGCCCCGCACGACAGTTCGGTAGTCCCCTGATGTACATCTCTCACCTCTCGCTCGTCGACTTCCGGTCCTACCCGGTGGTCGACGTCGAGCTCGACCCCGGCGTCAACGCGTTCGTGGGCCAGAACGGCCAGGGCAAGACCAACCTCGTCGAGGCGGTCGGGTACCTCGCGACGCTCGGGTCGCACCGCGTCTCGGGCGACGCGGCGCTCGTGCGCGCGGGGGCCTCTCGGGCGGTCGTGCGCGCCCGTGTCGTGCGCGGGGACCGCGCGCAGACCGTCGAGCTCGAGGTGTCGCCGGGCAAGGCGAACCGCGCGCGCATCAACCGTGGTGCCGCGGTCCGGGCTCGCGACGTGCTGGGCATCGTGCGCACGGTCCTGTTCGCCCCCGAGGACCTCGCGCTCGTCAAGGGAGATCCCGACGGCCGGCGGCGCCTCCTCGACGACCTCGCGGTGCTGCTCCTCCCCCGGTCCGCGGCTCTCCTGAGCGACTACGACCGCGTGCTGCGGCAGCGCAACGCGCTGCTCAAGAGCGCGGGCGCGGCGACGCGCGGACGCCGCCGGCCGTCGTCCGAGGGTGACGCCGCACCCGACCTGCGCACCCTCGACGTGTGGGACGCCCGTCTCGCCGAGCTCGGGGGGCGGGTGCTCGCCCTGCGTGCCGAGCTCGTCGCGGCGCTGCAGCCGTACGTCGCGACCGCGTACGAGGAGGTCAGCGGCGGGCAGGGGCGTGCCGAGATCGCCTACCGCTCCTCGGTCGAGGGTGCGGAGCAGGACCAGGCCGCTCCCCCGTCGTCCGCGGCCGAGCTCGAGGCCAGGATGCTCGAGGCGCTGACGCAGGTGCGGCCCAAGGAGGTCGAGCGGGGCGTGAGCCTCGTCGGGCCGCACCGGGACGACCTCGTGCTGACCCTCGGTGGCCTGCCCGCGAAGGGGTACGCGAGCCACGGCGAGTCCTGGTCGTTCGCGCTCGCGCTGCGCATCGCGTCGTTCCGCGTCATGACGCAGGGCGTCCCCGACGACCTCGTGCTGCTCGCCGGGGCCTCGGACTGGGGCCCGGGTGGCGAGCCGATCCTGGTGCTCGACGACGTGTTCGCCGAGCTCGACGCGGCCCGCAGGGACCGTCTGGCCACGCTCGTCGAGGACGCCGGGCAGGTGCTCATCACGGCCGCGGTGGCCGAGGACGTCCCTCCCTCGCTCGGCGGCGTCACGTTCCGGGTGCAGCAGGGCTCGGTGACCCGTGAGTGAGGCGGACGGCGGAGAGCTCGTCGACCCGACGCCCCCGGACGTCCCCGGGGTCGAGGAGATCCTGCCGGTGCTCGACGACGACCGGCCGTTGCACGAGCGCATCTCGCTGACGCCGCCCGAGGCCGTCGCCCGGGCCGCCCTCGACCGTGCGCGGGCCGCGGCCCGGGCACGCGGCCTGCGACCGGGGACGATCCGGACGAGCCCGCTCGGCGAGCCGCACGTCGAGCGCAAGGGGCCGGACGCGCGGGACCCCCAGCTCCTCGGGAACCTCGTGGGCCACCTGCTCGCCGCGCGAGGCTGGACGCCCGACGTGACCGTGGGTGGTGTGATCGGGCGGTGGCGCGAGGTCGTCGGCGACCAGGTGGCCGACCACTGCACGCCCGAGTCGTTCGAGGACAAGGTGCTCGTGGTGCGCGCCGACTCGACGGCATGGGCCACGCAGGTCAAGATCCTGGTCCCGCGGCTCCTCTCGCGGCTCGCGCAGGAGGTCGGTGACGGCGTGGTCGAGGACGTCACGATCCTCGGTCCTGCGGGCCCGTCGTTCCGCCGTGGTCCGCGCACGGTTCGCGGCCCCGGACCTCGTGACACCTGGGGCTGACCGGACCCCCGGGGGCGGGCCACGCAAACCGTCCCCAAGCCTGTGGAGAACTCTTGTGGATGACGCGCCGGATCCGCAGGATCTGCGCGGTTCCGGGTACCATGGGTAGATCAATCCGCCCCCGGTGGACCACGTGCCCCAGGACCGCCCAGCGGTGACGGTGCGCGGTGCTCCGAGGTCGGGCCGAGATCCGTGCCGGACCACCTGACGGTGGCCCTTCGCGCGAGGACGAGGAGCGCTCCAACCCGTGGCAGACCATGACGAGACCACTGTTTCCGGCATGCAGGACGACACGGACGCCGTGAGCGGTACCGCACGCGCGACGTCCGGTACCGCACCCACGACGTCCGGGTACGACGCCGGCAACATCACCGTCCTGGAGGGCCTCGAGGCCGTCCGCAAGCGCCCTGGCATGTACATCGGGTCGACCGGTGAGCGCGGCCTCCACCACCTCGTGTACGAGGTTGTGGACAACTCTGTGGACGAGGCCCTCGCGGGGCACGCGACTACCATCGACGTGACCCTCCTGGCGGACGGCGGCCTGCGGGTCGTGGACGACGGCCGCGGCATCCCCGTGGCGATGCACCCGACCGAGGGTCGTCCGACCCTCGAGGTCGTCATGACCGTGCTGCACGCGGGCGGCAAGTTCGGCGGCGGCGGGTACGCCGTCTCGGGTGGTCTGCACGGCGTGGGCATCTCGGTCGTCAACGCGCTCTCGCGTCGCGTGCTGACCCAGATCAAGCGCGACGGCTACCACTGGACGCAGGAGTTCGCGGACGGCGGGACGCCGGCCTCGGAGCTCATCCGCGGCGAGCCGACCGACGAGACGGGCACGACGCAGACGTTCTGGCCGGACCCGACGATCTTCGAGACCGTCGAGTTCGACTTCGAGACGCTCCGCGCCCGGTTCCAGCAGACCGCGTTCCTCAACAAGGGGCTGCGGATCACGTTCACCGACGAGCGTCCGGCGCACCTCGACACGGGCGACGAGGTCGCGGGCGACGACACGCACGCCGCAGACGCCGTACAGAAGCCCCGTGTCGTCTCGTACAAGTACGACGGCGGCCTGGTCGACTACGTGACCTACCTGAACAGCGCGAAGAAGGTCGAGCTCGTCCACGCCGAGGTCATCGACTTCGAGTCCGAGGACACCGAGCGCATGATCTCGGTCGAGATCGCGCTGCAGTGGACGAGCGCCTACTCCGAGTCGGTGCACACGTACGCGAACAACATCGCGACGACCGAGGGCGGCACGCACGAGGAGGGGTTCCGGGCCGCGATGACGTCGCTCGTGAACACCTACGCGCGCGAGAAGAACATCATCAAGGAGAAGGACGACAACCTCACGGGTGACGACATCCGCGAGGGGCTCACGGCCGTCGTCTCGATCAAGCTCGGCGAGCCCCAGTTCGAGGGGCAGACCAAGACCAAGCTCGGCAACACCGAGGCCAAGACGTTCGTGCAGCGCATCGTGCGCGAGCGGCTGACCGACTGGTTCGACTCGCACCCGACCGAGGCGCGCGACATCATCCGCAAGGCCATCCAGGCGTCGCAGGCCCGCATGGCCGCACGCAAGGCCCGCGAGGCGACGCGCCGCAAGGGCCTGCTCGAGTCGGGCGGGATGCCCGGCAAGCTCCGCGACTGCCAGTCGAACAACCCCGCGGACTGCGAGGTCTACATCGTCGAGGGCGACTCCGCCGGCGGCTCGGCCGTGCGCGGACGCAACCCCGAGAACCAGGCGATCCTGCCGCTGCGCGGCAAGATCCTCAATGTCGAGCGCGCACGCCTCGACCGCGCGCTCGGCAACGCCGAGGTCCAGGCGATCATCACGGCGTTCGGCACGGGCATCGGCGAGGACTTCGACATCGTGAAGCTCCGGTACCACAAGATCGTGCTCATGGCCGACGCCGACGTCGACGGCCAGCACATCTCGACGCTGCTGCTCACGCTGCTGTTCCGGTACATGCGCCCGCTCATCGAGCACGGCCACGTGTACCTCGCGCAGCCGCCGCTCTACCGGCTCAAGTGGTCGAACGCCCCGCACGACTACGTGTACTCGGACCGGGAGCGCGACGTGTTCCTCGCCGCGGGCCAGGCCGAGGGCAAGCGGATCCCCAAGGACAACGGGATCCAGCGCTACAAGGGTCTCGGCGAGATGGACTACTCCGAGCTGTGGGACACCACGATGGACCCGGCGCACCGCACGCTGCTGCAGGTCACGATGGACGACGCCGCGGCGGCCGACGAGATCTTCTCGGTGCTCATGGGCGAGGACGTCGAGTCGCGGCGCGGGTTCATCCAGCGCAACGCCAAGGACGTGCGGTTCCTCGACATCTAGGCGGGAGACCCGCGGGGCGCGCGAGCGGCCGGGCGGGCGAGGGGCGGCCGACGCCGCTCGACGGAGATGTACAGATCACGACGTGCACGATGTGCATGCAGGCGACGTACGGATGACAGGACGAGGTAGACGGTGACCGACGAGACTCCCGAGCAGGACCAGACCGGCGGCGTGCCCACGGGCGAGGAGGCTGTCGCGGCCGCGGCGGCGCTGGCCGTGCAGCACGGGCGCATCGAGCAGGTCGACCTGCAGCTCGAGATGCAGAGGTCGTACCTCGACTACGCGATGAGCGTCATCGTGGGTCGAGCGCTCCCCGACGTGCGTGACGGGCTCAAGCCCGTGCACCGCCGCGTGGTCTACGCGATGTACGACGGCGGGTACCGTCCCGACCGCGCGTACTCCAAGTGCAGCCGCGTCGTCGGCGACGTGATGGGCAAGTTCCACCCGCACGGCGACAGCGCGATCTACGACGCGCTCGTGCGCCTCGTGCAGGACTGGTCGCTGCGCTACCCGCTCGTGGCCGGGCAGGGGAACTTCGGCTCCCCCGGCAACGACCCCGCGGCCGCCCCGCGGTACACCGAGTGCCGCATGGCCCCGCTGGCCATGGAGATGGTCCGGGACATCGACAAGGACACCGTCGACTTCCAGGACAACTACGACGGCCGCACGCAGGAGCCGGCGATCCTGCCCTCCCGGTTCCCGAACCTGCTGGTCAACGGCTCCGCCGGCATCGCGGTCGGCATGGCGACCAACATCCCGCCGCACAACCTGCGGGAGGTCGCGGACGGCGTCCGCTGGCACCTGGCCCACCCCGAGGCGTCGCGCGAGGAGCTGCTCGAGCAGCTCCTGAAGCTCGTCAAGGGCCCCGACTTCCCCACCGGCGCGACGATCCTCGGCCACAAGGGCATCGAGGAGGCGTACCGCACGGGGCGCGGCTCGATCACGATGCGCGCGGTCGTCAACGTCGAGGAGATCCAGAACCGGATCTGCCTCGTCATCACCGAGCTGCCGTACCAGGTGAACCCGGACAACCTCGCGCTCAAGATCGCGGACCTCGTCAAGGACGGCCGCATGCAGGGCATCGCGGACATCCGCGACGAGACCTCGGGCCGTACGGGGCAGCGACTGGTGATCGTGCTCAAGCGCGACGCCGTCGCGAAGGTCGTGCTGAACAACCTGTACAAGCACACGCAGCTGCAGGACAACTTCAGCGCGAACATGCTCGCGCTCGTCGACGGCGTGCCCCGCACGCTCAGCATCGACGCGTTCGTGCGGCACTGGACGACGCACCAGATCGAGGTCGTCGTCCGCCGTACGCGCTACCTGCTCAACGACGCCGAGCAGCGCATCCACATCTACCGCGGCTACCTCAAGGCGCTCGACCAGCTCGACGAGGTCATCGCCCTGATCCGCCGCTCCCCCGACGCCGACCAGGCACGCGTGGGGCTCATGGAGCTGCTCGACGTGGACGAGCGCCAGGCGCGCGCGATCCTCGACATGCAGCTGCGCCGTCTCGCCGCGCTGCAGCGCCAGGAGATCATCGACGAGCACGACAAGCTCGAGCGCGAGATCACCGAGTACCAGGCGATCCTCGCGTCGGAGCAGCGCCAGCGCGACATCGTGGGCGCCGAGATGGACGAGATCGTCGACAAGTACGGCGACGAGCGGCGCACGACGATCCTCCCCTACGACGGCGAGGTCTCGATGGAGGACCTCATCGCCGAGGAGGAGGTCGTCGTCACGATCACGCGCGGCGGGTACGTCAAGCGCACGCGCAGCGACAACTACCGGGCGCAGAAGCGCGGCGGCAAGGGCGTGCGCGGCGCGCAGCTGCGCGAGGACGACATCGTCGACCAATTCTTCGTCACGACGACGCACCACTGGCTGCTGTTCTTCACGAACCTTGGCCGCGTGTACCGCGCCAAGGCGTACGAGCTGCCCGAGGGTGGCCGCGACGCCAAGGGTCAGCACGTCGCGAACCTCCTGGCGTTCCAGCCGGGCGAGACGATCGCGCAGGTCATGGAGCTACGGGACTACGACGCCGCGGAGTACCTCGTGCTCGCGACGCGTCGCGGGCTGGTCAAGAAGACCCGCCTGTCGGAGTACAACTCGCCCCGCACGGGCGGCCTCATCGCGATCAACCTGCGCGAGGACGACGAGGGCGTGACCGACGAGCTCGTCTCGGCGCGCCTCGTGAACGCGGACGACCACCTGATCCTCGTCTCGCGCAAGGGCCAGTCGATCCGGTTCGAGGCGAACGACGACGCGATGCGTCCGCTCGGCCGCGCGACGTCGGGCGTGACCGGCATGAAGTTCCGCGACGGCGACGAGCTCCTGTCGGCCGACGTCGTCGAGGACGGCTCCGACCTCTTCGTGGTGACCGAGGGCGGGTTCGCCAAGCGCACGCGCATCAGCGAGTACCGCGTCCAGGGCCGTGGCGGCCTGGGCATCAAGGTCGCGAACCTCGTCGAGGCGCGGGGCGACCTCGTGGGCGCGCTCATCACCGAGGCGGACGACGAGGTCTTGGTGATCATGGAACGTGGCAAGATCGTGCGTTCGGCGGTGTCCGAGGTGAACCTCACGGGTCGGACGACGCAGGGCGTGACCTTCGCGAAGCCCGGCAAGGGCGATCGCATCATCGCCGTGGCCCGCAACGTCGAGCGTCGTCTCGAGGGGGATGGCGATACCGTGATCGAGGACGGGGCGCACGACGCTCCGGCGACGAGCGAGGAAGTCTAGGACGATGACGAGCAACGACCACACGACGACGGGCGCTGCGACCCGGCCCGCGGGGCCGGGCGTGCCGCCCCCGCCGCCCCCGGCGGCAGGTGCGGGCTCCGGTGCGCAGAACGGCACCGCGAACGGTTCGACCGGTGCTGCGAGCACCAGCCCGTCGAGCAACGGCCAGTCCGGCAACGGCCAGGCGAGCAACGGCCAGGCGAGCACCGGCACGGCCGGTTCCGGCGTCCGCAACAGCGCGGCCCGCGCGGCCGCGGCAGCCGTCGCGGCGGCGAAGTCCGCGGCGCAGCGCGTCGCGACCGTCTCGGTGACGTCGGAGGACGAGCTCGACGAGCGCACCGTCAAGCGCGTGCCGGGCAGCGGCGCGGCGAGCACGAACCCCACGCCGTCCGAGGGGGCGTCGAGCACGGCCGGGGCTCAGCGTCCCACGCAGAGCGTCCCGCCCCGCCCGAGCACGGCCCGTACGGCGTCGGCGACCGCGGCCCCGACGGCGGCGCAGCCCCGCCCGGCGGCCGACGCCGGCGTGCGCCGCGTGCGGCTCGTCGTCTCGCGCGTGGACCCGTGGTCGGTCATGAAGCTGTCGTTCATCCTGGCGTTCGCCGTCGGCATCATGACGGTCGTCGCGATCGCGATGTTCTGGGGCGTGCTCAACGGCCTGGGCGTGTTCACGCAGATCAACTCGCTGATCATCGGGATCGTCGGCGAGGAGACCAAGGTCGACGTGCTGCAGTTCGTCGCGTTCGACCGGGTGCTCTCGCTCGGTGCGCTCATCGCGATCGTGAACCTCGTGCTCATGACCGCGATCGCGACGATCCTCGCGTTCATCTACAACATCGTCGCCGCGGTGGTCGGTGGGATCCACCTCACACTGACCGACGAGTGATCGGTTTGGGTTCCACGCGAGGGGTCGTGTAACGTCTACCCTCGCGTGGAAACGCGAGAAGGGCCTATAGCTCAGACGGTTAGAGCGCTTCCCTGATAAGGAAGAGGTCAGAGGTTCAAGTCCTCTTAGGCCCACTGCCAGACACCCGATGGAGGGGAAACCATGAAGAAGTTCCTGCTGCTCGCACTTGCCGCCGGCGCTGGGTTCCTCCTCTGGCGCAAGTACTCCGAGTCGTCGGACGAACGCGACCTCTGGGCAGAGGTGACCGACACCTTCGAGTGATCGGCGATCACGCGGGGCCATGGCGCAATTGGTAGCGCACCTGCTTTGCAAGCAGGGGGTTGGGGGTTCGAGTCCCCCTGGCTCCACCCCACATCACGCAAGAGCCCGGCCGTCTCGGCCGGGCTCTTCGTCGTTCAACGGCAGGCCGTCCGGGCGGGCGGCACGGCAGCCCCCAGGCAGCCCGAGTCGCGGGCCAAGACCTCAGGTCAGCTGCAACGTCGTCAGGCACGTGTCGGCGTCGTCCGAGGTCGTGACCTGCGTCGACGCGGCGCGTCCGTCGACCTGCACCCGCACGGTGAGCTCGCGGTCGCGGGGGAGCCACAGGCCCACGAACCCGTTGTCGGCGGCGGTGCGGGTGTCGTCGACGAGGGTTTTGCCGGTCGCGTCGTCCACCACCGTGAGTGCGACCTCCGCCCCACCGAGCTCGCCGCGGCAGGTGGTCAGCGAGTGCTGCGCGCACGGGTGCGTGGCGGAGACGTAGGGCGCGAGCGAGAGGTAGAACGCGTCGTCGGGCAGGGGGAGCGTCGCGGTGCCGGCGGGGGAGTCGAGGACGACCTCGCGCGGGCGCACGGACGCCGTGAGGTCCGCGGGCCGCTCGGCGAGCGGGGTCGCCTCGAGCGCGTCGACGACCTGGACGGCCTCGAGCCCGTCGAGCCCGTAGGGCGCGAGTACCGCGTCGGCGGACGTCGCGGAGCCCACAGCCCCGGCGGCGCCGGCGTCGGACGTCGCCGCGGGGGAGCGGCCGTCGGCGCGATCGTCGGCGGAGCAGCCAGCGAGGGCGAGCGTGGCGAGGGTCAGGACGCCCGCGAGGGCGGTGCGGGTGCGGGTGTGCGGCATGGTTCCTCCGTGGTCGGTGGCGGACGCCGCACGGTACCCCACGGGGGTATGGCTTCCCTGGGAGGTCGCTGACGGGCCACGAGGCGAACGCACCACGACACCGATGCATCGGACCCGGCGCAGGACCTCCGGACGCACGAGACCCCCGGACGGTGCGTGCACCGTCCGGGGGTCCAGGTCAGGTCAGGGGCGCGTGCCGGGCGTGTCGCCCGTCGCGTCGTCGACCGCGTCGGCAGCCGACTCTGCGGCGTCCGAGGTCGCGTCCGCGGCGTCCTGCGCACCGTCCGCGACGGCGTCCGCGGCGTCCTGCGCCGTGTCGGACGTCGCGCCGGCGGCCTTGCGGGTCGTCGACCGTGCGCGCGAGGTGGCCTTCTTCGCGGCGTCCTTGGTGGCCTGCGTGGCCTCCTCGACGACCTCGCTGACCTTCTCGCCCGCCTCCTTGCCCTTGGCGACGGCGGCACCCGCGGCCTCGCCGACGGCCTCGGCCGCCGAGCCGGCAGCGTGCTTGGCGTCCGCCACGACGTCGTCGAAGCGCGGGGAGTCGGTCGGCTCGGCCCACGGGTCGCTCGTCGGCTGGGCGCGGCGCCACAGCACGAACGCCGTCCCGGCAGCGCCGAGCCCCACGACGGTCCACAGGACCTTGTGGGACTTCTTGTCCGCCTTGGCGGCGGCCTTCTCGGCCTGCTTCGCGGCCTTGTGCGCCGACTTCTCGGTCGCCGCGAGAGCCTTGCGCGCCTTGCGCGAGAGCTTCTCGACGGTGTCCTCGGTCGATGCGGCGAGGTTCTGCGACCCCGCGGTCGCGGCGTCGGCGGCCTTGGCGGCCGCGATGTTGACGGCGGCGACGACCTTCGGGATGTAGTCGCTCACGATCTTGTCGTGCGCGGTGTCGATCGCGGGGGACGCCTTGGCGGCCGCCGCCTCGACGCGCGGCGCCGCGGCCTGCACGCCGTCCTGCCAGGCCTTCTCGACGCGGGGCTTGGCCCACTCGCCGAACTGTCCCGCCCGCTCCTTCGCCTGCCCGGCGAGCTGCGTCGCGGTGGGGCCGACCTTCTCGCCGGCCTCCTGGAGCGTGGCGGCCAGCGCGGCGGCCTGCTCCTTGATCTTCTCGGTGTCCACGAGCTTGCTCGCGTCGAGGTTCTCGACCGCCTCGCTGGTGGACCGCTTGACCCCGTCGAACATGTGGTTCCCCGATCGTCGTCCGGTGACTTCTGCGTCCACTCTGCCACCGGGCCCATCGGCTCGCACGCGGCCGGGGTGCGGACTGCGTCACGCCCCTGTGGAGAACCTGCGCACATGCCGCCGCGGCGTCCACAGCCCCTCGCGGCGGCGGGGCGTCGTGCGAGAATGGCGCCATGTTCGCAACCCTGCACACGACGGCCGGTGACATCCGGATCGAGCTCTTCCCGAACCACGCACCGAAGACGGTCCAGAACTTCACGGGCCTGGCGACGGGCGCGAAGGAGTGGACCGACCCCCGTTCGGGCGACAAGCGCAACGACCCGTTCTACGACGGCCTGATCTTCCACCGCGTGATCGACGACTTCATGATCCAGGGCGGCTGCCCCCTGGGCACGGGCACCGGCGGCCCGGGCTACACGTTCAACGACGAGATCCACCCGGAGCTCGCGTTCGACCGCAAGTACCTGCTCGCCATGGCCAACGCGGGCTCGCGCCGCAACCCGGTCACGGGTGAGGTCGAGGGCACCAACGGCTCGCAGTTCTTCATCTCGACCACGCCCACCCCGTGGCTCACGGGCAAGCACACGATCTTCGGCGAGGTCGCGGACGACGCGTCGCGCGCGGTCGTCGACGCGATCGGCACCACGAAGACGCGTCCGGGCGACCGCCCGGTCGAGGACATCACGATCACCTCGGTCACGATCGAGGACTGACCATCAGCCAGCCGCCGTGGGGAGCGCAGGCAGGGTCCGGCGCGTCGCCCGAGATCCCCGTCTGCCCGCGACACCCTGACCGCCCGTCGTACGTCCGCTGCCAGCGGTGCGGACGTCCGGCGTGCCCGGAGTGCCAGCGCCCCGCGGCGGTCGGCGTGCAGTGCGTCGACTGCGTCGCGCAGTCCGCACGCGCCATGCCGACGGTCCGCACGGTGTTCGGCGGCACGGTCCGCGAGGGCCGTCCCGTCGTCACGCTCACGATCATCGGCATCTGTGCCGCGGTGTACGTGCTCGAGCTCGTGCTCGGGACGGCGTTCATGCAGGAGTTCTGGTTCAGCCCCGCGTCGGGTCAGGACGAGCCGTGGCGGTTCGTCACGGCGGCGTTCCTGCACTCCACGAGCCCGCTGCACATCCTGTTCAACATGTACGCCCTGTGGATCGTGGGCCCGCCGCTCGAGCAGGCGCTCGGGCGCGCACGCTACGTCGCGCTCTACCTGCTGGCCGCGGTCGGCGGGCAGGTCGCTGTGCTGCTCGCGGCCGAGCCGGGCATCGGTCAGGCCTGGTGGCAGACGACGTGGACCGGTGCGGTCGTCGGCGCCTCGGGGGCGATCTTCGGGCTCTTCGGCGCGATCTTCTTCGTGATGAAGCGCCTCGGGCGCAACGCGAACCAGATCCTCGTGCTGCTCGCGATCAACCTCGCGCTGCCGTTCTTCGTGGGCGGTCTCGCGTGGCAGGCGCACGTCGGCGGCCTCGTGGTGGGCCTCGTGCTCGGCGCGGTGTTCGCCTACGCGCCCCGGGAGCGGCGAGCGTTGTGGGGCGTGCTCGGGCCCGTGCTCGTCGGGGTCGTGCTCGTGCTGCTCACGGTGTGGAAGTACAGCACCGTCGTGGTGCCGACGCTGCAGCTCCCGTTCGGCGGGTGACGCGCCGCGTCGTGAACGACGCCCGTGGAACTACACCGCTGTAGTTATCCACAGGGTCGTCCACATGGGGACAACTTCGTGGACATCCACGGCGCCGTCCCGCAGCGGCTACTTCCAGCGGGTCGTGAGACCGAAGCCGGCGATGATCAGCGCGAAGCCGACCGCGAGGTTCCAGTTGCGCAGCGCAGGGATCGGCAGGTCGGCGCGGCCGCTCGTGAGGTAGAAGAGCACGATCCACGCGAGACCCACGACGAGGAGTCCGAGCATCGTCGGGGCGAGCCACCGCGGGTTGACGCTGTCGGCCTTGTAGGTGGCGGGCTCGCTCGCGGGCGAGTTCTTCTTCTTGCGACGCTTCGACACGGGCACGAGCGATGCTCCTGGAGGACGGCCGGCCGGAGTCCGGCGGCGATGGAGGACACGAGGCGGGCGGTGCTACGGGTGGGACGGGACGAACGGTGACGCAACGAACGGTGACGCAACGAAACGGTGACGCACAGGGTGGAAAACCGGTGAAGCCGGTGAACCACGTCCCGCAGGACGCCGCACGTCAACTAGCGTAGTGGGCGTACCGCACGGGTCCGTGCACGGTACACCAGGCGGCGGGGAACTCCCGACCCGGCGAGACCGACAGGGAACGAGGCGAGCGGTGAGCCACTCCGCAGGACCAGCGTCGCCCGTCCGTGAGCGGACGGCGCCCCGGCGCCGCAGCGTGCGCGTCCTGACGGTCGCGCTCGTTCTGGCCCTCGCCGGCGCGATCTTCGGCGTGAGCGCGCGCACCGCACGCGGGGACGAGGGCCGCACGCCCGACGACCTCGCGCAGCTCGTCGCGAACGAGTCCGACCGCGTGACGGACCTGCAGGAGCAGTCCGACGCCCTGCAGGCCGAGATCGACGCGCTGTCGGTCGAGAACGAGACCCCGGTCGAGGGCAGCCCGGGCGAGGCCGAGATCACCGCGAACCGCATCGCCGCGGGCACGACGGCGCTCACCGGGCCGGGCCTGCGGGTCGCGCTCGACGACGCCCCTCCGGGGAACTACCCCGAGCAGTTCCGTCCCGACGACCTCGTGGTGCACCAGCAGGACCTGCAGGCCGTCGTCAACGGCCTGTGGGCCGGGGGAGCCGAGGCGATGACGCTCCAGAGTCAGCGGGTCGACCCCACGACGGCCTTCCGCTGCGTCGGCAACGTCCTCGTGCTCAAGGGACGCGTGTACTCGCCGCCGTTCGTGGTCGAGGCGATCGGGGACCAGGACGCGATGCGCTCCGCGCTCGACCGCGCGCCCGACGTCCAGGCGTACATGAGCTACGTCGACGCGGTCTCGCTCGGGTGGCGGCTCGACGAGGTCGCCAAGATCGAGGTGCCGCGCAGCGACCAGGTCACCCTCACGTACGCGCAGGTGCAGGGATGAGCGCGCCGGCCGCCGTCCGGCACGCGCGACCCGTGCGCGGGCCGGGTGTCGTCAGCCACGTCGTCGGCGGGATCGGCGAGCTGCTCATCACGCTGGGGCTGCTGCTGGGGCTCTTCGTCGTCTGGCAGCTGTGGTGGACCGACGTCCAGGGCGACAAGTTCCAGGCTGAGGTCATCGAGCAGCTCGACTGGGCCCCGCCGCCCGTCGTCGACACGGCCCCGGTCGAGCGCACCGACGACCCGCCCGTCATGGAGGAGCCCGCGGTCGGCGACGTGTTCGCGCAGTTCTACGTGCCGCGGTTCGGGGCCGACTACGTCAAGCCCGCGGCGGAGGGCGTCGACAAGGCGACGATCCTCGACACGATCGGGATCGGCCACTACCCGGGCACCGCGATGCCCGGCGACCTCGGGAACTTCTCCGTCGCGGCGCACCGCACCACGTACGGCAAGCCGTTCAACAAGATCGCGGACCTCCAGGAGGGCGACCCGATCGTCGTGCGCACCGAGGACACCTGGTACGTCTACAGGGTCACCGAGCACCTGATCGTCTACCCCGACCAGGTCGACGTCATCGCGCCGATCCCCGGGACCAAGGCCGGCGACCCCGTCGTCGAGCCCACGCAGCGGCTGCTCACCATGACGAGCTGCCACCCCATGTTCTCGGCCGCGCAGCGGTACATCGTGCACGCCGAGTTCGCCTACTGGTTCCCGGTGAGCGAGGGCGTGCCCCAGGAGCTGACCGAGGCCGGCATCTCGCCGGCCGAGTGGTGAGGAGGAGCGACGTGTACGGAGCCCTGTGGAACGCGATCCCCGGACCCTGGTGGGTGCGCCTGATCGTCATGCTCGCGCTCGCCGCCGCCGTGGTCGCCGTGTGCTTCGAGTGGGTCTTCCCGTGGCTCTCGGAGTACATGCCGCTCAACCAGCAGACCGTGGGGGAGTAGACGCGTGCGTGATACTGGACCCATGACACGCATCCTCGTCGTCGACAACTACGACTCGTTCGTCTACACGATCGTCGGCTACCTCGACCAGCTCGGCGCCAGCACCGTCGTCGTGCGCAACGACGCCGTGCCCGAGCCCGACGAGGACGGCGTGTTCCACGACGAGGACGGCACCCCGTTCGACGGGGTGCTCGTCTCGCCAGGCCCCGGGACGCCCAAGGAGGCCGGCAGCAGCGAGGACGTGATCCGTGCGTGCGCGCGCTCGCGCACCCCGATGCTCGGCGTCTGCCTGGGGCACCAGGCCCTGGCCGAGGTCTACGGCGGCACGGTCACGCACGCGCCCGAGCTCATGCACGGCAAGACCAGCCTCGTCGAGCACGACGACACCGGCGTGCACGCCGGACTGCCGTCGCCGTTCACCGCGACGCGCTACCACTCGCTCGCCGTGATCCCCGAGACCGTGCCCGACGAGCTCGTCGTCACCTCACGCACCGCGTCCGGCGTCGTCATGGGGCTCCAGCACCGGGACCTTCCGCTGCACGGCGTGCAGTACCACCCCGAGTCCGTGCTGACCGAGGGTGGGCACCGCCTGCTCGCCAACTGGCTCGAGACCTGCGGGGCGGACGGCGCGGTCGCTCGCTCCGAGGGCATGGCACCGCTCGTCCGGGCCTGAGCCAGCACGGCCGGCGGCTCTGCGCCGAACGCAGCATCGACGAAGGGCGGACCCCCGCGGGGATCCGCCCTTCGTCGTCGATCACTTCTCGGCCGGCCGTGAATGGTCAGCCGGTCAGCCTGACGGCTTGGCCCCTCGGTCGGGCCGGTCGACCATCAGGTCGGGACGCTCAGCCCTGACCGCCTCCGTCGTCGCCGCCTCCGTCGCCGTTACCCCCACCGTCGCCCCCGCTGTTGCCCGGGTCCTCGGTGGGCTGAGCCGGGTCGGAGGTCTGCGGGCCCGGACCGGACGAGACGACGAAGTTGATCTTGGTGTCCGGTCCGATCTGCACGCTGGACCCTGCCGCGGGGTCGGTGCGGATCACGATGCCGGCCGCGTACTGGGTCGACTGCTCGGTCGAGCTCGACCCGGCGTTGAGGCTCTCCTGGGCGAGGGCCTCGGTCGCCTGCTCGACGGTCATCCCGGCGACGTTCGGCACCTGCGTGGTCTCGGCCGCAGGCTCCTTGGCGACCTTGAGGTCGACCGTGATCTCCTGCTCGACCTCGCCCGGGCTCGGGGACTGCTCGAACACCGTGCCTGCGGCGTACTGCGCGGTCTCGGTCTCGGTGAACGTCGCCCGCAGGCCGATGTCGGCGAGCGCGGCGTCGGCCTCGTCCTTCGACATGCCCGTGACGTCGGGCAGTGTGACCTTGCCGGTCGAGGTGACGAGGTTGATGGTCTCGCCGGCCTTGACCGCGTCCCCGGCGGGCGGGTCGGTGCGGATGACGTCGTCCTTGCCGATGCTCTTGTGGTTCTCGGTGTCGACGGACCCGACCTTGAGGCCGGCATCCTCGAGCTTGGCCCGCGCGTCGTTCTGGGAGAGGCCGCTGACGTCGGGGACGGTGGTCGAGTCGGGGCCGGTCGAGAAGTACGCGGTGACCGTCTTGCCGTGCGCGAGCTCGGTCCCGCCGGCCGGGTCCTGCTCGAGGAACGTGCCCTCGGGCTCGTCGGAGGCCTTGTCGACCTGCTCGAACACGAAGTCGGCGTCCTCGATCTGCTTCTTGGCGCTCTCCGGCGTCGCGTCCGCGGCGATCGTCGGGACGGGGAAGAGCTCGGGACTGTCGTCCTGTCCCATCATGAGGATGATCGTGACGATCGCCGCGATCGCGACGACGCCGATCGCGATCAGCGTCCACATGAGGCCCTTGCGGCTCTTCTCCTCCTCGGGCTCCTCCTCGACCGCGACGGGCTGCGTGCCGGTCGCGCCGACGGCACTCTGCGTGGCGGTGCCCCAGGGGCTCGGCGGCGTCGCTGGCTGCATGACCTGCGTCGCGTCGCCCGCGGGCGGCATGTACTGCGTCGCGGCGGCGGCACCGGCGAGGCCGGCCGCGCTCGCGGCCGCCGCGACCATCGCGATCGGCCCAGCGGAGATCGCCCCGCCGCGCGCGGCGGACTCGAGGTCGGCACGGAACTCGCCCGCGCTGCTGTAACGGTCCGAGCGCTCCTTGGCGAGCGACTTGAGCGTGATGCGGTCGAGCACCTCGGGCACGTCGGGCGCGATGTCCGACGGCTTGAGCGGCGTCTCGCGCACGTGCTGGTAGGCGACCGCGACGGGGGAGTCGCCCTGGAACGGCGGACGGCCCGTGAGCATCTCGAACAGCAGGCAGCCGGTCGAGTAGAGGTCGCTGCGGGCGTCGACGGTCTCGCCGCGCGCCTGCTCGGGCGACAGGTACTGCGCGGTGCCGATCACCGCGTGGGTCTGCGTCATCGTGGCGGCCGAGTCGGCCATCGCGCGCGCGATGCCGAAGTCCATGACCTTGACCGCGCCGGTCGGCGTGATCATCACGTTGGCGGGCTTGATGTCGCGGTGCACGATCCCCGCGTGGTGCGAGTACTCGAGCGCGGCGAGCACGCCCGCGGTGATCTCGACGGCCTCCTCGATGGGAACGGAGTGGCCGTCGCGCACGATGTCGCGCACGGTGTGGCCCTCGACGTACTCCATGACGATGAACGGCACGTGCACCGAGGCGCCCTGCGCGTCGGTGTGGACGTCCTCGCCCGTGTCGTAGACCGCGACGATCGCGGGGTGGTTCAGCGCTGCGGCGGACTGCGCCTCGCGCCGGAACCGGGCGAGGAACGACGGGTCACGAGCGAGGTCGGAGCGCAGGATCTTGATCGCGACGGTGCGACCGAGCCGGGTGTCCCGGCCGATGTGAACCTCAGCCATCCCGCCGCGGCCGATGAGCTCACCGACCTCGTAGCGGGCAGCAAGTACCCGAGGTGCGTTGTCCACCACTCACACGTCCTTCGGTGTCGTCAGTTCCGCGAGGGCGTCCGTACGCTCCGCGATAGGCAGCATCATCCCATCGACGGGCGCGATCCCGTCGACCCCGGGCAACGATCTGGTCACGATCCCGGACATCGCGGACGTGTCGCCCACGGGCGAGCAGCCCGCCAGGGCGATCACGAGCACGACGACCAGGAGGCCGAGCAGCGCCACGAGCGGCCACGAGATCCCGCGCGGCGACCCGCCGACGCGCAGTCCGGTCGTGGTCGACGTCCGGGTGCGCTCCTGCGCCGCGCGCTGGGCGGCGCGCGTGCGGGCGGGCGCGCCGGCGGCGTCGCTCGTCGGGTGCCCCGCGCGTCGCGGGTCGGACGTCGCGCGCCCACCAGCGACCTCGTCGCTCGACCGGCTGCCGGGCCGGAGCATGCCGTGCGGCGAGCGCACGGCCGGGGCGGAGTCCGAGATCGGTCCGCTCGAGCCTGCGGCGCGTGCCGCGGCCCGTGTCGACGGCGTGCCCGACCGCGTCCCGTCGGACGTCGCTCGGTGGCCCCGGTCGGCGTCGGACGTCGCGCGGTGGCCCGCCCGCGTCGCGCCGCGCGTCCCGGGGGCGTCGTTCCCAAGGGTTCCGTGCGTGCCGGCGACCCCGTGCTTGCCAGGAACACCGTGCTTGCCAGGAACATCGTGCGTGCCCGGAACATCGTGCGTGCCGGAGGTGTCGCCGTGCTGCCGGTCGGCGCCCGCCCTGCCCGCCGAGCGCGGGGGGAACGATCGCGGACGGTCGGCGGGGGCGTCGTCCGCCCCGGGCACCGCGGACGACGCGGCGGCTGCCGCGGGCGACGCGCCGGGACGTGCGCCGGCCGAGGTCTCGGTGGGGCGCTGCCACGGCGGGGCGGGCGGCGGGGGAACGGGGCCGGGCTCGGCGCCCGGGCGCGTCGAGGACGTGCCTGACCGGGACGCGGCCGACCGGGACGACCCGGACTGCGGTGAACCGGACTGCGGTGATCCCGGCGCCGACCCGGACCGCGCTGCCGCGCGCGACGCGTCGTCCTCGCGGAGCTCGGCCGGGCGCGGGGTCGCGGGACGGACCGCGCCGGGTCGGGCGGCGTCCGCGGACGGACCGTCCTGGGGTGCGGCGGGACGCTCGTCGCGGCGGGACTTCGTGGTGCGCGCAGGCACGCCCCAGGGGTCGCGCGCGAGACGCACGGCGATCTCGTCGAGCTGCTGCGCGAGCGCGGCACCGGTACGCGGGCGGCGCTTCGGGTCCTTCGCGAGCATCTTCATGATCACGGTCGCGAGCTCGGGGTCGACCGTCGACGGCAGCGGCGGGACCTTCTCGTTGACGTGCGCGACCGCGATGTCGACGGGCGTCGCGCCCGTGAAGGGGCGGCGGCCCACGACCGACTCGTACGCGACGATCCCGAGCGCGTAGAGGTCGGACGCTCCCGTCGCCGCCTGCCCGATCGCCTGCTCGGGCGACAGGTACTGCGCGGTGCCCATGACCATGCCGGTCGCGGTCATCGGCACCTGGTTCGCGGCGAGCGAGACCCCGAAGTCGGTGATCTTCACCTCGCCCGACCGGTCGAGCAGGATGTTCCCGGGCTTGACGTCACGGTGCACGACGCCCGCGACGTGCGCGGCGTGCAGGCCGCGCGCGGTCTGCGCGAGGATCGGCAGCAGGCGCGGGAGCTTGATGATCGGTTCGCGCTCGAGGAGGTCGGCCATGGGTTCGCCCACGACGAGCTCCATGACGAGGAACCCCGAGCCCTGCTGCTCGCCGTAGTCGTACATCTGCGCGATGTTCGGGTGCGACAACGCGGCGCTGTTGCGGGCCTCGGTGCGCAGGCGCGCGAGGAAGTCCTCATTGCCCGCGTACTCGGCACGCAGCACCTTGATCGCGACCTCGCGGTGCAGCGCACCGTCGTTCGCGACCCACACCTCACCCATGCCGCCGATCGCGATGCGGCGCACGAGCGTGTACCGGCCCCCCAGTACGAGGCCCTTGGCCGGTGTCACCTGCCGAGCACCGCCTGCATGACGGCCTTGGCGATGGGCGCGGCGACCGCGCCGCCCGTGGCCTCGCTGCCGGCCGAGCCGCCGTGCTCGACGATCACGGCGACCGCGACCTGCGGGTCGTCGGCCGGCGCGAACGACGTGAACCAGGCGTGCGGCGCCTGCCCGGGCACGTTCTCGGCCGTGCCCGTCTTGCCCGCGACCTCGACGCCCTGGATCTGCGCCGACGTGCCCGAGCCGTCCTGGACCACGCCGATCATCATCTGCGTGAGCTCGTCGGCGGTCTCGGCCGACACGGACCGGCGCAGCTCCTCGGGCTTGGCCTCCGAGACGACCTTGAGGTCGGGCGTGCGCACGGTCTGCACGAGGTAGGGGGCCATCTGCACGCCGTCGTTCGCGATGGCCGCGGAGACCATCGCCATCTGCAGCGGCGTCGCCTTGACCTCGCCCTGCCCGATCGACGCGCGCGCGAGGTCGTTCGAGTCGAAGTCGTCCGCCGCGGGCGGGAACTGGCTCGGCGTGACCGTGAGCGGGATCGAGAGGTCCTGGTCGAACCCGAACTTCTCGGCCTGCTCGCGCATCGTGTCGTCGCCGAGGTCGACGCCGAGCTGCGCGAACGCGGTGTTGCACGAGATCCGCAGGGCGTCCGCGAGCGACATCTCGCCCGTGGGCGAGCAGCGCTCGTTGCCGAAGTTCTTGAGCGTGTCGGTCGAGTTCGCGTACTGGTACTGGTCGGGAGCGGGGACCTCGGTGTCGGGCTCGTAGTCGCCCGACTCGAGGGCCGCTGCGGACGTCACGAGCTTGAACGTCGAGCCGGGCGGGTAGGTGTCGCCCGCGATCGCGCGGTTGAACATGCGCTTGTCGTCGGCGCTGACCGCGTCCTGGTACGCCTGGCCCGCCGCCCCGAGGTCGTGCGACGCGAGCGGGTTCGGGTCGAACGACGGCTTGCTCACGAGCGCGAGGATCTTGCCGGTCTTCGGCTCGATCGCGACGACCGCCCCGCGCTGGTCGCCCAGCGCGTCCCACGCGGCCTGCTGCACGTCCGCGTCGAGCGTGAGCTCGACCGACGAGCCCTGCGGCTGCTCGCCCGTGAACAGCGCCGTGAGGCGCGACTGCCACAGGTCGTCCGCGGTCCCGTTGAGGTACTCGTTCTCGGTGCGCTCGAGGCCCGTCGAGCCGTTCGGGATCGAGAAGAAGCCCGTGACGGGCGCCCAGAGCGGCCCGTTCGCGTACTCGCGCTGGAACCCGTAGGGGTCGTCGACGGGGCTCGAGCTCGCGATGGGCGAGCCGTCGACGACGATCGGGCCGCGGTCGACCCCGAACTCGTCGTAGACCGAGCGCTTGTTGCGCGGGTCGGCGTTGAGGTCGTCGGCGCGGACGAACTGGATGTACGTCGTCGCGACCATGAGCGCGAGGAACATCGCGAGCACGAGGACCGCGACGCGGCGGATCGGGACGTTCACGCGTCGCTCCTTCCGGGGGGTCCGGCCGGGGGCCGGGGGTGGTCGTCGGTGCTGCTGGTGCCCGTGTCGTCGCCGCCGTCGGGGTTCGCTGTGTCGGACGCCGGAGCCGGGCTCGCGTCGGTGGCAGGCCTCACGCTCGGGGTCGGCGTGCTCGGGGTCGGCGTGCTCGGGACGCTCGCGCTCGGGGTCGGTGCGCTCGGTGGCCGGGGCACGGGCGTGATCGACGGGACGGGCGTCGTCGAGGCCACGGGCTCGTCGGCGGCCGGGGCGGGGTCGGGCGCGCCGTCGAGCGTGCTCTCGGTGGGCTCGGCACCGTCGTGGTCGGCACTGTTGTGGTCAGCACTGTCGTGCCCGGCACTGTTGTGGTCGGCACTGTCGGGGTCGGCACCGTCGTGCCCGGCAAGGCCACCGGCCGTCGCGTGATCCACGGCGACGGCCCCGGTCGCGTCGTCGTCCCTGATCTCGTCGCTGCTGTTCTCGCTATCGCCGATCACGGGCACGAGCTCGGTGCCCTGCTCGTCGGCGCCTTCGGCGGCCTGCGCGCGGCGACCGCCGGGGCCGACGACGATCGGCGACGCCTTGCCCACGTCGGGCTCGCCCACGGCGTCGACGGTCTCGACGTGGTGCACGATGCCCCCGGCCGCGACCTGCCCGCGCACCGGCAGGGCGGAAGGCCGGCGGGCGGCGTCCGACACCCGCAGGAGGAGGGCCACGATGATCCAGTTGGCCAGCACGGACGACCCGCCCTGCGCGAGGAACGGCAGCGTCAGGCCGGTCAGGGGGATGAGGCGGGTGATGCCGCCGACGACGACGAACACCTGGATCGCGATGGCGAACGCGAGACCGCCCGCGAGGAGCTTGCCGAACCCGTCGCGCACGCCGATCGCGGTGCGCAGGCCGCGCTCGACGAGCACGAGGTAGAGCGCGAGGATCGCGAGCAGGCCCGTGAGGCCGAGCTGCTCGCCGAGCGCGGTGTAGATGAAGTCGGAGTACGAGAACGGCACGAGCTGCGGGTAGCCCGCGCCCCAGCCGGTGCCGAACAGGCCGCCGTTGGCGAGCGAGAACCAGCCCTGCGCGAGCTGGAACGAGCCGCCCGGGTCCTTGTCGTAGACGGTCTGGTCGAACGTGTGGAGCCAGCCCTCCATGCGCTGCTGGATGTGGCTCACGGTCAGGATCGCGAACGTCGCCCCGGCGGCGAGCAGGCCGAGGCCGATCACGATCCAGCTCACGCGTTCGGTCGCGATGTACAGGACCACGACGAACAGGCCGAAGAAGAGCAGGGACGTGCCGAAGTCGTTCTCGAACACCAGGATCGCGAGCGACGCGACCCACACGAGCATGATCGGCCCGAGGTCGCGCAGGCGCGGCAGCTGCAGGCCCAGCACCTTGGGGCCGGCGAGCGCGAGCGTGTCGCGGTTCGTCACGAGGTACCCGGCGAAGAAGATCGCGAACGCGATCTTCGCGATCTCGGCGGGCTGGAACGAGAAGCCCGCGACGTTGATCCAGATGCGCGCGCCGTAGACCTCGGTGCCGATCGGGGTCAGCGGCAGCATCACGAGCACGAGGCCGACGACCATCGCGGTGTACGTGAGCCCGCGCAGCGCGCGGTGGTCGCGCAGCCAGACGACGAGCACGACCGCGAGGATCACGGCCACGCCGCTCAGCGCGAGCTGGCCGGCCGCGAGGTCGGACTCGCCGCCCGCGGCGATCTTGGTCGCGTCGTAGCGGTAGATCGCCGCGAGGCCGATGCCGTTGAGCGCGACCGCGATCGGCAGGATCACCTGGTCGGCGTAGGGCGCGCGCCAGCGCAGCACGAGGTGCATGCCGAGGCCGAGCACGATGATGCCCGCGCTCTGCAGGTAGAAGTCGCCCGGCAGCGACCCGTCGACGCGCATGCTGACGGTCGCGTACGCGCCGATCCCGAGCGCGAACGCCAGCAGGAGCATGACGAGCTCGGCGCCGCGGCGCGGCGTCCTCGCGGTCGGCTCGATCGACACCATCACGGGCTCGCGGTGGGCTCGGCGGTGGGTGCCGCTGTCGTGGGCGCGTCCGTGGGCTCGTCGGTGGGTTCCGCGGTCGACGGCGTCAGGACGGCCTCGTCCGAGATCTCGCTCGCGCGCGAGACGGCATCCTCACGGCTCGACGCCGGGATCGTCTCCTCGAGGCGGTTCTGGTAGAGCTCGGGCAGCGACGCGACCAGGGTGCCCGTGGTCTCGACGGGCGACGAGAGCGAGATCGGGCCGAGGTCGGTCGGGACGCCCTGGTAGACCGCGACCTCGCCGTCGGCGATGCCCACGAAGTACTGCGTCTGCGTCCACGCGTACCCGGCCCAGCCCGCGATGCCGAGGCCCACGAGCAGCAGCGTCGAGCCGATGACCGGCACCCACGGGCGCCGGGGGTCGTCGCGCACGTCGGCGTCGTCCTCGGGCAGCTCGGGGAGGTCGACGTCCTCGGGGTGCTCGGGCGCGGGGGGCAGCAGCTCGGCCGACGCGGCCGAGCCCACCACCTGGGGGGCGGACGCCGGAGCCGCGGCCGCGGCGTCGTCGAGCGCGTCGAGGTCGACGACCTCCGTCACGACGGCCGTGATGTTGTCGGTGCTGCCCGCGCGCAGGGCGAGCTGCACGAGGCGGTCGGCGCACGCGTCGACGTCCGCGACGCCCTCGAGCGTGGCCGTGAGCTCGTCGGGGCTCACGAACCCGGAGAGGCCGTCGGAGCACAGGAGCCAGCGGTCGCCCGGGCGGGCGTCGTGCAGCGACATGTCGGGCGTGAGGTCGACGTCGAAGTCGCCGAGCACACGCATCACGACGTTGCGCTGCGGGTGCGTCTCGGCCTCCTCGGGCGAGATGCGGCCAGTGTCGACGAGGTGCTGGACGAACGTGTGGTCGGTCGTGGCCTGCGTGAGCACGCCGTCGCGCAGCAGGTACGCGCGCGAGTCGCCCAGGTGCGCGAGCACGAGCTGCGGGCCCGCGAGCAGCAGCGCCGTGACGGTCGTGCCCATGCCCGTGAGCTCGGGCGACACCTCGGTGCGGTGCACGAGGTCCTGCCGGGCGCCGTCGACCGCCTCCTCGAGCGCGCCGAGCGCGGCCTCGGCCGCGGGGCGGGGCTCGTCGAGACCCGTGAGCGCCGCGATCGTCAGGGCGGAGGCCACGTCACCCCCGGCGTGCCCGCCCATGCCGTCGGCGACGACCAGGAGGTTGTCCCCGGCGTAGCCCGAGTCCTGGTTGTTGGAGCGCACGAGCCCGACGTCGGACCGTGCGGCGTACCGCAACGCGATGTTCACTTCGGTGCTACCCCTGGAGCTCAACGGTGCTCTGGCCGATCCGGACGGGCGTGCCCGGGCTGATCTGGACGACGCCGGAGATCCTCTTGTCGTGGATGTAGGTGCCGTTCGTGGAGCCGAGGTCCTCGACGTACCACTGGCCGCCCTGCGGGAAGACGCGGGCGTGCCGCGACGAGGAGTAGTCGTCCTCGAGCACGAGCGTGCACCCCGGGGCGCGGCCGATCAGGATGGCCTGCGACGTCAGGGGGATCGTGGTGCCGCGCAGCGCGCCCGTCGTCACGACGAGTCGCGTGGGGCCGGCGCTGCGGGCGGGGGTCGCAGGCGGGGCCGCCGGGGCGGCGGCGACACGCTGCGGGGGAGCGGCGGCCGCGCGCGGGGCCTGGCCCGCGCTGCGTCGTCCGGCAGGGGACGTCGCCGGGACCGGACGCTTGCGGGCGTCCTTGGTCGAGCGGGACCCGAACAGGTCGCGCCGGAGCACGCCCACGACGGAGAGCACGAACACCCACAGCAGCACGAGGTAGCCCAGCCGCAGCAGGGTGAACGTGAGCTCGCTCATACCGGCGGGATCACCACTCCTCGTCTCCGTGGCGCTCGGGTGCGCCCGTCCAGAACATGATGCGTGTACGACCGATGGTCAAGGTGTTGCCGTCCAGGAGCGTAGCGGCTGGAACCTGGTGCCCCTCGACGTACAGGCCGTTGGTCGAGCCGAGATCCGTCGCGACCACGCCGTCGGGCGTGACGCGGATCTCGAGGTGACGGCGCGAGACACCCGCGTCGTCGACCACGATGTCGGCCTCCGCACCACGGCCGATGACCGTGACCGGGCCCGTGAGCAGGTAGCGCTGGCCGTCGATGTCGACCAGCGGGTGGCGCGCGTTGGGCGAGGCCGTGGCCGGCGCCGTGGCGCCGCGCACGCTCGCCGAGCGCAGCTCGAAGCGACCCGGGTGCAGGTCGAGGTTCTCCTCGAAGCTCACGCTCACCGGGCCGACGAACGCGTAGTGCTGGCTCGCGGCGTACTCGGTGACGTTCGTGGCGAGCTCGTCCGCGAGCGTCTCGGCGCCCCACCCCTCGATCTGGGTGAAGTCGTCGCCCGACAGCTCGATCGTGAACTCGTTCGGGGCGACGGTGCGGTCGCGGCCGACGACGGCGGCGCGGTCGTCGACCTCGCGGCGCAGGGCGCTCGCCAGCTCGACGGGCTTGACCTCGCTGCGGCCCACGCGCGCGAACGTGTTGTTCACGACGCGCTCGACGCCCTTCTCGAAGCGGTCCAGGACTCCCATGCCACCTCCCTCCGTTGCAGTGCTCGCGCCGTGCCCTCGGGCACGGCCTCGCGCCCGCGCAGCGCGCAGGCGATCCCCCCGATGGTAACGACCGGCAGGGACGCCAGCCCCCTGGGATGCGGCCCGAGATGTGGAAGTCCTGGGAGTATCCGGAACGGGTGTCGGATATCCACAGTTCCGTGATCGGGCCGTGACCCGCTCGTGATCCCTGGCGAGATGTCGGACGGCGGGTGGGCGGGGTCGCGTCCAGGGCTGTCCGGGGCCGGCCGAGGCGATGCGGGGACCACGCCCGCACCGTGATATCTTTCTACGGCGCGCGCGAGTGGCGGAATGGCAGACGCGCTGGCTTCAGGTGCCAGTGTCCGAAAGGGCGTGGGGGTTCAAGTCCCCCCTCGCGCACAGTGGGGCTGTTGTCGATAGGCAGCCGATGTATTGACGAATCTCCCGTCCGGAGTCATCCGGGCGGGAGATTCGTCGTTTCAGGGGGTCCGATGGCGCCTTGGTCGGCGGATCGAGCGTCCTGAGGTCGCTCGGAGGGGCTCTGCTACCCGGTTTCGCGGGTGATGGGGCGGGTTGGGGCGCGCCGAAGCGTCGGGGCCCGCTGGGTAGTGACGTGGTCGAGCGACGTGATCGGTCAGGGGCCGCGAGTGCGGTAGATCCAGTCGGGGTCGTCCAGGTCAGGCTTCTCGTCGAGCGTGATCTGCCATGGGTCGGGCAGCTCACGCTCGAGGTACCACTGGTGCAGGTGGCGCATGTTGTAGCCGGCGAACGAGTTGAGTCCCTGAAGTGGGGCTCCCCGTTCCCGAAACCCCCGGCCGGTCGATCCGGTCGGGGGTTTCGCCATTCCGTGGGGTCGGTTCGTGTCTGGCGGCATCGCCGGGGATGCCAGACGGCGCGTGGCGCGGTTTCGCGCGGTCGTTCAGCCGCGAAGGTGCGTGGTTGCGGGCACCTGGCGTTGCCCGTGGGCGCGGCGATTCGGCCGAGATCGTCCTCTCCGTCGTTCAGGTCGTCCTCTTGTCCGAGGCGCGCTGCTCGGGCGGAGGGCCGCGTCGGTGACGTCGCCCACGGCGTGTCGAATGCTCGTGCAGGACCGCCTCCCGAGGAAGGAGGTGGCGAGATGACGAAGTCATCGAAGTCGTCGGGTAAGCCCTCGAAGTCTGCACTCTCGAAGGCCGTCGAGGCACTCGGCAGCGTCTCGTCGAGCAAGTAGGCAAAACCTAAGGCCGCCCGACGCTGGGTGAGGGCTGAACCGGTGCACGGGTGGCCTTGAGAGAGCCTCCAACAGGTCCGCACGAGACAGTGTTGCTTTCGTGCCCGTCTGCCGCTAATGTCAGCGAAATCCCGTGAGCAATTCGCAACGATGCATCGGGGCTAGGTCGTGCTCGCTTGGCGGGCACTCGAGGCTGGAGGGCAGCAGTCATTCTAAAGAGAAAGTTCGGCGCCATCGTAGGCGCCGCAGCAATTGGTCTTGGACTGGGCACAGCCCCACCAGCCATCGCTAGCGGGCAAGGCAGCGCCGCCATTGCAATCGATGCGATCGGGGACATCGCTCCGGAGTCCCTCGATGCGGTCGCCACGAACGACGGCGTAGTCGTCTCTGATCCGAGCGGTATGGAGATTCCGAGCGGTATGGAGCCGGGTGAATTCGAGCGGTCTATGGTCGAGAACGCGCTGATCGACCCGACCGATCCGGACAGCGAAATCAAGGTGGATGTTCCCGACGACCCGGCCGACGGGATCACCGTGGAGCAGGCCGGATTCGAGAGTTTCGTCATCGGTCTCCCGAACAGCGATCTCGCTGACGATGCGGAGTACGGTGATCTCGACATTGTGACCTATGACAACAACGACGGGTCAACGACCGTACCCATCCTCAATCCGGATGGAACCGTGCAGATCACAACCGTGATCTCCGGACTCGACGCTCCGACACGGTACACCTATCCGATCAACCTCCCGAAGGGCGGCGAGCTCGTCGACGCCGGCGATGGATACTTTGCCATCCTGCAAGCCGACGCGACTCCCCTAGCAATGATCGAACCTGCCTGGGCTCTCGATGCGGACGGAAACGACGTCAATACCCACTATGAGATCGAAGGGAATTCTCTAGTCCAGGTTGTGGAGCACGGAGCGGGGACCGCGTATCCCGTCGTTGCTGACCCTGCAGTGGTGGGAAAGTACATCAAAAAATTCACTATTACAGAGAAGTCAAATGGCTTCACATTCGGCGTCTATCCGGTTAACGCCTGGAATGTTACGGTGAGTCCAGACGAGTACTATGCGGAGTACAAGCTGTACGTCAACTCCCACTATGAGGGGCAGAAATACTACGACCAAATCAGGTGCCACTGGGACTTCGCACCCTTCAAGACCCCGTGGAACATCGATTCCTGGCGTCCGAACGTTGGGTACGCCAAGACCGTTCTGGCCAAGTGCAACCCGTGACGAAGACGTCGAGAGCACGCCGACCGTGGAAGCTGCTCATGATCCTCGGCGGTTGCCTAATGGTCGCAGCGGCAGCTGCTGCGATAATCGAGGGGTACGCGTCAGACGCGCAGGAGCGCGTCGGTAGCTCGGTCCTCGACTTGACCCTCGCGGTCGTGTCCGTTCTCGTCACAATTGTTGGGGCAATTGGATACGCCCGGTCGAACAGGATCGAGCGCACCGCGTCCCAGGGCCACGAACACAACGGTGAACCAGGGTCTGACAGGTAGGTGATGGACCCTGGCGGACCGAGGTGCCCTTCTGGATGTACCCGTCAGGAGGTTTAGTGACAGTTCGGGCGGCGGGGGTAGGTGAGGTCCTCCCTCTTGTCAACCGGAATGGCACCAACCTCCTGGCAGGGTATGCCTAGCCGGTGCATCCGCCTGGCTGCCCTCACCTCGGCGTACGGGGTCCGGGACTTGCCGAAACCGCCCACAGTGAGAGGGCTTCGTTCCGAGGCTGTCAGCAAGTGAGAGAGGCCCCGACCGGGAACCCGGTCGGGGCCCCTCTCGTCGGCAAGGGCAGAGGAACTCCGAGTCCGCGGGGCAGGCCGGCCCTCGCGTCGTGGCACCGGTTGCAGTACCCGCGGTCGAGGGGGACCGTCAGCGAGGGAAGCGCGTCCGGCGCGCCCCGCAGTCCCCGCCCACCGAGGGAGAAGACGTGCCGTACGCGCCGAAGGACGCCACCCCCACCACCGCCGCCACGAGCGAGCACGCACGCGTGCTCTACGCGCTCGACGACGTCGAGGACTTCGACACCGCCCGTCGAGGAAAGATCGCGGACATCCCCGCGGGCAAGGTCCTGCTCGACGACGGGAGCGTCGCGTACGACGAGTCGACGCTCGCGTTCCTGGACGACGACGCCGCGCGCAGCCCCGACACGGTGAACCCGAGCCTGTGGCGCCAGTCGCAGGTCATCCACGAGCCCGGGCTGTACAAGGTCGTCGACCGCCTGTACCAGGTCCGGAACAACGACATCGGGAACCGCACGATCGTCGAGGGAGACGACGGACTGGTCGTCATCGACTGCACGACGGGCGTCGAGGTCGCGCAGCAAGGCCTGGCGCTGTTCCGTGAGCACGTCGCGGACAGGCCCGTCGTCGCGGTGATCTACACCCACACGCACATCGACCACTACGGCGGGGTCAAGGGAGTCGTCGACGAGGCCGACGTCGCCTCGGGGAAGGTCCCGATCATCGCGCCCGGGACGATCGCGTCGTTCGACAAGTTCGCGATCGGGGAGAACGTCGTCGCGGGCAACGCGATGAGCCGGCGCGCTGCCTACGCGTTCGGGAACCTCCTGGTCAACGACGCGCAGCAGATGATCACCTGCGGCATCGCATCCATCGGTGGGCACGGGATCACGGTCTCCTACATCTCACCGGCGGACCCGATCACCGAGACCGGACAGGTGCGCTCGATCGCCGGGCTGACGTTCGAGTTCCTCTACGCGCCCGACACCGAGGCGCCCGAGGAGATGCACATCTGGATCCCCGAGCTCAAGGCGCTCACGTGCGCCGAGAACGCGAATCAATCGCTGCACAACATCCAGACGCTCCGCGGCGCACGCACGCGCGACGCCCGGAACTTCGCGCGGTACCTCGACGAGACGATCGTGCGCTGGGGTGACGAGGTCGAGGTGCACTTCGGCCCCACACATGGCCGGTCTGGGGCAACGCGAAGGTCGTCGCCTTCCTGGAGTCCCAGCGCGACACCTACAAGTACATCCACGACCAGGCCCTGCGGCTCGCGAACAAGGGATACACGCCCCTCGAGGCCGCAGCGGTCGTCGAGCTGCCCGAGGCGCTGCGCCGGCAGTGGTTCAACCGGGGCTACCACGGCACGCTGCACCACAACGTGCGGGCGGTGTTCACCAGGGAGCTGGGCATGTGGGACGGCGACCCGGTGTCGCTGCACCCCCACACCCCGGTCGACACCGCGGCGCGTTACGTCGCAGCCTTCGGGCGCGACGCGATCCTCACCGAGGGGCGCCGCGCGTTCGACGAGGGCGACTACCGCTGGGCGACGCAGATCCTCCACCACCTCGTCTTCGCCGATCCGGACGACCGTGAGGCCAAGAACCTCCTGGCCGACGCCTACGAGCAGCTCGGATACCAGGCGGAGGGTCCGCAGTGGCGCGGCATCTACCTCACGTCGGCGCGCGAGCTGCGCGAGGGAGTGATCTCCGCGCGGTTCGCGAGCGGCAGCCCCGACACGATCGCGGGGATGCCGATCGACATCCTGCTCGACTACGCCGCCGTGCACGTGATCGGCGAGAAGGCCGCCGATGTCGACGTGCGGTTCGACGTGGAGTTCACCGACCGGGAGGAGATCTGGTCGGTCCGAGTCGCGACCGGCGTGCTCAACGCCCGCTCCGGGGCGTCGACCACCGCTCCGCTCACGGTCCGTGCCCAAAGCGCTTGCCGCCGCCGTGGTCTTGCAGCCCGCGGCGGCGACACGGCTCGCGACGGCAGGGAAGGTGACGCTCGACGGAGACACCTCGGTGCTCGACGCCTACGCGGCGGTGCTCGACGAGTTCGACCCGAACTTCCCGATCGTCACCCCGTAGCGGCCGGCGGGACGCCCTCGGGGGCCGGGCGACACCCGGTCCTCCGAGGGCGTCGCGCCGTCAGTCGAGGGCCACGACGTCGGGAAGGGTCCAGGACTTGTCGAAGAGCGCGCTCGTGGGCCCGTAGAAGCGGACGAGGATCTCCAGGCGGCGGTCGGGGTGGCTGGGGAGCCAGTTCGACGCACCGCCCTCGGGCGGCGTGGGACCGACGTGGAGGTCGACCGACCCGTCGTCGTTCGTGCGGAGTCCCGGGGTGGTCGACGCGCGGCTCGCGTACGGGACCTCGCGCACGAGGGCGTGCGTCTCCCGGTCGTACGCGGTGGCCGACCAGTAGAGCTCGACCGGCGGGTCGGCCGGGACGGTCAGACGGTAGTGGCGGCTGCCCTCCAGCGGTCTGCCGTCCGCGTCGCGGATGCTAATCAGGTAGAACTGGCCGGCGCCCGTGTGCTTGATGCCCGAGAAGGCCCAGTAGTACGCGCCCCCGCGGGCGTCGACGGGTACGAGTCCGGGGCGTCGAACCCCGTGCTCGCCGCCTTGACGAGCTCCGGCGAGGCGGGGAGCGCCCACCCGGTGCCGGGGATGAAGGGCGTCGCGAAGAACGACACGTACTGTCCGTCGAGCCACTCCCGGGCCTCGCCCGCAGCGTCGGACAGCGCGGCGCGCGTCTCGTCGTCCGGCGCGAACGTGGTGCCCTTGGCGATGCCGAGCGAACGGAGCACGTCGATCATGACCCGGTCACGTTCGAGCCACGGCTGGTGCTGGACGAAGTCGGCGAGGACCTCGAAGAAGCTGACGTCGTAGGCGATCGTCGCGTCGAAGTCCGCGTCCGCCGCGTCGACGAACACCGTGTCGGCGGGCGCGCCGGCCTCCGACAGCGGGTAGACCGCCAGCTGCTTGCCGTAGGCGACGGCGGCCTCGACGTCGGAAGCCTCGCCGCTCGCGATGCTGGAGCGCAGCAACGCGTAGCCGACGTCGACCTCTGACCGGAGCGGGACGTAGCCCGGGGGCACGTCGCCTTCGAAGGCCGGGGGAAGGATCAGGTAGCGACCTCCGGCGCCCTGGTCGACGCCGGCCTTGCCGACGTCCTCCAACGGGACCTGCCACCCGTCCATCACCGACCCGATGATGGCCGCACCGTCGTCCGTGGCGGCCGGGATCTCCAGCACGACGGGTCCCTGGCTCACGTCGTAGAACGGCATGAAGTAGATCGCGTCCGGGTTCGGGGTCAGCGTCTGGTTGCGCCAGTCCAGCAGCCGCGACCAGTACACGACCTGGTTCGGCCCGCACCCGAGGCGCTCGGCGGCGTCCCGCATCAGCGCGTAGTTCACGGCAGGGATGCCCCACGCCGCGGCGTCGACCCCGCGGCGCCGGACGGTCCTCGTGTGCCGCTCGTCGTTCGCGCTCGCCATCGTCCGACGCTTCGTCGTCGCCGTCGTGTGCTCGTCACGATAGGCGCGGGACGAAGGCCCGGCGCGGCGGGGCGTGGCCGGTGCGCGGGCCGGTCGTGCTCACGTGTCCGGGGCGGGCCTGGCGGACACGTGCGGACACCGCGCGCCCTCGAGTCGAGGCGCACTTCAAGGAGTCGTCGTGAAGGATCCGGACGGGCCTGATCGCGGACCTTCGATCAGGTGGATCCCAGCGGGACGACGTACGGGGCGCGGGAATGCGCGAGCTGTTGACCCACCCGAGTGACGGCTGCCCTTCACGCTGGTTGAGCGTGTCACGACGATTGGCGCCATCGACCGCGAGCAGTCCTCGCTCCGGGCGGGAGTGTGTTTCGCGTCCCGGGGCAAGGCTCGGACCGGCTGCAGCTCGTCAGTGTCGCCTGACGAGCGCGCGCGCGGCCGTGTGCGTGGTTGCCCTAGGGTTCGGCTCGCCGGACAGCCGAACCCACGTGGAGGACGTCGTATGACCAGGTCAGTGCAGCTCGTCGTGAGAGCGGTGGTGCTCGCCGGCATCGCGCTGGGTGCGGCCGGGTGCAGCGCCGGGGCCGCGGACGTGCGGGCCGACGGTCCCGCTACGGCGACGGGCACGGCGACGGCCGGCGGAGGCACGCCGGTGTCGGCGGCGCCGGACGGGGGCTCCTCGCCCGAGAAGCGGGAGCCCGGGCAGGGGGAGGAGCTCGAGATCGTCGAGTCGGCTGCCTGGCCGGGCGAGATGGGCGACCTGGCCTATGCCGTCGTGGTCGAGAACCCCTCGGACGAGCTCGCCTACTTCTCGTCAGGCTTCGACATCTCGGTCATGGGCGTGGACAACCAACAGCTCGACGCGTCGACCACCTACGTCACCGTCGCCCCAGGAGCGCGTACCGCGATCATGGGAGGGTTCAGCGACATCTACGGCCGCGGCGCGACGTACCTGATGGTCGACACGCCCGAGGTCGCGACGGTGGTGGAGCCTGGATCCGTCGGCTACTACGAGGTGCTGGACGCGGAGATCATGACCCGCGCCGACGGCCGCACCGGCATCTCCGGCTCGGTCGTCTCACACTTCGCCACGGATCAGGAGCACTTCGGGGTGGCCGCGGTGCTGCGCGACGCCGACGGGGAGATCGTCGACGCGGCCGGGGGATTCGTGCTCGCCGAACCGGACGGGCCGGTCCTCGACACGTTCGCGCCCGGCACGACCGCTTCCTACTGGGTGGACCTCGACGTCGACGGGGCAGCAGACCTGGTGCCCGAGGTCTTCGTCGTGCCGGCCGGTACCGGGCAGGGACCGAACCAGTAGCAGGACCGCTTGAGCTTGGCGGCCAGCGGTCGGCGTTGGGTCGTGGTCAGCGACACCGGCGCGGTCAGGCCATGAGGCACCCGGGATTATCACGAGGTGCGCCTGAAAAGTCCATAGTCTCCTGGGGTTGTCACCCGGTAAGCGCTGTCCTACGATCGAGAAACCGGTTACTCGCCACGTATGGACTGTTTCGTCGAGTTCCTCCCCAGCGCCGGGGTGGGCTCGGCAGGCGAACCCGAGCGACGTCGTCCGAGGAGGTGCGACGCCCCACGGGAGGAATGGTCCCGACGCGAGGGGCCGGCGCGAGAGCTGGACGACCGCCCGCACCGACGCGGAGCGGCCGACGTCGGCCGTGCTCAGAGCCGACCGACGGACGGTACGTACCACCGCACTGCCCGGAACCGAAAGGTTCCTCTTCAACGACGAAGTGAGGCACACGATGAGACGACCAGTCGCACGACGACTGCTCGCAGCGAGCACCGCGATGTCCCTGGCGGCCGTGCTCGGCGTGACAGCACTGACCACGACCGCGCAGGCGGCGGTCACGGGCACCGCGACCGGGTTCGCGACCCAGAACGGCGGCACCACGGGAGGTGCGGGCGGGCAGACCGTCCGCGCCACCACGGGCACGCAGATCCACGCGGCGCTGTGCAACCGCGCCAGCAGCGACACCCCGATCACGATCGAGGTCGAGGGAACGATCAACCACGGCAACACCGCGAAGGTGTCCGGCGACAGCTGCAACACCGCGGCCGGCGTGATCGAGCTCAAGCAGATCAGCAACGTCACGATCGTCGGCGTCGGCTCCGGCGCGACGTTCGACCAGCTCGGGATCCACATCCGGGACTCGCAGAACATCATCATCCAGAACGTGACCGTCAAGAACGTCAAGAAGTCGGGCTCCCCGACGTCGAACGGCGGCGACGCGATCGGCATGGAGTCCGACGTCAGCAACGTCTGGGTCGACCACGTGACGCTCGAGGCGTCGGGCGGGGAGTCGGCGGGCTACGACGCCCTGTTCGACATGAAGGCCGGCACCAAGTACGTGACATTGTCCTACAGCGTGCTGCGCAACTCGGGCCGCGGTGGCCTCGTCGGGTCGAGCGACAGCGACCTGCAGAACGGTCCGGTGACGTTCCACCACAACCGCTACGAGAACATCGACTCGCGCACGCCGCTGCTGCGCGGCGCGACGGCCCACATCTACGACAACTACTACGTGAGCCTCAACGAGTCGGGCATCAACCCCCGGGCCGGCGGCAAGGCGAAGGTCGAGAACAACTACTTCAAGGACTCGAAGGACGTGCTCGGCACGTTCTACACCGACCTGCCGGGCTTCTGGCAGGTCTCGGGCAACGTGTTCGACAACGTGACCTGGTCGCCCTCCGAGGACGAGTTCAACCCGGCCGGTCCGAACCCCACGTCGACGACGTCGATCAGCATCCCGTACGCGTACAAGCTCGACGCGGCCAGCTGCGTCCCGGCGATCGTCACCGCGACCGCCGGTGCGGGCAAGGGCATGAAGGTCTCGGACGGCTCGTGCAGCCCGACGACGCCGACGCCCACCCCGACGGCGTCGCCCACCGCGACCCCCACGGCGTCGCCCACCGCGACCCCGACGGCCACGCCCACGGCTCCGCCCGCGACCGGCGCGATCTACGCCGCCCCGAACGGCAGCGCGAGCGCTGCCGGCACCCTCGCGGCACCGACCACGATCGCCGCGGCGATCGCCCGTGTCGCCCCGGGCGGGGAGATCTACCTGCGCGGCGGCACGTACGCGCTGACCGACACGATCACCATCGAGCCGGGTAACGACGGCAAGGCCGGCGACCGCACGCTGCTCGCCGCCTACCCCGGCGAGAAGCCGGTGCTGGACTTCTCGGCGCAGGCCGAGGACCCGGCGAACCGCGGCCTGGCCATGGGCGGTGACTTCTGGCACGTCCGCGGGATCGTCGTCCAGCACTCGGGCGACAACGGGATCCTGGTCGGTGGCAGCGACAACGTCGTCGAGCGGGTCGTCACGCGGTTCAACCACGACACGGGCCTGCAGATCGCCCGCCTCGTCGCCGGCGCGCCGAAGGCCGACTGGCCGGCACGCAACCTCGTCGTGAGCAGCGAGTCGCACGACAACGCCGACTCGGACGGCGAGGACGCGGACGGCTTTGCGGCCAAGCTCACCGTCGGTGAGGGCAACGTGTTCCGCGACGACGTGTCGCACAACAACATCGACGACGGCTGGGACCTGTACGCCAAGACCGAGACCGGCCCCATCGGCGTCGTGACCATCGAGAACTCGCTCGCGTACGAGAACGGCACGCTCACGGACGGCTCGCAGGCCGGCAGCGGCGACCGCAACGGCTTCAAGCTGGGCGGGTCCGGGATCAAGGTCGACCACGTGATCCGCAACTCGATCGCGTACGACAACGGCCACCACGGGTTCACGTACAACAGCAACCCGGGCTCGATCACGGTCGCGGGCAACGTGGGCATCGGCAACCTCGAGCGCAACTTCGCGTTCGACCAGGGCACCCACGTGTTCAGCGGGAACCTCTCGTGCGACGGCGGCTCGAACGACAAGACCGTCGGCACCGACGCGGGTGGTAACCAGTTCTTCTCGGGGTCGGACGCCGCAGCCTGCGCCGCGTACGACGGCGCCCTCGCGTGGTCGTTCGGCTCGAACGGCGCGCTGAACGTCTCGTTCGGCGGCGAGCCCGTCGACCCGACGGACCCGACCGACCCGCCCGTCGACCCGACGGACCCGCCGGTCGACCCGACCGACCCGCCCGTCGACCCCCAGCCGTCGGGCACGAACCTGAGCCTCGGCGCGGGGTCGGACGGCTCGAGCAAGGCGAGCGGCACGAGCTACGGGGCCGTGCGTGACGGCGACCTCGCGACGTACTGGTCGCCCAACGGCTCCACGGGAACGATCTCGATCAAGTGGGGCACCGCGACGCGCGTCTCGTCGGTCGTCATCCGCGTGGCCTCGGGCGGCGGCTCGCTCGGGTCGTGGCGCCTGGTCGACAACGACACGGGCGCGGTGCTGAAGACCGGCAGCGGCGCGGGCACGGCGACGTTCCCCGCGACGTCGACCAGCAAGATCAACCTCGAGATCACGAGCGCGTCGGGCACGCCGCGCATCGCCGAGCTCGAGACCTACGGCGGCTGACGCCGCACGTGTGACGTCGCCGCAGCGCACGAGCCCCCGGCCGGGAACTCCCGACCGGGGGCTCGTGCGTGCGACCGGTCAGGATCCGAGAAGCGTGCGCGGCTCGGGATTCCTAGCCTGGACGCAGCACCACGGCGGGAACGGCCCGCCGGCCGTGCACCGAGGAGGCGACGATGGCAGGGGACGGGTTCAGCGCGGACGAGCGCGCGGCGATGAAGGAGCGTGCCGCCGAGCTGCGGGCCGAGGGCAAGAAGGGTGCGAAGAAGGCCGACGAGCTGCAGGCCCTGCTCGACAAGGTCGCCGAGATGGAGCCCGACGACCGCCTGCTCGCCGAGCGCCTGCACGCCGTGGTCGCGCAGCACGCGCCGGGGCTCTCGGCCAAGACCTGGTACGGCATGCCCGCGTACGCGACACCTGCAGGCAAGGTCGCGATCTTCTTCCAGCCGGCCGCGAAGTTCGGCTACCGGTACGCGACGATCGGGTTCCAGGAGGACGCCCACCTCGACGACGGCGACCTGTGGCCGACGACGTACGCGGTGCTCGCGTGGACGCCCGAGGTCGAGCGGCGCGTGGTCGATCTCGTGGTGCGGGCCGTCTCCTGACGGCGTGGGGCGCGTGCCGGCTCAGGTCGACGCGCGCACCGTGAGCGTGGGCCGCAGCACCTCGTGCTGGTCGTCGGTGCGCCCCCCGAGCCGCTCGACGAGCAGCGCGACGGCGCGCGCCCCCATGCGTTCGCGCGGCTGGTTGACGCTCGTGAGCCGGGGTCGGGTGCGGCGCGCGAGGGCCGAGTCGTCGTACCCGACCACGGCGAGGTCGGCCGGGACGCGCAGCCCGCGGTCGAGCGCGTGGTCGATCACGTCGAACGCGGCGACGTCGTTGCGGGCGAACACGGCGTCGTAGCCGTCGTGGATCGCCTCGTCGAGGGCGTCCTGGAGCGCGGGGCCGCCGGGGGAGCGGTCGACGACGCGGACGACGTCGGCGAGCCCGTGCCGGGACATCGCGGCCTCGTAGCCCCGGCGTCGTGCCAGGGCCGCCGGGCGGCGTCCGCCCGTGACGTGCGCGACGCGGGTGCGGCCTGCGGCGACGAGGTGGTCGACCGCGAGGGCCGCGCCGAGCTCGTCGTCGTTGGTGACCGAGTCGATGCCCTGCACGGGGGCGTGGCTGCGGCCGACCATGACGAGGGGCGTGCGGCGTGCGGCGGCCGCGAGGTGCTCGTCCTCGAGCCACGAGCTGATGACCACGAGGCCGTCGACGTTGAGGCCCGTGAGCGTGTCGAGGTGCTGCGCGAGGCGCCCACGGTCGCGCGACCCGTGCACGAGCAGGACCGACAGGCCGTGCGCCTCGGCGGCCTCCTCGACGCCCGCGACGATCTCGGTGTGGTACGGGTTCTCGAGGCTCGAGATGACGACGCCGAGCAGGTGCGTGCGCCCCTGCACGAGGCCGCGCGCGAGCACGTTCGAGCGGTAGCCGAGCTCGTCGGCGATCACCTGGATGCGCTCGCGCGTGCGCTCGCCGACGCCGGGGTCGCCGCGCAGGGCGAGCGACACGAGGGACTTGGAGACGCCGGCGCGGGCGGCGACGTCGCGCAGCGTGGGACGGGGGGTCACGGCCCCATCCTGGCACGTCTGCGGGTCCGGACTGGAACGTTCCAGATCGTCGACCGCCGTTCATCCGCGCGTCGCCCGCCGGACCGTCGGGGGTCGCGGTCCGTCCCTAGCGTCGTCGTCCGTGACCACTGACCTGCCGACCCTGCCCCGCCCCGCGGACGTGCTGCCCCTCGGGCTGCGCACGCGACCCGACGCCCTGCTGCTCGACTTCGGCGGCGTCGTGTTCGAGACGACCAAGCGCCCCGAGGCGCTGCGGGGCGTCGCGGCCGAGCTCGCCGACGAGCTCGCCCGCGCGGGCCACGACGTCCCGGCCGACCGGCTGCACGACGTGCTCGCGGGCGGACTCCGGGCGCTCAAGGACTGGAAGAACGCGGCGAGCCGACGCCTCGAGCCCGCCGAGCTCGACCACCGCACGATCGTGCGCGAGTTCCTCTGCTCGCCGCTGCCCGCACCGCAGCGCGAGGTGCTCGCCGGCAGCGCCGGGAGCATCCTGCAGCGCCTGACCGCCGAGCTCTCGGAGCACGTCGTGCGGCCCGGGATCCTCGAGCTCCTGCGCACCGCCCAGGAGCTCGGCGTGCGCCTCGGCATCGTCTCGAACGCGCACTCGGGCCGCGCGCACCGCGCCCTGCTCGACGCGCACGGCCTCGCCGACGCGTTCGGCGTGCAGGTCTACTCCGACGAGGTCGGGCTCCGCAAGCCGCACCCCGGGATCATCGACCTCGCGGCGCAGGCCCTCGGGACGACGTCCGCGCGCACCTGGTACGTCGGGGACACCCAGGACAGGGACGTCGTCGCCGGACGACGTGCGGGCGTCAGCGCCGTCGTCCTGACCCGGCACCACCGGACCGACACGCCGCCCTACCCCGTCGACGAGCGCGCCGACGCGGTGCTCGACACCCCCGCAGGGCTCGTCGCGCTGCTGCGCGACGCCGTGCCCGCCGTCCGCGCTGTGCCCGCGGTGCCCGGCAAGCCCGCAGCGTCCGTTCCCGCAGCGGCACCGGCAGGGTCCGCGAGCGCGTCCCCGTGCCCCACCCCGCCCTCGGCGCTGCTGCTCGACCACGGGGGAGTGCTGGTGACGTCCGTCCCCGAGGACGCCGCCCGGCGGGCCTTCGCCGCGCACCTGGCCCACCGCCTCACCGTCGCCGGGTACCCGGTCGACGCCGACGCCGCGCTCGCCGCGGTCGACGCGGGCCGCGCGCGCCACAAGGCGTGGAAGCTCGAGAACGAGGCCGCGCACGCGCCCGGGTGCGTGCCCGAGATCGACGCCACGACCTACTGGGTCGACCTCGTCGGCCCCTCGCTCGTCGCGCTCGGGCCGGGCGTGCCCGCGTGGCTGCGCTCCGAGGCGCACGCGCTCATGGTCGAGCACGCGCGCAGCAAGAGCACGCCCACGCTGCGCCCCGGGGTGCGCGCGCTGCTCGAGCACGCCCGCGCGCAGCGCGTGCCCGTCGCGATCGTGTCGAACACCGTGTGCGGCCGGGCCGTGCGCGAGGAGGTCGAGCGGTTCGGCCTCGGCCACCTCGTGGGCGTGCACGTCTACTCCGACGAGCTCGGCGTGCGCAAGCCCGACCCCGCCACGGCGCGCGCCGCGCTCGCGGCGCTCGGCGTCGACCCGGCGTCCGCGTGGTTCGTGGGCGACAAGCCCCACCGCGACGTCCTCGCCGCGCGCGGCGCCGGGGTCGGGACCGTCGTCCTCGTCCGGGGCGGGTCGACGCCCGACGACGTGCTCGACGCCCTCGACCCGGCGCTCGCGCCCGACCACCTGGTCACGGAGGTCGACGAGCTGCTCGACCTCTGGGCCGCCACGACCCCGGCCCGCTCGCGGTGAGCGGGACCGGCCGCACGACCGTCCGACACGACAGAGCGACACCACAGGAAGGCACACCATGAGCCGCTCGCCGATCCCGGCCGCGACCGGAACGACGCCCGACCCGACGACGTCCGGAACCACGACCACCGACCCGGCGCCCGGGACGCCGACCCCCGAGCCCCGACGCAGGATCCGCCTGCCGCACGACCCCGACGGCATCTCGAGCGCGCAGAAGCTCATGATCCTGGTGCTGTCGATGACGCTGTTCGGCGTCGCCGACATCGTGACCGAGCTCGTGCCGAGCATCGAGGTCGGCCCGCTCGAGCTCGAGGTCGCCTACTTCGCGTTCATCCCCGTCGTGCTCGCCGCGCTGTTCTGCCCCCTGTGGGTCGCGATCGGCGCACCGCTCGGCGAGATGGTGTTCTCCGACATGATGCTCGGCGACTTCTCGGGGCTCGGCGAGCTCGAGGGGTTCCTGCAGCTGTTCGTCGGCATCTACGTCGCGGGGTGCCTCGTCAAGGACCCGCGCCGGCCCGCCCAGCTCGTCGCCGCGGCGCTCGCGCTCGTGTCGATCGACAAGGTCAGCTCGGGGCTGATCGACGTCGCCAAGGTCGTCGTCGGGATCGACCCCGAGACGCTCGAGGAGTCCGACGGCCTGCTCCGCGCCGTGATCGTCTCGGAGGGCCTCGAGCTCGTCATGGCGCTCGTCATCACGGGCGTGCTGTTCGGCGCGCTGCCCGCGATCTGGCTCGCGCCCCGCCTCTACGGCACCATCGAGCCGCTCATGGGCCTGCGCCCGCGCGACCCCCAGAACCCGCCGCGGCTCGTCGGGCCTCGCGGCGTGCCGTTCTGGGTCATGGCGCTGCTCGGGATCCTCGGCGCGGTCGCGCTCGGGATGCTCTCGCAGTGGGAGGAGTTCGTGGGGCGCGACGAGGGCGTCACGACCGTCGGCGCGTTCGAGCCCGACTTCGTCGACCGGTACGGCGACGGGTTCCTGTGGGTCGCGCTCGCCGTGGGCGTCGCGGCGCTGCTCGCCGTCGTCGTCCTGATCGCCGTGGTGCGCGCCCGCCGCAAGGACGCCCGCTGATGGCCCCGCCGACCGCGGCCGTCGAGGTGCGCGGCCTGACCTTCCGCTACCCGGGCGCCGCGCACGACACGCTGCGCGGGGTCGACCTGCGGATCGAGGCGGGCGACTTCGTCGCCGTGGTCGGCGGGAACGGCTCGGGCAAGACGACGCTGTGCAAGGCGTTCAACGGGCTCGTGCCCCACTTCTGGAGCGGCGACCTCACCGGGACCGTGCTCGTCGACGGGCGCGACACGGCCGACCTCTCGGTCGCCGAGCTCTCGCACCACGTCGGGTACGTCTACCAGGACTTCGGCAACCAGCTCGTCCGCCCCACGGTGCGCGACGACGTCGCGTTCGCGCCCGTGAACTTCGGCCTCGCCGACTGGCGCGAGCGCACCGACGAGGCGCTCGAGGCGCTCGGCATCACGGCCATCGCCGACCGCTTCACGTGGCAGCTCTCGGGCGGCCAGCAGCACCTCACGGCGCTCGCGGGCGCGCTCGCGCTGCGCCCCTCGGTGCTCGTGGTCGACGAGCCCGTCGCCGAGGTCGACCCGGCCCGCGCCGCCGAGATCTACGAGCGGCTCGCCTGGCTCAACCGCACGCTCGGCACCACGGTCGTCGTGATCGAGCACCACGCCGAGCTCGTCGCGCGCTACGCGCGCTCGGTCGTGCTCATGGCGGACGGCGCACCGGCCTGGCACCTGCCCGTGGCCGAGGCCCTCGCCCGCACCGACGACCTCGCCGCCGCGGACATCCCCGCGCCGCAGGTCACGGCCGTCGCACGGGCGTTCGCACCGACCGGCCCCGTGCCCCTGACGGTCCCGCAGACCGTGCGGTGGCTCGAGGAGCGCGAGGTCGGGCCGCGGGTGGCCGGCCGTCCGGGCGGGGAGGCGCCGGAGGTCGAGGTCGGGGCCGGGGCGCGCCCGGGCGGGGAGGTCGCGTCCGTGCCGGACGAGCCCCGCGTCGTCGCGCACCTCGAAGGGGTCGGCCACGGCTACCGGGCCGTCTCCGGACCGCGCACCGAGGTGCTCACGGGCATCGACCTCACGCTCCGCGAGGGCGAGCGGGTCGCCCTCGTGGGGAGCAACGGCGCGGGCAAGTCGACCCTGCTCACGCTGCTCGCGGGGCTCGCCGTGCCGCGGGCGGGCGTCGTGCGCGTCGACGGGACCGACACGCGCGACGTGAGCGCGGCCGAGCTCGCCGACACGGTCTGCTACCTGTGCCAGCGGCCCGAGGAGATGTTCCTCCAGGACTCGGTGCGCGCCGACGTCGCGATGCACCCCGCCGGACGACGCGTGGCCGGGACGACCGAGCTCGTCGAGGAGGTGCTCGAGCGCATGCAGCTCGGTGACGTCGCGCACCGCGACGGGCGCCTGCTCTCGGGCGGGCAGCAGCGCCGCGCGACGCTCGCCGTGGGGCTCGCGATGCGCCCGCGCCTGCTGCTGCTCGACGAGCCCACGTCGTCGCTCGACCTGCGCAGCCGCGACGACGTGATCGCGATGCTCACGGCGCTCGCCGAGCACATCCGCTGCACGGTCGTCGCGACCCACGACATGCACCTCGTGGCCGAGTGGGCCGACCGCGTGATCGTGCTCGACGGCGGCCGGGTGCTCGCCGACGCGACGCCGGCCGAGCTGTTCGCCCGCCCGGACCTGCTCGAGCGGGCCCGGCTCGTGCCCCCGCAGGTCACGCAGCTCGGGCTCGCGCTCGGCCTCGACCCCGTGCCGCTCTGCGTCCCCGACCTCCTGCGCCGCCTGACCCCCCGCACCCCGACCACCGCAGGAGCCCCCGCATGACGGCGCAGCCGACCCTCGCCCCGATCGACGCCCCGAGGCCCGCGCCGAAGCCCGCGCCGAGGAGCGCGCCGAAGGGCCGCCGCCGCGGCGACGGCGACGGACTCTCCGTCGAGTGGGTCAAGCTCGAGCTCATGCGGGTCGCGTACGCGACCCGCGGCGGGTTCCTCGCGCACCGTGACCCGCGCGCGGTGCTCGGCTGGTACGTCGTGTGCGGCGTCGCGCCCTGGCTCACCTACTCGACGACCGTGCTCGCCCTGCTGTTCGTGCTCGCCCTCGGCGCGGCGCTCGCGGCCCGGATCGGCCCGCTCCTGCTCGGGCTGTTCGCGCTCGGCCTCGCGGGCCAGGCGGTCTACGTGCTCGCGCTCGTGTGGTTCCTGGGCGGCGACCCCACGGCGATCGAGGGCATCGTCACGATCCAGCTCAAGCTCGGCGCGGTCTCGCTCGTGAGCATGGCGGCGTTCGTCTCGCTCGACCCCGAGAAGCTCTCGGACGCGCTGCTCGCGCTGCGCGCACCCGCGGTGCTGGGGTTCGGGGTGAGCTACGGCTACCGCATGGTGCCGCTGCTGATCGACGAGTTCCACACGATCATCGACGGGCACCGGCTCCGCGGGGCACCCGCCCGCGGGCACGGCCTGCTCGGGTGGCGGACGGCGCGTCGCGTCGCGGTCATGACCGTCCAGGCCTTCTACCCCCTCATGCTCAACGCGGCCAAGCGCACGCGCACCACCGTCGAGGCGCTCGAGACGCGCGGGTTCACGTACGCCGCGCACGACGACGCGGGCCGGCGGATCCGACTCGCGCACCTGCGGATCGGGGTCGGGGACGTCGTCCTGCTCGTCGTCAGCGTCGCCGTCGTCGTGGCCGCGTTCGTGGTCGGGGCGGCGTACCCGGGCGTCCTGGGCTGACGGGCGTCACCCCGCGGTGACGGTCGCCCCGGTCGCGGCGCGGAGGTCGTCGAACGTGACCCCGGGGGCCAGCTCGCGGAGCACGAGCCCGTCGACCCGCACGTCGAGCACGCCGAGATCGGTGATCACGCGGTCGACGACACCCTGCCCGGTCAGGGGGAGGTCGCACCGTTCGACGAGCTTCGGTTCCCCGTCCCGTGCCACGTGGTCCATGAGGACGACGACACGGCGTGCGCCCGCCACGAGGTCCATCGCCCCGCCCATGCCCTTGACCATCTTCCCCGGGATCTGCCAGTTCGCCAGGTCGCCCCGGGCCGAGACCTGGAGCGCCCCGAGGACCGCGACGTCGACGTGCCCGCCGCGGATCATCGCGAAGGAGGCCGCCGAGTCGAAGCAGCTCGCCCCGGGAGCCGCCGTGATCGTCTGCTTCCCGGCGTTGACGAGGTCGGCGTCCTCGTCCCCCGGCTCGGGGTAGGGGCCGATCCCCAGGAGCCCGTTCTCGCTCTGCAAGGTCACGTGGACGCCCGGGAGCAGGTGGTTCGCGACGAGCGTCGGGATGCCGATGCCGAGGTTGACGTAGTCGCCGTCGCGCAGCTCGGTCGCGGCGACGGCCGCCATCTGGTCTCGTGTCCAGGGCATGTCAGGAATCTCCGTTCCGCGGCGGCACCAGGCTCGGCCGCTCCCGCAGGGTCAGCTTCTCGATGGGGCGCGGCAGGTCCGTCGTGACGAGGCGCTTCACGTGGATCCCGGGCGTCATGACGTCGTCGGGGTCGAGGTACCCGTCGACGTCCGGGTCGAGCAGGTGCTCGACCTCGGCGACGGTGACGAAGGAGGCGGTCGCGACGAGCGGGTTGAAGTTGCGCGCGGTGAGGCGGTAGCGGAGGTTGCCGGCGGCGTCGCCCGTCGCCGCGTGCACGAGCGACAGGTCGGCACGGATCGCGCGCTCCAGCAGGAAGGTCCGGCCGTCGACGTCGATGGTCGGCTTGCCGTCGGCGACGGGCGTGCCCACGCCGGTGGGCGTGCAGAACGCCGGGATCCCCGCGCCACCCGCCCGGAGCCGTTCGGCGAGCGTGCCCTGGGGGACGAGCTCGACCTCGAGGTCCCCGTCCAGGTATCGCCGGGCGAAGAGGCGGTTCTCCCCCACGTACGAGGCGACGACCTTGGCGACCTGGTCGTTCTCGAGCAGCAGGCCGAGGCCCTGGCCGTCGGTCCCCATGTTGTTCGACACCACGGTCAGACCGCGCACGCCCGTGTCCCGCAGCGCCTCGACGAGCGCGAAGGGCACGCCGCACAGGCCGAAGCCGCCGACGGCCACCGTCATGCCGTCGTGCACGACTCCTCGCAGCGCCTCGGCCGCCGTGTCGCGCAGCCGTCCCGCCGCGCTCATCGTCGGCTCCCGCCCGGCGTGCGGGGCTCGTCGACCGTCGCCCGGGCCCGGCGCCGGGCCGGAGGGACCACGGGGACGTCGGCGAGGGCCGGGCCGGCGACGACGCGGTTCTCGGTCGCCCCGATGCCCTCGACCGTGAGCCGCACGGTGCTCCCGGGGGTGAGCGGCGGCGGTTCGAGCGTGCCCGTGCGGCTCCAGATCTCGGCGAGGCAGCCGCCGTTGCCGCACGTGCCCGAGCCGAGCACGTCCCCGGGGCGCACCCAGGTGCCGCGCGACGCGTAGGCGATCATCTCCTCGAACGTCCAGGACGCGTTCGACAGCAGGTCGTGCCCGACGCGACGCCCGTCGACCTCGGCCGACAGCTCGAGCGCGAGGTGTCCGTCGGCGCCGCGGTGCTCCTCGAGCTCGTCCGCGGTCACGAGCCAGGGCCCGAGCGTCGTCGCGAAGTCCTTGCCCTTGGCGGGGCCCAGGTTGACCTGCATCTCGCGGGACTGGAGGTCGCGCGCCGACCAGTCGTTGAAGACCGTGTAGCCGAAGACGTGGTCGCGCGCCGCACGCGGGGAGAGGTTCGTCCCCGCCCCGGTCACCACCACGGCGACCTCGAGCTCGAAGTCGAGGCGCGACGACCCGGGCGGGACCGCGACGTCGTCGTGCGCACCGACGAGCGACGCCGGGTTCGTGAAGTAGAACGTCGGCGCCTCGTACCAGGCGTCGCCCACGCCGGCGTCGCCCACCATCGCCTCGACGTGCTCCTCGAACGCGACGAAGTCCCGGATCGAGCCGGGGAGCAGCGGCGGTGCGAGGCGGACGTCGGAGACGTCCGTGGCGGTGGACCATCGGCACGCCCAGTCCGCCGCCTCCCGGGCGGCGGCCAGCCCTGCGGCGGCGAGGCCGAGCACGGTCGTGCCGTCGCGCAGGTCGTGCAGCCGCTCCTGCCCGGGCGCGCCGACGACGACGGCGTCCCGGGCCTCGGCGTCGGTGCTCCCTGCGGCCGTGGTGTAGCGCGCGAACCTCATGCCCGCTCCGTGACGATGGTCGAGACGCGGCGCATGAGCCCGGGCACGTCCGCCTCGGCCGGCGGCGTGCGGTCGAGCATCCACTCCGCGATCTGCACCGACGCCTCGACGACCGCGCGGGCGCGCGGGGCGCGTCGCGTCGCGTACCGGGTCAGCAGCTCGTCGTCCAGGACGTCCGCCGCGACGAGGAGCTCGGCGAGCACGGCCGCGTCCTCGAGCGCGAGCGCGGCCCCCTGGGCGATGGTCGGCGGGCACGAGTGGGCGGCGTCGCCCACGAGGACGACGTTGCCGCGGTGCCAGGGGCCGTCGACGACGTGGTGCTCGAACCGGGCGTAGTTGACGTGCGTGTCGTCCCCGAGGCTCTCGCGGATCTCGTCCCACGGGCCGTGGTACGAGCTCGCGAGGTCGCGGAACGTCGCGACCTGCTCGCTCCGGGCGAGCCCGGACCGGTCCTGCGCGTCCTCGACGAGGTAGGCGTACATCTCGTCGGGGCCGGTGGGGCAGTACCCCGCGATGTAGCAGCGTCCTCCGTAGGTGAGGTCGGTGCGGACGACGTCGGCCGGGCGCGGGACGTAGGCGCGCCAGATGCCCATGCCGACGCTCCGGGGCTCGGTGTCGACGTCGATCGCGCGACGGGTCCACGAGTGGATGCCGTCCGCTCCGACCACGAGGTCGAACCGCCGGTCGGCCGCGCTCGAGAACGACACCACGACGCCGTCGGCGTCCTGCGTCAGGTGCGTCGGGCTCGTGTCGAAGGAGACCTTCGCGCCGACCGCGGTCGCCCTGTCGAGCAGGAGGCGGGCAAGGACGGGGCGGGGCACGCCGAGCGTGGCCGGCAGGTCGGGGCCGCCCGTGCGCACGTCGGGGATCTCGGCCACCACGGGTGCGTGCGGGCCCGGGGCGCGGATCCCGACCGAGTCGAAGGCGTACCCCGCCGCCTGGAGCGGTTCCCACACGCCGAGCTCGCGCAGCACGCGCAACGCGTTGCCCTGGAGCGTGATGCCGGACCCGGTCTCGGGGAACTCCGGGCGGGACTCGACGATCTCGACGTCGACACCTGCCTGGGCGAGCAGGATCGCGGTCGCGCAACCGGCAGCGCCGGCTCCGACGACGAGGACTGAACGGACTGCGGGCATCGTTGCCACACCTCCATGTCGGGCTGAAGAACGGACGGTCGATCTGTTGGTGGAACGGTCGGGCGGTCGGCGGGCTACTTCAGCGCGACCGGGTTGAGCGGCGCGCCGACGGCCCCCGTGACGGGCAGCGGTGCGGCGACGAGGAGGAACTCGTAGCGGCGGTCGGCGGCGCAGTCGGCCGCGAGCTCCTCGAGGTCCCACATCTCGCCGACGAACAGCCCCATGTTGGGGATGACCACCTGGTGCAGCGGCTGGAAGGCGACGTCGAACTCGTTGGGACGCACCTCGAAGCCCCACGTGTCCGTCGCGACGGCCGCGACGTCGTGCTCGTGCAGCCAGTCGGCGGTCGTGAATGACAGACCGGGGGCGGGTCCGCCGGCGTACTCGCCCCACCCCTCCCGCAGGGTCCGCCCGTACTGGCCCGTCCGGACGACGAGGATGTCCCCGGGGCCGACCGACGACGTCGGGCCCTGGGCCTCGACGGTCGCGTCGAGGTGCTCGGGGGTGATCGCGAAGCCGTCGGGCAGCTCGCCACCCTGCCCGGCGACGTCGACCCCGAGGGCCCTGCCGACGTCCAGGAGCACGGCGCGACCCACGAGGTCGGCGGCGACGGTCTCGATCCCCGTGACGCCGTCACCTGCGGACGTCACGACCTGTCCGGCCGGCCGGCCGTTCCAGGCGCGCCCGTGGTCGAAGATGTGCCCGAGCCCGTCCCACTGGGTCGAGCACTGCAGCGGCATGGCGATCACGTCGTCCGCGCCGCCGAGGCCGTGCGGGAACCCCTGGATGCCGAGCTCGGCCTCGGTCCCCGTGTCGAGCATGGTGTGCACCGGGTTGGTGCGACGCCGCCAGCCGCGCTGCGGCCCGTCCATGTCGAACGGTTGCGCCAGCGAGAACGTGGCGCCGCGGCGCACGAGCGCGGCGGCACGTCGTCGGTGCTCGTCCGTGATCAGGTTGAGCGTCCCCTTGACGTCGTCGGGGCCCCACCGGTCCCAGTTCGAGCAGCGGGCGGCGGCTGCGGCGATGGCGCCCTCCGGGTCCGACCGGTCGAGCGCGGCGGCCGCGCTCACGCGACCACCCCGCCGAGGCGTTCCGCGACCCAGTCCGCGATCAGGTCGGTCGCGACGGACCCGTTGTCGACGCTCGAGTGGGCCGACCCGCCGGTGCGCTCGGTGAAGACGACGAGCTCGCGGTCGGGCGACGCCGTGAGCTGGTCGTACGTGCGGTGGGCGTACTCGAGCGGGATCTGCCGGTCGTTCTCGCCGTGGGTCACGAGGAACGGCACCGTGATGCGGTCGAGGACGCCGTCGAGGTGGACGTGCTCGGCGATCTCGAAGAACTCCTCGACGTCGCCGGCGCCCCACACCCACTGCACGTGCTCCCAGTAGTGCGGGACGGGTCGCTCGCCCTCGCGGGCTCGCCGTGCCTTCTGGACGGCGCGCCAGTCGTGGTTCGCGCCCCAGGCGACGCCCAGGGCGAAGCGCGGCTCGAACGCCACGGCTCGCGGGGCGAAGTAGCCACCGAGGGACACGCCGAGCAGCCCGACCCGTTCCGCGTCGACGTCCTCGCGGGCGGCCATGTGCTCGTAGACGACCGAGGCCCACCGTTCGGCGTCCGCGACCGCATGGAGGTCGTGGAGGCGCAACGCCTCGCCCGTGCCGGGCTGGTCGATGCACAGGCTCGACACCCCGCGGGCGGCGAGCTTCGCCCCCGGACCGGTGCGGTAGAGCATCTCCTTGGTGCTGTCGAGGCCGTTGACCTGGACGAGCAGGGGCGCGGGCCCGTCGTGGCGCGACCCGTCGGGATCGAGCGCTCGGGTCAGGATCCCGGACAGGTGCCCGCCCTCATAGGGGATCTCGACGCGCTCGGCGTTCTCCTCGGCGAGCGCCACGCCCTGCGCGAACGTCGCGAGGAACTTGGCGTACAGCGCGACGCGGGGTGCGTGCCCGGCCGCCTGCATGCGTTCCGCCGTGAGGAAGTAGGTCGCGGCACGACCGAGCTTCTCGCCGGCCGAGAGCCTCCGCCCGCGGGACTCGTCCTCGGCCGCGAGCTCGACGAGGGTGTCGCCCTGACGCTCCCACGCCTCCATGAGCGCCGGGGTCCCGGCGTCGTCACCCTGCGCGGCGGCGTCGAGGAGGGGCCGGCAGACGGCGTCCACCTCGCCGATGCGGGCACCCATCTCCATCGCGAGGTTCACGGACAGGTTCCACACGTAGTTGCCGGGGAAGTACGCGAACACCGGGATCAGCCCTGTCCGTGGCGCGCGTAGGGGTTCACCAGGGCGTCCTCCGTGCCGGGCAGGATCCCCTCCTCGGTCGCCGAGGGCTTGCCCGCGTCGGGCGGGAAGCACTCGGTCATGGACATGGGCATGGCCGAGTTGCGGTAGATGCTGTTGGACCCGGTCGAGGGCTTCCAGGTGTTCGCCTGCCAGTCGGGCACGTAGTTGCGGTAGCCGCCGGTGTTGAGCTCGACGCGCATGCCGCCGGGCTCGCGGAAGTAGAGGAAGGACTGCTCGCCGATCCCGTGGATGGACGGGCCGTACTCGATCGCGGCGCCGTTCTCCATCAGGACGTCGGCCGAGACGAGGAGCTCCTGCACCGAGTCGGTCCAGAACGCGATGTGGTTGACGCGTCCGCCGAGCGTCGACGAGTCGAGGACCACGCCGAGGTCGTGCGACTTCTCGTTCGTGGTGAGCACGCTGAACACGGTGACCTCGGCGTGGTCGAGCTCGGTGAACGCCATGACGCGGAACCCGAGGACCTCGCTGTACCAGGCGGCGAACGCGCGGACGTCGGACGCCGCGATCGTGACGTGGTCGAGGAACCGCGGGGCGGCGGCGTGCGAGCTGCGACGCTCGGGGCGGTCGGGGAACACCGACGCGAGCTCGGCGGGGGCGGAGTGCCGGGGCAGGTCCCAGCAGAGCTCCATGGTGTGGCCGAACGGCCCGGTGAACTGGAACGACCGACCGTGGCCCTGGCGCTCGTCGTGCCAGACGCCCTCGACGCCCTTCGCCCGGACGCGGGTGGCGGCCTCGTCGAGCGCGTCCTCGCTCGCGGCGCGCCAGGCCATGTTGACCAGGGCGGGCTGCTCGCCCGGGGACACGACGAGGCTGTACGGGTAGTAGTCGCCCCAGCAGCGCAGGTACGTCGTGCCGTCGTCGTCGCGCCCGACGGGGCGCAGGCCGAACTGCTTCTCGAAGAACGCGGCGGTCGCGTCCACGTCGGGGGAGGCGATCTCCAGGTGGGAAAGGTGGGCCAGAAGGTTCGTCATTGAACTGTCCTCTCGGATCGGGTGCGTGCCCGCGCGACGCGTCCCGGAGGAGGTGCGCTGCGCCGCGCGGCCTGAGACCACTCTGGAACGCGGGCAAGCATCAGGGAAGACGGAGTTGCCTATGCACCGGATCAGTCCCGTGGATGACCGTCCGGCTGCTGCTGCACGGGCTCCCGCAGCGCGTCGGCGATCGACCTCACCCCGCCGTGGGACGTCATGCCGCCGTCCACGGTGATCTCCGCGCCGTCGACGAACGACGCCCCGTCGCTCAGCAGGAACGTGACGAGCGCTGCGACCTCGTCCGCCGTGCCCGTCCGGCCGAGAGGGGTCTCGGCGATGTTCGCGTCCCGGAACGAGGCCGGTGCCGACGCCGTCATCGGCGTCTCGACGTACCCCGGGTGGATCGTGTTGACGCGGATCCCGGCCGGCCCGAGCTCGAGGCAGGCGACCTTCGCGAGACCGCGCAGCGCCCACTTGCTGGTCGTGTACGCCACGGGGACGTGCCCGGTGAGGGCGGCGACGGACCCCACCATGACGATGGACGACCCGGGGGGCATGAGCGGCACGCAGTGCTGGATCCCGAGCAGCGGTCCCACGACGTTCACCTCGTGGACCTGCAGGAGGTCCCGGGGAGTGACGTCGAGGAGCCTGGCGCGCCAGGTGATCCCGGCGTTGTTGACCAGCCCGTCCACGCGCCCGTGGGTCGTCTCCAGGTCGGCCGCGAGCACTTCCCACGCGCCCGCGTCCGTGACGTCGTGACGACGATAGTCGGAGTTCCCGAGGTCCTCCGCGGGCGTGGCGGGCAGGTCGAGCGCGATCACGTCGGCCCCGGCGCGATCGAGTGCGCGTGCTGCCGCGGCGCCCTGGCCGCGCGAGGCTCCGGTCACGACGACGACCTTGTGCCGGAGGTCCGCCCCGGGGTTCCGTGCTGTCCGTGTGGTCATGCACCGACCTTCGGTGTCGGTGGCGTGGCATGACAATGCATGATGTCGATATGACATCCATCAGTCGCAATGATGCGGCCGCCTCGGATCCCCTCGGACGCGCACCGCGGACGGCGGCGCTCACCAACCTCGACCTGAACCTGCTCGTCGCCCTCGACGCGCTGCTGCAGAACCGCAGCGTCACCCGGGCCGCCGCCCAGATGGGTCTGAGCCAGCCGGCGCTGTCCGCCTCGCTCGCACGGCTCCGCCGGCACTTCGACGACCCGCTCCTGAGCCGTCGCGGGAACGAGTACCACCTCACGCCGCTCGCGCTGCTGCTCCGGGACCGGGCCCGCACCGTCCTGGCCGGCGTCGAGCGGGTGTTCGCCGCCGAGCCCGTGTTCGACCCGGCGACCTCGACCCGCGAGTTCACCGTCGTGGCGAGCGACTACAGCGTCGCGACGCTCGGGCCGCCGCTCGCCGCGCTGCTCGAGCGCGAGGCGCCGGGGGTCCGGCTGCGGTTCGTCGGCAACACGCCGTCGCTCATCGACGACGCCGCCCACGCGCTGCTCGGGTACGACCTCATCCTGCTTCCGCACGGCTTCATCGGCGAGCTGCCCCACGCCGACCTCCACGAGGACCGCTGGGTCTGCCTGGTCGCGACCGGCAACACCGCCGTCGGCGCCGCGCTGAGCGTCGACCAGCTGCGCGCGATGCCGTGGGTCATGACGTTCCACAGCCCGACCGCCTCGACCCCCGCGGCCCGCAGGTTGCGGATGGCCGGGATCGAGCCGCGGATCGAGGTCGTGACGGAGCAGTTCCTGACCGTCCCCGCCCTGGTCGCGGGGAGCGGACGCGTCGCGGTGCTCCAGGAGCGTCTCGCGGTCTCGCTGCCCGCCGACGTCGGCGTGCGGGTCGTCGAGGTGCCGGTGGACCTCGGCTCGCTCGTCGAGGCGATGTGGTGGCACCCGGTGAACGACCGTGACCCGGAGCACGAGTACCTGCGGGACGTCGTGCGCCGGGCCGCCGCCGTGGTGCGCTAGCCGAGGTCGGCGTCCGCGAGGTCGCGCTCGACCTGCGCCCGCGTCTCGAGCAGCAGCGGGAGCAGCACCGGGGTCAGGCGGCGGACGAACGTGTCGGCCCGGGTCGAGACCGTCACCGCCCCGACCGCCCGGCCCCACCGGTCGTGGACCGCGGTCCCGACGGCGGCGACGCCGCGCTCCGTCTCCTCGACGTTCACGGCGTACCCGAGCGTGCGTGCCGCGCGCACGTCCACCAGCAGTTTCGCCAGCGACTCCGCACCCGGCCCGGGGGGAGACCCGGCCGGGTAGAGCTGCCGGACCTCGTCGTCGGGGAGAGCGGCGAGCAGGGCCTTGCCGCCCGACGCCTCGTGGGCGGGCATCACGACCCCGTCCCGGTCGTGGGTCGCGTCCTGCGTGCTCGCCCGGACCGTCACGAGGAACCGGACGTTGCGGCCGACACGGATCATGAGGTTCGCGGACTCGCCGCTGCGACGCGACAGGACCTCGAGGTGCGGGAGGCACAGGCGTCGCAGGTCACGCGCCCGGTCGGCGCCCGCGGGCGCCGCACCCAGCGACGGCCCGGGGAGATAGGCGCGCGCGTCGTCCTGCACCGCGAAGCCCCGGAACACCAGGGTCTGCAGGAGGCGGTGCGCGCTCGAGCGCGAGACGCCGAGCTGCTCGGCGGCGTCGACCACACGGAGGCTGCCGTAGTCACGCAGCATCTGGAGCAGGCGCAGCCCACGGTCGAGCGACTCCACGGCGGTCGGCGGACGCTCCGGGAGCGGGGGATGGCGGCGATCGTTCCTCACAGCAGAACATCCTCGCTCATCGACCATCGGCCCTCCTAACGTCCCCGCCATGGTTCACGACGTGGTGGCACATCCAGAGGCAGTGGTCGTCGGCGGAGGCATCGGAGGGCTCGCGACAGCACTCGCGCTGCGGCGCCGCGGGAGAGCGGTGCGCCTCCTCGAGCAGGCGGACGAGTTTGGCGAGGTCGGCGCCGGCCTGCAGCTCGGCCCGAACGCGACACGGATCCTCGACTCGTGGGGACTGCTCGACGCGGTGCGCGCCGCGGGCGTCGAACCCGGGCGTCTCGTCCTGCGGGACGCGACGACCGACGCCGAGCTCGCCGCGCTCGACCTCCGGGGGACGTTCCGCGAGCGCTACGGCGCACCGTACGTCGTGATCCACCGCACCGACCTGCACCGGATCCTGCTCGAGGCGTGCGCCGACGCCGGCGTCGAGCTCGTGACCGGCGCGCAGGTCACGCACGCCACCCAGGACGCTCACGGGACGCGTGTGAGCACCGCCGACGGCCGCACCGTCGACGCCGACGTGACGTTCGGTGCCGACGGCCTGCGGTCGGCGCTGCGCGACTCGATCGTCGGCGACGACGTCGTCGCGTCCGGCTTCGTCGCGTTCCGCGGCACCGTCCCGATCGACGAGGCCCGCAGCGAGAGCGCGCTCGACGACGTCGTGTGCTGGGTCGCGCCGGACGCCCACGTGGTCCAGTACCGGCTTCGCGGCGGGAGCGTCCTGAACGTCGTCGCGACGTTCCGGTCACCCGGCTTCGACCGCGGGGACGCGGACTACGGGACGACCGCCGAGCTCGAGGACGCGTTCGCCGCGTGCCACCCTCGCGTCCGGGCGGCGGTCGCGCACGTGGGCCGGCAGCGGCGCTGGCCGCTGTTCGACCGCGAACCCGCCGACCGCTGGGGATCGGGGCGCACGGTCCTCGTCGGCGACGCAGCGCACCCGATGCTGCAGTACCTCGCCCAGGGCTGCTGCCAGGCGCTCGAGGACGCTCGGACGCTCGAGCTGATCCTCGGCGAGCAGGACGCCGCGGGCCCGACGACCGACTGGCCCGAGGTCGTCCGTCGACTCACGCAGGCCCGCATCCCGCGGGCCGCTCAGGTCCAGCGGCGTGCCCGCACGTTCGGGGAGGTCTGCCACGCCGGCGGTGCGGCGCGGCTGCTGCGCAACGAGCTCCTCGCCCTCGCACCGGACCTGACCGGCTACACGGACTGGCTCTACGCCGGGACGGTGGCCGACCGGCTCGGCGACCGCGCCCCGGCCGAACCCGCCCTGAACGCCTGAGCACCCGACCCTTCGACCGACGGAGAGACCCATGAGACTTGCAGTGCTGGACGAGAGGATCCCGGTCGTCGTCCGCCCGGGACGCGTGATCGACGTCAGCGACGTCGTCGGGACGACGACGAGCGTGGCGGGCCCCTGGGGCGCCTGGCTCGAGGCCGGGCACGGCCTCGCCGAGCTCCTGGCGCTCGACCTCGACGACCGACCGGGCGCACCGCTGGAGACGGCGCGCCTGTCCGCGCCCCTGGCCCGTCCCCGCAAGATCGTCGCCGCACCCGTCAACTACCTCGACCACAAGGTCGAGATGTCGGAGCAGCGGTCGATCGCCGACTACGGGGTGTTCCTCAAGGCGGGCACCTCGGTGGTGGGCCCGGGGGGCACCGTCGAGCTGCCGTACGACGACGTGCGCACGGACCAGGAGGGCGAGCTCGCGCTCGTGATCGGTCGGACGGCGCGCCACGTCGCTCCCGAGGACGCGCTCGGTCACGTCTTCGCGTACACGTGCGGGCTCGACGTCAGCCTGCGCTCGACCGAGGACCGCTCGACCAGGAAGTCCTTCGACACGTTCACGCCGCTGGGCCCGTGGCTCGTCACGGCGGACGAGGTGCCGGACCCGGACGACCTCGAGCTCCGGTGCTGGGTCGGCGACGTGCTCCGGCAGAGCACCAGCACCGCCGAGCTGATCTTCCCCGTCGCGGACCTCGTGGCGTACGCGTCCTCGGTCATGACCCTCGAGCCGGGGGACGTGGTCCTCACGGGGACCCCGGCGGGGGTCGGGGCGCTTGCGGACGGCGACCGGGTCCGGCTCGAGATCTCGTCGATCGGGACGCTCGAGGTGGGTGTCACGGCGGCGGCGGCGACCCCGTACGCGTCGCGTCCCCAGGGCCGCAGGCCCGTGGCGGGCGGGGGGAGCGGGCGATGAGCCACGACGACGGGACGGTCACGCCCGCGGCATCCGGGCAGCCCGAGCCGAGCCCCGCGCTCGACCGGTTGTACGAGGACTTCGCGCGCAACAGCACGGCACCCCTGTGGACGCAGACGAACGACCTCATGCCGCTCGTGCCGACGCCGGCCGCGATCCCGTTCGTCTGGCAATGGCGCGAGCTGGTCGACATCGCGCGGCGCGCGGGCGACCTCGTCCCCGTCGGGCGTGGTGGGGAGCGGCGAGCGATCGGTCTCGCGAACCCCGGTCTCGCGCCGACGGCGTACGCGACGCCAACCCTGTGGTGCGCGATCCAGTGGCTGGGGCCGTACGAGACGGCCCCCGAGCACCGCCACGCCCAGAACGCCTTCCGGTTCGTGGTCGAGGGCGAGGGCGTCTGGACGGTCGTGAACGGCGACCCGGTGCGCATGAGCCGTGGCGACCTGCTCCTCACCCCGGGGTGGAACTTCCACGGTCACCACAACGACACGGACAGCCCCATGGCCTGGATCGACGGCCTCGACGTCCCGTTCGCGCACGACATGGACCTGGGGTTCTTCGAGTTCGGGTCCGAGCGAGTCACGGACGAGGCGTCGCCGCCGTTCTCCCGGTCGGAGCGGCTCTGGGCCCACCCCGGCCTGACGCCCCTCTCCGCGCCCGGACCGCAGCACTCCACGCCGATCGCCGCCTACCGGTGGGAGCACACGGACGCCGCGCTGCGCGAGCAGCTCGCGCTCGAGGACGAGGGCCACCCGGCCACGGTCGACCAGGGGCACGCCGCGGTCCGCTACACGAACCCCACCAACGGTGGCGACGTGCTGCCCACGATCCGGTGCGAGTTCCACCGGCTGCGGGCGGGCGCCCGGACCCCGACGCGTCGCGAGGTCGGCTCGTCCGTGTGGCAGGTCTTCGACGGGTCGGGCACGGTCGTCCTCGACGGCGAGCGACGAGACCTCGTCAAGGGCGACCTCTTCGTCCTCCCCTCCTGGACGGCCTGGTCGCTCGAGGCCGAGGCCGAGTTCGACCTCTTCCGGTTCTCGGACGCCCCGATCGTCGAACGCCTCCACTTCCAGCGGGTGCACCTGCCCGACACGGACGGGCGCGTGCCCGGCCCGAGGGCCTGACGGCGTGGCCGCGCGGACGGTCCGGGCGACCGATCCCCGGGTGCTGGACGACCTCCTGCTGGCCCGGCGGGGGACGGCCTACTTCTCGCGCGTGCTCGGGAGGCTGAGCGACGCCGACCTCGAGGAGCCGTCGCTCGTGGACGGGTGGCGACGGCGGCACGTCGTCGCCCACGTCGGCTACCACGCCCGGGCGCTCGCGCGCGCGGTCGAGGAGCTTCGGACGGGCTCCCCGGCTCCGTCGGCGGAGGCGGACGAGGCGCGGGAGGTCGAGGTCGACCTCGGTGCGTCGCTCCCCGCGGTCGCGCTGCGGCACCTGCACGCGCACGCCGCGGTCCACCTGGACGTCGAGTGGCGCGACCTGGACGCCGACCGGTGGGGCGACGTGCTGACGCTCGGCGACGGGCGCCAGGTCCCCGTGGCACGGACCCCGCGCGAGCGCGCCGAGGTCGTCTGGCTCGGCGCCCTGCGGCTGGGGTCCGGGGCGCGGGCGGTGGACCTTCCCCCGGAGATCGCGCAGCGCGCGTCGACGTCGTTCAGCGCATGAGCGCCGTGGGTCCTGCGGTGCTCGCCCGGACGACCAGCGTGGGCTCGAGCACGACCGCCCGGTGCACGTGGTCGGCACCGGCCCGCGCCTCGGCGAGCACGAGCTCCGCCCCGGCGCGTCCCATGGCCTCGCCGGGCTGCGCGACCGTGCTGATCGGGATGGGGGAGTCCCACGCCGCCTGGTTGTTGTCGTAGCCGACGACCGAGACCTGGCCGGGCACCTCGACGTCCGCCGCGGTCAGCGCGTGGACGATCCCCGCCGCAAGGAGGTCGGTGGCCGCGACGACGCCGTCGACCCGACCCGCGCGCACGTCCTCGACGAGACCCGTGCCGACCGCCCACCCGTCGGACCTGTTGACCCCGTCGGGCGTGATCGTGCGCACGTGGGTCGCGCCCGACGCGCTGACGACGTCGGTGAAGCCCCGCTCGCGGTGCCGGATCGGGTCGAGCGTCGTGGGCCCGCCGACGAACACGAGACGGCGTCGGCCCGTGTCGACGAGGTGCTGGGTCGCGAGGCGTCCGCCGAGGGCGTTGTCGACCGACACGCTGCACGAGCGGGCGACGGGCACCGCGAGGTTGAGCATGACGGTCGGCGCCGACCGGGGCGTCCCGCCGGCGATGGCCGCGTAGTGCTCCTCGTCGTTGAGCGTCAGCAGGATGCCGGCGACGCGGGCCTGCGTGAACGTGCGCAGGTAGCGCGACTCGCGCTCGAGCCGGGTGTCGCTGTTCGCGATCATGAGCGTGTGGTCCGCCTCCTCGGCCGCGGCCTCGGCGCCGCGGGCGACGTCGACGAAGAGCGAGTTGGCGAGGTCGGGCAGGATGATCCCGACGGTCCGGCTCGACCCGGCGGCGAGGGTCCGGGCGTTGCCGTCGGGCAGGTACTCGAGCATCGCCATCGCGCGCGCGACCTTCTCGGCCGTCGCCGCGGAGACCCGGTCGGGGTGGTTGAGCACGTTCGAGACCGTGCCGAGCGACACGCCCGCGAGCGCGGCGACGTCACCGATCGATGGTCGGGACCGGGGGTTGCCCATGGCTGCACGCTCCTTCTCGCTGCGCTGGGCAGCATAACGCTGATTGATCCGCTTCATACGACGGTCGAATAGACCCACGTCAGCGAGCATCCCCGGCCATCGGCCGGATGTCGGGCGCCAGACCCGCTTGCCATCGACGTGTGCTGCACCATAGCCTCTCGGATTGAAGCGCTTCAATGGCGGAGCGACGACTTCAAGGAGGAAGTGATGAACTCTCAGACCCAGCGTCGCTCGACGCTCGCAGTCACGGCGGTCGCAGCACTCGTGCTCAGCCTCACCGCCTGCTCGTCCGGCGGATCGGACGAGGCCGGATCGAAGGCCTCGGGGGACTTCGAGTACCTGTCCCTCGCCGAGAACACCTCGGTCAAGGACGCGCTCACGACGCTCAGCACGGGGGCCTGCGCGGCGCCCGAGGCGACGTCGGCGCTCACCGTCACGACGCAGCCCCAGGCGAGCTTCGACCAGCAGCTCCAGCTCCTCGCCGGTCAGGGCGCGTTGCCGACCATCTTCGCCACGGGCAACTCGCCCGAGGTCATCAAGGACATCCACGGCGCCGGCCAGCTCGTCGACATCGGCGCCGAGCTCGACGAGCTCGGCAAGTCGGACGCGATCATCCCCGCGGCGCGCTCGACCATCGAGGCGCTCTACGACGGCGAGGACTACGTCCTGCCGACCGAGTTCAACGTCGAGGGCATCTGGTACAACAAGACGATCTTCGCCGACCAGGGCCTCACCGCCCCGACCACGTGGGACGAGCTCGTGTCCGACGCCGCGGCGCTCGCCGACGCCGGCGTGACGCCGCTCGCCGCGGCCGGCAAGGACGGCTGGCCGCTCACGCGTCTCGTCGGCAACTACATCTACCGCGAGCTCGGGCCGGACGCGCTGCAGAAGGTCGCCGACGGCGACGCGAAGCTCACCGACCCCGAGTACGTCGAGGCCGCGGCGAAGGTCGCCGAGCTCGGTGCCGCGGGCGGGTTCGGCCCGTCGGTCGGCTCGATCGACTACACGACCGCCATGAACCAGTTCCTCACCGGCAAGGCCGGCATGTACTACATGGGCAGCTGGGCGCTCGCGAACTTCAACGACGAGGCCCAGAACACGGTCGGCGCCGACAACATCGGCTTCGTGCCGTTCCCCGACGTCGAGGGCGGGGTCGGCGACTCGACCCAGCTCGCGGCGAACATCGGCGTGCCGCTCGCGATGTCCGAGAGCACGTTCGACGACGGCGCGGCCGACTGGCTCGGCTGCATCGCGGACAACTTCGGCACGACCTCCCTGCAGGACCAGGGCGTCGTGACCGGGTTCGCCGCCGAGAAGGGCGACGACCTGCCGGCGCTGACCTCGACGGTGCTCGACCAGATCGACCAGGCCGACACGACCGTCCTGTGGTTCGAGGCCCTGTTCAACCCCAAGGCGACCACGACGTCGACGTCGAACGCCCAGCTGCTCGTCACGGGGCAGATGAGCCCCGAGGACTTCATGGCGGCCGTCCAGGCCGACCTCGGCTGACCTGATCCACCGCGCGGGCGCCCGTCGGCGACGGGCGCCCGCGTACCCCGGAAAGTAGAGAACCCATGCGACACGTCCTCGGCGACAAGCGCGCCATCGCACTCCTGCTCGGCCCCGCGCTCCTGGTCTACACGCTGGTCATGCTCGTCCCCGTCGTGTGGTCGTTCGGCTACACGTTCTTCGAGGGCAACGCGATCACCGGGTTCGAGCCGGTCGGCCTGGACAACTTCACGCGCCTCCTGCACGACCCCGACGTCCGCACCGCGACGTGGTTCACGGTCCGGTTCGCCGTGCTGCTGACCCTCGTCCAGGTGATCGTCGGCTACCTGCTCGCGCTGTTCTACGTCTTCGTGCTGCGCAGGTCGTCGGGCATCGTGCGCACGCTCGTGTTCTTCCCCGTCGTGCTGCCCACGGTCGCGGTCGCGCTGCTGTTCCAGCAGCTCTTCGAGTCCGCCCCGCGCACGGGGCCGGTGAACGCGCTCCTCGAGGCGGTCGGCATCGGCAGCGTCGACTGGTTCGCGAGCGGGACGACGGCCTTCTGGGTCATCATCGCGATGGAGACCTGGCGCTCGATGGGCTTCTACGCCGTGCTGCTCTACGCCGGCCTCGTGGACATCCCCGAGGAGACGCTCGAGTCGGCCCGCCTCGACGGCGCCTCCGGGTTCCGCCTCGTGCGCCACATCGTCGTGCCGCTCTCGCTCCCCGTGCTGCTGTCCGCCGTGATCTTCTCGATCAACGGCACGCTCAAGGTCTTCGACTCCGTGCTCGCGCTGACCAACGGCGGCCCCGGCAACCAGACCACCCCGCTGACGCTGTACATGTACCAGACGTCGTTCACCTACGGCGAGTACGGCTACGGCAGCTCGATCGCGCTGCTGCTCACGATGTTCTGCCTCGTGGTGACCCTCGTGATCTTCCGTTCGAGCCGCCGCGACCTCACGAAGGCCTGACCCATGTCCCAGACCATGACCCCCGCCCGCGTCACCCCGCCCCCGGCGCCCACCGACCGTCGTCAGCGTCGTCGCCGCCCGCCGCACGTCGTCCGACGCTCGATCTGGACCGGCGCGCTGACGGCCTTCGTGCTCGTGATCGTCGTGTACCCGCTCGTGTGGCTCGTGCTCGGCTCGCTCAAGACCCAGTCGGAGTTCCTGAACAACCCGACGTTCGCGCTGCCCGAGAGCTGGACGAACTTCTCCAACTACGTCACCGCCGTGACGGACGGCAACCTCGGCACGTACGCCCGCAACAGCGTCCTCGCGGTGTTCCCGTCGCTCGCCATCACGATCCTGCTGGGCGTCGCCGCCGGCTTCGCGCTCGAGGTCATGGTCTGGAAGGGGCGCGGCACGACGCTGCTGCTGTTCCTCGCCGGGATCATGGTGCCCGGGCAGATGATCCTGCTCCCGCTGTTCACGATGTACTTCGAGGTCGGGATCACCGGCACGCTGTGGCCGCTGATCATCACCTACTCGGCGATCGGGCTGCCCCTGACGGTCTTCATGATGGCGACGTTCTTCCGCAACGTCCCGCGCGAGATCTTCGAGGCCGCGACGCTCGACGGCGCGAACATCTTCAGGACCTTCTTCTCGATCGGGCTGCCGCTCGTGCGCAACGCGATCTTCACGGTCGCGCTCGTGCAGTTCTTCTTCATCTGGAACGACCTGCTGATCGCCCTCACGTTCACCAACCGCGACGACCTGCGCACGATCCAGGTCGGTCTGCTGAACTTCCGCGGACAGTTCGGTCAGGTGGACTACGGGCCCACGTTCGCGGCGATCTGCCTCAACGTGTTCGGCACGCTCGCGATCTACCTGTTCCTCAACCAGCGGGTCATGAAGGGCATGACCGCCGGATCGGTGAAGGGCTGATGCCCGGCGCCGTCGACCTGCGCGTCGAGCACCGGCCCGACGGCCTCGGCGTCGGGGACCGCAGCCCGCGGCTGAGCTGGCGGCTCGAGGGCCTCCCGCACGGCGTCGAGCAGGTCGCGCACGAGATCGAGGTCGCCCGCGACGGGGACGAGACGTCCCGCACCACGGGGCACGGGTCCGGCACGTCGCTCGTGGACTGGCCCGGGGCGCCCCTGCGCAGCCGCGAGCGGTCGCACGTGCGCGTGCGCTCGACGCTCTCGGACGGCACGACGACGCCGTGGACCCCGCCGCTCGTGGTCGAGGCCGGACTCGACCCGCAGGACTGGGCCGAGCCGTTCGTCTCGCCCTCGACCGAGGCGTCGGCCGACGGTCCGCGGCCCGCGCACCTGCTGCGCGCCCGGCTCGACGTGCCCGCCTGGGCCGTCCGGGTGCGCGCCTACGTGACCGCGCACGGCGTGCACGAGCTCGAGGTCGACGGCGAGCGCCTGGGCGACGACGAGCTCGCACCGGGGTGGAGCAGCTTCGAGCACCGGCTGCGCTACCGGACGATCGACCTCGACGACGTCGTGCGTCCCGGCACCGGGTCGGTGCTCGGGGTGTGGCTCGCGGACGGCTGGTACCGCGGCCGCCTCGGGTTCAACGGCGGCCTGTGGGACGTCTACGGGCGCGACGTCGCCGTCCTCGTCCAGGTCGAGGCGCACCGGGCGGACGGCCGGGTCGAGCGGCTGCCGCTCGAGTGGCGCACCGCGCCGGCCCCGGTCGTGGCGACCGGGCTCTACGAGGGCGAGACGCACGACGCGCGGCTCGAGCAGCCCGGGTGGTCGCTCCCCGGGTTCGACGACTCGGCGTGGGAGGTACCCACGACCCTCCCGCGCGAGCTGTTCACGCACGCGCTCGAGGAGCCGCCCGGGCCGCCCGTGCGGGTCACCGAGGTGCTGCGCCCGGTCGCGGTCGAACGCCGCCCCGACGGCCGCGTGCGGCTCGACTTCGGCCAGAACGTCTCGGGCCGGCTGCGCGTGAGCGCCGCCGCGCCGCGGGGGCACGTGCTGCGCCTGCACCACGCCGAGGTGCTCGAGGGCGACGCGCTGGGAGTGCGTCCGCTGCGCTCGGCGACCTCGGTCGACACGTACGTGTTCGCCGGGACCGGCGAGGAGACCTGGACCCCGCGGTTCACGCTGCACGGGTTCCGGTACGCCGAGCTCGAGGGGTGGCCCGACGGCGCGGACCCCTCGACCGTCGAGGCGCTCGTCGTGCACTCCGCGATGACCCGCACCGGCTGGTTCGCGTCGTCCGACCCGCTGCTCGACCGGTTCCACGAGAACGTCGTGTGGAGCATGCGCGACAACTTCGTCGACCTGCCGACCGACTGCCCGCAGCGCGACGAGCGTCTCGGCTGGACCGGGGACATCCAGGTGTTCGCCCCCGCGGCGGCGTTCCTGCACGACAGCACGGGCGTGCTGCTGAGCTGGTTGCGTGACCTCGGGGCCGAGCAGCGCGCGCAGGGGACCGTGCGCAACTTCCACCCGTGGCTCGAGTGCGGGTTCCCGGCGGAGCCCGCGGCGGCCTGGGGGGACGCCGCGGTGATCGTCCCGTGGACGCTGTACGAGCGCACGGGCGACCTGCGGATCCTGCGCGACCACGTCGCCAGCATGGCCGCATGGGTCGACCAGGTGGACGCCCTCACGGGCGGCACGGGCCTGTGGGACTCGGGCTTCCAGCTCGGGGACTGGCTCGACCCGGCCGCCCCGCCCACGCGTCCCGGCGACTCCGCGACCGACGCGCACCTCGTCGCGACGGCGTACCACGCGCGGTCCGCCGCGCTCGTGGCCCGCACGTACGAGCTCCTCGACGAGCCCGCGCAGGCCGACCGGTGCGCCGCGATCGCGGACCGTGCGCGGGCCGCCTTCCGGTCGACGTTCGTCTCGCCCGCGGGCCGCGTGGTGAGCGACACGGTCACCGCGCTGTCGGTCGCGATCTGCTTCGACCTCCTCGACGAGCGGCAGCTCGCCGTCGCCGGGGCGCGGCTCGTCGAGAAGGTCGTCGAGAGCGACCACCGGATCAGCACGGGGTTCGTCGGGACGCCGCTCGTGTGCGACGCGCTCGCCCGCACCGGTTCCCCCGACACGGCCTACCACCTGCTCCTGCAGACGGCGTGCCCGTCGTGGCTGTACCCGGTCACCATGGGCGCGACCACCGTGTGGGAGCGCTGGGACTCGATGCTGCCGGACGGCACGATCAACCCCGGCGAGATGACGTCGTTCAACCACTACGCGCTCGGGGCCGTCGTCGACCACCTGCACCGCGTCGTGGGCGGCCTCGCGCCGGCCGCGCCCGGCTACCGGCACGTGCTGTTCGCGCCGGTCCCGGGGGGCGGGCTGACGCACGCGTCGGCCGAGCACCTCTCGCCCCAGGGGATGGTCCGCTCGGCCTGGCGCCGCGAGGGCGACGTCCTGCACCTGACCGTCGAGGTCCCGCCCGGGGCACGGGGAACGGTGCGCCTGCCCGACGGCTCGGCGCCCGTCGAGGTCGGCCCGGGGACCAGCACGCACGCGTGCCGCGTGCGGCCCGCGGTCGACGACCCGGTCGCGCCCCGGCGCTGGAACGTCCACGATCCGCAGGAGAGGCAGCAGATGATCCGCGAGGGGGTCGCGTCATGACCGCACAGGTGCCCGCCCCGGTGCCGGACGACGTCGCGGACGTCGCGCGGCCCGGCGACGTCCGCCCGGCCGCGGTCGCGCTGGTCGGTGCCGCGATGGCGAGCACCGTGCCGGGGGCCGACCGGCCGGAGCTCGTGCTCGCGGACGGACCGAGCGGCCTCGCGATGAACCTGCCCGACTTCTCGGGCAAGGTGCCGGCGACGAGCTTCCCCGCGCCCGTCGCGCTCGCCTCGACCTGGGACGTCGACCTCGTCCAGGAGGTCGCCGCGGCGATCGGCACCGAGGCGCGCGCCGCGGGCGCGCACGTGCTGCTCGGACCGTCGGTCAACATCAAGCGGTCGCCGCTCGGCGGGCGCAACTTCGAGTACTACGCGGAGGACCCGCACCTCGCGGGGCGCGTCGGCGCGGCGTTCGTGCGCGGCGTCCAGTCGGCCGGCGTCGGCGCGTGCGTCAAGCACTTCGCCGTCAACAGCCAGGAGACGGACCGCATGCGCGTGAGCGCCGAGCTCTCCGAGCGGGCGCTGCGCGAGATCTACCTGCCGGCGTTCGAGCAGGTCGTGACGACGTCGGCACCGGCCATGGTCATGGCCTCGTACAACCGGGTGGGGGGCGTGCACGCCGCCCAGCACCCCGGCCTGCTGACGGGCGTGCTGCGCGACGAGTGGGGCTTCGACGGCGTCGTCGTCTCCGACTGGGGCGCGGTCGACGACCCGGTCGCGGCCGTCGCCGCCGGCTGCGACCTGCAGATGCCCGGCCCCGCGCCCGCCGCCGTCGACGCGATCGTCACCGCGGTCGCCGACGGGGACCTCCCGCGCTCCGCGGTCGACACGGCCGTCGCGCGTCTCGACGCGGTCGCGCGCCGCTGGGGCGCCGGGTCCGCGCCCGCGGACGACGACGGGGACCGCGCGGCGCGGCACGTGGCACTCGCCCGCCGTGCGGCCGCCGCGTCGTTCGTGCTCCTGCGCAACGAGGGCGAGACGCTGCCGCTCACCGGGCAGGGCGAGCTGCTCGTCGTCGGCGCCCTGGCGCGCGCGCCGCGCCGCGAGGGCGGCGGCAGCGCCGAGGTCGTGGGCACGAGCGCCGACACCCCGTGGGACGCTCTCGAGGCGGCCTGGCCCGGACCGAGCGCGTTCGCGCCGGGCTACGGTCCCGCTGACGGCGCTGACGGCGCTGACGGCGCCGGTGGTCCGAAGACGGACGAGGACGCGGGCACGAACAGCGACACGAGCACCGACACCGCCGCACGGGCCGCACGGTTGCGCGACGAGGCCGTCGCGCGGGCGCGCGGGGCGAGCGCGGTCGTGCTCGTGGTCGGCACGCCGTCGGGCGAGGACAGCGAGGGCTCCGACCGCACGACGATCGACCTCCCGGCCGATCAGGTCGCGCTGATCGAGGCGCTCGCGGCGACCGGTACGCCGATGACGGTCGTGGTCAACGCGGGCGGCGTCGTCGCGATGCCGTGGCGCGAGAGCGTCGGCGCGGTCCTCGCCGCGTGGCTCCCGGGCTGCGCGGGCGGGGCGGCGCTCGCGGACGTCCTGCTCGGCGTGGTCGGCCCCTCGGGGCGCCTCGCGGAGACGGTGCCGCTCGCGATCGAGGACACGCCCGCCTGGCCGGGGTTCCCCGCGAGCGACGGGCGCGCGCTGCACGGCGAGGGGGTCCTCGTCGGGTACCGCTGGTACGACCGGGCCGACCGTGCCGTCGCCTACCCGTTCGGGCACGGGCTGACGTACACCCGGTTCGGGTACGGCGCACCGACCGTGACGGCGGCGGACGACGCGCACGTCGTCCTCGCGTTCGACCTGACCAACCGCGGCGACCGGGCCGGTGCCGAGGTCTGGCAGGTCTACGTGAGCGACCCCCAGGACGTCGCGGACCGTGAGGTCCGGCGCCTGGCGGCGTTCGGGCGCGTCGAGCTCGCACCCGGCGCGTCGCGCACGGTCGAGGTCGTGCTCGACCGGCGGGCGTTCGCGCGCTGGGACGACCGGACGCACGGCTGGGCGGTATCGGCGGGCGAGCACGTCGTCGCGGTCGGGGCGTCGTCGCGAGACCTGCGCGGCGAGGTGGGCGTCCACCGCGAGGGCGACCACGCGCGCCCCACGCTCACGGAGGGCTCGACGCTGCGGGAGTGGCTGACCGACGACCTCGCCGGGCCGCTGCTCCTCGCCGAGGCGGGCCGCCGCGACCCGAGCGGCGCGTCGGTCGGGTTCCTGAGCGACCCGACGGTGCGCCAGATGATCGGCGACATGCCCGTGCACCGGCTGTTCGACGGCCCGGCCCCCGCGCTGGGGCCCGCGCTGCTCGACGCGGTGCGCGACGGGATCGCCGCGGAGCCTCGCCCCGGGGGCTGAGCATGGTCTCGATCTCGGACGTCGCGCGCGCCTCGGGCGTCTCGGTCTCGACGGTGTCGAACTACCTGAACCAGCCGACCAAGGTCTCGCCGTCCACCGCGTCGCGGATCGCGCGCGCGGTGGACACGCTCGGCTACGTACCGCGGCTCTCGGCGCGCCAGCTGCGCTGGGGGCGGTCCGGGATCGTCGGCATCAGCGTCGTGAACGCGTCCAACCCGTGGTTCGCGCAGGTCGTCGAGGCCGCGGAGGCCGTCCTGGTCGAGGCGGGGCTCGCGGTCGTCGTCGGCAGCTCGCGCGAGTCCGCGAGCCGCCAGGAGAACCTCGTCGGGCTGTTCGAGCAGCTGCGGTTCGACGGCGTGCTCGTCGCACCCTCGGACGAGGACGTCGCGGGGCTCCAGGGCGTCGACCGTCGCGGGACCCCCGTGGTCCTGGTCGACCACGGCGACCCCGACGGGGTGCTGCGCGGCGTCGAGGTCGACCACCTCGCGGGCGGTCGTGCCGCGGCGGAGCACCTCGTGGGCCTCGGGCGCCGCCGGTTCGTGCTCGCCACCGGACCGACGGGCGTGCAGCAGACCGCACGACGCGAGCGCGGGTTCCGCGCCGTCGTCGAGGGCGTCGAGGGGGCGACGCTCCGCGTCGACCGGTCCGCCGACCTCGGGCTCGACGAGGGTGCGGCCGTCGCGCGGCACCTCCTCGCGCAGGGTGACCCGCCCGACGCGATCTTCGCGACCAACGACGTGCACGCGCTCGGGATCCAGCGCGCGCTCCTCGACGCAAGCGTGCGGGTGCCCGAGGACGTCGCGCTCGTGGGGTACGACGACGTCCCGTTCGCGCGCTACGCGGCCGTCCCGCTCACGTCGGTGCGCCAGCCGGCGGCCGAGATCGGCGGCACCGCGGCCCGTGCGCTCCTCGCGCGGCTCGACGCGCACCCGCCCGCCGAGGTGCCCGGGCCCGGGTCGGTGATCGCCCCGCACCTCGTGGCGCGCGCGAGCACGCTCGGGGGCGCCCCCGGTTCGCGCCCGCCCGCGATCGGTGGTCCTCTGGACCCGTGAGCAGCAGCGACGACGACCGACCCGTCCTCCGCGCCGGCCGAACCGCGTGGGCGGTCGTCGGCATCATCGTGGTCGGGCTGATCGCGTGGACGGCGCTCGCGGCGGTCTCGGGCCTCGTGATCCCGCTCGTCGTGGCGACCGTCATCGGGGTGCTGCTGCACCCGCTCGTCGACCGCATGGCGGGGTGGGGCGTACCGCGCGCGGTGGGTGCGGTGCTCGTGCTGCTGGGCCTCGGGGCGATCCTCGTCGGGGCGGTGTGGCTCACGGTCGTGGGCGTGATCGACCAGGGTTCGGAGATCGCCGCGAAGATCACGGCGGCGTTCGGCGTGCTGGAGGACCAGTTCGCGAGCCTCGACCTCGCGTCGGTCGACCTCGACGAGACGAGCCTGGGCGACGGCGTGACGCAGATGCTCGGCGGGCTCGCCGGGTTCTTCGGGTCCGCGTTCTCGAGCGTCGCGGCGTTCCTCGCGGGCACGCTCGTCGCGGTGTTCTTCCTGTACTTCCTGCTCGTCGACTGGGCCCGGTTCGAGTCGTGGGTCGCGACCAAGTCCGCGGTCGGCAGGACGTCGGGCGAGGCGGTCGTCGAGGAGTCGGTGACGACGCTGCGCCGGTACTTCGGGGCGTTGACGACGACGAGCGCGCTGACCGCCGTCATCATCGGGATCGGTGCGGCCGTGCTCGACGTGCCGCTCGTCATGGCGATCGCGCTCGTGACGTTCGTGACCTCGTACATCCCGTACCTCGGGGCGATCTTCTCGGGCGCGTTCGCGGTGCTCATCGCGCTCGGCTCGCAGGGCACCACGGCGGCGATCGTGCTGCTCGTGATCATCCTGGTCGCGCAGAACGTGGTGCAGACGCTGCTGCTGACCAAGCTCACGAGCGACCGCCTGCGGCTGCACCCGATCGTGAGCCTCGGCTCGACGATCGTGGGCGCGGCGGTCGCGGGCGTGCTCGGCGCGATGCTCTCGGCGCCCGTCACGGTGATCGTGCTCGACCTCGTCGCCCACCTGCGTGGACGGCCCACGCGGGCGGCGTCCGAGGCCCTGGACGAACTGCCGGGGGACGGCGGGCGACCGTCCGACGAACCCCCGGGGAACATCGTCGCGGAACCCTGACGAGAGGGCCGAACCGGCGCAAGACTGCGGTTCGTGTACGACGACATCGCGACCATGGCCCGCTACGTCACCCCGCGCGGGGGCCCGCGCACGGGCACCGTCGCCGACCTCGCGCACCCGGTGGTCGTGGTCGGGGCGGCCATGCCCGTGGGCGAGCTCGAGGTCCTGTTCCGGGCCCCCGAGGTGCGCTGCGTCGCGGTCCAGGAGGAGGACGGCCCGCGCACGGGCGTCGTGTCGCGCGCGGGGCTCGCGACCGCGCTCACGGGGCGGCTCGGGTACGGGCGCGCGGTGCTCGAGCGCAAGCCCACGGGCAGCGTGACGCACTGGTCGCCGCTCGTGGTGCGGCCCGGGACGCCGGTCGCGGAGGTCGCGACGCTCGCGATGGCGCGCGGTGACCAGCACCGGTACGAGGACGTGCTGGTCGCGGGGTCGTCGTGGGCGTCGGCGAGCACGTCCGACGTGATGCGTTCGCTCGTCGCGTCGCTCGCGGAGCGCACGACGCACGACCCCGCGACGCGGCTCGCGACGCGCGGCGCGACGTGGCAGGCGCTCGCGCACCGGTGCTCGATGGTCGGCGCGAGCGGCACGCGCGTCGTGCTCGTGCTTCTCGACGTGCAGGGCATGGCGCACGTCAACGCGGCCCACGGCGAGCGCACGGGCGACGCGGTGCTCGCCGAGGTGGCCGCGCGGCTCACCGCCGCGCTGCCCCGCGGCTGCGAGGCCGGCCGCGTCGACGGCGACCGGTTCGCGGTGCTCGCGACCCTCCCGGCGATGGACGACGTCCAGGCCGCGGCGTCGGCCGAGAGCCTGCGCCGGCACCTCGTGGCCGGGGCGCAGGGTGCGGTGCGGTGCGCCCCCGGGCTCGTGGTCGCGCTGCACTCGTCGGTCGTGTGGTCGGTCGCCGCGGGCGCGAGCGCCGAGGACCTCATCCACGAGGGCGAGCGGCGCCTCGTGCTCGGTGCGCGCCCCGCGGGGCTCGCGGCGTCCTGACGCGCGGCGCGCCTCAGGACCGCCGGCGCCTGCGGGCCACGACCGCGAGCAGTGCCCCGCCCGCGAGCAGCGCGGCGGCCACGGCTGCGAGCGCCTCGGTGTCGCTCCCCGTGCGGGGGAGTCCGCCGCCGGTGCCGCTCGGCGGCGGAGCGTCCGTCCCGGGGACGGACGTCGGGGGGACGTCCGTCGGAGGAACTGTGGTCGGCGGGGCCGGGGTGGGAGGCATCGTGGTCGGGTCGTCCGTGGGCGTGGGCGTGGGCGTGGGCGTGGGGGTGGGCGTGGGCGTGGGGGTCACGACGGGCGTGTCGGTCGTGCACGCGTCGTCCGCGACGCACGAGCCGCCGGACCCGGGCGTCACGACGTTCACGAGGGTCCCGTCCCCGCCGTCGGGGTCGTCGACCACGGCCGTGTAGGTCACGGTCGCGGTGCCGCCCACGTCGAGCGGCCCGTCCCAGCGCAGCACGGGGGCGGCGTAGGACGTCGTCCCCGCGGTCGTGTCGACCGCGCCGAGGGTCGCGTCGTCGAGGACGTCGGTCAGGTCGTCCTCGAACGACGCCGGGTCGTCCGCGGTGTACGGGGCGTCGCCCGCGTTGGTCACGGTCACGGTGTAGGTGACCGTCCCGCCGGGCTCGACCTGCGCGGGGGCGGCGGTCTTCTCGACCGTGAAGCCGCGCACGGGCGTGACCGTGGCGCACGACGGCTGGTCGTCGGGCACGCAGCGCGACTCGGGCGGTCCCGCGGCCGTGTTGACGAGGTTCCCGTCCCCGGCGTCCGGGTCGCCGACGACCACCTGGTACGTGATCGTCGCGGACGCACCGACGTCGAGCGGTCCGGTCCAGCGCAGCTCGGGCGCCTCGTAGCCGACGGCCCCGCTGGTCGCGTCCGCGCCCGCGTACGTCGCGTCGTCGAGCACGTCGCTCAGGTCGTCCGTCACGACGGCGGGCCGTGCGGGCCCGTAGGCGACCAGGCCGGTGTTGGTCACGGTCAGGGTGTACGTCACGGTGTCGCCCGGGTCGGCGTAGGCCACGTCGGCGACCTTGGTGAGCTCGAGCGCGCGGGGCGGGATCGCGACCCGGCAGCCGTCCTCGAGGCCCGTGCGGCAGGTCGACCCGGCGGGCCCCGTCACGGTGTTGACGGCCGTGCCGTCGCCGTCGCCCGGGTCGTCGACGACGACCGTGTACGTGACGGTCGCGGTCGCCCCCACGGCGAGCGCGCCCTCCCAGTGCAGCACGGGCGCCGCGTAGGTCGCGGTGCCGGAGGTCGCGGTCGCGGTGCCGTCGAACGTCGCGTCGTCGAGCACGTCGCCCAGGTCGTCGTCGAACGTCGCGGGGTCGTCGGCGGTGTAGGCGGCCGTCCCCGTGTTCTCGACGGTCACGGTGTACGTGACCTCCTCGCCCGGCACGAGGTCCTGCGTCGGCCCGGCCGACTTGAGGATGCGGAGCGAGCGCACGAGCGTGGTCGTGGTGCAGCGGTCGTCGTCGCCCCCGGCCGCGCAGTTCGACTCGTCGGGGCCGGTGACGACGTTGGTGAGCGTCGCGTCACCGCCCGGCGGGTCGTCGACCGTGACCGAGTACGTGACGGTCGCGGTCGCGCCCACGGCGAGCGGGCCCGACCACGCGAGCTCGGGCAGCCCGGTGACGTCGACCGTGCCGGCGTCCGCGGTCGCGCCGTCGAACGTCGCGTCGTCGAGCACCGCGCCCAGGTCGTCGGTGAAGGTCGCGGGGTCGTCGTCGGTGTACGGGACGGTCCCGGTGTTCTCGACGGTCACGACGTAGTCGACCGTGCCGCCGGGGACGACCGTCGCGGGGGACGACGACTTGGTGATCTCGAGCGCGCGCACGTCGCTGCCGTCGGTGAACTCGACGGTCGCGTCGGCGGGGGGCAGCAGGCCCGTGAGGTCGCTGATCTGCCCGGGGCCGTTGGTGTAGCCGGCCGCGGTCGCGGAGGTGACGTCGACCGTGAGGGTGCACGAGACGAACCCGTCGTCGAGCCCGGGCCCGGAGACGGTGAGCGACGTCGCGCCGGGCGACGGTCCCCAGAAGAACGTGCCGCACGTGTCGCTCGCGTTCGCCGGGTCGGCGACGACGAGCCCGTCGGGCAGGGTGTCGGTGAACGAGTAGGGGGGCTTCGCGCCGAGGTCCGACGTGTTGGTGATCGTGAACGTCAGCGTCGAGGAGGTCCCGACCGGCGTCACGGTCGGCGAGAACGCCTTGTCGAGCTGGGGCGTGACCTCCTCGACCACGATGTCGTCGATCGCGAAGTCGTTGCCCTGGCTCGCACCGACGCCGTCGCGCAGGCGCAGCGAGTAGGTCTCGCCGGGGACGAGCGTGCCGATCAGCGCCGACGTGAACGTCGCGACGGCGACGGTGATCTCCTCGCCGTCGGGCGTCGTGACCGTCCGGGTCGGCCCGTCGCACGGTGTCACGGTCGGCACGTACGACGCGTCGGGCACCACGGTCTCGGTGCCGGACGAGTCGACGAGCGAGACCTGGAGCTCGGCGGTCGACGACCCGCAGTTCATGCCGGCGGCCACGGCCGAGATCCGCACCAGGCCGCCTTCGGGGGGCATCGTGAAGATCGGCGCGGTCTCGGAGACCACGAGGTTCGGGTCGGCGACCGTCGCGGCCGTGTAGCTCGCCTGGACGGCGTTGGTCGTCGGGTCGGCGACGCCCTGGCTCTCGCCGATCGCGATGGCCATGCCCTGCATGTGGTCGAAGCTCTGCTCGGGGGTCTCGACCACGGGGCTCGCCTCGGAGCAGTCCTCCGCGCCCTGCACCGTGGTCGCGTCGAGCACGAACCCGTTGCAGTTGGCGCGGTCGGCCCAGGCGGGGTCGGCCGCGTAGGTCGTCGCCCCCACGTAGTCGGGCAGCAGGAGGTTCGGCCCGTCGCCCGCGGCCTCGAAGTCCTCGCCGAACAGCAGGATCGGGTCGTCGGGGGTGCCGGGGCTCCCGGCGGCCGCGAGCGCTGGCAGGGGGGTGGTGGCGCCGAGCGTGCCGGCGAGGAGCGTGCCGGCCAGCACGGTCAGCGCGGTGGCGGCGGCCGTCGTGCGGCGGGCGGCGGAGGGCTGGGGCGCGGTCGGGCGGGGCCCGGGGGTGCGTCGCAGGACGGACATCGTCACCTCGTTCGTTCGGTCTGCTCGCACCCACCCTGGCACCGACCGCGGTTCGCGCCACCGGAAGCCGTTCCGACGACGCCCCATACCTTGTGCTGCTAGGGTAGTGATCCCTAGCAGCACAAGGTATGGGAGTGCGTGGTGCACATCGACAAGGACCTCGTCGCCGCCTCGGCGACGCCGCTCGTGCTCGGCATCCTCGCCGACGGCGAGTCGTACGGCTACGCGATCGTCAAGCGCGTGCACGAGCTCTCGGGCGGCCGCATGCAGTGGACCGACGGCATGCTCTACCCCCTGCTCCACCGCCTCGAAAGGCTGGGCCTGGTCGAGGCGACGTGGGGGGTGTCGGACGTCGGTCGGCGGCGCAAGCACTACGCGATCACGCCCGCGGGGCGGGCCGCGCTCGTCGAGCGCCAGGAGCAGTGGGCCGTCGTCGCCGACGCGCTGCGCCAGGTGTGGGACGCGACCGTCGCGGCGCCCGTGCGCCCCTCGGCCCGGACCGCGCAGGGACTCGCCTGATGGACGCCGGCCTCGAGGCGCAGATCGACCAGTGGCGCGGCTACGTGCGGCGGCACCGCGCGATCGCGGCGTCCGACGTCGACGAGATGGAGGACCACCTGCGGGGCCAGGTCGACGACCTGCGGGCCACGGGCCTCGACGACGACGAGGCGTTCCTCGTCGCGGTGCGCCGCATGGGCGCGCTCGACGCGGTCTCGCGCGAGTTCGCGCGCGAGCACTCGGAGCGGCTGTGGAAGCAGCTCGTCCTGGTCCCGGGGGCGGACGACGCGGGCGACGGCCCGCGGTGGCGTGAGCTCGCGGTCGTGCTGGGGTTCGCGGTCGGGGCGGGCGTCGCGGTGCGCCTCGGCCTGACGCTGCTGCCCGAGGACGTGCTCGCGCGGTTCGTCACGTTCCTCGTGCTGCCGTTCCTCGGCGGCTACCTGGGCTGGAAGCGGCGGATCGGCGTGCGCACGGTGCTCGCGGTCGTCGCGCCCGCCGTGGTGCTCGCGCTCGTGCTCGCGCTGTACCCCTTCGCGGCGGGCGGCTCGACCGAGGTGATCGCGGCGCTGCACGCGCCCGTGGTGCTGTGGGGGCTGCTCGGCGTGGTCTACGTGGGCGGGCGCTGGAGGTCGCACCCGGGACGCATGGACTTCGTGCGGTTCACGGGCGAGCTCGCGGTGTACGTCGCGCTGCTCGCGCTCGGCGGGGGAGTGCTCGTGGGGCTCACGGCCGCGACGGTCTCGCTCGCGGGCGGCGACCTCGAGACCGTGATGGGCGAGTGGATCATGCCGTTCGCCGTCCCGGGGGCCGTGGTCGTCGCGGCCTGGCTCGTCGAGGCCAAGCAGGCGGTCGTCGAGAACATCGCGCCCGTGCTCACCCGCGTCTTCACGCCGCTGACGATCGTGATGCTCGTCGGCCTGGCCGTGGTGCTGCTCGGCGCGGGCGACCTCGCGGACGTCGAGCGCGAGCTGCTGATCCTGCTCGACGCGATCCTCGTGCTCGTGCTGTGCCTGCTGCTGTACTCGATCTCGGCGCGCGACCCGCTCGCCCCGCCCGGCGTCTCGGACCGCCTGCAGCTCGTGCTCGTGGGCGTCGCGCTCGTGGTCGACGCGGTCGCGCTGACCGCGATGGCGAGCCGCATCGCGGAGTTCGGCGCGAGCCCCAACAAGGTCGTCGCGCTCGGCCTCAACCTCCTGCTGCTCGTGCACCTCGTGCGCGCGGGATGGCTCGGCCTCGGGTTCGTGCGCGGCCGGCGCCCGTTCGACGACGCGTCGCGCTGGCAGACGACGTACCTACCCGTGTACGCGGTGTGGGCCGCGGGCGTGGTGCTGGTGCTGCCGCCGGTGGTCGGATTCGTCTGAGCCAGGCTCGTCTGATCCCCACGATCTCGCGGCTCCGGCGGTGCGCGGGGTGGTGAGCGCCACAGGGTTGTGCATTGATTCACAAACTCTGTTGCCATATCGTTATCTCCATAGCCCGACGAATGGCCGGCCGCTCCATGGCCGTGTGCTAATGGGCACGAGGTGCGGAATGCGGTGTCGGCCCCCGCCTCGACAGCTTGCCGAACCCCCGAGACTCCGGGCGGCGTGACGGACACCCTCGCCGCGCCCGGCCACGAGAGCGAGAGCACCATGACTGCTGAGACCCCGACCGTCGAGACCACCCAGGACCGCCGCCGCAAGGCCGCCAAGATCTCCCTCGCCGCGATCGCCCTGCTGGGCATCGGCGCCGCCGCGACGTCGGCCGCGTGGAGCGACGACGTGTGGTTCGGCGGCACCGCGAACGCCGGCACCTTCGAGGTGCAGGGCTCGCTCGACGGCACCACCTGGACCGACGCCGACGACGAGGCGACCTCGATCGCGATCCCCGACAGCGAGCTCGAGGGCCTCGTGCCGGGCGAGACCCGCACCGTGACCCTGTACCTGAAGAACGCGAGCGACGTGACCGCGACCCTCGCCCCCGACGCGGCCGTGACCACCGCGGGCGACGTCTTCGCCGGCAGCAACCCCGCGCTCGTCGACGTCGAGACGATCGCCGACCCGGAGCTCGACGCCGACGAGGAGACCTCGGTCGACCTCACCGTCACGACCCCCGAGAACTGGGGCGACACCTACCAGGGCACCGACGGCACGATCGTCGTGACCTTCCAGGCCCAGTCCTGACCCCGGCCCTCGGCCGGACGGCGCCCCGCGCCGTCGTGAACCCCCGGCCGTAGGCTCGCACCGATGCGCAGAGCACTCCGAGTCGTCGGCAACGTGACCCTCTGGGTCGTGGCCGTCCTCGGGGTGCTCTCGGGCGTGGTGTGGGCCGCGACCGCGGCCGGCTGGATCCAGCCCCTCGTCGTGATCTCCGGCTCGATGGAACCCACGATCAGCACGGGCGACCTGCTGATCGACCGCCCCACCGACACCGACGGCGTCGAGGTCGGCGACGTCGTCTCGCTCCCGAGCGACCTCACCGGCGAGATCGTCACGCACCGCGTCGTCGAGATCGACCACCACGACGACGGCGGCGCCGAGATCCGCATGCAGGGCGACGCCAACCCGGCCGAGGACATCGCCCCGTACGAGGTCGGCGACGAGGTGCTGCACCCCGTGTGGCAGATCGACGGCGCAGGCTACTGGGTCGTGCGCATCCAGCAGCCGTCCGTCGCGATCCCGCTGCTCGTGACCGTGCTCGCGCTCGTCGGCCTGTCCCTGATCGGCCCCGCCCGGAAGGAGGACCCCGCATGACCGACCGCACCGCGCGTCGTCCCGCGTTCGTCGCGGCCCTCCTCGCCTTGCTCGCGCTCCTGGGCCTCGCCGTGGCGCAGCCCATCGCGACCACGGACGCCGCATGGAGCGACGACGCGGTCGTCGCTGGCGCGGCGAGCGCCGGCACGTGGGGCGGCGGGGGCGGTGAGGGGCCGATCACCCCCGGCGACGACGCCACGATCGTCTCGAACGAGGCGTGGACGGTGTCGTCGGAGCAGCAGTTCTGCGTCGCCTTCGACGTCACGACCGAGAGCACCACGCCCGTCGAGTGGAGCGTGCTGCTCGCCACGTCGCTCGCACCGTTCAACGGCGCGCACCAGGGCGACCTCACCGGGGCCACGCTCGCGTCCGAGCCCGACGCCGAGGGCGTCGCTCGTCTCGTCGGGACCGTGGGCTGGGAGGGCCAGGCCTGGCACGCCGTCCAGAACAACCACAGCATCGTCGCGGGACAGACGGCCTCCGTGAAGGTGTGCGTCTACGACGCGGGCACCCCGGAGATCGTGCAGCCCGGCGACGACACCTACACGTACACGACCGTCCTCCAGGAGAACGGCGTCAACAACCAGGCGTGCGCCGTGACCACCGTGACGGGGCACTCGCAGTTCTACGTGGGCGTCGAGGTCGTCGTCGACTGGTCCGACCTGCTCGACGCGGCGCTCGCGGCCGGGCAGATCACGCCGGCCGAGTACGAGTACCTCCTCCCGCTCGATCTCACCGTCTGGGACTCGGGCGGCATCTGGGACGCGACCGTCGACGGCGACACCTACACCGCACGCCCCGAGACCGGGTCGGCGGGCTCGGTCATGGACGGGAAGACGCTCACCGTCAAGGGCTGCACGGGCTGACGCGTCCGGGCCACCCGAGGCCTGTGGAACGATGGGACCCCGACGTGCGGCGTCCGCCGCAGGACCGACCCCGAGGACCCGATGACCGAGCACGAGCCCGTGACGGGCGACCACGTCGTGACCGTCGACGACGCCGGCCACCGGACCGGCACGTTCGCGCGCTCCGCGGTCCACACGACCGAGACCCCGCTGCACCTCGCGTTCTCGTGCTACCTGCTCGACGACGCCGACCGCGTGCTCATGACGCGCCGCGCGCTCGTCAAGCGCACCTGGCCGGGCGTGTGGACCAACTCGTTCTGCGGCCACCCCCGGTGGACCGAGACGACCGCCGAGTCGATCGACCGGCACGCGAGCCACGAGCTCGGCGTCGCGGTGCGCGACGTCCAGGTCGCGCTGCCCGACTTCCGGTACCGCGCGGTCGACGCCTCGGGCGTCGTCGAGAACGAGGTCTGCCCGGTCTACGTCGCGCGCGTCGTCGGCGACGTCGCCGCGAACCCGGACGAGGTCGCCGAGCACCACTGGGTCGACGCGCGCGACCTCGCCGCCGCGACGGCCGCGACCCCGTGGGCGTTCAGCCCCTGGATGATCTGGCAGCTCGACGCGCTCCGTGCTGCGGTCGCCGACGCCCCCCTCACGGCCCCCGCGCCGGGCGCGCGGACGCTCGCCCGGGTGCTCGGCCTGTGACCGAGGAGCTCCCCCTCCCCGATCGCGACGCCCCGTTCGAGGACCACCTGGCCTGGGCGCGCGCGACCCCCGCGGACGTCGCCCCCGACCTCGTCGCCCGACGCTGCACCACGTCGTCCACCCGCTGGGACTACGCGGACGTCGCGGCCGACGCGGTCCGGTACGCGACCGGGCCCGTGCTCGACCTCGGCACCGGCACGGGCGACCTCTTCTCGACGCTCGCACCGTTCCCCGAGGGCTCGGCCGCGACCGAGGCGTGGCACCCGCACCTCGCGCTCGCCCGACGCCGGCTCGAACCCCTCGGCGTCGAGGTGCGTCCCGTCGGCCCCGGCGTCGACGACGGCCTCATGCTGCCGTTCCTCAGCGCCCGGTTCTCGGTCGTGCTCGACCGGCACGAGGCGTTCGACCCCGACGAGGTCGCGCGCGTGCTCGCGCCCGGCGGCACGTTCGTGACCGAGCAGGTCGACTCGCGCGACGGGATCCGCATCAACACCGCGCTCGGGGCGCCCCTGCCCTGGGGGCCCGACGACGTGACCCTCGAGGGCGTGGTCGCCGACGTCGAGAGCGCCGGCCTCGTGGTCGACGACGTCGACGAGCACGACGGCACCCGCACGTTCCGCGACCTCGCGACGTTCTGCTGGTACCTGCGCGCGGCCCCCTGGCAGGTGCCGGCGCTCGCGGACCTCTCGCCCGCGGGCGTGGCCCGGTTCGAGGCGCCGCTGCGCGCGCTGCACCTGCACTTCGCCTCGGGCCGGGACTTCGTCGACGAGGCGCCCCGGTTCGTGGTGCGCGCCCACCGGCGCGGCTGACCCGGCCGTTCGGCCAGCGTTCACCCGGTCGTCGTTCGGGCGTCCGCGCCCGGTCGCGCCCGCTGCCTAGCGTGGGGTCCCATGACCACCACGGACCCGCGGCGGGTCGTCGACGCCGCGGGACCGGGCGTCGGCGCGGTCGGGACGCGCCCCGCCGCGCTCGTGCTCGACGCGCTCGGCGTCGTGCTGCACCCCACGCCCCGCCCCGACGCGCTCGACGCGCTGACCCCCGTGGTGCGCGACGTGCTCGACCGGGCCGGGCACCGGATCGACCCGGCCGTGCTCGCGGGGGTGCTCGCCGAGGGCCTGCACGCGCTCGACCAGTGGGAGGCCGCCGCGGGCCACGCGCCGACGCCGCCCGCGCTCGGTGCGCGCGGGACCGTCGAGCTGCTCTCCGGGCCGCTGCCGCCCGGCGCGCGGGCCGCGCTCGTCGCGGCGTCCGACGACCTGCTCGCCGCACTCGTGCCGATCCTGCACGACCACGCGCCCGACCCGGGCGCGCACGCGCTGCTCGACCTCGCGGGCACGCTCGACGTGCGCGTGGGCCTCGTCGCTGGCACCCGCTCGGGGCGGGCGCTGCGCGCGGTGCTCGGCGCGCACGGGCTGTCGGGCGCGCACGTCGCGGTCGAGGTCTGCTCGGACGAGACGGGCCTGCACCCCGCCGACCCGGCCGCGCTGCGGCTCGCGACGCAGGCGCTGGGCGCCGCGCCCCGGCGCACCTGGTACGTCGGGGGAGCGGGACGCGCGTCGGTGCGCGCCGGCCGTGGCGCCGAGATGGGCGCGGTGCTCCTGCTCGGCGTCCAGGAGGGCCCGCTCGCCGGCGTCCGCCCGGCCGACCTGCGGGTCGCGTCGCTCGCGGACGTCGCGCTGGCCCTCGACCGGGCGCTGCCCCCCGTGAGCGCCCCGGGACGCGCCGTGCCGGGCGTGCCGCGCGGACGGCGCGCGCCGCTGCGGGTCGAGCACCCGCCGTCGGCCGTGGTGCTCGACCACGTCGGCGTGACCGTGACGACCGTGCCCGACCGTGGCGCGGCGCAGGAGCGGGCGCGGTGCGTCGCGGACCGGCTCGCGGCCGTGGGCGTCGTGGTCGACGGCCCCGCGGTCGCCCGGGCCGTCGCGCGCGCGACCGAGGCCGCAGGGTCCGCGCCCTACGACGGGGCCGTGACGCCCGTCGAGTTCTGGAGCGAGCTCGTCGCCGACGAGCTCGACGCGTGCGTCGCACCCCCCGCGCGCGAGACCGTGCGGGCGTGGCTGCGCGCCGAGGCCGTGGCGCTCACGGCCGAGCACGAGAGCACCGCGCTGCGCGCCGAGCTGCGCCCCGGGGTACGCGCCGTGCTGCAGCACGCGCGCGACGTCGGCGTGCCCGTCGCGGTCGTCTCGGGGACGCTCGGCGCGTCCGCGCTGCGGGCCCAGCTCGCCGACCTGGGCGTCGACCACCTCGTCGCGACGGTCGCGTGCGCGCGCGAGCTCGCACGCCGCAAGCCCGACCCGGCGGTCGTCGTCGAGGTGCTGCGCGTCATGGGCGCCGACCCGGCGACCGCCTGGTTCGTCGGGGACGAGCCCGCCCGTGACGTGCCCGCCGCGCGCGGGGCCGGGGTGCGCAACGTCGTCCTCGTCCGGGGCGGGGAGACGGCCGACCTCGCGCTCGGGGCTGCGCGGGGCGCGCATGCGCCCGACCACGTGCTGACCGAGGTCAGCGAGCTCATCGACCTCTGGCCGCGGTGACACGACCGTTACGGCACGACCGCTATGGCACGACCGGTACGACATGGCCGCGGGCAGGGAAGAGCCCGCGGGTCGGTGGTCTCCCACCTGTCGTGCTGGACGAGTGCACGACCCCCGCGGGCCCCGGTGGCTGCGTCGGTCTCGCCGGTCAGGGGTCCGGCTGGACCGGCTCAGCGGCCGTCCTGCGGACTGCGACTAGCGCGCAGCCACCTCGAAAGTCCCGAGCTTGATCATTCCTCGGACCACCTCCTTTCCTTCGTGACGACGACGCTACGCCGCGTCCCGGAGGGGCACCAGGGAATTTCCGCGCGGCGTCGTCAGCCCAGGCGGGAGAACACGCCGCCGACGATGACGACCGCGGAGATCACGATGCCGGCGACCGCGAGACCGTTCGAGTAGCCCGCCGCGCGCGACTTGTTGAGCGCGACGATCGACAGGATCAGGCCCACGAGGGCGAACAGGAACGAGAACACGAACCCGACGATGCCGAGGGTCTTGCCGGGGTTCTTCTCGGGGGCGCCCTGGGGCCCCGGGTATGCGACGGGCGCCTGCGGTGCGGCGCCGTAGGGGGACTTCTGGTCGTAGCTCATGAGTGCTCCATCGTCGACTCGGTGCGCCGACCGGGCGTCGCCGCGCGCGTAGTCTCTCGACGATCGGGCGCGACGTCACGGCCGTCCTGTGGGCGAGACGCCCCGCGCGCCCCGGGGCCGCCCACGAGACAATGGCGCGATGTTCCGCATCATGACCGTCTGCACGGGCAACATCTGCCGCTCCCCGATGGCCGAGGTCGTGCTGCGCGCACGCTTCGCCGAGGCCGGGCTCGGCGACGTCGTCGTGGTCGACTCGACGGGGGTCAGCGACGAGGAGGCCGGGAACCCGATCGACCCGCGCGCCCGGGCAGTGCTCGCCGAGCGCGGGTACGCCGTGCCCGAGCACACCGCGCGGCAGGTGCTCTCGACGGACCTGCCGGCGCGCGACCTCGTGCTGCCCATGACGGCCCGCCACGCACGCGCCCTCGACCGGCTCGTGCGCGCGGCGGGCAACGACGGCGCGCACGTGCGCATGTACCGGACGTTCGACCCGACCGCGCCGCGCCTCGGCCCGGACGACCCCGCCGACCTGCTCGACATCGAGGACCCGTGGTTCGGGGGCGTCGAGGACTTCGTGACGTGCCTCGACCAGGTCGAGGCGGGCGCCGAGGGCGTCGTCGCCGCCGTGGTCGAGCTGCTCGCCGCGGGCCAGGGCAGTATCGGCCAGGGCGGTGCCGGCCAGCGCGGTGCCGGCCAGCGCGGTGCAGATCAAGGCGCTGCAGGTCAGCGCGGCTCGGGTCCTGCGCTCGGGTCCTCGGGCGCCTGACGGTCGGCTCGGGTCCGCGACCCCGGGTCCCGGTGCCACGTCGCGGCCCGCGGCGGGTCGACCCGGATCGCGGTCGTGTCGGCGACGGTCCCGGCACGCTCGGCCGCGGCCTTCGCGTCGGCCCGCTCGCGCGCGCCGCGCAGCCGCACGACCGTGCGCCGCGGCGTCGACTCGCCCGGCACGGACACGGGCACGCCGTCCGCGTCGAGCTGCTCCGCGTCGTCCGCCCGCACGCCGAGCCGGCCCGCGACCGCGGAGCCCGTGAGGCCGTACACGATCGCGGTGAGCAGCACGACGCCGAACACCACGGGCACGAGCTGCGGGAACGGGTCGCCCGCGGCCTCGAACTCGAGCGCGAACACCGAGGCCGTCGACGCGGCGACGATGCCGCGCGGCGCCATCCAGGCGACGAGCCCCTTCTCGTTGCGCGTCAGGTCGGAGCCCACGGTCGCGACCGACGTGACGAGCGGCCGCAGCACGAGCACGAGGATCGCGACGATGATCAGCGTCCCGCCCGCGTAGCGCACGAGCGCGTCGAGCTCGACGCGCGCCGAGAGCAGGATGAACAGCGACCCGACGAGCAGCATGCCCAGGTGCCCGCCGAACTCGTGCAGGGGCTCGATGTCGACGAACCGCTGGTTCGCGAGCGCGACCCCGAGGAACGTCGTCGCCCACAGGCCGGCCTCCTCGTGGATCCCCTCTGCGATCGAGAACGCGACGAACGCGAACGCGATCGCGAGGATCACCTCGGTGCCGGGCGGGATGCGCCCCCACCGCACGACCACGACGTAGACCGCGGCGACGACGACGCCCGTGCCGATCCCTGTCAGCCCCGTCTGGAACAGCCGGGGCGCGGCCTCGTGCAGGACGACGTTCGCGACCGTGAGCGCGATCGTGGCCCCGATGGGGTCGATGAAGATCCCCTCGAACGCGAGGACCGAACTCACGCGCTCGCGCGGCCGGATGATCTGCAGCAGCGGGCCGACGACGGTCGGCCCGGACACGATGAGGATCGCCCCGATCACGGCCGCCTTGCCGATCGAGAGGTCGAGCACGAGCCAGGCCGCGAGTGTCGCCCCGATCCCCGTGAGGATCGCGCCGATCGTGACGAGGCCGAGCACCGGGCGGCGCGCACCCCCGCGCAGGCGGCGGAAGTCGAGCTTGAGGCTCTCCTCGAAGAGCAGGAGCGCCACGCCGAGCGACACGAGCGGGAAGAGCCCGCTGCCGAACACCGCGTCGGGGTCGAGGATCCCGGTCACGGGCCCGACGAGGAGGCCGAGCGCGAGCAGCACGAGGATCGACGGCAGGTGCACCCGACGCGCGACGACCTGGCCGAGCACGCCGAGCACGACGACGATCGCGATGCCGGTGGTGAGGTCCATCAGCCGGCCTCGTCGCGGCGGCGGCGGTCGGCCTCGGCCGCGGCGTCCTGGGCTGCGCGGATGTTGCGCTGGCGGCGCTTCTCGGACGCGCTGCGCCCGCGGAACAGCAGGCCGTGGCCGTCGCCCGCGCGCGCGGCGTCCTCGGCGTCCTTCGCCGCCGCGGCGCGCGCGGCGGCCGCAGCACCCCGCTCGTCCGTGCCCTCAGCACCCTCGGTGTCCTTGCGCAGCGGCTCGCCGCCCTCCTCGCCCGGGTCGTGCAGCATGTGCGACTCGACGAGGTCGTGGCGCGTGAACCACGTGTTGGCCGCGGCCTGGAAGGTCGCGACCACGGGCAGCGCGAGGAACGCGCCGAGCGCGCCGAACACGGCCCCGAACGCAAGCACCGACACGAACGACACGGCCGGGTTCATCGATAGCGCGCGTGCGGTGATGCGGGGCGAGATCAGGTAGTTCTCGACCTGCTGGTAGACCAGGATGAAACCGAGCACGAGCAGCGCCTCGGTCGTGCCCTGCGAGGTCAGCGCGATCGCGACGGGCAGCGCGCCGCCGATGTACGTGCCGATGGTCGGCACGAACTGCGACACGACGCCCGTGAACAGCCCGAGCGGCAGCGCGTAGGGGGTGTCGATCACGAACAGGAAGATCGACGTCGCGACGCTGCAGAACATCGCGAGCACGACGCGCGAGCTGATGAAGTCGGAGACCTTGATCTGGGTGATCTCCCACAGCCGGAGCACCTCGGTCTGGCGGCGGGGAGTGAGCCACGAGCAGATCGACGACCGGAAGCGCGGGCCGGCGGCCATGAGGTAGTACGTCACGAGCCCGATCGTCAGCGCCGAGAAGAACACGCCGAGCACCGAGGTGCCGATGCCCGCGAGGATCCCGGCGAGGTCGTCGCCGTACTGCCCGAGCGCACGCTTGAGCAGCTCGTCGCTCGGGGGCAGGTCGAGCTCGAAGCTGTCGTGCGCCCAGGTCGCGACGTCCGCGTAGAGGTCCGGGACGGACTTGATGAGCTGCACGAGCTGCTGCACGAACAGGTTGCCGAACAGCGCGATCACGGCGCACGCGGCGAGGATCGACCCGACGAACACGACGCCGGTCGCGGCACCTCGACGCCAGCGCCGGCGCACGAGCCACACGACCATCGGCTCGAGCATGAGCGAGATGAAGAACGCGATGAGCAGGTTGACGATCAGCCCGTTGAGCTGGCCCAGCGCCGTCCACGCGAAGATCGCGAGGAACACCGCGATCGCGCCGATGAACAGGCTGCGGGGCAGCCACGCCGGGGGGCGGCGCGAGTCGTGCAGCAGCGGTCGTTCCCCGCCGTCCGCCGCTCCTGGCCCCACGGGGCCCATTGGGGTCGTCATGCGCGCGACGATACCGGGCCGTTGCGCGCGGCGCGCCGCCGTCGGGCACCCCGCGGGCGTGGCCGCCTCGCCCAGGATCCTCCCGGGATGCCGTGCGACGATCGAGGTGCGAGCATCGCACCGCGTGAGTCGACGATCCCGGGCGCGCGGCGCCCGGACGAAGGAGAGCGAGCATGTCAGCAGAAGCAGGGTTCGGGCCCGTCGAGTTCATCGTCGTCGGGCTGCCCGGCGGCGGTGTGCCGGACGCCGTGACCGCGGAGATCCGTCGTCTGGTCGAGGCCGACGTGGTGGACCTCCTCGACGTCGCGTACGTGTCGGCGTCGGTCGACGGCGAGCTCACGACCAAGGAGCTCGAGGACCTCGAGGAGTACCCGGCGCTCGCCGAGGTCGGCCTCGACATGCCGGGTCTCGCGGGCGAGGAGGACCTCCAGGAGGTCGCCGAGTCGCTCGAGCCGGGAACCTCGGCGCTCGTGCTCGTGGTCGAGCACACGTGGTCGCGCGGGTTCGTCGGCGCGGTCACCGCCTCGGGCGCGGCCGTGCTGCAGAGCACGCGCATCCCGGCGGACGTGGTCAACGAGGTCGCGGCGCTCGCCGGGGCCGAGAACGAGGGAGAGGGACGATGAGGGGACGCGTGGGACGGGTCGGCCGTCCGGGGCTCATCGGCACGATGGCGCGCACCGCGGTGATCGCGGGCACCGCGAACGCCGTGACGGGCGCTCAGAACCGCCGCCAGGCGGGCCGGCAGCAGGAGCAGTACGCCGCGCAGCAGTACGAGGCGGAGCAGCAGCAGGCGCAGATGCAGGCCGCGGCCCAGCAGGCGGCGGCCCAGCAGGCCGCGCTGCAGGCGCAGGCCGCGCCGCAGCAGGTCGCCGCGACGCCCGTGGGCGGCGGCGACGACCTCATGGCGCAGCTCGAGAAGCTCGGCCAGATGAAGCAGGCCGGGATCCTCGACGACGCCGAGTTCGCGGCGGCCAAGGCCAAGCTGCTCGGCTGAGCGTGCCGGGCCGAGCCGGCCCGGCGGCGTCCGACACCATGCGGCGCCCGACACCATGCGGCGTCCGATGCGACGTCCGATGCGGCGTCACCCCTCGGGGTGGCGCCGCATCGTCGTTCCCAGAGCGCGTCCAGGAACTCGCAAGATAACGAACTGGTGACGACCGGCGGGTGAGATTGACCGTCCATGTCCTGACACGGCCGGACGCATCGGGCATCGCGACGCCGGACGGCCCCGATGCGCGATTGCAGTACCCCGACACCCGTGTGGCAATGGAGAAGCCGACCCGGGCGGGTTCGACGACGTCCCCGCCCTCGCGACATCCATCGGGGGTTCCATCATGGTCAAGGCTTCGACGTGGGCGACGGGCGCCCAGGCACCACGCGGACGAGTGGGCCGCACGCGCAGCAGGGCGGTCGCCTCGGTGGCCTCGACCTCGCTCGTGCTGACGCTCGGTCTGGTCGCGGTGCCGGTGCTCGACGTCGCGACCGCGCCCGAGGCTGCCGCGGTGCCGGGGCAGCCGGGCGTCATGGAGTCCCCGAGCTTCTTCTACTTCGAGAACTTCGAGAACATCACCTGGCAGGAGCCCGACGAGGCCGGCACGGGGTCGAACGAGAACGACTGGGACGCGGGCGACTTCGTCCAGACCCTGACCGACTTCCCGTACGGCGCGGCCGGGACCGAGGCGAACTACCAGCCCGGCTACACCAACGTGGACGGCCTGACGTACTCGGCCGACCAGGACTGGGCGGCGGGCAACTTCTGCAACGGCATCATCGTCGCGGCGCACGGCACCATCTCGTACCAGGCGAACACGTTCGACTCGCCGCGGCCGCAGTCGTGGCCCGACCCGCTGCTCAACCCCACGGACGGCTGCATCCCCACCGGGGCGCAGGCCGACAACACCTGGTTCAACCGGCTGCGCTCGATGGCCCGCGCGATGGGTGAGTGGCACCAGAACGCCAAGTACCCGTACCTCGGGATCGTGCCCGCGGACACGCCCGACGACAACCACATCGTCTCGTCGTACACGAACGTCGGGACGGGGCAGACCATCGAGCCCGGGTCGATGCTCGAGTTCGATCAGCCGCTCCCGGTCGACCCCGGGCGGTACTACCAGTTCTCGGTCGACGTGGCGAGCCAGAGCTGCAACGTCTCGGGGGCCGTGGGCGCCGAGCCGCAGTTCCTCGTGACGCAGGCGGACGGCACGTCGATCTCGGCGTTCAGCGAACCCGTCGACACGTGCGTCGTGGCACGCGACGCCGAGTACGGCATGGTCGTGCCGGGCGTCGGCGCGACCAACCAGTCGCGCCAGACGCGCATCGGCACCTGGCTCGGGGACACTGCGCTGCGCTCGACGGGCGACTCGATCGGCATCCAGATCCTCAACGAGCAGGAGTCCGGTGCCGGCAACGACACCGCGTTCGACAACATCACGATCCTCGACACGACCCCCAAGCTCGACAAGCAGTTCTCGGCGAGCCCGCTCCCGGTGGGCGCCGACGCGACCCTCACCTACACGGTGACCAACACGTACGACCCGCTGGTCGACGAGAACACGCCGTCGGGGCCCAAGGAGGACTTCTCGTTCACGGACGTCTTCAACGACGGCGACCTCCAGCTGACCGGCACGTCGTCGACGACGTGCGGCGACGGCACCGTCACGACCGACGTCGCGACCGGGACGGTCTCGCTCACCGGGGGCGACCTCGTGGGCACGAACCTCGTGACCTGCACCGTCACGGTCGGGGTCACCTCGGACGTCGCGGGCACCTACACCAACGGGCCCGACGACTTCACCGACCTGTTCGGGCTCGCGGAGCCCGGGTCGACCGACATCACGTTCGAGGAGCGTCCGGCGGTGCAGTGCCCCGCGGCCGCCCAGCTCTGGCAGTTCGTGACCGAGCCGCCGACGACGGTGTACGACGTCGACCTCGTCACGGGCGACTTCGTCGACCGCGGGCACGTGCCGCAGTTCGGCGTCAACGGGGTCGGCTTCAACGCGCTCGACGGGCAGAACTACGGGGCGCTGGTCCCGGGGCAGTCGACGAACCCGCCCGAGCTCATCCGGACCTCGGTCGACCTCCAGACCCAGGAGAACCTCGGTCAGCCCGACTTCTCGGGCGTGGACTTCGACGTCGACGACCTCGTCTCGACCGCGTTCAACATCGGGGACGTCTCGCCCGACGGCATCTGGTACGGCTCGACCACGCAGGGCGGGCTCGCGTCGTGGATCGCGGTCGACGTCGACCCCCTGTCACCGACGTTCATGGACGTCGTCGCCGGCGACCCGTCGTACGGCACGACCGCGGCGAACCTGGTCTCGGGCGCCGACTGGTCGTGGCACGACGGTCTGCTCTACTCGGTCGGGTACAACACGAACCAGAACCCGCGCACGACGGTCCTGTTCTCGCTCGACCCGAGCACGGGCACGGCCAGCACGCAGGTCGTCGCGCCCTACGGGATCATCACGGCGCCGGACGGCGTCAACCCGTCCAACTCGGCGGGCATCGGTGCCCAGTGGGGCGCGACGTACATGGACGACGCGGGGTACATGTACGCGTCGAACAACGGCACGGGCCAGATCTGGCGGTTCAACCTGAACGCGCCGGCGCAGCCGCCGACGTTCTTCTCCTACGGCCCCGCCTCGACCGGCAACGACGGCTCGCGCTGCCCGAGCCCCGTCCCGGTCGACCTCGGTGACGCCCCGACGGGCTACGGCACGACCTACGACGCCGACGGCGCCCGGCACGGCATCGTGTCGTTCGACTCGACCGCGGGAACCGCGCCGCTCATGCTGGGCTCGCGCGTCGACGCCGAGACCGACGGCGCGCCGTCGGCCGGTGCCGACGGTGACGACACGGCCGACGTCGCGGACGAGGACGGCGTCGCCGTCCCGCTGAGCGTGCTCGTGGGCGAGGCCCCGAGCATCCCGGTGACGGCGACCAACGACTCGACCGAGGACGCGACCCTCGTCGCCTGGTTCGACGCGGACCTCGACGGCACGTTCGACCCGGGCGAGGCGAGCACCGCGATCACGGTGCCGGCCGGGTCGGGCTCGGCGGCGTACACGGTCGAGCTCCCCGCCGCGGACTCGGTGGGGACGACCTACCTGCGCGTCCGGCTCTTCGCGGGCGCCAACGCCGCGCCCGAGCCCACGGGCACGTGGAGCGGCGGCGAGGTCGAGGACTACCTGGTCGAGGTCGTCGACCTGCCGCTCGACCTCGGTGACGCGCCCGACACCTACGGGACGACGATCGCGGCGGACGGCGCGCGGCACGGCGTCGTCGACTACGACGAGGACACGAACACCGCACCCCTGATGCTCGGCGACAGCGACACGGTCGACGTCGAGGACGACGGTGCGCCGTCGGCCGGGGCCGACGGTGACGACTCCGCCGACGTGGACGACGAGGGCGGCGTCAGCGAGCCCGTCACGGCGCTGCTCGGTCAGGACCTCACGCTCGACGTGACGGCGACCAACGACTCGACGACGGACGCGACGCTCGTCGCGTGGCTCGACGCGGACCTTGACGGCGTCTTCGACGCGGGCGAGGCGAGCACGGCGGTGACGGTCCCGGCCGGGTCGGGCGTCGCGACGTACCCGGTCACGGTGCCCGGGCCGGAGGTCGGCGGCGAGACGTACCTGCGCGTGCGGCTCTTCGCCGGCGCGAACGCGGCCCCGCTGCCCACGGGCCTGTGGGTCGGCGGCGAGGTCGAGGACTACCAGGTCACGGTGCTCGAGCCCGAGCTCACGATCGTCAAGTCCGCGGGCGACCTGACCGAGGTGATCCCCGGCCAGGAGGTCGAGTACACCATCACGGTCGAGAACACCGGCGACATCGCCTACACGGACGAGAACCCGGCCGCGATCTCCGACGAGCTCTCCGACGTGCTCGACGACGCGGTGCTCGACGAGTCGTCGATCGCGGTCACGCCCGACGTGGGCGAGCTCGACTACACCGAGCCCGACCTGACGTGGTCCGGCCCGCTCGCGGTCGGCGAGACCGTGACGATCACCTACACCGTCACGGTGCTCGACCCCGACACGACGGACGGCAACCGCGACCTGTACAACACGGTCGTCGGCCCGCCCGAGTCGAACTGCGACCCGAACAGCGTCCCGGCCGACCCGCGATGCACGGTCGAGCTGCCGGACCGCGCGCTGCACATCGAGAAGTCGGCCGCGCCCGAGGGCCCGGTCGCTCCCGGCGACGTCGTGACGTACACGATCACCGCCGAGAACACGGGCTTCGTGGACTACGAGGCGCCCGAGCTCGCGTCGTTCGAGGACGACCTGACGGACGTGCTCGACGACGCCGCGTTCGGCACGTCGAGCGCGCAGGTCGACGGCGTGGACCGCGGCGAGCTCACGCTCGACGGCTCGACGCTCTCGTGGGAGGGCGAGCTCGCGCCGGGCGAGGTCGTCACGGTGACCTACACGGTCACGGTCGCCGACCCGGTCTCGGGCGACGGCGTGCTCGACAACGTGGTGACCGGCCCGACCGAGTCGAACTGCGACCCGCTGAGCGACCCGGCCGACCCGCTGTGCTCGACGTCGACCCCGGTCGCGGACTACGAGGTCGTCAAGACGGTCTCGTCGCCCGAGGGCGTCGCGGTGGGCGACCAGGTCGAGTACACGCTCGTCGTGACCAACACGGGCGGCGCCGCGTACACCGCGGACGAGCCCGCGACGGTCGAGGACGACCTGACCGGCGTGCTCGACGACGCGACGTGGGACGACGCGCTCGTCGTCACGCCCGACCAGGGCACTGCGGCGTTCGACGGCACGACGCTCACCTGGGCCGGCCCGCTCGGGGTCGGCGAGAGCGTGACGATCACGTACTCGCTCACGGTCGCCGAGCCGGGCGACGGGGACGGCGTCATGGTCAACGCGGTCACGGGCGGGCAGTGCCCCGACCCCGCCGTGACCGACGAGGACGACCCCGCGTTCGACCCCGACTGCGTGACGCGCACGCCCGTGCTCGTGCCGGGCCTCGACATCACCAAGACCTCGGACGCCGGGGCGACGGTGCTGCCGGGCGACACGGTCTCGTACACGATCACGGTCGAGAACACGGGTGACGTCGCGTACACCGCCGAGAACCCGGCGACGCTGACGGACGACCTGACCGGCGTCCTCGACGACGCAGCCTTCGGGGGTGACGCGGTCGCCTCGGCGGGTACTGCGACGTTCACCGCACCGAACCTCACCTGGACCGGGCCGATCCCGGTCGGGGGGACCGTGACCATCACCTACACCGTGACGATCGACGAGGCCGTCACGGGCGACGCGGTGGTCGAGAACGTCGTGACCGGCCCGCCCGGGTCCAACTGCGACCCCGAGGCCGACCCGTCCGACCCGGACTGCTCGACCTCGACCCCGGTGCGCTCGCTGCGCATCGTCAAGTCGTCGTCGGGCGTCGACCCGAGCGTCCCGGTGTCCGCGGGTGACGTGGTGGCCTACACGATCACGGTCGAGAACACGGGCGCCGTGGCGTACGCGGCCCCCGACCTCGCGTCCATGGTCGACGACATGACCTCGGTGCTCGACGACGCCGAGTACCAGCTCGACGCGGCCGTGACCTCCGACAACGCGGACGTCGGCACGCTGTCCTACACGGCGCCCGAGCTCACGTGGTCCGGCCCGCTCGAGCCGGGCGAGGTCGCGACCATCACCTACACCGTCGTCGTCGACGACCCGATCACGGGTGACGGGATCCTGACGAACACCGTCACGGGCCCGCCCGAGTCGAACTGCGACCCCGAGCAGGACCCGGCCGACCCGGCCTGCACGGTCACGATCCCCGCGCCGATCGCGGACCTGACGGTCCTCAAGGAGGTCGACGTCAGCCAGGCCGAGCCGGGCGACGTCGTGACCTACTCGGTCGTGGTGACCAACACGGGCGAGGTGCCCTACTCCGCGTCCAACCCGGTCGTGCTCGCGGACGACCTGACCGACGTGCTCGACGACGCCGACTACCTCGGCGGGGCCGTGACGTCCCCGGCCGGGGTCGGGGAGTTCGAGTTCGCGTCGCCGACGCTGACCTGGACCGGCCCGCTCGACGTGGGCGACTCGGTCACGCTGACCTACGCCGTCACGGTGCACGACCCGGCCGACGGCGACGGGGTCATGGACAACGTCGTGACCGGCCCGCCCGAGTCCAACTGCGACCCCGAGGCCGACCCGTCCGACCCCGACTGCGCCACGAGCACCCCGGTCCGCTCGGTCGCGCTGTCCAAGTCGACGACGTCGGACGACGACCCCGTCGTCCCGGGCAGCGTCGTGACCTACACGGTCGTGGTCGAGAACACGGGCGCCGTCGCGTACGAGGCGCCGGACCTGCTCGAGGTCTCGGACGACCTCGCCGCGGTGCTCGACGACGCGACGCTCGACGAGACCTCGTTCGCGGTCACGTCGTCGGCCGGCGGGACACCTCCCGTCCCGGTCCTCGACGGCACGAGCTGGACCTGGAGCGGCCCGCTCGCGGTCGACGAGATCGTGACGATCACCTACCAGGTCGAGGTCGACGACCCGTCCGACGGCGACCTGTCGCTCGTCAACGTGGTGACCGGTCCGCCCGAGTCCAACTGCGACCCCGAGCAGGACCCCGCCGACCCGGAGTGCACCACGACGACGCCCGTCCAGGCGGCGTCCGTGGTCAAGACGTCGGACGCCGAGGGCTCGGTCGTCCCCGGCCAGGTCGTCGAGTACTCGGTCACGATCACGAGCACCGGCACCGCGCCGTACACCGAGGACTCCCCGGCGTCGTTCGAGGACGACCTCTCGGGCGTGCTCGACGACGCGACGCTCGACGAGGCCTCGGTGACCGTCACGCCCGACCAGGGCGAGGCCACGGTCTCGGGCACGACCCTCACGTGGTCGGGCCCGCTCGAGGCCGGCACGCCGGTCACGGTGACCTACACGGTCACGGTCGACGACCCGCCCGAGGGCGACGGCGTGCTCCTCAACGCGGTCACGGGCGCCCAGTGCCCCGACCCGGCGGTCACCGACCCCGAGGCCGAGGGCTACGACCCCGACTGCGTGGTCGAGCTGCCCGTCCGGGCCCTCGAGATCGTCAAGACCTCCGACCCGACCGACGCCGTCGTGGTCGGTGAGGTGGTCACCTACACCGTGACCGTCACGAACACGGGCGGCTTCGCGTACGTCGACCCCGACCTCGCGACCTTCGAGGACGACCTGTCCGAGGTGCTCGACGACGCGCAGTACGGGAACGACGCGGCCGCGTCGACCGGCGCGGTCGTGTACGACGAACCGTTCCTGTCCTGGAGCGGCGAGCTCGCCCCGGGCGCGGTCGCGACCATCACGTACTCGGTCACCGTGGACGACCCGGTCACGGGCGACGGGACCCTGACGAACGCCGTCACGGGCCCGCCCGAGGCGAACTGCCCCGACCCCGCGATCACCGACCCCGAGGCCGAGGGCTACGACCCCGACTGCTCGACGCAGGTGCCGACCCTCACGCCGGCGCTCGCGATCGCGAAGTCGGCCGACACGGCCGGACCGGTCCTGCCGGGCGACGTCGTGACCTACACGGTCACGGTCGAGAACACCGGCCAGGTCGCCTACACCGAGCTCGCCCCGGCCTCGTTCCAGGACGACCTGTCCGAGGTGCTCGACGACGCGACGGCCGACCCGACGTCGGTGGCGGTCACGCCCGACCAGGGCACGGCGCTGCTCGTGGGCTCGACGCTCACGTGGTCGGGCCCGCTCGCGGTCGGCGAGAGCGTCGCGGTGACCTACACCGTGACGGTCGACGACCCGCTCACGGGTGACGGCTCGCTCGTCAACGTGGTGACCGGCCCGCCCGAGTCCAACTGCGACCCGGAGCAGGACCCGGCCGACCCCGACTGCACGGTCACCGTGCCGGTGCGCTCGCTCGCGATCGCCAAGACCTCGGACGCCCCGGGCCAGGTGCTGCCGGGCGGCGACGTCACGTACACCGTGACGGTCACGAACACGGGCGGCGCGGCGTACACCGCGGACGACCCGGCGACGATCGAGGACGACCTGTCCGCGGTGCTGGACGACGCGGTGCTCGACGAGTCGTCGGTCGCGGTCGATCCCGACCAGGGCGAGGCGACGGTCGACGGCACGACCCTCACGTGGTCGGGCCCGCTCGACCCGGGTGACGCGGTCGAGATCACCTACACCGTGACGGTCGCCGACCCGGTCTCGGGCGACGGCGTGCTCGACAACGTGGTGACCGGCCCGCCCGAGTCCAACTGCGACCCCGAGCAGGACCCGGCCGACCCGGACTGCACGGTCACCGTGCCCGTGCGTTCGCTCGCGGTCGCCAAGGCCGCGGACGTCGCGGTGGCGGACCTCGGCGACACCGTGACGTACACGCTGACCGTGACGAACACGGGCGGCGTCGCGTACACCGAGGGCGACCCGGCGGCGATCTTCGACGACCTCGCCGAGGTGCTCGACGACGCGGCGTTCGGGACGATCTCCACGACGGCGACCCCGCCGACGCCGGCGACCTCCGACGCGGAGTTCGACGGCGACTCGGTCCAGTGGTCCGGCCCGCTCGCGGTCGGCCAGACGGTCGAGATCGTCTACACCGTGGTCGTCGCCGACCCGGCGACGGGCGACCAGGTGCTCGACAACACGGTCGTCGGGCCGCCCGAGTCGCCGTGCGACCCGGCGCAGGACCCGGCCGACCCGGAGTGCACGGTCACGGTGCCGGTCCGGTCGCTCGAGATCGTCAAGACCTCGGACGCGCAGGACGGCGTCGAGCTGGGTGACCAGATCGGGTACACGATCACGATCACGAACACGGGCGAGGGCGCGTACACCGAGGACGACCCGGCGTCGTTCGCGGACGACCTGTCCGAGGTGCTCGACGACGCGACGTTCGACGAGGACTCAATCGTGGTCTCGCCCGACCAGGGCGCGGCCGCGTTCGACGGGACGTCGCTCGCGTGGTCGGGCCCGCTCGACCCTGACGCGACGGTGACCGTGACCTACTCGTTCACGGTGAACGACCCCGCGTCCGGCGACCGCGTGCTCACCAACGCGGTGACCGGCCCGCCCGAGGCGAACTGCCCCGACCCCGCGGTCACCGACCCCGAGGCCGAGGGCTACGACCCCGACTGCTCGACCCAGGTGCCGACGCTCGAGCGCGAGCTGCGGATCGCCAAGGCCGTCGACGTCGACGAGGCGCTCCCGGGCGACGTCGTGACGTACACGGTCACGGTCGAGAACACGGGCGAGGTCGCCTACACGGCGACCGACCCGGCGTCGTTCACGGACGACCTGTCGGCGGTGCTCGACGACGCGACGCTCGACGGGACGTCGATCACGACCACGCCCCCGCAGGGCTCGGTCACGGTCCTGGCCACGACCCTCTCGTGGTCCGGCCCGCTCGCGGTCGGCGAGAGCGTCGAGGTCTCCTACGCCGTGACGGTCGACGCGCCGCCCACGGGTGACGGGCTCCTCGACAACGTCGTGACCGGCCCGCCCGAGTCGAACTGCGACCCGGAGGCCGACCCGAGCGACCCGGAGTGCTCGACGAGCACCCCGGTGCGGGCCCTGACGATCGTCAAGACGGGCGAGGAGCTCGAAGGACCTCTCGAGCCCGGGCAGACGGTCGACTACCAGATCGTCGTGACCAACAGCGGTCAGGTGGACTACACCGAGGACGCGCCGGCCTGGCTCGACGACGACCTCACCGAGGTGCTCGACGACGCGACGTTCGACGAGTCGTCGGTCGCGCTCTCGCCCGACCAGGGCAGCACGACGTACACCGAGCCCGTGCTGCGGTGGGAGGGTCCGCTCGCCGTCGGCGAGTCGGTCACGATCACGTACAGCGTCACGGTGTCGTCGCCCATCACGGGTGACGCGGAGCTGCTCAACACCGTGCAGGGCCCGCCCGAGTCGACGTGTGCCGACCCGACCGCCCCGGGCTGCTTCGTGATCGAGCCCGAGCGCACGCTCGAGCTCACCAAGACGGCCGATCCCGACGGGGCCGTGCGCCCCGGCGAGACGGTCACCTACACGATCACGATCACCAACCCCGGCCAGGCGGCGTACACCGACGAGTTCCCGGCGGTCGTCGTCGACGACCTCGCCGCGGTGCTCGACGACGCGGTCTACAACGACGACGGCGCGGTCGACCCGGACGCGGGCGAGGTCGTCTTCGCCCCGGACTACGACGCGCTCGTGTGGGTCGGTCCGCTCGCGGGCGGTGCGACCGTGACGCTCACGTACTCGGTGACGGTCGACGACCCGCTCACGGGCGACGGGATCCTCACCAACGTGGTCTTCGACCCGACCGAGCCGCCCGAGTGCACGGAGGGCGTGTGCGGCCCGGTGCCGAAGGGCCCGCCGGAGTGCGTCGACGGCGTCGACCCGGCGACGGGCGGCCCGTGCGGCACGACCGAGACCCCGGTCAAGGGTCTCGGCATCGAGAAGACGGCGTCCACGCCCGACGAGCAGGGCTGGGCGGGCGCGACCCAGGACGTGACCTACGAGGTCACGGTCACCAACACGGGGGCGTTCGCCTACACCGACGACGAGCCGGCGGTCGTCACGGACGACATGTCCGACGTGCTCGACGACGCGACGCTCGACGCGGCGTCGGTCGCGGTCGACCCCGACCAGGGCGAGGCCACGGTCGACGGGACGACGCTCACGTGGTCGGGCCCGCTGGGCCTGGGCGAGTCGGTCACGATCACCTACACGGTGACCGTCGACGACCCGCCCTCGGGTGACGGCTCGCTCGTCAACACGGTCACGGGCCCGCCCGAGTCGAACTGCCTCGAGGGCGGCGAGGACGGCTGCACCACGACCACACCGGTCCGGGCGCTCGACATCGTCAAGACGTCGGACGCCGGGGACGAGGTCTCGCCGGGCGACACCGTGGGCTACACGGTCGTCGTGACCAACACCGGGACGTTCGTCTACACCGACGACGAGCCGGCGGTCATCACCGACGACATGTCCGACGTCCTCGACGACGCGACGTACCGCGACGACGTCGCGGTGAGCCCCGACCAGGGCGCGGCGTCGTTCGACGACCCGGAGCTCACGTGGTCCGGGCCGCTCGCGCCGGGCGAGTCCGTGACCCTGACCTACTCGGTCACGGTCACGGGCGACGGGGACGCGAACCTGCTCAACGTGGTCACGGGCCCGCCCGAGTCCACGTGCGCGGCGGACCCGAGCATGAGCGCCCCGTTCGGGGCCGGTCCGCAGGTCGGGACGCTCACGCTCCCGGCGCTGCTGGCCGAGAACAACCCGAACTGCTCGACCGAGGTGCCCGTGGTCGACCCGCCCGTGCCGGCCCCGCCGACCGCGGCGCCGCCGACGACCCCGCTCCCGCGCACGGGTGCCGAGGTGCTCGGGCTCGTCGGCCTCGCGGCCGCGATGCTGCTCGTCGGCGCGGTCATCACCGCGGGCGTGCGGCGCATGCGGGGACGGGAGACCCCGTGACCCGAGCGCAGGTCGCATGACGGCGGACGCCGCCGGGCACCGGCCCGGCGGCGTCCGCCGTGCGACGGGTGAAAGCACGCGCGCGCGACGTCTCGGGTTGCCGTCGAATCGCCCGTGTGTGACAAAGGATGCACTTGTCGGTACTCGGTCGGATCGTCCAGCACCACCGACGGCCCGCACGCACCCGGCACCGCACGGCCGAGGAGCGACGTGACGAGACGGAGCACACGCTGGGCAGGACGGCGCGCGCCGTCCGCTCGCGTGCGGGACGCCGTGGCTCCCCGCGTGAGCCGGTCCGTCGCGGGAGCGGTCGCCGGGGCGCTCGTGCTGACGTCGGGCCTCGTGGTCGCCCCCGTGCTCGCGCCCGCCGCGCTCGCCCCCACCGTGGTCCCGAGCGCCGACGCCGCACCCGGGTCGCCCGGCACCATGGCCGCGCCCGAGATCGTGTTCTACGAGGGCTTCCAGGCCACGACGCCCAACGGCCCGAACACCTCGACGTTCGTGCAGACGGTCGCCGACTACACGCTGTCGAACGGCGCCGTGCAGCCCGGATTCGTCGGCACCGACGGCATGACCTACACCGCGGGAGCGTCGTGGAACGGACCGTTCTGCAACGGGGCGATCCTGAGCGCCGACACCACGGTCACCAACTCGTTCTCGCAGGTCGCGATCCCGAACGCGCAGACCGTCGCGAGCTGCCGGGGGACCGCTGCCGGGACCGGGGCGAACAGCGCGAGCGCGTACTGGAACCAGCTCCGCTCGCTCGTGCAGGACCTCGGCCGCTGGCAGAACCAGCCGGACCACCCGTACGCCGCGGCGCTCGCGGCGGCGGGGTACCCGACGCCGTCCGCGGTCGCGAACCGGGGTGTCGCCGCACTGACGTTCGGCAACGCGGGAGCGGGGACACAGCTGCGCACGACCCGGCCGATCGACGTCGTCCCCGGGCACTTCTACCAGGCGTCGGTCGACGAGGCCGTGAAGTCGTGCACCATCGCCGGCACGAGCGTCGCGAACCCGCAGCTCTACCTCGTGCAGTCGACCGGGGTCGCGGCGCCCCTGTTCTCGGGGGCGGTCAGCACGTGCACCCAGTACGGCGTCCAGTACGGCGCCGACACGAACACCAGCTGGATGTCGCGCGTGGGCACGTTCGTGGGCGACCTGCCCGTGCGGGCCACGGGCAGCACCCTGGGCCTGCGCCTCGACAACCGGCAGGGCAACGGCACGGGCAACGACGCGGCGTTCGACAACCTCCTGCTGCAGGACCAGACGCCGCAGCTCGACAAGACGTTCGCGCCGGGCCCGGCCGCGGACGGCGCGTGGTACGCCGGGTCGACCGCGCGCGTCGTGTTCACGGTGACCAACACGTACGACCTCGCGGACCCGACGCAGCCCTCCGGGCCCAAGCCGGGCTGGAGCTTCTCCGACGCGATGCCGGGCGGTCTCGAGGTCGTCACGGACGGCGGGTCGCCGCGCTTCACCACGACCTGCGGGGCGGTCGACGTGGTCGCGGACGGCGCGGGCGGCATCGACGTCTCGGGCGACCTGGGCGACGTCGCGTCGTGCACCGTGACGGTCGACGTGACCTCGCCCGTCGCGGGCACGTTCGTCAACCAGGTCGACGACGTCACGGTCGACGGCCTGCTCGCGCCGGCCGACGCCGAGATCACGTTCGTCGACCTCGAGCCGTCGACGTGCCCCGCGGCGGTCACGCGCTGGGACTCCTCGGCGGCCACCGGGACGCCCACCGGACCGACGTCGGTGCAGGGCGTCGACCTGCCCGTCGGGGCCGTCGACGCGCTCGGGTCGGTGCCCGCGGGCGTCGACGCGCTCGGGTTCAACCCGGTCGACGGCAGCTTCTACGGGCTCCGGATGGATGGGAGCCCCGCGCCGCAGGTCGTGCGCATCTCGGCCGACCTCGCGACCGTGACCCCGCTCGGCGTGCCCACCAACCCGACGGGCATCTCGACCACGGGCTTCACGGTCCTGCTGCGCGCGGGTGACGTGAGCCCCGACGGCGTGCTGTACGTGCGCTCCGCCGCGCAGGGCGCGGGCTGGTTCTACGGGATCGACGTCGACCCGACGTCCGCCACCTACCTGCAGCTCGTCGCGGGCGGTCCGCTCTCGGGCGTCAACGCGAACGTCCAGATCGGGGAGGACCTCTCGTACGACCCCGCGGCGGGCCTGCTGCGCTCGTTCGGCGCGCACACGTCCAACCAGTCCGTGTACCTGAACACGGTCGACCCGGCGTCGGGGGCGCTGACCGGGCGGAACCTCGGCCTGCTGACGGCGCCGAACGGGAACCCCGCCGTGGTCAACAACGCGGGGCGGCAGTTCAGCGCGACCTGGATCGACCGCGACGGGTACCTGTACGGGCAGGCGTCGTTCTCGGGGCAGGTGTGGCGCGTCGCCCTGGACGACGCCACGGCACCCGCGGAGTTCGTCGCGTACGGCGCGTCGCTGGGCCAGACCGCGAACCACGACGGGACCGCGTGCGCGTTCACGCTCCCGACCGACCTCGGCGACGCCCCCGACTCGTACGGGACCGCGTTCGGCACCGACGGGGCGCGGCACTGGGTGCCCGACTACGACGCCGTCGCGCACACCGCCCCGCTCATGCTCGGCGCGACGATCGACGTCGAGCCCGAGGGCGTCCCCGGCGCCGACGCGCTGGGCGACGACGCGCGCGACGCCGACGTCGACGGCGGGATCGACGACGAGGACGCGCTCGCGGCGCCGCTCGCGATCGTGCCCGGCGAGGCGACGACCGTGCCCGTCACGGTCACGAACGACACCGACCAGCCCGCGACCCTCGCGGTGTGGCTCGACGCGACGGGCACGGGGACGTTCGGGGCCGCCCCCGTCGTGGTCACGGTCCCCGCGTCGTCGGGCACCGCGACCTACGACGTGACCCTGCCCGCGACCGCGGTCTCCGACGGCGCGTACGCGCGCGTCCGGCTCTTCGCCGGCACGGTCGCGTCGCCCTCGCCGACGGGCGACGGGGGGCAGGGCGAGGTCGAGGACTACGCCGTGACGGTCGCGAACCCGTACCTCGCGATCTCCAAGACCGTCGACCCGTCCGACGAGGTGCTCGCGGGCGAGACCGCGACCTACACCGTCACGGTCACGAACGACGGCGACACCGCGTGGACGGCGCAGGACCCGGCCTGGTTCGAGGACGACCTCTCGGCGGTGCTCGACGACGCCGACTACGTCGAGGGCTCCGCGACCGCGACCGTGGGGACGGTCGACGACGCGGCGCTCCCGGGGCTGCGCTGGGAGGGCCCGCTCGACGTCGGCGAGAGCGCGGTCATCACGTACCAGGTCGTCGCGGGCACCCCGCCGGGCGGCGACGCGTCGCTCGACAACGCGGTGACCGGTCCCACCGCGTCGAGCTGCAGCGCCGACGAGGGCGCGCCCGACCCGATCCGCATCCACGACCTCGCGGCGGCTCCCGGCGGCACGCTCAGCGTCGCCGGGGTCCGGGTCTCGTACACCGCGGGAGCGGTGCGGTCGACGAGTCCCGTCGCGGTGCTCGACCCGCTCACCGGGACCACGTGGGACGACGGCGGGCCGGGCACCCCGCTCGCGGACGGCACGACGCTCGGCACGACGACCTCGGCGCGCATGATCGAGAACTTCTCGACGACGGGGCCGAGGAACTACCTGTACGTCCAGCTCACGTTCTCGCAGCCCTTCCGCCCCGGCGACGGGTTCGGCATGGGCGACCTCGACGGGACCGTGGGGCAACCCGGCAACCGCGAGTTCGGGTTCGTCGCGGGCTCGCTCGACGGCGCCGACGTGCGACCGGTCTCGCTGTCGACCGGGAACCGCGTCTCGCCGATCGACTTCACGGGAGGCGTCTCGCCCGACGGCCAGTCGCTCGGCAGCGGGACGTTCGCGGTCGCGAACGGCGACCTGGCGAACGCGACCGGGAACGACGCGCGCACCCGGTTCACCGCCGACTTCGGCGACCAGCTCGTCGACACGCTCTACTTCGCCTACGGCATCGTCAACAACTCGACGACGAACACGACGCAGCGCGCGTACGTGATCGACCCGGGCATCACGCTCGACGCCCCCGAGTGCGCGACCTCCGTGCCGGTGCGCGCGCTCGAGGTCACCAAGACCTCCGACCCGGTCGACGGCAGCACGGTCGAGCCCGGCGACGACGTCACGTACACGGTCACGGTGCAGAACGTCGGGGCCGTGCCGTACACGGTCGACGACCCGGCGCAGCTCGTGGACGACCTGACGGACGTGCTCGACGACGCGACGGTCGACGAGGACTCGTACGTCGTGACGTCGTCCGACCCGGGCGTGACCCCGCCGGACCCGGTGCTCGACGGGAGCTCGCTCGGCTGGGAGGGCCTGCTCGCGGCGCCCGTGCGTGACGCCACGGGCGCGGTCACGACCCCGGGCGAGACCGTGACGATCACGTACACGGTCACGGTCGACGACGCGACCACGGGCGACGGCACGCTCACGAACTCCGTGACGGCACCCGGGTCGACGTGCGCGACGGGCGACGAGGAGGGCTGCACGACGACGCTCCGGCTCCCCGCGCCGCGGCTCGAGATCTCGAAGGCGGTGAACGCGCCGACCCCCGTGGTCCCGGGCAGCGTGGTCGAGTACGTGCTCACGGTCCGCAACGTCGGCGGTCTGCCGTACACGGCCGCGGTGCCGGCCGAGGTCGCGGACGACCTGCGCGCAGTCGTCGACGACGCGGCGCTCGGGTCCGTCACGGCCGTGGTCGACGGCACCACGCCCGCCGAGGAGGGGCTGTCGGTCTCGACCGACGGGATCGAGTGGTCGGGCGCGCTCGCCGCCGGGTCGACGCTCGTGATCACGTACGGCGTGACCGTCGGCGAGGACGGTGCGGGCGACGGGTCGATGCGCAACGTCGTGACGGGCCCGGTCGGGTCGTCCTGCCCGCCCGTGTCGAGCGGCGAGCCCCGGGACGACGCGTGCACGACGCTCACGGGCATCTCCGAGCTCACGCTGGAGAAGTCCGCGAACCCCGCCGACGGGAGCGTCGTCGCGCCGGGCGACACGATCCGGTACCGGATCATCATCACCAACACGGGCGGGACCGAGTACACGTCGTCCGCGCCTGCGGTGGTCAACGACCTGCTGGCCGACGTGCTCGACGACGCGACGCTCGACGAGTCGTCGCTCGGCATGTCGCCCACGCAAGGGACGTTGTCGTACGACGAGGGGCCCCAGCAGATCTCGTGGGCGGGAGAGCTCGGCGTCGGGCAGACGATCGTGGTCACGTACGAGGTCACGGTCGACGACCCGCCGACGGGTGACGGGACGCTCACGAACTCGCTCGTCGGGCCTCCGGGGTCGAACTGCGAGTTCTCGGGCGCCGAGCGCGACGAGGACTGCGACACGGTGCACACGATCGCGCCGACCGCAGCCCTGGCGATCGAGAAGTCCTCGTCTCCCGCGGGGCCGGTCGCTCCCGGCAACGAGGTCACCTACACGGTCACGGTCGAGAACACGGGCGGCGTGGCGTACGAGGGCCCGGACGCCCTCGCGGTGGTGACCGACGACCTCTCGGCGGTGGTCGACGACGCGACGTTCGGCAGCGCGGCCGCGGTCGACGAGGACGGCGCGGACGCGGGGATCCTCGCGGGCCCGGACGCCGACGGGGTGCTCACGTGGACAGGCCCGGTCCCGGTCGACGGGACCGTGACGATCACCTACACGGTGACCGTCGACGACCCCGTGTCGGGCGACGGGGTCCTGACCAACACGGTCACGGGGCCGCCGGAGAGCACCTGCGTGGACGGGACCGAGACCGGCTGCACCACGACGACCGACGTGCGCGCGCTCGAGATCGTCAAGACCTCGTCGCCGGCAGGCCCGGTCGAGCGGGGCGAGCAGGTCACCTACACGGTGACCGTCGAGAACACGGGTGGCGTGGCGTACGAGGGCCCGGACGACCTCGCGGTCGTGACCGACGACCTGTCCGCGGTGCTCGACGACGCGACGTTCGTCTCGGCGGTGGACGACGGCTCGGGCGTGCTCGCGGGCCCGGACGCCGACGGCGTGCTCACGTGGACCGGCCCGGTCCCGGTCGACGGGACGGTCGTCATCACCTACGTCGTCGAGGTCGACGACCCCCTGACGGGTGACGGCGTGCTCACGAACACGGTCACGGGCCCGCCCGAGAGCACCTGCGTCGACGGGACCGAGACCGACTGCACCACGACGACCCTGGTCCGGGCCCTCGACGTCAGCAAGACGGCATCGCCCGCGGGGCCGGTCGCCCCCGGGGACCTGGTCACGTACTCGCTCACGCTGACGAACAGCGGCGGGGTCGCGTACGAGGCCCCGGACGACCTCGCGGTCGTGACCGACGACCTGTCCGCGGTGCTCGACGACGCGACGTTCGTCTCGGCCGACGCCGGTGGTGCGGGGAACCTCGCGGGCCCGGACGCCGACGGGGTACTGACCTGGACCGGACCGATCCCCGTCGGCGGCACGGTCACGATCTCGTACCTGGTGCAGGTCGCCGACCCTCTGACGGGTGACGGCGTGCTGACGAACACGGTCACGGGCCCGCCCGAGAGCACGTGCCCCGAGCTCGAGCCGGAGGCCGACCCGACGGCCGGCTGCACGACGACGACCCTCGTCCGGTCGCTGGGCGTCGTCAAGACGTCGTCGCCCGCCGGCCCGGTCACGCCGGGCGACGAGGTGACGTACACGGTCACGCTGACGAACACCGGGGGCGTGGCGTACGAGGCCCCGGACGACCTCGCCGTCGTGACCGACGACCTCTCGGGGGTGCTGGACGACGCGACGTTCGTCAGCGCGACAGCGGTCGACGCGGACGACGCGGACGCGGGCATCCTCGACGGCCCCGACGCCGACGGGGTACTCACCTGGACGGGCCCGATCGCGGTCGACGGCACCGTCACGATCACGTACGTCGTGCAGGTCGACGCACCCGTCGAGGGCGACGCGGTGCTCGCGAACAGCGTGACGGGCCCGCCGGAGAGCTCGTGCGCCGACGGCACCGAGACCGGCTGCACCACGACGACCGACGTCCGGACGCTCGAGATCACCAAGTCCTCCGACGCCACGGTCGAGGCGGGCGAGGAGCTCACGCCGGGCGACACCGTGACGTACACGGTCACGGTCACGAACACCGGGGCCGTACCGTACACCGAGGCCGACCCGGCCGAGATCTCGGACGACATGACGGCGCTGCTCGACGAGGCGACGTACCTGGGCAACGAGACGGTCGACCCGCCGTCCGCGGCCCTGCCGGTCTTCTCGTCGCCGAACCTGACCTGGGCGGGGCCGCTCGACGTCGGCGAGAGCGTGACGCTGACCTATCAGGTGCGGCTCGACGACGATCTCTCCGGGTCGGACGGCGTCATGGTCAACATGGTCACGGGTCCGCCCGAGTCGACGTGCCCCGACGGCACGCAGGACGGCTGCTTCGTGATCCTGCCGCCCCGGGCGATGTCGGTCGTCAAGACGTCGTCGCCGGCGGGACCCGTGCAGCCGGGGGACCAGGTCACGTACACCGTGACGGTCACCAACACGGGCGGGGTCGACTACGTCGACCCGCTGCCCGCGCGCGTCACGGACGACCTGTCGGGCGTGCTCGACGACGCGACGCTCGTGGGGACGCCGACCGCGGTCGCGGGCGACGGGACCGCGGTCGGGATCTTCACGGGCCCCGGCCCGGACGGCGCGGTCACGTGGACGGGTCCGTTGCCCGCGGACGACGCGGCCGAGGTCGTGACGATCACGTACACGGTCGAGGTCGACGACCCGGTCGAGGGTGACGGCGTGCTCACCAACGCGGTCACCGGGCCTCCGGAGAGCACGTGCGTCGACGGCACCGAGACCGGCTGCACCACGACGACCCCGGTGCGGGCGCTGGGGATCGCCAAGACGTCGTCGCCCGCGGGGCCGGTCGCGCCGGGCGACGAGGTCACCTACACGGTCACGCTCACGAACACGGGCGGCGTGGCGTACGAGGGTCCGGACGACCTCGCGGTCGTGACCGACGACCTGTCGGCGGTGCTGGACGACGCGACGTTCGGCAGCGCGTCCGCGGTCGACGCGGACGACGCGGACGCGGGCGTCCTGGCCGGCCCCGACGCCGACGGGGTGCTGACCTGGACGGGCCCGATCGCGGTCGACGGGACCGTCACGATCACGTACACGGTCGCGGTCGACGACCCGGTCGAGGGTGACGGCGTGCTGACCAACACCGTCACCGGGCCCCCGGAGAGCACGTGCGACGACGGCACCGAGGACGGCTGCACGACGGAGACGTTGGTGCGCGCCCTCGAGATCGAGAAGGTCTCCTCGCCCGCAGGGCCGGTCGCGCCGGGCGACGAGGTCACGTACGTCGTGTCGCTCACGAACACGGGCGGCGTGGCCTACGAGGCTCCCGACGACCTCGCGGTCGTGACCGACGACCTGTCCGCGGTGCTCGACGACGCGACGTTCGGTAGCGCGACCGCGGTCGACGCGGACGGCGCGGACGCGGGGATCCTCGCGGGCCCCGACGTCGACGGGGTGCTGTCCTGGACCGGACCGATCCCGGTCGACGGGACCGTCACGATCACCTACACCGTCGAGGTGGACGACCCCCTGACGGGCGACGGCGTCCTGACGAATACGGTCACGGGCCCGCCGGAGAGCTCGTGCGACCTCGGCACCGAGGACGGCTGCACCACGACGACCGACGTGCGCGCGCTCGAGATCGTGAAGACGTCGTCGCCCGCGGGGCCGGTCACCCCGGGCGACGAGGTCACGTACGTCGTGACACTGACCAACACGGGCGGCGTGGCCTACGAGGGCCCCGACGACCTCGCGGTCGTGACCGACGACCTCTCGGCGGTCCTGGACGACGCGACGTTCGGCAGCGCGTCCGCGGTCGACGCGGACGGCGCCGACGCGGGGATCCTCGACGGCCCGGACGCCGACGGGGTGCTGACCTGGACCGGCCCGATCGCGGTCGACGGCACCGTCACGATCACGTACACGGTCGCGGTCGACGACCCGGTCGAGGGCGACGGCGTGCTCACGAACACGGTCACCGGGCCCCCGGAGAGCTCGTGCGTGGACGGGACCGAGACGGGCTGCACCACGACGACCGACGTGCGGGCGCTCGAGATCGTCAAGACGTCGTCGCCCGCGGGGCCGGTCACCCCGGGCGACGAGGTCACGTACGTCGTGACGCTGACCAACACCGGTGGTGTGGCCTACGAGGGTCCGGACGACCTCGCGGTGGTCACGGACGACCTGTCCGCGGTGCTCGACGACGCGTCGCTGGTCTCGGCGGTCGACGACGGCTCGGGCGTGCTCGCGGGCCCGGACGACGACGGCGTGCTCACGTGGACCGGCCCGATCGCGGTCGACGGGACGGTCGTCATCACCTACGTCGTCGCTGTCGACGACCCGGCTGTCGACGACCCGGTCGAGGGCGACGGCGTGCTCACGAACACGGTCACCGGGCCTCCGGAGAGCACCTGTGTCGACGGGACCGAGACCGGCTGCACCACGACGACCGACGTGCGGGCGCTCGAGATCGAGAAGGCTTCCTCGCCCGCGGGGCCGGTCGCTCCCGGCGACGAGGTGACCTACACGGTCACGCTCACCAACACCGGGGGCGTGGCCTACGAGGGCCCGGACGACCTCGCCGTGGTCACGGACGACCTCTCGACGGTGCTCGACGACGCGACGTTCGGCAGCGCGACCGCGGTCGACGCGGACGGCGCGGACGCGGGCGTCCTGGCCGGCCCCGACGCCGACGGGGTGCTGACCTGGACCGGCCCGATCGCGGTCGACGGGACGGTCACGATCACGTACACGGTCGAGGTCGACGACCCCCTGACGGGCGACGGCGTGCTGACCAACACCGTCACCGGGCCTCCGGAGAGCACGTGCAACGACGGCACGGAGGACGGCTGCACCACGACGACGCCGGTCCGCGCGGTCGAGATCGCCAAGTCCGCGGACCCTGCGGGCGAGGTGCTCCCGGGCGGCACGATCACCTACACGCTCACCGCGACCAACACGGGCGGCGTCGACTACGCGGCGCCCGACCTGCTCGTGATCGACGACTCGCTCGTCGACGTGACGCCGGCCGCGCAGCTCGGGGCCGCGACCGCGACGGTCGACGGCGTCGCGCGCGGCACGGTCACGACCGACGAGCAGTCGGTGCACTGGGAGGGCGGGCTCGCGACCGACGAGACCGTGACGATCACGTACACCGTGACGCTCAGCGACCCGTGGCCGGCCGACGCCGACCCGGAGCTGACGAACGTCGTGACCGGGCCGCCCGAGTCGACGTGCCCGACCGGCGACGAGCCCGGCTGCTCGACGACGACCCCGGTGCGCGCGCTCACGATCGCCAAGTCGTCCGACCCGGACGACGACCTCGTGCCGGGCACGCTCGTGACGTACACGGTCGTCGTGACCAACACGGGTGCCGTCGCCTACGACGACGCGGCGCCGGCCGTCGTGCGGGACGACCTGACCGCCGTCCTCGACGACGCGGCGCTGAGCGGCACCCCGAGCGCGACGCTCGTGGGCGGCGGCGAGGTCGGTGCGTTCTCCGGCCCGGACGCCGACGACGTGCTCACGTGGACCGGCCCGCTCGCGCCCGGGGAGTCGGTCGAGCTCGTGTACGCGGTGCTCGTCGACGACCCGATCACGGGTGACGGCGTCATGACGAACTCGGTGACCGGCCCGCCCGAGTCGAACTGCGACGTCGGCACCGAGCCGGGCTGCATGACGGTCCTCCCGCCGCGTCAGCTCACGATCGTGAAGACCTCGGACGCCGGTGCCGACGCCGTGCCGGGCGACACCGTGACGTACACCGTGACGGTCGAGAACACGGGTGGCTTCCCGTACGACGACGACCACCTCGCGGTCGTGACCGACGACCTCTCGCGCGTGCTCGACGACGCGACGCTCGGGACGCCGTCCGCGACCGTGGTGGGGGGCGACGGGAGCGAGGTCGGCGCGTTCACCGGTCCGGACGCGGACGGCGTCCTGACCTGGACGGGCCCGGTCGGCGTCGGCGAGACGGTCACGCTCGAGTACACGGTCACGCTGCCCGCGACGCCCGCGGCGGGCGGCGACGGCGTGCTCGTGAACGCGGTGACCGGCCCGCCCGAGTCGACGTGCGACCTCGGCACCGAGCCCGCGTGCACCACGACGACGGGCCTGCGGGCGGTCGAGGTGCTCAAGTCGTCCGACACGGTCGAGGCGGGGCCGGGCGACGAGGTCACGTACACCGTGACGCTCACGAACACGGGCGGTCTCGCGTACGACGCCGACAACCCGCTCGTGGTCGCGGACGACCTCGCGGACGTGCTCGACGACGCGACGCTCGTCTCGTCCGACGCCGGCGGCGCGACGGGCGAGCTCGTGGTCGAGGGCACGACGCTCACCTGGACCGGGGAACTGCCCGTCGACGGGGTCGTGACGCTGACCTACGTCGTGCAGGTGGGCGACCCGCCGGACGGCGACGGCGTGCTGACGAACGTCGTGACGGGTCCGCCCGAGAGCACGTGCGCGGCCCCGGGCGACGGCGAGGACCCGGCGGCGACGTGCACGACGACGACGCCCGTGCGGGCGCTCGACGTCGTCAAGGCGTCCGACGCCGGCGCCGTCGTCCTGCCCGGCGACACGATCACCTACACCGTGACGCTCGCCAACACGGGCGGCGTCGCGTGGACCGACGACGACCCGGCCGTGGTCGAGGACGACCTGTCCGCGGTGCTCGACGATGCGACGTACGTCGAGGGCTCCGCGACGGCCGTCGACGACGGCGGGGTCGCGGTGGGGGCGTTCACCGGCCCCGACCCGCTGCGCTGGACCGGCCCGGTGCCGGTCGACGGGACCGTGACGATCACCTACGCGGTGACCCTGCCGCCCGCGTCCGACGCGCCCACGGGCGACGGCGTGCTCACGAACGTCGTGACCGGGCCGGCGACGTCGGCCTGCCCGCCCGGCGGCGACTCGCCCGCGTGCACCACGACCTCGGCGCTGCGCGCGCTCGGCGTCACGAAGACCTCCGACGCGGGCGACGTCGTGCTCGCCGGCGACACCGTGACGTACACCGTGACGGTCGAGAACTCGGGGGCCGTCGACTACACCGACGACGCGCCCGCGACGGTCACCGACGACCTCGGGGGCGTGCTCGACGACGCGACGTTCGGCAGCGCGACCGCGGTCGACGCGAACGGCGCGGACGCCGGCACGCTGAGCGGCCCGGACGCCGGGCTCCTCACGTGGTCGGGTCCGCTCGTGGCGGGCGCGACGGTCACGATCACCTACACGGTGACGGTCGACCCGGTCACGCTCGACCCGCCCTCGGGCGGCGACGCGCTCCTCGCGAACGTCGTCGCGGGACCGCCCGAGAGCACGTGCGCCGAGCCCGGCGAGGGCTGCACGACCTCGGTGCCGGTCCAGGCCGCGGACGTCGTGAAGTCCGTCGCGCCGCAGGGCGCGGTCCTCCCAGGCGACGTCGTCACGTACACCGTGACGGTCACCAACACGGGCGCGGCGGCCTACGACGGCACGACGCCGTTCGTCCTGACGGACGACCTCGCGGGCGTGCTCGACGACGCGACGCTCGGGGCGCCGTCCGCGACCGACGAGGGCGGCGCGGACGTCGGGGCCCTCAGCGGGCCGACGGGCGGCGAGCTCACGTGGACCGGGCCGCTCCCGGTCGGCGGGATCGTGACGGTCACCTACGAGGCGACGGTCGACGACCCGGTCACGGGCGACGGCGTGCTGACCAACGTCGTGACCGGCGTGCCGGGGTCGAGCTGCCCGCCGGGCGGCGGCGAGCCCGCGTGCGCGACCACGACGCCGGTCCGCCAGCTCGAGGTCGTCAAGACCTCCGACGCGGGGGCGAGCGTGCTGCCGGGCGACACGGTCGCGTACACCGTGACGGTCACCAACACGGGCGGGTACGACTACACGGACGACGACCCCGCGACGGTCACGGACGACACGGGCGCGGTGGTCGACGACGCGACGCTCGGCCCGGTCACGGCCGTCGACGCCGCGGGCGACGCGGCGGGCACGGTCACGGTCGGCGACGACGGGGCCCCGGTCACGTGGTCCGGCCCGCTCGCGGCGGGCGGGACCGTCACGATCACGTACGAGGCCACGGTCGACGACCCGGTCGCGGGCGACGGCGTGCTGACCAACGTCGTGACCGGTCCGCCCGGGTCGACGTGCCCGGCCGACGCGGACGAGCCGGGCGAGGACTGCACCACGACCACCGCGGTGCGCGAGCTCGCGATCCTCAAGACGGCCGAGCCCGCGGGCCCCGTGCTGCCGGGCGGGAGCGTGACGTACACCCTGACGGTCACGAACACGGGCGGGTACGCGTACACCGACGCCGACCCGGCCGAGGTCGAGGACGACCTCACCGCGGTGCTCGACGACGCGACGTTCACGGGCGCGGTCGCGTCGTCCGGGGCGGTCGGCGCCGACGACCTGCCCCTGCTCACGTGGTCCGGCGCGCTCGCGCCGGGTGCGACGGCGACGATCACGTACACGGTCGAGGTCGACGGGGTCGCTGCGCCGGGCGTCGACCCGCGCGGCGACTCCGTGCTGACGAACGTCGTGACGGGCCCGCCCGGGTCGACGTGCCCGGCCGACGCGGACGAGCCGGGCGAGGGCTGCACCACGACGACCCCGGTGCGCCGGGTCGCGCTCGCCAAGACGTCCGACGCGGGCGCGCAGGTGCTGCCGGGCGACACCGTGACGTACACGGTCACGGTCACGAACACGGGCGGCGCCGCGTACGAGGGCGGGACCCTCGCGACGGTCACCGACGACCTGTCGGCCGTGACGGACGACGCGTCGTTCGACCCGGCGTCGGTCGAGGTCACGTCGTCGGCCGGGGGGACCCCGCCGGCCGCGACGTTCGACGACCCGACGCTCACGTGGACCGGCCCGCTCGCGGTCGACGAGGTCGTGACGATCACCTACGCGGTCGTCGTCCCCGACCCGTTCGACGACGCGGGCGACGGCGTGCTGACCAACGTGGTCGACGGGCCGCCCGAGGCGACGTGCCAGGACGGCGTCCCGACCGAGGCGTGCAGCACGACGACCGCCGTCCGGGCCGCGGAGCTGACCAAGACGGCCACGCCCGCCGAGGCGCTGCCGGGCGGGACGGTGACCTACACGGTCGTCGTCCGCAGCACGGGCGGTGCGGCGTGGACCGCGGACGACCCGCTCGTGGTCACGGACGACCTGGCGGGCGTGCTCGACGACGCGACGTTCGAGGACGTCACGGTCGCGGCCGACGGCGGCGGGGATGCGGGCGAGGCGGCGCTGGACGGCACCGACCTCGTGTGGACCGGGCCGCTCGCGGCCGGCGCCCAGGTCACGATCACGTACACCGTGACGGTCGACGACCCCGTGACGGTCGACGACCCCGCGGGCGGCGACGCGTCGCTCGTCAACACGGTCACGGGCCCCCCGGGGACCGTCTGCGTCACGGGCGACGCGGCGTGCGGCACAACGACGCCCGTGCGCGCGGTCGAGATCGTCAAGGACGCGGGCGGCGCGACCGAGCTCGTCGCGGGCCAGACGGTCGAGTACACGATCACGGTGCGCAACACGGGCACCGCGGACTACGACGCCGGCACGCCGCTCGTGGTCCGGGACACGCTCGACGACGTCGCCGACGACGCGACCCTCGTCGAGGGCTCGCTCTCGACCGACCCGCCGGACGCCGGGACGTTCACGGTCACGGGCGACCCGGACGTGCCCGAGGACGGGCTCGTGGTCGAGTGGTCCGGGCCGCTCGCCGCGGGCGAGACCCTGACCATCACGTACGCGGTGCTCGTGCACGACCCGCTCGACGGCGACGGTGCGCTCGTCAACACGGTGCAGGGCCCGCCCGAGTCGAACTGCGACACGGGCGCCGAGGCGGGCTGCGTCGTGACCGTCCCGCCGCGCGCGCTCGAGCTCTCCAAGACCTCCGACGCGGGTGCGAGCGTCGTGCCGGGGCAGACGGTCACGTACACCGTGGTCGCCGAGAACACGGGGGCGGTCACGTACGAGGGGCTGCTCCGCGCGGTCGTGACCGACGACCTCTCCGACGTGCTCGACGACGCGACCTGGGCCGGGACCGAGGCCGCGACGTCCGGCACGCTGACCGGGCCGACGTCCGACGACCCGACCCTGACCTGGACGGGCGACCTCGCGCCCGGGGAGCGCGTGACCATCACGTACGCCGTGGTCGTGGCCGACCCGGCGCCCGAGGGCGGGGACGGGACCATCACGAACGCCGTGACGGGCCCGGTCGGGACCGACTGCACGGTCGACGGGGACGACGCGTGCAGCACGACGACCGAGGTGCGGCGGCTCGACGTGGTCAAGACCGCGAGCACCCCGACGTCCGGCTGGGCCGGGCCGGCGCAGACCGTCGAGTACACCGTGACCGTGACCAACGCGGGCGGGTACGCGTACACGGCCGACGACCCGGCGACGGTCGAGGACGACCTCGCGGGCGTGCTCGACGACGCCACGTACGCGGGCGACGCGACCGCGGTCGACGGTGCGGGTGACCCTGCGGGGACGCTCGCGTACGAGGGCCTCGTGCTCGCGTGGTCCGGCCCGCTCGCGGTCGGGGAGACCGTGACGATCACGTACACGGTCACGGTCGACGACGCGCTGCCCCGCGGCCGCGGGGACGGGACGCTCACGAACGCGGTCACGGGCCCGCCCGAGTCGGGCTGCGACGACGGGACCGAGGCCGGCTGCGTCGTCGTCGTCCCGGTCCGCTCGCTCGACCTCGCCAAGACGTCGGACGCCGGGGCCGCGGTCTACCCCGGGGACGTCGTGACGTACACCGTGGTCGCGACCAACACGGGCGGGTTCGCGTACACGGCCGACGACCCGGCGACGTTCGCGGACGACCTGTCCGACGTGCTCGACGACGCGACGTCCGGCGACGCGGCCGTGGTCGACGACGCCGGCGAGCCCGCGGGCACGCTCGTGGAGTCCGCGACGGGGCTCGCGTGGTCGGGCGCGCTCGCGCCGGGCGCGTCGGTCACGCTCACCTACACGGTCGTGGTCGCCGCGGGCGGCGACGGGCAGCTCGACAACACGGTCACCGGCCCGCCCGAGTCGGTGTGCGCGACCGACCCGTCGATGAGCGCGTTCGGCGCGGGCCCGCAGGTCGGGGCGATCCCCGCGACGCTGCCCGCGGTGCTCGCGGCCGACAACCCCGCGTGCTCGACGCACAGCGAGGTCCTGGCCCCCGCGCTGTCGATCGACAAGTCCGCGAGCCCTGCGGACGGCGTCGAGCCGGGTGACGTCGTGACCTACACCGTGGTCGCCACGAACACGAGCGACGCCGACTTCGACGACGCGTACCCCGCGGCCGTGGTCGACGACATGACCGACGTGCTCGACGACGCGGACTACGGCGACGACGCCCGCGCGACCGTCGACGGCGACGCCGCGGGCCGGCTCGCGTTCGTCGACCCGCAGCTCGTGTGGACGGGGCCGCTCGCCGCGGGCGACGCCGTGACGATCACCTACACCGTGACCGTCACGGGCGACGGCGACCGGGACGCGACCAACGTCGCGTTCGCACCGCCCTGCACGGGCGACGGGTGCGGGCCGGTCGCACCGCCGGCGCGCTGCACCGACGGGACCGACCCCGCGACGGGGCTGGCCTGCGACGCGGTGCGGATCACGGTCGGCGGGACGTTGCCCCGCACGGGCGCCTACGTCGCGGCGCTCGCCGCGATCGCGGTGCTGTGCCTGCTCGGCGGGACCGTGCTCGTGGGGCGGACGCTACGCCGCCGCCGGCTCGGCGAGGCGTGAGGCCCGCAGGCGGGCGACCAGCGGGGGAGCGGCGAGCGAGACCACGAGCACGACCACGGCGATCCCGAACACCCACCAGACGTCGACGCGCAGCGGAGCGAGGAACGCGTCCGCGATGACGGCGGCCGCGTCGGCGGCGATCGCGCCCGGCGGGAGGGTGCCGAGCGCGACGCTCTGCGTCAGGGCGATCCCGATCTGGAGCGCGGCCATCACGAGCGCGACGACGCCCGCGATCCAGGCGAGCGCCCGCAGGCGCCGGCCCGGGGCCGCGAGCGCGACGGCGCCCGCGACGAGCACGAGGGCGAGCCACGGCAGGATCGCGACGACGTGCTGCGCGACGGCGTAGGCGCGCTGCGCGGTCGCGAGGTCGTCGGACTGGAACAGGACGATCGTGCGGCCCGTGACGTCGACGTCCTGCGCCGCGGTGAAGCCCCGGTCGAGGAGCGCGTCGCGCACCTTCTCGAGGATGGGGCCGGTCGAGAGCGTGACCGAGCCCTCGGTGTCGAGGTCGACGACCGCGCCCTCGCGACCCTCGAGCGCGGTCACGAACGCGCCGTGGCCCGCACGGTTCGCGACCGTCCAGATGGCCGCGAACTGGTCGGACGTCACGATCCGGTCGGTCGTCGCGCGCACGAGCTGCTCGACCTGGTTCTCGAGGATCGGCGCGAGGTTGGTGATGCGGTCGGGCACGACCTCGCGGCCCGCGAGGTCGCTCAGCGCGCCCTCGACCACGTCGTCGACGGGCACCTGCTCCATGACCTGCGCGGTCACGGCCTCGCTCACCGCGACCTGCACCTCCGGGTCGTCGGCGAGCGGCTGCACGATCTCCAGGTAGCCGCGCGTGTCGAGGACGTTGTCCTTCGCGTACGTCGCGGGCACGGCGAGGATCGTCACGACGACGGCGAGCACCGCGACCACGACGCACGCGACGCGCCGCAGCAGCCCCGTGCGGGGGCGCTGCGGCGCGTCGTCGGGTGCCGCGGGGACGGGCTGCGTGGCAGGTGTCGTCGTCATGCGACGAAACCTACCCGCGTGAGCGCCCGCGGGCGTGCGCGGGGCGTCGTGCGATCAGTTGAGCGCCTTGGCCTTGAGGACCTGGAACTCGGCCTCCGAGATGGCGCCCGAGTCGAGGAGCTGCTTGGCCTGGGCGATCTGGTCGGCCGGCGAGGCCGAGGCGACCGAGCGGATGTAGTCGTTGGTCTCCGACTTCGCCTGCTCGACGGCGGCGATCTGACGCTGCGCCATGCCGCGGCCGCGGGCGATCAGGTAGACGAGCGCCGAGAGGAAGGGCAGCACGAAGAGGAAGATGATCCAGACGGCCTTCCACCAGCCCGAGAGCTCGCGGTCGCGGAACAGGTCGCCGATGATCTGGAAGAGCACCAGCAGGTACGCGATGAACGCGAACGAGATGACGATCAGCCAGAAGAAGTCCAGGAAGCTCATGAGGGTGCAGGTCCTTCGTGTCGTTGTGCTGCCTCGGCCGGATCCGGCGTCCGCAGGCGGCTGAGACGCGCCGCGCACTCGACATTGAACGGGTACCCGGGGCCGGGGTCAACGCCAGGCCCGGCGCGCCGTGCCTGTTCATCCGGTATGCACCGTCCGTACCGAAGATTCGCCCGGCATCACACGGATCCCCGCCCGCCGGCCCGTCGGAGCGGGATTCCCCGGGGGTGCCACCGGGCGGTAGCGTTCTCCCTCGGATCGAGACCACGGTCCTCGGTGCGCAGACGCAGGACGGACCACACATGGACGCACCCCGCACGGATCGCGACCCGCTCGTCGGGTGGTACTCCTGGGACCTCACGACCGGCGACATCCGCTGGTCCGACGACATGTTCACGATCTACGGGTTCGCCCCGGGCGAGGTCGTCCCCACGACCTCGTTGATCGCGCACCACAAGCACCCCGAGGACCGCGAGTCCTGGGCCGAGCTGCTCGACCGCCTGCGCCGCGGGCCGGGGGAGTACGCGCACTGGCACCGCGTCGTCGACGTGCGCGGCGAGTCCCGGTACGTCGTCTCGGTGGGTCGCGCGACCGGACCGGACGACCCGGGCGGCGCGCGCGTCGAGGGCTACCTCGTCGACGTCGACGGGCCGCAGAGCTCGGTGACGCAGCACGAGGTCGCGACGACGCTCGCGAACTTCCGCGAGGGCGCGGCCCGGATCGAGCAGGCCAAGGGCGTGATCATGGTGCTGCGCGCGTGCGACGGCGACGACGCCTTCGAGGTGCTGCGCAGCGCGTCGAACACGCTCAACGTGCGGCTGCGCGAGCTCGCGCGGCAGGTCGTGGAGGCCGCCGCGCAGGGTGGGCCTGTCGCCGTGCGGGTCGAGGCGCTGCTGGGGTCGCCCGCCGCGCGCTGAAGTTCATCCTCTGACCTTCGCTCCCACGGGTGTCCTGCCGTGCGAGTCCGCGCCATCCTGTGAGACTGGGCGGACGGCGGAACGAGGCGAGGCTGATGGGCGAGACGACAGAGCTGGTGAGCCGGCTCGAACGCGGGCTGGCACGCCAGGTGGCGGGCGAGGACTCGTTCGACCGTGCCTGTCGCGTGTGCGTCGACGTCCTCGCGGCCGACGGCGGCTCGATCGCGTTCGGCCCGTCCGCGAACGCCGCCGTGCGCACCTCGACCGACCTCACCGCAGCGCTGCTCGCCGAGGTGCAGGAGCGCGTCGGCGAGGGCCCGGTCCACGACGCCTACGCGCTCGCCCAGCCCGCCGAGGCCGTGCTCGCCGACGTCGCGGCCGAGGGGACCGCGCTCGACGGGACCGTGCCCGACGGGACCGGGCTCGACGGGGCTCTCGAACCCGCGGCCCGCCGGTGGCCCACGTTCTGGCCCGTCGCGCGCGCCGCCGTGGGGGACGTGCGCCTGTTCACCTTCCCGCTGCACGTGGGCGGCTGGACGTACGGCGTGCTGAGCCTGTGGACGCGGCGCACGCGGCTCGCCGACGCGGTGGGCGAGGTCCAGTCCGCGGTCGACGAGGTCGGGGTCACGCTCCTGCGGAGGTCGCGCGCGACGTCCGACCACACGGGCGGGCGTGACTGGCAGGAGCGCGCGCGCGTCCACCAGGCGACCGGGATGGTCGTCGCACAGCTCGGCGTGCCGATCACGGACGCGGTCGCGGTGCTGCGCGCCCGGGCGTTCACCGAGGGGGTCGCGGTCGCCGACGTCGCCGCCGACGTCGTCGCCCGGCGGACGGTGTTCGGGTCTCCCGGCGTCTGACGGGCGCCTCGTGGGTGGCTCGTCGGGGGTCCGTCGGGGGCTGGTCACTCCCTGAGACCATCGGTCGCGCTCAGGTCACGAAGCGATTACGGTGACGAGCGGAGTCGAGAAGAGGCCCCGAACGATCTTGTGTCCGGAGGATGTTCATGGCCACCGAGTCTGCACGCACCCCCGCCCCCTGGGGTGCCACCATCGAAGAAGCGCTGGGCGGCGGGCGTGCCCTGCCGATCGGCCAGTACCGCGTCGACCTCACGTCCGACACCTGGTGGTGGTCCGACGAGCTCTACGCGATGCACGGCCTGGCCCCGGGGTCGGTCGAGCCGACGTCCGCGGTGCTCGCCGCGGCCAAGCACCAGGACGACCGCGGCACGCTGGCCCGCGAGATCTCGCGCTCGCGCCGCACCGGCAAGCCGTTCAGCTGCCTGCACCGGATCGTCGACGCGCACGGTCGCACCCGCACCGTGACCGTCACGGGACAGGGCCGGCGGGACGCCAAGGGCGTCGTCGTCGAGCTCGTCGGGTACGTGGTCGACCAGACCTCGGCCCAGCGGGACCTCGTCGACCGCGACGTCGAGCGGGCCGTGGCCGCGCTCGCCGAGGAGCGCGTCACGATCGAACGCGCCAAGGGCGTGCTCATGGCCGTCTACGGGATCGACGAGGAGGCCGCGGCCGACAAGCTCGTGCTCCAGTCGAGCCGTGCCGGTCTGCGCGTGCACGACGTCGCGGCCCGGCTCGTCGAGGCGCTCGACGCGGGGCCGGGGCTCGGCGACGCGGCGTCCGACGTGGTCGACGGCGTGCTCACGGGACTCTCGGCGACGGACCGTCGTCGCCCCCGCAACGCGCAGCTCGTGCGGCGCTTCGACTGACCCGTCCCACCCCCTACGGCACGCACGCCGGCGCGCATCGCGCCGTACCATCGTGCTGTGCCGGAGGAGGGACCATGACCGACGAGATGACCGACGAGCTCGACGTCGCGGAGCGCTCGCGCGCGGCCGAGCGGACCGCCGAGCAGACCGACGACCTCGGCCTGCACGGCGTGCTCGCGCGCTCGGTGCGCGCGCTCGCGGACGAGCCGAGCCTCCAGCAGACGCTCGACCGCACGGTCGAGCTCGCGGTCGCGATGATCGACGGCTGCGCGTCGGCCGGCGTCTCGCTCGTCGTGCGCCGCGGGTCCATCGAGACGCCCGCCGCGAGCGACGGGGTCGCGGCGCGCGGCGACCAGCTCCAGTACGAGCTCGACGAGGGTCCGTGCCTCGACGCGATCCGCCGTGCCGAGGTCGTCGCGACGCCCGACCTCTCCGACGACCCGCGCTGGGCCCGGTGGGGCTCGCGCGTCGTCGACGAGCTGGGCGTGCGCTCGATGCTGTGCGTCCAGCTCTTCACGACCGACGCCAGGCACGGCGCGCTCAACCTCTACGGCACCGAGCCGGGAGCGTTCAGCGAGGACGTCTACCCGCTCGCGACCACGTTCGCGGCCGTGGCCGCCGCCGCGCTCGACGCGGCGCGCACCGAGGAGCAGCTCAGCTCGGCGGTGCAGACCCGCACGATCATCGGGCAGGCGCAGGGCATCATGATGGAGCGTTACGGGGTCTCGGCCGCGCAGGCGTTCTCGGTGCTCAGCCGGCTCTCGCAGGACGGCAACGTCAAGCTCGCCGAGATCGCGCGCCGCGTCGTCGACGAGCGCACCGTGCCCGGCCTGCCCGGGCACCGGCCCTGACATGAAGGTGTCCCGCCGGGCCGAGGTCGCCCCGTTCGCCGTCATGCAGATCCTCGCGGCCGCGAACGCGCGCCGCGCCGCGGGCGAGGACGTGCTCAACCTGTGCGCGGGCGAGCCCGGTGCGGGTGCGAGCGAGGTCGTGCGTGAGGCCGCGGTCGACGCGCTGCGCACGGGCGACCTCGGGTACACCGAGGCCATGGGCGTCCCGGCGCTGCGTGCCGCGATCGCCGCGCACTACGGCCGCTGGTACGGGGTCGACGTCGACCCGGCCCGCGTCGCCGTGACGACGGGCTCGTCGGGCGGGTTCGTGCTCGCGTTCCTCGCAGCGTTCGACGTCGGGGACCGCGTCGCGCTCGCCCGCCCCGGGTACCCCGCGTACAAGAACATCCTCGAGGCGCTCGGGTGCGAGGTCGTCGAGCTCGACTGCGGGCCGGACGAGCGCTACCAGCCGACCGTCTCGCGGCTCATGGAGGCCTACTACGACGGCGGCCTCGACGGGCTCGTGCTCGCGTCTCCCGCCAACCCGACCGGCACGATGGTCGGCGCGCGCGAGCTCCGCGAGATCGCCGGGTGGTGCGCCGACCACGACGTGCGGCTCGTGAGCGACGAGATCTACCACGGGATCACGTACGGCACGGGTGCTGACGAGGCTGCTGGTGCTGGTGCTGGTGCTGGTGCTGGTGCTGGTGCTGGTGCTGGTGGTGCTGCCGGGCCTGCCGGGCTGCCCGCGGGGGCCGGGGCGGCGACCGCCGCCGCGCACCTCGACGACGGGGCCGTCGTCGTGAGCTCGTTCTCGAAGTACTGGGCCATGACGGGGTGGCGGCTCGGCTGGCTCGTGCTGCCCGAGGACCTCGTCGCGCCCGTCGACGCGCTCGCCGGCAACGTCGCGCTGTGCCCGCCCGCGCTCGCGCAGCACGCGGGCGTCGCGGCGTTCTCGGACGAGGGCATGGCCGCCGCGCGCACCAACGTCGAGCGGTACGCCGTCTCGCGCGCGCTGCTGCTCGACCGGGTCGACGACCTCGGGTGGTCGCCCGTCGCGCCCGCGGACGGCGCGTTCTACCTCTACGGCGACGTGTCGGCCTTCGGTCTCGGGTCGGTCGAGTACTGCGCGCGCCTGCTCGCCGAGGCGGGCGTCGCGATCACGCCCGGGACCGACTTCGACGGCGTGCACGGCGACCGGTGGGTGCGGCTGTCGTTCGCCGCCGCGCCCGAGGTCGTGGCCGAGGCGGTCGACCGGATCGTGGCCTGGCAGGCGGCGCAGGGTCGCTGAATCCCTGAGCCGCTGAATCCCTGAGCCGCTGAGTCCTTGAGCCTTTGAGCCCCTGAGCCGTCGAGACGTCGAGCCGCTGGATCGCTGAGCCGCCGGATCGTTGAACTGCTGGATCGCGGCGCCGCGCGGTCAGGCGGCGACGGGTTCTCGCGTCGCGCCCCGCTGCAGGCCTGCCTGCTGAAGGTCCGCACGCTGTAGGTCGTCCTGCTGAGTGCCCGTCGACTCGGCGTGGCCGTCGGCGAGCTCGGTCCCGCTGCTCTCCTGGGTGGCGACCACGGGGACCTCGCCCGTGAGAGTGGTCGGCAGCGCGACGTCGTCGCCCACGGCGAGGCGGTGCGCGGCGTCGACGATGGGCACCTGGACCACGAGGTCGGACGACGGGCGTGCGGCCTCGGCGAGCACCGCGTGGGCGAGCACCTGCTCGGCGTCGGCGACCGCGGCGGCGGCGTCGGCCGGGGCGGCGTCCGCGATGACCTGCGCGGCGCTGCGGGCCGCGGCGCGACGCGAGCGGGCGATGCCCACGAGGGACTGCGTGCCGATCACGACCCACACGAAGTTCGCCGCGACCGAGGGCCACAGGCCGTTGGCCGAGGCGACGACGACCATGAGGCTCGCCGCGGTCAGATTCGTCACCTGGAACCGCACCGACTTCGCATCCCACGTGCCGCGCGAGGCGAGCAGGTAGGCACCGGCGCCGGCGACGGCGCTGACCCAGCCGAGGACCACGAGGGTCTGGGCGAGAAGTGCGGACATGAATGATCTCCGAGCATGACGAACGCGGGTGGGGGAAGGGGGTGCGCCGGCCCCCGCAGGGGGAGGAATCCGGGGGAGCCGTCCGGCGCTGTGACCATTCTGAGACACGATCTGGCTTCAGCGCAATCGAACAACTCTGCACCCGGCATTAAGTAGGGCTACATGACTTTCGCTCGTCGCAGACATGACCGGGACGCGGCGACGGGGCCCCCGCCCGTGGTCGTCGCTTGCCCCTCCCGCCGCCGGGAGGTGACCCGTGGCGGTCGACGGGTCGAGACCTGGTGCGCCCTACGATCGGGGCATGGCGACCGACCCGCGACGACTCGCGTTCCTGCTCGCGGTCTACCGCACGGGAGGCGTGCTCGCCGCGGCCGACGTGCTGCGGGTCACGGCCTCCGCGGTCTCGCAGCAGATCCAGCGGCTCGAGGCCGAGGAGGGCGTGCAGGTGCTCGACCGCGGGCCGCGCGGCGTCACGCTGACCCCTGCCGGGCGCGTGCTCGCGGAGGCCGCCGAGCGCATCGAGTCCGAGCTCGTCGAGGCGCGCAAGGTGCTCGCGACCATGAGCGAGGACGTCTCGGGCCGGGTCGTGGTCGGTTCCGTGCAGACCGCGATCCGTGCGGTCGTCGCGCCCGTGCTCGGCGCGCTGCCCGAGAAGTACCCCGGCATCGAGCTCGTGGTCGAGGAGGCCGAACCCGTCGACGCGCTGCGCGGTCTGCGTGCGGGCGACTTCGACCTCGTGCTGCTCGAGCAGGACGAGGACGCCGACGCGACGCCGCCCCGCGGCCAGCACGAGGTGATCCTGCTCGACGAGCCCTGGCGGCTCGTGACCCCGACCGCCTTCCCCACGCCCACCCAGCTCGACGAGCTCCGCGACACCGCCTGGCTCGGCCCCGAGCGCAGCACCGCCGCGGCCCGGGCGCTCGCCCGGGTGGGCGCCCAGCTCGGCACCGCGCTGCCCACGCGGCACAGCTACTACGACTTCGACGTCGCGCTCGCGCTCGTCGCCGCCGGCCAGGGCGTCGCGCTGCTGCCCGCGCTCGCGCTCCAGGGCGACGTGCCCGACGGGGTAGAGGTCGTGCGGCTGCCCGGCCTGGGCTCGCGCCGGCTCGTCGCCCGGCACCGCGCGAACCGGCGCGAACCCGGCCCGGCGACGTCCGCGGTGCTCGAGGAGATGCTCGCGGTCGCCGCCGAGCTCGAGCTCTGGTGAGTTCTGGTACGGGCATTCCGGATCTGGGCTCGACCAGCTAGTCTTCGCTGTTCAGAGCAGGGCGACGTGCCCGCCGCCACCCAGGGAGACCTCATGAGCACGCCGAACCCGTACGAGACCGCGCCCAAGGACCAGGCCCCCCAGGCACCCCAGTACGCCGCGCCCCAGGCGCCGCAGTACGCGCAGCAGCCCGGGTACCCCGCGGCCCCCGCGACGCGACCTGGCCGCACGCTGGGCATCGTGGGCTTCGTGCTCGCGTTCGTCATGCCGCTCATCGGCATGATCCTCAGCATCGTCGCGCTCGTGCAGTCCAAGAAGGCCGGCCAGAAGAACGGTCTCGCGCTCGCGGGCATCATCATCGGTGCGGTGCTCACGGTGCTGATCATCATCGGGACGATCCTGTTCTTCACGGTCTTCTACGAGGCGTTCCAGACCTGCCTCGACGACCCGTACGGGACGTTCACGATGGACGGCGTCGACTACTCCTGCCAGGGCTGACCCGCACCGCACCCGAACGAGGAGCACACCGTGAGCGCAACGCCGCCCGAGAAGCCCACGCCGTCCGGCCAGCCGACGCCGTACGACCAGCCGACGCACCCCTCCGCACCGGCCGCCACCCCGGCGCCGCCGGCGGGCTACGTCGGCTACTACGACGAGCCGAAGCACCGCACGCTCAGCATCGTGGGCTTCGTGCTCTCGCTGCTCGGCCCGCTCACGGTGGTCGGACTCGTGGTGAGCGTCATCGCGCTCGTGAAGTCCCGCAAGGCCAACGAGCCCACGGGCTTCGCGCTCGCGGGCACGATCATCGGCGCGATCGGGACGGTCGTGGTCGTCGCCCTCACCGCGATCACGATCGCGGCCGTCCTGCACCTCGCCTCGACCTGCGCCGACCTCGGCCAGGGGACCCACTACGTCGACGGCGTGACGTACACCTGCGGCTGATCCGCTCCCGGTGATACGCGGGCCGCGCCCCGGCGCGGCCCGCGTATCATGGAGGGGAACGCTGCTCGAACCGTGACGGGAGAGCTCGGCACCCCGGTGCCGGCGCCGAAGGAGCAAACCCTCCCCGGGAATCTCTCAGGCCCCCGTACCGTCACGGCGAGGCAACTCTGAAAAGCGGTCCACGACGCACCCCGGTGCGACGCGGGCCCACCGACGGTGCAAGTCGGCGCGCGCCGTCCGCCGCCCCCGGGCGACGGAGACTGCGGACCGGCAAAACTCTCAGGTCGACGCGACGCGTCCGATGACAGAGCGGGGAGGGCCAGGTCGACCCCACCAGGGGTCGGTCCTCGACCCGATCGCCCGGAGACCCTCGTGACCCAGAACCCCGCGTTCGACCGTGAGCACTTCGCCTTCCGCCACCTCGGCCCGCGCGGCGTGCGGACCGTCTCGGAGCAGCGCCCCGACGGCGACACGCAGCGCATGCTCGACGAGCTCGGCTACGCGACGCTCGACGCGCTGATCGACGCGGCCGTCCCGGCCTCGATCCGCACCGACCGCCCGCTCGACCTGCCGGCCGCACGCACCGAGACCGAGGTGCTCGCGCACCTGCGCGACGTCGCGTCGCGCAACACGGTCAAGACGCAGATGATCGGGCAGGGGTACTACGGCACGATCACGCCCCCCGTGATCCGCCGCAACGTGCTCGAGTCGCCCGCCTGGTACACCGCGTACACGCCGTACCAGCCGGAGATCTCGCAGGGCCGCCTCGAGGCGCTCCTCAACTTCCAGACGGCCGTCGCCGACCTCACGGGCCTCGAGGTCGCGGGCGCGTCGCTGCTCGACGAGGCGACCGCGGTCGCCGAGGCCGTCGCCCTCATGTGGCGCGCCTCGCGCGCGAAGTCCGGCTACGTCGTCCTCGACGCCGACCTGTTCCCGCAGACCCTCGCGGTCGCGCAGGGCCGCGCCGAAGCCGCGGGGCTGCCCGTCGTCGTCGCGTCGCTCGACGCGGGCCTGGCCGCCGTGACCTCCCAGGTGTCGGACGACGCGGGGCCGCTCGTCGGCGTCGTCGCGCAGCAGGTCGGGGCGTCGGGTCGCGTCGCGGACCTGCGCGGCCTGATCGCCGAGGCCAAGGAGGCCGGCGCGCTGGTCACGGTCGCGTCCGACCTGCTCGCGCTCGCGCTCGTGACGCCCCCCGGGGAGATCGGCGCCGACGTCGCCGTCGGCTCGGCCCAGCGGTTCGGCGTGCCCCTGTTCTACGGCGGGCCGCACGCCGCGTTCATGAGCGTGCGCAAGGGCCTCGAGCGCATGCTGCCCGGCCGCCTCGTGGGCGTCTCGGTCGACGCCGACGGCGACGTCGCGTACCGGCTCGCGCTGCAGACCCGCGAGCAGCACATCCGCCGCGAGAAGGCGACGTCGAACATCTGCACCGCGCAGGCGCTGCTCGCGATCGTCGCGTCGATGTACGCCGTCTACCACGGGCCCCGCGGGATCCGGGCGATCGCCGAGCGCGTGCACGGGCACGCCGCGACGCTCGCCGACGCGCTGCGCGCGGGCGGCGTCGAGGTCGAGCACGACGTCTTCTTCGACACCGTGCGCACCGTCGTCCCGGGCCGTGCGGCGCAGGTCGTCGCCGCGGCGTCCGACGCCGGGATCAACGTGTACGCGCCCGACGCCGACCACGTCCAGGTCGCGTGCGACGAGACGACGACCCCGGACACCCTGGCCGCGGTCCTCGGAGCCTTCGGCGTCACTCCCGGATCCGGGGCGGGGACGCCGGATGCGAAGGGCGTCGACGCCACGGCGGCACTCCCCGCAGAGCTGCGCCGCACGAGCGAGTACCTCACCCACCCGGTGTTCTCGCAGCACCGCTCCGAGACCGCGATGCTGCGCTACCTGCGCAGGCTCTCCGACAAGGACCTCGCGCTCGACCGCACCATGATCCCGCTGGGCTCGTGCACCATGAAGCTCAACGCGACGGTCGAGATGGAGTCGATCTCGTGGCCCGAGTTCGCCGACGTCCACCCGTACGTGCCCGCCGACCAGGCCGCGGGCTACCGCGAGCTCATCGAGTCGCTCGAGGCGTCGCTCGCCGAGATCACGGGCTACGCGGGCGTCTCGGTGCAGCCGAACGCCGGCTCGCAGGGCGAGTTCGCGGGCCTGCTCGCGATCCGCGACTACCACCGCGCCAACGGCGAGCAGGAGCGCGACGTCGTGCTCATCCCGGCCTCGGCGCACGGCACCAACGCGGCGTCGGCGGCGCTCGCGGGGCTGCGCGTCGTGGTCGTCGCGACGGCCGACGACGGCGAGATCCTGCTCGACGACCTGCGCGCCAAGCTCGACAAGCACGCCGCGACGGTCGCCGCGATCATGATCACGTACCCGTCGACGCACGGCGTGTTCGAGGAGCACGTGCGCGAGGTGTGCGACCTCGTGCACGCCGCGGGCGGGCAGGTCTACATCGACGGCGCGAACCTCAACGCGCTCGTCGGGCTCGCGCGCCCGGGCGAGTTCGGCGGCGACGTGTCGCACCTGAACCTGCACAAGACGTTCTGCATCCCGCACGGCGGCGGCGGCCCCGGCGTGGGCCCGGTCGCGGTGGCCGAGCACCTCGTGCCGTTCCTGCCCGCCTCGCCGGTCGCCGGCGCCGGGACCGCGGGGACGTCGTCCGCGGCCGGGACGCCCGTGGCCGCCGCACCCTACGGCTCGGCCGGGATCCTGCCGATCTCGTACGCGTACGTCGCGCTCATGGGCCCGGACGGGCTGCGCGCGGCGTCCGAGACCGCGATCCTCGCGGCGAACTACCTCGCGCGGCGCATCGCGCCCTACTTCCCGGTGCTCTACACGGGCCCCGCCGGGCTGGTCGCGCACGAGTGCATCCTCGACCTGCGGCCGCTCACGGCCGCGACGGGCGTCACGGCCGAGGACGTCGCCAAGCGCCTGCAGGACTACGGGTTCCACGCGCCCACGCTGAGCTTCCCGGTCGCGGGAACGCTCATGGTCGAGCCGACCGAGTCGGAGGACCTCGGCGAGCTCGAGCGGTTCGTGACGGCCATGGCGGCGATCCGCGAGGAGATCGACGCGGTCGCGCAGGGCCGCTGGAGCGTCGAGGAGTCGCCGCTGCGCAACGCGCCGCACACCGCGGCGTCGGTCATGGCGGACGACTGGGACAAGAAGTACCCGCGCGAGCTCGCCGGGTTCCCCGTGCCGTCGCTGCGCGCGGGCAAGTACTGGCCGCCCGTGCGGCGGATCGACGGCGCGCACGGCGACCGCAACCTCGTGTGCGCGTGCCCGCCGCTGAGCGAGTACGAGGACGTCGACGCCTGACCTGCCCGCCCGCCCGCTCCGCCCGAGCGTCACGTCCCGGCCCTTTCAGCGCCCCCGCGCGGGGCCGGGACGTGACGCTCGCAGACCCGAGAGGATGACCTCATGACCGACACGACCGAGGGCACCGACGCCCAGGACCGCCTCAGCCCCCTGCACGACGAGCACGTCGCCCTCGGCGCCGCGCTCACGAGCTTCGGCGGGTGGCAGATGCCGCTGCGCTACGGCTCCGACATCGCCGAGCACACCGCGGTGCGCGCGGCCGCGGGCCTGTTCGACCTGTCCCACATGGGCGAGATCGAGGTGTCGGGGCCGCAGGCCGCCGCCGCGCTCGACCACGCGCTCGTGGGGAACCTGACCGCGGTGACGCCGGGCCGCGCCCGGTACACGATGATCTGCGCCGAGGACGGCTCGGTGCTCGACGACCTCGTCGTCTACCGCAAGGCCGACGACGTGTTCATGGTCGTCGCGAACGCCGGCAACGCCCCGCTCGTGACGCGCGAGCTCGACGCGCGCGCCGAGGGCTTCGACGCGACCGTGACCGACCAGGCCGCCGAGACCGCGCTGGTCGCCGTCCAGGGCCCGCGCGCCGCCGAGATCGTCGTGGGCCTCACGGCCGCGGACGACGTCCCCGCCGTCCGCGACATGAAGTACTACGCGGGCGCCCCGGCGTCCGTCGCCGGGATCGACGCGTTCGTCGCGCGCACCGGCTACACGGGCGAGGACGGCTTCGAGCTGTTCGTCGACGCCGCGCAGGCGCCCGCCCTGTGGCGCGCGGTGCTCGCCGCGGGCACCCCGCTCGGGCTCGTGCCCGCGGGCCTGAGCGCGCGCGACAGCCTGCGCCTCGAGGCCGGGATGCCGCTGTACGGCCACGAGCTCGACGCGACCCTCACGCCGTATGCGGCCGGGCTCGGCCGGGTCGTCAAGCTCGACAAGACCGACGCGGACGGCGCCCCGCTGCCCTTCGTCGGGCGTGCCGCGCTCGAGGCGCGCAAGGCCAGCGACCCGGCGCGCGTGCTCGTCGGGCTGCGCGGCGCGGGCCGTCGTCCGGCCCGTGCGGGCTACGACGTGCTCGTGCCCGGCATGGAGTTCCCCCTCGGTCGCGTGACCTCGGGCGTGCCCTCGCCGACGCTCGGGTACCCGATCGCGATGGCGTACGTGACGCCCGAGATCTCGGCCGAGGGCACCCAGGTCGAGGTCGACGTGCGCGGTCGCCGCGAGCCGTTCGTCGTCGTCGCCCTCCCCTTCTACACGCGCACCTGACCCCGACCCTGCTGCGCGCCCGACGCGCAGGACGGCACGCGCCGTCCGCCCTAGGCTCGGTGGCACCCCGCCCGCGAGCCCGCCCCCACCCCTGCTGACCCTGGAGCCACCGATGTCCAACGCGTTCCCCGAGAACCTGCAGTACACCAACGAGCACGAGTGGCTGGACGGCTCGTCGCCCGCCGTCGTCGGGATCACCGCGAACGCCGCCGAGGCGCTCGGCGACCTCGTGTACCTCGAGCTGCCCGAGGTCGGCACGGCCGTCACCGCGGGCGAGGTGTTCGGCGAGATCGAATCGACCAAGTCGGTCTCGGAGCTCTACTCGCCCGTCACGGGCACCGTCGTCGAGGTCAACCAGGCGGCCGTGGACTCGCCCGAGACGGTCGGCAACGACCCGTACGGCGACGGCTGGCTCGTCAAGGTCGACGTGACCGAGGTGGGCCCGGTGCTGACCGCTGCCGAGTACGAGGCGTTCGTCGGGGCCTGACCCGCGGGCGCGCCGAGGCGTGGAGGGCCGGCACGGGTGACCGTGCCGGCCCTTTGTCGTTCATGTCCTGTTCGACCAGTTCCCATGACATCCGTCATCCACAGCGCGACAACCCCCGGAACCGCGAGGACACTGGGAAATCTCGGAGTGCGTCCCGGGATGTGAGACGGATGTGAATTCGACGTGGAGTATCGCGTCATGAACCAGGGTCACGGTCGTCCCTTCTCGTGTAGGCACAACGCCGGGTGAAGAAGCTCGCGAACGACGCGGGGGCCCGGAGACGTCTGGAGGAGCCATGAGCACCGTCGAGCTGAGCCGCCCGGCCACCGCACCCACCCTGGGAGCACCCCTGACGCGCCGCGAGCGCGTCGTGCTGTCGAACCTGTCCGAGGACGTCACCCTCGAGCAGATCGCGACCAAGCTGTTCGTCACGCGCAACACCGTCAAGTCCCAGGTGCGCAGCCTGTACCGCAAGCTCGGCGTCTCGACGCGTGCCGAGGCCGTCCGCTGGGCCGAGGGTGCCGGGCTGCGCTGACCCGGCGGTCCGCACGCCCGGCAGCACGCACGACACGCTCGCGACACACGCGCGTGGCACCATGCGGGCATGAGGCGCAGGCACGCGAGCACGAGGACCGTCCGGATCAGCGGCGGACCAGCATGAGCCCGCGACGCCTCGTCGTGGCCGCCGCGATCGTCGACGACCTGCACACCCCCACGACACTCCTCGCCGCGCGTCGGACGGCGCCCCCGGCCCTCGCGGGTCGGTGGGAGTTCCCCGGCGGCAAGGTCGAGCCCGACGAGGACCCGGTCGACGCGCTGCACCGCGAGCTGCGCGAGGAGCTTGACGTCGCGGTCGAGCTCGGCGCCGAGATCCCCGCCCCCGACGGCGGCGCCTGGCCCATCACCGACCGGCACGACATGCGGCTCTGGCTCGCGCGCATCACCCGGGGGACCCCCGTGACGCTCGACGCGCACGACGCCGTGCGCTGGCTCCCGGTGGGACGATGGTTCGACGTCCCGTGGCTCGACGCCGACGTGCCGATCGTCGAGGCGCTCACCGCGCACCTGAGCACCGCGCACCTGAGCGTCCCCAGCCCCGCACGCCGCACCCCCAGGAGCCAGCCATGAGCGAGCCGTACGACCCGTACGCGAAGAAGCCCGAGCCGACGCCGCCGCCCGAGCAGTACCCGGGGCAGCCCTCCCAGGGTCAGTCGTACCCGAACCAGCAGTACCCGCACCAGCAGTATCCGGGGCAGTCGTACCCGAACCCCCAGAATCCTGTGCAGTACCCGCCGGCCACGCCGTACCCAGCCCAGCAGTACCCGGGGCAGTACCAAGACCAGCAGTACCCGAACCAGCAGTACCCGGGGCAGAGCTACTCCGGGCAGAAGTATCCCGTCCAGCAGTACCCGAACCAGCAGTACCCGAACCAGCAGTACCCGGCCGGCCATGGCTCGGCCCAGTACGGCGCATACCGCGCGGCCCCGCCGACGGGTCTCGGGACGTCGGCGCTCGTGCTCGGGATCCTGGGCGTGACGCTCAGCTGGATCCCGCTGATCGGCGTGATCCTCGCGATCGTCGGCCTCGTCCTCGGCGTCGTGTCCCTCGTGACAGGGCGCGCCGCGCGTGGTCGTGCGCTCGCAGGCGTGATCCTCGGCGCCGTCGGCATCGTGATCTTCGGTCTGATCATCGCCTTCGTCTAGCTGCCCGCCGCGACCGCACCCACCGCGGTCCGAACCCACGGCCGACCGCGCGATCCGTCACGGTTTTCGCGCAGAATCGAGGACAGATCGCACGTTCGGCGGTGGGCGTTCGGACGGTGGGTGTCCGGGCGTTGGGCGTTGGGCGTTCGGGGCGGTGGGCGGTCGGCGGGAGCTCTCAGCCCGTGAGTCGCGCGAGCCACCGCTCGGCCTGCGCGTGCGACCTGACCCGGACCACGACCACGTGCGGCGCGACCGCGGCGACGTCGTCCGGCAGGGTGCGCAGCGAGCGGCGCTTGGTCCAGGACCAGACGACGATGTTCTCCTCGGCGCGCAGGGTCGAGAAGAACCGCGGCTCGACGTTGCCGTTCCACAGCACCTCGTGCGTGCGCCAGCGTCGCCACGTGCGGGCGGTGACCTGGCGCATCGTGCGCCAGGTCGGCAGGTCGAGCCAGAGCAGCACCTCGGCGCGACCCAGCAGCAGCGGCCGTGCGGCGCCGAAGTTGTACTCGGCGACCCAGCGGTCCTGCGCGACGAGCGCGGTGACGTCGTCGACGAACTCGGGGCGCGGCGTCCACCCGGGGCCGTGGAACAGCCCGTCGACGTCGGTGTACGGCAGGTCGAGCGCCGCACCGATGCGCGCGCTCCAGGTCGACTTGCCCGCTCCCGCGACGCCCGCGACCGTGATGCGGCGCGGCACGCGCCCGACGGCGGCCACGACGTCGTCGTCCGGGCCGAGGACGGGTGGTGGGGTCACCCGGAGAACATAGCGGACACGGTGCTACGTTCGACGAGGGGGAGTGCGACGGTCGCGCGGCCCGACGACGTCGCGTGCGCGGCGGGTGCAGGGGGTGCACATGGTGCTCGGGCTGATCGTCGCGTGCGAGATCGGATTCTGGGTCGCGATCCTCGCGGGGCTCGTCGCCCGGTACCCGCTGCGCCGCCGACGCCTGGGTGCGGTGCTGCTCGCGCTCGCGCCGCTCGTCGACGTCGTGCTGCTGGTCGCGGTCACGGTCGACCTGTCGCGGGGCGCGACCGCGACGTTCGCGCACGGCCTCGCGGCGCTCTACATCGGCGTCTCGGTCGCGTACGGGCACGCGATGATCCGCTGGGCCGACGTGCGGTTCGCGCACCGGTTCGACGGCGGACCCGCGCCCGTGCGTCTCGACGGTCGCGCCTACGCGGTCAAGTGCTGGACCGACGTGCTGCGCACGATGCTCGCGGCGGCCGTCGCGGCGGCGATCGTCGGGGCGATGACCGCCTGGGTGCGCGACGCCGAGCGCACCGAGGCGCTCCAGAGCGCGGTGTCGCTCGCGCTCGTGGTGCTCGTGATCGACGTGCTCTGGGCGATCAGCTACACGGTGTGGCCGCGCCGGGCCCGCGCCGCTGTTCCACCGCCGAACGCGCCATGAGTCACGCGTTTCGCGAGATTTCCGTGACGGATCGCGCGTTCGGCGGTGGGGCTACCAGGCCGCGGCGAGGCGGCGCAGCGTGTCGATGCGGGTCTCGACCGCGTGCGCGGTGCCCGTGACCATGACCTCGTCGGCCCCGGTCTCGTCGACGAGCCGGTCGAGGTAGGCGACGGCGTCGTCCGCGGTCCCGACCACCTGGGTGCCGGGCAGGTGCTCGAGCAGGAGCTTCTCCTCGGCCGTGAAGCCCCGCGAGGCGGCGGCCTCGGGCGTCACGATCGGGCCGAACCCGCGCCCCGTGCGCAGCGCGAGCGCCATGACCCGCGACGGTCCGGCGAGGAACTCGGCCTCCTCGCGCGTCTCGGCGACGATCGCCGACGCGCTGACCATGACGTGCGGCGCCGGCATGGCCTCGCTCGGGCGGAACGCCGCGCGGTAGGCCTGCACCGCGTCGACCGTGATCCCGGTGTTGAAGTGGTGCGCGTACACGTACGGCAGGCTCAGCGCGGCGGCCACCTGCGCGGAGTACGGCGACGACCCGAGCAGCCACATCCGGGGGGCGGACGTCGCGTGCGGCGTCCCGCGGAACGTGCCCTGGGGGGTGGGCGAGAGCTCGTCGCGCAGCTCGAGCAGGTGCTGCGGGAACTCCTCGACGCCGAGCGTGTCGGTGCTGCGGCGCAGCGCCGCGGCCGTGCGCGGGTCGGTGCCGGGTGCGCGACCGATGCCGAGGTCGATGCGTCCCGGGTGCAGGGCCTCGAGCATCGCGAACTGCTCGGCGACCACGAGCGGCGCGTGGTTGGGCAGCATCACGCCGCCCGACCCGACGCTGATGCGCTCGGTGCGCGCGGCCAGGTGCGCGATGAGCACGGGCGGCGTGGTCGAGGCGACCGCGGCCATGTTGTGGTGCTCGGCGACCCAGAACCGCGCGTACCCGGCGTCGTCCGCGGCCTGCGCGAGGAGCGTCGAGGCGGCGAGCGCGTCGGACGACGTCTGTCCCGTGCCCACGGGAGCGAGGTCGAGCACGGACAGGGGGACGCGGGAGGTGCTGGAGAGGGTCACCCTCGCGACAACGTCCCGCCGGCCGTCGTGCTTCCCCCGTCGGGCGTGACGTCCGCGACGATCGGGTCGAGCGGCGGGTCGGCGGGTGCGCCGGGGCCGGCCTGGGCGTCGTCGACGTCGGTCGGGGCGCTCTTGGTGCGCAGAGGCGCGACCTGGCCCGCGAGCACGAAGCTCAGCACGGTCGCGGCGCAGATCGTGAGCAGGGCGTGCCGCGCACCGATCCCGTCGGCCAGCAGGCCGAGCAGCGGGGGAGCGCTGAGCTGCGCCATCGAGCTGAACGACGTCACGACGGACACGCGGGCCGCGGCGCGCGTCGGGTCGTCCGAGGCCGCGGCGATCGCGATCGGGTTGCCGAGCGCGGCCCCGAAGCCCCACAGCACGATCCCGACCCAGGCGAGCACGATGCTCGGCGAGAGCCCGAACGCGAGCAGGCCGACGAGCGACGAGACCGCGGACGCGCGCAGCACCGTGACGCGCCCGTACCGGTCGATGACCCGCGTGCCGGCCATGCGGAACACCGTCATCGCGACGATGAACGTCCCGTAGGCGAGCGAACCCACGGCCTCCTTCTGGTCGAACCCGTCGACGACCGAGATGCTCAGCCAGTTGCCCGCCGAGCCCTCCGAGAGCGAGCCGGCGAGGATCACGAGCCCGATCAGCACCGTGCGGCGCTCGGTCCACGCGCTCAGCGCGCTGCGCACCGCGGCGCCGCGCGGGCGGGGCGTGCCGTCGACGTGCGCGGAGCGCCCGCCGATCGTCGGGGGCTGCAGGGCCGACGCGGGCCCGATCAGCGCGAGCCGGACGACGCCGACGACGACCGCGACGATCAGGATGTGGGCGCTCGCGGAGACGTGCGCGGCCGAGAACCAGGCGCCGACGAGCGTGCCGAGCGCGGCGCCGATCGAGAACGCGGCGTGGAAGTGCGGCAGGATCGCGCGGCCCACGCGCTGCTCGATGATCGCCCCGTTGAGGTTGATCGGGATGTTCGACGCCGCCCCGCACACGCCGTTGAGGAACGCGCCGACCGCGAAGAGCTCGACGGAGCCGGTCGCGACGCCGAGCGCGAGGATCCCGAACCCGACCATGTTGCCGACCGCGGTCACGTACAGCACGGTGCGGCTGCCGAACCGGCTCACGACCGCGCCCGTGACGATCACCGCGGCGAGCGAGCCGACAGCGCCGACGATCAGCAGGCTCCCGAGCTGCGTGGAGGTGACGTCGAGGTCCTCGCGGATCGACGGCAGTCGCGTGAGCCAGCTCGAGAACGTGAGCCCCATCACCGCGAACAGCACGAGGAGGGACCAGCGCGCCCGGGCGACGGTCGAGGAGGGGGTCATGTGCCCGAGTCTATCGAATCGATTCGCGTGGTCGGACGGCGCGGGGTCGCGTGAGGCCGGACGGCGCGGGGTCGCGTGAGGTCGGACGGCGCGGGGCGGACGGCGCGGGGTCAGGCCGTGCGGACCGTGCCCTCGACGCACGTCACGGTGTCGCCGCCGACCCAGACCTGGCCGTCGACGTTCTCGATCGCGACGCGCCCGGCCCGCCCGAGCGCCGTGCCCTGGTTCGCGACGTACCGGTGCGGGGCGCGCCCTGCGGGGATCAGCCACTGCGCGAGCACGGCGTTGAGGCTCCCCGTGACCGGGTCCTCGGGCACGCCGAGGTCGGGCACGAACGCGCGCACCTCGAACGCGGCGCCGCCCGGGCCGGTGGTGGTCGACCCGGCCACCGTGTCCCCGGCCACCGTCCCCGCAGCCCCCGCGTTCCCAGTCCCCGCGCTCCCAGCGACCGTGCCCGCAGCCCCCGAGCCGTATGGTCCGACGACCCCGACCGGCACGCCCAGCCGCGTCATGTCGGGCGCGAGCGCGAGCACCTGCTCGGCCGAGCGCAGCAGCACGCTGCGCCACCCGGGCCCGTTGTCGACGAACCGGTGGTCGACGACGTCCGCGGCGTCGATCCCGAGACCGGCCACGATCGAGGCGAGCGTCGCGTCGTCGACGGGCTCGTCGGTCGTGGGGGTCGGGGCCGCGAAGGCCAGGCGTCCGGCGTCGTCCCGGCGGACCTGCACGAGACCGACGCCGCACTCCTGCACGACGACGCCCGCGCCGTCCGCCCCCTGCGTGGCGGGGACGCCCCCGGCCTCGAGCCAGGCGTGGCAGGTGCCGAGCGTCGGGTGGCCGGCGAACGGGAGCTCGCCGCCGGGTGTGAAGATCCGCACGCGGTAGTCGGCGCGCGTGCCGGGCGTGGGCGGCAGGACGAACGTCGTCTCGGAGAGGTTCGTCCACCGCGCGAAGGCCGCCATCGCGTCGTCCGACATCGAGGTCGCGTCGAGCACGACCGCGACGGGGTTGCCCGCGTACGGGACCGCGGTGAAGACGTCGACCTGGCGGAACGGGACCTGGCTCATGACGTCAGGCTACGGCGGGAACGACCACGGGGTCGTGCACAGGGTTCGAGGTGAACCGTGTGCACGACCCCGTGGTCGGCAGGACGTCAGGCGTGCGAGCGGTGGCGGATCGCGCCGTAGACGCCGAGCACGATGACCGAGCCGAGGATCGCGAGCAGCCAGGTCTTGATGTCGAAGAACTCCTCCAGGCCGCCGCCGAAGAGCTGCGAGCCGATCCAGCCGCCCAGGAACGCGCCCAGGACGCCGAGGAGGAGCGTGACGAGAAGGCTGCCGGTCTGCTTGCCCGGCAGGATGGCCCGGGCGATGAGGCCGGCGATGAGGCCGAGAATGACGAATGCGAGGAATCCCATGGTGTGCTCCGTTTCGTCGTGTATCTGAGGGTTGCTCAAGAAGGACCATTCCAGTGCGGGGGTTTGCTCGCACCCTGAACAGGTGTGACGAGCGCGACGGCGGAATTCCGGGCCTCCCGGCGTGCGAGACCGCGAAGGGCTGGCTATGGCGGGCCCGGCCTCGCACGACGTCGGACGTCGCCGGGCCCGGGTCGGACGTCGCGCGCGGACGCGAGTGGGAGTCGTGCAGGCTCTGCGGGTACCGTGTGACGAGCGGCCGAAGGCCGCCCCAAGACTTTCCCGGAGGAACCATGAGCACCGACACGACGCAGGGCCGCCCGACCGAGGCGCCCGAGGACCAGAACCAGGGCGTCTCGGGCGTCGTGCTGTTCGTCATCACCTCGGTGCTCCTGCTCGCCGGCTTCTGGCTCATGGGCGAGGGCGCGACCAAGGACAGCTTCGGCGCGGGTGCCGGGCTGTTCGGCGGCGGGCTGATCGCCTGCACGCTCGCGTACCTCATCCCGATGTCGCTGCGCTCGCGCTGAGCGCTGACCCGGTTGGGTCCTGACGCGGCCGAGCGCTGAGCGCGACGCCGCTGCGCGCGGAACCCTGACGCAGACGCGCTCCGCGCGCTGACGTCCGTGCGTTGAACCCCGACGGCCGTGCGTCGACCGCACGCGCGGGACATCCGCCATGCGGACGCCGTGCTGATCCCCGGTCGCCCGTCGCTACGGTGCGCGAGCCAGGGGGGCGGTCCCCCCGGGGAGAGCTCAGGGGGATGCGTGAACGTTCGTCGTCGTGCGGTGGCCGTGGGGGCAGGCGCTCTGCTCGTGACTCTCGCCGGGTGTGCGCCCGACGACGCCCCGTCGGGCGCCGCGGGGGTCGTGGTGCTCGACGAGGAGCGCGGAGAGATCCGCCTGCCGATCGACGAGTACATCCCTCAGCGGACCGACTCGGGCCTTCTGGCCTCCGCGTCCCAGGCGATGGCGGTCGGGTGCGCCCGCGAGGCGGGCATCAGCTTCATGGCGCCCGCGCCCATCGAGAACGAGATCTACCGCTCCGAGGGCCTGTTCGGGCCGTGGACGACCTGGCAGGCGGAGAAGTTCGGGTTCGTCTCGCCGACGCTGTCGGACGCCGACCTGCGCGAGGGCGGCGTCGTGCCGGAGGACTACGGCGTGCCGGGGGACCCGGCAGCGCTCGCTCAGGTCCTGGAGGTCAACGATGCGATGAGCGCGGCCGACCAGGAGGCCGTGCTGGAGTGCTACGACGCGCCGGGCCAGAAGGCCTTCCGGCTGCCGAGCGGACCCGGCCCGTGGCTCGCGGAGTTCGGGGCGGCCGACGAGCGCGCGCGCACCTCGGAGGCCGTCGTCGCGGCGCGCGCCGAGCTCGACGACTGCCTGCGACGGGAAGGGCTCGAGCCCGACCCGGAGACCTTCGTGGTCGGGGCGGACGAGAACGTGATCGACGAGGAGCAGATCGGCCTCGCCGTCACGTACGTCGCCTGCAAGCAGGAGACCCGGTTCACCGAGACGGTCGCGCAGGTCTTCGCGGACGAGCAGGCCCAGGTCGTCGAGAAGTACGACGACGACCTGGCCGCGGTCGCCGCCGAGCTGGTCACGGTGCGCGAGGCGGCCCGGGAGTACGTCGCGGACCACCCAGAGGTGTTCGAACCGCCGCAGTGACGGCAGGGCTCGCGCGATGGCGGTGACGGCGACGCCCGCGAGATAGACGTGAGCGGCCGAGATAGAGGTCTCAGACCTCTATCTCGGCCGCTCAGTTCTATCTCGGCGCAAAGGCGCGCCTCAACGGATCACGCGAGCGTCGCGCGCACGGCTCGCGTCGCGGCGACGAGGTTCTCGAGCGACGGCACGGTCTCCTCGTAGCGGCGCGTCTTGAGGCCGCAGTCCGGGTTCGCCCACACCACGCGCGGGTCGATCGACCCGACCGCGAGCGCGAGCAGCTCGGTCTGCTCCTCGACCGACGGCACGCGCGGGCTGTGGATGTCGTACACGCCCGGGCCGATCCCGCGCGAGTACCCGGCGTCGCGCAGCTCGGGCACGATCTCCATGCGCGAGCGGGCGGCCTCGACCGACGTCACGTCGGCGTCGAGCCCGTCGATCGCGCCGATGACCTCGCCGAACTCCGAGTAGCACAGGTGCGTGTGCACCTGCGTCTCGGTGCGCACGCCCGAGGTCGCGAGCCGGAACGAGCGCACCGACCAGTCGAGGTACGCGGCGTGGTCGGCCTGGCGCAGCGGCAGGAGCTCGCGCAGCGCGGGCTCGTCGACCTGGATGATCCCGATGCCGGCGGCCTCGAGGTCGGCGAGCTCGTCGCGCAGCGCGAGGCCGACCTGGTTGGCGGTGTCGCCGAGCGGCTGGTCGTCGCGCACGAACGACCACGCGAGGATCGTGACGGGCCCGGTGAGCATGCCCTTGACGGGCTTGTCGGTGAGCGACGCGGTGAACGCCGACCACTCGACCGTCATGGGTGCGGGCCGCGCGACGTCGCCCCACAGGATCGGCGGGCGCACGCACCGCGAGCCGTACGACTGCACCCAGCCGTTCGCGGTCACCGCGAAGCCGTCGAGCAGCTCCGCGAAGTACTGCACCATGTCGTTGCGCTCGGGCTCGCCGTGCACGAGCACGTCGAGGCCGATCTCCTCCTGGAGCGCGACGACGCGGCGGATCTCGTCCTGCATCTGCTGCGCGTAGTCCGCGTCGGCGAGCGCCCCGCGCGCGTTGAGGGCGCGCGCCCGGCGGATCTCGGGCGTCTGCGGGAACGAGCCGATCGTCGTGGTCGGCAGCGGCGGCAGGTCGAGCGCGGCCTGCTGCGCGGCGGCCCGCTCGGCGTACGCGGCACGCGTGAAGTCGGCCTCGGTCAGTGCCGCGGCGCGCTCGCGCACCGCCGGGACGACGACGCCCGCGGCCGTGGCCCGGGACGTGACGGCCGCGGTGGCGGCGTCGACCTCGGCGGTGACCGCGGCGCGGCCCTGCGCGAGCCCGCGCGCGAGCGTGGCGACCTCGACGACCTTCTGGTCGGCGAACGCGAGCCACTCGCGCAGGCGCGGGTCGAGCGTCGTGCCCGAGGCCTCGGCGGACGTCGCGGCGTACGTCTCGTCGTCGACGTCGTGCGGCACGTGCTGGAGCGAGGTCGAGGTGCCCACCGCGAGCGCCCCGGCGCCGAGCGCGGCCAGGCCGTCGAGCACGTCGAGCTTCGCGGCGAGGTCGGCGCGCCACACGTTGTGCCCGTCGACCACGCCCGCCACGACGGTCTTGCCGGCGAGGCCCGGGTACGTGGCGGCGTCCGGCAGGGAGCCCTTGACCAGGTCGAGCGCAACGCCCTCGACGTCGGTCGCGGCGAGGGTCGAGAGCGCGTCCGCGTCCTGCGTCGCGAGGCCGCCGAACGGCGTCGCGACGAGGATCGCGGGGCGGCCCGCGCCGACCGGCGCCGTGGTGAGCGCCCCGTACGCGGTCGTCACGGCGGCGAGGGCCTCGGCGACGGGCACGTCGATCGAGTCGCTCGTGAGGATCGGCTCGTCGAGCTGGACCCACGGCGCGCCCTCGGCGGCCAGGCGGCGCAGCAGCTCGACGTAGACCGGCACGACGTCCTCGAGCCGGCTCAGCGGCGAGAAGCCCGCCGGTGCGTCGTCCGCGGCCTTGGCCAGCAGCAGGTAGGTCACGGGGCCGACGACGACGGGCCGGGTCACGACGCCCGCGTCGCGGGCCTCGACGAACTCGCGCACGACGCGGTCGGACGCGAGCGAGAACGCGGTGTCCGGGCCGATCTCGGGCACGAGGTAGTGGTAGTTGGTGTCGAACCACTTGGTCATCTCGAGCGGTGCGCGGTCGCCCTGGCCGCGGGCGACCGTGAAGTACCCGGCGAGCGAGAGGGCGTCGCCCGCGGGGGCGTCGTCCGCCCCGACGAGGGACGCGAAGCGCGTGGGCACGGCGCCGAGGAGGGCCGAGGCGTCGAGGACCTGGTCGTAGTACGAGAACGACCCGGGCACCGAGCCGTCGGTCGGGTCGAGGCCGAGCTCGACGAGGCGGCGCAGGGTCGCGAGGCGGATCTGCGCGGCCGTCGCCTCGAGCTCGTCGGCCGACGTCGTGCCGGCCCAGAAGGCCTCGACGGCCTTCTTGAGCTCGCGGCGACGCCCGATGCGGGGGTAGCCGAGCACGGTGCCGCCTGCGAAGGGCGTGGGGGTGGTCGTGGTGGTCATGCGATGTGTCCTTCGGTCGTGGTGGTCGAACCACTGACCCACGGCCCGCTGGCCAGGTCCGGGACGCGAGTCCCGCCGCCGAGGTGGACACCCTCGAGCAGGTCGAGTGCTGCTTGGTACTTGTTGAACGTGTAGACGTGGAGCCCCGGCGCGCCGGCGTCGAGGACCTCCTGGGCGAGCGCGACGGTGCGGTCGATGCCGAGCGCGTGCCGTGCGTCGTCGTCGGGCGCCGCCTCGAGCGCGGCGACGACCTCCCGGGGTGCGGGCACCCCGGTGAGCTCCTCGACGCGGTGCAGGCGACGCGGTTCGGTCATGGGCAGGATCCCCGCGAGGATCGGGATCGTGACGCCCGCATCACGGGCCTCCGTCACGAAGTCGGTGTACGAGGAGGCCTCGTAGAACAGCTGGGTGATCGCGAAGTCGGCGCCCGCGTGCTGCTTCTCCAGCAGGCGGGTCACCTCCTGCGCGCGCGTCGTGCCCGCGTCGCGGTTGCCGTCGGGGAACGTCGCGACGCAGATCGTCAGGGGGCGGGCCGCGCCGCGCAGGGCCGTGCTCGCGCTCGCCGCGCAGCGGTGCGCCTCGACCTCGCGCAGCAGGTCGACGAGCTCGATCGACGAGGCGACCGACCCCTCGGCCGGGAGCCAGTCGGGCTGGTCCTTGGGCGGGTCGCCGCGCAGCGCGAGGAAGCTCCGCACGCCTTCGTCGAGGAAGTCGGAGATGACCTCGGAGACGTCGTCGCGCGACGCCCCCACGCAGGTCAGGTGCGCGATGGGCAGCACGGGCGTCGACTTGATCAGGTGCCCGACGACGGTCCGCGCGGTGTCGCGGTCGTTGCCGGCCGCGCCGTAGGTGACCGAGATGAAGTCGGGGCGCGCGGCGACGAGACGGCTCGCGGTGTCCCAGAACTTCGGGGCCGCCGCCGGGTTGCGCGGGGGCATGAGCTCGAACGAGATCGTGGGTCGGGTGCGTGCGACGCCCGCGGCGACGACGTCGGCGACGCTCATCGGGCGCGCGCCGGACGGACGGCACCAGGGGTGCGCGGAAGGGATGCCTCTGAGTACATGGTCTCTCCATCGGACCTGGCTGTAGCACCCGTTCCCGCGGGAGGCTTCCGTTGGGGGGTTGCTGCGGTGTCGACGAGCCAGGACTCTCGACCGCTCTGGATGGCTTGGCCTCGATCGTAGGCGCGCCCAGCATCCGGGCCAAGCCCGTCCCGAGGAGTGGGACCGTGGCGGCTCGGGGCCACCGACGCGGCGCCCCGTCCGCCAACGACCCGCGCAGGGCATGTGAAGGTCCGGTGCACAATGGTGCGATGACGTACCGGGTCCTCAAGCTGCTGCTGTCGCTGCTGGCGTACGCGTTCCTGCGCCCGCAGGTCACGGGGCTCCGCAACATCCCGCGCACCGGCCCGGTGATCCTCGCGAGCAACCACATCTCGTTCGTCGACTCGCTCATCATCCCGATCGTCGCCCCCCGGCACGTCACGTTCCTCGCCAAGGCCGAGTACTTCACCGGCACCGGGATCAAGGGCCGCGTGAGCCGCTGGTTCTTCACCACGCTCGGGCACATCCCCGTGCAGCGCGACGACCCGCGCGCCGGGCAGCGCTCGCTCGAGGACGCCCTCGAGGTGCTCAACCGCGGCGGCGCGTTCGGCATCTACCCCGAGGGCACGCGCTCGCGCGACGGCAAGCTGCACAAGGGCCACACGGGCGTCGCCTGGCTCGCGCTCGCGGGGCACGCGACCGTCGTCCCCGTCGCGGTGCGCGGCACCGACAAGGTCCAGCCCGTCGGCAAGCGCCTCCCGCGCATCCACCGCGTGCAGGTCTCGTTCGGCGCGCCCATCGACCCGTCGCGGCAGATCACCACGGGCACCAAGCCGGCCCAGGCGCGCCGCGAGCTCACCGACGAGGTCATGACCCGCATCCACGCGATGAGCGGCCAGGCGCTCGCGGACTGAGCCCGCCCCGCGGCGTCCGCCGTGCCGGAGCCCGGCCCCGCGGCGTCCGCCACACGCCGTGTCCCGCGTCGAGCGTCACGTCCTGGCCCGATCGCGGGCGCTGGAAGGGGCTCGAACGTGACGCCCGCGGGACGATCCGGGGGCGGGAGGGTGGACGTCGCGTGCCCGGGCGGCCCTCCCCGCGCGGTCGCAGGGTGCCAGGCCTAGCCTCGGATCATGACCACTCCTGACCTGATCCTGACCCGCGCCACCGTCGTCACGGTCGACGACGCGGGATCCACCGCCGAGGCCGTCGCCGTGACCGACGGACTCATCACGGCCGTCGGGACGACGGACGAGATCACGGCTCTCGCGGGCGAGGGCACCGAGGTGCTCGACCTCGAGGGCCGCACGGTCGTGCCGGGGTTCCTCGACCCGCACAGCCACATCACCGCGGGCGCGCCGTACATCAAGCACGCCGCGCTGCACACGCCGCCCGTGGGCGACACGCGCACGGTCGAGGACGTGCTGCGCAAGCTCGGCGAGGCGCGCGACCGCAACGACGCGCAGCCGGGCGACTGGATCCTCGGGTGGGGCTACTACCCGGACGAGATGGACGACGGGGGCAAGGTCACGGCCGAGATCCTCGACTCCGAGTTCGCGGACTACCGCGTGGCGCTCATCCACATCTCGAACCACGGGGCCGTGGTCAACGGGGCGGTGCTGCGCGACCTCGAGTACACGGCCGAGACGCCGGACCCGGACGGCGGGTCGATCGTGCGCGTCCCCGGCACGCAGGAGCCCTCGGGCGAGGTCTGGGAGCAGGCGTTCTTCCCGCTCATGTTCAGGCTCCCGCCGGCGGGCGAGGAAGAGCTGCGGGCCATGGCGGCGGAGTACGCGCGCTGGGGCTACGTCGCCGCGCAGGACGGCGCGGCCGACATGGCGGCGGTCACGTTGGTCCGCGAGAGCGCGACCGCGAACCCGCTGCCCATCGACGTGAAGTCGCTCGTGTTCTTCCCGGACCTGCAGAAGGCGATCGACGCGGGCATCATCGGCACCGAGGTCGGCGGCCACGAGGTCACGGGCACCAAGCTCATCCTCGACGGCTCGCCGCAGGGGCGCACCGCGCACGTGACCGAGGAGTACGTGACGGGCGGCCCGAGCGGCGAGCAGCACTGGCACGGCATCGCGGTGGTCGACCAGGCCGAGACCGACACGATCGTCGAGCTCGCCTACCGGCACGGGGTCCAGGTCTACGCGCACTGCAACGGCGACGCGGCCGTCGACCAGCTCATCGCGGCGCACCGTGCGGCGGTCGCGGCGGGCGCGACGTCGCCCGGGCGCACCATCCCGATCCACTCGCAGGTCATGCGGCCCGACCAGCTCGACGCGTACGTCGAGCTCGACTTCGCGCCGTCGATGTTCACGATCCACACGTGGCTGTTCGGCGACACGCACCTCAAGAACTTCGGCGAGGAGCGTGCGTTCGGGATCTCGCCGCTGCGGTCGGCGATCGACAAGGGCCTGCGCCCGACCAACCACTCCGACTTCCCGGTCACGCCCATGAACCCGCTGCAGCTCCTGTGGACGGCCGTGGTGCGGCGCTCCACGGGCGGCGTGGTGCTCGGCGAGAACCAGCGCGTCACGCCGCTCGAGGCGCTGCAGGCGCTCACGATCAACGTCGCGTACGAGTACCACGAGGAGGACTCGCGCGGGTCGATCGAGGTGGGCAAGAAGGCGGACTTCGCGGTGCTCGACGCGAACCCGCTCACGGTCGAGCCGGACGCGATCAAGGAGATCGCCGTGGTGCGCACGATCAAGGACGGCCGGACCATCTTCGAGGCCTGACGTCCGGAGCACGACCGGGGGCGGCGGCTGGGGAGCGGACGCGACGGGTGGTAGAACCGTCGTGATGCCTTCGCTCCCCGGTCGCCGCCCCCGTCCTGTCGAGAACGACCCCGAGACCCAGCGCCCGCACCTGGCCGCCCGGGTCGAGGACCGCTACCACGCCGTCCTCGGCCGGGTGCTGCGCGCCCGCGGGTGGCGGCCGCGCGTCGTCCCGCACACGGGGTACGGGTCGACGACGCGCGTGCGCGTGCTGGGGCGGGTGCTGCTGACGTCGCGCTCGTGGTTCCCCGGGCGTGACGCCGCGTTCGAGCGCCGCGGGTACCGGAACTTCTTCGCCGCCCCGGCGCCGGGCGAGCCCGTGCGCGTCACGATCGGCACGCAGGACCCGGTCACGGTCGACCTGGTCGCGGACCGCGGCGGGTACCTCGACGCGACGGTCGACGTCGACCTCGCGCCCGGGTGGCACGAGGTCGCGTACCGCACGCGGGCGGGCGCCCCGGTCCTCGGACGCGTGCACGTCGTGGCGCCGGGCGCGCGGCTCGGCGTCGTGAGCGACATCGACGACACGGTCATGGTGACCGCCCTGCCGCGTCCGCTCGTCGCGGCGTGGAACACGTTCGCGCGGCACCCGAGCGCGCGCATGCCGGTACGTGGCATGGCCGAGCTCTACGCGTCGATCCGGCGCGAGCACCCCGACGCGCCGTTCGTGTACCTGTCGACCGGCGCGTGGAACACCGCGGACACGCTGCGCCGGTTCATGGACCGGCACGGGTTCCCGCCCGGGCCGATGCTCCTGACCGACTGGGGGCCGACCAACACGGGCTGGTTCCGCTCGGGCCCGGCGCACAAGAACGCGGCGCTCGACCGTCTGGTGCGCGAGCTGCCCGACGTGCGCTGGCTCCTCGTGGGCGACGACGGCCAGCACGACCCCGCGATCTACGCCCGCGCGTGCGCGCTGCACCCGCAGCACGTGGCCGCGGTCGCGATCCGCCGGCTCACGCCCACGCAGCAGGTGCTCGCGCACGGGACGCCCGTGCCGCAGGACGGCGGCGCAACCCGGGTCACGCGCCCGCGCCCCGCGCAGCCCGTGGCGGACGACGTGCTGCCCGTCCCGGCCGGACGCCCCGCCACGGTGGGGGCGCCCGACGGGTACGGGCTGCGGTCGGCGCTGCGCGGTCTGCTGCCGCGGCCCTGAGGGGCTCGGCCCAGGGGTTCTCAGTACTCGCCCGGGCCGGTCACGGTCGTCCGGGGGATCGTGTCCAGGTCCACCATCGCCGCGGCGACGCAGATCTCGGCGTCGAGCCCGGCGGGCAGCGGCTGCAGGCACCCGAGGTCGAGACGCGCGACGTCGGCCGAGCCGTCCGCCTCCTGGCCCCGGGAGTGGATCGTGACGCTGGGCGTCCGGCTCCCGACCGAGGCGAAGAGCGTGTCGCCGGCGTCCGAGGTCACGGAATCGCTCTCGGCGTCGTCCAGCCACGGGGCGACCGTCCCCGCGGCGCGGATGTCGGCCAGGAGCGCGTCGTCGACGCGCAGCACGTGGAACCGGAAGTGGTCCGAGCCCTCGCCGGGGGGTGGGGTGCCGTCCGGGGGGACGGGGGGAGCCGACTCCGGCGCTCGCAGGTCGTCGAGGGTCGAGCGCGGCATGGCGAGCGCGATCGCGGTGTCCGCGTCGGCCCGGAGGCCCGTGTCCACGAGGAGGGTGCCGTCCGCGAGCAGCTCGGCGGTCGCGTCGTGCGGTGCCGTGAGGCCGGGCTGCGCGACGAGCCCGACCGGCGCGACCGCCCGGACGCCGTTCCCGCTCGCCCCCGCGCCCGGCGCCCCCGCCGCGACGGCCGGGGCGTGGTGCTGCCCGCCCGACCCGCCGAGGTCGACGACGCCGGGCATCGCGAACGCGGCGCCAGCGACGCACGCCGCGACGGCCCCGAGAGCCCCCGCGCGGTGGGCGGCGGCACGGCGCCGCGTGCGCCGGTACGAGGCGTCGAGGTCCATGGTCGCGGACGGCGCGTGGTCGGCCGCGCCCCGCAGGCGGGCGAGGAACGCGGCGTCGTCGGCGGGCGGCAGGGTGGTGTCGTTCATCGGTCGCTCCCGGTCTCGAGGGTGGTCCGCAGGCGCGCGAGCGCGCGGGACGCGGTGGACTTCACGGTGCCGAGCGGCATGCCGAGCTCCTCGGCGACCTCCGCCTCGGTCAGGTCGAGCAGGTGGCGCAGCACCACGACGCGGCGCTGGCGCAGGGGCAGGGTGAGCAGGGCGCGCACGACGACGTCGCGGTCGTCGACCTCGGCGGTGCCTGCGCGGGGCGGCGGAGCGCCGGCGGGCGCGGCGAGGTCTGCCGCGGGGTCGGTGTGGTCGCCGAGCACCTCGCGGCGCGTGCGGCGCCAGGTGTCGATCCGCAGGTTGGCGAGGATCCGGCGGGCGTACACGAGCGGGTCGCCCTCGCGCGCGGTGCGCCAGTGCCGGTACGTGCGCTCGAACGTCTGCTGCACGAGCTCCTCGGCGCGGTGCCGGTCACCGCACAGGAGGTACGCGGTGCGGTGCAGCGGGTCGACGGCCGAGCGCATGAACGCGCTGAACTCCTCGGCCCGGGTCGTGCCGACGACCTCCACGCGGACGTCGCCCCCCTGCGACGACGTCCGCGACGAGGGGTCGGTCCCCGGCGATCCCGCGGTGAGCGCCGCGTGCGTGCTCGCGGCGCTCATGCGGACCCCGGGACGTTCTCGGTGCGACGGCGGGTCGGTGCCCGGCGTCCGGGTGAGATCGTGTGCGTCCTCATGATCCGTACACGCGACAGGGAGGGCGAAGGTTCCGTTTCGTGACGACATCCGTCGGGGAAGTTTTCGCCGGCACCCGAAGAGCCCCGGGCCGGGCGTCGCGCCGTCAGTCCTGGGTGCTCGCCCCGCCGTCGACGAGGGCGGCGGTCACGCAGAGGTCGTCGCCGTCGTCCGCGGTCCAGCCGAGGTCTCCCAGGGGGAAGCAGGGCAGGGCGAAGCCCGCGGTGCGGGCTGCGGCGTCGGGCACCGCACCGCGCGTGAGCGCGGCGAGGGTCAGCGCGTCGGACGGCGCGACCGCGGCCAGGAGCTGGCGGCCGTCGTCGTCGGCGCGCTGGCCCGGGTCGACGGCGAACACCCAGGGCCCCGCGTTTCCTTCGGCGATCATGTGCTCGACGTCGTCCGGGCTCGCGCGCACCACGCGGTACACGAGCTCGGCCTCCCCCTCGGCGGGCACGGAGGTGCGCCGCACGACGAGTGCGAACTCGTCGTCGCCGGACCCGGTCGGCAGGCCCGTCTCGACGAGCACGGTCGAGCCCGAGAGGCGGTGCGCGGTCATGGTCCCTGGCACCTGCACGCCGTCGGGGACCGAGCCGCCCTCGGCGTGCAGCGTCGCGTGGGCGGCGGGTGCCGACCCGGCGAGGGGCGCCGCCACGAACGACGTCGTGCCTGGGTGCACGAGCACGAGACCCGCGACCGCGCACGCCCCGATCGTGGCGGTGATCGTCGCGCGGCGCTGCCGCACGTGCCGCTTGGTGCGTCGCAGCGTGCGCTCGACGTCGACGGGGACCTCGGGCACGGCGGCCGCGGCGGTCCGCAGGTGGGCGACGAGCGCGTCGTCGGCGGGCGTCCCGTCGGCGGGCGGCGCGAGGGAGGTCGTGCGTCCGTGCGGGGGAGTGCGGGTCATCGGATGCTCCAGGTGTCGAAGCTGCCGCGCAGCCGGGCGAGGGCGCGGGACGCCGTGGACTTGACGGTGCCGACCGTGATGTCGAGCTCGTGCGCGACCTCGGCCTCGCTCAGGTCGAGCATGTAGCGCAGCACGACGATCCGGCGCTGGCGGGGCGGCAGGGTCTGCAGGGCGCGGACGACGGCGTCGCGGGCCTCGACCGTCTCGGCGGCCTCGGCCCCGGGGCCGGGTCGCGTCGCGGGGGCCGCGCAGGGGTCGGTGTGGTCGACGAGCAGCTCGCGGCGCGTGCGGCGCCAGGTGTCGATGCGCAGGTTGGTCAGGATGCGGCGCGCGTACACGAGGGGGTCGCCCTCGCGTGCGGTGCGCCAGTGCCGGTAGGTGCGTTCGAGGGTGTGCTGGACGAGCTCCTCGGCGCGGTGCCGGTCGCCGCTCAGGAGGTACGCGGCGCGGTGCAGGCTGCCGCCGGCCGAGCGCATGAACGCGGTGAACTCCTCGTCCTTGGTCAGCCCGGTGACCTCGACGCGCAGGTCGGTCGTGCTCGTGTCGGTCGCGGACGTCGCCCGTGCGAGGTCGGCGGCGGTGCCGAACGGGACGTTCATGACGCTCATGCTCTCAGCCCCCAGTGGTGGCGCACGTCGTGGCGACGTGCCTGCCTCTTCCACGCAGCAGGGGGCCGGAAGGTTGCGTCCGGTCGCGGGATCAGTCCTGCGGCGGCACGTCGCGGTCCACGTCGGGGCGGGGCCATGCGCTGCCCATGCGTGCCTCGACGGTGTCGTTGAGGTGCAGCAGCGCGGCGGCGAGCGTCTCGCGCTCGGCGTCGGTCCACCCCGCGAGGAGCGCGTCGATGCCGGCGACCTTGCTCGTGCGCGCGGCGTCGAGGCGCCGGGCGCCGGCGGGCGTGACCCGGAACCGGCGGGCGATGCCTCCGGCGGGGTCGGGGATGCGCTCGACGAGGCCCTCCTTGAGCATCGCGCTCGTCTGCCGGTTGAGGGTCGACACGTCGAGCTCGAACGCGGTGCTGAGCTCGGCGAGCGTGAGGGGCTCGTCGACCAGGCGGCTGAGCAGCAGGTAGGCGCTGCGCTCGAGGCGCAGCTCGGGCACGCTCTGGCGCTCCGCGAGGTGCATGTACCTCCCGATGAGCATCGTCTCGCGCTCGATCCGTGCCGCCGTGCCGTCCATCGGGCCCTCTCCTCGGTGGTGCGCCGTCAGGCCCAGTATCGGTGATCGACCCCGGCGGCATCATTGCCTTCAGCAATCATGTGTAGACTGCACATCGTGTGTAGCCAGCATATCGGCTCACGCACCACCCGCCGTCCGACAGGAGCACCATGCCCAGCACCACCGCCACGACCACCCGCCCCGGGGTCGTCGTCGCCGTCCTCGCCGCGGGAGGCATCGTCGCGTCGATGATGCAGACCCTCGTGGTCCCCATCGTCGGCGAGCTGCCGCAGCTGCTCCACAGCACGGCCGCCAACACCTCCTGGGTCATCATCGTGACGCTGCTCGTGGCCGCCGTCGCGACCCCCGCCGTCGGGCGGCTCGGCGACCTCTACGGCAAGAAGCGCATGCTCCTGCTCAGCGTGCTGCCCCTCGTGCTCGGATCGGTCGTGTGCGCGCTCTCCGACTCGCTCGTGCCGATGATCGTCGGCCGCGGCCTCCAGGGACTCGGCGTCGGGCTCATCCCGCTCGGCATCAGCCTGCTGCGCGACGTCATGCCCGCCGAGAAGCTCGGCTCGTCGATCGCGCTCATCAGCGCCTCGCTCGGCATCGGCGGCGCGCTCGGACTGCCCGTCGCGGCGGCCGTCGCCGAGCACTCGAACTGGCACGTGCTGTTCTGGGGCTCGGCCGTGCTCGCCGCGGTCGTCGGCGTGCTGGTCTGGGCGCTCATCCCCGACGCGCCGACCACCGCGACGGGGACGTTCGACGGCGTCGGCGCGGTCGGCCTCGGGCTCGGCCTCGTCGCGCTGCTGCTCGGCGTCTCCAAGGGCGCCGACTGGGGCTGGGGCAGCCCCACCACGGTCGGCCTGCTCGTCGCCGCGCCCGTCGTGCTCGTCGTCTGGGGCTGGTGGGAGCTGCGCATCGACTCGCCGCTCGTCGACCTGCGCGTGACCGCACGCCGGCAGGTGCTGCTGACCAACGCCGCGTCGGTCGTGCTCGGGTTCGCGATGTACGCGCAGTCGCTCATCACCCCGCAGCTGCTCCAGCTGCCCACCGAGACCGGGTACGGGCTCGGGCAGTCGCTCCAGGCCACCGGCCTGTGGATGGCGCCCGCCGGCCTCGTGATGATGGCGCTCTCGCCGGTCGGCGCGAAGATCTCGGCCGCACGCGGGCCCCGGTTCACGCTCGCGCTCGGGGCGTTCGTCATCGCGCTGGGCTACGGCAGCGCACAGCTGCTCATGGGCACGCCCGCCGGCCTGCTCGCCGTGAGCTGCATCTGCTCGACCGGTGTCGCGTTCGCCTACGGCGCCATGCCCGCGCTCATCATGGGGGCCGTGCCGCAGTCCGAGACGGCGTCGGCCAACAGCTTCAACACCCTCATGCGGTCGGTCGGCACCTCGGTCGCGGCCGCCGTGATCGGCGTCGTCCTGTCGCACATGACGATCGACCTCGGCGGGTACGCCGTGCCGTCCGAGGCCGGGTTCCGCACGGGCCTGCTCATCGGTGCGGGCGTCGCGGTCGTCGCCGGTCTCGTGGCGCTCACGATCCCCGTGCGGCGCGCCCTCACGGGCGACGCCGCGTCGGGCTCGTCGGTATCGTCGGGCTCGTCGGTCGCCGAGGACGACGCCGCGCTCGCCCCCGCCTGAGTCAGCAGGTCGCCGGGTTCGCGGACATCTCCTCGACGAGGTCCGCGAACTCGGCGAGGCTGTGCACGCGCTCGCGCCCGCACGACGGGTCCTGGTTGTGGAACGAGTCCATGAGGACGCCGCGCGTGCCCGCCGCGCACAGCGCGTCGACGTGGTCCGGGCGGTCGTCGAGGTAGACGTCGGTCGGCACGGCCGTCTTGTCGAGCTCGAGGTCGAGGGTCGTGAACGCGATGTCGTGCCGCTCGAGCCAGCGCCGCGTCGAGTCGGCCAGGACCGCGTTGACCCCGTACGACTCGTCGTACCGGCGCGCGGTGACGACGTGGACCGTGTGCCCTGCGTCGACGAGCCGGTGCGTGACCTCGGCCGCGCCCTCGAGCGGGTCGCCGTAGGTGTGCAGCAGGCCCGCCCGCGCCGTCGCGACGGCGTGCGCGAGGAACTCCGCGTCGTCCGCCATGCCCCAGTCCGGGCCGAACCCGTAGCGCGTCGGCTCGGGCATCCGGTCGAGCGGCCACCCCTCGCTCGTGTGCAGGTGGTGGCGCAGCGTCGCGACCCACGGGTACAGCACCTCGTCGACGTCGAACCCCACGCGCAGCGACCTCATCGCGCAGTGGTACCACGCGGCGCCGGTCTGCGGACGCCGCCGGTCAGCACTCGATCACGTTGACCGCGAGCCCGCCCTCCGACGTCTCCTTGTACTTGGTCGACATGTCGAGGCCCGTCTGCCGCATGGTCTCGATGACCGTGTCGAGCGAGACGACGTGCAGCCCGTCACCCTGCATCGCCATGCGCGCGGCGCTCACGGCCGTGCACGCCGCGATCGCGTTGCGCTCGATGCACGGGACCTGCACGAGCCCGCCCACCGGGTCGCACGTGAGCCCGAGGTTGTGCTCCATCGCGATCTCGGCGGCGTTCTCGACCTGCTCGGGCGTGCCGCCCAGCAGCGCGCACATCGCGCCCGCCGCCATCGAGCACGCCGAGCCGACCTCGCCCTGGCAGCCCGCCTCGGCGCCCGAGATCGACGCGTTGCGCTTGTACAGCGCACCGATCGCGGCGGCCGTGAGCAGGTAGGTGCGCATCGCGGTCCGACGCCGCGCGGCCGCCTCGGGGCCCTGCACGCCGGGCGTGATCCGCAGGTAGTGCCGACCCACGGCCGGGATGATCCCCGCCGCGCCGTTGGTCGGGGCGGTCACGACCCGGCGCCCGTCCGCGTTCTCCTCGTTGACCGCCATCGCGTACGCCTGGAGCCACTCGATCGTGGTCTCGCCGCCTGCCGCGTCGAGCGCCTCGAGCCGCTCGCGCTGCGCCCGTGCCCGACGGCGCACCCGCAGCCGACCCGGGAGCGTGCCCTGCCGTTCGAGCCCGCCGTCGACGCAGTCGCTCATGGTGGCCCAGACCGCGTCGAGCGCCGCGCCGACCTCGTCCTCCGGGCGCAGCGCGCACTCGTTGGCCCACGCGACCTCGGCGATGCTCAGCCCCGTGCGCGCGCACGTCGCGAGCAGCTCGGCCGCGGTCGCGAACGGGTGCGGGACGTCGGCGGGCCGGGTCGAGTCCGGGACCGCCGGGTCGAGCTCGCCGTGCTCGGCCGCGAGCTGCGCCGCCTCGGCGGCCTCGGCCGCCGCGAGCTCGTGCTCGGTCAGCACGAACCCCCCGCCGACCGAGTAGTACACGCGCTCGACGAGCGCCGACCCGGCGGCGTCCGCGGCCGTGAAGCGCATCCCGTTGGGATGGCCGGGCAGGCGCGTGAGCGGGGCCAGCCGGACGTCGGACGTCGCGACGGTGACGTCCGCGCCGGTCGTGGCCCCGGGCGGGGTCTCGGTCGTGCTCGTCGTCGTGCTCTCGCCAGGGCTCTCGGCCGTGCGCCCGGTCGGCGCGGGCGCGGGCTCTGACCGTGTCGGGCGCAGGGTCACGGTCGCGCCGTCGCCGAGCTTCTCCCAGCCGCCGGGCACGTCGTCCGGGTCGCACGTCTCGGGGTCGAGGCCGCGCAGCCCCGCGACGACCGCGTCGGGCGTGCCGTGCCCGATCCCCGTCGCACCGAGCGACCCGCACAGCACGACCTCGAGCTGCGCGACGTCGTGCAGCACGTCGCGGGCCGCGAGCTCGTCGACGAACGCGCGCGCGGCCCGCATGGGGCCCACGGTGTGCGAGCTCGACGGCCCGATGCCGATCGAGAAGAGGTCGAGGGCGCTCACGTACGAGGACATGCCCCCATCGTCGCACCCCGTCTCACCTGCTGGACGCCTCACCGGCTGGACGACCGACCGGCTGGACGACCCACCGGCCGGGCGCTGTGCGTCACGGACGACGGGCCCCTACCCCCGCGCGAGCACCACGGGGCAGGTCGCGAGATGGTCGTCGACCACGCCGCACGCCTGCATCGCGGCGTACATCGTGGTCGGGCCGACGAACCGGAAGCCGCGCGCCTTGAGCGCCTTCGACAGCGCGAGCGACTCCGGGGTCTGCGCGGGCACCTCCGCGAACGACGCCGGCGCGACGTCCGGGCGGGACGACGGCGCGAACGACCAGAACAGCGCGTCGAGAGTCTCGCCCGCGGCGTGCATCGCGACGAGTGCCCGCGCGTTGCCGACGGTCGCCTCGACCTTGGCCCGGTTGCGGATGATCCGGGCGTCCAGGAGGAGCCGGTCCACGTCGTCCGCGGTGAACGCCGCGACCGCGTCCGGGTCGAAGCCCGCGAACACCTCGCGGAACGCGGGCCGCTTGCGCAGCACCGTGAGCCAGGAGAGTCCCGACTGGAAGCCCTCGAGCGCGATGCGCTCGAACAGCGCGGACTCCCCGTGCACGGGGACGCCCCACTCGTCGTCGTGGTAGGCCGAGTACAGGGGGTCGTCGTCGCCGAAGCAGCGGGCGGGCGCGGTCGTGGTCATGCGCCCACCCTGGCCCGACCCACCGACGTCCGCGCCCCGTCGTCCACAGGCCGGCCCCGCGGGTGGGGCTGGTGCGGCTGCGCGAAGCTTCTCGGCGACGTCGTCGACCTCTGAGGTGCCGCCGTCCGCGATGCTCATGACGAGGTCGTACGCGTCGTCGATGGTGACGTGGTGCGTCGCTCCCTGCTCTCCGACCTGCCTGGTCAGGCCAGGCGGTTCAGAAGCGCCTCGTCCTCGGCGACGATCTGCGCGATCAGGCGGTCGCGATTCTCCACGCGCTTCCGGTCGTACTCGAGCACGGCGTTCTCGACCGCCTGGTTCGCGGAGACGTTCTCCGTCTCCACGATCCGCTCGAGTGCTGCCTGCGCCTCGGGGCTGAGACGAAGGTCCATTGCCATGTCGCCCTCCTCTGACCGCGGCCGTCCCGTGACGGCTGCCCGACAGTACCGCGGGTGGTACCTGAGTGGCACTGCATTTGAGGGCGCACGACGACGGCCGGGACCGAGCCCCCGAGGGCGCGGTCCCGGCCGTCGGCGGCTGCGGGTCAGAGCACCCGGCGGCGGGTGCCCATCCACAGGCCGACCGCGCCGAGCGCGGCCAGCAGCACCGCGAGCACGATCGCGGCGACCGAGACGGGGCCGACGGGGTTGTCCTCGACCTGCCCGAGGAGGTCGGCCGCGCCGTCCGCGACCCGGCCCGTGCCGTCGTCGACCTTGACCGCACCCTCGCCGAGGTCGGTCGCCCCGTCGTTGAGCGTGGTCGTGCCGGCCGCGAGCGTCGTCGTGCCCTCGTGCAGCGTCCCGGCCCCGGCCGCGAGCCGTGCCGTGCCGTCCGCGAGGTCGCCCGCACCCGTGTCGAGGTCGGTCAGACCCGTCGCGAGGTCGCCCGAGCCGGTGCGGAGCTTCTCGAGGCCGGTCGCGAGCTCGCCCGACTTGGTGCGCAGCGTCCCGGTGCCGTCCGCGAGGTCCGAGGCGCCCGAGCTGAGCGTCCCCAGACCGGTCGAGAGCTCGCCCGACTTGGTCGCGAGCGTCGCGTTGCCGCCCGCGACGAGCAGCACGCCGTCCGCGAGCTCGCCCGACTTCGTGAACAGGGTCGCGTTGCCGTCCGCGACGGTCTCCGCACCGACGGCCACCTGGCCCGCGCCGTCGGCGAGGTCGCCCGTGCCCTCGGCGAGCGTGGCCGCGCCGACCTCGATCTGCGACAGGGCGTCGAGCAGGCTGCCCGCGCCCGTGTCGAGGTTCGTCGCGCCCGCCGCCACGAGGGCGGTGCCGTCCGCGAGGTCGCTCGCCCCCGTGTCGAGGTTCGTCGCGCCCGTCGAGAGGGCGTCCAGACCCTCGCGCAGGCTGGTCGCGCCGGCCGCGAGCTGCGTCGCCCCCGGGGCGAGCTGCGTCGTGACGCCCGTGCTCAGCGTCTGGGCGCCGGTCGCGAGCGTGCGCGCCTTGGGCGCCGCACCCTGCAGCTGGCCGCTCAGCAGCGCGAGACCCCCGGGGGCCGTGCCCTCGCCCGCCGCGAGGGCGTGCGCGGCGTCGGCGACGCCGCCGAGCTGGGCGGTGAGCTGAGCCTTGAGGGTCGGGTCGATGTCCGCCGCGGCGTACGAGGCGGCGAGCTGGCGCAGCGTCGCCTCGAGCTGTGCGCTGCCGGTGGCGGCACGCTGGGCGCCCGCCGCGGCCGCCTCGATCCCGGTCGCGAGCTGGTCGGCGCCCGCGGCCAGCGCGGGTGCGCCCGTGGTCGGGTCGGTCGCGGCCGTGATCCCGGCCGCCAGGCTCTTCGCGCCCTTCTCGAGGTCGAGCGCGCCGTCGCGGGCTCCGGCGGCACCCGTCGAGAGCGTGCCGGCGCCCGTCGCGAGCCTGTCCGCCCCGGCGGCGACGGTCTCGGCGCCGGTCTTCAGGGAGTCGGTGCCGTCGGCGAGGTCGCCCGCACCGTCGGCGGCGAGCGCGTTCGCGGCGGCGACCTGGACGGCACCGTCGTCGATGTCGGACGCCCCGTCCGCGAGGGCGTCCACGCCCTCGCTCAGCGTCGCGGCGCCGTCGGCCAGCTGGCCCGCGCCCGTGTGCAGGGCCCCGGCCCCCGAGGCCGCGGTCACCGCGCCGTCCGCGAGGTCCTGCGCGCCGTCGGCGAGGAGCGTCGCGCCGGACGACGCGCGCTCGGCACCCGCGTCGAGGTCGCCCGCGCCAGCGTCGAGGCGGTCGACGCCCGCGACCAGCAGCGTGCCGCCGTCCGCGGCCTCGCCGGCCCCGGCGGACAGGAGCGTCGCGCCGTCGAGCGCGGTCGTGGCGCCGTCGGAGAGCCGGGCGGAGCCGTCGGCGGCCTCGCTCGCGCCGTCCGCGAGGTCGGACGCCCCGGCGTCCAGGTCGCCCGCGCCCTCGTCGAGCGAGGTCACGCCCGCGCCGGCCTGCGCGGCGCCGTCGGCGAGCTGACCTGCGCCGGTGTGGACCTGGGCGGCCCCGGCCGAGAGCCGGGTCGCGCCGTCCGACACCTTGTGGTCGATGACCAGGAGGTAGGCGACGAGGCCGAGCACGGCGAGGAACAGCGCGGCGAGCGCGACCGCGGGGAGCGCGATCGCACCGCGGGGGGTGCGGAACAGGTGCGTCGACATCGACGAGCCCCTCTCGTACCGCGCGACCCTGCGCGGTGTCGGACGACGGCCCGCGCCCTGGGTGGGTCGGCGGGTCCTGGTCGTCGGTGACGCTATGCGACGGCCCGCGCGTCGCGGAACACCAGTACTAGGTACTTGTTCACAACGATTCGGTCACGAGGGTTGCGTGCAGGGGGCGATCCGTGGCCTCGTGACAGCCCGCTCAGGGGAGCGCGGGCTCCCACGCGACGTCGACCACGAGCGCGCGGTGGTCCGAGATCCCGGTATCGGTCGAGCGCGCCGCGAGCACGCGCAGCGGGCGGTCGGCCAGGACGTGGTCGATCTGCACGCGCGGCGCGTCGGCCGGGTACGTCGGGACGTCCGCGAGGGCGTGCCATTCCGCGAGCGCGTCGCCCGCACGACGGTTCAGGTCGCCGAGCAGCACGCGCGGTCCGGGCAGCGCGGCCGCGACCCGTGCGAGCGCCCGCGCCTGACGCTCGTTGCGGCCGCGCACCACGCTCAGGTGCGTCGCGACCACGCCGACCGGCCCGCCCGGTGCGTCGAGGACGGCGGTCAGCGCGGTCCGCGGCTCGTCGAACCGCCACCGGCCGGCCCGGCGCACCGGGGCGCGTCCCGGCAGCCGGACCTCACCCCATGCGAGCACCGGCAGCCGGCTCACGAGCGCGATCCCGTACGCGGGGCCCTGGCGCGTCGGGTGCCGCGTCCACGCGCCGGCCGTGCCGTGCCGGGACGCCGCGAACCGGTGCTCGCGCGCGCCGAGGGCCTGCGCCGCGAGCGCCGCGAGGTCGCCACCGTGCGAGCGGGGCTGGCCGCGGTCGACTTCCTGGAGCGCGAGCACGTCGGCGTCGAGGCTCGCGACGGCCTCCTGGTAGCGGTCGAGGTCGACCACGCCGTCGTGCGCGCGGGCGCCGTGCAGCACGTTGAACGTGGCGAGGCGTGTCACTCGGGGCTCTGCGGCTGGGGCGTGTGCGTCGGGGCGTCCGCGGGGTCCGGCACGTCCGGTGCGTCCGGTGCGGGGGCGTCGGCGAGGAGCGTCCACGCGGTCAGCTCGGCGTCGTCGTGGAGCGCGGCGCCGTCGTCCGACGCCACGACCCAGGACTGCTCGGTGCCCGGCGGACCGACCCGCATGGCCCGCACCCGGCGGCCCCGCACGGTCGCGTCGCCGACCGCGCCGAGCCGTGCGGGCAGGTCGGGCACGGGGCGCACGGCCGAGACGAACCGGGCGCTGGGGGCGGGGGTCGCGGCACCGAACCGCAGGGCGTGCGGGCCGACGCTGAGCACGTCGCCCTCGACGCGCGCGGTGCCCGTGAAGCGCTCGCCGCGGTACTCGCCCGTGACGACGTCGCCGGGGCGCACGGCGGCGAGCGTGGGCACGGGGTGCTCGTTCGCGGCGGTCTGGGCTGCGACGGCCTGGGCTGCGACGTTCTGGCTCTCGGTGTCGTCGCTCACGGGACTCCTCGGGGTCGGGGCTCGGTTGCCGTCAGCGTGCGCGGTGACGCTCGACGAGCGCCTCGACGCCGTCGAGGACGAGACGGATCCCGAAGACCGTCTCGTCGTCGCGCCCGTCGGTGGCAGTCTCGTCCCCGGGGTGCCCGGCGGCGTCCGGGGCAGCGGCCTCGGCACCGATCTCGGTCGCGGTGCGGTGCAGCGCCGGGTAGGTCGCGGGGTCGGCGACGCGCACGACGAGCTGGTCGAACGACGCGAACGGGTCGCGGTCGTCGACGCCCGCCGGGCCCGGTGTCGCGTCAGCGACTCCGGTCCCGGTGCTCGTGCCCCCGGAGCCTGCTGACCCGGCACCCGTGCTCCCGGCACCCGTGCTCCCGGCACCCGTGCCCCCGAGGCGCTGCTCGACGCCGGCCATGCGGGCGAGGTCGGCGCGCATGCGGGCCTCGCCGAGCACGTGCTGCGACAGCAGGCCCACGACCGTGAGCTGGACGCCGGCGGGCAGCCCGGTCCCGGCGAGCACGGCGAGCGCGCGGTCGAGCCAGGCGAGGCGGTGGGGCCCGACGGGCAGGGTGAACAGGGCGAGCTCGGCGAGCCAGGGGCGGGCGAGCATGAGGTCGAGCTGCGCGATCGTCCAGCGCTCGAGGCCGGTGCGCCAGTGGTCGCCGGGCTCGAGGAAGCTCGCGGGCGGCGGGGTCGCTCCGGCGTCCGACATCAGCGTGAGCAGCTCGTCCTTGTTCGCCACGTACCGGTACAGGGCCATGGTCGTGACGCCGAGCGACTCGGCGACCCGGGCCATCGAGACCGCGGCGAGGCCGTCGGCGTCGGCGAGGGCGATCGCGGCGTCGGTGATCTGCTCGGTGCTCAGCGCGGGCCGGGGCCCGCGTCGGGGGGCGCGGGGCGCGCCCCAGAGGATCTCGACGCTGCGCGGCAGGGGTGCGGGGGTCGACGACGACGCCGCCGTGCCTGCTGCGCGTTCGCTCACCGTGCCTCCCTTGACGCCCCATCCTAGAACTGTTTACTCTCTACACAGTAGGTGTATGGCATACACAGTTTTCGATCCGGAGGTTCTCGTGAACGACTCACCCGCTGTCGAGGCCGAGGGCCTCACGCATCGCTACGGCTCCGTCGGCGTGCTCGACGGCGTCGACCTGACGCTCCACCGCGGCGAGGTCCTCGCCCTGCTCGGCCCCAACGGGGCGGGCAAGACGACGACCGTCCGCATCCTGTCCACGCTCCTCGAGCCGACGGGCGGCCGGGCGCGGGTCGCCGGCTTCGACGTCGTCCGCGAGGCCCGGCGGGTGCGCGAGGTCATCAGCGTCACCGGACAGTCGGCGGCCGTCGACGACAAGCTCACCGGGCGCGAGAACCTCGTGACCATGGCGCGCCTCGCGCACCTCCCGCGCGCCGAGGTCCGGGCCCGCGTCGACGAGCTGCTCGACGCGTTCGACCTCGCGAGCGCCGCCGGACGCCGCGTGGGCACCTACTCGGGCGGCATGCGCCGTCGCCTCGACCTCGCGGCCGGGCTCGTCGCGCGCCCCCGGGTGCTGTTCCTCGACGAGCCCAGCACCGGGCTCGACCCGCGCGCGCGGCAGGACCTGTGGGACGTCGTCCGCGACGTCGTCGCTCAGGGCACGAGCCTGCTGCTCACGACCCAGTACCTCGAGGAGGCCGACCAGCTCGCCGACCGCGTCGCGGTGCTCGACGGCGGTCGCGTCGTCGCGGACGGCACCCCGGCCGCGCTCAAGGCCCGGGTCGGGGAGGCGGCCGTCGAGCTCGACCTCGCGACCGCGGACGACGCCGCCCGGGTCGGGTCGGCGCTCGGGCTCGTTCCAGGGCCGGGGGTCGGGGAACCGGGGGCCACGACGGCGCTGCGCGTCCCCACCGACGGCACCCTCGCGCACGTGCGCGACGTCCTCGACCGCGTCGACGCGACCGGCGTCGTCCCGCGCGGCTGGTCCGTCGTGAGCCCGACCCTCGACGACGTCTACCTCGCCCTGACCGGGCACCCCACCGAGCACCCCACCGAGCAGGAGGACGCAGCATGACCACCCTCGCCACGGCACCCCGCGCGCGGACGGCGGCTGCGTCGTCCGCCCGCCCGGGTGCCCACCTCGCCGCGGACGTCTGGACCATGGTCCGGCGCTGCGTGCTGCTCGTGAGCCGCGACGTCGACTCGCTCGTCATGGGCGTCGCGCTGCCCGTGATGCTCATGGTCGTGTTCGTCTACGTGTTCGGCGGCGCGATCCAGGCCGGGCTCGACGGCACGACGTACCTCAACTACGTGACCCCGGGGATCGTGCTCCTGTGCGCCGGGTTCGGTGCCGCGAACACGGCGCTCGCGGTCCAGCAGGACGTCGCGGGCGGGATCGTCGACAGGTTCCGGTCGATGCCCGTGACGGCCTGGACGCTGCTCGTGGGGCACGTCGTCGCGAGCGTCGTCAAGAACCTCGTCACCACCGGGGTGGTCGTCGGCGTCGCGTACCTCATGGGGTTCCGGCCCGACGCGACCCTCGCCGAGTGGCTCGGCGCGGTCGGGATCATCGTGCTGTGGGTCGTCGCGATCACGTGGGCCGCGACGTTCGTCGGCGTGGTCGTGCGCTCGGTCGACGCCGCGAGCGCCGCCACGTTCGTGATGCTGTTCGTGCCGTACGTGTCGAGCGCGTTCGTGCCGCCGCAGACCATGCCGGCGCTGCTGCGCGGGTTCGCGGAGCACCAGCCGGTCACGCCCGTGATCGAGACGATCCGGGGTCTGCTGACGGGGACCGAGCTCGGCACGTCGCCCGTGCTCGCCGTCGTGTGGTGCGTCGGCATCGCGACGGTGTTCGCCGTGCTCGCGGGCGTCGTGTTCGGGCGGCGGCGGCACCGGGCCGGGTGACGACCCGGTGCCGGCCGGTCAGCCCGCGCTGCGCTCGAGCCGTGCGACGAGCTCGCGCTTGAGGATCTTGCCCGACGGTCCGAGGGGCAGCTCGTCGAGCACCCGGATCACGCGCGGGTACTTGTACGCCGCGACGTCCTGCTTGACCCACGCGACGAGCTCGTCGCCCGTGACGGGCTCGGCACCGTCCTTGAGCACGACGGCCGCGTGGATCTCCTGGCCGTGGGTGTCGTCGGGCACGCCGAAGACCGCGGCCATGTGGATCGCGGGGTGCCGCACGAGCACCTCCTCGACCTCGCGCGGGTACACGTTGTAGCCGTTGCGGATGATCATGTCCTTGGTGCGGTCGAGGATCGTGACGTACCCGTCGTCGTCCTTGGTGCCGAGGTCGCCCGAGCGGAACCAGCCGTCGACGACGGCCTCGGCCGTGGCCTCGGGCCGGTTGAGGTAGCCCTGGAAGAGGTTGTGCCCGCGGATCACGATCTCGCCGAGCTCGCCGTGGGGGAGCAGCTCGGTGCGGTCGCGCACCAGGGGGTCGGCGATCTCGACGTCGACGCCCCAGATGGGCTGCCCGACGGTTCCCGGCCGGATCGGCACGCCGATGTGGTTGAACGACGCGACGGGGCTGGTCTCGGTGAGCCCGTAGCCCTCGTGGATCGGCACGCCGAACGCCTCGGAGAACGCCTCGAGCGCGGCGAGCGGCAGCGCGGCCCCGCCCGAGACGCCGTACCGCAGCGGCGGACGCTCGGGGTTCTTCGCGGCGGCCTGCACGAGCCCGAGGTGCATGGTCGGCACGCCCATCATGATGGTCACGCCGTGCGCGTTCATGAGCTGCAGCGCGGCGTCGCCGTCGAACCGGGGGAGCAGCACGACGGTCGCGCCGACCCGGAAGCTCGCGTTGAGCGCGCACGTCTGGCCGAAGGTGTGGAAGAACGGCAGGCACCCGAGGATCACGTCGGCGCTCGACATGGGCAGCGTGTCGAGGCACATGACGTTGACCTGCTCGACGAGCGCGAGGTGCGAGCCCATCGCGCCCTTGGGCTCGCCCGTGGTGCCGCTCGTGTACAGGACGGTCGCGGTCGCCCCGGGCGCGACCGGCACGTACGTGTCGATCGGGGGTGCGGCGGCGGCCTCGTCCTCGAGCCGGGGGAACGGGACGGCGTCCGCCTGCTCGTCAGGGACCAGGAGGGTGAGGGCGTCGACGCCCGCGGCGGCGGCGGCCTTGCCGCCCTCGGCGAGCATCGGTGCGCCCACGAGGATCGCCCGGGCCCCGGAGTCGCGCAGCACGTACTCGATCTCGCGGGCCTTGAGCAGCGCGTGGACGGGGACGACGGTCGCGCCCAGGGCCAGGACCCCGTAGTAGGCGCGGGCGAAGTCGGGCACGTTGGGGAGCAGGACGGCAACCGTGTCGCCCGGTCCGATCCCGCGGGCGCGCAACGCACCCGCGTAGGCACGGGTCTGGTCCCACAGCTCGCGGTACGTGGTGCGCTGCTCGCCGAGCACGAGCGCGACCTTGTCGGGGTGCCGCGTCGCGGACTCGGCGAGGATCGCCGCGACCGAGAGGGTCGAGTGGCTGGACGGGGCCTGCGTGGGGTTCGACATCGTCGTCCTTCCCTGGGCCGCGGGCGCCGGTGCCCTGCGGGGGTACGCCCACGGTGCGGTGCGACCCGGCCCGCTGTCAATTCGCGATGACAGTTCGCGCTGACGAGGTCGTCGTCGCGCCGACCTCCGGCCGCGACGCAGCCGGTGCCGGTCACCCAGCCGACGACCACGCACCACCTCAGCGACGCCCAGCGTTCTCCCAGCCGTCATCCGCGACGGCAAGGGTCGGGGGGCCACCCCACCTGAGGAGACCACATGCACCCCCGCACCGGATCCCGGCGCGCCCGCGTCTCGGCCGCGTTCGTCGCCGCCGGGCTCACCCTCGTCCCCACCGCGGCGATCGCGACGACGCACGCCGCGCCGTCCGACGTCGCGGCGAGCACCGCGTTCGGGAAGGGCCAGCGCACCGACGCCTGGACCACGCCCAAGGCCAGCGAGACGTTCCACCGCCTCGCGACGTACCCCGTGTTCCAGAACCGGCCCGACGGCGAGCCCGCGACCGCCGAGTCCGTCGCCGAGATCTCGTCGGTGAGCAAGGACGGCAAGACGCTCGTGTACACCGACGCGCTCGGCAAGCGCATCGGGTTCCTCGACATCAGCGACCCCGACGCGCCGCGCGGCCTGGGCACGCTCAGCCTCGCCGAGCTCGGAGACAGCGACGACCAGCCGACGTCGGTCGCGGTCGTGGGCGACCACGTGCTCGTCGTCGTCGACACCTCGACGAGCTTCACCGAGCCCACGGGCCGCGTCGACGTCGTCTCGCTCGCCACGCGCGAGCGCGTGCGCTCGATCGACCTGGGCGGGCAGCCCGACTCGATCGCCGTGACCGCGGACGGTACGCGCGCCGCCATCGCGATCGAGAACGAGCGCGACGAGGAGGCCACGCCCGCCGGCGGCGACGAGGGCGACCTGCCCCAGCTGCCCGCCGGGTTCGTCCAGCTGCTCGACCTCACGGGCGACGTCGCCGCCTGGACCGCGACCCCGGTCGCCCTCACCGCGGACGACGGCACCGCCCTCCCGGCGCTCGCCGGACTGGACACGCCGATCGACCCCGAGCCCGAGTACGTCGCGATCAACCCGGCCGGCACGCGGGTCGCGGTCACGCTCCAGGAGAACAACGGCGTCGTCGTGCTCGACGTGCGCACGGGCGAGATCGTGACCGCGTTCTCGGCCGGCACGGCGAGCGTCACCGGCATCGACACCGCCAAGGACGGCGCGATCGACCAGACCGGGTCGATCACCGACGTCCCGCGCGAGCCCGACGCGATCGCCTGGGTCGACGACCAGCACGTCGCGACCGCGAACGAGGGCGACTGGAAGGGCGGCACGCGCGGCTGGACGATCTTCGACGCCGCGACGGGCGAGGTCACGTGGGACGCGGGCGCCGAGATGGAGCGCCTCGCGGTGCGCGTCGGCCTGCACACCGAGGACCGTGCCGCCAAGAAGGGCGTCGAGATCGAGGGCATCGCGGTCGCGCGGTTCGGGCGCACGCCGTACGCGTTCGTCGGGTCGGAACGCTCCAACTTCGTCGCCGTGTACGACGTCTCGAAGCCCGCGGCGCCCCGGTTCGTGCAGGTGATCGCCACGACCAACGGCCCCGAGGGCCTGCTGCCCGTGCCGTCGCGCAACCTGCTGATCACGTCGAGCGAGACCGACGAGGCCGACGCGGGCGTGCGCGCCGCGGTCGGCGTGTTCGGGCTGGGCCAGAAGTTCGCCAAGGACGCGGGCACCCCGCAGTTCCCGTCGGTCGTCTCGGCGGACTCCGCCGCGGGCGCACCGATCGGGTGGACGGCGCTCGGCGCGCTCTCGGCCGACCCGACCGACGCGCACCGCCTGTGGACGGCCTCGGACGCCGCGCTCGTGCCGACCACGCTGTTCTCGGTCGACCTGTCGACCCGTACGGGCTCGGCGCCCGCGACGATCGACCGCTCGGTCGTCGTGACCGACGCCGGGACGCCCGCCGCGCTCGACGTCGAGGGCCTGTGGGCCCGCCCCGAGGGCGGGTTCTGGCTCGGCGTCGAGGGCGCCAAGGGCAAGGACAACGCGCTCGTGCGTACCGACGCCGCGGGCGCCGTGCAGCAGCGCGTCGCCCTCCCCGCGGACGTCGCGGCCGGCCTCGGCAAGTGGGGCGTCGAGGGCGTCACCGGCGTCACCGACGAGTCCGGCGACCACCTGTTCGTCGCGCTCCAGCGCGGCCTGACGTCGGACGACGGGGTGGCCGGGTACGCCCGGATCGGCCGGTACGACGTCACCGCCGAGACGTGGACGTGGTTCGGTTACCCGCTCGAGCAGACGATGACCGACGGCGACTGGATCGGGCTGTCCGAGGTCACGGCCGTCGACGCCGACACGCTCGCCGTGGTCGAGCGCGACAAGCTCAACGGCCCCGCCGCCGCGATCAAGCGCGTCTACACGGTCGACCTCCCGGCCGAGCCGTCCGCAGGCGTCACGATGCTCGACAAGTCGCTCGCGATCGACGCGCTGCCCGCGCTGCAGGCCACCGAGGGCTGGACGCAGGAGAAGCTCGAGGGCCTGACGATCGCTGGCGACGGCCGCGTGTACGCCGTGACCGACAACGACGGCCTCAAGGACGCGACCGGCGAGACCGTGCTGCTCGAGCTCGGCTCCGCGAAGAAGCTCCTCGGCGGCGACGGGTCGGTGGCCCGGGAGGTCCAGGAGGACGCCGACGGCGGCTCGGGCCACGGCCACGGGTCTGGCAACGGCTCCGGTCACGGCAACGGCAACGGCAACGGCTCCGGTCACGGCAACGGCAACGGCAACGGTGGCGGCCACGACTGGACCCCGGTCGTGACCGCATGGGTCGAGCAGGTGTCGACCCTGCTGAAGACCCTGCTCGCCTGGCTGGCACGCTGACCCTTCGGGCCACGCCGGCCACCCGCCGTCCGACCCTGACGCTGGCGAACCCTGACGCCGAGGGGCCACGCCGGCCACCCGGCGTCCGACCCTGACGCCGGCCGACCCTGACGCCGAGATAGAACTGAGCGCGCGAGATAGAACGTCCGACGTTCTATCTCGCGCGCTCGGTTCTATCTCGCGGTGCCGACCCGCGGTGCCGGACCCGCGGAGCCGCCGGACCCGCGGACCTGCCGCCCCGCCCGCCCCGCCCTCCCCGCGGACGCCGCCGGTCTCGTGGCGGCAGGACCCCTCCGGCGGGGCCGGGCAGGCACCCAACGACGCGAGGCCGCCCGGTGAACGCCGTCTCAACATCTGGCACACTCTCACCTCCTGACATGTGTCACATTCCGCAAGATTCTGCGGCTCCGAGAGTGTCGCCCGAGCGAACATCCGCGAAATCCCTTATTACGCAGTAGCCCTTACATGCCCGCTTCGCTACGGTTGGTCCTGCCCCACCCAGGGACGGGACTGGTCGCGTCGAGCACCTCGACGACCGGGACGATCCGTCCCCGCCAGGGCGGCACGGCACCTCGCCGTGCGCCCGTCGCGTCCGGTCCGGTCCGCCTCCGCGAACCGTCTGGAGCCGCCATGAGCACCCCCACGATCAGCGTCGTGATCCCCACCTACAACCGTGCCGAGCTGCTGCGCCACACCCTCGAGGCCCTGCGCCGTCAGACCCTGCCCCGCGACCGGTTCGAGGTCGTCGTGGTCGACGACGGCGGCAGCGACGACGCCGAGGCGGTCGTCCGCTCGTTCTCGCAGGACCTCGACGTCAAGTACTTCTGGCAGGAGGACCTCGGGTTCCGGGCCGGCAAGGCGCGCAACATCGGCACCGCGATCGCGAGCGGCACGTACGTCGTCTACATCGACACGGGCGTCCTGCTCGCGACCGACACCCTCGCGACGCACCTCGCCACGCACGAGGCGTCCGAGTACCCGACCGTGATGATCGGCTACGTGTACGGCTTCGAGATCGACGACGCGACCGTCGCGACCCTCATGTCCACGATCGAGCACGACGACACCGACGCGTCGATCGAGTTCCTGCACGCCCAGGGCGCGCTCGACATCCGCGAGCAGCAGTACGCGGAGCTCGGCGAGAACATCACGAGCTGGCCCGCGCCGTTCGACATCTTCTGGACGTGCCACGTCTCGGCCGAGCGCGAGGAGCTGCTCAAGGCCGGCCTGTTCGACGAGTCGTTCACGAGCTGGGGCGGCGAGGACGTCGACCTCGGCGTCCGCCTGTTCCAGCGCAACAACCTGTTCCTCATGGACCGGGCGGCGCGCTCGCTGCACTGGCCGCACGCCAAGGAGGTCTCAGACCTCAAGGAGTCGTCGGCGAGCGCCGCCGAGCGCATCCACAGCAAGTACAACCTGTGGACGACGAGCTTCTACGGCAAGGACCTGCAGAACGAGAAGTACTCGCTCAACAAGGTCATCAAGATCTCGCGCGAGCGCGAGTCGCTGCGCCTGCTGTCCGGGCAGGCGCGCTGATGCCGGTCCTGTTCGACAACCTGTACCCGACCCGGGGCGACCGTCGCCTGCAGCTGGGCTCGGTGCTCGTGGAGCAGCCGACCTCGGACGAGATCGCCCGGGTCCTCACGGAGCACGGCGTCGAGGTGGGGGCGGGCACCGTGTTCGTCGACCAGCCGCGCGTCGCGTTCACGCAGGCGACCGATGCCGAGCTCGGCCACCGCGCGGTCGACCCTGAGGCGTTCCGCGGCGCGATCCGGGTGGGCGAGGCCTGCTACGTCGAGTCGGGCCTCAACCCCGCGTTCCCGAGCGGCCCCGTGCGCCTGACGTCGGTGCGGGTCAACGACCGCGCGCCGGGCCGCATCACGATCGGCGACCGCGTGTGCCTGCAGGGCGTCGCGGTCGTCGCGTACGAGAGCGTCGAGATCGGCGACGACGTCATGTTCGGTCCGCTCGTGACCGTCATGGACAGCTCGGGCCACCCCCTGCGGGGCCGCGGGCAGCCGGGCGAGGCCGAGCGGACGACGTCCGCGGCCGTGACGATCGGGGCGCGGGCCTGGGTCGGGGCCGGGGCGACGATCCTCAAGGGCGTGCAGGTCGGTGAGGACGCCGTGATCGGCGCCCAGGCCGTGGTGTACGACGACGTCCCGCCGGGCGCCGTCGTGATCGGGAACCCGGCGCGCGTCGTCAAGCAGCTGTGAGCGGGCTGACGGCGTTCGCGCCGCCCGCTGTCCGCGGGGACTTCGCGCGGCGGCTGCTGCTGATCGCGCTGCCGATCACGCTCCAGACGATCGTGTTCTCGTCCAAGGGGATCGTCGACGCCGTCATGCTCGGCTCGCAGGACGGCGCGGACGTCGCCGCGATCGGCATCGCGAGCCGCGCGACGTTCGTCGTGACGATCTTCCTCATCGGGCTGTCCACAGGCGCCGCGCAGATCGGCGCGCAGGTGTGGGGCAGCGGGGCCGCCGGCCGCGAGACGCGACTGCGCCAGACCGTGTGGCTCGGCTGGGCGGCGTCCGCGGTCTTCGGGCTCGTCGCGTTCGTCGCGTTCTTCGCGTTCGGCGAGCAGGTGATCGGCACGAGCACGAGCTCGCCCGTCGTGATCGAGCGCGGCGCCGAGTTCCTGAAGATCGTGAGCTTCACGTTCCTGCTGTTCCCGTACACGTCGAGTCTCGCCGCCGGGCTGCGCGTGATGCACCAGCCCACGATCAGCATGATCTACGCGCTCGTGGGCGTCGGCCTCAACGTGGCGCTGAACGCCGTGCTGATCTTCGGCCTGCTGGGCGCCCCCGCGATGGGCATCACGGGCGCCGCGATCGGCACCCTCGTGAGCGCGGTCGTCGAGACCGGGCTGCTGTGGCTGCACCTGCGCGTGCGACGGCACGTCCTCGCCGCGTTCCCTCGGGCCGAGCTCCGCGCGGTCCGCCGCCCCGAGGTCGGGCTGCTGCTGCGCCTGTCGGTGCCCGCCGCGCTCAACAGCACCCTGTGGGCGCTCGGGGTCTTCGTCTTCTACGCGATCGTGGGCGGCGCGAGCGTCGAGTCCGTCACGGCGCTCGCGGTGCTCTCGCCCGTCGAGTCGCTGTCGCTCGCGTTCACGCTCGGGCTCGCCAACGCCGCCGCGGTGCTCGTGGGCGGCACGCTCGGGGCGAGGCGTCCCGACGACGCGTACGCGCAGGCGCTCGGGCTGATCCGGGTCGGGGTGCTCGTCGGGGCGGTCACGGCGCTCGTCGTGTGGGCGCTCAAGGTGCCCGTGCTCGCGCTGTTCCCGGGGCTGTCGCCCGCCTCGCTCGACCTGACCGGCACGCTCTACACCCTCATGGCGGTGTCGTTCGTGCTCAAGAGCGTCTCGATGGTCATGGTGCTCGGCGTGCTGCGCGCCGGCGGCGAGGCCCGGTTCTGCCTGCTGCTCGACGTGTTCGCGCAGTGGGTCGTGCTGCTGCCGCTCGCGGCCGTGCTGCGGTTCGTGGTGGGCGTCGACCCGGTGTGGCTGTACTGCCTGCTGCTCGTCGAGGAGGCGGTGCGCATCGCGATCGCCGGGAGGCGGATTCGTTCGCGGAAGTGGCTGCGGAGCCTGGTCGACTGACGCGAGAGTCGCGTGCAACGTGCAGATCTCCCCCCGACCCATGGAGGCGAGCGGGTCTCGTGGGAGCTACTGCGGGCGCTGTAATGTTCCCGCGAGACGAAGGCAGGGGGTGCATGGTGAAGACACGAGTCATCACTCAGGTAGTCGCAGTGGCACTGGCGGTGGGATCGGTGAGCGTGGCGTGCGGTCCGTCCGACGGAGCTGCAGAGCGTGTTGTTCCGGGTGGTTCCGGGATCGAGATGAGTGCTGAGCTGGATCCCGTCACAGGATCCGTGGTGCTCCCGTTTGACCGGTTCACGGGTGGGTACGAAGAGATGGACCTCTTGTCGACCGCTGATACCGCCATGAACACCGTGTGCGCGCGTGAACAGGGCGTCGAGGCGATCGCTCTGAAGCCCACCTACGACCCTGTCTACGACTCGGAGTCGTTCTTCGGCCCGTGGACCGTCGATCAGGCCGAGCGGTTCGGGTTCGTCACGCCGATGACGGACGCGGACCTGAGGGCCAACGGCTACGTGCCGCAGGACTACGGCGAACCGCCTTCGGAGGACAGGGCGCGCGCCCTGGAGATCATGGCGCGGGCCACCGACGACGACTTCGCAGTCTTTGCGACGTGCCGGGAAAGGCCGGAGAGCAAGCAGTTCGATCTCTATCTTCCCGCTCAGGGTCCCTGGAATGCGCGCCTCGATGCGGTAAGCGGCGGGATCGACGATGATCCGGCCGTCAGGGCGGTCTTCGACGAGCTGGGCCAGTGCCTCCAGGACAACGGTCTGGAACCGGACCCGGAACTTCCGTGGCAGCCGGTGGGTGCCGATCAGAGGGTCATCAACGAGGAGCAGGTCGCGATGGCGCTGACCGTCGTGGAGTGCAAGACCTCGATCGATGCCACGCGGCGGATCGCCGACAGGTGGGCCGCGTTGCAGGCGCCGATCCTCGACGAGTACGCCAGCGAGCTGCTGGACGAGCAGGCCGTGATCGATGAGGCGCTGGCGACCGCGCGCGAGTACATCGGGGCGCACCCTGAGGCGTTCGAGCCTCAGCGATGACAGACGAGATGGATTCAGGCGGTCGACCGGGCCCACGGCGAGGTCGTCGCACCCGGTGGATCTGGGTAACAGTCATCGGTGCCACTGCGGCTGATCGACGATCAACCAGGTCCCGGTTGCCGTGGCGAACGAGTCGGAGTCGACGACAGACACGATGCAGCTCCCTGCCGATGCCGTAGAGCGAGCGCACTCGCTCGGACTCGTCGAGTCCGCGGGCCTCCGGCTCAGCGCCTCTGAAGCCACAGGCCTCAACGACGGCGTGACGCCCTACTCGGCGAGCCCGAGCCTGCGCAGCACCCCGTGCGCCGCGACGACGCCCGTGCTGAACGACGCCTGCAGCAGGTAGCCGCCCGTCGGCGCGTCCCAGTCGAGCATCTCGCCCGCGACGAACGTGCCCGGCATCCGGCGCAGCATGAGCTCGTCGTCGACCTCCGACCACGCGATGCCGCCCGCGCTCGAGATCGCCTGCTCGAGCGGCATGGTCCCGGTGACCTCGACGGGCACGGCCCGGATGAGCGCGGCGACCTGTGCGGGGTCGGTCGGCAGGGGGCCGGCCTCGCGCAGCAGCGCGATCGCGGCCGGGTCGAGCCCGACCGTGCGGCGCAGCCAGGTGGTGGCCGAGTCCTTCGGACGGCGTCGCCGCAGCCGCTCGGCGAGCTGGTCGACGTCGACGTCGGGGCGCAGGTCGACCTCGAGCACGCACCGCCCGCGCGCGAGCGCCGCGTGGACGGCAGACCCGATCGCGTAGACCGGCCCGCCCTCGATCCCGGTGCGCGTGAGCATCGCGTCGCCGCGCGCGACGACGTCGCCGCCCTGGACCCCCACCGCGACGTTCTTCAGGGGTGTGCCCGCGAACCGCTCGACGAGCACGTCGCTCCACCCGACGCGCAGCCCCACGTTCGCGGGACGGAAGCCCGTGACCTCGACACCGCGCTCGACGAACGGGGCGACCCACCCGCCGTCCGACCCGAGCTGGGGCCACGAGGCCCCGCCGAGCGCGAAGATCACGGCGTCGGCGACGACCGTGGTCGCCGCACCGGTCGTGTCGGTCAGGACGAGCGCGCCGTCGTCGTCCCAGCCGGTCCACCGGTGCCGGCGCTCGACGCGCACACCGAGGTCGGCGAGCCGGCCCAGCCACGCGCGCACGAGGGGGTTCGCGCGGAACGACCGCGGGAACACGCGCCCACTGCTGCCCACGAACGTCGGCTCCCCGAGCCCGTCGCACCACGCCCGCAGGTCGTCGGGACCGAACACGTCGAGCATCGGCGCGAGCACGTCGGCCGAGGCGCCGTAGCGGCGCAGGAACGGCTCGCGGGCCTCGCTGTGCGTGATGTTGAGCCCGCCGTGGCCCGCGGTGAGGAACTTGCGCGGCACCGACGGCATGCGGTCGTGGACGGTGACGGCGACGCCAGCGCGCGCGAGCGTCTCGGCCGCGATCAGCCCCGCGGGGCCGCCGCCGACGACGGTCACGGTGTTCACCGGCGGGAATCCGCACGCGGGTGAGGCCGAGTCAGCATCGGGCGAACATAGCAGGAGCGTGCGCCGGGACGGTGGTGCGGGCATCGCCACACGCGCCTGCCTCGTCGAGGCGGCCGGGGTGAACCGGCACATGACGCAGCGCTGTGCCACTCCCACAGGCTCGACCCTCCGTCGCCATGCCTCGACGAGGCAGACTGAAGCCCGCGCTCGAGTGCACCAATATAGGGACATCCCGGGATTCAACGGTTACCTACCGCTATCAACCGCTCGAGCAGTTTGGATGATGCGAGGGATCCATCCGACACGCTTACCCGTCGGAGATTCCGGTGGGCGGACGCCGATCGTCAACAACCACGTTCCCCTGGACTTCGGGCGGTGATGGACATGACTCGTCGAGATGCGCGCTTCGTCGCCGGCCCATACGAAGGGCTCTACTTGGTCGCGGAAGCGGATGAGAGTGGATCGATCATCGCTCTGATCTGCGGTGGGAAACCTGGGGCGCTGACGACCGTCGCCGACATCTGGTTCGCAAATGAGCGCGAGCTTGAACTCGGCGTGACCGACGATGGCTGGGACGTTGAGTGGCTACCCAACGGGAGCTTGGGGCAGCCCTCATGACGGTGCACGCGCGGACGGCCAGGCCGCGCTGGGTCCTGGCCGTCTTGACGGCGCTGGCGGTGGTCTGGGCTCTTGTCCGGCTCATCCGATCTGAGGGTGTAGCCGCCTACTCGTATGGCCCTTCGACGGCGAGGGGGAATCCGGGCTGGAGCGCCGCCACCAGGCATGAGTGGTGCGCCCCGATCGCCTGGCTGGCCCCACTGTGGAGCCACGACAGGTCAAGGTGGATGTACCGAGGGTCGTCGTCTGTCGGCTTGCTACAGAAGGCGCAGATGTACTGGTCATTGCTCACGGGACAATCATCCCGTCCGGCGAGTGCTTCGACGAGCTTGCTCGCGGGTGACTGCGTCGAGGTAGAGGTCGAGGTCTCCTGATGATGGGGGTTCCTATGCCACCCATCCAGAACCCTCGACGTGCCTGACGCTACCTTCGCTGCCCCTGACCTGACGACGCGACGGCGGTGATGACCCGTTCCACGTCGTGCGCCTCGCCGGCGACGCCCTGGACCGCTGCTGCCGCCGGGTCCAGCTCGTTCTGCACGGACACCGCGGACGAGCCAAGGACCCCCCAACTGACCGGGCGGTGCATCCGCTTGTGTAAGGTGCGCTCGATGGTGTCCCAATCAGGCAGCGTGCGCCGTGGCACGGCGGGTGTGCCGAACTGGGGTGCTTGACGCAGGCGTTCGACTCGGGTGTCAACCCCGCTGGCGGGTCGATCCGTGCCGTGGCGATGGGAACGTCGAGGCCCGGCGACGGCCTCCCGAACGGGATCTGCACTTTCTGCAGTTCAGTTCTCGACGCGTTCGGGGTGAATCATTGAGCAGCGTCGAGGAACTTCTGACGAGGGCTAGATCGTTTGCCGCTGAGTTGCGGACATCGGAGTGGCAAGGGCTGATGCTCGCTCTGCTTGACGAACTCTCCCACGTGGAGGAGGCGCTGCGGGAAGTCGCACGCGGCGCGTTCAACGACGCGCGGCTCTACTGGTCCGCCAGTGATGGTGACGCTGAGATCCTCGCCTCAGCGAAGGAACGATGCTGGGCGGATTTGGAGTCTGCGAGTGAAGACAGTGCGCACGCTCACCTGACCCGGGCCGTGCTGTGCGTGTTGGAGCCAGCGGGCGACGACGAGGACGCCGGCGAAACAACAGAATGGTTTTCCGCCATGCTGGGAGGTGCATGACGATCCCCCGACGGCTCTTAGGGGCTCAACGCAGACGGGGGTGTGGCCCGGTGTGTTCGGCTCGGTGGCGGTGAAGTCCCGCTCGAGCAGGTCGGGCACGAGCTGGGCGTGCGGGTCGGGCACGGTAGTGCGCACCCGACGCCGCAACCGGAGCCCGACGATCGCCCGTTCGCGCATCACACGGGCCACGCGCTTGTGGTTCACCCGCTCGCCCTCGCTTGCCCCGTAGTTCAGGTCGGCGGTGATCCGCGGCGCCCCGCACGCCCGATTGGCGTCGTGGACCGCGCGGATCCGCGCCGCCAGCGCCTCGTCGTCGGCCAACCGCGCGGCCCGGGCGGGCGCCGCGGCGAGCCACTTGTAGAACGAGGACCGGGCGATCTCCAGAACCTGGCACAACCGCTTCACCGAGTAGGTGGACTGGTGGTCGGCGACGAACTGGAAGCGGCTCACCAGTTCGTCTCCCCGGCGAAATACTTCGCCGCCGCCCGCAGAGTCTCCCGCTCCGTGGCCAGCTTGCGGGTCTCGCCCTCCAGCTCGGCCACCCGGGCGCGTAACCGGGCCAGCTCCTGGGCCGAGGTCTCGTCACCGGGCACCACCGCCGCGGGCGGGCGGGACTGGCCGCGGATCGGCACACCGGCCGCCTTGATCCACCCCGACAACGTGGAGTCCATGACGCCCAGATCCGCGGCGATCCCCGCGACCGTCGCGCTCGGCGTGCAGCGGTACAACTCGACAGCATCACGGGGGAACTCCGCCGAGTACGTCTTCCTGGCCATGACCAGATCTTCTCGCTTCCTCCGAGACAACCTCGGAATCAGCGTGTCCACCTCACGGGGTCAAGCCCCAACAACCCCACCACCTACTCCGACCCCACCGGCCTCATCCCCCACGGACCCATGATCGACGGCCAATGCGGATCCACTAGGGCCTTCAGTGCCGCGAAGAAGGCTCGCAAGAATACGAGTTCAACGACTAAGTCAGAGCCGTCCGTTGCGCCTCCAGTGCGCACCAAGATCTACAACGTAGCCCCACCCTGCGATGCCTCGGACGGCGTATATGCCTGGCCAAAGAATAGTGCGGACCCGTTCACGGTAGGAAAGCAGTGGCTGACTGGCACTGGCCCTGCGCACCAGGATTTTCACGCTGGGGATCCATTCACGGTCACTTATGGAAGCAGTGCGATAACTCGCGAGTTCGAGAACTATCTTGAGGAGTTGACCAAGTCCGGAAAAGCGGGACTTGGTCGTGAAGAAATGAACGACTATCGCCTGGGCGGGGCAGATGGCCCGTTGGAGTTCGTGCGTGACTACTCGACTCTTTTGACTGCCGGGAAGACCGGCAATCTTGCATACACCTACCTGGGTTCCCACACCGTTCGCGCAAAGGTGGTTGACGTAAATAGCGACGGTGGAGCGGTTTGGCAAATAACGGTCGAGAACGAGTCGGACATTGAATCAGCTGCGCACCCCCCCAGTCGTTGGGTATACTGAATTTTGGTCAAAGTATGTGGGCGGGCCTATGCAGCGGGCGGTCGGGACGTCGGCCCGATGGCCCCAACGACGCAGACAATCACCTGGAAGGACGTGTTCTGTGGCCCGAGAAGCTAAGATCAAGGGTCGGCATCTCAGATATCGACGGACCGCAATTGCACTTGCGGCGGCGAGTGCTCTGATTGGCGGCTGTTCGATTGATATCGATTCTGACGCGATAGATTTGGAAGAGATCGGTGGGCACTTTTTGTCGGAGGGCGGTAGGGGAGAGATTCTTCTCTCGGAGGATCATTCCTATACATTTTCGGAAGTTCCAGAGTCGGTTCTAGAAGATCGCGGCGTGGGCACTCCGGCGACGATCCCCGAAGATGGGCCGTTGATCTCGTGCAGCGGAAGTTGGGAAGCGGTCGAGCGAAATGATGGATCTGAATCGTTCATCCGACTTTCACCAGATGCAGGTTCTTGCAATGGGGAGCAACTCTGGGTGGATTCATTGGATCGAGTTTATTTTGCGCTAGGCGATCCGGATCAGGACTCCAGCAAATATGCGTTTACTAGGCAGTAATCGGCCTTGACGAAGTCCGCCGCAGAGCCTCTGCTCCCATTTCATCAATTGCGGCAGACACCCGGGCGAACAGGCCCGAACGCAACTAGCTGCGTTTAGAGGATCGAAGTGAAACGGGCCAAGTGGCGCGGGGGGCGCAGGCAACGCACTGATGATCGTCCACGATTCACTTGCTCAGGGTCTGGCCGAGGCGGGCGACTTTCGGGTTCGGGTTCGGGTTCGGGCAGGAGCGGAACGAGGCGAGGCCGTTCTCGGCCAGGCGTCGTCCGTCAGCCAGGTCATTGGCCTGGCGTGCGGCGCGTTGTTGTCGAGCGCACTGCCAGGCGACGAAGACCTCTTCGTGGTGGTCGTCGGCGTTGAGCGAGCCAGGCGGGCCTGCTGCTCGGCGGTGATCTTCTCGACTCCTGCGCGCAAGTCAACCCAATCCGGGGCAGTACCGAGGCAGTCCCATCTCTGTCGCGCGCGCAGGGCGCGCTCACCCGGCCAGCGCCTTGCGGATCCGCTTCTCGCTGATCGGCCCGTCGGTGCCGAGCTGCTGCGCGAACAGCGAGACGCGCAGCTCCTCGATCATCCAGCGCACCTCGGCGAGCTCGGCCGCGCGGGCGGCGTCGGGCGGCCCGGCCGCGTGGGTCGCGCGCGCGGCGGCGTAGAGCTGCTCGACGTCGTGCACCTTCCATGCGAGCTCGGCGTCGCGGTTCGGGTTGGTCGCGGCCTTCTCGAGCCGGTAGGACGCCGCGCGCAGGTACCGCGTGAGGTGCCGCAGCCGCTCGGGCGGGGTCGCGGAGACGAATCCGACGCCGACGAGACCGGCCATCTGGTCGCGCACGTCGGTGAGCGTGTTGAGCAGCGCGAGGCTGTTCGCGGAGCGGATCTGCCCGTCGAGCTCGCGGGCGGCGGTCAGGGCGGCGACGACGTGCCCGACGACGGTGTGGACCTCGTCCTCGATCCTGCTCTTGACGAGGGTCCTGGCTGCGGCGTACGCGGCCGCGTCGCGGACCTGCGCGGCGTCGACCCCGGTCGCGGGTCCGCCCGAGGTCAGCGCGATCACCGCGGCGAGCTGGAGGTCGGCGACGAGCGCCTCGGTGTTGCGGTACGGGCTCGCGGCGAGCGTGAGCGCCTGTGTTCCGCTCCACCGCGACGTGATGCGGCCCGACTGGAGCGCGCACTCGGTGAGCAGCAGACGTCGCACGCCGCGCGCGTGCTGCTCGGCGCGCAGCCGCACGTCGGCAAGCACGCGCAGCGCGACGGTGTCGGCGCCCTTCGGTCCGCGCTCCTCGACGAGCGCCGGGAACCCGCGCACGACGGTGCCGCCGCCGAGGTCGGTCGAGACGACGTCGGGCAGCGCGCCGTCGGGCAGTCCCTCGGGCCAGGTGGTGAGCCCGGCCCGCTCGGCCACGACCACGGCGTGCGGCAACTCCTGCCCACCAAGGGCCACGGCGGCATCGGACGGCGTTCCGTCGGAGCGGTCGCCACCAAGTGAGGCGGGGGACGCGGAGGAGTCGAAGGACGTAGAAGCCGCGTGACGGCCGCCAGCCTTGACCTCGGAACCGCGCGTCGCGGCTAGTCCGAGACCCTCCGCGGCACCTGCCGGACCCGAACGGGCAGCCTCCGCGAGCGCCGCCCCGACCGCCCCGCGCACCGCCGACCGCACCGCGGCCTCGGTCTGCGGCGCGAGCCGGCGCTGGAGCGAGAGGAGGTCCTGCGACTCGTCGACCGCGACGACGTCGCCGGCCTTCCCGCGCGTGTCGGTCACGCGGAACGACATGCGCAGGTGCGCGGGCAGTCGCTCGGCCTGCCCGTCCCACGCGGAGTCGGGGACGACGACGTCGCGCAGCGCGCGCACGGCGCGCGTGAACGCGGAGCGGTACGACTCGGCCATGTCCCCGGCGCGGGTCATGTCCTCCCACGCGGGGGTGTGCTCGCGCAGCCAGGCGGCGACGTCGCGTGCGACGTCGGGGGCGGGCACGAGCTGGACGCGCACGGGCTTGGGCAGCGAGCGGATGGTCGCGGTCGTGAGCTCGTCGAGCAGCCCGGGCACCATCCAGTCGAAGCCGTCGGGGGTCACCCGGTTGAGCACGGTGAGCGGGACGTGCACGGTCACGCCGTCGGCGTCGCTGCCGGGGGAGAGCTGGTAGGTCAGGGGGAGCGTGAGGTCGCCCTGCTGCCAGGTCTGCGGGAACTGCGACGTGTCGATCTGGTCGGCGTCGGGCACGAGCTGGTCGAGCGTGAAGGTCAGGAGGTCGGGGGTCTCGCGGCGCGCCGTCCGCCACCACTTGTCGAAGTGCGCGGCGGAGACGACGGTCTCAGGGACGCGCTCGTCGTAGAACGCGAACAGGGCGTCGTCGTCGACGACGAGCCCGCGGCGCCGCGAGCGTGCCTCGAGCTCGGCGGCCTCCTCGAGCAGGCGCTGGTTCTCGGCGAAGAACCGGTGCGTGGTGGTCCACTCGCCCTGCACGAGCGCGTGCCGCAGGAACATCTCGCGCGCGCCCTCGGGGTCGACCTTGCCCCACAGGACCTTGCGCTCGGTGACGATCGGGATCCCGTAGAGCAGCACCTTCTCGTAGGCCTGCGCGGCGCCGCGGCGGGTCGACCAGTGCGGCTCGGAGTAGGTACGGCGGGCCAGGTCGCCCGCGAGCTCCTCGGCCCACGCGGGGTCGACGCGCGCGACGTCGCGCCCCCACAGGCGGGACGTCTCGACGAGCTCGCCGGCCATGACCCAGGCGGGCGGCTTCTTGGACAGCGGCGAGCCGGGGAAGATCGCGAACCGGGCGCCTCGCGCCCCGAGGTACTCGTTGCGCGCCTGCTTCTTGGCCCGGCGCATGGCCTGCTCGCGCGCTGGCCCCTTGAGGTGCGCGAAGCTCGACGCCTTGAGCTCGTTGACCTCCTGCATCCCGATCTGCGACAGCAGCCCGGCGAGGATCGACCGGTGGATCGCGTCGTCGTCCCACCGGTGCTTCAGGCTCGGGGAGCCGGCGGGGTCCTCGGGGTCCGCGGCGTCCGGTGCGCCGGTGCTCGGGCTGAGCGCGCCGTGGCCCTGGTCCGTCGTGCCGGGTCGGGTCTGCGCGCTCTTGACGCCCTTCGCATCCGACGCCCCGGCCGCCGCTCGGTTCTCCGCCGTCCCCGCACCCGCACCCCCGCGCACGTGGGACAGGTCGACGCCGAGCGGCCGCGCCATCTCGCGCAGCTGCGCGACGACGTCCTGCCACTCGCGCACGCGCAGGAAGTTGATGTACTCGGCCTTGCACAGGCGCCGGAACGCCGACGACGACAGCTCGCGCTGCTGCGTGCGCACGTACTCCCACAGGTTGAGGTACGTGAGGAAGTCGGACGTCGCGTCGGCGAACCGGGCGTGCGCCTGGTCGGCCTGGGCGCGCTGCTCGGCGGGGCGCTCGCGCGGGTCCTGGATCGACAGCGCGGCCGCGACGATCGCGACCTCGCGCGCGACGCCGCGCCTGGAGCCCTCCCAGATCATGCGCGCGAGGCGCGGGTCCATGGGCAGCGCTGCGAGCACGCGGCCCGTCTCGGTCAGGCGCTGGCGCCCCGACGCGTCGGCGGTGAGCGCGCCGAGCTCGGTGAGCAGCTGCACGCCGTCGCGGATCGCGCGCGTGTCGGGCGGCTCGACGAACGGGAACCGGGCGACGTCGTCGGGCGTCTGGACGACCCCGACCGAGATCATCTGCAGCAGCACGGACGCGAGCGAGGTGCGCAGGATCTCGGGCTCGGTGAACGCGGGCCGCGCCTCGAAGTCCTCCTGCGAGTACAGCCGGATCGCGATGCCGTCGGCGACGCGCCCCGAGCGCCCGGAGCGCTGGTTGGCGCTGGCCTGCGCGACGGGCTCGATGGGCAGCCGCTGGACCTTGGTCGCCTTGGAGTACCGCGAGATGCGCGCGGTGCCCGGGTCGATCACGTAGTGGATGCCGGGCACGGTCAGCGACGTCTCGGCGACGTTGGTCGCGAGCACGATGCGCCGCGAGCGGTGCGACTGGAACACGCGGTGCTGCTCGGCGGCGCTCAGCCGCGAGTACAGCGGCAGGATCTCGACGTGGTCGGGGCGCTTGACGTCGTGCGCACGCTCGCCCAGCCAGCCCTCGAGTGCGTCCTGCGCGTCGTGGATCTCGCGCTCGCCCGAGAGGAACACGAGGATGTCGCCCGGCCCCTCGGCCATGAGCTCCTTCGCGGCGTCGACGATCCCGGTCACGAGGTCGCGCTCCTCGCCCTTGCCGAGGCCGTTGGCCTTCTCGGCGACGAGCGGTCGGTACCGGATCTCGACGGGGTACGTGCGGCCCGTGACCTCGATGACGGGCGCGGTCGCGGGCACGTCGTCGGACGTCGCGTGGCCGGGTCCGTCGTCGGACGCCGCGTGCTCGGCCCCGGCCAGGTCGTCGGGGTCGAGCGGGGGCAGGGGGCCGCCGGGCGCGAAGTGCCGTGCGAACCGGGTCGAGTCGATGGTCGCCGACGTGATGACGACCTTGAGGTCGGGCCGCTGCGGCAGGAGGCGCGTGAGGTACCCGAGCAGGAAGTCGATGTTGAGGCTGCGCTCGTGCGCCTCGTCGATGACGAGCGTGTCGTAGGCGAGCAGCTGGGGGTCGCGCTGGATCTGCGCGAGCAGGATCCCGTCGGTCATGACCTTGACGAGCGTGCGCTCGGACGACTGGTCGGTGAACCGCACCTGGTACCCGACGATCTCGCCGAGGGGCGCGGTCGAGCTCCCGTAGATCTCCTCGTTGATCCGTTCGGCGACGGACCGTGCCGCGATCCGTCGCGGCTGCGTGTGCCCGATCTGCCCGGCCCGGCCGCGACCCAGCTCGAGCAGGATCTTGGGCAGCTGCGTCGTCTTGCCCGAGCCGGTCTCGCCCGCGACGATCACGACCTGGTTCTCGGCGATGGCGCGCGCGATGTCGTCGCGGCGCGCCGAGACGGGCAGCTGCTCGGGGTAGACGATCGGGGGCACGTCGACGGCGGCGCGCGTCGCGGCCGCGCGGGCGAGCTGCTCGGCGGTCACGGTGCGCTGGGTGCGCCCGCCCTGGCCGCGCGCGCCGCCCCCGGAGGGCCGGCGTCCGCCGCGTCGTCGGCCGCGCTGGGGATGGTCGGTGCTCACGGTCAGCCATTCTCTCAGCGGGTGCAAGGTGATTGGTCGCGCGCGCCTGCCCGGGGACCGGGAGGCTGCCCAGCAGTCGGGCAGACCAACCGGACGTTTCGGGCATGGTTAGGATCGCGCCATGGCCACGTACACGCTGATCGAGCTCGCCGACGCCGCCGGGCTCACGCCCCGCACGGTGCGGTACTACCAGGCCACCCGACTCCTGCACGCGCCGCGGCGCGTGGGGCGCCGGGCGCACTACGCCGACGACCACCTCACGAGGCTGCAGCAGGTCCAGGACCTGCGCGGGCGCGGGCTGCGGCTCGACTCGATCCGCGACGTCCTCGACGCGCGGGCGCAGGGCGAGGCGCCGAGCGCGGCGCTGCTCGGCACCGACTTCGCGACGTTCGGCTGGTCGGGCGAGCCGTCCGCGAGCTACACGATCGGGCAGCTCGCGGAGTTCCTCGGCGAGCAGAACCTCGGGCTCGTCGGCGCGCTCGAGCAGTACGGCTACCTCGTGCGCCGCGAGACCGACGACGGCACCGTCTGGGACGCCGAGGACGTCCCGGTGCTGCGCTGCGCGCTGCAGCTCGTCGAGCTCGGCACCGACCTCGAGCTCGCCGCCCGCTCGCGCGAGCTGATCCGTGCGCGCGTCGCGGCGCTCGCGGACGAGCTCATCGGGCTGTGGGCGGTCGAGTCGGGCGGCCTCTACGAGGGAGAGGTCACGACCGAGGAGCTCATGCTCAACCTCGAGCGCATCCGGGCGATCACGACGCAGACCGTCGCGCACACGACCGCGGTTGCGATGGGTCGTGCGGTCCCGCGCACCGACGAGATCGTCGCGGGGGTGCGCTCAGCTCCCGGCGGTGCGCCCGCGGAGGGTGTCGATGCGCTCGCCGAGGGCGACGAGGCTCGAGGGGACGCCGACGCCTGACTCGTCGAGCGCGCTCGTGACGTAGCGCAGCTGGGCCGAGGCGGCGTCGAGCGCGACCTGCGCGTCGGCGAGCTCGACGCTCGCGCGCAGCTCGGGGTCGGTGATGCTCGTCGTCCCGGACTCGGGGGAGCGTGCGGCGTCGTCGGCGGCGGCGAGGGCCGAGACCGCCTGCTCGGTCGCGGCACGCGCCGAGGCGACGGCGTCGCCGACCTCGGCCTGGAGCGTGCCGAGGAGCCGGCGGACGTCGTCGTCGACCTGCGCGAGCGAGAGCGTGATCGCGTCGGTGTGGGTGCGTGCCGCCGCGATGACCTGCTGCACCGACGAGGCGGCCGCGGTGGGCGCCCCGACGAACGGGAGCATGGTCGCGAGCGCGAGGATCCCTGCCGCGGCGAAGCGTGCCGCGGGGTTGGTCGTCCCGGGCCGCGCGGAGGCGGGTGCCGCGAGGTGCGCGGCGCTGCGAGATGTCGACGTCGACGTCATGCGTCCATCTTCGACGACGAACCTGCGTGCCAGCAGGGATTCACCGATCTTTTTTTGTGAAGACTTCGCACTAACAGGGTGACGAAAGCCGCATCCTTCGCGAAAGGTCAGGAGCGAGCGTCGTCGACCACAGTGCTCAGGTCGTCGACCTGCGTCTTGAGGTCCTCGAGCTTGCCCGTCACGTCACCCGCCGTGTCGCCTGCCTTCGCGGTCACGTCGTCGAGCGTCGCGGATGCGTCGTCGAGCCGGCCCTGCGCGTCGGCGAGGCGCTCCTCGGCGTCGGCGCGCGCGTCACCCGTCGCGGTCTTGAGGTCCTCGAGCGCGGTCTGCGCGTCGGCGGCCGCCGTCTCGGCCTGGTCCACCGCGTCCTGCGCGCTCGTGCGCAGGTCGGACGGGAGCGACGTGATCGCGTCCTTGAGGTCCGCCGCGTCGCCGGTGATCGTCTCGACCTGGCTCTTGGCGTCGTCGACGAATCCCTGCAGCGCGGTGCCGTCGAGGGTGAGGCCGTCCTCGCCGCACGCGGCGAGCGTCGCGGCCCCTCCGGCGGCGAGTGCGACGACGAGGGTCCCACGGGCGAGTCGGTGTCCGATGGTGTTCATGAGGCTTAGTCTGTACCACTCACGAGGGTGTGGTTGGTCCGGTGAATCCCGGTTGGACACGAGATGAACCAGGGTGAAGGTTCGATCCCCAGGGTCGCGCCCGGCCGGACTGTGCCGCACCCTGGGAAGAGCGCAGGGCGACGACGGGGTGCACGGGTGCGGACTGACCACGAGACACGGATGGCGCGCAAGGCCACGGCCGGGCGTGCGTCGGTCGCTGCCCTGAGCGCGTTCGGCATCGCGACCATGGCCGTCGGCGGCGCCGGCGTCGCCGGGATCGACCTCGCCGGCCTCCTCGACCCCGGGTCCTCGGACGCCGCGGCGCCGGGCCCCGTCGCGGACGACCTCGCGCCCGCCGTCGTCCCCGTCAGCACGCAGGGCTACGTCGACCGCACGAGCGTCGTCGCCCTCCTCGACGTCGCCGAGGCGCGGCTCGCGGCCGACCCGGCCGCCGCGTCGTCCTCGCTCGCCCAGGCCCGCTCCGAGCTCGGCATGCTGCTCGCGACCTACGACGCGCAGCTGCACGCCTCGGTCGCCGCCCCCGACCCCCAGGTGCTGGGGCTGCGGAACCGCGCGCCCGCGCCGGCCCCGGCCGACGCCGACGAGCCGGGCCTCGAGGCCGCCGACCCGGGGGTGCCCACGGTGCCCGCGCCCGTGGCCCCCGCCAGCCCCGCGCCGTCCGACCCGGAGGACGTCGGTCCTGACGCGCCGGACGGGAGCGACCCGCTCGACGTCCGCCCGGACGACGTCCAGACCGTCGCCCGCGCGGTCACCGACCCGGCGGGCGACGAAGGCCTGCCCGGCGCCCAGGGGCTCGCGCTCGACGCGATGACCGGCCGGTCCGCCGACGACGCGGCCGTCACACCCGCGGACGACGCGCCCGTGGAGGACGCGCCCGCGGAGGATGCCGCCGCCGCTGACCCACGCGACGCAGATACACCCGACGCAGACCCCGATGCTGACGCACCTGGCACCGAGGAGCCCGAGGCCCTGCCCCGCGTCTCGCTCGACGCCGAGGGCGAGCACCGCCCGGTGCGCTGGGACGACGTGGTGAGCGCGGCCGAGCGGCTCGCGTACCTGGTCGATTCGGGCGAGGTGCCCGCCGCGCCCTCGGTCGACGTGACCGACCCGACGGCGCTCCCGGACTCCGTGATCGCGGCACTCCCGCTCGAGGAGCAGCTCACCGCGATCGTCGTGAAGTACTCGGCGCAGACCGCGGGCTACCTCAACGGGGCGATCCCGACGTCCGCGCTCTGCCCGCTCACGTTCGCCCCCGGACACATGCTGCGCTGCGACGCCGCCGACCGCCTCAACGCGCTCTCGGCCGCGTACGAGGAGGAGTTCGGTCGTCCCATCCCGATCTCGGACTCGTACCGCACCTACGACGAGCAGGTCAGCCTGTACGCGACCAAGCGCGCGCTCGCGGCCGTGCCCGGCACCTCGAACCACGGGTGGGGCCTCGCGGTCGACATCGGCGCGCCCGTGTCGTCGGGACGCACGGCCGAGTACGCGTGGCTGCGCGCGCACGGGCCCGCCTACGGCTGGGACAACCCGACCTGGGCCCGGCTCGACGGGTCGAAGCCCGAGCCCTGGCACTTCGAGTTCTACGCGGGCGGCGTGCTGCCGACCGACCTCGACGCGTCGGCCCGTGCGTACCCGGGCGGCACGGCGTCAGGCGGCGGCAAGGGAACGTCCGGCAAGGACACGTCCGGCAAGGACTCGGCCGGCAAGGACGGCACGGGCAAGGACTCGGCCGGCAAGGACGACCCCACGGGGGGCGACACGCCGTCGACCCCGGCGAAGCCGACGAAACCGTCCCCGAAGCCGACGCCCGGCGTCACCCCGACGCCCACGCCGACCCCGAAGCCGACGCCGAAGCCGACGCCGACCCCCACGCCCACCCCGACGCCGACACCCACGCCGGTCGTGACGCCCACCCCGACGCCCGAGCCCTCGCCGGTCGTGACGCCCACCCCGACCCCCGACCCTGAGCCCGAGCCGACCCCGACCCCGGCGGAGTCCCAGGACCCGGCCGACGGCACCCAGCAGACGGACGCGACGACGGCCCGGGAGGAGTCCGCGGACTCGTAGGCTGACCGACGTGGATGCACGGACGCAGGGTGACACGACGCACGGTGACATGACGCACGCTGACGAGAAGCACGCTGACAAGAAGCACGGTGTCAACGCGTGGCGGCAGGTCGTCGCGGCGCTCGCGGACGACGGCCGCCTTGCGCTGTTCGGCGCGCTCGTGACCGCGGCCGCGCAGGACGCCCCGCTGCGGCGCGAGGACCTCTCGACCGACCAGCGTCGTCGCCTCGCCCCGCTCGTGGCCGCGGGGATCGTGGCGGACGACGCGGGCGGGCTCGTCCCGCGTCCCGGGCGGTTCCGGGAGCTGCTGGTGGCGGCGTCGTCGGCCGAGCCCGTCCCCGCGGCCGGGCCCGAGCGGTTCCTCGTCGCCGGCCGGCTCGAGAGCATGCCGCGCCGCCGGGACGACCGGGACGCCGTCGTCCGCCTGCTCGCGACGGCGGCGCTGCCGCTGCAGGAGCCCACCGACGAGCGCTCGCTCATGCGCGTGCTCGCGGGCCTCGCGGACGACCCCGTGGGGTTGCGGCGTGCCATGGTCGACGCGGGACTCGTGCAGCGCACCGCGGACGGGTCGTCGTACTGGCGCACGACCGTCACGGAGCACGACGGCGTGTGACGCGCCCCTCGGGCTCCCCGCGGGCGGACGTCGGGGGGCGGGCCTAGGGTCGGACGCGTGAGCGAGCAGCGCGTGGTCGAGGCCCTCGACGCCCTGGGCGTCGCGTACGAGGTCACGCGCCACGGCCCGGTGGGGTCGCTCGAGGAGGCTGCCGCAGCGCGCGGCGTGGCCCCGGGGGACCTGCTCAAGACCCTCGTGGTGCGGCGCGGCGAGGGCGACCACCTGCTCGTGCTCGTCCCGGGCGGTCGGTCGATCTCCTGGTCCGCGCTGCGTGAGCTGCTCGGCGTCTCGCGCCTGTCGATGCCCGACGCGGCGGGCGCCAAGGACGCCACGGGGTTCGAGCGCGGCACCATCACGCCCTTCGGCACGCTCGTCCCGCTGCCGGTGGTCGCCGACGTGCGGGCCGTCGAGCCGCGACGTACCGTCTCGATCGGCGGTGGCGCGCACGGCGTCGGGGTGAGCCTCGACTCGGGCGACCTCGTGCGGGTCCTGGATGCGCGCGTGGCCGACGTGACCACCACGGCGTAGCGCATCGTCCACACGAACGAGGCGAAACGCTTGCCAGATGGTGGAACATCTGGGGACACTCAGGCGTTCGACACAGAGAAACCTTGAACGGAGCACCATCCAGCCATGACTGAAACCCAGGTCGCGGGCGGCATCAGCGCCGCAGCGACCGACACCGGCACCGTCGTCACCCTGTGGGGCGAGGTCGACGCAGCGTTGCGCGACCAGGCGAGCGTCGCCATGACCACCCTCGTCGGAGCGGACGGCCCCATCGCCGTGGACGTCCGCCGCGTCGAGTTCATCGACTCGTCGGGTCTCGCCTTCATCCTGCAGGTCTACATGATCGGCCAGGAGGCGGGCATCGACGTGACCCTGCGCGACCCGTCGCGCGAGCTCGAGGACCTCCTCGAGATGATCGGCATGGGCGGGCAGATCCCCGTCGAGCGCACCGCGCCCGTCGACGCCTGACCCGGGCGCCCCGCGGGCTCCCGAGCCTGTCGGTGGCGACCGCTAGGTTCGGCGCATGCGCATCCTGCACACGTCGGACTGGCACCTCGGTCGCACGCTGCACGGCGTCGACCTGCTCGAGCACCAGGCCGCGTACCTCGACCACCTGGTCGAGCTCGCGCGTGACGAGGACGTCGACGCGGTGCTCGTCGCGGGCGACGTGTACGACCGCGCGATCCCGCCCGTCGAGGCCGTCACGCTGCTCTCGGACGCGGTGCGACGCCTCGCCGAGCACGCGCACGTCGTGCTGACCTCGGGCAACCACGACTCCGCGGTGCGCCTCGGGTTCGGGGCCGCGCTCATGCGTCCCGAGGTGCACATCCGTGCGGCGGTCGCGGGCGTTGCCGACCCGGTCGTCGTGCCCGCGCGCGACGGCGGTGCGCCCGCGCTCGTCTACGCCCTGCCGTACCTCGACCCCGACGCGTGCCGGGCCTCCCTCGCCGACCCGCCGACCGACCCTGGCGCCGCGCCCGTGCTGCTCGCGCGTTCGCACGAGGCTGTCATGTCGGCCGCGGTGCGTCGCGTCGCCGCCGACCTCGCGCGCCGCCGTGCGCTGCCCCCGGGCGCCGACGCCGGGCCGCACGCGCCCGCGGTGCTCATGGGCCACGCGTTCGTCGTGGGCGGGCAGGCCTCGGAGTCCGAACGCGACATCCGGGTGGGTGGCGTCGACGCGGTGCCCGCGGGCGTGTTCGCGGGCGCGGGCCTCGACTACCTCGCGCTCGGGCACCTGCACGGCCCGCAGGCCGTGAGCGTCCCGGCGGACGGCGCGCCGACCCTCGCGCGCTACTCGGGCTCGCCGCTCGCGTACTCGTTCTCGGAGATGCACCAGAAGAAGTCGACCGTGCTGCTCGACCTGCGTGAGCACGGGCCTCTCGGCGAGGCCGGGGACGCAGGTGCAGGGTCGTCGGCCGAGCTCGTGCCCGCCCCCGTGCCGCGGCGGCTCGCCGACCTCACGGGCCCGCTCGACGACCTGCTGGGTGCGGCAGGGGCCGACCACGTCGACGACTGGCTCCGGGTGACCGTGACCGACGCCGCGCGACCCACCGAGCTCGTGGCCCGCGTCAAGGCGCGGTTCCCGCACGCCCTGCAGGTCAAGCACCAGCCCGCCGCGCCGGTCGAGCGCGAGACGATCGCCGTGGTGGGCACGGCCGCCGACCCGCTCGTCGTGGCGCGCGACTTCGTGGACCACGTGACCGGGGCGCCGCCGTCCGACGCGGAGACCGCGGTGCTGCGCGACGCGCTCGAGGCCGCCCTCGCGAGCGAGCGGAGCGCCTGATGCACCTGCACTCGATGACCTTCCAGGCGATCGGTCCGTTCCCGGGACGGCACACGATCGACTTCGCCGAGCTCGCGGCGTCCGGCATCTTCCTGCTCGACGGGCCCACGGGCGCGGGCAAGTCGACCGTGATCGACGCGGTCGTGTTCGCGCTCTACGGCAAGGTCGCGTCCGAGGCCGCGAGCGAGGACCGCCTGCGCTCCGCGTACGCGACGCCCGAGGTCGAGTCGTTCGTCGACCTCGTGTTCGAGACCGGCGCGGGCGTGTTCCGGGTGCGCCGCAGCCCCGAGTACCAGCGGCCCAAGAAGCGCGGCGACGGGACGACGACGCAGCAGGCCACGGTCCGGCTGTGGCGGCTCGCGTCGGTGCCGGACTCCCTGCCGGGCTCGGTACCGGACGGCGACGTGCAAACGGGCGGCCTGCCCACGGGCGACCTGCTCACGGACGACGCGGCGGACGCCCTCGACGCGCTCGACGCCGTCGGCGAGCTGCTGTCGTCGCGCCTCGACGAGGCCGGCGCCGAGATCCAGCGCTACGTGGGGCTCGACCGTCGGCAGTTCGCGCAGACCGTCGTGCTGCCGCAGGGCGAGTTCGCGAGCTTCCTGCGGGCCGAGCCCGAGAAGCGCCGCGACCTGCTGCAGAAGGTCTTCGGCACCGAGATCTACGAGGACGTCCAGAAGCAGCTCGCCGAGATGCAGCGCGAGGCAGGGCGCGTGGTCGCGGCCGCACGCCAGGCGGTGCACGGCGGCGTCGAGAACTTCCTCGGCGCGGCCGGGCTCGACCCGACCGACGTCGAGGCCCTGCGCGCCGCCGAGGCCGCCGACCCGCACGACGCGGTCGAGCTCGCGGCCACGAAGGTCGAGGCGCTCGCGGGCGAGGCGGACGCGCTTGCGGCGGACGAGGTCGCCGCGAGCGGGGTGCTCGTCGCCGCGCAGGACCACGCCGAGACCGCGCGGGTGCTCACCGAGCGCCTCGCGCGCCGTGACGCGCTGCGCACCGAGCAGGGGGCGCTCGACGAGCGCGCCGACGAGGTCGCGACGACCCGCGAGCGCCTCGCGGCGGCGCAGCGTGCCGAGGTCGTGGCGCCCGTGCTCGCGGGGCTGCGCCGTGCGCGCGACGAGCATGCCGCGACCCTGGAGAACCAGGAGCTCGCCCGGGCAGGCGTGCCCGCGGCGCTGGCCGAGGCCGACGTGCCCGAGCTGCTGTCGCGGCGCGACGCGGTCGGGGAGGCCGCGACCCGGCTCGCGATGCTGCTGCCCACGGGCGAGCGGCTGCCCGTCGACGAGGCCGCGCTCGTCGAGGCCCGCAAGGAGGTCGAGCGCCTCGCCGCCGAGCGGGCGCTGCTCGCCGACGACCTCGCGACGCGTCCGGCACGGCGCGCGACGCTCGTCGCGTCGCGTGACGCGACGACCGAGCTCGCCGGCACGCTCGGCGTGCGCCAGCAGGCCGTGCTCGACGCCGAGTCGGTGCTGCGCGCGGCCCGTGGCGCCGCGCAGCACGCGACCGACCTCGAGGCCGCGGTCGAGGAGCGCACCGCCGCCGCGGATCGCGCGCGCGAGGCGCTCGGTGCCGAGCGTGACCTGCGCGCGGCCCGCATCGCCGGGATCGCGGGCGAGCTCGCGACCGGGCTCGCCGCCGGGACGGCGTGCGTGGTGTGCGGGTCGACCGAGCACCCGGCGCCCGCGCGCCTGACCGACGACCACGTGACGCCCGAGCGGGTCGAGCAGGCCGAGGCCGAGCGGTCCGCCGCCGAGCAGGCGCTCACGACCGCGGGCGAGCGCGTCACGACTCTGACCGAACGGCTCGAGGCCCTGCGCTCGACCTCGCGCGGTCTCGACGTCGACGCCGCCGACGCTGCGCTCGCCGCGGCCCGCGACGACGCCGCGCGGGCCACCACCGCGGTCGCGGAGCGCGACGCCGCCGAGGCCGCGCTCACGACCTTCGACGACGACACGGCGGCCCTGACCGCGCAGCACGCCGAGCTCGGCACCGAGGCCGCGGCGCGCAGGAGCACCGCCGAGGCGCTCGCCGCGTCGATCGCGCGCGACCGTGCCGAGGTCGCGCGCGAGCTCGACGTCGCGGCCCCGCTGCTCGACGGCATCGAGCTGCCCGACGTGCTCGGTGAGCGCGAGAGGCCCGAGAACCCCGTCGAGGTCTACGAGAGCGCCCTGCGCGAGCGTGCCCGCGCGGTCGACGCCCTGCTCGCCGCGCACGCCGCGGTCGACGCCGCGGCGCGCACGCTCGCCGAGCGCGAGCGGGACCTCGCCCAGGTGCTCGACGACGCGGGGTTCGACGACGCGACGGCCGCGCTCGCGGCGTCCTGCACCGCCGAGGAGCGCGAGGCGCTCGACCGCGCGGTGCGCGAGCACGAGTCCGCGGTCGCCCGCGTCCGGGCAGGGCTCACCGAGCCCGCGCTCGCCGATCTCGCGGACGACGCCGCACCCGACCTCGACGCCGCGCGCGCCGCGGTGCGGGCCGCGCAGGAGGCCGCCGACCGCGCGGGACGCCGGGCCGCGCTCGCACAACAGCGTCTCGCCGGGGCGCGCACCGCCGCCGCGAGCGTCGGGTCCGCCGTCACGGCGTGGGACGACGCGCGCGAGCACGCGGCCCCCGTGACCCGCATGGCCGGGCTCGCGCAGGGCTCGTCGGGCGACAACGCGCGCGGCCTGTCGCTCGCGACGTTCGTGCTCGTGCGCCGGTTCGAGGAGGTCGTCGAGGCTGCGAACGTGCGGCTCGTCGAGATGTCGGGCGGGCGGTACGAGCTCGTGCGTAGCGACGAGAAGGAGGCCGTGCGCGCGCGACGCACGGGACTCGCGATGAAGGTCGTCGACCACTGGACCGAGCGGTCGCGCGACCCGCGCACGCTCTCGGGCGGCGAGACGTTCTACGTGTCGCTGTGCCTCGCGCTCGGCATGGCCGACGTCGTCACGGCCGAGGCCGGCGGCGTCGACCTCGGCACGCTGTTCGTCGACGAGGGGTTCGGCACGCTCGACCCGCAGGCCCTCGAGGCGGTGCTCGGCGAGCTCGGGCGCCTGCGTGCGGGCGGGCGCGTCGTGGGTGTCGTCTCGCACGTCGAGGCGCTCAAGCAGTCGATCGCCGAGCGCATCGAGGTGCGGCGGCTGCCGAGCGGCGCGAGCACCCTCAGCGTTCGCGCGGGCGGGTAGCCGGCGCCTTCGGAGCGCGACGGCGGATGGCCGCGTCGTCAGGCGCCGAAGGTCTGCACCCACGACGTGCCGGAGAGCCCGACGCCCGTCGCGGTCGACGCGCACGACTCGATGTTCGCGCGGTGCCCTGGGCTCGCCATCCAGTCCGCGACCACCTGCGCGGCCGTCGTCTGCCCCTGCGCGACGTTCTCGGCGGTCGGGCGGTCGTAGCCCGCGTCGCGGATGCGCTCGTCGAACGAGCGGCCGTCGCTGCCCGTGTGCGACATGTACCCCTCGGCGTCCATGCTCTGCGCGTGCGACTGGGCCGCTGCGGTCAGCGCGTCGTCCGGCACGAGCGTCGGGCAGCCTGCCGTGGCCCGGTGCTCGTCGACGAGCGCGAGCACCTCGGCGACGGTCGCGTCCCGGCGGGCGGCGTCGTCCGTGCCTGCAGCGTCCGTGTCGTCCGTGCCTGCGTCGCCCGTGCCCCCCAAGGCAGTGCTTCCCGAGGACGAGCCGTCCCCCGCGTCGCTCTCGTCCGTGGCGGGGTCGCGGGTCGTGCCGCGCGACGCGGCATCGGTCTCTGCGTCTCCCGACGTCGCGTCGCCGGCCCCGGAGCCGTCGGTCGTGCCGTCCGTGGCACTGCCCGAGGCACCGTCGGTCGCGCCGTCCGTCGGGGACGGGTCGACGACGCTCGGCGGCGGGATCGTCACGACGACGTCCGGGTCCGTGAGTCGCCCGCCGGGGGTCGGCTCGGGCAGGACGCCGCTCCAGCCGACCGCGATCCCGGCGAGGAGCCCGCCGACGACGGCGAGCGTCACGTGGCGGCGGCGTCGCGTGGTCGCGGCGCGGACGGCTGGGCTGCGGACGGCGGCACTGCGGACGGCGGCGCTGCGGGCCGTAGCGTCGCGGGCCGTGGCGCCACGGCCGGCGGCGCCACGGTCGCCGCGGTCGCTCGTGCCGCGTCTGCTCGCCGTGCTCATGCGTCCTCCACCGTGTCTCGTCGGTCACCGTAGCGTGCCGGTCGCGCCGCTCGGACCTCGGGCAGGCATGATCGGTGCCACGGCCGACGTGACGATCGCCATGCGGCCCCTGGAGGCCACCTCGTGTTCGCCGGCCGGACACCCGGCGGCCCTAACCTCGGGTCATCACCCCCGACGGACGGAGACGCGTGCCCGCCACACCGGACGACCCGCAGCACGGCGAGTCACAGCAAGGCGACGGTCCGCACAGCGCGTCACAGCACGGAGTCGGCCCGCACGGCGACGGCCCGCACGGCGCGACACAGCACGACAACGGCCCGAACAGCGGGTCACAGCACGGCGACGGCCCGCAGCACGACGAGTCACAGCCCGGAGTCGGCGGCCCGCACGACGACCCACTGCGCGCCGCCCACCGCGCCCCGCGACCCCGGACCCTGGTCGACCTGCTCACCGCGATCGCCGCGGTGCACCCGGACGACCCGGCACTCGACGACGGCGCGACGTCGTACACGTACGCGGAGCTCGTCGCGGAGGTCGCGGCGCGCGCGGGGTCGCTCGCCGACCACGGCGTGGGGGCGGGCGACCGCGTGGGGGTGCGCGCGACGTCCGGCCGCGCGGACCTCTACCTGACGATCCTCGCGGTGCTGTACGCGGGGGCGGCGTACGTGCCGGTGGACAAGGACGACCCGGACGAGCGGGCCGAGCTCGTGTTCGGCGAGGCGGGCGTGCGGGCGGTCGTGGGCGACGACGGCGCGGTCACGACGATGCGGGACGGCGCGGGCGAGCGCGTGGGTGAAGCACCGGGGCTGGACGACGACGCGTGGATCATCTTCACGTCGGGCTCGACGGGCACGCCCAAGGGTGTCGCGGTCACGCACCGCAACGCGGCCGCGTTCGTCGATGCCGAGGCGCGGATCTTCCTGCAGGACGCGCCGCTCGGCCCGGGGGACCGCGTGCTCGCGGGGCTCTCCGTCGCGTTCGACGCGTCGTGCGAGGAGATGTGGCTCGCGTGGGGGCACGGCGCGTGCCTCGTGCCGGCGCCGCGGTCGCTCGTGCGCACCGGCATGGACCTGGGGCCGTGGATCGAGGAGCGCGGCATCACGGTCGTCTCGACCGTCCCGACGCTCGCGGGCCTGCTGCCGCCGATCACGCTCGCGGACGTGCGGCTGCTGATCTTCGGCGGTGAGGCGTGCCCGCCCGAGCTCGCGCAGCGGCTCTCGGAGCCGGGCCGCGAGGTGTGGAACACGTACGGCCCGACCGAGGCGACGGTCGTCGCGTGCGCGGCGCTGCTCGGCGGCCCGGGCCCGGTGCGGATCGGCCTGCCGCTCGACGGGTGGGACCTGGCCGTCGTCGGGCCGGACGGGAGTGAGGTGCCGCCCGGCGGCACGGGCGAGCTTGTGATCGGTGGCGTGGGGCTCGCGCGCTACCTCGACCCCGCGAAGGACGCCGAGAAGTACGCCCCGCACCCGGGTCTCGGCTGGGAGCGGGCGTACCGCTCGGGCGACCTCGTGGTGCGCGACGACGCGGGCCTGCTGTTCGTGGGCCGCGCCGACGACCAGGTCAAGGTGGGCGGGCGCCGCATCGAGCTGGGCGAGATCGACGCCGCGCTGCTCGACCTCGACGGTGTCGCCGCGGCCGCCGCCGCGGTGCGCCGGACGGCGGCCGGCAGCCAGGTGCTCGTCGGGTACGTCGTGCCCGCGGCCGGGTCGGCGCCCGACACGCACGCCTGGGTCGACGCCTTGCGCGACGTGCTGCCTGCCGCGCTCGTGCCGCTGCTGGGCGTGGTCGACGACATCCCGACGCGCACCTCGGGCAAGGTCGACCGCGACGCCCTGCCGTGGCCGATCGCCGCGGCGAGCGGCCCCGACGCCGACGCGTCGCCGCTCACGCGCACCGAGGAGTGGGTCGCCGACGTGTGGGAGTCGGTGCTGGGCGTGCGCCCAACGAGCGCCGACGACGACTTCTTCGACCTCGGCGGCGGGTCGCTGACCGCCGCGCAGGTCGTCTCGGCGCTGCGCCGCCGCGACCCGCGCACGACGGTCGCGGACCTCTACGACAACCCCGCGCTCGGGGACATCGCGACGCTCGTGCGCGGCCGCGCCCCCCGGCCGGACGCCGCGGGCGGCCCTGGCACGTCCGGCCCTGGCGCGTCCGGCGCGGGCCCGTCCGGGTCGGGGTCGTCCGGCGCCCGCTCGTCGGACGGCGCGTCCGGGCCCGCCGTCCTGCCCGTGCCCCGCTCGACCCAGGCGACGCAGACCGCGGTCGTGCTGCTGCTGCGCACGCTCACGGGCCTGCGGTGGCTCACGTGGCTCGCGATCGCGGGCACGCTCCTCGCCGCGACGGGACTCGCGGCCGAGGTCGGGGCGGACGCACCGCACGCCGTCCTGCGCCCCGTCCCGTGGTGGCTGCTGCTCGTCGCCTGGCTCGTGCTCGTGAGCCCGTTCGGGCGCATCGCGATCGCGGCGCTCGGGTGCCGGCTGCTGCTGCGCGGCGTGCGCGCGGGCCAGCACCCGCGCGGCGGTGCGGTGCACGTGCGGATCTGGGCCGCGGAGCAGCTCGTCGCGTCGGCGGGCTCGCTCACGGTCGCGGGCGCACCGCTCGTGGGCCTGTACGCCCGCGCGCTCGGCGCGAAGGTCGGCCGCGGCGTCGACCTGCACTCGATGCCGCCCGTCACGGGCATGCTCACGCTCGGCAAGGGCTGCGCGGTCGAGCCCGAGGTCGACCTCTCGGGGCACTGGGTCGACGGCGACACGCTGCACGTCGGCGCGATCAAGGTCGGCGCGGGCGCGACCGTCGGGGCGCGCAGCACCCTGCTGCCGGGCGCCCACGTCGGCAAGGGCGCGGACGTCGCGGCAGGCTCGTGCGTCACGGGTCGGGTCAAGAACCGCGAGTACTGGGGCGGTTCGCCCGCGGTGCGCATCCGCGGCTCGGCGCGGCACCCGTGGCCGGCCGAGCGGCCGCCGCACGCCCCGCGCTGGGTGCTCGGCTACGCGCTGAGCGGTCTCGTGCTGGGCCTGCTGCCCTTCGTCGCGGGAGCCGTGGGCCTCGTGGTGCTCGGGGCCGGGATCGCCGCCTGGAACCTGCCGGACGACGCGGGCGTGCTCGCGCTCGTCGCGCCCGTCGCGGCGTGGCTCCCGCTCGCGACGCTCGTGGCGCTCGCGGTCTACGCGCTCGTGGTCCTGGTCGCGGTGCGGCTGCTCGCGCTCGGGCTGCGCGAGGGCTACCACCCGGTGCGGAGCCTGCCGGGCTGGCAGGCGTGGGTCACGCAGCGCCTCATGGACTCGGCGCGCACGGTGCTGTTCCCGCTCTACTCGAGCGTGTTCACGCCGGGATGGCTGCGGCTGCTGGGCGCGACCGTCGGCAAGGACGTCGAGGCGTCGACCGTGATCGGCATCCCATCGATGATGGACGTCGCGCGCGGGGCGTTCCTCGCGGACGACACCATGGTCGCGCCGTACGCGCTCGGCGGCGGGTGGGTGCGGGTCGCCACGGCGCGCGTCGGCAAGCGTGCGTTCCTCGGCAACTCGGGCATCACCGCGCCGGGCCGGTCGATCCCGAAGAACGGGCTGGTCGCGGTGCTGTCCGCGACGCCGCACAAGGCCAAGTCGGGGTCGTCGTGGCTCGGGAGCCCGCCGACCCTTCTGCGCCGCCCCGCGACGTCCGACACCGACGAGGGGCTCACCTACGAGCCGCCGCGCCGGCTCGTGCGGCGCCGGGCGGCGGTCGAGCTGCTGCGCTGGGCGGCTCCGGTCACGTGCGCGTACGTCGCCGCCGGGGTGCTCCTGGGTCTGCAGGGCATCGTGACCGCGCACGGGTACGGGGTCGCGGCGCTGCTCGGCGGCGTCGTGCTGCTCGGCGGCGGAGTCGTGGCGGGTCTCGTCACGACGGCCGCGAAGTGGCTGCTCGTAGGCCGGTTCCGCACGGGCGACCACCCCCTGTGGAGCGGCTTCGTGTGGCGCAACGAGCTCGCGGACACGTTCACCGAGACGGTCGCGGCGCCGTGGCTCGCGACGCACCTGTACGGCACGCCGTGGCTCACGCTGTGGCTGCGCACGCTGGGCGCACGGATCGGCCACGGCGTGTGGTGCGAGACGTACTGGCTGCCCGAGGCCGACCTCGTCGAGCTCGGCGACGGCTCGACCGTGGGCCGCGGGTGCGTCGTGCAGACGCACCTGTTCCACGACCGCGTCATGAGCCTCGACGGCGTGGTGCTCGAGCCGGGCGCGTCGCTCGGGCCGCACGGCGTCGTGCTGCCGGGGGCGCGGATCGGCCGCGACGCGCACGTCGGGCCCGCGTCGCTCGTGATGCGCGGCGAGGAGGTGCCCGCGGGCAGCACGTGGGCGGGCAACCCGATCGCCCCGGCCGCCACGGCGCCGCGCTACCGGCCGGGGGTTCGCGTCACGTAGGCTCGCGGTCCGCCCACGATCGACCCCGCCCCCCGGCCCGGCCGGGCCCGCACACGACGATCCATCGGAGGATCCGTGCCCAAGCACGACGCCACGACCCCCGTGCTCGACCCGTACGTGCCTGAGCGCGGCTCGACCGTGTACCGCGTCGAGCACTACGGGCTCGACCTGACGTACCGGGTCGTGGCGAACCGCCTCCAGGGCGTCGCGACGATCGAGGTGCTCGTGCTGCGCGCGAGCGACGTGGTCGTGCTCGACCTCGTGCACCTCAAGGCGTCGCGCGTGAGCGTGGGCGGACGACGCGCGCGGTTCTCCCAGCACGGCGGCAAGCTCACGGTGCGGCTGGGCGAGGTCGCGCAGTCCGGGCGCCGGGTCACGCTCGAGGTCACGTACGGCGGGAGCCCGCGACCCGTCGTCGGGCGCTGGGGCGACACCGGGTGGGAGGAGCTCACCGAGGGGTCGCTCGTCGCGAGCCAGCCCGACGGCGCGCCGTCCTGGTTCCCGTGCAACGACCACCCGTCGGTCAAGGCGACGTTCGAGATCACCGTGACTACCGACAGCCCGTACACCGTGGTCGCGAACGGCCCGCTGCTCGGGGTCACGCGCAAGGCCACGACGCGCGTGTGGCGGTTCGGGCGCACCGACCCCATGTGCACGTACCTCGCGTCGGTCAACGTGGGCCGGTACGAGCCGCTCGAGCTCGCCGCGCCCGCGCCAGGGGCGGTGCCGCAGCGCGCCGTGCTCGCACGCGAGCAGCACGGCGCCGCGACGGCCGACCTGCGCCGGCACTCCGAGATGATGCGCGTGTTCGAGCGGCTGTTCGGCCCGTACCCGTTCGACCAGTACACCCTGGTCGTCGCCGAGGACGACCTCGAGATCCCGCTCGAGGCGCAGGGGCTGTCGATCTTCGGGCGCAACCACATCGACGGCGACGGCACGTGGGACCGCCTCGTGGCGCACGAGCTCGCGCACCAGTGGTTCGGCAACAGCGTGTCCGTGCGCCGGTGGCAGCACATCTGGCTCAACGAGGGCTTCGCCTGCTACGCCGAGTGGCTGTGGTCCGAGGAGTCGGGCCGGGCGACCGCCGACGCGCACGCCCGCGCCGCGCACGCGCGCCTCGCGGCGCTGCCGCAGGACCTCGTGGTGGGCGACCCCGGGCCAGACCTGATGTTCGACGACCGTCTCTACAAGCGCGGCGCGCTGACGCTGCACGCGCTGCGCCTGACGATCGGGCACGAGCCGTTCTTCCGGGTGCTGCGCACCTGGACCGTCGCGCGCCGGTTCGGCACCGCGACCACGGCCGACCTGCGCGACGTGATCGTCGAGCAGGTGCCCGAGCACGCCGACGCGGTCGACGAGCTGCTCGAGCAGTGGCTCGGGCGCGCCGCGCTGCCCGCACTGCCGGAGGCCGTGCGGCGCTGAGGCGCGGGCTGCTCCGCCCTCGGCCGCCTCAACCACGCACCACGCACCCGTCGAGCTCGCGCGCGATCGCGTCGTGCTCGGCCTGCGTGACCCACAGCCCGTACGCGGCCTTGACCTGCACCTGCCGCAGCACGTACGCGCACCGGAAGCCCCGGCTCGGCGGGAGCCACGTCGCGGCGTCGCCCGCGCCCTTGCGCTGGTTGAGCGGACCGTCCGAGGCCAGCAGGTTCGCGGGGTCGTTCGCGAACGCGAGCCGGGTCGCGTCGTCCCACCCCTGCGCACCCTTCTGCCACGCGTCACCGAGCGCCACCACGTGGTCGACCTGCACCGCGGCCGACGTGCCCGGCCCGCGTCGGAACTCCACGAGCCCGCCGCCGTACGGGTCGGAGAGCGTGCCCGCGAGCACCACGCAGCCCTGCGTCGCCGGGTCGGTCTCGACGTCGTCGAGGTCGCGCGCGAGCACGTCGTCGCGCGTGTCGCAGCCGTTGCCGTCGACGTCGGCCCACGCAGGCCCGAACGCATCACGGTCGTACCCCGTGAGCGGGGCCCGGCCCTTGACGTCGAGGCGCGCGAGGTCCGCCCGGGCGTCGTCGAGCATGCGAGCCGTGACGGCGTAGGTCGGGCCGGGCGGCGCGGTCGTCTCGTGCGCGGCCGCGAGGGTCGCGGCGGCCGCGGCGACCAGGATCGCGGCGGTCAGGCGGCGCGGGCTGCGGGCCGGTGCGCGGGCGGCGGGCGGGTGTCGCATGACGGCATGCTCGCGCGGTCGGACGCCGCTCCGGGCCCGCCGTCCCCAGGCCCGGCCAGGTCCCGGCGTCGTCCCCAGCCGCCGACGAGGCTCGCGTCAGGAGTCGAGGGCCGCGAGCCCCGCGAGCGTCCGGGCGCGGTGCAGCACCGCGTCGAGCATCGCGGGCGTGAGCACCCCGGTCGAGACGTTGCGCGGGCTCACGTGGTAGCACCCGAGCAGGGTCGTCGCGCGCCCGTCAGCGTGCACGAGCGGCAGCTCGGCGCCGTGGCGGAACCGGGGGCGCGGCCGGGGAACGTCCCACCCCTGCTCGACGAGGGTCGCGAGCATCGCGCGCCAGCCGAACCCGCCGAGCACGAGCACGACGCGCGGCCCGACGAGCTCGAGCTCGCGCGCGAGGTACGGCCCGCACCGCCGTCGCTCGGCAGGCGTCGGACGGTCGGCGGGCGGAGCGCACCGCACGGGGGCGGTGAGGCGGACGCCGTTCAGCCGCAGCCCGTCGTCCGCGGACGTCGCCGTCGGTCGGCTCGCGAGGCCCGCGCGGTGCAGGGCCGCGAACAGCACGTCGCCGCTGCGGTCGCCCGTGAACATGCGCCCGGTGCGGTTGGAGCCGTGCGCGGACGGCGCGAGGCCCACGACCTGGATCGCGGCCTCGGGGTCGCCGAACCCGGGCAGCGGTCGCGCCCAGTACTCCTGGTCACGGAACGCCGCCCGGCGCGTGCGGCCGACCTCCTCGCGCCAGGCGACCAGGCGAGGGCACGCCCGGCAGTCGACGACGAGCGCGTCGAGCGCGGCCACCGAGGAGCAACCTGGCGCCAGGGACGGGAGGTCGGCCACGTCGTCCGGCACTGCGCCGTCCGACACTGCGCCGTCCGACACTGCGCTGCCCGACGCAGCGCCGCCCGACGCCGCGCCGTCCCGCGCCACGCGCTCAGGCCCGGCCGACCTCGTCACCTCAGCGACGCTCGTCGCGCCAGTCGATCCACTGCTTCAGCAGCGACAGGTCGTAGTCGGGGCCGCTCGTGCCGACCGTGAGCAGCGTGGCCCCGGCGCCGAGCAGGGCGTCCGCGACCTCGGCCGGCGGGGCGCTGACCGCGACCGAGCGCTCGACGAGCGCCGCGGTGTCGCGGCCCACGGCCGCGCCGTGCTCGTCGAGGATCCCGGACTTGCGCGCGAGGGTCTCGGCGTCGCCGAACGAGTGCCACACGTCGGCGTGCTCGGCCACGATGCGCAGCGTCTTCTTCTCCCCGCCGCCGCCGATCATGATCGGGATCTCGCGCGTGGGTGCCGGGTTGCCGGCTGCGAGGCGTGCCTTGATGCGCGGCATGTCGTCGGCGAGCTGCTTGATGCGCGAGCCCGCGGTGCCGAACTCGTACCCGAACTGGTCGTAGTCCTTCTCGAACCAGCCCGCGCCGATCCCGAGGATCAGGCGCCCGCCCGAGATGTGGTCGACCGTGCGGGCCATGTCGGCGAGCAGCTCCGGGTTGCGGTAGCTGTTGCACGTCACGAGCGCGCCGATCTCGACCTCGCTCGTCTGCTCGGCCCACGCGCCGAGCATGGTCCAGCACTCGAAGTGCTTGCCGTCGGGGTCGCCCGAGAGCGGGTAGAAGTGGTCCCAGTTGAAGATCACGTCGACGCCCATGTCCTCCGCGCGCAGCACGGCGTCACGGATCTGGGAGTAGTCGGCGTGCTGGGGCTGGAGCTGGACTCCGATGCGGATGTTGTTCGTCATGGCAACAGACTAGGCACGGTCGAAGCGATTCGAACAGCGCGGCCGGGAGCGGACGTCGCGCGCCCGGCCTAGCCTCGGACCATGACCTCAGCCCTCGGCCCGGACGTCACGCGCCCTGCCACGCGCGGCGCCACGCGCCCCGCCACAGCACGCCCGCACGCCCCGGCACCGCCCTGCGCGCCGAGCACGGGGATAGGCACACCCGCGAGCGCCTGGAGTGTGCTCAACCCCGTGCTCGGCCGTGCCTGATCCCCTCGACGGCCCGCGCGTGCGCGCGCTGCGCCTCGCCGCCCAGGGCCTGCGCGGGGCCACCGCCGGGACCACGCCCACCGACGTCGTCCGACACCTCGGGGCCGTCCAGTCGCAGGAGCTGTGGCCCGCGTTGTGGGGCGTGGCCGCGCGCTGCGTGCCGCCGGGGGAGCCGGTGCCGGACGTCGCGCGCGTGGTCGCCGCGTACGACGACGGGCAGGTGCTGCGCACGCACCTGCTGCGCCCCACGTGGCACCTCGTCGCGCGCGACGACGCGCGCTGGCTGCTCGAGCTGACCGCGCCGCGCGTGCACCGGCAGAACGCCGCCCAGTACCGCCGCGAGGGACTCACGGACGCGCACCGGGCTCGCGCGGCCGAGGCGCTCGCGGCCGCGACGAGCAGCACCGCCCTCACGCGTGCCCAGTGCGCCGAGGTGCTCGACGACGCAGGCCTGGGTTTCGAGGCCCTCGGCGCGTCGCCCGGCACGTCCGCCGCGCCGTCCGCGCGGCCGACGCCCGGCGGCACGCTCTCGCACCTGCTCATGAGCGCCGAGCTCGACCGCGCGATCGTGAGCGGGCCGCTGCACGGGCGAGCGACCACCTACCGGGCGTTCGACGCCCGGGTGCCGCCCGGCCACGGCCCGCTCGGGGCGTCGTTCGACCGCGACGCGGCGCTGCGCGAGCTCGTGCGCCGGCACCTCGGCGCCCGGTCGCCCGCGACCGCGAAGGACGTCGCGGCGTGGTCGGCCCTGACCCTGACCGACGTGCGCGGCGCCCTCGCGGCGCTCGGGGACGCGGGCGAGGTCGAGGCGGTGCCCGGTGCGGGCCTGCTCGAGGGCATGACGCTCTGGGTCGCGGCAGGCGCCCTCGACGGGGGGCCAGCGTCGGCCCCGCGGGCGGCCGGGGCGCGCGGGAAGGTCGACCTGCTGCAGGGCTACGACGAATACCTCATGGGCTACTCGGAGTCCCGCGCGGTCGTCCTCGAGGGCGTCGGCGACCGGCCCGGCGACGAGCCCGCGGTCGCCCTCGGCTTCGAGCGCAAGGGCGCCTACGTGCACGCGGTCGTGGTCGACGGCCTCGTCGTGGGGCGGTGGCGGGCGACCGTGACCACACGCGAGCTCACGCTCGACGTGCAGTGGTACCGGCCGCCGTCCGACGCCGTGCGGCGCGCGCTCCGGGCCGAGGTCGAGCGCATGGCGGCCCACCGGGGCGTCGCGCCGGCCGCCGTCCCGCCGCTGACCGCCGTCCTACCGTCGTCCGCCGTCCCACCGCCGACCGCGCCATCCGTCACGCGATCCGGCCGCGAAGCGTGACGGATCGCGCGCTCGGCGGTGGGCGGCGCGGGGGTCAGGCGCCCGTGATGACCCGGCGCTTGGCGAGCGTGAACTCGTGCTCGCTGAGGACCCCGGCGTCGCGCAGCTCGGCGAGCCGCGTGACCTCCTCCGAGATCGACGGCACCGCGGCCCCGAATCCGGGGTGCGCGGGCCCGTCGGCGGACGCCGCAGCCGCGGGAGGTCCGGCCGTGACCTCGGCACGCGCCGCGGCCGGGGCGGGGATCTCGTACGGGTCGGTCGGGCCGGGCGACGGGTGCTGCGGGGCGAACCTCCGCATCGCCTTGTCGATCTCGTCGTGGTCGGCGACCGGCACGGCCTTGAACGTCATGGACCGGCCCTTGGGCGCCTCGACGTGGAAGGTACGGCGCTCGGCGTCGAAGCCCCACGTAGTGATCGAGGTGTGGTCGTAGGCGACGGCGAGGGCCCGGCTGGTGGTGAACCCGAGCACGCGGCGGTTCGTCACGACCACGCGGTCGCAGAACGGGCGGAAGTTGTTGCAGACCGCGATCAGGACGGGCTCCTCGCCCGGGATCCACGACCCCGCGAGCAGCGCGAGGTAGTCCTGCGTCTTGTCCCCGACCAGCCCCGTCCCGACGCGCACCATGGATCGATCGTACCGACGGCCACCCCACCGCCGACCGCGCCATCCGTCACGCGATCCGGCCGCGAAGCGTGACGGATCGCGCGCTCGGCGGTGGGGCGTCGGCGTACGGTGGCGGCATGAGCTCACACACCGGCGCTCCCGTCGACGCGACCGCCGTCCCCCGGCCCCGACGCCCCGTCGCCCCCGAGATCTCGCGGTCCTGGCTCCTGGTCAACGCCGCGCGCGAGGAGCTGTTCGCCCCGGCGTTCCGCTCGCGCGCCGACCAGGTCGTGCTCGACGTCGAGGACGCGGTCGACCCGTCGGCCAAGCCGGCCGCCCGCGAGTCGGTCGCGCGGTGGCTCGAGCAGGGCGACCGCGACACGTGGGTGCGCATCAACGACCGCACCACGTCGTTCTGGAGCGACGACGTCGACCTCCTCGCGGGGCTGCCCGGCCTCGCGGGCGTCATGCTCGCCAAGACCGAGGCGGCGGCCGACGTGACCGAGACGTTCGACCGCCTGGGCGGTTCGACGCCCGTGCTCGCCCTCGTCGAGTCGGCGCTCGGGATCGAGGAGTCCGTGTCGATCGCCCGGGCGCGCGGCGCGTTCCGGCTCGCGTTCGGCAGCGGCGACTACCGCCGCGACACGGGCACGAGCGCCGACGACCTCGCGATGGCCTACCCGCGCTCGCGCCTCGTCGTCGCGAGCCGGATCGGGCACCTGCCCGGCCCGATCGACGGCCCGACGGTGAGCAGCAACCACCCGGTGCTGCGCGAGCAGTCGGCGACCACGGTCTCGCTCGGCCTCACGGGCAAGCTGTGCCTCGACGTCGACCAGCTGCCCGTCATCAACGAGGTCATCAGCCCCACGCCGTCGGACGTCGCGTGGGCGCGGGACTTCCTCGCGGACTTCGACGCGCGCGGCGGCGTGATCCGCGACGGCAGCGACCTGCCGCGCCTGGGGCGCGCGCGCAAGATCGAGAACCTCGCGCGGGCGTTCGGCGTCAACCCGAGCTGACTCACCCGTCGTCGGACGGCGCCCCGGTCGGGCTCGCGGTCGGCTCCCCGGCGTCGTCCGGGGCCGGGGGCAGCGTGCCCGCCGCGACCTGGTCGAGCCAGCCGAGCACGGTCGCCTGGATCTGCTCGCGCGCCGCGTCCCGGTCGACGGTCGACCGTTCGTCGCCGGGCGCGTGGCCGAAGTCCCCGAAGTCGGCGTGGTTGACGCCCGGCAGCCGCGCCCAGGTGGTCGAGGCGGGCAGCACGTCGCGCGACGACGCGATCCGGGACGGGGGCACGACGCCGTCCTGCGTGCCCCAGAGCGTGAGCACCGCCAGGGGCGCGTCGCTCAGGTCGACGTCGGGCGCCGAGCCGAGCAGCAGCAGGCCGTGCACGTGCCCGGCGCCGACGTGCGCGGCCGCGAGCTCGGCGGCCGCCTGCCCGCCGACATCGGTGCCGCCCACGACCCACCGCTCGACGCCGAGGTCGTCGAGGAGCCCCGCGCCCTGGTCGGGGTCGAGCGACGGGTCCCCGAGCGGTGGGGTCACGACGGCGACGACGTAGCCGGCCTCGGCCACGGGGCGCAGCATCCGCGCGAAGGCGCGCGCGTCGACGTGCTCGCCCGGGTAGAACAGCAGCCCGGTCGTGGCGACCTGCTCGGGCGTGGGCGCGCCCTCGACGGTGCGGTCGACGAGCTCCGCGGGGTCGGTGCCGGGCTCGCGCGGGACGAACACGTAGTGGCCCTCGTCGCGCTCGAGGTCCACGACGTCGTCGCTCGCGTACGCGTCGACAGCCTCCCAGGACGCGACGTGCGGCTGGTAGTGCAGCACCGACCACGTGAGCGCCACGAGCGCGAGCGACGCGACCGCCTGCACCGCGACGGTCCCCGACGTGCCGAGCCGGGGCACCGACGGCGCGACCGCGGGCTCGGGCGGCGGGGCGGGGGCGTCGTCCGACGCGTCGCGGTAGAGCAGGACGAACAGGCGGCCGAGGACGAGCACGCCCGCGGTGAAGGTCAGCGCGACGAGCACGCCGAACAGCCAGTGGTTCGCCCCCAGGGCGTCGCCCGTGCGGGTGCCGACCCACAGCGAGGTCGCGACCATGCCGGCGCCCAGGACGAACGTCCAGGCGCGCCCCCACGCGGTCGCGGCCCTCACGGGTAGGCGGTCCCTGCTCTCACGACCTCGACGCTAGGCGCGACCGGGCAGGACCGCCCGTCGAACCCCGGCGGCTCAGGAGTTTTCGCCCGTGCCCGCGGCGTCGTCGGGCGCGGTCACGCACCACCCGGCGTCGCTCACGAGCCGGTCGGCCTCGGCCGGGCCCATGCTCCCGGGCGCGTACGGCACGGGGGTCGGACGCCGCTCGCCGAGCAGGGGCGCGAACGCGCGCCAGGCCTCGTGGAGCGTCGCGGACGTGGTGAACGCGCGCCGGTCGCCCACGAGCACGTCGTGGACCGCGGACGCGTACGGCGGCAGGGCCTCGCCGACAGCGACGTCGTCGAAGTCGAGCACCGCGGTGCCCTGCGCGAGCACGAGCTCGGGGCCGGGGCGCTTGACGGTCGTGGAGATCTCGATGCGCCCGTCGCCCGCGATCGAGACGCTCACCGAGTCGATGCCGACGCCGCCGAGCGGCCCGCTCTCGGGCGACCGGATGATCAGCGTGACCCGCTGCGCGCCGCGCGCGAGCCGCTTGCCGGTGCGCAGCACGAACGGCACGCCGCGCCAGCGGTCGGTGTCGATCCACAGGCGCGCGGCGACGTACGTGTCGGTCTGCGAGTCGTCCGCGACGCCGTCGATGGCGGTGTACCCGTCGAACTGCCCGAGCACCACGTCGTCCTCGGGGTCGAGCTCGCGGAAGTGCCGGAACACCTCCTCGCGCGCCGCGACGAGCTCGTCGACCTCGAGCGTGTCGGGCGTCTCGAGCGCGACCTCCGAGGCGACCTGGAACAGGTGCGTCACGAGCATGTCGAGCGCCGCCCCGGTCGCGTCGTAGAACGAGGCGCGCTGCGCGACGTCGAGCGTCTCGGGCACGTCGACCTGCACCTCGAGCACGTGCTCGCGGTTCCACACGCTCTTGAACAGCTCGTTCGCGAACCGCAGCACGTGCAGGTTCTGGGTGCCCTCCTTGGCGAGGAAGTGGTCGATGCGGAACACCTGCGACTCGTCGAGGTGCTCGTGCACGAGGTCGTCGAGCTCGGCGAACGTCTCCGGCGACGTCCCGAACGGCTTCTCGTACACGACGCGCGCGCCGTCGAGCAGCCCCTGCGCGGCGAGCGCCTCGGTGGCCGGCGCGAACGCGGTGGGCGGGATCGCGAGGTAGTGCACCACGAGGGCGCCGTCCGCGACGGCCGCGGCGACGTCGTCCGCCCGCGACCAGGGCGAGTCCTTCTCGACCTGGTACGCGTACGACAGGTGCTGGGCGAACTCGTCGAACGCGTCGAGCGGCTGGTCGGTGTGCTCCTCGAACGCGTCGCGCACCTCGGCGCGGAACGCGTCGTCGCCGTCGTCGACCTGGCCCGTACCGATGATCTGCCAGGTGCGGGGCAGCAGCCCGCGACGGTGCAGCAGGTACAACGAGGCGAGCACCATGCGCTTGGACAGGTCGCCGCGCGAGCCGTGCAGGATCAGCACGAGGTGCTCGGGCAGGTCCGGGTCCGTGTGGCTGAGGTCGACGTGCTGCACGGTGGGCTCCTCGAAGGTCGGGGCGGGCGGGCTCCTCGACGCTACGACCGTGCGGGGCCGCTCGCGCTCCGAGTGCCGGGCGTGCCCGGCGGCGCTACGGTCCTAGAAGTTCCGCGCCACCGACACGGATCGAGGCTTCTTCATGGCACGAGCGAGCACGGGTCCCGCCGACGGCGGGACCACCAGGACCCGGGAGCAGTGGAGCGGTCAGACCGCGTTCATCCTCGCCGCCGTCGGCTCGGCGATCGGGCTGGGCAACATCTGGCGGTTCCCCGGCGTCGCGTTCGACAACGGCGGCGGGGCGTTCATGATCCCGTACCTCGTCGCGCTGCTCACCGCCGGCATCCCCATCCTGTTCCTCGACTACGCGCTCGGTCACCGGTACCGCGGCTCGTCGCCGCTCACGTTCCGCCGGATCGCGCGCTGGGCCGAGGGGCTCGGCTGGTTCCAGGTCGGCATCTGCTTCGTGATCGCGCTGTACTACACGGCCGTGATCGCGTGGGCCGCGAGCTACTTCGTGTTCTCGTTCGACCTCGGCTGGGGCGACGACCCGACCGCGTTCTTCACGACCGACTACCTGCAGGTCGGCGACCCCGGGTTCAGCCTCGACTTCGTGCCGGGCGTGCTGATCCCGCTCGTGCTCGTGTGGGTCGTGACCATCGCGATCCTCGCGGCCGGCGTCGCGAAGGGCATCGAGCGCGCCAACGTCGTGTTCATCCCGCTGCTGGTCGCCACGTTCACGGTCCTCGTGGTGCGCGCGCTGTTCCTCGACGGTGCGGCCGACGGCCTCAACGCACTATTCACGCCCGACTGGGGCGCGCTGGGCGACCCGGGCGTGTGGATCGCCGCCTACGGGCAGATCTTCTTCTCGCTGTCGATCGCGTTCGGCATCATGATCACGTACGCGTCGTTCCGTCCGCGGCGCGCGAACCTCACGTCGCCGGGACTCGTCGTCGCGTTCTCGAACTCGTCCTTCGAGATCCTCGCGGGCATCGGGGTCTTCGCGACGCTCGGGTTCCTCGCCGCGCAGGAGGGCGTCGCCGTGGGCGACCTCGAGGGCCTCACAGGCGTCGGGCTGTCGTTCATGACGTTCCCCGCCGTGATCTCCGAGATGCCCGGCGGGCAGCTCTTCGGTGCGCTGTTCTTCGGCACGCTCGTGCTCGCGGGCCTCACGTCGCTGCTGTCGATCCTGCAGGTCGTCTCGTCGGGCTTCCAGGAGAAGTTCGGCTGGAGCCCGCGCGCCGCCGCCACCGGGATCGGCAGCGTCTCCGCCGTCGTCTCGATCGTGCTGCTCGGCACCACGACCGGGCTGATCTTCCTCGACACCGCCGACAACTGGGCCAACAACATCGGGATCGTGGGCTCGGCGGTCGCCATGACCATCCTGCTCGTGTGGGTGCTGCGCAAGGGCCCCGAGCTGCGGTACCACCTCAACGCGGTCTCCACGTTCCGGCTCGGCAGCTGGTGGTACGTGTGCGTGGGCGTCCTCGCGCCCGTGGTGCTCGGGTACATGCTGATCGACCGGATCGTCGACCTCGTCCAGAACGGCTACGGCGGCTACCCGACCTGGTACCTGCTGACCGTCGGCTGGGGCGCCATCGCGTTCATGGTCGTGTTCGCCGCGGTCATGAGCGCCACGCGCTGGCGCAGCGACCCCGACGCGCTCGAACCCTGGCCCCCGTACCCGCCCGCGTCCGACACCCGTGCCGTCAAGGAGGCCCAGCGATGACCACCGAGGCCGCAATCTTCCTGGCCGTGACGATCCTCGTCGTGTGGGGCGGGCTCGTCGCGAGCATCCTGTTCCTGCGCGCTCACCCCGAGAGCCGCCGCATGCCTCCCGGGGGCGAGGACGACGCCGCCGAGACCGCCCGGGAGGCCGGCGGCCCCGTCGTCCACGACACGTGAGCCGCCGCGGGCGCCGTCCGGCACTCGCGATCCTCGGCGCCCTCGTGCTGCCGGGACTGCTCGCGGGCTGCGTCGACGTCGACGACGAGGCCGTGATCGCCGACTCGGGCGGCGTCGCGGGCGTGCCCGACGTCGACCTCGGCGGGATCACGCCCGACCCGGCGGTCGTCGCGCTCGTGCCCGACGAGATCGCTGCCGCGGGCGTGCTCACCGTCGGGACCGACACCACGTACGCGCCCGCCGAGTTCCTCGCGGCCGACGGTCGCACCCCCGTCGGGTACGACGTCGACCTCGTCACGGCGATCGCGCGGACCATGGGCCTCGACGTCGACGTCCGCACCGCCGCGTTCACGAGCATCATCCCGTCGGTGGGCTCGCGCTACGACGTCGGCATCTCGTCGTTCACGATCACGCCCGAGCGCATGGACGCGGTCACCATGATCAGCTACTTCAACGCGGGCGAGGCCGTGACCGTGCTCGCCGGCAACCCCGAGGGCGTCGACCCCGACCATCTGTGCGGCCTGACCGTCGCCGTGCAGACCGGCACCGTCGAGTTCGACGAGCTGCCCGGACTCTCCGACGACTGCGTGGCCGCGGGCGACCCCGAGATCACGCCGCTCGTGTTCGGCGGGCAGGACGAGGTCACGACCAACCTCGTCGGCGGGCGCGCCGACGCGATGTACACCGACTCGCCCATCGCCGCGTACGCGATCGCGCGCACCGGCGACCGCCTCGAGAAGGTCGGCGAGACGTTCGCGACCGCCGACCAGGGCATCGTCGTCGCGCAGGACGACCCGGCGCTCGCCGACGCCGTGCTCGCAGCGCTCGAGTCGCTCCAGGCGAGCGGCGACTACCAGCGCATCCTCGACGCGTGGGGCAACGGCGAGGGCGCCGTCGACCGCCCGCAGATCAACCCGGAGGTGGAGCCGTGAGCGATCCCGTCCCCAACCGCATCCACGCGGTGCCCGTGCGCAGGCCCGGGCGCTGGGTGTCCGCGGGCGTCGTGCTCGTGCTCGCCGCGATGTTCGTGCACGGCCTCGTGACCAACGCGAACTACCGCTGGGACGTCGTCTGGCTGTACCTGCGTGACACCCGGGTGATCCAGGGCGTCGGCTGGACCCTGCTGCTGACGTTCCTGTCCATGCTGATCGCGGTGATCCTCGCCGTCACGCTCGCGATCATGCGGCGGTCGGACAACCCCGTGCTGCGCGGCGTCGCCTGGTTCTACATCTGGGTGTTCCGCGGCACGCCCGTCTACACGCAGCTCGTGTTCTGGGGCCTGCTGTCCGTGCTCTACCCGCGGCTGAGCGTCGGGGTGCCGTTCGGTCCCGAGCTCTTCTCGTTCGACACCGCCGACGTCATCACCGCGTTCTACGCCGCCGTGCTCGGGCTCGCGCTCAACGAGGCCGCGTACCTCGCCGAGATCGTGCGCGCCGGGCTCGGGTCGGTCGACCCCGGCCAGGCCGAGGCCGCCAAGGCGCTCGGCATGAAGGACGGGCTCACGCTCCGCCGCATCGTGCTGCCGCAGGCCATGCGCGTGATCGTGCCGCCGACCGGCAACGAGACGATCTCGATGCTCAAGACCACGTCGCTCGTGCTCGCCGTGCCGTTCACGCTCGACCTCACGTTCGCGACCGACGCCATCGCGAACCGGATCTTCCTGCCCATCCCGCTCCTGCTCGTCGCTGCCATCTGGTACCTCGCGATCACGAGCGTGCTGATGGTCGGCCAGCACTACGTCGAGCAGTACTACGGGCGGGGCACCGCGGGCGGCGGCGGTGGTCGTGGCGGTCGTGGTGGGCCGGGCGGTCGTGGCGGACGGCGCGCGCGGCGGTTGTCGCGGCAGGCGGCGATCGCGGGGGCGGGCACGACCAAGGACGATCCCTTCCTGGAGGTGACCCCGTGAGCGGGACGAACGAGAGCAGCGGCACGAGCGCGGCCGACGGCACGCGCGCTGCGGGGACCCGGCCGGGTGCCGGGACCGCGGCTGCGTCGTCCGACGCCCCGATGGTGCGGGTGCGGGGGTTGCACAAGGAGTTCGGGTCGGTGCACGTGCTGCGCGGTGTCGATCTGGACGTGGCGGCGGGGTCGGTGTGCGTGGTCCTGGGTCCGTCGGGGTCGGGCAAGAGCACCTTGTTGCGGTGCGTGAACGAGCTCGAGGAGATCACCGGGGGGTCGGTCGAGGTCGCGGGCGAGCTGATGGGGTACCGGGTGCGTCCGGACGGTCGG
>NZ_PGFE01000006.1 GCF_002797595.1 Sediminihabitans luteus
GACCCGGCCAGGACCACGGGCTCGAGGCCTGCGCGCGCGGCGTAGACCGCGGCGGTGTACCCGGACGGGCCGGACCCGATGATGACCAGATCGTGAATCTCTTGCATCGACATGCTTCTATGTTGACAGACATCGATGCACCCGGCAAGTGCTGGATAGAAGAAGTTCGATGCAGCCTCGTGCGGGGCTGACGATCGACGAACGGTCCAGTGTCGTCGGCGCGAGACGCCCACGGGCGGGCCGCCGATGCGCGAGAGTGGGACGGTGACGCACCCCGCACCGCCTCCGAGCACCCTCGAGAACCCGCGCGCCGCCCGCCCCGGTGGGACCTGGTGGGCCGCCCTCGCGGGCGTGGTCGCCGCGGCCACCGGGTTCGCCGTCGCCGAGGTCGTCGCGCTCGTGGTCTCGCCCGCCGCGAGCCCGATCCTCGCGGCCGGGGCAGCGGTCGTCGACCAGGTGCCGCCGTGGCTCAAGGACTTCGCGGTCGCGACGTTCGGTACGTACGACAAGGCGGTGCTCCTGGCCACCATGGCCGTCGTCCTCGCGCTCGGCGCGGCGCTCGCCGGCTGGCTCGAGCTGCGCCGTCGCCCCGGGGGCACCCTGCTGCTCGTCGCGGTCGGCACGGTCGGTGCCGCCGTCGCGGTCTCACGACCCGAGGCGACACTCTGGTGGGCGCTGCCCACCGCCGTGGGTGTCGCGGTCGCGGCGCTCGTGCTCCGCGCGGCGACGTCCCGCCTCGTGGACTGGCAGGACGACGTCGCCGCGGTCGCGCGGTCGCGCGACGAACCGCCGACCGAGTCCCCGCGCACGGCGGCCGAGCGGCGCGTCGAGATCGACCGCCGGCGGTTCCTGACGTACACCGGCGTCGCGGCCGTCGGCGCGGTGCTCGTGGGCGTCGGCGCGCGGGCGCTCGCGGCCGGGGCCCGGGGCGTGAGCGCCGTCCGCGCCGCGATCCGGCTGCCTGCCGCCGCGACGCCCGCGGCCGCCGTGCCTGCGGGCGCCGAGCTCGGGATCGCGGGCCTCGCGCCCTACGTGACGCCCAACGACGACTTCTACCGGATCGACACCGCCCTGCGCGCGCCCCAGGTCGACCCGGACACCTGGGTCCTCAAGGTCACCGGCATGGTCGACGAGCCGTTCGAGATCACCTTCGCCGAGCTGCTCGCGCTGCCGCTCACCGAGCACCACGTGACCCTCACGTGCGTCTCGAACTACGTCGGGGACGACCTCGTCGGCAACGCGCTGTGGCTCGGGTACCCGGTGCGCGAGCTCCTCGCCCGCGCCGCACCGCAGGCGGGTGCTGACATGGTGCTCTCGACGAGCGTGGACGGCTGGACCGCCTCCACACCGCTCGACGTGCTCCAGGACACCGGGCGCGAGTGCCTGCTCGCGGTCGGCATGAACGGCGAGCCGCTGCCCGTCGACCACGGGTTCCCCGCCCGGCTCGTCGTCCCCGGCCTCTACGGGTACGTCTCGGCGACCAAGTGGGTCACCGAGCTCAAGGTCACGACGTTCGCGCAGGACCTCGCCTACTGGTCGACGCGGGGCTGGACGCCGCGTGGCCCGATCAAGCTCGCGAGCCGCATCGACACCCCGTCCGTGGGCGTCACGCTCGACGCGGGGACGGTCACGGTCGCCGGCGTCGCGTGGCACCAGCACACCGGGATCGCGAAGGTCGAGGTGCAGGTCGACGACGAGGAATGGGTCGAGGCCGAGCTCGCCGAGGTCGTCTCGGCCGACACCTGGCGGCAGTGGGTGCACCGCTGGGACGCGACGTCGGGGAGCCACACGCTGCGGGTGCGCGCGACCGACGCCGACGGCCAGGTGCAGACCTCCGACACGGCGCCGCCCGCCCCGGACGGTGCGACCGGCTGGCACGAGGTCGACGTGCGGGTGCGCTGAGGAGTGCTCCGGCACGGGCGACCGCTCCGCGGACGCCCCTTGCGCGGTACGCCCGCGACCCCGCAGACTGTGCGACGTGAACCGGACCGACGCCCCGCAGCGCGACATCGCGCTGCCCGCGAGCGCGTCGGCCACCCTCGGGGTCCGCACCGTCACCTGTTGTTGACGGCTCGCCGACCCGAGGCAGCACGGATCCGGGGTTGGTGAGCGGTACGCGCGCACGGTCGCGTATCAGGGATCGCCCGGCACCCCTCCCTCCGAGGAACGCCAGGTCTGCGTACCCACGCCGACACCCCCGAGAAGGACCCGTCATGGTCTCCGTCCACGCCAGCACCTCCCGCACCAGCACCTCCCACGCACTGACCAGCCACGCCCTGACCGGTCACGCCCCGACGTCGCGCGAGCACGCGACCGACGCGCCGCACCGCGCCGTCGACCTCACCGCCCCGGGCCTGACGATCGAGCACCTCGTCGCGCTCGACATCGAGGCGTTCAGCGCACGCGCCCGGTGACCTCGGGAGCCCGGTGACGGTCGTCCGGCGGTCACCGGGCGGCCACCAGCGCGACACCTCGCCGTGGAACGATCCACGCCGGTCGGGTCGCTCGTGACCCCGACGCACCTTCGGGGCGAGCGCAGGGAGTCGGCGTGGGGCAGGCAACAGCGGTACGCGTCACGCCACCCGACGCGCCCACCGGTACGCGCGAGGCGACCACGGCGCGGCGGTTCCTGCCCGAGGTGCAGGCGCTGCGCGCCCTCGCGGTCGGGATCGTCGTCGCCTACCACCTGCGCCCCGACCTCCTGACCGGGGGATTCGTCGGCGTCGACGTGTTCTTCGTGATCTCCGGGTTCCTCATCACCGGCCACATGGTCCGCGAGGTGCGCAGCACCGGACGGGTCGACCTCGCACGGTTCTGGGCGGCCCGGGCGCGTCGGATCCTGCCGGCAGGTCTGCTCGTCCTCGCCGTCGTGACCGCGGTGGCGACGTTCGTCTACCCCGTCACGGCGTGGGCGGGGCTCGCCCGGCAGGCGCTCGCATCCGTGCTCTACGTCCAGAACTGGGTCCTCGCAGCGGACTCGGTCGACTACCTCGCGCTCGACGACGCCCCGACGGTCTACCAGCACTTCTGGTCGCTCGCGGTCGAGGAGCAGTTCTACCTGCTGTGGCCGCTGCTCGTCGCCGGGGTCGCCGCCGCTGTCGCCGCCCGACGGGCGCACGGACCCGCCCTGACCCGCGGGCTGCTGGCCGTGTTCGGCGCGGTCGTCGCGGCCTCCTTCGTGTGGAACGTCGTCGAGGTCGCCCAGGGCGACGCCTCGGCGTACTTCTCGACGTTCACCCGGCTCTGGGAGCTCGGCGCGGGCGGGATGCTGGCGCTCGGCGTGCGGTACACCGACGCCCACGCGCTGCCCAGGGCCCTGCTCGCCCTCGCCGGCGTGTCCGCGATCGTCGTCGCCGCGGTGACCTTCGACGGTGCCACGCCGTTCCCGGGACCGGCCGCGCTCGTGCCCGTGCTGGGGACGGCCGCCGTGATCGCCGCCGGACGTACGCGCGGGCCGGCGTCGTTGACCCCGCTCGTCGACCTCGGTCCCGTGCGACGCCTCGGGGACCTCTCGTACTCCCTGTACCTGTGGCACTTCCCGGTCATCGTGCTCTACACGGTGCACGCCGGGAGGACGCCGACGCTCATGGAGGCCGCCGGCCTCCTGGGCCTCTCGCTCCTGCTCGCGGCAGCGACCTTCGAGCTGGTCGAGCAACCGGCACGCCGTGCGTCGGGGCTGCGCGAGCGTCCTTGGCGCACGCTCGGGCTCGCGGCCGGGGCGATGGTGCTCGTCGCGCTCCTGACGCTCGTCTACCCCGTGCGGACCCACCAGGTCGAGGCGGCGTGGTCGGGTGGATCGGTCGAGGTCGGCCCTGGGTCGGGCTTCGGTGCGGAGGCGTCGGACGGCGGTGCCCCGCGCGCCTTCGTGCACGGCACGCGGGCGATCGTCCCGAGCCCGGTCGACGCGCCCGCCGACCTCTCGGCGCTGGTCGACGAGGAGGCCTGCGCCGCGCACCAGCGCGAGACGTCGGCCCGGACGTGCGAGGTCGGTGACCCCGCCGCGACGACCGTCGTCGCGCTCGTGGGCGACTCGCACGCGCAGATGCTCGCGACACCCCTCGCGCAGCTCGCCGAGCAGCAGGGCTGGCGACTGGTCACGTACCTGCACGACTCGTGCCCCTACTCGCACGAGCGGCGGATCATCGAGGCCGAGGGGAAGCTCGTGTGCCAGGAGCCCAACGCGCGCACGCTCGACGCGCTGCTCGCGTTGCGCCCCGCGCTCGTCGTGACCTCGTCCTACGCGGCGGGGGAGTACGTGGACACCGGCACGGGGCACACCCCCGGCGCGGTCGGTCTCGCGGGCGCGTGGGACGAGCTCGCGGACGCCGGGATCGAGGTGCTCGCGGTCAAGGACGCCCCGCGCCCGCGCCGCGACGTCGTGCGCTGCACGGCCGAGCACGTCGACGACCCCGACGCCTGCGCGGTCGACCGCTCGGACGCGGTCACCGACCACGCGGCGTTCGACGAGGCGGTCCGGCTCTCGCCGCGGACCACCGCCCTCGACCTCACGGACCGGTACTGCGGACCGAGCTCCTGCCCGCCGGTGATCGGGAACGTGCTCGTCTACCGCGACACCAACCACATCACGGACACGTTCGCCCGCTCGCTCGCCCCGGACCTCGCCGCGGCCGTCGGAGCACTCGTCGAGACGGACGAGGGCTGACCCCCCGGGTGCCGCGCTACCATGGAGGCACAGGCGTCGACCCGGCCATCACCGGCGAGCCTCCGGAAGAACAGGCACCGCTCGCCGGGCGGCCGCCCCAGTAGAACCGGACGGGTGGGCCCGTGACAGCCTGGATCAGAGCGGTCGACGCCGTGCAGCCCGGACCCGGGCGAGCGACGTCGGCAAGCGGGGTGGTACCGCGGCTGCGTCGTCCGACACCGGGCACGACGGTCGTCCTCGCACCACGGAACGACCGGACCACCCGAGCCCCAGGAGCCACCGAGCCATGGCCTACCCGCTGCACCGCACCCCGAACGACGCGCCCGGCGAGGGCGCGGCGATCCCCGCCTCCCCGGACCTGCCCGCGCTCGAGCGCGACGTGCTCGCGTTCTGGAAGGCCGACGACACGTTCCGCGCGTCGGTCGAGGCGCGCGACGCCGGCACGGACGGCGCCAACGAGTTCGTGTTCTACGACGGCCCGCCCTTCGCCAACGGCCTGCCGCACTACGGCCACCTGCTGACCGGGTACGCCAAGGACGTCGTCCCGCGCTACATGACGATGCGCGGGCGGCGCGTCGAGCGCCGCTTCGGGTGGGACACGCACGGCCTGCCGGCCGAGCTCGAGGCCGAGCGCGTGCTCGGGATCACCGACAAGTCGCAGATCGAGGCCATGGGCATCGAGGCCTTCAACGAGGCCTGCCGCACGTCGGTGCTCACGTACACCAAGGAGTGGCAGGAGTACGTCACGCGCCAGGCGCGCTGGGTCGACTTCGAGCACGACTACAAGACGCTCGACGTGACCTTCATGGAGTCGGTCATCTGGGCGTTCAAGGAGCTGCACACCAAGGGCCTCGCCTACGAGGGCCACCGGGTGCTGCCCTACTGCTGGCGCGACGAGACGCCGCTGTCGAACCACGAGCTGCGCATGGACGACGACGTCTACCAGTCGCGCCAGGACCCCGCGCTCACGGTCGGGTTCCGCCTCGGTGGCACGCCCCACCAGAGCGAGGCCGCGGGCGCGCTGCTGCTCGTGTGGACGACGACGCCGTGGACCCTGCCGTCCAACCTGGCTGTCGCCGTCGGGCCCGAGGTCGAGTACGTCGTCGTCTCCCCGGGCGAGGGCACAGCGCTCGAGGGCGAGCGCGTCGTGATCGGCGCGGCCCGCCTGGGCGCGTACGCCAAGGAGCTCGGCGAGGACCCGACGGTCATCGCGACCCTGACGGGCGCCGAGCTCGTCGGCCTGCCCTACACCCCGCCGTTCGACTACTTCGCGGGCCACGAGAACGCGCACCGGGTGCTCGCGGGCGAGTTCGTCACGACCGAGGACGGCACCGGGATCGTGCACCTCGCGCCCGCGTTCGGCGAGGACGACATGGCGGTGTGCGCCGCGGCGGGCATCGCGCCCGTCGTGCCCGTCGACGCGCGCGGCCGGTTCACGAACGACGTCGCGGACTACGCGGGCGAGCAGGTGTTCGACGCGAACCCGGTCATCATCAAGGACCTCAAGGACGCCTCGGGCCCGCTCGCGCGCACCGCGCCCGAGCTGCGCACGCGCGTGCTGCGCCACGAGACGTACCAGCACTCGTACCCGCACTGCTGGCGCTGCCGCAACCCCCTGATCTACAAGGCCGTGTCGAGCTGGTTCGTGCGCGTCACGGAGTTCCGCGACCGCATGGTCGAGCTCAACCAGCAGATCGACTGGACGCCCGAGCACATCAAGGACGGCCAGTTCGGCAAGTGGCTCGCGGGGGCGCGCGACTGGTCGATCAGCCGCAACCGCTACTGGGGCACCCCCATCCCGGTCTGGGTGTCGGACGACGCGAACCACCCCCGCACGGACGTGTACGGGTCCCTGGCCGAGATCGAGGCGGACTTCGGTCGCCTGCCGCGCAACGCGGCCGGCGAGCCCGACCTGCACCGCCCGTACATCGACGACCTCACGCGCCCCAACCCGGATGACCCGACCGGTCGGTCGACCATGCGCCGCATCCCGGACGTGCTCGACGTGTGGTTCGACTCGGGCTCGATGCCGTTCGCGCAGGTGCACTACCCGTTCGAGAACGCCGACTGGTTCGAGCACCACTACCCGGGCGACTTCATCGTCGAGTACATCGGGCAGACGCGCGGCTGGTTCTACCTGCTGCACGTGCTCGCGACCGGGCTGTTCGACCGGCCGGCGTTCCGCTCGGCGGTCTCGCACGGGATCGTGCTCGGCTCGGACGGGCGCAAGATGAGCAAGTCGCTGCGCAACTACCCGGACGTGACCGAGGTGCTCGACCGCGACGGCTCGGACGCGATGCGCTGGTTCCTCATGAGCTCGCCGATCCTGCGCGGCGGCAACCTGATCGTGACCGAGGAGGGCATCCGCGACTCGGTGCGCCAGGTGCTGCTCCCGCTGTGGAGCACGTACTACTTCTTCACGCTCTACTCGAACTCGGCCGCGGACGGCGCCGGGTACGTCGCGCAGCGCGTGACGCCCGAGCGCGTGGCCGGCCTGCCCGCGCTCGACCGCTACCTGCTCGCGCGCACCCGGTCGCTCGTCGAGGACGTCACGGCGCAGCTCGACACGTACGACATCGCGGGCGCGTGCGAGACCGTGCGCGTGCACCTGGACGTGCTGACCAACTGGTACGTGCGCACCCAGCGCGAGCGCTTCTGGTCCGAGGACGCGGACGCGTTCGACACGCTGTGGACCGCGCTCGAGACGCTCACGCGCGTCATGGCGCCGCTCGCCCCGCTGCTGAGCGAGGAGGTCTGGCGCGGGCTGACGGGCGGTCGCTCGGTGCACCTGACGGACTTCCCCGAGCTCGCGGGCGCCGACGGGCAGGTGCTCGTCGCCGACGACGCCCTCGTCGCCGCGATGGACCAGGTCCGTGCGATCACCTCGCAGTCGCTGGGTCTGCGCAAGGCGAACGCGCTGCGCGTGCGCCAGCCCCTGCGCACGCTCACGGTCGCGGTCACTGACCCGGACGCGCTCGCGCCCTACCGTGAGCTGCTCGCGGCCGAGCTCAACGTCAAGGCCGTCGAGCTCGTCGCGCTCGACGACGAGGTCACGGCCCGTTTCGGGATCTCCGAGAGGCTCGCGGTCAACGCGCGTGCCGCCGGGCCGCGCCTCGGGCGCGGCGTGCAGGCGGTCATCAAGGGCGCCAAGGCCGGGGCCTGGTCCACGGACGAGGCCGGTGCCGTCGTCGTGCAGACCGACGCCGGGCCGGTGCCGCTCCTCGAGTCCGAGTACGAGCTCACGACGGTCGTCGCGTCGTCGGCGTCCGCCGACGGTCCGGCCGTCGCGGCCGCGGTCCTCACGAGCGGCGGGTTCGTCGTGCTCGACCTGACCCTCGACGACGCGCTGCGGGCCGAGGGCTACGCCCGCGACGTCGTGCGCGAGGTGCAGGACGCGCGCAAGGCCGCCGGGCTCGACGTCGCGGACCGCATCGACCTGCGCCTGACGGTGCCGGCCGAGCACCGTGCCGCGGTCGAGGCGCACCGCGGGCTCGTGACGTCCGAGACGCTCGCGACCACGCTCACGCTGGTCGAGGGCCCCGGGCTCGAGGTCGCCGTCGCGAAGAGCGACGACGCAGCGACGGACGAGGTGCAGGCATGAGCGACCGCAAGGCCGCCGACGCGCGGCGCGCCGCCCGCCGCGAGGCCGCCGACCACGCGGCCGGGGCCGACCTCGCCGCCGTCTACGCGCACATCATGGACCGTGCGCCCGAGCACGACATCGACCCGACCCTCGACCGCGTCGCGCGCGTGCTCGAGCTGCTCGGCGACCCGCACAGGGCGTTCCGCACGATCCACCTGACCGGGACGAACGGCAAGACCTCGACCGCGCGCATGGCCGAGCGCCTCGTGCGCGAGCACGGCCTGCGCACGGGCCGGTTCACGAGCCCGCACCTGACGAGCGTGACCGAGCGCATCGCGATCGACGGCGCGCCGATCAGCCCCGCGCGGTTCGTCGAGGTCTGGGAGGACGTCGCGCCGTACGTCGGCGTGGTCGACCGCGAGTCCCAGGAGGCGGGCGGGCCGCGCCTGAGCTTCTTCGAGGTGCTCACGGTCATGGCCTTCGCGGCGTTCGCCGACGCGCCGGTCGACGTCGCGATCGTCGAGGTCGGGCTCGGCGGCACCTGGGACTCGACGAACGTCGTCGACGGAGACGTCGCGGTGATCACGCCGATCGGGATCGACCACGAGCGATACCTCGGCTCGACGATCCCCGAGATCGCCGAGAACAAGGCGGGCATCGTCAAGGACGGCGCGACCGTCGTGCTCGCCGAGCAGGACCCGGCGGCCGAGGTCGTCGTGCTCGAGGCCGCCGCGGCGCGCAGCGCGCGCGTGCTGCGTGACGGGCTCGAGCTCGAGGTGGTCGAGCGCACGGTCGCGGTCGGCGGCCAGGTGATCGACCTGCGCACGCCCGCCGGCCTGTACACCGAGATCTTCCTGCCGCTGCACGGCGCGCACCAGGCGCACAACGCGCTGCTCGCGCTCGCGGCGGTCGAGGCCCTGCTCGGCGGGCGCGCGCTCGGCGGGGAGGTCGTCGAGGCGGCGTTCGGCGACGCGAGCTCACCCGGGCGCCTCGAGGTGGTCCGGTCGAGCCCCACGGTGCTCGTCGACGCGGCGCACAACCCGGCCGGCGCCGAGGCGCTCGTCGCGGCGCTCGCGGAGGCGTTCGCGTTCACGCACCTCGTGGGCGTGGTCTCGATCATGGCCGACAAGGACGTCGAGGGGCTCCTCGCGGTGCTCGAGCCGCACCTCGCGGAGATCGTGCTCACGCGCAACAGCTCGGACCGCGCGGCCGACCCGCAGGACCTCGTCGACGTCGCGAACGACGTGTTCGGCGAGGACCGCGTGCACTCGACCGAGCGGCTCGACGAGGCGCTCTCGCTCGCGGCCGACCTCGCCGAGCGCGACGACGTGGTCGGCGTCGGCACGGGCACGGGCGTGCTCGTGACGGGCTCGGTCATCACCGCCGCGGACGCGCGCGCGCTGCTGCGCCGAGCCTGAGCGCACGCCCGGGCCACGGGCTCCGGGCCGCGACCCGGGCGTGACGACGCTCGGGTCGCGGCGCACCCCGGGGCGGTGGTTCCATGGGGTGTCAGCCCGTGCGGTGGGGGCGCTGCGGGACGCCGGCCGATGGAGGTAGGTGCCGTGAAGAAGCTGCTCAACGACCCGCAGGACGCGGTCAAGGAGACCCTCGAAGGGTTCGGGGCCGCGCACGCGGACCTCGTGACCGTCCACCTCGATCCCGCGTACGTGGTGCGCGCGGGCGAGCCGCGAGCGGGCAAGGTCGGGCTCGTGAGCGGTGGTGGGTCGGGGCACGAGCCGCTGCACGCCGGGTTCGTCGGGCTCGGCATGCTCGACGCCGCGGTGCCGGGCGCGGTGTTCACGTCCCCGACGCCCGACCAGATCGCGCCCGCCTTCGAGGCGGCGGACTCCGGCGCCGGGGTGCTCGCGATCGTCAAGAACTACACGGGCGACGTCCTGAACTTCGAGACCGCGGTCGAGCTCGCCGAGATCGACGACCGCCAGGTCGCGACGGTCGTGGTCAACGACGACGTCGCGGTCGAGGACTCGCTCTACACGGCGGGCCGCCGCGGCGTGGCCGGGACCGTCGCGGTCGAGAAGATCGCGGGAGCCGCCGCGGAGCGCGGGGACGACCTCGCCGCGGTCACGGCTGTCGCGCAGCGCGTGATCGACAACGTCCGCACGATGGGCGTCGCGCTCACGGCGTGCACCGTGCCGCACGTCGGCAAGCCGAGCTTCGACCTGACCGACGACGAGATCGAGATCGGGATCGGCATCCACGGCGAGCCGGGTCGGCACAAGGTGCCCATGGCGTCCGCCGACGAGATCACCGACCAGCTCGTGGCGCCCGTGGTCGAGGACCTCGGCCTCGCCTCGGGCGAGGAGGTCCTGCTGCTCGTCAACGGCATGGGCGGCACCCCGTCGTCCGAGCTCTACGTGGTCTATCGTCGGGCGCGTGCGCTGCTCTCCGAGCGCGGGGTCGTCGTCGCACGGTCGCTCGTCGGCAACTACGTGACCTCGCTCGAGATGCAGGGCGCGTCGGTCACGGTGCTGCGGCTCGACCCCGAGCTCACCGAGCTGTGGGACGCACCCGTGCACACCGCGGCGCTGCGCTGGTAGCGCACCGCCCCGCGCGCGCCGCGCGCAGGACGACCGGACGACGACGGACGAGGGCAGGCATGACGCTGGACGTGGCATGGGCGATGCGATGGATGCGGTGCACCGCGGAGGCGGTGGCCGAGGCGAAGACGGGGTTGACCGAGCTCGACCGCGTGATCGGTGACGGCGACCACGGCGAGAACCTCGACCGCGGGTTCCGCGCCGTGACGGCCAAGCTCGACGGCCTCGAGTCGCCTCCCGCCCAGGTCGGCGACGTCCTCAAGCTGGTCGCGACGACACTCATGTCCTCGGTCGGCGGCGCCTCCGGCCCGCTCTACGGCACCGCGTTCCTGCGGGCCGCGAAGGTCACCGGGCTCCCCGAGCTCGACGCGCACGGCACGGTCGCGCTGCTCGAGGCCGCGCTCGAGGGCATCACCGCGCGCGGCAAGGCCGTGGTCGGCGAGAAGACCATGGTCGACGCGTGGCAGCCAGCGGTCGACGCGGCCGAGTCGGTCGCCTCGGGCGGCGGCACGGCGCACGACGCGCTCGTCGCCGCGGCCGACGCGGCGGCCGCTGGCGCCGCCGCGACCGTGCCGCTCCTGGCGACCAAGGGACGCGCGTCCTACCTGGGCGAACGCAGCCAGGGTCACCAGGACCCGGGCGCGACCTCGACGGCGCTGATCCTCGCGGCCGCGGTGCGGGCGAGCGAGGAGGAGTGAGATGACCGTCGCGCTGGTCCTCGTCTCCCACTCCGAGCGCCTCGCCGAAGGTCTCGCGGAGCTCGCGGGCCAGATGGCGCCCGACGTCCGGGTCGTGGCTGCCGGGGGGCTCGAGGACGGCGGCGTCGGCACGAGTTACGACCGTGTCGAGTCCGCGCTGCGGGGCGTGCTCGACGCCGGCCCGGACGTGCGCGTCGTGGTGCTCGGCGACCTCGGCTCGGCGGTGCTGACCGTCGAGTCCGTGCTCGAGATCGAGGAGGAGCTCGCGGCGCGGACGGCGCTCGTGGCGGGGCCCTTCGTCGAGGGCGCGGTGGCCGCGGCGGTCGCCGCGCAGGGCGGGCGGTCGGCCGAGGACGTCGCGGCCGCGGTGCGCGCCGCGGGGGCCGGGTTCGCCGAGGGGGCGGGGTCTGCCGCGGGGGCCGGGCCCGCCGAGGGGTGTGCGTCGGCAGGGTCCGGGGCCGAGCCGGCCGCGGGCGCGGGGGAGTCCGCGACCGACGTCGTCGAGCGCACCGCGGTGGTGCGCAACCGGCTGGGGCTGCACGCGCGCCCTGCGGCCGAGCTCGCCCGTCTCGCGGCGGGGCTGGGCACGGCGGTCACGATCGGGCCGCCCGGAGGGCCCGCCGCGGACGCGACGAGCGTGCTCGCGATCCTGCAGCTCGGTGCGACGGGCGGCACGTCGCTGGTCGTGCGCGGTGCCGGGCCGGCGGCCGCCGCGGACGTGCAGCAGGTGGTCGACGCGGTCGAGAGCGGGTTCGGCGAAGACTGATGCCCGTGGCGAAGGTCACTCGAGGCAACGGCTTCTGACGTTGCACGTCGTGCAAGAATTCATGACGTGCAAAGAACTGACCGTGCGCCCGGGCTCCGCGAGCGCAAGAAGGCGCAGCGTCGCGAGGCGCTCGTCGCCGCGACGCACGACCTCGTGCGGGAGCGCGGCCTCGACAACGTCACGGTCGACGAGATCTGCGCCGCGGTCGGCGTCTCGACGCGCACCTTCTTCAACTACTTCCCGAGCAAGGACGACGCGGTGCTCGGGAACAGCCGCCAGGAGATCCCCGACGCCGCGAGCCTCGAGTTCGTGCAGGGAGGGCCGACGGGCGACCTCGTGACCGACATCGGTCACCTGCTCGTCGTGGCGCTCGACGTCCCCGTGCTCTCGACCGAGCGCCTCGCCGACGTGTACGACGTCGTCTCGCGCGAACCTCGGCTCCTCGCCCACCAGATGGCCTGGATGGAGCAGCAGCGCGTGACCTACCAGGAGCTCCTGGAGGCCCGCCGCGACGTCGTCCCGTCGCCGCACGACCCCGAGCTCGTCGCCCTGGTGCTCACGGGCCTGATCCGCGCCGCGTTCACCCGGTGGCACCACGCCGGGGGGAACGGCCCGCCGTCGGCGTTCGTCGCCGAGGTCGTCGCCGAGTGTCGGGCGCTGCTCGCACCCGACCAGGCCCCCTGACCCTCGCGAACCCACGGCCACTCGCGAACCCGCTCGCCTCCACCTCCCGCACCGAACCCGCGCCCCGCACGGGCCGCACCTGCACCCCACGCACCCCCGCACGAACCCGAAAGGCACCACCATGTCCTCAGCGAGCGCCGCGGCGCCCCCGCAGGCGGCCGACAAGCCGCTCATCGTCCTGACGCCCAAGACCGTCTGGCTCATCTTCGGCGCCCTCATGGCCGGCATGTTCATGTCGTCGCTCGACCAGTCGATCGTCGGCACCGCGATGCCGACGATCGTCGGCGACCTCGGCGGCGTCGACCACCAGGGCTGGGTCGTCACGGCCTACATCCTGGCGATCGCGATCGTCATGCCGCTGTACGGCAAGTTCGGCGACATCTGGGGGCGGCGCTGGATCTTCCTGATCGCGATCGGTCTGTTCACGATCGCCTCGGCCGGCGCCGGCTTCTCGCAGTCCATGGGCGAGATCGTGGCGTGGCGGTTCCTGCAGGGCCTCGGCGGCGGTGGCCTCATGATCCTGTCGCAGGCGATCATCGCGGACATCGTGCCCGCCAAGGAGCGCGGCAAGTACATGGGCCCGATGGGCGCGCTGTTCGGCATCTCGGCCGTCGTCGGTCCGCTGCTCGGCGGGCTGTTCACGGAGCACGCGAGCTGGCGCTGGTGCTTCTGGATCAACATCCCGATCGGCATCGCGGCGTTCGTCATCGCGTTCTTCGCGCTCAAGCTCCCGTCGCACCGTGCCACGAGCAAGGTCGACGTCTGGGGCATCTTCTTCCTCGTGATCGCCACGGCCGGCATCGTGCTGCTCACGAGCTGGGAGAGCCTCGGCGAGGACGGCTACGACTGGACCTCGCCCGAGCTGCTCGGGCTCGTGGGCCTGACCGTGGTGGCCGTCGCGCTGTTCGTCCTGGTCGAGCTCAAGGTCGAGGACCCGCTGCTCCCGCTGCGGCTGTTCAAGAACAAGACCTTCACCCTCGCCACGCTGATCGGCCTGACCATCGGCATGGGCATGTTCGCCGCGCTCGCGTTCCTGCCCACGTTCCTGCAGATGGCGACCGGCGCGGGCATCACCGAGTCCGGGTTCCTCATGCTGCCGATGATGGCGGGTCTCATGATCACCGCGATCGGCTCGGGCATCGCGATCACCAAGACCGGCCGCTACAAGGTCTTCCCGATCGCCGGCATGGCGATCGCGACGCTCGGCCTCGTCTGGATGACCTTCATGGACGGTGAGATCTCCATGTGGCTGTTCGGCACCATGATCTTCGTGCTGGGCGCCGGCATGGGCCTCGTGATGCAGACGATCGTGCTCGCGGTCCAGAACTCGGTCGACCCGAAGGAGATCGGGACGGCGACGAGCGCCAACAACTTCTTCCGCGAGATCGGCGCGGCGGTCGGCACGGCGCTGTTCAGCACGATCTTCACGAGCCGCCTGGCCGACAACCTCGCGGACGTGTTCGCGGACGCTCCGGCCGGCGCGTCCGGCGCCGGCGGCGCCGAGTCCCTGACGCCCGCGGTCGTCGCGCAGATCCCGGAGCCGCTGCACACCGGCGTGGTCGACGCGTTCGCCGACGCGCTCGCGCCGTCGTTCTGGTACCTCGTGCCGCTGCTCGCGATCGGGTTCGTGCTCGCGATCTTCCTGCCCGTGGTCAAGCTCTCCGACACCGCCGGCATGGTCGCGCGCGGCGAGGCCATCGCGGCCCCCGCCAAGGGCGAGCACCTGCTCGACGGCGTGACCGAGGACGTCCTCGCGAGCGTCGTCGGGGGCGTGACGGAGGGCGGCAGCCTGGTCGACCACGTCGACGCGGCCGGGGCTCCCGACGCGTCGTCCGACCGTGACGGCACGGGTCCCGCCGACCCGACGCGCGAGTCGACCCCGGTATCCTGACCGGGTGAGCCCGACGACCCCGACGCCGTCCGCCTCCTCCCCGGAGGCGGACGGCGCGCCGCGCATCCGCGCCAAGAAGCCCGCCCTGCCGCAGTTCACCTCGACGACCCTCGTGCTCGAGGCGTTCGTCGTGCTGTTCGCGACCTTCGCGGCCTACGCGCTCACGAGCGTGCCGAGCGCCTGGCCCGACTACGTGCCGGTGCCGACCGGCGCCACGGTCTGGGCGGTCGGCGGGGCGCTCGTCGTCGTCCTCATGGTGCTCTCGCGCATGGTCGGCTCGCCGGGCGGATACGTCGCCGGGAGCGTCGCGCAGGTGCCCGTGCTCGCCACGGGCGTCGTGCTGCCGCTCATGTACCTCGTGGGCGCGATCTTCGTCGCGCTGTGGATCGCGTCGCTCGTGCTCGGGCGTCGCATCGACCGCGAGCGTGCCGAGTACGACGCGGCGCACCCGGAGACCGCGCCCAACGTGTGAGCCGCGCCTCGACGGCACGCGCGAGGCGGCGGGGGACTCCCCGGTAGGCTCGGGGCCATGACCGAAGCCGTTGCACCTGCCGTGACCGAGACCATCGAGCGCACCCTGATCCTCGTCAAGCCGGACGGCGTGCGCCGTGGCCTGTCGGGCGAGATCCTGCGCCGCGTCGAGGCCAAGGGGTACACCCTGACCGCCGTGAACCTGCTGGACGCGAGCCCCGAGCTGCTCGCCGCGCACTACGCCGAGCACGAGGGCAAGCCGTTCTACCAGCCGCTCGTCGACTTCATGCTCTCCGGCCCGATCCTCGCGGTCGTCGCCGAGGGGCAGGGCGTGATCCCCGGCTTCCGCTCGCTCGCGGGCGCGACCGACCCGACCGCCGCCGCGCCGGGCACGATCCGCGGCGACCTCGGGCGCGACTGGGGCCTGAAGGTCCAGCAGAACCTCGTGCACGGCTCGGACTCCGCCGAGTCCGCCGCGCGCGAGATCGCGCTCTGGTTCCCCGGCCTCTGACGGTCCCACCAGCACGAGCGTCCTGGGCGCGGGACCCGACGAGGTCGGGCCCCGCGCCCTCGTCGTGCCGTCCGAGCCGTCGTCCTCGCCGGGTGCGGCGGCGGACGACGCGCCGCACCGTCCGCCGTCGGCCGGCGATCGGCCCGGGGTGCCTCCCCGACGTCGGGGACGCCTACCACTAGGCTCTCGTGCGTGCACCTCAAGACCCTGACCCTGCGGGGCTTCAAGTCCTTCGCGTCGGCGACGACGCTCAGGTTCGAGCCCGGGGTCACCTGCGTCGTGGGCCCCAACGGCTCGGGCAAGTCGAACGTGGTCGACGCCCTGAGCTGGGTCATGGGGGAGCAGGGCGCCAAGTCGCTGCGCGGCGGCAAGATGGAGGACGTCATCTTCGCCGGCACCGCGGGGCGTGCGCCCCTCGGGCGTGCCGAGGTGTCGCTCACGATCGACAACACCGACGGCGCGCTGCCGATCGACTACACCGAGGTCACGATCTCGCGCACGCTGTTCCGCAACGGCGGGTCGGAGTACGCGATCAACGGCTCGTCGTGCCGGCTGCTCGACATCCAGGACCTGCTCTCGGACTCGGGCATCGGCCGCGAGATGCACGTGATCGTCGGCCAGGGGCAGCTCGACGCGGTGCTCCGAGCGACGCCCGAGGAGCGGCGCGGCTTCATCGAGGAGGCGGCCGGCGTCCTCAAGCACCGCAAGCGCAAGGAGAAGGCCCTGCGCAAGCTCGACGCGATGCAGGGGAACCTCACGCGTCTCGGTGACCTGACCACCGAGATCCGCCGACAGCTCGGGCCGCTGGGGCGGCAGGCCGAGGTCGCGCGCAAGGCGCAGGTGATCCAGATCGACCTGCGCGACTCACGGGCGCGGCTGCTCGCCGACGACCTCGCGCAGCTCACCGCGGCCCTCGAGCAGGAGCTCGCCGACGAGTCCGCGCTGCGCGCCCAGCAGGCCGAGGCCGAGCAGCGGCTCGGGGGGGCCCGTGAGCGCCTCGCGCGGCTCGAGCAGGAGGCGGCGCTCGCCGCGCCCGAGCTCAGCAGGGCGAGCGACGCCTGGTACCGGCTGTCCCAGGTGCGCGAGCGCATCCGGTCCACGCAGACCCTCGCGGGCGAGCGCCTGCGCCACCTGGGGACGGTCGAGCCCGCCCGGGCGGGGCAGGACCCCGACGAGCTCGCGCGCCAGGCCGAGCGGGCTCGCGCGCACGAGGCGGAGCTCACGGCCGACGTCGACCAGGCGCGCCTCGCGCTCGAGGGCCGGGTCGCGGCGCGCACCGAGGCCGAGGCCGTGCACGGGCGCGCCGAGCGCGAGCTCGCGACCCTCCACCGGGGTGCGGCGGACCGCCGTGAGGGGCTCGCACGGCTCGCCGGCCAGGTCGCGGCCAAGCGCAGCAGGGTCGAGGCCACCGACGCCGAGATCGGCCGGCTGCAGGAGGTCGTCGCCGACGCGGAGCGGCGCGCCGCGGCGGCCCGGCAGGACTTCGCGGCGCTCGAGACCCAGGTCGTGGGCGCCGAGGAGGGCGAGGTCGGGCTCGACGCCGAGCACGAGGCCGCGCTCGAGGCGCTCGAGTCCGCGACCGCCGAGGTCGACGCGCTGCGGGCCGAGGCGGACACCGCCGGGCGCGACCGCGCGACGTGGAGCGCGCGCGTCGAGGCGCTCGAGATGAGCCTCACCCGCAAGGACGGCGGGGGTGCGCTCCTCGCGTCGGACGTCGTCGGCACGGTCGGCTCGGTCGCCGCGCTGGTGGGCATCGAGCCGGGGTTCGAGGACGCGGTCGCCGCGGCCCTCGGGACGTCGGCCGACGCGGTCGCGGTCGAGAGCCTCGAGGCCGCCGTCGACGCGCTGCGCCACCTGCGCGCGCAGGACGCCGGGCGGGCCGGGATCGTCGTGCTGGACGCGGCCGGCCCCGCGCCGTCCGACGCGGGGGCGGCGCCCGCCGGCACCCGCTGGATCGCGGACGTCGTCACGGCCGCCCCTGCGGCACGCGCAGCGGTCGAGCGGTTGCTGCACGGCGTCGTCGTGGTCGACGACCTGGCCCAGGCCCGCGGCGTCGTCCAGGCCCGTCCCGACGTCGTCGCCGTGACCCGCGGGGGCGACGTGCTCGGCGCGCTCGAGGTGCGCGGCGGCTCGGCGTCCGCGCCGGGCGTGCTGCACCTGCAGGCCGCGCTCGACGAGGCGAAGGACGCGCTCGCGGACGCGGTCGCCCGCGGGGAGCGCACCACGTTCGCGCTCGTCGGGGCCGACGAGCGCGCGGCCGAGGCCCGCGCACGGCACGACGAGACGCTCGAACGGCTCGACGAGAACGACGCCGCGCTCGCGGCGGTCGCGGAGCGGTTGGGTGGGCTCGGGGCCGCCGCCCGCAGCGCGGGCGCCGAGGCCGAACGTGCACGGGCGAACCTCGAGCGTGCCACGGCGGGCCTCGCGACCGAGCAGGCGGACCTCGCGGCGCTGGTCGAGCGGCTCGACGTCGCGCAGGCCGAGCCCGAGCAGTCCGACGACGCGGTCGAGCGGGCCACGGCCGCGCGCGACGAGGGCGCGCAGGCCGCGCAGGCGGCCCGTGCCGCCGAGATGGAGGCGCGGCTCGCGCTGCGCACCGCCGAGGAGCGCGCCCGTGCGCTGGCCGGGCGCGCGCAGTCCCTCGACCGGGCGGCCGCGAACGAGCGGGCGGCGCGCGAGCAGGCGGCGCGGCGCGAGGCCGCGCGCGCGGTGCGGGCGGCCCGCGCGTCGGCGGTCCACGACGCCGCGGAGCGCGTCCTGGTGCAGCTCGAGGCGTCGATCGCCGACGCCGCCGACGCGAAGGCAGCGGCCGAGACCGCACGGGCCGAGCGGGACCAGCAGGTGGGTGCGGCACGCACGGCCGTCGACGAGCTCGCGACCGTGCTGCGCGAGCTCACGGACGTCGCGCACCGCGACGAGGTCGCCCGCGCGCAGCAGCAGATGCGCGTCGACCAGCTGCGGGCGCGCAGCGTCGACGAGCTCGGCATCGACCCGACCGTGCTCGTCGACGAGTTCGGTCCGCACCGGGGCGTGCCGCTCACGGGGGACGACGCGACCGACGAGGAGGGCACGCCGCGCGAGGTCCCGTACGTGCGGGCCGAGCAGGAGAAGCGGCTGCGCACGGCGGAGCGGGGCCTGCGCACGCTCGGCAAGGTCAACCCCCTCGCGCTCGAGGAGTTCGCGGCGCTCGAGGAACGGCACACGTTCCTCACGACCCAGCTCGCCGACCTCAAGAAGTCCCGCCAGGACCTCCTCGAGATCGTGCGCGAGATCGACGAGCGCGTCGAGCAGGTGTTCACCTCCGCGTTCGAGGACACGGCCGCGCAGTTCGTGCGCGTGTTCGCCCGGATGTTCCCCGGCGGCGAGGGCCGGCTCGTGCTGACGGACCCGTCGAACATGCTCACGACCGGGATCGAGGTCGAGGCGCGTCCCGCGGGCAAGAAGGTCAAGCGGCTGTCGTTGCTCTCGGGCGGTGAGCGGTCCCTCACGGCCGTCGCGATCCTGGTGTCGATCTTCAAGGCGCGGCCCAGCCCGTTCTACGTCATGGACGAGGTCGAGGCCGCGCTCGACGACGTGAACCTGGGCCGGCTGCTCGAGATCTTCCGTGAGCTCCAGGAGGACTCGCAGCTCATCGTCATCACGCACCAGAAGCGCACCATGGAGGTCGCGGACGCGCTCTACGGCGTGACGATGCGCGGCGACGGCGTGACGACGGTCATCAGCCAGCGCATGGACGAGCGCCAGCCGGCCTGACCCCCGGTCGGGCGGTCCGCGCACCACGGTCTTGGGCGGCACGGTCCTGCGGGCCCCTGTGCCCACGGGACCACCGCGGCGCGCATCGCCGACCCCCGCAGCACGACGTGCGCCGAGCACGCTGTGGCGTCGGTCACCGCGAGATCTCGCGGATGTGGAGATGCTGTGGGTATCACGCAGGATCCCGCGCGCCCGCAGGACTCGGGCCGCTCCGGCCCGCACACTCGAACCATGGGTGAACTGGTCTGGTGGTGGGCGTTCGCGGTGCTCGCCGCGGTCGTCGTGTTCCTCCTCGCCGCCGCCTTCGTGCGCACCGACACGGGGGAGGACGGGCGGGGCGTGCGCGGATTCGTCGACGACGTCCGCGCCGGGCTACGCACGATGTTCCGCCGCGGCGACGCGGACGACGTCGTGCTCCCGCGCCCGACCCGTGCCGAGGCGCGCGCGCAGGAGACCTCGCTCGACGCGTTCCTCGACGCCACCCAGGTCGACGCGCCCGCGTACGTCGACGCGGGCCAGATTACGGAGACGCTCGTCAACGCGCGCGACCGTGCCGCGCGCACGCTGCACGTGCACATCGGTCGTGTGAACGCCCCCGACGTGGCCCCGGAGTACGCATCCCCGGCCGACGTGGCACCGGACCACATGACGGCGGACGGCGCTCCGGCCGCCCCTGGTCCGGCGGCCTCCGGGAAGACTGCTTCCGGGAAGACTGCCTCCGGAAAGACTGCTTTCGGAATGACCGCTCCCGGGACGTCGGCGACCGGGCCGGCGACCGTGCCGTCCTCCGGGGCGAAGGACGCCGGTGGGTCGGCGGACCGCGGCTCCCGGACCGCCCGGGTCGTCCCTGTGCGGACGACCCCGCGGAGCGCGAACGCCACCGACGCGACGCACGCGGGCCCCGCGTCGTCAGGTACGGCGCCGTCAGGCACGCCGTCGTCAGGTACGCCCACGTCGAGTACACCCACGTCAGGCACACCGACCTCAGGCACACCGTCGTCAGGCACGGACCTCGCGCCCGAGCCCGGCGACTCGTCCATCGTGGTCGACCGTTCGCCCGAGCCCCCGTGGTTCTCGCGCGAGCCGCGACCCTCGTCGAGCATCCCTGTGGTCTTCGCGCCCGTGCATCCTCCGCAGGACGCGACGCGCGACGACGTCGCCTGAGTCCTTCCGCGCCGACGTGCTGTGAGCCCGGGTGCTGTGAGCCCGGGTGCTGGGCGTACCGGGTGCTGGGCGTACCGGGTGCCGTGCCATCGGTGTGCCGTGCGGCCGGAGTCGTGCGGACCGGGTGTCGTACCGCCAGGCCGGCCGGAGGGTCGGGCGTCGAGCATCCGCGAGCGGAGTTCTGAGAGAATCGCCGGGTGACTGACTCCCTCTGGCTCTGGATCCTGCTCGCCGTCGTCCTGGTCGTCGTGATCGGGGGTACCGGTCTCGTCGTCTCTGGCCGTCGCCGGCGCGGCGACGTCCCGGGATCGCCGACGGTCGACGCGCCGACCGACGCGTCCACCGACGTCCGACCGGCGCCGACCGCGCCCACGACCGGACCCACGCCGCCGGCGCAGGAGCCCGCCGAGCCCGCGCTCGACGTCCCGGAGCCCGTGGGCGGTCGGCTCGCGCGGCTGCGCGGGAGGCTCGCGCGGTCCGGGTCGCCGTTCGGGGCGCGGCTGCTGCAGGTGCTCTCGCGCGACCACCTGAGCGAGGACGACTGGGACGAGCTCGAGGAGACGCTGCTGCTCGCCGACGTCGGCGCTGGCCCTGCGGGCGAGCTCATCGATGCGCTGCGCACGCGCGTGCGCGTCGAGGGGGTCAAGGACCCGACGGCGGTGCGGGCCATGCTGCGCGAGGAGCTCGTGCGCCTCGTCGACCCGACGCTCGACCGGACCCTTGCCACGACGCGGACGGTGCGCGACGACGTCGAGGTGCCCGCCGTCGTCCTCGTCGTGGGCGTCAACGGCACGGGCAAGACCACGACGGTCGGCAAGCTCGCGCGCGTGCTCGTCGCCGAGGAGCGCAGCGTCGTGCTGGGGGCGGCGGACACGTTCCGCGCCGCCGCCGCGGACCAGCTCCAGACGTGGGGCTCGCGCGTGGGCGTGCCCACGGTGCGCTCCGACAAGGACGGCGCGGACCCGGCCGCGGTCGCGTTCGACGCGGTGCGGCGCGGGCGCGAGGACGCCGTGGACGTCGTCCTCGTCGACACCGCGGGCCGTCTGCAGAACAAGGCGGGGCTCATGGACGAGCTCGGCAAGATCCGCCGCGTGATCACCAAGGAGGCCCCGCTGTCGGAGGTCCTGCTCGTCCTCGACGCGACCACGGGGCAGAACGGCCTCAACCAGGCGCGGGTGTTCGGCGAGGTCGCGGGCGTCACCGGCATCGTGCTGACCAAGCTCGACGGCACGGCGCGCGGCGGCATCGTGGTGGCCGTGCAGCGCGAGCTCGGCGTGCCCGTCAAGCTCGTCGGCCTGGGGGAGGGCCCTGACGACCTGGCGCCGTTCGACGTCGAGTCGTTCGTCGACGGGCTGCTCGGCGACGACTGACGGTCGTTCGCGTCGTCCGACAGGTCACGGCGCGGTCACGGAACCGGGCGTCGTCCCGCACTGCGGGACGACGAAACCCAACGTTTACACGAGCGCAGCACCCGTCACCGTCGCGTAACACGAACACCGTCCTGCCGAAACCCTGCTCCACGACGGTTGACCTCGACCGGCCGCCCGGCTGGCGAGGGGAGATTCTCTGATGGTTTTGGCGACGGATGCGTTCGCGCTCGACAGCGGGAACACGGCATGGATGCTCATGTCCGCATCGCTCGTGCTGCTCATGACGCCTGGTCTGGCGTTCTTCTACGGCGGCATGGTGCGCGGCAAGAGCGTGCTCAACATGATGATGATGAGCTTCGGGGCGATCGGCCTCGTGGGACTCATCTGGGTGATCTACGGGTACTCCGCGACGTTCAGCGGTGACATCGGCGGGATCATCGGCAACCCGTTCGAGCTCTTCGGCCTGGCAGGCCTGACCGACGACGACAGCCTCATGGTGTCGACCGGTGTGCCCGCCCTCGTGGCCGTCGGCTACCAGGCGACGTTCGCGATCATCACGGTCGCGCTCATCTCGGGTGCGATCGCGGACCGCGTGAAGTTCGGCACCTGGATGGTGTTCGCCGGCGTGTGGGTCACGCTCGTGTACATCCCCGTCGCGCACATGGTCTGGGGCGGCGGCCTGCTCGGCGCCGACGGCATCACCAGCGCGCTGTCGACCCCGATCGACTTCGCCGGCGGCACGGTCGTGCACATCAACGCCGGTGTCGCGGGCCTCGCGCTCGCCCTGGTGATCGGCAAGCGCAAGGGCTTCGGCTCCGAGCCGATGCGTCCGCACAACCTCCCCTTCGTGATGCTCGGCGCCGCGCTGCTGTGGTTCGGCTGGTTCGGCTTCAACGCGGGCTCGGAGTTCGGCGCCGACGGCGTCTCGGGCCGCGCCTGGCTCAACACCCTCGTCGCGACCGGCGTCGCGATGCTCGCCTGGCTCGTGACCGAGAAGTTCCGTGACGGTCACGCGACCTCGCTCGGTGCCGCCTCGGGCGTCGTCGCGGGCCTCGTCGCCATCACCCCGGCCGCCGCCGCGGTCGACACGTTCGGTGCCATCGCGATCGGCCTCGTCGCCGGCGTCCTGTGCGCCCTCGCGGTCGGCCTCAAGTACCGCTTCGGGTACGACGACTCGCTCGACGTGGTCGGCGTCCACCTGGTCGGCGGCATCGTCGGTACGGTGCTCATCGGGTTCTTCGCGACCGACCAGAACTCGGCCTGGTACCCCGAGGGTGCCGTCAACGGCCTGTTCTACGGCGGCGGGCTGACCCAGCTCGGCACGCAGGTCATCGTCGCGCTCGCGGCGGTCGTGTTCAGCCTGGTCGTGACGCTCGTCATCGCCTACGTCCTCAAGGTCACCATGGGCTGGCGGGTGAGCGAGGAGGTCGAGGTCTCCGGCATCGACCTCGCCGTGCACGGTGAGACGGCGTACGAGAACATCGCCCAGGGCAGTGTCATCAAGGAGGTTCGCGCATGAAGCTCGTCACCGGAATCATCCAGCCCCACCGTCTCGACGACGTGAAGTCGGCGCTCGAGGCCGCAGGGGTCCGCGGGATGACCGTCTCCGAGGCCAGCGGCTACGGCCGGCAGAAGGGCCACACCGAGGTCTACCGCGGTGCGGAGTACACGGTCGACCTGGTCCCCAAGGTCCGGATCGAGGTGCTCGTCGACGACGAGGACTCGGCCACCGTGACCGACGTCATCGTCAAGGCGGCCCAGACGGGCAAGATCGGCGACGGCAAGGTCTGGACGGTCACGGTCGACGACGTCGCCCGGGTCCGCACGGGCGAGCACGGAGCGGGCGCTCTGTGACCGACCGGTACGCACCGGCTCGTGGCGCCGCATGGTCGGCCTGACCTCGCCCCACGGCGCGGACGAGCCGCAGGAGGTCCCGCACCCCGAGGAGGGGGTGCGGGACCTCCGCGCTGCGATGGCCGCGCTGGGTCGCGAGACCACCGGGCCGGGCCGCAGCGGGGTCGCGCGCCGCGCGGCCCTCGTCGAGCTCGTCACCACACGCCTCGGCTCCCTGTGGCGGACGGCGACCGCCGACCTCGCGACCGAGGGCATCGCCCTCGCCGCGGTCGGCAGCCTCGGCCGGGGCGACCTCGGCCCCGCGAGCGACCTCGACCTGGTGCTCGTGCACGACGGACGGTCGCACACGCCCGACGAGGTCGCGCGGCTCGCCGAGTCGCTCTGGTACCCGCTGTGGGACTCGGGCGTCGACCTCGACCACGCGGTCCGCTCGCTCGCGCAGTGCCGGCAGGTCGCCTCCAAGGACCTCGCGGCGGCCGTCGGCTGGCTCGACGTGCGCGCGGTCGCGGGCGACGCGGTCGTCGTGCACCGCGCCGCGAGCGCGGTGCTGGGCGACTGGCGGTCCGCGTCGCGGCGGCGCCTGCCCGAGCTGCTGTCGTCGACCAAGGAGCGCGCCGAGCGCTCGGGCGAGCTCGCCTACCTGATCGAGCCCGACCTCAAGGAGGCGCGCGGCGGGCTGCGCGACGCGGTGGTGCTCTCGGCGCTCGCGGCGACCTGGCTCACGGACCGCCCCCACGGTGCGGTCGACAAGGCGTACGCGAACCTGCTCGACGTGCGCGACGCGGTGCACGTCGCGACCGGGCGGCACACCAACCGAATCGTGCTGGCCGACCTCGACGAGGTCGCCGAGCTCACGGGTCACGACGACGGCGACGAGCTGCTCGCGAGCCTCGCTGCCGCCGGGCGGGAGGTCTCGTACGCGCTCGACTCGACGGTCCGGCGTGCGCGCCAGGCCCTGCAGCGCCCGACGCTGCGCCGACCGGTGCTCGTGCGCGGTCGACGCGCCGCACCACGGCTGCGCTCGGTCGCCGAGGGGCTGGTCGAGCACGACGGCGAGCTCGTGCTCGCGATCGGCGCCGAGCCCGAGCACGACCCGCTGCTCGCGCTGCGGGCCGCAGCGACGGCCGCGCGCACCGGGCTCACGCTCTCGCCCGTGTCGGTCCAGAGCCTGGCCCGGTGCCCCGCGCTCGACGCGCCCTGGCCCGAGCGTGCGCGCACGCTGTTCCTGCAGCTCCTGGGCACGGGCACCGCGCAGATCCCCGTGTGGGAGGCGCTCGACCTCGCCGGGGTCGTCACGACCTGGATCCCCGAGTGGGCGGGCGTGCGCAACCGGCCGCAGCGCGCGGCGGTGCACCGGCACACGGTCGACCGGCACCTCGTGGAGACCGTCGCGCGCGCCTCGCGCCACCGCAAGGACGTGGCGCGTCCTGACCTTCTGCTGCTGAGCGCGATCCTGCACGACATCGGCAAGCGGCAGGGCGCCGCCGACCACTCGCTCGTGGGTGCCCCGATCGCGCGGGCGGTGGTCGAGCGCATGGGGTTCGGCGACGACGTCGCTGCCGACGTCGAGCGGCTCGTGCGGCACCACCTGACGCTCTCGCGGCTCGCGGTGCACCACGACCCCGACGACCCCGCGACCGTGGCCGAGCTCGCCGACGCCGTCGACCACCGGCGCGAGGTCCTCGAGGTGCTGCGGCACCTGACCGAGGCCGACGCCTCGTCGCTCGGGCCCACCGCGTGGACGGCATGGCGTGCGCGACTCGTCGACGACCTGGTGCGCCGCACCGCGGCGACGCTCCCCGTCGCGACGGACGACGCCGTGCCGGGCGATGCTGTGCCGGACGACGCGGTGCCGGACGGCGCCGTGCCGGGCGACGAGGAGAGCCCGCTCGACCGGTAGGCTGGGACGGCCCTCTGCAGTTCCACGACGTGTAAGGATCACGCGGTGTTCACCTCGCTCTCGGACCGTCTGACGTCCACCTTCAAGAACCTGCGCAGCAAGGGCAGGCTCTCCGAGGCGGACATCGACGCGACCATCCGCGAGATCCGGCGCGCGCTGCTCGACGCCGACGTCGCCGTGCCGGTCGTGCGCGACTTCACGGCCTCGGTGCGCGAGCGCTGCCTCTCGGCCGAGGTCTCGGGCGCCCTGAACCCGGCGCAGCAGGTCGTCAAGGTCGTCAACGACGAGCTCGTGTCGATCCTCGGTGGCGAGACCCGCACGCTGCGCTTCGCCAAGCAAGGGCCGACGGTCATCATGCTCGCGGGCCTCCAGGGTGCGGGCAAGACGACGCTCGCGGGCAAGCTCGCGCTCGACCTGCGCACCAAGGGGCACACGCCGCTGCTCGTCGCGGCCGACCTCCAGCGCCCCAACGCCGTGACGCAGCTCGGCGTCGTCGCCGAGCGTGCCGGCGTGCCCGTGTTCGCCCCCCACCCGGGCAACCAGGGCGCCGAGACCGACGACGTGGTCGGCGACCCCGTCGCGGTCGCCCGCGAGGGCGTGGCCGCGGCCGCGACGCGCGAGCACGACGTCGTCATCATCGACACCGCGGGTCGCCTCGGCATCGACGCGCTGCTCATGCAGCAGGCCGCCGACATCCGCGCCGCCGTCGACCCCGACGAGGTGCTGTTCGTCATCGACGCGATGATCGGCCAGGACGCGGTCAACACCGCGCAGGCGTTCCTCGACGGCGTCGACTTCACCGGCGTGGTCCTGTCCAAGCTCGACGGCGACGCGCGCGGTGGCGCGGCGCTCTCGGTGGCCCGCGTGACCGGCCGGCCGATCATGTTCGCCTCGACCGGTGAGAAGCTCACCGACTTCGAGGTCTTCCACCCCGACCGCATGGCCTCGCGCATCCTCGACATGGGTGACGTGCTCTCGCTCATCGAGCAGGCCGAGCGCGCGTTCGACGCGGCCGAGGCCGAGAAGATGGCGGCCAAGGTCGCCTCGGGTCAGGACTTCACGCTCGCCGACTTCCTGGTGCAGATGCAGCAGATGAAGAAGATGGGCTCGATGAAGAAGATGCTCGGGATGCTCCCGGGCATGGGGCAGATGCGCGAGGCGCTCGACAACTTCGACGAGCGCGAGGTCGACCGCATCGAGGCGATCATCCGGTCGATGACGCCCGCCGAGCGCGAGAACCCGCGCATCATCAACGGCTCGCGTCGCGCGCGCATCGCCAAGGGCTCGGGCGTGCGCACGACCGACGTCAACCAGCTCCTCGAGCGGTTCGCGGGTGCCCAGAAGATGATGCGCCAGATGAACAAGGGCGGCGGCATGCCCGGCGGCATGCCCGGCATGGGCAACCTGCCGGGCATGGGCGGCAAGAAGTCGCGCGGTCGCACCCAGGCTCCGCCGCAGCGCAAGAAGGGCAAGTCGGGGAACCCCGCCAAGCGCGCCGCCGAGGAGCGGGCCGCCGCGGCGCGTGCCGCGGGCGAGAGCGCACCGGCCCCACGGGGTTCGTCCTTCGGGGCGACCCAGGCTCCGCCGTCCGCCCCCGCCGATCTCGAGATCCCGCCCGGCCTCGAGAAGTTCCTCGGCCGCTGACGACGCCGCCGGGCAGCGGCGCCCGGGTGACCGGCACGGAAGCATCCCTCGCCAGCAATCCCTCGTCACGACCGTCCCTCGCACCGATCACCCCTCGCACCGACCAACCCTCGTATCGACGACGACACGCCAGGAGTCCCGATGTCCGCTCTCGAAGGTCCCACCCTGCACGTCAAGGGTCACGTCGTCCTGAGCGACGACCGTGAGGTCGGCGACCTGTGGGTCAAGGACGGGCGGGTGTCCCTGACGCGCCCCTCGGCGCAGGGGACCAACATGGTCGACCTCGAGGGCTGGGTGCTGCCCGGCCTCGTCGACGTGCACTGCCACGTGGGCCTCGACGCCGACGGGCCGGTCGACGCCGCGACGGCCGAGGCGCAGGCCGTGCGCGACCGCGACGCGGGCGTGCTGCTCGTGCGCGACGCGGGCTCCCCGGCCGACACGCGGTGGATCCAGGACCGCGCCGACCTCCCACGCCTGGTGCGCTCGGGCCGGCACCTCGCGCGTCCCCGGCGCTACCTGCGCAACTACGGCCTCGAGCTCGAGGACGTCGCGACGCTGCCCGAGGTCGTGCGCCGCGAGGCCGCCGCGGGCGACGGCTGGGTCAAGCTCGTGGGCGACTGGATCGACCGGTCGGACGGCGCGGACAGCGACCTCGCGCCGCTGTGGCCGCAGGACGTGCTGACCGAGGCGGTCGCCGCGGCGCACGCCGAGGCCGCGCGCGTGACGGTGCACGCGTTCTCGGACGAGGTGATCCCGTCGCTGATCGCCGCGGGCGTGGACTGCATCGAGCACGGGACCGGGATCGCGACCGACCTCATGTACGAGATCTCCGAGCGGGGGATCGCCGTGACCCCGACGCTCCTGCAGGTCGGGCAGTTCGAGGCGATCGCACGCCAGGCCGACGGCAAGTACCCGCGCTTCGCGGCGCGCATGCGCGCGCTGCACGAGCGCCGCCACGAGCAGGTCCGCGAGCTCTACGACGCGGGGATCCAGCTGCTCGTGGGCACCGACGCGGGCGGCACGATCGAGCACGGGCGGATCGCGGACGAGTGTGCCGAGCTGGTCGCCGCGGGCCTGCCGGCGCGCGACGTCGTCGCTGCCGCGAGCTGGCAGGGCCGCGAGTTCCTCGGGTACGGGTCGCTCGTCGAGGGTGCGAGCGCGGACTTCGTCGTCTACGCGGAGGACCCGCGGGAGAACGTCGAGGTGCTGCGTCACCCCACGGCGGTCGTGCTGCGCGGCGAGCTCGTCGCGGGTGCGTCGCTCGTCACCGGCTGATCCGGCAGCTGTCGGCTTGGACCAGCGCGCGGCGTCTGGCAGAATGGGCAGGTACTCGTCGTGTCCGGCCCCTCTCACCGCGCCGCGACGTGTCCCGATGCCAGCGCACGCCTCGCCCCACGAGACGACGCGCGGCGTCACCACTACCTGAACCAGGAGAGACCACCACTGTGGCCACCAAGATTCGTCTGAAGCGTCTCGGCAAGATCCGCGCCCCCTACTACCGTGTCGTCGTCGCCGACTCGCGCACCAAGCGCGACGGTCGCGTGATCGAGGAGATCGGCAAGTACCACCCGACCGAGGAGCCCTCGCTCATCGACATCTCGTCGGAGCGTGCGCAGTACTGGCTCGGCGTCGGCGCGCAGCCGACCGAGCAGGTCCTCGCCCTCCTCAAGGTCACCGGTGACTGGCAGAAGTTCAAGGGCCTCCCGGGCGCCGAGGGCACGCTGCGCGTCAAGGGCGACAAGGTCGACCCCGCCGCCGCGATCGCCGCCGCCGCCGAGGACGCCGAGAAGGCCAAGGCCAAGGCCGCCGAGAAGAAGTCCGAGGAGCCTGCAGCGGACGCTGAGGCAGCCGACGAGCAGGCCTGATGCTCGCCGACGCGCTCGACCACCTCGTGCGTGGCATCGTCGACAACCCGGACGACGTCCGGGTCTCGTCGAAGGCGCTGCGTCGCGGTGAGCTGCTCGAGGTCCGGGTGCACCCCGACGACCTCGGTCGGGTGATCGGTCGTGGTGGCCGCACCGCCCGTGCCCTGCGCACGGTCGTGAGCGCCATCGCGCCGGACGGCGGCGTCCGCGTCGACGTCGTGGACGTCGACCGACGCTGAGAACGCGTCGACCGGCACCACCAGCAGGACCATGTAGTACCGCAGGACCTGCATCACCGCAGCACCAGCAGCACGACGTACCGGCGAGGCCCGGCCCCTGCGGGCCGGGCCTCGCGGCGCGTCCGGGCACGGACGTGCACACGCACACCACCGAGGAGGACACGGCATGCGGCTCACCGTCGCGAGGATCGGCAAGGCGCACGGCCTCAAGGGCGAGGTCGCGCTCGACCTCTTCACCGACGACCCGGGCACGCGGCTCGCGGTGGGTGCTCGCCTCGACACGCAGCCCGCGTCGGCAGGGCCGCTCACGGTCGAGCGCACGCGGGTGCAGAACGGGCGCTGGCACGTCGCGTTCGCCGGGGTCGACGACCGCACGCGCGCCGAGTCCCTACGGGGGATCGAGCTCGTGGTCGACGTCGAGGCCTCCGACGAGGACGACGCCTGGTACTCGCACGAGCTCGAGGGCCTGCGCGTCGAGCTCGAGGACGGGACCGTCGTCGGCGAGGTGCTCGCCCTGCAGGACGGTGCCGCGCACGACCTGCTCGTGATCCGCGAGGACGGCGGCGAGCGCACCCTTGTGCCGTTCGTGACCGCGATCGTCCCCGTGGTCGACGTGCCGGGCGGGCGCGTCGTGCTGACGCCGCCCGGCGGGCTCCTGGCCCGCGACGCCGCCAACCTGGTCGTCTCGGACGAAACGTCGGGGCCGGCGTCCGCGACCGACGAGGACTGAGCCGTGCGCATCGACGTCGTCACGATCTTCCCCGACTACCTGGCCGCGCTCGACCTGTCGCTCGTCGGCAAGGCGCGGACCGCGGGCCTGCTCGACCTGCGCGTGCACGACCTGCGCTCGTGGGCCACCGACCGTCACCGCACGGTCGACGACACCCCGTTCGGCGGCGGCGCGGGCATGGTCATGCGCCCCGACGTGTGGGGCGCCGCGCTCGACGAGGTCATGGCACCCGGTCCCGCGCACCTCGTGGTGCCGACCCCGTCCGGCGAGACGTTCACGCAGCGCACCGCCGAGGCGCTCGCGACCGAGGAGCACCTCGCGTTCGCGTGCGGACGCTACGAGGGCATCGATGCGCGCGTCGCCGAGCGCTACCGCGCGCAGGGCGTGCGCGTGAGCGAGGTGTCGATCGGCGACTACGTGCTCAACGGGGGAGAGGTCGCGACGCTCGTCATGGTCGAGGCCGTCGCCCGGCTGCTGCCCGGGGTCATCGGGAACCCCGCGTCCCTCGTCGAGGAGTCGCACGGCGCGGCCGGGCTGCTCGAGTACCCCGTCTACACCAAGCCGCCCGTGTGGGACGGCCTCGACGTGCCCGAGGTCCTGCTCTCGGGGCACCACGCGCGCATCGCCCGCTGGCGTCGTGACGAGGCCCTGCGCCGGACGGCGGCCCGGCGCCCCGACCTGGTCGCGGCGCTGCCCGTCGACGGGCTCGACAAGCACGACCTCGCGCTGCTCGCGGACCTCGGCTGGGCCGTGGTGGAGGGCGCGCTCGCGCGTGTGGCAGAATAGAGGGTCGGCGCGTGCCGTCGTGCGTCCTCTGCCACGGGGGAGCCAGCACCTGAAGATCCCACGCCGCGCCGAGCACCGCACCATCGAACCGGACCTGCGCCCCGCGCAGGCCACGAGAACGTGCCCGACCCGTGGCGGGGCGAGGAGAAGAGCATGCACACGCTTGACAGCGTCGACGCAGCATCGCTGCGCAACGACATCCCGGACTTCCGTGCCGGCGACACCCTGAAGGTCAACGTCAAGGTCGTCGAGGGCAACCGCTCGCGCGTCCAGGCGTTCCAGGGCGTCGTCATCGCGCGCCAGGGCGGCGGCGTCCGCGAGACGTTCACCGTCCGCAAGATCAGCTTCGGCGTGGGCGTCGAGCGCACCTTCCCGGTGCACTCGCCCTCGCTCGAGTCGGTCGAGGTCGTCACCCGCGGTGACGTGCGTCGCGCGAAGCTCTACTACCTGCGCAAGCTGCGCGGCAAGAAGGCGAAGATCAAGGAGAAGCGCGACGCGCGCTGACCCTGCTCGACGAACGGGCGACCACCTACGGGTGGTCGCCCGTTCGTGCGTCCGGGGCCGGTGCGCCGTCCCGCGGACCGAGGAGTGGGAACGTCTCGGGCATGAGAGACGGACGGTGCCATAGTGGGCACGTGAGCGACACCACGCGCCCGAGCGCGAACGAGCCGACCGGTCCGCAGCCGACCGTGTCCCACGATGCCGTGACTCCGAAGACCACGTCCCAGAACGCCGCGTCCCAGGAAGCCGTGTCCCGGTCGACCGTCACCGGGCCGGGCCCGTTGGACCCCACGGACGACGTCCGCGGCGGTCCCGCGGGAGCCGGCGATCCGGACGGGGCGGGGGACGGCGTGTCGGACGCCGCGGCGCGAGGCTCCGGGGCGCAGGCCGCCTCGTTCCTGCGCGAGGTCGCGATCGTCGTCCTCGCCGCGCTCGTGCTGTCGTGGCTGATCAAGACGTTCCTCGTGCAGGCGTTCTACATCCCGTCCCAGTCCATGGAGGACACGCTCCAGAAGGACGACCGGGTGATGGTCTCTCGCCTCGTGCCCGGCGTGTTCGACGTGCACCGTGGCGACGTGGTCGTCTTCCGGGACTCCGCCGACTGGCTCACGCAGCGCCCGACGGCGGAGCCCGGCCCGCTCAGACGAGCCCTCGTCTGGGTGGGGCTGCTCCCCCAGGACTCGGACGAGCACCTGATCAAGCGCGTCATCGGCACGCCCGGCGACCACGTGACGTGCTGCACGGCCGAGGGCAAGGTGTCGGTCAACGGCGTCGCGATCGACGAGCCGTACCTCAAGCCGGGATCGGTCCCGAGCGAGATCGAGTTCGACCGGGTCGTGCCCGACGGCATGCTGTTCGTGATGGGCGACAACCGGCAGGACTCGATCGACTCGCGCTACCACGAGAACGACGGCAACGGCGGCTTCGTGCCGATCGACGAGGTCACCGGGACGGCCTTCGTGCTCGTGTGGCCGTTCGACCGCTTCACCTGGATGACCAACCCGGGCGAGGTCTTCGCCGACGTCCCCGCGCCCTGAAGCCTCCCGCCCCGCTCCGTCGCGGCGGGCGGTCCCCGGGTGCGGCGTTTCACGCACGGCGTCCGAGGTGGCAGAGTGTGCGCGTGACCTACGACGCCGCGCCCGAACCCGTGCCCGCTCCCGAGGGCGTCGCGGCGACCGGCCGTCCCGCGAAGCGCAGCTCGTTCCTGCGCGAGGTCGCGATCGTCGTCGTCACGGCGCTCGTGCTGTCGTGGCTCATCAAGACGTTCCTCGTGCAGGCGTTCTACATCCCGAGCGAGTCGATGGAGGCCACTCTCCAGAAGGACGACCGCGTGATGGTCTCTCGCCTCGTGCCCGGCGTGTTCGACGTGCACCGCGGCGACGTCATCGTCTTCAAGGACCCGGGCAACTGGCTCGGCGCCACGCCCGAGCCGGAGCCCGGACCGGTCCGGGGCGCCCTGACGGACGTGCTCACGTGGATCGGTCTCGTGCCGCAGGACTCGGGCGAGCACCTGATCAAGCGCGTCATCGGGACGCCCGGCGACCACGTGACGTGCTGCACGGCCGAGGGCAAGGTGTCGGTCAACGGCGTCGCGATCGACGAGCCGTACCTCAAGCCCGGCTCGGTCCCGAGCGAGATCGAGTTCGACCGGGTCGTGCCCGACGACATGCTGTTCGTGATGGGCGACAACCGGCAGAACTCCGCGGACTCGCGCTACCAGACCGGCAACCCGGGCGGCGGGTACGTCCCCATGGACGACGTGACCGGGACGGCCTTCGTGCTCGTGTGGCCGTTCGACCGCTTCACGTGGATGAAGAACCCGGGCGACGTCTTCGCCGACGTCCCGGCACCGTGACGCCCGCCCGCACGGTGCGCGCCGCGCCCGACCTGCGGCACGAGACGGCGCTGCTCGGCTCGGGTGCACGGCTCGTGGCCGGCATGGACGAGGTCGGCCGTGGTGCGCTCGCCGGGCCGGTGAGCGTCGGTGTCGTCGTGGTCGACGCCGCGACCGGCGTCTGCCCCGACGGCCTGACCGACTCCAAGCTGCTGACCGCGGCCCGGCGGGACGCGCTCGTCGAGCCGACGCGCGGCTGGTGCGTCGCCTGGGCCGTGGGTCACGCAGGCCCGGCCGAGATCGACGCGCACGGGATCGTCGCGGCGCTGCGGCTCGCCGGGCGTCGTGCGCTCGCGCAGGTGCGCCGCCGCGTCGGCGACGTCGACGTCGTGCTGCTCGACGGCTCGCACGACTGGCTCACCCGACCTGCGACGTTCGACCTGTTCGAGGCGGTCGCGCGCGACCCCGAGGCCGAGGACGGGCCCGAGCCTGCGGTGCGCACCCTGGTCAAGGCCGACCTGCAGTGCGCGTCGGTGGCCGGCGCGAGCGTCCTCGCCAAGTGCGAGCGCGACGCGCTGCTCACCGGTCTCGCGCACCAGTACCCGCAGTACGGCTGGGAGCAGAACAAGGGCTACGCCTCGGCCGCGCACACCGCGGCGCTGCGCCTGCACGGCGCCACGCCGCAGCACCGGCGCAGCTGGCGGCTGCCCGAGCGCGTGCTGGACGTGCCGACCCCCGTGCATGAGGAATGATGGGCACGTGAGCGCCGAGGACCTGGAGAACTACGAGACCGAGATGGAGCTCGCCCTGTACCGGGAGTACAGGGACGTGGTGAACCTCTTCGCCTACGTCGTCGAGACCGAACGTCGCTTCTACCTGGCGAACCACGTCGACCTGCAGGTGCGGTCGGCCGCGGGCGAGGTGTACTTCGAGCTCCGGCTCGCGGACGCCTGGGTGTGGGACGTGTACCGCTCGGCCCGGTTCGTGAAGTCGGTGCGGGTCGTGACGTTCAAGGACGTCAACGTCGAAGAGCTCGCCAAGGCCGACCTGCAGCTCTGACGGCGTCCGCACGCCGCACGAGGATCGTCCACAGGTCCGTCGTCGGCACGGCTGTCCCCAGCGTCGTGGTGCCACCCTCGACCCTCGTACGGTGAGTGCCGCAGCGTGGGCGTCGGAGGTGACGCATGCGCGCGACGGACGCCGTGGGCAGGTACGGGGAGACGGTGGTGGCCCGCCACCTGGAGCAGGCAGGCTGGCAGGTCCTCGACAGGAACTGGCGGGGGACCAGGGGAGAGCTCGACATCGTCGCGCTCGACGGCGACGAGATCGTCGCGGTCGAGGTCAAGACGCGGCGCGGGAGCACCTACGGTCACCCCGCCGAGGCGGTCACGCTCGCGAAGCTCGCGCGGCTGCGCCGGCTCGCGGGCGAGTGGCTCACCACGCACGAGGCGCGGGCCCGGTCGGTGCGTATCGACGTCGTCGCGGTGACGGTCCCGCGGGCCGGCGCGGCCGAGCTCGAGCACCTGCGAGGTGTTTGGTGAGCGGGCTCGGCACCACGCGTGCGGTCGCGCTCGTGGGCCTCGAGGGGCACGTGGTCGAGGTCCAGGCGCACCTCGCGGCGTCCATCCCGGCCTTCGCGCTCGTGGGCCTGCCCGACGCGGCGCTGAGCGAGTCCCGCGACCGGGTGCGCGCGGCGGTCTCCTCGACCGGGATCCCGTGGCCGCAACGGCGGATCACGGTCAACCTCTCGCCCGCGGCGCTGCCCAAGACCGGCACCGCGTTCGACCTGTCCGTCGCCGTCGCGACCCTCGCCGGTGCGGGCCACCTGGCCGCACGCGTCGACGAGGTCGTGCACCTCGGAGAGCTGGGTCTCGACGGGCGGCTGCACCCGGTGCGCGGCGTGCTCCCCGCGGTCGCCGCCGCCGTCGCCGCGGGCTACGCCGACGTCGTCGTCCCGGCCGCCGACGCCGCCGAGGCCGCGCTCGTGCCCGGCGCACGCGTGCGGGGAGCCGCCGACCTCGCCGAGGTCGTCCGGATGCACGGTGGCACGGTCGAGACCACGCCCTCGCACCCGCCGGTCGCCCGACCCACGGTCCGCGCCGCGGGAGGTCCCGTCCCCGGCGACCTCGCCGACGTCGTCGGGCAGGACGACGCCCGGCACGCGGTCGAGGTCGCCGCCGCCGGCGGGCACCACCTGCTGCTCGTCGGGGCACCCGGCGCGGGCAAGACCATGCTGGCCTCGCGGCTCGTGGGCGTGCTGCCCGACCTCGACGAGCAGGACGCGATCGAGGTCACCGCGATCCACTCGGTCGCGGGCACCCTCGACCCGGCCCGAGGTCTCGTGCGACGGCCGCCGTTCGAGGACCCGCACCACACCGCGACGCCCGCCGCCGTCGTCGGCGGAGGCTCGGGCGTGCCCCGACCCGGTGCGGCCTCCCGCGCGCACCGGGGAGTGCTCTTCATGGACGAGGCACCCGAGTTCGGCGCCCGCGTGCTGCAGACCCTGCGCCAGCCCCTCGAGGAGGGACATCTCGTGATCCACCGGTCGGGCGGAACCGCCCGGTACCCCGCACGGTTCCAGCTCGTGCTCGCCGCGAACCCGTGCCCGTGCGGTCGGGCGGGCGGCAAGGGGCTCGACTGCACCTGCTCGTCGCTCGAGCGCCGCCGGTACTTCGCGCGGCTGTCCGGACCCCTGCTCGACCGCGTCGACCTGCAGCTCGACGTCCGCCCCGTGCGCGGCGTCGAGCTCGCCCGCAGCGGACCCCGGCCCGAGTCGACCGCCGTCGTCGCGGCCCGCGTCGCCGCCGCCCGCGCCGCGGCGGCACGCAGGCTCGCCGGCACCCCGTGGCGCACCAACGCCGAGGTCCCCGGGCCCTGGCTGCGGCGACGACTCGGTGCCGACCGCACCCTGCTCACGGACGTCGACGCAGCGCTCGACCGTGGCCTCATCAGCCTGCGCGGGGCCGACCGGGCCCTGCGGGTCGCGTGGACCCTCGCCGACCTCGCGGGCCGTGACGCGCCGTCACGCGCCGACGTCGGCCAGGGCCTGGCGCTGCGGACGAGGAGCCACCATGGCTGACGGCCGGCCGGACTTCGACGTCCACGACCAGCGGCTCGCGCGGGCCGCCTGGAGCCGCATCGCCGAACCCGGTGACGAGGTCGCCGGCGCCCTCGTGGCGGCGCTCGGACCGTGCGAGGCGCTCGACTGGCTCTACGGGACCCTGTCGTCCCAGGAGCCCGCCCCCGGCGCGGTGCTCGCCGGCCTCGGAGGTGTCGGCACGCCCCGGGCGCGCGAACGGCTGCGCCGGGCGACCGCACGGTGGGCGGTGCGTGCCACCGAGGTCGACCCGCGGCGCGAGCTGCGCGTGCTCGACCGCCTCGGGGGAACCCTCCTCGTCCCTGGGGACCCTGCCTGGCCGACGGCGCTCGCGGACCTCGGCCCCGCGAGCCCCTGGTGCCTGTGGGTCCGGGGGGCCCTCCCGCCCGACCTCGGCGCGCGGTCGGTGGCACTGGTCGGGGCACGGGCCTGCACCGAGTACGGGCGGACGGTCGCGACCGACCTCGCGGAGGGTCTCGCGGCGCGCGACTTCGTCGTCGTCTCAGGCGGTGCGTACGGCATCGACGCGGCCGCGCACCGCGGCGCCCTCGTGGGCGGGGCGGCGACCGTGGCATTCCTCGCGGGCGGGGTCGACCGGCTCTACCCGGCGGGCAACGCCGACCTCCTGCGCGCGATGGTGGAGGCCGGCGGCGCGGTCGTGAGCGAGGTGCCCCCAGGGTCGGTGCCCAGCCGGGTGCGCTTCCTGCTGCGCAACCGCCTCATCGCCGCAGCCTCGACCGCCACGGTCGTGGTCGAGGCGGCCTGGCGGTCGGGCTCGCTGAGCACCGCGGCGCGGGCCGCCGACCTCGGGCGACCCGTCGGGGCGGTCCCCGGGCCCGTGACCTCGATGGCGTCCAGCGGGAGCCACCGCCTGCTGCGCGACGGCGCGGTCTGCGTGACCGACGTCGACGAGGTCGCGGACCTCGCGGGTCGGGTCGGCGCCGACCTCGCGCCCGCGCACGCGTCACCCTGCCTGCCCGAGGACGACCTCGACCCGGTCGCACGTCGTGTGCTCGAGGCGCTCCCCGTGCGGTCGGGCGCGGAGGCGGGATCGGTCGCCCGCGCCGCCGGGCTCGCACCCGACGAGACCAGGGGAGCCCTCGGGCTCCTCGAGCTCCAGGGGCTCGCCGTCCGCGGTCCGGCAGGCTGGCGCCGGGGTGCGCGTGGAGGTCGAGCGCGGGTCGGAGCGCCTGACCCGGACGCGGCCGCCGGCCCGGCACACTGACCAGGTGACGACCGAGAGCACCACCGACGACGACGCCGTCGGCGCGTTCGCCGAGCACCTGACGCTCGGTCGCGGGCTCGCGGCCAACTCGGTGCGGGCCTACGTGCGCGACGTCGAGCACCTGCTCGCATTCGTCGGACCCGACGTGCCGCTCGACGCGATCGACCTCGCCGCCCTGCGCGCCTGGCTCGCGCAGGGCAGCGAGCGCGGCCACGCCCGGGCGACCCTCGCGCGGCGCGGCGCCTCCGCGCGCGCGTTCTTCGCCTGGGCGCGGCGCACAGGACGCGTCGACGTCGACCCCGCCGTCCGGCTCGCGAGCCCGCGCGTCGCCCGGCGGCTGCCGACCGTGCTCGAGGTCGATCCCGCGCGGGTCCTCATGGAGCGCGCACGGGAGCTCGCCCAGGACGGCTCGCCCGAGGCGGTCCGCGCATGGGTCGCGGTCGAGCTGCTCTACGCCACGGGCGCGCGCGTCTCCGAGCTCGTGGGGCTCGACGTGGGCGACGTCGACCGCGCCGAGCGCACCGTGCGGGTGCTCGGCAAGGGCGCGAAGGAGAGGGTCGTGCCCTTCGGGGTCCCGGCCGGACGCGCGCTCGACGCCTGGCTCTCCGGGCCGCGCGCCCACCTCGACCGGGGAACCGCCGGGGCGGCGCTGCTGATCGGCGACCGCGGCGGGCGATGGGGGCAGCGCCAGGTGCGCGAGACCGTGCACCGGCTCGCGGCGCTCGCGGCGGTCGACGACGTGGCGCCCCACGACCTGCGGCACAGCGCCGCGACGCACCTGCTCGCGGGCGGCTCGGACCTGCGCACCGTGCAGGAGGTGCTCGGCCACTCGAGCCTCGCGACCACCGAGCGGTACACGCACGTGAGCGCAGACCGGCTCCGCGCGTCGTTCGAGCAGGCGTTCCCCCGCGCGTAGTCGCTCGCGGGCCGTCACGCCGCGGGCGTACCCGGTCACGCCCGCGGGACGATCAGCGACTGCGACTGCGACTGCGACTGCGACATCGACTCCGATATCGGTGACGATCGTCGACATCGAGTTCGACGTCGACCGACCGCGTCCTGATCCATGGCTCCGGCCGTCAGCGCGGTGGGACCGGGAGCAGGACGACCGGTCCGCCGTCCAGGAACGCCATCGGGTCGAGGTAGACGTCGTCGCGGCGCACCCCCCAGTGCAGGCACGACGCCGGCATGCAGTGCCCCGCGACGTCCGCGACGCTGCCGACCGGGTCGCCGAGCCCGACGGCGTCCCCGCGGCGGACGTCCGGGGCGACCGGTTCGAGCGACGACAGCAGGCCGTCCGCGTGCTGCACGACCACGACGGGTCTGCCCGCGACCGGACCGGCGAACGTCACCATGCCCGCCGCGGGTGCGAGCACGGCAGCGCCCGGGAATGCCCGCAGGTCGACGCCACGGTGACCTGCGAGCCAATCCTGCGCGGGCGGGTCGAACGGGCGGACGACGTCGGGCTCGCCCGCGAGCGGCGGCTCGACCTGCGGTCTCGGGCTGCTCGCCGGTGCGCTGCCCGCGGACGTGGTGACCGCTGACGTGGTGCGCACGGCGACACGACCGGGCCAGGTCGGGGCCAGGGTGATCGCGGGGGCGGCCCCCGCCGGCGCACCCGTGGTCGCCATGTCACCCGTGGTCGCCGTGTCACCCGTGGCCGACGCGACGCGTATGGGCGTCGCGCCACCCACGAGAGATCCAGCGAGTGCTGCAGCGAGGACGCAGGCGAGGGTCGCAGCGAGCGCGGCGCTGCGGCGGGCGAGCGGGACGGAACGCATGGTCGTCATGCGCCGAGGGTGGCCCGCGACGTCCGGGCGTGGGCGCCGCCGTGGTGATCGGTGGACGGCGTGGGGGGAGGAGGGCGGCTGTGGACGAGCGTTCCTCACGCGCCCGCCGCCGGCGCGCCTGTCTGCCGACGCGCTTGTCAGTCCACGCGCCCGCCTGCCGACGCCCGTCGCCGTGGCGGGGCCACGGCCGCGTCGCAGGGCCGGCGGCCCGACCTCCCGGGACTGGGCCGAGTCGCGCGTGCGGTAGACTCGAAGTCGCGATCGGTGCGCCCACCGTGCCGGTCGACATCGCGTGCCTCATCCCGGTCCTTTTGGTGCGTCCCTTCGCGGGCGCCCTCGGCCCGGGTCGCACCGACAAGCGGTCCGTGCTCGCACGGCGTCGGTCGACGAGGCACCAGGGGTTCCGGCCACTCGGTCGGCACCGACAACCACTGCAGCGGTTCCCGTCCGTGACGGGTGCCGCACGATTCTGCGCGGCACCGGGTGGGTCCTGGGCCGCGTGCGAAAGGACGTGTCATGGCCGTCGTGACCATGCGCCAGCTCCTCGAGAGCGGTGTCCACTTCGGGCACCAGACCCGCCGTTGGAACCCGAAGATGAAGCGCTTCATCTTCACGGAGCGCAACGGCATCTACATCGTCGACCTCCAGCAGTCGCTGTCGTACATCGACCGCGCCTACGAGTTCGTCAAGGAGACGGTCGCCCACGGCGGCACGATCCTCTTCGTCGGCACCAAGCGCCAGGCGCAGGAGCCCGTCGCCGAGCAGGCCGCCCGCGTCGGCATGCCCTACGTGAACCACCGCTGGCTCGGTGGCATGCTCACGAACTTCACCACGGTGCACAAGCGTCTGCAGCGCATGAAGGAGCTCGAGGAGATCGACTTCGACGACGTCGCCGCGTCGGGTCTCACCAAGAAGGAGCTCCTCGTCCTGCGTCGCGAGAAGGACAAGCTCGTCCGCACGCTCGGCGGTATCCGCGAGATGTCGAAGGTCCCCTCCGCCATCTGGATCGTGGACACCAACAAGGAGCACCTCGCGGTCGACGAGGCGCGCAAGCTCAACATCCCGATCGTCGCGATCCTCGACACCAACTGCGACCCCGACGTCGTGGACTACAAGATCCCGGGCAACGACGACGCGATCCGCGCCGTCACGCTGCTGACCCGCGTGATCGCGGACGCCGCGGCCGAGGGCCTCATGCAGCGCCACTCGGGCAAGAAGGGCGAGGAGGCCGGCCCCGACGCCGGTGCCGAGCCCCTCGCCGAGTGGGAGCGGGACCTCCTGGCCGGTGCCGAGGAGCAGCTCGCTGCCCCCGCCGCCGAGTCGACCGAGGCGCCCGCCGCCGAGGCCACCGAGGCACCTGCCGCCGAGGCCACCGAGGCTGCGGAGCCCGCCGCCGCGGAGACCGCCGAGGCGCCCGCCGCCGAGGCACCTGCCGCGGAGACCACCGAGGCCGAGTGATCCCGTGAGCCCCGGGCAGGCGTCGTCCTGCCCGGGGCTCCGTCGGGCCCGGGGCCCGCACCTCTCGGGTGCGGGCCCGGCCCCAGCTCTCGCCCGCCGACGTCGGTGACGACGTCGGGCCGGGACATCCACACACGACGTAAGGAAGCAGACATGGCGAACTACACCGCTGCTGACATCAAGGCGCTCCGCGAGCGCACCGGCGCCGGCATGCTCGACGTCAAGAAGGCGCTCGACGAGGCCGACGGCAACGCCGAGAAGGCGCTCGAGATCATCCGCGTCAAGGGCCTCAAGGGCGTCGCCAAGCGTGAGGGCAACACGACGTCCGAGGGCCTCGTGGCCGTCAAGGTGTCGGACGTCGACGGCGGCCAGGTGGCCACGGTCGTCGAGGTCAACTCCGAGACCGACTTCGTCGCGAAGAACGACAAGTTCATCGGCTTCGCCAACGAGGTGCTCGACGCCGTCGCGGCCGCCGGTGCCGCGGACCTCGACGCCGCCCTCGCCGCCCCGCTCGGCGACGGCACCGTCCAGGACGCCGTCAACGGCGCCGCCGCGACGATGGGCGAGAAGATCGTCCTGCGTCGCGTCGCCCGCCTCGAGGGCGAGAAGGTCACGGCCTACCTGCACCGCACGGCCAAGGACCTCCCGCCGTCGATCGCCGCGGTCGTCGTGACCGACGCCGCGGGCGAGGCCGTCGCCAAGGACGTCGCGCAGCACATCGCCGCGATGTCGCCCGAGTTCCTCAGCCGCGAGGACGTCCCGGCCGAGACGGTCGAGAACGAGCGTCGCATCGCCGAGGAGACCTCGCGCAACGAGGGCAAGCCCGAGGCCGCGCTCCCGAAGATCGTCGAGGGTCGCCTCAACGGCTTCTTCAAGTCGGCCGTGCTGCTCGACCAGCCGCTCGCCAAGGACCCGAAGCAGAGCGTCGCGCAGACGCTCGCGGGCGTCGGCGGCACGCTGAACGCGTTCGTGCGCTTCCGCGTCGGTTCCTGACCGACGCACCCGCACCGGCCCGGCCCACCCTGGTGGGCCGGGCCGACGCGCACCGTGACGCCTTCGCCCCTCGCTGCCGCCGCGCGGCAGGGTAGCGTGGTCGGGGCCGGTGCGACGGCCCGGGGTGCCGGGCGCTCGAGAGTGTCGGAACGAGGTCGTCGCGGACGACGAAGGATGGTGGCTGCACGGTGACTGGGACGAACGACCTGAGCAGGTCCGGCGCACGGCGCGTGCTCCTCAAGCTCTCGGGCGAGACCTTCGGCGGCGGGCAGATCGGCCTCGACCCCGACGTGGTGCTGCGGGTCGCGCGGGAGATCTCCGCGGCCGTCGCGCAGGGGGTGCAGGTCGCGATCGTGGTCGGCGGCGGGAACTTCTTCCGTGGCGCCGAGCTCTCGCAGCGCGGCATGGACCGCTCGCGCGCCGACTACATGGGCATGCTCGGCACGGTCATGAACTGCCTCGCGCTCCAGGACTTCCTCGAGCAGACGGGCACCTCGACGCGCGTGCAGACCGCCATCACGATGGGTCAGGTCGCCGAGCCGTACATCCCGCTGCGCGCGATGCGTCACCTCGACAAGGGCCGGGTCGTGATCTTCGGCGCGGGGGCGGGCATGCCGTTCTTCTCGACCGACACCGTCTCGGTCCAGCGTGCGCTCGAGGTGCACTGCGACGAGGTGCTCATGGGCAAGAACGGCGTGGACGGCGTCTACACGGCCGACCCGCGCACCGACCCGACGGCCCGCAAGCTCGACCACCTGACCTACACCGAGGCGCTCGTGCAGGATCTCGGCGTCATGGACGCGACAGCGATGAGCCTGTGCCGTGACAACGACGTGCGCATGCGCGTGTTCGGCATGAACGACGACGGGGCCGTGACCCGGGCCCTGCTCGGCGAGGAGATCGGTACCCTCGTCACGGCGTCCTGACGCCGGCGGCGCGAGCGCCGCACCACCCGCACGACCGCGCACGGCAGGCGACCTGCGGTGCACCCCCCGACAGAGCACCACTGACGCAGCACCAAGGAGCACAGGTGATCGACGAGACACTCCTCGAGGCCGAGGAGAAGATGGACAAGGCGATCGAGGTCGCCAAGGACGACTTCGCGACGATCCGGACGGGTCGCGCGAACCCGTCGATGTTCAGCAAGATCACGGTCGACTACTACGGTGCTCCCACGCCGCTGCAGCAGCTCGCGTCGTTCGCGACGCCCGAGGCGCGCACGCTCGTGGTCTCGCCGTTCGACAAGTCGGCCATGGCCGCGATCGAGAAGTCGATCCGCGACTCCGACCTCGGGGTCAACCCGACGAACGACGGCAACATCATCCGCGTCGTGCTGCCCGCGCTGACCGAGGAGCGTCGCCGCGAGTACGTCAAGCTCGCCAAGAGCAAGGCCGAGGACGCCCGCGTCTCGGTGCGCAACGTGCGTCGTCGCGCCAAGGAGGAGCTGGACCGGATCGTCAAGGACGGCGAGGCCGGCGAGGACGAGGTCGCGCGTGCCGAGAAGGAGCTCGAGGGGCTGACGAAGTCGCACGTCGAGGCGATCGACCACCTCCTCGCGGGCAAGGAAGCCGAGCTTCTCGAGGTCTGATGACTGCTGATCCGCTCTCGCGGCCCCCGCGCCGCAAGCCCCGGGCCGGGCGCAACCTCCCGGCGGCGATCGGCGTCGGGGTGCTGCTGCTGGTCGTCGTGGCCGCGAGCCTCGGCTACCGCCCGGAGCCCTTCGTGCTCCTCGCGGTGGTCGCGGTCGGCGCGGCCCTGTGGGAGCTGCGCCAGGCGTTCGGCCGCCGCGACATCCGCATCCCGTTCGTCCCCCTCGCGGTCGGCTCGACCGGGATCCTGGTCTCGTCGTACCTCTCGGGCGCCGAGGCGCTCATGGTCTCGTTCCTGCTGACCGTCGTCGGCTGCGTCGTGTGGCGGCTCGTCGACGGCGGTGGCCCCGCGGCGGTGCGCGACGCCGCGGCGACGACGTTCGCCGCGGCGTACCTGCCGTTCATGGCGGGCTTCGTGATGCTCATGCTCGCCGAGCCGCAGGGCCGCATGCGCGTGCTGCTCTTCATCCTGCTCGCGGTCGCGAACGACGTCGGCGGGTACGTCGCCGGCGTGCTGTTCGGGCGGCACCCGCTCGCGCCGACGGTGAGCCCGAAGAAGAGCTGGGAGGGGCTGATCGGCTCGTTCGTGCTGGCGACGATCGTCGGCGTGGTCGGGGCGAGCACCTCGTGGGGCCTGGGCCTGAGCCCGTGGGTCGGCGTCGCGCTCGGGATCGTCGCGCCGCTGACGGCCACGGTGGGCGACCTCGCGGAGTCCCTGCTCAAGCGCGACCTAGAATTGAAGGACATGGGCACGCTCCTGCCGGGCCACGGGGGCATCCTCGACCGGCTCGACTCGATGCTCATCACCGCACCGTTCGTCTACCTGATGCTCTCGGTCGCGCTCTGACCCGTCCCGGACCAGCCGGTCCGACACCTGCACGACGACACTCCGACCGAACCGAGGTACAGCACATGGCCGCACGACCGCCCGCAGGGCAGGGACCGACGCCCGTCGAGCTGTCCGCGCGCCCCGCCGTCCGCCCGGGGGACGAGACCGCGCCGATGCCGCTGAGCTTCACCGCCAAGCGGCGCGGCAAGCCGCCGCGCCACTTCGCGGACCTCACGCCGGAGGAGGTCGGCGAGGTCGTCGTCGCGCTGGGGGAGAAGAAGTTCCGCGCCAAGCAGCTCGCGACGCACTACTACGCGCACCTGACGAACGACCCGTCGGCCATGACGGACCTGCCGGCGGCGACGCGTGACGTGCTGACGGAGAACCTGTTCCCGCGGCTGCTCGAGGCGTCGCGCGTGCTCAAGGCCGACGGCGGTACGACCGTCAAGACGCTGTGGCACCTGTTCGACGGCGCCAAGGTCGAGTCGGTGCTCATGCGCTACCCCAAGCGGTCGACGCTGTGCGTGTCGAGCCAGGCGGGCTGCGGCATGGCGTGCCCGTTCTGCGCCACGGGCCAGCTGGGCCTCACCCGCAACCTCTCGACGGCGGAGATCGTCGAGCAGGTGCGCTCGGCGTCGAAGTCGCTCGCGGACGGCGACGTCCCGGGCGGGCCGGCGCGGCTCAACAACCTGGTGTTCATGGGGATGGGCGAGCCGATGGCCAACTACAAGGCCGTCATGGGCACGGTGCGCCGCCTGGTCGCGGAGCCGCCCGTCGGGTTCGGCATGTCGGCACGCAACATCACGGTCTCGACCGTGGGGCTCGTCCCCGCGATGCGCAAGCTCGCGGACGAGGGGATCCCCGTCACGCTCGCGCTGTCGCTGCACGCGCCCGACGACGAGCTGCGCAGCGAGCTCGTGCCGATCAACACCCGCTGGTCGGTCGACGAGGCGCTCGACGCGGCCCGGCACTACTTCGAGGTCACGGGCCGCCGCGTGAGCATCGAGTACGCGCTCATCAAGGACATGAACGACCACGGCTGGCGCGCGGATCTGCTCGGCGAGAAGCTCAACGCGCGCGGCCGCGGGTGGGTCCACGTCAACCCGATCCCGCTCAACCCGACCCCCGGGTCGATCTGGACCGCGAGCGACCGTGACGTCGAGGACGAGTTCGTGGCACGATTGCGCGCGCACGGCATCCCGACGACGATCCGTGACACCCGCGGCAGCGACATCGACGGTGCGTGCGGGCAGCTTGCAGCCGAGGAGGACGAGTGACTTCCCTGTTCAGTGAGGTGCCGAAGAGGACCCGCGGGTACGACCCCGACGAGGTCGACGAGTTCTTCGACGACGCCAAGGCGCTCTACGAGGGCCGGGACGGTCGCACGCTGACGAGCACCGAGATCCAACGCGCGACGTTCGAGCTCGTGCGCGGCGGGTACTCGACGACCGAGGTCGACGCCGCGCTCGACCGTCTCGAGGGTGCGTTCATCGCACGCCAGCGCGCGGCGTACGTCGCGGCGCACGGGCAGCAGGCGTGGATGAACGCCCTCGCCGAGCGTGCGCGCACGCTGTACGAGCGGCTCGGCCGCCCCGACGGCAAGAAGTTCGCCCCGGCCGAGCGCGGCGCGCCCGCGTACGACACGGACGACGTGGACGACCTGTGCGACCGCCTCGTCGACTACTTCGACCGGCAGGTCCCGCTGACCTCGGCCGAGGTGCGCGAGACCGTGTTCCGTCGCCGCAGCGGCGCGTCCGGGTACGGCGAGGCCGCGGTCGACGCGTTCTTCGCGCGTGCCGTCGAGGTCCTCCTCGGGGTCGAGTGAGCCCCCACGACGCCCCCGCCGGGCAGGCCGTCGGCACCGCTGCCGGGGTCGGCCCGCACCGCACGGTGACCCTGCTCGGGTCGACGGGCTCGATCGGCACGCAGGCGATCGACGTGGTCCTGCGCCACCCCGACCGCTTCACGGTCGAGGCGATCTCGGCGGGCGGCGCGGACGTCGCGCAGCTCGCGGCCCAGGCCGTGCGCCTGGGCGTGCGCGCGGTCGCGGTCGCCCACGCGTCGCGGTCCGACGCGCTGCGCGCCGCGCTCGTGGACGCCGGCGCGCGGGACGTCGAGGTCCTCGCAGGTCCCGACGCGGCCACCGAGCTCGCCGGCCGGGGGAGCGACGTCGTCCTCAACGGCATCACGGGGTCGGTCGGGCTCGGCCCGACGCTCGCGGCCCTCGACGCCGGGTCGACGCTCGCGCTCGCGAACAAGGAGTCGCTCGTCGTCGGCGGAGCGCTCGTCAAGGAGCGCGTGCGCCGCCCGGGTCAGATCGTCCCCGTCGACTCGGAGCACTCGGCCATGGCGCAGTCGCTGCGCGGGGGTGCGCGCGGCGAGGTGCGTCGTCTGATCCTGACCGCGTCGGGCGGGCCGTTCCGCGGGTGGACGCCCGAGGCCGTCAAGGCCGCGACGCCCGAGCAGGCGCTCGCGCACCCGACGTGGTCGATGGGCCCGGTCGTCACCGTGAACTCGGCCAGCCTCATGAACAAGGGGCTCGAGCTGATCGAGGCGCACCTGCTGTTCGACGTGTCCACCGCCGACATCACCGTGGTGGTGCACCCCCAGTCGGTCGTGCACTCGATGGTCGAGTTCGTCGACGGCTCGACGATCGCGCAGGCGTCGCCGCCCGACATGCGGCTGCCGATCGCGCTCGGGCTGAGCTGGCCCGAGCGCCTCGACCCGGTCTCGCCGCCGTGCGACTGGACGCAGGCGACCGCGTGGACGTTCGAGCCGCTCGACGAGGAGGCGTTCCCCGCGGTGCGGCTGGCGCGCGAGTCGGTCGACGCGTCGGCGACGCACCCGGCCGTGTACAACGCGGCCAACGAGCAGGCCGTGGCGGCGTTCCTCGCGGGGCGGGTCAGGTTCGGCGACGTCGTCGCGACGGTCGAGCGCGTGCTCGACGCGCACGAGGGCACGCCGTCGGCGGGCCTGACGGTCGAGGCGGTGGTCCGGGCCGAGGCCTGGGCGCGTGCCCGTGCCGACGAGATTCTCGACCGGCGCTGAGCGCAGGACGGACGGAGGACTGACGTGGTTGCCCTGGTCGTCGGCATCGCCGTGGTCGTGGTCGGGATCGTCGTGTCGATCGCGCTGCACGAGATCGGTCACATGGTGCCTGCCAAGAAGTTCGGCGTGCGCGTGAGCCAGTACATGGTCGGGTTCGGCCCGACGCTCTGGTCGCGCCGGCGCGGCGAGACCGAGTACGGGGTCAAGGCGATCCCCGCGGGCGGCTACGTGCGCCTCGTGGGCATGTTCCCGCCCAACCCGGACGGCGCGCGCGAGCCCGCGTCGTTCGCCCGCCGCATCGCGTTCGACGCGCGCGAGGCGAGCAGCGAGGAGATCCACCCGGGCGAGGAGCACCGCGCGTTCTACAACCTCTCGGCGCCCAAGAAGGTCGTCGTGATGCTCGGCGGGCCGTTCATGAACCTCGTCATCGCCGCGGTCCTCATGGTCGTGGTCGTGGCGGGCATCGGCGTCTCGGGCGCCTCGACGACGGTCGGCGCGGTCGTGCCGTGCGTGACCGGGTCGAGCGCGACGACCGCCCCGCGCGAGTGCACCGACGCCGACCCGGAGTCCCCGGCCGTCGCGGCCGGGCTCGAGCCGGGCGACGAGGTCGTGTCGTTCGGGGGCACCGCGGTCGACTCGTGGGACCAGCTCGTGTCGCTCATCAACGACGCCGCGGGCGAGCCGACCCCCGTGGTCGTCGTGCGCGACGGCACCGAGGTCGACCTCACGATCACCCCGGCGCAGGTCGAGCGCCAGCAGGTCGACGCCGACGGCACGCCGGTCGTCGACGCCGCGGGCGACCCGGTGACCGAGCCGGGCGGGTACGTCGGCTTCTCGGCCGCGGTCGAGCGGCAGCGGGGGTCGCTCGCCGACGCGGGCGAGGCGCTGTGGGACACGGTCACGGCGACCGCGGGCGTCGTGGTGACGCTGCCGCAGAACGTCTACGACGTCGTGCGGACGACGGTCGCGGGCGAGGAGCGCGACGCGACCTCGGTCATGGGCCCGGTCGGCGTCGGGGTCGTCGCGGTCGAGGTCGCGGGCGCCGACGCGGGCGTGGTCGACCGGGTCGCGATCATGCTCTCGCTGCTCGCGTCCCTCAACGTCGCGCTGTTCGTCTTCAACCTCATCCCGTTGCTGCCGCTCGACGGCGGTCATGTGCTGAACGCGCTCTACGAGGGCACCAAGCGCACGGTCGCGCGCGTGCGGGGCCTTCCCCGCCCCGGCCCGGCCGACGTGGCGCGCATGATGCCCGTGGCGTACGTGATGTTCGTGGCCCTCGTGGGCGTGGGCGTGCTGCTGCTCGTGGCGGACGTCGTGAACCCCGTGACGCTCCTGTGAGGCCTTCGTCACGGGCCGGGTTGGTCCGAGCACCCCTGCGCGGGGGATACTGAGGTGGTGAGCTCTCCCATCAGTCTCGGAATGCCCGAAGCCCCCGCGCCGGTGCTGGCGCCCCGCCGCAAGACCCGCAAGATCAAGGTCGGCAAGGTCGAGGTCGGGGGCGACGCTCCCGTGAGCGTGCAGTCCATGACCACGACGCCCACGACCGACATCAACGCGACGCTCCAGCAGATCGCGGCGCTCACGGCGTCCGGCTGCGACATCGTGCGCGTCGCGGTGCCGAGCCAGGACGACGCGCTCGCGCTGCCGGCGATCGCGCGCAAGTCGCAGATCCCCGTGATCGCCGACATCCACTTCCAGCCCAAGTACGTCTACGCGGCGATCGAGGCGGGCTGCGCGGCGGTGCGCGTCAACCCCGGCAACATCCGCAAGTTCGACGACCAGGTCAAGCAGATCGCGCGCGAGGCCGCCGACGCGGGCGTGTCGATCCGGATCGGCGTCAACGCGGGCTCGCTCGACCCCCGCCTGCTGGCCAAGTACGGCAAGGCGACGCCCGAGGCGCTCGTCGAGTCGGCCGTGTGGGAGGCGTCGCTGTTCGAGGAGCACGGCTTCCACGACTTCAAGATCTCGGTCAAGCACAACGACCCCGTCGTCATGGTGCGTGCCTACGAGCTGCTCTCGCAGCGTGGTGACTGGCCCCTGCACCTCGGCGTGACCGAGGCCGGCCCCGCGTTCCAGGGCACGATCAAGTCCGCGACCGCGTTCGGCGCGCTGCTGAGCCAGGGCATCGGCGACACGATCCGCGTCTCGCTCTCGGCCCCGCCGGTCGAGGAGGTCAAGGTCGGCATCCAGATCCTGCAGTCGCTCAACCTTCGCCCCCGCAAGCTCGAGATCGTCTCGTGCCCCTCGTGCGGCCGTGCGCAGGTCGACGTCTACACGCTCGCCGAGAAGGTCACCGCGGGCCTCGAGGGCATGGACGTGCCGCTGCGCGTCGCCGTCATGGGCTGCGTCGTGAACGGGCCGGGCGAGGCGCGCGAGGCCGACCTCGGCGTCGCGTCGGGCAACGGCAAGGGGCAGATCTTCGTCAAGGGCGAGGTCATCAAGACCGTGCCCGAGGCCATGATCGTCGAGACGCTGATCGAGGAGGCCATGCGCCTCGCCGAGACCATGACCCCCGAGAACGACGCCCAGGCGGGCCCTCCGGTCGTCTCGGTCGGCTGACGCCGTCGCACCCGCGCACCGCGCCCGCGCGCGTGGGTCGACCCGGGACGGGAGGATCGCTGCATGGCACGCTGGCGCCCGGGCGCGCGCTCGTACGACGCGCGCGTCCTGACCGACCGGGACCTCGACGAGGCCCTGGTGCTGTGCGCGCGCGCCCCGGTGCGCTCGACGCTCGCCGCGGCGCGTCTCGTGGAGGCCCGCACGACGGGCCTGCGCGCGGCCCGGGGCGTGCTGTGGGGCTACCCGGCCGAGGGGCCGCTCGAGGCGATCTGCTGGGCGGGGGCGAACCTCGTGCCCGTCGTGCCGGACGGCGTGGACGTCGACCGCGCGTGCGCGGCGTTCGCGGCGCTCGCGCTGCGGCACGGGCGCCGCAGCTCGTCGGTCGTGGGGGAGCGTGACGCGGTGCTCGCGCTCTGGGACCGGCTCGAGCCCCGCTGGCCCGCGGCGCGCGAGGTGCGCGACGACCAGCCCTCGCTCGCGATCGACGGCGAGCCGCTCGTCGAGCCCGACCCCGCGGTGCGGCGCTCGGTGCCCGACGAGCTCGGCGTGGTGCTGCCCGCGTGCGTGCGCATGTTCGTCGAGGAGGTCGGGTACTCGCCCGTCGCGGCGGGCGGCTCCGCCTACGAGGACCGCGTGCGCCAGCTCATCCGCGACGGACGGTCGTTCGTGCGCCGCGAGGAGGTCGCGGGCAGACCGATCTCGTTCAAGGCCGAGCTCGGTGCCGTGACCCCGCAGGTCGCGCAGGTGCAGGGCGTGTGGGTCGACCCGCTGTTCCGCGGCCACGGCCTGTCGGAGTCGGGGATGGCCGCGGTCGTGCGGATCACGCGCGCCGAGGTCGCGCCCGTCGTCTCGCTCTACGTCAACGCGTACAACGAGCGCGCGCTGCGCACCTACCGGCGCGTCGGGTTCGAGCAGGTCGGCACCTACGCGACCGTCCTGTTCTGAGCGTCCGCCCGGATCATCTACGGGGCGCCCGGACCGACCGGCCGGCTCGCGCACGCCGGTCAGCGCAGCAGGCGTGACATGCGCCGGTCGGCGAGCACCCGCCCGCCGGTCTGGCACGTCGGGCAGTACTGCAACGACCGGTCCGCGAACGCGACCTCGTGCACGACGTCGCCGCAGGGCGTCCCGTCCCACCCCGGGCACGCCTGCCCGGTGCGGCCGTGCACGCGCATCCCGCGCCGCTTGGCGTCCTTGAGCTCGGCCGCCGGCTTGCCGGACGACGCCGCCACGGCCTCGGCCAGGACGCTGCGGACCGCCCCGTGCAGGGCCTCGACCCCGGCGGGGTCGTCCGCGTACGTGCGGGTCATCCGGAACGGGCTCGTGCGTGCGGCGTGCAGGATCTCGTCGGAGTACGCGTTGCCGATGCCCGCGATCGCGGACTGGTCGCGCAGCGCGCCCTTGACCTGTTGGTTGCGGGCCGCGAGCACGCGGGCGAGGACCTCGGGCGTGAACCCCGGCCCGAGCGGGTCGACCCCGAGCGACGCGACCGCGGGGACGTCGTCCGCGGCACGGACGACGTGCACCGCGAGGCGCTTGCGCGTGCCGGCCTCGGTCAGGTCGAACCCCGAGCCGTCGTCGAGCCGGACGCGCAGCGCGAGCGCCGGACCGCGCGAGCGGCCGCCGAGCGAGGGGCGCACCGCACCCGTGGGGGCGGTCGCCGACCAGCGCACCCAGCCGCCGAGCGACAGGTGCACGAGCAGGTGCAGCCCGGCGTCGTCGGTGCCGTCCGGCCCGGGCGCGAGCTCGACGTCGATCCACTTGCCGTGCCGACGCACGCCCGCCACGCGGCGTCCGACGAGGGCGTCGACGGGCGGTGAGAACGTCTTGAGCGCGGCGATCGACGCGACGTCCGCCGCGACGACGGCGCGCCCCGCCGTGCGCTCGTCGAGGAACTCCACGAGCGAGGCGACCTCGGGCAGCTCGGGCACGGACCCATGGTCGCGCGCCGGTACGCTTGGCGCATGTCTTTCGCCCGCCGGTCCGGCCCGCAGCCGCTGCGCATGTCCACCCTGTTCGTCCGCACGCTGCGCGAGGACCCTGCCGACGCCGAGGTCGCGAGCCATCGCCTCCTGGTGCGCGCGGGGTACATCCGCCGTGCCGCCCCCGGCATCTACTCGTGGCTCCCGCTGGGGCTGCGCGTGCTCGCGAAGGTCGAGGCCGTCGTCCGCGAGGAGATGGTCGCGGCGGGCGCGCAGGAGGTGCACTTCCCGGCGCTGCTGCCGCGCGAGCCCTACGAGGCGACGGGACGGTGGACCGAGTACGGGCCCAACCTGTTCCGGCTGCAGGACCGCAAGGAGGGCGACTACCTCCTCGCGCCCACGCACGAGGAGATGTTCACGCTCCTGGTCAAGGACCTCTACTCCTCGTACAAGGACCTCCCGGTCACGCTGTTCCAGGTGCAGACCAAGTACCGCGACGAGGCACGTCCGCGCGCCGGGCTCATCCGCGGCCGCGAGTTCGTCATGAAGGACGCGTACTCGTTCGACGTCGACGACGCGGGCCTCGAGGCCTCGTACCAGGCGCAGCGCGCCGCCTACCAGCGCATCTTCGACCGGCTCGGGCTCGAGTACGTCATCGTCGCCGCGACGTCGGGCGCCATGGGCGGCTCACGCTCCGAGGAGTTCCTGTCGCCGACGGCGATCGGCGAGGACACGTTCGTGCGCTCGCCCGGCGGGTACGCCGCCAACGTCGAGGCCGTGGTGACCCCGGTCCCGGACGCGCTGCCGTTCGACGACGCCCCGGCGGCCCACGTCGAGGACACGCCGGACACCCCGACCATCGCGTCGCTCGTCGAGGTCGCGAACGCGCAGCACCCGCGCCCCGACCGCGCCTGGACCGCGGCCGACACCCTCAAGAACGTGGTGCTCGCGCTCACGCACCCCGACGGCACGCGCGAGGTCGTCGTGGTCGGCGTGCCGGGCGACCGCGAGGTCGACCTCAAGCGCGTCGCCGCGGCGTTCGAGCCCGCCGACGTCGAGGCCGCGGGCGACGCGGACTTCGCACGGCACCCCGAGCTCGTCAAGGGCTACATCGGCCCGCGCGCGCTCGGCCCGAACGCCCGCGGCGAGGGCGTCGAGCCCGGGGCGGACGGCGACACCGCGGTCCGCTACCTGCTCGACCCCCGCGTCGTGGCCGGCACGCGCTGGATCACGGGCGCGGACGCGCCCGGCCGGCACGTGTTCGACCTGGTCGCGGGCCGCGATTTCGCGGCCGACGGCACGGTCGAGGCCGCCGAGGTGCGCGCGGGCGACCCCGCGCCCGACGGCTCGGGCCCGCTCGAGCTCGCGCGCGGCATCGAGATCGGCCACATCTTCGCGCTCGGCACCAAGTACGCCGAGGCGCTCGGCCTCTCGGTGCTCGACGTCAACGGCAAGGCCACGACCGTGACCATGGGCTCGTACGGCATCGGCGTGACGCGTGCGCTCGCGGCGCTCGCCGAGGCCAACCACGACGACGCCGGCCTGGCCTGGCCCGCGCACGTCGCGCCCGCGCACGTGCACCTGGTCGCCACGGGGAAGGACGCCGAGGTCTTCGAGGCCGCGGCGCGCATCGCCGACGAGCTCGCCGAGCAGGGCGTCGAGGTGCTGTACGACGACCGGCCGAAGGTCTCGCCCGGCGTCAAGTTCAAGGACGCCGAGCTGCTGGGCGTGCCGCTCGTGGTCGTCGTCGGCCGCGGCCTCGCGGACGGCGTGGTCGAGGTGCGTCCGCGCGTGGGCGGCGAGAGCGAGCAGGTCCCGGTCGCCGACGTGGTCGGCCACGTCGTCGAGCGCGTGAGCACGTCGCTCGAGCAGCTCGGCTGAGCCGGACGCCCGCCCGGGCGACCGGGGCGTGCCGGCTCAGGAGCCGGCGCGCTCCGGCATCCCCGGGAAGGCCACGAGCGGGGCGCCCCAGGTCGTCGCGGCCCGCTGGCTCGCGGTGAGCAGGTCGAGCACGGGGGTGCGGCCCTCGCCGAGGACCGTCCCGGCCATCGAGGCGTAGCCCGTCGCGAGGTCGAGCTCGACCTCCTGCGCGACGTCGGCGACCGCACCCTCGGGCAGCGCGTACGCGACGCGTCGGGGGTCGGTCGCGGAGCCGTCGATGCCCGCGGCCTCCGCGAGGAGCTGCGCGCGCTCGCGGTGCGCGGCGGCGAGCGCGAGGCTGCGCGAGCGCGTCGTGCCCTCGGAGCGCGCCGCGGCGACCTCGTAGGCGTAGCCGGCCGCGTCCTCGGACTCGACGAGGGTCGCGAGGTCCCCGGCGGCGGCGCCCGGGGGTGCGGTCGTGGTCACCTCGGGCTCGGCGGGCACCTTCGTCTCGGGCAGGTCGACGCCCGAGACCGTGGCGAGCCGCTCCGCGGAGAGCACCTGCGACGTCGAGACCGACGCGAGGAGGCGGGCGAGACCGCCGTCCTCGGCGCCGATCGCCGACGCGCGCGTGCGCGCGGACGCGCCCGTGAGCGCCTCGAGGACGTCGGCCGTGGTGGGCGCGGGCTTCTCGGTCACGGTCCCGTCGCTGACCGCGAGGGTCGCCTCGGGGTCGGGCTGCTCGGGCGCGTCGGGCAGGCCCGAGTCGTAGACGCCGCCCAGCTGGACGACGTGCTGGTCGGAGAAGTCGGCGATCTGCTCGAGCAGGGGGACGACGGCGTCGGCGTCCTCGCCCCCTTCGTCGGCGAGGCTCGCGGCCGCGGCGCGCGCGGTCGCGCCGACCGTGAGCGCGTCGGTCACGGCCGCCGAGCGGACGAGCTCCTGCGCGTCGGGCGACGGCTCGGTCGGGGGAGGGGTGTCGACGCGCACGCCGCACCCGGCGAGCACGAGCCCGAGGACGGCGGCGAGCGTGACGCTCACCACCCGGGGACGGCGCGGACGGCCGTGCGCGGCGGGCTGGCTGGTGCGGGGCCGCTCGGGGGCGGAGGTTCTGCTCGACATCGACCCCGATGATGTCATGCCCGGAGCCCCGGAGTCGTTAGGCTTGTCCACGCACAACAACACACCGGTCGATTCCGAGCCCGGTGGGCCGTGAGCCGACAGGGAGAGCGCAGATGGCGAAGCACACCGAAGGGTCCGTGCGACGGGTCGTCGAGCCGGTCGTGACCGACGCCGGCCTCCACCTCGAGGACGTCGCGGTCACGAGCGCGGGCGCGCGCAGCGTCGTGCGCCTGACCGTCGACCTCGCCGAGGACGAGCTCGGCAGCCTCGACCTCGACCGCGTGGCCGACGTCTCGCGGCTCGTCTCGGACGCGCTCGACGCGGACGGCACGGTCAGCGGCGCCTACGTGCTCGAGGTCGGCACGCCCGGCACGTCGCGCCCCCTGACGGAGCTCCGTCACTTCAAGCGCGCCCGTGGACGTCTGGTGCGCGTCGCGCGCACGGACGGGCCCCAGGTCACCGCGCGCCTCGCGGACGTCGTCGACGGTGCGCTGCACCTGGTCGAGGACGGCACCGGCACCCAGACCCAGATCGCTCTGACCGACGTCGCGCACGCGAACGTCGAGGTCGAGCTCAAGCGCATGTCCGAGGTCGACCTCGGCGACGACGACGAGGAGAACTGATCCATGGACATCGACATGGCCACCCTGCGGATGGTCGAGCGGGAGCGTGAGATCCCGCTCGAGGTCCTCGTCGGCGCGATCGAGCAGGCGCTGCTCTCCGCCTACCACCGCACCCCCGACGCCTACCCGCGCGCACGGGTCGAGCTCGACCGCGCCTCGGGCCACGTGACGGTCTGGGCACGCGAGGATCTCGACGCGCCCGCGCCGGACGAGGACGGCTACCGCGCGCCGGTCGAGCTCGGGCCCGAGTTCGACCACACGCCCGCGGACTTCGGCCGCATCGCGACCGCGACCGCGCGCCAGGTGATCGTCCAGCGCCTGCGTGACGCCGAGGACGACCAGGTCCTGGGGCTGTTCCGCGGCAAGGAGGGCGAGGTGCTCGCCGGCGTCATCCAGCAGGGGCGCGACCCCCGCACGGTGCTCGTCGAGGTCGGCGGCACGGAGGCCGTCCTGCCGCCGCACGAGCAGGTCCCGACCGAGGAGTACGTGCACGGCGAGCGCCTGCGCGCGCTCGTGCTCGACGTCGCCCGCGGGCCCAAGGGCCCGCAGATCACGATGAGCCGCACCCACCCCGGGCTCGTGCGCAAGCTCTTCGAGCTCGAGGTGCCCGAGATCGCGGACGGCTCGGTCGAGATCACCGCGGTCGCGCGCGAGGCGGGCCACCGCACCAAGCTCGCGGTGCGCTCGACCGTGTCGGGGCTCAACGCCAAGGGCGCGTGCATCGGCCCGCTGGGCTCGCGCGTGCGCGCCGTGATGGCCGAGCTGCACGGCGAGAAGATCGACATCGTCGACCACAGCGACGACCCCGCGCGGTTCGTGGCCAACGCGCTCTCGCCGGCCCGTGTGAGTTCGGTCACCGTGGTCGACGCGGCCGCGCGGGCCGCGCGCGTCGTCGTCCCGGACTACCAGCTGTCGCTCGCGATCGGCAAGGAAGGGCAGAATGCCCGCCTCGCGGCGAAGCTCACGGGGTGGCGCATCGACATCCGGTCGGACGAGGCGCCGGCCGTCGAGGACGGTGCCGCGGGAGGCCGTGCGACGTCGTCCGACGCCGCACGCGGCACCACGGACGCCGACGCCCGCTGACGCGGCCCCTGGTGACGCGCTAGAATGAACGCGAACGGACCACGCGGTCCCTCTCCTTCACCGTCCCCTGATGCTCCGCCGGCTTCGGCGTGCGCACCGGTGCGGACGTGCGTGGGGTGCCGAGGGACCGGTGAGCGGTCCGTTCTGCTCCGTGCGGTCCTGGACCGCACCGACGCCGACGACGCACGCCTGGTCGTCGACGTCGCCCGTTCGCTCCCCGGTCGGGGCGCGTGGGTCCACCCGGACCTCCGTTGCGTCGACCTGGCCGAACGGCGTCGAGCCTGGTCCCGCGCGCTGCGCGGGCCGTCGGTCATCGACGCCGGCGCGGTCCGGGCGCACGTCCTGGGGGAGGAAGCTGACGAACGGTCCCAGCGACCGGTCACGACCGGCACCACGCACGGTGCCGGCCGCACTGCACGAACCGTCGACAAGGAAGCGGGTCAGAAGCCGATGGGCACCCGATGAGTACTCAGCGATGAGAACCCAGTACTAAAGACGGTCCACCCTGTCCGGGGCGGGCCGAGACAGGAGAGTTGTGGCAAAGGTCCGCGTCTACGAGCTCGCGAAGGAGCTCGGGGTGGAGAGCAAGACCCTGCTGGCCGAGTTGAAGGCTGCAGGGGAGTACGTGCGTTCGGCATCGTCGACGCTCGAGCCACCCGTCGTCCGGAAGATCCGCGACAAGTACCCCTCGACCGGTGCGCCTGCTGCGCCCGCGTCGTCCACCCCCGCGCCCGCCGCCCCTGCGGCGTCCGCACCCAAGGCCCCGGCCCCCGGGCCGCGCCCGGCGGCTGAGAAGCCCGCCGCACCGGCACCGCGCGCCGAGGCGCCCGCACCGGCCGAGAAGCCTGCTGCGCCGGCACCGAGCGCCCCCGAGGCGGCGAAGCCCGCCGCGGCGTCGGCCGACGCCCCGGCGCGTCCGACCCCGGCCGCGCCCAAGCCCGCCGAGGCACCCCGCAGCGCTCCGCGCTCGGGCGCCCCGCGTCCCGGCGCCCCGCGTCCGGGCAACAACCCGTTCGCCCCGAGCCAGGGCATGCCCCGTCAGGGCGGCCGTCCTGCGGCCGGCGGCGGCGCACCGCGTCCGGGCAACAACCCGTTCGCCTCGAGCCAGGGCATGCCGCGTCCGGGCCAGCGTCCCGAGCGCGCCGAGCGTCCCGAGGGCGCGGCTCCGGCCGAGCGCTCCGGCGGGCCGCGTCCGGGCGGCCCCCGTCCGGCCCCGCGTCCCGCGGGTGCCGGCCCCCGCCCGAACCCGGGCATGATGCCCGGCAAGTCGAGCATCGGTCGCCCCGGTGACCGTCCCGCCCCCGGCGGTCGTGGCGGAGGCCGCGGCGGCCAGGGCGGCCCCGGTGGCGCGCCCGGTGCCGGTGGCGGCGGTTTCGCCGGCCGTCCCGGCGGTGGCGGCGGCTTTGCCGGTCGCCCCGGCGGTCGTGGCGGTGCCGGTCGTGGATCGACCCAGGGTGCGTTCGGTCGCGCCGGCGGTCGTCCCGTGCGCGGGCGCAAGTCGAAGCGTGCGAAGCGTCAGGAGTTCGAGCAGATGCAGGCCCCCTCGCTGGGTGGCGTGCAGGTGCCCCGCGGCAACGGGTCGACCACGATCCGCCTGCGCCGCGGTGCCTCGCTCAGCGACTTCGCCGACAAGATCGACGCGAACCCCGCGAGCCTGGTCACGGTGCTGTTCCACCTCGGTGAGATGGCGACCGCGACCCAGTCGCTCGACGAGGACACGTTCGGCACGCTCGGCGCCGAGCTCGGCTACCAGATCGAGATGGTCTCGGCCGAGGACGAGGACCGCGAGCTGCTCGAGCAGTTCGACATCGACCTCGACGCCGAGCTCGAGGGCGAGGGCGACGAGGAGCTCGCGCCGCGTCCGCCGGTCGTGACCGTCATGGGTCACGTCGACCACGGAAAGACGCGACTGCTCGACGCGATCCGCTCGACCGACGTCATCTCCGGCGAGGCCGGCGGCATCACGCAGCACATCGGTGCCTACCAGGTGCGCCACGAGCACGAGGGCGTCGACCGTGCGCTGACCTTCATCGACACCCCGGGTCACGAGGCGTTCACCGCCATGCGTGCGCGTGGTGCGAAGGTCACGGACATCGCGATCCTCGTCGTGGCCGCCGACGACGGCGTCATGCCGCAGACGATCGAGGCCCTCAACCACGCGCAGTCGGCGAACGTGCCGATCGTCGTGGCGGTCAACAAGGTCGACAAGGAGGGCGCAAACCCGGCGAAGATCCGGCAGCAGCTCACCGAGTACAACCTGGTGGCCGAGGAGTACGGCGGCGACACGATGTTCGTCGACGTGTCCGCGAAGCAGAACCAGGGCATCGACAGCCTCCTCGAGGCCGTCCTGCTCACCGCGGACGCCGCGCTCGACCTCCGGGCCAACCCGGACAAGGACGCACGCGGTGTGGCCATCGAGGCCAACCTCGACAAGGGCCGCGGTGCGGTCGCGACCGTCCTGGTCCAGTCCGGCACGCTGCACGTCGGCGACGCGATCGTCGCGGGCACGGCCCACGGCCGTGTGCGCGCCATGTTCGACGAGCACGGCGAGTCGGTCGAGGCCGCGACGCCGGCCCGCCCCGTCCTCGTGCTCGGCCTGACCTCGGTGCCCCGCGCCGGCGACACGTTCATCGTGGCGCCGGACGACCGCACCGCGCGTCAGATCGCCGAGAAGCGCGAGGCCGCCGAGCGTGCCGCGACGCTGGCCAAGCGCCGCAAGCGCATCAGCCTCGAGGACTTCACGCAGGCTCTCGAGCAGGGCAAGGTCGAGACGCTCAACCTCGTCCTCAAGGGCGACGTGTCGGGTGCCGTCGAGGCGCTCGAGGACGCGCTGCTCAAGATCGACGTGGGCGACGAGGTCGACCTGCGGATCATCCACCGCGGCGTCGGTGCGATCACGCAGAACGACGTCAACCTCGCGACGGTCGACAACGCGATCATCCTCGGGTTCAACGTCAAGACGGCCGAGCGGGTCACCGAGCTCGCCGACCGCGAGGGCGTCGACATCCGGTACTACTCGGTCATCTACCAGGCGATCGACGACGTCGAGGCGGCCCTCAAGGGCATGCTCAAGCCGGAGTACGAGGAGGTCGAGCTCGGCACGGCGGAGATCCGCGAGATCTTCCGTTCGTCGAAGTTCGGCAACATCGCCGGTTCGATCGTCCGCTCGGGCGAGATCCGACGGAACACCAAGGCGCGCGTGCTGCGCAACGGGTCCGTCATCGCGGACAACCTCACGGTCGAGTCCCTCAAGCGGTTCAAGGACGACGCGACCGAGGTCCGCGAGGGCTTCGAGTGCGGTATCGGTCTCGGGTCGTACAACGACCTGCAGATCGGCGACACGATCGCGACGTTCGAGATGCGGGAGAAGCCGCGCAAGTAGCGGTCGCTCGTGAAGGCCCGCCGCCGCTCCACGTGAGGGGCGGCGGGTCTTCCCTCCGCACGACTCGTTCCTCGTCGTGCTCCCGCCAGACCCGCCACGACCCGCCGCCCCTCACGTTCCGGGCGGCTTCATCGTTCCTCGCCGCACGCCGGCGGGGGAGGCAGAGAGGACCAGAGAGATGGTCGACAGCCCCAGGGCCCGCAAGCTCGCGGACCGCATCAAGGTGATCGTCGCGCAGATGCTCGACACGCGGATCAAGGACCCGCGCCTCGGGTTCGTCACGGTGACCGACGTCCGCGTGACCGGCGACCTGCAGAACGCCTCGGTGTTCTACACGGTCTACGGCTCCGACGAGGACCGCGCGGGCACCGCGGCGGCGCTCGAGAGCGCCAAGGGCCTCATCCGCTCCGAGGTCGGCAAGCAGACCGGCATCCGCCTGACCCCGACCCTCGAGTTCCACCTCGACGCCGTCCCCGAGACGGCGGCGCACCTCGACGCCGCGCTGCTCGAGGCCGCACGTCGCGACGCCGAGCTCGAGGCGCTGCGGTCGTCCGCGACGTACGCGGGCGACGAGGACCCGTACCGCAAGCCCGCGACGCCCGAGGACGAGGACGACTGACCCTCGGCGCGCGCACGACGACGGCCGGGCACCTCCTGCGGGAGGTGCCCGGCCGTTCTCGTCCTGCGCCGCTCCTTCCTGCGCCGCTCCGTCCCGCGTCCGCCCGGCCCACGCCCGTCCGTCCCACGGTGGTCGGACGGCGCGTCGTCCGCACCCGCGTCGTCGGACGTCGCGTGGCCGGGACGCGTCGTCAGGCGGCGGGCGCCATTCTTCCGGCGGGCGCCATGCTTCCGGCGGACGCCCCGTTCCCGGCCGGCGAGCGGCGCGGGAGCCACAGGGCGCTGACCGCGCCGACGGCGACGATCGCGGCGCCGACCCACAGGGCGGCGGGGAGCCCGGTCGCGTAGTCGGCGGGCGTGAGCGCACCACCCGCGGCCTGGAACACGGCCATGAGCAGCGCGACGCCGAGGGCCACCCCGACCTCGCGCACGGTCGCATTGGTCGAGCTCGCGACCGCGTGGTCGTCCTCGGCCATGTCGGCGAGCACCGCGGTCGCGGACGGCGCGAACGTCAGGCCCATCCCGATCCCGGCGAGCACGAACGACGGGACGAGCGAGGCGTACGTGGGGTCGCCGTCGGTCACCACCGCGAGCCAGGCGAGCGCGGCGGCCTGCAGCACGAGGCCGCCCAGCAGGAGCGGCCGGATCCCGGTGCGCGGGGCCAGGGCGCCCGCCAGGGGTGCGACGACCATCGGCGCCGCGGTCCAGGGCAGCGTGCGCACGCCGGCCTCGAGCGGGCTGTAGCCCATGTCGACCTGCAGGTACTGGGTGAGCAGGAACACGGCGCCGAACATCCCGACCGCGAACGCGAGCGACGTGGTGTTGGCGACGCTGAAGCTGCGCGAGCGGAACAGCCGCAGCGGCACGAGCGGGTTCGGCACACGCCGCTCCCACGCGACGAACGCGGCGAGGAGCACGAGCGAGGCCCCGAGCATGGTCAGCACGCGGGCCGAGCCCCAGCCGTCGTCGTCCGCCCGGATGATGCCCCACACGCCCAGCAGGACTCCCACCCCCGCGAGCAGCACGCCCACGAGGTCGAGGCGCTGCGCGCGCCCGCGGGACTCGCGCAGCGCGACGAGCACGAGCGGGATCGCGACGACCGCGACGGGCACGTTGAGCCAGAAGATCCCGCGCCACGACATGCCCTCGACGACCGCGCCGCCGATGAGCGGCCCGAGCGCGATCCCGAGCCCGGAGACCCCGCCCCAGACGCCGATCGCCATGGGCCGCAGCCGCTCGGGCACCGCGCCCGCGAGCAGCGTCAGGGACAACGGCAGGATCGCGGCGCCACCGACGCCCTGCACGGCACGGGCGGCGATCAGAGAGGCCGGGTCCTGGGCGAGCGCGGCCGCCGCGGAGGCGACCGTGAACAGCGCGATGCCGATGACGAACACGCGACGACGTCCCCACCTGTCGCCGAGGGCGGCGGCGACGAGCATGAACGCCGCGAAGCTCAGCGTGTACGCGTTGACGAACCACTGGAGCTGTTCGACCGACGGGGCGAGGGAGCGCTGGATCACGGGCAGCGCCCCGGTCATGACGAGGTTGTCGAGGGTTGCCATGAACATGGGCAACGACGCCGCGACGAGGGCGAGCCAGACCGGCACCGGTCGGCGCGACCGTGGCGGGGCGGGCGGTGGATCGAGGGCGAGGGTCGTGGACATGAGGGCTCCGATTGGTAAGCATCGAATGATTACTTGCGGACCCATCGTAGGCATCGACTGATAACCTTGTCACCATGAGCAGTCCGCAGAGTGAGACGAGCGACCGTGCGGTCGCCGGGGCCGACGGGCAGCGACGCATGTCGCGCGACGAGCGCCGCGAGCAGATCGTGCGCGCCGCGCTCGGGGTGTTCGCCGCGGGCGGGTTCCACGGCACGAGCACCGACCAGGTCGCGCGCGCCGCGGGCGTCTCGCAGCCCTACGTGGTGCGCATGTTCCGCACCAAGCAGGAGCTCTTCCGCGAGGTCTTCGCGAGCGTGGGCGACCGCATCGTCGAGGTCTTCGACCAGGTGCCCGCCGGGCCGGACGCGAAGGCGCAGCTCGGTGCGGCGTACACCGGGCTGCTGAGCGACCGCGACGTGCTCAAGGTGCTCATGCACGGGTTCGTCGAGGGCGGCGACCCGCAGGTCGGGCGTCGGGCGCGCGAGGTGCTCGTTCGGGCGTTCGAGACCTACGTCGACCGCACGGGCGGCACGCCCGAGGAGGCCCGCGCGTTCGTCGCGCAGGGGATGCTCATCAACACGCTGCTGTCGGTCGGGGCACCCGAGCACACCGACGAGCCCGGGGTCGCGGCGCTCGTGGAGTGCTCGTTCGGCGACGCGCTCGGCGCGGTGGGCGTGGCCGCCTGCCGTCCCGTCGACGAGGGGAGCACCCGATGAGCGCGCCGGCGAACCGCCCGCCCCGCCGCCCGACCGCCCCCGACGGCCTGCTCGTGGTCGACAAGCCCGCGGGCTGGACGAGCCACGACGTCGTCGGGCGCGTGCGCCGGCTCGCCGGGACGCGCAAGGTCGGCCACGCCGGGACGCTCGACCCGATGGCCACCGGCGTCCTCGTGCTCGGCGTGGGCCGTGCCACGCGGCTCCTGACCTACGTCGTGGGCGCCGACAAGGACTACGACGCGACCGTCCGGCTGGGCGTGACGACCACGACCGAGGACGCCGAGGGGGAGGTCCTCGACGTGCGTGACGCCTCGCACCTGGACCGCGCGAGCATCGACGACGCCGTCGCCGCGCTCACGGGCGACCTGCAGCAGGTCCCGAGCGCGGTGAGCGCGATCAAGGTCGACGGGCAGCGCGCCTACGCGCGCGTGCGGGCGGGCGAGACCGTCGAGCTCGCGGCGCGGTCCGTCACGGTCTCGCGCTTCGAGGTGCTCGCGGTGCGCGAGGCGCGCGATGTCGGTGATGTCGGCAATGTCGGCAATGTCGGCAGCGAAAGCAGTGAAGGCAGTGAAGGCGGTGAAGGCGGTGTCGACGGTGGAGGCGCGGTCGGCGGGTCGGTCACGGTGCTCGACGTCGACGTCACGGTCACGGTCTCGTCCGGGACGTACGTCCGGGCGCTCGCGCGTGACCTGGGCGACGCGCTCGGCGTCGGGGCGCACCTGACCGCGCTGCGGCGCACGCGCGTAGGCGGGCTCGCGCTCGACCGCGCGGGGACGCTCGGCGAGCACGAGGCGCAGGCGGACCGCGACGGCGTGCTCGCGACCACCCCGCTGGCGGACGCGGCGCGCGCGATCTTCCCGGTGCGCGAGCTCACCGAGCCCGAGGCTCGGGCGCTGTCCTACGGGCAGCGCGTGGCGGCGTCCGGCACGGGCACGGGCACGGGCACGGTGACCGCGGGCATCGGGCCGGACGGCGCGCTCGTCGCGCTGCTCGAGGACGAACGGCGGAAGGGCGAGGACGTCGCCCGCCCCGCGATCGTCTTCGCCCCGGCCTGAGCGCACGGTGCGGCGCGGGGGAGCGGTTCGGTCGTCGCCCCCCGGCGTGGCACGCTTGTCCCTGCCGCCCGCCGGCGGTCCCAGCACTCCCGAGGAGCAGCACGTGCACGTGTGGAACGGCCTGGACGAGGTGCCCGAGGACTTCGGGCCGTCCGTGGTGACGATCGGCAACTTCGACGGCGTGCACCGCGGTCACGCCGCGGTGCTGCGTCGTATCGTCGACCTCGCGCACGGCTCCGACGCGCGCGCCGTCGCGGTGACGTTCGACCCGCACCCGTTGCAGGTGCACCAGCCCGGCTCGGCGCCCGAGCTCATCACGGGGCTCGCCGACCGCACGGAGCTCCTGGCCGGCACGGGTCTCGACGCCGTCCTCGTGCTCGAGTACACGCTCGACCTCGCCCGGCAGACGCCCGAGCAGTTCGTCGTCGAGTGCCTCGCGCGCGGGCTGCGCGCCCGGACCGTCGTCGTCGGCCACGACGTGCGGTTCGGCCGGGACAACTCCGGGACCATGGAGACCATGGTCGCGCTCGGGCGCGAGCACGGCTTCGACGTCGTGCCCGTCGACGACGTGGGCCAGGCGCCGGGCGCGGACGGGCCCGGCGCCGACCGCTGGTCGTCGACGCTCGTGCGCGAGCTGCTCGCTGCGGGGCGCGTCGACGAGGCCGCGGCGGTGCTCGGGCGCGACCACCGTGTGCGGGGGACCGTGGTGCACGGCGACGCCCGGGGGCGTGAGCTCGGGTTCCCCACGGCCAACCTCGGCGACGTCGTCGGGATGGTCCCTGCCGACGGCGTCTACGCGGGGCGGCTCGTGCGCCCGGGCCGGCTCGCGCGCGGCGAGGCCGACGCCGTGCTGCCGGCCGCGGTGTCGATCGGCACCAACCCGACGTTCGACGGCGACGAGCGGCGGGTCGAGGCGTACGTGCTCGACCGTACCGACCTCGACCTGTACGACGAGGAGGTCGTCCTCGAGCTCGTGCAGCGGCTGCGGCCCACGGTGCGGTTCGACGGGATCGACCCGTTGGTCGCCCAGATGCACGCGGACGTCGCACTCGCACGTGCTGTTCTCGGCCGTGCGGGGAACGCGTAGCCTCCGCGGGAATACCCGTACTTTTCGGACGATGAGTGCGCTGATCACTTATTGATCGGGGCAAGCAACGGTGGGACGTTCGACGGTGCAGGGGGCTGCCGGTCCTCTGCTGCCCGGGACGCGACGCGGACCGGGCCCGACCGTCACCCCTCGGGGTGCACCCACCGGAGGTCCATCATGTCCCGTCGATCCCGAGCGACCGCGGTGCTCGCCGCGGCCGTGCTCGCGGGCACGGCGCTCGTCGCCGCCGCCCCCGCGCAGGCCGCGCCCAAGCCGCTGCCGCCGCAGGTCTTCGCGCCCTACTTCGAGGTCTGGAACGAGCAGGACCCCGCCGTCCTCGCCCAGCAGTCCGGGGCCTCGCACCTGACGCTGTCGTTCCTGCAGACCGCCCGCAAGGGGTCCTGCGACCTCGTGTGGGACGGCGACGCCTCGCGTCCCGTGAGCCAGGCCGAGTACGGCGCGTCGATCCAGACCATCCGCGACCGCGGGGGCGACGTCATCCCCGCCCTCGGCGGGTACGGCGCCGGCTCGACCGGCACCGAGCTCGCGGACAGCTGCACCGACGTCGACAAGATCGCCGCCGCCATGCAGAAGGTCGTCACCACCTACGACGTGACGCGCATCGACATCGACGTCGAGGACGCCTCGCTCACCAACACCGCGGGCATCGACCGACGCAACAAGGCCATCAAGAAGGTCGAGGACTGGGCGGCGTCCACCGGACGCACGGTCCAGTTCGTCTACACGCTCCCGACGACCACGCGCGGGCTCGGCGAGTCCGGCATGAACGTCATGCGCAACGCCGTCTCGAACGGTGCGCGCATCGACATCGTCAACCTCATGACGTTCGACTACTACGACAACCAGCCGCACGACATGGCCGAGGACACCAAGACGGCCACGACCGGTCTCGTCGCGCAGCTCGGCCAGCTCTACCCCGGCAAGACGCAGGCCGAGCTGTGGCGCATGGTCGGCATCACCGAGATGATCGGCATCGACGACTTCGGCCCGGCCGAGACGTTCACGCAGGCGAACGCCGCCCCCGTGCTCGCCTGGGCGCAGGCCAAGGGCGTGTCGTACCTGTCGTTCTGGGCGCTGCAGCGCGACAACGGCGGGTGCCCCGGCGTCGCCGGATCGAACGACTGCTCGGGCATCAGCCAGCCGACGTGGTTCTTCACCAAGGCCTTCGAGCCGTTCACCTCGGGCACGACGCCGAGCCCCACGCCGACCGTCACCCCGACCGTGACGCCCACGGTGACGCCGACCGTCACGCCCACGGTGACGCCCACCGTGACGCCCACGAACGGGACCTGCACCGCGGCCGCGTGGTCGTCGAGCAAGGCCTACGCGGGCGGCGCGCAGGTCTCCTACGCGGGGCACGCGTGGTCCGCGCGCTGGTGGACCCAGGGCGACGTGCCGGGCGCCAGCTCGCAGGACGTGTGGACCGACAAGGGCGCCTGCTCGGGCGGCACGCCGACCGTCACGCCCACCACGACGCCCAAGCCCACCACGACGCCCACGGTCACGCCGACCGTGACGCCCACGGTGACGCCCACGAACGGGACCTGCACCGCGGCCGCGTGGTCGTCGTCGAAGGTCTACACGGGCGGCGCGCTCGCGTCGTCGGCCGGGCACACCTGGCGGGCCAAGTGGTGGACCCAGGGCGAGACGCCGGGCTCGTCGGACGTCTGGGCCGACCAGGGCGCCTGCTGACCCTCGGGTGCTCGTGCGCGGCGCCCGTCGGGCCGTCGTCCTGAACCGCCCGGCGGGTGCCTCCGCGCCCGCCGGGCGGCACGGCTGCTAGAATGGTCGAGCCGTCAGAACGGCCGCGGAGGCCCTTGCGGGTGCAGCTCATGGGAGCAGCGCCGGCAGGCCAGCCCAAGAGCCCAGGGATTTCAGCCCTGGTGCGCCGCGCAACGACACCCGAAGGAGAGCCATGCCGCTCGACTCTGCCACCAAGCAGCGCATCATGTCCGAGTACGCGACCAGCGAGGGCGACACCGGCTCGCCGGAGGTCCAGGTTGCGATGCTCACGCAGCGCATCCTCGACCTGACCGAGCACCTCAAGGAGCACAAGCACGACCACCACAGCCGTCGTGGTCTGCTGCTCCTCGTCGGTCAGCGTCGTCGTCTTCTCGGCTACCTGCAGAAGGTCGACATCAACCGCTACCGCAGCCTCATCGAGCGCCTCGGCCTGCGTCGCTGACACACCCGGTCCAGCCCGGTCCCCGTGGGGACCGGGCTGGTCTGGTTCGATAGAACCGCACCAATCCCCACGCGCCGCCGGTCGCAGCCCGTCCGGTCCTCGGTAGTGGCCCCCGGACCTCGCACGCGCGAGCAGCCGTGGACCTCGATCGAAGACCGCCGGATGCCGTGCGCGGCGCGTCGACGAGACAGGAGGGCACCCGTGGAGGGTCCCGAGATCCAGTTCGCCGAGGCCGTGATCGACAACGGTCGCTTCGGCACGCGCACCATCCGCTTCGAGACGGGCCGTCTGGCCAAGCAGGCCGCCGGCACCGCCGTCGCCTACCTCGACGGCGAGACCATGCTGCTGTCGGCCACGACGGTCGGCAAGCACCCCAAGGACCACTTCGACTTCTTCCCCCTCACGGTGGACGTCGAGGAGCGCATGTACGCCGCGGGCCGCATCCCCGGCTCGTTCTTCCGCCGCGAGGGCCGCCCCTCGACCGAGGCGATCCTCGCGTGCCGTCTGATCGACCGCCCGCTGCGCCCCCTGTTCGTCAAGGGCGTGCGCAACGAGGTCCAGGTCGTCGTGACCGTCCTCGCAAGCCACCCGGACGACGCGTACGACGTCCTCGCGATCAACGCGGCCTCGCTCTCGACGCAGCTCTCGGGCCTGCCCTTCTCGGGCCCCGCGGGCGCCGTGCGCATCGCGCTCGTCGACGGCCAGTGGGTCGCGTTCCCCAAGTACAGCGACAAGGAGCGCGCCGTCTTCGAGATGGTCGTCTCGGGTCGCATCGTGACCGACGCGCAGGGCAACCCCGACGTCGCGATCGCGATGATCGAGGCCGAGGCCACCGACGACTCGTGGAACCTCATCAGCGAGGGCGCGCAGGCGCCCACCGAGGCCGTCGTGGCCGAGGGCATCGAGGCCTCCAAGCCGTTCATCCGCGCGCTGTGCGAGGCGCAGATCGAGCTCGCCGACAAGGCCCGCAAGCCGATCAAGGAGCTCCCGCTCTTCCCCGACTACCAGGACGACGCCTACGCGGCGGTCGAGGCGCAGGCCACGGCGGCGCTCGGCGAGGCCCTGCAGATCGCGGACAAGCAGGACCGAGAGGCCCGCATCGACGAGGTCAAGGCCGAGACGGTCGAGGCGCTCGGCGCGAGCTTCGAGGGTCGCGAGAAGGAGCTCTCGGCGGCGTACCGCTCGCTGCAGAAGAAGCTCATCCGCCAGCGCATCCTGACCGACGGGTTCCGCATCGACGGCCGTGGGCTCGCCGACATCCGCACGCTGGGTGCCGAGGTCGAGGTCCTGCCGCGCGTGCACGGCTCGGCGCTGTTCGAGCGTGGCGAGACGCAGATCCTCGGCGTCACGACGCTGAACATGCTGCGCATGGAGCAGCAGATCGACTCGCTCGGTCCGGTCACGCGCAAGCGCTACATGCACAACTACAACTTCCCGCCGTACTCGACCGGCGAGACCGGCCGCGTGGGCAGCCCCAAGCGTCGCGAGATCGGCCACGGTGCGCTCGCCGAGCGTGCGCTCGTGCCCGTGCTCCCGAGCCGCGAGGAGTTCCCCTACGCGATCCGTCAGGTCTCCGAGGCCCTCGGCTCGAACGGCTCGACCTCGATGGGCTCGGTCTGCGCCTCGACGCTGTCCCTGCTCAACGCGGGCGTTCCGCTCAAGGCCGCGGTCGCGGGCATCGCGATGGGCCTCGTCTCCGACACGGTCGACGGCGAGACCCGCTACGCGGCGCTCACCGACATCCTCGGTGCCGAGGACGCGTTCGGCGACATGGACTTCAAGGTCGCCGGCACGCGCGAGTTCGTCACGGCCATCCAGCTCGACACCAAGCTCGACGGCATCCCCGCGTCGGTCCTGGCCGGTGCGCTCACGCAGGCCCGCGAGGCCCGCATGACGATCCTCGACGTGCTCGCCGAGGCGATCGACGTGCCCGACGAGATGAGCCCCAACGCGCCGCGCGTCATCGCGGTCAAGGTCCCCGTGGACAAGATCGGCGAGGTCATCGGCCCCAAGGGCAAGATGATCAACCAGATCCAGGAGGAGACCGGCGCCGACATCTCGATCGAGGACGACGGCACGGTCTACATCGGCGCGACCGACGGTCCGTCGGCCGAGGCCGCCCGGGCCGCGATCAACGCGATCGCGAACCCGCACGTCCCCGAGATCGGTGAGCGCTTCGTCGGCACGGTCGTCAAGACCACGTCGTTCGGCGCGTTCATCTCGCTCTCGCCGGGCAAGGACGGCCTGCTGCACATCAGCCAGATCCGCAAGCTCGTGGGCGGCAAGCGCGTCGAGAACGTCGACGACGTGCTGTCCATCGGGCAGAAGGTCCAGGTCCAGATCGGTGAGATCGACCCGCGCGGCAAGCTCTCGCTGCACGCGGTGACCGAGGACGAGGACAAGGCCGCCGAGGCCGCGTCGACCGAGGCCCCGGCCTCGGCCGACGCCTGAGGTGCCCTGGGACCTCCCGCTCGTCGCGGCCGGTGAGACCGGCAGCGAGCTGACCGCCGGGCAGGACGGCGCGACGATCCGTCGCTCCGTCCTGCCCGGCGGCGTTCGGGTGCTGACCGAGGCGATGCCCGGTCAGCGCTCCGCGACGGTCGGCGCCTGGGTCGGCGTCGGCTCGCGCGACGAGACGAGCGGCCACTTCGGCTCGACGCACTTCCTCGAGCACCTGCTCTTCAAGGGCACCCCGACGCGGTCCGCGATGGACATCGCCGAGGCGTTCGACGAGGTCGGTGGCGAGGCGAACGCGGCGACCGGCAAGGAGCACACGTGCTACTACGCGCGCGTGCTCGACGCCGACCTGCCCATGGCGGTCGACGTGATCTGCGACATGGTCACCTCGGCGGTCATCGACGCGGACGAGCTCGAGACCGAGCGCGGGGTCATCCTCGAAGAGCTCGCGATGAACGACGACGACCCGACCGACGTCGTCCACGAGGAGTTCGCTCAGGCGGTGCTCGACGGGCACCCGCTGGGACGCCCGATCGGCGGGACGCCCGCGACGATCACGGCCGTGCCGCGCGACGCGGTGTGGGAGCACTACACCGAGCACTACCGTCCCGAGACGCTCGTCGTCTCGGCCGCGGGCGGGGTCGACCACGACGTGCTGTGCGCCCAGGTCTCGGCCGCGCTCGCCACGGGCGGGTGGGACGTGTCCACGCCACGCGTGCCGCGCGGGCGCCGCACCGGGGTCGCCCCGGCGTCGCACACCGCCGCGGTCGAGCTCGACCTGCACCGGTCGGTCGAGCAGGCCAACGTGATCGTCGGCGGCACCGGGCTCTCGGCGACCGACGAGCGCCGCTTCGCGCTGTCGGTCCTCAACGGGGTGCTCGGCGGCTCGATGAGCTCGCGGCTCTTCCAGGAGATCCGTGAGCGCCGCGGCCTCGCGTACTCGACGTACTCGTTCGCGTCGGGGTACGGCGAGACGGGGACGTTCGGCCTGTACGCCGGGTGCGCGCCGGGCAAGATCGACGAGGTCACCAAGCTCCTCGGCGAGGAGCTCGACCGGCTCGCGCACGACGGCATCACGGCCGCCGAGCTGCGCCGCACGGTCGGCCAGCACACGGGGGGCATGGTGCTCGGCATGGAGGACTCGGGCGCCCGCATGAACCGCCTCGGCAAGTCCGAGCTGGTGCACGGTCGCCTGCTGAGCCTCGAGGACTCGATCGAGCGGATCCGCGCGGTCACGGCCCAGGAGGTCCAGGACCTCGCGGCCGATCTCGCGTCCCGCCCCCGGTCGGTCGTGCGCGTCGGACCGTTCGGCGCCTGACGACCTGCCCGCGTCCTGCACGTCGCACGACCCCCGTCCTGGTCAGGGCGGGGGTCGTGCCGTCGCGGGCCGATAGGCTGGGTGCGTGAACGCGCAGACCCCCACGTCCCCCGCCCACCCCGCCGACGCGTCGACCGCGCAGCCCGACGCCCGCTCCGGCGACACCCCCGCGGCGCCCGTGATCCGCGTCGCGGTCCTGGGGGCCGCGGGCCGCATGGGCAGCACCACGTGCGCCGCGATCGAGGCCGCCCCGGACCTCGAGCTCGTCGCGCGCGTCGACGACGGTGACGACCTCGCTGCGGTGCTCGCGGGGTCGGGCGCGCAGGTCGCGGTCGACTTCACCGTGCCGTCGGTCACGGAGGCCAACGTGCACGCCCTGATCGACGCGGGCGTGCACGCCGTCGTCGGGACGACCGGGTGGACCGACGAGAGCCGCGCACGCCTGCGCGAGCACCTCGCGCGGCGCGCGGCCGAGGGCGTCGAGGTGGGTGTGCTGATCGCCCCGAACTTCGGTCTCTCGGCGGTGCTCGCGATGACGTTCGCGGCGAAGGCCGCACGCTACTTCGAGTCGGCCGAGGTCGTCGAGCTGCACCACCCGACCAAGGTCGACGCGCCCTCGGGCACGGCCACGCACACCGCCACGGCGATCGCCCGCGCCCGCCGGGAGGCGGGTCTCGGCCCCTCGCCCGACGCGACCGAGCAGGGCTGGGAGGCGCGCGGCGCCGACGTCGACGGCGTGCGCGTGCACGCGGTGCGGCTGCGCGGCCTGGTCGCGCACGAGGAGATCCTGCTCGGCAACGAGGGCGAGCAGCTCGTGATCCGCCAGGACTCGTTCGACCGCGTCTCGTTCATGCCGGGCGTGCTGCTCGGGGTGCGCGAGGTCGCGTCGCGGCCCGGCCTCACGGTCGGCCTCGAGAACGTCATGGACCTGTCGTGAGGAAGGGCCTGCTCGGCGCGGTCCTCGTCACGGCGCTGCTCGCGCTGTACGTGTGGCAGATCGGCGGGCGGGCCCTCGCGCTCGTGCGGACGGGCGAGCCACTCGCGGTCGGGATCGGCGTCGGGGTCGCGGTGATCCCCGTGGTCGCGGTGTGGCTGATCGCCAAGGAGTTCCTGCTCGCGCGCACGGTGCAGCGCATGGCCGACGAGCTCGCGGGGGCGGGTGAGCTCCCGGTCGACGACCTGCCGCGCTCGCCCGGCGGCCGGATCGACCGGGCGGCCGCCGACGCCGCGTTCGGTCCCTACCGGGACGCGGTCGACGCGGCGCCCGAGAGCTGGCGCGCCTGGTACCACCTGGCGTTCGCGTACGACGCCTCGGGCGACCGCAAGCGCGCCCGGGGTGCGTTGCGCCGGGCGGGCGCGCTCTACCGGTCGAGGTCGGACGACGCGCCGGCGGCCCCGCGCGACGGCGGCGGCCCGGCCGAGGCGTAGTCAGGGCCGGTCGTGGCGTCGACCGGTCGTGGCGTCGACCGGCGGTGGCGTCGACCGGCGGTGGCGTCGACCGGGTTCGGTGGCGACGTGCTCGGCTCGGCCCCGGGGTCGGTGAGGACGCGGGGTCGGTGAGGACCCGGGGACGCCGCCTCAGATCGTGGCGGACCAGCGGCGCTCGACGACGTCGCGCACCCCGGTCGCGAGCGTGCGCTCCCGGCCGTCGGGGCCGAGGCCCGCGCCCGCGAGGAACTCCTCGCGCGCGGAGTCCTGGTCGAGCACCCAGGCGACCACCTCGTCGGCGCCGTCACGGCGCAGCCGGTCGACGGCCGCGCCGAGCAGCCGTGATCCGTGCCCGTGGCGCTGGTGCGCGGGCAGCACCTCGAGCGCGAGCACCTGGCCGGGGGACAGCGCGACGAACCCGACGACGTCCGCGGCGTCGAGCGCGACGAGCACCGCGAAGCCGGGGCCGGGCGGGGAGTCGATCGCGTCGGCCCACTGGCCGCGCATGCGCTCGGTGTCGAGCAGGTCGAGCACGTCCTCGCCGAGCGTCGTCGCGTGCGCGACGCGCCACGCGGCGACCTGGACCGCGGCCACCGCAGCGTCGTCCCCCGCGACGGCGGGGCGCACGGAGACGTCGGCGGTATCGGTGAACAGTGCCATGCGGCGGACCCTACCGGACGCCGCGCTCAGCCCCACCCGAGCGCGCGGAGCCCCGCCGCGGTCGCCGCGGCGAGCACCACCACGACGAGGAACGGCGCCCGCAGCGCGAGCGCGAGCGCCGCGACCGCGAGCGCGGGCAGGCGGGCGTCGACGCTGATGGAGCGCCCGCCGTCGACGGTCTGGACCACCACGAGCGCGGCGAGCAGCGCCGCGGTGACGAGCGTCGCGGTGCGCACCACGCGCGGCGAGGAGGCCCAGTGCTCGGGCGCGTACTGCCCGACGAGCTTGATCGCGAGGCTCACGAGCGACGCGACCACGACGGTCACCCACAGCGCGGCGTCGCTCATGCGGCCACCCCCGGCCCGGCGTCGTCCGCGGCCGGACGCCGGCCCGCCGGGGTCCGCGAGATCACGACCGCGAGCGCGGCCGCGGCGAGCACGGGAACGCCGGGCGGGGCGAGCGGCACGAGGACGAGCGCGAGCGTGCCCGCGGCGAGCACGACGAGGCGCACCTCGCGCGTGCTCAGGCGCGGCCAGAGCAGGCCCAGGAACGCGGCTGCGGCGGCGGCGTCGAGGCCCCAGCGGCCGGGGTCGGCGAGCGCGTCGCCCGCGAGCGCACCCGCGAGGACGAACGCGTTCCACAGCACGAACACCCCGACGCCGGTCCACCAGAACCCCGCGCGGGCCGCGCGGCGGGTGGACTGCGCGGTCGCGACCGCGGTCGACTCGTCGATCGTCAGGTGGGCCGCCAGCACGCGTCGCCACCCGTGCAGCGCGAGCAGGGGCCCGAGCCGGATCCCGTACAGCGCGTTGCGCACCCCGAGGAAGCTCGCGCTGAGGATCGCCGAGACCGGTGCGCCGCCGCCGCCGACCACGCCCACGAGCGCGAACTGGGACCCGCCCGAGAACATCAGCAGGCTCAGCACGGCCGTCTGGGCCAGGCTCAGGCCCGCGACCGTCGACAGCGCCCCGAACGACACGCCGTACAGCCCGGTCGCGAACGAGACCGACAGGGCCTGCCGGACGGCGTCGCGCACCCCGGGGTCCGGGGGAGGGGAGCCGTCGTCCGTCACCGCGTCAGGCTACCCGCCGCGTCGGTCGTCGGCCGTCGTGCCGGCGTGGTTCCGTCGGCGGTCTCGCCGCACGTCGGAGCCCCTCGGCACGGTAGGTTGGACCCATGGCTTCCCCTGCTTCTCCGGCGCGCCCGTTCGGGGCCGTGCTCACGGCGATGATCACCCCCATGACCGCGGACGGCGCGGTCGACCTCGACGCCGCGGCACGCCTCGCGACGTACCTCGTGGACCAGGGCAACGACGGTCTCGTCGTGAGCGGGACGACGGGCGAGTCGGGCGCGACGCACGCCCCCGAGAAGGCCGACCTGGTGCGTGCCGTCGTCGCGGCCGTGGGCGACCGTGCCCGCGTCGTCGCGGGCGCCGGGTCGAACGACACCGACCACGCGGTCCGGATGGCCGAGCAGGCCGCCGAGGCCGGGGCGCACGGGCTCCTCGTCGTCACGCCGTACTACACGCGACCGACCCAGGACGGCCTGTACCAGCACTTCGCCGCCGTCGCGGGCTCGACCGACCTGCCCGTCATGCTCTACGACGTGCCGGGCCGCACGGGCCTGCGCATCGGCGCCGGCACGCTCGACCGCATCGCGGCGCACGACAACGTCGTCGCGGTCAAGGACGCCACGGGCGACGTCGCGACGGTCGCCGCGGCCTCGGCCCGGACCGGCCTCGCGTGGTACTGCGGCGACGACTCGCTCTACCTCGCGATGCTCGCGCAGGGCGCCGTCGGCCTCGTCGGCGTCGCCACGCACGCCCTCGCGCCGCAGTACGCCGCGCTGACCGCCGCCTGGGACGCCGCCGACCACGCGCGCGCGCTCGAGATCATGCGGTCCGTGCTCCCCGTGGTCGACGCCTTCAACGGCGCCGGCGCGCAGGCCGTCATGGCCAAGGCCGCCGCCGAGGTGCTCGGCGTCATCAGCAGCCGCGCCATGCGGCTGCCCAACGTTCCTGCGAGCGACGCCGAGACGGCGGCCATGCGCGACGCGCTGGCCGCCGCGGGCGTCCTCGACCCCGCACGGCCCCTCAGCGGGGCCGCGCACTGACATCAAGGCCAGGAGGCCCTGTGAGCCACCCTCACCCCGAACTCTCCCTCCCTCCCGCGCTGCCCGACGGCGGTCTGCGGATCGTCGCCCTCGGCGGCCTCGGGGAGGTGGGCCGCAACATGGCGGTCCTGGAGCACGCCGGCCGGCTGCTCGTCATCGACTGCGGCGTCCTCTTCCCCGAGGACAACCAGCCCGGCGTCGACCTGATCCTGCCGGACTTCGACTACATCAAGGACCGTCTCGACGACATCGAGGCGATCGTCCTCACGCACGGCCACGAGGACCACATCGGTGCCGTGCCGTACCTGCTGCGCCTGCGCCGCGACATCCCGATCCTCGGGTCGCGGCTCACGCTCGCGTTCGTCGAGGCCAAGCTCAAGGAGCACCGCATCACGCCGGTGACGCGCGTGGTCGTCGAGGACGAGACGCTCCAGGCGGGCGTGTTCGGCCTCGAGTTCGTCGCGGTCAACCACTCGATCCCGGACGCGCTCGCGGTCGCCGTGACGACCGCCGCGGGCACGGTGCTGCACACCGGTGACTTCAAGATGGACCAGCTCCCGCTCGACGGGCGCATCACCGACCTGCGCGCGTTCGCGCGCCTCGGCGAGAAGGGCGTCGACCTGTTCATGGTCGACTCGACCAACGCCGAGGTCCCCGGGTTCGTGACGCCCGAGGTCGAGATCGGCCCCGTGCTCGACCAGACGTTCGGCCAGTCCGACAAGCGCATCATCGTCGCGTCGTTCTCGTCGCACGTGCACCGCGTGCAGCAGGTCCTCAACGCCGCCGCGAACCACGGCCGCCGCGTCGCGCTCGTGGGGCGCTCGATGATCCGCAACATGGGCATTGCCGCCGAGCTCGGCTACCTCAAGGTGCCGGACGGCGTCCTGATCGACCTCAAGAAGGTCGACTCGCTGCCCGACCACGAGGTCGTGCTCATGTGCACCGGCTCGCAGGGCGAGCCCATGGCGGCCCTGAGCCGCATGGCCAACGGCGACCACAAGATCTCCGTCAGCATGGGCGACACCGTGATCCTCGCGTCGTCGCTCATCCCGGGCAACGAGAACGCCGTGTTCCGCATCATCAACGGGCTCATGCGCCTGGGTGCGCGCGTCGTGCACGGCGGCAACGCCAAGGTGCACGTCTCGGGGCACGCCAGCGCGGGCGAGCTCGTCTACTGCTACAACATCCTCAAGCCCAAGAACGTCATGCCCGTGCACGGCGAGGTCCGCCACCTGCTCGCCAACGCGGCGCTCGCGGTCAAGACCGGCGTGCCGGCCGACCGCGTCGTGCTCGCCGAGGACGGCGTCGTGGTCGACCTCGTCGACGGCAAGGCCTCGGTCGTGGGCGCCGTGCCGTGCGGGTACGTGTACGTCGACGGCTCGAGCGTCGGCGAGATCACCGACGCCGAGCTCAAGGACCGCGTCGTGCTCGGCGAGGAGGGCTTCGTGTCCATCTTCGCGGTCGTCGACTCGGCGACCGGCAAGGTCATCGCGGGTCCGCAGATCCTCGCCCGCGGCATCGCGGAGGACGCGAAGGTGTTCGACGACGTGCGCCCGCAGGTCGTGCAGGCCCTCGAGGACGCGATCGCCGGCGGTGCGACCGACATGCACCAGCTCCAGCAGATCATGCGCCGCGTCGTCGGCCGCTGGGTCGCGACGCGCCTGCGTCGCCGCCCGATGATCGTCCCGGTCGTCGTCGGCGCCTGATCCCGGCGTCCGATCCCGGCGCGGGCCCCACGGGGCCCGCGCTCGGCGATCCTCCGCGGACGCAGGGGTCGACTCCGAGGGGTGGACACCGCCGTCGGCGGGCGGCGGCCCGCCCCTACGCTGGCGGTCCACCCGACGAGGAGGCCGAGTGTCCACGAACGACCCCGCGCACCACCCTGCCGTGCCCGTGCCGCCGCAGTCCGGCGCCACGCCCGCGCCCTCCGGCGAACCCACGACGTCGCCCTACGGCAGCGCGCCCGTGCCGCCGCCCTACGGCGCACCCGGAGGTGCGCCCTACGGCACGGCGCCCTACGGCACGGCGCCCTACGGCACGGCGCCCTACGGCACGGCGGCCTACGGGCAGCAGGCCCCGCCTGCCCCGACGTACGGATCGCCGCACCCGGCACCGCCCGGGTGGCACGCGCCCTGGGGGGCCAGGCTCCCGAGCGTGCCGCGGTCCCTCGGCACCGTCTCGGTCGCGCTGTGCGCGCTGGTCGCCGCGATCCAGGTGATCGCCGCGATCCTCTCCGTCGGGGCCGTCAGCGAGGTCGAGGACTACGTCGCGGGACGCTCGGACTCGCTCGCGACGGTCAACGCCTACGACGCGGTGAACGCGTTCTACGTCCTGGCCCTGATCGCGGCGGGCGTCGTGAGCATCGTCTGGCTCTGGAAGAGCCGTCGCTTCGCGGAGGCACACTCGCCCGGGTGGCACCATGCACGGTCGCGCGTGTGGGTGTGGCTCGGTTGGTTCGTGCCGGTCGTGTCGTTCTGGTTCCCGCTGCAGGTCGTGCGGGACGTGCGCGCGGCGAGCGTCGAGCGGCGCAGTGCCCCGCTCGGGCTCTGGTGGGCCGGGTGGCTCGGCCTCGGCGTCTCGGCGAACCTCTCGCGGAACCTGCTCCGGTCCGCCGATCTCGACTCCTGGTCCGCCCTCCCGCTCTTCGAGACGCTCGGCGCGCTTGCGAGCCTCGCCGCGCTCGTCGGGTGGGCGCTGCTCGTCCGGGAGATCGGCCGGGGACAGCTCGACGCATCCCTCGCCGCGCGCGGCGCCGGGCCGGGCCCCGCGCCGTACTGACCCTCGGGCGTGGCGAGGGACACGGCCCGGCCTCCCGGGGCTCCCCGGCGTCGGCGGGTACGGTGAAGCCACTATGGCGACTCGACCGTCCTCCTCCGCCCGGTCCACCACGGCACGGGCGTCGGCCTCGCGCGTCGGCGGGCGGTCGACGACGGCCAAGCCCCGCACCTCCGGCGCGTCCGGGCGGACGTCGTCGGGCCGGGCCCAGGCGCAGCGGACCACCGCGGCCCGCAAGCCCGCCGCCCGCAAGCCTGCCGCCCGCGCGCAGCGACCCTGGCCGGTGCGTGCGGTGTCGGGCCTCTGGCTGGGGGCCGCGCACGCCGTGGGCGGCACGACTCGAGCGATCGGCAAGGGAGCGAAGGACCTGGACCCCGCACATCGGCGCGACGGCGTCGCGTTCCTGCTGATCGGCCTCGCGGTCGTCGTCGCCGCGCGCGAGTGGTGGGGCATCGAGGGCGTGTTCGGCGACGTCGTGCACGCGGTCTTCGCGGGCACGTTCGGCGTGGTCGCGGTCGCGCTGCCCGTGCTGCTGATCTGGCTCGCGGTGCGCGTCATGCGTCACCCGGAGCGCTCGCAGGCGAACTCGCGCGTCGCGATCGGCCTGGGGTTCCTCACGGTCGCGGTCTGCGGCCTCGTGCACGTCTCGGCGGACCTCCCGGCGCCGCGCGACGGCTTCGCGGCGGTCCAGGACGCGGGCGGGATCGTCGGCTACCTGAGCGCCACGCCCCTCGTGGCGGCGCTGACCGTCTGGTTCGCGGTGCCGATCCTCGCGCTCGTCGGCTTCTTCGGCCTGCTGGTCGTGACCGCGACGCCCGTGCACGCGATCCCGTCGCGGCTCGGGGCCCTGTACGAGCGGCTCACGGGCGGCCACGCGTCGTCCGACGTCGTGGACGACGACGACCTGCAGCTCGCCGAGGGCGTCTCGCGCCACGACGGCTCGGAGGACGTGACCGAGAAGGTCCGCCGCCCGCGCCGCCGCCGCAAGACCCCCGAGCGTGCCGAGGCGCCGGCCGCGGTCGACTGGCCGGGCGGGTTCTCGGGCGACGAGGCGTTCGAGCGTGCGGCCGAGATCGAGCGGGTCGCGCAGGAGGAGCAGGACGCGGCCGAGGCCGCCGCGACCGAGGTCCTCGAGGCGGACGACGCGACGCGGGCCGTCCCGCGTCCTGACGGCCCGGCCGGGGCCGAGGTCGTCGTCGGCGCCGGCACCGCCGTGCGGCCCGCCGGGGCACCCGAGCACCAGCCCGTGCCGCAGGGCGTGCAGGGCGTGCTCGAGGGCGACATCGTGTACCTGCTGCCGAGCGAGGACTCGCTCGTCAAGGGGGCCCCGCACAAGGTGCGCTCGGCCGCGAACGACCGCGTCGTGGAGTCGCTCACGCGGGTCTTCGAGCAGTTCACGATCGACGCGAAGGTCTCGGGCTTCACGCGGGGGCCGACGGTCACGCGCTACGAGGTCGAGGTCGGTCCGGCCGTCAAGGTCGAGCGGATCACCTCGCTGTCCAAGAACATCGCGTACGCGGTCGCGAGCGCCGACGTGCGCATCCTGTCGCCCATCCCGGGAAAGTCGGCGATCGGCATCGAGATCCCGAACTCGGACCGCGAGACCGTGGTGCTGGGCGACGTGCTGCGCTCGTCGGCCGCGCGCCGCACCGAGCACCCGCTCGTCATGGGCGTCGGCAAGGACGTCGAGGGCGGCTACGTCGTGGCGAACCTCGCCAAGATGCCGCACATCCTGGTCGCGGGAGCCACCGGCGCCGGCAAGTCGAGCTTCATCAACTCGATGATCACGTCGATCCTCATGCGTTCGACCCCCGAGCAGGTGCGCCTCGTGCTCGTCGACCCCAAGCGCGTCGAGCTCACGATCTACGAGGGCATCCCGCACCTGATCACGCCCATCATCACGAGCCCGAAGAAGGCCGCGGAGGCGCTCGAGTGGGTCGTGCGCGAGATGGACGCGCGCTACGACGACCTCGCGATGTTCGGGTACAAGCACGTCGACGACTTCAACACCGCGGTGCGTGCGGGCAAGGTCACGCCGCTGCCCGGGTCGGAGCGCAAGATCGCCCCCTACCCGTACCTCCTGGTCGTCGTCGACGAGCTCGCGGACCTCATGATGGTCGCCCCGCGCGACGTCGAGGCGTCGATCCAGCGCATCACGCAGCTCGCCCGTGCCGCCGGGATCCACCTGGTGCTCGCGACGCAGCGCCCGTCGGTCGACGTCGTCACGGGCCTCATCAAGGCCAACGTGCCGTCGCGGCTCGCGTTCGCGACCTCGTCGCTCGCGGACTCGCGCGTCGTGCTCGACCAGCCGGGCGCCGAGAAGCTCATCGGTCAGGGCGACGCGCTGTTCCTGCCGATGGGCGCCGCCAAGCCGATGCGCGTGCAGGGCGCCTGGGTGTCCGAGCGCGAGGTGCACGCCGTCGTCGAGCACGTCAAGGCCCAGCTCAAGCCCGTCTACCGGGAGGACGTCGCGGTCGCGGCGGGCGCCAAGAAGCAGGTCGACGAGGACATCGGCGACGACCTCGACCTGCTGCTGCAGGCCGCGGAGCTCGTCGTGACGAGCCAGTTCGGCTCGACCTCGATGCTGCAGCGCAAGCTGCGCGTCGGGTTCGCCAAGGCGGGACGGCTCATGGACCTGCTCGAGTCCCGCGAGATCGTCGGTCCCTCCGAGGGGTCGAAGGCGCGCGAGGTGCTCGTGCAGCCCGACGACCTGCCGGGCACGCTCGCGATGCTGCGCGGGGAGCCCGGCGCGGAGGTCTACGACCAGGCCGCCCCGGCCGACGGGGACGACCCGCTCGCCTGACCGGTGAGCGCCCGATCGCCTCAGGCGTCGGGCGAGGCGGAGTCGGGCGAGGTGGGCACCGACGGTGCCGTCGCCGTCGGGACGGGGGTCTCCTCGCGGGGGACGACGACGGGCGGCGGGCCCGTGGGTGTCGGCGGCGTCGTGCGCTCGGGCGCGTCGGTGCCGACCACGGAGCGCACCGCGGCCAGACGGTCCGCGACGGTGGCCGCGCTGAGCGTCCCGACGCCGCCCGCGACGTCCTCGAGCACGTGCACGTGGTGGTGGTCGGCCGTGTCGACGGTCGTCGCCGACCACTCGACGCCCGTGACGTGGGCAGGAGCCCCCGGCTCCTGGACCACGGTCGCGGTCATCAGGATCCCGTTCGACGTCGCGGGCGAGCAGCAGCTCGCGTCCTGGTTCGAGACGTAGTTGCCGAGCCCGTACGCGACCCACAGACCGGCGCCGTCGGGGCCACCGTCGAGGCGCTCGATCGCCTGGGGCACGTGCGCGTGGTGCCCGATCACGAGGTCCACGGCCCCCGAGGCGGCGAGGTCGTGCGTGACCTGCACCTGCTGGTCGGTCAGCGTCGTCGTGTACTCGACGCCCGCGTGCAGGCTCACGACCACGAGGTCGGCCCCGGCGGCGCGCGCGGCGGTCGCCTGCTGGACGATGGCGGCCGTGTCGATGAGGTTCACCGACCACGGCTGCTCGGCGGGGACGGGCAGGCCGTTGGTGCCGTACGCGGCCGAGATGTGCGCGACGGTGAGCGTGCGCCCGGCCCGCTCGAGCCGGTACAGCTGGGGGAGCGCGGCCTCGGCCGCGGTCCGCGCCGTCCCGGTGTGCCCCAGGCCAGCGGCGTCGAACGTGTCGAGGGTGGCCTCGACGCCCGCGAACCCGCGGTCGACCGAGTGGTTCGACGCGGTCGAGCACCCGTCCCACCCCTGCTCGGCGAGGTCGCCGACGATCTGGGGGAGGGCGGCGAAGCGGGGGTAGCCGCTGGCCTGCTCGCCCGCCGGGGTCACGGGGACCTCCATGTGGCACAGCGCCAGGTCGGCGCCGGAGACCCACGGGTCGGCCCCGGCGAGGAGGTCCGAGAAGTCGTACCCGCCGTCGGCCGTGCGCGCGGACGCGTTGACCGGGGTGTGCGGCAGGACGTCGCCCGTCGCGACGATCGTGAAGGTCGCGGCCTGCGGCGTCGGCGTCGGGCTCGGCTCCTGGGTCGCGGCGACCGCGACCTGCGGCGACCCGGACGCCTGCACGCTCGCGGGCGGCTCGTCGAACAGGACCGTGCCGAGCGCGCCCCCGACGACGAGGGCGAACGTCGCGACGACGGTGCCGGCGACGAGACGTCGCGGCCGACGACGGCGACGGAAGTGACGGGTCATCCGCGCAGGATAGTGGCGGCAGGCGCCGATCCGGCACCTGCGGCCGAGGGGCGGGACGTCGCGCGCGGTCCTCGGCACGCCCCTGCTGGCCCTAGGGTGGTGCTGTGGTCGTCGCACTCAAGTCCTCCTGGAACGCCGCCAACGCCGTCACGGTCGTGCGGATCGCCCTCGTGCCGTTCTTCGCCTGGGCGCTGCTCGCCGACGGAGGGCACGAGGCAGGATGGCGCTGGTGCGCCGCCACGATCTTCCTGCTCGCCGCGGCGACCGACCGGCTCGACGGCTGGCTCGCGCGCCGGTCGGGCCAGGTCACCGACCTCGGCAAGCTGCTCGACCCGATCGCCGACAAGCTCCTCGTCGGGACGGCGCTCGTGCTGCTCTCGTGGCTGGGCGACCTGTGGTGGTGGGTCACGGCCCTGATCCTCGTGCGCGAGCTCGGGATCACGCTGATGCGGTTCGCGGTGCTCAAGTACGCCGTCATGCCCGCGTCGCGCGGCGGCAAGCTCAAGACCGTGCTGCAGGCGGCCGCGATCGGCCTCTACCTCCTGCCCCTGGACACCCTGCCCGGCTGGATCGCGGTGCTCGCCGCGATCACCATGGGTGCGGCGCTGGTGGTCACGGTGGTCACGGGGGTCGAGTACGCGTACCAGGGGTGGCGCCTGCGCCGCGCGGGGAAGCGCGAGCAGCGGCGCGAGCGCGCGGCCGACCCCGACGCCGGGCCCTCCGGCGCCTGATGTCGACGGCCGCGCGAGCCACGGACCTCGGTCCTGTGCCCTCCGCCCCGGCACCGGCCGCCGCCGAGCTCCTGGAGCTCGCGCGGCGCTCCGGGACCACGATCGGGGTCGCCGAGTCGCTCACGGGCGGCCTGGTCACGGCCGCGCTCGTCGCGGTCCCCGGCGCGTCGGACGTGCTGCGCGGCGGCGTGACGGCCTACGCGACCGACCTCAAGACCGAGCTGCTCGGTGTCGACCGCGCACTGCTCGCCGAGCACGGCCCGGTGCACCCCGACGTCGCGCGCGCCATGGCCGAGGGCGTCGCGCTGCGCACGGGGGCGCTCGCGGGGCTCGCGACCACGGGCGTCGCCGGACCGGGCCCGCAGGACGGGCACCCCGCGGGCACCGTCCATGTCGCGGTGAGCACCGCGGCACGGACCGTCGTCCGGTCGCTGCGGCTGGACGGCGGGCGCGACGACGTGCGGCTCGGTGCCGTGCGGGCGGTGCTGGCGCTCGCGGTCGAGGAGCTGCGGGAACAAAGTGCGCCGGACGACCGTTGAACCGCACGTGAACTCCACCCGCCCGAAGAATCGGACTCTGCACGTCGGCCCGCGACCCGCGGGGTACGGTAGGAGCACCCCCGACCGGGGCACGGATTCGAGAGCAGCTGCTACGAGAAGCATGGATACGAGAACTGTCGTCGGTACGGCTCCGGCACCGACGGCCACAGACACGGGAAGGGGGCGCCAGATGATTGTTCTTCGTCGTGAGATCGGTGATGTGCTGCGGGATGCTCGCCAGCGTCAGGGGCGCACCCTGCGTGAGGTGTCGTCCGACGCGCGCGTCTCGCTCGGGTACCTGAGCGAGGTCGAGCGCGGCCAGAAGGAAGCGTCGTCCGAGCTGCTGGCCTCGATCTGCGAGGCCCTGGACACGCCGATGTCCCTCGTCCTGCGCGAGGTGAGCGACCGGATCGCCGTGAGCGAGGGGCTCGCGATCCCGGACACCATCCCTGCGGACTTCGCGATGACGAGCCTGGGTCGCCCCGGGCCGTCGCGCGCACCGGAGGATCTCCAGCCGGTCGGCTGAGCCTCAGGGACCCACGACGAAGGGCGCGCCGCACGAGCGGCGCGCCCTTCGCGCGTCCCGGCTCCCCGGCAGTCCCGGCTCCCGGCATCCCCGGTATCCCCGCCGTGCTGGCGTGCGCGCGGGCCTGTGCAGCGCGGGCGGGCCCGGTCAGCGCGGGCCCGGTCAGCGCGGGCCTGTTCAACGCGGTGCGCGCACCCCGCGCGGGGTGATCGTGAACCCGGCGTCGAGCAGCGCCGCGACCGCGCCCTCGCGGGGCATCCGGCCCGCGGCGGCGAGCGTGTCGAGGCCGTCGACCCGCGTGATCACGCTCGACGGCAGTCGTCCGGCACGGCCCGCGGCGGCGAGCTCGGCGCAGGCCGCGGCGAGCTCGCCCGCGTCGCCCGACGTCAGCAGCGATCGCCCGCCGCGCTCGAGGTAGAGCACGAGCGCACCGTCCACGAGCACGACGACGGCGCCGGCCTTGCGGCCGGGGCGGTGCCCGCCGTCGCGGGTGCGGTCGGGCCACGGCAGCGCCGCGCCGTAGGGGTTGGCGGGGTCGGTCGCGGCGAGCAGCAGCGCACGCCGTCGCGGTGCGGCCCCGTCCTGCCGGGAGTCGTCGCGCGACCGGGCACGGTCGGCCGCCCCGGAGCGGAGCTGGTCGACGGCCCCCGGCAGCGCGAACTGTGAGGCGCCCAGGTGCTCGACGAAGTAGCCGCGGCGCACGGTCCCCGTCCCCTCGAGCTCGCCCAACGCGCGGTACACGCCCCGGAAGTAGTCGGGCACGCCTTCGGCGTGCGCGGTGCCGCGCGTCAGCAGCCCGTGCCGGTCGAGCAGCACGCGCGTGAGCGCGGCGGTGCGGCGGGTCGGGTCCGGCTCGACGGCGGGCAGCGCCGACCACCGCCCCCCGCCCGCCGGGAGGGTCTCGTCGGGGCGGCCGGGCCGGCCGAGGTGCGCGAAGCGGGCTCGCGCGAGCGGCCGTGGCCGGGCTCCGGGGCGGGGTGCGCGGTGGCCGCCACCGCGGACGCCGAGCCGGTCGCGCAGCGCGCCGAACCCGTCGTTGGTCACGCGACCCGCCCAGACCAGGTCCCAGAGCGCGTCGAGCGTGCTCGCGGCGTCGGACCCTGCGAGCGAGGCGAGGCGCGGGAGGAAGTACCCGCCGGTGCCGGTCAGGAGGTCGAGCACGACGCGGTGCAGGTCCGAGTCGAGCGGTCCGCCCTCCTCGATCGGTGCGGGAGCGGGCAGCGTGAGGTCGGCGCCGTCGGCGAGGTGCAGGCTCACCAGTCCGTCACCCGCGCCCGGGAGCGGCCCGTGGCCGGCCCAGAGCACCTCGCCCGCGGTCGTGAGGCTGTCGAGCATGGTCGGCGCGTAGTCGCTCACGCGGGCGGGCAGCACGAGCGTCTCGATCGCCGAGGCCGGCAACGCCAGGCCGGCGAGCTGCTCGACGGCCTCGAGCAGGCCGTCGGTCCCGCGCAGCGTCCCGAGGCGGTGCCAGCGTGGGGCGAACACCCCCAGGGCCTCCTGCTCGACGGGCTCGATCTCGGAGCGCAGGGCGGCGAGCGAGCGGCGCCGCAGCACGCGCAGCACCTCCGCGTCGCACCACTCGTCTCCCGTGCCGCCGAGCGGTTCGGGGCGCAGGCGGCCGTGCACCACGGTGCGCGACCGTTCGAGCCGGCGCAGCACCTCGGCGACGGGGTGCACGCCGAGCCCGAGCCTCGCGGCGAGGTCGGTCGCGGCGAACGGCCCGTGCGTGCGCGCGTGGCGGCGCACGAGGTCGCCGAGCGGGTCATCGACGGGCGCGGTCAGCGCGGCGGGCAACCCGGCGGGGAGGGCCACGCCCAGGGCGTCGCGCAGGCGTCCGGCGTCCTCGACGACGGCCCAGGCCGGACGGCCGGCGACGCGCACCTCGATCACGCGGCGGGCGTCGACCATCGCGGTCAGCCAGGCCGTGACGTCGGGGGCGTGCTCGGGGTCGGTGCGCGCCGCGGCCTCGTCGAGCGTGAGCGGCCCGGTGCGGCGCAGCACGTCGACCATGCCCTCGGCGTCGCGGGCGCGCCGCCCCGGCGCGCGCAGGGCGATCTCGGCCTCGGTGCGCTCCACGACGTCGGGGTCGAGCAGGTCCGCGAGCTGCGACGCGCCGTCGGCGGTGCCGAGCAGCTCGGCGAGCAGCGTGGGGTCGAGCGTGAGCGCGGCGGCTCGTCGCTCCGCGAGCGGCGAGTCGCCGTCGTAGAGGAACTGCGCGGTGTACCCGAACAGCAGCGACCGGGCGAACGGCGACGGCGTGGGCGTCTCGACCTCGACGACCCGCACGCGCCCCGCGGCGAGGTCGGTCATGAGGGTGCGCAGCGCGTCGACGTCGAAGTCGTCCTGGAGGCACTCGCGCACCGCCTCGAGCACGACCGGGAAGTCGTCGTGCTGCGCCGCGACCGCGAGCAGCTGCGCGGACCGGTGCCGTTGCTGCCACAGGGGCTGACGCCGGTCGGGGCGCCGGCGCGGCAGCAGCAGCGAACGGGCGGCCGCCTCGCGGAACCGGGCGGCGAACAGCGCCGACCCGGCGATCTCGGCGCGCACCGCGTCGAGCACGTCGTCGGGGTCGATCAGGAGGTCGGCGGCCGTGACGGTCGTCGTCCCGCCGCCCGACTCCCAGTCCTCCGCGGTGTCCGGCAGCCGCAGCACGATCCCGTCGTCGGCGTGCACCGCGGCGGCGTCGAACCCGAACCGCTCACGCAGCCGCCCGGCCAGCACGAGCGCCCACGGCGCGTGCACGCGCGCGCCCCACGGGGAGTGGATCACGACGCGCCAGTCGCCGAGCTCGTCGCGGAACCGCTCGACCACGACCGTGCGGTCGTCGGGCAGCCGGCCCGTGGCCGTGCGCTGCTCACGCAGGTACGCCGCGACGTTCTGCGCGGCCCACGGGTCCAGGCCGCCCGCGGCGAGCCGGCGAAGGACGGCGCCGGGCTCTGCCGGGTCGTCGGCCGCGGAGGTCTCCCGCACCCACGTGCCCACGGCGCGGCCGAGCTCGGCAGGCCGTCCGGGCTGGTCGCCCTTCCAGAACGGCAGCCTCCCGGGCGCGCCGGGCGAGGGCGTCACGAGCACGCGGTCGGGCGTGATGTCCTCGATCCGCCAGGTGGAGGACCCGAGCGTGAACGTGTCGCCCACGCGCGACTCGTAGACCATCTCCTCGTCGAGCTCGCCCACCCGGCGCCCGCCGCGCGGTCCGGGCACGCGGTCGCCCGCGGCGTCCGCCCCGGGCTCGTCCTGCGCCCCGGCGAGGAACACGCCGTACTGGCCGCGGTCGGGGATCGTCCCGCCGCTCGTGACCGCGAGGCGCAGCGCGCCGGGCCGCGCGCTCAGCACGTCGTGCGCGCGGTCCCAGACCACGCGCGGGCGCAGCTCGGCGAAGTCCTCGCCGGGGTAGCGGCCCGCGAGCATGTCGAGCACCGCGTGCAGGGTCGCGTCGCCGAGGTGCTCGTACGGGGCCGCGCGACGCACGAGGGCGGCGAGGTCGGCGACCGACCAGTCGTCGAGCGCGACCATCGCGACGACCTGCTGCGCGAGCACGTCGAGCGGGTTGCTCAGCACCCGCACGTGCTCGATGAGCCCCGCGCGCATGCGCTCGGCCACGACCGCGGCGGGCACGAGCTCGCCGCGGAACGTGGGCAGCACGACGCCGTGCGAGACCGCGCCGACCTGGTGCCCCGCACGGCCGATCCGCTGCATCGCGCTCGCGACCGACGGCGGCGCGCCGACCTGGACCACGAGGTCGATCGCGCCCATGTCGATGCCGAGCTCGAGCGACGAGGTCGCGACGACCGCGGGCAGCCGCCCGGCCTTGAGCTCGTCCTCGGTGCGGGTGCGCTCGGCCCGGCTCATCGAGCCGTGGTGCGCGCGCGCGAGCACGGGAGCGACGCCCGCGCCCACCCCCGACTGGCCCGGGACGAGGGCGGCCTGGACCGACCCGACGTCGACGGGCTCGCCGCGCCGGGCGGAGGCGACCTCGTTGACCCGGGCGGTCAGGCGCTCTGCGCTGCGCCGGGCGTTGGTGAACACGAGCGTCGACCGGTGCTGCTCGACGAGGTCGACCACGCGCTCCTCGACGTGCGGCCAGACCGACGCGGCCCGCCGGCCGTCGTCCGCCCCACCGTCGGGCGTCGGGGGCGCCGGCGCCGACGCGAGGTCGGTCAGGTCGGGCACCGGCACGGCGATCTCGACCTCGATGCGCTTGGTCGCGGGCGGCTGGACCACCACGACCTCGCGCCCGCCGTCGGCGGGCGACCGGGTACCGGCGAGGAACCGCGCGACGTCCTCGACCGGGCGCACGGTCGCCGACAGGCCGACCCGCTGGGCCGGTGCGGGCAGCATCGCGTCGAGCCGTTCGAGCGAGAGCGCGAGGTGCGCCCCGCGCTTGGTGCCCGCGACCGCGTGGATCTCGTCGACGATGACCGTGCGCACGCCCGCGAGCCCGGCGCGCGCGGCCGACGTCAGCACCAGGTAGAGGGACTCGGGCGTCGTGATGAGGACGTCGGGCGGACGCCGACCGAGCTGCCGGCGCTCGGACGCGGGCGTGTCCCCGGTGCGCGTGCCGACCACGACGTCGGGGGTCGTCGCGCCCAGGCGCTGCGCGGCGTGCCGGATCCCGGCGAGCGGCGCGCGCAGGTTGCGGTCGACGTCCGCCGCGAGGGCCTTGAGCGGCGAGACGTACAGCACGCGGCAGCGTGCGAGCGGGTCCTCGGGCGTCGGGGTGCTCGTGAGGTCGTCGATCGCCGAGAGGAACGCGGCGAGGGTCTTGCCCGACCCGGTCGGCGCCACGACGAGCGCGTGCCGCCCGCTGCGCACCGCGTCCCACGTGCCGCTCTGCGCGGGCGTCGGCGCCTCGAACGCGCTCGCGAACCAGGCGCGCGTGGGCTCCGCGAAGCCGCCGAGACCCGCAGGGACGCCGTCCGGACCCGCAGGGACGGCCTCGTGGCTCGCGGGCTCGTCGCGGTCGGGTGACATGCTGGCATCGTCGCAGGCGCCACCGACGCGCGCAGCCGAGCGCGCTGGTCGCCCGGGGCGTCCCGGGCGTGGGAAGGTGGGGGAGTGCGACACCGCGAGTTCTGGCTGCTGGTCGAGGAGGTCCTCGGCACCGGGTACGGGCGCGTCCTCGCGCACGACCTGTCCCTGACCGAGCTCGGGAGCCGGACGGCGGCGCAGGCCCTCGACGACGGCGTCGAGCCGCGCGTCGTCTGGCACGCGCTGTGCGACGCGATGGACGTGCCCGACGAGCGGCGCTGGGGACACGACCACCGCCGTCCTGCCCCGCCCCGGCGAGGTTCTGCGGCATCATGACCGCATGAGCGCAGCCGACCGCTGGATCGTCCCGACGGTGCGTGACCTTACGGGGGTCCTGTGGTCCCTGCTCGTGACCGCGCTCGGGGTCGGGGTCGCGCTGCTCGTCGTCCCGCGCACGGGGGCGGACGGCCCGCAGTGGGTCCTGCTCGTCGCGGCCGTCGTCGCCCTGGGCGACGCGCTCCTGCGCCCGCTCCTGCGTCTCGTCGCTGCCCGCGTCGGCGCGGTCGTCGCGATCGTGCTCGCCCTCGCCGCACAGCTCGTCGTGGCGCTCGCGGCCCTGCGCCTGCTGCCCGGGATCGACAGCGGCGGCTGGGGCCGCACGCTCGTGGTGCTGCTCGTCGCGGCCGTGGTCATGGCGGTCGGCCAGGCCCTCGTGGGGGCGGACGACGAGGAGTACGTCGTCGCGGACGTGCTGCGTCGCGCCCGCCGGGCCGAGCGGGCGCGCGTGCGGCGCGGCGGCGAAGGTGCCCCCGAGGGCGCACGCCCGGGCCTGCTCGTCGTGCAGCTCGACGGCGTCTCCCGCTCGACGTTCGACCACGCCGTGCAGGCCGGTCTCGTCCCGCACGTCGCGTCGTGGCTCGAGGCGGGCACGCACACCGCGGGGTCGTGGTGGGCGCGCGTGCCGTGCACGACCCCGGCCAGCCAGGCGGGCCTCCTGCACGGCGAGAGCCGCGAGGTGCCCGCGTTCCGCTGGTGGGACCGCGGCGAGCGCCGGCTCGTGGTCACGAACCGGCCGGCCGACGCGGCCCTGGTCGAGGCGCGGGTGTCGGACGGCGCGGGCCTCCTCGCGCACGACGGCGTCGCGGTCTCCACGATGTTCTCGGGCGACGCCCCCACGAGCCTGCTCGTGATGTCCCGCACCGCGGGCCGCGGCGGCCTCGGCCCGGGTCACCTGTTCGTGCACTTCTTCTCCTCGCCCTTCGTGCTCGCGCGCGCGATGGTCGGCACGGTCGGCGAGACCCTCAAGGAGTACTACCAGGGCTGGAAGCAGGCCGTGCGGGGCGTGCGGCCGCGCGTGCGGCGGCTCGGCTGGTTCCCCGTGCTGCGCGGTGTGTCCAACGTCGTGCTGCGCGACCTGAACGTCTCGCTCGTCGCCGAGCAGCTCGTGCACGGCGCGCCGGTCGTGTTCGTGGACCTCGTCGACTACGACGAGATCGCCCACCACGCGGGGCCGCTGCGCCCCGAGTCGCTGCGTGCGCTCGAGGGCCTCGACCGTGTCGTCGGGCTCTGGGAGCGCGTCGCGCAGGCCGCGCCCCGGGACTACCGGATCGTCGTGCTCTCGGACCACGGCCAGTCGCTCGGAGAGACGTTCGCGACCGTCGTCGGGCGGACGTTCGGCGAGGAGGTTCGACGGCTCGTGGCGGACGCGCCGGGCCCGGCGCCGTCCGACGTCCTGTCCGCCGACCTGGGGTCCGCCGAACTGCCGTCCGCCGACCTCGCTCCGGCCGCAGACGTCGCCGGGCGCCGTCCGAGGCCCGCGGACGACGAGGCCTGGGGTGCGGTCAACACCGCGCTCAACGCGTTCTCGCGCGCGCCCGAGGGGCGCGTCGTGGTCGGTCGGGAGAGCCGGCACCGGTCCGGGGACGCGGACGGCACCGAGGTCCCCGAGGTCGTGGTCGTCGGCTCGGGGAACCTCGGCCTCGTGTGGTTCCCCCGGCTCGACGCCCGGCCGCGCGGCGACGAGATCCGCGGCAGGTGGCCCCGGCTCCTGCCGGGCCTGCTCGCGAACCCGACCGTCGGCGTCGTGGTGACCCGCGAGGCCCCGACGCACGTCGAGCGCGGCGACGAGCCCGTCGACGTCGTCGCCCACGGACCCGCGGGTCGGCACAACCTGACCACGGGCGTCGTCGTCGGGGTCGACCCGCTCGCACGGTACGGCGCGCGCGCCGCGCCCGACCTGCTGCGCGCCGCGCACCTCGAGCACGCGGGCGACGTCCTGCTCGTCTCGGCGGTCGACGGCGCCGGGCTCGTGCACGCGTTCGAGGGCCTCGTCGGGTCGCACGGCGGGCTCGGCGGCGCGCAGAACGAGGCCCTGCTCGTGCGTCCGGTCGACCTCGAGGTGCCCGCCGCGCTGCTCGAGGACGTCGACGGCACGCCCATGCTCGTCGGCGCCGAGGCCGTGCACGAGCGGCTCGTCGCCTGGTCGCGCGAGCTCGGGCTGCGGCCGTGAGCGAGACGCTGCGGGTAACCTGGGTCGGGCACTCGACCGTCGTGATCGACGTCGCCGGCGTGCGGCTGGTCACCGACCCGCTCCTGCGCCGCCACGCCGGCCTGCTGCGACGCCGCGGCGGCGCGCCCTCCGGGGCCTGGCGGGGGAGCGACGCCGTCCTGCTCTCCCACCTGCACCTCGACCACGCCGAGGTCGCGTCGCTGCGCATGCTGCCCGACGCCCCCGTGCTCGCCGCGCCCGAGAACGTCCCGTGGCTCGAGCGCCACGGGCTGCGGGGCGTCGCGCTCGCCCCGGACGAGTGGACGAGCGTCGGCGACGCCACCGGCGCGGGTCGCGTCGAGGTGCGGTCCGTCCCGGCCGTGCACGGCGACCGACCCATGCCGCACCGGCCCAACGGGACGATCGGCCACCTCGTGCGCTGGAGCCGTGGCGACGACCGTGCGGTCGTGTGGGCCCTCGGCGACACCGAGGCCTACCCCGCGATGGCGGACGTCGCGGCGCTCGCGGGCGCGCCCGTCGACCTCGCGCTCGTGCCGGTCTCGGGGTGGGGCCCGCGGCTCTCGGGCGGGCACCTGGGCCCGGCGCAGGCCGCCCAGGTGTGCGCGGACGCGGGGGTGCGCGCCGCGGTGCCCGTGCACTGGGGGACGCTGCACGTGCCCGGCGGCCGGTGGCTGCCGCGCGGGTGGATGGACGTGCCCGGGCTCGCGTTCGGCGTCGCGCTCGCCGACCGGGCGCCGGGCTGCCGCCCGGTCGTGCTCGCGCCGGGGCAGGCGTGGGAGGTTCCCGTCGGGCGGTGACGTCACCTGCCCGTGCGGTCCCGTCGACGGGGCCGGGGCGCGACACGCCGCAGGTGCTCGTGGTCGAACACGTGTTCGGGTATCGTCGTGCACAGGAGCCGGTGAGGGGGGCTCCTCCACCGTGCGGGGCACGGCGGGCCCGCGTGTCGGTGGCCCGTCGTAGCGTCGGACACGACACAGGACAGCACGACTTCTCGGCACACGACGTGCCCCGTAGCAAAGGTGACCGACATGCCCGCACCGGCAGACCGCGAGAAGGCGCTCGAAGCAGCGCTCGCCCAGATCGACCGCAACTTCGGCAAGGGTTCCGTGATGCGTCTGGGCGACGAGGGGCGTGCCCCGGTCGACGTGATCCCCACGGGGTCGATCGCGCTCGACGTCGCGCTCGGGATCGGCGGACTCCCGCGCGGCCGCGTGGTCGAGATCTACGGCCCCGAGTCGAGCGGCAAGACGACCGTCGCCCTGCACGCGGTCGCGAGCGCGCAGCGTGCCGGCGGCATCGCCGCGTTCATCGACGCCGAGCACGCGCTCGACCCCGAGTACGCGAAGAAGCTCGGCGTCGACACCGACGCCTTGCTCGTCTCGCAGCCGGACACCGGCGAGCAGGCGCTCGAGATCATGGACATGCTGATCCGCTCGGGCGCGCTCGACATCATCGTCATCGACTCGGTCGCGGCGCTCGTGCCCAAGGCCGAGATCGAGGGCGAGATGGGCGACAGCCACGTCGGTCTCCAGGCGCGCCTGATGTCCCAGGCGCTGCGCAAGATCACCGGTGCGCTCAGCCAGTCCGGGACCACCGCGATCTTCATCAACCAGCTCCGCGAGAAGATCGGCGTGTTCTTCGGCTCGCCCGAGACCACGACCGGTGGCAAGGCGCTCAAGTTCTACGCCTCGGTCCGTATGGACATCCGCCGCATCGAGACCCTCAAGGAGGGCACGGACGCGGTCGGCAACCGGACCCGCGTCAAGGTCGTCAAGAACAAGATGGCGCCGCCGTTCAAGCAGGCCGAGTTCGACATCCTGTACGGCGTGGGCATCTCGCGCGAGGGCGGACTCATCGACATGGGCGTCGAGCACGGGTTCGTGCGCAAGTCCGGCTCGTGGTTCACCTACGGCGGCGACCAGCTCGGCCAGGGCAAGGAGAACTCGCGCGCGTTCCTGCGTGACAACCCGGACCTCGCGAACGAGCTCGAGAAGCGCATCAAGGAGAAGCTCGGCGTCGGTGCGAAGCTCGACGCACCGGCCGACGAGGTCGCCGCCGGCGCCACGCCCGCACCCGCGCCCGCGGCGGCTGCCCCTCCCGCGGCCAAGGGCCGTGCCACGAAGTCGGCGAAGGTCGACTTCTGATCCGGTCGAGCAGCGCTGAGGGCTCGCGGCCCGGTCGACGTGACCGGGCCGCGAGCCCTGCTCGCGACGGCGACGGCGACAGCGCCGTCAAGGTCACCGTCGACGCCGCCCTCGATCCCGCCGCTGAACCTGCCGCCGAGGACTCAGCCCGCACCGGCGGTGACGTGGAGCGCGGTCGGCGCCGCGCACCTCGGCCCACCGTCCGGGAGCGGCTCGAGGCGGGGGAGATCACCCTCGACGAGGCGACCGAGAAGGCCCGCGAGCACGTGCTGCGCTCGCTGACGGCGGCGCCACGCACGAGGGCGCAGCTGACCGAGTCGCTCGCGCGCAAGGACTACCCGCACGAGGTCGTCGACCCGCTGCTCGACCGTCTCGAGGAGGTCGGCCTGATCGACGACGCCGCCTACGCGGCGATGCTCGTGCGCACCCGGCACGCCGAGCGTGGCGCCTCGCGCCGCCTCCTCGCGCAGGAGCTGCGACGCAAGGGCATCGACGAGGGCACGGCCGCCGACGCCCTCGCGCAGGTCGACGACGACGACGAGCGCGAGGCCGCCCGCGAGCTCGCCGTGCGTCGCGTCGCACGCACGCGCGGGCTCGACCGGGACGTCCGGATCCGTCGGGCGGTCGGTGCGCTCGCGCGCAAGGGCTACGCGCCGGGGCTCGCGTTCGAGCTCGTGCGCGAGGCGCTGGATCGCGAGGCCTCCGACGACGGAGTCTCCGACGGCGAGCTGTTCGACGGGGAGCCATTCGACGCGTAGGCGTTTGACGGGTAGGCGTTCGACAGCGACGCGCTGGGCCCCGAGGAGTTCGACGGCGTGAACGTTCGACGGCGTGAACGTTCGACCGCGTGACGTTCGACCGCGTGACGTTCGACGGCGATATGCCCTGGACGCTCAGCCCAGGCGTGGTCCGGCGCCGTGCTCGTGCGGGTGGTCCGTGACGTCGGGGTCCCCGGCGGGAAGGTCCGCCTGGAGGGTCGACCCACCGCCCGCGGTGTTCTCGAGGCCCGCGGCGAAAGTCGTGGTCGACCCGGCGGTGCGAGAGCTCAGCGTGCGCGCGAGGAGCTCGGCGATCTTGGTGAGCGTGTAGTTGACGACGATGAAGATGACCGCCGCGACGGTGAGCGCCTGGAGGATGTTCACGTTCGCGGATCCCAGGCGGCGCGACTCCTGCAGCAGCTCGGTGTACGTGATGATGTAGCCGAGCGCGGAGTCCTTGAGCACCACGACGAGCTGGGACACGAGCGCGGGGAGCATCGCGACGAGGGCCTGCGGCACCTCGACCGAGCGCAACGACTGACCGCGCGTGAGACCCACGGCGAGCGCGGCCTCGCGCTGCCCGCTGGGCAGGCCGTGGACGCCGGAGCGCACGAGCTCCGCGACGACCGACCCGTTGTAGAGCACGAGCGCGAGCACGACGGCCCAGAACGGTGCGTCGGGCACGTTCTGCTGCGCCATGAGCAGCCAGAAGAAGATCATCATGAGCAGCACGGGCACGGCGCGGAAGAACTCGACGACGACGGTGCAGATCGCGCGGAGCCACCAGGCGTGCGCGACCCGTCCGATGCCGAGCAGGATCCCGAGCACGAGGGCTCCGACGATCGCGAGCGCGGCGGCGCGCAGCGTGTCCACGAGCCCGGGCAGCAGGTAGTTGGTCCACGCGTCGGCCGTGAAGATCGGCGCCCACTTGTCGGCGTCGAGCTGCCCTTCGGCGTCGAGCCGCATCAGGAGCAGGACGACGAGCGCGGCGACGAGGATCGCGGCGACGACGTTCCCGATCGCGATGCGTCGGCGGGCGACGGGGCCCGGGGCGTCGAACAGGACGCTGCGGCGGGCGCTCATCGGCGCACCGCCAGCCGGCGCGAGAGCGCGGTGGTCGCGACGCCGACGGGGATCACGAGGATCACGTACCCGATCGCGAAGGTCAGGAAGATCGCGTAGATCAGGCTCGAGTTGAACTCGATCATGTTCTTCATCAGGGTCGAGGTCTCCGTCGCGACGCCCGCTGCCGCGGCCACCGTCGAGTTCTTGATGAGGGCGATGAGCGTGTTGCCGAGCGGTGCGACCGCACCGCGGAACGCCTGGGGAAGGATCACGATGCGCGCCGCGGGCAGGAACGACAGCCCGATCGCGCGGGCCGCCTCGGCCTGGCCGAGGGGCACGGTGTTGACGCCGCTGCGGATCGCCTCGCACACGAACGCCGCGTGGTAGACGGCGAGGGCGACGACGGCGAGCCGGAAGAAGTTGCTCGCGAAGTCCTGCGAGAGCTCGAACTTGAGCTGGCCCCAGACCCCGAGGGTCATGAAGACCATGATGATCGTCAGGGGGGTGTTGCGGAAGATCGTCACGTACGCGGTGCCGACCCACGCGAGGCTCGGGATCGGCGAGATCCGCATGAGCGCCAGCACGGTGCCGATCACGAGCGCGAGCAGCGCCGCCCAGAACGTGAGCTGGATGTTGACCCAGAACGCGCCGAGCACGTCGTAGTTCTCGAACAGGGTGGCGAACTGGGAGAAGAAGTCACCCACGGGGTCAGGTCCTTCCTGGGCGTCTCGTGCGGCGGGCGGTCGCGGGCGGTGTCACGGCCGGGGGCGCCGTCCGACGCCCCCGGCACGCGATCACGCGCAGGCGTCGAGCTTCGGCGGGTTCTCGTCCCCGTTCGGGGTGTACCCGGTGCCCTCGGTGTTCGCCTTGATCGCGGCGTCCCACGAGCCGTCGTCGAACATCTCCTGCAGCGCGGTGTTGATGTCCTCGCACTTGTCGGAGTCCTTCGGGATCCCGACGCCGTACCGCTCGGTCGAGAACGGGTTGCCGACGACCTTGACCTTGCCCTGGTTGGCGGGCTGCGCGGCGAGGCCGGCGAGGATGATGTCGTCGGTCGTCACGGCGTCGACCTGACCGGCGACCAGGGTCGTGACGCACTCGGCGTACCCGGGCTGCTCGAGCAGGTTGACGTCCGCGGCCTGCTCGTCCTTGATGCGCTGGGCGGACGTCGAGCCGCTCACCGAGCACAGGTTCTTGCCGTTGAGCGAGTCGGGCCCGGTGATGTCGCTGTTGTCCTCGGCGACCAGGAGGTCCTGCCCGGCCACGAAGTACGGTCCGGCGAAGGAGACGGTCTCCTTGCGCTCGTCCGTGATCGAGTACGTCGCGAAGATCATGTCGACCTGGTTGGAGCTCAGGAGCGTCTCGCGCTGGGCGGAGGGCGCCTCCTTCCACTCGATCTGGTCGGCCGAGTAGCCGAGCTTCTCCGCGACGTACGTCGCGACGTCGACGTCGAAGCCCGTGTAGGTGTCGCCGTCCTTGAAGCCGAGCCCGGGCTGGTCGAACTTGATGCCGATGGTGATGGTGTCCCCGCCGCCGTCGGTCGAGCCCCCGTCACCGCCGTCGGAGTCGTCGCTGCAGGCGGTCAGGGACAGGGCGAGCACCGCTGCGCCCGCGAGGAGTGCCGTGGATCGTGTCCGCATGGTCGTTCCCTTCGTCGGTCGTGCTGGGTTCCGTGGGTGGGTCAGTGGGTGAGGATCTTCGACAGGAAGTCCTTGGCGCGGTCGCTGCGCGGGTTCGTGAAGAACTCCTCGGGCGTGGCCTGCTCGACGATCTGGCCGTCAGCCATGAACACGACGCGGTGCGCGGCCTTGCGCGCGAACCCCATCTCGTGGGTCACCACGATCATCGTCATGCCCTCGCGGGCGAGCTCGACCATGACGTCGAGGACCTCGTTGATCATCTCGGGGTCGAGGGCCGACGTCGGCTCGTCGAACAGCATGACCTTCGGGTGCATGGCCAGCGCGCGGGCGATCGCGACGCGCTGCTGCTGACCGCCCGAGAGCTGCGCGGGCATCTTCTCGGCCTGGTTCGCGACCCCGACGCGCTCGAGCAGCCCCATGGCCTCCTTGCGCGCCTCGGCGCGCGAGCGGCCGCGCACCTTGACGGGGCCGAGCGTCACGTTGTCGAGCACCGACTTGTGCGCGAACAGGTTGAACGACTGGAACACCATGCCGACCTCGGAGCGCAGCCGCGCGAGCGCCCGCCCCTCGGCGGGCAGCGGCTGCCCGTCGACCGTGATCTCGCCCTCGTCGATGGTCTCGAGCCGGTTGATCGCCCGGCACAGCGTCGACTTGCCCGAGCCGGACGGGCCGATGACGACGAGCACCTCGCCGGGCGCGACCGCCAGGTCGATGTCGCGCAGCACGTGCAGGTCGCCGAAGTGCTTCTGCACGCCCGTCAGGCGCACCACGGGCTCGGCGTCGGTGTCGGGCCGGTGGTCGACGGCCCGCTCGTGCGGGGCGCCCTGGCCGGTCGGTGGAGTGGTCGGGTCCGCAGCAGCGGTCGGGTCGGTGCGAGGGTCCTCCATCTGTCGAACCTAGGGTGCGACGGTGATGTACGCCACCGACCGGTGTAACGGTCTGGCAACGGCTGTGACCTGCGGCGTCCCCCCGGAGGGCGGGCGGACGCCGCCGGGCGGCGTCCGGCGTGGCCGGGACGGGGCCTAAACTGGGGGCGATGTCCACTCCGCTCGCCCCCGCCGCGCCCTCGACCGTCACCACGGCTGCGCCCTCGACCGTGACCCGCACGTACGCCGTGCGCACGCTGGGCTGCCAGATGAACGTCCACGACTCCGAGCACATGGCCGGCATGCTCGAGCAGGCCGGGTACACCAAGGCCTCGGCGGCCGACGCCGCGGCCGACCGCGCCGACGTCGTCGTCATCAACACGTGCGCGGTGCGCGAGAACGCCGCGAACAAGCTCTACGGCAACCTCGGGCGCCTCGCGTCGGTCAAGGCCGAGCGGCCCGGCATGCAGATCGCCGTCGGGGGGTGCCTCGCGCAGAAGGACCGCGGCACGATCGTCTCCAAGGCCCCGTGGGTCGACGTGGTGTTCGGCACGCACAACCTCGACGCGCTGCCCGTGCTGCTCGAGCGCGCGCGCCACAACGAGGCCGCGCAGGTCGAGATCGCGGAGACGCTCCAGGTGTTCCCCTCGACGCTGCCCACGCGGCGCGAGTCGGTCTACGCCGGGTGGGTCTCGATCAGCGTCGGCTGCAACAACACGTGCACCTTCTGCATCGTGCCGCACCTGCGCGGCAAGGAGCGCGACCGGCGCCCGGGGGCGGTGCTCGCCGAGGTCGAGGCGCTCGTCGCGCAGGGCGCGGTCGAGGTCACCCTGCTCGGGCAGAACGTGAACTCCTACGGCGTCGAGTTCGGCGACCGCGGCGCGTTCGCGAAGCTCCTGCGGGCGTGCGGCACGATCGACGGGCTCGAGCGCGTGCGGTTCACGTCCCCGCACCCCGCGGCGTTCACCGACGACGTGATCGCCGCGATGGCCGAGACCCCGAACGTCATGCCGCAGCTGCACATGCCGCTGCAGTCCGGCTCGGACCGCGTGCTGCGCGCGATGCGGCGCTCGTACCGCTCCGACAAGTTCCTCGGGATCCTCGAGCGGGTGCGGGCCGCGATGCCCGACGCGTCGATCACGACCGACCTCATCGTCGGGTTCCCGGGCGAGACCGAGGAGGACTTCGCCGAGACGCTGCGCGTCGTCGAGGAGTCGCGGTTCTCGAGCGCCTTCACGTTCCAGTACTCCCCGCGCCCCGGCACGCCCGCCTTCGACCTGCCCGAGCTGCCGAAGGAGGTCGTGCAGGAGCGCTTCGAGCGGCTCCTCGCGCTCCAGGACCGCGTCTCGGGGCAGGAGTCCGCGCGGCAGGTCGGGCGCACCGTCCAGGTGCTCGTGACCGAGGGCGCCGGCCGCAAGGACGGCGCGACGCACCGGCTCACCGGTCGGGCCGAGGACAACCGCCTCGTGCACCTCGCGGTACCCGCACCCGTCGCCGCGACGCTCGCGACGACGTCCGAGGTCCCCGTCGAGGGCGACCCCCGCCTCGCGGACGACCTCGCCGCGGACGTCCCTCGCCCCGGCGACGTCGTCACGGTGCAGGTCACGCAGTCGGCGCCGTACCACCTGATCGCCGACTCGGCGCTCGCGGGCGGGGAGTACCGGGTGCGCCGCACGCGCTCGGGCGACGCCTGGGCGGCGCGCGAGGTCGCCCGGCTCGGCGGCGGGGACGACCACGGGCACGGCGCGCCCGCCGCGCCGGGGCCGGTCGTGCTCGGGCTGCCGACGCTGCGGGCCTGACCAGTCGCGGGCCCGACGGCGCGCCGCGCGCCGCCGTCAGTCCGTCGGCAGTGGCCCGAGCAACCGGTCGACCGACCGGAACAGCCCGATCGCCGACGACAGGCCCGTCGTGACCACGTCGGCGAGCTGCGCGTCCGTGACGCCGTGCTCGAGGTCGACGCTGATCTCGGCGTACAGAGAGAGCACGCCGTCGTCGGTGTCCTCGCGCACGTACGCCGTGGGCCACACCGCGTCCCGGTTCCAGTCGTTGATCGCCCGCAGGACGAGCCCGCGGTGCTCGCCCGGCAGCGTGCGCGACCAGCGCCCCCGCACGCAGAGGATCTCCTGACGTTCGCCGAGCAGGAGGAACCACATGCGGTGCCCGTCCCACGTCCCCGTGAGCTCGCCGTCGCCGCTGCGGTAGTGGTAGCCGCGCCGGGTGAGGTCGTCGCCGACGCGCGCCGCCGTCAGGGGGGACGGCACGTCGAGCGCGGGCGCGGGGCGTTCGCCGCCGCCGCGCAGCGAGTCCAGGAGCCGCGAGATCCAGCGGGTCGGTGTCCGGCTCACGGCGCGCTCCCGGCGGGGTCGGGGTAGACGTCGTCGACGGTGTCGAAGAACGCTGTCGAGGTGTGCAGCGCGACCCCCACGAGCTGGTCGAGCTGGTCGTCGGTCACGCCGTGGTGCAGAGGGACGGTCACGCGCGCGAACACGTGCACGGCGCCGGTGTCGAGCACGCGGGCGAAGGCGCGCGGCCACAGCCGGCTCGCGTTCCACTCGTTGCACAGCTCGAGGACCTCCGCGAGGCGCTCGATCGCGATCACCCGGTTCCACTCGCCGCGCACCTCGAGCACGTCGCGCTCGTCTCCGAGGGTCAGCACCGCGAAGCGGCGCTGCCGCCAGAGCCAGCCGAGGTCGCCGTCCGAGTCGACGAAGTGGTGGAGGCCGACCTCCTTGGCCCAGTCCACGAGCCGCGCCTGGCTCAGAGGCCGGGGGATCGCGTCGTCCGGGTCGTCGAGCGCCCCGGCCGCGAGCTCGCGCAGCAGGACCTCCTCGACGGTCGACCGGAGCGCGGCGTCGTCGGTCCCGGCCCTGTCGTGCTCGAGCCCGTCGTGCCCGCTCGCGCGGGACCCGTCGTCCGGTCCGTGCCGTCCTCTGCCGAAGAGCCTCACGTCGACAACACTACCCGCGCCCGCCGACGCTGCTCCTCGGCTAGGTTGGCCACGTGCCCGACCACGCCACCCCGCCGTCCGCGTCGGCCGCCGCCGCCGGGCCGACGTCCACCCTCCCCGACGTGACCACCGTCCTCGACGTGACCACCGACCCCGACGTGACAGCAGCGCCCGACACGGTTGTGTCCACGACGGCAGCGGTGCCCATCACGGGAACGGCGACCCTCGTGCCCTGGTACGTCGTCGTCCCCGCGACACCCCTGCTCGTCCCCGGCGCGGCGGGACGGGCCGACCCGGCGGCGTCCGCCCGCGCGCTCGTGGCGTCGATCCTGCGGGCGGCGCCCCCGGGTCCGGTGCTGGTGGTCGCGGACGCCGCGTGGTCCGGGCCCGTCGTCCCCGTGCCGGACGTCGGCGCGCTGGGTCTGGTCCCACCGCCGGGCCAGACCCCGGCGGGCTCGACCCCGTCGGGCCAGACCCTGTCGGGCTCGACCGCGCGCCCGCGCGGGGAGCGCGCGCCCGGGGTCGCCGCGACCGTCGCGCTGGTGCTGCTCGACGCAGCCGGCCGCGAGGAGCGGGACGCGGTCGAGGTCGTGACCGAGCAGGACGTCGTCGCCGCGCTGACCGCGCGCCCGGGCGTCGTCCTCGTCCTCGTCGCGGACGACGGCGGCCCGGCCGCCCGCGTCGTCGGGCGGCTGGCACAGCGGGCGGGTCAGGTACGCACCGCGCGCCGCGCCGGGCAGGACGCGATCACGAGCCGCGGTGCCCGCGATTCCCACGACATCGGCAGTGCGGACGACACCGAACTCCTTCACGCGAGCGACGGCGGCCACGCGAGTGATGGCGGCCACGCGACCGGACGCGGCGGCGAGGGCTTCCCACTCGACGTCGAGGTGTGGGCGCCCAGCACCCCGGGGAGGACCCCGGAGGCTCCCGACGCTGCCCCGCCAGGTACGGTCGTGCCGTGATCATCGCAGTCGTCGGCCCGACCGCCACGGGCAAGTCCGACCTCGCCCTCGACCTCGCGCAGGCGCTCGCCCCCGCCGAGATCGTCAACGCCGACGCCTACCAGACCTACCGCGGCATGGACGTCGGCACGGCCAAGGTGCCCTTCGACGAGCGTCGTGGCATCGAGCACCACCTGCTCGACGTGCTCGACCCGGCGCAGGACTCCTCGGTCGCCGACTACCAGCGCGACGCCCGGGCGGTGGTCGCGGACGTGCAGGCCCGGGGCGCGCGCGCCGTCGTGGTCGGCGGGTCCGGGCTGTACGTGCGCGCCCTGCTCGACCACATGGACTTCCCCGGGACCGACCCGGCGGTCCGCGCGGCACTCGAGCAGCGCGCCGAGGACGAGGGCCTGCACGTGCTTTTCGCTGAGCTCGAGGCCGCCGACCCGGACGCCGCCCGCTCGATCGGGCCACGCAACGCCCGCCGGGTCGTGCGCGCGCTCGAGGTCATCGCCCTGACCGGGCAGCCCTACACCGCGAACCTGCCGAGGCAGGAGTACGTGACACCGGCGGTGCAGATCGGGCTCGACTGCGACCGCGAGACCCTCGACGCGCGCGTCGCCTCACGCGTGGCGCGCATGTGGGACGAGGGGCTCGTCGACGAGGTCGCGGCGCTGCGCGGCCGGCTCGGGCGCACCGCGGCGCGGGCGGTCGGTTACGCCGAGGTGCTCGAGCTCCTCGACGGCGCGTGCACGCCCGAGCAGGCGCGCGACGCCGTGACCGCCAACACGCGGCGCCTGGCCCGCAAGCAGATGGGCTGGTTCGGGCGCGACCCGCGCGTGCACTGGCTCGACGCGCAGTCGCCGACCCTCCTGGCCGACGCCCTCGCGATCGTCGCCGCGGCCGACGAGGGGCGCCTGGTCGAGCGCACCGCGACAGGTCCCGTGCGCCGTAGTCTGGGCTCATGACGACATCCGGCGCCACGAGCCCCGACGCCACGATCTCCGACGGCACGATCTCTGACGGCACGACCGCGCCGCGCACGCTCGCGTTCACCAAGGGCCACGGCACCCACAACGACTTCGTGCTCGTCGACGACCGGGACGGCGTGCTCGACCTCGGCCCCGCCGCCGTGCGGGCGCTCGCGGACCGCCGGGGCGGCATCGGCGCCGACGGCGTGATCCGGCTCGCGCCGAGCGCCGCGCTGCCCGAGGGGCGTGCACTGCTCGAGAGCGAGCCCGCGGCGCGCTGGTTCATGGACTACCGCAACGGCGACGGCTCGGTCGCCGAGATGTGCGGCAACGGCGTGCGCGTGTTCGCGGCCTTCGCCGAGTCCCTCGGCCTCGCCGACCTCGGTGCGGGCGAGCTCGTGCTCGGCACGCGCGCCGGGGTGCGCCGCGTGCGCAAGGAGCCTGACGGCTGGTACGCGGTCGACATGGGTCGATGGACCTTCCCGGGCGGTGACGCCGCGGTCGCGGCAGGCCTCGACGCGAGCGTGCAGGTGCGCGGCTGGACAGGTGCGCGGCCCGCGCTCAGCGTCGACCTGGGCAACCCGCACACCGTCGTGGCCCTCGGTACCGACGACGAGCTCGACGCGCTCGACCTGACCGTCGCCCCCGACGTCCGCCCGGTGCCCCCGCACGGGACCAACGTCGAGCTCGTGGTCCCGCTCGGGGAGTCCGTCGACGAGCACGGCACCTCGGTCGGGCGCGTGCGCATGCGCGTGCACGAGCGTGGCGTGGGCGAGACCCGGTCGTGCGGCACGGGCGCGTGCGCCGCCGCACTCGCCGTGCGCGCGTGGGCGGGTGGGGGAGCGCCCGACGTCTGGTTCGTCGAGGTCCCCGGCGGGACGGTCCGCGTCACCGCGCTCGCGGACGGGCACGTCGAGCTCGCCGGACCGGCCGAGCTCGTCTTCGCGGGGACGTTCCCGCTGGTCGACGGTTCGCGCTGACGCCGCACTCCGACGTCGCGTCGTGTCGCCGCGTCCTGACCGCGCGGCGCGGCGGGACCGTCAGCGGGTCGGGACGACCTCGAGCACCCGGAACCCCTTGGCGCTCGCGAGCTTCGCGGTCGCGAGCCCGTCGAGGTTCTCGTTCATCCAGCGTGCCAGGGAGTCCGCACCGAGGTTGCGCTGCACCACCAGGTACGCCGCGCCGTCGGGCATGAGCCGGGGGAGCCAGTGCCGCAGCATGTCGTGCAGCACGTCCTTGCCCACGCGGATCGGCGGGTTGGACCAGATCGTGTCGAACCGGACGTCGCCCGGGACGTCCTCGGGGCGGACGGCGCGCACGCCGTCGGCGCCCAGGCGCGCGGCGTTGCGCCGCGTGAGGTCGAGCGAACGCTCGTTGACGTCGACCGCCCACACCCGGGCCTCGGGGGCGCGGCGGGCGAGGGTGAGCGCGACCGGACCCCAGCCGCAGCCCAGGTCGAGGACCTCCCGGGCCGCGCCGTCCGCCCGTGAGCCCGACGGCGGAGCGGGCACCGAACGCAGCAGCACCTGGGTGCCGAGGTCGAGCCGGCCGGGGGAGAAGATCCCCGAGGCGACCTCGACCCTCACGTCGTCGCCGTCGAGCCGCACGTCGATCTCGCGCCGCTCGGCGGCCGAGGCCGGCTCGGCCGTGAAGTAGTGGTCGTTGCGTGCCTCGGTCTCGTCCACGAGGTCGGATCCTACCGTCGGGCGCTGCGCCCTGAGCGATCACGGGCCCCCGGGCCGGGAAAACGGTGGCCCCGGGACGAATTCCCGTGCCACGCTTGTTGTCTGAGAGTCGGGGCGGCGTGGCCGTGCCCGGCACCGCGACGCGAACCGCGCGCCGCGACCCGGCACGAGAGGCACCCATGACGCAGACCCCGGCGAACGACACCCCGCACGACCTGGACACCCAGGGCACGGAGCGTGACATCGCCGGCGACGTCGTCGCCCGGGTCCTCGCCCGTGCCGGCACCGCGCGCGCCGAGGGCGGCACGGTCCACACCGCGCACGACGGCGAGCAGATCGACCTCGCCGAGCGTGCCGCGCTGCGGCGCGTCGCGGGCCTCTCGACCGAGCTCGAGGACGTCACCGAGGTCGAGTACCGGCAGCTGCGGCTCGAGCGCGTCGTGCTCGTGGGCCTCTGGTACGGCAGCGCGACCGACGCGGAGGTCTCGCTGCGCGAGCTCGCCGCGCTCGCCGAGACCGCCGGCTCCCAGGTGCTCGACGGCCTGCTGCAGCGACGCCAGAAGCCCGACCCGGGCACGTTCCTCGGCTCGGGCAAGGCCGCCGAGCTCGCCGGGATCGTCGCGGCGACGGGCGCCGACACGGTCGTCATCGACTCCGAGCTCGCTCCCTCGCAGCGCCGCGCGCTCGAGGACATCGTCAAGGTCAAGGTCGTCGACCGCACCGCGCTGATCCTCGACATCTTCGCGCAGCACGCCAAGTCCCGGGAGGGCAAGGCGCAGGTCGAGCTCGCGCAGCTCGAGTACCTGCTCCCGCGGCTTCGCGGGTGGGGCGAGTCGATGTCGCGGCAGGCCGGTGGGCAGGTCGGCGGCGCCGGGGCGGGCATGGGCTCGCGCGGTCCCGGCGAGACGAAGATCGAGCTCGACCGTCGACGGATCCGCAACCGCATGGCCAAGCTGCGGCGCGAGATCGCCGCGATGGCCCCCGCCCGCGCGACCAAGCGCGCGTCGCGCCACCGCGGCGCGATCCCCTCGGTCGCGATCGCCGGGTACACCAACGCGGGCAAGTCCTCGCTGCTCAACGCGCTCACCGGGGCGGGCGTGCTCGTCGAGAACGCGCTCTTCGCGACCCTCGACCCGACGATCCGGCGGGCGCAGACCGAGGACGGGCGCGTCTACACGCTCGCCGACACGGTCGGGTTCGTGCGCCACCTGCCGCACCAGCTCGTCGAGGCGTTCCGCTCGACGCTCGAGGAGGTAGGCGAGGCCGACCTGCTGCTGCACGTGGTCGACGTCTCGCACCCCGACCCCGAGGGGCAGATCGCGGCGGTGCGTGAGGTGCTCGCCGACGTCCCGGGCGCGAGCGACGTGCCCGAGGTGATCGTGCTCAACAAGGCCGACGTCGCCGACCCCGAGGTCGTCGCGCGCGTCCGGCTCAAGGAGCGCCGCACGATCCTCGTCTCGGCGCACACCGGGCTCGGCATCGACAGCCTGCTCGAGCTCGTCACCGCCGAGCTGCCGCGGCCCGCGGTCGAGATCGACCTCGTCGTGCCGTACTCGCGCGGCGACCTCGTGCACCGTGTGCACGAGTCGGGCGAGATCACGCACGAGGAGCACACCGGGGCGGGCACGCTGCTGCGCGGGCGCGTCGACGAGACGCTCGCGGCCGAGCTGGCGGCGGTCGCCGTCGGCTGACCCGGGTCCCGCGCGGGCCCACGCGGTCCCACGCGGGACCGTCGCTGGGGGCGTCCGTGGAGAACCTTCCTGCAGGACCGTCGTGCAGGACCGTCGTGCAGGACCTTCGTGCAGGACCTTCGTGCAGGACCTCGTGCGGGAGCTTCGTGCCTGGTCCCCGGGCGGGACGTCCGCGGCGGCGTCCGCGCGTTAGCGTCCACAGGACCGGGTGCGGCGGTCCGACCGTCGCACCCGACCCGTAGGATCGTCCGGTGGACGCGCCGAGCACCGACCAGACCCCTGCGGGACCCGGCGACGGGGTCGCCACCGACGACGCGACCGCCGAGATCGAGGCGATGCTCGACGCAGCCGTGGGCGTGCTGGGCGGTCGTCGCCGCGACGGGCAGGCCCGCATGGCGCGCGCCGTGCACGAGGCGGTCGACTCGGGGGAGCACCTGCTCGTGCAGGCCGGCACGGGGACGGGAAAGTCCCTCGGCTACCTCGTGCCCGCGGTGCGCCACGCGGTGACGGCCGACGAGCGCGTCGTGGTCTCGACCGCGACCCTCGCGCTGCAGCGTCAGGTCATCACGCGCGACCTCCCTCTCGTGGTCGAGGCGGTCGCCCCGATGCTGCCGCGCCGTCCGGAGATCGCGCTGCTCAAGGGCTGGCACAACTACGCGTGCGCGCACAAGGTCGCCGGCGGCTACCCCGACGAGGAGCCCACGCTGTTCGACATGCCCGGCGCCGAGCACGCGGGAGCCGCCGACCACCCGCGCGAGTCGCGGTCGGACGACGCGTCGCTGGGTGCGCAGGTCGTGCGCGCCCGCGAGTGGGCCGCCACGACCGACACGGGAGACCGGGACGACCTCGTCCCCGGCGTCTCGGACAAGGCGTGGCGTCAGATCTCCGTGACGGCGCTCGAGTGCCTGGGTCAGCGCTGCCCGATGCTCGACGGCTGCTTCCCCGAGGCCGCGCGTGCCACCGCCCGCGAGGCGGACGTCGTGGTGACCAACCACGCCATGCTCGGCATCGCCGCCTCGGGCTCGCCCGTGGTGCTGCCCGAGCACTCCGTGGTCGTGGTCGACGAGGCGCACGAGCTCAGCGACCGGGTCACGGCCGCCGCGACGGTCGACCTGTCGGTCCCCACGATCGAGCACGCGGCGCGTCTCGCCCGTCGGCACGGGGGCGTCGCGACCGACGACCTCGACGCGGCGTCCAGGCTCCTGGGCACCATGCTCCAGCAGCTCCCCGCCGAGCGGTTCCCCGCGGGGCTGCCCGACGAGGCGCGGGTCGTCGTCGCCGCGGTGCGGGACGCGGCACGGACGCTGGTGAGCGCGCTCAAGCCGGACACGTCGCCCGGTGCCCAGCCCGAGCCCGGGGTCAAGATGGCGCAGGCCGCGATGCTCGCGCTCGTCGAGATCGCCGAGCGCATGGCGGCCGACCCCACGGGCCACGACGTCCTGTGGTGCACGCACCCCAGCGAGTCGTGGGGCCAGGACACCACGACGCGCCTGCACGCGGCCCCGTTGGCCGTCAACGGGCTGATCCGCGAGAACCTGCTCGCGGAGCGTACGGGCGTGCTCACCTCGGCGACCCTCGCGCTCGGCGGCAGCTTCGAGCACGTCGCTCGGACCGTCGGCCTCGGTGGCGACGAGGGCGGCGCGTGGGAGGCGATGGACGTCGGCAGCCCCTTCGACTACCCGCGTCAGGGAATCCTCTACGTCGCCAAGCACCTGCCGACCCCGGGCAGGGAGGCCGCCACCGAGGGGCAGCTCGACGAGATCGAGTCGCTCGTGCGCGCCGCCGGTGGCAGGACGCTCGGGCTGTTCTCGTCGCGACGTGCCGCGCAGGCGGCGGCCGAGGCGATGCGCGAACGGCTCGACGTCCCGGTCCTGTGCCAGGGCGACGACCAGCTGCCGACGCTCGTCGCGCAGTTCGCGGAGGACCCCGAGACGTGCCTGTTCGGCACGCTCTCGCTCTGGCAGGGCGTCGACGTCCCGGGCCCGAGCTGCCAGCTCGTGCTCATCGACCGGATCCCGTTCCCGCGCCCGGACGACCCGGTCAAGTCGGCGCGCGCCCGCGTGATCGAGCAGTCCGGCGGCAACGGGTTCATGCAGGTCTCGGCCGCGCACGCCGCGCTCCTGCTCGCCCAGGGGGCCGGGCGCCTCGTCCGCTCGGTCGACGACCGCGGCGTGGTCGCGGTGCTCGACCCGCGGCTCGAGACGGCCCGGTACGGGCAGTTCCTCGCACGGTCGATGCCACCGTTCTGGCGAACCACCGACAGGCCGACGGTCCTGGCCGCCCTCGCGAGGCTCGCGGCCCTAGGCTGACGGCCAGACAGTCGAACCCCTGGAGGACCAGTGAACGCCCCCGTCGCCGCACCGCCCGCGTCCAGCCGCAGCACGACCAAGCTCGCGATCGTGGGTGCGGGCGCCGTCGGGTCGACCATGGCGTACGCGGCGCTCATGCGCGGCGCTGCGCGGACCGTGGCGCTGCTCGACATCAACCGTGCGAAGGTCCAGGCCGAGGTCCTCGACCTGCGGCACGGGCTCGAGTTCATGCCTCCCGCGACGGTCGAGGGGTCCGACGACGTCGCCGTGTGCGCGGGCGCCGACGTGGTCGTCTTCACGGCCGGGGCCAAGCAGAAGCCCGGGCAGAGCCGGCTCGACCTCGCCGAGTCGACCATCGGACTGGTGCGGACTATCCTCCCGGGGCTGCTCGACGTCGCCCCGGACGCGACGTACGTCATGGTGACGAACCCCGTCGACATCGTGACGTACGCGGCCCTCAAGGTCTCCGGCCTGCCACCGCACCAGCTCTTCGGCTCGGGCACGGTGCTCGACTCGTCGCGGCTGCGTCACCTCGTCGCCGAGCACTGCGGCGTCGCGGTCCAGAACGTGCACGCCTACATCGCGGGCGAGCACGGCGACTCCGAGATCCCGCTGTGGTCGAGCGCGTCGATCGGCGGCGTCCCCCTGCTCGAGTGGCAGGGGAGGCCCGGGTTCGGCCCCCTCACCGCCTCGGTGCGCGAGGCGATCGCGCACGACGTCGTCCGCTCCGCCTACACGATCATCGAGGGCAAGGGGGCGACGAACTACGCGGTCGGCCTCGCCGGGTCACGGATCGTCGAGGCGATCCTCGGCGACGAGCGCCGCGTGCTCCCGGTCTCGACGCTGCTCGAGAACTTCTACGGGATCGACGACGTGTGCCTGTCGGTGCCGGCGCTCGTGGACCGTCGTGGCTGCGACGGTCGCATCGACGTGCCGCTCTCGAACGACGAGTACGACGGGCTCAAGCGGTCGGCGACCGCGCTCAAGGAGGCGGCTCGCGGGTTCGGCTTCTGACCGGTCGGTGCCGGTCACCGCGGCCGGCGGTCGCGGTGACCTCGCGTCACAGGCTCCGCAGCACGCTCACGACACGCCCGAGCACCTGCGCGTCGTCACCTGCGATGGGTGAGTAGGCGTCGTTGCGCGGGACGAGCCACACGTGGCCGTCCTGGCGCTGGAACACCTTGACCGTCGCGTCGCCGTCGATCATCGCAGCGACGATCTCGCCGTTCTCCGCGACGGGCTGACGGCGCACGACGACCCAGTCGCCGTCGCAGATCGCCGCGTCGAGCATCGAGTCGCCGACGACCTTGAGCAGGAACAGCTCGCCGTCCCCGACGAGCTGGCGGGGCAGCGGGAAGACGTCCTCCACGAGCTGCTCGGCGAGGATCGGGCCACCGGCGGCGATCCGACCCACCACGGGCACGTACGACGCCGCAGGACGCTCCGGCGTGCCCAGGTCGTCGACGCGAGCGGCCCGCTCCTCGGCGGGCGGTGCGGTGCGGCCCGGACGGACCACCTCGATGGCGCGGGGACGGTTCGGGTCGCGGCGCAGGAAGCCCTTGCGCTCGAGCGTCGTGAGCTGGTGCTTCACGCTCGACGGGCTCGTGAGGCCGACCGCGAGGCCGATCTCTCGCATGCTCGGCGGGTAGCCGCGGGCCGCGATCGAGGACTCGATCGTCTCGAGCACGAGGCGCTGCCGCTGCGTGAGCGCATCGTCGCCGTGCGCCGGCAGGGTGTGCACCTCTGCGAGCTCTGCCGTTCCGTCTGCCCGTCGAGCCATCGTGGTCTCCTGGTCGTCGCCGCTGCGCTCGTCCTCGATCGTGCCGGGGCGGCCACCGCGTCGTCCGCCACGACCTCCGTCGTCAGCGTCCTTCGCGGCTGCACCATCCGTCGCTGCTTCCTCGGCCGATCCAGCCACGGCCGTCGCAGCAACTGCGAGTTGCAGAGAGCGGAGCTCGAAAGCTGCGAGCTCACAACTCCGAGCTCACAACTGCGAGCCCATCAACTGCGAAGTACGGGTGGAACCGTCCCTCCGTCCAGGTTAGGGGAAACGTCCCTCGGTTTCAAACACACGTTCGATCATGTCTCGACTTCGGCTGCTCCTCGTGCTAGAAATCGTACAGGCGTTCGACGAACAGGTGTTCGATCAGACCAGCACCCGTCCGGAACGTTGCTCGGCACCGCGGGCCCGCGATCGGGCGGGCGGTGCGACGGCCAGTCGGTAGCAGCAGAGGCGGGAGCGGGTCATGACGGTGATTTCGGTGGACGTGCCGCAGTGGCGCAAGCAGGCCGAGGCTGTTCGCGGCGAGCGTGTCGAGGTGCGCGAGGGTGCTCGGCAGCACGGCGCGGGCGCGCACCCGCACGGCAGCGTCGTTTCCCGCCCCCACGTCGCGTCGCCGGGGAGTGCTTCGCTCGCCAGGCCAGCCGCCGCGTCCGGAGGTTCCGCGCGGGCCGCTGGCGGCTCCGAGCCCGAGGTCGGCCGCTCTCGTCCGGTCGGCGGTGCTCCTGCTCCCGGGTCGGCGCCCGGTCGCCTGCGCCTGACCCGCCGAGGGCGCCTGGTGTTCTCCGCGATCGCGATCGTAGTTCTGGCGCTCGCGTTCCTCGGCGCCGGGCGCGCGGTGGCCGGGGACGTTCCGGAGCCCACCGAGGTGCGGCAGGTGCTCGTCGAGCCCGGGCAGACGCTCTGGGGGCTCGCGTCGGGCGTGACGCGCCCGGGGGCGGACGTGCGCGACACGGTCGCGTACCTCCTCGAGCTCAACGCGCTGCAGGGAGCCGAGTTGCAGGTCGGGCAGAGCGTGCTCGTTCCTGCCGGCCTCGTCGGGTAGCGCAAGGTGGTGTGCAGGTTCGGCAGTGAGGCGGGTTCGGCGGTGTGCGCGTTCAGCGGTGCGGGGGGTTGGCGGTGTGCGCTTTCAGCGGTGAGGCAGGGTGCGCGTCCGCACGTGCTGCACTGCGCACGTGTGCCAGCGCTGCACTGTGATGAGGGTCACCGACGCTCAGTGCGCCCTGCACCTTGCCGTGCGGCTTAGGTGCGCCTAAGTTAGTACTACCTCACACGGAGCCGGTCGGGGGGCCGGAGCGTGTGTGCGAGGACGGTACGCGCGAGGCGAGTCGCGCACGTTCGGTGGGGCGGGGGCGCCCCGCGAAGGGCGGTCACCCACGGTGGCCGCCCTTCGTCGTCCGCGGCGTTCGTCAGGGGTTCGGCCGTGGGTCTCGTCGCGCGGTGCCCACCCGACCACGGACCCGCGCGGGGTGGCTGTTTGCAGCGTGGGGCACCCGGCACGTACGTTCGGCTCGCACGCGCCGAGCCCGCCGCACCGAGGAGCACCGATGCACTGTCCGTTCTGCCGTCACTCGGACTCGCGGGTCGTCGACTCGCGCACGTCGGACGACGGGTCGGCGATCCGTCGTCGGCGGCAGTGCCCTGCGTGCCAGCGCCGCTTCTCGACCATCGAGACCGCGAGCCTCGCCGTCGTCAAGCGGTCGGGGGCGACCGAGCCGTTCAGCCGGGACAAGGTCGTGGGCGGCGTGCGCAAGGCGTGCCAGGGTCGCCCGGTCAACGAGGACGACCTCGCGATCCTCGCGCAGCGCGTCGAGGAGGCGATCCGGAGCGCCGGGAGCGCCGAGATCGACGCCTACGAGATCGGGCTCGCGATCCTCGGCCCGTTGCGTGAGCTCGACGAGGTCGCCTACCTGCGGTTCGCGAGCGTCTACCAGGCGTTCGACTCGCTCGAGGACTTCGAGTCGGCGATCGTCTCGCTGCGCGACGAGCGGCGCGCGCGTGCGGACGGCCGCGAGGCCGACGAGGTCGTGACCACCGAGGAGTAGCCCGGGGGTATCAGGTTGGCAAGCGTCCCCGCGTGCGGCAGGCTGGCGGCAGTGGTCGGGGTCCGTCCGGGATCCCGACGCGCACGGCAGGAGGTCGACATGACCAAGGACGAGAGCCCGGCGCAGCCGGCGAAGGACGACGCGAAGGCGAAGTTCCGCGCCGCGCTCGACCGCAAGAACGCAGGGCAGCACCGCAGCGTCGACGGGGACCGCAACACGGGCTCGGTGCACGGCTCCGAGACGGCAGGTCCGGTCCAGCGCACGTTCCGCCGCAAGTCCGGCTGACGGAGCCGGGCAGGACGAAAAGAAGCACGACGACTCGCACAGCACGGCGTCGTGAACAGGCGGCGGACGTCGCTGGACGAGAGTCGACGCAGGGCCCGCACCGATCCCGGTGCGGGCCCTGCGTCGTGCCGGCGTGCCGCGTCAGCCCAGGACGCGCAGGCGAACGGTCTGGTCCATCGCACGCAGCGCGTCGACGACCTCCTGGGTGACCTCGTCGCTGACGTCGGTCACGACGTACCCGAGGTCGCCGCGCGTCGCGAGGAGCTGGCCCTCGATGTTGGTCCCGTGCGCGGCGAGCGTCTGGTTGACCGCGGCGAGCACGCCGGGGGTGTTGCGGTGCAGGTGAGCGACGCGGCCCACGCCCGAGGTCTGCTCGAGAGCGAGGTTCGGCAGGTTGACGCTGAGCGTGGTCGACCCGGTCGAGAGGTAGTCGCGCAGCTTGTTCGCCACGAAGTGCCCGATGGCCTCCTGCGCCTCCTCGGTCGAGCCGCCCGTGTGCGGGGTCAGGATGACGTTCGGCAGACCGCGCAGGTCCGACTCGAACGAGTCGCCGCGCTTCTTCGGCTCGGTCGGGAAGACGTCGATCGCGGCGCCCGAGATGTGGCCCGAGGTGATGTTCGCCCGCAGGGCGTCCACGTCGACCACGAAGCCGCGCGAGAGGTTCAGCAGCACGGCGCCGGGCTTCATCCGTGCCATCTGCTCGGCCCCGAAGAGGCCCGCGTTGCCGCTGCGCCCGTCGACGTGGAGCGTGACCACGTCGGCGGTCTCGAGGAGCTCGTCGAGCGTGGCCATGCGGCGCGCGTTGCCGAGCGCGAGCTTCTCCGCGGTGTCGTAGAAGACGACCGACATGCCCAGGTTCTCGGCGAGGACCGACAGCTGCGTGCCGATGTTGCCGTACCCGATGATGCCGAGCGTGCGGCCGCGGATCTCGTGGGCGCCCGTCGCGCTCTTGTTCCACACGCCGTCGTGCATCGACCGGTCGAACTCGGTGAGGCGGCGCGTGAGCGCGATGATGTCGGCGATCGCGATCTCGACGACCGACCGCGTGTTGGAGAACGGCGCGTTGAACACCGCGACGCCGTGCTGCGCGGCCGACGCGAGGTCGATCTGGTTCGTGCCGATGCAGAACGCGCCGATCGCGACGAGGTCCGGGGCGGACTCGACCACGCGCGCGGTGACGTTCGTCTTGGAGCGGATCCCGAGGATCTGGACGCCGTCGAGCGCGGCGATCAGCTCGTCCTCGTCCATCGCGCCCGTGCGCGTGACGACGTCGATGCCCGCGGCGGCGAAGATCTCGCGGGCGGCAGGGTGAAGGTTCTCAAGGAAGAGGGCTCGTAGCACGACCCCATGGTGCGCCCCGCCGTCGGCCGCTGACAAACGGGTCTTGCCGTGCGGACGCCCGCCCTCAGGCGACGAGGCCCGCGGGGATCTCCTCGGCGTGCACGACGACGAGCCGCCGGGTCGGGCGGGTCGCGGCGACGTAGAGGTCGGACGCGCCGCCGTCGCCGTGCGCGATCGCGGCGGGCTCGACGAGCACCACCGCGTCGTACTCGAGGCCCTTGACCTCCTGCGGCGTCAGGACCACGAGCTGCGCGTCGTCCTGCGGCTGCGCGGCGAGCGTGGCGGCGAGGTCGGCACCGAGCCGTCCCGGGGTCGCGGCGGCCAGCGCGTCACGGAGCCCAGCCACGCGCGAGGGCACCGCGACGAGTGCGACCCGGCCGGCGCCGTCCGACCCCACGAACGTGGACGCGAGCGTGAGCGCCTGGTCGACCGCGGAATCGACGAGCGTGCCCTGGGTCGCGGGGACGACGGCGAGGGCGTCGTCGACGTCGCGCGCCGAGACGAGGGGCGAGACGGGCAGGCCCGAGGCGTGCGCGAAGCGCTGCGCGGCGTCGGCGACGAGCGACGGGGTGCGGTAGTTCACGGTGAGCTCGTCGATGCGCCACGAGTCGCGGAACACCGGTTCGAGCGCGCGCGCCCAGGAGCGGGTGCCGGCGGGGGAGGAGGTCTGCGCGACGTCCCCCACGATCGTGAACGACCGCGTCGGGCAGCGGCGGGCCAGGGCGCGCCAGGCCATCGCCGAGAGCTCCTGCGCCTCGTCGACCACGACGTGCCCGTAGGTCCACGCGCGGTCGGCCTGCGCACGCTCGGCGGTCGTGAGCCGGGGGCCGGTCGTCGCGAACCGTTCGGCGAGCTGCTCCGCGTCGACCATGCCGCCGCCCGCCCCGGTCGAGGCCAGCACCTGGCGCGCGTGCTCGAGAGCCTCGGCGCGCTCCGCGGTCTCCGCGCGGGCCTGGGCCCGGGCGACCTGGTCGTCCTCGCCCAGGAGCTCGGCCGCCTCGTCGAGCAGCGGGACGTCGGCCGGGGTCCACGGGCTTCCCTTGGGGCGGACGATCGCCGCGCGCTCGCGCGCCGAGAGCTCGGGTGCGAGCTCGGCGATCCGATGCGGCTTGGCGAGCAGGTCCTCCAGCAGCCACTGGGGCGACATGGGCAGCCAGGCGAGGTTGAGCGCGACCTGCACGTCGCGGTGCACGCGCAGGTCCTCGACGACGTCCGCGCGGTCCTGGTCGACGAGCCGCTCGCCCAGGTGCGTGCCGTACTGGTCGGCGAGGCGGCCGAGCATCTCGCGCACGAACGTCGCCCGGGCGAGGTTGTGCGCCTTGTTGGTGCGGCGGGCGCGCGCGATCGCCTCGCGCACGTCGTGCCGGCGGATCGTCAGCGCCCGGCCGTCGAGCCGGATCGGGACGTCGCGCGCCGGGACCCGCTCGCGCGTGCGCACCGCGCGGCGGACCACGCGCTGCATGAGGGCCAGCCCCTTGACCCGGGCGGCCTCGGGGGAGTCCACGCCCCGGGCGCGGATGCCCGGGACGAGGTCGGCGATCGTGGTGGCGACGACACCGGTCTCGCCGAGGGACGGCAGCACCTGGTCGATGTACCGCAGGAACGAGGTGCTCGGCCCGACGAGCAGCACGCCCGAGCGCTCGAGCACACGCCGGTGCGCGTACAGCAGGTAGGCCGCGCGGTGCAGCGCGACCGCGGTCTTGCCCGTGCCCGGACCGCCCTGGACGACGAGCGCGCCCGTGAGGGACGACCGGATGATCGCGTCCTGCTCCGCCTGGATCGTCGCCACGATGTCACCCATGCGACCCGTGCGCCCCTGGGCGAGCGACGCGAGCAGCGCGCCCTCGCCCGAGAGGGTCGACGCGTCGGGGGCGTCGGCGCCCGCGAGGTCGAGCAGCTCGTCCTCGATGCCCGTCACGGTGCGCCGGCGGGTCACCAGGTGCCGGCGGCGCACGACGCCGTCCGGCCGGGCCGAGGTCGCGCGGTAGAAGGCCTGCGCGGCGGGGGCACGCCAGTCGGTGAGGATCGAGGCGTGCGCGTCGTCGGTCAGGCCGATGCGGCCGACGTACCGGCTGCTGCCGTCGGTCGCGTCGAGGCGCCCGAAGACCAGCCGCTCCTCGACCGACTCGAGCTGCGCGAGCCGGTCGCCGTAGAGCGTCGCGAACGCGTCGCGCTCGCTCCGGTTCTGCGGCGACCCGGACGGCCCGGCCCGTCGGACGTCGCCGAGGCGGCCTCGCGCGGTGCTGCGCAGCACGTCGAGACGGGCGTAGAGCGCGTCGACCACCGCCTGCTCGGACCGCAGCTCGTCCCCGAAACCTGACACACGTCTCCCTCGTCCACGCCCCGACCCGCGTCGTGCGCGGGTCGCGTCGGCGCGACCTGCGCCGCGCGACCGTCCATTATGGCGCACCCGGGCACCTGCGCACCGCCGTCCGAGGTCCCGGCTAGTATCCAGCGGGGGCCGTCGACGAGGACGGCGCGACGAGGACGGTGCCGCGAGGTCCGCGACCACGACGACGGGAGACGTGCACGGTGTCGACACCGGGAGTACCTCTGCTGTCGAGCTCGGACGAGCTGCGGATCCTGCTCGTGGAGGACGACGAGGGCGACGCCGTGATCGTCGAGGAGCTCCTGCACGACACGGGCCTGGCGGTCGACCTCGTGCGGGCCCGCACGCTCGACGAGGCGATCTCCGTGCTCGAGTCGGGGCCGGTGACCTGCGTCCTGCTCGACCTCGGGCTGCCCGACTCGGTCGGGCTCGGGGGGCTCGCGCGCGTCAACGCGACGCCAGCCGCGCCGGCGCTCGTCGTCCTGACGGGTCTCGGCGGGACCGACGCGGGCGTGCAGGCCGTCGCCGCGGGTGCCGACGACTACCTCGTCAAGGGCGAGGTCGACGGCGAGCTGCTCGGGCGCTCCGTCCGTTACGCGGTGCAGCGCCGCCGCTCCGAGGTGCAGCAGCGCGAGCTCTTCCGCAGCCAGCTCCGCGCAGCCGAGACGACGCGCCTCGAGCGGGCGCTCCTGCCGCGCCCCCTCGTGCACGACGGCGGCGTCTCGGTGCTCGTCGGGTACGTGCCGGGTGGCAACGGCCTGCTCGGCGGCGACTTCTACGACGCGATCGAGCGCCCGGACGGCTCCGTGGTGTGCGTCATCGGCGACGTCGCGGGCCACGGCCCCGACGAGGCCGCTCTGGGGGCGACGCTGCGCACCGCGTGGCGCACGCTCGTGCTCGCGGGCACACCGGCGCACGACGTCGTGGGGCTCGTCGAGCGCGTGCTCCTCGTCGAGCGTCCGCGGCCGGAGATCTTCGCGACGCTGTGCCAGGTCGTGATCGCGGCGGACCGCACGCGTGCGCAGGTCTACATCGCGGGTCACCTCGCGCCCCTGCACCTGGGTGCCGGACCGTGCGTCGAGGTTTCCGCCTCCCGCCGCGGGCGCGCGCTCGGGGTCCCGGTCGCGGGCGGCTGGGAGTCCGTCGAGGTCGAGCTCGCCGCGCCGTGGGCGCTCATGCTCTACACCGACGGCCTCGTGGAGGCGACGGTCGAGGACTCGCTCCCCGTGGCGCCCGACGGACCGCGCCCGCGCCGCCGTCGCATCGGCGTCGACGGACTGCGCCAGGTCGTCGACGCGACCAGGGGCGCGGGCGAGCACGGCCTGGTCGACCGCGTGCTGCACGAGGTACGCCGTGTGCACGGCGGGGACCTCGTCGACGACGCCGCCGCGCTCGTCGTCGGGTGGAACGGCACCGAGCAGGGCGGCGAACGGGCCTCGACGCACGCCGACTCGGCGGGGTGGGCACGATGAGGGCCGACCGCACGCTGCACGGCACCCTCGGGCGGGCGTTCCTCGCCGCCGGGACGGTGCTGCTCGTCGTCCTCGGTCTCGCCGCCTACGTCGTGGTGCGTGTGGGGTCCCTGCAGGACGACGTGACGGTCGAGCTCTACGACGCCATCACCGAGGTCTCCACGGTCTCGCAGCAGCTCGACGGGACGGTCGACCTCCTGGACGCATTCGCCGAGAGCGGTGACACGGGGACGTCGCTCGTGCTCGCGACGGGCGTGCTCGCCCAGGACGGCGCCCCGCTGCCGGCGGGGAAGGTCGTCGTCGACGGGCACGACGACCCGGACCTCCGGTCGCTGCACGACGACGCGGAGTCCGCGGTCACGACGTGGCTCGACGACTCGGTCGAGCCCCGCGTGGACGCCGTGCCCCCCGGCGGCACCACGGAGCCGGTCCCCTCGGCACGGGCCGACGAGGAGTTCACGGCGGCCGTCGAGGCGACCGACGCGTACGCCGACGAGCTCGACGCGCTCCGCACGCAGGAGCTCGCGGCTCTCGAGCGCTGGATGAGCGCGCTCTACGGGCTCGTCGTCCTGCTCGTCCTCACGGTGGTCGCGGCGTCCTGGTGGCTGTGGCGGACGGTCGAGCGGCGCTTCTCCGGGCCCGTCGCGGCGCTCGCGGCGGACGTGCGGCGGGCCGGGACGGGCGACCACGAGGGAGCGATCGAGGTGGTGGGGTCGGGCGAGGTCGCCGACCTCGCGCGCGACGTCGAGGCACTGCGGTCCGAGCTGGTCCACCAGGCCGCCCAGATCCAGCGCTCGAGCCGCGAGGTCGAACGGTCCCACGCCCTGCTCACCCGTCAGACGGCCGAGCTCGAACGCTCGAACCGGGACCTCGAGCAGTTCGCGTACGTCGCCTCGCACGACCTCCAGGAGCCGCTGCGCAAGGTCGCGAGCTTCACGCAGCTGCTCAAGAAGCGGTACGGCGGGCAGCTCGACGACCGTGCCGACCAGTACATCGAGTTCGCGGTCGACGGCGCCAAGCGCATGCAGCGGCTCATCCAGGACCTGCTCGGCTTCTCCCGGGTGGGGCGCTCCGGGGGTGCGCGCGAGGACGTCGACCTCGAGGTCGCGCTCGCCGCGGCGCTCGAGGTCCTCGACGACAGGGTGCGCGAGTGCGGCGCGGTCGTGACCCACGACCCGCTGCCGGTGGTGCACGGCGAGCGGGCCCTGCTCGAGCAGCTGCTCGTGAACGTCGTGGGCAACGCGGTGAAGTTCCGCAGCCCCGACCGTGCGCCGCGGGTCCACCTCGCGGTCGTGTCGGGCGACACGCACTGGGAGCTCGTCTGCACCGACAACGGGATCGGGATCGACCCGCAGTACGCCGAGCGCGTCTTCGTGATCTTCCAGAGGCTGCACGCCAAGGAGGTCTACGGGGGCACCGGGATCGGGCTCGCGATGTGCAAGCGCATCGTCGAGTACCACGGGGGTCGGATCTGGATCGACGGCGTCGAGGGGGGCGGCACGGCGGTGCACTGGACGCTCGCGCACCGCTACGTCACGGCCGCCGAGGAGTGGGGACGCGAACCCGGCGACGTCGGCTAGGCTCGGCCCGTCCCACGAGCGGAGGAGCACGAAGTGACAGGTTCGCACAAGGTCGTCGACGTCCTGCTCGTCGAGGACGACCCGGGTGACGTGCTCATGACGCGTGAGGCGTTCGAGGAGCACAAGGTCACCAACCGGCTCTCCGTCGTCTCGGACGGCGTGAGCGCGATGGAGTTCCTGCGCAAGACCGGCGACTTCGCCGACGCCCCGACGCCCGACCTGATCCTGCTGGACCTCAACCTCCCGCGCATGGACGGGCGGGAGGTCCTGGCCGAGCTCAAGGGCGACCCGGAGCTGCGGCAGATCCCGGTCGTCGTGCTGACCACGTCCGAGGCCGAGGAGGACGTCGTGCGCAGTTACGCGCTGCACGCGAACGCCTACGTCACCAAGCCCGTCGACTTCGACCGGTTCATCGACGTCGTCCGGCAGATCGACGACTTCTTCGTCTCGGTGGTCCGGCTGCCCGGTCACTGACCCGTGGCGGCGGGCCGCGCGCGGGAAGCATTTCGGACGCGGCGACGTTCTCCCGACGTCGGGCCGTGCGCCCGGCACGCGAGCGACGACGAATCACGATGGAGGACCTGGTGCTGGATCCGCACGACATCTACACGGTCGACGAGGCGGCCGTGGCCGCCGAGCTCGGGCCCCTCGCCGAGGCGGCCGAGGGTGCGGTCGGACCGGTGCTGATCCACGCGCTGCGCGGGTTCGTCGACGCGGGCAGCACGGGTGAGCTCGTGCTCGACCACCTCCAGGGCACGCTGCGCAGCGTGCGGCTCGTGACGTTCGACGTCGACCAGCTGCTGGACTACCGCTCCAAGCGGTCCACGATGACGTTCGCGACGGACACCTGGAGCGACTACGACGAGCCGGTGCTCGCGATCGACCACGTCCGTGACGCCGAGGGGACGGGGTTCCTCGTCCTCCACGGGTTCGAGCCCGACCTCCAGTGGGAGCGGTTCGTCGCAGCCGTCGCCGGTCTCGTGGAGCGGTTCGGGGTGTCCCTGACCGTCACGGCGCACGGCGTCCCCATGGGGGTGCCGCACACCCGGCCGATGTCCGTCACCGCGCACGGCACGCGTCCCGAGCTCGTCGGTGACAGGACCTCGTGGTTCGGCACGGTCAAGGTGCCCGCGAGCGCTGCGGCCCTGCTCGAGCTGCGACTCGGCCAGCGGGGGCGCGACGCGCTCGGCTACGCGGTGCACGTGCCGCACTACCTCGCGCAGTCGCCGTACCCGCCCGCGGCCGCGGTCGCGCTCGACCACGTGCAACGTGCGACCGGCCTCGACCTCGCGCTGGGCGAGCTCGACGAGGACGTGCGGGAGGCGCAGGTCGAGGTCGAGCGGCAGGTCGCGGAGTCCGACGAGGTCGCCGCCGTCGTGCACGCGCTCGAGGAGCAGTACGACGCGTTCAGCCGCTCGGTGGGCCGCACGAGCCTGCTCGCGGACTCGGCGCCGATCCCCACGGCCGACGAGCTGGGCGCGGAGTTCGAGCGCTACCTCCAGCAGCGCGGCGACTGATCCTCGGGCCCGACGACGGCCTGCCGTGAGCGTCGCGTGACCGAATAGTGACGATCTGGTGCGTGTCTGGCATGGCGTACGTCACGCCAGCGTGCAAAACTGTGGCCGTCGTCGCAGGTCGACGACCTGACGAACGAGCGCAGGGCACGTTCGCGAACGTCCGTTGGTCGGGCAGAAGGACATGAGGGACAGCATGGCGCAGGGTTCTGTGAAGTGGTTCAACGCGGAGAAGGGTTTTGGGTTCATCGCCCAGGACGGTGGCGGCGCTGACGTGTTCGTCCACTACTCCGCGATCGAGACGCAGGGATACCGCACGCTCGAGGAGGCCCAGCGGGTCGAGTTCGAGATCACCCAGGGGCCGAAGGGTCCGCAGGCGGAGCAGGTTCGTCCGCTCTGATCCAGGCCCGGCGCTCGCCGGACCGCACGAAGGGCCGCGCCTGGTGCGCGGCCCTTCGCGCGTCCCGTCGCTGGTCTCGCGGGGACGTGCCGGTCAGGCCGGTGGCGCCGGGTCGACGCGCGGACGTGCTCCCGCGCACAGCGCGACGGCCTCGGTCCCGCTGACGAGGCGTGCGGGCACGGGCAACGACCGCAGGGCGCGGGCGAGCCCGGTGTCGGCGAGCCCACCGGCCTCGCCGCTCTCGGCGGTGCCGTCATCGCCGGCCGCGCGTGCCCGGGCCACCAGCACGAAGTTCCCGTAGCGGCGGCTCTTGAAGAGCGCGGGTTCGGCGACGACGCCCACGTCCTGCGGCCTGAAGACCGGCGCGCCCGCGTCGTCCTGCGCCGCGAGGAGGCTCGCGATCTCGGTGCGCAACCCCGTCAGCGGAGGTCGGTCCGCGCAGTTCGCCAGGTAGAGGCCGCCCGGTCGCAGGGTGCGGGCGACCTCCTGGACGAACTCGACCGTCGTGACGTGCTCGGGGGTGACGTCGCCCGCGAACACGTCCCGCACGACGACGTCGGTGCTGCCCGGGCGCAAGGTCGTCACCGCGGCGCGGGCGTCGGCCTCGCGCAGGCGGAGCCGAGGGGCACGGGGGAGGGCGAACCACTCGCGCACGAGCGTGAGCAGGCGACCGTCGATGTCGACCGCGAGCTGTCGCGAGCCGGGACGCTCGTGGTCGATCCACCGCGCGAGCGTGCATCCCGCCGCCCCGAGGTGCACCGCGTGCAGCGGACCGTCGACGAGGTCGATCGCCGCGGCCATCTGCTGCATGTACTCGAACGCCAGGAACCCGGGGTCGTCCAGGTCGAGGTGCGAGCTCGGCACGCCGTTGACCACGAGCGTCACCGCGGAGTCGCGGTCCGGGTCGCGGTCGACCCGGACCCGTCCGGTCGAGGTCTCGACCTCGTCCTGCGGGAGTGTCGGTGGTCGGGTGTTTGCTGGCCCTGACGCCGACGATCGTCGGGCCGGGGCGCGCCGGGAGCTTCGGGCCATGGGCTCACGGTAGTGGGCGATCGGACGTCGGGGGGTGGGACGACCTTCCTGGCACGGACGCCGCACCGGGTGCGGCTCGAGCGACGAGTGGGGTGGAGAGACGATGAGCGCACACGACGCCGTCCACGCGGTGGCGCGCCTGCGGCCCGACGAGACCGGTGCCACGCTCCGACGGGCCGCGGTGCGCGGGCTCGCGCGGGCCGACGCCGAGCTCGTCGCGGCGATCGGCGCCGAGCGTCCGGGGGAGAGGTTCGTCCACGCGCACCTGGCGGCGCTCCGTGCCGCGGCGGCGCTCGTCTCGGCCCGCGGCACGACCGCGCGTCGGGGTCGTCCGCGCACGGTCTGGGAGCTCCTCGCGGTCGCGGCCCCCGAGCTGGCGCCGTGGTCGTCGTACTTCGCCGGCGGTGCCCGCGAACGGTCGGCCGTCGAGTCGGGGCGGGACGACGCCGTCGACGCCGAGCGTGCGGACGAGCTGCTCGCGTGCGCCGAGGACTTTCGCGACGAGGTCGCGCTCGCCCTCGACCCGCGGGCCGGGTTCGTCGAGGTCCCGCTGCGCGTGGCCGCGTCCTGACACGTCGTCAGGAGCGACTAGAGTCATCCGCACGACGAGACCGCCCGTTCGACTTCCACCTGCGGTGATGTCGAACTATCCTGACTCGTATATGACCGCTGCGGGAAGAACCGGGGGTTCTGATGCCTCTCTCTGAGTACGAACAACGCGTGCTGGAGCAGATGGAGCGAGCGCTGACCTCGGACGATCCGCGGCTGGCGAACACGATGCAGTCCGCTGCGCCCCGGTCCGGGCTGCGCTGGGCGATCGCGGCCGCCGGTGTGGTGGTCGGGCTCCTCGTGCTCGTGCTCGGCGTCTACCAGAACATGATCTGGCTGGGCGTCGGTGGATTCGTGGTGATGTTCGTCGGCGTCGCGTTCGCGTTCGCCGCGCCCAAGCGCCGCACGGGCCCGACGGGCGTCGTCGAGGAGGACGGCAGCACGAGGCCGCGACCGAGCAGCACTTCGACGTCGCGCAAGGGCTTCATGAACCGCATGGAGGAGCGCTGGGACCGCCGACGGGGTGAGAACGGCCGCTGACTCAGCGGCTTCTCCACCGGGGCGGCGTTCCGGCGTCGACGTCGCAGCGGGGGTCGACCCCTCGGATCGACGCTCTCTCCTGCGTCTCACGTCTGGATGTGTCGCACACCTGGACGCGTCTCAGACGGTGGTGCGATGGTGATGCACCTCAGACGGTGATGCGTTCAACTCCTCGGCAACAGTCACCTGCGCGATCCGTGTCACGAGATCGACGTCACACCTCGACGCGTGCGCGTCGGTCGTCGCGCAGCCGAGTCGTGCCGGCGACGACGCGGGCGGCCAGCGCGTCGGCCTCGGCCACGGGCCGCTGTGAGCCCTCGCGGGCGTAGCGCGCCCCCTCGACGAGGGTGGCGAGCTCTCGAAGGGCGTCGGCGGCGTCGTCCGCGATCGTCACGGTCCCGTCGCGGGACGCCGCCCGCAGGACGTGGTCGGGGACCTGACGTGGCGTGGTCGCCGCACTCCATCCCACCCCGAGGCGTGCGAGGTCGCCGCCCAGCGCGTCCCAGACGTCCTCGACGTCGCGGTCGGCGGTGGCCCGGCGACGAGAGCGCAGCACGGCGACGAGGGCGAGGCCGGCCCCGACCGTGAGCGTGCTCGCCAGGACGAGACACAGCAGCCACGGCGTCTCGTCCCGCCCGCCGGCCGCGGGAGCGGCGACCGGTGCGGAGGTCGCGGTCGCGACCGGCGCGGGCGCGGGCTGCTGCGCGAGGTCGGGAACCTCCTGCGGGGCGGCCGTCGCGGGCGTCGTCCCCGTCGTCTGCTCGAGCGTGTACTCCGGCGCGGCGCCGGTCCGCTGGGACGGGGTGGGCTCGAACCGTACCCACCCGCTGCCGGGGAAGTAGAGCTCGGGCCACGCGTGCGCGCGCTGCGCGCTCACGAGGTAGCTCCCGTCGCGCTGCACCTGCCCGGGCAGGTACCCGACGCCGACGCGGGCGGGGATCCCCAGGGCGCGAGCCATGACCGTCATGCTCGTGGCGTACTGCACGCAGTACCCGGAGCGGTCGGTGAGGAAGTCCCACACCGCGTCGTCGGACGCGGCCGGCGCGACTGCCGTGTCGTAGCGGAACCGCGAGGTGTCGCGGAAGTACTCCTGGAGCGCGACGGCCTGCTCGAACCGGGTGGTCGCGCCGGCGGTCACGGCGAGGGCCTCGGCCGCGACGTCCTCGGTGTGCGACGTCTGCGGGACGTCGAGGTAGCGCGACTCGGACAGGTCGTCGCCGCGCGTGCGGCCGAGGCTCTCGGGCGTGAGGTCCCGGGGCGAGACCTCCACGGTGTAGCCCATGCCCGGGTCGGTCGTGTCGTCGCCGCGCAGCTCGTCGGAGCGCGGCTCGTAGGACCAGGTGCCCGCGATGTCGACCGCACGCGGCTCGATCGGGATCGGGACGATCGAGTCCCGGTAGCCCGCGAGCGTGACCGCCATGGTCGTGCTCTGCCCCTTGTCCGGCGATGCCTGGGGCCACAGCACCTCGTCGGCGGCGAACGACGTGCCCTCGGCACGGTCGTCGCGGTGCCAGCGCGTGCCGTCGAACGAGGTGAGGGTGTAGACGCGGAGTACGCCGTCGTACGCGTCGGAGTCCTCGAGCGTGTAGGAGAGCACGGGGTAGGTCGAGCGCGACTCGAGGTCCTGCTGCATGTCGAGGTCGTCGGAGAGCTGCATGCCGGGACCCGGGTCGGTGAACGCGTCCGACCACGAGGCCGCGACGAACCGGGGGAGTGTCGCGCTCGCCCCGCCGGCGGCCAGCGCGAGGGCCGTCACCGCGGCGGTGGCCGCGACCGCGGAGCCGGCGGCGACCGCGCGGGCCGAGCGCGTCCCGGACCTCGTGCCGCGGTCGGCGGCGAGCACGAGCACGAGGCAGGCGACGGTCCCGACGAAGGTGGCGGTCGGGACCCGCTCGGCGAGCACGAGCGAGGGGATCCACAGCACGAGCACGGGAACGCTCGCGAGCGCGGGTCGGCGCCCGGGGACGGCGATCAGGTCGGCGACGAGGAACAGCGCGACGCTCGCCGCCACGACGAGCATCGCGACGGGGAGGGTGCCCTGCACGGGCGCGACGGACCCCGCGATCGCGTCCAGAGCCGCCCCGAACCGGTCGCTCGCGCGACCGAAAGACTCGAGCCCGACGAAGAGGTCGGTCCGGCCGGTCGGGCCGGCGAAGCGGGCGAGCACGATCCAGGCGCCGACGAGCGCGCCCACGAGGGTCGGTGTGACGGACCGGAGCCGTGACGTGGTGTCCGCGCGGCCGACCGCGAGGGCGCGGGTCGCCGCCACCGCGACCGCGACCAGCACGAGGGCCGCGGCGGTGTCGCGCGGCCACGAGCGGGTCGTCACGACGGGGGAGAGTCCCCAGGTGGCGGCGAACGTGGCGAGGGCGAGGAGCGCGGTGACGGGCCAGGTGGCCCGCCGGCGCGTGCGGTCGGTCATGGGGTCTCCTCGTGCACGGCGGTCCAGACCTGCTCGACCGCCTCGTGCGGGTGCGTGCGGATCACGTGCCACCCGTGGGCGCGGAGCCGGCCCACGCCGTCCTCGGCAGGTGACTGCGGCGGGCGGACGAGCACGAGGGTGCGTCGCGTCGCGCCGACGCGGCCCAGCGCCGTCACGACCTCGGCGGTCACCATGCCCGCGACGACGACGACGGACCGGACCTCCTGGTGCTGCAGGGCACGTGCCGTCGCGACGAGGTCCGTCACGGCCTCGTCCTGCGTGGCGCCGTGCACCCGGGCCGCGGAGTCGAGCACGGCCTGGGCGGAGCCGGAGGACGACGTCGGGACGGTCGCCGACCCCGAGGGCAGCAGGTGCGTGGGCCGTCCCGAGCGCAGCATCGCGACCGCGAGCGAGGCGGCGAGCTCGACCGCCCACTCGCCGGCGTCCACGCGCGCGGCGGGTCCGTGCTCGACGACGAGGCCCCGGTCGAGGACGACGACCGAGGGCGGCAGGCCCGAGCCCTCCTCGGCGCGGACCATGAGGCGTCCGCGGCGGGCCACGCTGCGCCAGTGGACGCGGCGCGGGTCGTCGCCGGTGACGTACTCGCGCACGAGGGAGTCCTCCCACGACGCGATCGCGGCGCCTGAGGAGACGGTCGCGCCCGCCTCCGCCGACGTGTGCCGGGTCGTCCCGAGCGGCGTCGTCCGGGGACGCACGACGACGGACGCGAGCCCGCCGAGAGGGCGTGTGGTGCGGACGAGGCCGAACGCGTCGGTGCGCGCCGCGAGCGCCGGGCCGAGGGCGTGCACGCCGCGGCGTGCGGGCGTGAGCCGGTACGTCACCACGAGCCGGGAAGGTTCACGGCGCACGGTCGCGCGCAGCGACCGCTCGGTGCACAGCTCTCGAGATGCCTGCTCGCTCACGTCGAGCGTCGCGAGCCGGTGGCGCGTCGCAGGGGTCGGGACGACCGGCTCGACGACGAGGGTTACCTCGGCCGCCCGGCCGCGCGTGGTCGGGTTGGGCTCGACCCGGCGCACGACGCGCAGGGCGCCACGACCGCGGTCGTACCGTTCGAGCGCGAGCCGGAGCACGCTGACGACGACGAGGAGCACGGCTGCCGCGCCGATCCCGACCACGTCGCGCAGCGAGAGGGCCGCGCCGACCACGACGAGGAGCCCGCCCACGACCAGCAGGACCGTCCCGCGGCGCGTGAGACGCGTCGTGCCCGGACGACGCGCGCGGTGCGGGGTCCGTGCCACGTCAGCGCGTCGTCGTGCCGGGCTGGACGGGGACGGCGGCGACGAGCCGTCGGATCACGGCCTCCCCGTCGACGCCGTCGAGCCGTGCGTCGGTCGACGTCACGACACGGTGCGCGAGCACGGGGACGGCGAGGTTCTGCACGTCGTCCGGCAGCACGTGGTCGCGGCCCTCGACCGCGGCGACCGCCTTGGCGACGCGCAGGAGCTGGAGCGAGGCCCGGGGCGACGCGCCGAGGCGCAGCGCCGCGTCGGTGCGGGTCGCCGAGACGAGGTCCACGACGTACCGCTTGACGGCGGGCGAGGCGTGCACGGATCGTGCAGCGGTCGCGGCCCGGCGCACGGCCGCGGCGTCGGTCACGGGGGACAGGGCGTCGAGCGGGTCGGACGCGTCCCGGTCGTCGAGCATCCGCTGCTCCGCGGCGGCGTCGGGGTAGCCGACGGTGAGGCGCGCCGTGAACCGGTCGCGCTGCGCCTCGGGGAGCGGGTAGGTGCCCTCCATCTCGACGGGGTTCTGCGTCGCGACCACGAGGAACGGGCGCGGGAGCTGGTACGTCGTGCCGTCGACCGTCACGCGCCCCTCCTCCATGCACTCCAGCAGCGCGGACTGCGTCTTGGGCGACGCACGGTTGATCTCGTCGCCGATGACAATGTTCGCGAACACCGGTCCCGGCCGGAACTCGAACTCGTGCTTCTCCGCGCGGTAGATGCTCACGCCCGTGAGGTCGCTCGGCAGGAGGTCGGGCGTGAACTGCACGCGGCCCGTGGTCGCGTCGATCGCGCGGGCGAGCGCCCGCGCGAGCGTGGTCTTGCCGACGCCGGGGACGTCCTCGATCAGCAGGTGCCCCTCGGCGAGGAGGACGGCGACGGCGGTGCGGACGAGGTCGTCCCCGCCGGACACGACCCGGCCGACCGCCTCGCGGACGCGCTGCGCGACGGCGGACACCTCGGCGAGGTCGGGAGCCCCCACGGGCGGGGCGACGGTGCTCTCAGACAACAACGGTGACCTCCGGTGGCACGGGTTCTCGTCAGGCTCGGCGCCGAGCGTAGTGGACGCACGGTCCTGCCGTGACCGTGTCCACCACTGTGCTCCACCTCGGCCCCGTCCGCGCGTCACCGGGGCCGTCGGGGGCGCTCCGCACGGCCGGGCGGACGTCCGTGGGGGCCAGGGGCGCGCCGGCGGAGCGAATCCCTCCACCCTCGCTCCACGGCTGTGACCTGCGGAGATTTGGCGAAGACGGGTGAACCGAGGTCGTTTGAGCGCGCCTGGTGGAGGAGAGTGGAGTACCGTGGAGGGACCGGGAGCCGGAGGGCGGTGCGACCGATGGACGAGACGTTCACGGGGATGTCTGGCCTCCTCCTGGGCACGTTCACCCCACGCCTCGACGAGAAGGGACGGCTCATCCTCCCCGCGAAGTTCCGCCCGCAGCTCGCTCCGGGTCTCGTGATGACGCGGGGGCACGACCGGTGCCTCTTCCTGCTTCCCATGGACGAGTTCCGGCGCACCTACGAGCAGATCCGGCAGGCGCCGGTCGCGAGCCGGCAGGCACGCGACTACCTGCGGGTCTTCCTCTCGGGAGCGAGCGACGAGATCCCGGACAAGCAGGGCCGCATCTCCATCCCGGCTCGGCTGCGCGAGTACGCCGGTCTCGGCAGGGACGTGGCCGTCGTCGGCGCGGCGACCCGGGTCGAGGTCTGGGACCTCACGACGTGGGAGGAGTACCTGGCGGAGAAGGAGGCGGCCTACGCCGACATCGCCGAGGAGGTGCTCCCGCCCATGCAGTTCTGACGCACGACACGAGACGAAGGACGGTACCGCCCGTAGGACGAGGCCTCCTCCCGCCCGATCTGACGCACTTCCCCGGCGTCAGAAGGTCGCGGAGGGAGACCTGGTCGGACGGCCGGTCGCAAGGACCCAGGAGGTCGGATGAGCACCAACGACGCACCCGAGGCGCGCGAGCCCCGCAGCGACGCCGCCGGGCGGCATCTGCCGGTGCTGCGCCAGCGGTGCGTCGACCTGCTCGCTCCCGCGCTGCAGGAGCCCGGCGCGGTTCTCGTGGACTGCACCCTCGGCATGGGGGGCCACACCGAGGCGGTGCTTGAGCAGATCCCCACGGCACGCGTCGTGGGGATCGACCGTGACCCGGAGGCGATCCGGCTCGCGTCGGAGCGGCTCGCGCGGTTCGGCGACAGGTTCACCCCGGTGCGCGCGGTGTACGACGAGATCGGCGACGTCGTGTCCGGACTCGGCCTCGACGGCGTCCAGGGGGTCCTCATGGACCTCGGCGTCTCGTCCCTGCAGATCGACGAGACCGACCGCGGCTTCTCCTACGCGAGCGACGCCCCTCTCGACATGCGCATGGACCAGAGCACCGGGGCGACCGCGGCCGACGTGCTGAACACGTACGACGTGCGCGAGCTCACCCGGATCCTGCGCGACTACGGCGAGGAGCGGTTCGCCCAGCGCATCGCCGAGGGCGTCGTGCGGCTGCGCGCCGAGGAGCCGTGGGAGCGCAGCGCCCGGCTCGTCGACCTCGTCCGGGCGTGCGTGCCCGCGGCGACCCGCAAGAACGCCGGCAACCCCGCGAAGCGCACGTTCCAGGCGCTGCGCATCGAGGTCAACGGCGAGCTCGAGGTGCTCGAGCGCGCCGTGCCCGCGGCCGTCGAGGCGCTCGCGGTCGACGGTCGCATCGTCGTCGAGTCGTACCACTCGCTCGAGGACCGCGTCGTCAAGCGCGAGCTCGCCCGGGGGGCCGTCTCGAGCGCACCCGCCGGGCTGCCGGTCGAGCCGGAGACCCACCGCCCGTACCTCACGCTCCTGACCCGGGGCGCCGAGGAGGCCGACCCCGACGAGGTCGCCCAGAACCCGCGGTCCGCCTCGGTGCGGCTGCGTGCCGCACAGCGGGTCCGCCCCACGCCAGACCACCTCCGTCGTCCCGAAGCAGGGGAGAAGCACCGATGAGCGCTCGAGCCGCCGCCACGGCACCACGCCCCGCCGTCCGCCGTTCCGACGCCGCTCCGGCACGTCGCCAGAGGCCGTCCCTCCAGGTCGTCCGTGCGCCCGAGGAGTCCCGCTCCCGGCTCGGGTTCCTCGTGCTCTGCATGTCGATCCTCGCCGGGGCGCTGCTGTGTGCTTTGCTGCTCAACACGGCCATGGCCAACGGGTCGTACTCGATGTCGTCCTACCAGGTGGAGCTCGGGCGAGTGGCGCAGGACACCCAGACGTTGCAGACCCAGGTCGAGCAGGCGCGCTCGGCCCTCCCGGCGAGCGCGCGCGCGCTCGGCATGGTCGAGGCGCAGCACCCGGCGATGCTGAGCCTCGCCGACGGCACGCTCCTCGGGGTGGGTGAGGGAGAGACCACGCCGTGACGACGCCGCGTCAGGCAGGGCGCACCCCGTCCCGGGCGAAGACCTCGGGCAAGGGGGGCGCCCGGCCGACGTCCGCGCGACGTCCGGCGGCGTCGTCACGCGGGACCGCGGTCTCCTCGCGCTCGGGCGGGTCTCGGCCAGCGGCACCGCGGACGGTTGCCCGTCCCGCCGCAGCACGTCCTGCGGCGACGCGTGCGCCGCGACCTGCCGGGTCACCCCGCCGCCGTCAGCGCGTGCTCGGTGTGATCGCCGCGCTCGTCGTCGCGGTGTTCGCCGCGCGCCTGGTCCAGGTGCAGGGCATCAACGGCCCGGCCGTCGCGGCCGAGGCGCTCGAGAGCCGTCTGGGCACGGTCACCGAGCTCGCGCACCGGGGGGACATCACGGACGCGGACGGCGTCGTGCTGGCCACCTCGGTCGAGCGGTACGAGGTCTTCGCCGACCAGAAGGTCATCGCGGAGTTCGTGCCGGCCGACTGGCAGAAGGTGGACGGCAAGACGGTCGAGGGCAGGGGCGCGGTCGCGGTCGCGCGGCTGCTCGCCCCGGCGCTCGGTCGTGACCCGCTCGAGCTCGCGGCCGAGCTCGTGCCCGCGGACGGCGCGTCGTTCAACCGGCACAAGGTGCTCGCGAAGGACGTCGTGCCCGAGGTGCAGCGCGTCATCGCGGGCCTGGGGCTGTCGTCGATGATCGGCACGACGCTGACCGCCGAGCGCCTGTACCCGGCCGGTACCGTCGCCGGGAACCTCGTGGGCTACACGGGACGGGAGGACGACGGGTCGCTCGTCGGCCGCGGGGGCGCGGAGTCGATGTTCGAGTCCGACCTCGCGGGCACCGCCGGGACCTTCACGTACGAGCGCGGCCTGGGCGGGCAGCAGATCCCCACGGGCGAGGAGGAGCGCGTCGACGCCGTCCCCGGCAAGGACGTCGCGCTGACGATCCTGAACGACGTGCAGTGGAAGGCCGAGGACTCGCTCAACGACGCCGTGCGCTCGACCGGCGCGTCGTACGGCATCGCCGTGGTGATGGACGTGCGCACGGGCCAGCTCGTCGCGCTCGCCGACTCTGGTGCGGTCGACCCGAACGACCGCAGCACCTCGGCCGTCGCGAACGGCAGCCGCGCGGTCTCGAACGTGTTCGAGCCGGGCTCGACGGGCAAGGTCGTGACGATGGCCGCGCTCCTGGAGTCGGGTCTCGCGAAGGCCGACAGCGAGTTCTCGGTGCCCGACACCTACACGACGTCGAACGGCGAGACGTTCCACGACTCGCACGACCACCCGACGGAGCGCCTCACGCTCGCCGGGATCCTCGCCGCGTCGTCCAACACCGGGACGGTCATGGCGGGCCAGGAGCTGCCGAACCAGGTCCGGTACGACTACCTGCGCAAGTTCGGGTTCGGGCAGAAGACCGGCCTGGGCATGCCGGGCGAGTCGGCGGGCCTGCTCGCCGACGTCGACGACTGGGACGGGCGCACGCAGTACACCGTGCTGTTCGGGCAGGGGCTCGCGGTCAACGCGATCCAGGCGACGGACGTGTTCGCGACCATCGCGAACGGCGGGGTCCGGGTCGAGCCGTCGATCGTGCGTGGCACGACCGACGAGGACGGGACGTTCACGCCCGCGCCCGCACCGACGAGCACGCGCGTCGTGTCGGAGAAGACCGCGGAGACGGTGCTGCACATGATGGAGGGCGTCGTCGACGGCGACGGCGGCACGGGCAAGGCTGCGGCCGTCCCCGGGTACCGGGTCGCGGGCAAGACCGGCACGGCGCAGATGGCCGGTGCCGGGGGCGCGCTGAGCTCGTACATGTCGTCGTTCATCGGCGTCGCCCCGGTCGACGACCCGCGCTACGCGGTCGCGGTGTTCCTCAAGGACCCGCGCACGTCCATCTACGGCGGCGACGTCGCAGCCCCGGTCTTCGCCGACGTGATGGGCTTCACGTTGCAGCACACGGGCGTCGCGCCGAGCACCGAGGCGGCCGAACCGCTGCCGCAGGAATGGTGACGCACGGCGCGTGCCGACGCCCGTGCGGCGTCCTGCGAGCGCGTGGGCACAAGGTAGGTTTTGGCACGTGAGTTCCCCGATCGAGCGCATCCGACCGACCACGACGTCCGGGCGACCGGTCCGTGACCTGGTCGCCCAGTTCGACCTCGAGGTCCGGGCCGAGCCCGTCGACCTCGGGGCGACCGTGCGGTCGGTGTCCTCCGACAACCGTGTGGTCGACGCGGGCGACCTGTTCGTCGCACTCCCCGGCGAGCGGGTGCACGGAGCCCGGTTCGCGCCCGACGCGGTCGGGCGCGGCGCGAGCGCGGTGCTGACCGACGCCGAGGGTGCGGACCTGCTCGAGGGCCCGCTGGGGGTCCCGGTGCTCGTGTGCGACGACCCGCGCGCGGTGCTGGGGCACGTGGCCGCCTGGGTCTACGGCCGCCCGGCGAACGACCTGACGACGTTCGCGGTCACCGGCACGAACGGCAAGACCACGACGACCTACATGATCGACCACGTGCTGCGCGCGATGGGGTTCCGCGGCGGTCTCGTGGGCACGATCGAGATGCGCTCGGGCGACCGCGTGCTCCCGAGCCGCCTGACGACGCCCGAGGCGGCCGACCTGCAGGCCATGCTCGCCGCGATGCGCGAGGACGAGGTGCGCACCCTCGCGATGGAGGTGTCGTCGCACGCGCTCGCGCTGCACCGCGTCGACGGCGTGGTGTTCGACGTCGCGGGCTTCTCCAACCTGAGCCAGGACCACCTCGACTTCCACGGCGACCTGCAGAGCTACTTCGAGGCCAAGGCTCAGCTCTTCACGCCCGCGCACGCACGCCGAGGCGTCGTCGTCGTCGACGACGCGTGGGGCGAGCGGATGCTCGCGGCCGCGCAGGTCCCGGTCGCGTCGTTGCGGACGGTCCCCGGTCCTGACGGCGACGGGGCGGCCGACGGCGGCGCGGACGACGTCGACTGGTCCGTGACAGACGTCGACGCGGGCCCGACGGGCACGCGCTTCACGCTGCGGCACCGCGACGGTCGCGCCCTGCGCACCTCGACGGACCTGCCGGGAGCCTTCAACGTCGCGAACGCGGCGCTCGCGCTGACGATGGTGCTCGAGGCGGGCACGGACGTGCGCGACCTGGCCGAGGCGCTCGAGGCGGCGGACGGCGTGTCGCCGGCCGTCCCCGGACGCATGGAGCTCGTGGGCACGCGCCCGCGCACCGTGGTCGACTTCGCGCACAACCCCGACGCGCTCGAGCTCGCGCTGGGCGCGCTGCGACCGACCACCGCGGGACGCCTGGTCGTCGTGTTCGGCGCGACGGGCGAGCGTGACGTGGGCAAGCGGCCCCTCATGGGAGCGGTCGCCGTCCGCGGTGCCGACGTCGTCGTCGTGACGGACGACGACCCGCACGGCGAGGACGCCGCGGCCGTGCGCGCCGAGGTCGTCGCGGGCGCGCGCGCGGCGCGCGACGCCGACCCGGCGTCGGTGGTCGAGGTCGTCGAGGTCGCACCGCGTGCGGACGCGATCCGCCGGGCGGTCCTCGACGCCGGCGAGGACGACACCGTGCTCGTCGCCGGGCGCGGGCACGAGGTGTTCCAGGAGGTCGACGGCGTCGACCTGCCGCTGGACGACAGGGTGGAGGCGCGCGCAGCGCTGCGCCTCAGGGACGACGAGAAGGAGCACCACGCATGATCGAGCTGTCTGCGGCGCAGGTCGCCGCAGCGACCGGAGGTCGGCTCGTCGCCGGCCCGGAGGTCCGGGTGACCGGTTCGGTCGTGATCGACTCCCGCGAGGTCGTCGCCGGCGGCCTGTTCGTCGCGATCGCCGGCGAGCACGTCGACGGGCACGAGTACGCGGCCCAGGCGGTCGCCGCGGGCGCGGCGCTCGTGCTCGCCGAGCGCGAGCTCGACGTGCCGTGCGTCGTCGTCGCCGACGTCCAGGACGCCCTCGGGCGCCTCGCCGCCCACGTGCTGGCCGCGCTCCGGGCGGCGGGCGACCTGCGCGTGGTCGCCGTCACCGGCTCGGTCGGCAAGACGACCACCAAGGACCTCCTGGGCGCGCTCCTGCGCCCCGAGGGGCCGACGGTCGTGCCCGCCGGGTCGTTCAACAACGAGATCGGCCTGCCGCTCACGGTGCTGCGCGCGGACGCCGCGACGCGGTACCTCGTGCTCGAGATGGGCGCGAGCGGGATCGGTCACCTGACCTACCTGACGCAGATCGCCCCGCCCGACGTCGCGGCGGTGCTCGTGGTGGGTCACGCCCACCTCGGCGAGTTCGGCGGGATCGAGGGCGTCGCGCAGGCCAAGGGCGAGATCGTCTCGGGCCTCGTGCCCGGGGGCACCGCGGTGCTCAACGCCGACGACCTGCGCGTCGTGGCGATGCGCGACCTCACCGACGGCCCCGTCGTGACGTACGGGACGATCCCGGCCGCCGACGTGCGTGCCGAGGACGTCGCGACCGGCCGCGAGGGCCACGCGTCGATGACGCTGCGCCTGCGTGAGGCCGACGGCACCGAGCGGCGCGCGCCGCTCACGCTGGGCCTCGTGGGCGAGCACCACGTGACGAACGCGCTCGCGGCGGCGTCGGTCGCGCTCCAGGTGGGCGTGAGCTTCGAGGACGTCGTGGCGCGGCTCGACGGCGTCGGCGCGGCCAGCCCGCACCGCATGCACGTGGTCGAGCGCCCCGACGGCGTGACCGTGATCGACGACTCCTACAACGCGAACCCGGACTCGATGCGCGCCGCGCTGCGCTCGCTCGCCGTGATGGCGGGCCGGGACCGGCGCTCGGTCGCGGTCCTGGGCGAGATGCGCGAGCTCGGTGACGACTCGCGCGTCGAGCACGACGCGCTCGGTCGGCTCGCCGTCCGGCTCAACGTCAAGCTGCTCGTCGTCGTCGGCGAGGGCGCCTACCACGTGCACGAGGGCGCCCAGCAGGAGGGCTCCTGGGGTGACGAGGTCGTCTTCGTGCCCGACGTCGAGACCGCCTCCGCGCTCCTGCGCGACGAGCTGCGCGCGGGCGACGTCGTCCTGGTCAAGGCCTCGAACGGCTCGGGCCTGTGGCGGCTCGGCGACGAGCTCGTCGGGGCGGGGGCCGGCGCATGATCGCGATCCTCGTCGCCGCGGCCGTGGGCCTGCTCGTCGCGCTGCTCGGCACGCCCCTGTTCATCCGGTTCCTCGTGCACCGCAACTACGGACAGTTCGTCCGCCAGGACGGACCGACCGCGCACTTCACCAAGCGCGGAACGCCCACCATGGGCGGCGTCGTCATCATCGGCGCGACCCTCGTCGGGTGGATCGCCTCGGCGATCGTGACGCAGCGCGTGCCGAGCGTGAGCGCGGTGCTGGTGCTGTTCCTCATGACGGGTCTCGGCGTGGTCGGGTTCCTCGACGACTTCACCAAGATCCGCAAGCAGCGCAGCCTCGGGCTGTCGGCCCGCGGCAAGATCATCGGCCAGGGCGTCGTGGGCATCACGTTCGCGGTGCTCGCGCTGCAGTTCCCGAACGAGAACTTCCGTACACCCGCCTCGACGCGCATCTCGTTCCTGCGCGACACCAACCTCGACCTGGCCTTCGCGGGCGCGACCATAGGGCTCGTGCTGTTCGTGGTGTGGGCGAACTTCCTCATCACGGCGTGGTCCAACGCGGTCAACCTGACCGACGGCCTCGACGGGCTCGCGACGGGCGTCTCGCTCATGGTCTTCGGCGGCTACGTGCTCATCAACCTGTGGCAGCTCAACCAGTGGTGCCAGCGCCTGAGCAGCGCGGGACCGCGCTGCTACGAGGTGCGCGACCCGCAGGACCTCGCGATCGTGGCCGCGGCCATCGCGGGCGCGTGCGTCGGGTTCCTCTGGTGGAACGCGAGCCCCGCGAAGATCTTCATGGGCGACACGGGGTCGCTCGCGCTCGGCGGCGCGCTCGCCGGCATCTCGATCCTGTCGCGCACCGAGATACTCGCCGCGATCGTCGGCGGCCTGTTCGTGATCATCGTGATGTCCGACGTCATCCAGATCGGGTTCTTCAAGATGACGGGCCGGCGCGTGTTCAAGATGGCGCCGCTGCACCACCACTTCGAGCTCTCGGGCTGGGGCGAGGTCACGATCGTGATCCGCTTCTGGCTCATCGCGGGCATGTTCGCGGCGGTCGGCACGGGGCTGTTCTACGCCGAGTGGGTGGTCGGCTAGTGGCGGACGCCGCGGGCGACGTCCGTCTCGACACGGCCCGCGTGGTCGTGGCCGGGTACGGCGTCTCGGGACGGGCCGCGGCCGCCGCGCTGCGACCGCGCGTCGCGTCGCTCGTGACCGTCGACCGGTCGGCGCCCGACGCGGACGTCGCCGACACCGCCGACGTCGACCTGGGGGCGGTCGACCTCGTCGTGGCGAGCCCCGGCTGGCCGCCCACGAGCCCGCTGCTCGCGGAGGCCGTGGCGCGCGGGGTGCCCGTGTGGAGCGAGGTCGAGCTCGCGTGGCGGCTGCGCGTCGACCGTGCCGCGGGCGGCGGGCCGGCACCCTGGGTCGCGGTCACGGGGACGAACGGCAAGACCACGACGGTCGAGATGCTCGCCGCGATCCTGGCGGCCGACGGTCGTCGGGTGCTCGCGGTCGGCAACGTCGGCACGCCCGTGGTCGAGGCGGCGCTCGACCCGGGCCTCGACGTGCTCGCCGTCGAGCTCTCGAGCTTCCAGCTGCACTTCACGCACACCGTCTCGCTCGTCGCGGGCGCCGTGCTCAACGTCGCCGCGGACCACCTCGACTGGCACGGGTCGATGGACGCGTACGCCGCGGCCAAGGGCAGGATCTTCGAGCGCGCGCAGGTCGCGTGCGTCTACCCGGCCCACGACGAACGCATCGAGGCGCTCGTCGCCGCGGCCGACGTCGTCGAGGGCGCTCGGGCGGTCCCGTTCTCGCTCGGCGTGCCGGGTCGCGGCGGGCTTGGCGTGGTCGAGGACGTGCTCGTCGACCGCGCCTTCCACGCCGCGCAGGACGACCGTGACCGGCACGCCTCGGCCGCGGAGCTCGCGACCCTGGGCGACCTCGCGCACCTCGCCGGCCCGGACGGGCACGTCCCCGCGCACGTGCTCGCCGACGCCCTCGCGGCGGCGGCCCTCGCGCGTGCGGCGGGCGTGTCCGCGGTCGCGGTGCGGGACGGGTTGCGCGCGTTCCGCACGGGGGCGCACCGGATCGAGCACGTCGCGACGCTCGACGGCGTGACGTACGTCGACGACTCCAAGGCGACCAACCCGCACGCCGCCGCCGCCTCGCTGGGTGCCTTCGGGACGGGCACGGTCGTGTGGCTCGCCGGCGGGCTCGCCAAGGGCGCGACGTACGACGACCTCGTGCGCGCCCGCGGCGGTGCGCTGCGCGCGGCCGTCGTGATCGGCGTCGACGAGACGCCCGTCACGGGGGCGCTCGCGCGACACGCGCCCGAGGTCCGCGTCGTGCGGGTCGACCCCGGTGACACTGGGACCGTGATGCGGCGCGCGGTGGCGGCGGCCCGGGACCTGGCACGGCCGGGCGACACGGTCCTCCTGGCACCCGCGAGCGCGTCGATGGACCAGTTCCGCTCGTACGCCGAGCGCGGTGAGTCGTTCGTGCGCGAGGTGCGCGCCCTCGGCGCCGGGCAGGACGGCGGGCACGACGCTCGGAGGTGAACGCGTGGCCCAGGTGACCGAGGCACGGGGCTCGAGGGCCCCCGCCCGCCGGCGCGGCTGGCTCGGCGACTGGAACAGCGCGGTCACGAGCTACTACCTCCTCGTGGGGGCGACCACGATCCTCGTGATCCTGGGCCTCGTCATGGTGCTCTCGGCGTCGTCGGTCGACTCGATCCACGACAGCGGCAACGCGTACAAGAAGTTCCTCCCGCAGCTCGTCTACGCGATCGCGGGGCTCGTCGTCGTCATCGTCGCGAGCCGGCTCCCCGTGTCGTTCTACCGTCGGGCCGCGTGGCCCGTGTTCGTCGGGTCGCTCCTGCTGGCGTGCCTGGTGTTCCTGCCCGGCTTCGGCCTCGACGCGGAGGGCGGCAACCGCGCCTGGATCAAGCTCGGCCCGGTCCGCGGCCAGCCGTCGGAGTTCGTCAAGCTCGGGCTCGCGCTCTGGCTCGGCCTCGTGCTGGGTCGCAAGCAGCGGTTGCTCGGCCAGCTCCGGCACGTGCTCGTGCCGGGCGTGATCGGCGTCGGCCTCGCTGTCGGGCTCGTCCTGGCGGGCAAGGACCTCGGCACGGCCCTCGTGCTGCTGCTGATCGTCGCGGGCGCCTACTGGGTTGCGGGCACGGACTGGCGGATCTTCGCCGTCGCGGGGGCGGGTGCCGTGGCCGTCGTGGCCGTCGCCGTGCTCGGCCAGGCGAGCGGCGACCGCGTGGGCCGCATCCGCGACACCTACGGGCCCTGCGTCGACACGCTGAACGACTGCTACCAGTCGCTGCACGGCATGTACGGCCTGGCGACGGGCGGGTGGACGGGTGTCGGGCTCGGGGCGAGCCGCGAGAAGTGGCGCTACCTGCCGGCCGCGGACAACGACTACATCTTCTCGGTGACCGGCGAGGAGCTGGGGCTGCTCGGCACGCTCGTCGTGCTCGGGCTCTACACCGTGCTCGGTGTCGCGATGCTGCGGATCGTGCGCAACCACCTCGACCCGTTCGTCCAGATCGCGACCGCGGGGATCGCGTGCTGGATCGTCGGGCAGGCGTTCATCAACATCGGTGTCGTGATCGGGCTGCTCCCCGTGATCGGCGTCCCGCTGCCGCTCATGTCGTCGGGAGGGTCGGCGCTCGTGGCCGCCATGGCCGCGCTCGGCGTCGTGATCTCGTTCGCACGCTCCGAGCCGGGAGCCGCCGAGGCGCTCGCCGCGCGCCCCAGCGTCGCCCGCCGGTCGTTCTCGGTCATGTCGGGTGCCGTGAGGCGGGTACCGTTGCGGCGCAGCCGCAGGTCACGGGCGTGACCTCGGCATGACGCACACCACCGAGTTCGAGGAGCGCAGGAGAGTCGTGGGAAGCACATCAGGGTCGGACGCGCAGGCACGGTCGGCCGAGGGGACGCCGACGCCGGCGGCCGCACGGGTCGGCTCGGTCGTCCTCGCGGGCGGCGGGACCGCGGGCCACGTCAACCCACTGCTCGCCGTCGCGGACGAGCTGCGCGCGCGTGACGCCGGGGTCGTGGTGACGGTGCTGGGCACCGCGCAGGGCCTCGAGGCGGACCTCGTCCCCCGCCGCGGCTACCCGCTCGTGACGCTGCCGCGGGTGCCGATGCCGCGACGTCCGAGCCTCGACTGGTTCCGTCTGCCCGGCCGCTTCGCGGCCGCGGTGCGCGCGGCGGGCGCCGCGATCGACGAGTCCGGGGCCCGCGCGGTCGTCGGCTTCGGGGGGTACGTCTCGACCCCGGCCTATGTCGCGGCACGACGTCGGCGGGTGCCGATCGTGGTCCACGAGGGCAACGCACGTCCCGGCCTCGCGAACCGGGTGGGCGCCCGGTGGGCGTCGTCGGTCGCGCTGACGTTCCCCGGCACGGGGCTGCGCGACGGCGTCGTGACCGGGCTGCCGCTGCGCCACGAGGTCGCGTCGCTCGTCGCGGCACGGGCCTCGGACGCCGCGGGCGAGCGGGTACGTGCCGCCGAGGCCCTGGGGCTCGACCCCGCGCTCCCGACATTGCTCGTCACGGGCGGGTCGCTCGGGGCGCTCAGCCTCAACACCGCCGTCTCGGGCGCGGCGGGCGCCCTCGTCGACGCGGGCGTCCAGGTGCTGCACCTGACCGGCCGGGGCAAGGACGCCGCGGTGCGCGAGGCCGTCGACGCGGCGCTCGCGCAGCGCCCGGCGGCGGCGTCCCGGTACGCGGTGCGCGAGTACCTCGCCGAGATGCACCTCGCCTACGCGGTCGCCGACCTCGTGGTCTGCCGCTCGGGCGCGGGCTCGGTGTGCGAGCTCGCCGCGCTCGGCATCCCCGGGGTCTACGTCCCGCTGCCGATCGGCAACGGCGAGCAGCGCCTCAACGCGACGCCGCTCGTGGAGGCCGGCGGCGGGATCCTGGTGGACGACGCCGAGCTGACCACGGCCTGGGTCGAGCGCGAGATCGTTGCGCTGCTGGCCGACGCGTCCCGGCTCGGCGAGATGTCGCGCGCCGCCACGGCGGCGGGCATCCGGGACGGCGCCGCGCGGGTCGCGGACCTCGTGGCGCGGGCGGTCGTGCGATGACGACCGAGCACGTGGCGACCGGGCGGCGGGATCCGCGCGAGCTCGGGACGGTCCACCTCGTGGGCGTCGGGGGCGCCGGCATGTCGGTCGTCGCACGGCTGCTCGCCGCGCGCGGCGTCGACGTGCAGGGCTCGGACGCGCGACGGTCGCCCACGCTCGACGACCTGGCGTCCGCGGGCGTGCGTACCTGGGTGGGGCACGACGCGGCGCACGTGGCCGGCGCGGACGTCCTCGTGGTCTCGAGCGCGGTGCGCGCCGACAACCCCGAGCTGGTCGCCGCGCGTGCCGCGGGCCTGCGGGTGCTGCACCGTTCCGAGGCCCTCGCCTGGCTCATGGAGGGCGTGCGCGCGGTCGCGGTCGCCGGGGCCCACGGCAAGACCACGACGTCGGCGATGATCGCGACCCTGCTCGGCGCGCTGGGGATGGACCCCTCGTTCGCGGTGGGCGGCACGGTCATGACCCCGGAGGGGCCCGTCGCCGGAGGGCGCCTCGGCGCCGGGGACGTCCTCGTCGCGGAGGCGGACGAGTCGGACGGCTCGTTCCTCAACTACGCGCCGACCGTCGCGGTCGTGACCAACGTCGAGCCCGACCACCTCGACCACTACGGGTCGCGCGCCGCGTTCGAGCAGGCGTTCGTCGACTTCGCGGCCCGCATCCGTCCCGGCGGCACGCTCGTCGCGTGCTGGGACGACCCCGGGTCGCGCGCGCTCGCGCTCGCGCACCGCGCGGCCGGCGGCACCGTCCTGACCTACGGCACGCAGGTGGACGACGCGGGCCCGGGCCTCGTGGTGTCGGACGTCGAGGCCGCGGGCGGCGCCATGCGTGCGGTCCTCACGGGCGACGACGGGACGCGCGTCCCGCTTGAGGTCGCGGCCCCGGGAGCCCACAACGTGCTCAACGCGACCGCGGCGGTCGGAGCGGCGACGGCGCTCGGGGTCGACCTCGCGGACGCCGCGCGCGCGGTCACGGCGTTCCGGGGGACCGGACGCCGGTTCGAGCTCCGGGGCGACGCCGCGGGCGTGCGCGTCGTCGACGACTACGCGCACCACCCGACCGAGGTCGCGGCCCTGCTCGCGGGCGCCCGCGAGGTCGCGGCCGGCGGTCGCGTCGTCGTGCTCTTCCAGCCGCACCTGTACTCGCGCACGCGGATCTTCGCGCAGGAGTTCGCGACGGCGCTCGGTCTCGCGGACCAGGTCGTGGTCGCCGGGATCTACGGGGCGCGCGAGGAGCCGGATGGCGTGACGGACGCGTCGACGATCGTGCAGCACATGGACCCCGCACGGGCGGTCGCCGTCGAGGAGCGCCGCGCCGCGACCGAGCGCGCGGTCGCCGCCTGCGCCCCGGGGGACCTCCTGCTGACCGTGGGTGCGGGCGACGTGACCGAGCTGGGTGCGTTCGCGCTCGACCTGCTGACGGCGCGCGAGGCCGGCTGATGCGCCCGCCCGCGCGTCCGCGCCCCCCGGCCCGCCCCCCGACGGGGAAGGGGTCGGGTGGCGTCGGCGCGTCGGGCGCGCGGTCGGAGGATCCACGCAAGGATCCTGCACGCAAGGACGCTGCACCCAAGGATCCTGCACGGACGAAGCGCGGCCGCGCGGACGCCGAGGGGACGCAGGGCGCTTCTCCCTCGACGCCCCGACGGCGCCCGGCGCCTGCGGCGCCCGCCGGTGGACGGCGGACGGCCCCGACGCGCGCGGAGACCGGGCCCGTCACGACCCCGGTGGGCACGGCGGTGGGCACGGCGGTGGGCACGACGACGGGCACGGTGGACCTCGCAGCCGCGCGGGCGCGCCGGGAGTCGGTGACCGAGGGTGCGGGCGGGCGGCAGGGCGCGGCGACCGCCGAGCGTCCGGTCGTCTCGCACGGCGTGCAGGAGCGGCTCGCCGAGAAGCGCGCCATGCGCCGTCGGCGGGCGTGGACGCGTGCCCTGGTGTGGATCGTGTCGCTCGCGGCGCTGGGCGGCCTCGTGTGGGTCGCGTTCTTCTCCGACGTCCTGGCGCTCGACCCCGACCAGGTCGAGGTCGTCGGGGTGGGGGAGTACGTCGACGCCGAGCAGGTCGACGCCGTCGTGTCGTCGGCCGCGGGGGTGCCTCTGCCGCGGGTCGCGACGGGCGACCTGCGCGAGCAGGTGCTCGCGCTTCGGGGGGTCGGCGACGTCGAGGTGTCGCGCGAGTGGCCGCGCGGGCTGCGGGTCGAGGTGACGCCGCGCACGCCCGCGGCCGCGGTGCCGGACGACGGCGGGTTCGCCCTCCTGGACGCGGACGGCGTCGAGGTCGCGAGCGTGAAGCGCGCACCGGCGGGCCTCCCGCAGATCGACCTGCCGCTCGCGGAGGTGCGCGAGGAGTCGTCGGGGGGTGGTCGTCGCACGCTCAACTCCGCGCTCGTCGTCCTCAACGCGATGCCCGAGGCACTGCGCGAGCGCGTGCGGCACGTGGGCGCGGAGACGCAGGACGACGTCATGGTGACGCTCGACGACGGGACGGTCGTGGAGTGGGGCGGCGCGGACGACGTCGCGCTCAAGGTCCGGGTGCTCGAGCTCCTGATGGCGGCGCCCGAGAGCGCGGGCGCGGCGACGTACGACGTCTCGGCGCCCCGGATGCCGATCACCCGGGGCACGCTCGCGCCGTCCGACGGCTGACGACGTCGGGGCGTTCTCAGGACGCGTGGCGCGACACGCGGGCGGGGTCGTTGATCGTTCGGATCGCGGCACCTACCGTCGAACCCGACAGAACCTGACATAACTATAACCCTCTAGTTGAGGGTGAAGGTTCAGCAGGTCGACGAGATCGAGAGGCATCGACGTGGCAACTCCGCAGAACTACCTGGCAGTCATCAAGGTGGTCGGTATCGGCGGTGGCGGCGTGAACGCCGTGAACCGCATGATCGAGGTCGGCCTCAAGGGCGTCGAGTTCATCGCGATCAACACCGACGCCCAGGCCCTGCTGATGTCGGACGCCGACGTCAAGCTCGACGTCGGGCGCGAGCTCACGCGCGGGCTCGGCGCCGGCGCGGACCCGGAGGTGGGCAAGAAGGCCGCCGAGGACCACCAGGAGGAGATCGAGGACGTCCTGCGGGGCGCCGACATGGTCTTCGTCACCGCGGGCGAGGGCGGCGGCACCGGGACGGGTGGCGCACCCGTCGTCGCACGGATCGCCCGCTCGCTCGGCGCGCTCACCGTCGGCGTCGTGACGCGTCCCTTCACGTTCGAGGGACGTCGCCGCTCCAACCAGGCCGACCAGGGCATCGAGGCGCTCCGCAACGAGGTCGACACGCTCATCGTCATCCCGAACGACCGCCTGCTGTCGATGTCGGACCAGTCGGTCTCGGCGCTCGACGCGTTCCACTCGGCCGACCAGGTCCTGCTCTCCGGCGTCCAGGGCATCACCGACCTCATCACGACGCCGGGTCTGATCAACCTCGACTTCGCGGACGTCAAGTCCGTCATGCAGGGTGCGGGCTCGGCGCTCATGGGCATCGGCTCGGCCCGGGGTGACGACCGGTCGGTGCAGGCCGCCGAGGGCGCGATCTCCTCGCCGCTGCTCGAGGCCAGCATCGACGGCGCGCACGGCGTGCTCCTGTCGATCCAGGGCGGCTCCGACCTCGGCCTGTTCGAGATCAACGAGGCCGCACGGCTCGTGCACGAGGCCGCGCACCCCGAGGCGAACATCATCTTCGGCGCCGTCATCGACGACGCCCTGGGCGACGAGGTCCGCGTGACCGTCATCGCCGCGGGCTTCGACGGCGGTACGCCGCAGGTCCGCAAGGACGGCCGTGCGCTGGGTCAGGTCGCCGCCCCGAAGACGACGTCGATCCCGGCCGTGCCGACGACGACGGGCGCGCACGCGCTGCCGCGCACGCTCACGCCCATCGCGTCGGACGCGGACGACGTGCCCGCCTCGCTCAACCCGACGCAGCCGCGCCCGGTCCCGGCCCTCGCGGTCGCCGAGACGAACGAGGCCCCGGCGCCCGCGCCCGCCGTCGAGGTGCCCCGGATCTTCGGCGAGGAGCCGAGCAACCGGTACGAGGACCTCGACGTCCCCGACTTCCTCAAATAGGCGGCGTGGGCGCACCGTCGGGGCGCGCTGTCGTGATCGACGTCGACCTCGGTGTCGGCGTGCGCGCCGGTTTCAGCACGCGTGACGGCGGGGTGTCGCGCGCGCCGTGGGACTCGCTCGACCTGGGCCTCGGCACGGGGGACGATCCCGAGGACGTCGCGCGCAATCGTGAGCGGGCGTCCTCGTGGGTCGGTGCCGAGGTCCGGTTCGCGCGCCAGGTGCACGGCACCCGGGTCGAGCTCGTCGGGCAGCGCGACGGCGCTTCGCCTGGGGCGGTGCCTGCCGCCGACCCGGCCGCGGGCGCGGAGCCCGAGTGCGACGCGATGGTCGCGGGGGCGGGTGTCGGGCTGGGCGTGCTCGTCGCGGACTGCGTGCCCGTGCTCCTCGCGGACCCGGTCGCGGGCGTCGTCGGCGTCGCGCACGCCGGGCGTCGCGGTCTCACGGACGGGGTGGTCGCGCGGGTCGTCGAGACGCTCGCGGCGCAGGGCGCGAGCCCGGCGCGGCTACGTGCCGCGGTGGGTCCCTGCGTGTGCGAGAGGTGCTACGAGGTGCCGGCCGCGTTGCGCGACGAGGTCGCCGCGGTGCTGCCCGCGACCCGCGCGACGACCGCCTGGGGCACGCCCTCTCTCGACCTGCGGGCCGGGGTCGAGGCCGAGCTCCGGGCCGCCGGTGTCGTGTCGGTCACGCACGTGCGTGCGTGCACGAGGACCGACGAGCGGTTCTTCTCACACCGCAGGGCGACCGAGCAGGGTGCGACCACGGGCCGGTTCGCCGGGCTGGTCGCGATCCCCGGCCCGCGACCCGCGGGCTGACGGCGCCCCGTCCGGACCCGCCTGCCCGTGCCCCTCCGGCCGGGGCCACGTGCCCGGGGCCTTCGTCGCGCGTCCGGCGCGCCGGGCGTGTCGTGCCCGGGATCGCGCAGGGCCCTGGGTTAGCGTCGACGCATCGGGACGTTCGGTTCGTGACCAGATCACGGCTCGTGACCAGGATGGAGTCAGGCGATGGCAGGTTCGATGCGCAAGGCCATGTTGTACCTGGGTCTCGCTGATGACCAGGGCGAGAACCGCGACGACGAGTACGTCGACGACTACGACGAGACGGAGACGGACGTGTCCCACGACTTCCCCGCGGAGGTGACGCCGTTGCACCGCGCGGTGACGACGCAGGAGCGGACCGCCCACGGGCTCGGTGCCGACCTGCGACGGATCACGACCGTGCACCCGCGGTCCTACAACGACGCGCGCATCATCGGCGAGGCGTTCCGGGGCGGGACGCCCGTGATCATGAACCTCTCGGACATGGACGACGCCGACGCGAAGCGGCTCGTCGACTTCTCCGCGGGCCTCATCTTCGGTCTGCACGGCGCGCTCGAGCGGGTCACCAACAAGGTGTTCCTGCTCTCGCCCGAGCACGTCGAGGTCACGGGCGAGGAGAAGGCCGCACCGCCGAAGGGCCAGGGTGCGTTCTACAACCAGAGCTGACGGCCGCACGCACCTGCACGCGCTCCCGATCTGGCAGAGTTGACCCGTGACCCTCTTCTTCCAGCTCGTGGGCGTGCTGCTCTGGGCCTACTGGATCGTCCTGCTCGGCCGGCTCGTGCTCGACCTGGTGCAGCAGTTCGCGCGCCAGTGGCGACCGACCGGCGTGATGCTCGTCCTCGCCGAGCTCCTGTACACCGTGACCGACCCGCCGCTGCGCGCGATCCGCAAGATCGTCCCGCCGCTGCGGATCGGCGGGGTGGCGATCGACCTCGCGTTCCTGATCCTGTTCATCGTCGTCTCGTTCGGGTCGAACATCGCGCTGAACATCGCACGGTGAACGGACCTGGCCCCGGACCGCGGTGTGCGCCCCGCCACGTCGCCCCGGAGTGACGCAGGCCCCATCGGACGTCGTCCCGACGCCCCCACGACGAATCTCCGCTAGTTTGGTCCGTGGTGATCGCCAGATCTTCCTGACCGACAGCGCAACCGCATTGAGGTGACACGATGGCACTGCTGACTGCCGAAGACATCCTGAAGAAGAAGTTCTCCGCGACGAAGTTCCGCGAGGGGTACGACATCGAGGAGGTCGACGACTTCCTGGACGAGGTCGGCCTGACCATCACGGCGGTGCAGGAGGAGAACGACGACCTCAAGTCGAAGCTCGCCGCTGCCGAGCGTCGTGTCGCCGAGCTGAGCCGGGCCGGTGCGGCCGCCGACTCGCCGGTCGAGAAGCCAGAGCCGAAGGCCGTCGAGCCCGCGCCGTCGATGACGCAGGCGATGAGCCAGTCGAGCCCGGCCGAGCCGGCGTCCGCGACGGGCATGCTCCAGATGGCCCAGAAGCTGCACGACGACTACGTGCGCTCGGGCCAGGAGGAGAGCGACCGCCTCATCAACGAGGCCAAGGAGGAGGGCTCGCGCATCGTCTCCGAGGCCGAGGAGACCTCGCACCGCACGCTGTCGCAGCTCGAGCAGGAGCGTTCGCTCCTCGAGCGCAAGATCGACGAGCTGCGGCTGTTCGAGCGCGACTACCGCACGCGTCTCAAGAGCTACCTGCAGAACCTGCTGGGCGACCTCGACAACCGGGGCAGCGCGCTCCCGCCGCGCGGCAACGTGTCGGCCGGCAGCCGGTCCGGGGACCTTCCTCCCGGCATCTGATCCTTCGCCCTCGCGGCAGCGCGTCACCACTCGACGGCCGGTGCGCGCGACACACCACGGCGTGGTGTGTTGTGCGCACCGGCCGTCGCGTCTACTCTCGCGTCACTCGGACCAGGAGGCTCCATGACCAAGCTCAGCACCGCGGCCCGCTCGGCCGTCAAGCAGCAGTTTCCGAACCTCGCACGTGACGTCAAGAAGTTCCCGGTGCGTGACGGGGAGGAGCCGTGGACGGTGCGCGAGGTCGAGGAGCTCGCGTCCGAGCTGCTCGAGGACCGCTCACGGCTCGAGTCCGAGCTTGCCGACGCGGACGCCGAGCTGACCGACCTCCTGCGCCACTCGGGCGAGGGCTCGGGCGACGACCAGGCCGACTCGGGGGCGAGCGCGCTCGAGCGCGAGCAGAACCTCACGTTCGTCAACAACGTGCGGGACCTGCTCGAGCAGACGAACCGCGCGCTCGAGCGCATCCGCACCGGCACCTACGCGACGTGCGAGGCCACGGGCCTGCCCATCGGCAAGGCGCGCCTGCAGGCGTACCCGCGCGCGATCCTCTCGGTCGAGGCGAAGCAGCGCGAGGAGCGTCGCTGACGTCGCCGTGCGGCCCCCGGCCGGGGTGCCGATCCTACGCGGGGTCGTGGGAGACTTGCCGCTGTGCCCACGCCTGCGCCTGACGACCGAAGCCCCTCGACGACCCGTGGGGCCGGACCCCGCCGCGCCCTGATCGTCTGGACCGCGGTCCTCGCGGTCCTGGTGATCGTCCTCGACCAGCTCACGAAGGTGTGGGCCGAGGACGCGCTCGCGGACCGCGACCGCATCCCCGTGATCGGCGACCTCCTGGGCCTGGACCTCGTCTTCAACCCGGGTGCCGCGCTCGGCATCGGCAACGGCATGACCTGGATCCTGACGATCGTCGTGGTCGCCGTGGTCGTCGTCGTGGTCCGCATGACCTCGCGCATCGGCTCGCGCGGGTGGGCGATCGCCTTCGGGCTCCTGCTCGGCGGCGCGATCGGCAACCTCATCGACCGCCTGACGAACGAGCCCGGGTTCGGACGCGGCCACGTCGTGGACTTCATCGACTACGGCGTGTTCATCGGCAACGTCGCGGACGTCGCGATCGTCGCCGCGGCCGTGATGATCGCGCTGCTCGCGATCCTCGGCATCGGGATCGACGGCAGCCGCGTGTCGTCCGACGAAGCCCGTACCGGCGACGCGACCGCGGACGACGGCGCTCCCCGGGTCGCGGCGTCCGACGCCCGGCCGGACGACGCGAGCGCGGACGACACAGCGTCCGCGGACGACGCGGGCGGGCGGGCCTGATGGCCGCCCGGACGCTGCCGGTCCCGGACGGGCTCGCGGGCGAGCGGGTCGACGCCGCGCTCGCGAAGATGCTCGGTCTCTCGCGCACGCGCACGGCCGAGCTCGCCGTCGCGGGCCTCGTGCTCATGGACGGCCGCACGGTCGGCAAGTCGGACCGCGTGCTGCCCGGCTCGTGGCTCGAGGTCGACCTGCAGGAGCCGCAGACCGCACCGGTCGCGCCGCCCGAGCCCGTGCCCGGCATGACGATCGCGTACGAGGACGACGACGTGGTCGTCGTCATGAAGCCCGTGGGCGTCGCCGCGCACGGGTCGCCCGGGTGGACCGGGCCGACCGTCGTGGGTGCGCTGTCGGCCGCGGGCTACCGGATCTCGACGTCGGGGGCCGCGGAGCGGCAGGGGATCGTGCACCGGCTCGACGTGGGCACGTCGGGTCTCATGGCCGTCGCCAAGAGCGAGCTCGCGTACACCGGGCTCAAGCGGGCGTTCAAGGAGCGCACGGTCGAGAAGGTCTACCACGCGCTCGCGCAGGGGCACCCCGAGCCGACGACGGGCACGATCGACGCACCCATCGGCCGACACCCGAGCTCGGACTGGAAGTTCGCCGTCACGGCCGACGGCAAGCCGTCCGTCACGCACTACGAGGTGCTCGAGATGCTTCCGGCGGCCTCGCTCGTCGAGGTGCACCTCGAGACGGGGCGCACGCACCAGATCCGCGTGCACTTCTCGGCGCTGCGGCACCCGCTCGTGGGCGACCTCACCTACGGTGCCGACCCGAAGCTCGCGCAGCGCACCGGCCTGACCCGGCAGTGGCTGCACGCGATGCGGCTCGCGTTCGACCACCCGGTCACGGGGGCGCGCGTCGAGGTGACGAGCGAGTACCCGGACGACCTGGCGCACGCGCTCGAGGTGGTCCGCGGGAGCCAAGTGTGAGCGGGGCCGGGCGCGCGACGTCGGGCGGTCCGCTGGCGGTCGAGCGCGTGCACGACGCCGCGGGGCTGGCCGAGGCGCACGGGTTGCGGTTCGAGGTGTTCGTCGACGAGCAGGACGTCCCGGCCGAGGAGGAGGTCGACGCGCTCGACACCCACCCCACGACCACGCACGTGCTGGTGCGGGACGCGGGCGGCGTCGTCGTCGGCACGGGCCGGCTGCTCACGGACGCGGCGCACCCGGGCGAGGTCCACGTCGGTCGGGTCGCGGTCGCGCGCTCCGCGCGCGGGCTCGGCGTCGGTGCGGTGGTCATGGCCGCGCTCGAGCGGATCGCGCTCGACGAGCACGCGGTGGACGTCGCCGGCGCGCACCGGGTGCGGGTCCTGCTCAGCGCCCAGGTGCAGGCCGCGGGCTTCTACGAGCGGCAGGGGTACGAGGTCTTCGGGCCGGTCTACCTCGACGCCGACATCGACCACCGCGACGCGGTCAAGGTGCTCGAGCGCTGACCGTTCCGGGCCTGCGCCGGGGGGCCGCGGGGTCGTGAGATTGTGCACGAGCGTGGCGCGCCGGACGTGTCGGCGCCGCCACCTAGACTCGACGCATGCCGTCAGCGACCTCCTCCTCCACGGACGACTTCGTCCACCTGCACGTGCACACCGAGTACTCGATGCTCGACGGCGCAGCACGCCTGGGCGACCTGTTCGCGGAGACGTCGCGGCTGGGGCAGAAGGCCATCGGGACGACCGACCACGGCTACGTGTTCGGTGCGTTCGAGTTCTGGTCGAAGGCCACCGCGGCGAACATCAAGCCGATCATCGGCGTCGAGGCGTACATCACGCCCGGCACGAGCCGGCACGACCAGACGCGCGTGCGCTTCGGGGACAAGGGCCAGGAGTCGGACGACGTCTCGGCCCGCGGCGCGTACACGCACATGACGATGTGGGCCCGCAACAACACGGGCCTGCAGAACCTCTTCCGGGCGAGCTCGCTGGCCTCGCTCGAGGGGCAGATGGGCAAGTGGCCCCGCATGGACCGGGACCTGCTCGAGACGTACTCCGAGGGCATGATCGCCTCGAGCGGCTGCCCGTCGGGCGAGATCCAGACGCGGCTGCGCCTCGGCCAGTGGGACGAGGCCGTGCGGGTCGCGGGCGAGCTGCAGGACGTCTTCGGCAAGGAGAACTTCTACATCGAGCTCATGGACCACGGGCTCGACATCGAGACGCGCGTGATCAAGGACCTCCTGCGGCTCTCGGAGACCGTCGGCGCGCCGCTCGTGGCGACGAACGACCTGCACTACGTGACGCGCGAGGACGCCGCCTCGCAGGAGGCGCTGCTGTGCATCAACTCGGGCTCGACGCTCGCCGACCCGGACCGTTTCAAGTTCGACGGCGACGGCTACTACGTCAAGTCGGCGGCCGAGATGCGCCGCACCTGGGCCGAGCTCCCCGAGGCGTGCGACAACACGCTGCTCATCGCCGAGCAGTGCGAGGTGTCGTTCAACACCAAGGCGAACTACATGCCGAACTTCCCGTGCCCGCCCGGGGAGGACGAGACGAGCTGGTTCGTCAAGGAGATCGAGAACGGGCTGCGGCGCCGCTACCCGAACGGCTACTCGCCCGAGGTGCGCAAGCAGGCGGACTACGAGACCGAGGTCATCATCCAGATGGGCTTCCCGGGGTACTTCCTCGTGGTCGCCGACTTCATCAACTGGGCCAAGGCGCAGGGCATCCGCGTCGGGCCGGGCCGTGGCTCGGCAGCGGGCTCGATGGCGTCGTACCTCATGGGCATCACCGAGCTCGACCCGCTCGAGCACGGCCTGATCTTCGAGCGGTTCCTCAACCCCGAGCGCGTGTCGATGCCCGACGTCGACGTCGACTTCGACGAGCGTCGGCGCTCCGAGGTCATCCGGTACGTGACCGAGAAGTACGGCGACGACCGCGTCGCGCAGATCGTCACCTACGGCACGATCAAGGCCAAGCAGGCCCTCAAGGACTCCTCGCGCCTGCTCGGCTTCCCGTTCGCGATGGGGGAGAAGCTCACCAAGGCGATGCCGCCCGCGGTCATGGGCAAGGACATCTCCCTCGGCGGGATCTTCGACGAGAAGGACCCGCGCTACGCCGAGGCGGGCGAGTTCCGCGCGGTGCACCAGGCCGACCCCGAGGCCCAGCGCGTCGTCGAGCTCGCCCGCGGCATCGAGGGCCTCAAGCGGCAGTGGGGCGTGCACGCGGCCGGCGTCATCATGTCGAGCCACCCCCTGATCGACATCATCCCGATCATGCGGCGTCCGCAGGACGGCGCGGTCATCACGCAGTTCGACTACCCGACCTGCGAGGGCCTCGGCCTGATCAAGATGGACTTCCTCGGCCTGCGCAACCTCACGATCCTCGACGACGCGCTCGAGAACATCGTGATGAACGGCAAGGACCCGGTCGAGATCGAGACGCTCACGCTCGACGACCCGGCGACGTACGCGCTCCTGTCGCGCGGCGACACCCTCGGCGTGTTCCAGCTCGACGGCGGGCCGATGCGCGCCCTGCTGCGCCAGATGCGCCCCGACAACTTCGAGGACGTCTCGGCCGTCATCGCGCTGTACCGCCCGGGCCCGATGGGCATGAACTCGCACACCAACTACGCGCTGCGCAAGAACGGTCTGCAGGAGGTCACGCCGATCCACCCCGAGCTCGCCGAGCCGCTGTCGGTGATCCTCGACGAGACGCACGGCCTGATCGTCTACCAGGAGCAGGTCCAGCGTGCCGCGCAGATCCTCGCCGGGTACTCGCTCGGCCAGGCGGACCTCCTGCGTCGCGCGATGGGCAAGAAGAAGAAGGAGATCCTCGACAAGGAGTTCATCCCCTTCCAGGCGGGCATGCGCGAGCGCGGCTACTCCGACGCCGCGATCCAGGCGGTGTGGGACGTGCTGGTCCCGTTCGCGGGCTACGCGTTCAACAAGGCGCACTCGGCGGGGTACGGGCTCGTCTCGTACTGGACGGCGTACCTCAAGGCGAACTACCCGACCGAGTACATGGCGGGCCTGCTCACGAGCGTGCGCGACGACAAGGACAAGTCGGCGCTCTACCTCAACGAGTGCCGGCGCATGCACATCACGGTGCTGCCGCCCGACGTCAACTCCTCGGCCGCGAACTTCACGGCCGTCGGCAGCGACATCCGGTTCGGCCTGACGGCGGTGCGCAACGTCGGCGCGAACGTGGTCGACGCGATCGTCGCGACGCGCGAGGCCAAGGGCGCGTTCACGTCGTTCACCGACTTCCTCGACAAGGTGCCGGCCGTCGTGTGCAACAAGCGCACGATCGAGTCGCTGATCAAGGCCGGGGCGTTCGACTCGCTGGGCCACCCGCGCCGCGCGCTGCTCGTGGTGCACGAGCAAGCCGTCGACTCGGTGATCGGCGTCAAGCGCAAGGAGGCCGAGGGCCAGTTCGACCTGTTCGCCGACCTCGGCGCGGAGGCGGACGACGCGATGACCTTCAGCGTCGACGTGCCCCAGATCCCGGACTGGGACAAGAAGCAGCGGCTCGCGTTCGAGCGCGAGATGCTCGGGCTGTACGTCTCGGACCACCCGCTCTCGGGCCTCGAGCACGTGCTGAGCCGTGCGGCGGACACCTCGGTCGCGACGCTCATGGCGGACGAGGACCGGCAGGACGGCTCGACCGTGACCATCGCGGGTCTCGTGACCTCGCTCCAGCGCAAGATGAGCAAGAACGGCAACCCGTGGGCGGCCGTGACGATCGAGGACCTCGAGGGCGCGGTCGAGGTCATGTTCTTCGGCGAGACGTACCTCGCCTACTCGACGATCCTCGCCGAGGACCAGGTGGTCGTGCTGCGCGGCCGGGTGCGGCGCCGCGACGACACCATGCAGCTGCAGGCCATGGAGGTCTCGCTGCCCGACGTCTCGAACGTCGCGGAGACGCCGGTCTCGGTCACGCTCGCGGCGTCGCGCTGCACGCAGCCCCTCGTCGAGCGCCTGCGCGAGATCCTGTCGACGCACCCCGGGGTGACCGACGTCCAGCTGCGGCTGCAGCAGCCGGGACGCACCACGGTCGTCCAGCTCGAGCCCGCGCTGCGCGTCGAGAAGTCGCCCGCGCTGTTCGGCGACCTCAAGGCCCTGCTCGGGCCGAGCTGCCTCGGCTGAGCCCCGTCGACCGCACGGCTCGGGCCGGGCCACCCGTGGGTGACCCGGCCCGAGCCGGAGGCGGTGCGCGTCAGCGACCCTGGAGGGCCTTGACGTTGTCGCCGAAGGTCCAGCCCTTGGAGCCGTCCCAGTTGATCGACCAGGTCATGAGGCCCTTGAGCTTGCCGTTGTAGCTGCCGTACGCCTGGCTCACCAGGGACGGCGACATGTAGCCGCCGCCGGCGCCGACCTGCGCGGGCAGCCCCGGTACCTGCTTGTCGTAGGGCACCGTGATGGTCGTGCCCTGGATCACGAGGCCGTTCGCGAGGCAGTCCGTCTGCTTCTGGAAGCCCTGGACGGTCCCGGCGGCGTACGAGTCGCCCGAGCAGCCGTACATGCTGCCGTTGTAGTACTGCATGTTGAGCCACCACAGGCGGCCGTTGTCGGCGTACTTCTTGATGATCGGCAGGTAGGAGCCCCAGATCGAGCCGTACACCACGCTGCCGCCGGTCACGTAGGCGGTCTCGGGCGCCATGGTCAGGCCGAACCCGGCGGGCATCTGCGCGAGCACGCCGTCGATGATCCGGATCAGGTTGGCCTGCGACGCCGAGAGCTGGTTGATGTTGCCGCTGCCCGTGAGGCCCGTCTCGATGTCGATGTCGATGCCGTCGAAGTGGTTGGCCTTGAGGATCGGGACGATGGTGGCGACGAACCGGTCGGCGACCTGCGCCGAGCTCAGGTCGATGCCCGCGGTCGCGCCGCCGATCGACATCAGCAGCGTCGTGCCCTGCGCCTTGGCCGCGCACATCTCGGCGGGGGTCGGCACCTTGACGCCGCTGTCCATGCCGTTCTCCCACAGGACCGTGCCGTCGGAGCGGATCACGGGGAACGCGAGGTTGACGACGTTGTAGCCGTGCTGGGCGATGCGCGCGTCGGTGATCGGGATCCAGCCGAGGCCCGGGTGGACGCCGTTGCTCGCGCCGTCCCAGTTCTCCCAGTACCCCTGGACGACCTTGCCGGCGGGCTTGCCGCGCAGGCCGCAGCCGGCCGGGTCCGTCGGCGTGACCGTGGGCGTCGGTGTCACGGTCGGGGTCACCGTCGGCGTGACGGTGGGCGTCGGCGTGACCGTGGGGGTCACCGTCGGCGTGACCGTCGGGGTGACGGTGGGCGTCACGGTGGGGGTGGGCGTGGGGCCCGTGCAGGCCCCGCCGTCGCGCCACAGCGACGGGGTCGAGGACGGGGTCCATCCGGCGCCCACGTACGCGGTGTGGGTCACGAGCGAGGTGTAGGTGCGGCCCGAGTAGGTGACCTGGGTACCGGCCGGGTAGGTCTGGCCCTCGGCCCAGCCGGGCGCGGTACAGGTGGCTGCCGCGGCGGGCGGCGCGACGGAGGCCTGCGTCGCGGTCAGGCCGGTCGTCAGGACCGTCCCGATCAGCGCCAGGCCGAGCACGGACGAGTGGAGCTTGAGCTTCATGGGACCATCCCGCATCGTCGAAGGAGTGGCGCAGGACGCCGACGGTCGTCCGACGGCGCTCGGCGGCCCGTCGAACGGCGGGCCTCGTCTCGGAACGTAGCAGCGGGCGTGGGCGGGTCGTCAGGCTCCGGGGCGCATTGACGTGATTCCCCGTACCACCCGTGCGGCGGTCCCGTACGACGACCCGTAGGCGCCCGTCGTCGGCGCGGAGCGAGCAGGGGACGGGCGGTCCCGTAGGCTCGCACGGTGATCCGACTCAACCCCGAGCAGCGCGTCTTCGTCACCGAGCGCCACCTGGCCACGCTCACGACCCTGCGGCGCGACGGCTCGCCGCACGTCGTGCCCGTCGCGTTCACGTGGGACGACGACGCGGGGGTGGCCCGGGTCACGACGAACCGCCGGTCCGCGAAGGCGCGCAACGTCGCGACGAGCGACGGGCCCGCGACCGCCGTGCTGTGCCAGGTCGACGGCGGGCGCTGGCTCACGCTCGAGGGCACCGCGGAGATGGTCGAGGACCCGGACGAGGTCGCGGACGCCGTCCGCCGCTACGCGCGCCGCTACCGCGAGCTGAGCGAGAACCCCGAGCGCGTGGTGCTGCGCATCCGACCGCACAAGATCATGTGCTCGCCGTACATGCGGGCCGACTGACCCGGCCGACTGACCGGGCCGACGGCCCCGGCGGAGAGGTCCGCCGGCCCCGGCAGACGGCGGGGTCGTCCGGCGGCCGGGCCGGCTCAGCCGACGACGGCGGAGCGCTCGCCCTGCGGCGTGGCGACCGCGACGACGTCGCCGCGCTCGAGCTGGCGACCGCGCCGCTCCTCGGGCTCGCCGTTGACCGTCACCTCGCCGTCGGCCACGAGCTCGCGCGCCTGCGCCCCGGACTCGGCGAGGTCGGCGAGCTTGAGGAACTGCCCGAGCCGGATGACGTCGCCGGTGATCTCCACGGTGTGCGCTGCGCTCATGGGCACCAGTATGCCGGGCGTCCGTGACCTGGAATTCACTCCACCGCCCCGGGGTGGGCGCCCTAGACTCGCAGGGTGATCTCCCGCATCGATCTTCGTGGCCGCACCCTCACCCGACGCGAGCTCGTCGACGTCCTGCCGCGCGCCGAGCTCGGCGTCGAGGACGCCGCCGCGCGCGTGGCACCCGTGATCCGGGACGTCCGGCAGCACGGTGCGGCGGCGCTGCGCGACCTCGCCGAGCGGTTCGACGGCGTGCGGCCCACCCACCTGCGGGTACCGGCCGAGGCGATCACGGGGGCGCTCGAGTTGCTCGCGCCGGCGGTGCGCGCAGGGCTCGAGGAGGCGATCGTGCGCGTGCGCACGGTGCACGCGGCGCAGCGTCCCGAGGACTTCTCGGTCGACCTGGCCCGTGGCGCGCGCGTGCGCCAGCGCTGGGTGCCCGTGCAGCGCGTGGGCCTCTACGCGCCCGGCGGCCTCGCGGTCTACCCGTCGTCGGTGATCATGAACGTCGTCGCCGCGCAGGAGGCGGGCGTGCCCGAGCTCGCGGTCGCGTCGCCGCCGCAGAAGGACAACGACGGGCTGCCGCACCCCACGATCCTCGCCGCGTGCGCGCTCCTCGGGGTCGAGGAGGTCTACGCCGTCGGCGGTGCGCAGGCCGTGGCGATGTTCGCCTACGGTGCGGACGGCACGGAGCCGCAGGACGGCGACGTGCTGTGCGAGCCGGTCGACGTCGTGACCGGGCCGGGCAACGTGTACGTCGCCGCCGCGAAGCGTCTCGTGCGCGGCGTGGTGGGCATCGACGCCGAGGCCGGGCCGACCGAGATCGCGGTCCTCGCCGACGCCGGGGCCGACGCGGGGCACGTCGCGTCCGACCTCATCAGCCAGGCCGAGCACGACCCGCTCGCCGCGGCCGTGCTCGTGACCGACTCGGTCGAGCTCGCCTCGGCCGTCGCCGCGCGCGTGCAGGACCTCGCGACCGCGACCAAGCACTCGTCCCGCGTGCAGCAGGCGCTCGCGGGCAGCCAGTCCGCGATCGTGCTGGTCGACGACGTCGAGCAGGGCCTGGCCGTGGTCGACGCCTACGGTGCCGAGCACCTCGAGATCCAGACGGCCGACGCCGCCGCGGTCGCCGACCGCGTGCGCAGCGCGGGCGCGATCTTCGTGGGCCCGTACTCGCCCGTGTCGCTCGGCGACTACATGGCCGGGTCCAACCACGTGCTGCCCACGGGCGGCTGCGCGCACTTCGCGAGCGGGCTCGGCGTGCACTCGTTCCTCAAGGCCGTGCAGGTCATCGAGTACGACCGCGAGGCGCTCGCGGTGCTCGCCGACCGGATCGTGGCGGTCGCGAACGACGAGGACCTGCCCGCGCACGGCGAGGCGGTGCGGGCGCGCTTCCTGTGACCGCGGGGCGTGTCCTGCCGGTCGTGGGCGAGCGCTGCGTGCTGCGCGCCGGTCGCGAGGACGACGAGGCGATGCTGCGCGAGTGGCTCCGCCCGCACCATGAATGGAACCGGTGGGACGCGCCCTACCTGCCGCGCGCGACCGACGCCGAGGCCGCGCGGTACGCGCACGCCGTGGCCCACCCGCCCGCGGACGACGGCACCGGCCTGCCGCCGTCGCGCGCGGTCGTCGCCGACCCGGCGTCGGGCGAGCTGCTCGGCGTGGTGTCCTGGTACTGGGAGTCGGAGCCCACGGGCTGGGCGCGCCTGGGCGTCGTGCTGTACGACCCCGCGGTGCGCGGCCAAGGCATCGGGCGCGAGGCGCTCGCGCTGTGGACCTCGCTGCTGTTCGACCGCACCGACTGGGTGCGCCTCGACCTCGCGACGTGGTCCGGCAACACGGCGATGTGCGCGACCGCGCGGTCCCTCGGGTTCGTCGAGGAGGCACGGTTCCGCGACGCCCGCGTCGTCGGCGGCGTGCGGTACGACTCGGTCGCCTACGGCGTGCTGCGCGACGAGTGGGCGCGTTCGGGCGGCTAGACGGATCCCGGCCAGGAGGTCCGCGCCCCCGGCGGGGCCCTCACCGCACCGTGGACAGCACAGCACCGTGGACAGCACCGCTCCGTGGACGACACCGCGGAGTGGTCGGCGGCTGCGCCGGCCACTCCGCGGCCCCGTCGATCAACCGGCCCCGTCGATCAACCGGCCCCGTCGATCAGCCAGCCTCCTCGATCAGCCGACCCCGAGCACGAACGGGTGCACGGCGCTCGCCCCGGCGCGCCGCAGGAGGCGCGCCGCGACCGCGAGCGTCCAGCCCGAGTCGGTCGAGTCGTCCACGAGGAGCACGGCACGTCCGGGCAGGCCCGCGGTCGCGGCGTCCGACAGCTCGAGCCCGAGCCGGCCCGCGACGCCGGCGAGGCGCATGGCCGAGTTCACGTCGTGGCGTCCGGGCTCCTCGCGGCCGGGAACCGGGCCGATCGTGCCCACGAGCGGGACCTTGAGGTACCGCGCAAGACCCGTCGACAGGTGCTCGACGAGCTGCGGGCGCGTGGTCGAGCGCACCGCGACGACCCCCTGCACGAGCAGCGTGCGCTCGCCCTCGGCGTCGGGCTCGGACCACAGCGCGTCCCAGTCGTCGAGCACGCGCGCGGCGGCGGCGCGCAGGGGGACGGGCGTCTCGCCGTCGGCCGGCCGGCCGTCGGGCGTGCGCGCGCCGAACAGCCCGCGCAGCGCGCCCGACCAGCCGAGGCCGTCCATGCGCGCGACCGCGCGCCCTGGCTCGGCCTGCTCGGTCGCGGGGATGCGGCCCTTGAGGTCGACGCCGAGCGCGTCCATGCCGCTCGGCCACTGGCGGCGTGCGACGACGTCGACGCCCGGCCGGTCCATGTCCTGGCGGGCCGAGGCGACGGCCTCCGGGTCGGGTGCGCCGGGCAGGCCGACGCCGCCGCAGCGGTCGCAGCGCCCGCAGCGCCAGCCGGGCTCGAGCGCGGGGTCGTCGAGCACCGCGCGCAGGTACGCCATGCGGCAGCCGTCGGTCGCGACGTAGTCGAGCATCGAGCGCTGCTCGGCCGCGCGGGTCTCGGCGACGCGCGCGTAGCGCTCGGCGTCGTAGACCCACGGCTCGCCGGTCGTGACCCAGCCGCCCTTGACGCGGCGCACCGCCCCGTCGACGTCGAGCACCTTGAGCATGGCCTCGAGGCGTGACCGCTTGAGGTCGACCTGCGTCTCGAGCGCTGCCGTCGACCACGTGCGCCCGTCGGCCATCGCGGCGAGCGTGGTGCGCACCTGCGGCTCGGCGGGGAACGCCTGCGACCCGAACCAGTCCCAGATCGCGCGATCCTCCTGGCCGGGCAGCAGCACGACGACGGCCTGGTCGACCCCGCGGCCCGCGCGACCCACCTGCTGGTAGTACGCGATCGGCGACGACGGGGCGCCGAGGTGCACGACGAACGCGAGGTCCGGCTTGTCGAACCCCATCCCGAGGGCCGAGGTCGCGACGAGCGCCTTGACCCGGTTGTCCTTGAGGTCGGCCTCGAGCTGCTCGCGCTCGGCCGGGTCGGTCTGGCCCGTGTACGCCTGGACGGCGAGCCCCGCGCCGCGCAGCTGCGACGCGACCTGCTCGGCCGCCGAGACGGTCAGGCAGTAGACGATGCCCGACCCGTCGACGTCCTGCAGGGTCTCGGCGAGCCACGCGATCCTGGTCGGCTGGTCGGGCAGCGGCAGCACCGCCAGGTGCAGCGACTCGCGGTCGAGCGCGCCGCGCAGCACGAGCACGTCGGCGGGGACCCCACCCAGGGCGGAGGCCTGCGAGACGCCCAGCTGCTCGGCGACGTCCGCGGTGACGCGCTCGTTCGCGGTGGCGGTGGTCGCGAGCACCGGGATCCCCGCGGGGAGCTCGGCGAGCAGCGTGCGGATGCGTCGGTAGTCAGGACGGAAGTCGTGCCCCCAGTCCGAGATGCAGTGCGCCTCGTCGATCACGACGAGCCCCGCGTCGGCCGCGAGCCGGGGGAGGACCTCGTCGCGGAACCCCGGGTTGTTGAGCCGCTCGGGCGAGCACAGCAGCACGTCGACCTCGCCCGCGGCGATCGCCGCGTGCACCGCGTCCCACTCGGTCATGTTGGACGAGTTGATCGTCACGGCGCGGATCCCGGCGCGCGCGGCCGCCGCGACCTGGTCGCGCATGAGCGCCAGCAGGGGGGAGACGATCACGGTCGGGCCGGCGCCGCGCGCCCGCAGCAGCGCGGTCGACACGAAGTACACGGCGGACTTGCCCCAGCCGGTGCGCTGCACCACGAGGGCACGCTGCTGCCGGGCGACGAGGGCCTCGATCGCGGTCCACTGGTCCTCGCGCAGCTCCGCGTCCTCGCGCCCCACGAGTGCGCGCAGCGCGGTCTCGGCGTCCTCGCGCAGGTCGGCCGTCGACAGCGCGGGGCCGACCAGGGCCGGGGCGGCGAGCGGGGGGAGGGGGACCTGCGGGACGTCGGCGCCCCGCCCGCCACGCCCGCGCGGGCGTCCGCCCGTCGCGTCGTCCGCGGGGACCGCGTCCCACAGGTCCTCGGGCGGGGGCGCGTCCCACAGGTCGTCCGGCGGCGGCTCGTCGGGCCAGTGCTCGTCGGTGGTTTGCTCGTCGGTGGGGTGCTCGTCGGTGGGTTGCTCGTCGGTGGGTTCCGGGGCGGACGACGCCGGGTCGGGGTGCGCGGAGCTCATGGGCCGATCCTAGGCGCGCCCACCGACGGATCCTCGCGGCCGGCGTGCCCCGTCGGGACGGGCCGGGCGTGGACGCACGCGACGGGCGGACGACGCGTGCGCCGTCCGCCCGTCGGCGGGGGTGGCCGCGCCCGGCGGCCCCGTGGTCAGTGCTGGCCGATCACTGCATCTGCATGACGACGCGGCCGTCGATCGCGCCCTTCTCCATCTCGCCGAAGATCTCGTTGATGTCGTCGAGCGGGCGGACCGTGTAGGTCGGCGTGACGAGGCCGCGGGCGAAGAAGTCGAGCGCCTCGGTCATGTCCTTGCGGGTGCCGACGATCGAGCCGCGCACCGTGAGGCCGAACAGGACGGTCGTGAAGATGTCGAGCGGGAACTGCTCGGGCGGCAGGCCCACGAGCGAGACCGTGCCGCCGCGACGCAGCGAACCGACGGCCTGCGGGAACGCGTGCGCGTTGACCGCGGTGACCAGCGCGCCGTGCACGCCGCCGCCGGTCGCCGCCTGGATCTCGGCGGCCGCGTCGGGGCTGGTCGCCGCGTTGACGGTGACCTCCGCGCCGTGCTTGCGCGCGAGCTCGAGCTTCGCGTCGTCGACGTCGACCGCGGCCACGCGGCGGCCCATGGCGACCGCGTACTGCACGGCGATGTGGCCGAGTCCGCCGATGCCCGAGATCAGGACCCACTCGCCCGGCTTGGTGTCGGTCTGCTTGAGGCCCTTGTAGACGGTGACGCCGGCGCACAGGATCGGGCCGACCGCCGAGAGCTCGACGCCGTCGGGGATGATCGGGCAGTAGCGCGAGTCGACGACCATGTACTGGCCGAACGACCCGTCGACCGAGTAGCCGCCGTTCTGCTGGTTGGGGCAGAGCGTCTCCCAGCCGGTCTCGCAGTACTCGCACTCGCCGCAGGCGCTCGCGAGCCACGCGTTGCCGACGGTGTCGCCGACCTTGACGCGCGTGACGCCCTCGCCGACGGCGACGACGGTGCCGACGCCCTCGTGGCCGGGGATGAACGGCGCCGTGGGCTTGACCGGCCAGTCGCCGTGCGCGGCGTGCAGGTCGGTGTGGCACACGCCGGTGTACTCGACCTTGACCAGGGCCTCGTTCGGTCCGGGGGTCGGGATCGACGTCTCGGTGACGTCGAGCGGCTCGGTGAAGCTGGTGACGACGGCTGCGCGCATGGTGCTCACGGTTCCTCCTCGGCAGGAGGGCTCATGGCCTCCCGCGGTCTGTCGGTGGCGTCGCCGGGCGGTTCTCCCGGTGCGTCGTGGTGATGTGTTCCACGGTAGGCGCGCTCGTGCGCCGGCGCTGTGGCAGAGCAGACAGAACGCTTGTGAAACTCTTCACATTCGCAGGACGTCCACTCGGCGTGCACACAGGGTTCGCAGAGAGCCCCCTGACAGGATTGGATGTGCGCATGAGCGAACGACACCTCACCCCGGCCACCGTCCAGCCCGGCGGCTGCGCCGCGCACGGCACCCCGCGCGGGCTCACGCGCCGCACGCTGCTCGCGACGTCCGGCGCCGGGGCGGGGGCGCTCGTGCTCGCCGCGTGCGCGGGGACCTCGGGCGAGAGCGCCGACCAGGTCACGCAGGCCTCGGACGACGCGCCGCTCGTGGCCGTCGCCGACGTGCCTGTCGGCGGGGCCGTCTCGGTGCGCACCGCGCAGGGCGCCCCGCTGCTCGTCACGCAGCCCGCGGACGGCGAGATCCACGTGTTCGGTGCGATCTGCCCGCACCAGGGGTGCACCGTGCTGCCCGACGACGCGCAGCTGCGCTGCCCCTGCCACGCCTCGCTGTTCGCGCTGACCGACGGCGCGGTGCTCGAGGGCCCGTCGCCCGAGCCGCTGCCCGAGGTCGAGGTCGAGGTGGTCGACGGGCAGGTGCGCCTGCCCTGACGCCGACGGGCGGCCCTGACCCTGCCCGACGGCGCCCGGTGGCCTGCCGTCTTGACGCACGTCACACCCGCCCGCGGTACGGACGCCCCCGCAAACGACGTGACGGCGTCCGTAGACTGGAGCGGTGACGTCCCCCACCGAACCGCAGACCGCCGCGCGCGTGCCGTCCGCCGTCCGGCTCCCCGTGCGCCCCGAGCACGCGGGTCTCGAGCCGTACGGAGCCCCCCAGCTCGACGTGCCCGTGCTGCTCAACGTCAACGAGAACCCGTACGCGCCCAGCGACGAGGTCGTCGCCACGATCGCGGCCGAGGTCGCGGCCGCCGCACGCGGCCTGAACCGCTACCCCGACCGCGACTTCCTCGACCTGCGCGCGGACCTCGCCGACTTCCTCGCGGTCGAGTCCGGCGTGCGCGTGCCCGCCGAGCAGGTCTGGGCCGCGAACGGCTCGAACGAGGTCATGCTGCACCTGCTGCAGGCGTTCGGCGGCCCTGGTCGCACCGCGCTGTCGTTCGCCCCGACGTACTCGATGTACCCCGAGTACGCGCGCGACACCGCGACCCGCTGGGTCGAGGGACGACGCGAGGACGACTTCACGCTCGACGCCGACGCCGCGGTCGCGACCGTGCGCGAGCACGCGCCGTCGGTGATCCTGCTCGCGAGCCCCAACAACCCGACCGGCACGGCCCTCCCGCCCGAGACCGTCGCCGCGATCTGCGAGGCCGCGCTCGAGATCGAGGTGCCCGTCCCCGGCGCCGAGCCCGGGTGCGCCGTCGTCGTGGTCGACGAGGCCTACGGCGAGTTCCGCCGGGCCGGGACCCCCTCGGCGCTCGAGCTCCTCGACCGCTACCCGAACCTCGCGGTCAGCCGCACGATGTCCAAGGCGTTCGCGCTCGCGGGCGCGCGCCTGGGCTACCTCGCGGCCTCGCGCGAGATCGTCGACGCCCTGCGCGTGGTGCGTCTGCCGTACCACCTGTCGGCCGTCACGCAGGCCGTCGCCCGCGCGGCGCTCGCGCACTCGGCGTCGCTGCTCGCGCAGGTCGACGCGCTGCGCGCCGAGCGCGACGCGACGGTCGACTGGCTGCGCGCGCGCCGGTACCAGGGCCGTCCGCTCGAGGTCGCCGCGTCGGACGCGAACTTCGTGCTGTTCGGTCGCTTCGACGACCGCACCGCGATCTGGCAGGGTCTGCTCGACCGGGGCGTGCTCGTGCGCGTGGTCGGGCCCGACGGTTGGCTCCGGGTGTCGATCGGCACCCCGGAGGAGATGACGGCGTTCAAGGACGCCCTCGTGGAGGTGGCAGGACTGTGACATCCCCCGCAGGCAGGCGCGTCGCGCGCATCGAGCGCGCGACGTCCGAGTCGAGCGTGCTCGTCGAGATCGACCTCGACGGGACCGGACGCACCGACGTCTCGACCTCGGTGCCGTTCTACGACCACATGCTCACGGCGCTCGGCAAGCACTCGCTGATCGACCTCACGGTGCGCTCGACGGGCGACACGCACATCGACGTCCACCACACGGTCGAGGACACCGCGATCGTGCTCGGCCAGGCGCTGCGCCAGGCGCTCGGCGATAAGTCGGGCATCGCGCGCTTCGGCGACGCGTTCGTCCCGCTCGACGAGGCGCTCGCGCACGCGGTCGTCGACGTCTCGGGCCGTCCGTACCTGGTCCACTCGGGCGAGCCCGCGGGGCAGGAGTACCACCTGATCGGCGGCCACTTCACGGGGTCGCTCACGCGGCACGTGCTCGAGTCGATCGCGCACCACGCGGGCATCTGCCTGCACGTGCGCGTGCTCGCGGGCCGCGACCCGCACCACGTCGTCGAAGCCCAGTTCAAGGCCCTCGCGCGTGCCCTGCGGGCCGCGGTCGCCCTCGACCCGCGCGTCGACGGCATCCCCTCGACCAAGGGCGCGCTGTGAGCGGCGTCGGCCCCGACGGCGTCGCGGGCGAGCCGGACGACCTGGGCGACATCACGATCCCCGACGACCTGTCGAGCCTCGGGGGAGCGGACGCCGCCCCCGACCTCGCGGTCGTGCTGACCCAGATCGCCGAGGCCACGCCGCTCGCGGCCCTGTGCTCGGCGGCGCAGGTCGTGGCCGACGCGGTGCCGACCAAGGTCGGCGCGTTCGCGGTGCTCGCCGAGCGCGCCGACGGCGCGCCGCAGGAGGCCGTGGCCGCCCTCTCGACGCTCATCCGCGGCGTGCCGTTCGTGCTCGTCGAGAAGCGCGGCGAGCAGCTCGCCGCCCGGCGCTGGCAGGACGGCCTGCCCGAGGACGAGCTCGCTCCCGGCCTCGTGCTCGGTGGCGCGCCCGAGGCGATCGAGGACGTCCTGATCGGCCACGCCTCGGTCGACGAGCTCGAGGGCGTCGTCGCGTCGTCGTCGATCTCGCGCCTCAAGGCCATGCGCATGCTGACCTCCGCCGCGCGCAAGGCGCGCAAGAAGTGAGCGCGCCCCGCGTCGTCGTCCTCGACTACGGGTTCGGCAACGTGCGCTCGGCCGTGCGCGCGCTCGAGCGCGTCGGCGCCCAGGTCGAGCTCACCGCCGACCGCACGGCGGCCGCCGAGGCCGACGGGCTCGTCGTGCCCGGTGTCGGGGCCTTCGCGGCGTGCATGGCCGGCCTGCGCGAGGTGCGCGGCGACCAGGTCGTCGAGCGTCGCGTCGCGGGCGGGCGCCCCGTGCTCGGCATCTGCGTGGGCATGCAGATCATGTTCGACCAGGGCGTCGAGCACGGCGTCGAGACCGAGGGCCTCGGCCAGTGGCCGGGCGTCGTCGACCGCCTCGAGGCGCCCGTCGTGCCGCACATGGGCTGGGCCACGGTCCGCGCGCCCGAGGGCAGTCGCCTCCTCGCCGGCATCGAGGACGAGCGCTTCTACTTCGTGCACTCCTACGCCGCGCGCACGTTCGCGCTCGGCACCGACGAGCCTGCCGACTCGGTGTTCCGCCCGCCCCTGGTGACGTGGGCCGACCACGGCTCGCCGTTCGTCGCCGCGGTCGAGAACGGCCCCCTGTGCGCGACCCAGTTCCACCCCGAGAAGTCCGGCGACGCCGGGGCCGCGCTCCTGCAGAACTGGCTCGGCACGCTCTGACCCGCACGCGGCCACGACCGCGGCGCACCACCACCCGAAAGGCACCACCCATGACTGACCGCCTCGTGCTGCTCCCCGCCGTCGACGTCGCCGACGGCCAGGCCGTCCGCCTCGTCCAGGGCGAGGCCGGCTCGGAGACCTCGTACGGCGACCCGCTGAGCGCGGCGCTCGACTGGCAGGCCGGGGGCGCCGAGTGGATCCACCTCGTCGACCTCGACGCCGCGTTCGGCCGCGGGTCGAACGCCGAGCTCCTCGCCGACGTCGTCGGTCGCCTCGACGTGGCTGTCGAGCTCTCGGGCGGGATCCGTGACGACGCCTCGCTCGAGCGTGCGCTCGCGACGGGCTGCACGCGCGTCAACCTCGGCACCGCGGCGCTCGAGAACCCCGAGTGGACCGCGCGCGTGATCGCCGAGCACGGCGACAAGATCGCGGTGGGCCTCGACGTGCGCGGCACGACGCTCGCCGCCCGTGGCTGGACCAAGGACGGCGGCGACCTGTGGGAGGTGCTCGGGCGCCTCGAGGAGGCCGGCTGCCCCCGCTACGTCGTGACCGACGTGACCAAGGACGGCACGCTGCGCGGCCCGAACGTCGAGCTGCTGCGCGAGGTCGCCTCCCGCACCGACGCACCCGTGGTGGCCTCCGGCGGGATCTCGAGCCTCGACGACCTGGTCGCGCTGCGCGCCGTCGTCGGCGAGGGCGTCGAGGGAGCGATCGTCGGCAAGGCGCTGTACGCCGGGGCGTTCACGCTCCCCGAGGCGCTCGACGTCGCGGGCCGTCCGTGACCGGGCGCGCGCTGCCGCCGTCCTCGACGTTCGCGGGCGACGACGGGTCAGCCGACCCTGCGCTCGCCGCGGCGCTGGCCGGACACGTCGCGGGCACCGTCCCGATGCGGGACGTCGTGGCCGCGCTGGCGCCGGCGCGCGTGCTGGTCCCCGTGCTGGCCGAGGCCGAGGCGACCGAGACCGGTGAGCACGGCCACACAGTCGACCGTGAGGCGTCGTCGGGCGTCGTCGCGCTCGAGTCGCCCGACGGCCGGCGCGCGCTGCCCGTGTTCACGTCGGTCGAGACCATGGCCCGCTGGCGCACGGACGCGCGGCCCGTCCCCGTCGAGGCGCCGCGTGCCGCACAGTCGGCCGTGAGCGAGAACTGGTCGCTCCTGGTCGTCGACCCTGCCGGCCCGGCGACCGTGCTCGTGCCACGCCCCGCCGTGTGGGCGCTCGGGCAGGGCAAGGTGTGGGCCCCCGCCGTCGAGGACGGTCGGGTCGACCCGGAGGTCGCCGAGTCGATCCGCGCGGCGGTGGAACCGATCATGCACGTCAAGACGGCGCGGGCCGAGCCCGGGCGCACCGCCGAGATCGCGGTCGCGCTCGCCATCCACGCGGGCCTCGACCGCAAGGGGCTCGACCTCGTGCTGAGCCAGGTCAACGCGGCGCTCGCCCGCAACGCGGTCGTGGGGGAGAGGGTCGACTCCCTCGAGCTGCGGATCGGTCGCGCGGACTGAGCCCGTGCGCGCCTGCCCGGCCCGTCGTCCCGGGGCCGGGCGAGCGGTGCCGGTCAGTGCCGGTCAGTGCCGGTCAGTGCTGCTCGGTGCCGGTCAGTGCCGGCGTCGGCGGCCGAGGGCCCAGCCGAGCGCCAGCGCGCCGGTCGCGAGCACGATCTGACCGCCGAGCACCACCCGGTTGAGGTCGAGCGCGGGCTGCCAGCGCACGGCGCCGTCGGGGCCCACGACGTAGGCGCCGAGCGCCTTGACGCGCACGCCGTACGCGCCCCCGCCGCCGCCGCCCTCGCCGTGCGCCTCGCCGTTGGCCTCGCCCCGGGCCTCGCCCTTGGCCTCCCCGGTCGCCTCGCCGTTGGCCTCGCCGCGGGTGCCGTCGGAGCTGCTCGTGCCGACGTGCCGACCGTCCGAGGCGGTCGCGAGGTCCTGGCCCGGCTCGGCGTCGTCGGCCGTGACGGCCGGTCCGCGGCGCGGGAACCGGAACGACGCGGAGCCGCTCCCGCTGCCCGTGCTGCGCCCCGTGCCGCCGCCCGACCCCTGGCCCGTGCCGGAGCCCGTGCCCGCGCCCGCGCCGCCGCCCGAGCCGGTGCCCGTCAGGCCCCACACCTTCGCGACAGGCACGACCAGGGAGCCGGCGTGCTCGTAGGGTTCTCCGAACGCTCTGCGCACCGAGAACGAGTCGTCCGCGGCCTGCGTGAGCCGCGACAGATCTGGGCTGAATGACCGCGTGTCGTCCGTCATGGACGACACGCTACGAGCACGGGGCGACGGGCGCGAACGCTCCGGTGTCGTCGAGCATCGAGCGCAGGGTGCTGACCGGGACGAGCAGGCTGCGACCGTCGCCGGTCTTGGCGTACACGACCCCGATCACGCGCCCGGACGCGTCGAGCGCCGCCGAGCCCGAGCTGCCCGGCTCGACCTTCGCGTTGGTGATCAGGACCTCGCCGAGCGTCGAGTGCAAGGGATCCTGCGTCGTGCCGATCACGGTGCCCTGGGTGACCGTGAGCGCACCGCCCTCGGGATAGCCGACGACGGTCACCTCGTCGCCCTCGCGAGGGTCCGCCGAGGCGAGCTCGGGGTGCGCGGGGAGCTCCTCGGTCGTGCGGAGGATCGCGAGGTCTGCGAGGCCGGCCGACGTCGCCTGCTCGACCGTGACGTCCCGGCCGTCGTAGGTGAGCAGCTGGAGGCTCTTCGCGCCCTCGACGACGTGCCTGTTGGTGATGAGCGTGTGCGCGTCGATCGCGAAGCCCGAACCCGTCGCGAGCCCGCTGCACTGCACGTTGCGCACGCGCAGCGCCATGCGGCGCACGGCGTCCGAGCCGTCGGGCGTGAGGTCCTGGACCGCGCTCAGGTCGTCCCGGGGCGCGACCGACGGCACGAGCGAGTCGGCCGGCGGGACGTCGTCCGGCAGGTCGGGGATCGCCCCGCACCCGGCGAGCAGCACGCCCGCGAGCACGGCGACCACCGCGGCCGCGGCACGCCCCGGCCGCGGGCCGCTCACTTCTCGAGCTCCTTCTGCAGCGCGTCGTTCGCGTCGAGCGCGCTCTGGCACAGCGCGTCGACCTCGCTCGAGAAGCGCTCCAGGTCGGCCGCGTCGTACGCGTCGGGCGTGGCGAGGTAGCCGATGAGCTCCGACTGGCCGTCGGTGCAGCTCTCGAGCGCCGCGGCCACCGAGCCGGCAGCCGTCGAGACCCGCTCCTGGTAGTCGAGGTACTGCTGCGACGCGACGTTCTCGTCGCCGAGCTGGGCCTTCTCGTTCGCGAGGTCGGTGATCCGCGACTGCGCGGTCGTGAGCTGCTCGCGCACCGCCGTCAGCTCGCCCGTCGCGCCGTCGAGATCCTCCTGCAGGTTCGCGACCCGCTCGCCGAGGTCGCGCGACGACCGCTCCCAGCCGGCGCTCGACTCCTGCCAGCGCGAGGTGGTCACCCACAGGTAGGTCGCCGCGACGAGCGCCGCGGCGAGGAGCAGCGCGAGCACGACCACCGCGACCGTGCGGCCACGTCCGGCGGGTCGCGGGTCGTGCGGACCGACCACGCCGCCGGCCCCCGTGGGCCGGAGGTGGTCGGCGAGGGGCGCGTCAGGTCCGGCGGGGACCCGGTCGGGCTCCCGCCGGTCGGACGGCGCGCCCCACCCGCTCAACTGACCGGACCCGTGAACTTCTCGCCCGGGCCCTCGCCCAACGCGTCCGGGACGACCGACGCCTCGCGGAACGCGAGCTGCAGGGACCGCAGCCCGTCCCGCAGCGAGCGGGCGTGCTGGTTGCCGATGTCGGGGGCGCTCGCGGTCACGAGCGCGGCGAGCGCGGTGATGAGCTTGCGCGCCTCGTCGAGGTCGAGGTGGCCCTCGGCGTCGGCGTCGTCGGCGAGGCCGCACTTGACCGCGGCGGCGCTCATGAGGTGGACGGCGGCGGTCGTGATGACCTCGACGGCCGCGACGTCGGCGATGTCGCGCGCGGCGGAGCCCGCGCTCTCGGCGCCCTCGGCCGCGCGCTGCTCCTCGGGACGGTAGGTGAAGCTGTCGTTGCTCATGGGCACATCCTTCCAGAGCGTGCGCCGTGCCGGGAGCGGTGCCACGGGCCAGGAGCCCCGGGCGGGCTCGCGAGGTGCGCGAGCCCGCCCCCCGGGGGACCGGTCGGCGTCAGACCTGCACGGGCTCCGACGCGGTCCCCGGCTCGCCGTTCTCGGCCGGCGCCGTGCGCGCGAGCGCGGCGCGCAGCGACGCGCCGAGGTCGGCGTCGACCTGCGTCCAGTACCCGATCGCGCGCTCACGGATGCCCGCGTCGCGCACCGCGCCGACGTGGCCCGTGATCGTCTCGAGGAACCGCGCGCGGGCGGCGTCGTCGAAGACCTCGCGGTACAGCGTGCCGGCCTGGCCGAAGTCGTCGTCCTCGGGGTGCAACGTGGCCGCGGAGCGCGTCAGCTCGCCGTCGGCCTCCCAGCCCGGGGACTCGGCCGCACGGGCCGGGTCGGCGTGCGCCCCGCCGCGCGAGTTCGGCGCGTAGACCGGGGTCGAGGCGTCCGCGTGCGCGAACCGCATCGCACCGTCCTTGGCGTACGAGTGACCGCCCTCGGCGGCCCGCGGCGCGTTGACGGGGAGCTGCGCGTGGTTGGTGCCCACGCGGTACCGGTGCGCGTCGGCGTACGAGAAGATCCGCGCGAGCAGCATCTTGTCCGGGCTCGCGGCGATGCCGGGCACGAAGTTCGACGGCGCGAACGTCGCCTGCTCGATCTGCGCGAAGTAGTTCTCGGGGTTGCGGTTCAGCTCCATCATGCCGACCTCGACCAGCGGGTGGTCCGCGTGCGGCCAGACCTTCGTGAGGTCGAACGGGTTGAAGCGGTAGGTCTTCGCGTCCTCGTAGGGCATGACCTGGACCGAGAGCTTCCAGCGCGGGTGGTCGCCGGCCTCGATGTGCTCGTGGAGGTCGCGCACGTGGTGGTCGGCGTCCGAGCCGGCGAGCTGGGCCGCCTCGTCGGCGGACATCGTGTGCACGCCCTGCTCGGCGATGAAGTGGTACTTGACCCAGAACCGCTCGCCCGCGGCGTTGATCCACTGGTAGGTGTGCGACCCGTAGCCGTTCATCTCGCGCCACGAGCGCGGCAGGCCGCGGTCGCCCATGAGCCACGTGACCTGGTGGGCGGACTCGGGCGAGAGCGACCAGAAGTCCCACTGCATGTCGTTGTCGCGCAGGTTCGACCCGGGCAGGCGCTTCTGCGAACGGATGAAGTCGGGGAACTTGATGCCGTCGCGCAGGAAGAACACGGGCGTGTTGTTCCCGACGAGGTCGTAGTTGCCCTCCGAGGTGTAGAACTTCAGCGCGAACCCGCGCGGGTCGCGCCACGTGTCCGGCGAGCCGTGCTCCCCGGCGACCGACGAGAAGCGCGCGAGCATGTCCGTGCTGGTCCCGGGCTGGAACAGCGCGGCCCGCGTGTAGGCGCTCACGTCGCCGGTCACGGTGAACGTGCCGAACGCGCCACCGCCCTTGGCGTGCACGACCCGCTCGGGCACCCGCTCGCGGTTGAACTGGGCGAGCTTCTCGACGAGGTAGTGGTCGTGCAGCACGATCGGGCCGTCGGCGCCGACCGTCTGCGCGTGGGCGTCCGAGGCGACCGGCGCGCCGGCGTTCGTCGTGGTGAAGGGGGTCGTCATGGTGCTCCCTGGGTGTCGGGGTGTGTGCTGCCGGTGGTCGTGGCAGCTGTTCGGTCGGTCAGCAAGTCAGTCAGTCAGTAGATCCGTGGTCCGGTGGTGCGGCGTCGCGCTGGGGCAGCGGCGCAGCAGGTCCCTGGCGGTACGGGCGGTGCCGGACGGCGTCCGCTCACCCTGCGCAGCGAGGGCACAGTCCCCAGTAGGTGACCTCGGCGGTCTCGATGCGGAACCCGTGCGTCGCGCTGGGGACGAGGCACGGGGCGTGGCCGACCGCGCAGTCGACGTCGGCCACGGCGCCGCACCCGCGGCACACGACGTGGTGGTGGTTGTCACCCACGCGGCGCTCGTAGCGCGCGGGGTGACCGGCGGGCTCGATCCGGTGGACGAGGCCGTGCTCGGTCAGGACGCGCAGGACGTCGTAGACGGCCTGGACCGAGACCGTGCCCAGCCGCTCGCGCACGACCCGCACGAGCGTGTCCGTGTCGGCGTGGGGGTTCGCCTCGAGAGCGTCGAGGGCCGCGGTGCGTGCGGCCGTGACGCGGAGTCCGCGGCCACGCAGCAGGTCGGTCGCGGACGGCGTCGCCGCGGCTGCGTGGTCGGGGGTCGTCGTCATGGGAGCACTCAACCACATGATCTGGAATGATTCCAGTGATGGAACTGATCCGGAAACGAACTGATCCGGAATGAACTGATCCGGTCTCCGGTGGCGTTCGGGGCGCCGACTGGGCCGGGCCGCGGTCCGCCCGTGCTAGACTCGATGGCTGACCGACCATCACGTCGACGATGGCCTCTCACGGGAGACCGCGCCGCCGATGATGGTGTGCAAGTGGATCCGTCCCACCTGGGTCTCGACCGTCGGCTCGTCCGCGAACAGAGACCGGGTTCCGTCAACGGTGCGTCGTCCTGCGGGACGAGTTGCTCCGGTGCTGCACGTCCCCTGCGGGGAGTGCTGCGCGCGACGTCGTCGGGCCCCCACCTGTACCCAGGCACGGGGGCCTTTCCCGTGCCCGGCGGACTACCGACGACTGCCTAGGAGCATCAACATCAGCGAGCCTCGTATCAACGATCGGATCCGTGTCCCCGAGGTCCGACTCATCGGACCCGGCGGGGAGCAGGTCGGTGTCGTGCGCACCGAGGTCGCCCTGAGCCTGGCCCAGGACGCGGACCTCGACCTCGTCGAGGTCGCGCCCGACGCACGTCCCCCGGTCTGCAAGCTCATGGACTTCGGCAAGTTCAAGTACGAGTCGGACATGAAGGCGCGTGAGGCGCGACGCAACCAGGCGAACACGATCCTCAAGGAGATCCGTTTCCGCCTGAAGATCGACCCGCACGACTACGGCACCAAGAAGGGCCACGTCGAGCGCTTCCTCAAGGCCGGCGACAAGGTCAAGGTCATGATCATGTTCCGCGGTCGCGAGCAGTCGCGCCCGGAGATGGGCGTGCGCCTGCTCCAGCGCCTGGCCGAGGACGTCGCGGAGATCGGCTTCGTCGAGTCGATGCCCAAGCAGGACGGCCGCAACATGACCATGGTCATCGGGCCGGTCAAGAAGAAGGCCGAGGCCAAGGTCGAGCAGCGCAAGAAGCAGGAGGAGTCGGCTCCGGTCCCCGAGGCCGCCGCCCCCGTGCGCGGCTCGCGTCGCGAGCAGGCCGCTGCGGCGAAGGCCGCGGAGCGGTCCACCCGCCCGGCACCCGCCGCGCCCGAGGCCCCCGCGTTCGAGGTCCCCTCGGCCGAGGAGCTCGCCGCACCGGTGGCAGCACCCGAGCCCGCTGCGGCACCTGCTGCGTCGGCGCCGGCGCCCGCCGCGTCGAAGCCCGCCGCCTCGCGTCCCGCGGCGTCGCGTCCTGCCGCCTCGCGCCCTGCGGCGTCGAAGCCCGCCGCCTCGAAGCCTGCTTCGGCGAGGCCCGCCGCTGCGAAGCCCGCCGCCGCGTCCGAGTCGTCGGCCGCTGCGGAGAAGCCCGCCGCCGCGAAGCCCGCTGCCACCCCCAAGCCCGTGGCGAAGCCCAAGCCGGTCCCGGCCCCCAAGCCCGCCGCACGGCCCGCCGCGAAGCCGACCCCGCGCGGGAAGGCCACCTGACCATCTGACACCGAGCCGGGGCCCACCGGCCCCGGCCCGCACCGTCGGTCGTCGCTCGCGACGTCCGACCAGACACAAGGAGAGACGGCAGTCATGCCGAAGAACAAGACCCACTCGGGCGCCAAGAAGCGTTTCCGCGTCACCGGCAGCGGCAAGATCATGCGCGAGCAGGCCGGCAAGCGTCACCTTCTCGAGCACAAGCCGAGCAAGCAGACGCGTCGCCTGTCCCAGGACCAGGTCGTCGCCCCCGCCGACGTCAAGAAGATCAAGAAGCTGCTCGGCAAGTGACCCTTCGCGGCCGCCGCACACCCGTGCGTGAGGGCCGCCGTCGGATCCACTTCCAGCCCCGAACTGCAAGGAGCATCACGTGGCACGCGTGAAGCGGGCGGTCAACGCCCAGAAGAAGCGTCGTACGACCCTCGAGCGCGCTGCGGGCTACCGCGGCCAGCGCTCGCGCCTCTACCGGAAGGCGAAGGAGCAGGTCACCCACTCCCTCGTCTACTCCTACCGCGACCGCAAGGCGCGCAAGGGCGACTTCCGTCGTCTCTGGATCCAGCGCATCAACGCGGCCTCGCGTGCGCAGGGCCTGACCTACAACCGCCTCATCCAGGGCCTCAAGCTCGCCGGCATCGAGGTCGACCGTCGTGTCCTCGCGGACCTCGCGGTCAACGACGTCGCGACGTTCAACACGCTGGTCGCGGCTGCCAAGGCAGCCCTGCCCGCGGACGTCAACGCGCCCAAGGCCGCGGCCTGATCGACCGCCTCACGGCGATCGACCGACCGACACCGGACGCCCGGACCGTGCCCACGCCGCAGGACCACGCGGCAGGACCCCTGACCCCCACGCTCGAGAACCCTCGCAGCGACCGGGTCAAGGCGGTCCGGGCACTGTCCGGGCGTTCTGCGCGTGCGCGCCGGGGACGGTTCCTCGTCGAGGGGCCGCAGTCCGTGCGTGAGCTCGTGCTGCACGCCCCCGAGCGGGCGCTCGACGTGTACGTCACGCCGGCCGCGGGGGAGCGGTACCAGGAGATCGTCGTCGCGGCGCGCTCACGCGGCACGTTCGTGCACGTCGCGTCCGACGAGGTGCTGCGGGCGATGAGCGACGACGCCCAGGGCGTCCTGGCGGTCGCGACGACCACGAGCACCTCGCTCGCGGACGTTCTCGGCCCCGGAGCCGCACCGCGGCTCGTCGCGGTCCTGGCGACCGTGCGCGACCCCGGCAACGCCGGGACCGTCGTGCGTGCGTCCGACGCCGCCGGAGCGGGGGCGGTCGTGCTCGCGGGCGAGAGCGTCGACCTGCACAACCCGAAGGTCGTGCGCTCGACCGCGGGCTCGCTGTTCCACGTCCCCGTCGTCACGGGCGAGGGCCTCGCCGAGACCGCCGCGGGCCTGCGGGCCGCCGGCCTCGTCGTCCTCGCCGCGGACGGCAAGGGCACGCACGACCTCGACGACCTCCTGGACGTCGCGGGCACGGCCGCGGACGGCGTCCCCGACCTCTCCCGGCCCACGGCCTGGGTCTTCGGCAACGAGGCCTGGGGGCTGCGCGACGAGGACCTCGCCCTCGTCGACGCCGTGGTCCGGGTGCCCATCCGCGGGCTCGCCGAGTCGCTCAACCTCGCGACCGCGGCCACGGTGTGCCTCTACGCGTCGGCGCGCGCGCAGCGGTGAGTTCCCGATCCTGTGCTCTGAGCCTCTGAGCCTCTGAGCCTCTGAGCCTCTGAGCGCCGTGCGTTGAGGCGTCGTCGACGGTGCGCACGTGCTCCCCGCCCGCTCGTGCGGTGGATGTCGCTGCAGGTCACGTCCGGCTCGTCCTAGACTGGACACCGGCCCGGCGCGCCCTGTGCGCGGCGGGCCGTCCCCTGAACCGTCCGGAAGGCAGTCATGTCCACCGACACCACGCCCGGCGTGCCGTCACCGCTCGACGAGGCGGCGCTCGACGCCGTCGTCGCCGACGCCCTCGCCGCTGTCGCCGCAGCGGGCTCGCTCGACGAGCTCAAGGCCGCCCGCATCGCGCACACGGGCGACAAGAGCCCGCTCGCGCTCGCCAACCGTCAGATCGGTGGCCTCGAGCCCGCCGACAAGGGGCGGGCCGGCAAGCTGCTCGGTCCGCGTCGCGGTAGCGTCGCGCAGGCGATCGCCGCGCGCCAGGTCGAGCTCGAGGCCGAGCGTGACGAGCGCGTGCTCGTCGAGGAGTCGGTCGACGTCACGCTGCCGACGGACCGCCGTCGAGCGGGTGCGCGTCACCCGCTCGAGCTCGTCCAGGAGCAGGTCGCCGACCTCTTCGTCGCGATGGGCTGGGAGATCGCCGAGGGCCCCGAGGTCGAGGCCGAGTGGTTCAACTTCGACGCGCTGAACTTCGGCCCGGACCACCCGGCGCGGCAGATGCAGGACACGTTCTTCGTCGAGGGCGTCGGGCAGGAGCTCGCGAACCTCGTGCTGCGCACGCACACGTCGCCCGTGCAGGCCCGCACGCTCCTCGAGCGTGACCTGCCCGTGTACATCGCCTGCCCGGGCAAGGTGTTCCGCACCGACGAGCTCGACGCGACGCACACGCCGGTGTTCCACCAGGTCGAGGGGCTCGCGGTCGACAAGGGCCTGACGATGGCGAACCTCAAGGGCACGCTCGACCACTTCGCGCGTGCGATGTTCGGGCCCGAGGCCCGCACGCGGCTGCGCCCGAGCTTCTTCCCGTTCACCGAGCCGAGCGCCGAGATGGACCTGTGGTTCCCGCAGAAGAAGGGCGGCGCGGGGTGGATCGAGTGGGGCGGGTGCGGCATGGTCAACGCCAACGTGCTGCGCGCGGCCGGCATCGACCCCGAGGTCTACTCGGGCTTCGCGTTCGGCATGGGCATCGAGCGCACGCTCATGCTGCGCCACGGGATCGCTGACATGCACGACATGGTCGAGGGCGACGTCCGCTTCTCGACCCAGTTCGGAATGGGGATCTGATGCCGAACATCGTCCTGGACTGGCTCGGCGAGCACGTCGAGCTGCCCGCGGGCCTGACCGCCGAGCAGCTCGCCGCCGACCTCGTGCGCGTGGGGCTCGAGGAGGAGCAGGTGCACGGCGCGGCCGTGACCGGGCCCCTCGTCGTCGGCCGCGTGCTCGAGCAGGTGCCCGAGCCGCAGAAGAACGGCAAGACCATCAACTGGTGCCAGGTCGACGTCGGGGAGCACAACGACCCCGACGCCTCCGGTGCGCCGACGGTCGCGCGCGGCATCGTGTGCGGGGCCCACAACTTCGGGGTCGGCGACCTCGTGGTCGTCGCGCTGCCCGGCACCGTGCTGCCCGGCCCGTTCGCGATCGCCGCACGCAAGACGTACGGCCACGTGTCGGACGGCATGATCTGCTCGACCACCGAGCTCGGTCTGGGCGAGGAGTCCGACGGGATCGTCGTGCTCGGTCGCGACCTGCTGGCCGACCGCACGGACCTCGAGCCCGGGCAGGACGCGGTCGCGCTGCTGGGGCTCGGCGAGGAGGTCCTCGAGATCAACGTGACCCCGGACCGCGGGTACTGCTTCTCGTACCGCGGCGTCGCGCGCGAGTTCGCGCACTCGACCGGGGCCCGCTTCACCGACCACGGGCTCCCGCAGGTCCCGCCGCCCGGCCCGACGCCCGACGGGTTCCCCGTCGTGGTCCAGGACGCGGACCCGATCCACGGCGTGGTCGGCTGCGACCGTTTCGTCACGCGGATCGTGCGCGGCATCGACCCGGCCGCCCCGTCCCCCGCGTGGATGCAGCGCCGGCTCACGCAGGCCGGCATGCGCCCGATCTCGCTCACGGTCGACGTGACCAACTACGTCATGCTCGACCTCGGCCAGCCGTTGCACGCGTACGACCTCGCGCAGGTCGCGGCGCCGATCGTGGTGCGCCGTGCGACGTCGGGCGAGCGCCTGACGACGCTCGACGACGTCGACCGCGCGCTCGACGTGCAGGACCTGCTGATCACGGACTCGCCGCAGGACGCCGACGGTGCCCGCGTGCTCGGCCTCGCGGGCGTCATGGGCGGGGCGTCGAGCGAGGTCGGCCCGACCACGACCGACGTCCTCGTCGAGGCCGCGCACTTCGACCCCGTCTCGGTCGCCCGGACCGCGCGCCGGCACAAGCTGCCCAGCGAGGCCGCGAAGCGCTTCGAGCGCGGCGTCGACCCGCGCCTGCCGGGCGTGGCGGCGCAGCGCGTCGTCGACCTGCTCGTCGAGCTCGGCGGCGGGACCGCGGACGACGCGGTCTCGGACATCGACATCGTCCCCGCCCCTGCGACGATCGAGCTGCCGGTCGCGGAGGCCGAGCGCCTTGTGGGCGTCGCGTACGGCGAGGAGCGCGTGCGCGAGCTGCTCGAGCAGATCGGCTGCACCGTGGGGGACACCCCGGGGATCGGTCGCATCGGGGTCGTGCCGCCGAGCTGGCGGCCCGACCTGACCACGACCGCGGACCTCGTCGAGGAGGTCGCCCGTCTCGACGGCTACGACGCGATCCCGTCGATCCTGCCCGCGGCCCCGGCAGGACGCGGGCTGACCCGGGCCCAGTCGGTGCGCCGCTCGGTCGCGCGCGGCCTCGCCGAGGCCGGGTTCGTCGAGACGCTCTCGTACCCGTTCGTGGACCCGGCCCAGCACGACGCGCTGCGCCTGCCGGCCGACGACGTGCGCCGTCGCGCGCTGCGGCTCGTGAACCCGCTCGCGGGGGACCGGCCCGAGGTGCGCACCAACCTCCTGACGACGCTGCTCGACACCGTGCGTCGCAACACGGGACGCGGCAACGACGACGTCGCGATCTTCGAGATCGGCCTCGTGACGCGGCCGGTCGAGGGCGCGCCCGCCGCGCCGAGCCTGCCGCTCGGCGTCCGGCCCGACGACGAGGACCTCGCGCGGCTGCGCGAGGCCGTGCCCCCGCAGCCGCGCCGCGTGGCCGGCGTGGTCGCGGGGCGTGCGACGCCCGGCGGCTGGTGGGGCGAGGGACGGGCGGCCGACTGGACCGACGCGCTCGCGGGCGCGCGCCTCGTCGCCGCACGCGTCGGGGTCGACGTCCGGGTCGAGCCCGACACCGACCACGCGCCGTGGCACCCGGGCCGTTGCGCGCGCCTGACGACGGCCGACGGCGCGCTCGTGGGCCACGCGGGCGAGCTGCACCCCAAGGTCGTCGAGACCCTCGGGCTCCCCGCGCGGACGGTCGCGTTCGAGGTCGACCTCGACGTGCTGCTCGCGGCGGCCGACCCGTCGCCGCTGCAGGCGCACGAGGTCTCGACGTTCCCGCTCGCCAAGGAGGACCTCGCGCTCGTGGTCGACGCCGGCGTGCCGGCCGAGGACGTGCGCGCCGCGGTCGTCGAGGGTGCGGGTGCGCTGCTCGAGGACGTCCGGCTGTTCGACGTCTTCACGGGCCCGCAGGTCGGCGAGGGCAAGAAGTCGCTCGCGTTCTCGCTGCGCCTGCGCGGCACGGACCGCACGCTCACGGCCGACGACGTGGTCGCGGTCCGCGAGGCCGCGGTCGCCGCGGCGACCGCGCGCACCGGCGCGGTGCTGCGGGCGTGAGCGCGGCATGACGGCGCGGGTCCCGGCCGCGCGCACCGCGCTCGTGACGGGCGGGACCCGGGGGATCGGGCGGGCGGTCGCCGCCGGACTGGTCGCCGCCGGGCTCGACGTCGCGCTCCTGGGCAGGGACGCCGTGACGGCGCGGGACGCCGCGGCCGCGCTCGCGGCGTCCGCCACGACCGTACCGGACGGCGCGCGCACGGTGCTGGGACTCGGCGCGGACGTCACCGACCGCGCGGCGGTCGATCGTGCCGTGGCCGCGGCGACCGCGCGGCTGGGGAGCGTCGACCTGCTGGTCAACGCGGCGGGCCTGGTCGACGCCGAGGTGCCGCTGTGGGAGGCCGACCCGGACGAGTGGTGGGACGTGCTCGAGACGAACGTGCGCGGGCCGTTCCACCTCGCGCACGCCGTCGTGCCGGGCATGCTTGCGCGCGGCGGCGGACGCGTCGTCGACCTCGCGAGCGGGGCGAGCACGCACGAGATGGACGGGGCGAGCGCCTACAACGCGAGCAAGACCGCGCTCGCGCGGCTCGGGGCGAACCTGCACGTCACGGGCTTCGACCGCGGACTGCGCACGTTCGAGGTCGCCCCCGGGGTCGTGCGCACCGACATGACCGCGTCGATGCGGATGCACGCCGACCGCACCGAGTGGACCCCGGTCGAGCGCACCGTCGAGATGGTGCTCGCGATCGCCCGCGGCGACCTCGACGCGTGGTCCGGGTGCTTCGTGCGCGTCACGACCGACTCGCCCGCGTCGCTGCGTGCCGCGCAGGAGCGCGGGGCGCCGGGACCCGTCGGGCGTCGTCTGCGGCCCGTACCGTGGGGCGACGACGACCCGTTGCGCTGACGTCCTGCCCGATCGTCCGGAGCACCCGATCGTCCGGAGCACCCGACCCGCCGGAGCACCTGAGGAGACCACCGTGCCGCTGACCCCCGACCTCGCCGCCCTCGCGGACGAGACGTACGTCTCGCTCACGACCTTCCGCCGCTCGGGCGAGGGCGTGTCGACCCCCGTGTGGGTCGCCTCCGACGGCGACGCGCTGCTCGTGTGGACGGCGCGCACCACGGGCAAGGTCACGCGTCTGCGGTCCGACCCGGTCGTCGAGCTGCGCGCGTGCGACCGCAGGGGGCAGGTCGCGGCGTCGGCGCGCGTCGTCGCTGCGCGGGCGGTGGTGGCCGAAGACGCCGCGACGCTCGAGCGGGCCGAACGCGCGATGGTCGCGGCGTATGGCGTGCAGTTCCGGGTGGCGCGGCTCGTCGAGCGGCTGCGCCGTGCGTCGCACGAGCGCGTCGCGATCGTGATCACCCCCGCATGAGCGTGCAGGACGCCGCCGGGCAGGCCTCGCGACCCCGCGTGCTGTCCGTCGCGGGCACCGACCCGACGGGCGGGGCCGGGATCCAGGCCGACCTCAAGGCGTTCGCCGCGCACGGCGCGTACGGCATGGCCGTCGTGACGGCGCTCGTCGCGCAGAACACGCACGGCGTGCGCGCCGTGCACGTGCCGCCCGTGGACTTCCTGGTCGCGCAGCTCGACGCGGTGTCGGACGACGTCACGATCGACGCGGTCAAGATCGGGATGGTCGCCACGCGCGAGTACGCGCTCGCGATCGACGACTGGCTCGCGCGCGTGCGCCCGCCGCACGTCGTCCTCGACCCCGTGATGGTCGCCACGAGCGGCCACCACCTGCTCGACCCGGGCGCGCAGGAGGCGGTCCTGACGCTCGCGCGTCGCGCGGACCTCGTCACGCCCAACCTGCCCGAGCTCGCGGTGCTGGTCGACGGACCCGTCGCCGTGACCTGGGACGAGGCCCTCGACCAGGCGCGCACGCTCGTGCGCGGGTCCGGGACCGCCGTCCTCGTCAAGGGCGGGCACCTGCCGGGCGACGGCGGTCGCTCCCCGGACGCGCTGGTCACGGGCGACGGGCTCGTCGAGCTCGACGCGCCCCGCGTCGCGACCCGGCACACGCACGGCACCGGGTGCTCGCTGTCGTCCGCGGTCGCGGCGTTGCGACCGCGGCGTGCCGGGTGGGAACCCGCGGTGCGCGAGGCCAAGGCGTGGCTCACCGGCGCGCTCGGCGCGGGCGAGGGGCTCGCCGTGGGTTCAGGCCGTGGACCGGTCGACCACCTGTGGGCGCTCGTCCCGGCCGAGGCCCGGTCGGCCGTGCGTCAGACGCCCAGCCCGGGCGTCGCGACCGCGCAGTCGTAGCCCGGGGGCCACCACCGCCAGTCGACCGAGACGGCCTCGCCCGGCGCGGCGGAGGCCGTGCAGGCGGCGCGCTCGCGGTCGGCCCACAGCTGCACGCCGTACACGCCCGCCGCGGCGCTCACGAGCACGACGAGCACCGTCACGGCGGTGCGCAGCCCGCGCGAGGGTCCGCCCGGTGCGTCCTCGGGGCGGTCGGGGACCCAGCTCCAGCTCACGGGACGAGCACGACCTTCCCGGTGGTCTCGCGGGCCTCGAGCGCCCGGTGCGCCTCGGCGGCCTGCGCGAGTGGGTAGGTCGCGCCGAGGCGGACCGAGAGCGACCCGTCGGCGACCGCGCCGAGCACCTCGCGCGCACGCCACAGCAGCTCGGCGCGCGTGGCCACGTGGTCGGCGAGGGTCGGGCGGGTCACGAACACCGAGCCGGCGCGGTTGAGCCGTTGCAGGTCGACGGGGGGCACCTGGCCCGAGGACCCGCCGAACAGCACGAGCGTGCCGCGCGGGCGCAGGCTCGCGAGCGACGCGTCGAACGTGCTGCGCCCGACCGAGTCGTAGACCGCCGCGACGCCGCGGCCCTCGGTGAGGTCGCGCACGAGCGCGGGCAGCTCGGTCGTGAGGTCGTCGAGCTCGGTGTACCGCACGACGTCGCTCGCCCCGCCGGCGCGCGAGAGCGCCTCCTTCTCGCGCGTCGAGACCGTCGTGATCACGCGCGCGCCGCGCGTCGCGGCCATCTGCGTCAGGAGCAGGCCGACCCCGCCCGCCCCCGCGTGCACCAGCACGTCGTCGCCCGCGGCGACCGCGTAGGACGACGTCACCAGGTAGTGCGCGGTCAGCCCCTGGAGCCCGACGGCGGCGGCGACCTCGGTCGGGACGCCGTCGGGGACCCGCACGGCCGAGGTCGCGTCGACCGCGACGCGCTCGGCGTACGAGCCCGGGGCGTCGGTCCACAGCACGCGGTCCCCGCGGCTGAACTCGGCGACGTCGTCGCCGACCGCGAGCACCTCGCCGGCTCCCTCGACGCCCACGATGTGCGGGAACTCGCCGGGGTACACCCCGGACCGGCGGTAGGTGTCGACGAAGTTGACGCCGGCGGCGTCGACCCGCACGAGGAGCTGGCGCGGGCCGGGGTAGGGGCCGGGCACGTCGGTGAGCTCGAGGACCTCGGGACCGCCCGGCTCGCGGGCGACGATCGCGTGCATGGGGGTGAGCCTAGGGCGGATCGCGCGCGCTCGCGGGGCGAGGCGGCGACGAGTTCGCGTCGGGGTGCATAGATATGTCAGACTATGAATATGACGATCACAGTGGCGGTCGCGGGCGCGTCCGGATACGCAGGCGGCGAGGTGCTGCGTCTGCTCGCGGGCCACCCCGAGGTCGAGATCGGTGCGCTGACGGCGCACTCGACCGCGGGCACACCGCTCGGCGAGGTGCAGCCGCACCTGCGCTCGCTCGCGGACCGCGTGCTCCTGCCCACGAGCGTCGAGCACCTGCGCGGCCACGACGTCGTCGTGCTCGCACTGCCGCACGGCGCGTCCGGCGAGATCGCCGCACAGCTGCCCGACGACGTGCTCGTGATCGACCTCGGCGCCGACCACCGGCTCGCGTCCGCCGCGGACTGGACCGCGTTCTACGGCTCCGAGCACGCCGGGACGTGGCCCTACGGCCTGCCCGAGCTGCTGCTCGAGTCGAACCCGCACGGCGCCCCGGCCGAGGGTCGCCCCGGCGACCCGGACACGGTCGTCACGCGGCAGCGCGAGCTGCTCGCGGGCGTGCGCCGCATCGCGGTGCCCGGGTGCAACGTCACCGCGGTCACGCTGGGCCTGCAGCCCGGGATCGCCGCGGGCCTGATCGAGCCCACCGACCTCGTCGCGGTCCTCGCCAACGGCTACTCGGGCGCCGGGAAGGCGCTCAAGCCCCACCTGCTCGCGAGCGAGGGCCTCGGGTCCGCCCAGCCCTACGCCGTCGGCGGCACGCACCGGCACATCCCCGAGATCCGCCAGAACCTGCGCGCCGCGGGCGCGCAGGACGTCACGATCTCGTTCACCCCGACGCTCGTGCCCATGGCGCGCGGGATCCTCGCGACCGCGACCGCCCGGCTCGCGCCCGAGCACCGTGACGCGACCGACGCGCAGGTGCGCCTCGCGTGGGAGCAGGCCTACGAGGCCGAGCCGTTCGTGCACCTGCTGCCCGCGGGGCAGTGGCCGACGACGGCCGCGACCCTGGGCGCGAACACCGCGCTGGTCCAGGTCGCGGTCGACCGCGCCGCGGGCCGCGTCGTGACCGTGACCGCGATCGACAACCTCGTCAAGGGCACCGCCGGTGCCGCCGTGCAGTCCATGAACATCGCCCTGGGCCTCCCGCAGACCCTCGGCCTGACCACCGAGGGGGTCGCCCCGTGAGCGTCACCGCACCCGCCGGGTTCCGCGCCGCAGGCGTCGTCGCCGGCCTCAAGTCGACGGGCGCCAAGGACGTCGCGCTCGTCGTCAACGAGGGCCCGCTCGACGTCGCCGCCGCCGTGCTCACGTCCAACCGCGTGCACGCCGCGCCCGTGGCCTGGACCCGGCAGGCCGTCTCCGACGGGATCGCGCGCGCGGTCGTGCTGAACTCGGGCGGCGCCAACGCGTGCACCGGCCCGGAGGGGTTCGCCGACACGCACCGCACGGCCGAGCACGTCGCCGACCTGCTCGAGATCTCCGCGGGCGACGTGCTCGTGTGCTCGACCGGTCTGATCGGCCTGCGCCTGCCCATGGACGCGCTGCTCGCCGGGATCGGCGAGGCCGCCGCCGCGACCGCGGGCCCGGGCGGGGCCGAGGGCGGCCCGGACGCCGCGCAGGCGATCATGACGACCGACACCGTGCCCAAGACGACGCACGTGACGCGCACCGCGACCACGGGCGGCTCGCTCGACGGCGGCGCCGAGTGGTCGGTCGGCGGCATGGCCAAGGGCGCCGGGATGCTCGCACCCGGGCTCGCGACCATGCTGTGCGTGCTCACGACCGACGCCGTCGTCGACGCCGCGACGGCGGACGCCGCCCTGCGCGCCGCGACCCGCGTCACGTTCGACCGCGTCGACTCGGACGGCTGCATGTCGACCAACGACACCGTGATCCTGCTCGCCTCGGGGGCCTCGGGCGTGCCGGTGGGTCTCGCCGAGCTCACCGACGCCGTGACCGAGGCGTGCGCCGAGCTCTCGCGCGCGCTCGTCGCCGACGCCGAGGGAGCGTCGCACGACGTCGCCGTGCACGTCGTCAACGCGAGCAGCGAGGACGCCGCGGTCGCCGTCGCGCGCGCCGTGACGCGCTCCAACCTGTTCAAGGCCGCCGTGTTCGGCAACGACCCGAACTGGGGTCGCGTGCTCTCGGCCGTCGGCACCGTGCCCGTCGACGTCGCGCCGTTCGACGCGCTCGCCCTCGACGTGAGCATCAACGGCGTGCAGGTCTGCCGTGCGGGCGGCGTGGGGGAGGACCGCGACCTCGTGGACCTCGCGGCGCAGCGCGAGGTGCACGTCGAGGTCGACCTGCACGCGGGCGACGCGCGCGCGACGGTCTGGACCAACGACCTCACGCACGACTACGTCCACGAGAACAGCGCGTACTCGTCGTGAGCGCGGCGACGGACCCCGCGGCACGGCCGGGCGTGGCGGGCAAGACCGAGGTCCTCATCGAGGCGCTGCCCTGGCTGCAGCGCTACGCGGGCGCGCTCGTCGTGGTCAAGTACGGCGGCAACGCCATGATCGACGACGAGCTCAAGGCCGCGTTCGCGCAAGACATGGTGTTCCTGCGGCAGGTCGGCCTGCGGCCCGTGGTCGTGCACGGCGGCGGCCCGCAGATCTCGGCGATGCTCGACCGGCTCGGCATCGCCTCGGAGTTCCGCGGCGGGCTGCGCGTGACGACCCCCGAGGCGATGGACGTCGTGCGCATGGTCCTCACGGGCCAGGTCTCGCGCGAGCTCGTCGGCCTGATCAACGCGCACGGCCCGTTCGCGGTCGGCCTCTCGGGCGAGGACGGCGGCCTGCTCGCCGCCGAGCGCCGGCACGCGACGGTCGACGGCGAGCCCGTCGACGTCGGTCTCGTCGGCGACGTCGTGGACGTCGACCCGCGCGCCGTGCAGGACCTCCTCGACGCCGGGCGCATCCCCGTCGTGTCGACCATCGCGCCCGACGTCGCCGACCCGACCCAGGTGCTCAACGTCAACGCGGACACCGCCGCGGCGGCGCTCGCGGTCGCCCTCGGCGCGCGCAAGCTCATCGTGCTGACCGACGTCGAGGGGCTCTACACGGCCTGGCCGGACCGCTCCTCGCTCGCGAGCGAGATCCGCGCGGACGCGCTCGCCGAGCTCCTGCCGACGCTCGAGTCCGGCATGGTCCCCAAGATGGAGGCCTGCCTGCGCGCCGTCCGCGGCGGCGTCCCCGCGGCGACCGTGATCGACGGCCGCGTCGCCCACTCGGTGCTCCAGGAGGTCTTCACGACCCAGGGCAACGGCACCATGGTCCTTCCGGAGGTCTCCGCGTGAACCAGCACCTGACCGCGCACGACGGCGCCCTGCCCGCCTCGACCGCAGGCTCCGGCGCCGAGTGGACCGACCGTTACGAGCACGCCGTCATGGACACGTTCGGCCCGCCCCAGCGCGTCCTGGTCCGCGGCGAGGGCGCGTACGTGTGGGACGCGGACGGCGCCCGCTACCTCGACCTGCTCGGCGGGATCGCGGTCAACACCCTGGGTCACGCGCACCCGACCCTGACGGCGGCGATCAGCGCGCAGCTCGGGACCCTCGGGCACGTGTCCAACTTCTTCGCCTCGCCCACCCAGGTCGCCCTCGCCGAGCGGCTGCTGGGGCTCGCGCAGGCCCCGGCGGGCTCGCGCGTGTTCTTCACCAACTCGGGCGCCGAGGCCAACGAGGCCGCGTTCAAGATGGCGCGCCGCAACGGCGCCGTGCTGGGCAGCACGCCCGCGCGGCCCGCGCGCGTGCTGTCCCTCACGGGCAGCTTCCACGGCCGCACCATGGGCGCGCTCGCGCTCACCTCGAAGGCCGCGTACCGCGAGCCCTTCGAGCCGCTGCCCGGTGGCGTCGAGTTCGTCGAGGCCGGCGACGTCGCTGCCCTCGAGGCCGCGTTCGCGGCGTCCGACGAACGGGGGCCCGTCGCGGCCCTGTTCGCCGAGCCCGTCCAGGGCGAGGTGGGTGTCGTCCCGCTCCCGGCGGGGTACCTCGCCCGGGCGCGCGAGCTCACGGCCGAGCACGGCGCCCTGCTCGTGCTCGACGAGGTCCAGACCGGCATGGGACGCACGGGCGCGTGGTTCGCGCACCAGCTCCCCGAGCACGGCGTCGTGCCCGACGTCATGACGGTCGCCAAGGGTCTCGGCGGCGGGTTCCCCGTGGGCGCGGTCCTCGCGTTCGGCGAGCGTGCCGCGACCCTGCTCGGTCGCGGCCAGCACGGCACGACGTTCGGCGGGAACCCCGTGGCGGCCGCCGCGGCGCTCGCCACGATCGGCGTGATCGAGCGCGACGGACTCCTCGAGCGCGTGCGCGGGACGTCCGCGCTGCTGCGCGAGGGGATCGCGGGCTGCGGCAACCCGCTCGTGGCGGGAGTGCGCGGCAGCGGGCTGCTCCTCGGCGTCGCGCTGACGGCGCCCGTCGCGGCCGAGGTCGCCCGGCACGCGCTCGAGCACGGGCTCGTGGTCAACGCGCCCGCGCCCGACACGATCCGGCTCGCCCCGCCGTTCGTCCTGACCGCCGACCAGGCCCGCGACGCGGTCGCCTTCTTCGCCGGCCTGCCCAGTCCGGCAGACCTGACCCGCCCGAGCACCCCGACCGACCAGGAGCCCTCGTGAGCCCCACCGCCCCGACCACCGGCCCCCGGCACTTCCTGCGCGACGACGACCTCTCGCCCGCCGAGCAGCGCGAGGTGCTCGAGCTCGGGCTCGCGTTCCGGGGCGACCGGTACTTCCGGACGCCGCTCGCCGGCCCGCGCGCCGTCGCCGTCATCTTCGACAAGCCGTCCACCCGCACGCGCGTGTCGTTCTCGGCGGGGGTCGCCGAGCTCGGCGGGTTCCCGCTCGTGATCGACGCCGCGACGAGCCAGCTCGGCCGGGGCGAGCCGATCGCCGACACCGCGCGCGTGCTCGACCGCCAGGTCGCGGCCGTCGTGTGGCGCACGTTCGGCCAGGAGCGCATCGAGGAGATGGCCGCGGTCTCGCAGGTCCCGGTCGTCAACGCGCTGACCGACGGGTTCCACCCGTGCCAGATCCTCGCCGACCTCCTGACCGTCGCCCAGCTGCGCGGCGGCGTCGACGCGCTCGCCGGTCAGGTCTTCGCGTACGTTGGGGACGGCGCCAACAACATGGCGCACTCGTACCTGCTGGGCGGCGCGACCGCCGGCATGCACGTGCGCGTCGGCACCCCCGACGGGTACCCGCCGGCCACCGACGTCGTCGCCGACGCCGAGCGCATCGCCGCCCGGACCGGGGGGTCGGTCCTCGTGACCGCCGACCCGGTCGAGGCCGTCGCGGGCGCCGACGTGGTCGTGACCGACACCTGGATCTCGATGGGCGACGAGTCCAGCGCCGCCGAGCGCGCGCTGCCGTTCGTGCCCTACCAGGTCAACGACGCGCTGCTCGCGCACGCCAAGGACGACGCGATCGTCCTGCACTGCCTGCCCGCGTACCGCGGCAAGGAGATCACCGCCGAGGTCATCGACGGCCCCCGCAGCGCCGTGTGGGACGAGGCCGAGAACCGGCTGCACGCCCAGAAGGCGCTGCTCACGTGGCTCTTGGAGCGCTCGTGACGGGCGTCCCTGCCGGCACGCCGACCACCCCGACCACGCGCGCCGCCCGGCACGCGCGGATCACCGAGATCGTGCGCCGCGGCGAGATCCACTCGCAGGCCGAGCTCGCGAAGGCGCTCGCGGCCGAGGGCGTGAGCGTCACGCAGGCGACGCTCTCGCGGGACCTCGTCGAGCTGCGCGCCGAGAAGGTGCGCCTGGCGTCGGGGGCGCTCGCGTACGCGGTGCCCGGCGAGGGCGGGGACCGCTCGGTGCAGGCGGGCGCCGACGCCGAGTACGTCGCGGCGCGCCTCGCCCGGCTGTGCGCCGAGCTCCTGGTCTCGGCCGAGGCCTCGGGCAACCTCGTCGTCCTGCGCACGCCGCCCGGCGCCGCGCAGTACCTCGCGTCCGCGATCGACCACTCGGTGTTCACCGGGGTCATGGGCACGATCGCGGGCGACGACACCGTGCTGGTGATCGCCCGCGCGACGGACGGCGGCGACGAGGTCGCCGCCCGGTTCCTCGCGATGGCGTCGTCCGCACCCCAGAGCTGACCTGACACACTTGTCGTACCCCACGAACGGAAAGAAGAAGGACATGACTGAACGCGTCGTGCTCGCCTACTCGGGCGGCCTGGACACCTCGGTGGCCATCGGATGGATCGCTGAGGCCACGGGTGCGGAGGTCGTCGCGGTCGCGGTCGACCTCGGCCAGGGTGGCGAGGACCTCGAGGTCATCCGTCAGCGTGCGCTCGACTGCGGCGCCGTCGAGGCCTACGTGGCCGACGCCCGCGACGAGTTCGCGGCCGAGTACTGCATGCCGGCGCTGCGCGCCAACGGCCTGTACCTCGACAAGTACCCGCTCGTCTCGGCGCTCTCGCGTCCCGTGATCGTCAAGCACCTCGTGCGCGCGGCCCGCCAGTTCGGCGCGACGACCGTCGCGCACGGCTGCACCGGCAAGGGCAACGACCAGGTGCGCTTCGAGGTCGCGACGACGTCGCTCGCGCCCGACCTCAAGACGATCGCGCCCGTGCGCGACCTCGCCCTCACGCGCGAGAAGGCCATCGCGTACGCCGAGAAGAACTCGCTGCCGATCGCCACGACCAAGCACAACCCGTTCTCGATCGACCAGAACGTGTGGGGCCGCGCGGTCGAGACCGGGTTCCTCGAGGACATCTGGAACGCCCCGACCAAGGACGTCTACAACTACACGGACGACCCCACGTTCCCGCCGGTCGCTGACGAGGTCGTCATCTCGTTCGAGCAGGGCGTGCCCGTCGCCCTCGACGGCGTCGCGGTGACCCCGCTGCAGGCCATCCAGGAGATGAACCGCCGCGCCGGCGCGCAGGGCGTGGGCCGCATCGACATCGTCGAGGACCGCCTCGTGGGCATCAAGTCCCGCGAGATCTACGAGGCCCCCGGCGCGATGGCGCTCATCGCCGCGCACCAGGAGCTCGAGAACGTCACGATCGAGCGCGAGCAGGCGCGCTTCAAGCGCCAGGTCGAGCAGCGCTGGACCGAGCTGGTCTACGACGGCATGTGGTTCAGCCCGCTCAAGCGGTCGCTCGACACGTTCATCGACGACACGCAGCGCTACGTGACGGGCGACGTGCGCGTCGTCCTGCACGGCGGGCGGGCGACCGTCACGGGCCGCCGCTCCGAGGCGAGCCTGTACGACTTCAACCTCGCGACCTACGACGAGGGCGACTCGTTCGACCAGTCGCAGGCCAAGGGCTTCATCGAGATCTACGGGCTGACGGCGAAGCTCGCCGCGGCACGCGACGTGAAGTTCGGCAACGGCGTCGACCTCGGCACCGGGAAGCTCTGAGCCATGGCCGACGAGAACACCCCTGAGGTGAGCGACCTCGTGTCGATGCCCGACGACGAGGGCGCGGACGAGACGACCGAGGCCGGGCGCGTGAGCCTGTGGGGCGGCCGGTTCGCCGGCGGCCCGAGCGACGCGCTCGCGGCGCTGTCGAAGAGCACGCACTTCGACTGGCGTCTCGCGGGCCAGGACATCGCCGGGTCGAAGGCCCACGCGAAGGTCCTGCACGCCGCGGGCCTGCTCGACGACGCCGAGCTCGAGGGCATGCACGCCGCCCTGGACCGGCTGCGCGAGGACGTCGCCTCGGGGGTGTTCGTCGCGGCCGACGACGACGAGGACGTGCACACGGCCCTCGAGCGCGGCCTGATCGAGCGCGCCGGGATCGACCTGGGCGGCAAGCTCCGTGCGGGTCGCTCGCGCAACGACCAGATCGCGACGCTCACGCGCATGTACCTGCGCGACGAGGCCCGTGCGATCGGCGCGCTCGTGCTCGACGTCGTCGACGCGCTCGTCGCGCAGGCCGAGGCCGCGGGCGACGCGCCCATGCCCGGGCGCACGCACCTGCAGCACGCGCAGCCCGTGCTGCTCGCGCACCACCTGCTCGCGCACGCGTGGCCGCTGCTGCGCGACGTCGACCGCCTCATCGACTGGGACGTGCGTGCCGCTCGCTCGCCCTACGGCTCGGGGGCGCTCGCGGGCTCGTCGCTGGGCCTCGACCCGGCGGCCGTCGCGGCCGACCTCGGGTTCGACGGCCCGGTCGAGAACTCGATCGACGGCACCGCCTCGCGCGACGTCGTCGCCGAGTTCGCGTTCGTCGCGGCCATGCTCGGCGTGGACCTCTCGCGGCTCGCGGAGGAGGTCATCCTCTGGGCGACCAAGGAGTTCGGGTTCGTGCGCCTGCACGACTCGTACTCGACCGGGTCGAGCATCATGCCGCAGAAGAAGAACCCGGACGTCGCCGAGCTCGCGCGCGGCAAGGCGGGCCGCCTCATCGGCGACCTGACGGGCCTGCTCGCGACGCTCAAGGGCCTGCCGCTCGCGTACAACCGCGACCTGCAGGAGGACAAGGAGCCGGTGTTCGACCAGGTCGACACGCTCGAGGTCCTGCTCCCCGCGTTCGCGGGGATGGTCGCGACGCTCGAGTTCGACACGGACCGCATGGCGTCGCTGGCCCCGCAGGGGTTCTCGCTCGCGACGGACGTCGCGGAGTGGCTCGTGCGCCAGGGCGTGCCGTTCCGCGTGGCGCACGAGGTCGCGGGCGCCTGCGTCAAGGCCTGCGAGGAGCGTGGCATCGAGCTCTGGGACCTGTCGGACGACGACCTGCTGGCCGTCTCGGAGCACCTGACCTCGGGCGTGCGCGAGGTCCTGAGCGTCGAGGGGTCGCTCGCGTCGCGCGACGCCGTGGGCGGCACCGCCCCGGTGCGCGTGGCCGAGCAGCTCGGCGAGGCCAAGGCACGCTCGGCCGAGTTCCGGTTCTGGGTCCAGGACTGACCGCGTGAGCGTCGCGCCCGAGGTGCTCGCGACGCTCGTCGCACGGGCGCACGCCTCCGCCCCGCTGCTCCCGGGCAGCGGGGCGGAGGCGTCCGGCCGGGTGCGACCCGGCACGCGCCTGGTCTGTGTCGACGGGCCCTCCGGCTCGGGCAAGTCGACGCTCGCGAGCCAGCTCGCGGTCGCGCTCGACGCGCAGGTCGTGCACATGGACGACCTCTACGAGGGCTGGGAGGCCGGCCCGTCCGGGGGCGCCGAGCGCCTCGCCACGTGGGTCCTGGGCCCGCTCGCCGCAGGCCTGCCGGGGCGCTACCGGCGCTACGACTGGGTCGCGGGGGAGTACGCCGAGGAGCACGACGTCCCGCTCGCACCGTTCGTCGTCGTCGAGGGGTGCGGCGCGGGCGCGCTCGTGGTCGAGGGTCTCGCGAGCCTGCTGGTGTGGGTCGAGGCCGACGACGCCGAACGCCTGCGCCGGGGGCTCGAGCGCGACGGTGCTGCCGCGCGGGAGCACTGGCTGCGCTGGATGCAGGACGAGGCGGTCTTCTACCCCGCGCAGCGCACGCGCGAGCGCGCGGACGTGCGGATCGACGGCTGGGGCCGGCTCGAGGGCTGAGCCCGCCCGACCCGCGCGCTCGTGGCGCGGGACGTCCGCGCGCTCGCGGGGCTACGCTGCCCGCAAGGAGGCGCGATGATCCCAGTCCCCGTCCCGTCCGGACCCCGTGACGCGACCGTCACCGCACGTGCGGCCGGTCCCGCCCCTGCCCACCTCGTGCCGCTCGCGCGGCGTGCGTACGCGCGCGACGTCGTGGCGGTCGCACGCGACCTCCTCGGCGCCTACGTGAGCGTGCAGGCCGACGACGGCACCGTCGTCCTGCGCCTGACCGAGGTCGAGGCCTACGCGGGCGGCGACGACCCTGCGTCGCACGCGTACCGCGGGCGCACCGACCGCAACCGGTCGATGTTCGGCGAACCCGGGCACCTCTACGTGTACCGGCACCTCGGCCTGCATCACTGCGTCAACGTCGTGTGCGGCGACCGCGGCGAACCCGCCGCGGTCCTGCTGCGCGCGGGCGAGGTCGTCGAGGGTGCGGCGCTCGCGCGCGAGCGACGCGCGCGGGTCGGCACGGTCGACTCCGACCGGCAGATCGCGCGTGGTCCCGGCCGACTGGCCGTGGCCCTCGGGCTCACGCTGCAGGACGACGGCCGCGACGTCACCGACGCGGCGGGGGACGTCGTCCTCGGCGTCGAGAAAGGCCTTCACCGCGCGCCCGTGTCGCACGGACCGCGCGTGGGGGTCGCGGGGGAGGGAGCCGACGCCGACCGGTTCCCGTGGCGGTTCTGGGTCACGGACGACCGGACGGTCTCGCCGTTCCGTCCTGCGTACCGCAGACCGCGGCCGGACTGACGCACGCCGATCGCGGAACCTCCTGCGCGTCGTCCGGACCACGCGCGGCGCGACCGCGCGGGCACGGCACAATGGTCTGGTCCGCCGTCCGGCGGGTGACGACGTGGGGCGTGAGCCCCGGACGAAGGAGCCGTGGTGACCGACATCCTCGACGAGCTGCAATGGCGTGGCCTGGTGGCACAGTCCACCGACGAGACCGCGCTGCGTGAGGCGCTGGCCGCGGGACCCGTCACCTACTACTGCGGCTTCGACCCGACCGCGCCGAGCCTGCACCACGGGCACCTGGTCCAGCTCATCCTCCTGCGGCACCTGCAGACGGCGGGCCACCGGGCGATCGCGCTCGTGGGTGGTGCGACCGGGATGATCGGCGACCCGCGCCAGAGCGGCGAGCGCGTGCTCAACACCAAGGAGACGGTCGCCGAGTGGACCGAGCGCCTGCGCTCCCAGGTCTCCCGGTTCCTCGACTTCACGGGGGACAACCCCGCATCCGTCGTCAACAACCTGGACTGGACGGGCGAGCTCTCGGCGATCGACTTCCTGCGCGAGGTCGGCAAGCACTACCGCCTCGGGACGATGCTCGCGAAGGACACGGTCGCGCGCCGGCTCAACTCGGAGCAGGGCATCAGCTTCACCGAGTTCAGCTACCAGATCCTGCAGGGGATGGACTTCCTCGAGCTGTTCCGGCGCGAGGGCTGCACGCTGCAGACCGGCGGCAACGACCAGTGGGGCAACCTGCTGTCGGGCGTCGAGCTGATCCGCAAGTCGGAGGGCGCGGCCGTGCACGTCATGACCACCCCGCTGATCACCAAGGCGGACGGCACCAAGTTCGGCAAGACCGAGGGCGGGGCGATCTGGCTCGACGCCGACATGCTGAGCCCGTACGCCTTCTACCAGTACTGGGTGAACGCGGACGACGCCGACGTGGTGGGCTGGCTCAAGATCTTCACCTTCCGCACGAGGGAGGAGATCGCGGAGCTCGAGCGGGCCGTCACCGAGCGTCCTGCGGCGCGCGAGGCCCAGCGGGCGCTCGCGGAGGACGTCACCACGCTCGTGCACGGGGCCGACGCCACGGCGGCGGTGATCGCCGCGAGCCAGGCGCTCTTCGGGCGCGGCGACCTCACGTCGCTCGACGAGTCGACGCTCGCTGCGGCGGTCGCCGAGCTCCCGCGCGCGGCGGTCGTCGCCGGCACGAGCGTCGTGGACGTCCTCGTCGAGTCGGGCCTCGTCGCGTCGAAGGCAGCCGCCCGACGGGCCGTGGCGGACGGCGGGGCGTACGTCAACAACGTCAAGGTGGCCTCCGACGAGTCCGTGCTGCGCACCGAGGATCTGCTGCACGGGCGGTTCGCCGTGCTGCGGCGCGGCAAGCGCACGCTCGCGGTCGCCGAGGTCGCCTGACAGCAGGTCGTAGGTCCCCGCTGCACACCGCTGGGCCGTACGGGAGCTTCTGTCCGCGGATGGCCCGCACCGCATCTCCAGCCGAACGCCGTGGCTCGCCTCGTGAGGGCGAGTCGCGGCGTTCGGTGCGTCCAGCGTTCGGTCCGTTCAGGCGTCGGCGCACCGGCTCGGTCGGGTACGCGGGGCTGTCAGCCGGCGTCGGTGCACGTGCGGCGCGGGATCCGTGCGGCCCGCACGCCGTGTGGTCGGGGTCACCGCCCCCGGAGTTGGACTCCACGGCCAGGCCTGTGTAATGTTCTGGATGTCAGCCCGACAGGGAGGCACGGACACCGCGAAGGACTTCGGTTCGGATACGGGTGGCCGGTCCCGTGGGTGTGACCACC
>NZ_PGFE01000007.1 GCF_002797595.1 Sediminihabitans luteus
CGCCCGGGAGGTCGCCGATCACGTGGTGTTCATGGACGAGGGGGTCGTGGTCGAGGAGGGCCCGCCCGCGCAGGTCCTGGACGCGCCCCGCGAGCAGCGCACGAAGGACTTCCTCGCGCACGTGCTCTGACACGCGCGGAGGACGGTCTCCGTGGTGCTAACCCGCCGAGATCTGCCGCAGTGCCGCGGCGTGGACGGCCTCGATCGATCGGCGCACGTCCATGATCTGAGGAGCGAGCGACTCGAGCTCGTCCGCGAGGCCCTCGTCGATCTCCGCGTCGGGGCCGTCGGTGAACGCCCGGAGCGCCTCGAGCATGCCTGCGGTCGCCGCGGTCACCCGTTCGAGGCTCTCCAGCACGACCTGGGCACCGATGCCGTAGGAGTGCTCGACGTGCACGAGGCCGAGCAGGTGCTGGTCGGCGACGATCGCCGCCACCTCCGCCTGCTCGAACGGGCCGAGGTGCGCGAGCCACGTGCGCAGGAACCGGGACACGGCCTCGCCGTGCTCGTCCTGGAACTCGTGGTGGAGCGCGTCCAGCACGCCCCGGAGCGGCAGGGTGTCCGTGATCCGCAGGGCGTCGGCGTACGCGCCTGGCCCTTCGGCGACCAGGTCACGAAGGGCAGCCTGGACGTCGCTCGACCCCACCATCGGCCACCTGCCGTTCCTCGTGGACGTGAACTGAGATCTGACCAGACCGGACATGCCGATGTTACGGTCGTCGTCCGCGGCCCCACCACCCGCGGACGACGACGAGGGGTGCGAGGCATGGCAGCGAGCGTCGCGGCCCTGGTGCGTGGGGCCGACGGCAGCGGGCGCGCGAGCTGGACCGGCGCTCACGGGCCCGACGCCGTCGTCTGCTGGGCCTCGGTCACCAAGATCTTCACCGCCGCGCTGTGCCACGCCCTGGTCGACGCGGGGTCGCTGACGTCGCGCTCGACGGTCACCGAGCTCGTGGGGGTCGATGCGCCGCCGATCATGACCGTGCAGAACCTCGTGGAGCACCGGGCCGGCGCCCCCGTGCTCCCGCCCGGATACTCGCACCTGACCGAGGACAACTACGGCGCCTGGACCGCGCAGCGGTTCGACGAGCAGGTCATGGGACGGCTCGCGGACGTCGCGACCGCGGTCACCCCGCGGTCGGTGCCCGAGTACTCGAACGTCGGGTACGCGGTGCTCACCCGGTCGCTCGAGCGGGCGTTCCGCAGGCCCTGGATCGACCTCGTGCGCGAGCACGTCCTGGCGCCCGTGGGGGTCGACCCGGGAGCGTTCGCGGTGGGCGCCCCGTCCTCGACCGTGCTGCCGCCCGCGGTCCGCACGCTCCAGGCGCGGGGTCGGCTGCGACGTCGGACGCTCGACGACTGGGACGTGACGACCGGACCGTTCGCCGGGGCGGGCGGGCTCGCGAGCACCGTCCCCGCCATGGCCGACGTGCTGGACCGCGTGCTCGACCAGGGCGGGCCGCTGCACCCCGGGCGGACGCCGCACGCGTGGTCCGTCGACGGGGCGCGCGCCGGGGTCCAGGGCGCGCTGATGCGGTCGGGGTCGATCGTGCTCGTCGACACCGACACCCGGTCCGTCGGGGTCGCGCACGTGGCCGGCGGTCTGCCCGGCTGGGGTGACCGGCTCGCGTCGCGCGCGCTGCGCCGGCTCGTCGAGAGCACGGGGGCGCGGACGTGAGAGGGCCGTGCGGCGCGCGGGTCGGGGGACGACGAGAGGACCGGACGCGGTGAGGCGGTTCGGGTACGTGACGACGGCGGGCGGTGCGCTCGTGCTGGGGGATCCGGCCCGCGCGCACGTCCGGCTCACGGCCGAGCGGGTCGAGCACGTGGTGCCGACCGGTCCCGGGACGGATCCCGACGGGGCGGACGTCGATCGTTCGGGTCGCACCGAGGGCGCGTTCGCGGCGGGGCTCGCCGACGTCTCGGCGTTCGAGGTCAGGGCGGACGCCCGCGCGGTGCGTCTCGGGGCTCCGGCCGTGGTGGCCTGGGGTGCGGTTGCCGCGTTCGCGGGAGGGATCCTCGAACCTCCGGGGACGAGCGACCTGGAGGTCCTGGTGCGTCGGACGGGTGACGCCGACCCGGTCGAGCTGCCGTGCCACGGGTTCCTGGGTGCCTACGCGGCGCACGCGCACGCGTCGACCGCGGCGCTGCTCGACGTCCTGCTCGTGCACCCCGCCACGCGTGCGGCGCTCGACCGGCCGGTGGACGTCCTCGCGGCCCTTCGGCGCGTGCCGCGCTCGGCGTCGCCGGGGGAGCGGCGCGAGTCCCTGCGGGCAGCGCTCGTCGGAGGCAGCCAGGGGGACGCGAGAGCCTGAGCGGGGCCGCCGGCAGCGCGTCGGCGCGGAGGCGTCAGCCGAGCAGGACGCCCGTGCCCATCCCGGCGGCGAGGCCGAGCGCGATCGCGGCGGCCGTCAGTGCCGCGGGGTGGGTGAGCAGGCGTCGGGCCAGGGGAAGCGTGACGGTCGACGCGTCGTCCACCCCGCCGCCCGCCGTGACGGCCGCCATGGGCGCGTCGGTGGGCAGGCCCGCGAGCGCGAGGCTCGCGGTGCCCGACTCGTCGGGGGTGCTGGTCTGCTGGGTCACGACTCGATTGTGCGAGCCGAACGGTCTGCCCGCGCGGTGGGACGGGGTGAATCGATGTCGACGTGACGCGCGTCATCCACGACGCCGGTCGTCCTGCGCGCCGCACCGGGGTGCGGCGCGCAGGACGTCAGTCGCAGATGACGCCGTCGCCGTCGAGGTCGAGCATCTTGTTGTAGCCGCGCTCGCCCTTGTGGATGGGGGCGACCCCGTCGTTCTCGGCGTTCCAGCAGTCCCAGTACTTGTCCTGGGTCGCGGTGCCGCCGCCGCCCTGGTCCTGCCCGCCCTGGTCCTGGCCGCCCTGATCCTGCCCGCCCTGATCTTGACCGCCCTGGTCCTGCTGGGCCTGCTGGTCGACCAGCGCGTTCTCGCGGTCGGTGAGGTCCTTCTCCTTGGTCGCGAGCGCCTCCTGGTCCTTGGCGAGCTGCTCCTGCGCCGACGCGAGCGCGTCCTGGTCGGTCGCGAGCTGCTCCTGCTGCGCCTTGAGTGCCGAGCGCTCCTGGCTCGCCGTCGCCTTCTCGGTGGCTGCCTCGGCCTTCGCGTCGACCGCGTCACCCTTGGCGGCGAACGCGAGGATCAGTCCGATCACGAGACCCGCGCACAGGCCGCCGATCCCGGCCGCGACGAGGGCGCCGAGGGCGCCCTTGCCCTGAGGTACGCCGCCGCTGCGGCCCTGGCCCGCGCGGGCGCCGCCCGGGCGTGAGGCGTCGGAGCGCGTCGAGTCGGTACGGGACGCGTCGGCGCGGGAGCTCCGCGCCGGCGCGGCGGGTGCGTCGTCGTACGTCGTCGGTGCGGGCCCGAGAGCGACGACGCCGCCGCGCGCCGTCGGGCGGGCGGGCGCCTCGGGCTCGTCGGCGTAGGTGGGGATCATCATCGTGGCGTGGCCGTCCGGGGTGCCCCCACCTCGGGTGGCCGCGCTCGCGACGGTCGCGCCCGCGAGCGTCGCGGTCGCGGGGCCGGCGATGGCGCCCGACATGACCGCGGTCGCCTCGTCGTCCACCCAGAACTCCCATCCCGGCGGCGCGGGCGGCCAGGTCGGGTCCGGTGCCCAGTGGGCGTCGGGTTCGAACCCGGGCGGCGTGCGCCACCCCGGGGGTGGGTTGAATCGCATGACTCTCCTTCGCGGGGACCGGGGGCGCGGTCCCTGTGGGGCCTCTCGGCGGCGAGGGCCTGCCTCGTCGCACCGTCGGTGAGGTTACCCTCTCGGCGGCGGCGCGCGGGAGGGTCTGACAGGTTCCGGACGCACGAGAGCCCCCCGACCGTGAGGTCGGGGGGCTCTCGAGAGAACCGTCCGTCAGTCCGCGCCGCTCAGGGCGTCACGGACGACGAGCTCGGATCAGACCGGGCGGATGTTCTCCGCCTGCGGGCCCTTGGGGCCCTGCGTCACGTCGAACTCGACGCGCTGGTCCTCCTCGAGGGTGCGGTAGCCCTGCGTCTGGATCGCCGAGTAGTGCGCGAACACGTCGGCCGAGCCGTCCTCGGGGGCGATGAAGCCAAAGCCCTTCTCAGCGTTGAACCACTTCACGGTACCGAACGTCATCTTGCTGCTCCTTCAAGAGGTGTCAACGACCTCGCGTTCCGAGGTCGTGCATCACGGTGTTCGTCGTCAACTCTTGGGGTAACAAGGTCCGCCCGGCGGTGAGGCCAAAAGCGCGAGGACAAGCGAGGCACTGCTATCTGCAGTGTCCAGGGTACATGCGCACCCCCAGGCGCACCATGTTTCGTGCGCAACCTGTGACCTGACCGGTCGCGCGAGGCCTGTGGACGCCCGTTCCCGGCCGGTTCGCGAGGTCCGTCCCCGGCGTTCGGCAGCACCTCCGCCGCCCGGTGGGCGCCCGACGGCGCCGCCGGGGACCGTCCCGGGCGGCCCGGCCGTCGTCGGTGGGCGCTGGTAGAACGGGTGGCGGACGGCGGGGAGCGCCCTCGTCCCGGCCCGCGGAGGTGCCCGTGTTCAGTCTCGACAGGCCCGGTCTCGACAGGCCCGGTCGTGAGAGGTCCGGTCTCGGCCGGTCCACGCTCGACAGGTCCACCCCGGACGTCGACGTCGTCTGGTCGCCGAGCGACCTCGTGGTCGCCGCGCGCTGCGAGCACGCCCTGCTGAGCCGGCTCGACGAGGTGCTCGGTCGCTCGCCGCGGGCTGTCGCGGATATTGACCCGATGCTCGAGCGGGCCGCGCACCTGGGCGACGCGCACGAGCGGAGGGTGCTCGACGCGCTCGCCGCGGAGGTCGCTCGCGCGGGCGAGGAGGTCGTGCGCGTCGACCCGCCACGGATCACGCGCGAGGCCCTGGTCGAGGCCCACGCGACGACGCTCGCGGCGCTCGAGGCCGGCGCCGCGGTCGTGCACCAGGCGTCGTTCTTCGACGGCGAGATGCACGGCCGCGCCGACTTCCTGGTCCGCGCGGGCGCCGTCCCGCTCGTGGCCGCGGACGGCGCCCGCCTCCTCGACCCCATCACGCGCCGGCCCGACACGGCCGGCGGGGTGCCGCCCTACGCGGTGGTCGACGCGAAGCTCGCGCGCCGCGCCAAGGTCGAGGCGCTCGTGCAGCTCGCGGCCTACGCCGACCAGCTCGTCGCCGCGGGCGTGCCCGTGGTCGACGCGGCACGGCTCGTGCTCGGCACCGACGAGTGGACCGAGCACCGGCTGGTCGACCTCCTGCCCGTGCTCGCCGAGCGCCGCGGCCGGCTGCGCGCGCTCGTCGAGGCGCACCGGGCGCAGGACGGCCCGGTCGTGTGGGGCGACCCGCGCTGGACGGCGTGCGGGCGGTGCGACCGGTGCGCCGTCGCGGTCCGCGAGCACCGGGACGTGCTCATGGTCGCGGGCGTGCGGGTCGCGCAGCGCGCGCTGCTCGCCGAGCACGGCATCACGACGATCGACGCGCTCGCCGTCGCGACCGAGCCGCCGCCGCGCATGCGGGCGGCGACGTTCGAGAAGATCCGCCGGCAGGCCGCCCTGCAGGTGGGTGGCCCGGTGCAGCAGCACGTCGCGCACGAGGGCGCCGTCGAGTACACCGTGACCGAGGGCGACGAGCGCGTGCGCCGACGCCTGACGTGGCAGGTCGTGGACGACGCCGCGGTGCGCCGCCTCCCGCCGCCCAGCCCGGGCGACGTGTTCTTCGACTTCGAGGGCGACCCGCTGTGGACGGACGGCGCGCGCTGGGGCCTCGACTACCTGTTCGGGTACGTCGAGCGACCCGTCGGGGGAGCCGATCCGGCGTTCACGGCCTACTGGGCGCACACCGCCGACGAGGAGCGCGCCGCGCTCGTCGCATTCATGGACGACCTCGCCGCGCGCCGGCGCGAGCACCCCGACCTGCACGTCTACCACTACGCGAGCTACGAGCGCACGCACCTGCTGTCGATCGCGGCGCGGCACGGCGTGTACGAGCAGGAGGTCGACGACCTGCTGCGGGACGGCGTGCTCGTCGACCTCTACGCGGTCGTCCGCGCGGCGCTGCGCGTGTCGTCCGACTCCTACTCGATCAAGAAGCTCGAACCCCTCTACATGGGCGACCGCCTGCGCGGCGGCGACGTCAAGGACGCCGCGGCGTCGGTCGTCGCGTACGCCGAGTACTGCGACCTGCGCGACCGCGGCGACGCCGAGGCCGCCGACCGGTTGCTCGCCGGGATCGCGGACTACAACGAGTACGACTGCGTCTCGACGCACGCGCTGCTCGAGTGGTTGCGCGCCGCGGTCGGCCTCGCGCCGGGTGACGCCGGCCCGGCAGGGACGGCCGCGGACGACGCGGGGCCGGGGGCGTCGTCCGACACGGGGGGCGCGGGCCCTGACGGGACGGGACCGGCGGGCGAGACAGGGACGGGTGACGCGGGGACGGGTGACGCAGGGACGGACGACGCGGGACAGGGCGCGGCGCCTGGGCCGCGCGACGTCGCGCACGCGCTCGCCGACCGGATCCGCCGGGTCACGGGCGAGCCCCCGCATCGCGACCCCGCCGAGCAGGCGCTCGCGATGCTCGGCGCAGCGGTCGGGTACTACGAGCGCGAGGCCAAGCCGTTCTGGCACGAGCACTTCTCGCGCCTGACGGACTCGCCCGACGAGTGGCTCGGGCGGCGGCACTCGCTCGTGGTCGAGCGGGCGCGGGTGCTCACGGACTGGGAGGTCGAGCCGGGCAAGCGCACGCCGTCGCGGCGGATCGAGCTGCGCGGCCGGCTCGAGGACGGCAGCGAGCTGCGCGCCGGGTCGTCGCCCACGGTCCTGTACGACGCGCCCCTGCCGCCGCACGCCAAGACCGCGGAGCACGCGACGCGCGGGTGGACGGGCAGTGCGACCGTGCTCGCGGTCGAGCGTGCGGGCGACCTCGACGTGCTCGTGGTGCGCGAGGGCTGCCCGCGCGGCACCGAGCCGTGGGGCCAGCTGCCGATGGGGCTCGCGCCGTCGGCCGGTCCGCAGACGACGCCGCAGGAGAAGTCGGTGCTCGACGTCGCGCAGGCCGCGCTCGCGCAGCACGAGGCCGACGGCACGCTGCCGCGCACGCCCGCGGTCGAGGTCCTGCGGCGCAGCGGGCACGGCGTCGGCGAGCCGGGACGCCCCGCGCTCCCGCCCGTCGGCTCGGGCGGCGACCGGTACGTCGACGCGATCACCGCGGCCGTGCGGCAGGCGGACGGCGGGTATGTCGGGGTGCAGGGTCCGCCCGGCACGGGCAAGACCTACGTCGCGTCGCACGTGATCGCGCGGCTCGTCGCCGACGGGTGGCGCATCGGCGTGGTCGCGCAGTCGCACGCCGTGGTCGAGAACCTGCTGCGCGGCGTCGTCGGGCGCGCGGGCGTGCCGCTCGACCGGGTCGCGAAGAAGTCGCGGTCGGGGGAGCGGACGACGGGACCGGGGCAGCCCGGGCCGGCCGGCGTCCCGCTCGTGGACGGCAAGGCGCTCGCGGCGTTCGCCGCCGCCGGGCCGTGCGTCGTCGGCGGCACGGCCTGGGACTTCGCCAACGCCGCGAACTTCCCCGACGCGTGCCTCGACCTGCTCGTGGTCGACGAGGCCGGTCAGTTCTCCCTCGCCAACACGGTCGCGGTCGGCCGCTCGGCGCGACGCCTGCTGCTGCTGGGCGACCCGCAGCAGCTGCCGCAGGTCAGCCAGGGGCAGCATCCCGAGCCGGTCGACGCGTCGGCGCTCGCGCACCTCATCGGCGAGCACGGGGTGCTGCCCGCCGAGCACGGGTACTTCCTCGACACCACGTGGCGCATGCACTCCGCGCTCGCCCGGCACGTCTCGCGGCTGTCGTACGAGGACCGCCTGACGTCCGAGCCGTTCACCGACGACCGCCACCTCGACGGCGTGCCGCCCGGGGTCTCGTGCGTGCAGGTCGAGCACGCGGGCAACCAGGTCGCCTCGCGCGAGGAGGCCGAGGAGGTCGTGCGCCTCGCGCAGGGCGTCGTGGGCCGGGCGTGGACGACGTCGGGCGGCGACGGGCCGACGACGCGCCCGCTCGCCCCGGCCGACGTCATCGTGGTCGCCGCCTACAACGCGCAGGTCTGGGCGGTGCGGCACGCGCTCGAGCGTGCCGGGCTCGGCGGGGACGACGGCGTGCGCGTCGGCACGGTCGACACGTTCCAGGGGCAGGAGGCGCCCGTCGCGATCCTCACGACCGCCGCGTCCAGCGCCGCGGACGCGCCCCGCGGCGCGGGGTTCCTGCTCTCGCGCAACCGTGTCAACGTCGCGGTCTCGCGCGGGCAGTGGTGCGCGGTCGTGGTGCGCTCGACGCGCCTGACCGAGCACCTGCCGGGCACGCCGCACGAGCTCGAGGAGCTCGGCGGTTTCGTGGGGTTGTGCGCGATGGGCACAGTGTCCGGGTCGAGCGCATAGTCCGATAGCATCCGCGACGGTGCACGGCGGCTGCCGTGCGCCGTCGCCGCGCCGTCGTCGTGCGCAGCGACCGTCACAGGGGGCGGGCCATGCGGATCTTCGGTACGGACGGTGCAGGACGCGCCGTGGTCGTCGCGGCGCTCGCCGTCGTCCCGCTCACGGCCTGCACCTCGTCCGGGGCACCCTCCGCCGTCGACGCGCAGACCCCGGTCTCGTCGTCGGTCGGTGCGCCGTCCGTCGCCGCGTCGTCCGGCGGCGCGACGTCAGGGTCTGCGGCGTCGGGGATCGTCCCGACCGCTGAGCTCGACACGGCACGCGGGGCGGTCGTGCTTCCCTACGACCGGTTCGTGCCTGACAAGGTCGAGCAGACGGAGCTCGGGCAGGCCGTCGCGGTCGAGAACGCGCTGTGCCTCCGGGAGGCCGGTCTGGACATGATCGTGCCGCCGCCGTTCGAGGACGTCGACGTCTACGCGCAGGAGTCGTTCTTCGGCCCGTGGACCATGGACCAGGCCCAGAAGTTCGGGTTCGCGCGTCCGATGCGGGACGCGGACCTGCGCGCGAACGGCTACGTCCCGGCCGACTACGGCAGGCCGAGCGACCCGGTCGCCCTTGCCGTGATCGACCACGACACGGCTCTGCTCGACGGGCACGACGCCGAGGTCGAGGCCTGCAACGAGAAGGTCCAGCACGTCTACACCGCGATGCGGTCGGCCCGAGACACCCCGTGGCAGGCCGAGATCTCGGCCGTCGAGACCGCGCTGCCCGAGAACGACGTGGTCGCGGCCGCGTTCGACGACCTTGACGCGTGCCTCGTGGCCGGAGGGCTCGAACCAGACGCGGCGCAGCCGGGCTACGTCGTCGGTGCGGACGTGGTGACCATCGACGAGGAACAGGTCGAGCTCGCCGTGCAGGTCGTCGGGTGCAAGGACGAGACCGACTTCACGCGGCGTGTCGCGACCGAGTGGGCGCGGCTCCAGGCCGCGGTGCTCGAGAAGTACGAGACCGACGTGATCGCGCAGGGCGCCGCCAACGACGAGGCGCTCGCCGACGGACGCGCGACCGTCGCGGCGCACCCCGAGGTGTTCGTGTCGGGCGCCGGGAAGTAGTCCGCACGTGGTGATGGCGAGGAGCAGACGATGAAGACCTCCCGATGGGTCACGACGACGGTCGTGTGCTCCCTGGCGGCCGTGGGGTTGGCGTTCGGGGCCGCGACGTTCGTGGACTCGCCGTGGCAGTCCGCGATCGCGAACTCGGAGCGCGAGCCCGTCGTGACCGTGCCGGTCGAGCGCAAGACCCTCGCGGCCGACGTCGCCGACGTGCAGGGCAAGTTCTCGGCGGGGCGTGAGGTCGTGGTGCCCCCGCCCGCGCTCGACGTGCCCGGGGTCGTGACCGCGAAGGTCCTCGACCCGGGTGACGCCGTGAGCTCGGGGACGGTGCTGGCGGAGGTCTCGGGCCGCCCCGTGATCGCGCTCGTCACGCCGTTCCCGCTCTACCGCGACCTGGTCCCCGGTGCCGAGGGGCCGGACGTCGAGGCGCTCCAGGACGCGTTGCGGGTGCTCGGGGACTACGCGGGGACGAGCGACGGCGAGTACGGGCCGGGCACCGCGGCGGCGGTCGCGGCGCTGTACACGCGGCTCGGGTACTCCGTGCCGATCGACCCGGAGCTGGCCGACGCGGTCGACGACGCGACGCGTGCGCTCGCCGACGCGCAGCGGGACGCGAGCGCGGCGGACCTTGCCGAGGGGCCGCCGGACGACGTCCTCGGGACCGCGGGGGCGGACGACGTCGACGAGGCACCGTCGTCGACCGGCACGTCGTCGGTCGGCGCGTCGACGGGCTCGACCGCGGTCGCCGACGCGACGAGGGAGCTGGCCGACGCCCGGTACGCGGCCCTGCCGCCCCTGCGGGTCAGCGAGATCGCGCGTGTTCCCGCGAAGGGCGTCACGGTCCTCTCGGCCGCGGCGCTCGGCACCGAGCTCGGAGGCGCGACGTCGGCGGCCGGGCAGGCGGAGCAGCAGGACGTCGCGGCCGACCCGGGTGCGGGCGCGGACGCGGGCGGCGGTGACCTCGTGCGGCTTCGCGTCGGGACCCCGAGCGTGACGGTCCGGGTCGGCGTGGCGTCGAAGTCCGCCTTCCAGGCGGGTGCGACGGTCGAGATCCGGGCGGTCAGGGACCAGGACGCCGTCGTGACGGCGCAGATCGAGACGGTCAGCGAGTACCGCCAGCCGGACGCCGAGACCGCGAGCGGTCTGCCGGGGTACGACGTGACGATCGTGCTCGACGCGAAGGCGCCCTTCTCGGACGGCGACACGCTCGTCGTCGCCTCGCAGGAGGCGGGCGACACGAAGGCGGAGGGGCTCGCGGTGCCGCTCGTGGCGCTGCGCGAGGACGAGGCCGGCACGTTCGTGAGCGTCGCCGGGCGCGGGCGGGTCGCCGTCACCGTCGTCGCGACGGGTGACGGCTACGCGGTCGTCGACGCCGGCGGGCTCGCCGAGGACGACGCGGTCGTGATCTCGGGGCCCGCTCCCGGCGGGGGAGCGGACGACCGGTGAGCGCGCTCGACCTGTCGGGCGTGACCAAGACGTATCTCGTGGACCCGCCCGTCGAGGCGCTGCGCGGCGTCGATCTCACGGTCGAGCCCGGTGAGCGCGTCGCGGTGCTCGGTCGCTCCGGCGCGGGCAAGTCCACGCTGCTCAACATCGTGGGCCTGCTCGACGAGCCGACGTCGGGCACCTATCTGCTCGCCGGCCAGGACGTCTCGGCGAGCGGCTCGGCAGAGCGTGACCGCCTGCGCGCCGAGACGTTCGGCTTCGTCTTCCAGGAGTCGCACGTGCTCGGGCACCGCACCGCCGCCCAGAACGTCTGGCTCGGTCTCATGGCGTCGGGCGTCGCGCGCCGCGAGCGGGACGTCCGCATCGCCGAGGTGCTCGAGCGCGTCGGTCTGACCCATCGTGCCGACTCTCTCGGACGCCTGCTCTCGGGCGGCGAGAAGCAGCGGCTCGCGGTCGCCCGGGCCGTCGTGGCCCGCCCGCGCGTGCTGCTCGCCGACGAGCCGACCGGGAACCTCGACGACGCCAACGCCACGAGCGTGCTCGACCTGTTCGACGAGCAGGCCGCGCAGGGTGTCGCTGTCGTGGTCATCACGCACGACGCACGGACCGCGCAGTGGGCGGACCGCGTCGTCACGCTCGTCGACGGCCGGCTCGCGTCGGTGCCCCACGACGTGTCGTGGCTCGACCGGGTCGGTGCGCCGTGACGGTCGAGCTCGGGTCGTTCCCGCTCGCCGTGGAGCCCGCCGCCCCCCGGGCCGGGCGATGGCGTGCGGGCGTCGCCCGGGTGCAGGACGTCGTCGACGACGTCCTCGTCGAGCTCGCCTCCCGCCGGGCCCGCGCGCTGCTCATGGTCGTCGCGGTCGGCCTGTCGACCGGGGCCCTGCAGGCGTCGGTGGGGATCTCGACGCAGGCGGCGCAGCAGATCGGTGCCGACATCGCCGCGTCGACGCTGGACCTGACATCGGTGTCGGTCGTCCCCACGGGCGACGGGCCGGGCGGCGCCGACGCCGCGTCGGCCTCGGAGGTCGCGACGATCCTGCCCGCCGACACCGAGGAGCGCCTCGCCGGGATCGACCTGGTCGACTCGGGCGGCCGCAGGCTCGACGTGAGCGGGGCGGCGAGCCCCGTCGTGACCAGGCTCCCCGGAGGCGACGAGGTGGGTCGCGGGGAGGGTGAGCAGCAGCTCGACGTGGTCGCGGTGACCTCCGGCTACCTGCGGGCAGCGCGCACCGAAGCCCCGACGGCGTCGACGTTCCTGCTCGACGGCGACACGCCCGTCGTCCTGCTCGGTCCCGGAGCAGCGGAGGCGCTCGACGTCCCGGTGGTCGACGACCCGACAGGGCTCCAGGTGTGGATCGACGGCCAGCCGTACGACGTCGTCGGGTTCGTGGGCGGCGCCGGCCCGGCCGCGCTCGAGAACGCGGTCGTCATGCCGTACGCACGAGGGCTCGCCACGGTGGGCAGGGACGACGACGCGAGCGTGCTCGTGCGGGCGCTCCCCGGCGCGGGTGCGCAGGTCGCGTCGGTCGTCGCCCAGGCCGTGCGGCCCGACGCTCCCGAACGGCTGTCCGCGTCGTCCGTGGTCTCGATGAGCACCCTGCGGCGCGGCGTCTCGACGCAGATGGACAAGCTCGCCGCCTGGACCGGCACGGTGCTCATGGTCCTGACGATCCTGCTCATCGCCAACTCGATGATCGTCGCGGTCACGAGCCGCACCACCGAGATCGGGCTCCGTCGTGCGCTCGGGTGCTCGCGCGCACAGGTCGGCGCGGTGTTCCTGGCCGAAGGCATGCTCATCGGGTTCCTCGGCGGCCTCGTCGGCGCGGCGATCGCAGCGACCTCCGTGGTCGCCGCCGCGGCGCTCAACGGCTGGAGCGCCGTGCTCTCGCCCGGCTGGATCGCGGTCGGGCCCCTGATCGGCGTCGCGGTCGGCCTCGTCGCCTCGGCCTATCCGGCGCGGCGCGCGGCGACGATCAGCCCGGCGCTCGCCGTCCGCTCGGAGTGACGGTCCTTTCTGCTCAGGTGGTCGGCGGGAGGAGCGTGAGTCGGACGACGGGCACGCGCTCGCGCCAGTCCTGACCCTCGTCGGCGAGTGGCTCGGCGTGCGCGCGCAGCACGTCCGCGAGACGGGCCCAGGCGCGCGGGTGGTCACGCTCGTAGGACGCGAGCACGGCTGCGCCGTCCGCGGGGGAGAGCGCGGCCGCCAGGGCGCGACGTCGTCGCTCGAACCCGGTGCTCACCAGGGCGCGGGGGTCGGCGAGCAGGTTGCGGTACCACTGCGAGCGTGGGCCCAGGCCGGCCGCGACGTGGATCACGGGCCGCGCGTCGTCGTCCACGCCGTCCGCGACCTTCTCGAGCACGACCTGACGCCAGACGCCGCTCGTGCGGCCCTTGTGCTCGACCAGCAGCATGCGTGTGCCGAGCAGGAACCCGAGGCCGGCACGGTAGAGGCCGATCGGGGCGCGCACGATCCAGCGCGTGCGCAGGACGCGGTCGGTCAGGGGCGTGGGGCGCGTCGTCCGCGGGACGGTCATGGCCCCACGGTAGGAGTGGACGCCCGGCGCGTGCTCGCCGAACCGAGACCCGCGCGTTACCGCTGCGTAACAGGGGGCGCAGGTCCACGAAACGGGCCGCACCTAGGTTCACCACAGCACCGGGCGCGAAGGCCGACGATCGGGACAGTTACCGATTCGTTGTCCACAACGCTCGAATCGTGACTATCGCCGTGAGGTGACCTGTGTCACAGTGCATGAGTTCAGCGGTGAACAGCGATCGGTGACCGCTGCGGGCACCACCCGCAGGGTCTGGACCTCGGAGGTTCGGTACATGCGCACAGCACGACGCACGACGGGTGGGGTGGCGCTCGCGCTGACCGCCATCCTCGCGATCACGGGTTGCAGCGAGCAGTCGCAGGGAGGGGACGAGGCCTCGGGTGGCTCGAGCGAGTCCTCGTCCGCGGAGCTCGCGATCCAGCCGCTCATCCAGATCGACGCGGAGGGCGCCGAGGCGCCCGCCGCCGAGACGTCGAGCGCGGCCGACCCGGCCGGCGACGGCTCGGCGACCTGCGACGGCGTCGCGATCGCCATGGCGGGTGCGCTCACGGGCCCGAACGCGGCGCTCGGCACCAACATCCTCAACGGTGCCAAGGTCGCGGTCGACAAGCACAACGCGGCCAACGCGGACTGCCAGGTCGAGCTCAAGCAGTTCGACACCGAGGGCGACCCGCAGAAGGCGACCCAGGTCGCGCCCTCGATCGTCGCCGACGACGCGGTGATCGGCCTGCTCGGTCCGGCGTTCTCGGGCGAGACGAAGGCGACCGGCGCGGTGTTCTCCCAGGCGGGCCTGCTCTCGCTGACCGCCTCGGCCACGAATCCGGGCCTCACGGAGAACGGCTGGACGAACTTCTTCCGCGGCCTCGGCAACGACGACTCGCAGGGCGGGGCCGTCGCGAACTACCTCACGGGCACGCTCGGCGCGGCCAAGGTCTGCGTCATCCAGGACGACACCGACTACGGCGTCGGCCTCGCGGAGGTCGTGACCGAGACCCTCGGCGACGCCGCGGACTCGTCGTGCTCGGCCAAGGTCAAGACCGGTGACAAGGACTTCTCGGCGACCGTCGAGATCGTCAAGAGCGCCGAGCCCGACGCGATCTACTACGCGGGCTACTACGCCGAGGGCGCGCCGTTCCTGTCGCAGCTCCGTGCAGGTGGAGTCGACGCGACGTTCGTCTCGGACGACGGCGCGAACGACCCCGAGTTCGTCAAGCAGGCCGGCGACGCGTCGAAGGACGCCTACCTGACCTGCCCGTGCGGCCCCGCGCCCACGGACTTCGCGACCGAGTACGAGGACTCGTCGGGCCAGGCGCCCGGCGTCTACTCGGTCGAGGGCTACGACCTCGCGACGATCATGCTCGCCGCGATCGACTCGGGCGTGACCGACCGCGACGGCATGGTCGCCTTCGTCAAGGACTACTCGGGCGACGGTCTCGCCAAGCACTACGAGTGGGACGCCACGGGTGAGCTCGCCGACACCACCACCTGGATCTACCAGGTGAAGTGACGACCAGGGGCCGGGCGCCACGGCGCCCGGCCCCGCGTCGTCCGACGCGACCCGCAGCGCCCCGACCCCGGGCGCACCCGTCCCGCACGCCTCCCTCACGCGCCCGCACGACCCACGAGGTCGCCGCGGCGCCCTCCAAGGAGCCCGCATGAGCCTCCTCCTGCACGGCGGACAGCTGTACGCCGACGGAGTCATCGACTTCGACCTCGGCAGACTCGCCGACAACTTCTGGGCCCTCACCGTCGACGGCCTGACCTACGGCGCGATCTACGCGCTCGTCGCGGTCGGCTACACGCTCGTGTACGGCGTGCTGCGGCTCATCAACTTCGCGCACTCCGAGATCTTCATGCTCGGCATGTTCGGCCAGTACGCGATGCTCATGCTGCTGGGCTTCTACCCGAGCGGCAACGCGTTCGACAAGGGCGTGCTGCTCACCGTCGTGTACCTGTGCCTCGCGATGATCGGCGGCATGGTCGTCTCGGGCGGCGCGGCCGTCGGCCTCGAACGGCTCGCGTACGCGCCGCTGCGCAAGCGCGGTGCGCCGTCGCTGGTCTTCCTCATCACCGCGATCGGCGCCTCGTTCATCCTGCAGGAGTTCGTGCACTTCGTGCTCCCCAAGCTCACGGGCGGCGAGCTCGGCGGCGTCAACGCGCAGCAGCCGATCCGGCTCGTCGTGCCGACCACGCAGTTCACGATCTTCGGGGCCGACGTGACCAACGTCGACCTCGTCATCATCGTCGCGGCGCTCGCGCTCGCGTTCGTCACGGACCGGTTCATCAACGCGACCAAGTTCGGCCGCGGGATCCGCGCCGTCGCGCAGGACCCGGTGACCGCGACCCTCATGGGCGTCTCGCGCGAGCGCATCATCATGCTCACGTTCCTCATCGGCGGCGTGCTCGCCGGGGCCGCCGCGATGCTCTACACGCTGCGCGTACCCAGCGGCATCATCTTCTCGGGCGGGTTCATCCTCGGGATCAAGGCGTTCTCGGCCGCCGTGCTCGGCGGCATCGGCAACCTGCGCGGCGCGCTGCTGGGCGGTCTGCTGCTCGGCGTCATGGAGCTGTACGGCCAGGCGGTCTTCGGGACGGAGTGGCGCGACGTCGTCGCGTTCGTCCTCCTCATCCTCGTGCTGATGTTCCGGCCCACGGGGATCCTCGGCGAGTCGCTCGGGAGGGCCCGCGCATGAGCACCTCGGACACCCCCGACGCGACGTCGGCGAAGGCCACGTCGGCGAAGAGCACGTCGGCGAAGGCCACGACCTCGAGGCCCACGAGCCTCCCGCCCGCGGGCCGCACCCCCGTCGCGCAGCGCCCGCACGCCGGGCTCGGCGACCGGCTGCGCCTGTGGTGGGACGCGCTCGCGCGGCCCACGCAGTGGGCGATCGGCGTGCCGTTCATCCTGCTGATCGCGGCGCTGCCCGTGATCCGGCCGCCGCTGCTGACGACGGTCGGCACCGACTTCGGCAGCGTCATGGCGCAGTTCGGCATGGTCGCGCTCATCGCGATCGGTCTCAACGTCGTGGTCGGCCAGGCGGGCCTGCTCGACCTCGGCTACGTGGGCTTCTACGCGATCGGCGCCTACACGGTCGCGCTGCTCACGAGCCCCGACAGCCCGTGGAACCTCACCGACGACTGGCTCTCGAACGACTGGGCGTGGCTCGCGTGCCTGCCCGTCGCGATCGCGGTCACCGCGATCTCGGGGCTGATCCTCGGGTCGCCCACGCTGCGCCTGCGCGGCGACTACCTCGCGATCGTGACCCTCGGGTTCGGCGAGATCGTGCGCCTGCTCGCGGACAACCTCGACAGCGTCACGGGCGGCGGGCGCGGGCTCTCGCAGGTCGCGTACCCGCGCGTCGGGGTCTCCGAGGAGCACCCGAACGGGGTGTTCTCGGCCGGCAACGCGAGCGGCACGCTCAACGCGGGCGTCTGGTGGTTCTGGGTCTCGATCGTGCTGATCGTGATCGCGCTGCTCGTGGTCGGCAACCTCGAGCGCTCGCGCGTCGGGCGTGCCTGGGTCGCGATCCGGGAGGACGAGGACGCCGCGGAGATCATGGGCGTGCCCACGTTCCGGTTCAAGCTCTGGGCGTTCGTCATCGGCGCCGCGATCGGCGGCATCTCCGGAGCGCTGTATGCGGGCCAGGTGCAGTTCGTGGTGCCGACCAACTTCAACGTCATCAACTCGATGCTGTTCCTGTGCGCGGTCGTGCTCGGCGGCCAGGGGAACAAGCTCGGCGTGATCGTCGGCGCGTTCGTCGTGGTCTACCTGCCGAACTTCTTCCTCGGCCGCACCGAGATCTTCGGGATCCCGATCGACGGCAACGAGATCGCCAACTACAAGTACCTGTTCTTCGGCCTCGCGCTCGTGCTGCTCATGATCTTCCGGCCGCAGGGGTTGTTCCCGGCACGCCAGAAGCTCCTCACATACGGCCGTGAGCTGTACGTCGCGGCGCGCGCCGCGGCGCGCAAGGTGTCGGGTGCCGGCGACGGGTCGGGGCGGGCGGACGCCGTCCCCGCGGTCGACGTCGCGACGGAAGGAGACGCCCGATGAGGGCCAACGACCCGGAGGACGTCGTCGCGGGCAGCGCGCACGAGGACGCGCACCTCGCGGCCGACACCGCGACCCCCGAGACGCTCCCGTACGACCCGGGCGGAGACGTCGAGGAGGCCGTCGCGGTCGACGTGGCCGAGGTGCGGCCCGAGCTCGCCGACCCCACCACGGTCGACGCGATCGTCGCGCCCTCGCGCGACGTCCACGTGGCCGAGGGCGAGCCGCTGCTGAGCATGCGCGACGTGACCATGCAGTTCGGCGGCCTCACCGCGCTCGACCACGTCACGTTCGACATCCGCCGCGGCGAGATCCTCGGGCTCATCGGCCCCAACGGCGCGGGCAAGACGACCGCGTTCAACGCCATGACGGGGGTCTACCGGCCGACGTCCGGCACGGTGCTGTTCGACGGCGAGGTGATCGGCAAGGCCGCGCGCAACGAGATCACGCGCCGAGGGATCGCGCGCACCTTCCAGAACATCCGGCTGTTCGGCGAGATGACGGCGCTCGAGAACGTCGTGGTCGGCACCGACGCGCGGCACCGCACGTCGGTGCCCGGGGCGGTGTTCCGCACGCGTCGGCACCGTGCCGAGGAGCGCGACGCGATCGACCGCGGCATGGCGCTGCTCGAGTTCGTCGGGATCGGGGCGCGCGCGACCGAGAGGGCGCGCAACCTCCCGTACGGCGACCAGCGCCGGCTCGAGATCGCGCGGGCGCTCGCGACCGAGCCCAAGCTGCTGTGCCTCGACGAGCCGGCGGCCGGGTTCAACCCGGCCGAGAAGGAGTCCCTCATGGGTCTCATCCGGCACATCCGCGACGACGGCTACACCGTGCTGCTCATCGAGCACGACATGCGCCTCGTGCGCGGGGTGACCGACCGCATCGTGGTGCTCGAGTTCGGGCGCAAGATCGCCGACGGCACGCCCGAGGAGGTCACGTCCGACCCGGCCGTGGTCGCGGCGTACCTCGGCGTGCCCGACGACGCCGCGGTGCCCGACCTGCCCGAGATCGGCGGCCCGACCACGGGCGCCGCCCCCACGACCGGAGGCACGCGCTGATGGCACTCCTCGAGATCACCGACATGTCCGTCGCCTACGGCCGCATCGAGGCGCTGCACGGGGTGTCCCTCACGGTCGAGCAGGGCGAGCTCGTGACGCTCATCGGCGCGAACGGTGCGGGCAAGACGACCACGATGCGCGCGGTCTCGGGCCTGCGCGCGCCGAGCCGCGGCTCGATCGTGTTCGACGGCAAGGACATCACGCGCATGAAACCCCACCTGCGCGTGCTCGAGGGCATCATCCAGGCGCCCGAGGGCCGCGGGGTGTTCCCCGGGATGACCGTGACCGAGAACCTCGAGATGGGCTGCTACGCGCGCACCTTCGAGTCCAAGGCCCAGCACGACGAGACCCTCGACCACGTGTTCGAGCTGTTCCCGCGGCTCGCGGAGCGGCGCGACCAGGTGGGCGGCACGATGTCGGGCGGCGAGCAGCAGATGCTCGCGATCGGCAGGGCGCTCATGGCCCGCCCGCGGCTGCTGCTGCTCGACGAGCCGTCGATGGGCCTCGCGCCCATGATCATCGCCCAGATCTTCCGGATCGTGTCCGAGATCAACGCGCAGGGCACCACGGTGCTGCTCGTCGAGCAGAACGCGCAGCAGGCGCTCTCGCGCTCGCACCGCGCGTACGTGCTCGAGACCGGCAACGTCGTGCGCAGCGGGCCGGGTCGCGAGCTGCTCGCCGACCCGGCCGTCAAGGACGCCTACCTCGGCGTCGCCTGAGGGTCGGGGAACGCGGGCCGGTCCTCCTCGTCGGGAGCGGCGGTCTCGTCCTCCGGGGTCTTGTCGTCCGGGGTCTTGTCGCTCGATGTCCCGTGGTCCGGGGCGGTCCCGTCGTCCGGGGTCCCGCCGTCCGGTGTCCTGTCGCCGGACGCCGCGTCGGGCCGGCCGTCGCCGTCAGAGCTCGTGTCGCCCGGGCCATCGCCGCCCGGCCCGGCACCGTCAGTCCCGTCGCCGTCAGTCCCGTCACCATCAGTCCCGTCGCGGCCCGGACCGGTGCCGGACGCCGGTGGCGCGGCCCGGCGCCGCAGCAGCACGAGCGTCACGGCAGCGGCGACGAGCACGACCGCGACGATCACGGCCCACAGGACGGCGGCCGACCCGTCGCTCCCGGACTCCGCGGCTCCGGGTGCGGGCGACGACTCGCGCGGGATCGCCGTGACGGAGCCGCCCCGGAACACCGCGCGGCTCGTGGCGCCGAGCGCCGCGTCGACCTCCTGCGACTCGGGGACGCCGTCGGGCAGCGCGGTGTCGTCGGGGAACGTCGCCGGATCGACCGCGATCGTGTAGGTCCCGGCGGCGGTCACGGGCACGGACGCGAGCGCCCCGGCCTCGGTCGTGAGCTCGGCCGAGAAGTCCTCGGGGCCGGTGATGGTCACGTCGACGTCGCCGAGCAGGTCGTTGTACGGGTCGAGCACGAGGACGCCGACGCACGCGGTCTCGTCGTCGGGGGTGCAGGGCGCGGCGAGAGCGGCCGGGGCGAGCGCGGTCCCGAGACCGGCCAGCACGAGGGCACCGACCCCGGCGCCGATCACGCGGCCGGGGGCCCGGCCTGTGGCGGCACGGCCGGCGGCGGTCCGCCGCACGGGCTCCGCGCGGCGCTCCGCACCGAGATCCAGGGCCGCGTCGCGGGTGGTGTCGCAGGTCGCGTCGAGTCCGGCGTGCTGTCGTCCCATGCTGCCTCCTGGCGTCGCGGAGGGGCGCCCACGCCCCTGCTCGGACCCTAGCCCGGGGGCTGTGCGTGCGCGCCCCGACGCGGCGCCGCGACCCGTAGGCTGGCGGCATGTCTGACGCGACGCCCGAGACCGTGACGCCCGAACTGCCGACGCCTGCCCTCCCGCCGACCGAGCCCACGGATCCCACGGCCCCCACCGCCCCGCCGCGCGCCGAGCGCCGTCCGACGACGCGCACGCACCACGGGGACGTGGTCGATGACCCTTACGAGTGGCTGCGCGACAAGGAGTCCCCGGACACGCTCGCGTACCTCGAGGCCGAGAACGCGTGGACCGCGGCGCAGACGGCGCACCTCGACGGGCTGCGCGAGCAGATCTTCACCGAGATCAAGGACCGCACGCTCGAGACGGACCTGTCGGTCCCGGTGCGTGACGGCGCGTGGTGGTACTACTCGCGCACGGTCGAGGGGCAGCAGTACGCGATCCGGGCGCGCGCGCCGATCGCCGACGCGGGCGACTGGACGCCGTCCGTGCTCGAGCCGGGCGTCCCGGTGCCGGGCGAGCAGGTGCTGCTCGACGAGAACGTCGAGGCCGACGGGCACGACTTCTTCTCGTTGGGCTCGTTCGACGTCTCGGACGACGGCGGCCGCCTCGTCTACGCGGTCGACACCGTGGGCGACGAGCGCTACACGCTGCGCGTGCGCGACCTGACCACGGGTGACGACCTCGCGGACGAGGTGAACGGCACCGCGGGCGGTGCGACGTTCGCGCCGGGCGGGCGGTACGTCTTCTACACGACGGTCGACGACGCGTGGCGGCCCGACCGCGTGTGGCGGCACGAGGTCGGCAGCGCGGCGTCCGACGACGTGGTGGTCTTCGCCGAGCCCGACGACCGCTACTGGGTCGGGGTCGGGGTGAGCCGGTCGAGGCGGTTCGTGCAGATCGAGCTCGGCTCGAAGATCACGAGCGAGTCGCTGCTGCTCGACGCGGACGACCCGACGGGCGAGTTCCGGGTCGTGTGGGAGCGGCGCGAGGGCGTCGAGTACACGGTCGAGCACGCGGTGCTGCCGTCGTCGGACGGCGGGTCGCGCGACGTCCTCGTCGTGACGCACAACGCGGGTGCGGAGAACTTCGAGGTCGTGCTCACGGACGTCCCGGCCCCGGGGGCCGGTCCACTCGACCCGGCGGCGGCGACCGTCGTCGTCCCGCACGACGACGCGACGCGCGTCGAGGGCGTGGACGCGTTCGCGGGGCACGTCGTGGTGTCGTTCCGGCGCGACGCGCTCCAGCGGGTGGGCGTGGTCCGGCTCGACGAGGTCGCCCCCGAGGGGCCGTGGGAGGTGGCGGACGTCGCGTTCGACGAGCCGTTGTTCACCGCGGGTCTCGCGGGGAACCCCGCGTGGGAGCAGCCGCACGTGCGCATCGGGTACACGAGCTTCGTGACGCCGGGGACGGTCTACGACTACGACGTCGTGGCGCGCGAGCTCCTGCTGCGCAAGCGGCAGCCCGTGCTCGGCGGGTACGACCCGGACGACTACGCGCAGTCGCGCGAGTGGGCGACGGCCGAGGACGGCACGCTCGTGCCGATCTCGCTCGTGTGGCGCAAGGATGCGGTCGGGCTCGACTCCTCGGGCATGCAGGCCGACCCGGTGCCGCTCGAGCTGTACGGGTACGGCTCGTACGAGGTGTCGACCGACCCGTCGTTCGCGATCTCGCGCCTGTCGCTGCTCGACCGCGGCATCGTGTTCGCGGTCGCGCACGTGCGCGGCGGCGGCGAGATGGGCCGGCACTGGTACGAGGACGGCAAGACGCTGCATAAGAAGAACACGTTCACGGACTTCGTGGCGTGCGCGCAGCACCTCGTCGGCGCCGGGTGGACGACGCCCGAGAAGATGGTCGCGCGCGGCGGCTCGGCGGGCGGGCTGCTCATGGGCGCGGTCGCGAACCTCGCGCCCGAGCTGTTCGCGGGCGTCGTGGCCGTCGTGCCGTTCGTGGACGCGCTCACGTCGATCCTCGACCCGGACCTGCCGCTGACCGTCGTCGAGTGGGACGAGTGGGGCAACCCGCTCGCCGACCCCGAGGTCTACCGGTACATGAAGTCGTACACGCCGTACGAGAACGTGCGCGACGACGTCGAGTACCCGCGGATCCTCGCGATCACGAGCCTCAACGACACGCGTGTGCTGTACGTCGAGCCGGCGAAGTGGGTCGCCCGCCTGCGTGACGTCGGGGCGCCCGCGCTCCTCAAGACCGAGATGTCGGCGGGCCACGGCGGCGTCTCGGGGCGCTACGCCCGCTGGAAGGACGTCGCGTTCGAGGACGCCTGGATCGTGGACGTCCTGGGACTCGCGTGAGTCCCCGGTCGTAGGATCGCCCGCAGGCCGAGGCCGTCGACGCCGACGGCCCGGCGCCGGGCGGTCGGTGCGACCGCCCCCGTCCACCAAGGGGTCCTCATGCGCTCTGCCCGCAGGTTTGCCGTCCTGTCCGTCCCGCTGGCCCTCGCCGGCGCCCTCACGCTCGCCGGGTGCGCGTCGGACGACGCACCCGCGGACGCGCCGTCCGCCACCTCCCAGGGGGACGACGACGCGTCGCCCGCCGCCGAGGAGGTCACCGAGGAGGCCGCCGAGGAATCGGGCGACGTGCTCACGCAGGACGAGTTTTTCGAGACGTACGTCGATGCGACGGTCAACGCCGGGTCGTACACGCAGACCATGGACATGGCCGGCACGGTCATGCAGGCCGACATCGTGATGCACGACGGCACGACCGACATGGACATGACCATGAGCGGCGAGGGCGGCGACGGTGTCCACATGATCTTCGTCGACGGCCGCGCGTTCTACGACGTCGCCGGGTACACCGACGGGTTCGTCGAGGTCGACATGGACGACCCGGACGACCCGATGGGTGTCTCGTTCGCCCAGACCATCGACCAGCTCGACCCGCATGCGGCGATCGCCCCGATCAAGGACGCGCTCACCTCGTTCAAGGCCGTGGACGCGACCGAGGAGCTCGACGGCACGACCGCGCGCGAGTACGTGCTCGGCGTGGACTCCACCGCGATCGCCGCGTCGGGCGGGCTCACGGAGGAGGATGCCGCGGCGGCGCAGCTCCCCGACGAGCTCGAGTACCACTTGTGGCTCGGCGTCGACGACGACCTGCCCCGCAAGATGTCGTACTCCTTCGCCGGCGTGGAGTTCGTGACCATCATGACCGACTACGACGGCGGCCAGGTCGTCGAGGCGCCGAGCGCGGACGAGATGAGCACGCGCGCAGGCTCCTGACCTGCGGCGTCGTCCGCAGGCAGCGGCGGCGCGGGGTGGTCAACCTTCCAGGTCTACTCCTGGTGACCACCCCGTGCCGCGACGCCAAGATGAATTCCAGGTGAACACCGTCCGAAGGTTCGTGGATCTGGTCGTCGCAGCCCTCCGGCGTCCCCCACCATGGAGTATGTGACCGAGCCGATCCTCCTCGTCGTCGTCGTCGTGACCGCACTGGCCTTCGACTTCACCAACGGGTTCCACGACACCGGTAACGCGATGGCCACGTCCATCGCGACCAGGGCGCTCAAGCCGAAGGCAGCCGTGCTGCTCTCGGCGAGCCTGAACCTCGTGGGCGCGTTCCTCTCCCTCGCCGTGGCCGCGACGATCGCCAAGGGCATCGTCGACGCCGGCGTCGTGACACTGCCCGTCGTGCTCGCCGGACTCGTCGGCGGCATCGTCTGGAACCTCCTGACCTGGCTGTTCGGCATCCCGTCGAGCTCGTCGCACGCGCTCATCGGCGGCGTCGTCGGCGCGGTGCTCGCCGCGGTCGGCACCGACGGCGTCATCTGGTCGGGCGTGATCTCCAAGGTCATGCTGCCCGCGCTCATCGCCCCGGTCCTCGCGATCGGCGTCGGCGCCCTCGGCACGTGGATGGTCGCGCGCATCACCAAGGACATCCCCGAGGACACGAACTCCCGCATGTTCCGCTGGGGCCAGATCGGCTCGGCGTCGCTCGTCTCCCTCGCGCACGGCACCAACGACGCGCAGAAGTCGATGGGCATCATCCTGCTCGCGCTCATCGCGGGCGGGGCCGTCGACGAGAGCTCGGGCGTGCCGTTCTGGGTCGTCGCCTCGTGCGCCATCGCGATGGGCCTCGGCACCTACCTGGGCGGCTGGCGCGTGATCCGCACGCTCGGCAAGGGCCTCGTCGAGATCGACTCGCGCCAGGGCATGGCCGCCGAGACGTCGTCCGCGGCCGTGATCCTGCTCTCGAGCCACTTCGGCTACTCGCTCTCGACCACGCACGTCGCGACCGGCTCCATCCTCGGCTCGGGCGTCGGCATGCCGGGCGCCAAGGTCCGCTGGGGCGTCGCGGGCCGCATGTTCACCGCGTGGCTCGTGACGCTCCCCGCCGCGGGGATCGTCGGCGCCGCGTGCCTGTGGCTCGACGAGGCCATCGGCGGCGACGCCGGCAGCTACGTCGTGTTCGGCCTGCTCGTCGCCGTCTCGACCGCGATCTGGCTCGTCTCGCGCCGCAAGCCCGTCGACCACACCAACGTCAACGACGAGTGGGAGGACGCCTCGACGCAGGTCGCCGAGGTCGTCGCGACCCACGACCCGGCCGCGCTCGCGACCGTCGGCGCGGGCCCCGCGCCGTCCGGCACCGCCGCGACCACCCACCGCACCGACGACCAGGACGGCCGAGCATGAGCGAGTACATCGACGTCGACGCCCTCCTGCGCGTCGTCGTGGCAGCAGTGATCGTCGGGGCGGGCCTGCCCGCGATGTTCGCACTCGGGGTCCGGGCGCTCGTGCCCTCGGGCGCGGGCCGGGCGGACGCCGCGGGCGCGGCCTTGGGCGAGAGCGCGGGCGGCAGCTCGGGCGCCTCGGCCGAGGTCCGGGTCGGGCACGTCGGCGCGGGTCGCCGGGTCGCCGCGGTCGCGAGCTTCGCGGTGTGCGTCGCGGCGATCGTCGCGGGCATCGCGTTCATCGTCTCGGGCGGTCACTGACCCGACCCGTCGCGCGCGAGGGTCACGTCCCGGCCCTCACGCGCGCGTCCGACGCCTCGCGAGGGTCACGTTCTGGCCCTCACGCGCGCGAGAGTCACGTCCTGGCCCGTTCGAGGGCCCGGGTGGGGGCTCGAACGTGGCGGTCGCGGTGCGCGGCGGGGCAGGGGTCGAGCGTCGCGCCTGGCGCAGGGCCCGAACGTGGCGCTCGCGGTGCAGGGGTGGGCCGGTGCGCTCGGGTGGGGGCCCGAAAGTGGCGCCCCGCGTCCGACGCCTCGCGAGGGTCACGTTCTGGCCCTCATGCGCGCGAGAGTCACGTCCTGGCCCGTTCGAGGGCCCGGGTGGGGGCCCGAACGTGGCGCTCGCGATGCGCGCAGCGACCCAGCACCCCGAGGCTCAGCGACCCAGCACCCCGCGGCTCAGCGACCCAGCACCTCGCGCACCGCGGCGCAGAACGCGCCGACCTCGTGCGGCGTCGTGTCCCAGGCCGTCATCCACCGGGACACCACGGTGCCGGGCTCGGGGCCGGTCGCGACCTCGTAGAACGGCGCGTGCTCGCGCAGCGCGTCGGCCGCCGCGCGCGGCAGCACCGCGAACGTCGCGTTGGCCTCGCTCGGCTGCGCGAAGCCCAGGTGCTGCACCCGGCCGGCCGTGACGTCGTCCTCCAGGGTCGAGCGCAGGAGCGCGGTCATCGCGTTGGCGTGGGACGCGGTGCGCAGCCACAGGGGCGCGGCGCCGGCGGTCGCGCCGAGCGGGTCGCCCGGCTCGCCGAGCTGCGCGAGCAGCTGCGCCGAGACGAACCGCATCTTGGACGCGAGCTGCATCTGCGCCTTGCGCACGAACCCGATCCCGTCGGCCACGCCCGGGCGCAGTACGACGACCGCCTCGGCCGCGAGCGCCCCGTTCTTGGTGCCGCCGAACGACACCGCGTCGACGCCCACGTCGGTCGTGATCGCGCGCAGCGGCAGCCCGAGCGCGGCGGCGGCGTTGGCGAGGCGTGCGCCGTCGACGAACAGCGCCATGCCGTGGCCATGCGCGGCGTCGGCGAGCGCGCGCAGCTCGTCGGGCCGGTAGACGGTGCCGAGCTCGGTCGACTGGGTCACGAGCACCGCGAGGGGCTGGGGGTGGTGGACGTCGCCGAGCGCGCGGGCGTGCGCGTGCACGGCGTCGGGCGTGATCCGGCCGTCGGGGCTCGGCACGGGCAGCAGCTTGAGGCCGCCGACGCGCTCGGGCGCCCCCTGCTCGTCGGTGTGCACGTGCGCGAGCTCGGAGCAGATCACCGCGCCCCAGCGTGGCAGCAGCGACGTGAGGCCGACGACGTTCGCCCCGGTGCCGTTGAACACGGGTGTCACGCTCGCCTCGGGCCCGAAGGTCTCGCGCACGCGCTCGGCGAGCCGCGCCGTCCACGGGTCGTCGCCGTACGCGAGCGCGTGGTCGGTGTTGGCGGCCGCGATCGCGGCGAGCACCTCGGGGTGGATGCCGGCGTGGTTGTCGGAGCCGAACGAGCGCAGGGTCATGGCGCCGAGGCTAACCCGGACGGTCGGTTCCCGGCCGGGGTGCCGCGCGGTACGCTCCCGGGCATGGTGCGCGTGGTGCGGGTCTTGTTCGGCGTCTACATGGCGGCCGTGCTCGTCGTGACCCTGTGGCCGTCGCCGCAGACGACCGACGCGCCGCGCTGGACGCAGGACGTGCTCGCGCTGCTCGACCGCGTGGGTCTGGGCATGAGCGTCGAGCATCTCGAGATGGCGGCGAACGTCGTGATGTTCCTGCCGTTCGGGTTCCTGCTCATGCTGATCCTCGGGATGGCCCCGCGCCCGCCGCAGATGCCCGCCCGCGCCCGCCGCCCGCTGTTCGAGGTGCGGCCGCTGCTGCACGCGTTTGTGCTCACCACGGTCGCCGCGGTGCTCGTCTCGGGCGGGATCGAGGTCGTGCAGACCGTGATCCCCGGCCGGGTCCCGACCGTGCAGGACGTCGCGCTCAACGTCGCGGGAGCCGTGCTGGGTGCGCTCGTGGTCGGGCCGATGCTCGCGCTCGCGCGGCGGGTGCCTGCGCTGCGGCGCCGCGCTCAGGCCGGATGGTCGCCCGCGACGTAGTACCAACGGCCGTCCTCGCGCACGAACCGGCTGACCTCGTGCAGCTCGTGCACGGGTGCGCGCGGCCCGTCGGGGCGTGCGGTGCGCTCGCGGTAGCGGGCGACGAACTCGACGACGCCGGTCGTGTCGAGCGGGCCGCCCGCGCGGGTGCGCACGACCTCCAGGCCCCGCCACTCGACGTCGTCCACCAGGTCGAGCGACGCGGGGCGCGCGCTCGGGTGCCAGGTCGTTAGGACGTAGGCCGAGTCGCGCGCCGCGAACGCGCTGTACCGCGAGCGCATGAGCTGCTCGGCGGTCGGGGCGGGCGCGCCGGCGTGGAAGCGGGCGCAGCAGTCGCCGTAGGTGTCGCCGCTCAGGCAGGGGCAGTGGTCGGACGTCGCAGGGTGGGTCGGGCCGGGAGTGCTCACCCGTCCATCATCGCGCGCACCCCGGGGTCCGGACGAAGCGGCTGGTCAGGCGCTCACGCGCGCGTGTCGTCGTGCAGCACGACGCGCGCGAGCTCGATCGCGCCGCCGAGCCGCCAGTAGTGCAGACGCCGCGCCTGCGCGGTGTTGCGCTGGAGGTAGACGCGGTAGCAGACCGCGCCGTCGTCGCGGCGGCGCGGGGGAGCGCTCGACCCGTCGTGCGTGCGGAGCGGGTGGTCGTCGAGCGCGCTGAGCCGCTTGCGGTCGCCCGTGAGGACGTCGACGACGACCTCGAGGACCTTGGCCCGCGAGACGCCCTCGATCTCGTCGAGCGACACGACGAAGTCGGGCCCGACCGCGTACTCCGGCAGCGGCCGCTCCTGCTTCTCGGACGCCGGCACGCGCTCGGCCCACGTCACGTACACCTCGTGGCGCAGCTGCTGCTCGGGGTCGAGGAACAGCGTGGGCACGTCGCGGTCGACGTCGCCCGGCCCGGACTTGATCTCGCGCGCGAGCGCGTCGCGCTGCTGCACCACGCGGCGGTGCCGGGCACGCTGGTTCTCGACCTTGCGCTGCGCGTCCTCGACCTCGCGCGCGAGCGCGTCGGCGTTGGCCCGAAGCGCCTCGAGCTCGGCGGTGCGGGCACGCTCGGCCGCGCGCAGGATCTCGAGCTCGCGCTCGGCTGCGTCGGCCCGCGCGCGCTCGGTCGCGAGCGCGAGGGAGAGGGTGCGGGTCGCGGCGCGCGAGCTCGTCGACGGCGCGCTGGGTTCGGTCGCGCCGGACGGGGCGCCGGTGGGCTGGGTCGTGGCGGACGGCGCAGCGGAGGTCGGCCCGTGCGCGGGCGCGGGCGCGGGCCGGGGCGCGTTCGGGTCGAGCATGCGCGGGGTGACGCGCGGGCGGCCCGGCGTGGGCCGCGCGGCAGGGCCGGGGCGCGCCGCAGGGATACCGCGATCCGTGGGGACCGGCCCCGGCGACGGTCGGCGCGTCGCCCCGGGTGGTCCGGGTTTCGGGCCAGGCTCCGGCGCGCGGCCGGGGCTGCCGGCTCGGCCGGGCTCCGACGCGCCCGGCCCCGGGCGGACCGCGCCCGACGGGCCTGCGCCCGCTGCGGCGTCCGACACCGACGGGGGCGGCAGCTCGAGCCAGGCCGGCCCGCCCGGCAGGAGCGACGGGGCCGGGAGGACGGGCTCGTCGTCGTCCACGTCGTCGAGGCGCATCGACAGCTCGCCCGCGTGGTGCACGTCGACGCGCGCGGCGACGGTCTCGCCGACCGTGAAGAGGTCGCTCAGGTGGTCGCCGACGTTGCCCGTGACGAGGTGGTGCTTGACGACGGCGGTCACGCCGGGCAGCACCTCGAGCGTGAGGGTCAGGTCGCCGACGTCGGCGACGCGCGCGAGCACGACGGCGCCGCTCGTGTAGTCGGCGAGCAGGGGGTGCGACGTGCCCGGGGCGGGCGGCGCGGCGAGGGACGCGCGCACGTCGAGGCGGCGCGAGGCCGGGTCGAGCGTGCCGCGCACGCGCTGGCCCTCGCGCAGCAGGCGGTCGAGCGTGATGCCCGGGACGGTGAGCTCCTGCCAGACGGTCGCCATGCCGTCGTCGAGCGCGACGAACGCGCGCCCGTCGAGCAGCCCGCGCACCGTGCCCTGCGCGGGGCGGTCGACGACGTCGAGGGTCGTGCCCACGAGGCCGGCGTCGAGCGCGGCCGCGAGCGCGTCCTGCACGAGCCGGTCGGCGATGCGGTGCGTGGTGTCCGGGCCGTACGCGAAGCGCAGCGGGGTGCGGCGCAGGTCGCTCACCCAGCGGTGGTCGACCGGGTACACGCGCGCCGACCCGCCGTACACCTGCGTGCCGGGCGGCATGTGGTGCGAGAAGTCCCAGGAGACGTCCGAGGTGGGCATCACGACGACGTCCGCGAGGTCGCCCAGGGCCTCGTGCACGTGCTCGGGGTCGACGAACGGCGCGGTCTCGCCCGACGGGATCGTGATGACGACGACGGGGCGCGTCCGCCGACCCGGGACGGTCAGGTCCCGGGCGAGCGCGGTCGCGTCGTCCGCGGTGCGGATCCAGGTGACTGCGCTGGTCACGGCGGTGGCGGTCGGCATCGATCCCTCGTCGTCGTGGTGTGCCGTCACCGCGACGACGGTGCGCCGCGGGCCCCCTGGCTCGCGTCAGAGTGTGTCACGAAAAGGTCACGGCGCCAACCGTCCGTGCCCGGGACGTCCCGGTTGGTCCACCCCGGGTCGGGCCGGGATCAGCCCCCGTGCCGGACGCCGCGCGCGACCGTCGCGCGGGCGAGCGCGGCCAGGTCGTCGGCCCGCAGTCCCGGCCACCCGTGGACCGCGTCGCGCCACTGCGCCGGCACGGCCGACTCCCCGTAGCGCGCGCCCAGGAGCTGGCCCGCGATCGCCGCGACCGTGTCGGTGTCGCCGCCGATCCGCACCGCGGCGTGCAGCGCGTCGACGAGGTGCTCGTCGTGCTCGAGCGTGACCGTGATCGCGTGCCACGCGGCCTGCAGTGCCGTGACGGTGAACCCGTTCTCGCGCAGGTCGGTCTGCGGCTCGGGCTGCTCGGCGTCCGCGATCCACGACTCCCAGCGGTCCTTGGCCTCGGGCACCAGCAGGTCGAGGCCCGCGCGCACGTCGAGGCGACCCTCGGTCACCGCGACCCGGACGGCCTCGCACCACAGCACGCACGACTCGCCGGCGAGCGGGTCGGCGTGCGTGAGCGACGCGACCGCGCGGGCCGCCCGGGCCGTCGCGGCGCGGTCGTCGAGCGCGACGAGGCCCACGACGCCCGTGCGCATGAGCGCGCCGTTGCCCGCGGTGCGGCCCGTCGCCCGGTGCAGCGCGAGGCTCGCGGCCGTGAGCCGGGTCGCCGGGGACCCCTGCGCGCGGGCCGCGTCGCGCAGCACCGTCGCGGTCTGCGTGCCCACGTCGGACGCGCCGCCCGTGCGCCACGCCTCGAACGCCGCCGCGATCTCGTCGAGCGCCTCGGGACGCACCGTGGCGTCGTCCGCGAGGAGGCCGACGGACGTCGTACCTGCCGTGACCCGGGCGACGCACACCGCCATCTGGGTGTCGTCGCTCCACTCGCCGGGCTCGTACGGGCCGAGCCCGCCGCCCCGCATGACGGCGAGCTCGTCGTCGCGCGGCGGCATCGCGAACTCGTACGGCACGCCCAGGGAGTCGCCCGCGGCCTGCGCGACGAGCACCCCCGCGGCGCGGTCGAGCACCGCGTCCTGCGCCGACGGCGATTCGTGGCCGGCCGCTGCGGTGTCGGTGTCGGTGCCGCTCCTGGTGCCGGTGCCGGTCGCGGTGCCGGGGACGGTGCCAGGGCCGGGAGCGTCGGACGAGGTGCGCGCGAGATGGCTCGGGACGTGGCTCGGGACGTGGCTCATGGCGCGAGGCTAGCGCGACCCGCCCACGCGCCGTCCGCCGTCCGCCCTCCCACCAGGGACCCACCGCCGAACGCAACGTTGCGCACCACGACACGGCTGGATCTGGTGCGCAACGTTGCGTTCGGCGGTGGGTGGTCGGGTGGGCGTTCGATCAGGTCCGGGACGGCACCGACGTGACGACGGTCGGGGGTGGGGAGTTCGTGGGCCAGCAGCTGTACGACCTGACCCAGACGGACCAGTCGGTGTCGGCGTACTGCGTGGGCGAGTCGCCGAGCGTCCACCAGCGGGCCCAGTAGACGGTGCTCCCGACCGCGACCGTGGCGCCGCCGACGTACGCGACGTCCGGACGCCACTGGAGCATGCACCAGTTCTCGATCTGGGCGTCGGCGGGCGGCGCCTCGGTCAGCATCGCGGTGCTCGCCGCGCCGACGGCGACCACGACCGCGATCGTCGTCGTCAGCAGACCCGGGGGCCGGCGCAGACCCCCGTGGGCGGACGCTCGGCGGGCGGCGAGGCGGGCGCCTCGGCGGCAGAGGGGTGGCGGGAGAACATCGTCGACCTCCGGTGATGGGTGGGAACTCTGGGCGCCATCTGGGCGCTGCCTGACCATGAAGTGCGCACGACCTGTGAGCAAGACCCCTACGTGGACACGCGTACCGGCGGCCGAACGCAACGTTGTGCACCGTCGTACCGGGGGATCTGGTGCGCAGGGTTGCGTTCGGCGGTGGGGGACGGCGGTGGGGGCAGCCGCGGGATCCCGGTGGGGGACCGCGGTGCGCCGTAGGGTCGGGGCATGGTCACCGCCTGGGTCACGCGCGCCCGCGAGTCGTTCTGGCTCGCCCCGACGCTCCTGGGCGTGGCCGCGATCGTGCTCGCGCTCGGCCTCGTCGCGCTCGACCGCACGCTCCAGCAGGACGGCGTGACCGACCTGCCGCTGCTCGGCACCCTCAGCGCGAGCGGCAGCCGGGCCGTGCTGACCGCGATCGGCGGGTCGATGCTCACGGTCGCCGCGACGTCGTTCTCCATCACGATCTCGGTCATGGCGACGACGTCGTCCGCGTACGGGCCGCGGCTCGTGCGCAACTTCATGGCAGACCGCTCCAACCAGACCGTGCTCGCGGTGTTCACCTCGACGTTCCTGTACTCGCTCGTGGTGCTGCGCTCGGTGCGCTCCGAGGTCGACGGGTCGGACGCGTTCGTCCCGTCGGTCGCGGTGCACGTCGCGGTGCTGCTCGCGGTCGTGGACGTCGCGTTCCTCGTGTACTTCATCCACCACATCGCGCAGTCCGTGCAGGTCACGACCCTCCAGCAGAAGGTGCGCGACGAGCTCGTGGCCGTCGTCGACCAGGTGTTCCCGGCCGAACCGTCCGACGACCGGCGCGACGTCGTGCCCGCCGTCCGCGCGGACGCGCCCGTCGTGACCGCGGACGCCGCCGGGTACGTCCAGTACGTCGACCTCGACGGGCTCGTGCGCCGTGCGTGCGGGGCCGGCGTCGTGGTCGAGCTCCTCGCCGCGCCCGGCGACCACGTGATCCCCGGCGAGCCGCTCGCGCGCGTCGGGGCGCCCGACCGCGGACCGCTGCCCGACGGCGCCCGCGACGACGGGCCGGCGCTCGTGACCCGCCTCGACCCCGACCTCGTCGCGGGCCTGCGCGGCGACGTCATGCTCGGCTCGTCCCGCACCCCCTACCAGGACGTGCGGTTCGCGGTGCGGCAGCTCACCGAGATGGCCGTGCGCGCGCTGTCGCCCGGCACCAACGACCCATACACGCCCGTGAGCGCGTTCGACGCGCTCGCCTCGGGCCTCGTGCCCGTCGTCGTGCGGGCTCCCGCCGCGCGCGGGCGGGCGGACGGCGCGGGCGACGTCCGCGTGGTGGTGCCGTGGCCCACGGCCGAGTCGCTCGTCGCGGACGTGCTGGTCGCCGTGCGCGCCTACGCCCTGGAGGCGCCGGTCGCGCTCGACGGCGCGGTCCGGCTCGTCGAGCGGCTCGAGCGCGCCGCGACCCGACCGGCCGTGCGGGCCGCGCTCGCCGACGAGGTCGCGCGGCTGCGCGCCGACCTCGACGACGTGCGCACGACCGAGGCCGCGGGTGTCGGGGGCGGGGGTGTCGGGGCTGCGGGTCGTGAGGGGGCCGGCGCCGACGTGCGCGGCCGGCTCGACGAGGTGCTGCGGGCGCTGCGCGGCTGACCGCCTCACCGCCACCGAGCCCACCGCCGAACGCGCGTTCTGTCACGTGAAACGGCCGAAAACGGTGACAGATGACGCGGTCGGCGGTGGACTTTGCGGCGGTGGGCTTCCGGCGGCGGTGGTCGTGGTGCTACGGGATGGCGGTGGGTGTCGGCGTCGGCGTCGGGTCAGGGACCGGCGGCATCGTCCACGGCGACGTCGCCGACGGCCCCCAGCACGGCCCGTCGTCGACCCACACCGACCAGCCCGTGCCGGCGTACCGCGCGGGCGGCTCCCCGAGCGTCCACCACCGGGCCCGGTACGCGCGCTGGTCCTGCGCGACGACCGCCCCGCCCGGGTACGCGACGTCCGCGGCCCACGTCGTCGGGCAGATGCGCACGCTCAGCGCCTGCGCGGGCGGCATCGCCGACCACAACGCCACCGACGCCCCGCCGAGCGCGAGGACCACGGCCGCCGTCGTCGTCCGACGCCCCGGCGCCCACCCGCGCGTGGCGGTCACCGGTCGGCCCCGGTCGTCGTCGGGATCGGGCTGTCGGACGGCGCGTGGCCGGGAAGCGCGGCCGACGGCGTCGCCGGGGGCGACCAGACCGGGTCGCTCGGGTACCAGGACGGGCCGTCGGGCGGGAACTGCGGCCCGCAGGTGCCGAGCGGCTCCCAGACGTACCATTCGGCGGCGTAGCGGCCGGGCGTGTCGCCGTAGGTCCACGAGCGGGCGCGCCACGCGAGCCGGGTGTTCGGGATCGTGACGACGTCACCGCCCCGGTACGCGACGGTCGGGCTCCACGTGCTCCCGCAGTCGGGGGTGTACGCGGTCGCGGGCTGCGACCACAGCACGACGGACGCGGCGGTGAACACGACGGCCGCCACGGCGGCCGTGCGGAGCGGTGGGGCAGAGCTTCGGGTGGGACGGGAGAGCATCATCGACCTCCTGAACGGGTAGGGACGCGCCGGACGGCGCAGGCCGAGCGTCCCCGGGCGTGACCTCGTGGGCAAGACCCCTACGCGGACACGCGTACGGCGTGGTCACGCATCCACGGCAGGTCGGCGCCGGCCGTACCCTGTCCGGCATGAACTTCATCCACCCGGACGTCGCGACCGCCGTCGGCGCGCTCTCGGAGCAGGTCGGACCCACCCCCTGGAGCCTCGAGGCCCGCCCCGACGGCGCGTACATCGCCCTCGACTACGTCGACGCACGCTGGACGACGTACCTCGCGGAGCAGCGGTGGAAGAAGGCGTTCGCGTACGAGGTCCGGCTCGACCCGGCCGCGCGGCGCTACTCGATCACGGACCACGCGCAGACGATCGAGTGGCGCGCCGGGACGGCCGGGTGGGTGCCCGTGGTGTCGTTCGAAGGGTCCGCGGCGAGCTTCTCGGGACGTCAGATCTCGTTCTCCCGGTCGTACGTGTCCGTCCCGGGGCAGGGCGTGATCGTCGACTCGCGGTTCAGCTCCGAGACCGAGCGCGCGCAGATCCGCGAGGTGCTCGCGCGGCTCGGCTGGACGGAGAAGACGTCGATGGCCTTGACCCTCGGCATCGTCGGCCTGGTCGCCGGATGTCTGGGCCTGCTCAGCGGGATCGCGGTCGTCGCCGCGATCGTGCTCGCGCGCTGAGCGCCCTCACGCGCTGAGCGTCGTCACGGGCTGCCCGGTTACAGGCTGCCCGTCGGTGTCCCGCTCACGCCACGGCTGCGCACCTCGCGCAGCACCCCGGCCAGGCGCTCGCGGAAGCCCGGCGGGACGCTCTCCGGCAGGTCGTCCACAGGCCACCACGCGACGTCCTCGGACTCGTCGCTGACGACGGGGACGGCGTCCGCGGCCGCGAAGGCCACGAACCCGACGTCCCAGTGCACGCGGCACCGGCCGAACGCCGAGGCGAGCGCGTGCCGGTCGAGGTCGGCGGGCGTCCACGACCACGGATCGACCACGACGCCGCCCTCCTCGCGCGCCTCACGGAACGCACCCGCGGCGACCGACGCGTCCGACGGCTCGACGTGCCCGCCGAGCTGCACCCAGAACAGGCCCTTGCGGTGGAAGCACAGCAGCACGCGGGTGAGGTCGGGCGTGAGCACGAAGCACGAGCCCGTGAGGTGCTCCGGGCCGGCGTCGCGGCGCCAGGCGTCCTCGCCGTGCGCGGCGACGAACGCGACGTACTCGTCGCGCAGCGCGGCCTGCCCGGTGTCGGCGGGAGTCCAGGCGGCGAGCGTGCCGGCGAGGGCGAGGCCCGGGGCGTCGGTCGGGGTCGGGTTGTCCACAGGCCCAGTCAACACGAGGTGCGGCGACTTCTCCGTCGGCACCGGGTGAAACTCCTGGTCAGAGGAATGTCCTGCACGAGCGCTGAGGTACTTTGTGCGACGTATCGGATTTGTTTCGCACACGGCGTGCGAAACCACCAGAAGGAGCACCAGCGTGAACAGCAAGCGCATCCTCCCCGGCGCCACCGCCGCAGTCCTCGTCGCCGGGCTCGTCGTGGCCGGGGCCGCCTCGACCGCGAGCGCCGCGTCGTCGATCACCGGCGCGAACGTCAAGAACTCGTCCCTCACCGGTGCAGACATCGCGAACTCCTCGCTGACCGGTGTCGACATCAAGAACTCCTCGCTGACCGGGTGGGACATCGCGACCGGGTCCGTCTCGGGCGTCGACATCGCGAACTCGAGCCTCACGGGGGCCGACGTCAAGAACGGCTCGCTCACGACCGCCGACCTCGCGCCCACGACGATCGCCGCGCTCAAGGGTGCGGCCGGCAAGGACGGCGTCGACGGTGTGGACGGCAAGGACGGCGTCGACGGCAAGGACGGTGTCGACGGTCTCCCCGGCGCCGCTGGTGTCGGCTTCGACGGTGCCTATTACGCGATCGCGAAGTACGACCTCGGCAACACGAACGCCGGCGCGATCGCCACGGTCGCCTGCTCGGCGGAGACCGACGTCGCCGTGTCCGGTGGCGTGCGGGTCGTCGACCCGAGCTTGAACACGCCGGTCTCGTCGTCCTTCCCCGGCCGCATGGACTGGAGCACCAACTCCCCCAAGGATGGTCGCCTCGACGGCTGGGTCGTCCAGTTCGGCGGCAACGCCGGGACGATCTCGGACAAGTCCCCGGAGAGTGTCGACATCTACGCCCTGTGCGTCCCGGGAGTCGACATCTCGACGACCGTGACCTACACGCAGTCCGGCAAGTAGCCGGCTTGGGACCGCGGCCCTTCGGGGTCGCGGTCCCACGTCGTCCGCACTCCTCGCCCAGGTTGTGCTCGTCGAGGCGATCGGCGCCGAGCGCGCGTCGATACGGGCCGTTACGGAGTGCACAGCCGAGATCACCGGTCGCTTGCGATCGAGGTACCCCTCGATGGATGCCGCCTTCGAGGCGGCTCGACAGCGCCGAGCTGCCGGCGCGATACAGCAAGCATTAGGTCGTCATGGGTGTGCGGGGCCTCCGGCGGCGTTTTTGGTGCGAGTCGCGTCAAGGTGCACCGCGAGGGCGGCGACTACGACCAGGAGACGGTCCCGGGCAGTACGTCGCGAGCGGCGGCTGCGGCCGACCGCCCGGCGGGGCTGTACCCGACCTGCTCGACCGAGCTGCCCCGGACGGGGCGCCGCGACCACGACGACTGACGGACGGTCACCGGCCGGGGTGGGGGAGGGGAATCACGGCATGGCGGGACAGCGGCGCGATAGCGGCGCCAACGGAAGCGGTCCGTGAGGGCCGCGTGGGCGGTACAGGGCGGTCCGGAGCGGCCTCGGAGCAGGCGCGCGCGTTGTCAGGGCTGGACGGTGGGCGTCCGCGGGGGGCGTTGGTTGTGGGTGCCGAAAACACGCAGACGCTCTGCCAGAGCGTCTCGGTCGGGATGTTCTGCCGCTTGCCGGGGCAAGTTGATCGTGCGCCCGTGCATTTCTTGAAGTCCATACTTCAGCATCGGCCCGTCAATCTCTTCGAGCAGCTTGAGCGAAATCTCGACGCGGTATTCCGGGGTGATGCCGAGCATGTTCTGGTCGTAGGCGGCGTGGTGGATCTTGCAAAGTGCCAATCCGTTGGTCACGGCTGGGATTCCACGGTCGTCAGCGTCCGGGAGAATGTGCGCGGCGTCGAGAAGGGATCCGTGCTTGAGATCGCAGACCGCGCATCGCGTGTTATAGGCCAAGAGGACGCGCGTTCGAAAGACAGGCTGATGCAGCCGCTGCTTCGCCAGGCGCAGCGCGTACTCCTTCTGGGGGACGGTCAATTTGCCTGGCTTAGGGACGAATGTGAAGGACTCGTCGAGTGCAACGAGGAATTGGCGTTCTTCGGGATAGTCATCGACGACGTACACGGGCGCGACGGGCGTGTAGATGTTGGGTACTTCCTTGCGGAATAAGATGAGCGGCATGCCCGTCGACATGGCGTTGCGGAGTTTGCGGTTGTCACCGGACCACGGATCGCCGTCCCTGTACGCGTAGTGCAGGAGGCCGTCCTCAGACTCCGCATCGTCGTAGGGCCCATGTGGGGTCGAGGTGATCGACAACGTCGACGAGAAGGTCGCAGGGTTGCGGATGCCGCGCGAGAAGTCGATGACCGGAAGCTTCATGCCGTCGATACGGAAGTTCAGCAGTTCCTCTCGGTGGAGGTAACCCCCGTTCCTCTCTGCCTGCTCAACTACCCAGTCGATAATGCGACGCCGGAGGGCGGCCTCCACCACGGATTCCATGGGCAGAGCTCACCAGGTAGGACGCTCCGAAGCAAGGGTGAACGCTCACCGGAACCGCCTGCCGGACAAGCCGCACGAGCACGTCGATCGCGGTCCTCCACGTCTGCCTGATGCTGGTGTGCGCTGCTCTGTGGTGCTTCTTCGCGCCGCGGGAGATGCTCGGGACGAGGCGCTGGCAGTGGAAGGGGGCGATCGTCTCGAGGTCAGCGACTCGCACGTCCGGCAGACGTGGTGGCTCGGCCTGTTCTACCTCGTGATCCTCGTGGGCGTCATCGTGGTCGTGATCGTGGCGAATGCCCAGCAGGATGCCTACGAGCGGTTCGAGGCCGCGTGGTGGCCGTCGCCGTCGGAGGGGCCGGGGGTCAGCAGGGAGGTCGTCGTCGGCCTCCCGACCGTGGAGGGGGCCGGAGTCGTGCGGACCAGCACGGGTGGGCGCCTGGAGGCGGCGGCGTACGCGGTCGTGGGATCGCAGGAGCACGGGCCCGAAACGAAGGTCGAGGACTCCGCGGACGGCGATCTCGTGGTCGAGGTGCGCGTGCACGGCTGCACGCCGGTCGCGGGAACGCTCGAGCAGCTCGAGGAGACCGTGCGCGTCACCGTCGTGGGCGAGGCGACGCGAGAGTGGACGAGCCAGCAGTACGACTACGAGTGGATGGGCTTGAAGGTCCGTGCCACGTGTGACGGGGAGTCCGAGTGGACGGACGTCGGCCCCGGACGGCGCGTGCTGGTCCACGTCCCGCTCGCCGAGCCGCTCGGTGACCGGGCGGCTCGGCGACGGTGTCACGGGCGACCCGGTGCCGCTCGTCCCGCTGTCACCGGCCGGGTAGCGCCACCGCGACGCGTGAACCGAGCCGCCGTCGTCTGCCCTCGGCGGTGGCTGAGTGCTCTCTCGGTGCATGCTGAGTGTGGACTGAGTAATTGCTTGGGGCAATTTACTGGGAGGCTATGTGGAGGCCGCTCAAACGCCCGCAGAAGGTCGTCGGCGCAGGTAGAGACTGAGGAGCAGAGCGCTTTGCCGGGCCCGCACAAGGGCTAGCGGAGAGCTCATGACGATGCGCGGGTGAAACTCACCCGCCCCGACCGGCACGCGCCGGACCTCCTGAGGAGCAGTGAGATGACCACGCCCGAATACCCTGGACCCACGCCCGAAAACTCTCGTGACCCGCAGCAGCCGACCTCGCCCGCTGACGCGAAGCGCCAGGCGCGCGAGGCGAAGGCGGTTGCGAAGGCGAACCGCAACTGGTTCGCGCGGCACAAGTTCCTCACTGGCGCCGGTGTGCTCGTGGTGCTCATCGGGATCATCTCGGTCGCCTCGGGCGGCGGCGACGACGAGCCCACCGCGACTGCGGAAACCTCCGTCTCGCAGGACGACGCCGCAACCACCGCGGACGAAGCCACGACGGACGACGCAGACGCGGCCGACGACACCTCGGCGGATGACGCTGCTGACGACGCGGCCGCCGACGACGCGGCGGACGAGGCGACGACGATCTCGGGCGGCGACCACATCGTCGGTACCGACATCGACCCCGGCCAGTACCGGGCGGACGTCTCGGAATCCCTCTTCTCGCTCTGCTCGGTCACGCAGCAGAACGGCGACGACGTGCTCGACATCCGCACCGCGAACGAGGGCAGCGTGATCTTCACCGTCGCCGACGTCGACGGCTCGACGGTGTCGTTCGACGGGTGCGACAACATCGTCTCCACGGCGGACCAGCCGGGCACCGTGCCCGACGCCTACACGAATGGCGATTGGCTCGTCGGCGCCGAGATCGAGCCCGGCAAGTACCAGGGCACGGTCGACCCGGACGCGGCGATCGTTCTCGGCAGCGTCTCGCAGACGAACGGCACCGACGTTCTCGACATCACGACGGGGGACGAGGGCAAGGTCGTCTTCGACGTCCAGGACACCGAAGGGTCGGTCGTCTCCTTCTCGGGCCTGACCGACATCCAGAAGGTCGGCTGAGTAAGGACGTCGGACGGCGCACCCGCGCCCCCGGCCGAGAGTCACGTTCGGGCCCCCTCCCATACGCGGGAGGGGGCCCGAACGTGACTCTCGGTGCATGCACGCCCGAGCAGCCGGAGCACCCGCCGACGCCCTGCAAAGCACGGGTCGCCGCGAGAACCTCCGCGGCGCACCCGGCGCCTCTGGCACACTGCGGGCGTGTCCCACCACCGCGCGACCGGCCGTCGGCGCAAGAAGCCTCGCCGCAGCTCCGTGTCGGCTGCCGCGCGCAAGCCCCACGCGACGCCCACACGGACGGGTCGTCCCCGTGGCCCGCGTCCGCCGTCCACGTTCTGGAAGGTGCTCTCGGGCGTCCTGTGGGTGCTGGGGGTCGGCGGGTTCATCGCGTTCCTCGTCTTCGTCTGCGTCATGGTGCTGCGCGACTCGATCCCCGCGTGGCGGGCGCACGGCTTCTGGTACGACATGCCGGGCGATGGGCGTCGGGGTCCGAGAACCGCAGGGAGCCAGACGCTGTACCTCCTCGGGGTGCTCGCTGCAGTTGCGGCCGCAGTGGTGGTCGCTCTGCGCCAGATGTTCGTGAAGCGTTTCGGTTCACGGCCGACCGTGCGCGCGCCCCGGGGACCGTCGTGGATCGAACGGCACAGCAAGGCTCTCGGGCGGCTCGGCGTGGCGTTCCTCGTGCTGATGGGGCTCGGCCTGGCGTACATCGTCATCTCCTGGGCCGTCGGCAGCGTCGTGCTGCTCTGGACAGGGATGGTCGACTGGATCGCCCAGGGTGGCTCGGGGTCGGACGACGCGCGCGACTCCCCGGCCGTGCTGCGGGTGATCCTCGGGCTGATCGGCACGGTCCTCTTCGGCGGGGTCGTGCTGCTCTACGTCAGGCTTGCGTTCACGCTCGCGGGCGAGCGGCTGGCGCGGCGTCGGCGGGAGAAGGCGAAGTCTCGCGCGTCCTGATGCGAGTTGGAGCCCGGCGATTCGTCACGACGCGCGCCGCCGTCGTCGCAGCCCCCACGTTTTTTGAGCGCGGCCGGTCGGGTGACCCCGTGCCAGTCCTTTTCTCTGTGCGAGTAATCGAAGATTCAAGGATGGGAGCCGAGCCCAGCCAAGGGCGACCTGGGGCGGACCGATGGCCACATGTCACTCTTGCGACGTGCGGTGTGCCCATTCCCCAGTCGTTAGATGCATCAGAATCATGGGCTCATACCCACGTACAACGACACGGCCAATACCAATCATGGATCGCAATACACGGAGTCGATTCTCTCCAAGCGCGGCCTGAATCTTCGCGTCACGATCCCTGTACATCCCGACGTGAACGCCGCCCTCATCGACCGCGATCTGCTTTACCAGTTCGCGGAGCGAACGCCTCTCCTGCGCTTCATCTTGGCCGTACAGGAAAGCATCTGTAGCCAGAAGTTCCTCGTGACTCTTGTCCCGGTGGCCCTCCAGAGACTTTCCAGGCTCCATGATTCCCTTTACGTACTTGGTAATGTGATTGGTAAGGGTGGGGTCGAAAAGGGGATCAAGGACCCACCAATCTGGCCCCTTGCGCCACACCGGCTGCCACGAGAATGTCGGCGCCTCTCCGAGTATCTTTGCCGCACTTGGCCCCAAGGCGTTCCCATCTATCAACAATCGGCGTAAGAGGCCGGAGGCTTGGATGCAGTCGTAGGCGCTAGCCGTCAGTCGCGTCCGCGACCGCAGGTCCTCCACCGCATCGATGAACGCCTGTACGGTCGCGCCATCTTGTCCAGCAAGTGGCTTGGGCTCAGGCATCGGCGTCGTAGTCACGGCGCCGACGCTACTCGGCGGCCCTGCCCGCGTCACTGCCAGCGAGACTCACGCGCCGGGGGGTCCGGTCGTGGATGCCCCCGGTGACATCTGATGTCGTAAGACGCGCACACCGCACGACGGGGCGTGGTGCGGTGGGCTCAGGATCGGTCGCGCAGGCGGTGAGAGCCAGACCGGCCAGGACGGCAAGAGCTCCGGCCCGCTGCACTGGCACGCGCCGTATGAGCGGACCTCGCGCGCGGCGTCCTCGGTGGGATCCGTCGGTCGCGCGGAACGCGCGCTGCCGCTCCGGGGCGAGGGGAGGGGCGACCGCCTTCGGCGCGTTCGTCACGGGCGCGTTGGTCATCGGCGCGCCCGTCGTCGGCTCGGCCGTCTGGTCCGGCATTCCCGTGCCCCCTGTCATCGCGTGCAGCACTCGCGTGGACCCTAGCGACGTCGCACTCTGGTGGACGGCGGGTCTCGGCTGGTGAGCGTCGCCCGCCGATCCCCGGCGGTGGACGACGTCAGGCAGAGTCGTCCCGCGCCGCTACGGTGGGTGGTCATGGGGTTCGTCGTAGGCGCAGCGATCGTGGGGCTCGGGCTGTGGAGCCTGCTCGCGCCGCGTAGGACGCTCGGCCGGCAGCGTTGGCACTGGAAGGACGGCGACGACCTCGAGGTCAGCGACGCGTACGCGTTCGTCGTCCGGGCCCTGGGCGTCGCCCTCATCGGGTTCGGGGTGTTCGTGGGCTTCGCGATGGCGGGCCAGGACCGTCAGAAGGACCGCGGCGACGCCCTCAAGGAGACGTGGGGCCTGACGTACGGCTTCACGGAGGAGCTCGACAGGCTCCTCGACGTCCCCACGCTGTCCGTCCGCCCGGGGACGGGGACGGCGCCGTCCGACCCTCTCGCCACGGCCGAGATCCTCGGTTTCGCGGTCGTCGGGTCGACGACGCACGCACCCGAGGTCGAGGTTCCGGCCGCGCACGACGGCGACCTCGTGCTCAAGATCGACCGGGGCATGTGCGAGGCCTTCGCGGCCGAGGTCGACGAGGACGCGGACGAGGTGCGGCTCGTGGTGCTGACGGAGCCGGGCGACGATCAGGACCCCGTCAGCATCGTCACGGGCGAGCCGTTCGCGTGCGATCAGTCCGACTCGTGGCGGCCCATGCACGACGAGCTGCTCGTGCACGTTCCGCTGGCCGAGCCGCTCGGCGACCGTGCCGTCGTCGACGGGCTCACGGGCGACCCGGTCCCCTCGGTCCCGCTCTCGTGACGGCGCCCCGGGGCACGCGACGCCCCGTGTACCGGGCGCTCAGGCGATCGGCACGTCCCCGTCGGTGAACCGCACGAACGCGCAGCGCGCGTCGACGCCCGCGACGGTGCCGCTGCCGAGCACGGCCGTGATGACCGCGGCGACGGTGGCGCGCGCGGTCGAGGAGTCCTCGGGCACGGGGTCGCCGTCGGCGAGCACGCGCACCGCGCCGCGCGTGGCGTCGTCGGTCAGGGTGCCGGGGCCGAGGATCGCCCAGTCGAGGTCGGTGCCGCGCAGGTGGTCGTCGGCGGCGACCTTCGCGTCGGCGTAGGCGAAGAACGGGTCGTCGCGGGGCACCCCGTGGTCGTGCACGGCCCCGATGAACGAGACCATGACGTAGCGGCGAACGCCCTCGCTCGCGGCGGCGTCCATGGTGCGGATCGCGGCGTCGCGGTCCACGGAGTACGTCCGCTCGGCGTCGCCGCCCCCGCCCGCGCCGGCCGACCACACGACCGCGTCGTGGCCGCGAAGGCCAGCTGCGACGTCGTCCGCGGAGGCCGTGGCCACGTCGAGCACGAGCGGCTGCGCGCCCAGCCCCGCGATCTGGTCGGACTGCTCGGGGCTGCGGATGATCCCGGTGACCTCGTGGCCGGCGGCGGTGAGGTCACCGATCGCGATCTGCCCGACCTTGCCGTGGGCTCCGACGAGTGCGATCTTCATGGGCCTGCCTTTCGTGGGGGTCCTCCACCGTGGGCGCGACGCGGGCGGGTCGCAACCGCTGGCGCTCGCCGCGCCAGGTGCGATGGTTCACGCTTCAATGACCTGCATGACCCGGTCGTCGAAGATCGTCTGGTACGCGGCGTTCGTCGTCGTGATCGCGCTCGGCCTCGCCTGGTGGGCGGTGTCGACCGAGCGGACGCGCGACGCCGACCGCGCCGACGCGCAGGTCGCGTGCACGCAGGACATCCAGCGCAGCGCGGGGGAGTCGCAGGCCGTCGTGACGAGCTTCGTGTCCGAGCTCGACGGCGGCACGCTCGAGTTCGAGGGCAGCGAGCCGCTCGGCGACGACCGGTGGACGTGCCTCGCGCGTCGGACGACGGACGGCTGGGTCACGAGCACGTCGCAGCGCTGACCCGGCCTGGCCGCGGGCGCGGTCCGGGGGCGAGCGGCGGGTGAATCTCGTGCGGCCCACGGCGAGTGTCGGACGCCGCGTGGGAGCGTTTGCACCGATCGTCGCCCGGGGTGCGGCAAGCCCCGCCTCGCACCGACGGCGTGTGACCGAAACGTGACCGTTGCACGTTCAACTGTTCGCCTAGCATGAGGCGTCGCCGCCTCGGTGGCAGCCCGTCCGTCCACCACGCCGCGCCTCTGCGGCGCACACCGCGACGTCGTCGTCGCTGAGAGCAGGCCCCCCAGCATGCGTTCCGTGTCCCTCACCGCCCCCGTGGCGGCCGTCCTCGCAGCGCTGCTGCTCGTCGCCGGGGTGGCGACGGGCGTGCCCGCGTTTGCGGGCAACGGCACCGGCGGCAACCCCCACGCCACCGCCACGAGCCCGTCCACCGCCGGCAAGGTCACCATCTGCCACGCCACGAGCTCGACGAAGAACCCGTTCACCCAGAACACGGTCTCGTTCAACTCGGTCGACAACCCGTTCGAGGACGGGCCCAACGGCCACGGCGACCACGAGGACGACATCCTGCCCGCGCTCGGCGGGTTCCCCGGCCAGAACCTCGACACGGACTACGACGGGACGACGGGCGCCGAGGTCCTCGCCGCCGGCTGCGCGATCCCCGGCGCCACGACCGACGTGACGTACACCGTCTCGTGCGACGCGGTGACCGCGACCTACCCGAGCGGCATCGACTCGATCGACGCGAACGTGCGCATCCGCACCGCGGACGGCACGCAGACGCTCAACTACCACCCGAACACCGGCGCCCCGACGGGGAGCACGCAGGACTTCCGGTACGCCGACAAGACCACGCTGCCCGCGTCCTACACCGTCGAGTGGGTCCAGGTGAACGGGACGAACTACCACTGGGAGGACGGCCTCGAGTGCGGCACGACGCCCACCGGCGAGCCGACCGACACGCCGACGGACGAGCCGACCGACGAGCCCACGGATGAGCCCACGGGTGAGCCCAGCACGCCCCCGTCGCTGACCGTCCCGCAGTGCACCGAGACGTCGGCGGTCGCGTTCACCGACCTCAGCGCCTGGAGCACCGCCGACACCAAGGGCGGTGGCGCCAACGAGGTCACCGCGACCGGCCTGCACGTCAGCGCCCCGGGCGGCGGCAAGGCGGCCGCCTACTACGGCCACGCGTTCGACCTCGCCGACGCGGGCGCCCCGACGCTCGCCTGGACCGGCACCGGCACCGCCCCCGGCCTGCAGATGGGCGTCGACCTCGACGCCGACGGCGCCTGGGACGGCGTGCTCGTCAACGAGCAGCACGCCTACCCCGACCACGCCGACGAGTGGTGGATCACGCGCGGCACCGCCGGACCGCACGCCACCTCGATCTTCGGGCACCCCGCCGGCACGCTCGACGAGTGGCTCACGGCCTACCCGCACGCCCAGGTCCAGTACGTCGGCTACTCGCTCGGCACGCTCGGCGCCGACCAGTCCGGCGACGGCGTGATCACGGCCCTCACGATCGGTTGCGAGACCTACACCTTCGCCGCGGCACCCGCCGCGCCGACTCCCGCGACGCCCGCCGTCGAGATCAGCCAGCCCGTGTGCACGCCCGTCGAGGGCGAGCTCAAGGGCCAGACCGTGGCCGGCGGCGCCGTCCGCATCCCCACCAACCCCGGCGTCCGCTCGGTCTACGTCTTCAACGGCACCGACACCACGCACGGCAAGCCCGCCGACCTCACGGACCTCGCGCCCGGCACCTACCTCGTGATCGCGACCCCGCAGGACGGCTTCACGTTCGACGGGGCGCTCGCGGAGGGCTGGCGGCTCAGCCCGTCGGGCAAGGCGACGTACACGTTCACGCTCGCGGTCGACGACTGCTGGGAGCCGCTGCCCGCGACCCCCGTGGTCGACGTGACGCAGCAGCAGTGCACGCCCGACGAGGGCGTCAAGGGTCAGACCGTCACGGGCGGCATGATCGACGTGACCGACGCGCTCGGCGTCGCGAGCGTCTACGTGTTCAACGGCGCGACCGTGACGGAGGGCAAGCCCGCCGACCTGCACGACCTCGCGCCGGGCCAGTACCTCGTGATCGCGACGCCCGCGAGCGGCTACACGTTCCAGGGCGCGCTCGGCGAGGGCTGGCGCACGAGCACCGGCGCGCAGGACAGCAAGGCCACGACGGTCGTGACGATCGCCGCGGCCGAGGACTGCTGGGTGCCGGTCGAGGTCACCGCGCTCCCGCCCGTCGTCGACGACGTGTGCGGCCCCGACGACACCATTACGTTCCCCGAGGTCGAGGGCGTCGAGTACTCCAAGAACCTCGCGCCCGACGGTCGCTGGACCGTCAAGGCCGTCGTGCAGGACGGCTACGTCCTGAGCAACGGCTCGGCGAAGAACCCCGGCATCACGTGGTTCACGGTCGACCTGCGGGACGACTCCCTCGGCTGCCAGGCACCGAGCCTCACGGGCTCGGTCGCCGTCGGCGAGTGCGTGGCCGGCGCCCCGTGGATCTCGTACGACGTCACGCTCACCGACCCCGACCACCAGGCGACCGGGAGCACCGCGACCGTCGTCATCACGGACGGCACGCACACCGAGACGGTCGTGCTCGGGGACCTCGTCGACGGGTCGCTCTCGGGTCGCGCGCTGTGGCCCGGCGCGTCGGTCGGCGACGACGGCGTGACGCCGACCGGCTGGCCCGGGTGGGAGCAGGCCGAGGACGGCTCGTGGTCCGAGACCGACGGCAACTACGCCTGGACGCGCGGCGACGTGACCGCGACGATCGAGGTCAACCCGAGCCTCGAGGTCGCGCTGCAGTACCCCGAGGCGACGCCCGAGTGCGCCCTCGCCCCGGCGCCGGAGCCCGAGCCGGGGACCGAGCCGTCCCCGACGCCCGAGCTGCCGACCGACGCCGGCACGACCGACGCACCCACGCAGGTCGCGACCGACGCGCCCCGCGAGGTGCTCGGCACGAGCGTCCCGCAGGAGCCCACGACCGCGCAGGCCTCGGGCGACGGGCTCGCCGCGACCGGCTCGAACGCGATGCTCCTCGCCCTCTCGGCGATGCTGATCGTCGCGGCCGGCGTCATGGCGATGGTCTCGGTGCGTCTGCGCCGCGAGTGATCCGCGGCGGACGGCGCGTGGTGACCACGCGCCGTCCGACCGGGGGGCGTGGTCCGGGACCGTACCGCCCCCGCTCGAAGGTCGGGCCGTCATGGTCCGCTTGCCTGCGCACGCGGTATGTTCTCCCGCGGTGGCCGGGGAGCGGCCCTCGGCGAAAGGCTTCACGTGCTGGCACATCGCACTGTCGGGGCGCGTGCACTCGCGTCACTCGCGCTCGTCCTTGGTCTTCTTGGCGCCGGGCTCGGCCCTGCGGCTGCTGCGGACACGTCCGCTCCGGTCCTGACGCGCGTCACCACGCACTCGGACGTGCGGGCCTCGGGCGCGACGACCAAGGTCTGGGTCTCGTGGGAGGTCGCAGGAGCGGAGAACGTCGTCGTCGACGTCGCCTACCGCACGGGCCGCACCGGCCAGGGCTTCGGGGAATGGGTCCATCCCGACGCCTGGAAGGGGCTGAGCGGGCAGGGGCAGTACCTCGCAGCGAGGACGGGCGACCACGTGTGCTTCGCGCTCAGTGCACGTGACGCGTCAGGGAACCGCAGCGCCTGGGTCAAACCGCGGTGCACCTACGTCGACGGCACAGCGCCCGTGCTCACCTCGCTGAGCCTTCCCGACGCGGTCGCCCCCGACGGATTCTCGATCGGGACGACGACCGCCTCGTGGACCGTGCGCGATGACCGGTCCGTGACCTCCTACGACGTGTGGCGGCGGACGTACGCCGCCGTTCCGCAGTACGGGGCGACGCCGACGAGGTATGCGCTCGGGTGGGACGACCCCATCGTGACCACCGTGAGGAGCGCGCGGACGAGCGTCGAGCAGCTCATGGGGCAGACCGGGTGCATCAAGGTGCGCGCCCGGGACGCGGCGGGCAACGTCGGCCCGTGGTCGGGTCAGCACTGCACGAGTACCGTCATGGACGGGCAGTGGTTCGCGTACTACGCCCCGGCCTGGTTCAGCTTGCGCACGCTGCAGAACAACTGGGCCGAGGTCGCACCCGGCACGAGCCTGCGCTCGACGCACGGCGCCATGGGACGTTCGGTGCGGTTCCGCGTCTCGTCAGGCCCGAGCGCGGGGTCGTTCGACGTCTACAGCGGGTCGACGAAGATCGGCCATGTGAACGCGTACTCGTCCGCCGCGGGGACCAAGACCGTGACGGTCCGGGCGTCGGCGCCGTTCCGCGGATATCTGACGCTGCGCTCCACGTCGTCGCGCGGGACGGTCGAGATCCGCTCCTGGGCTGTGATGCCGTAGTCCGGGCCACCGTCGAGGCGTCGACGAGCGCGGTGCGTCTGCGCCGCGAGTGACCCGCGGCGGACGGCGCGTGGTGACCACGCGCCGTCCGACCGGGCGAACGAACGCCGGGCCACCCTCGACAGGGTGGCCCGGCGTTCGTCGTCCTGCTCAGGACGTGCGGTGGGTCGGATCTACGGCAGGACGACCCAGTTCTTGATCTCGGTCGTGTACTTCGAGGTCTGCTTGAGCGTCAGCTGACCGCTGAAATCCTTCGAGGCCTTGAGCGTGACGACCTTCGACCCCGACCGCGACGCATAGGCGCTGACGTGACCGATCTTCCGCGAGCCGGCGTAGACGTCGAAGCCACCCTGCTGGGTACCCCCGTTGAGGGTGAACCGGATGGTGCGCCCGGTCAGGGAGGCCGTGGACCGCACGCTCGTGCCCGGAGCCACGGGGCGCCACTTCGCGGTGCGCGAGAGCCCTGCGCGGTTGAAGTCGGCGCCGACCTTCGGGGTCGAGGCGCAGTGCGACAACGACCACGGGCTCACATGCCCGACGGCGTCCCGCGCGCGGACGCGAACGCACTCGGTCTGGCCGCCCATGGGCTGCGCGTGGGTGCTGGTGGACGTGCCGACGGTCTCGATCCACGCCGTGCCCCACCCGTGGATCGGCTTCCCCATGTCGTCGGTCGACCGGTGAGGGCTGTAGGCGCGGTGCCAGACCTCGTACGTCACGGGCGTGTCGTCCCTGGCCGTGAAGCGGACCCGGGTCGCCCCGTAGGTCCCCGCGGGCAGGAACGGCTGGGCCACGGTCACGGACGTCATCTTCGGCACGGTGCCGTCGACGTAGCTGCAGGCGGGCTTCTTCCATGCGCCCGAGTTGCCGACGCGGTCGCGCACGTGCACGGCGAAGCAGATGTGGTCACCGTCCTGCGCGGACACGTACACGCCGCTCTTGCTGATCCCTTCCCACGCGCTGGGGTGCACCCAGTCGCCGTAGCCCTTGCCCGTACGGCCCTTGCGATAGGCGACGTCGTAGACCTCGTCGCTCGTGCCCCCGGCGTCGATCGACTCCCAGGACACCCACACCTTGGTCGAACCGGCAGCGCCCTTGACGACGGGGTGGGTCCTGATGCTGGTGAAGGTGGGAACGGTCGCGTCGATGGTGATGCAGTGCTCTGCGCCCCACCCGCCGACGTTCCCGCGTCCGTCGTCCGCCCTCATCTTGACGCACGTGGTGGAACCAGCGGGAGCTGTCGTCGTCCAGGACCTCGTGGAGACGGCGGGCACGGTCCGCCAGTCGCCGAAGCTTGCGGCTCCGGACGATCTCTCCCGCACCAACACCTCGTAGGTGAGGTCGGTGCTCGGGACGAAACCAGGATCGGCAGTGTCGGTCGAGTAGCCGTAGAAGGTGATGTCGTTCGTGTACGAAATTTCTCCCCCGCCATTGACGGTCGGGGCACTCGGTGCGACGTGGTCCTCGACCTCTGCGGCCGGGGCGCTCTGCGGGGTGTGGACCACCAGGTGCGCGACGCCGTCGGGGCCGGCGAAGGCGAAGCTCGCCCCGCTCTCGTCGAGGTCAAGGGCTGGCGCGGCCCCGACAGGACCGTAGGTCGTCGTGGGGTGCGACCCGGTCGAGTCGCGGACGACGGCGACGCCCCCGGAGCCTCCGGCATCGCGGAGCCCGGCCACGAATCCGGCCCCAGCCCTCACGTCGTCGAGCTCTGAGAGCTCGGGGATCGCGGACTGGGTGGCGTAGACCGCTGACGTATCCACGACCGTCCAGCCCGCTGCGCACCGTCCGACCGCCCAACGACCGAACACGTCCAGCTGTGTGGACGTGCACATTCGCCTCGTGGTCCTCGTCGTGCCGTCGGACGCGACGAGGCTGCCGAAGATCGTCGTCCACAGCAGTCCGCCGTCGAGGTCGGTGACAAGGTCGCCGCTCACCGGGATCTTGCCCAGCACCGCCCCCGTGGTGGTGGTCTGCTTGACCCACTCGCGCGCGCTCTCGCCGGGGACGAGAGCTTCGAGCCCGTCCTGGCTCACGCGCGAGCGCGGCGGCAGCATTCGCGTCGCCCCGTCCCCGCCCCAGGTGACGCGGACGTCGCCCGTGGACGTGCTCGTGACGAGCACCTCCCCCTCGGCGGCGACGACCCGGTCACCCTCCGGCAGCGTCGCGGGGACGTCGCCCCATCCGAGGACCCAGCCGGCGGCCGGGTTCGTGCGGTCGTACGAGACGAGCCGGACGCCGTCCGCGAACTCTGCCTCGGCGACGAGCGAGGTGTCCGTGACGCCGATGGTCCCGGTGAGCGTCGCGCCCTCGGGTGCTCCGACGAGCGCGCCCGGCAGCACGGGCGTCTCGGCGGGGAGAGCTCCGGCGTCGGTGCTGGCCGACGCACGGGCGGCCGGGTCGGCGGTCGCTGCCGTGGTCCCGGTGAGCGTGATGCCCAGGCCGAGGGCGACTGCGGCGACGGCCGCGGTCCCTCGTCTCCCGAGCGGGAGAAGCGTCCTCCAGGACGGTGTGGGCTGGCGGCTGGACGACATCGGCGGCTCCCTTGCTGCGGCAGCCCCCGTGGCTGCCGCAGGCAACATAGCGGACTTTCCCGGCTGTCTTTCGCTCGGTCCACAGGGTCGCGGTGCGCGTCCCGTCAGTCGCTCGTCGGGAACGCCTCGGCCGGGGTCCCGGGCCGCTGACCCTTGGGCGGCCGCACGGTCGGCACGTCGCCGACGATCGGGACCGGGTTGCGGTGGAACGGGAAGCCGTAGCGCGAGACGAGGCCCGCGAGGGTCGTGAGCCGGTTGCGGGGCCCGATGAGGCTCATGACGTGCACGAACAGCCACATGAGCCACGCGAGCCCCCGCGTGACCTGCACCTTGTCGAAGAGCTGCGCGACGGCCGCGCGGCGCCCGATCACGGCCATGGTGCCCTTGTCGAAGTACTTCAGGGGCGTCGTCGGGAGCCCGGCGAGCGCTGCCGCGATGTTCTCGCCCACGTGCTTGCCGCCCTGGATCGCGGGCTGCGCGAGCTGCGGCAGCTCGTCGGGGCCGATCGCGACGTCCCCGACCGCGAACACGTCGGGGTGCCCGAGGACCCGGTTCTCGGCGTCGACCTGGATGCGCCCGCCCGGCCCGCGGGGCAGGCCCCACGCGTCGACCTCCTCGTGCGGGTGCACGCCCGTGGCCCACACGGTCAGGTCGGACGGGATCACGGTGCCGTCGGTCAGCACGACCGCGTCGGGCAGCACCTCCGCGACGCCCGTGCCCAGGTGCAGGTCGACGCCGCGGCGCGCGAGCTGCTCGGCCGCGTACGTGCGGAGCTTGGGCCGGAAGTTCTTGAGCAGCTCGGTGCCGCGCTGCACGATCGTCACGGAGAACGCGTCGCCGTCGATCTCGGGGTACGCGGGGCGCAGGCCCGCGTCGCGCAGCTCGGCGAGCGCGCCCGCGACCTCGACCCCGGTCGAGCCGCCGCCCACGACGACGACACGCAGCCCGTCGTCCGTGCCCGGCGTCGACGCCGACTTCTCGAGCCGGACGAACAACGTGTCGCGGATCTTGAGCGCCTGCGAGCGCGAGTACATCGCGAACGCGTTCTCCTTGGCGCCCGGCGTGCCGAACCAGCTCGTGGTCACGCCGTTCGCGAGCACGAGGTGGTCGTACGAGATCTGCTCGTCGTTGAGGAGCGTGATGGTGCGCGCCGCGGTGTCGACGCCCACGAGGTGCTCGTGCAGCACGCGCACGTTGGGCTGCTGCTGGCGCAGGCTCCGCAGGAAGTACGTGACGTTGCCGGCGTTGAGGCCGCCCGTCGCGACCTGGTAGAGCAGCGGGTTGAACGTGTTGTACACGCGGCGGTCGATCAGCGTGATCCGCACGGGCGCCTTGGCGAGCGCCTTGACGCACGCGAGCCCGCCGAACCCCCCGCCGACGACGACGACGTGCGGCAGCGTCTCGTCCGCGACGGGACCTGCTGCACTCGTCACCTGCGAGCCACCTACGTTCGAGCCCACGACGGCCCCTTCCCTCGACGTGTGCGGGACGACGCTGTTCCGGGGCCGGGTGGCCCGGCGTCCACGGTAGTGCGCCCGACGGGTCGTTGCCGAACGCGGGCGCCGCGCGTCAGAGTCCGAGCATGTCGCGGAGCCAGCCGTCGACCTCCGTGAGCGTGCGGGCGTCGACCAGCCCGGCGACGTCGTGCACGCGGGTGCGGGACACGGTGCGGGGCTGCTCGGTCATCGCCCAGCTCGGGCGGGCGAGCCCGTGGCGTCCGCGCAGGGGGACGTGGTTGGACCAGCCGCGGTCGACGCCCGTCACGGGAACCACGACCACGAGCGTCGTGACCGTGCGCAGGTACTCCTCGCTCGCGACGACCAGGGCGGGCCGCCGGCCGGACTGCTCGCGCCCGACCGTCGGGTCGAGGTCGACCCAGACGACGGACCCGCGGTGCAGCGGGGGAGTCGGTACAGGGTTCGGTGTCGCAGTGTTCGTTGTCGCGGGGTCCGGTGTCACGGGGTCCGGTGTCGCAGGGTGAGCGCTCACGGGGCCGTCCGTCAGCGCGTGCGGGGCGACGGGGCAGGGTTCAACCGGGCGGTGTCCAGTCCGGCGTGGTCCAGTCCGGCGTCGTCCAGCCCGGCGTCGTCCAGCCCGTCGCCCGCGACGGCCTCCCACGCGCGGCTCTCGGGATCGCTCGCGGCGTCCGGGGTGCGGGCCATCTCGTCGCGCAGGCGGGCGAAGCGCTGCTCGCGGAGCCATGCCTCGAAGAGCTCCTCGACGAACGACCCGACCGGCACGCCGCGCTCGCGGGCCGCCGCGTTGAGGTGGTCGCGCAGCGCGCTGTCGATCTTGATGGTCGTCGCGGTCACCCGCCCGAGTATACGTGAGGTATACCGCGCGGGCGAGGTCGCCCGCGGCGTCCGCCCTGGGGGTGCCCGGGTCTCGCTGGCTGGGCGCAGCGCTGGACCGTCAGCGCGCGCTGTCATGATCCTTCGGTGCCCCTCCCCAGCAAGCCCCTGACCCGCCGCGTGACCTTCTGGCTCGGCCTCGGCGGCCTCGTGCTCTTCGTGATCGCCGGGCTCGGCGCGGACGGGGCGGCCGGCGCGCTCGCGTTCGGCGGCCTGTTCGTCGCGGTGTGCGCGCTGTGGGGCATCCTCACGACGCGCCCCTGGTGGGGTCGCACGTCGCGCCGCGGCGCGACGGTCGTGGGCGGGCTCGCGCTCGTCGCGCTCGTCGTCGGCGGTTCCCTGGGGGCCGGCGTGACCGACGACGTCCCCGCGGCCGCGTCGTCGACCCCGGCCGCGTCGTCGGCGGGCACCGCACGGCCGACGGCCACCGGCACGGCCTCCCCGAGCGCCGCCCCGACTCCGTCGGCCGAGGCCACCGCGAGCAGCGGCGCGACGGGTGGGTCCGCGACCGGCACGGCGGCTGCCGCGCTCGCCGAGCTGGACGTCAAGGGCCGGGCCCCGAAGACCGGCTACGACCGCGACGCGTACGGTCCCGCGTGGGCCGACACGGACCACAACGGCTGCGACACGCGCAACGACATCCTCGCGCGCGACCTGACCGACGAGACCTTCAAGTCCGGGACGCACGACTGCGTGGTGCTCACGGGCACGCTCGTGGACCCGTACGGCGGGGAGACGATCCACTTCCAGCGCGGGCAGGACACGTCCACCGCGGTGCAGATCGACCACGTCGTGGCGCTCTCGGACTCGTGGCAGAAGGGCGCGCAGCGGTGGGACGCGGCGACGCGCAAGGAGTTCGCGAACGACCCGCTCAACCTGCTCGCGTCGGACGGCCCGCTCAACATGAGCAAGGGCGACGGGGACGCGGCGACGTGGCTCCCGCCGAACAAGGCGTTCCGCTGCGACTACGTCGCACGCCAGGTCGCGGTCAAGCACGCCTACGGGTTGTGGGTCACGCAGGCCGAGCACGACGCGATCGCGGACGTCCTGGCGACGTGTCCTGGCGAGCCGCTGCCCGACGAGGAGGCCGCGACGACGCCGGTCGTGGTCGCGGGCGCGTCGTCCGGAGGGTCGTCGGGCGAGAGCTCGTCGTCCGGGGGTGGGGACGACGCGTCGTCCGGCACGAAGCCCGCGACGACGCCGAAGCCTGCGCCGAAGCCGACGACGAAGCCCGCACCGAAGCCCGAACCCGAGCCCGCGGACGTCTACTACGAGAACTGCACGGCCGTGCGCGCGGCGGGCGCCGACCCGATCCGGGTGGGCGACCCCGGCTACTCGACCAAGCTTGACCGGGACGGCGACGGCGTCGGGTGCGAGTGACGGCCACCTGACCGGGGCGTTGTGCTGCGGGAGAACAGGAGTTCTTGACCCTGTCTCGACGCAACCGACACTGTTAGATTTGCCCGTGGTCCCGCACCCTGCGATGAAGAGGTCGATCTCCTGATGTCCATGCCTGCCGGCGCTGCCGCCCCCCTCGTCCTCGACGCGCCTGCCGCGCCTCCCGCGGTCTCGCCCGAGCAGGCCGCCGCCACGATCGCGGCCCAGAACCAGGGCACGGCCGCAGCCGCGCAGACGGAGGCCGAGCGCAAGGCCGCGGCGTTCGTCGAGGAGCTCACCGCGATCGACGCCAAGTCGCCGCAGTTCTCGCGCAAGGTCGACGGGATCGGCGCGCTCGGCGACAAGGAGGTCCGCGCGTCGGCGCAGGTCTCGAACCGCATGCTCGAGCGCCCCGCGATGCAGTCGTCGTCGGGTAGCCCGCAGAGCAAGGTCGGGGCGACGCTCGTCGACCTGCGCATGACGGTCACCGAGCTCGACCCGAACCGCGCCGACCTCACGGGCATCAAGAAGGTGCTCAAGTGGCTCCCGGGCGGCAACAAGATCGACCGCTACTTCGCCAAGTACCAGTCGGCGCAGTCGCACCTCGACGCGATCATCCGCTCGCTCGCCTCGGGCCAGGACGAGCTGCGCAAGGACAACGCGGCGATCGAGATCGAGCGCAACCGGATGTGGGAGACCATGAACCGGCTCGGCGACCTCAAGATCGAGCTCGAGGCGCTCGACGCCGCGGTCTCCGAGAAGATCGCGTACCTCGAGGCGACGGGCGACCTCGAGAAGGCCGAGGCCATGAAGTCCGACGTGCTGTTCGCGGTGCGCCAGCGCCACCAGGACCTCATGACGCAGATGGCGGTCTCGGTGCAGGGCTACCTCGCGATGGACCTGATCCGCAAGAACAACATCGAGCTGATCCGCGGCGTCGACCGCGCGCAGACCACGACCGTCGCGGCGCTGCGCACGGCCGTGATCGTGTCGCAGGCGCTGGGCCAGCAGAAGCTCGTGCTCGACCAGATCAACGCGCTCAACTCGACCACGTCGAGCCTCATCGAGTCGACCTCGCAGCAGCTGCGCCAGCAGGGCGCCGAGATCCAGCAGCAGGCCGCGACGAGCACGATCGAGGTCGAGAAGCTCCAGGCCGCGTTCGAGAACGTGTTCGCGACCATGGACGCGATCGACTCGTTCAAGGCCCAGGCGACCGACACCATGGCGGTCACCATCGGCCAGCTCGAGCAGCAGGTCGAGCGCGCCAAGCCGTACGTCGAGCGCGCACGGCGCTCGCTCGACGGCTGACGACGCGCGGCGGGCCGGGTCGACCGGCCCGCCGTCGCGTCGCCCGCACCCCCGAACACGCAGTCCGCTCCACGAACGAGGTCGTCCCTGTGCCCCGCTGGCTCTCCCGGCTCTTCGACCCGGAGTCGTCGCGCCCTGCCGCGGCGGTCGCCGACACCGTGCAGGAGCCCGACAGCCCTGCCGCGATGTCGCGCCACCTGCGGGTGCTCGTCGGCGAGATCAACCGCAGCGCGGGCAGTCTGCCCCCCGAGGGCGTGGTGCTCGCCAGGCAGATCACCGACCTCACGGGCGAGGTGCTGCGGCAGTCCGAGGTGCACGCGATGAACATCCACGCGCGCGTCTCGCTCAACGCGGTGATCCGCGACTACCTCCCCACGACCCTGCGCACGTTCGTCGCCGCGACCCGCGCCGACACGAGTGACGCACCGGCGCGCCAGCTCACGGAGCAGCTCGTCGCGCTGCGCGACTCGGTGCGCGAGACCGTCGCCGCCCTGCGCGACGACGACGTGCGAGCCCTCGAGGCGCAGGGCATGTTCCTCAGCACGAAGTTCGGCGGATTGGACCTCTGATGGCTGGCATGGCACGCGGCGCGAACGTCGCCCTCACGCGCGAGATCCCGGACCTGCGCACGGTCGTGGTCGGCGTCGGGTGGGAGCAGGGCCTCGAGCAGGGGCTCGCCGACAACCTCACGCTCGCCGCGATCCTGTGCGACTCCTCGGGCCGGGCGACAGGCGCCGAGGACTTCGTGTTCTTCAACCAGACGGTGTCGTCCGACCTCTCCGTCGCCGCGATCGAGGACGCGCTCGGCAGCGACGCCGAGCAGGTCGAGATCGAGCTCGCCGCCGTGCCCGCGCAGGTCACGCGCGTCGTCGTCGTGCTCTACGTCAACGAGGGCAGCCCCAAGCGCCGCACGCTCGGGCAGCTGCGCCAGTGCACGGTGCGCGTGCTCGACGGGTCCACGAACACGCAGGTCGTCGCGTCCGAGAATCTCGCGACCGCGTTCGAGTCCGAGACCGCGGTCGTGCTCGGCGAGATCTACCGGCACGGCGAGCACTGGAAGTTCAAGGTCGTCGGCCAGGGCTACTCGTCGGGCCTCGTCGGGGTCGCGCAGCAGTACGGGCTGCCGCTGTGACGCCCGCCCCCACGCACGCACCCGCCTGGGCGACGCCCGGCGCGACGCGCACCGACCTGCCGTTCCTGCGGCACCGCGCGCGCCCGCGCCCCGAGCCGACGCCGGAGCCGGAGCCGACGATCGAGCGGGGGGCTGTCGCGAGCGCCCCGGCGAGCCCGCTGTCCCTCGACGGCCCAGCCGGGCTCGACCTCGCGTCGCCGTCGGCACCCGCTGCCCCGCTGAGCCTCGACGCCCCGGGAGGCCTCGACCTCGCACCCCCGGACGCGGTCGCGTCGCGACCCTCGGCACCGGCGTCCCCGTCGGCACCCGCTGCCCCGCTGAGCCTCGACGGCCCGGGTGCTCCGCTGTCCCTCGACGGCCCGGGTGCCCCGCTGTCCCTCGACGGCCCGGGTGCTCCGCTGTCCCTCGACGGCCCGGCCGCCCTCGACCTCAGCCGTCCGGACGCGACCCCGGCTGCGCCGTTCGCCACCGTCACGCCACCCCCGGCCGAACGCAACCTTGTGCACCACGCGGCGCCGGATTCGGTGCGAAACGTTGCGGTCGGCGGTGGGGGTGCGCCGGCGACCCGGCACCGGGCCCTGCCGCCGCTGCTGCGCGGGTTCCCCGGGGTCCGCGGCGCGGAGCGCCGGGTGCTGACCCCCGACGCGCCCGTGGTCATGCTGGACCGCGTGCAGTCGGGCGTCGGGCCGCTGCGGGTCGCTCTCGCGTCGTCGACGCCCATGGGCATGGCGGTCGCGTACGAGCTCGACGGCCACGAGGGTCTGCTGCGCGGGCCCGTCGGCGGGTACGCGCCGAGCCACCACCGGCCCGTCGTGTCGCTCAGCGGCACGACGCTCGACGTCGACCTCGGGCACGTGCGCGGCCTGAGCCGGTTCCTCGTGATGCTGCGGGCGGTGACGTTCGACGGCACCCTCGTGGTGACGACCCTCGGCGGCGCCCGCATCGAGGTCCCGCTCGCGCACGACGGCGACCCGGGGGAGGACCTCGTCGCTCTCTCGGGGTACGTGGTGCGCGGCGCGCTCACCCTCCGCGCCGAGATGGACGTGCAGGACGACGGGTTGCGCGGCGCCACCGCGGCGTACGGCTACGACGAGATCACGTGGCGCGACCGGGACACCCCGGTGCGCTGACGACCAGCACGACCCCGCAGGACCGAGCACGGGCACGACGGACCGCACGACCAGACCGAGCAGCACGCGAAAGGAACGGACATGGCAGTCAACCTCAGCAAGGGTGGAAACATCTCGCTCACGAAGGTCGCGCCGGGGCTCGTGCACGCGGGCGTCGGGCTCGGGTGGGACCCGCGCACGACGGACGGCGCGCCGTTCGACCTCGACGCGTCCGCGATCCTGCTCGACGCGAGCGGCAAGGCGCTCTCGGACCACCACTTCGTGTTCTACAACAACCTGGTGGACCCGTCGGGCGCGGTCGAGCACCAGGGCGACAACACCACGGGCGTGGGCGACGGCGACGACGAGACGATCACCGTCGACCTCTCGCTGGTGCCGGCCGAGGTGATGCGCATCGTGGTGCTCGCGAGCATCCACGACGCCGACAACCGCCGCCAGAACTTCGGTCAGGTCGCCGACGCGTACATTCGTGTCTACGACCTGGACGACGCGCACAACGACGCGAAGGTCGTGAAGTTCGACCTCGGGGAGGACGCCTCGACCGAGACGGCGCTCGTGTTCGGGGAGATCTACCGCAACGGCACCGACTGGAAGTTCCGTGCGATCGGCCAGGGGTACGCCTCGGGCCTCGCGGGCGTCATCTCCGACTACGGCCTCAACGCCGGCTGACCCGTCCCACCAGCGAAGGGAAGAACCATGACCATCAACCTCAGCAAGGGCGGCAACATCTCGCTCGCGAAGGTGTCGCCCGGCCTGTCGCACGCCGTGATCGGCCTCGGCTGGAACCCGCGCAGCACCGACGGCGCGCCGTTCGACCTCGACGCCTCGGCGATCCTGGTCGACGCGAACGGCAAGGGCCTGTCGGAGGCGAACTTCGTCTTCTACAACAACCTCAAGGACCCGTCGGGCTCGGTCGTGCACCAGGGCGACAACCGCACGGGTGACGGCGAGGGCGACGACGAGACGCTCGCGGTCGACCTCGCGAACGTCCCGCCCGCGGCCGACCGCATCGTATTCCTGGCGAGCATCAACGACGCCGACGAGCGCCGTCAGACGTTCGGCCAGGTCTCGGACGCGTACATCCGCGTGTACGACGGCGACGCGCCGGGCGACTCCGAGAAGGAGGCACGGTTCGACCTGGGCGAGGACGCCTCGACCGAGACGGCCCTCGTGTTCGGCGAGCTGTACCGCCGCGACACCGAGTGGAAGTTCCGGGCGATCGGCCAGGGCTACACCAACGGACTGATCGGCGTGCTCGCCGAGTACGGACTCAACGCCGGCTGAGTCCGGCATCACCTGCGAGAGAAGAGAAGTTCCCGTGGATACGCTCCGCCACTTCAAGTGGGACGTGCTCGTCCTGATCGCCGCCCTCGTCACCGCCTTCTTCTACGGCGGCGGCGCGGCGGTCTACCTGACCGCGATCCTGATCGTCGTCGAGATCGTGTTCTCGTTCGACAACGCAGCGGTCAACGCGAAGTACCTGGCCCGCATGAACGAGTTCTGGCAGAAGATGTTCCTCACCGTGGGCATCCTCATCGCCGTGTTCGGCATGCGGCTGATCTTCCCGTTCGTGATCGTGAGCCTCACGGGCAGCATCAGCCCGGCTGAGGCGTTCACGCTCGCGCTCGAGAAGGGAGACCCGGAGGAGCCGGGCACCTACGGGTACATCCTCGAGCAGGCGCACCCGAGCATCGCGGCGTTCGGCGGCATGTTCCTCATCATGCTGTTCCTGGACTTCCTCTTCGACTCCGAGCGCGAGTCGCACTGGCTGAGCTGGATCGAGAAGCCCCTGCAGAAGGTGGGGCGTCTCGACCAGCTCAGCGTCGTCGTCGCCGGCATCGGCCTGCTGGTCGCGTCGGAGACCCTCGTGCACGACGTGGACGAGCGCGCGACCGTCCTGTTCTCGGGGCTGCTCGGCATCATCCTGTACCTCGGCGTCAACGGGCTCGCGTCCGTCATGGAGGCGCGCGAGGAGGCCAAGGAGGAGGCGCTCGAGGCCGAGGAGCGGGCCGTGGGGCACCAGGTCGCCCTGGCCGGGAAGGCCGCGTTCTCGCTCTTCATGTTCCTCGAGGTGCTCGACGCGACGTTCTCGTTCGACGGCGTGATCGGCGCGTTCGCGATCACCCCGGACCCGGTCATCATCGCGCTCGGCCTCGGCGTGGGCGCGCTGTTCGTCCGGTCGATGACCGTGTTCCTGGTGCGCAAGGGCACGCTCGCGGAGTACCGCTACCTCGAGCACGGCGCGCACTGGGCGATCGGCGCGCTCGCGACCATGCTGATCCTCACGCTGCACTTCGACATCCCGGACATCGTTATCGGCCTCGTGGGCCTGGTGTTCATCGTCTCCGCCTGGGTGACGTCGACCGTGGCCAACCGCCGCGACGCGGCGTCGGTCGAGCGGGCCCTGGCGGACGGCGCGGGGACCGAGGCGGCCGAGGCGCCGTCCGACGCCGAGACCCACGCGCCCGGGATCTACGCCTCCCGCTCGACGCCGGACGACGCCACCGAGCCCCGCTCGGACGACTGACCGGAACCCCGGGCGCCCGCCGTCCGTTCATCCGGACGGCGGGCACCCGGGCACGACCCGGCCTCGTACGGCGGGCACCCGGGCCCCACGAAAGACCCTGACGAACGACCCGACCGCAAGGAGCACGACGCATGAGCATCAACCTCTCCAAGGGCCAGTCCATCAACCTCGCGAAGTCCACGGGCGGCGGCCTGACGACGGTCCGCCTCGGCCTCGGCTGGGACGTCAAGGTGGTCCAGAAGAAGGGGCTCTTCGGGGGCGTCAAGAACGTCCAGAAGAGCATCGACCTCGACGCCTCGGCGCTGCTCGTCGGCGGCGGCGCCGTGCGCGACGTCGTCTACTACGGCCAGCTGCGCTCGAAGGACGCCTCGGTCCAGCACACGGGCGACAACCTCACGGGCGCGGGCGACGGCGACGACGAGTCGATCCTCGTCGACCTGACCAAGGTCGCGGCGTCGATCGACCACATCGTGTTCACGGTCAACTCGTACAGCGGCGACAACTTCAGCGAGATCGAGAACGCGTACGTGCGGGTCGTCGACTCGGCCTCGCGCGACGCCGAGCTCGCGAAGTTCGTGCTGACCGGCTCGGGCCCGCACACCGCGCTCGTCATGGCGCGCGTCTCGCGCACCGCGACGGGCTGGGAGTTCACCGCGATCGGCACGCCCGGCAACGGTCGCACCGCGCACGACCTCATGCCGCTCGCGCTCGGCGCGCTCTGAGCATGGTCGACGGGGGCGCACGGGCGGTCAGCCTGGACATCTGGCTGACGCTCGTGCGCAGCCATCCCGAGTTCAAGGGGCACCGCAACGAGCTGCTGCGCACGGGTCTGGGCCTGCGCACCGACCCGGCCGAGTTCGCGGCGGCGCTGCGCGCGGCCGACCAGCGCGCCGACCTCCTGAGCGAGGCGTCGGGGCGCGACCACGCGCTCGCCGACCGCCTCGGCCTCGTGCTCGACGACCTCGGGGCCCCGCACGACGTGCTCTCCGCGGACCTCCTCGCCCACCTGCTCGACCGGCAGGAGGAGCTCGCGCTCGAGATGCCCCCGCAGCCGCTCGACCCGGGCCTGCCCGACGTGCTCGCCGCCACGGCGCAGGTGCTCCCCGTGGGCGTCACGAGCAACACCGGGATGATCCCGGGACGCACCATGCGACGTCTGCTCGACGCGTGCGGCATGCTCGCGCCGCTGAGCGTGCTGACGTTCTCGGACGAGGTCGGCGCGGCCAAGCCAGCGCCGGCGATCTTCGCGGCCACGGTCGAGGGTTTCGCGTGCGCGGCGGGCGACGTCGTGCACGTGGGCGACAACCCGGTCGCGGACGTCGCGGGGGCCCGCGACGCGGGGATGCGGCCCGTGCTGGTGGACGCGAGCGTCACGACGTCCGCGGTGCTCGCGGCGCTCGCCGAACGCGCCCGCGAGACGGCGGCCTGACGTGACGGCGCCCGCGCTCGTCGCGGCGTTCCACCTGACGCGTGCCGGGCGAGGGGTCGGGGGTGCTCCGGGCGGTCCTGGCGGTCCTGGCGGTCCGGGTGCTCCGGGTCTGCAGGGCGCGCCGACGGACCGTGCGCCCCTCGTCGACGCGCGCTCCGGCCTGCCGCTCGACGTCGACGCGTACTCCCGCATGAAGCACGGCGACGCGCGCGCGGCCCGCGACCTCGCGGACGCCGTCGCCGACGCGCTGCTCGTGCAGCAGCCCGCGCTCGTGACCGACCCGGCACCGCTCGCGCTGCCGGTGGCGTACCTCGCGGTGCGGCCCGCGTGCTGGTATCTCGCGGCGCGCGTGCTCGACCGCCTCGACGCCGAGCGCGCGCGGCACGGGCACGCGCCGGGCCGCGTCGTGCGGGTCGCGAAGGACTCGGTCACGCGCACCGACTACGCGGCGTCGTCGGCCGCCGACCGGCGCGCCGAGATGGACCGCATCGGGTTCCGGCTCACGCAGGACGTCGCCGGGTGCCAGCTCGTCGTGGTCGACGACGTGCGCGTGACCGGCCTCGCCGAGGCGACCGTGCTCGCGGCGCTCGCCGACGCCGGGGCCGTGCGCACCGTGGTCGCGTACGTCGCGACGGTCGACGACGCGCTGCGCGCCGACCCGGCCGTCGAGGCCGAGCTCAACCACGCGACCGTGCGGTCGGTCGCCGACATGGCCGACGTGGTGCGCGCCGGGGACTTCGTGCTGACCATCCGGTTCCTCAAGCGCCTGCTCGGCGCGCCCGCCGCGGAGCGCGCCGCGTTCCTCGACGCGTGCCCGCCCGCGCTCGTCGCGCAGATGCATGCGGGCTGCGTCGCGACCGGCCCCGAGTTCTGCGCCGGGTACGCGGACGGCGTCGCCGACCTCGTCGCGCGGCGGGGGCCCGGGCAGGAGGCAGGGCGAGGGGCGTCGGACGGCGCCGACGTCGAGGACCCTGACGCTGTGCATCCCGACGCCGTGCACCCTGACGCCGTGCACCCTGACGCTGTGCATCCCGACGCTGTGCATCCCGACGCCGTGCATCCCGACGCTGTGCATCCCGACGCCGTGCACACCGTCCCGGCGGGCGCATGAGCGCGCGGGCGTTCGCGCTCACGCGGCTCGTCGAGTCGCCCGCGGGGGACCTCGCGCTCGTGCGCGACGTGGTCCGAGGCGGCGACACGGGCAGTGCGGGTTGCGGCGTGACGGTCGAGCAGTACAGCCGGTTCAAGCACGGCGACGGCCTCGTCGCGCGCGAGCTCGGCACGGCGCTCGCCGAGGAGTTCGTCGCGGCGCACGCGCGCACGCTGCGCGGCGACGTCGTCGTGACCTCGTCGGGGTACGACGTCGCGCCGCCCGCGGCCCGGTCGCTGCTCGGGCCGTTCGTCGGCACGCTGCGCCGGCTCCTCGACGCCCGGGATGCCCGCGGCGCGCGCGGCGTCACGGTGCGCACCGTGACGGTGCACCGGTCCGCGCCGTCCGACGGCGACTACGCCGCGATGGGCCGCGACGCCCGGGCCGCCGCGCTGGGGGCGCACGACCTGCACCTGGGGGCAGGGGGCGACGTCCGCCACGCGCACGTGCTCGCGCTCGACGACGTCCGGGTCACGGGCGTGCACGAGCGGGCCATGGACGCCGCGCTGCGGTCGGCCGGGGCGCGGCGCGTCGACCACCTGTACGTCGTGGACGCGCACCTGCTGGGCGCCGACCCGACGGTCGAGTCGAGGCTCAACACGGTCGCCGTGCGGGACGTCGACGACCTCGCGCGCCTCGCCGCGAGCCCCGGGTTCGTGCCCAACGCGCGCGTCACGCGCATGCTGCTCGGGCTCGACGACGCCTCGCTCGCCGCGGTCGCGGCGCGCCTGCCCGTCGAGGTGCTGCGCTGGTTCTCGCAGGTCGGGCTGCGCGACCGGTTCACCGAGCTGCCGCGGTATCGTCCCGCCGCGGAGAGGTTCCGCGCGCTCGCGGGCGGGCTCGTGCAGGAGGGAGCGGCACCATGACCGAAGGCACGACCGAGGACTCGACCGAGGACCGCGCCGGGGAGCCGACGGACGCCGGGGCCGACGACGGCTTCGCCGCCGCGAAGCCCGGCGCCGGCCCCCGGGGCGCCCGGGGCGTCGCCGCGGACGCGTCGGCGTGGGTGCTGCGCGCGCTCGCCGCCTACCCACAGCCGCCGCGCCCCCTCGTGGACGAGTGGGAGATCTCGATCGCGGGACTCGTGCGCACCGTGCCGCGCGTTCCGCGGTTCGCGACCAAGCCGCTCGGGCTGCTCGACGGCCTCGGTGCGGTGCACGTCGGTCCCGAGGAGGTCGGGTTCGACGGCGACGCGGTGCCGTGGGACCGCGTGCTCGAGGTGCGGACCGAGCCGCTCGCCGCGAGCATCTCGGCCGAGGCGCTCGAGCAGGGCATCGCGCAGGTCTCGGCCCGGCTCCCGCTCATGCCGGGCCGCGCGTGGATCTCCCGCAAGCTCGCCGAGCTCTTCTACACGCTGTACCTGCTCGCGAACCCCGAGACGCGCGACGAGCTGCTCGCGGTGGAACGCGAGCTGGGCGGCCTCGTGCCCGACGGGGCCTACGGGGCGGACGACGCCGCGCCGGGCTCTCCCGAGCGCGACGGACGCACCGTGACGCAGATCCTGGTGCGCCGCCGGTTCGGCGGGCCGTCGGAGCGTCCCACGAGCATCACCGCGGTGCTGCTCCAGATCGCGGTGCCCGGGGCGACCGAGGCGATCGTGCGCGAGGCGCTCGAGCGTGACATCCCGGTCGTGCACGTGCCCCTCGAGGAGGGCGACCTCGGCAAGCACGTGAGCCGCGCCGAGTCGTGGCGCACCGCGGCCGGGACCGTGCGGGGCAGGCTCGCGTCGCTGCGCCGCGCGGACGACGCGGACGGCGCGGGTGCCAAGGGTGCTGCTGTGCAGGACGCCGCTGTGCCGAGTGCCGCCGTGCAGGACGCCGCTGTGCAGGACACCGCGGTCCAGGACTCCGCCGTGCAGGACGCCGCGTGGGCGGGTACGTCGCGTGCGGTGCCGACCGCGGGGACGTCGTCCGGCACGGGGACGACCGCGGGGACGTCGTCCGACAGCATGCCCGGGATCATCACGCGCAAGCGCCGGCGCAAGGGGTCGTCCGACGAGCCGACGATCCCGGGGATGCTCTAGCGTCGGGGGGATGTCCTCCCACCAGACCGAGCCCGCGCCCGAGCCCGCGCCCGAGCAGCGTGAGCCGACCGGCGACTCCCTCGCGCACGGGCTGCGTGCGCGGCACCTGACGATGATGGGCCTCGGCTCGGCGATCGGCGCGGGGCTGTTCCTCGGCAGCGGCCAGGGAATCGCGATCGCGGGGCCGGCGGTGCTGGTGAGCTACTCGATCGCGGGCGTGCTCGTCGTGCTGCTCATGCGCATGCTCGCCGAGATGGCGACCGAGGTGCCGTCGTCGGGCGCGTTCTCGGTCTACGCGGAGACGGCGCTCGGGCGCTGGGCCGGGTTCACGATGGGCTGGCTGTACTGGTTCATGCTCATCATGGTGCTGGGCGTCGAGGTCACGGGTGCCGCGCAGATCATGGCGGGCTGGTGGCCGTCGGTGCCGCAGTGGGTGTTCGCGGGCGTCGTGGTCGCGCTGTTCGCGGTGCTGAACCTCGTGGGCGTGCGCAGCTTCGGGGAGGCCGAGTTCTGGTTCGCGGCGGTCAAGGTGCTCGCGATCCTCGCGTTCCTCGTGATCGGCGTGCTCGTGGTGCTCGGGTGGCTGCCCGGCACCGAGCCCGTGGGCACCGAGAACCTGCTCGGGCACGGCGGCTTCGCGCCGACGGGGTGGAGCGGGATCGCGGCGGCGCTGCTCGTCGTGGTGTTCGCGTTCGGGGGCATCGAGATCGTGACGATCGCGGCGGCCGAGGCGCGCGACCCGCAGCGCGCGATCGGGATCGCGACCCGCTCGATCGTGTGGCGCATCGTGTTCTTCTACCTCGGGTCGATCGCGATCATGGTGCTCGTGCTGCCGTGGGACTCGCCCGCGCTCGCCGAGTCGCCGTTCGTGGCGGTGCTCGACGTCGCGGGGCTCGAGAACGCGGCCCGGGTCATGTCGGTCGTGGTGGTCGTCGCGCTGCTCAGCGCGTTCAACGCGAACGTGTACGGGACGTCGCGCATGGCGTACTCGCTCGCGCGCCGCGGGGACGGGCCGCGTGCGCTCGCACGGGTCTCGCGCACCGAGGTGCCGTGGGTCGCGGTGCTGCTGTCGGTGTTCTTCGGGTTCGTCTCGGTGCTGCTCAACTGGTGGCTGCCCGACGCCCTGCTCGAGATCCTGCTCAACGCGGTCGGGTCGGCGCTGCTCGTGATCTGGGTGTTCATCGCGGTCTCGCAGCTCGTGCTGCGCCCCCGGCTCGAGGCGGCGGCGCGCGAGCGCGGCGAGACGCTGCAGCTGCGCATGTGGCTCTATCCGTGGCTCACGTGGGCGACTCTCGCGGGCCTGGCGGCGCTCGTGGTGCTCATGCTGACCGACCCGTCGGCGCGGGCGCAGCTCGCCGCGACCGCTGTGCTGACGCTCGTGATCTTCGGGATCTACCTCGTGCGCTCGCGCCGAGCACGGGCTTAGGCACCGCCGAGCACGGGCCTGTGCACACGCACGCCGCGAATTCGTGTGCGCAACCCCGTGCTCGGCGAGGAGGATGGGCACGTGCCCGCACCCCATCACGCCGGACTGCCGGTGAGCGCCGCGCTGACGATCCCGCGCGCCGAGCTCACCTGGCGGTTCTCGCGCGCCTCGGGGCCGGGCGGGCAGGGCGTCAACACGACCGACTCGCGCGTCGAGCTGTCGTGGGACGTCGCGCGGTCGGCCGTGCTCGGCGACGCGCAGCGCGCGCGTCTCCTCGAGCGGCTCGGGCCTCGCCTGGTGGACGGCGTGCTGACCGTGGTCGCCTCCGAGCACCGTGAGCAGCTGCGCAACCGTGCGGCGGCCTCCCAGCGTCTGGCGGCCATCGTGGCGGACGCCGCAGCCGCACCTCCGCGCGCCCGCCGGGCGACCCGGCCGACGCGCGGGTCGAAGGAGCGACGGCTCACCGCCAAGAAGCAGCGGTCGGCCACGAAGGCGCTGCGCCGCATGCCATGATGCGGCGTGCCGAAGAGCAAGGTCCGCAAGAAGAGCTCCGGTGGCCGTGGCGTGCCGCAGCCACCGCCCGCGCTGCCGCGCGTCCACGGACGTGTGCGCGTGCTGGGCTACCTGCTCGGCGGTCTCGTCTGGACGGCCCTCGCGACCCTGCTCTGGGCGTGCGTGCTCGTGGTGCCGCTGCTGCCGGCGCTCATGCGCCCGGTGGGAGAGCAGCTGCACGGGGACGACGTGGTGGCGGTGGCGTTCCTGCCCCTCGTCGCCGCCGCGCTGGGCGGGGGCGTGATGCCGTTCGCGCTGCAGCTCTCGGGCTACGCGCTGCTCCTGTGGCTCGCGCTGTCCCGGTCGGTGCGGCCGGCGTGGGACGGGGAGCCGCTGACGTACGCGGAGGGGCGCACGCGGTTCGACGCGATGCACCTGCCGTGGCACCGCACCCGGTACAGCGACCGTCTCGCGCGGATGATCGTGGGCGGCTTCTCGGCGGGGCCGATGGCCGCCGGGGCGCTCGTGGCGGTCGGTGTGAGCGTGCCGGCGCTCGCGTGGGGGTGGCCGCTCGCGACACTCCTGGTCGTGGTCGCCGCGGCCGTGGGCGTGGTGCTCGTGGTCGTCGGCGTCCGGGTCGGGGTGCGGCTGGGCGCTGGGCGCGGGTTCGAGCGCTACTGCGCGGACGTCGCGCGGCGGCGTCGTGCCCGTCCGCAGCTCGACCTGCCGAGACCGCGTCGTCGAGCGGGCGCGGGGTCTTAGGAGCCACCGCGCGGGTGAATCGTGCACGACCGGGTTCCTTGCGGTGCAAGATACTGCTAGCGTGCGAGCCATGACCTCAGCCGTCGAGCGCGCGCAGACCCAGCTCCGCAAGGGCGTGCTCGAGTACTGCGTGCTCGCGAGCCTGCGAGCCGCCCCCGCGTACGGCCTCGAGCTCGCGACGCTCCTCGGCCGCGACCGCGTGCTCCTCGCGAGCGAGGGCACCCTCTACCCCTTGCTGTCGCGCCTGCGCACGCAGGGCCTCGTCGCCACGACCTGGCAGGAGTCCACGAGCGGACCGCCCCGGCGCTACTACGAGCTCACCGACGACGGGCACGCCGCCCTCGACGCCTTCACCGCGACGTGGCAGCCGTTCCGCGACGCCGTCGACTCACTCCTGGAGGACCCCCGATGACCACCGACCCCGTCACGCCGGACGGCGGCGCGCGCACCCCGCAGAGCGGCGCAGCCCTCGTCGCGCAGTACCTCGACGACCTCGAGCGCGCGCTCGCGGACGCGGACCCGGCGGAGCGGGCCGAGACCGTCACCGCGGTGCGCGACCACCTCGAGGACGCCCTCGGGACGCGCCCGCCGCTCGACGACGCACGTGACGTCATCGCCGGGCTCGGCCCCGTGGAGCTCATTGCGGGTGCAGCCACGCCGTTCGCGGCCGCGCACGGATCGGATCCCCGCGCCCGGACGACCGCGCACGGCGGGCCGACCGCGGCTGCGCCGTCCGGCACCGTGGTCGACCCGACGCCCTGGACCGGGCCGGACCCGCGGTTCGGACCGCCGCCGAGCACGGAGATCCCGCCGCGCCTGCCCGGGGTCGCGCTCGGGCTCGCGACGCTGAGCCTGGTGACGTCGCTCGCGTGGATCGTGAGCTGGCCGCTGGCGATCGCGGCGATCGTGTGCGCGGTCGTGCACCTCACGCGGAGCGAGAAGCGCCGCGGCATGGCGTGGACGGCGATCGGCCTCGGCGTGCTGTCATTCGCGGTCTCGCTCGTGATCGGCCTGTTCTCCGGGTCGACGGTCGTCGAGGAGACGGGTCAGGGGCTCGCGGTCCCGGTCGTGACCGGCGATGGCCCGGCCGTCGCCGGGCTGGTCGTCGCCGGGAGCCTGCTGCCGGGGGAGTAGCCCCCGCGGCCGGTGACCGCCTGCCGCCGAACCGGCGATCATGTACGCCCGAACCGGCGATCATGCACGTTCCGAGGCCCGACATCGACCACGATCGCCGGTTCGGCGTCAGGGTGGGACGTCATGGCGGCGCGGTCGGGCCCGGGGCGCCAGGCAGAGGCTCAGCGCAGCCGGTCGACCGCCGCCTCGACGAGCAGCTCCGCCCCGAGCTCGAGCGTCGGCTCGGGCACAGGGGCGAAGAACGGCGAGTGGTTGGGCGCGACGCCCGCGGGCAGGTCGCCCATCCCGGAGGCGTGCGCGAGGTCGAATCCCGCGAACGCCTGGGGGTCCCAGCCGCCGAGGTTCCAGTAGACGAGGGGCACGCCGACCGCGGTCGCGAGCTCGCCGACGTCCTCCGAGCCGGCGGCGGGCGGCAGGCTGATGACGGCGGGCACGCCGCCCGCGCTCTCGATCGTGCCGCGCTGCTCCTCGAGCACGCGGGCGAGCACGGCGCGCGTGCGCTCGGACGCCTCGGGGTCGTTCGCCATGGCGGAGAAGCTCGCGATGCTCTCGATCTCGGGCGCGGCAGGGGCGCCCGACGCGGCCGACTCGGCCTCGACGATGCGGCGGATCGCGCCGAGCACGCGCTCGCGCACCGACGCGTCGAAGGTGCGCACGTTGACGAGCAGCTCGGCGCTCGCGGGGATGATGTTGGCCTGCGTCCCGGAGCGCAGCGCGCCGACGGTCACGACCGCGCCCTCGTTCGCACCGACCTCGCGCGCGACGACGCCCTGGAGCCGCATCACGGTCGCGGCGGCCATGACGACGGGGTCGACGGTCGCCTCGGGGCTCGACCCGTGCCCGCCGCGCCCGTGCAGGGTGACGCGCAGCGAGTCGGCGGCGGCCATCGCGGGCCCGGCGGTGAGGTTGACGACGCCCACGGGCAGCGGCATGACGTGCTGGCCGAGCACGACGTCGGGCGCGCCGCCGATGCGGTCGTACAGGCCGTCGGCGAGCATGGTGCGCGCGCCCGAGCCGACCTCTTCGGCGGGCTGGAACAGCGCGATCAGCGTGCCGCTCCAGGTCTCGGGTGCGGCGGCGAGGCGGGACGCGGCACCGAGCAGGCACGTGACGTGCACGTCGTGCCCGCACGCGTGCATTGTCCCGGACTCGACGCCGTCGGGCGTGGTCGCGGTGTCGGTCGACGCGTACGGCAGGCCGGTCGCCTCGGTCACGGGCAGGCCGTCCATGTCGGCGCGCAGCAGCACGCGCGGCCCCTCGCCGTTGCCCAGCACGCCGACCACGCCCGTGCCGCCGACGCCCTCGTGCACGTCGAACCCCCAGCCGCGCAGTCGCTCGGCGACGATCCCGGCGGTCCGGTGCTCGGCGTACGCGAGCTCGGGGTGCCGGTGCAGGTCGGTGTAGATCTCGGTGAGGTCGGACGTCGTCAGCGCGGTCATGCGGTCATCCTCGTCCACCCGGGGCTGGGAGCGCTACCGGCCCGCACCGGTCAGCGGTCCCGCGTCTCGGGCTCGGTCACGGGCAGGGCGGGGCCGTCGGTCAGCAGGGCCGACGTGAAGTACTCGACGAGCTCGTCGATCGCGGGCTCGGACTCGCCCGGCCACTCGTCGACGTACCGGCGCAGGCGCTCGCGCTCGCTCGCGCTCAGCACCTCGGCCTCGGCGAGCCCCGCGTCGGTCGCGGTGACCGTGTCGCCCTCGACGGTCACGAGTCCGCGCTCGGCGAGCGACTCCGCGACGCCCTGGACCGTGCCCGTCGAGGCGCCGGAGACCTCCGACATCGCCTGGACCGAGCGCGGCCCCTTGATCGCGGCGCGTGTGAGCATCCAGCACTGCTCGGGCGACAGGTCGACGCCCGTGTCGCGCACGAGCACCCGGTACACGCGCAGCGGGTCCATGACGCCCACGCGCCGCCACAGGATGAGCCGCAGCTCCTCGAGCGACGTGCGCTGGGACGGGAGGGCGAAGACCTCCCCGGCCGCGGTGCCGGCGTCCGCCCGGTCGGCGCCCGAGCGCAGCCGCACCTCGGGGATGAGGAACGTCAGGAGGAACGCGAGCAGCGCGACGGGCACCGCGAACAGGAACACGGTGTGGATCGAGAACGCGTAGCCGTCGAGGAACCAGCCCTGGACCTCGGGCGGGCACTGCCCGAGCGCGATCGCGGACTGCGCGAGCACGTCGCCGCCGCACGGCCCCTGCGCCCCGGCCGGCACGTCGGTCGAGAGCTGGTCGGTCAGGGTGCGGGTGAGCACCGAGCCGAACACCGCGACGCCGACCGACGAGCCGATGGTGCGGAAGAACGTCGCGCCCGACGTCGCCGTGCCGAGGTCCTTGTACTCGACCGCGTTCTGCACCGCGAGCACGAGCACCTGCATGACCAGGCCAAGGCCGAACCCGAGCACGAACATGTACAGCGACGACTCGAGCGTCGACGTGCCGCGGTCCATGGTCGAGAGCAGGAACAGTCCGCCCGCGGTCACGAACGTGCCGATGATCGGGAAGATCTTGTACCGGCCGGTGCGCGAGATGAGCTGCCCGCTGCCGATCGACGTGAACAGCATGCCGACCATCATCGGGATCATCTGCAGGCCCGACTCGGTGGGCGTCGCGCCCTTGATCTGCTGCAGGTACAGCGGCAGGAACGTGATCGCGCCGAACATCGCGAACCCGATCACGAACCCGACGGCGGCCGTGGTCGAGAACACGCGGTTGCGGAACAGGCGCAGCGGCAGCACGGGCTCGGCCGCGCGCTGCTCGACGAGCACGAACGCGACGAGCGCGACCACGCCGAGCGCGATCGTGCCCCACACCTGCGCGCTGTCCCACTCCCAGGTCACGCCGCCGAGGCTCGTGACGAGCACGATCGACGTCGCGACGGTCGCGAGCAGCAGGATGCCCGCGTAGTCGATCTTCGGGTGCCGGCCCGAGCGGGTCAGCGGCAGCACCGCGGTCACGACCACGAGCGCGACGATGCCGATCGGCACGTTGATGTAGAAGACCCACCGCCAGTCGAGGTTGTCCACGAACCAGCCGCCGAGCAGCGGGCCGGCGACGCTCGAGACCCCGAAGACGGCCCCGAAGAACCCCTGGTACTTGCCGCGCTCACGCGGCGGGACGACGTCCCCGATGATCGCCTGCGCGAGCACCATGAGCCCGCCGCCGCCCGCACCCTGCACCGCGCGCCACGCGATGAGCTGACCCATCGACTGCGACGTGCCCGCGAGGATCGAGCCGACCAGGAAGATCACGATGCACGCGATGAACAGGATCTTGCGCCCGTACAGGTCGCCGAGCTTGCCCCACAGCGGCGTCGTCGCGGTCGAGGCGAGCATGTACGACGTCACGACCCACGACAGGTGCTCGGCACCGCCGAGGTCGGCGACGATCGTGGGCAGCGCGGTCGAGACGATGGTCTGGTCGAGCGCGGCGAGCAGCATCGCGAGCATGAGCCCGCCGAAGATCGCGTAGATCTTGCCCTGCGGGAGAGCCTCCGGCTCCGTCTGCGTCGTCATCCGAGTTCCCGTCCTCGTCGTCCGCCGTCGCGCGAGCACGCGCTCAGCGCAGCGTCCCACGGGTGGGCGCGCGCGGCACCGCGAACGGGCGGCGCGGGCCGGACGGCGTCCGCCTGGCATCATGCGGGGATGACCCCTCCCGGTGAGCTCCTCGCGGTGTGCCGCGTGCACCAGCTGCTGCCCGACGCCGGCACGGTCGGCGTGACCGCGATCGACAAGCGTCCCGTCGACGGCCCCGTCAAGGCCGGCCGGCTCGGCCTGTACGCCGACGTGCAGGCCGACCGCGCGCACCACGGCGGCCCCGACCAGGCCGTGTACGCGTACGCGCAGGAGGACGCCGACCACTGGGCCGCCGAGCTCGGCCGACCCGTCGAGCCGGGGCTGTTCGGCGAGAACCTGCGCACGCGTGGCGTCGAGGTGTCGACCGCGGTCGTCGGGGAGCGCTGGAGGGTCGGCTCCGCCGTCCTCGAGGTGACCCAGCCGCGGACGCCGTGCGCGACCTTCGCGCGTCGTCTGGGGGAGGACCGGTGGGTCCGCCGGTTCACCGAGGCGAACCGCACGGGCGCGTACCTGCGGGTCGTGACCCCGGGGCGGCTGGGCGCGGGCGACGCGGTCGTCGTCGAGCACCGGCCCGAGCACGGCGTCACGGTCGCCGACTGGTTCGGCGGCTGGAGCGCGGGCGGCGACCTCGCGCACGCGCAGCGGCTGCTCGAGGCGCACGCGCTCGGGGAGGTGCGGCTCACCGACGAGATGCGCGAGCGCGCCGCGACCGTGATCGCGCGACACTCGTAGCAGCCGCCACCGAAGGAGAGCCATGAGCCAGGCACCGGAGTTCGACTGGTCGATCCTGACCGTGCCGACGACCGCCGCGATGGTCCGCGGCCAGCTCGGTTTCTCCTGGAGCGAGCTCGCGCCCCGCCTCGCAACGCTCACCCAGGCCGAGCTCGACTGGGAGCCCGCCCCCGACGCGCTGCGCGTCGTGCGCCGCGGCACCGAGCGCTCGCCCCGCACGCTCGGCGCGGGCGACTGGGTCATGGAGTGGCCCGCAGGCCCCGACTCGCCCCAGCCGCGCACGATCGGCTGGCTCGTCGCGCACCTGACGGAGGTGTTCACCGAGCGCCACGCGTCCGCGTTCGGCGACGAGCCGGTGCACCGCGACGACGTCACGTTCTCGGGCGAGGTCGCGGACGCCGTCACCGGCCTCCGGCAGGTCGTGGACCGTTGGCGGGCCGGCGTGGACGCGCTCGACGACGACGCGTTCCTCACCGTCGGCCTCAGCACGGCCACCCCGGTCGACGCCGCCGCACCGTTCGGCCACCTCGTGCTGCACCTCGACCGCGAGCTGATCCACCACGGCGCCGAGATCATGGTGCTGCAGGACCTCCACCGCGCCCGCGCCTGACCGGTCGCCCGGGAATGCGCCGCCCCCGCCGCCCGTTGCCCCAGGCATGAGCATCGACCAGACCGCGACCCCGAGCGCGCAGCAGACCCCCGTGAAGATCGACGTCTGGTCCGACGTCGCGTGCCCCTGGTGCTACGTCGGCAAGCGGCGTCTCGAGACGGCGCTCGCGGACTTCGACGGCCCCGTCGAGATCGAGTACCACTCGTTCGAGCTCTCGCCCGACACGCCCGTCGACTTCGAGGGCACCGCCGCCGACTTCCTCGCCCGGCACAAGGGCATGCCGCTCGCGCAGGTCGAGACGATGCTCGGCCAGATGACCGAGCTCGCCGCGGCCGAGGGCCTCGACTACGACTTCGAGCACGTGCACCAGACCAAGACGCTCAAGGCGCACGAGCTGCTGCACCACGCCAAGGAGCACGGCCGCCAGGGCGAGATGAAGGAGCGCCTGCTCAAGGCGTACTTCGTCGAGGGCAAGCACGTCGGGTACGTCGACACGCTCGTCGAGCTCGCGGCCGAGGTCGGCCTCGACGCGGACGCCGCGCGCGCCGCCCTCGACGCCGGCACCCACGCGGACGACGTCGCCGCGGACATCGCGCAGGCCCGGGCCTTCGGGATCCAGGGCGTGCCGTTCTACGTGCTCGAGAACCGGTACGGGATCTCGGGCGCACAGTCGCCCGACGTGTTCCGCCAGGCGCTCGCGCAGGTCGCGGCCGAGCGGGCCGGGCTCGCCGAGGAGCCGGTCGCATGACAGGCGCGACGGGCACGACCGGGGCGCCGGCGTTCGCGATGCTCGGCGCGCAGGCACCCGTGTGCGTCGACGGCGTGTGCGCGCTCCCGGACCCGGTCGCCACGGACTCGATCGCAGCGGACGCGCCGGAGCACGACGCCTCGAACCGCGACGCCTCGAACCGCGATGCCTCAGCCCGCGAAGCCTCAGCCCACGACGATCAGGACGACCGCCCCGAGCGGTAGCAGCCCCTGCGTGAGAGCGGCCCGCGCGAGCCGCGGGTTGCTCAGCACGAGCACGAGGGCCGCCGCGAGCATCGACCCGACCGCGAGCAGGGCCATGCCCACACCCGCACCTGCCGCGGCTGCGTCGTCCGACGTCGCGAGCAGCACGCCCACGAGCGCGCCGAGCGCGAGGAACAGGTTGTAGAAGCCCTGGTTGAACGCCATGGGGCGCAGCACCTCGGCCTCGTCGGGGGTGCCCACCCCGAACCGGCGGTGCACGTCGGGCCGGCGCCACAGCACCGACTCGAGCGTGAAGATCGCGACGTGCAGCAGGCCGGCGAGCACGACGAGCACGGTCGCGGCGACGGAGAGGTGGTCGAACATCGTCCGATCGTCCCGCCACGCACGACGGCGCGCGACCCGGGAGGGTCGCGCGCCGTCGTCGGTCGGGAGCCCGTGAGGGCCCGGGCCGCTACTTCTTGGGCACCGCGTTCATGGTGTCGGGGTCGGGGCCACGGCGGCCGTCGGCCCGGTCGAGGGCGCCGAGGTCGGCGAGGTCGCCCTCGGTGAGCTCGAAGTCGAACAGCGCGAAGTTCTCGCGCACGCGCTCGGGCGTGGACGACTTCGGGAACACGACGTCGCCGCGCTCGACGTGCCAGCGCAGCACGACCTGCGCGGGCGTGCGGCCGTGCGCCTCGGCGATGCGGACGACCGTCGGGTCGTCGAGCACCGCGCCCTGCGCGATCGGGGACCACGCCTCGGTCACGATCCCGTGCTCCGCGTTGAACGCGCGCACGTCGTTCTGCGCGAAGTACGGGTGCACCTCGATCTGGTTCACGGCCGGCACCACGGTGCCGGACTCGTGGATCTTGCGCAGGTGGTGCGGCTGGAAGTTCGAGACGCCGATCGCCCGGGCCTTGCCCTGACGGTAGATCTCCTCCATGGCGCGCCACGTCTCGGTGTAGTCGCCGACGTCGGGCAGCGGCCAGTGGATCAGGAACAGGTCGACGTGCTCGAACTCGAGCTCCTCGAGCGTGCCGTCGATCGCGGCGAGCGCGTCGTCGTACGCGTGGAACCCGTTGTTGAGCTTCGACGTCACGAACACGTCGGAGCGCTCGAGGCCCGAGGCGCGCACGGCCTCGCCGACGCCCGCCTCGTTGCCGTACATCTCGGCGGTGTCGATGTGCCGGTAGCCGGCCTCGAGGGCCGTGAGCGTCGCGGCACGCGTCTCGTCCGGCGGGATCTGGAAGACGCCGAACCCGAGCTGCGGGATCTGGACGCCGTTGTTGAGCATGATGCTGGGGACGGTCGTGTCCGTGGGCATGCACACACCTCCTGTGTCTGACTGCGGTGATTCCACCGTCGCACCGGGGAACGCTGCTCGCACGCCACGGGGGCGCTGTTCGCGGTCCGCGTGAGCGGGAATGCCCGCGAGGTCCGCGGTCAGTGCCGCCGGTGGTCCTGGATCGCGAGGCGCGGGCCGCGCCGGGGCCGTTCGTGCCGCCCCGCGAGCTCGAGCAGCCGCACGACGCGCTGCCGGTGCCCCGCGTAGGGCGCGAGCAGCTCGAGCATGCGCGCGTCGGCCGTGGTCAACGCCCCGGGGGCGTGCTCCTCGCGGGGCACGTGCTCGCCCGCGAGCGCCCACACCACGGCGTAGGCGAGGTGGTAGTCGCCCACGGAGACGGCGTCGGGGTCGCCGAGCGCGCGGCGGGCGACCTCGGCGCTGGTCCATGCGCCGACGCCGGGCAGGGCCTGGAGCCGGGCGTGCGCCTCGGGCAGGGGCAGGGTCGCGGCGGACTCGACGGCGCGGGCGCGGCGTGCGGCCTCGCGCAGCACGCGCGCCCGGCCGGGGTCGACGCCGGCGCGGTGCCAGTCCCAGGTGGGGATCGTGGCCCAGCCCTCGGCGTCGGGCAGGACGCGCAGGCCCGCGGGGACGGGGTAGCCCGCGGGGACGGGGTGGGCGGCGGACTCGGGGTGAACGGTGGTGTCGGACGCCGCGTGCCCGGGTCCGGGGACGATCTCGCCGTGGTGGTCGAGCAGCCAGGCCCACGAGCGGAACGCGACGACGGACTGCACGCGCTGGTCGAGCACGGCGCCGGCGAGGGCTTCGAGGACCCGACCGGTGCGCGGGATCCGGACCCCGGGGTGGCGGCGGTACGTGTCGCGCAGGGTCGCGGGCGGCTCGAAGCCCTCGGGGTCGTCGTGCTCGCCGAGCAGGTCGGGCAGGGTCGTGGCGGCGTCGTGCGCGCCGGGACCCCACAGGCGCGCGACGACGTCGTGCGGCCCGGTCTGCTCGAGCCGGTACGTCACGGGGCCGGCGGGCGTGCGGCTCGTGCGCCAGACCGCGCCGTCGGGGGTGCGGCGGTGCGCGGGGTCGTACGGCCCGCGGGCCAGGGGCGCGAGGGTGCGGTGCAGGTCGAGCGGGCGTCGCGACGTGAGCGGCACGACCAGTGCGTCGGCGGACCGGTCGGGCGTCACGGCAGGGCGGGCCGGGCCCCGGCGGCGCGGGCGGCGTCGAGCTGCGCGGTGATGCCGGCGCGGTCGATCTGGATCCAGTACTCGACGATCGCGCCGTCGGCGACGCGGTACGTGCAGCTCGCGACCTCGACCACGGGCTCGCCCGTGGGTGCGTGCCCGTCGACCTCGCCGACGTGCCGCCCGTGCTGGGTCCAGCGCACGTACACCTTGTCGCCCGCGGCGAGCACCTCGTCGACGTCGAGCGTGAACGGACCCCAGGCCGCGAGCATCTCGGCGACGTGCTCGGCGTACTGCGCGGGGGTGCGCTCGACCGTGGTGGGGTTCTCGGCCTGCACCTGGTGCGCCTGCACGCGCGGTGCCATGAACTCGGCGGCCCGTGCGGGCTCGCGCCCGGACCGCACGACGGCGAAGAACTCGCGGACGACCTGCTCGGGGGTGGGAGTCATGCCCTCATCCTCTCGCGCCGGTCGACTCGCGCCGGTCCGGTCGCGGGTCAGTCCCAGAGCGTGCCGTTGGACCACGCCGGCTCGGGTGCGCGCACGGGCGCTGCCGCGGGGGCGGCGTCCGGCACGGGCGAACCTGTCGCGGGGGTGCCGGCGCGGGCGGCGCGCGGGCGGCGCGAGGTCGCGCCCGCGACGACGGGCGACGCCTCGCCGAGCACGGCCTCGATGTCGCCGCGGCCCGCGGCCCAGTCCTGCGCGGCGAGGCCGGCGAGCTGGTCGGCGCGCTCGTTGAACGTGTTGCCCACGTGCCCGCGGACCCACCGGAACCGCACGGGCCCCTCGCGGTCGCTGATGGCGCGGTCGATCGACTGGACGAGCTCGAGGTTCTTGACGGGGCTGCCGCTCGCGGTCTTCCACCCCTTGCGGCGCCAGCCCTCGAGCCACTCGGACGCGCACTTGATGGCGTACTGGGAGTCGGACTCGATCATGAGGGGCTCGGCGCCGGGGTGGGCGCGGACGGCCTCGAGCAGGGCGGTGAGCTCGGCGATCTGGTTGGTGCCGGACGCGGCGCCGCCCGAGTCGAAGGTGCCGTCGTGGTTGATCCAGGCCCAGCCGGTCGCGCCACCGGGGTTGCGCAGGCAGGAGCCGTCGGTGCTGACAGTGATCACGTGCGACCTCGCGAGTCCGTAAGTGTTCCCGGGCGCCCGTCGGAGACGTTCGCCTGGCTCATTGTGCCCGACGGCCCTGACAACTCGTGAACCGCCGCAAGGCGACGGGCCCGGTCGGTCAGCGCCTGACCAGCCGGGCCCGTCGGGGCGTGCGGGACGGTCAGCGCGTTCCGAGCAGGTCGATCACGAACACGAGGGTCCTGCCCGAGAGGCGGTGACCCGCACCGGCGGGGCCGTACGCGAGCGCAGGCGGGCACACGAGCTTGCGGCGCCCACCGACCTTCATGCCGGGCACGCCCTGCTGCCAGCCCGGGATCAGACGGGGCAGGGGGAACTCGATGGGCTCGCCGCGGCTCCACGAGGAGTCGAACTCCTCGCCGGAGTCGTACTCGACGCCCATGTAGTGGATCTTGACGGTCGCGCCGGGCTGCGCCTCGTCGCCGTCGCCGACGGTGATGTCGACGATCTGGAGCTCCTCGGGCGCGGGGCCGTCGGGCGGGTCGATCTCGGGAGGGGTCAGGTTGGTCATGCGCCGATCCAACCACGCGGGCGCCCGACCTGCCGGGACGTGCGGTCGCCCGCGCCGCCGAGCACGGGCTGGGGCACCCTCGCGCGGCGACGTGGAGTGCCTGATCGCGTGCTCGGGCGCGCCTGATCGCGTGCTCGCGACCGCTCAGGTCGCGAGGCGCTCGAGGTCCTCGCGCAGGTACCGCGCGTACCCGCCCGGGGTGCGGCCCACGAGCCGCGCCGAGGTCAGGACCCACGCGTCGGCGGTGGGCACGACGCGCGCTCCGAGCCGGCGCGCGGCCTCGACCAGCGCGACGTCCTCGTGCTCGGGCACGGGCGGGTAGCCGCCCGCGGCGAGGTGGACGTCGGCCCGCACGCCCAGGTTCGCGCCGTGCACGTGCCCGTTGGCGACGCCCGGCACGTACCGGCGCAGCCACGCGCGGGCGCGACCTTCGCTCAGCGCGGCGAGGTCCGGGCGCACGCCGCCGACGACGACGTCCGCGCCGTCGTCCGCGAGGTCGAGGTGGTGGGTGACCCAGTCGGGCGGCACCACGGAGTCGGCGTCGGTCGAGGCGATCCAGACCTGCGCGGCGGGGGCGTCGAGCAGCCCGAGCGCGTGCCGCGTGCCCGCGGTCCGCGCGAGGCCCACGGTGCGCGCGGTGATCTCGACGCGCTCGACGTCGGGCGGCACCGCCCGGGCGCTCGCGTCGGTGCAGTCGTCGAGCACGACCACCGTGACGACGTCGAGCCACGGCCGCGTCGCTCGCGCCTGGTCGACGCTCGCGCGCAGCGCCGCGAGGCACGCGGGCAGCAGCTCCTCCTCGTCGTGCACGGGCACGACGACGGCGACGGCCTCGACGCGTGGCCGGGCGGGCGTCACAGCAGACCCTCGGCGCGTGCGACCGAGACCGCGGGCGCGGGGACGAGGACGTCGAGCAGGAAGTCCTCCTCGACGTGCCGGGCCAGCAGCGCGAGCCGGTCGTGCGCCCGCAGCGCGCGGTGCACCGCGTCGCCCGTCGTGGGGTACTCGCGGACCGGGTGGCGCCAGTGGCACGCGACGAGCACGCCGTCGTCGGCGAGCGACGCGACCGCACGGTCGACGCCCCGCGCGAGGTCGTGCGCGTCCCAGTAGTAGCCGACCTCGGAGAGCACGACGAGGTCGAACCGACCCTCGGGCCAGTCCGCGGGGGTCGCGTGCTTCTCGAGCCGGACGCGCTCGCCCAGGCGGGCGCGCGCGGCCGCGAGCGGCGCGTCGGTGATGTCGACACCGAGCAGGGAGTCGCACCGCTCCGCGAGCCGCGCGGTCAGCACGCCCGTCGAGCACCCCACCTCGAGGCCGCGCCCGAACCGCGCGCGCGGCAGGACGGCGAGCGTGAGGTCGCGCTTGCGCTCCTCGTACCAGCGGGTCTCGAACCCCCAGGGGTCGGCACGCCTGGCGTAGAACCGGTCGAAGAACTCCTGCGGCAGGGAGGCCGCGGGTCCGGGCGTGACGTCGGGGGCGTCGTCCGCCACGAAGAGCTCGACGTCGCGCGCGAAGTGCTCGAGCATCCCGGCGTGCAGCACGGGCTCGTCGCCGGGGCGGTCCGAGAGCGGCTCGACCTGCGTGCGGTGCGCGGCGAGCGCGCGGCGCTTCAGGTCGGCCTCCTCGACGCCGAGGCGCAGCGCGAGCAGCCGGTCCCAGGGCAGGTCGTCGCCGTGGGGGTCGGCCCAGTGCCACGCCCACACGGGGTACTCGACGAGCCGTGCGTCCACGCGCAGCGCGACCGCCGCGGCCGCGACCTCGCCGAGCACGCGGTGGTCGCGGTGGCCGTCGCCCCGCCAGGGCGCGGCGACGAGCACCGGCCCGTCGAGCGCGTCGAGCACCGCGTCCACGTGCTGCGCGAGCGCGGCGCGGTGCTCGCGCAGCCCACCGTCGGGCAGCCCGAGCAGGTGCAGCGTGGCGCCCGGCGCGACGATCCCGGTCGCCTCGACGAGCTCGAGCCGGCGCGCGAGCGCGATCTCGCGTGCCGTCGACGTGCCGGACGTCGGGTGGGAGCCCTCGCCGTCGGACGCGACCACGACGGCCGTGGGCACGCCCGTGCCGGCGGCGCGCGCGAGCAGTCCGCCCGCGCCGAGCGTCTCGTCGTCGGGGTGCGCGGCGAGCACGACGACGTGCCGCACGTCGTCGTCGAGGGTCCAGGGCGTCGCCCGGTCGCGCAGGCCTGCGGCCTCCCACTCGGCCTCGGGCGTGCCCGGGTCGCGGTGGTCGAAGCTCACCACGGCGCGCTCCCGTGCTCGAGCAGGTGGCGGCCGTGGTTCGCGGCGTCCCGTTCGGCGTGGTGCTGGCGCACGTACAGCTCGAGGTCGGCGCAGCGTCGGGCGTGGGCCTCGTCGGTCGTGAGCGGCCCCGGTCCGAGCGACCGGGCGGACCGTGCGAGGACGTCCTGGACGACGTCGGCCGCGACGGCCCGCGCTCGCCGCGCCGTGGCGCCGTCAGCCGTCCCGGCGTCGACCTCGGCGGCGGCGCGCGCGAGAACTGTGCGCGCCGCGTGCAGCCCGGTGTCGACCGCGCCCAGGTGCGCGAGCGCGACCTGGTCGGGCTCGCGCGCGGTCGCGGCGGCGAACATCGTGCGGGCGACGCCCACGGCGCCGCCCCACCAGCAGGCCGCGACGCCGATCCCGCCCCACGCGAACCCCGGACGGCGCAGGTACCAACCGGCGTCGCCGACCGGGACGGCGAGGGCGTCGTCGAACGCCACGGGTGCGCTGACGACCTGCCGCAGCCCGCGCGGGTGCCACGGGCCGTCGGCGGCGCGCACCGCGTCGGTGCGCAGGTCGACCGCGAAGAGCCGCCGCCCGTCCGGGGTCCACGCCGTGACGAGGGCGTGCGACAGCGTGGCCGCGAGCGAGCACCACGGCTTGGTGCCGGTGAGCCGCCATGCGCCGTCGGCGGCCGTGGCCTCGAGACGCACGCCCGGCCCCTCGGCCGCGTACACGCCCCACGTGCTCGTCGCGTCCGCGCCGACCCGGTCGAGGTCGACGTCGAGCCCGGCGTCGTCCGCCTGCGCGAGCACCGCGAGCGCGTCGAGGTGCGGCTCGACCATGCGGGCCGCACCGACGTCGGTCGCGGCGAGCGTCGCCAGCAGGCCCCACAGCTCGGCGGTGCGCCCGGTGCCGGGCAGGGGGGCGCGGGCGCCGAGCCGTGCGGCGAGCGCGACCGCGTCGCCGGGCTCGGGGGAGATCGACTCGTGCGCGAGGAGCGACGCGGCGGCGTGGTCGTCGTCGACGCCGGCCCAGGCCGGCGGGCGTGCGGAATCTGTCATGGTGCGTCTCCGGCGGGCGTCGGGCCGGGCGCGGTTCTCGACCCGGGCGAGGCGAGTGTGGCACTGGCGTACCGCACTCGCACGCGCTCGGCGCGGGAGCGCTCCCGGGCTGCGAGCGGGCGCGGGCGTGCGCACGATGCGAGCCCGACGAGACGAGGAGCGCACCATGCGAGCACTCACGTGGCAGGGCCACGAGGACGTCCGGGTCGAGGACGTCCCCGACCCGTCGATCGTGGAACCGACCGACGCGATCGTCCGGATCACCTCGACCGCCGTGTGCGGGTCCGACCTGCACCTGTACGGCGTCATGGGCGCGTTCGTCGAGCCGGGCGACGTGCTCGGGCACGAGCCCATGGGCGTGGTCGAGGAGGTCGGGGCGGACGTGACGAACCTGCGCCCGGGCGACCGCGTGGTCGTGCCGTTCAACATCTCCTGCGGCGCGTGCTGGATGTGTCGGCGCGGCCTGCAGAGCCAGTGCGAGACCACGCAGACGCGCTCGCAGGGCACCGGCGCGGCGCTCTTCGGCTACACGACCCTGTACGGGCAGGTCGCGGGCGGCCAGGCCGAGCTGCTGCGCGTGCCGCACGCCGGGTACGGGCCCGTCGTCGTGCCGGACGACGGCGAGCCCGACGAGCGGTACCTGTACCTCTCGGACGTCGTCCCCACCGCGTGGCAGGCCGTCGAGTACGCGGACGTCCCGCCCGACGGCACGGTGCTCGTGCTGGGTCTCGGGCCCATCGGCCAGATGGCGGCACGCGTCGCACGCCACCGCGGCGCCGCCCGCGTGATCGCGGTCGACGGCGTCGCGGAGCGGCTCGCGATGGCACGGCGTCACGGTGCCGAGGTGATCGACGCGAGCGTGGTCGACGACGTGGGTGCGGCGGTGCGCGAGCTCACCGAGGGCCGGGGGCCGGACTCCGTGATCGACGCGGTCGGCATGGAGGCGCACGGCTCGCCCGTCGCGCAGGCCGTCCAGCGCGGGGCGGCGCACCTGCCCGGCGCGGTCGGCCGCCCGATGACGCGCGCGGCCGGCGTGGACCGGCTGGCGGCCCTGCGCACCGCGATCGACGCGGTGCGTCGTGGCGGGACCGTGTCGGTCGCCGGGGTGTACGGCGGTGCGGTGGACCCGCTGCCGATGATGCAGATGTTCGACAAGCAGCTCACGTTCCGCATGGGGCAGGCCAACGTGCGCCGGTGGATCGACGACGTGCTGCCCCTCGTCTCGGACGCCGCGGACCCGCTCGGCGTGCTGGACCTGCGCACGCACCGCATGGCGCTCGAGGACGCCCCGCGCGCCTACGAGATGTTCCAGAAGAAGCAGGACGGCTGCATCAAGGTCGTCCTCGACCCGTCACTCGAGGAGGCATCATGACCACCGACGACACCACCCGCCCCGGCCCGACGGGCGCCCCGCAGCGGCCCGCGGACGCCGCCGCGCAGCAGGGCGGGCGGCTGACCACCGCGCAGGGGCTCCGCCTCGACGAGACCGAGCACTCGCTCAAGGCCGGACCGCGCGGCCCGTCGCTGCTCGAGGACCACCACCTGCGCGAGAAGATCACGCACTTCGACCACGAGCGCATCCCCGAGCGCGTCGTGCACGCGCGCGGCGCCGGCGCCTACGGCACGTTCCGCTCGTACGGCACGGCCGCGTCCGTGACCAAGGCCCGGTTCCTCGCGACCGAGGGCGCCGAGACCGAGGTGTTCGTGCGGTTCTCGACCGTGCTGGGATCGCGCGGCTCGGCGGACACCGCGCGCGACGTCCGCGGCTTCGCGACCAAGTTCTACACCGACGAGGGCAACTTTGACCTGGTCGGCAACGACATGCCCGTGTTCTTCATCCAGGACGCGATCAAGTTCCCCGACCTGATCCACGCGGGCAAGCCCGAGCCGGACCGCGAGATCCCGCAGGCGCAGAGCGCGCACGACACCTTCTGGGACTTCGCGTCGCTGCACACCGAGTCGACGCACATGCTCCTGTGGGTCATGTCCGACCGCGGCATCCCGCGCAGCTACCGCACGGTCGAGGGCTTCGGCGTGCACACGTTCCGACTCGAGGCGGCGGACGGCTCGACGTCGCTCGTGAAGTTCCACTGGAAGCCCGTGCTGGGCGTGCACTCGCTCGTGTGGGAGGAGGCGCAGCTCGCCGGCGGCGCCGACCCCGACTTCCACCGTCGCGACCTCGCCGACGCCATCACGGCGGGCGCGTACCCCGAGTGGGAGCTCGGGCTGCAGGTCATGCCCGACACCCCCGACGAGACCTTCGAGGGCATCGACCTGCTCGACCCGACCAAGATCGTCCCGGAGGAGCTGTGCCCCGTGCAGCCCGTGGGCCGGATGACCCTCCACACGCTGCCCGAGAACTACTTCGCCGAGACCGAGCAGGTCGCGTTCCACGTCGCCAACCTCGTCCCGGGGATCCACGTGACGAACGACCCGCTCATGCAGGGCCGCCTGTTCTCGTACCTCGACACGCAGATCACGCGCCTGGGCGGCCCGAACTTCGCCCAGCTGCCCGTCAACCGGCCGCACGTTCCGGTCGACGACATGCAGCGCGACGGGATGCACCAGACCGCGGTGCACCGCGGGGTCGCGCCCTACCAGCCGAACTCGCTGGGCGGCGGGTGCCCCGTCGCCTCGGGCGCCCAGGGCTACGTGAGCGTCCCGACGCCGGTCGAGGGGACCAAGGTCCGGGAGGCGCCCGCGTCGTTCGCCGACCACTACTCGCAAGCGACGCTGTTCTGGGAGTCCATGACGCCCGTCGAGCAGGCCCACGTCGTGGGCGGGTTCACGTTCGAGCTCGGCAAGGTGTTCGAGGCCGCGATCGTCGAGCGCATGGTCGGCAACCTCGTGCGCGTGCACCCCGACCTCGCGGCCCGCGTCGCGCGCGGGCTCGGCATCGACGTCCCCGACCTTCCGGCCGCCGAGCACGGCAGCGCGGACGGGGTGACCCCGTCGCCGGCGCTGTCCCAGGTCCCCCGCGAGCCGGGCCGCGTCGACGGCCGCGTCGTCGGCGTGATCGCGGACGACGGTGCCGACCTCGCGGGGATCGCCGCCCTGCGCGCCGCGCTCGACGAGCACGGCGTGGTGCTGCGCGTCGTCGCGTCGCACGGCGGCACGCTGCGCACGCAGGGAGCCGAGCCCGTGACGGTCGACCGGGCGCTCGTGACGACCCGCTCGATCGAGTACGACGCGGTCGTCGTCGCGGACGGCGCCGCCGGCACCCCGGTCGCGGGCGACCCCGCCACCGCGGTCCTTCTCGCGGAGGCGTTCCGGCACGGCAAGGCGCTCGCGGCCTGGGGCGACGGGGCCGACGTGCTCGGTGCGGCGGTCGACGCCGACGCCCCCGGCGTCGACCTGGTCGACGACGTCGACGCGGTCGTGGGACCGCTGCTCCAGGGTCTCGGGATGCACCGCTCGTGGGAGCGGCTCGCCGCGATCGCCGGCGTCTGAGGACGCCGGGCCCCGGACGTCCGGACGTACGAGTTGGGCGGTCCGAACCCCGTCCGGGGCCCGTCGTCGGCATCATGGTGGGGTGACGACCCCACCCGAGCCTGCGCCGTCCGAGCGCGCCCGCACGCCCCGCGACGTCCGACGCTGGCGCGGACACCTCGCCGACGAGCGGGCCGAGGCCGCGGCGTACCGCGACCTCGCGCGCCGGCGCACGGGCGAGGAGCGCGAGATCCTCCTCGCGCTCGCCGAGGCCGAGCGCCGCCACGAGCAGCACTGGCTCGACCTGCTGGGCGACGACGCCGGGGCCCCGCTGCGCGGCGACTGGCGCACCCGGTCGCTGGGCTGGCTCGCGCGGCGGTTCGGCGGGGTGTTCGTGCTCGCGCTCGCCCAGCGCGCCGAGGCCCGCTCGGAGTACGACGACGACGTGGACGCGACCGCCGCGATGGCCGCGGACGAGCGCATCCACGAGGAGGTCGTGCGCGGGCTCGCGACGCGCGGGCGCAACCGGATGTCGGGCACGTTCCGCGCGGCCGTGTTCGGCGCGAACGACGGACTGGTCTCGAACCTCGCGCTCGTGCTGGGCATCGGCGCGACGGGCGCGTCGACCACGACCGTGCTGCTCTCGGGCGTGACCGGCCTGCTCGCGGGCGCGCTGTCGATGGGGGCGGGGGAGTACGTGTCGGTGCGCTCGCAGCGCGAGCTGCTCGAGGCGTCGAGCCCGAGCCCGCTCGCGTCGGCCGCGCTGCCCGACCTCGACGTCGAGGCGAACGAGCTCGCCCTGGTCTACCGGGCCCGCGGCATGAGCGCCCCCGACGCCGAGGCGCACGCCGCCGAGGTGCTCGCGACCTACACGTCCGCGACCGAGATCGCCCCCGCGCTGACCGCCGAGGAGACCGAGACGCACGGCACCGCGTGGGGCGCGGCCTGGTCGAGCTTCTGCTTCTTCGCCTCGGGCGCGATCATCCCCGTGCTGCCGTACCTGCTCGGCCTCGAGGGCATGACGGCGGTGCTGACCTCGGCGTTGCTCGTCGGGATCGCGCTGCTGGTCACGGGCGCCACGGTCGGCCTGCTGTCCGGGACGCCGCCCGTGAGCCGCGCGCTGCGCCAGCTCGCGATCGGCTGGGGCGCCGCGGCCGTGACGTACGCGCTGGGCCTGGTCTTCGACGTCACCGTGACGTAGCGGTCGGTGCGCCCGGCTGTCGGTACACCCGGCCGTCGGTACACCCGGCGGCGTTCGCCTGTCGGACGTCGCCCAGCTCAGCGCCCCAGGATCGCGGCGACGATCTGCGGCGGGGTCGCGGCGACGTCGAGCCGCACCCCGTCCTCGTCGGCCTCGAGCGGGTCGAGGGTCGCGAGCTGCGAGTCGAGCAGCGACGCGGGCATGAAGTGGTCGGTGCGCGCGCCGATCCGTGCGGCGAGGAGCTCGCGCGTGCCGTCGAGGTGCACGAACCGCACGGTGCCGGCGGCCTCGCGCAGCACGTCCCGGTAGGCGCGGCGCAGCGCCGAGCAGGTGACGACCGTGCGGACCCCGGCCGCGTGCTGCGCGCTCATCCAGTCGCGCAGCGCGGCGAGCCACGGGGCGCGGTCGGCGTCGGTCAGGGCGACGCCCGCGCGCATCGCCGCGACGTTCGCGGCGGGGTGGAAGTCGTCGGCCTCGGCGTAGGTGCGGCCGGTGCGTTCGACGACGAGCCGGGCGACCGTCGTCTTGCCGGAGCCGGCGACGCCCATGAGCACGAGGTGGTCGGGGGTGGTGAGCATCTCCCCTGGATAGCACGCCGACGCGCACGCGCGGTGGGAGCGCTCGCCTATCGTGGACGTCCGTGCCCCTCCTCCCGCGCGGCCTGCTGGTCGACACGACGCCCCTGCGCGTCTCGCCGGCGTACCGGCGGCTGTGGTGGAGCCTGGGCCTGTCGAACCTCGGGACGCAGCTCACGGTCGTCGCGGTGGGCCTGCAGGTCTACGCGATCACGGGCTCGTCGCTCGCGGTCGGGGTGCTGGGGATCTTCGCCCTCGTGCCCCTGGTGCTGCTCGGCCTGTACGGCGGGGCGCTCGTCGACCTGTACGACCGCCGCCGTGTCGCGCTCGTCTCCGCGTTCGTGCTGTGGGGCGTCACGGGCCTCGTCGCCGCGCAGGCGTGGCTCCACCTCGACTCGGTCGGGGTGCTCTACGGGCTCGTCGCGGTGCAGTCGGCCGCGTCGGCGGTGCACAACCCGGCGCGGCAGGCCATCGTCCCGCGCCTGCTCGAGCCCCGGCTCATCCCGGCCGCGAACGCCCTGAGCACGCTCACCTGGAACGTCGCCCTGACCGTCGGGCCGCTCGCCGCGGCCGCGCTCATCGCGGTCTGGGACTACGCCGAGGCGTACACGATCGACGCGGTGCTGTTCACCGCGGCCCTGTGGGCCGTGTGGAAGCTGCCCGCGCTGCCGCCCGAGCCGGCAGACCCGCAGCCCGCAGACCCCCAGCCCGCCGACCCCCAGCCCGCCGACCCGCAGCCCGCGGACCCGCAGCCCGCCGACTCCGGACGGCCCGCACCCCCCGCGACCGCGGTGCCGGCGTCCGACACGGGGGGCAAGCCCCGGCCCCGCCGCCCGAGCGGCCTCGCCTCGGTGGTCGACGGGCTGCGCTACCTCGGTACGCAGCGCAACGTGCGCACGACGTTCGTGGTCGACCTGGTCGCGATGGTTCTCGCGATGCCGCGCGTGCTGTTCCCGGCCGCGGGCGTGCTGTACCTCGGCGGCGGTGAGGTCACCACGGGCGTGCTGACCGCGGGCATCGCGATCGGCGGCATCGCGGCCGGGCTGTTCTCGGGCGGGCTCTCGCGCGTGCGCTGGCAGGGCCGGATCATCGTGTGGGCCATCACTGCGTGGGGCCTGAGCGTCGCGCTGTTCGGGGGCGTGCTCGTCACGGCCGGGCGGACGACGCCGGACTCGGTGCTGGGCGTCGCCCTGACCTTCGCGTTCCTGGCCCTTGTCGTGGCCGGTGCGTCGGACGCGATCAGCGCGGTGTTCCGCCAGACGATCCTGCAGACCGCGACGCCGGACGCGATGCGCGGGCGGCTCCAGGGCGTGTTCACGGTCGTCGTCGCGGGCGGCCCGCGCCTGGGCGACGTGGCGCTCGGGGCGGGCGCGAGCAGGGTCGGCGAGGGCTGGGCGGCCGTGATCGGCGGCCTGCTGTGCGTCGTCGTGCTGTGGTTCGTGGTGCGCCGCACGCCGCGGTTCTGGGCCTACGACTCGCACCACCCGGAGCCGTAGCCCGAGGCACCGATGGCGCCCGCTCGCCAGCGGGGAGCGTCCCCGGTGCCCGTCGCGACCGTCACACGTCCTCCACCGGGCGGGCGCATCACCGCGCCGATACTGTGCCAATGAACGGGCGCCGCGGCCGGCGCCCCCGGACTCAGGGAGGCACCGGTGAGCGACTCACCAGGAAAGCCCGCACCGATCGCGGACTCACGGCTCAACCGCCGCGTCATCGGCATCAGCGTCGGAGCAGCGCTCGGAGGGTTCCTCTTCGGGTTCGACTCGTCGGTCATCAACGGTGCCGTCGACTCGATCCGCGACGAGTTCGGCCTCGACAACGACACGTTCGCCGGGTTCGTCGTGGCCGCGGCGCTGCTCGGCTGCGCGGTCGGCGCCTGGTTCGCCGGCGGCCTCGCGAACAAGTACGGGCGCATCCGCGTCATGGTCATCGCCGCGATCCTGTTCTTCATCTCCGCGTTCGGCTCCGGCTTCGCGTTCGGCGTGTGGGACCTCGTCGCCTGGCGCATCATCGGTGGCCTCGCCATCGGTGCCGCGTCGGTCATCGCCCCCGCGTACATCGCCGAGGTGTCACCCTCGAAGTTCCGCGGTCGACTCGGCTCGCTCCAGCAGCTCGCGATCGTGCTCGGCATCTTCGCCGCACTGTTGTCCGACCAGCTCCTGCAGCAATCTGCCGGCGGTGCGTCCGAGGACCTCTGGTTCGGGCAGGAGGCGTGGCGCTGGATGTTCATCGTCGCCGCCGTCCCCGCGCTGATCTACGGGTTCGCCGCGCTCAAGCTGCCCGAGTCGCCCCGCTACCTCGTCGGCAAGGGACGTGACGACGAGGCCGCCAAGGTGCTGCGCGAATTCTCCGGCGAGCACGACGTCCAGCACAAGATCGACGACATCAAGGCGACGATCAACACCGAGGAGCAGCAGTCGCTCCGCGACCTCAAGGGGTCGGCGCTCGGCCTCAAGCCGATCGTCTGGACCGGCATCCTGCTCTCGGTGTTCCAGCAGTTCGTCGGGATCAACGTGATCTTCTACTACTCGACGACCCTCTGGCAGTCCGTCGGGTTCGACGCGAGCGACGCGTTCCTCACCTCGACCATCACGTCGGTCACGAACATCGTCGTCACGATCGTCGCGATCCTGCTCGTCGACAAGATCGGCCGACGGCGCCTCCTGCTCATCGGTTCGACGGGCATGTTCATCTCCCTCGGCCTCATGGCCGTCGCGTTCTCCAACGCCAGCGGTTCGGGCGACAGCGTCTCGTTCAGCGGCTCCTGGGACACGGTCGCCGTGGTCGGTGCCAACGCGTTCGTCGTGTTCTTCGGCGCCACCTGGGGCCCGGTCGTGTGGGTCCTGCTCGGCGAGATGTTCCCCAACAAGATCCGCGCCTCGGCGCTCGCGGTCGCCGCGGCCGCGCAGTGGATCGCGAACTTCGCCATCACCATGTCGTTCCCGGTCTTCGCGGACATCGGGCTCACGTTCGCCTACGGCTTCTACGCCGTGATGGCTCTGCTGTCGCTGCTCTTCGTGTACTTCCGGGTGCCGGAGACCAAGGGCATGGAACTCGAGGCCATGGACTCCGACGCGAAGGTCAAGCGCGGGCACTTCGTGGCCGAGACGATGGGCGAGGCGGCCGGGAAGGCCTGACCGCCCGCCGTCCGACACGAACGCCCCTCCCGGCCCGGCCGGGAGGGGCGTTCGTGCGTGCGGCCCCTCAGAACGTCCGGGCGAACGCCTCGACCGTGGCGGACGACGCGTGCCCGGCCGGGTCGTGGTTGAGGTACCCGTGCCCGGCGTCGGCGACGTGCAGCCGCGCCTCGACGCCGTCCGCGACGGCCCGCGCCACGAGGTCCTCGGCCGAGGTGCGCAGGTCGTCGAGCAGCGCGGCGTGCACGAGCATCGGCGGCATCCCGGTCAGGTCGCGACCGTCGACGCTCAGGTACGGCGCGGGGTCGACGCCGTTCGCGTACGTGCCGAACATGCTCGCCATGCGCTCGTCGTCGAACCGGCTCACCGGGTCGGGGCCCTGCGCGGGCGGCGCGAGCGACGGGTCGCGGCGCAGCACACGGTGCGCCGCGGGGTACGCCAGCAGCAGGCGGGCGGGCAGCGGCAGCCCGTCGTCGAGCAGGGAGAGCGTCGCCCCGAGGACGACGCACGCGCCCGCGCTGGCACCGCCCGCGGCCACCGTGGCCGGGTCGGCGCCCCAGCCGGCGGCCTGCGCCCGCGTCCACGCGAGGACGTCGCGCAGCTGGGTGTGCGGCACCGGGTAGCCGCGCCCGTCGCCCGCGAGCTCGTAGTCGACCGCGACGACCACGACCCCGGCCTGCGCGGCGATGCCCCGGGCGAGCGCGTCCGACTCGGGCATGTCGAGGCCGCCGTGCACGAACCCGCCGCCGTGCGCCCACACGAGCACGCCCGGTGGTGCGCCCGCGGGCTCGGGGACGTAGACGCGCACCGGGACGTCGACGACGGACGGGACCGTCGCCTCGTGGGTGCGGACGGTCGGACGGTCGGTCGGGGGGATGGCCGGAGCCTCGTCGCTCATGCGCCGACCCTACCGACGTCGGGGCGGGGGCAGTGCGCCCCCGCCCCGTGCGTGCCGGCCGGGCCGCCGTGCCGGCCGTGCCGCCGTGCCGTTCGCGCCCGCCGTGCGTCAGTTGAGCGAGTCGGTGCTCCGCCCGCCCGCGAGGTTCGCGATGAGCTGGTTGATGTCGACGCCCGTGAGCTGCTTGACGACCTCCTGGCCCTCGCCCAGCACCGCGGCGACGTTCTTCGTGATCGCGCTTGCGCCGTCGGTCGAGACGACGGTCATGCCCTGGATCGACGCGATCGGCTCGGCGGCCGCACGCACGATCTCGGGCAGCCGCTCGATGAGCTCCTGCACGAGCGCCGCCTCGCCGTACTTCTTGAGCGCCTCGGCCTTGGCGTCGGTCGCGTGCGCCTCGGCGAGGCCCTCGGCCTCGATCGCGGCCGCGCGGGCCTCACCCTCGGCGCGGATACCCGCCGCGTGCGCGACCTGACGGTCGCGCTCGGCCTCGCCCGCACGGCGCACGGCCTCGGCGGACGCCTCCGCGTCCTGGATCGCGGCCGTCTTGTTCGCCTGCGCGATCGTCGTGCGCTTGAACGCCTCGGCCTCGGTCGCCGCGTTGGCGGCGTCACGGGCGGCGTTGGCCGCCTGCACCTTCGCGTACGCGTCGGCCTCGGCGGGCTTGCGCACCTCGATGTCGAGCTTCTCCTGCGTCACGCGCGCGACCTCGGCGAGCGCCTCACGCTCCTGCTCGGCCACGAGGCGCTCCTGCTCGGCGCGCGCGAGCTGGCCCGCTGCCTGCGCCTCGGCGTTCGCGCGGTCCGTCTCCGCCTTGATCACGGCACGCTTGAGGTCGAGGGCCTTCTGGCGCTCGGCGATCTGCTCGGCCGCGTCGATCGCGGCGAACTCGGACGCGCGCTGCGCCTCGGCCTCGGAGACCTCGGCGACCTGGCGCGCGCGGGCCGCCTCGGCGCGCCCGAGGTTCGCGAGGTAGTCGGAGCCGGGCGTCGAGATGTCGGAGATGTTGAGCAGGTCGACCTGGAGGCCCTGCTCCGAGAGGTCGGTCTTGGTCGAGGCGACCACGCGGTCCGAGAGGCCCTTGCGGTCCGAGATGATCTGCTCGATCGTCATGTCGCCCACGATCGAGCGCAGCGAACCCTCGAGCGACTCCTTGATGATCTCGGTCAGGGTGCCCTGCTGGGACAGGAACCGTTGGGCCGCGCGCCGCACGCCCTCCTCGTCGCCGCGCACCTTGAAGTTGATCGACGCCTTGATCGCGATCTTGATGCGGTTGCGGTCGACGCCCTCGACCGTGATGCCGATCTGCCGCTGCTCGAGCGAGATCGAGAACCCCTGCTGCAGGATCGGCCACACGAACGCACGGCCGCCCGTGACGACGCGCTGCCCCGCGGCGTCCGTGTCCTTGGCGCCCGCGCCGCGGCCGACGATGATGAGCGCCTCGTTCGGCGGGACGCGCCGGATCCGGTGCGCGACGAACGCGATCAGGCAGACGAGGACGACGACGATCGCGGCGCTCGCGATCACTCCGACGGTGGTGGTGTCGTTCATGGTTGACGCGCCCGCGGCGCGGCTCCTTCCGGTGGGTGGCGCCCGACGGCGCCCGTGCGGGCGCCCCGTGCACCGGGGGAGGCGACGGCCCCTGCGACCGCCGCCCGGGGTGGGTCAGTCGTTCGGGAAGTGCCGTCGCACGCGCACACGCGTGCCCGACTGCTCGAGGACGACGACGCGCGCGCCCTCGGGGATCGGCTCGTCGGCCCAGGCCATGCGGCGCTCGAGCTCGTGCGCGGCGTCGAGCGAGACCTCGCCGCTCGCGTCCGCGATGTCGGACGTCGCGACGCCCTGCACGCCCACGAGCGACGGCGCCGGGGCGTCCTGGGTCGCGTGCAGGCGCATCGTGAGGCGCTGCACGAGCAGCACCACGAGCAGCGCGACGGCCGCAGACCCGACCCAGGCGAGCCACGCGGGCAGGTCGTTGACCGTGACCACGGCACCCACGGCGCCGAACACGGTCGCACCCGCGCCGAGCGCGGTGCCGGAGAGCAGACCGTCACCGATGTCGACGATCTCGCCGAGCAGCACGGACACCAGGAGCAGGACGAGGCCGACCGCCCCGACGACGACGAAGACTGTCACGGGGTGGACAGTAGCGGTCCGCCGGGCCCCGCGACAGGGTGTCCACAGGGGAGTTCTCCCCGGTCGTCAGCTACGGCCGGGGGACGTTGCGCAGGTTCGACCGGGCCATCGACACGGCCTCGCCCATCCCGTTGCCGAGCACCTCCTTGGTCAGGGCCGCGGCGAACCCGCGCACCTGCCCGGCGGTGATGTTCGGCGGGATCGACAGCGCGCGCGGGTCGGTCACGACGTCGACGAGCGCGGGGCCGGGCGCCGCGAGGGCGGCCTCGAGCGCCTCGCGCACGTCCTTCGGGTCGGTCACGCGCTGCGACCGGATCCCGAGCGCGGCCGCGACGGCCGCGTAGTCGACCGCGGGGGAGTCGGTGCCGAACGAGGGCAAGCCGTCGACGAGCATCTCGAGGCGCACCATGCCGAGGCTCGCGTTGTTGAACAGCACGACGGTCACGGGCAGGTCGTAGTGCCGGGCGGTGATGAGCTCGCCGAGCAGCATGGACAGCCCGCCGTCGCCCGCCATCGCGACGACCTGACGGTCGGAGCCTGCGGTGCGGGCCGCGAAGGCCGCGCCGATCGCGTGCGGCAGGGCGTTCGCCATCGACCCGTGCAGGAACGACCCGATCATGCGGCGTCGACCGTTGGGCGAGATGTACCGGGCGCCCCACACGTTGCACATGCCGGTGTCGACCGTGAACACGGCGTCGGGGCCAGCGACCTGGTCGAGCTGGTCGGCGACGAACTCGGGGTGGATGGGGACGGCCTTCTCCACCTTCTTGGTGTAGGCGCCGACGACGCCCGACAGGGCCTTGCGGTGCTTGGTGACCATCGTGTCGAGGAACTTCCGGGACCGCTTCTCCGCGACCTGCGGCAGCAGGAGCCGCAGCGTCTCGCCCACGTCGCCGACCACGGCGACGTCGAGGCGCGTGCGCCGGCCCAGGCGCGAGGGCTCGACGTCGACCTGAGCGGTGGTGACGTCGTCCGGCAGGAACTGCGGGTACGGGAAGTCGGTGCCGAGCAGCAGGAGCAGGTCCGCGTCGTGCATCGCGTCGAACGCGGCGCCGTAGCCCAGCAGGCCCGACATCCCCACGTCGAACGGGTTGTCGTACTGGATCCACTCCTTGCCACGCAGGGAGTGGCCCACGGGCGCGGCGATCTTGTCGGCGAGCTCGAGCACCTCGTCGCGCGCGTGCCGCACGCCCGCGCCCGCGAAGATCGTGATCTTCTCGGCCGCGTCGATCGCCTCGGCGAGCCGGCGCACCGCGTCCGGGTCGGGGACGACGCGCGGCCGGGCCGGGGGCAGCGCGACGTCGCGGACGGCGCGGGGTGCGTCCAGGTCGGCGACGTCGCCCGGGATGGTCAGCACCGAGACGCCGGGGCCCGCGAACGCGTGGTGGATCGCGGAGCTGATGACGCGCGGCGCCTGCTCGGCCGACGAGATCATCTCGGAGTACACCGAGCACTCGGTGAACAGGCGGTCCGGGTGGGTCTCCTGGAAGAACCCGGTGCCGATCTGGGCGCTCGGGATGTGGCTCGCGATCGCGAGCACCGGGACGCGCGAGCGGTTCGCGTCGTACAGGCCGTTGATGAGGTGCAGGTTGCCCGGCCCGCACGACCCCGCGCACACGGCGAGGCCGCCCGAGACCTCGGCCTCGGCCGCCGCGGCGAACGCCGCCGACTCCTCGTGCCGCACGTGCACCCACTCGATGCCGCCGCCGTCGACCGCCGAGCGGCGCACCGCGTCGACGACCGGGTTGAGGCTGTCGCCGACGATCCCGTAGATCCGGGTGACCCCGGCCTCGACGAGCTGGGCGACGAGCAGGTCGGCGACCGTGCGGTTGCGCGAGTCCTGGGGCGGGCGACCGATTCCGAACGGCACGGGGACCTCCTGCGGTAGACGGTCCCTCCACTGTGCGCCGGGACGGGCGGTCTCGCAGTCGGGCGCCGGGTGAGGCCCGCCACGTACCCGTCACGCCGTGGTGGTGGTGATCTCCTCGCGCGAGCGGTCGCGGCGCAGGCTGCGCACCGCGAGGAGAGTCACGACGACCGCGAGCGCGGCCCCGCCCATGACGACCTCGAACCCGCCGTGCGCCCCGACGGCGTCGACGCGCGACCCGGCGAGCGAGGCCCCGACCGAGACGCCGAGACCGAGCGCGGTCGAGACCCACGTGAGGCCCTCGGTGAGCTGGGCGGGGCGCACGAGGGACTGCACGAGGGCGTTGCCGTTGATGAGGGTCGGCGCGATGGCGAACCCGGTGACGAACATGACGGCGGCGAGCACCCCGGTCGAGTCGACCAGGAAGAACAGCGACGCCCCGGCGCCGAGCAGCAGCATGCCGATCACGAACCTCTTCCACAGGGCCATGACCCAGTGGCGTGCGCCGTAGAACAGGCCGGAGAGCAGCGACCCGAACGCGAAGGTCGCGAGCAGCAGGCCCGCGAGCCCGGGGGCGCCCTTCTCGTCGGTGAACGCGATGGTCGACACGTCGGTCGCGCCGAACACGACGCCCATGCCGACGAACGCGAGCACGAGCACGAGCATGCCGGGCTCGCGCATCGCGGTGCGGTGCCTGGTCCCGGGCTCGTGCACGACGACGGGTGGCTCGGTCGCCCGCTGGGACACGAACCACAGCCCGCCGACGACCGCGGCGACGAGCGGCACGAGGAGCCCGGCGGACGGCGTCACGGTCGTCGCGAGCAGCGTGACCACGGCGGGGCCGACGACGAACACGGCCTCGTCGAGCGCGGACTCGAGCGAGTAGGCGGTGTGCACGAGCTTGGGGTCGCTCAGCGCGTGGGACCAGCGTGCGCGGACCATCGACCCGTAGGAGACGGACGACGCGCCGGCGAGGATCGCGAACACGTACAGCAGCGGTTCGGGTCCGTGCGTCACGCCCGTCGTGATGAGCCCGCCGAGGCCGACGGCCGCGGTGAAGACGAGCGGCAGGGTCGTGCGGCGCTGACCGATCCGGTCGACGAGTCGCGCGACCTGCGGCGAGACGACGGCCTGCGCGACGATCAGGGTCGCCGAGACGCGGCCCGCGAGCGCGTACGACTCGTAGACGGCCTCGACGAGCAGGATCGTGCCGATCCCGAGCATCGACATCGGGAGGCGGGCGAGCACCGCGGCGGCGGAGAACCGCGCGGCCCCCGGCGTCCGCAGGACGACGGCGTACGGGTTGGGTCGACGCGATCGCCCGGTTTTCTGCACCACCGTGCAAGTATCTCCCACCTGCTACCGGTCGGTAACGTCGGACGACGCGTGGCGCGGGATGATCTCGGGCTCCCTGCGCCTTGACCAGGTATGACCACCCCGCTGCAGTACGACGTCGTCCACCGCCCAGGGCACGAGCGCTACGAGGCGCGCACGCCCGACGGCGAGGTCGTCGGCACGCTCGAGTACGTGCGCCGGGAGGACGGCCTCGTCGAGATGCCGCACACCGTCGTCCCGCCCGAGCACGGTGGGCAGGGCATCGCCGGCGCGCTCGCGCGGCGCGCGCTCGACGACGCGCGTGCCGAAGGGCTGCGCGTCGTGCCGACCTGCTGGTACGTCGACGGCTGGATCGCGCGGCACCCCGACTACCAGGACCTCGTCGCGCGCTGAGGCCCGGCCGCCGATCGGCGACCGGGCCCCGGTCAGGCGCTCCGCACGATCACTGGATCGTGGTGTCGCCCGAGGTCTCCTCGAGGGGCTGGACGAGGTCGCCCGCGTCGTCCGACTCGTACAGCGTCGCGTCGAACGTGATGGGCGAGCCCGCCTGGTACCGGAAGTTGTCGGCGATCGAGAACGACGTGCCCGGCTCCCACTGCTGCGTGTACGTCTCCTCGTCACCCGTGCCGGGCTGGGCCGCGGTCTGGTTGATGCCCAGCTTCTCGTTCATGTCGAAGTCGGTGACCGAGTCCATGCCCTGCAGGTACGGCCAGTCCGCGTAGCGACCGTCGACCGAGACCAGGGATGCGCCGATCGTGAGCGTCTCGTCCGAGGTGTTCGTGACGACGTAGTTCACGACCACGATGTCGTCGCCGACGTCGATGATCGGCTTGTTGGTCTCGGGGTCGACGAAGTTGCCCGTCTTCGAGGCCTTCTCGACGCCGACCTGGTAGACGTCAACCGAGAACCGGTCGCTCTTCAGCGTCGTCAGGAGCGTGCCCGGGTTCGTCACCGGGTACGCCCACGCGGCCGTCGTGTAGTCGCCCGAGCCTGCATCGGCCGGCTCCGCGTCGTCGGTGGCCTCGTCGCTGGGCTCCTCGGTGGCCTCGTCGCTCGGGGTCGCCGTCTCGTCCTCGGCCGCTGCGGCGGTCGAGGTGGATGCGTCGGCCGAGGCGTCGTCGTCCGACGAGCAGGCGGCGAGGCCGAGGATCGAGGCGAGGACGAGGGCTGCCGCCCCGGTGCGGGTGATGCGCATGGTGCTCCTAGGGTCAGGTTCCGGTGGATACGGGACCACCGTAGGGGGCGCGCGCCCGTAGACGCGCATCCGAGACAGGGGAGAAGTCCCCTCCCAGGTCAGAGGCTCGCAGGAGGTCCGGTGTGCGGACGGCCGGACCCGCGGTGCTCCCCGGACGGTGAAGGTTCCGCCGCGCTCTGGGGCGGGTGGTTTGTGACATCTGTCATAGCAAATGGGTGACTTTCACCCATCCTGAGGCTGTGAAGAAGCTGTGATGGACGATTAAATTAGGCTCGCTTCGTAAGACCCAGCCTAATGAATTGGTGCCGCATGTCGCTCATCCCCTTCGCCGGTCTCGTGCGCCCCGAGGATCTCCTCGGCCGGACGAGCACCCCCGTCCACGGCGACGCAGCCGTCAGGATGCTGCGAGGAGCGTCAGTCCTCGTGACGGGCGCCGGAGGTTCCATCGGCTCGGAGATCGTCAGGCAGGTCGAGGCTCTCGGCGCCTCCTCCGTGCACTTCGTCGACAACGACGAGTTCGCCCTGTACTCGCTCGAGCTCAGCTCACGGGGTTCGGCGCTCCTCGCCGAGGAGACGTATCGGCTCGCCGACATCCGCGACGTCGACCTCATGGACCGGATCTTCCGCGAGGTTCGTCCCGACGTCGTCTTCCACGCTGCCGCGCACAAGCACCTGCCGCTGCTCGAACGAGCGCCGGAGGCCGCCGTCAAGACCAACGTGTTCGGCACCGAGTCGGTCGTGCGCGCCTGCGTGCGCAACGAAGTCCCGAAGCTGGTCAACATCAGCACCGACAAGGCAGCGAACCCGACCTCCGTCCTGGGGTGGTCCAAGCGCCTGGCCGAGCAGATCGTCCGGCGCACGGCGATCGACTACGGGGTCGACTACTCCAACGTCCGGTTCGGAAACGTGCTCGGGAGCCGGGGGTCGTTCCTGCCGACGCTCGCCCACCAGATCGGGGCGGGGCTCCCCGTGCGCATCACCGACCCCGACGTGACGCGCTACTTCATGTCCATCCCCGAGGCCGCGGGACTCGTGATCGAGGCGGGCACCCTGCGGACGGAGGGCTCGACGTTCGTCCTCGACATGGGCGAGCCGGTCCGGATCCTCCGGCTCGTCGAGGAGTACGTGCGTCTCTCGGGCCTGCCGGCGCCGACGATCGAGTTCACCGGCCTGCGCCCGGGCGAGAAGCTGCACGAGGAGCTCTTCAGCCTCGCGGAGAACCATGTCGAGACCGAGCACCCGAGGATCCGCAGGGCCAACGTCGAAGACGTCGACCTGGCGTCGCAGGTCGCCCGGCTTCGTCGACTTATCGCCGACGGCGCCTCGGCCGCGGCGATCCGCAACGTCCTCGCTCCCGCGCCCGCGGTGTCGTGACCGGGCTCTGGCTGCTGATCCCAGCGATCTGCTGGGTCGGGATCGACCTCGTCGTCGTGGTCCGCGTGCGCCTGGCCTCGAGGGCCAGGCTCCCGCGGGTCCCACGGTTCGAGGACTTCGACGTCCTCGTGCCGATCTACGGCAACGTGCGCTACCTCGAGAACGTCGAGTACCTGACCCAGTACGGTCGTCGCGTCATCCTGTGCACCACGTCGGGAGAGAGCGACGAGTTCTACGGAGCGCTCGACGACCTCGGCCGACGGTTCGGGTTCCGGACCCACCGCGCCGACTACGTACCGCCGCCGTCGACCAAGCGGAACACCGGCGGCACCATCAGGGACCGCGTCGTCCGCTCGGCGCTCCAGCACGAGGTGCGCGCGAGCTACGTCGTGTGCATCGACGCGGACACCACGACCCCGCGACCGTTGGGTGATCTCGTCGGGATCATGCACGCCAAGGGCACGGAGATCGCCTCGGTGCGTCTCGTGACGCAGCCCGGGCTCAACTGGCTCGTCGCGCTGCAACGGTACGAGTACCGGCTCGCGATGCGGCTGCGGCTCCTGCTGCCGTGGATGCTGAGCGGCGCCTGCCACGCGGGCACCGCAGAGGCGCTCCGAGCGGTGATGCGCCGGCACTCCCTGTTCTTCCAGGGGAACGACATCGAGGTCGGCCTGCTCGCCAACGGGTACGGGTTCCGGGTCGCGCACATCCCGTTCGAGGTGCTGACGATCGTCCCCGACACGTTCAAGCCCTGGTGGCGTCAGCGCGTGGCCTGGGCGGGAGGGGAGTTCCGGCTCTTCATCGCCAACATCCGGTTCATCCTCAAGTACCCGCTGCTGTGGATCTACGGCTCCGTGGTCGTCATCGCGCTCATCGCCGTCCGCATCTACTCGGTCGCAGGCTCGTCGCTCGGCCTCCTGGCCGTCATCGGGCTCTACTTCGCCGTGACGTACGCGGTCCATTGGCGGTATCGCGACCGGTGGCTCGTGATCGTCCCGATCTACCGGCTCTTCTACACCCTGGTGATCGTCCCGATCGGCGTGTGGAAGTACTTCCAGATGTCGGTTCCGGAGCGGAACTACGGGGTCATCCGGCTCCCGCGGCCCCGGAACCACGACGGCCTCCCAGCGGTCCGGCACTCTCGCACCTGAACCGACGGGAGGCCGTGCACGGCATGGGAAGGACGTCAGCCGCCGAGCGCCGCCGAGACCACGTCCTTCGCCTCGGCCTGCACCTGGGCGAGGTGGTCGGCCGAGACGAACGACTCGGCGTAGATCTTGTAGACGTTCTCCGTGCCGGACGGACGCGCGGCGAACCACGCGTTCTCGGTCGTGACCTTCAGCCCGCCGATCTTCGCGTCGTTGCCGGGCGCCTCGGTGAGCTTCGCGGTGATCTCCTCGCCCGCGAGCGAGGTCGCCTCGACCTGCTCGGGCGACAGCTTGGCGAGCGTCGCCTTCTCCTCGAGCGAGGCGGGCGCGTCGACGCGCGCGTACCAGGACGCGCCGTGCTCGGCCACGAGCTCCGCGTGGTGCTGCGACGGGGTGCGACCCGTCGTCGCGAGGATCTCCGAGCCGAGCAGGGCCAGCAGCAGCCCGTCCTTGTCGGTCGTCCAGACGCCGCCGTCGGTGCGCAGGAACGACGCGCCCGCCGACTCCTCGCCACCGAACCCGACCGAGCCGTCGAGCAGGCCGGGCACGAACCACTTGAACCCGACGGGGACCTCGACCACGCGGCGTCCGAGGCTCGCCCCGACCCGGTCGATGAGCGACGACGACACGAGGGTCTTGCCGATCGCTGCGGCCTCGCCCCACCCGGGGCGTGCGCCGCCGTACAGGTACGCGATCGACACCGCGAGGAAGTGGTTGGGGTTCATGAGGCCGGCGTCGGGCGTCACGATGCCGTGCCGGTCGGAGTCCGCGTCGTTGCCCGTCGCGATGTCGAACGTGCCCGACGTCGCCGGGTCCGTCATCTTCGACACGAGCGACGCCATCGCGGACGGCGACGAGCAGTCCATCCGGATCTTGCCGTCCCAGTCGAGCGTCATGAACGCCCAGCGCGGGTCGACCTGCGGGTTGACCACGGTCAGGTCGAGGTCGTAGCGCTCGGCGATCTCGCCCCAGTACTCGACGGCCGCACCACCGAGCGGGTCGGCGCCGATCCGGATGCCCGACGAGCGGATGGCCTCCATGTCGATCACGTTCGCGAGGTCGTCGACGTAGCTCGTGAGGAAGTCGTGCCTGCGCGTGGTCTCGGCGGCGAGCGCCTCCTCGAGCGAGACGCGGCGCACCGCGCCCACGCCCGAGCGCAGGATCTCGTTCGCGCGGTCCGCGATCCACCCCGTCGCCTCGCTCCCGGCCGGACCACCGTGCGGCGGGTTGTACTTGAAGCCACCGTCGCGGGGCGGGTTGTGCGACGGCGTCACGACGATCCCGTCCGCGAGACCCGGACCGGAGGTGCGCACGCCCTCGGACGTCGCCGCGCCGTTGTGCCGCAGGATCGCGAGCGACACCGCCGGGGTCGGGGTGAAGCTGTCCCGCGCGTCCACGTACGTCTCGACGCCCGCCGCCGCGAGCACCTCGAGCGCGGTCTGCCACGCCGGCAGGGACAGCGCGTGCGTGTCCCGCCCGATGTACAGCGGGCCGTCCGTGCCCTGGCTCGCCCGGTACTCGACGATCGCCTGCGTCGTGGCGATGATGTGCGCCTCGTTGAACGCGTGGTCGAGGCTCGACCCGCGGTGCCCCGACGTGCCGAACACGACCTTCTGGGCCGGGTCGTCGACGTCGGGCGTCAGGTCGTAGTAGGCGCCGACGACGGCGTCCACGTCGATGAGGTCGGAAGGCTGGGCGGGGGTACCGGCGCGGGGATCCATAGGAACGATCCTGCCACCGGGGGAGGGCGCTCGCCGGGCGTGTCCGTGCCCGTGCAGCACCGGCCCGCGGTCGGCCGCACCGGCGATAGACTCGCGGACATGGCCAAGAACTCCACGCCCGACTTCGTGCTGCGCCCCTTCGAGGGGCTTCCCGGAGAGACCGACTGGGTCGCGATGCGCGAGGTCGTCCCCGCGGCGACCGCGACGGCCCGTACGACCGCCGAGCACGGCGCGCGCGACGTCCTCATCACGACGGTCCTGCCCGAGGGCTGGGCCGCGCTGCACCGCCAGGACGGCGTGATCCTGCTCGCCCTGCAGACCCTCGCGGGCTCGGGCGACGCGAGCCGCGACCTCGCCGAGACGCTGCTCGAGGTGCTCGACACCGAGCCCGGCACGTCGATCGAGACCGTCGGCATCCCGGGCGAGGGCCCGCGCCTGCAGGACGTGCTCGACCTGTCGGTCCCGTTCGAGGTCACCGTCCACGACGACTACGCGTACTGGCTCGACCCGGCGACCGACGTCACCCCCGACGTCAAGGAGGCCCTCGAGGACTCCGCGTCCGCGATCATCCCGACCGTCAAGCTCGACTCGGTCGAGTCGGCGTACTGGTGCCGCATGAGCCGCGAGTTCCTGCGCTGGGCGTGGCCGCACGACGAGGAGACGATGATCGACGCGATCGCGCGCCTGCACGCGAAGCGCGACTCGGGCCTCGGCACCGGCAAGTTCATCGGCGCGTTCCGCTCGAGCGGGATCCTCGTGCCCGTGTGGGAGTTCCCCCGCGGCACCGAGGCGTCCGAGCTCGAGGAGCCCGCCACGGTGTTCGCGACCAAGTTCGAGGCGGCGCTCGCGGTCACCGAGCCGCTCGACGCGAACGAGCGTCGCGCGCGTGCCGGCATCGTGGCCCGCCAGGTCACGCTCCGCTGACGATTCGTAGGTCTGCGCGAGGGTCGGGGACGCCTCCACAGGATCTTCCCCGACCCGACGCGTGGCATTCGTGGACCGAGTCTTTGCCCTACTAGGATGAGCAGCGTGAACGCGGACAAGAACTCCCAGGGCTCATCCTCGACCGGTCGGCAGGCCGATGCCGAGCGACCCTCGGGAGCCCGCATCGGCAGCGCGTACGCGACGTCGAGCGTGCCGAACCCCGTGGCCCGCACGCCGCGCCCCGAGCGCACCGACCGCACGCACCGCCAGCGCGTCGCGGTCGTGATCCCTGCGAAGGACGAGTCGCGCCGTATCGCGGCGACGGTCCGCGCGGCCAAGGCCATCCCGCACGTCGACCTCGTCCTCGTGGTCGACGACGGCAGCGACGACAACACGCAGGACGTCGCGCGCGACGCCGGCGCCGTCGTCGTGCGGCACAGCCACAACCGCGGCAAGGCCGCGGCCATGGAGACGGGCGCCGCGGTCGTCGCGATGCGGGACGCCGCGGACCGCGCCCCCCGCCTGCTGCTGTTCATCGACGGCGACCTCGCCGAGACCGCGGTCAACACGGCCCCGCTCGTGGCCCCCGTGCTCGACGGCGTCGCGGACGTCGCGATCGCGCTGCTGCCGCCGCAGGTCGGCGCGGGCGGGCGCGGCATCGTCGTGGGCGCGGCCCGCCGCGCGATCCACTCGCTCACCGGCTGGACGCCGACCCAGCCGCTGTCGGGCATGCGCTGCCTGACCCGCCAGGCGTTCGAGGCCGCGACGCCGCTCGCGCGCGGCTGGGGTGTCGAGGCCGGCATGACGATCGACCTGCTGCGCCAGGGTTACGTCGCGGTCGAGGTGCCGTGCGACCTGCGGCACCGGCCCTCGGGCACGGACTTCCGCGGGCAGATGCACCGTGCCGCGCAGTACCGCGACGTGCAGCTCGCCGTCGCGGCCCGCCGCACCAAGGCCGTCGCCGGCCGGGTGAGCGGCAAGAAGTCCGTCACGCGCTGACGTCGCGCCCGGGGCCTGGACTGACGGCGTCCGCCGGGCCGGACGCCGCGTCGTCCCCCCGCAGGAACGCGACCAGGAGCAGCGGCACCGCGGGCACGAGCGCGATCATCGCGATCCGGATCCCGAAGTCGTTCACGAGCGACCCCGTCACGGATGCGACCCAGATCGCGAGCACGGCGGGCCGCACGAGCGGCCACGTCGCCTCGGTGCGCGCGAACCAGCGCGGCGTCAGGCGTGGCACGAACAGCACGAGCGCGACGGCGACGAGCACGGCGAGCGTGATCCACACGGGCACGCCGCCGAGCAGCGAGCGCAGCGCGAACCCGGCCTTGCGCAGCAGCGTCGACCACGCCTCGCCGTCGATCACCTGACCCACGAACCGGCCCAGGTGCGAGCGTTCGGCCGGGGGGCGCAGCCAGTCGAGCACGCCGACGGCGGCGACCGCGAGCACCCCGACCGCGCCGACGAGCACGAACCGGCGCAGGGTCACGCGGGCGCCGCTCGCGGCGAGCACGAGCACCGCGAACGTGGGGGCGAGAACGAGCCCGCCGCCGAGGTCGGCGCCGAGGGTCGGCCCGACGTCGACGTACATGGCCACGAGCCCGAGTGCGGCGACGGTCACGGCCGCGGTGCGACGGCGTCCGCGCTGCACGAGCCACTGCGCGAGCGCGGCCGAGGCGATCACGGCGGCGACCGCGTAGACGGAGAAGGTCGGGTTGCCGAACCCGTAGAACCGGGCGCCGTACGTGGGTGCGGAGCCGAGCGGGCTCGCACGGTTGAGCGGGGTGCCCACGAGGGCGTCGAGCGTGAGCATCGCGAACGTGAGGCCGGCGAGCAGCGCGGGCCCGGCCCACACGGGCCGTCGGGGGGCGAGCAGCGCGAGTCCGGCGGTCGCGGCGACCATGACGAGGGTCGAGAGCAGCAGCGCGATCCCGGCCTGGTCGAACCGCCACCACGCGGTGAGCGAGACGAGGAACGCGGCGGTGGGCACGGCGGCGACGACGAGCGCGGCGGCCTCGACGGCACGGCGTGGTCGTCCGACGAGCGGCGCGAGCCCGCGCCTGCGCCGCCACGCGCCGGCGAGCAGGCAGCCGAGCGCGAGCGCGATCCCCGCATAGAACGGAAGGTCGACGTACGACGTGTACGCGGAGCGTCGCACGACGTCGAGCGCGGTGAGGTCGGCGATCTCGTCGGCCGCGGTCACGGCGTCCGGCGGGCGGGGCGAGCCGTAGGTGATCGGGGTGTCCTCGAGCGGCGCGACGGCGTCGGTGCCGGTCGCGGCCAGGACCGTCGCGGGCACGTCGAGCAGGCGGACGACGCCGTCGGTGCGGGTCGCGGCGCTCGTGAGGTAGGCGGGGGAGTCGGGGTGCGTCACGCCGGGCCGCAGCACGGTCACGCCGAGCGCGGGCGGCTCGCCGGGGGTGTTGGCGACGTCGACGACGAGCACGGTCGTCGAGGCGGGCACCGCGTCGAGCACCTTCGCGACGACGGCGTCGATGCCGGCGACCGCCGCGGCGTGCGTCGTCGGGTCGGTCGCGTCGCCCGCGTCGACGACCGTCACGGGGCAGCCGAACGCGGAGCCGGTCGAGCCGTCGAACGCGTCGGCGAGCTCGGTGTACCGGTCGACCGTGCCCTCGCTCGTCGCGAGCGCGACCGCGGCGCCCGGCCCGACCGCCGAGGTGCACGCGACCCCGTCGAGCTGGTCTCCGAGGCGGCCCAGGTGCGCCTGGTACCGCGAGCCGTCCTGGAGCGCGACGAGGTCGTCCCACTGGTCGACGCGCTCGCCGGTGACGCTCAGGTCGGGGCAGTCCCACACGCCGTCGGTGCTCGTGGCCGTCGCGTCGGCGAGAACGCCGGCCGAGATCGCGAGCCAGCCGCCCTCGGGGCACCGCGCCGCGGTGCCGGTGGGCAGCGAGTCGCCCGCCGCGCCCGCGTCCTCGGAGAGCATCGACCGGATCGTCGGGGCCAGGCCCGTGCTCACGTCGTCCCACCGCACGCCCGCGGTGCCGACCACCACGAGGTCGCCCCCGGCGGGCACGGCGGCCTGCTCGTCGGACGGCGCGACCTGGGTCCCGGCGCCCGTGGGCCCGGTCCCGGGCGCGACGAGCGTCGCGAGCAGCATGGTGACGAGCAGCCCGCCGGCGAGGGTCACGAGGGTGCCCGTCATGGAGCGGACGCCGGGCGCTGTGGTCGGGAGAACACGCGGTGTCCCCGCCGGGCCGGCCGGGGTCGCGTCGTCCACGAGCGACGGCACGAGCATCGCGACCGCCACGACCAGGACGAAGCCGCCGACCACGATGCCCGAGTCGTTGAGCACCGACCCGACGACGCCGGTGGTCGCGAGCGCGAGGGCGAGCGGCCGCAGCAGGGGCCAGCGGCGGTACGCCTCGGCGAGCTCGGTCATCCGCAGCCGCTCGGGTCGCAGCACCGCCCAGACGGCGAGCACGAGCAGCGGCAGCACGACCACGCCCGCCGGGTTCGCGACGGTCGACCACGCGCCCGCGGCCTTGCTCGCGACGAGCGACAGCGCCTCGCCGTCGACGATCCGCTGCACGAACCCGCCGAGGTGCGAGGGCTCGCCCGGCCCGGCCCAGTCGAGCACCGCCACGGTGCCGACCACGAGGAGCGTCACGAGGGCGAGCGCAGCGACCCGACGCCAGGTGATCCGCACGCCCGCGACGAGCAGCACGAGCACCGCGAACCCGGGCACGAGCGCGAGGATCCCGCCGAAGTCGGCACCGAACTGCGGCCCCCCGTCGATCACGGTCGTGACCACCCCGACCGCCGCGATCACGACGAGGGCCCAGCTGCGGCGTCCGGCACGCGCGAGCGACGACGCGAGCCCGGCCGCGAGCGTGAGCCCGGCGACCGCGAAGATCGCGAACGTCATGTTGTTGAACCCGTAGAACCGCGCCCCCTGCGCGAGCGACGAACCCAGGAGCGACCCCTGCTGGAGGGTCGTCCCGGTCAGCCCGTCGATCACGAGGACGAGCCAGGTGATGCCGGCGACGCAGGTCGCGAGCCGCCACGGGCTCGCGGGGAGCACGCGGCTCAGGAGCCACGACGCGACCGCGACAGCGGCCGTCGCGACGCAGATCGCGAGCACGAGCACGAACGTCGGGGCGGGCAGCACCCACCACCGGCTGAGGGCCGCGAGCGGCGTGCCCACGGGCGCGGACGCGACCACGAGCGTCGTCGCGACGAGCAGACGACGCCCGCCCGGCCCGGGCGGGAGCACCGCGGCGCCGTGACGGGCCGCGCGCCGTCGGGCCCACAGCGCGCCGACCACGCACCCGGCGAGCGCGAGGCCGAGGATCGTCACGAGCACGGGCATGAGCTGCGGGATCGTCGTGGTCAGCACGTTGACGTAGCGCCGGTTCTCGACCGTCCCGCTGACGTCGCTGCGCCGCTCCTCGCCGTCCTCGAGTGGGTGGCCGTCGAGCTGCGCGGTCTCGACCCCGGCGTCGGCCGCGATGGTCGCCGTCAGGTCCGCGAGCTGCACGAGCCCGGGGCGTCGCGTGCCCTCCGAGGTCGACCAGCGGGCGTCGTCCTCGCCGCTCGTCCAGTCGACCACGACCTGCAGGTCGGGCTGCGCGAGCGGTGCGCCCGTGACCCCCGCGACCAGCACGCGCGACCCCGGGGGCAGCGCCGCGCGCAGCCGCACGAGCGTCGCGTCGAGCGAGTCGAGCGCCGCCATGCGCTCGGGCCCGGCCTCGGGCAGGTCGCCGAGGTCGACCACGAGGGTGCCGCACGAGGCGATCTGGTGGTCGTCGACCTCCGCGAGGTCGGCCGCGTACCGGTCGACGTGCCCGGTCGCGTCGGCGAGCATGACCGCCGCGCCCGGCCCGACCGCGGTGCGGCACGCGTCGGCCGTCGCGAACGACTCGCCGAGCTCGCCCGGCAGCACCGCCGTCTCGGTCTCGAGGATGCCCTCCTCGGCGGGCCGTGTGAGCGCCGTCCACCCGGGCACGGTCACGGGACCGGGCTGCTGCGCGGGCGCCGTGACCTGGGGCACGTCGAGGCAGGTCGCGGGCGCGGCGACGTCGTCGGTCGCGTCGTCGGACGGCTCGACCGTCTGCTCGGGCACGGCCTGCGTGCGGCGGCCCGCCGAGAGCGTGAGCCACGCGTCGAGCGGGCAGGTGAGCGGGTTGGCCGTGCGCACGTTGATCGACGCGACCGAGCCCTGGTCGATCATGCGCCACAGGCTCGGGGTGGTGGACGCCGAGACGTCGTTCCAGCGTAGGCCGCCGAGCCCGACCAGGACGGTCGGGGGCTCGACCTCGAAGTCCTCGGCGGTCGGGGCGTCCGTGCTGGGGGTGCCCGTGGCCGGTGTGCCCGTGGCCGACGTTTCCGTCGGCGCCGTCGTCGGGCCGGCCGTCGTCGGGCCGGCCGTCGCCGCGCGGGCCTGGCCCGCGGCGAGCAGCGCGCCCACGGGCGCGACGGCGAGCGCGAGCAGCAGGCCCACGAGCAGCGCCACGAGCGCCCGGGGGAACCCCGGGAGCGACGTCCCGACGCGGGGTCGGGGCGCGGGCGGGCTCGTCGGCGCGGCGGGGCTCGTCACCGCCCCAGCCTACGTGCGCGCCGCGCTCAGGCGGTCCGCACCACGAGCGCCTTCGGCTCGACCCAGGCCTCGAGCTCGGCCGCGCGCCCGATCACGTCGCCGTCGACCTGCGCCTGCTCGCCGCCCTCGACCTCGACGACGACGCGCTGCGCGCGCGTGTGGTCGATGCGGCCGATCTTCGCGGGCAGGTCGTTGCGCATCCCGAACCCCTGCATCACGACCTCGCCGAACAGCTGCGCCCACCCCGCGAGGCCGCCGCGCGTGTCGATCGCGGCGAGGTCGAGGATCCCGTCGTCGATCACCGCGTCGGGGATGAGGTTGATGCCGCCGGGCAGGCGGCCGCAGTTGCCGATGAGGATGGTGCGCAGCCGTGCGACGACGGTCCCGCGGTCGTCGACCGTGATGCGGGTGCGCATGCGCTTGCCGTGCAGGTGCTTGACGCCGGCCACGAAGTACGCGACCCAGCCCATCTTTGCCTTGAGGTCGTCGTCGGCGTCCGCGACCATCGCGGCGTCGAACCCGAGGCCCGCGATGACGAGGAAGATGTGCTTGTCGCCCTCGCCGCCCGGCGTCGCGCCGTCGTCGGCGGCGTCGCCGGGCTCGTCGGCCCAGCGCGTCACGCGCGCCCACCCCACGTCGATCGTGCGGTCGACCCCGCCCACGAGGATCCGCAGCGCCGCGGCGCGGTCGCCCACGGGGATGTCGAGGTTGCGCGCGAGCAGGTTGCCGGTGCCCGACGGCACGAGGGCCATGGGCACGCCCGTGCCCGTGAGGGCCTCGGCGACCGCGCGCACGGTCCCGTCGCCGCCGACCGCGACGACGACGTCCGCGCCGCGCTCGATCGCCTCGCGGGCCTGGCCCACGCCCGGGTCGTCGACGGTCGTCTCGATCCACAGCGGGTCGGGCAGGGCCGCCTCGCGGCACGCGCGGCGGGCGACCTCCTCGAAGGCCGCGACCTCGGGCTTGGAGGGGTTCGCGACGAACGCCACGAGGTCGCGGTGCGTGTCGACGTCCGCGGCGGGGGAGACCGGGTCGGCGGGGCCGCTCGTGTGCAGCCTCCGGTAGATCAGCAGTGCCACCACGAGAGCCGCCGCAGCGAGCACGACGGCGACGATCCCCAACCACAGTTCCCAGGTCATGGCCGTCAACCTAACGGGCGGACCACCTGCACGCGCCCCGGGCGTGGTTCGTTACGCTGCAGGGGTGATCGACCTCAAGATGCTGCGCAGCGACCCCGACACGATCCGAGCGAGCCAGGAGGCCCGGGGCGACGACCCCGCGCTCGTGGACGCCGCGCTCGACGCCGAGGCGCGGCGCCGCTCCGCGCTCACCGAGTTCGAGCAGCTGCGCGCCGAGCAGAAGTCCCTCGGCAAGGAGGTCGCGCGCGCCCAGGGCGACGAGAAGCAGGCGCTGCTCGCGCGCACCAAGCAGATCGCGGCCGACGTCAAGGGTCTGCAGGCCGAGGCCGACGCCGCCGAGGCGCAGCTCAAGGAGCTGCTCTACAAGATCTCGAACGTCATCGAGGGCGCGCCCCCCGGGGGCGAGGACGACTACGTGGTGCTGCGCCACGAGGGCACGATCCGCGACTTCGCTGCCGAGGGCTTCGCGCCGCAGGATCACCTCGCGATCGGCGAGGGCCTGCGCGCGATCGACACCGAGCGCGGCGCGAAGGTCTCCGGCGCGCGCTTCTACTACCTCACGGGCATCGGAGCGCGCCTCGAGCTCGCGCTCCTGAACGCCGCGGTCGACCAGGCCACGCGCGCCGGGTTCACGCCCGTGATCACCCCGACGCTCGTGCGCCCCGAGATCATGCAGGGCACCGGGTTCCTCGGCGCGCACGCCGACGAGATCTACCGCCTCGAGGCCGACGACCTCTACCTCGTGGGCACGAGCGAGGTCGCGCTCGCGGGCTACCACTCGGGCGAGATCCTCGACCTGAGCGACGGCCCCCGCCGGTACGCCGGCTGGAGCGCGTGCTACCGCCGCGAGGCCGGCTCGTACGGCAAGGACACCCGCGGGATCATCCGCGTGCACCAGTTCCACAAGGTCGAGATGTTCAGCTACTGCGCCCCCGAGGACGCCGCTGCCGAGCACCAGCGCCTCCTGGCCTGGGAGGAGGAGATGCTCGCGAAGTGCGAGCTGCCGTACCGCGTGATCGACACCGCGGCGGGCGACCTCGGCTCGAGCGCGGCGCGCAAGTTCGACTGCGAGGCGTGGCTGCCCACGCAGGAGCGCTACCTCGAGCTCACGTCGACCTCGAACTGCACCACGTTCCAGGCGCGCCGCCTCAACGTGCGCGAGCGCGTCCCGGGCGAGAACGGCGAGAAGTCGGAGACCCGCACCGTCGCGACGCTCAACGGCACGCTCGGCACGACCCGCTGGATCGTCGCGATCCTCGAGAACCACCAGCAGGCCGACGGCTCGGTGCGGGTGCCCGAGGGCCTGCGCCCCTACCTGGGCGGGCTCGAGGTCCTCGAGCCGGTCACGTCCGCGTGACGCCCGGCCCGGCGGCGTCCGACGACGGACCGCTCCTCGTCGCGCTCGACATCGACGGCACCCTCATCACGTACGACGAGGTCATGTCGGACGACGTGCGCGACGCGGTCGCGGCCGTGCGGGCCGCCGGGCACCACGTGGTCCTCTCGACCGGTCGCTCGGTCATCGCGGTCACACCGATCGCGGCCGAGCTCGGCATCGACGAGGCCTGGGCGGTCACCTCGAACGGCGCGGTCACGGTGCGGCTCGACCCGCGCGAGCCGCAGGGGTTCGTGGTCGACGACGTCGTGACGTTCGACCCCGGCCCCGTGCTGCGCGTGCTCGGCGAGAAGCTCCCGGACGCGCGCTACGCGGTCGAGGAGATCGGCGTCGGGTTCCGCATCAGCTCGCCGTTCCCCGAGGGCGAACTGGGCGGCGAGCACGAGGTCGTGCCGTTCCACGAGCTGTGGGACCGCGAGGTCACGCGCGTCGTGGTGCGCAGCCCCGAGCGCACGAGCGACGACTTCCACGAGGTCGTCTCGCACCTGGGTCTCTCGGACGTCACGTACGCCGTGGGCTGGTCGGCATGGATGGACCTCGCGCCGCTCGGGGTGTCGAAGGCGACCGCTCTCGAGCGCGTGCGCCGGGCCCTGCACGTGCAGCCGCACCGGACCGTCGCGGTCGGCGACGGCAACAACGACCTCGAGATGCTCGAGTGGGCCGCGCGCGGGGTCGCGATGGGCCATGCGTCGTCCGCCCTCAAGGCCGTGGCCGACGAGGTCACCGGGACGATCGAGGAGGACGGCGCGGTCGCCGTCCTGCGCAGCCTGCTCCCCTGACGACGACCCACCCCCCGGCACGACCCGCTGCCTGCGCGACCGCCTACCTGCCTGCCTGCCCACGTGCCTGCCTGCCCACGTGCCCGTGTGACCGCCGAACCGGCGATCATGGTCGGTCGGGAGCCCTGGAACGACCACGATCCCCGGGTCGGCGAACCGGAACCGCCGGGTCGTCGGCGAACCGGAACCGCCGGGTTGGCGACGAACGAGAACCGCCGGGTCGGCGAACCGGAACCGCCGGGTCAGCCCTCGCCGCCGCCGCGCGCGGTGAGCACGAGCGGCCCGTCCTCGGTGATCGCGACGGTGTGCTCGGAGTGCGCGCCGCGCGAGCCGTCGGCGCTGCGCAGGGTCCAGCCGTCCGGGTCGGTCCAGATCTCGTCGGTGCCGGAGCAGAACCACGGCTCGATCGCGATCACGAGGCCCGGCTTGAGCGGGAACCCGCGTCCTGCGCGGCCGTCGTTCGGCACGTGCGGCTCGCCGTGCATGGTGCGCCCGACGCCGTGTCCACCGAAGTCGGTGTTGATGCGGTAGCCCGCGGCGTGCCCGACGGCGGCGATCGCGGCCGAGATGTCGCCGATCTTGCCGCCGGGCTGCGCGGCCGCGATGCCGGCCTCGAGCGCACGCTCGCTGACCTCGATGAGGCGCTGGTCCTGCTCGCCGCGCTCGCCCTGCGCGCCGCCGACGACGAACGACAGCGCCGAGTCCGCGACCCAGCCGTCGACCGCGCACGCGAAGTCGAGGCTCAGCAGGTCGCCCTGGCGCAGCACGTAGTCGTGCGGCAGGCCGTGCAGCACGGCGTCGTTGACCGAGGTGCAGATGACCTTGCCGAACGGGCTCGCGCCGAACGACGGGTGGTAGTCGATGTAGCACGACTCGGCCCCGCGCTCGCGGATCATGCGGTGCACGAACGCGTCGATCTCGAGCAGGTTCGTGCCCACGCGCGTGAACGCCTTGGCCTCGGTGAGCACCTGCGCGACGAAAGCCCCGGCCGCGCGCATCTGCTCGATCTCGCGGGGCGTGCGGAGCTCGATCATGGGGTCCTCCAGGGGTGGCGTGGCGCGGTGGGCCGTCGGGTCGCGGCCCTGTCCAGCGTAGTCGGCCGGGGTCCGCCCCCGGGTGTCGGACGCCGCGACCGGCCACCCGCGTCCGTGACCGTCGCGTCCGTGACCGTCACGTCCGGGCCCCTTCGCGAGCCCACGACGGGGCCGGGACGTGACGCTCGGCATCGGGGGCGGCGACGTCGGGGGGGGGCGACGGCGCCCCGGGCAACGATCCCCGGGCCTATGCGCGATCGTTACGGCTTTCTCGCGGATCGGGTCCGCAGCGGTTGCCGATCGTTCGTGGAAGCGTTCACATGGAACGGTCAGCACCTCGGCGTGCGGACGAAGTGAGCACCACGACGCAGTGGAGGGACCCACGATGACCAGAATGATGTCGCGTCCGCGGACGCGAGGCGCCGTGCTCGTCGCAGGGGGCCTGAGCGCTGTCCTCGCGCTCGGCGCGTGCAGCAGCGACGACGACGGCGACGGCGGCTCGGCGGACGGCGGGTCGACCGACTGCGCCGACTTCGAGTCGTACGGCGACCTGTCGGGCAAGACCGTCACGGTCTACGCGGGCATCGTCGCCCCCGAGGACCAGCCGTACATGGACTCCTACAAGCCCTTCGAGGACTGCACGGGAGCGACGATCGACTACACGGCCGACAAGAACTTCGAGCAGCAGATCCTCGTGCAGGCGCAGGCGGGCAACGCGCCCGACATCGCGATCGTGCCGCAGCCGGGCCTGCTCCAGCAGCTCGTCGCGACCGGTGCCGCGGTCGAGCCGCCGGCCGAGGTCGGCGCCAACGTGGACGAGTTCTGGGGCGAGGACTGGAAGGCCTACGGCACGGTCGACGGCACGTTCTACGCCGCCCCGTCCGGTGCGAGCGTCAAGTCGCTCGTCTGGTACTCCCCGACGCAGTTCGCCGACAACGGCTGGGAGGTGCCGACCACGCTCGACGAGCTTCAGACGCTCACCGACGACATCGTCGCCAAGGGCGACAACAAGCCGTGGTGCGCGGGCATCAGCTCGGGCGAGGCGACGGGGTGGCCGATCACGGACTGGATGGAGGACATGATGCTGCGCGTCGGCGACCCCGACGTCTACGACCAGTGGGTCGCCCACGACATCCCGTTCAACTCCGAGGTCCCGACCGAGGCGCTCGACGCGGTGGGCAACTACCTCAAGAACCCGGACTACGTGAACGGCGGCATCGGCGACGTCTCGTCGATCGCCACCACGACGTTCCAGGACGGCGGCCTGCCGATCCTCGACGGCGCGTGCTCGCTGCACCGCATGGCGTCGTTCTACGCGTCGAACTTCCCCGAGGGCACCGACGTGTCGGAGGACGGCGAGGTGTTCGCGTTCTACCTGCCGGGCAAGACGGCGGACGACCACCCGGTGCTCGGCGCGGGCGAGTTCAACCTCGCGTTCGCCGACCGTCCTGAGGTGCAGGCGTTCCAGACGTACCTGTCGACCGACCTGTGGGCGAACAACAAGGCCTCGGCGAGCTCGGAGGCCACGGGCGGCGGCTGGATCTCGGCCAACAAGGGCCTCGACCCGGCGAACCTGGTGAACCCGATCGACAAGCTGTCGGTCGACCTCCTGCAAGACCCGAACACGGTCTTCCGCTTCGACGGCTCCGACCAGATGCCGGCCGCGGTCGGGTCGAACGCGTTCTGGAAGCAGGCGACCGCCTGGATCACGGGCCAGTCCACCAAGGACACGCTCGACAAGATCGAGGCCTCCTGGCCGTAGACGGACCCGCGTGGGGTGCGGCGGCGCGTCGTCGAGGCGGCGCGCCACCGCACCCCACGCCCGTACTGCGGCACGGCCGCAGCATCTGACCGGTCCTGGAGGCAGGAGTTCTGATGGAGATCGCTGACAAGCTCCTCTCGATGGTCTACGCGTTGGTCGCGTTCGCCGTGGTGCTGGGGCTCATCCTGTTCCTCGCGTCGCGGTACGAGCGGCGCGGCGGGCGGAGCATCGCGTGGTGGTTCATCGCGCCGACGCTGCTGCTGCTCGCGGTGGCTCTCGTCTACCCGGCGTTGCGCACGATCTGGTACTCGTTTTTCGACGCCTCGGGCGCGAGCTTCGTGGGTCTCGACAACTACGGGACGGTGTTCACGCAGTCCGACCAGCTCGTGGTGCTGCGCAACACGGTCCTGTGGACGCTCGTGACGCCGTTCGTCGCGACCGCGGTCGGGATGCTCTACGCGATCCTGGTCGACGGTGCCAAGGGCGAGGGCGTCGCGAAGGCGCTCGTGTTCCTGCCGATGGCGATCTCGCTCGTGGGTGCGTCGATCATCTGGAAGTTCATGTACGACTTCCGCGACCCTGCCGCGGGCACGGAGAAGAATCCGGTCGAGCAGATCGGTCTGCTCAACCAGGTGATCCTGTGGTTGGGCGGGGACGCGAAGAACTTCCTGCTCGACTCACCGGGCAACACGTTCTGGCTGATCCTGGTGATGATCTGGATCCAGGCCGGGTTCGCGATGACGATCCTGTCGGCGTCGATCAAGGCGATCCCGTCCGAGATGGTCGAGGCGGCCCGGCTCGACGGCGTGCACGGGTTCAAGATGTTCCGGTTCATCACGTTGCCGAGCATCCGCCCGTCGGTCGTGGTGGTGCTCACGACGATAGCCATCGCGTGCCTCAAGGTGTTCGACATCGTCCGGACCATGACGGGCGGGCAGTTCAACACGAGCGTCGTGGCGAACGAGTTCTACACCCAGACCTTCAGTGCGGCGAACCAGGGGCTGGGTGCGGCGCTGGCCGTGGTCCTGTTCATCCTGGTCGTGCCGATCATCGTGTACAACGTCCGCCAGCTGCGCGCATCGGAGGGACGCTGATGTCCGAGTCCACCGCCCACCCCACACCTGCCAACCCGGTCCCGGGGGCGACGTCCGCGACCATGCAGGACGTCGACGTCGCGGGCGCCGTCCCGGACAAGCCCGGGCCCCCGCTCGCCGCGACGGCCAAGCGTCGCCTGACCTCGCCGTGGGCGTCGCTGTTCGCGGTGATCCTCGCGGTGCTGTGGACGACGCCGACGCTCGGTCTGCTCATCACGTCGTTCCGCCCGCAGGAGGACATCAACGACACGGGCTGGTGGACGGTCCTGTCGAACCCGTCGTTCACGATGGAGAACTACCAGACCGTCCTGGACCCGGACAAGTCCTCGGCGCTCGGCCCGTACTTCATCAACTCGATCGTCATCACGATCCCGGCGGTGATCGCGCCGGTGCTGCTGGCGACCCTCGCGGCGTACGCGTTCGCGTGGACGAGCTTCCGCGGCAAGAACATCCTGTTCGTCGCGGTGTTCGCGCTCCAGGTCGTGCCGATCCAGGTCACGCTGCTGCCGCTGCTGACGCTGTACGTCGACGCGGGCATCTCGGGCACGTTCTGGGCGATCTGGATCTCGCACACGGCGTTCGGCCTGCCGCTCGCGGTGTTCCTGATGCACAACTTCATGCGGGAGATCCCGGGCGAGCTCATCGAGGCGGCCCGCGTCGACGGTGCAGGTCACGTGACGATCTTCTTCCGGATGATGCTGCCGATGCTCAAGCCCGCGATCGCGGCGTTCGGGATCTACCAGTTCCTGTGGGTGTGGAACGACCTCCTGGTCGCGCTGACCTTCGCAGGCCCGGGCGCGGCCACGGCCCCGCTGACCAAAGCCCTGTTCGACCTCGCCGGGACGCGCGGCAACGCCTGGTACCTGCTCTCGGCGGGCGCGTTCGTCTCGATGATCGTGCCCGTGATCGTGTTCCTCTCGCTCCAGCGGTACTTCGTGCGCGGCCTGCTCGCCGGCTCGGTCAAGGGGTAGGCATAGGCTCGTCGGGTGCCGTCCGGTCGCGCGCTCGACGCGGTTCCCGCCCCCGCGCTGTTCGTCGCGTCCGGGATCACGCAGTACCTGGGCGCGGCGATCGCGGTCGGCCTGTTCGCGACGGTCGGTGCGCCCGAGGTCGCCTGGCTGCGGATCCTCGTCGCGGCCGTCGTCCTCGTCCTGTGGCGGCGGCCGTGGCGCTCGCGCTGGACCCGCCGCGACCTGGCGTGGGTCGCGGTCTTCGGGGTGTTCCTGGCCGCGATGAACGTCGCGTTCTATGTCGGCATCGCGCACCTGCCGCTCGGCACGGCGGTCGCGATCGAGTTCCTCGGGCCGGTCGGCGTCGCGGCCGTGACGGGCCGCGGCTGGCGCGAACGGGTCGCGATCGTCCTGGCCGCGGGCGGCGTCGTCCTGCTCGCCGGGGTCACGCTCGAGTCGGACCTCCCGCGCGCCGACGTCCTGCTGGGCCTGGCCGCGGTCCTGACCGCGGCCGCGTGCTGGGCCGGGTACGTCGTCCTCGGACGCCGCGTGGCGGTCTCGGGCTCGGGCGTGACCTCGCTCGCGGTCGCGATGAGCGCCGGCGCGCTCGTCTTCGCGCCGTTCCTCGCCCCGGGCTCCGCCGTCGTCCTGTCGGACGCCGCGCTGCTGGCCGGGGTCGTGGGCGTCGCGCTGCTCTCGTCCGTGGTCCCGTACGTGATCGACCAGGTGGTGCTGCGCCGGCTGAGCACCGCGACGTTCGCGGTGCTGCTCGCGCTCCTGCCCGCGTCGGCGACGCTCGTGGGGGCGGTCGTGCTCGGCCAGGTCCCGACGCTCGGGGAGGTCGCGGGCCTCGTGCTGGTCTCGGGCGCGATCGCGCTCACCGGGCGCACGCGCTGAGCCTCAGGTCGTGAGCAGGACCTTGCCGAACGCCTCGCCGGACTCGAGCATCGTGTGCGCGCGCGCCGCCTCGGCGAGCGGGACGCGGGCGTGGACGACGGGGCGGATCCGCCCGGCCTCCACGTGGGGCCACACGTGGGCCCGGACGGCGGCGACGATCGCGGCCTTCTCGTCGAGGGGACGCGCGCGCAGCGTCGTGCCGGCGACGCTCGCGCGCTTGGTCAGGAGCGCGCCGAGGTCGAGCTCGCCGCGCCGGCCCTTCTGCATGCCGATCACCACGAGGCGTCCGCCCGTCGCGAGCACGCGCACGTTGTCGCCGAGCGCCGCGGCACCGACGACGTCGAGCACGACGTCGGCCCCGCGGCCGTCGGTCGCGGCGCGGACCGCGGCGACGGCGTCCTGCGTGCGGTGGTCGATCCCGACCGCGGCGCCGAGGTCGCGGCACCGCGCGACCCGCTCGGGGCCGCCCGCGGTCGTCGCGACGCGGGCGCCCAGGGCCACGCCGAGCTGGATCGCGAACGACCCGACGCCGCCGGACCCGCCGTGCACGAGCAGCGTCTCGCCCGGCTGGAGCCGCGCGACGTCGACGAGGTTGCTCCACGCGGTGCACGCGGCCTCGGGCAGCGCCGCGGCGTCGACCAGGTCGATCCCCGCGGGCACGGGCAGGAGCTGCGCGGCCGGGACGTCGACGCGTTCGGCGTACCCGCCGCCGTCGAGCAGGGCGCACACGGCGTCCCCGGGCGACCAGTCCGTGACCCCTGGTCCCACATCCTGGACCACGCCCGAGACCTCGAGGCCGAGGATCTCCGAGGCTCCCGGGGGCGGCGGATAGTGGCCGGCGCGTTGCAGCAGGTCAGCGCGGTTCACGCCCGCCGCGGCGACCGCGACGCGCACACGACCTGCGGCAAGGGGGTTCTCAGGGACGTCCGCAACGGTTAGGTTTCGGTGAGCGTCCTCGTCGTCCACGGTGATCGCACGCACGTCAGCCACCCTACGGGCTCGTCGGGAGCGCGTCGCGTGCACACCACGTGGCCGTGACCAGCGGATTAGGTGGAGACGCCAAGACCCCCGATAGTTAGTACGCACGCCGAAGGGATCCGACGGCACACCGACGTCCGCGCGAAGGCCCGGGAAGCGTGCACGACGTCGGTTCAGAAGGACGAGAGAGGTACCTATGCTCCGCAGGTTGAGCGTCCGCGGGAAGATCCTTGCGGCCATCGCGGTGCCCGTCATCGTCCTGTTCCTCGCTGCCGCGTACATCTCGGTCGGCGCGGTCGGCGACGCGCGGCGCGCGTCCCAGACCGCCGCGCTCGTGGACGCGCTCGCGACGCAGGACGCCGCCGGCAAGGCCCTCGCCGCCGAGCGAGGCCTGACCCTCGCAGGAGCGCGCGTCGACGGTCAGTCCGCGGACGAGCTCAAGGCCGCACGACAGGTCACCGACCGCGCGCTCCGCGCGCGCGACGCGGCGTTCGAGGACCTCTCGGTCTCGGCGCTCGACGACCGCGTCGGGGCGGCGATCGACCGCACGATCTCCGACGGCGACCAGCTGCTCAACCTGCGGCGCACGATCGACGACGACGTCACGCCCGAGCTCTACTCGACCGCGCTCTACACCGCGTTCATCGAGCGCGCCATCGGCGTGCAGGACGAGCTCGCCAACACGACCGCCGACCGCGAGCTCGCGCGCTACCTCGAGGCGTACACGCTCCTCGACGAGTCGATGGCCCAGGACACGGTCGAGCTGCCGCTCGTCGGTGCCCTGCTCGGCATGGACTCCGAGAGCGACGCCTACCCCGCCGCGACCGCCCGTATCGCGCTGCTCGTGGCGCAGGACGACGACCTCTACGCCGAGACGCAGCGCGCGGTGCGCGACCTCAACGACTCGGACCTCTCCTACCCGGCGACGTCTGCCGCGTTCGCGAACATCCGGTCGCTGCTCGCGGCGTCGAACCCCGGTGCCGTGACCGCCGACATGGCGACGAACTGGGGCAAGACCTCCGCGGAGCACCTCGCCAACCTCACCAAGGTGCGCGACGCCACCCGCAACAGCGCTGGCGACATCGCCGAGGCCGACTCGACCGCGGAGACCACGACCGCGGTCGTCACGACGCTCGTCACGCTCGCGGCCATCATCGGCTCGATCCTCCTCGCGGGCTTCATCGGCTCGCGCATCGTGAACCCGCTGCGCCGCCTGACCGCGGCCGCCGCGGACGTCCGCGACCAGCTGCCGACCCTCGTCGAGCAGGTCGCCGTGCCGGGCCAGGGGCCGAGCATCGACATCGCCCCGATCGAGATCGAGTCCTCCGACGAGGTCGGTCAGCTCGCCCGCGCGTTCAACGACGTGAACTCGACGACCATCCAGACCGCGCGCGAGCAGGCCGCGCTGCGTGGCTCGATCGCCGAGATGTTCGTCAACGTCGCGCGTCGCGACCAGGTGCTGCTCAACCGCCAGCTCGCGTTCCTCGACGACCTCGAGCGGGCCGAGGAGGACGCGTCGACGCTGTCGAACCTGTTCCGCCTCGACCACCTCGCGACCCGGATGCGCCGCAACGCGGAGTCGCTCCTCGTGCTCGCCGGCATCGACTCGGGCCGCCGCGTGCGCCAGCCCATGCCGGCCTCGGACGTCATCCGTACCGCGTCGTCCGAGATCGAGCTCTATGACCGCGTCCGGCTCAACCTCGCGGTCGACCCGCAGATGCTCGGCCACAACGCGCTCAACGCGGCGCACCTGCTCGCCGAGCTCCTCGAGAACGCGACCAACTTCTCCGAGCCGCACACGCCCGTCGAGGTCTCGATCGCCCAGGACGACCGCGGGGTGCACGTCTCGATCCGCGACCACGGCCTCGGCATGACCAACGAGGAGATCGTCGAGGCGAGCCGCAAGGTCAGCGTCCACGCGGCGACCGAGGTCGTCGGCGCCCAGCGCCTCGGCCTGTTCGTGGTCGGCCGGCTCGCCGACCGCCTCAGCGCCAACGTCTCGTTCTTCGCGTGCCCCGACGGCGGCACCGAGGTCACGGTCACCTTCCCGCCCGCGCTGTTCGTGGCCGCTTCGAGCGTGCCGCTGCCGCAGCCGACGGACCCGCTCGACCAGCGCACGCAGACCGCCGCGGGGCAGCTCGCCGCGGGCCCGCAGAGCGCGGCCCTGCCGGTGCGCGGTGGCGGACCGGTCACAGGGGCGATGCCCGCGGCGACGGGGTCGACGCCCACCGTCGACGAGGCGCCGCTCGTCAAGGCCGTCGACCTCGACGCGCTGACCGACGGCACGACCGCGGGCGGCATGCCGCGACGCCGGTCGCGCTCGGTCGACACCGGCACGTCCGCGCCCAGCGCGTCGCTCGCCTCGGGCCCGACGACCGGCTCGATCGTGCTGCCGCCGCTCGCGGCCCCCTCGCTGCCGGACGACCTCCCGTCGTCCGACCAGGACGAGGCCTGGGCGCCGCCGGCTGAGGTCCAGCCCTCGGCGAGCGGACTGCCCAGCCGTGCCGCACGTCGCACCGCCGAGCCCACGGTCGCGCTCGAGGCCGAGGTCTCGAACCCCGTGAGCCTTCCCGGCGCCGAGGCCGTCGAGTCGATCGAGGTGCCGGTGCTCGAGGTCTCGGAGCGCTCGGCGATGTTCTCGAGCTTCCGCTCGATGGGTGCCATGAGCACCGAGGTCAGCGAGCAGGCCCACGACTTCGAGGCGGCGGCCGAGCAGGCCGGACCGCTCGGGGGCGAGCTCCGCGAGGTCGCCGCGACGTCCGAGACCGACCTGACCCGCGAGTTCGACGAGGTCGCACGCCCGCTGACCGATGCCGTCCCGACCGTCGGCGGCTTCGGCGACGGGCGCACGTGGGCCCCGCAGCCCGCGGAGACGCAGCCCGCCCCGGCGCAGCCCGCCGAGGCGTGGGCCCCGGCCGGCGTCGAGCAGTGGGCACCCCAGGGCACGCCGTCGGCGTCCGGCGAGCAGAGCGGCTGGGCCCCGGCCCAGCAGCCGGCGTCCGAGCAGCCGGCCGTCGAGCAGACGGCGATCCAGCCCGCGGTCGCGCAGCCCGCGGCGCAGGCCGCACCTGCCGAGCAGCAGGCCGGACCGGCGGACGCCTCGCAGGGCGAGGAGGTGCCCGAGGCGCTCCGCTTCGACGCGCTGCCGCGCTTCGAGGAGCTCATGACCGACCTCCCGACCCGCCGGTCGCTGCGCGAGAGCTCGGCGGCCCGTCGCCGAGGACTGTTCGGCCGGCGCCCGCGCACCGAGGAGACCCCGGTCGTCCCCGCCGCGAGCGTGGTGCGCGAGGCTCCTGCCGAGCAGGTCGCGTCCGCGCCCGTCGCGCTCAACGTGCCGGCGCAGCCCGAGCCCGCAGCGCCCGTGAGCGTCTGGTCGCCGCAGCCCGCGGCCACGGACGCGCCCCTGGCCCAGCGTGAGTCGCTCGTCCAGCGCGAGGCGCCGGCCCAGCCGCTGGTCCGTCGCGAGTCGGCGTTCAGCGCCCAGGTCGCGGTCGACGACACGCCTCAGCCCGCCGCGTGGAACCCCCCGGCCCCGCTCCAGCGCCGCACGCCGCAGGAGCAGGCGCTCGAGGTGCCCATCGACCCGGACTACATCCACGACTCGGTCGAGGCCCGGTCGGAGTGGATGGCTTCGGCCGTCCTGTACGAGGAGATGACCGCACTGATGCGCGCGAACGAGCGTGGCGACGGTCCGCTCTCGTCGTCGGCCCACGAGGAGTACCGACCCCAGGTCGAGTACTCGCAGGACGCGAACCTGCGTCGCCGTGGCGGACGTCCGCAGGCCGCGCCCGCAGGGCCGTTCAGCGCGCAGATCGAGCGCGACCCGGAGCAGCTCCGCTCGCGCCTGTCCGCGTTCCAGTCGGGGATGTCCCGCGGGCGCGCCGAGCTCGGCGGGGACCAGGACTCGACAGCGCCCGGTATGACCATGAATGATGTGCCCGACTCAGCGGCGTCGACTCGATGAGAGCGAACGAACCGATGAGACATGACGAGGAGGAAGTGTGAACGCGCTCAGCACCGAGGCGACCAATTTCGGTTGGCTGCTCGACAACTTCGTGCGGACGGTTCCCGGGAGCCGCCACACCCTCGTGGTGTCGGCCGACGGGCTCCTGATGGCGATGTCCGACCAGCTCGACCGGACCAGCGGCGACCAGCTCGCGGCGATCGTGTCCGGCATGTCCAGCCTGACGCGCGGCGCTTCCCGCCAGCTCAACGGCGGGAACGTGCGCCAGGCGATCGTCGAGATGGACAACGGCTTCCTGTTCCTCATGAACGTCTCGAACGGCTCCGTGCTCGGTGTCGTCGCCGAGTCGAGCTGCGACATCGGGCTCATCGGTTACGAGATGGCCCTGCTCGTCTCGCGCACCGAGGCGACCCTCACGCCGCAGCTCATCTCCGAGATGCGCGGTAGCCTGCCGGTCGACGGTGCGACGCGCACCCCGGTGGGATGAGGTAGAGACCATGAATGCAGCCTTCGGCGGGACGCACCGCGCTGACTCGTACGAGTCCTCGACGGTCCGTCCGTACGCAGTGACCGGCGGACGTGTGCGCTCCGCGACGTCCGACCTCCCGCTCGAAGCGCTCGTCGAGGTGCTGCCGGGCGCAGTCAACAGCTACGGGCTCCCGCCCGAGAAGCGTGCGATCCTCCAGCACGCGGCGCACAACTACGTCTCGGTCGCAGAGCTCTCCGCTCTGCTGCGGCTTCCGCTCGGTGTGGTGCGGATCCTCGTGGCGGACCTCGCGGACGAACGGTACGTGACCGTCCACACCTCGACCCCCGTCAACGTGCACACCGGTCACGGTGGTAGCAGCTCGGGCATGTCCCTGAGCGTCTTGGAGAGTGTTCTCAATGGCATTTCCGCCCTCTGACGGCCAGGGACGGCCCCACGGCTTCCCGGCGACGGACTCCCCGGTGCGCCAGAGCGTGCTCGGCAGCACCCCGGCCTGGGCCAGCACGACCGGTGGCGCCGGCGCGTCGCAGCCGACGCCGCCCGCGCAGCAGACCGGCTTCGCACCGGCCGTGACGGTCGCCGCGCCGAGCACCGCGCCGCAGCCCGTCGCGCCGCAGGCCTCGCAGTCGCAGCAGTTCGCCCCGCAGTCGTCGGCGCAGCAGCCCTCGGCCCCGCAGGCGGCCCCGCAGCAGTCGCAGCCCTCGCAGGCGCCGGCCCAGCAGCAGGCGCCGGTGCGTCCGGCGACGCAGGCCGCACCCGGCCAGGCTCCCGCGCGCACTGCGCCCACGGTCGTCAAGATCGTCGTCGCCGGCGGGTTCGCGGTCGGCAAGACGACCTTCATCGGGTCGATCTCCGACATCGAGCCGCTCAACACCGAGGCCGCGATGACCGAGCACTCGGTCGGGGTCGACGACGCGGGCGGCCAGACCGAGCGCAAGACCTCGACCACGGTCGCGATGGACTTCGGACGCATCGAGCTCCCCGGGTCGCTGTGGCTCTACCTCTTCGGCACCCCGGGCCAGGACCGCTTCCTGTTCATGTGGGACGACCTCGTGCGCGGCGCGATCGGCGCCGTCGTGCTCGTCGACACCGAGCGCCTCGAGCAGTGCTTCCCGGCGATCGACTACTTCGAGTCGCGGAACATCCCGTTCGTCGTGGGCGTCAACTGCTTCGACGGCGTCGCCAAGCACCGCCTCGAGGACGTCCGCGAGGCGCTGCAGATCCCCGCGCACGTGCCGATGCTCTACACGGACGCCCGCTCGCGCGCCGCGACCAAGCAGACGCTCATCTCGCTCGTGCAGCTCGCGATGCGCCAGCTGCGGGCCGGCGCCGCGTCCTGACGCACCCAGCACCACCGCCGACGGCGGGTCACCCATCCGGGTGGCCCGCCGTCCGCGTCTCCCGGGCCGGCCACGCCGGAACCGCGCGGCGTCCGACGTCCGACACCGCGCGACGTCCGACACCGGAACCGCACGGCGACCACAGGTGACACCGCGCGGCGTCCGCCCTGCGGGAAGTCGGTAGACTGGGCGACCGCGCGCCACGGGCGCGCGAGGAGGGCTGACAGAGCGGCCTAATGTGACGGTCTTGAAAACCGTTGTGCGGCAACGCACCGGGGGTTCGAATCCCTCGCCCTCCGCCGTGCGGCCCTCGTGGCCGCGAGACCACGAGCCGGAGGGAGCGCGAGCGGGTGAGCGGGCAGCGCCTCAAGATCGCGTTCGTGTTCGACGACTCGCTCGACGCCCCCGACGGCGTGCAGCAGTACGTGCTGATGCTCGGGCGGGCTTTCCGTGCGCTCGGGCACGAGGTGCACTACCTGGTCGGGGAGACCGCACGTACCGACATCGAGCACGTGCACCCGATGTCGAGGAACGTCGGCGTGCGGTTCAACCAGAACCGCATGCGGATCCCGCTGCCTGCCTCGCGCCGGCGCATCCGTGAGCTGCTCGCGCGCGAGCAGTACGACGTGCTGCACGTCCAGGTGCCGTTCTCACCCATGATGGCCGCGCGCGTGGTGCTCGCCGCGGCCCCGACGGCGACGGTCGTGGGCACCTTCCACATCGCGCCGCACTCGCGGCTCGTCGCGTTCGCGAACACCCTCCTGGGCGTGTGGACGCGGCGTGCGCTGCGTCGGTTCGACGAGATCGTCGCGGTCTCGCCGGTCGCGGCCGACTTCGCACGCGCGACGTTCCGCGTCGAGTGCCGCGTGGTGCCCAACCCTGTCGACCTCGCGCGATTCCGGGCCGCTGCGGGCGCCGAGCCGTGGCGTCGTGGTGAGGCGGGGCGCGCACGGCGCGTCGTGTTCCTCGGGCGGCTCGTCGAGCGCAAGGGCGCGGCCCAGCTGCTCGCCGCGCTCGAACGTGCCGAGCAGGCACCCGACTGGCCGCGCGTCGAGGTCGTGGTCGCCGGCGACGGGCCCCTGCGCGCGGCTCTCGAGGCGCACGCGGCACGGCTGCGCACGCCCGTCGAGTTCGTCGGGTTCGTCGACGAGGCGGTCAAGCCGGCGCTGCTCGCCGAGGCCGACGTCGCGGTGCTGCCCTCGACGGGCGGCGAGAGCTTCGGGATCGTGCTGCTCGAGGCGTGCGCTGCGGGCTCGCGCGTCGTGATCGCGGGCGACAACCCGGGCTACCGCAGCACGTTCGACGGCAACGAGGACCTCCTGGTCGACCCGGCGGACGTCGACGCGTTCGCCGCCCGGCTCGTGCGGGCCGTCACCGACGAGTCCTTCGCCGAGCGCGCGAGCGCGTGGCAGCACGCGCACGTCGAGCAGTTCGACGTCGAGCGCGTCGCCGCGCAGGTGCTCGACACGTACGCGGCGCACCGCCCCCGCCCGTGAGGCGCGCCCGCGTTTTGCTCCCGGAGCCCATCGCCCGGTAGCCTGACAACGCTCACGCTGCACCAGCACGACTGCACCGGCGATCCGCACCCCGGATCGCCCCCGCAACCGTGGTGGTTCCGTTCGGGCGAGGAGACGTCGCATAGTCAGGTCTAGTGCGCCACCCTGCTAAGGTGGTAACGGGGCAACCCGTTCGAGGGTTCAAATCCCTCCGTCTCCGCTCAGGAAGGTCTCGGCTGCGAAAGTCGGGGCCTTTTCTGCTGCCAGGGCCGGTCGCGGTCGGCGTGGCGGGGATCACCCCCGCGAGCGGCGGTCTCGGTTTGGGGAAGCGGCCGAACGCACGGTAGGCTCCTCTACGGCTCGCCGGTACAGGCAGGCCACGGAATGCGCCCGTAGCTCAACGGATAGAGCATCTGACTACGGATCAGAAGGTTGGGGGTTCGAATCCCTCCGGGCGCACAGAAGAAGGGCCCCGATCAGCGGAAACGCGGATCGGGGCCCTTCGTCGTTTCGGTGTCGGCGGCCAGGGTCACGTGACGTGCGACCCGCTCGCGCCCTGACGGCGCACCCGAACACCCCGCACTCGGCGGGCCGTGGCCGGCGCCCGGTAGCCTCACACCTTGTGAACCCCGAGAGCACCGCCGACGAACGCGGGGTCCTGAACCTCGGCCACCTGCTCGACGCAGCCGGGATCGACCCCGCGACGGTGCTCGCGATCCGCCACACGTCGAGGCCGGGCGGACTGCCTGCGCGCCACGTGGCGACGCCCGCGGAAGTGTTCGACTACACCCGGTCCCAAGCGTTCTCACCGAGCTCGCCGCCCCTGTGGTTGCTGTTCTGGGCCGACGGCGGCACCAGGTCCCGCCTGCTGTGGGCGTACGAGAACCACGGTGCAATCAGTGAGCCGGATGCGATCGGTGAGCGGATGTTCGACCTGCGTCCGTCTCAAGCGCTGTCGGTGTTCAACGACAGGCTCGTCGTTGAGTGGACGGGAGGGGCGATCAACTGGAGCCGTCGTGGTGCGGCTGCGGCGAGCTTCCCGGTCGTGGAGATCGCTGACCCCGCCGCAGTCCCGTTCCCCGGCTACGACCGTGTGCTGCTGACCTACGGCGAGATGCGCGACGTCGTCAACGATCTGCGGTACGCCGCATGGCAGACCGCCCTTGAAGCGGTCCACGGGGTCTACCTGATCTCCGACAAGCGCACCGGCAAGCAGTACGTCGGCAAGGCTGACGGCGGGCAGCGGATTCTGGGCCGGTGGAAGGACTACGCAAGCACCGGGCACGGCGGCGACAAGGGGCTGGTCGAGATCGTCGGCGCCGACGCCACACACCGCGACGACTTCGTGTTTTCCATCCTGCGGGTCTTCGGACCCTCCACCCCGCAGGCAGAGATCCTCGAGGCGGAGTCCCATTACAAGCAGGCGCTGCTGACGCGGCACTGGGGCTACAACCACAACTGACCCGAGTGACCCCGCCCCGCTCAGCCGCGCGGGCGCGCGGCCATCGCATCGAACACCGCACCGGCGAAGTGATGCGAATGGGCGTTGGCGCGGGCCGCGGGGCCCTTGAGCATCAGGTTCGTCGCCAGGTCTCGAGCACGCTCGGCGACGAGGGGGTTCGCCAGCAGCTCGGCCAGCCCGTCGAGGGTGGCGAAGTCCAGCCGCACCATCCGCCCCCCGATCGGGGCGTCAACGACCCGCGCGTCGTGGCGCTGGAGAAGCAGCCGCCAAGCGTGCAACGCGGCCTGGTCCCCGGAGTCGAAGGGGGAGCCATTGATGAAGCCGCTCACCAGTCCAGGATCGGCACCCTTGGGTTCCACCAGGACGAGGGTCTCGCGGTTGTTGCATGTCAGTGTCGCGACCGCCCGCCAGTCGGGGCCGCGCCTCGTGCTGGGCATGGCGCTCAACGTCCAGAACCGACTCTCGGTGGACCGCGGCCACAGCAACGTCGACGACACGTACGTGGCGACCGTCTCGCACACCTGCGGGAAGTCCCGACGCCTGCTCAGCCGTTTGAAGCCGGTGCTCGGCTCGCGTGCGGTGTCGACGTTCCGCTCGGCGGTGGCGGGTTCGCGGCTGGTGCCGTCGAGCCACGCGTGACGCGCCGCGGGTGGTACGTACAGGTCGAGGCTGGACGGGCCAGAAGGTTGCGACGTCAGCAGGATGTTGCGCAGGTGCCCGGGCTTCTCGAACGCGCGCACGGACGCGACCTCGGCGATGGACAGCCGGCTCGCGGGCTCGTTGCGGAACGACACGGCGACGATGTCGTGGCACTTGCCGTCGTGGCGGTGATCGGCGTACCTGCGCACGACGTCGACGGACTGGCCGATGTACGCCTGACCGTTGGCGAAGTGGAGCATGAAGATCCCGCACCGGTCCATCTGCGCGGGCACGTGCAGGGCAAGCGACTCGGCCGGGGTCAACGCCCAGGTCCAGGTGAACGCGGAACCATCGGCGGGGCAGGCAGGGGCGGCCACCGACTGGCGGCCCAAGTGAGCTCCGCGCCTGTGGCTGGTCGGCACGGGAGTCTCGTGGCGGGCTGGTGTGTCCGGCGAACGAGAGACGCGACAGTGGCTCCGGTGACCGGGAGCATCGGCCCAAGGGCGACCGCGATGACCTCTGCAGGCATCCGCCGACCAGTTGTCTGCGTCTCGTCGCCCTCGACGTAGCCGGTTCAGACGCCGGCGTTGAAGACGTGCGTGCCTGCCGCGATGGCGAGCCATCGCAGCGGCGGCACCGTGCGCCTGAGAGGGCGTCCGGGCGCGGGGCAGGATTCCGGGGGCGGGACTCGCGGCGGACACGTCCCCACGCGCCCATCCGCCCAACGCACCGATCCGTACCAAGGACCGCATCACGAGATGGGGTTACGACCCGGTAACAAGTTCTCCGGAGATCGGCCCAGGGGTGACCCGCGTAACAATCGGGGTCCTTTCCGTGTGCTACCAACTCCCTACCGCAGCAGCGGTGGGTGCGCCGACCAGGCGCTCCCATGGTCACAGGCGCGCCGCACGACCCGCGGTCGACGTACCCAGACGAGAGGTGGACGGATGTCTTCCGTGTCCAAGAACAGCCGGAGGTTCGCCGCGACGGCGGCCGGCGCAGTCGCTCTCACGCTCGTGCTCACCGCGTGCGGATCGAGCGACGACGACTCGGCCGACGGCGGTTCGGCCTCCGGCGGCACGCTCACGATCGGCACGACCGACAAGGTCACGACGCTGGACCCGGCGGGCTCGTACGACAACGGCTCCTTCGCGGTGATGAACCAGGTCTACCCGTTCCTCATGAACACCCCGTACGGCAGCCCGGACGTGCAGCCCGACATCGCGGAGTCGGCGGAGTTCACCGCCCCGACCGAGTACACGGTCAAGCTCAAGGCGGGCCTCACGTGGGCCAACGGTCACGCGCTGACGTCGTCCGACGTGAAGTTCTCGTTCGACCGCATGGTCGCCATCAACGACGAGAACGGCCCCGCCTCCCTGCTCTACAACCTGGACAGCGTCGAGGCCCCCGACGACACGACGGTCGTGTTCCACCTCAAGAGCGCGGACGACCAGGTCTTCCCGCAGATCCTCTCGAGCCCGGCGGGCCCGATCGTCGACGAGGAGGTCTTCTCGGCCGACGCGCTGACGTCGGACGCCGACATCGTCGACGGCGACGCGTTCGCCGGCCAGTACGTGATCGACAGCTACAAGCTCAACGAGCTCGTCGGCTACACGGCGAACCCCGACTACCAGGGCGTCCTGGGCGCGGCCAAGACCGAGAAGATCAACGTCAAGTACTACGCCGAGGCGTCGAACCTCAAGCTCGACATCCAGCAGGGCAACATCGACGTCGCGTTCCGCAGCCTGTCGGCGACCGACATCGACTCGCTGCGTGGGGACGACGGCGTGAAGGTGGTCGACGGACCGGGTGGCGAGATCCGCTACATCACGTTCAACTTCGACACCCAGCCGTTCGGCGCGAAGACCTCGGAGGCCGACCCGGCCAAGGCGCTCGCAGTGCGCCAGGCGGTCGCCGACCTGATCGACCGCGACGAGATCGCGGAGCAGGTCTACAAGGGCACGTACACCCCGCTGTACTCGTACGTCCCGGACGGCCTGACGGGCGCGACCGAGTCGCTCAAGGAGCTCTACGGCGACGGCGCCGGCGCCCCGGACGTCGAGAAGGCGAAGCAGACGCTCGCCGACGCTGGCGTCACCGCGCCGGTCACGCTCGACCTGCAGTACTCGAACGACCACTACGGTCCGTCGTCGGCCGACGAGTACGCGCTGATCAAGGACCAGCTCGAGTCGAGCGGCCTGTTCACGGTCAACCTGCAGACCACCGAGTGGGTCCAGTACTCCAAGGACCGCACGGCCGACGTCTACCCGGCGTACCAGCTCGGCTGGTTCCCGGACTACTCCGACGCCGACAACTACCTGACGCCGTTCTTCCTCACGGAGAACTTCCTCGGGAACCACTACGACAACGGCGCGGTGAACGACGAGATCCTCGAGCAGGCCGTCACGACCGACCCGGACGCGCGCACCGCGCTCATCGAGAAGATCCAGGACGACGTCGCCGCGGACCTCTCGACCGTCCCCTACCTCCAGGGCGCGCAGGTCGCCGTGGTCGGCAAGGACGTCACGGGCACCGAGGACACCCTCGACGCCTCGTTCAAGTTCCGCTACGGAGCGCTCGCGAAGGGCTGATCGCCCCGCGCCCTCGGGTGGCCCGCTCCGACCGGAGCGGGCCACCCGAGTCCCCCCGCACCACCCCTGGACAGGACCCATGAGCACTCTGACCCCGGCCGGCGTCGAGCCGTCGCCGACAGCACCGGACCCCGCCACGGGGCCCCGCCCGACCCGACGGTCCGGGGGTGGGGGAGGGTTGGGCCGGTACGTCGTGATCCGGTTCCTGCTCATCATCCCGACCGTGCTGATCCTGGTCACGACCGTCTTCTGGCTCATGCGGGCCACGGGCGACCCGATCACGGCGGCACAGGGCGGGCGGCTGAGCCCCGAGCAGCTCCAGGAGCGCATCCACGCCGCGGGCTACGACCGTCCGATCTTCGTGCAGTACGTCGAGTACCTCGGCAACCTGCTGCACGGCGACTTCGGCACGACGATCAGCGACAACCGTCCCGTGACCGAGGTCCTGACGACGTACGGTGCGGCGACGCTCGAGCTCGCGGTCTACGCGCTGATCGTCGCGTTCGCGGTGGGCATCCCGCTCGGCCGCATCGCGGCGGCCCGGCGCGACCGGCTCCCCGACGCGGTGCTGCGCGTCTCCGCGATCCTGTCGTACGCCACGCCCGTGTTCTTCGCGGGCCTGCTGCTCAAGCTCGTGTTCTCGGTGAGCCTCGGCTGGTTCCCGGTCGCGGGCCGTGCCACGACGGGCACCGAGATCCAGCTCGAGATGCTCGACGACCCCACGGGGTTCTACCTGGTCGACGCGATCCGCACGGGCGACCCGGACGCAGTCGGCGACGTCCTCATGCACGCGGTGCTGCCCGCGGTCGCCCTGGGCCTGCTCACGGCCGGGGTGTTCCTGCGGCTCGTGCGCACCAACATGATCGGCACGCTCTCGACCGAGTACGTGACCGCGGCCCGCTCGCGGGGCGTCTCGGAGCGGCGGCTCGTGCGCAAGCACGCGTGGCGGCCCGCGCTCATCCCGATCATCACGGTCATCGGCCTGCAGATCGCGCTGCTGCTCTCTGGCGCGGTCCTGACCGAGACGACCTTCGAGTGGAAGGGCCTCGGCTTCCAGCTGGCCGAGTACCTCCAGGCCCGGGACTTCGTGGCGGTGCAGGGCATCGTCGTGCTGATCGCCGTCGTCGTCGCGGTCACGAACTTCGTCGTCGACGTGGTCGCCGCGCTCATCGACCCGCGAGTGAGGTACTGAGATGTCGTCCGCAGTCTCCGCCCCGAAGGCGTCGGCACCCCGCCGTCCGTCCCTGTGGTCCCGGCTCCCCGTCGTCCGCCAGCTGCGCCAGAGCGTCGGCCTGCAGCGCGGGATGCTCGTCGCGGGCCTGGTCGTGACCGCGGCGTTCGTGCTGACGGCGGTCTTCGCCCCGCTCCTCGCGCCCTACGGCTACAGCCAGCTCCGCGACCTCGACGGCGCGTTCGGCGCGCAGCAGTCCCCGTCGGCCGACCACCTGCTCGGTACGACGGTGGGCGGCTACGACGTCCTGTCCCGCGTGATCTGGGGGTCGCAGACCGCGGCCCTCGTGATCGTCGTCGCGATCGTCGCGTCGATCTTCCTCGGGATCCTCATCGGCCTGGTCTCCGGGTACTTCGGCGGGTGGATCGACCGGGTCCTGGTGGTCGTGTGCGACGCGATCTACTCGTTCCCGTCGCTGCTGCTCGCGATCCTCGCGGCGATCGTCATCTCGGGCGGCCAGTCCGACCTGTGGGGCGGCATCCTGGCGGCCGCGCTGTCGATCACGGTCGTGTTCATCCCGCAGTACTTCCGGGTCGTGCGCTCCGAGGTCGTGCGCATCAAGGGCGAGGCGTTCATCGACTCGGCCCGCGTGATCGGCACCCCGCACCTGCGGATCATGGTGCGGCACGTGCTGCGCAACTCGACCCGCACGCTCCCGCTCATCGTCACGCTCAACGCCTCCGAGGCGGTGCTGACCCTCGCGGGCCTCGGGTTCCTGGGCTTCGGCATCGAGCCGACGGCGGCGGCCGAGTGGGGCTACGACCTGAACAAGGCCATCGCCGACGTCTCGTCGGGCATCTGGTGGACGGCGCTGTTCCCGGGGCTCGCGATCGTGCTGTCCGTCCTGGGCATCACGCTCGTCGGCGAGTCCCTCAACGACCTCGCGGACCCGCGCCTGCGGTCGCGTCGCCTCAGCAAGCAGGTCGCCGGCCGCGTCGAGCAGACGTCGGTCGCGGCCCCGACCGTGCCCGGCGGCGTCGTCACGGACGAGCTCACCCTGCCGGGCGAGGCCTCTCAGCTCGACACCCTCGAAGGGGAGGACCGGTCATGACCGCGCCCACCAGCACCCGCACGGCGGCGGACGCCGGAGCCGTCGCCGTCCGCATCCGTGACCTCGCGGTCTCGTTCGCGACCGACGCGGGCGCGGTCCGTGCGGTCGACGGCGTCGACCTGACCGTCCGTCCGGGCGAGGTCCTCGCCGTGGTCGGCGAGTCGGGGTCGGGCAAGACCGTGACCGCGAAGACCATCCTCGGCCTGCTGCCCGAGAACGCGACCGCGCGCGGGGCGGTCGTCCTCGCGAACAAGGCCGGGACGGCCGAGCACGACGTCGTCTCGCTCAGCGCGTCGCAGCTGCGCCGCGTGCGGGGCACCGACGTCGCGATGGTGTTCCAGGAGCCGTCGGCCGCGCTCAACCCCGTCTACACGGTCGGCTGGCAGATCGCCGAGGGCCTGCGCGCGCACGGCAAGGTCTCCAAGGCCGAGGGGCGTCGCCGCGCGATCGAGATCCTCGGACGCGTCGGCATCCCGGACCCGGACGAGCGCGTCGACCACTACCCGCACCAGTTCTCGGGCGGCCAGAAGCAGCGCATCATCATCGCGATGGCGCTCGTGCTCGACCCCGGGCTCATCGTCGCCGACGAGCCGACGACCGCGCTCGACGTCACGGTCCAGGCCGAGATCCTGGACCTGCTGCGCCGCGTGCGCGACGAGTTCGGCACCGCGATCGTGCTGATCACGCACAACATGGGCGTCGTGGCGGACCTCGCCGACACGGTCGCCGTCATGTACCAGGGCAAGGTCGTCGAGCAGGCGCCCGTCGGCGAGCTGTTCGCCGCGCCGCAGGACGACTACACGCGCCGCCTCCTGGGGTCGGTCCCGCGCATCGGCGAGGCGCGGGCGCGGACGGCGGAGCGTGCCGCGGCCCGTCCCGCGGGCTGGGCCGAGGCCGAGCCCGTCGTCGCCGCGCGCGGGCTGGAGATCACCTACCCGGGGCGCTTCCGGACGCCGGGCTTCCGGGCCGTGCAGGGCGTCGACCTGACGATCCGGCCCGGCGAGGTGCTCGGGCTGGTCGGCGAGTCCGGCTCGGGCAAGTCGACCATCGGGCGGGCCATCGCCGGCCTGACGAAGGTCACGGGCGGTTCGCTGCAGGTGCTGGGCACCGAGATGCACGGCGTGCGACCGCGCGAGCTGCGGCCCGTGCGCCCGCGCATCGGGTTCGTCTTCCAGGACCCGGCGTCGAGCTTCAACCCGCTGCTGACGATCGCCGACTGCGTGGCCGAGCCGCTCGTGGTGCACGGGCGGGCCCGCGACGTCGGGGCCGCACGGGCGCGGGTCGACGAGCTCCTCGAGGCGGTCCAGCTCCCGCGCGCGTACGGCGACAGGTTCCCGCACGAGCTGTCCGGCGGGCAGCGTCAGCGCGTCTCGCTCGCCCGGGCGCTCGCGCTCGACCCCGAGCTGCTCGTGGCCGACGAGCCGACGTCGGCGCTCGACGTGTCGGTCCAGGCCCGGGTGCTCGACCTGTTCGCCGAGCTCCAGGCCGAGCTCGGGTTCGCGTGCCTGTTCATCTCGCACGACCTCGCGGTCGTGGACCTGCTGGCCGACCGTATCGCGGTGCTCTACCGGGGCCGGCTCGTCGAGGAGGGCACGGGCGAGCAGGTGCTGGGTTCGCCGTCCGACCCGTACACGCAGCGTCTGCTCGCGTCGTTGCCGGTGCCCGACCCGGTCGCGCAGGCCGCGCGGCGGGTCGAGCTCGAGCGGCTCCGCGCGCTCGACTGACCTGCGTCAGAAGGGCGGCCACGGGACCGCGGGCATGTCCCCCTCGTGGTCGGGGAACCGCCGCTCGGCGAGCAGGCGGTCGCAGCGCGCCCCGAGCGCGCGCACCTCGTCGGCGGTGAGGAGCTCGCGCAGCCGTGCGCCGAGGTCCCCGTCGAGGCTCGCGCGCACGCGGGCGACCCCGTCGAGCTCGTCGGGGTCGAGCGGCTCGCCCACCCAGCCCCACAGCACGGTGCGCAGCTTGGGCTCGACGTGGAACGTCACGCCGTGGTCGACCCCGAGCCGGCGGCCGTCGGGCATGGGCAGCACGTGGCCGCCCTTGCGGTCGGCGTTGTTGAGCACCACGTCGAGCACCGCGACGCGGCGCAGCGCCGGTGTGTCCTCGTGGACCACGGTCACGGGTGCGCCGTCCGCGTCCGTTCCCTGCAGGACGGCGTGCCAGCCGTCGTCCACGGCGTGCGACGGGACGAGGTCGACGGGGGACGACGTGCGGTCCTCGTCCTGCCAGAGCTGGACCATCCCCGGGCCGGCGGGTCCGTCGCGCAGCCACGTGAGGGGTACGACGTCCCAGCCCGTCGCCTCCGAGACGAGGTACGCGGCGACCTCGCGCTGCGCGAGCGTCCCGTCGGGGAAGTCCCACAGCGGGTTCTCGCCGGCCACGGGCTTGTAGACGACGCTGACGCCGCCGACCGTGCCGACGAAGGTCGCGTTCGAGGCGGTGCGGATGCGTCCGACGACCTCGAGCGGGTCCGTCCCGAGGTCGACGGGCGGCTCGTTCACGGCAGGTCGCACTCGTGGCCGTCGGGGTCGACCGGCGCGCCGCACAGCGGGCAGGGCGGGCGGCCCGAGCGCACGACGGTGCGGGTGCGCTCGACGAACGCGCGGGCCGTGCCCACGGGCATGCGGACGACGAGCACCTCGCGCTCGTCGTCCGGCTCCGGCTCGTCCGCGGGGTCGTCCCAGAGGTCGGGCTCGTCGTCGGGGCGCTCCTCCTCGACCGGGAACACCTCGACCACGGTCTGCGCGGTCCGCGGGTCCCAGGACAACCGGATGGTCCCGGCCCGGAACTCCGTCTCGACGGGCTGGTCGAGCGGGTCGACGTCGGCCAGGCCCGCGGGCGCCTCGCCCGGGATGCCGAACGGGTTGCCGCCCTCGGTCATGAGGTGGTCCAGGAGCTGCTGGATCCCGTCGGCGAGCGCCGCGGACTGCTGCTTCTCGAGCAGCACGCTCGTGCAGCGCGCACCCGTGCGGGCCTGCAGGTAGAAGGCGCGGTCGCCGGGGCGGCCGACGGTCCCGATCACGACGCGGTCGGGCCAGTCGTACTCGTGCACGAGGGTGGGCATGGTTCCACTCTAGGAGCGGCGGGGCGCGGCGTCGTGCCCCGCGCCCCCGCCCACGGGTGCGTCGCCGACCGCAGCGGACGCGCGGAGCCACCCGAGGTCGCCGTCGTCGGTGTTGGTCGCGACGACCTCGGGCCGGTGCGTGCCGTACCGGACGACGGACACGGCCGCGGGACCGACCGTGATGCGCTGGAACAGGTCGAGGTGCATGCCGAGCGCGTCGGCGAGGACGGCCTTGGCGACGTCACCGTGCGTGACGGCGACCCAGACGGCCCCGGGCCCGTGCTGCTCGGCGACGTCGGCGTCGATGCGCCGGACCGCGGCGACGCTGCGCGCCTGCATCCCCACGAGGGACTCACCACCGGGGAACGTCGCGGCGGACGGGTGCCGCTGCACGACCGACCAGAGCGGCTCGTCCGCGAGCTCGCGCAGCGCGCGCCCCTGCCAGCTCCCGTAGTCGCACTCGGTGAGGCCGTGCTCGACGACGGGCTCGGGGGCGTCGGCCTGCTGCGCGAGGATCGCGCGCGCCGTCTGCCGGCACCGTTCGAGGGGGCTCGTGACGACGCGGGCCAGGGGGAGTCCGGCGAGCCGCATGGCCGCGTGGGCGGCCTGCCGGCGCCCGACCTCGTCGAGCCGGACGCCGCGCGCCCGGCCCGCGAGGATCCCCTGGGTGTTGGCCGTGGTGCGGCCGTGACGGACGAGCAGCAGCGTGGGCATGGCACGAGCGTAGGCCGCGCGTCCCGGACACGTGTCGTCCGGTGAAATCTGCAGGCGCTATGATCCGGCGCATGTCCAAGCCCGACGACGTCCTGGTCGCGCCCCCGCGCCACGCGGGGCAGCGCCCGAGCCGTCGTGCGGCGCGGTACGCGGCGCTCGCGCTCACGGCGGTCCTGACCTTCGTCACGACGGGCGCCGTCGCGGCGTACGTCGACTTCACGAACGACATCGAGGTGAGCCACGTCGACGGGCTGGTCGCGGGGCCGGCGCCCTCGAAGCCGCCCGCGGACCCGGACGACCCGTACGCGGGCCAGGAGCTCAACATCCTCGTGATGGGCACGGACTTCCGCGACGAGGAGAACGTGAAGATCGCGGGCGCGGCGGACTCCACGGGGATGCGCTCCGACACGACGTTCGTCGTGCACGTCTCGGGCGACCGCTCGCGCGTCGAGGTCGTGTCGATCCCGCGCGACTCGTGGGTCCAGCTCCCGGCGTGCAAGCTCCCGGACGGGTCGATGTCGCAGCCGTACGTCGGCCAGTTCAACTGGGCGTTCGACACCGGGGCGCAGGGCGGCACGGACATGGACTACGCCGCGGCGTGCACCATCACGGCGGTGCAGTCCCTGACCGGCCTGACCATCACCAACCACGTGATCCTCAAGATGACCGGGGTCATCGGCGTGGTCGACGCGATGGACGGGGTGCCCCTGTGCCTGCCCGAACCGGTGCACGAGGACCCGCGCTACGGCACGCTCGACCTGCCCGCGGGCCCGAACAGGCTCGACGGCCGCACGTCGATCAAGTTCCTGCGCGCGCGCCACGGCACGGGCATGGGTCTCGAGCTCGGGAGCGACCTGACGCGCATCACGCGCCAGCAGACGTTCCTCAACGCCATGCAGCGCGAGATCAAGTCGAAGAACGTCCTCACCGACTCCTCGCAGCTGTACGCGATGGTCTCGGCGGTGCTCAAGTCCGTGGTCGCCGACCCGCAGCTCGCCGACCCGAAGTCCGTGGTCGGCCTCGTGTTCTCGATGCGTAACCTGCGCCCGTCGGACGTCATCTTCACCGAGCTGCCGGTCGTGGACTCCGTGCACAAGTCGGGCCGCGTCGACTGGACGGCCGAGTCCGACGCGGTCTGGCAGCGCCTCGTGAACGACGAGCCGCCCGCCGACTACGTCCCGGCGCCCGACCCGTCGGCCGCGGCGACGGCGTCCGCGGGCACGTCGGGTGCGGACGGCACAGGGTCGGACGGCAACGGGTCGGGTGACACGGGTACGGACGGCAACGGGTCGGGTGACACGGGTACGGACGGCAACGGGTCGGACGGCGCAGGGTCGGGTGACACCGCGGCGGACGGCACCGGGGCGGACGCTGCGCCCACGCCCACGCCCACGCCCACGCCGGAGACGCTGCCCGAGGGCATCTGCGGCTGACCCGCGTGCCGCCGGGCCCCCGGGCGTCAGGCGCCTGACACCCGCGCGGCCCGCCGCCTACCGTGGGGGCCATGAGCTCATCCGCGCGCAGCACCCGCACCTACCGGACCGCGGGCCTCGTCGTCCGCGACCACGTGGTCGAGGTCCCGGTGGACCACGCCGACCCGACGCGATTCGGCGCGATCCGCGTCCTCGCGCGCGAGATCGCCGACCCGGCCCGCGACGGCGAAGACCTCCCGCTGCTGCTGTTCCTCCAGGGCGGCCCGGGCGGTGCGGGCCCCCGCCCGACGTCGTCCGGGGGCTGGTGGACGACGGCGCTCGCGACCCACCGCGTCGTCCTGCTCGACCAGCGGGGGACCGGGCGCTCGTCGCGCGTGGACGGTGCCGTCGTCCGCTCGTTCGACGACGACGCGCTCGCGGCCGACTACCTCGCCTGCTTCCGGGCCGACGCGATCGTCGAGGACGCCGAGGTGGTGCGACGTACGGTGTACGGCGGCCGACGGTGGGCGACGCTCGGGCAGTCTTTCGGCGGGTTCATCACGTTGACCTACCTGTCGCGTCACCCCGAGGCGCTCGTGTCGTGCTGGACCACGGGCGGCCTGCCGCCCGTGCACGCGACCGCGGAGCAGGTCTACGAGCGCACCGTCCCGCGCCAGCTCTCGCGCAACCGCGCGTACCTGCGCGACCACCCCGAGGACGAGGGTCTGCTCGACCACCTCGCGGACGTCGCGTCGTCGGGCGAGGTCGTGCTGCCCGCCGGCGACGTGCTGACCCTCGACCGGCTGCGCACGCTCGGCATGTCGCTCGGCATGAGCACGGGCGCCGACGAGCTGCACTGGCTTCTCGAGGGGGCGCTCGCGTCCGACGGCAGCCTTGCCGACCCGTTCCTCGCCGAGGTCGAGCGCCGGACCGGCTTCGACGCCAACCCGCTCTACATGGTGCTGCAGGAGTCCATCTACCACCAGGGCGAGCGGGCGGGCGGCTGGGCCGCCCAGCAGGTGCACGACGCGTCCGACCTCGCCCGCGGACGCCGCCCGCTGACCCTCACGGGGGAGGCGACCTTCCCGTGGATGGTCGAGCAGGTGCGCGCGCTGCGACCGTTCCGGGGCGTCGCCGAGGCGCTCGCGGCGCGCACCGAGTGGCCCGCGCTCTACGACCTCGAGGTGCTCGCGGCGAACGAGGTGCCGGTCGCCTCGGTGCAGTACGTCGACGACCCGTACGTCGACCTCGACCTCGCGCTCGACACGGCCGACGGGCTCGGCGCGTCCCAGGTCTGGGTCACCAACGAGTACCTGCACGACGGGCTGCGCGCGGCCGGGGCCGAGATCCTGCCACGGCTGGCCGCGCTGAGCGCCGGATCGGCCCGTGTGACACGGCGCTGAGCGGCGGCGGCGCACGGCGCCGTCACAACTCCGACACATCCTGAGACGAACCTGACCGCTCCTCGGTCGACGGCCGACGCGGGGTGTCAGGACGTTGGGACCTGCGGCCGGCGCCGCGCTGCGCACGGGAGCGCGTCGGCGCTGCGCGGTGCGACCGTGCGGCTGCGGGGGAATCGCCGGCGCGGCGTCACGAGCGCCTCGGGCGACTGACCATTCCCAGACCATTCGGGCACCCGTCATCAAAGATTCATGACTTGTGAAGCATCGCACTTGACCGTTCCTCGAAGCCGACTGACAGACTCCATGGCTTTGGGTGCGCCGCCGGCGCGCCGACTACCAAGAACATGGAGAGGTACTCATTTCATGAGTGACCAGACCTGGCAGACGATCGCGATCGTCGCCTACATGCTCGCGATGCTGGCGATCGGCTGGTCGGCCTATCGCAACACGAGCGACATGGACGACTACATGCTCGGCGGCCGTCGGCTCAGCCCGGGGCAGGCGGCGCTCAGCGCCGGCGCCTCGGACATGTCCGGGTGGCTCCTGCTCGGGCTCCCCGGCGCCGTCTACGCGTCGGGGCTCGTCTCCGCGTGGATCGCGATCGGCCTGACGGTCGGTGCGTGGCTCAACTGGAAGTTCGTGGCACCCCGGCTTCGCGCCTACACCGAGGTCGCGAAGAACTCGATCACCATCCCGAGCTTCTTCGAGAACCGGCTCCGCGACTCGTCGCGTGCGCTCCGCATGACCGCGGGCGTGATCGTGCTCGTCTTCTTTACCTTCTACGTCTCCTCGGGCATGGTGGCCGGCGGCAAGTTCTTCGAGAGCTCGTTCGACATCGGCGACCACTGGGGGATGTCCGCGTACACCCTCGGCATGCTCCTGGTTATCGTCGTGACCCTCACCTACACGCTCTTCGGCGGGTTCCTCGGCGCGACCTGGACCGACGTCGCCCAGGGGCTCCTCATGCTCGCGGCGCTCGTTGCCGTGCCGATCATCGGACTGACCAAGGTCGGTGGCTGGAGCGGCATGGTCGACGGCATCCACGACGCCGATCTCGCCAACGGCACCAACGGCATGTCGCTCGTCGCCGGCGCGACCGTCATGGGTGTCGTCTCGTCGCTCGCCTGGGGCCTCGGCTACTTCGGGCAGCCGCACATCATCGTCCGCTTCATGGCGATGCGCTCGCCTGGTGACGCGAAGACCGGACGCCGCATCGGTATCGGCTGGATGATCGTCACCGCGCTCGGTGCCGTCATGACCGGCCTCATCGGAATCGCGTACTTCCAGGTCCAGGGCCTGACCCTCGACGACCCGGAGACCGTGTTCCTCGAGCTCTCGCAGATCCTGTTCCACCCGCTCGTCGCCGGCCTCGTGCTCGCGGCCGTGCTCGCAGCGATCATGTCGACCATCTCGTCGCAGCTCATCGTCTCGTCGTCCGCGCTGGTCGAGGACCTCTACATGATCGTGGGCAAGCAGGCGACGGCGAAGAAGGGCATCGTGCTCGGCCGCGTCGGCGTGCTGGTCGTGACCGTGGTCGCCGGCGTCATCGCCCTCGACCCCGAGAGCTCGGTGCTCGACCTCGTCGGGTTCGCCTGGGCCGGCTTCGGCGCCGCGTTCGGCCCGATCATCCTGCTGAGCCTCTACTGGAAGGGCCTCTCGCGCTGGGGCGCGCTCGCCGGGATGATCTCGGGAGGCGTGGTCGCGTTCGTGTGGGGCAAGACCGCGCTCAGCGACACGCTCTACGAGATCGTGCCCGGATTTGCGGTGTGCCTCGTGGTCGCGCTCGTCGTGAGCTACGTGAACGGCCGCACCGCGGACGCCGCAGAGATCGACGCCGAGTTCGACGAGGCGCGCGCCTACGCCAAGGGCGCTGCGCGTCCGACGGAGCCGGCGGGCGCGACGGTCTGACACCCAGGGCGAGCAGTCGCCCTGTCCGTCGGTCGCACGGGCCGGTTCTCACGCATCGCGTGGGGGCCGGCCCGTCGGCGTCCGGGAAGACCGGGAGCCCGCGTCCTGCACGAGTCAGTCCTGCACCAGGCGGCGCGACGAGCCCTGCTCGTCGATGTCCGGGGAGACCGGGGCCTCGAGTCCTGCGCGCCGCGAGCTGTGCGACGAGCCCGCTCGGCGACCTCCGGCGAGGCAGGGGCCAGAGTCCTGCGGCCGTGGGCAGCCACGGCCGAGGGAGCGGGTGCTGCTGCCCGGACGAGCCTGCCGCAACACGGGGCTCCCAGCAGTCCGCCGCAGCCGTTCGACACCTGATCGGCAAGGGTCGGCTCCCGATCCGGGCGGGGACACCTGCACCCCAGCGGCCAGGAGCTCGAGGGTCCAGGCGACGCGGCGAACACTGGCCCGATCACGGACTCCGTGCCGGCGTTGGCGTGAGGCCCTGGCCCTGGCCCTGGCCCTGCACGCTCGGCCACCGGCCTGACCTGGGGAGACGCGTGCGGCAGCCCGCGCACCCGCGGGGAGCGGCGAGATCGCGGCGATACCCCCGACGTGTGCGCGGTCACGTCGGGGGGATTTGGTGTCGTGGGCTGGGGGCATGTAATGTTCTGGATGTCAGCCCGACAGGGAGGCACGGACACCGCGAAGGACTTCGGTTCGGATACGGGTGGCCGGTCCCGTGGGTGTGACCACCCCCTCATGGTTCTTCTTCTGCTGGGATTTCTGCGCTTTGGTGCGGGTTCTGGTGGTTGGTTGGGTGTGAGGGTGGGGCTGGACTTGGGTGACTGGGTCTGGTAAGTTGGAGAAGTTGCCCCGGGTTCGGGTCGCTGAGGTTCGGCGGTTCGGGACGGTGC
>NZ_PGFE01000008.1 GCF_002797595.1 Sediminihabitans luteus
CCAAAGGCCCACCCCGTGTGGGGTGGGCCTTTGGTGAATGGTTGTCCGGCGGCGTCCTACTCTCCCACCCCGTCTCCAGGGCAGTACCATCGGCGCTGAAGGGCTTAGCTTCCGGGTTCGGAATGGGACCGGGCGTTTCCCCTTCGCTGTGACCGCCGTAACTCTATGGAGATGTTCGGGTTCAGCCCCGTCTCACACCGGTGGTGTGTGGGGGTTGTGGTGCCCGTATCTCGGGAACCGCACAGTGGACGCGTGCAACATGTTTTGGGTTGTGAAGTTGTCGGCTGATTAGTACCGGTCAGCTGCGGCAGTCGTTAGTCCTGCCTTCCACATCCGGCCTATCTACCCAGTGGTCTAGCTGGGTGCCTCTCACCCCGGAGGGTATGGAAACCTCATCTTGAAGCAGGCTTCCCGCTTAGATGCTTTCAGCGGTTATCCCTTCCGAACGTAGCTAACCAGCCGTGCTCCTGGCGGAACAACTGGCACACCAGAGGTTCGTCCGTCCCGGTCCTCTCGTACTAGGGACAGCCCTTCTCAAGTTTCCTGCGCGCGCAGCGGATAGGGACCGAACTGTCTCACGACGTTCTAAACCCAGCTCGCGTACCGCTTTAATGGGCGAACAGCCCAACCCTTGGGACCTACTCCAGCCCCAGGATGCGACGAGCCGACATCGAGGTGCCAAACCATGCCGTCGATATGGACTCTTGGGCAAGATCAGCCTGTTATCCCCGGGGTACCTTTTATCCGTTGAGCGACGGCGCTTCCACAAGCCACCGCCGGATCACTAGTTCCGACTTTCGTCCCTGCTCGACCTGTCAGTCTCACAGTCAAGCTCCCTTGTGCACTTGCACTCGACACCTGATTGCCAACCAGGCTGAGGGAACCTTTGAGCGCCTCCGTTACATTTTGGGAGGCAACCGCCCCAGTTAAACTACCCACCAGACACTGTCCCTGATCCGGATCACGGACCGAGGTTAGGAATCCAGAACGACCAGAGTGGTATTTCAACGTTGACTCCACACACGCTGGCGCGTGCGCTTCACAGTCTCCCACCTATCCTACACAAGCCGTACCGAACACCAATATCAAGCTATAGTAAAGGTCCCGGGGTCTTTCCGTCCTGCTGCGCGTAACGAGCATCTTTACTCGTAGTGCAATTTCGCCGAGTTCGCGGTTGAGACAGCGGAGAAGTCGTTACGCCATTCGTGCAGGTCGGAACTTACCCGACAAGGAATTTCGCTACCTTAGGATGGTTATAGTTACCACCGCCGTTTACTGGGGCTTAAATTCTGAGCTTCGCCTTGCGGCTGACCCGTCCTCTTAACCTTCCAGCACCGGGCAGGCGTCAGTCCGTATACATCGTCTTGCGACTTAGCACGGACCTGTGTTTTTAGTAAACAGTCGCTTCTCCCTGGTCTCTGCGGCCCTCCACGCTCCCCCAGCAAGTGGGTTCACGCTTCAGGCCCCCCTTCTCCCGAAGTTACGGGGGCATTTTGCCGAGTTCCTTAACCACGATTCTCTCGATCGCCTTAGTATTCTCTACCTGATCACCTGAGTCGGTTTGGGGTACGGGCGGCTGGAACCTCGCGTCGAAGCTTTTCTCGGCAGCATAGGATCATCGCGTTCCCGCATACGCGGTCACTGTCGGCTCTCAGGATACGTGCCAGGCGGATTTGCCTACCTGACTCCCTACGACCTTAGACGTGGACAACCATCGCCACGTGCGACTACCTTCCTGCGTCACTCCTGTTAATACGCTTACCTACTACCGGTTCGGGTCGCACGCGCCCCGGCACGGCGTCACCCGAAGGTGACAGTTGTGCCGGATTGGGTGCTTAGCATCACCGGGCTCGGTATGGGCGGTTCTTCGCCGGTAGGAGAATATCAACTCCTTGTCCATCGACTACGCCTGTCGGCCTCGCCTTAGGTCCCGACTTACCCAGGGCGGATTAGCCTGGCCCTGGAACCCTTGATCATTCGGCGGACGGGTTTCTCACCCGTCTTTCGCTACTCATGCCTGCATTCTCACTCGTGTAGGCTCCACGGCTGGATTCCTCCGCCGCTTCACTGCCCACACGACGCTCCCCTACCCATCCACACGCCTGGACCACGAAGGCCTAGCTCATGTGTGAATGCCACAGCTTCGGCGGTGTACTTGAGCCCCGCTACATTGTCGGCGCGGAATCACTTGACCAGTGAGCTATTACGCACTCTTTCAAGGGTGGCTGCTTCTAAGCCAACCTCCTGGTTGTCTGTGCAACTCCACATCCTTTCCCACTTAGCACACGCTTAGGGGCCTTAGCTGGTGGTCTGGGCTGTTTCCCTCTCGACTACGGAGCTTATCCCCCGCAGTCTCACTCCCGCGCTCTCACTTACCGGCATTCGGAGTTTGGCTTACGTCAGTAACCTGGTAGGGCCCATCGGCAATCCAGTAGCTCTACCTCCGGCAAGAAACACGCGAGGCTGCACCTAAATGCATTTCGGGGAGAACCAGCTATCACGAAGTTTGATTGGCCTTTCACCCCTAACCACAGGTCATCCCCCAGGTTTTCAACCCTGGTGGGTTCGGTCCTCCACGCGGTCTTACCCGCGCTTCAACCTGCCCATGGCTAGATCACTTCGCTTCGGGTCTAGACCCAGCGACTATGGACGCCCTATTCGGACTCGCTTTCGCTACGGCTTCCCCACACGGGTTAACCTCGCCACTGAGCACTAACTCGCAGGCTCATTCTTCAAAAGGCACGCTGTCACCCCTGCTAGGGAGGCTCCAACGGATTGTAGGCACACGGTTTCAGGTACTATTTCACTCCCCTCCCGGGGTACTTTTCACCTTTCCCTCACGGTACTGGTCCGCTATCGGTCACTAGGTAGTATTTAGGCTTATCAAGTGGTCTTGACGGATTCACACGGGATTTCTCGGGCCCCGTGCTACTTGGGATCCCCTTCAGGAGATCACGCCATTTCGTCTACGGGGGTCACACCCTCTGTGCCCGGCCTTTCAATGCCGTTCGACTATGACGCGATTTTCTGACTCCTCGACCGTTCACCAGACCGGTCCGAAAGGTCCCACAACCCCGTACATGCAACGCCTGGCAGCTATCACACATGCACGGTTTGGCCTGTTCCGCTTTCGCTCGCCACTACTCACGGAATATCTCTTCCTGTCGGTACTGAGATGTTTCACTTCCCGACGTTCCCTCCACACACCCTATATATTCAGGTGCGGGTCACCAGACATAGCTCTGGCGGGGTTCCCCCATTCGGAAATCCTCGGATCACGGTTCGTTTGCCAACTCCCCGAGGCTTATCGCAGGCTACAACGTCCTTCATCGGCTCCTAGTGCCAAGGCATCCACCCTGTGCCCTTAAAAACTTCAACAACACAAAATTGCAGATACCAAAGAATAAATCTTTGATTTCAAAGATGCTCGCGTCCACTGTGCAGTTCTCAAGCTACCGACGATCCCACCCTACTGAGTACACAACCGTGCACCGTTCATGATGACCCGTACCAGTCCCACCACCCCACGACCGCACCCCCACCCGAAGGCAAGGACCCGACCGGGCGCCGATGATCTGGGGACCCAACAGTGTGCTCTACGCTCCCCCGAACCCACCCACCGGTCTTCCCCCCACCAACCACCACCCCCACAGGGATGCCGGCCGACGGTGTACTAGCCACCAGGCACGCTCGAGCTCGCTTCGTCAATGTTCCACCCATGAGCAACCATCCCCGCACGCGAACGGTGCGAGCCATGGCCTCTGCCCCACCAACCGGCGTGAGCCGACCAGCAAGGAGATGAGCTCCTTAGAAAGGAGGTGATCCAGCCGCACCTTCCGGTACGGCTACCTTGTTACGACTTAGTCCCAATCGCCAGTCCCACCTTCGACAGCTCCCTCCACAAGGGTTGGGCCACCGGCTTCGGGTGTTACCGACTTTCGTGACTTGACGGGCGGTGTGTACAAGGCCCGGGAACGTATTCACCGCAGCGTTGCTGATCTGCGATTACTAGCGACTCCGACTTCATGGGGTCGAGTTGCAGACCCCAATCCGAACTGAGACCGGCTTTTTGGGATTCGCTCCACCTCGCGGTATCGCAGCCCTTTGTACCGGCCATTGTAGCATGCGTGAAGCCCAAGACATAAGGGGCATGATGATTTGACGTCATCCCCACCTTCCTCCGAGTTGACCCCGGCAGTCTCCTATGAGTCCCCACCATCACGTGCTGGCAACATAGGACGAGGGTTGCGCTCGTTGCGGGACTTAACCCAACATCTCACGACACGAGCTGACGACAACCATGCACCACCTGTACACCGACCTTGCGGGGCAACCATCTCTGGAAGTTTCCGGTGTATGTCAAGCCTTGGTAAGGTTCTTCGCGTTGCATCGAATTAATCCGCATGCTCCGCCGCTTGTGCGGGCCCCCGTCAATTCCTTTGAGTTTTAGCCTTGCGGCCGTACTCCCCAGGCGGGGCACTTAATGCGTTTGCTGCGGCACGGAACTCGTGGAATGAGCCCCACACCTAGTGCCCAACGTTTACGGCATGGACTACCAGGGTATCTAATCCTGTTCGCTCCCCATGCTTTCGCTCCTCAGCGTCAGTTGCGGCCCAGTGACCTGCCTTCGCCATCGGTGTTCCTCCTGATATCTGCGCATTCCACCGCTACACCAGGAATTCCAGTCACCCCTACCGCACTCTAGTCTGCCCGTACCCGATGCAAGCTCAAGGTTGAGCCTTGAGTTTTCACACCAGACGCGACAAACCGCCTACGAGCTCTTTACGCCCAATAATTCCGGACAACGCTTGCGCCCTACGTATTACCGCGGCTGCTGGCACGTAGTTAGCCGGCGCTTCTTCTGCAGGTACCGTCACTTTCGCTTCTTCCCTGCTGAAAGAGGTTTACAACCCGAAGGCCTTCATCCCTCACGCGGCGTCGCTGCATCAGGCTTGCGCCCATTGTGCAATATTCCCCACTGCTGCCTCCCGTAGGAGTCTGGGCCGTGTCTCAGTCCCAGTGTGGCCGGTCGCCCTCTCAGGCCGGCTACCCGTCGTCGCCTTGGTAGGCCATTACCCCACCAACAAGCTGATAGGCCGCGAGACCATCCCCAACCGATAAATCTTTCCACACACACCTCATGCGAGGGCGCGTCATATCCGGTATTAGACCCCGTTTCCAAGGCTTATCCCGAAGTCAGGGGCAGGTTTCTCACGTGTTACTCACCCGTTCGCCACTGATCCACCCAGCAAGCTGGGCTTCACCGTTCGACTTGCATGTGTTAAGCACGCCGCCAGCGTTCGTCCTGAGCCAGGATCAAACTCTCCGTAAATGTTCAACATCAACCAACCCGGCAGAACCAGGCCAGTCAACAACCATACGAAGCAACCACACCCCGAAGGTGCAGTCAGTTAATCTGGCAATCAGACTCGAAAACCAACGTTTTCAAATCCATTGTCCAAAGAAATCCACCACCGAACGACCACCAACCCAGAATTGAGCCGGCCAGCCATCCGAGACGGACATTTGGCATTGACTATCAAGCACACTGTTGAGTTCTCAAACAACCGACGCGCACCGTCCCGAACCGCCGAACCTCAGCGACCCGAACCCGGGGCAACTTCTCCAACTTACCAGACCCAGTCACCCAAGTCCAGCCCCACCCTCAC
>NZ_PGFE01000009.1 GCF_002797595.1 Sediminihabitans luteus
CACGATCTGGTCATCATCGGGTCCGGCCCGTCCGGGTACACCGCCGCGGTCTACGCCGCGCGCGCAGGCCTCGAGCCCGTGGTCCTGGCCGGGTCCGTGACCGCGGGCGGCGCGCTGATGAACACCACCGAGGTCGAGAACTTCCCCGGCTTCCCCGAGGGCGTCATGGGACCCGACCTCATGGAGAACATGCGCGCCCAGGCCGAGAAGTTCGGCGCCCGCATCGAGTACGACGACGCCGAGACCGTCGCCCTGCACGGACCCGTCAAGACCATCACGACCGTCAACGGCGACACCTACCGCGCCCGCGCCGTGATCCTGTCGACCGGCTCCGCGTACCGCGAGCTCGGCCTCGACGACGAGAAGCGCCTGTCCGGCCGCGGGGTCTCCTGGTGCGCGACCTGCGACGGATTCTTCTTCCGCGACCAGCACATCGTCGTCGTCGGCGGCGGGGACTCCGCGGTCGAGGAAGCCACGTTCCTGACCCGGTTCGCGTCGAAGGTCACGATGGTCCACCGCCGCGACGAGCTGCGCGCGTCGAAGATCATGGCCGACCGCGCCCACGCCGACCCTAAGATCGAGTTCGCCTGGAACGCCGAGGTCGTCGCGATCGCCGGCGACTCGAAGGTCGAAGGCATCACCCTGCGCGACACCCTCACCGGCGAGACCCGCGACCTCGACGCGACCGGACTGTTCGTCGCGATCGGGCACGACCCCCGCACCGACCTCGTCAAGGGCCAGATCACCCTCGACACCGACGGATACATCGTCGTCGAGCACCCCACGACCCGCACGAACATCCCCGGCGTCTTCGCCGCCGGCGACGCCGTCGACCACCTCTACCGCCAAGCCATCACCGCCGCCGGGACCGGCTGCTCCGCAGCCCTCGACGCCCAGGCCTACCTCACCGAGCTCGCCGACACCGCCGGCGAGCAGGACCTCGCCGGCACCCCGGCCACCCCCAACCCCGAAGGACTTCCCACCGCACTCGAGGAGATCCGATGACCGACACCACCACCGCGACCG